>NZ_CAXUOY020000001.1:0-3316787 GCF_964252705.1 Pseudoxanthomonas sp. LjRoot125 | reverse complement strand
ATGGCAAAGGGTAAATTCGAACGCACCAAGCCGCACGTGAACGTGGGCACGATTGGTCACGTTGACCACGGCAAGACGACGCTGACGGCGGCGCTGACGAAGATCGGCGCGGAGCGTTTCGGTGGCGAGTTCAAGGCATACGACGCGATCGACGCGGCGCCGGAAGAGAAGGCGCGCGGCATCACGATCTCGACGGCGCACGTGGAGTATGAATCTGCTTCGCGCCACTACGCGCACGTGGATTGCCCGGGCCACGCCGACTACGTGAAGAACATGATCACCGGTGCTGCCCAGATGGACGGCGCGATCCTGGTGTGCTCGGCCGCTGACGGCCCGATGCCGCAGACGCGCGAGCACATCCTGCTGTCGCGCCAGGTCGGCGTGCCGTACATCGTCGTGTTCCTGAACAAGGCCGACATGGTGGACGACGCCGAGCTGCTGGAGCTGGTGGAGATGGAAGTCCGCGAACTGCTGAGCAAGTACGAGTTCCCGGGCGACGACACCCCGATCATCTCGGGCTCGGCCCGCCTGGCGCTGGAAGGCGACCAGAGCGAGATCGGCGTGCCGGCGATCCTGAGGCTGGTCGATGCGCTGGACACCTGGATCCCGACCCCGGAGCGTGACGTCGACAAGCCGTTCCTGATGCCGGTGGAAGACGTGTTCTCGATCTCGGGCCGCGGCACCGTGGTGACCGGCCGTATCGAGCGCGGCGTGATCAAGGTGGGCGAGGAAATCGAAATCGTCGGTATCCGTCCGACCCAGAAGACCACGGTCACGGGCGTGGAAATGTTCCGCAAGCTGCTGGACCAGGGCCAGGCGGGCGACAACGCCGGTCTGCTGCTGCGCGGCACCAAGCGTGACGACGTGGAGCGTGGCCAGGTGCTGGCCAAGCCGGGTTCGATCACCCCGCATACCGAGTTCGAGTCCGAAGTCTACGTGCTGAGCAAGGACGAAGGCGGCCGTCACACCCCGTTCTTCAAGGGCTACCGTCCGCAGTTCTACTTCCGCACGACCGACATCACGGGCGCCGTGACCCTGCCGGAAGGCGTGGAGATGGTGATGCCGGGCGACAACATCAAGATGGTGGTCACCCTGATCAACCCGGTGGCGATGGACGAAGGCCTGCGTTTCGCGATCCGCGAAGGCGGCCGTACGGTCGGCGCCGGCGTGGTGGCCAAGATCATCAAGTAAGCCCCTGCGGTCCCGGCGACGGGTTCGCCGGATAGCGCGAAGGGCGGGCCGGAACCTCGGTCCGCCTTCGCCGTCTAAGGGAAGGTTGTAGCTGTATCGATACGCCAGTAGCTCAATTGGCAGAGCAGCGGTCTCCAAAACCGCAGGTTGGGGGTTCGAGTCCCTCCTGGCGTGCCACTTCCTTCCCCGCGGAGTGCGGGATTCCCGCCACTCCCTCCAGAGCAAAAGAGCGACACTGACTTGAACAGCAAGGTCGAACAATCCAAAGCGACCGCCACCTCCGCGGGCGATATCGCCAAGTACGTGCTGGCGCTTGCGCTGGTCGTGGCGGGCCTGGTGGCCTGGTGGTTCTTCAATGGCCAATGGGCCACGCCGCTGCGTTCGCTCGCCGTGGTCGCGGGCCTCGTGTTAGGTGCCCTGGTGTTCCTGGGTACCGCCAAGGGCCGCGATACGCGCGAGTTCCTGGCTGAATCCCGCTTTGAGCTGCGCAAGGTCGTGTGGCCGACCCGCGAAGAGGCGACCCGCACGACGTGGGTGGTCATCGTGGTGGTCATCCTGCTCAGCCTGATCCTGGCCGGCTTTGATTTCGCCATCCAGAAGGCGATCGAGCTGTTCTTGAATTTTGGCCGTTAAGGAGAGCGCCTCAGTGAAGCGTTGGTATGTCGTCCATGCTTATTCGGGCTTCGAGAAGTCGGTGGCCCAGGCCCTGCGTGACCGCATCGTCCGCGACAGCATGCAGGAGAAGTTCGGCGACGTACTGGTCCCGACCGAAGAAGTCGTGGAAATGCGCTCCGGCCAGAAGCGTCGTTCCGAGCGCAAGTTCTTCCCCGGCTACGTGCTGGTGCAGATCGAGACCCACGACGAAGGCGGCATCCCGCGCATGGACAGCGAGAGCTGGCACCTTGTAAAGGACACCTCCAAGGTATTGGGTTTCATTGGTGGCACCGCCGACCGCCCCCTGCCGATTCGCGACGAGGAAGCTGCGGCCATCCTCGACCGCGTCCAGGAAGGCGTCGAGAAGCCGAAGCCGAAGGTCCTGTTCGAGCCGGGCGAGATGGTGCGCGTCACCGATGGCCCGTTCAACGACTTCAACGGCGTGGTCGAGGAAGTCAATTACGAGAAGAGCCGCCTGCGCGTCGCAGTGCTGATCTTCGGCCGCTCCACCCCGGTGGAGCTGGAATTCGGGCAGGTCGAGAAGGCCTGATCCGGCGGCCGGGCCCGCTCAAGCGGGCTCGCCAAAACCCTGTTATACTGCGCGGCTCCCTGAACGACTGGCCGGGCAGGAGCCATGGCCGCCTTTGGGCGGCCATTGGCGCGTTCGAGATACGCGATGCCGGGACGCGTGATTTTCCCGGTCCGATGGGGAGCCTTCACAGGCGCTAGCACCCGGAGAGTACTCACATGGCAAAGAAAGTTGTCGGTTACATCAAGCTGCAGGTGAAGGCCGGTCAGGCCAACCCCTCGCCGCCGGTCGGTCCTGCGCTGGGTCAGCGCGGCCTGAACATCATGGAATTCTGCAAGGCGTTCAATGCCGCCACGCAGAAGCTGGAGCCGGGCCTGCCGATTCCGGTGGTCATCACGGCCTATTCCGACCGTACCTTCACCTTCATCACGAAGACGCCCCCGGCGTCGATCCTGCTGAAGAAGGCCGTCGGCATCACGTCCGGCTCCAAGCGCCCCAACACCGAGAAGGTGGGCAAGGTCACCCGCAAGCAGCTCGAGGACATCGCCAAGGCGAAGGAACCCGACCTGACCGCGGCCGACCTGGACGCAGCGGTGCGCACGATCGCGGGTTCCGCCCGCTCCATGGGCCTGACGGTAGAGGGTTAAGAGATGGCACAGAACAAGCGACAGAAGGCCATACTGGCCGCCGTGACCCCCGGCAAGGCATACGCCATTGACGAGGCCCTGAAGATCATCAAGACCGCGGTCAAGTCCAAGTTCGTCGAGTCCGTGGACGTCGCCGTGCGCCTGGGCGTGGACGCCAAGAAGTCCGACCAGCAGGTGCGCGGTTCCACCGTGCTGCCCGCCGGTACCGGCAAGTCGGTCCGCGTGGCGGTGTTCGCCCCGGCCGGCGCGAAGGCTGACGAAGCCGCCGCCGCTGGCGCCGAGGCCGTCGGCATGGACGACCTGGCCGAGAAGATGCTCGCCGGCGACATCAACTACGACGTGGTCATCGCCACGCCGGACGCGATGCGCGTGGTCGGTAAGCTGGGTACGGTCCTGGGCCCGCGCGGCCTGATGCCGAACCCGAAGGTCGGCACCGTGTCGCCGAACCCGGCCGAGGCGGTGAAGAACGCCAAGTCGGGCCAGGTGCGCTACCGCACCGACAAGGCCGGCATCATCCATTGCACGATCGGCAAGGCGAGCTTCGACGACGAAGCGCTGAAGTCGAACCTGCAGGCGCTGCTGATCGACCTGGTGAAGGCCAAGCCGGCCACCTCCAAGGGCCAGTACCTGCAGAAGATCTCGGTCAGCTCGACCATGGGCCCCGGCGTGACCGTGGACCAGTCCTCGCTGTCCCTGAAGTAATCGCATCACCCCTGCCTCGCGACGCGGGGCAGGGCGCAACGAATTTTGAGGGCAGTCGCCCAGGCCGGGAGACCGGTGCGAGCGACAGCCGTCAAAGACCGCAGGTGCGGTCAGCGCGCAACGACGACGGGCAGGGAAGCTCGTGCTGGCAGGGAATCGCCGTCGTGGCTAGCGGGATCGCTTAATCCATTCCCCTCGGGGGATGTGCCTGCGTAGATGGTGCCGCCTTCTGGAAGTTTTCTGGAGCACGACCGTCAGGTCGCCAGTCAGACAGGCCACCGCCGGGACCTCTGCGTCCCCGGTACCCACGGAGGGGTGCCGTCCAGGACCGCGAACGGCAGGAGCCGCGAGCGGAGTCAATAAGTGAGGAGTGTATGGCTCTCAATCTGTCCCAGAAGCAAGAAGTAGTCGCCGAACTGGCAGACGTCGCCGCCAAGGCGCACTCCCTGGTCGCCGCCGAATACGCAGGCACCACGGTCAGTCAGATGACCGCGATGCGCAAGAAGGCCCGCGAGACCGGCGTGTACTTGAAAGTTGTCAAGAACACGCTGGCCGTGCGTGCCGTGGCCGGTACCGAGTTCGAGGTTGTCCAGGACAAGCTCGTCGGTCCGCTGCTGTATGCGTTTTCGACCGAGGAGCCCGGCGCTGCCGGTCGCCTGATCAAGGAATTCGCCAAGGGTAACGACAAGCTGCAGCCGAAGGTCGTCTCCGTGGGTGGTCAGCTGTATCCGGCCAGCCATGTGGAAGTCCTGGCGTCGCTGCCGACCCGCGATCAGGCCCTGGCCATGCTGGCCCGCGTCCTGGCCGAACCGGCCTCGATGTTCGCCCGCGCCGTCAAGGCCGTGGCCGACAAGCAGGGTGGTGGCGAAGCACCGGCGGAAGCCGCTGCCGAAGCCCCGGCCGAAGCCTGATTCGACGTCTTCTACGGTTCTACGAACCCTAATCCCAGATAATTTCCAAAGGTAAACACAATGTCCCTTTCCAACGAACAGATCGTCGACGCCATTGCCGGCAAGACCCTGATGGAAGTGATGGAGCTGGTCAAGGCCATCGAAGAGAAGTTCGGCGTCTCCGCCGCCGCCCCGGTCGTCGCCGCTGCCGGTCCGGCCGCCGCCGCCGCCCCGGTCGAAGAGCAGACCGAATTCACCGTCGTCCTGAAGGACGCCGGCGCCAAGAAGGTCGACGTGATCAAGGCCGTTCGCGCCATCACCGGCCTGGGCCTGAAGGAAGCCAAGGACCTCACCGAGGCCGGCGGCGTCCTGAAGGAAGCCGTGTCGAAGGAAGACGCCGACAAGTTCAAGAAGGAACTCGAAGCCGCTGGTGCGAGCGTCGAAGTCAAGTAAGTCGTATCCGTCGCCGGATTGCTCAGGCGACAACCCGAGGCCGGGGGCGAAAGCCCCTGGCCTTCGGTCGTTTCAAGACGCAGTGATGTAAATGCGAGTTTGTAGTTGGAAGTAGCGGCAGAAGGCGTGCTGGTGCCGGCAATACCAGCGACTTCCAACTGAAAATTCACCCGTTCGAAAGAATGTCCCCCCGTGAGGTCGCGGACGCGCGCCCCACGCTGCCAAAGGCACAGTCACATGACGACATATTCGTTCACCGAAAAGAAGCGCATCCGCAAGGATTTCGGCAAGCAGCGGTCGATCCTCGAGGTCCCGTTCCTGCTGGCCATCCAGGTCGATTCCTACCGCGAATTCCTGCAGGAACACGCCGATCCCGCCAAGCGCGACGACAAGGGCCTGCACGCTGCGCTGAAGTCGGTCTTCCCGATCGCCAGCTACAGCGGCAATGCCGCGCTGGAATACGTCGGCTACAAGCTCGGCGAGCCGGTGTTCGACGAGCGCGAGTGCCGCAACCGCGGCCTGTCCTACGGCGCCCCGCTGCGCGTGACCGTGCGCCTGGTGATCTACGACCGTGAGTCGTCCACCAAGGCGATCAAGTACGTGAAGGAGCAGGAGGTCTATCTGGGCGAGATTCCGCTCATGACCGACAACGGCACCTTCATCGTCAACGGCACCGAGCGCGTGATCGTGTCGCAGCTGCACCGTTCGCCGGGCGTGTTCTTCGACCACGACCGTGGCAAGACGCACAGCTCGGGCAAGCTGCTGTACAGCGCCCGCATCATCCCTTACCGCGGCTCCTGGCTGGACTTCGAGTTCGACCCGAAGGACGCGCTGTTCACGCGTATCGACCGTCGCCGCAAGCTGCCGGTTTCGATCCTGCTGCGCGCGCTGGGCTACAACAACGAAGAAATGCTCAACGAGTTCTTCGACGTCAACACCTTCCACATCCTGCCGGAAGGCGTGCAGCTCGAGCTCGTCGCCGAGCGCCTGCGCGGCGAGACGTTGAACTTCGACCTGGCCGACGGTGACAAGGTCATCGTGGAAGCCGGCAAGCGCATCACCGCACGCCACGTGAAGCAGCTGGAACAGTCGGGTATCGCCGCCCTGGCCGTGCCGGACGAATACCTGGTCGGCCGCATCCTGTCGCACGACGTGATCGACGCCAACACCGGCGAGTTGCTGGCTGCCGCCAACGACGAGATCACCGACGACCAGCTGGCCAAGTTCCGCAAGGCCGGCGTGGACGCCGTGGGCACGCTGTGGGTCAACGACCTGGATCGCGGTCCGTACCTGTCCAACACCCTGCGCATCGACCCGACCAAGACGCAGCTCGAAGCGCTGGTCGAGATCTACCGCATGATGCGTCCCGGCGAGCCGCCGACCAAGGATGCCGCGCAGAACCTGTTCCACAACCTGTTCTTCACCTTCGAGCGCTACGACCTGTCCAACGTCGGCCGCATGAAGTTCAACCGTCGCGTGGGCCGCAAGGAAACCACCGGCGAAGCCGTGCTGTACGACAAGAAGTACTTCGGCGCGCGCAACGATGAAGAAGCCAAGCGCCTGGTCGCCAGCCTGGGCGAGACCTCGGACATCCTGGACGTCATCAAGGTCCTGACCGAGATCCGCAACGGCCGCGGCACCGTGGACGACATCGACCACCTGGGCAACCGTCGCGTGCGTTCGGTCGGCGAAATGGCCGAGAACGTCTTCCGCGTGGGCCTGGTCCGCGTCGAGCGCGCCGTGAAGGAGCGCCTGTCGATGGCCGAGTCCGAGGGCCTGACCCCGCAGGAACTGATCAACGCCAAGCCGGTGGCCGCCGCGATCAAGGAGTTCTTCGGCTCCTCGCAGCTGTCGCAGTTCATGGACCAGAACAACCCGCTGTCGGAAGTCACGCACAAGCGTCGCGTGTCGGCCCTCGGCCCGGGCGGCCTGACCCGCGAGCGCGCCGGCTTCGAAGTGCGCGACGTGCACCCGACCCATTACGGCCGCGTCTGCACCATCGAGACGCCGGAAGGTCCGAACATCGGCCTGATCAACTCGCTGGCCGTGTACGCACGCACCAACAGCTATGGCTTCCTCGAGACGCCGTACCGCAAGGTCGTGGACGGCACCATCACCGACGAGATCGAATACCTGTCGGCGATCGAAGAGAACGAGTACGTCATCGCGCAGGCCAACGCGCTGCATGACGCCAAGAGCCGCCTGACCGAGCAGTTCGTGCCGTGCCGCTACCAGGGCGAATCGCTGCTGAAGCCGCCGAGCGAAGTCGACTACATGGACGTCTCGCCGATGCAGACCGTGTCGGTCGCTGCGGCGCTGGTGCCGTTCCTGGAGCACGACGACGCCAACCGCGCACTGATGGGCGCCAACATGCAGCGCCAGGCCGTGCCGACGCTGCGTGCGCAGAAGCCGCTGGTCGGTACCGGCATCGAGCGCGCCGTGGCGCGCGACTCGGGCGTGACCGTGAACGCCCGCCGTGGCGGCGTGGTCGAGCAGATCGACGCCGGCCGCATCGTGGTCAAGGTCAACGAAGTCGAAATCTCCGGTGAAACCGATGCCGGCGTCGACATCTATTCGCTGATCAAGTACACGCGCTCCAACCAGAACACCTGCATCAACCAGCGTCCGCTGGTGAACGTGGGCGACGTGGTCGCGCGCGGCGACGTGCTGGCCGACGGTCCCTCGACCGACATCGGCGAGCTGGCGCTGGGCCAGAACATGCTGATCGCGTTCATGCCGTGGAACGGCTACAACTTCGAAGACTCCATCCTGCTCTCCGAGCGCGTGGTGGAAGAGGATCGCTACACCACGATCCACATCGAAGAGCTGACCTGCGTCGCGCGCGACACCAAGCTGGGGCCGGAGGAAATCTCCGCCGACATCCCGAACGTCTCCGAGCAGGCGCTGAACCGCCTCGACGAGAGCGGCGTGGTGTACATCGGCGCCGAAGTGCGCGCCGGCGACATCATGGTCGGCAAGGTGACGCCGAAGGGCGAAAGCCAGCTGACCCCGGAAGAGAAGCTGCTGCGCGCGATCTTCGGCGAGAAGGCCTCTGACGTGAAGGACAGCTCGCTGCGCGTGCCCCCGGGCATGGACGGCACCGTCATCGACGTGCAGGTCTTCACCCGCGACGGCATCGAGAAGGACAAGCGTGCGCGCCAGATCGAGGAAAACGAGATCAAGCGCGTCAAGAAGGACTTCGACGACCAGTTCCGCATCCTGGAAGGCGCCATCTACGCTCGCCTGCGCTCGCAGCTAGTCGGCAAGGTCGCCAACGGCGGCCCGGGTACGCTGAAGAAGGGCGACGCGATCTCCGACGCCTACCTCGACGGCTTGAAGAAGTCGGAGTGGTTCACCCTGCGCATGAAGGACGATGACGCGTCCGACGCCATCGAGCGCGCCCAGATGCAGATCCAGGCGCACGAGAAGGAGTTCGAGCGTCGCTTCGCCGACAAGCGCGGCAAGATCACCGCCGGCGACGACCTCGCCCCGGGCGTGCTGAAGATGGTCAAGGTCTACCTGGCCGTGAAGCGCCGCATCCAGCCGGGCGACAAGATGGCCGGCCGCCACGGCAACAAGGGTGTCGTGTCGACCATCGTGCCTGTCGAGGACATGCCGTACATGGCCACCGGCGAGACCGTGGACATCGTGCTGAACCCGCTGGGCGTGCCGTCGCGTATGAACATCGGCCAGGTGCTGGAAGTGCACCTCGGCTGGGCTGCGAAGGGGCTGGGCAAGAAGATCCAGGGCATGCTGGAAGCCCAGGCCAAGGTGGCCGACCTGCGCAAGTTCCTGACCCAGATCTACAACCACGACCAGAAGCTGGGCGAGGACCGCGTGGACCTGGACCAGTTCAGCGACGCCGAACTGATCGCGCTGGCCAAGAACCTCACCGACGGCGTGCCGATGGCCACCCCGGTGTTCGACGGCGCGGCGGAAACCGAGATCAAGCACATGCTCGAACTCGCGGACCTGCCGATCAGCGGCCAGACCCAGTTGTTCGACGGCCGCACCGGCGAAGCGTTCGACCGCCACACCACGGTCGGCTACATGCACATGCTGAAGCTGAACCACCTGGTGGACGACAAGATGCACGCGCGTTCCACCGGTCCGTACTCGCTCGTCACCCAGCAGCCGCTGGGCGGCAAGGCGCAGTTCGGTGGCCAGCGCTTCGGTGAAATGGAAGTCTGGGCGCTGGAAGCCTACGGCGCGGCGCACACCCTGCAGGAAATGCTGACGGTCAAGTCGGACGACGTGCAGGGCCGCAACCAGATGTACAAGAACATCGTCGATGGTGCCCACGAGATGGTCGCGGGCATGCCGGAATCCTTCAACGTGCTCGTGAAGGAAATCCGCTCGCTCGCCATCAACATGGAACTGGAAGACTGATCGCAACGGCGCGGAGCGGCCTGCCGCCTCCGCGCCTTCCGAACACGGTCAACCCGCCCCCGACAAAGATTCCTCCTGACGGAGAAACAAAATGAAAGACCTGCTCAACCTCTTCAACCAGCAGCGCCAGACGCTGGACTTCGACGCGATCAAGATCGCGCTGGCCTCGCCGGACCTGATCCGTTCGTGGTCCTTCGGCGAAGTGAAGAAGCCGGAAACCATCAACTACCGTACGTTCAAGCCCGAACGCGACGGCCTGTTCTGCTCGGCCATCTTCGGCCCGATCAAGGACTACGAGTGCCTGTGCGGCAAGTACAAGCGCATGAAGCACCGCGGCGTCGTCTGCGAGAAGTGCGGCACGGAAGTGACGCTGGCCAAGGTGCGCCGCGAGCGCATGGGCCACATCGACCTGGCCAGCCCGGTCGCGCACATCTGGTTCCTGAAGTCGCTGCCGTCGCGCATCGGCCTGATGCTGGACATGACCCTGCGTGACATCGAGCGCGTGCTATACTTCGAAGCCTACGTCGTCACCGAGCCGGGCCTGACCTCGCTCGAGCGCCGCCAGCTGCTGACCGAAGAACAGTTCATGCAGGCGCGCCAGGAGCACGGCGATGATTTCGACGCCGCCATGGGCGCCGAGGCCGTCTACGACCTGCTGCGCACGATCGACCTGCAGGCCGAGATGGTGAACCTGCGCGAGGAAATCGCCAGCACCGGTTCCGAAACCAAGCTGAAGCGCCTCACCAAGCGCATCAAGCTGATGGAAGCGTTCCTGGAGTCGGGCAACCGTCCGGAATGGATGGTCATGACCGTGCTGCCGGTGCTGCCGCCGGACCTGCGTCCGCTGGTGCCGCTGGATGGTGGCCGCTTCGCGACCTCCGACCTGAACGACCTGTACCGCCGCGTCATCAACCGCAACAACCGCCTGCGCCGCCTGCTGGAGCTCAACGCTCCGGACATCATCGTGCGCAACGAAAAGCGCATGCTGCAGGAATCGGTTGACGCCCTGATGGACAACGGCCGTCGCGGCCGCGCCATCACCGGCACCAACAAGCGCCCGCTCAAGTCGCTGGCCGACATGATCAAGGGCAAGCAGGGCCGCTTCCGCCAGAACCTGCTCGGCAAGCGCGTCGACTACTCCGGCCGTTCGGTCATCGTGGTCGGCCCGACCCTGCGCCTGCACGAGTGCGGCCTGCCGAAGAAGATGGCGCTGGAGCTGTTCAAGCCGTTCGTGTTCGCCAAGCTGCAGCGTCGCGGCCTGGCCACCACCATCAAGGCCGCCAAGAAGCTGGTCGAGCGCGAAGAAGCGGAAGTCTGGGACATCCTGGAAGAAGTCATTCGCGAGCACCCGGTCCTGTTGAACCGCGCGCCGACGCTGCACCGCCTGGGCATCCAGGCGTTCGAGCCGGTGCTGATCGAAGGTAAGGCCATCCAGCTGCACCCGCTGGTCTGCACCGCGTTCAACGCCGACTTCGACGGTGACCAGATGGCCGTCCACGTGCCGCTCTCGCTGGAAGCCCAGCTGGAAGCGCGCGCGCTGATGATGTCCTCCAACAACATCCTGTCGCCGGCCAACGGCGAGCCGATCATCGTGCCGTCGCAGGACGTCGTGCTGGGTCTGTACTACATGACCCGCGCCTTGGAGAACAAGAAGGGCGAGGGCATGGCGTTCGCCAACATCGCCGAAGTCAAGCGCGCCTACGACAACCGGGCCGTCGAGCTGCACGCGAAGGTCAAGGTCCGCATCAGCGGCACCGTGATCGACGAGGACGGCAACCGCAGCAAGCAGACCAGCATCGTGGACACCACGATCGGCCGTGCGCTGTTGGCCGAAATCCTGCCGGAAGGCCTGCCGTTCGCGCTGGCCAACACCGAGTTGAACAAGAAGGCCATCAGCCGCCTGATCAACTCCAGCTACCGCATGCTGGGCCTGAAGGACACGGTCGTGTTCGCCGACAAGCTGATGTACACCGGCTTCGCGTACGCCACGCGCGCCGGCGTCTCGATCGGCATCGACGACATGCTGATCCCGGCCGAGAAGAAGGGCATCCTGGGCGAAGCCGAGCAGGAAGTGCTGGAGATCCAGGAGCAGTACCAGAGCGGTCTGGTCACCGCCGGCGAGCGCTACAACAAGGTGGTCGACATCTGGTCGCGCACCAATGAGCGCATCGCCAAGGCGATGATGGACACCATCGGTACCGACAAGGTGAAGAACGCCAAGGGCGAGACCATCAACGAGAAGTCGATGAACTCGCTGTACATCATGGCCGACTCCGGCGCCCGTGGTAGCCAGGCGCAGATCCGCCAGCTGGCCGGCATGCGCGGCCTGATGGCCCGTCCCGATGGTTCGATCATCGAGACGCCCATCAAGGCGAACTTCCGCGAAGGCCTGAACGTGCAGGAGTACTTCAACTCCACGCACGGTGCCCGTAAGGGTCTGGCCGATACCGCGTTGAAGACCGCGAACTCCGGTTACCTTACCCGTCGCCTCGTCGACGTGGCGCAGGACGTGGTGATCACGGAGGTCGACTGCGGCACCGTCGAAGGCCTGACCATGACTCCGATCGTGGAAGGCGGCGACGTGGTCGAGCCGCTGCGTGACCGCGTGCTGGGCCGCATCGTGGCCGAGGACGTGTTCCTGCCGGGCAACGACGAAGATCCGATCGTCACCCGCAACACGCTGCTGGACGAAGCCTGGGTGCAGAAGCTGGAAGACGCCGGCGTGCAGTCCCTGAAGGTGCGCTCCACCATCACCTGCGAATCCGAATTCGGCGTCTGCGCGCACTGCTACGGTCGCGACCTGGCCCGTGGCCACATCGTCAACATCGGCGAAGCGGTCGGCGTCATCGCCGCGCAGTCGATCGGTGAGCCCGGCACGCAGCTGACCATGCGTACGTTCCACATCGGTGGTGCGGCATCGCGTGCGGCGGCGGTCGACAACATCACCGTCAAGACGACCGGTTCGATCAAGTTCAACAACCTCAAGTTCGTCGAACACGCCAACGGCAGCCTGGTCGCGGTTTCGCGTTCGGGCGAACTGTCGGTGCTCGATGGCCATGGCCGCGAGCGTGAGCGCTACAAGCTGCCCTACGGCGCGACGATCACCGTCAAGGACGGCGACCAGATCACCGCCGGCCAGGCCGTGGCGAACTGGGATCCGCATAACCACCCGATCGTGTCGGAAGTCGCCGGTTTCGTGCGCTTCGTCGACTTCGTCGACGGCGTCACCGTCATCGAGAAGACCGACGACCTGACCGGCCTCGCTTCGCGCGAGATCACCGATCCGAAGCGTCGCGGCTCGCAGGGCAAGGACCTGCGTCCGATCGTCCGCATCGTGGACAAGGACGGCAAGGACCTGAGCATCCCCGGTACCGACCTGCCGGCGCAGTACCTGCTGCCGCCGCGCTCGATCGTCAACCTGCAGGACGGCGCACCCGTCGGCGTGGGCGACGTGGTCACCAAGGTGCCGCAGGAAGCCTCCAAGACCCGCGACATCACCGGTGGTCTGCCGCGCGTTGCCGACCTGTTCGAAGCCCGCAAGCCGAAGGACCCGGCCATCCTGGCCGAGCGCTCCGGCGTCATCAGCTTCGGCAAGGACACCAAGGGCAAGCAGCGCCTGATCATCAAGGACACCGACGGTTCCGAGCACGAAGAGCTGATCCCGAAGTTCCGCCAGATCATCGTGTTCGAAGGCGAGCACGTGGCCAAGGGCGAAACCATCGTGGACGGCGAGCCGAGCCCGCAGGACATCCTGCGTCTGCTGGGTGTCGAGCCGCTGGCGGCCTACCTGGTCAAGGAAATCCAGGACGTCTACCGCCTGCAGGGCGTGAAGATCAACGACAAGCACATCGAGGTCATCACTCGCCAGATGCTGCGCAAGGTGGAAATCACCGACGCCGGCAACAGCAAGTTCCTGGCGGGCGAGCAGATCGAGAAGCAGCGCTTCATTGAAGAGAACGCCAAGCTGGCGGCCCGCAATGAGATCCTGGCGAAGTACGACCCGGTGCTGCTGGGCATCACCAAGGCATCGCTGGCCACCGAGTCGTTCATCTCCGCGGCATCCTTCCAGGAAACCACCCGCGTGCTGACCGAGGCTGCCGTCCGCGGCACCCGCGACAGCCTGCGCGGCCTGAAGGAGAACGTCATCGTCGGTCGTCTGATCCCGGCCGGTACCGGCCTGGCGTACCACAACCAGCGCCGCCGCAACGCCTCCGGTCTGACCGAGGCCGAGGTGGACGCCCTGTCGGGCGGCAGCAGCGAGGCCGCTCCGGCGGCCCCGGTGATCGCCGCCGACGAGGCGGGCGAGGAGTCCAGCGCCAGCTAAAACGCACCATCCGGCGGCCTCCGGGCCGCCCCAGACCACGAAAAGAGGCGCAGGATGCGCCTCGTTTTCGGCCCAGGAAGGGCGGGATCGCAGTCAGTTGGCAGGCATCCACCTCCGTCGCGTTGACGGTCGGGCGGGTTGCCGGCTATACTTTTCCGTCTAGGTGGGCCGTCATACGGCCTGCCTTCGTTTTCATATCAAACAAGGCTCCGGCCTTCACACGAAGAATCCACTATGGCAACCGTCAATCAGCTGGTCCGCAAGCCGCGGCAGGCCCCCACGTACAAGAGCCAGTCGCCCGCGCTGGACAACTGCCCGCAGCGTCGCGGCGTGTGCACCCGCGTCTACACGACGACCCCGAAGAAGCCGAACTCGGCTCTGCGCAAGGTCGCCAAGGTGCGCCTGACCAACCAGGAAGAGATCATCAGCTACATCGGCGGTGAGGGTCACAACCTGCAGGAGCACTCCGTGGTGCTCGTGCGCGGTGGCCGCGTGAAGGACCTGCCGGGCGTGCGTTACCACACCGTGCGTGGCTCGCTGGACGCCTCGGGCGTCGCCAAGCGTCGCCAGGGCCGTTCCAAGTACGGCGCCAAGCGTCCCAAGGCTTAAGGAATAAACGAACATGTCGCGCAAAGGCTCTGCCCCCCAACGTGAAATCCTGCCGGACCCCAAGCACGGTAGCCAGACGATTGCCCGCTTCATCAACATGGTGATGCTGAGTGGCAAGAAGTCCGTCGCCGAGAAGATCGTCTACGGTGCCATGGACGTCATCGGCGAGAAGAACCCCAATGCCCTCGAGCTGGTCGAGAAGGCGCTGGACAACGTCTCCCCGGCTGTCGAGGTGAAGTCCCGCCGTGTCGGCGGCGCCACCTACCAGGTGCCGGTCGAAGTGCGTTCGTCGCGCCGCATGGCGCTGGCGATGCGCTGGCTGATCGAGTCCGCCCGCAAGCGCGGCGAGAACTCCATGCCGCGCAAGCTGGCCGCTGAGCTGATGGATGCCTCCGAGAACCGCGGCGGCGCCATCAAGAAGCGTGAAGAAACCCACCGCATGGCGGAAGCGAACAAGGCGTTCGCGCACTACCGCTGGTAACGGCCTGCGGGCCCTTGCGAGCAAGGGCCTTCGGCACCATCTAGGTGCCCCTGGGACGCGCTTCCGCGTTCCGACCCCGAAGGCCGCCGAAAGGCGGCATTCGGCCATCTGAAGATCCGCCCTCCACGGAAGGCCCTGGCATCCCGCCGGCCCTCCATCAGAAAAGAGAGACTGTCGTGGCTCGCACCACTCCCATCGAGCGTTACCGCAATTTCGGCATCATGGCGCACATCGACGCCGGCAAGACCACCACGTCCGAGCGCATCCTGTTCTACACCGGCGTCAGCCACAAGATCGGTGAAGTGCACGACGGTGCCGCGACCATGGACTGGATGGAGCAGGAGCAGGAGCGCGGCATCACCATCACGTCCGCCGCCACCACGGCGTTCTGGACCGGCATGGACAAGTCGCTGCCGCAGCACCGCTTCAACATCATCGATACCCCCGGCCACGTCGACTTCACCATCGAAGTCGAGCGTTCGCTGCGCGTGCTCGACGGCGCGGTGTTCGTGCTGTGCGCCGTGGGCGGCGTGCAGCCGCAGTCCGAGACCGTGTGGCGCCAGGCCAACAAGTACGCCGTGCCGCGTCTTGCGTTCGTCAACAAGATGGACCGTACCGGTGCCGACTTCTTCAAGGTCGTGGACCAGTTGAAGACCCGTCTGGGTGCGTACCCCGTGCCGATGCAGGTGCCGGTCGGCGCCGAAGACGGCTTTGAAGGCGTCATCGACCTGCTGAAGATGAAGTACATCCATTGGGATGTCGCTTCTCAGGGCACCAAGTTCGAGTACCGCGACATTCCCGCCGAGCTGGCCGACAAGGCGGCGACGGATCGTGCCTTCATGGTCGAAGCGGCTGCCGAAGCCAGCGAAGAGCTGATGGACAAGTACCTCAACGAGGGCGACCTGTCCGAAGCCGAGATCATCGCCGGCCTGCGCGAGCGCACGCTGAAGGTGGAAGTGATTCCGGTCTACTGTGGCTCCGCGTTCAAGAACAAGGGCGTGCAGGCCATGCTGGACGGCGTGATCCAGCTGCTGCCGTCGCCGACCGATCGTCCGCCGGTGCAGGGCATCGACGAGAACGAGAAGGAAGACAGCCGCAAGGCGGGCGACAGCGAGCCGTTCTCGGCGCTTGCGTTCAAGATCATGACGGATCCGTTCGTGGGTTCGCTGACGTTCTTCCGCGTCTATTCGGGCGTGCTGAACTCCGGCGACGCGGTGTACAACCCGGTCAAGTCGAAGAAGGAGCGCGTGGGTCGCATCCTGCAGATGCACTCCAACCAGCGCGACGAGATCAAGGAAGTGCGCGCGGGCGACATCGCCGCGGCGGTGGGTCTGAAGGACGTCACCACTGGCGATACGCTGTGCTCGCTCGACCACATCATCACCCTGGAGCGCATGGTGTTCCCGGAGCCCGTCATCTCGATGGCGGTGGAGCCGAAAACCAAGTCCGACCAGGAGAAGATGGGCCTGGCCCTCGGCCGCCTGGCGCAGGAAGATCCCTCGTTCCGCGTCAAGACGGACGAAGAATCCGGCCAGACGATCATCTCGGGCATGGGCGAGCTGCACCTGGAAATCCTGGTGGACCGCATGAAGCGCGAGTTCAACGTGGAAGCCAACGTCGGCAAGCCGCAGGTGGCGTACCGCGAGACGATCCGCAAGTCGGTCAAGCAGGACGGCAAGTTCGTGCGTCAGTCGGGCGGTCGCGGCCAGTACGGCCACATCGTCATCGAAATGTCGCCGGTCGAGCGCGGCGTGGGCTTCTCGTACGAGAGCGCCATCGTCGGTGGCGTGGTCCCGAAGGAATACGTCGCTGCTGCGGGCAAGGGCATCGAAGACGCCATGAAGAGCGGCCCGCTGGCCGGCTTCCCGGTGGTCGACATCGCCATCAAGGCGGTCGACGGTTCGTTCCATGACGTCGACTCCAACGAAATGGCGTTCAAGGTCGCTGGCTCGATGGCGTTCAAGGAAGCTTTCAGCAAGGCCCAGCCGGTCCTGCTGGAGCCGATGATGAAGGTCGAGATCGTCACCCCGGAAGACTACCTGGGCGACGTGATGGGCGACGTGAGCCGTCGTCGCGGCATCCTGCAGGGTCAGGACGACAGTCCGTCCGGCAAGGTGATCGCCGCGATGGTGCCGCTGGGCGAAATGTTCGGCTACGCCACCACGCTGCGTTCGATGTCGCAGGGTCGCGCCACGTTCTCGATGGAGTTCGACCACTACGCTGAAGCGCCGGCGAACATCGCAGACGCAGTCATCAAGAAGAACTGAGTGGGGTCGGGAGGCCTGTAGTGCCTCCCGGCGTTCCCGTCACGAATCACAGATAAAAAGGTAGAAGACAATGGCAAAGGGTAAATTCGAACGCACCAAGCCGCACGTGAACGTGGGCACGATTGGTCACGTTGACCACGGCAAGACGACGCTGACGGCGGCGCTGACGAAGATCGGCGCGGAGCGTTTCGGTGGCGAGTTCAAGGCATACGACGCGATCGACGCGGCGCCGGAAGAGAAGGCGCGCGGCATCACGATCTCGACGGCGCACGTGGAGTATGAATCTGCTTCGCGCCACTACGCGCACGTGGATTGCCCGGGCCACGCCGACTACGTGAAGAACATGATCACCGGTGCTGCCCAGATGGACGGCGCGATCCTGGTGTGCTCGGCCGCTGACGGCCCGATGCCGCAGACGCGCGAGCACATCCTGCTGTCGCGCCAGGTCGGCGTGCCGTACATCGTCGTGTTCCTGAACAAGGCCGACATGGTGGACGACGCCGAGCTGCTGGAGCTGGTGGAGATGGAAGTCCGCGAACTGCTGAGCAAGTACGAGTTCCCGGGCGACGACACCCCGATCATCTCGGGCTCGGCCCGCCTGGCGCTGGAAGGCGACCAGAGCGAGATCGGCGTGCCGGCGATCCTGAGGCTGGTCGATGCGCTGGACACCTGGATCCCGACCCCGGAGCGTGACGTCGACAAGCCGTTCCTGATGCCGGTGGAAGACGTGTTCTCGATCTCGGGCCGCGGCACCGTGGTGACCGGCCGTATCGAGCGCGGCGTGATCAAGGTGGGCGAGGAAATCGAAATCGTCGGTATCCGTCCGACCCAGAAGACCACGGTCACGGGCGTGGAAATGTTCCGCAAGCTGCTGGACCAGGGCCAGGCGGGCGACAACGCCGGTCTGCTGCTGCGCGGCACCAAGCGTGACGACGTGGAGCGTGGCCAGGTGCTGGCCAAGCCGGGTTCGATCACCCCGCATACCGAGTTCGAGTCCGAAGTCTACGTGCTGAGCAAGGACGAAGGCGGCCGTCACACCCCGTTCTTCAAGGGCTACCGTCCGCAGTTCTACTTCCGCACGACCGACATCACGGGCGCCGTGACCCTGCCGGAAGGCGTGGAGATGGTGATGCCGGGCGACAACATCAAGATGGTGGTCACCCTGATCAACCCGGTGGCGATGGACGAAGGCCTGCGTTTCGCGATCCGCGAAGGCGGCCGTACGGTCGGCGCCGGCGTGGTGGCCAAGATCATCAAGTAAGCCCCTGCGCCTAGCGTGTCGCGCCTTTGCGCGCGGCACGCAACGACGTGGATAGGCCTGCGCTGAAGCGCAGGTCGCCGGCATCAACCGCTTGCGGCGCGCGCGCCGTACGGCTACAATGCCGGCCCCCGAATAGCGACCCGCTATTCAGGATCGCAATACCCGCCGGCGCCCCCTGGGAGGAGGCCGGCCTACCGCGAAAAGAGGTGCAGGAAGCGCCTCGTGTTCGCCAGACACGGAGTGTCGCGTGCCATCCTGCAGGCCTTCGGCCGGGCAGGGCGTCCCGGTGGTTGACGGGATATGTCACGCGTCCTATACTTTCATGTCTGGGCGGGCCGGTTTACCGGCCTGCCTTGTTTTTCAGGAAGAATCCCCAGCCGATTCAGGCGCTTTCCATCCGTGGAGTACTCGCGGGTGGTGGGGACTGGATCAGCTTGGACTAACCGGGGCAAGGCATCCCAGAGGCCGCGCCCGTCGCTCTTTAACGAAGGAAATTTCCGTCATGGCGGACCAAAAGATCCGAATCCGGCTCAAGGCGTACGATCATCGTTTGATCGACCGCTCGGCCAGCGAGATCGTCGAGACGGCTAAGCGGACCGGCGCGCAAGTGCGCGGCCCGATCCCGCTGCCGACCAAGATCGAGCGCTACACCATCCTGGTTTCCCCGCACGTCGACAAGGACGCGCGCGACCAGTACGAGACCCGCACGCACAAGCGCGTGCTCGACATCGTCGACCCCAACGACAAGACCGTGGACGCGCTGATGAAGCTCGAACTGGCTGCCGGCGTCGACGTTCAGATCAAGCTGACCTGAGGCCCACGACCATGACCGCGAAGAAATATTCGTTGGGTCTCGTCGGCCGCAAGGCTGGCATGACCCGAGTGTTCACCGAGGACGGCAAGTCCATTCCGGTGACGCTGATCGAAGCCACCCCAAACCGCATCACCCAGATCAAGACCCCGGAAGCCGACGGCTACAGCGCCGTGCAGGTTGCCGTGGGTTCGCGTCGCGCCTCGCTGATCACCAAGCCCGTCGCCGGTCACCTGGCCAAGGCCAAGGTCGAAGCCGGTCGCGGCCTGTGGGAGCTGCGCGTCGAAGCCGACAAGCTGGGCGATTTCGCCATTGGCGGCGAGATCAAGGCTGACATCTTCGAAGTCGGCCAGAAGGTCGACGTCCAGGGCGTGACCAAGGGTAAGGGCTTCCAGGGCACCATCAAGCGCTGGAACTTCACCATGGGTGACGCCACCCACGGTAACTCGCTGTCGCATCGCTCGCCGGGTTCGCTCGGTCAGCGCCAGACGCCGGGTCGCGTGTTCCCGGGCAAGAAGATGTCGGGCCACATGGGTGCCGTGCAGCAGAGCACGCAGAACCTGGAAGTCGTCCGCGTGGACGCCGAGCGCGGCCTCATCGCCGTTCGCGGCGCCGTGCCGGGTGCGCCGGGTGGCGACGTGATCGTGCGTCCGGCGAGCAAGGGTTGAGGAGAACGACCATGGAACTAGCCATTACAGGTAGCGCCAACAAGCTGTCGGTCTCCGACGACGTGTTCGGCCGTGAATTCAGCGAGGATCTGGTCCACCAGGTCGTCGTTGCCTACCGCAACGCCGGTCGTGCCGGCACCAAGGCGCAGAAGACGCGCGCCGAAGTCAACGGCACCACCAAGAAGTCCAAGAAGCAGAAGGGTGGCGGTGCTCGTCACGGCGCCCTGACCGCGCCGATCTTCGTCGGCGGCGGCGTGACGTTCGCGGCGAAGCCGCGCAGCTTCGCGCAGAAGGTCAACCGCAAGATGTACCGCGCGGCCATCAGCTCGATCCTGTCCGAACTGAACCGCCAGAACCGCCTGAAGGTCGTGGAAGCGTTCGACGTGGACGCCACCAAGACCAGCGCCCTGATCGAGAAGCTGAAGGGCCTGGACCTGGGTAAGCGTCCGCTGATCGTCACCGAGGATGCTTCCGAGCACCTGTACCTGTCCGCCCGCAACCTTCCCTATGTGGAAGTGCGCGACGTGCAGGGCCTGGATCCGGCGGCGCTGGTCGGTGCCGACTCGGTGCTGATCACGGCCGACGCCGTCAAGAAGATCGAGGAGTGGCTGGCATGATCAGCAACGAAAAGATTTTTGCCGTGCTGCGTGCTCCGCGCGTCTCCGAGAAGACCGTGCGCCTGCAGGAACTCTCCAACCAATACGTCTTCGAAGTCTCGAACGATGCCACCAAGGCCGATGTGAAGGCCGCGGTCGAGCAGCTGTTCGACGTCAAGGTCGAGACGGTCAACGTGGTCAACGTGAAGGGCAAGAACAAGTCCTTCCGTAACCGCGCCGGCCGCCGCGGCGACTGGCGCAAGGCGTACGTGCGTCTGGCCGATGGTCAGGCCATCGACGTGTCGGCCAAGGCCTGAGGTAGACCCACATGCCATTGATGAAATTCAAACCCACCTCCCCCGGTCGCCGTTCGGCGGTCCGCGTGGTGACGCCTGACCTGCACAAGGGTGCCCCGCATGCTGCGCTGCTGGAAAAGCAGAGCAAGTCCGGTGGTCGCAACCACCACGGTCGCATCACCACCCGTCATATCGGCGGTGGCCACAAGCAGCACTACCGTCTCATCGACTTCAAGCGCGACAAGGAAGGCATTCCGGCGCGCGTGGAGCGGATCGAATACGATCCCAACCGCACCGCGCACATCGCGCTGCTGTGCTACGTCGATGGCGAGCGTCGTTACATCATCGCCCCCAAGGGCCTGAAGGCCGGTGACCAGGTCATCGCGGGTAGCGATGCGCCGATCAAGGCCGGCAACACGCTGCCGCTGCGCAACATCCCGGTCGGTACGACGGTCCACGGCATCGAACTGAAGCCCGGCAAGGGCGCGCAGATCGCCCGCGCCGCTGGCGCCGCCGTGCAGCTGGTCGCTCGCGAGCAGGGTTTCGCCACGCTGCGTCTTCGCTCCGGCGAAATGCGCAAGGTGCAGGTCGAGTGCCGCGCCACGGTGGGCGAAGTCGGCAACGACGAGCACAGCCTGGAGAAGCTCGGCAAGGCTGGCGCCAAGCGCTGGCGCGGCGTCAAGCCGACCGTCCGCGGTGCGGCCATGAACCCCGTCGACCACCCGCACGGTGGTGGTGAGGCGAAGGCCGGCCAGGGCAACCCGCATCCGGTCACCCCCTGGGGTGTGCCGACCAAGGGTTACAAGACGCGCAAGAACAAGCGCACGCAGCAATTCATCGTCCGCGATCGTAGGGGCTAATCGACCATGGCACGTTCACTCAAGAAGGGCCCGTTCGTCGATCACCACCTCGTCAAGAAGGTGGAGGCCGCGGGCGGCAGCAAGAAGCCGATCAAGACCTGGTCGCGCCGTTCGATGATCCTGCCGGAAATGGTGGGCTTCACGATCGCCATCCACAATGGCAAGAACCACGTTCCCGTGCTGGTTAACGAGAACATGGTCGGCCACAAGCTCGGCGAGTTTGCCGTCACCCGTACCTTCAAGGGTCACGGTGGCGACAAGAAAGCCGGCGGCAAGAAGTAAGGAGAGATGACCATGGAAGCGAAAGCCATCCTGCGCACCGCGCGCATCTCCCCCCAGAAGGCCCGCCTGGTCGCTGACCAGGTGCGTGGCTTGCCGGCCGAACGCGCCGTCAACCTGCTGAAGTTCTCGGACAAGAAGGCTGCCCACCTGATCAAGAAGGTCGTGGAGTCCGCCATCGCCAACGCCGAGAACAACCAGGGCGCCGACGTCGACGAGCTGAAGGTCAAGACCATCATGGTCGACGAAGGTCCGGTGCTGAAGCGTTTCATGGCCCGTGCCAAGGGTCGTGGTACCCGCATTCTTAAGCGCACCAGCCACATCACCGTGGTCGTGGGCGAGGGCAAATAAGTATGGGTCACAAAGTTCATCCGACCGGCATCCGCCTGGGCATCGCCAAGGACTGGAATTCCAAGTGGTTCGCCAACAAGCGCGACTACGCCGACTACCTGGCCGCGGACCTCAAGGTGCGCGAGATGCTTCGCAAGAAGCTGGCCCAGGCCGGTATCTCCAAGATCCTGATCGAGCGTCCGGCCAAGACGGCCCGCGTGACCATCCACACCGCCCGTCCGGGCGTGGTGATCGGCAAGCGCGGTGAGGACATCGAGAAGCTGCGCAAGGAAGTGAGCGACCTGATGGGCGTCCCGGCGCACATCAACGTCACCGAAGTGCGCAAGCCCGAGCTGGACGCCCAGCTGGTGGCCGAGTCGATCGCGCAGCAGCTGGAGCGCCGCATCATGTTCCGTCGCGCGATGAAGCGCGCCGTGGGCAATGCGATGCGCCTCGGTGCCCTGGGCATCAAGGTCAACGTGGCTGGCCGCCTCAACGGTGCGGAAATCGCCCGTTCGGAGTGGTACCGCGAAGGCCGCGTGCCGCTGCACACGCTGCGTGCCGACATCGATTACGGTTTTGCCGAGGCGAAGACCACCTACGGCATCATCGGCATCAAGGTGTGGGTCTACAAGGGCGAAATCTTCGATTTCAGCCAGGTGGGTCAGGAGAAGCAGGACGACGCGCGCCCCGAGCGCAGCGAACGTCCGTCGCGCCCGGCTCGTGACCGCGACGCGAGGTAATCAATCATGTTGCAACCCAAGCGAACCAAATACCGCAAGATGCACAAGGGCCGGAACGAAGGCCTGAGCTGGAACGGTAACCTCGTCAGTTTCGGCGAGTACGGCCTGAAGGCCACGGCGCACGGTCAGCTGACCGCGCGCCAGATCGAAGCGGCTCGCCGCTCGATCAGCCGCTACGTCAAGCGCGGCGGCAAGATGTGGATCCGTGTGTTCCCCGACAAGCCGATCACCAAGAAGCCCATCGAAGTCCGAATGGGTTCGGGTAAGGGCAACGTCGAATACTGGGTCGCCCAGATCCAGCCGGGCCGCATGATCTATGAAATCGAAGGCGTCAGTGAGGACATCGCGCGCGAGGCGTTCCGCCTGGCCGCTGCCAAGCTGTCGGTCACCACCACTTTCGTGACCCGGACGGTGCGCTAATGGAACTCAAGCAACTCCGCGAGAAATCGGCTGACGAGCTGAAGGCCCACCTGACCGAGCTGCGCAAGGAGCAATTCTCCCTGCGCATGCAGAAGGTGACCGGCCAGCTGCCGAAGACGCATGAAACCCGCCGGGTCCGCCGCGAGATCGCTCGCGTCAAGACCCTGCTGGGCAGCCAGAAGTAAGGAGCGACCAAGATGAGCGATAACAAAGACAAAGCGCAACGCACCATCGAAGGCCGCGTCGTCAGCAACAAGATGGACAAGACGGTCACCGTCCTGGTGGAGCGTCAGGTCAAGCACGCCCTGTACGGCAAGTACATCAAGCGTTCCACGAAGCTGCACGCGCACGACGCGGACAACAGCTGCAAGGAAGGCGACGTGGTGCGCGTGACCGAGATCGCCCCGATGTCCAAGACCAAGAACTGGCGCGTGGTGGAAATCATCACCCGCGCGGCTGAATAAAAGGAGATCTGAATCATGATCCAGATGCAGAGCTACCTTGACGCGGCCGACAACTCCGGCGCCAAGGAACTGATGTGCATCAAGGTGCTGGGCGGCTCGAAGCGCCGTTACGCCGGCATCGGCGACATCATCAAGGTGACCGTCAAGGACGCCATTCCGCGCGGCAAGGTCAAGAAGGGCGAAGTCTACGACGCCGTGGTCGTGCGTACCCGCAAGGGCGTTCGCCGCCCGGACGGTTCGCTGATCCGCTTCGATGGCAACGCCGCCGTGCTGCTCAACAACAAGCAGGAGCCGATCGGTACCCGCATCTTCGGGCCCGTGACCCGCGAGCTGCGTTCCGAGAAGTTCATGAAGATCGTTTCGCTCGCGCCTGAAGTGCTCTGAGCGGAGGACATAGAAATGGCTAACCGTATCAAGAAGGGCGACCAGGTCGTCGTTATCACCGGCAAGGACAAGGGCAAGAAGGGCGACGTGGTGCGCGTTGATGGCGACCGCGTGGTCGTCTCCAACGTCAATGTCGTCAAGCGCCACACCAAGCCGAACCCGCAAGCCGGTGTCGCGGGTGGCGTGGTGGAGAGCGAACGCTCGATCCACATCTCCAATGTCGCGCTGTTCAACCCGGCGACGGGCAAGGGCGAGCGTATCGGTTTCAAGGTGCTGGAGGATGGACGCAAACTGCGTGTGTTCCGCTCCAGCGGTGAGGCGCTCGACGCCTGAGGAATGAGGACATGACCACCCGTCTCGAAAAAATCTACAAGGAAGAAGTGGCGCCGGCTCTGATGAAGAAGTTCGGCTACACCAATCCGATGGAAGTGCCGAAGATCACCAAGATCACCATCAACATGGGTGTGGGTGAAGCGGCGACCAACAAGAAGATCCTGGAAAACGCCGTGGCCGACCTGGCCAAGATCACCGGCCAGAAGCCGATCACGACCAAGTCCCGCGTGTCGGTGGCTTCGTTCAAGATCCGCGATGGTTGGCCGATCGGCTGCAAGGTCACCCTGCGTCGCGCCAAGATGTACGAATTCCTGGACCGCCTGATCAGCATCTCGCTGCCGCGCGTCCGCGACTTCCGTGGCGTGTCCGGCCGTTCGTTCGACGGTCGCGGCAACTACAACATGGGCGTGAAGGAACAGATCATCTTCCCGGAAATCGATTTCGACGCCGTCGACGCGATCCGCGGCATGGATATCGCCATCACGACCACCGCCAAGAACGACGCCGAAGCAAAGGCGCTGCTCGAAGCGTTCAAGTTCCCGTTCCGCAACTGATTCGCTAGGAAAAAGACATCATGGCAAAGACCTCGATGGTCAACCGCGACATCAAGCGGGAAAAGCTGGCCAAGCAGTACGCCGCCAAGCGTGAAGCGCTGAAGAAGATCATCTCCAGCCAGGACGCGTCGTACGAAGACAAGATCGACGCGGTGACCAAGCTGCAGAAGCTGCCGCGCGACTCGTCGCCGAGCCGCCAGCGCAACCGCTGCGAGCTGTCCGGTCGTTCGCGTGGCGTGTACCGCAAGTTCGGCCTCGGCCGCAACATGCTGCGCAAGGCGACGATGAACGGCGACGTGCCGGGCCTGCGCAAGGCCAGCTGGTAACAGCGACTCCTGGCGACACCTTCAAGGGGTCGCACGGAGGTGGAAGACAAGTCCGGCACATGCCGGACTTGTTGCTGTACAATGTTCGGCTCCCACGGCTTTGGCCGGGGAGGGCGGTCGATCCGCCACCCTACCTGGGGGTGTCCAGGCACAACCTAGATTTTCGCGAAAGCGGATATCGGTGCTACTCATAAGGCAGACTCTAATGAGCATGACTGATCCCATCGCCGACATGCTGGTGCGCATTCGCAATGCCGCCGCTGTTGGCAAGCAGACGGTGAAGATGCCGTCCTCCAAGATCAAGACCTCGATCGCCAACGTCCTGAAGGCGGAAGGCTATATCGGCGACGTCCGCGTGACGAAGACCGAGAACAACAAGGCCGAGCTCGAGATCGTCCTGAAGTATTTCGAAGGCAAGCCGGTCATCGAGAAGCTGAGCCGCGTGTCCCGTTCGGGCCTGCGCCAGTACCGTGGCAAGGCTGAACTGCCCAAGGTCCTCGGTGGCCTGGGCGTCGCCATCATCTCCACCTCGAAGGGCATCATGACCGATGCGCAGGCCCGTGCGGCCGGCGTCGGTGGCGAAGTCCTGTGCTTCGTGGCCTAAGCGAAGGAGCCCACACATGTCCCGCGTAGCCAAGAAGCCGATCAATCTCCCGAAGGGCGTCGAACTGACCGTCCAGGGCGAAACCCTCAACGTCAAGGGCCCGAAGGGCACCTTGTCCATCGCCAAGCCGGCCGGCGTCGATCTCAACATCGACAATGGCGTGGCGAACCTGTCGCCGGTGACCCCGGCCGACGACGCCCTCACCGGCACCATCCGCGCGATCCTGGCCAACATGGTCAAGGGCGTGTCGGAAGGCTTCGAGCGCAAGCTCGAGCTGGTCGGCGTGGGTTACCGCGCCGCGATGCAGGGCAAGGACCTGAACCTGTCGCTGGGTTTCTCGCATCCGGTGCTGTTCAAGACCCCGGAAGGCATCACCATCGTCACCCCGACCCAGACCGAAATCCTGGTCCAGGGTGCCGACAAGCAGCGCGTTGGTGAAGTCGCCGCCAAGATCCGCGGTTTCCGTCCGCCGGAACCCTACAAGGGCAAGGGCGTGAAGTACTCCGACGAAACCATCATCCGCAAGGAAGCGAAGAAGGCCTAACCGGGCTTTCGGCTTCGAGGAACCAGATCATGAGCATCAAGAACACCGCCCGCCTGCGTCGCGCCAAGTCGACCCGCGCGCACATCCGAGAGCTCGGCGTGCCGCGCCTGTCGGTGCTGCGCACCGGCCAGCACATCTACGCCCAGCTGTTCACCGCCGATGGCGCCAAGGTCATCGCGTCGGCGAATACGCTGCAGGCCGACGTGAAGGACGGCCTGAAGAACGGCAAGAACAGCGACGCGGCCGCCCGCGTCGGTTCGATCATCGCCGAGCGCGCCAAGGCCGCGGGCATCGAGAAGGTCGCGTTCGACCGCTCGGGCTACCGCTACCACGGTCGCATCAAGGCGCTGGCCGACGCAGCCCGCGAAGGCGGCCTGCAGTTCTAAGCTTGAAAGGCATGGGGGCGACCCCATGCCTTGTCCTGCCGGCGCAGGTAGCGCCGGGCGCGGCCGCCCTTCTGTGACGGCCGTGGCTCCACCGCTCCACACCACAACCATAAGCGGCCAAGCCGTACATACCTCATCAACCAAGGAATTCAAGCAATGGCAGAAGAACGTCAGCCGCGGGGTCGCGATCGCGACCGCAACCGCGAAGAGAAAGTCGACGACGGCATGATCGAGAAGCTGGTCGCGGTCAACCGCGTCAGCAAGACCGTCAAGGGCGGTCGCCAGTTCACCTTCACCGCACTGACGGTGGTGGGCGACGGCAACGGCAAGATCGGTTTCGGTTATGGCAAGGCGCGCGAAGTGCCGGTCGCCATCCAGAAGTCGATGGAATATGCCCGCAAGGGCATGCTGAACGTCGATCTGAACAACGGCACCTTGTGGCACCCGGTCAAGGCCGGCCACGGCGCGGCGCGCGTGTTCATGCAGCCCGCCTCGGAAGGTACGGGCGTCATCGCCGGCGGCGCCATGCGCGCTGTGCTGGAAGCGGTGGGCGTGAAGAACGTGCTGGCCAAGGCCGTCGGTTCGCGTAACCCGATCAACCTGGTTCGCGCCACGCTGAAGGGCCTGAGCGACATGCAGTCGCCGACCCGCATCGCGGCCAAGCGCGGCAAGAAGGTGGAGGAACTCCTCAATGGCTAACGAGTCCAACAAGACCGTCAAGGTGCGCCTGGTGCGCGGCCTGCGTGGTTCCCAGTCGCGTCACCGCCTGTCGGTGAAGGCGCTGGGCCTGAACAAGCTCAACGATGTGCGTGAACTGAAGGACAGCCCGCAGGTGCGCGGTCTGATCGCCAAGGTCCACTACCTCGTCAAGGTCGAGGAGTAATCAACATGCGTCTCAACACACTGAAGCCCGCCGAGGGCGCCCGCACCGAGCGCACCCGCGTCGGCCGCGGTATCGGTTCCGGCCTGGGCAAGACCGCCGGTCGCGGCCACAAGGGTTCGTTCGCGCGCGCCGGTAAGGGCAAGATCAAGGCGAAGTTCGAAGGCGGCCAGATGCCGCTGATCAAGCGTCTGCCGAAGGTCGGCTTCCGCTCCAAGCTGAAGCTGGATTGCGCCGAAGTGCTGTCGTACCAGCTGGACAAGCTGGAAGCCGGCGAGATCGACTTCGCTGCGCTGCGTGCCGCCAAGCTGGTGCCCAGCACCGCCAAGCGCGCCAAGATCGTCAAGAAGGGCGAACTCACCAAGAAGTTCGTGCTGAAGGGCGTGGCCGCCACGGCCGGTGCCAAGGCCGCCATCGAGGCTGCCGGCGGCAGCGTGCAGGAGTAACGGACGCATGGCGCAGGGTAATGCCGCCAGTGCGCTGGCAGGCGCAGGCAAGTTCACCGAACTCCGCCAGCGCCTGCTGTTCGTGCTGGGCGCGCTGATCGTCTACCGGATCGGCTGTTTCGTGCCGGTGCCGGGCGTCAATCCCGATGCCATGCTTGCGATGATGCAGGCGCAGGGCGGCGGCATCGTGGACATGTTCAACATGTTCTCGGGCGGCGCCCTGCACCGTTTCAGCATCTTCGCGCTCAACGTCATGCCCTACATCTCGGCGTCGATCGTGATGCAGCTGGGCGTGCACATCTTCCCGAGCCTGAAGGCACTGCAGAAGGAAGGCGAGTCCGGTCGCCGCAAGATCACCCAGTACTCGCGCATCGGCGCCGTGCTGTTGGCGGTCGTGCAGGGCGGCAGCATCGCCACCGCGCTGCAGAACCAGGTCGCCCCGGGCGGCATGCCGGTGGTGTACGCGCCTGGCATGGGCTTCGTGCTGACCGCTGTCGTCGCGCTGACCGCAGGCACCATCTTCCTGATGTGGCTGGGCGAGCAGGTGACCGAGCGCGGCATCGGCAACGGCGTTTCGCTGATCATCTTCGCCGGTATCGTGGCGGGCCTGCCCGGCGCGGTCATCCAGACCGTCGGCGCGTTCCGCGACGGCACGCTGAGCTTCATCTCGCTGCTGGTGATCGCGTTGGTGGTGCTGGGCTTTACGTTCCTGGTCGTGTTCGTCGAACGCGGACAGCGGCGCATCACGGTGAACTACGCGCGCCGCCAGGGTGGCCGCAACGCGTACATGAACCAGACGTCGTTCCTGCCGCTGAAGCTCAACATGGCCGGCGTGATCCCGCCGATCTTCGCCTCCAGCATCCTGGCCTTCCCGGCCACGCTGGCGATGTGGTCCGGCCAGGGCACGGGTGCCGCCACGTGGTTGCAGCGTATTTCCAACGCGCTGGCCCCGGGCGAGCCGCTTCACATGATCGTGTTCGCTGCGATGATCATCGGCTTCGCGTTCTTCTACACGGCCCTGGTATTCAACTCCCAGGAAACTGCCGAGAACCTGAAGAAGTCCGGCGCGCTCATCCCGGGCATCCGTCCGGGCAAGGCCACCGCCGACTACGTCGACGGCGTGCTGACCCGACTGACGGCGATCGGTTCGCTGTACCTGGTCGCGGTCTGCCTGCTGCCGGAAGTGATGCGCACGCAGTTGGGTACCTCGTTCTACTTCGGCGGCACCTCGCTGCTGATCGTGGTGGTGGTGGTGATGGACTTCATTGCGCAGATCCAGGCGCACCTGATGTCCCACCAGTACGAGAGCCTGCTGAAGAAGGCCAATCTGAAGGGTGGTTCGCGGGGCGGTCTTGCCCCCCGTGGCTGACGTATAATCGCGGGTCTTCCCGCACCAGTCCGGCCCTTTGCGGCCGGCTGACTTAGATGGGCGGCCTCCGCGGCGATCCGGCGCGGGGGTGAGAACCAGCCAGTCCCTGCGCCAGAGTAGCGCGGGCGGGGCAGGGCGAGGGGCAACCCCCGTCCCGCACCAGGCCGGTTCCGGCGCCGGAGCATGGGCACACTCCCCATGCCGGGTCTGCGGCCGGCGTTGCCGGCACGGACTTCCAAGGAACCCCGGATCTTGCTACACTTTCCAGTTCACTCCGCCTGTCTGCGCGAATCCCGCCAGGGATGACCGTACACGGGCCAATACTCACAGTTGGAGAACCGCGTCATGGCGCGTATTGCAGGTGTCAACCTGCCTGCCCAGAAGCATGTCTGGGTCGGTTTGCAAAGCATCTACGGCATTGGCCGTACCCGTTCCAAGAAGGTCTGCGAAGCCGCTGGCGTCGTCTCGACCACCAAGATCCGCGACCTGTCGGAGCCGGAAGTCGAGCGCCTGCGCGCCGAAGTCGGCAAGTACGTGGTCGAAGGCGACCTGCGCCGTGAAGTCGGCATCGCCATCAAGCGCCTGATGGACCTGGGCTGCTACCGCGGCCTGCGCCACCGTCGCGGCCTGCCGCTGCGTGGCCAGCGCACCCGTACCAACGCCCGTACCCGCAAGGGTCCGCGCAAAGCCATCAAGAAGTAAGGGGCGACCATCATGGCCAAGCCAGCTGCTGCCAAAGTCAAGAAGAAGATCAAGCGCGTCATCACCGATGGCGTCGCCCACGTCCACGCTTCTTTCAACAACACCATCGTCACCATCACCGACCGCCAGGGCAATGCGCTTTCCTGGGCGACCTCGGGTGGTGCCGGTTTCCGCGGTTCCCGCAAGTCCACGCCGTTCGCGGCGCAGGTCGCTGCCGAAAAGGCAGGCCGTGCAGCCCTGGACTACGGCGTGAAGTCGCTGGAAGTCCGCATCAAGGGCCCGGGTCCGGGTCGTGAGTCGGCCGTGCGTTCGTTGAACAACGTGGGCTACAAGATCACCAACATCATCGACGTGACGCCGATCCCGCACAACGGGTGCCGTCCGCCGAAAAAGCGTCGCGTCTAAGGGGGCGATAAGAAATGGCTCGTTATATCGGTCCTACCTGTAAGCTCGCGCGCCGCGAAGGCGCCGACCTGTCGCTCAAGAGCCCGGCCCGTGCGCTGGACTCGAAGTGCAAGCTGGAGCAGAAGCCCGGCCAGCACGGCGCCACCGCCCGCAAGGGCAAGCTGTCCGACTACGCCACCCAGCTGCGCGAGAAGCAGAAGGTCAAGCGTATCTACGGTCTGCTGGAGCGCCAGTTCCGCAACTACTACAAGAAGGCCTCGACCAAGAAGGGCAACACCGGCGAGAACCTGCTGCAGTTGCTGGAAACCCGCCTCGACAACGTCATCTACCGCATGGGCTTCGCCGTGACCCGTCCGGCCGCCCGCCAGCTGGTCTCGCACCGTGGCGTGCTGGTCAACGGCAAGCCGGTCAACCTGCCTTCGTACCAGATCAAGGCCGGTGACGCGATCGCGCTGTCGGAGAAGGCACAGAAGCAGCTCCGCGTGCAGGAGTCGCTGACGGTCGCCGAACAGCTCGACCTGAACCCGTCGTGGGTCGAAGTCGATGCGAAGAAGTTCAGCGGCGTGTTCAAGGCGGTTCCGGCGCGTTCGGACCTGCCCGCCGACATCAACGAAGCGCTGATCGTCGAGTTGTACTCGAAGTAATTCATTCACGCACCCCCGGGCGACCGGGGGACCGCAGGAGACAAAGCAACATGACGGGTATTACTCAGCAAGTGCTGCGCCCCCGCGGCCCGCAGATCGAGCGCCTGACCGGCAACCGTGCGAAGGTGGTCATCGAACCGCTGGAGCGTGGTTACGGCCATACGCTCGGCAATGCGTTGCGCCGCGTGCTGCTGTCGTCGATCCCCGGCTTCGCGATCACCGAAGTCGAGATCGATGGCGTGCTGCACGAATACAGCACCATCGAAGGCATGCAGGAAGACGTGCTGGAAGTGCTGTTGAACCTGAAGGATGTGGCTATCCGCATCCACTCCGGCGATTCGTCCACCCTGAGCCTGGCCAAGCAGGGCCCGGGCGTGGTGACCGCTGGTGACATCAAGACCGACCACAACGTCGAGATCCTGAATCCGGAACTGGTCATCTGCAACCTGACCAAGGACACGGCGCTGAACATGCGCCTGAAGATCGAGCGTGGTTTCGGCTACCAGCCGGCCGCTGCCCGTCGTCGTCCGGATGAAGAAACCCGTGCGATCGGTCGCCTGGTGCTGGACGCCTCGTTCTCGCCGGTCCGTCGCGTCGCGTACGCGGTGGAAGCCGCGCGCGTCGAGCAGCGCACCGACCTGGACAAGCTGGTCCTGGACATCGAAACCAACGGCACGATCGATGCCGAGGAAGCCGTGCGCACCGCCGCCGACATCCTCAGCGACCAGCTGTCGGTGTTCGGTGACTTCACGCACCGCGACCGCGGCGCGCCGAAGCAGGCTGCCAGCGGCGTGGATCCGGTGCTGCTGCGCCCGATCGACGACCTGGAGCTGACCGTGCGTTCGGCCAACTGCCTGAAGGCCGAGAGCATCTACTACATCGGCGACCTGATCCAGAAGACGGAAGTCGAACTGCTCAAGACCCCGAACCTCGGCAAGAAGTCGCTGACCGAGATCAAGGAAGTCCTGGCGCAGCGCGGCCTGTCCCTGGGCATGAAGCTGGAGAACTGGCCGCCGGCCGGTGTCGCCCAGCACGGCATGCTCGGCTGATGAAGCAACACGAAGCTCCCGCGTCCGCGCGGGAGCTTCGCTGCAACACCCTCGTCGACGGACCTGAAGGCCCGCGACGCTCCGGTCAAGGATGGCCGGTCCGGACCACCCGCAGTCCACTGTTCCACCGCCTGGATGGCGACAGCGAAGTCCAACGTCCCACTCTTCTTTAGGAATCCAACCCATGCGCCACCAGAAAGCCGGCCGCAAGTTCAGCCGCACCAGCGCCCATCGCGAAGCGATGTTCCGCAACATGGCCGCCTCGCTCATCAAGCACGGCCTGATCAAGACCACCCTGCCGAAGGCCAAGGAACTGCGTCGCGTCGCAGAACCGCTGATCACCCTCGGCAAGATCGATGGCGTCGCCAATCGTCGTCTCGCCTTCTCGCGCCTGCGCGACAAGGAAGCCGTCGGCACGCTGTTCACCACCCTCGGCCCGCGCTACCAGTCGCGTCCGGGTGGCTACCTGCGCATCCTGAAGTGCGGTTTCCGCGCCGGCGACAACGCCCCGATGGCGTACGTCGAGCTGGTGGACCGTCCGGAAGCGGCGACCGAATAAGGTCCGCCTCCTGCATCACGCGAAGACCCCGGCCTTGCCGGGGTTTTTGCGTTTCAGGGCCCCATACTCGCCTGCCGTGGCAAACGGTCGCAGGTGACGCGGGAGCGTCAGCATGTGGATAATGCGGCAACCCCCATCCGACCGGTGACGATGAATCCTCTCCGCTGGAGTTTCCGCGCGCAGTGCTTCCTCGGCTTTGCGATCTGCGCGGGCTTGCTCGGGTATGCGCTGTATGTGCAATTCGTGCAGCACCTGGAGCCGTGTCCGTTCTGCATCTTCCAGCGTCTGGCCTTCGCGGCGACGGGTGTGATGTTCCTGCTTGGCGTCCTGCACGGGCCGCGTCGTTCCGGTGGCAGGAGGATGTATGGCGTGCTCGCCTTCCTCGCTGCGGCGACAGGTATCGGCATTGCGGGCCGACATGTCTGGGTGCAGGTATTCCCGCCGCTGATGCCGAGCTGTGGCCCAGGCTGGGACTACATGATCGAGACGAACACCTGGCTGGGCGTCGTACAGAAGGTGCTGTCCGCGAAGGGCGACTGCAGCACCGTCGACTGGAGTTTCCTCGGCCTGACCATGCCGATGTGGAGCTTGGTGTGGTTCGTTTTGCTCGCCATCTGGGCCCTGTGGATCGGCTTCCGCGCCCGCAAGACCTCGACCTTCCGCTGATTTGACGCGGCGCACCAATCTGTCAGGATGGTGGGCCGCAAGGAGTCCCGCCATGAACCCCATCGACCGACCACTGCGCGCTGTCAGCCTGCCGCCGAACTGGGCGCTCGACAGCTGGCGCGCGCGTCCGGCGATGCAGATGCCGACCTACCCGGATGCCGGGGCGTTGGAATCCGCGCTGGGCGAGCTGCGCCAGTTACCGCCGTTGGTGACGTCGTGGGAGATCTTTGCGCTGAAAAAGCAGTTGGCCGAAGCGCAGGAAGGCAAGCGCTTCCTGCTGCAGGGCGGCGATTGTGCGGAGAACTTTTCCGATTGCGAATCCGGCCTCATCTCCAACCGGCTCAAGGTGCTGCTGCAGATGAGCCTGGTGCTGGTGCACGGTCTGCGCCTGCCCGTGGTGCGGGTGGGTCGGTTCGCCGGTCAGTATGCGAAGCCGCGGTCGGCCGACCTGGAGACGCGCGACGGCGTGGCGCTGCCCAGCTACCGTGGTGATGTGGTCAATGCACCCGAGTTCACGGCCGAAGCGCGCGTGCCCGATCCGCGACGCATGATCAAGGCGCATGCGCGCTCGGCGATGACGATGAACTTCGTCCGTGCGCTGATCGACGGCGGTTTCGCCGACCTGCATCATCCCGAGTACTGGAACCTCAACTGGGTAGGCTATTCGCCGTTGGCGAACGAGTACCAGCACATGGTGGCCTCGATCGGCGACGCAGTGAGGTTCATGGAGACCCTGTCGGGCTCCGAGGTGCACAACCTCAACCGGATCGATTTCTACACCTCGCACGAAGCGCTGCTGCTGCCTTACGAAGAGGCGTTGACGCGCGAAGTCCCGCGGCAGTGGGGCTGGTTCAACCTCAGCACGCATTACCCGTGGATTGGCATGCGCACGGCGGCGGTGGATGGCGCGCACGTGGAGTACCTGCGTGGCGTGCGCAACCCCATCGCCATCAAGGTGGGGCCGTCGGTCACGCCCGACCAGCTGCTGCGCCTCATCGATGTGTTGAACCCGGAAGACGAAGCGGGGCGCCTGACCTTCATCCACCGCATGGGCGCCGCGCAGATCGCCGACAAATTGCCGCCGCTGCTGGATGCGGTACGCCGCGATGGCCGTCGCGTGCTCTGGGTCTGCGATCCGATGCACGGCAACACGGAAAGCACGAGCAACGGGTTCAAGACGCGGCGCTTCGACAACGTGCGCAGCGAGGTCGAGCAATCCTTCGATCTGCATGCGGCAGCCGGCACACGGCTGGGTGGCGTCCATCTGGAATTGACGGGTGAAGACGTCACCGAGTGCACCGGCGGTGCGCGCGAACTGACCGATGCGGACCTGGAGCGCGCGTACCGCTCGACGGTCGATCCGCGCCTCAACTATGAGCAGTCGCTGGAAATCGCGATGTGCATCGTGCGCAAGCAGAACCAGGTGGCCGCGCCTGCGACGCGTTGAGTCGTGCGTTCACGCGCCGTGCTTGGGCACGGCGTGCGGCGCCGGCGGGATGCTCCATGTCTTGGCACGCGCGTACATGCGCGCGAACTCGGCTGCCGGCACTGGGGTGCTGAAGTAGTTTCCCTGCAGTTCGTCGCAGCCGTTGGCGGCCAGCCAGGCGGCTTGCGCGGCGGTCTCGACGCCTTCTGCGATGGTGCGGCACTGCAACTGGTCCGCGAGGCCGATGATCGCGCGCGTGATCGCCCCCTGGTTCGGTTCCGAGACGTCGCGAACGAAGGATTGGTCGATCTTCAGCACGTTGAAGCCGTAGTTGCCCAGGTAGCTCAGGCTGGAAAAGCCCGTGCCGAAATCGTCGATCGCGATGCGCACGCCCAACGCCTTCAGCGCGCGCAGCGTACGGTCGGTACGTTGCACGTCGCGCATCAGCGTGGTCTCGGTGACTTCTAGTTCGAGGAACTCCGCCGCAAGCCCGCTGTCCTCCAGCGCGCCGACGACCGTGTCGACCAGGTCGTCGGTATCGAAATTCGCCGCGGCGATATTCACCGATACCCGGATGGGCGGAAGCCCGGCCTGTTGCCAGATCCGGTTCTGCCGGCAGGCGGCACGGATCGCCCACTGGTCGATGTCAACGATGAGGTTCGTCTCTTCCGCGATCGGCAGGAACTCGCCCGGCATGACCAGACGATCGCCCCGCTGCCAGCGGGCGAGGCCTTCGACGCCAACGATGCGGCCGGTAAGACAGTCGATCTGCGGCTGGTAGTGCAGGAAGAGGTCGCCGTTGCGCAGGCTGCGGCGCAGGCTGTTCTCCAGCTCGATGCGTGCATCGACACTGGAGGCGAGTTCGCGGGTGTAGAAACGCGTGGCATTGCGGCCGTTGCGCTTGGCGAGGTACATCGCGGCATCGGCCCGCATCATCAGCGTGGCGGCGTCGTAACCGTCTTCCGGGAACAGGCTGATACCGATGCTGAAGGCCTGATGCAGTTCGTGCGAGGCGACCGTGTAGGGCGTGCCGCTGAGCGACAACAGCCGGTCGGCTACCTGCAGCACGTTCTCGCGCGTCACCACGTTCGGCAGCAGCACGACGAATTCGTCGCCACCCGTGCGATAGATCGTGCCGAGGTTGCCGATGTTGCGGTGGATACGGCGCGCGACCTGCTGCAGTAGCTCGTCGCCTGTGTGGTGGCCGAGCGCATCGTTGACGTGCTTGAACAGGTCCAGGTCCAGGAACAGCACCGCAATGCCGTTGCCGTGGTTGGTGGCATGCGTGATCGCCTGGCCCAGTCGTTCGTTGAGCTGCAGGCGGTTGGGTAGGCCAGTCAAGGCATCGTGATGCGCCAGGTAGGTCATGCGCGAGCTCAGCGCGCGCGGTTCGGTGATATCGCGCAAGACCATGACGCTGCCGACAAGACGCTCGTCGCGATCATGGATGGACGACAGCGAGCGTTCGACCAGGATCCGGGAGCCATCGCGGCGCGCCAATTGCAGGTCGCCGGTCTGTGCGAGCGGATGGGCGGCATCCGCGTCGTCGGGGGCCTCCACGCGGACCAGCGGCGCGACGTGGTCCAGCGGCTGGCCGAGCGCCTGTTCTAGGCCCCAGCCGCTCAGCGCTTCGGCAGCGGGGTTCATGTAAGTGACGCGGCTCTCCACGTCCACGGTGATCACCGCTTCGCTGATCGAGGTCAGCGTCACTTCGGCCAGTTCGTTCGCGTTGTGCAGCGCGTGTTCCAGGCGCGCCTTTTCGGTGATGTCGATCGCCATCACGAAGAATCCGGACACCGCGCCGTCCTCGTCGGCGTCGGGCGTATAGAAGCTGTGCAGTCGACGCACACCGTCGACCATGCTGAAGCTGCTTTCGAAATCGCCATCGCGTCCGGCGAGCGCGGCTTCGATATGCGGCAGGCGCCGCGTGTAGGCCTCTTCGCCGAACAGATCGCGCATGTGTGCGCCGATGCGCAAGGGGGCGCGCCACTTGATCTGTTCTGCGCAAGCGCGGTTGGTGAAGACCAGCCGCTGCTGGGTATCGAATTGTGCGATCAGCGCCGGGAGGCGGTCGGTCACGCGCTTCAGGTGATCGCGCGCCATCGCGAGCTCACGGTGCGCCCGGCGCTGCTCGCTGACATCGTTCCCCATCAGGTACCAGCCCGCGATGCGCTGGTTGCGTTCCACATCGGGTACCAGATAGAGATGCACCGGGCGCGCGGGCTTCCCGATCTCGGCATCCCAGGCGATCCAGTGCTCAGCCGTGCAGTCGTGCATCGCGCGCTTGAGCGAGGTCAGGAATCCGGGATCGTCCGCGTGCACATCGTCAACGTGCCGTTCGCTCCAGCCTTCGCGAGCACCCGACCATGTGCGGCTGGCCCGGTTCGCGAAGCCGTAACGACCCTCTGCGTCGATATAGGCGATCAGCGCCGGCAGATGGTCGGCGACCGCATCCAGCAAGGCGCGGCTGCGCCGTTCCGTGCGTGCCAGGCTGCGCAGCAACAGGAACAGCAGTACGCCAAGGCTGATGCCGCACAGCGAAAGCAACAGGATGGGCAGCTGTCCCGGCAGGGCTTCGCGCATCGGCGGGGATTGCAACACCAGTTGCCATTGGCTTCCCAGCAAGCGCAGATCGCGCTGCGAGGTGAAGGCGGGCTTCCAGGCCTCACCATGGCGGTCGCGCAGCGCACGGGTCTGGTAGATCGGTTCGCCGCCATGGTCGCGGGCGAGCAGTTGCAGGTCGAACTCACCGCCGTCCGTGCGCCCGATGGCGTCGTCCATCACCTGCTGCCACCCGAAACCGGCCGTCGCAAAACCGCGCAGTAGCGAACGCCGCGCCTCCACGCTCTCCCGTGCCGCCACGGAGTCGGCGTACACGGGGGAATACAAGAGGAAACCGGGTAGGCCGGTGCTGCCGCGGGAAGCGTCGCCCAGCGCGACCAGCGGTGCGGCCGCGAGTTCGCCCGTATCGCGCGCCGACTCGATCGCGCCACGCCGCACGGTTTCGGCCATCACGTCCTTGCCCAGCAGTGGGCGCATGCCGGGCGCATCGGGGTACAGCAGGTCGATCACCACGTATTCGCTGCGATCACCGGCGGGATGGATCGCGAACGCATCGCCGTAGCGCACGCGCCGCGCGGCGACGTAGGCCTCCCGTTCGGCGGCACGCACGTAGCGCGCGAATCCCAGCCCGTGCACGCCCGACTGGCGCGTGGGCACCTGCAGCTTCTCGACGAAGGCGTAGAAGCTGTCCTGGTCGATATCCTGCCGACCCTCCAGCACCGCGGCGGCGGCGCGCACGGTGTCTTCGTAGGCATTCATGTGGGTGGCGACCGCGGTGGCCACGGCATCCGCACGTGCGTTGAACTGCGCACGCGCATGGTCGCGCGCCTGGCGCCAGGTGATCAGGCCGGTCCACAGGGAGAGGAGGCAGGCCACGACCAGCACACCCCAGGCCAGGGAGTTGAGGTTGCGCTCTCTACGGCGCGCCGTGGATCCGGATCCACCGAACGCCCGCCGCTCCGCCCCCCGGTCCGCGCCAGACTCCACGCGTGTCTTCCCCGCCTGCTGGTTACGGCTATGACGCCACGAACCCGTGGCGCCTGCAAGCATTCCCTTGCGCCGGACGACTCACTTTGGGAAGCCTGTCAGCGCCCTTCGGCGCGTGCGGGCAGGGTGGGCCAGTATTCGGGCGGCTTGCGCGCCCGCGTGCGCTGTTCATAGTCGTAGCCCAGCGCGATCAGGCGGGCCTCGCTCCAGGCGGGCCCCATGAACGTCAGGCCCAGCGGCAGGCCGTCGCTGTGGCCCATCGGAACGGTCAGGCTGGGGTAGCCCGCGACAGCCGCAGCGCCGTAACCGGCGCCCGGGAAGTGGTCGCCGGCCTTGTGGTCGGTCAGCCACGCCGGGCCAGTGGTGGGCGCGATCAGGGCATCGAGTTGCTGCGCCTTGAGCGCCGCATCGATGCCTTCCGGGCCTGCCAGCCGCCGCGCACGGCTGCGTGCGCTGATGTACTCCGCTTCGCCCAGGCCACCCTTGTCGTTGGCTCGCTCGAACAGGTCCTGGCCGAAGTACGGCATCTCCGACAGCCGGTACTGCTCGTTGTAGCCGATCAGCTGCGTCAGCGTCGTCAGCGGCGCCTTGCGCTCGGCCAGGTAGCGCTCCAGCCCGTGCTTGAACTCGTAGAGCATCAGGTTGAGTTCGTCCGTGTTCCATTGCCCGTCGGTCGGGATTTCCGCATCGACGATGACGGCGCCGGCTTCACGCAGCACCTGGAGCGCCTCCTCCAGCGCGGCGGCGGCGTCGGGATGGATGTCCGCCTTGCTGCGCAGCACGCCGATGCGCGCGCCCTGGAGCGCGCCGGGCTTCAAGCGGGCGCTGTAGTCCAGCGTGGTGTTCCAGGCGGCGTTGATCGTCGCGGCGTCGCCCGGGTCCCGGCCCGCCAGCACGCCGAGCAGCAGGGCCGCATCCGACACGCTGCGGGTGATCGGTCCGGCGGTGTCCTGGCTGTGGGAGATCGGCAGGATGCCTTGCCGGCTCACCAGCCCTACCGTGGGCTTCAGCCCGACCACGCCGTTGACCGCCGCCGGGCACAGGATGCTGCCATCGGTTTCGGTGCCGACGCTGATCGCCGCCAGATTGGCCGAGACGGCGACGGCGCTGCCCGAGCTCGAGCCGCAGGGATTGCGGTCCAGCGCGTACGGGTTGCGGGTCTGGCCGCCGCGCCCGCTCCAGCCGGAGGTCGAATGCATCGAACGGAAGTTCGCCCACTCGCTCAGGTTGGCCTTGCCCAGGATCACCGCGCCGGCTTCACGTAGGCGGCGCACCAGGAACGCATCCTGGCCCGGGCGGAAGTCCTTCAGCGCCAGCGAGCCGGCGGAGGTCGCCATCGGGACGGCGTCGATGTTGTCCTTCAGCAGCACCGGGATCCCGTGCAACGGCCCACGCACGGCATTGGCGCGTCGCTCCACGTCGCGCAGCGCGGCCTCTTTGAGCGCATCGGGGTTCAGTTCGATGACGGCGTTGAGCTGTGGGCCGGCCTTGTCGACGGCCGCGATACGGTCCAGGTAAGCCTGCGTCAGCCGGCGGCTGTCCAACTCGCCCGATTGCATGCGCGACTGCAGGTCGGCGATGTCGAGTTCGGCGTAGATGAAGTCGGTAGGAGCCTGCGGAGCGGCCGCCTGCGGCGGCGCCGGCTGGCAGGCCGCCAGGGCGAGCGTGAGGCCGAACGGCAGCAAGGATCGACGCATGCGGATACCTTCGCGAAGTTGCCGCAGGCTACGCAGCCGTCGCCCTGCGCGTCAAATCCGCTTGCGCCGGCGGATGTCGCGCCAGAGCACCCACACGATCACCAGGTTGACGATGAGCAGCGCCCACGTATGCCAGCCGGGGTGGTGGTAGAGCGCATAGACATCCAGCGGGAGGTAGGCCGCCGAGCCGATACAGCCCAGCCACGAGGCCCACGCGCGGGCCCGCCACAGGCCCCAGGCTTCCAGCAGGCGCATGCCGGCGTACACGGCGATGATCAGCACGGCCACGTGGACCGACTCGGGGTTGATGCGGTCCAGCCACTGGCTCATCACGCCGGGACCGGCGTCGGGGATGAAGCGGGTGACGATCGCCTGCACGCTCTCGCGCAGGCGATCCGGGCCGAACGCCAGCAGTCCGCCGGCGAAGGCGAGGGCCAGCACGCCCTTGGCGCCCTCGAACAGGGCGATGGCGTGCAGGCCGGGATGCGCCTTGGGGTCCGGGTTGTAGGCGGTGTCGTCCAAGGCGCGGCGCGGCGGTCAGGCCGCGCGGGAGGCGCGCTTGCGGTCGCTCTCGGTCAGGAACTTCTTGCGCAGGCGGATTTCCTTCGGCGTGATTTCCACCAGTTCGTCGTCGTCGATGAAGTCCAGCGCCTGCTCCAGCGAGAACTTGATCGCCGGGGTCAGCTGGATCGCATCGTCCTTGCCCGAGGCGCGCATGTTGGTCAGCGGCTTGGTCTTGATCGCGTTGACGGTCAGGTCGTTGTCCTTGGAGTGGATGCCGATCAGCTGGCCTTCGTACACGTTGTCGCCCTCGGCGGCGAACAGCTTGCCGCGTTCCTGCAGCGGGCCGAGCGAGTAGGCCGGCGTGGCGCCCGGCGCATTGGCGATCATCACGCCGTTCAGGCGCTTGGCGATGGCGCCCTGTTCCTTCGGACCGTAGTGGTCGAATACGTGGAACAGCAGGCCCGAGCCCTGGGTCAGCGTCTTGAATTCGTTCTGGAAGCCGATCAGGCCACGCGCCGGGATCTGGTAGTCCAGGCGCACGCGGCCCTTGCCGTCCGGCTCCATGTTCTTCAGCTGGCCCTTGCGGACGCCGAGCTTCTCCATCACGCCGCCCTGGTGGTTTTCCTCCACGTCGACGACGAGCTGCTCGATCGGCTCCATCTGCTGGCCGTCGATTTCCTTGATGATGACTTCCGGGCGCGACACGGCCAGCTCATAGCCTTCGCGGCGCATGTTCTCGATCAGCACCGACAGGTGCAGTTCGCCGCGGCCGGAGACCAGGAACTTGTCGGCGTCTTCCAGCTGTTCGACCTTCAGCGCGACGTTGTGCACGGTCTCGCGCTCCAGGCGCTCCTTCAGCTGGCGGCTGGTCAGGAACTTGCCGCCCGAAAGATCCTTGTTGCCGGCGAACGGCGAGTTGTTGACCTGGAAGGTCATCGAGATCGTCGGCTCGTCGACCGTCAACGCCGGCAGCGCTTCCGGGGTGTCCAGCGCGCAGACGGTGTCGGAGATCGTGAGGTCCTGGATGCCGGAGATGGCGACGATGTCGCCGGCTTCGGCGCTGTCCTGCTCGATGCGCTCCAAGCCCAGGAAGCCCAGCACCTGCAGCACCTTGCCCTGGCGCTTCTTGCCTTCACGGTCGATCACGGCGACCGGCATGTTCTTCTTCAACGTGCCGCGCTGGATGCGGCCGATGCCGATCACGCCGACGAAGTTGTTGTAGTCCAGCTGGCTGATGCGCATCTGGAAGGCGCCTTCCGGATCGACTTCCGGCTTCGGCGCGTGCTTCATGATCGCTTCGTACAGCGGGGTCATGTCGCCGCCGCGCACGCTGTCTTCCAGACCGGCATAACCGTTCAGGGCCGACGCGTAGACGATCGGGAAATCCATCTGCTCGGGCGTGGCGCCCAGGCGGTCGAACAGGTCCCACACCTGCTCCACGACCCACTCCGGACGCGAGCCGGGGCGGTCGACCTTGTTGATCACCACGATCGGCTTGAAGCCCATCGCGAAGGCCTTCTGGGTGACGAAGCGCGTCTGCGGCATCGGGCCGTCCATCGCGTCCACCAGGATCAGGACGGTGTCGACCATCGACAGCACGCGCTCGACTTCACCGCCGAAGTCGGCGTGGCCGGGGGTGTCGACGATGTTGATGCGGTTGCCGTTCCAGGTGATGGCGGTGTTCTTCGCCAGGATCGTGATGCCACGTTCCTTTTCCTGATCGTTGCTGTCCATCACGCGCTCGGCCAGCACGGTGCGCTCGGAGAGGGTGCCGGACTGCTTCAGCAGCTGGTCGACGAGGGTGGTCTTGCCATGGTCGACGTGCGCGACGATCGCGATATTGCGGAGGTTTTCGATGGACATGGATTCTGGGATCGGAAAAACGCACCCGGGTACCCCCTTCGAAGGGGCAGGGCGCGAGGACGGGGAGGAAAGAAGGCGGCGTATTATAGCGGGCTATCGGGTGCTAAGCACCTGATTTTCCGAATAACGCCAGAATGGATGCCGCCAACCGGGACGGAGCGCCCTTGAAATCGCCCCGGATCGTCGTGATCTGGGATTCAGACGGCGCCTGAACGGGCGTCTGCCTTCCTTGGCGATCCCTGCGGCCCGCCCCCTTTCTACCCCTGGAGAACCACCCGATGAGCCAGCTGACCGCCACTTTCGACACCTCGCGCGGCCCGATCACGATCGAGCTGTACCCCGACAAGGCCCCGCTGACGGTGGCCAATTTCGTGAACCTGGCCAAGCGCGGCTTCTACGACGGCCTGAACTTCCACCGCGTGATCCCGGACTTCATGATCCAGGGCGGCTGCCCGGAAGGCTCCGGCCGCGGTGGCCCGGGCTACCGCTTCGAGGACGAAACCACCAACGGCGTGCGCCATGAGCGCGGCGTGCTCTCCATGGCCAATGCCGGCCCCAGCACCAATGGCAGCCAGTTCTTCATCACCCACGTGCCCACTCCGTGGCTGGACGGCAAGCACACCGTGTTCGGCAAGGTCACCGAAGGCCTGGACGTGGTCGACGCGGTGAAGCAGGGCGACCTGATCACCAAGGTCACCATCGAAGGCGACGCGGAGGCCGTACTGGCCGCCAAGGCCGAGCGCGTGGCCGAGTGGAACCGCTTCCTGTCTGCGTAATCGAATGAAAGGGCCGGTCAGCGTACCGGCCCTTTCTTTTTGTGGAGCACCATCATGAAGGACCATTGCCGGCGCGCGTTGCGCGCCGCCCTGCTGCTGGCCGCCGCCCTGGCGCTGGGCGCGTGCAACAAGGGCACGGACACCCCGCCGAATCCCGTCGCAGCGACCGCCGTGGAGGCGTCGGCGGAGCACTTCCAGCAGAGCCTGGCAGGCCTGTGGAGCACGAATCACAGCGAAGGCGACGACGCCGAGACCCTCTACGCCATTGCCTGGCAGCCCGACGCCGGCCTGCAGGTCGTGCGTGACGGCGCCTGGCTGGATGGCAAGGTAGAGGACGTCGACCTCGACAATGGCACGCTGGCCCTGCACCTGACCTCCGACACCGGGCCCAGCGAGACGGTGACCCTGCGCAAGCTGCAGGACGAGAGCGGAAACGGCTTCACCCTGCGCTTTACCTGGGGCGCCGGCCAGACCGACGACCTGGGCTTCGTGCGCCGGCTGACCGAGCGCGATCGCAGCGAGCTTGCTGCTGCCGTGGCCGCGGCGCGAGCGCCGGATCCCGCGGCGGCATGCGAAACCGATGCCCCGGCGGGCAGCGTCCGCGCCACCCTGGTCTGCGGGCATGAGGAGTTCGGCGCGCTGGATGCCGGGATGCGAAAGCAGTTCAAGGAACTGGCGGATCGTTATCCCGACGGCGACCGCACGGTCCAGGCCGCTACCCGCCAGTTGGACGCCTGCGATACCCCCGCCTGCCTGCGTGCGGCATATGCGCAGTGGCAAGCGTATTTCGACGAGAACTACGACCTCGGCGACGTGGTGGATTACCAGTAACCGGGCCCTGCCGCGCGGACCGAGGTAGACCATGGGCTAGTCGGTCGCGGCGGGGTGTCGTGATACCATTTTGCGCCGCAAAAAAGACGGCGGCGACGCTCCCTAACCGTTTCCACGCGAGGTTGTGCAATGCCCCTGCTTGCCCGGCGCATCGATCGCGCCAAGCCAAGTGCGATCATGGCGGTGGCCGAAAAGGCCAAGAAGTTGAAGGCCGAAGGCCGCGACATCATCAGCTTTTCGATCGGTGTTCCCAATTTCCTGCCCGGTGACCACGTCTACCAGGCCGCGCGCGACGCGCTGGCGAAGGACTCCGGCCAGTACGGCAGCAACCGCGGCACCGACGCGCTGCTCGATGCGTTCCTACGGCACATCGAAGCGCTGGGCCTGACGGGCTACACGCGCGCCAACGTGTCCACCGGCATCGGCGCCAAGCACATCCTCTACAACCTGGCCGAGTCGCTGCTGGACGAGGGCGACACCATCGTCTATCCGTCGCCGTACTGGACGACCTACGCCGACATCGCCGACATCGTCAACGCCAAGGCGGTGCCGCTGCCGTGCCCGGCCAGCCAGGACTACAAGCTGACGCCCGCGCAGCTCGACGAAGCGCTGACGATCCACACGCCCAAGGTGTTCCTGTTCAACAACCCGTCCAATCCGACGGGCATGGTCTACACGCGCGAGGAAGTCGCCGCGCTGGCCGACGTGCTGGTGAAGCATCCGGAGACCTGGATCGTCACCGACGACATCTACAACCGCATGCTGTTCGACGGACTGGCCTACACGAACTTCGTGCAGGCGCGGCCGGAACTCCGCGATCGCACGATCTTCGTCGATTCGTTGTCCAAGACCTATGGCATGCCGGGATGGCGCGTGGGCTTCATGGCCGGTCCCGAGGTGGTCGCCAAGGCGCTGACCACGATGAATTCCAACCACATCACCAACGTGCCGGAAGTCGTCACCGCCGCGGCCATCGCCGCGCTGACCGGCCCGCAGGACGTGCCCGTGGCGAAGAACGCCGAATTCCAGGCCAAGCGCGACCAGGTGCTGGCCGCGATGGAAGCCATCCCGGGCGTGGTGTGTCCGCGTCCGCAGGGTGCGTTCTACGTGTTCCCCGACATCAGCTGCGCCTTCGGCAAGTCGCATGACGGCGTGAAGATCGAGAACGACGTCGACTTCTGCAATGCGCTGCTCGAAGCGAAGGGCGTGGCCTGCGTGCCGGGGTCGGCGTTCGGCGAGCCGCGTGCGCTGCGCATCAGCTACACCTGTCCGACGCCGCAACTCGCGCCGGGCCTGCAGCGTTTCCAGGAATTCTTTGCCGAACTGAAGTAACCGTTGCGTGGGCGCAGGCCCACTCTTTCCCCACGCGGTGGGCCGATGCCCACCCTACGAAACCCCGAGGAACCGCACCATGAAAACCCCCGTCCGTGTTGCCGTCACCGGCGCTGCTGGCCAGATCGGCTACGCGCTGCTGTTCCGCATCGCTTCCGGCGAAATGCTGGGCAAGGACCAGCCGGTCATCCTGCAGCTGCTGGAGCTGCCGCTGGAGAAGGCCCAGGCCGCGCTGAAGGGCGTGATCATGGAGCTCGAAGACTGCGCGTTCCCGCTGCTGGCCGGCATCGTCGGCACCGACGATCCGGAAGTCGCGTTCAAGGACGTCGACGTGGCCCTGCTGGTCGGCGCGCGTCCGCGCGGCCCGGGCATGGAGCGCAAGGACCTGCTGCTGGAGAATGCCAAGATCTTCACCGCCCAGGGCGCCGCGCTGAACAAGGTCGCCAGCCGCAACGTCAAGGTGCTGGTGGTCGGCAACCCCGCGAACACCAATGCCTACATCGCGATGAAGTCCGCGCCGGACCTGCCGTCGAAGAACTTCACCGCCATGCTGCGCCTGGACCATAACCGCGCGCTGTCGCAGCTGGCCAACAAGGCGGGTGTGGCCGTGGGCGACATCGAGAAGCTGGTGGTGTGGGGCAACCACAGCCCGACCATGTACCCCGACTACCGCTTCGCCACGGTCAACGGCCAGTCGCTGAAGGACAAGATCAACGACGCCGACTGGAACGCGAACACCTTCATCCCGCAGGTGGGCAAGCGCGGCGCCGCGATCATCGAAGCGCGCGGTCTGTCGTCGGCCGCTTCGGCCGCCAACGCCGCCATCGACCACGTGCGCGATTGGGTGCTGGGCAGCAACGGCAAGTGGGTGACGATGGGCATTCCGTCCGACGGCAGCTACGGCATCCCGGAAGGCGTGATGTTCGGCTTCGCCGTGACCACCGAGAACGGCGAGTACACGATGATCAAGGACCTGCCGGTCGACGATTTCAGCCAGAAGGCCATCGACAAGACCCTGGCCGAGCTGGAAGAAGAGCGCAGCGGCGTGGCGCACCTGCTCTGATAGCGGGCAGTTCGCACGCGATGGAGAAGGGGTGGCGCGAGCCGCCCCTTTTTTTGTCGTGTTACTTTCTGGTTTTCCTCAAAGGGGGTGGGTGATGCGGAAAGGAAGGATGTTGCTGGCGGTGGGATTGGCCCTGGCGATGCCGTCGTTGGCGGCGGCGCAGGAGGCGCGATACCTGCAGCCTCCCGAGCCGCTCCTGCAGGTGTTTCGTGCCCCGCTCAATCCATCGCCGTCGCTGGACCCCACGGGTACGCGCGCGATCCTGATCAGGCAGTCGCAGTATCCGCCGATCGCCCGTGTCGCCGAACCCTATCTCAAGCTCGCCGGCGTCCGCGTGGAGCCGCGGAACCACAGCCGCCACGATCGATCCAATGGCTACGGCATCCGGACCTGCCTGGAGAGCTTCAGCGTGCTGGAACTGGCCAGCGGCAAGGAAACCACGGTCGCGTTGCCCGCAGGCGCCTGTCCCGGCACGCCATCGTGGTCTCCGGACGGCACGCGCTTCTCGTTCGACAACACCACCGCTGATGGCGTGGAATTGTGGGTGGGCCGTGCCGCCGACGGACAGGTACGCCGCGTGGAGGGCGTGAAGCTCAACACGATCCTGGGTGGTGCGGTGCAATGGCTGGGCGACAAGCCCTCACTGCTCGTGAAGCGGGTGCCCACCGACATCGGCGCCGCGCCGGTGCGCTCCGCGGTCCCTCCGGGGCCGGAGATCAAGGAAGCGATCGCCGGCAAGGGCGAGAGCAGCACGTACGAAGCGCGCGACACCTTGTCCGGTCCCGAGGACGAGACCCTGTTCGACTACTACGCCACGTCGCAGTTGGCGGTGGTCGACGCCGACAGCGGCACAGTGACGCCGGTGGGCGCCAAGGCTGTGTACGGCGCCGTCGATGCAGCGCCGGATGGGCGCCATGTGCTGGTGGAAGTGCTGGCGCGTCCGTACTCCTACGTCACCACCTGGCAGCGCTTCGCCAAGGACTTGGGCGTTCTGGATTTGAGCAATGGGCGGGTGACGCCGGTAGCGAAGCTGCCGGTTGCCGACCGCGTCCCCGTGCGTGGCGTTCCCACCGGTCCACGCAGCCACGCGTGGCGCGCCAACCAGCCGGCGACCCTCGTATGGGCCGAAGCACTCGACGGCGGCGACTGGAAGAACGAAGTGCCGGCCCGCGATCGCCTGTTGATGCAGGCCGCACCGTTCACCGGCAAGCCGAAGGAAATCGCCCGCCTGAAGCAGCGCTACGCTGGCGTCGCGTGGTTCCGCGAAGGCGGCCGCGCGCTGACGCATGAGTACGATGCGAACCGCAACTGGCAGACCACCACGCTCGTCGACGTGGACAAGCGCGGCACGCCGGCGCGCGTGCTGTGGGACATGTCCAGCGATGAGCTGTACGCCGACCCCGGCAACCCGGAGTACGACCGACTCCCCAACGGCGCATGGGTACTGCGCGAGGAAGAGGGCGCGCTGTTCCTGAGCGGCATGGGCGCCACGCCGCTGGGCAACCGGCCGTTCCTCGATCGCTACCTGCTCAAGGACGGCAGCACGCGCCGCCTGTTCCGCAGCGACGCGACGGCGTATGAAGTCTTCGTCGGGTTCGAGGGGGACGACACCCGTCGCCTGCTTACCTGGCACCAGTCGCCCAAGGATCCGCCCAACCTGCAGCGCCGCATGCTCGGCGACGCCATCGAGGCCGCCAACCCGGCCGAAGCGACGGTGCGCTCGGAGATCGCGCCACTGACCCGCTTCCCGGATCCCACGCCGCAGGTGCGCGACATCAAGAAGCGCCTGGTGACTTACAAGCGCAAGGATGGCGTGGAGCTTTCCTTCACTCTGTACACGCCGCCGGGCTACAAGGAAGGCGAACGCGTTCCTGCGATCCTGTACGCCTATCCGATGGACTACGCCGATCCTTCGAAGGCCGGGCAGGTGAGCGGTTCGGAGCAGACCTTCACGCGCCTGTCGAACTACCGCCTGCTGTTGCTGGCTGGCTACGCGATCATCGACAACGCATCGTTCCCGATCGTGGGCGATCCGAAGACGGCTTACGACACCTATCTGGAGCAACTGGTGGCGAACGCGGAGGCTGCGGTCGACAAGGCCGTCGAACTCGGCGTGGTCGATCGCGATCGCATCGGCGTCACCGGGCACAGCCACGGTGCACTGATGGCGGCCAACCTGCTGGCGCACTCGGACATGTTCCGCGCCGGCGTGGCTTCCAGCGGCGGCTACAACAAGACGCTGACTCCGTTCGGCTTCCAGAACGAACGCCGCTCGTTCTGGGCGGCACCGAAGGTGTACGACCAGGCCTCGACGTTCTTCCACGCCGACAAGGTCAACGAGCCGCTGTTGATCGTGCATGGCAGCGACGACGCCAACCCGGGCACCGAGTCGCTGCAGTCGCCGCGGTTGTTCCAGGCCATCCGCGGCACGGGCGGCACGACACGACTGGTGATGCTGCCGTTCGAGCCTCATTGGTACACGGCGCAGGAATCGAACGAGCATTTCATCGCCGAGATGCTGGCCTGGTTCGACCGCTACGTGAAGCCTGAGCCCGCGACGCGGAAGTAAGGTCCCATCGTGGTGGCTTCAAGGAAACGCCGGGCTCATGCCCGGCGTTTTTTTTCGCGGGTGCGACGGAATGTCCCATGCGACCAAGGTAGGAAGGTGGCCACGGCAGGGCGGGTCTATGCTGGTCCCGGTGTCGGATCTGGGAGGTTCCCATGGCATACGAAGACGTCTATCGGCGCTCGATCGAGCAGCCCGAGGCCTTCTGGGGTGACGAGGCGAAGGCCATCCATTGGCACGTGCCGCCGCGGCAGGTGCTGGAGTACTCGCAGCCGCCGTTCCGTCGCTGGTTCGTCGGCGGCCAGACCAACCTCTGCTACAACGCAGTGGATCGCCATGTCGCCGAGCGCGGCGACCAACTGGCGCTGGTGGCGGTGTCCACCGAAACCGATGTCACCCGCGAAATCAGCTATCGCGAGCTGCACCGCGAAGTGAACGCCTTCGCGGCCGTACTCAAGCGGCTCGATGTCGGCCGTGGCGATCGCGTGGTCATCTACATGCCGAACATGGCCGAAGCCGTGTTCGCGATGCTGGCCTGCGCGCGCATCGGTGCCGTGCATTCGGTGGTGTTCGGCGGCTTCGCCGCGCACAACCTGGCCTTGCGCATCGACGACGCCCAACCGAAGCTGTTGATCGCCGCCGACGCGGGCAGTCGTGGTGGCAAGGTCATTCCGTACAAAGCGTTGGTCGACGAGGCATGCGCGAAAGCGAACACGCCCCCGGCCAAGGTGCTGATCGTGTCGCGCGGCCTGGATGCGGCCGAGCCGAAGGTCGCCGGCCGCGATGAGGACTACGCCACGTTGCGCGCCGCCGTCGGCGATGCCGAAGTGCCGGTCGAATGGCTGGAGTCGAACGAGCCCAGCTACTTGCTCTACACCTCCGGCACCACCGGCAAGCCGAAGGGCGTGCAGCGCGATGTCGGCGGGTATGCGGTCGCCCTCGCGCTGTCCATGCGCACGGTCTTCGATGTGGGGCCGGGGCAGGTGATGTTTTCCACGTCCGATGTCGGTTGGGCGGTGGGGCATTCCTACAACGTGTACGGCCCGCTGATCGTGGGCGCGACCTCGGTGCTCTACGAAGGCCTGCCGATCACGCCCGACGCCGGCATCTGGTGGGCGTTGTGCGAGCAGTACGGCGTGCGCACGATGTTTTCCTCGCCGACGGCGGTGCGCGTGCTGAAGAAGCACGACATCGATTTCATCAAGCGCCACGACCTGTCCGAGCTGAAATACCTGTTCCTCGCGGGCGAGCCGCTCGACGAGCCGACGGCGCACTGGATCACCGATGCGATCGGCAAGCCGGTGATCGACAACTACTGGCAGACCGAGACCGGATGGCCGGCGCTGACGCTGCTGCCGGGCCTGGACATGAAGCCCGTGCGGTTCGGCTCGCCCGGGTTCCCGAACCTCGGTTACAAGATGAAGGTGATCGACGAAAGTACCGGCGAGGAGGTCGGACCCGGCCAGAAGGGCGTGCTGGTCATGGCGCCGCCGTTGCCGCCCGGGTGCATGACGACGATCTGGAACGACGACGCGCGCTTCCTCTCCAGCTACTTCAGCCACTTCAAGGAATTGCTGTACAGCTCGCTGGATTGGGCGATCCGCGACGCGGACGGCTATACCTTCATCCTCGGCCGCACCGACGACGTCATCAACGTGGCCGGCCATCGATTGGGCACGCGCGAGATCGAGGAATCCGTTTCCGGCTTCCCGGCTGTGGCGGAGGCCGCCGTGATCGGCGTGGCCGACGAACTGAAGGGCCAGGTGCCGGTGGTGTTCGCGACGCTGCGCCAGGCCACCGACGAACCGCACGAACGCGTGCAGGCCGCCGATGGCATGCGACGCACGGTGGAGCAGAGCCTGGGCGCGGTCGCGCGGCCGGCGCGCGTCTACATCGTCAATGCGTTGCCGAAGACGCGCTCGGGAAAACTGCTGCGGCGCTCGCTGCAGGCGCTGGCGCAGGGCGCGGATCCGGGCGACCTGTCCACGCTCGACGACCCGAACGCGCTGGAGGAAGTGAAGCGCGCGCTGCAGCGCGGCCCGGACGTCGGTAGCTGATTCAGGGCTTCGGCGGGGACGGCGTCGCCGGGTCCACGCTGCCATCCAGCGTCCATACCACGTCGCGGCCCTGCGGATCGCGACTGAGCACGAAATGCGCGCTGGCGCCGGGTGTCAGCGGCAGGGGCGAGGGCGGTTCGTCGTTGTCGCCGTCATCGTTCGCTTCGATCAGCGTGCGTTCGCCCGCATGCCCCGGCAGCGGCACGATGAACAGTCCTTGTGCGTCGATGCGACGCCGCGCCTTCATGTTGCCCAGGTCGCCCACGCCGGCGATCGCGCCGTCGGTTTCCGCCAGCGGATTGCGGAAGTTGACCAGCAGGTCGGCCTTTGTCGGCGGACGCCCCGGCACCGACAGCGTGCCGCCACGCAACAACAGATCGGGCCACACATCGCCGTTCTCCGGCAGTTCGCGGTAGAGCCCATGCGGCACGCCCGCGTGGCTGCCGGTCGCGATGCTGTCCAGCGCGGCCACCAGGCCAAGGAAGTAGAGCTTGCGCAGACGCTGTTTCTGCACGTCGCCTTCGATGCCCCCGGCTTCGATCAGTACCGTGCTGGCGCCCCACTGCGTGGTGAGGTCGCCGAATGCGCGCGGGTCGAAGCTTTCGTCCCAGCGTGCGATGTGGCCGGCCAGGTAGGGCTCCAACGCCGTGCGGATCACGCCGGCCACTTCGATGGCGCGCGTGCGCACATCGTTGACGTCGGCCGCGTGGTTGTACGGCGGCGACAGCAGCGCGATGGCGGTGCCGCGATCGGAATCGCCGGCGCGATAGCCGACGCGCTGGTCATGCAGGTTGAAGCCGTACATCGGCTTCACCCGGTCGTACAACGCCTTCAGCGTGCGCGCTTCCGGCGTCGCCAGCATGCGCGCATCGCGGTTGATGTCGATGCCCTGCACGTTGCGACGCTGGAAACGCGCGGCACCGTCGGGATTGAGGATGGGCAGGACGTGCAGCGTGGTGCTCGCTCGCAACGCCTTCACCTGCGGATCGTCCGGATGTTCGCCGAGGAAGCGGAACAGGTCCGCCAGCACCATCGAAGCCGTGCTCTCGTCGCCATGCATCTGCGACCACAGCAGCACCTGCGTCTCGCCTTCGCCCCAGCGCACGTGGCGCAGCGGACGATTCTCCACGCTGCGGCCGATGTCCTCCACGTGGAAACCGCGCGAGCGTTCCAGCAGCGGTGCGGCGACCGTCCACCAGTGCTCTGCCGTGAATACGCGGTTATCCAGCCCGGCCGCGCGCAGGTCGCCGTCGTAGCGCGCATCGAGCGCCGCCAACCACACGGGCGGAGGCGGCACTGGCGTGGAGACCGCAGTCGATGTGTGCGGGTTGGAAGCGTTCCGGGCGATGGTGGTCGGGGTCATCATCGTCAGCAGCAGGCACAGGACGAGGGCAGGGCGCATTGCAAGCGATACGGTGGACGGACGTTCGAAGGGTCCCTGCATGCGTCCGCGATGTCAAACCCGCGCGCGGGCGTCACGCCGGTGGCGTGATGCCGGTGTAGCTGGCGCGCGGACGGATCAGGCGGCCCTGCGCCTGTTGTTCCAGCGCGTGCGCCAACCAGCCGGCGAGGCGGCCCGCGGCGAACATCACCAGCGCGGGCGTCGCCGGCAGGCGGTTGAGGTGGCAGATCGCCGCAAGCATGAAGTCGATGTTCGGGCGCAGGCCGCTGATGTCTTCGGTGGCGGCGATCAGCGTTTCCAGTGCGGCCATTTCGCGCTCGCCTGCGTGGCGCTCGCGTGCGCGCGCCAGCAGCTCGTTGCCGCGCGGATCACCCTGCGGGTACAGCGCATGGCCGAAGCCTGGAAGATCATCGCCACGCTGCCAGCGCTCGCTGATGAAGCGGCGCGCGTGGCCGGCTTCACGGGCATCGGCAATGAGTGCGTACGCACGCGCCGTCGCGCCGCCATGGCGCGGCCCGGACAGCGCGGCGAGGCCGCTGCAGACGGTGGCGTGCAGGTGTGCGCCGGTGGAGGCGACCACGCGCGCCGCGAAGGCCGAGACATTCAGTTCGTGGTCTGCGCACACGACCAGCGCGGCACGCACGAGGTCGGCGAACCCGTCGTCGCCCGGATGCCAGGCCTGCGCGAGCACGCGATGCACCGGCGCGCCGGAAGGCGGCTGTGCGACCAGCAGCGCCGCGTTGTGGCGCAGCAGTCCGGCGGCGATCTCGTGGCGCACGCGGGGCGCCGAATTGAAGGAGTGGCGCACGTCCAGCGCCAGCAGCGGGATCGCCGCCATCGCGCGCTCCAGCGGCGGTAGCGAGGCATCGGAGGCGAGCGGCGCGACGACCGCCGGCCACGGGGTCGACGAAGGCGCGGCGAACGGGTCCTCCTCGCCGCAGTCCCAGAGTTGCCGCGCGACGTCTTCCAGCGTGGCGCCGTCGTGGACCATGCCGATCGCCGAACGACCGCGGTAGTAAGGGCCATCCGGGCGGATCAGGGAGATCTGCGTCTCCAGCACCGGCAGGCCCCGGTCCAGGCTCTGCGCGGCACCGCGCGCCGCGCCGCGCCCCACCTGCTTGCGCTGGGCCAGGCGCTCCACGTCCTGGCGCAGGTAGAGGCGGCTGCGGTGGTCCTTGCCCGGGCGGGATTCCAGCAGACCGCGGCTGACGTAGGCGTACAGCGTGGCCTGGCTGATGCCCAGCAGGCGGCAGGTGTCGCGGGCGGACAGGAGGTCGGTCGCGGAGGCCATCGAGAAATATTGATTCGTTCGATCAAGATTGATCAACCCTGAGGATGGTGCCAGATTTGCGTCCCGAAGAGGGGCGTACCCTTCACGCACCTCCGGCAACGGCCCCAGGCCGAGGCCGCTCGCTGACCGATGAGGAGTCACGTCGCATGAGCACCCCGTCCGCAGGCGCGCAGTTCCGCGCCGCGCTCGCCGCCGAATCGCCCCTGCAGGTGATCGGCGCGATCAACGCCAACCACGCCCTGCTCGCCAAGCGCGCCGGCTACAAGGCGATCTACCTGTCCGGCGGCGGCGTCGCCGCAGGGTCGCTGGGCCTGCCCGACCTGGGCATCAACACGCTGGAAGACGTGCTGATCGACGTGCGCCGCATCACCGATGTCTGCGACCTGCCGCTGATGGTCGACATCGATACCGGCTTCGGCCCCAGCGCGTTCAACATCGAGCGCACGGTGAAGTCGCTGATCAAGGCCGGCGCTGCCGCATGCCACATCGAGGACCAGGTGGGCGCCAAGCGTTGCGGCCATCGCCCGGGCAAGGAAATCGTGTCGGCCGGCGAGATGGTCGATCGCGTGAAGGCGGCCGCCGATGCGAAGACCGATCCGGACTTCTTCCTGATCGCGCGCACCGACGCCATCCAGGTCGAAGGCGTGGACGCCGCCATCGAGCGCGCCATCGCCTGCGTCGAGGCCGGCGCGGATGGCATCTTCGCCGAAGCCGCCTACGACCTGCCCACCTATCAGCGTTTCGTCGATGCGGTGAAGGTGCCGGTATTGGCCAACATCACCGAGTTCGGCAAGACGCCGCTGTTCACCCGCGACGAACTGGCCTCGGTCGGCGTGGCGATCCAGCTGTATCCGCTGTCGGCGTTCCGCGCGATGAACAAGGCCGCGGAGAACGTGTACGAAGCGATCCGCCGCGACGGCCACCAGAAGAGCGTGATCGACAGCATGCAGACGCGCGAGGAGCTGTACGACCGCATCGGTTACCACGCCTTCGAGCAGAAGCTCGATACCCTGTTTTCAGCAAAGAAGTGACGTAGGGAGTCCACCATGAGCGAAACCACACCCGCACCCGGCTTCAAGCCGAAGAAATCCGTCGCCCTGTCCGGCACCGCGGCAGGCAACACCGCGCTGTGCACCGTCGGCCGCAGCGGTAACGACCTGCATTACCGCGGTTACGACATCCTCGATATCGCGACGACCAGCGAATTCGAGGAAGTCGCCTACCTGCTGGTGCACGGCAAGCTGCCCAACCGCGCCGAGCTGGCCGCCTACAAGGCCAAACTGAAGTCGCTGCGCGGCATCCCGGCCGCGGTGAAGGCCGCGCTGGAAGAGCTGCCGCCGTCCGCGCACCCGATGGACGTGATGCGCACCGGCGTGTCGATCCTCGGTTGCGTATCGCCGGAGAAGGACGACCATAACCATCCCGGCGCGCGCGACATCGCCGACAAGCTGATGGCCTCGCTGGGTTCGATGCTGCTGTACTGGTACCACTGGAGCCACAACGGCCGCGCGATCGACGTGGAGACCGATGACGATTCCATTGGCGGCCACTTCCTGCACCTGCTGCATGGCGAGAAGCCGCGCGAGTCCTGGGTGCGGGCGATGCATACCTCGCTGATCCTGTACGCCGAGCACGAGTTCAACGCGTCCACCTTCACCTGCCGCGTCATCGCCGGCACCGGCAGCGACATGCATTCGGCCATCGCCGGCGGCATCGGTGCGCTGCGTGGCCCGAAGCACGGCGGCGCGAATGAAGTGGCCTTCGAAGTGCAGAAGCGCTACGAATCGCCCGACGAAGCGGAAGCCGACATCAAGGCGCGCGTGGAGCGCAAGGAAGTCGTGATCGGCTTCGGCCATCCGGTGTACACCACCGGCGACCCGCGCAACGACGTCATCAAGAACGTGGCGAAGGATCTTTCCGCCGAGCAGTCGAGCATGAAGATGTACGACATCGCCGAGCGCCTGGAATCGGTGATGTGGGACATCAAGAAGATGTTCCCGAACCTCGACTGGTTCAGCGCGGTCAGCTACCACATGATGGGCGTGCCGACGGCGATGTTCACCCCGCTGTTCGTGATCGCACGTACCAGCGGCTGGAGCGCGCACGTGATCGAGCAGCGCATCGACGGCAAGATCATCCGCCCGAGCGCGAACTACACCGGCCCGGAAGACCTCGCCTTCGTGCCGATCGACCAGCGCTGACGCCAGCGCCGCCGTCCCGCGGGGCCGTTTCGACGAAGGTCGGGCGGCCCCGTGTCGTTTGTGTGACCCGCGTGGCAGCCGCACATGGGCGCGTCGGGGTACTACTGGCGGACAGGGGAACGTCGTAGCCGCGGGAGGGGCCCGCCGCGCGTCGTTGGGGGGATGCCATGCAGACCAGATGGTGCAAGACCGAGGCCGGACGCAACGAAATCCAGCAACGCACGCGCAAGCTGCCGGCGGGGCTGCGTTCGATCCTGCTGCTGGTCGATGGCCAGCGCAGCGACGACGAACTGCAGGCGATGATGAGCGGCCTGCATGCGCCCGACGATGCGCTCGGCCAACTGGCGACGGACGGACTGATCGAACGCCGCTCCGGCGCCGCCTCGATGCTGGCTGCAGTGGCCGCCACCAAATCGAACGACGGTGCGCCCCCGGTCATCATGACCTCCGCCGAACGCTACAACCTGCTGTATGCGCGCATTACCGACGACATTCGTTCGCACATCGGCCTGAAAGGCTACTTCCTGCAACTCAAGGTCGAGCGCTGCGCGAATGCCGACGATCTGGAAGCGCTGCTGCCCGATGTCGCCACCGCGATGACGAAGGCGCGCGACCACACCTTCGCCACGCGGTGGCTTGAGGACGTGCGCGCGTCGTTGGGCTGACGCGCGCCGCGCAGGATCAGGAAAGGCCTTCGGCCTTCAACGCGGCCTGCACGCCGGCATCGGCCTCCATGCGCTGCTTGAACGCGGCGAGATTCTGCAGGCCCGACAGGTCCACGCCCGTGCGGTCGGCCCAGCGCAGCGTGATGTAGAAGTAGGGATCAGCGAAGCTGCGGAAGCCGGCCAGCCAGTCGCGGCCTTGCAACTGCCTGTCCGCCTGCTCGAACAAGCCGCGCAGGCGCTTGCGCGCCGCGTCCTTCACCGCATCGAACTGCGTGTCGTCGCCGATGAAGCGGGCCGGTCCGAACAGCGGATGGAACGCCGGGTGCACGTCGGAATTCACGAAGGACAGCCACTTCGCCGCCATCGCGCGCTGCTGTGGCGAACCGTCGCCGGCCAGGTGCGCCTGCGGATACGTGTCGGCGATGTAGCCCATGATCGCGGCGTTCTGGGTCAGCACGAAGTCGCCATCGACGATCGCCGGCACCGCGCCGGTGGGATTGATCGCCAGGTAGGCCGGCTCCTTCATCTCGGCGGCCGTCATCACCTGCACGTCGAACGGCTGGCCCGTCCACTGCAGTGCGATGTGGTCGGCGGTCGAGCACGCGCCGGGCTTGGTGTAGAGCTTCATGGTGTCCCCTGGGAAAAAGAAAGGCCCGCGATTATCGCGGGCCTTGAATGTTTCCAGCGTGATGCGCGGTGCAACGGATCGTCGCGCCACGGCGGCTTGCCGTCTTACGAGCGCGGCTTGAGCTTCTGCACGCGCAGGAACGTGTGGTCGCCGATCGTCGCCACGTGATAGGCATTGCGCCAGCTCGGGCTGGCGATCTGGTGCGCCATGAAGTGGCTGGCACCGGGCACGATTTCCTTGCGCTGGCCGGGCGGCAGGGCCCAGTTGCGTTCGGCGTTCAGGGCGACGCTGACCGACTTGGCCCAGGCATCCGCGTTCTTGAGGCGGGTGTTGGGGCCGACGATGGTCGGGGCGAACTGCTTGCGGGCGGTCACCACGGAGCAGACGGAGTCGCCCCACAGGCCGCTGTCGCGGCGGCGCAGGGCCACTTCGGCGACGGCCTGCTGGCCGCGGAGGGTCTGGTCGCGGGCTTCCAGGTAAACGGTGGTGCTGAGGCAAAGCGAATCGGCGGCCGGCTGCGGCAACATCTGCGACAGCCATAGGATCCAGGCCAGTTTCATGGGAACTCCTTGCTCCGTCTTTCCCGCGCCCCTGCCTCTCCCGTTACGCAGGGAATGACATCGATGGGACGCGGCAGGGCGTTATGGGGAGGCAGCCGTCACACGGGCTGCCCGGGGGACCGGCAAGGCCGGACCAAGAAGGGGTCCGAGCGCCGGGCTCAGCCCGCCTGAACTGGGCGGCGGGCCGGAAAGTGCGCGCAAGGTAGGGGGGGGCGGCCCAACTCGGCCTGAACGGGCCGGCTTGACTCGGCCCCCCCGGGTCTGGCTGGAAATTGTGAGGTGCGTCGCAGGCCGAGGGGGCGGAAACCAGGTTTCCGACCCTGCTCCCGGTGCCTCTCGGCGCGATTACAGGCGTGCCGCCAGCCGGCTGCCCTGATCGATGGCGCGCTTGGCATCCAGCTCGGCGGCGACATCGGCGCCACCGATCAGGTGCGCCGTCCGACCGGCGGCCAGCAGGGCGGCCTGCAGCTCGCGCCGCGGCTCCTGGCCGGCGCAGACCACGACGTGGTCGACGGGAAGCAGCTGTTCGGTGGCGTCCACCTTGATGCGCAGGCCGGTGTCGTCCACGCCCACGTATTCCACGCCGCCCAGCATCTTCACCTGCTTGGCCTTCAAGGTGGCCCGGTGGACCCAGCCGCTGGTCTTGCCCAGGCGGGCGCCCGGCTTGCCCGGGCTGCGCTGCAGCAGCCAGACCTCGCGCGCCGGTGGCTCCGGCTGCGGGCGTGCCAGGCTGCCGCGGGCCTCGAAGGTCGGGTCCACGCCCCATTCGGCCATCCAGCGGGCCGGGTCCAGCGAAGGGGAATGGCCTTCGTGGGTCAGGTACTCGGCGACGTCGAAGCCGATGCCGCCCGCCCCGATCAGCGCGGCGCGTGCGCCCACGTTCACCCGGCCCGACAGCACGTCCACGTAGCTGACAACCTTGGCGTTGTCGGCGCCCGGGAAGGCGACCCGGCGGGGCGTGATGCCGGTCGCCAGCACGACTTCGTCGAAGCCGGCCAGGTCGGCCGCCGTCGCCACCGTCGACAGTTTCACTTCCACACGGGTCTCTTCCAGCCGGTGGTGGAAGTAGCGCAGTGTTTCGTGGAACTCCTCCTTGCCCGGGATCCGCTTGGCGTAGTTGAACTGTCCGCCGATCTCGTCGGCCGCGTCGAACAGGGTCACCCGGTGGCCGCGCTCGGCGGCGACCGTCGCGCACGCCAGGCCGGCAGGGCCGGCACCGACCACCGCGATGGTCTTCGGCGCGAACGTCTTCTTATAGGTGAGGTCGGTCTCGTGGCAGGCGCGCGGGTTGACCAGGCAGCTGGCGAGCTTGTTCTCGAAGACGTGGTCCAGGCAGGCCTGGTTGCAGGCGATGCAGGTGTTGATCGCCTGTGGCGTGCCGGCGCGCGCCTTGGCCGTCCATTGCGGGTCGGCCAGCAGCGGGCGCGCCAGCGACACCATGTCGGCCTTGCCGGCGGCGAGGATGCCTTCGGCGACCTCGGGCATGTTGATGCGGTTGGTCGCCACCAGCGGCACGCGCACATGCGGCTTGAGCTTGGCGGTCACGTCCACGAACGCCGCGCGCGGGACCGAGGTGACGATGGTCGGCACGCGCGCTTCGTGCCAGCCGATGCCGGAATTGATGATCGTCGCGCCCGCGGCTTCGACAGCCTTGGCCTGCTGGACGATCTCGTCCCACTGGTTGCCGTCTTCGACCAGGTCCAGCAGCGACAGCCGGTAGATGATGATGAAGTCCGGCCCCACCGCCTCCCGCACGCGCCGCACGATCTCCACCGCGAAGCGCATGCGCTTCTCCGGGGTTCCGCCCCAGGCGTCGTCGCGCTTGTTGGTGCGCGGCGCGGTGAATTCGTTGATGAAATAGCCTTCCGAACCCATGATCTCGACGCCGTCGTAACCGGCGTCGCGGGCCAGCTTCGCCGCATTGGCATACGCGCTGATCTGGCGTTCGATTCCGCGGGCCGACAGCGCGCGCGGGGTGAACGGATTGATCGGTGCCTTGAGCTTCGACGGCGCCACGGTCAGCGGGTGGTAGCCGTAGCGGCCGGCGTGGAGCAACTGGGCGCAGATCTTCGCCCCATGCTCGTGGACCGCCTTGGTCACGAACTTGTGCGGCCGCGCCTCCCACGGCCACGACAGCTTGCCGCCGAACGGCTTCAGCCAGCCCACCAGGTTGGGGGAAAAGCCACCGGTGACGATCAGGCCCACGCCGCCCGCCGCGCGCTCGGCGAAATACGCCGCCAGGCGCGGGAAATCCTTCGCCCGGTCCTCCAGGCCGGTGTGCATCGAGCCCATCAGCACCCGGTTGCGGACCGTGGTGAAACCCAGGTCCAGCGGGGTGAACAGGTGGGGGTAGAGCGTGGAGTCGTTGGCGGAGGCGGTCGACGTCATGCGGGCGATGGATACGCGTGCGTATGGAAAGGGCGAACGATGCCGCGCCGGGGCGTCCGACGCAAGCGGCATCCGCGGCGCGAAGCAGGGCACAGACCCGGCCGGCTTGCAAGAGTTGTCCGGCGCCGGCGGCTCGGGGACCATGGGCCACCCAGGTTCCCGGCCCTTCATGGATACCGCCTCACCGCCCCTGCACGACTACCTGCGCGCCGGCATCGCCGCCGCGGACCTGCCGGACCTCCACCCCCTGCTCAACGCCCGCGACCTGCTGCGGGCCTTCTCGACGCTGTTCCACGGCGGCGAGGAGAGCGTCATGGTGCGCCTGCTGGTCCTGCGTACCATCGGCGAGCGCGGGCAGGCGCCGGACTGGTCGCCGCAGGAACTGCGCGACCAATTCGCCTATTTGGACACGGTCAAGTTCGACACCGTGCTCGGCCGCCTGCGCGAGAACGGCTTGCTGCTGTGGGACGCCCCCAGCCAGCGCTACCGCATCAGCCCGGTGGGTCGGCAGGCGTTGGCCTCGATCGGCCTGCTGCTGCAGTTCAACCGCGAAGGCGACGAGCTGGCCTACGTCACCGCGCAGCTGGCCGCGGGCCAGGCGATGGGCCGTGTGGGTGCCGACGATCTGCAGCACTTGTTGTCGCGGCTCAACGAATTGCGCGAAGACTTCGACCAGGCGGTGCTGAGCGGTTCCGAGCACCGCATCCAGCGCGCCGCCGATACCTTGCAGTCGGTCTGGCAGTGGGTGGAGAAGGGCACCGCGCTGATCCGCGACATCGCCGCCGACGGCGAGCTCGACACCGCGACGCATCGGGTGGCCCAGCAGATCGGTCGCGCGCAGAGCGCGTTGCTGCGGCAGGCATCGGTGTTCCAGCGTGCGCTCAACCAGCTCGACCGCCACCGCGTGCACCTCGGCGCCAGCGGCCTGTCGTCGTCCGACGTGAACCGCTACCTCCGCGCGCTCGATGTCGCCGCACTCGCGGACCTGGCGGACGATGTGCTCGCGCGGATGCCGCAACCGGCGTTCGCACTGGGACCCATCGCGCTGGACGTGGCCGAATACGAACTGGTCGAGCGCGAGCGCGCCGCACAGGAGGATGCCTCGTTGCCGCCGGCGCAGGCCGCGCCCGTGGACACGCAGGCGCCGGTCGTGCAGCACGACTACGGCCATGCCGAGCAGTGGTTCGACCAACTCACCGCGCTCGACACCGAAGCGCCGCTGTCGGACTGGGTGCCGCAGGACAGTTTCGCTGTCAGCGCATACCGGTTGTCGCTGCTGGGCCTGATCGGAGACGCCGGTGCGGAGAATCGCAACGGCGTGGCCGCATCGCTCGCGCAGCTGCCGATGCAGTGGCATGTCGATGCCGAATTCGAATCCGTGCAGCGCGCCGGCGTGGCCTACATGAGCCGCGGCCGCCTGCTGCCGCAGGCACCCCAAGCGCAGACCGAACCTGCGCCTTCCCGCAAGAAGAAAGCCCGTACCGCATGAATGACCCCATCGCTTCCCTGATCGCCCGGTTGCTGGCCGAGCGCTGGCTGCCGCGCGAGGACCGCGCCGTGCGCCAGGTGCTCGTCGACGCCGACCTGCGTGACGACCTGGACCGCCGCCTCGCCGCCGCCGGCCTGCGCCTGCTGGAACATCCTTACGCCGCATATGTCGCGGTCGGCATCGCGCGCCAGCAAGAGAGCGAGGTGTTCGGCCACGGTGACGCGTGGGCGGCCAGCAACCTCTCGCTGGGGCGCGATGCCATCGCGCTGCTGGTGGTGCTGTGGGCCCTGCTGGTGCTGCCCAAACGCCAGCGCCAGATCGCGCGCCAGGAAGGCGAGCGGCAGCACGAACAGGAACAGATGTTCGCCGAACTGAAGCCGGTGCCGGTCGGTAGCGACATGATCGAACCGCTCAACGAACGCACGCTGCTGGCGGACTTCGCCGACCGTCTGGGCGGCAAGGGGCGCGTGCAGATGAGCCTGGGCACCTTGCAGCGGCACGGTTTCATCGTGCGGCGTCGCGAGCGGATCCAGGAGGGACCATTGCTCGACCTGGCGTTCGACTATGAGCGGATCGCCAGCCGCGTGATGGATGGCGCGCTTGCGCACGTGATCGAAGAAGCACGCGCCTCGCAGGCGAACGCGCCCGAGGTGCCGGTGGACGACAGCATGGACGAAGCGAACGAGGAGCAGGCCGATGTTTGAGTTCCGCAGCCTCGAAGTCGTCCACTGGGACTACTGGCAGCGCTACACGTTGCCGCTGGATGCCTCGATCATCACCGTCGTGGGGCCCAACGGCTCGGGCAAGACCACGTTGCTCGATGCGCTGCGCACGCTGCTGGCCATCGATGACCGCGACATGGCCCGCGACTACAAGACCTACCTGCGCCACAACGGCAAGCCATACGCCTGGCTGCGCGCGGTGGTGAGCAATCCCGTCGACCGGCGAGGCAAGCGCGCGTTCTTCCCGCACATGGACGAGCAGGTGACCATCGCATGCCGGATCCGCAAGCGCGGTGGAGACTGGTCGCGCGACTACCAGATCGTCGCCGGCGATGTGCCGGTTGAAACGCTGGACCAGGGCGGCGACTGGCTGGGCGTGCGCGACTATCGCGTGCGCCTGGCGGGCGCCGGTCTGAGCCGCGCGATCTGCCGCGTGCTGACGCTGGAGCAGGGCGCCACCGACAAGCTGTGCCAGCTGTCGCCGCGCGAACTGCTGCAACTGGTGTTCGACGTGTTCGAAGACAAGGCGGTGCTGGACGACTACCAGCGCGCCCGCAACGAGCAGTTCGATGTCGAGAAGGAGATCACGCAGCTCCAGCAGGGTCTGGCCGAGTTGCATGTCAGGCTGGAGTCGTCGCGCGCCGACGTGCGCTCGTTTGAGGATGGCCTGTCGCTGCGCTCGCAGCGCAACCGGCTGCAGACCGAGATCGCACCGAAGGTGGAACTCGCGGACCAGCGCGCCACCATCGAGGGCGCGCGTCCGCGCCTGACCGGCCTGCGTCGCGCGCTGCGCGAACGCCAGCGCGCGCACGCGAACCTGCTGGCGCAGGAAGTGGCTGCCCAGTTGCAGCGCGATCGTGCAGGGGGAGAACTCGCCGAGACCAAGGCGCGCCTGAAACAGGCCGAGCACGCCTTCACCCAGGCACGCGACCACGCGCGCGATGCCGAATCGCTGGTGCGCCGACATGACGAACTCGCGAAACTGCAGGCCGAACGCGGCAGCGACGACGTGGATGCGCTGACACGCGCGCTGGAAGACGGACGTCGCCGCCAGGCCGAACTGAAGCTGGAGGCCGAACGCGACCGGCAGCGGGGTGGCGAGATCGCCGCGCAGATGGCGGCGTTGAGCGGTGGCGGCCGGGTGGTGGAAGCCTTCGAACGCGATTTCCGCGTCGCACTCGATCGCGAAGGCATCGCGCATCGCGTGCTGACCGAGATGGTCGACGTGGTGGATCGCGACTGGGCGGTGGCGGTGGAAGCGGTACTCGCGCCGTATCGCCACCTGGTGCTGCTGGAGCACCCCAAGGACGCTCGCGAAGCCTGGCGTCTCGGCGAACGCATGCAGTACCGCCACTTCGTCGTCGCCGACCGCGCGCCGGTGGAGAAGGCGACGAAAGGCTCGCTGCTGGAAGTCGTGCGCTTCTCCGAGGATCCGCCCGCCTGGCTGCCGCGCCACCTCGACCGCATCCAGCGCGTCGCCGACGTGGAAGCGGGCCATCGCCTGCCGAAGGGCCAGGACTGGATCACGGCGCAGGGTTACCTGCGCGAGCAGCGTGGCGGTCGCCACGTCGGCGGCGGTGCGCACCATTTCGGCGCGGGTGCCCGCCAGGCGAACCTGGTGTCGCTGCGCTCCGAGCAGGCGATGCTCCAGGACCGGGCGCAGCAGCGTGAAGACGCCCTGGCGACCCTGCGCAAGCAACTGGACGCCGCGCAGTCGCGCTTGCTGGGCCTGGACGCCGGCCAGGAACTGGTGACGCGTGCGGCGGAGTTCGCCGACGCCTCGGAACGCCTCCCGGCACTGGCGGATGCCGCGGCCCAGGCGGCCGCGATGTTGGCCGACGCCCGCCAGCAGCTCGACGCGCTGGAGGTGCAGGACAAGGCCGAAGGCATCGCCGCGGCCAGCCGCGCCGGCGAGATCAAGGCGCTTTCGGGAGAATTGCACGAGCGTGGCCAGCAGATCGGCCAGGAACGCCTGGCGCTCGCGCAGCGGATCGTCGACTTCCGCAAGCGCCGTGCGCAGATGCCCGTGGCGTGGCGCGGCGCAGCGGCGCTACGTGCGGCGCGCGAGGAGTACGAAAGCGCCAGTGCGGTGCGGCGTGAACTCGAACGCATCGACGAGCGCATCGCGCGCGGCGGTTATGTCGAGGACGAGGGGTGCGTCGCGCTGCGCGACAAGTTCGCGGCCGACCACGCAGGACTGGAAGCCGCCATCGGCAAGCGCGAAACCCACTTGCATCGTGCGCGCCGCCTGACCGAAGAAGCACGCGGCGCCTACATCAACGTGCTGCGTGCCACCGTGCGTCGCTACAAGCGCAACTTGGCCTCGCTCGGCGAACTGGCCGGCATCGGCGTGGATGCGGAACTGCCCGAACTGGTGAACGAAGACACGGCGCTGGCGCAGGCGGGCCTGACGGTGCGCTTCGATTTCGATCGCAAGGGTTGGATCGGCCTGGACGATGGCGAAGCCTCGGGCGGCCAGCAGGTGATGAAGTCGCTGCTGTTGCTGGTCGCGCTGCTGCGCGACGAGGAGCAGCCGGGCGGCTTCGTCTTCATCGACGAACCGTTCGCGCACCTGGACGTGGCCAACATCGAGAAGGTCGGCCGTTTCCTGCGCTCGACCGACGCGCAGTACATCCTGACCACGCCGATCACCCACAACGTGAACGTGTTCGAGCCGTCCGACTTGGTGCTGGCGACCAGCAAGCGTCGCGCCGCCAGTGCGTGGGCGGAGCCGGTGGCGGTGTTGAAACGCGACCGCAGCGGAGATGCAGCGGCGGCCTGAGGCCGCCGCGTGATCGACGACTACCAGCCCGCGAGCACCAGCTTGCCGATGGTCGTGCCGGACTCCAACCGGCGATGCGCTTCGCGCAGGTTCGACGCATTGATCGGCGACAGCGTATCGGTCAGCGTGCCACGCAACTGGCCGGCATCGATCAGGTCGGCGACGCGGTCCAGCAGCGCGCCCTGTTCGCCCATGTCCGCGGTGCGGAAGCGCGGACGCGCGAACATCATCTCCCAATGGATGCCGATGCTCTTGGCCTTGTAGGGGTCGCCGATGCGCAGTTCGCCCTTGGGTTCGACGATCAGTCCGACATGGCCGAGCGGTGCGAGCAGTTCGCCCAGCTCGGTCCAGTAGCGGTTGGTATCGGCCAGGTTCAGCGCCGCGTCGATCGTGTCGAAGCCCAACGCCTTCAGCTGCGGGCCCAGCGCTTCGCGGTGATTGATGACGTGGTCGGCGCCCACTGCCTTGCACCAGTCGATCGTGTCTTGGCGCGATGCCGTCGCGATGACGGTGAAGCCGGCGCGCTTCGCCAACTGGATCGCGATCGACCCCACGCCGCCGGCACCGGCGATGACGAGCAGCGACTTGCCTTCGCCGCCACCGTCGATGGCGTACGGCATGCGGTCGAACAGCAGTTCCCATGCGGTGATCGTGGTCAGCGGCAGTGCGGCCGCCTGGGCGAAGTCGAGCGATGCGGGTTTGCGGCCGACGATGCGTTCGTCGACGAGTTGGAATTGCGCGTTGCTGCCAGGCCGTGTGATATCGCCGGCGTAGTAGACCGCGTCGCCGGGCTTGAAGCGGGTCACGGCTTCGCCAACCGCTTCGACCACGCCCGCGGCGTCGTAGCCCAGCACCTTGGGTTGCGCCTCGATCTGCGGCTTGGGCGAGCGCACCTTGGTGTCGACCGGATTCACCGACACGGCCTGCACGCGCACGAGGATGTCGTGGCCGGTGGCGGTGGGCGTATCGAGTTCGACGTCCAGCAGCGATTGCGGATCATCGATGGGTAGGTAACGGATGAGTGCGATGGCTTTCATGGCGGTTCCTCGTGGGGAGTCGGGACACGTGCCGCGATGATGCGGCGCGCGGAACAAAGAGGCGATGCGACGAAGGGAGGATCAGGCGCAATCGGCGGCGAGCGCGAAGCGCTGGCGGCGCTCCAGCGCGAGCGCCCACAACGCGACGGCGAATGCGGAGGCCGGGACCAGTGCGGCGACCCACGGCAATGCGGAAAGACCAAGCCCCTGCGAGATCACCACGCCGCCCAGCCATGCGCCGAGCGCGTTGCCGAGGTTGAAGGCGCCGATGTTCAGGCTGGACGCCAGGCTCTGCGCATCGCTGGCCTTCTGCAGCACCCACAGCTGCAGCGGCGACACCGTGGCGAACGCTGCGGCACCCAGCAGGCCGGTGAAGACGATCATCGCCCAGCGACTGTGCAGGGCGAAGCTCATCACACCCATCACCAATGCGAGCGCCGCGAGCGTGCCGAGCAGGGCGGTGGCGAGGCGACGATCGGCGAAGCGCCCGCCCAGCAGATTGCCGATGATCATGCCGACGCCGAACACGAGCAGGATCGGCGAGACCGCCGCATCGGCGAAGCCGGTCACCTGCGTCAGCAGCGGCTGGATGTAGGTGTAGACGGTGAACATGCCGCCAAAGCCCAGCACCGTCATCAACAGGCCCAGCAGCACCTGCGGGCGGCCGACGACGCGCAGTTCGTCGCGGAACGACAGCGGCGCGGGCGCGCTGCGATCGGCCGGCACCAGCGTGGCGATGATGACGGTGGCGAACACGCCGATGGCGGTCACGGCCCAGAACGTCGCGCGCCAGCCGTACTCCAGGCCTAGCCAGGCGCCGGCCGGCACGCCGAGCAGCGTGGCGACGGTCAGGCCGGTGAACATGATGGAAATCGCCGAGGCCTTGCGGTCTTCACTGACCAGGCCGGTGGCGACCACCGCGCCGACACCGAAGAAGGTTCCGTGCGCCAGCGAGGTGATCACGCGCGCGGCCATCAGCAGTTCGTAGTTCGGCGCGAGTGCGCAGGCCAGGTTGCCGAGCGTGAAGACGATCATCAGCGCGACCAGCACTGCCTTGCGCGGCATGCGGTTGGTGGCGGCCGTCAGCAGGGGCGCACCGACGAACACACCCAGTGCGTAGCCGGAGATCAACAGGCCTGCGGCAGCAATGGAGACCTGCAGATCGGCGGCGACCTGCATCAGCAGGCCCATGATGACGAATTCGGTGGTGCCGATGCCGAAGGCGCCGGCGGTGAGCGCATACAGGCCCAGCGGAAGCCGGGAGGACGTGGGAGCGGAAGGCATGGTGGGAGCCCGGAAGGAACAAGGCGCGCAGCTTGCGCCTTCCCTTCCTGATGGGAAACGGTGAATATGCCGAATCACTATCAATGGAATATTGATAATGGATCGTGTCGGCGACCTGACCCTGTTCCTCCGCGTGCTCGATCTCGGGTCGATCACCGCCGCCGCCCACAGCCTGGACCTGTCCGTGGCGGTGGCCAGCCAGCGACTGAAGCGGCTGGAGAAGGAGTTGGAGGTGCGGCTACTGCACCGGACCACCCGCCGCCTGCACCCGACGCCGGAGGGCGCCGCGCTGGCCGAGCAGGGGCGGGTGCTGGTGGAGGAACTCGAGACACTGGGCACGGGGCTGCGCGAAGCCGCGCGCGAAGTCGCCGGCACGCTGCGGGTCACGACCTCCGCCTCGTTCGGGCGCCAGTACGTCTCGCCGCTGCTGCCGGCGTTCCTCGCGCGGCACCCGAAGCTGCGGCTCAGCATCCATCTCAGCGACAACGTGGTCGATCTGGTCAGCGAGGGCTTCGACCTCGCGATCCGCATCGGCGCGCTCGACGATTCGCGCCTGGTCGCCCGGCGCATCGCCCCGAACCGACGCGTGCTGTGCGCCTCGCCCGACTATCTGCGCCGACGCGGGCGACCGCGCACGCCCGAGGACCTGCCCCGACATGACTGCCTGCTGCTGTTCGGCAGCGGTGGCCGCCAGGATGTATGGCGACTGGGTACGCCGGCGGGCGGCGAAGTCGCCGTGCGGGTGCAGGGCCGCTTCGAAAGCAATTTCGGCGAGGTCCTGCGCGATGCCTCGCTGGCGGGCGAGGGCGTCGTGATCCATTCGCTGTGGCACGTCGCTGACGACCTGCGCGCCGGCCGGCTGGAAGTGGTGTTGCCGGATTACCCGCTGGCTACGACGGCCATCAGTGCGGTGATGCCACAGCGTCGCCTGGTACCGCCGCGGGTAAGGGCCTTCACTGACTTCCTGATCGCGCAGTTCGGCGACCACCCGCCATGGGAGCGCGGTCTGTAGGGCGAGTCAGGCGGTGTCGAAGGCGAACGCGTCCAGCGCCAGGCCACCCATTTCCACGTCGCGATGGAGCAACCGCCCCTTGGCGCCAACGCCGCCGGCGCCTAGCGCTACATACAGCGGGAAGAGGTGTTCGGTCGTCGGATGGTTGCGATGGGCCTCGGGCAGTGCGGTCCAGTCGAGCGCACCCGCGACGTCTCCGGCCAGCAGCCGCTCGCGCAACGCATCGGTGAAGTGGGCGACCCAGTCGTAAGGCGCGGCATGCCCATGCTGCCAGTCGAGCGCACGCAGGTTGTGCGAGAACCCGCCGGAGCCGACCACCAGGACGCCCTGGCTACGCAGAGGCGCGAGGGCCAAGCCCATCCGGTAGTGCCATTCGGCCGTCTGCGCCGGATTCACCGACAGCGCGACGACCGGAATGTCGGCATCGGGATACATCCGCCGCAACGGTACCCAGACGCCATGGTCCAGCCCATGGTGGCCATCCACCTGTGCCTGGAAGCCAGCATCCCGCAAGTGTGCGGCGACCTCATCCGCAAGCGCAGGCGCACCTGCTGCCGGGTATCGGATCCGATACAGCGCCTCGGGGAAGCCGCCGAAATCGTGGATCGTGTCCGGCGCGGGCGCGGCGGTGACCGTGGGGCGCGCGTGGATGAAGTGGGCTGACGCCACGACGATCGCCAGGGGGCGCGGCAGTCGTCCGCCGAGCTGGTCCAGGAAGCGGCCGGTCGGAGAGTCCTCGACGGCCAGCATCGGCGAACCATGCGACAGGAAAAGACTGGGGAGACCGGAGGCAGCTGATGTGTCCATCGCGACAGCATCGTGCCTGGGGCGGCGATGACCAAGTCGCCCTCCTGCATCAGTGTGTTGCTCCGGCAGCGCTTGAGCGCGCGCAGAGCCGACGGGCGGATGCGGAGGGCCCGTCCAGGTGCCAGTTCTCGGGAAGAGTGTTAACCTTGCCCAACTTGTTATGGTACCGTTAACACAGTCTTCACGTACCCACGCATAATCTGTTCAGCAAGGCGACGGGAGTCTGTCGCCTCGAATAACAAAAAGAATCGCCGGAACCAACGAACAAAGTCTTTCGGTTTCTCTACAACTGAACTTTTCCAAGGAGCTGCAAATGAACAAGAAGATTCTCTGCGCCGCGCTGCTGGGCGGCCTGAGCCTCGCAAACACCGCGATGGCGCAGGAATTCGATGACCGTTGGTACCTGACTGGTTCGGTTGGCCAGAACATGCAGGACAACGATCGTCGTACCGAAGACACCCAGTTCCTGACCCTGGGCCTGGGCAAGTTCATCAGCCCGAACTGGTCGCTCGACGGCGAGCTGAACTACCAGAACCCGAACTTCAACTTCAACGAAGACCTGAACTGGAGCCAGTACGGTCTGTCGCTTGACCTGCGTCGCCACTTCGTCAAGGAAGGCCGCGGCTGGAACCCGTACATCGTGACGGGCCTGGGCATGCAGCGTTCGGAAGAAGAGTACGTGATCAACAGCCCGAACTCGCCGGCCCAGCGCCGCGACAACAACCTGGCTGCCAAGCTGGGTATCGGTCTGCAGAGCACCTTCGACAAGCGCGTTGCCGTGCGTGCCGAAGTGGCCTACCGCGCTGACTTCGACGATCAGAGCTACACCGCCGAAGGCGGCATCCACCAGCAGGAAGAGAGCTGGTTCGGCGACGTGCTGGCTTCGGTCGGCGTCGTGATCCCGCTGGGCCCGAAGGCGGAAGCCGCCCCGGCTCCGGCTCCGGCTCCGACCACCACCTGTGCGGACCTGGATGACGACGGCGACGGCGTCAACAACTGCGACGACAAGTGCCCCGGTTCGCAGGCTGGCCAGACCATCGGTCCGGACGGCTGCCCGGTGCAGGTCTCGATCGACCTGAAGGGCGTGAACTTCGACTTCGACAAGTCGACGCTGCGTCCGGACGCGATCGCGATCCTGAGCGAAGCCGCCGAGATCCTGAAGCGCTACCCCGACCTGCGCGTCGAAGTGGCCGGCCACACCGACCTGTGCGGCAAGGACGCTTACAACCAGTCGCTGTCGCAGCGTCGTTCGCAGACCGTGTACGACTACCTGACCAGCAACGGCGTGGACGCCTCGCGTCTGGTGGGCCCGGTGGGTTACGGCGAGAGCCGTCCGCTGGAGCCGACCGCGCAGACCCTGCCGGGCTGCAAGAGCGAGCGCAACCGTCGTACGGAACTGAACGTCCAGAACTAATCGGACGCTCTTCCCGCAGTACCGAAGCCCGGCCTAGTGCCGGGCTTCTTTTTTTCGGCGTCGTTCGCGCGGCTTGCGTGATCCAGCGCCGTCTTTTCGCATCGTCGCGCGTGCTGCCGCGCATTTTCTTGCCATGCCCCGATGCGCTGCCTACACTCGCGGCACGTAGAAAAGACTCAGGAGTCGCCCGATGCGCCGTCATGTTCTCGCCAGCCTGCTGTGCATCGCCGTCGCTCCCGCCGCGTACGCCGCCCCGGATTGCGCGAATGGCCTCGCACCGGCTCCGCTGAAGACGCCTGCCACGGTCATCGCACCCGTTGCCCCGGAGTTCGCGGCCACCGCCACGCAGCTCGGCGCTCCCTCGGGTGTATTGGCCTCGCATGCGTTCGATGAAGCCCAGTCGGTCGACCGCGTCCTGCTGCGCCTTCGTATCGAAGGTTGCCGCAACGTCGCCAAGGCGCTGCCTGCGCCGACCGGCGCGCCAGCCGCGGCCGTCGCCAACAGCCCTGCGGCCTACCAGCCGAAGACCGCGCACGACAACACGCCGTGGCGCTTCGACATGAGCCAGAACGGCAAGCGCATGACGGCCGATGAATTCGATGCCTGGATGAAGTCGCGCGGTGTGCGCGTGGTCAAGGCGCCGGGTACGCCGGCAGCCGCACCGGCGCCTGCGCCGGCCGAACCGGCCAAGAAAAACTGATCCCCACGGCCGGTCTCCCGGCCGTTTCTTCATGTCTCCACGTGATTCCGTGCCACGACCCCCTCGTGATACGCACGCGCACGTTCATGCGCGTGCGGGGCGCGCTGAGGGTGTCCGCCATGGATTGGCGCGCGTGTTATCCAAGCAGGGCCTGTGTTCGCGCAGCGAAGCGGCGCGCTGGATCCTGGAAGGGCGCGTTTCCGTGGATGGACGCATCGTTCGTGATCCCGAATTCCCCATCGTCGCCGGCCGTCACGTGGTGCGTGTAGACGGCCAGGCACCGGCTTCGACGCCACGTCACTACCTGATGCTCAACAAGCCGCGCGGCCTGGTCACCACCACTCGCGACGAACAGGGCCGCGACACGGTGTATCGCTGCTTCGAGGGTGCGGACTTGCCGTGGCTCGCGCCCGTGGGCCGACTGGACAAGGCGAGCGAAGGGTTGCTGCTGTTTACCAACGATCCGGAGTGGGCGGCGCGCATCACCGATCCTGCGCATGGCCCGGAGAAGACCTACCACGTGCAGGTCGACCGCGTTCCTGACCGGACCCTGCTCGATGCGTTGGAAACGGGCCTGGATATCGACGGCGAACGCCTGTCGGCGCGCCATGCGCATCTCCTGCGCTCCGGTGAACGCAACGCGTGGCTGGAGATCGTGCTCGACGAAGGCCGTAACCGGCAGATACGCCGGCTCCTCGAAGCGTTCGACATCGGCGTGCTGAGACTGGTGCGGGTGGCTATCGGCCCGTTGGCGCTGGGGCCGCTAGCGAAAGGCACATGGCGTTCCCTCGATGCCGATGAGCGTGATGCGCTCGCGCCGACGGGCGGACGCTGATTGCGCGACCTCCGTCCGGGTTCCGCGCGTGGCGCCTGCCTACACTCGCTCTCGCCAGACCAATGGGGAAAAGACATGTTGAACCTGACCGCGCGCCTGCCGGCGCGCTGCGCCCTGCTGCTTGCCATCGGCGTGCTGGCGGGGTGTGCCAGTCACGCGCCGCGCAGCGCCAGCAAGGGTGCGTCCAAGGAAGATGTGGTAACCGTCGCACCGGGGCCGCACGGCCACCGTTTCGACATGCAGCAGAACGGCCGCAGCATGACGGCCGAAGAGTTCGACGCCTGGATGAAGGCGCGCGGCATCCGCGTGGCCAAGGGCGCGCCGGCCAAGCCGAAGAGCTCGACCACCTCGACCAAGCGCGCTCGCTGAGCGTGGTGCGGACGTGGTGCCGGTTATGCCGGCACCACGCCCAGTTCGCGGCCGATGCGGATGAACGCGTCGATGGCGCGATCCAGGTGCTCGCGCGTGTGCGCCGCGCTCATCTGCGTGCGGATGCGCGCCTGGCCCTTGGGTACGACCGGGAAGAAGAAGCCGATTGCATAGATCCCTTCCTCAAGCAGCCGTTGCGCGAAGCGCTGCGCCAGCGGTGCGTCGTACAGCATCACCGGGCTTATCGGGTGCACGCCCGGCTTGATGTCGAAGCCGGCGGCCGTCATGCGCTCGCGGAAGTAGGCGGTGTTCTCGCGCAACTGCTCACGCAGCTCTCCGGCCGAGGACAGCATCTCGAACGCCTTGATGCCGGCCGCCACGACATGCGGCGGCAGTGAGTTGGAGAACAGGTAGGGCCGCGAGCGCTGGCGCAACAATTCGATCACCTCCTTGCGCGCCGTGGTGAAGCCGCCCAGCGCACCACCCATCGCCTTGCCCAGGGTGCCGGTGAAGATGTCGATACGGTCCATGACCCCTTTCACTTCAGCCGAGCCGCGACCCGTCGTGCCGAGGAAGCCGGTGGCGTGGCATTCGTCGATATGGACCAGCGCGCCGTATTTCTTTGCGAGCGTCGTGATCTCGTCCAGTGGCGCGATGAAGCCGTCCATCGAAAACACGCCGTCGGTGGTGATCAGCTTGGTCTTGCAGCCGGCCGCGTCGGCGGCCTGCAACTGCGCCTCGAGGTCCGCCATGTCGCAGTTGGCGTAGCGGAAGCGCTTGGCCTTGCACAGACGCACGCCGTCGATGATCGAAGCGTGGTTCAGTGCGTCGGAGATGATCGCGTCGTCCTCGCCCAGCAGCGGCTCGAACAGCCCGCCGTTGGCATCGAAGCAGGCGGCGTACAAGATCGTGTCCTCGGTGCCGAAGAAATCGGCGATCGTCTTTTCCAACTGCTTGTGCAGGTCCTGCGTGCCGCAGATGAACCGCACCGACGCCATGCCGAACCCATGCGTGTCCAGCGCATCCTTCGCCGCCTGGATGATGTCGGGGTGGTCGGCCAGGCCCAGGTAGTTGTTGGCGCAGAAATTCAGCACGGAACGCCCGTTTTCCAGGGTGATCTCGGCGGACTGCGGTCCGGTGATGATGCGTTCGGACTTGAACAGGCCCTGGGCGCGGATGTCGTCCAGGGTGGCGGCGTAGTGGGCGGTGAGCGGATTGGACATGGGGCAGGGGCGGAATGGGCAGGCCGACATTCTACCCGCGCCTCCTGATCGCCCCGGCCACGTCATGCGGTTACGGCATAAGCGGACCTCCTTTCGTCATTTCCCTGTCGGCATGTGCACACGCAGCATCGCGTTTCCGGCCAATCACGGCCTTCACGCGGGGAAAAGCGGTCATGCGGACAGACTCGGGCTCAGGCAAGCACGCAGGCAAGGGCACCACCCTCCTGGGCGCGCTGGCTTGTTGCCTTGCCCTGCCCGTGTCCGCACAGAGCCAGCCCAGCGTGGAACAACTGCTGCAACGCCTGGAAGCCCTGGAGCGCCGCGTGGGCGAAGCACCGCCTGCGATTGCGGGCGAGCAGGGCGAAGGTGCGCCTTCCACGTTGGGTGATCTGGACCAGCGCCTGCGGGTGCTGGAGCGCCGGCTGGAGTTGCAGCAGGAAGAAGCAGCCGCCAAGGCGAAGGAGGCCCCGGTCGTCGCGGTCAACGACAAGGGCGCCTCGCTGAAGTCGGCCAACGGCGACTACGAGATCAAGATCCGCGGCCTGCTGCAGGGCGATGGCCGGTTTTTCAGCAGCGGCGTGCCGTCGGGCACCTACGACACCTTCCTGTTGCGCACCGCGCGGCCGACCATCGAAGGCACGCTCGGCAAGTGGATCGGCTTCCGCTTCACGCCGGAGTTCGCTGGCGACAGCGCGAGCATCGTCGATGCCTATGCCGACCTGAAATTCTCGCCGGCGGCCAGCGTGCGCTTGGGCAAGTTCACTTCGCCGGTCGGCCTGGAGCGCTTGCAGTCGTCGTCGGCGTTGTCCGACATCGAGCGCGCGCTGCCCAGCGAACTCGCGCCGAACCGCGACATCGGCGTGCAGCTGCAGGGCGAACTGGCGGGCAGCAAGGTCAGCTACGCGATCGGCGTGTTCAACGGCACCGTCGATGGCCGCGATGCGGTGACGACCAACCCCGATGATGAATTCGAGTACGCGGGGCGCCTGTTCTTCGAGCCCTTCAAGGATGGCGCCGGCTTCTGGTCGGGGCTGGGCTTCGGCATCGGTGGCAGCGTCGGCGACACGGTGGGCACCGGCAACAACATCCTGCCGCGGTACCGCACGCCCGGGCAGGTGCAGTTCTTCAACTATCGCAGTGCCGTCGCCGCGGACGGACGCCGCACGCGCTGGTCGCCGCAGGGCTATTTCTATCGCAACCGCTTCGGCCTGCTGGCCGAGTACATCGCTTCCAAGCAGGAATTGCAGGTCGGCGCGACGGCCGCCGAACTGGAGAACACGGCCTGGCAAGCCACGGCCAGCTATGTGCTCACCGGCGAGGACGCGAGCTATCGCGGCGTGGTGAAGCCGTCGCATCCCTTCAGTCCCGGCAAGGGTGGGTGGGGTGCCTGGGAACTGGTGGGCCGCTACGGCGTTCTGGAAATCGACGATCGCGCGTTCCCGGTGTTCGCCGATCCCGCCGTATCGGCGCGTCGTGCGAAGTCCTGGACGCTGGGCGTCAACTGGTATCTCACCAGCAACCTGAAGTTGGTCCTCAACTACCTCGACACGCAGTTCGAAGGCGGAGCCGCCGCTGGCGCCGACCGTGAGGACGAGAAGGCCGTGTTCTCGCGACTGCAGGTCGCATTCTGATGCCCGGAGATGACGCCATGACGCATTCCTTCCTCCGTCGCCACGCCCGCAGCGCGCTGCTGGCGTTCGGCCTCACGCTCGCGGTCGCCGCCAGTGCCAAGGACGTCGAACTGCTCAACGTTTCGTACGATCCCACACGGGAGTTCTACCGCGAGTTCAACACCGCTTTCGCCGCCGAGTGGCAGAAGACGAAGCAGCAGAAGGTCAGCATCGAGACCTCGCACGGCGGTTCGGGCAAGCAGGCGCGTTCGGTGATCGATGGCCTGGAGGCCGACGTGGTCACGCTGGCATTGGCATACGACGTGGATTCCATATCGCAGCGCGCCAAGCTGTTCCCCGCGAACTGGCAGTCGCGCTTGCCCGAGAACAGTGCGCCCTATACCTCGACCATCGTGTTCCTGGTACGCAAGGGCAATCCGAAGAAGATCCGCGACTGGCATGACCTGTTGAAGCCCGGCGTATCGGTGATCACGCCCAACCCGAAGACGTCTGGTGGCGCGCGCTGGAACTACCTCGCCGCGTGGGCGTACGGCCTGAAGATCTTCAAGGGCGACGAGGCCAAGACACGCAACTTCGTGCGTGCACTGTTCCGCAACGTGCCCGTGCTCGACACCGGTGCGCGTGGTGCCACCACCACGTTCGTGCAGCGCGGGATCGGCGACGTGCTGCTGGCCTGGGAGAACGAGGCCTTCCTGTCGATCGAAGAACTGGGGCCCGACAAGTTCGACATCGTCGTGCCGTCGCTCTCGATCCTGGCCGAGCCGCCGGTGGCGCTGGTGGACCGCAACGTGGACAAGCACGGCACGCGCGAGGTCGCGCAGGCCTACCTGAAGTACCTGTACTCGCCGACCGGCCAGCGGCTCGCGGCCAAGCACTACTACCGCCCACGCTATCCGCAGTACGCGGCGCCGGAGGACGTGGCACGCTTCCCGAAGCTTGAGCTGGTCACCATCGACGGTGTGTTCGGTTCCTGGGCGAAGGCACAGGCCACGCATTTCGCCGACGGCGGCGTGTTCGACCAGATCCAGGCGAAATAGGCATGGCGGTAGTGTCGCCCGCCTTGCCGGGAAGGACGCGCACGCGACGCGTCATTCCCGGCTTCGGCCTCAGCCTCGGCTACACGCTGTTGTGGCTGGGGCTGATCGTGTTGATTCCGCTGGTAGGCGTGTTCGCCAAGGCGAGCGGCCTGGGACTGGCGGGACTGTGGGCGGTCTGGACCGAGCCCCGCGTGTTGGCCGCATTGCGCATCAGCTTCGGCACGGCGCTTGCGGCGGCTGCGTTCAATGCGGTGATGGGAACGTTGGTCGCGTGGGTGTTCGTGCGCTACCGATTCCCGGGCAAGCGCGTGTTCGATGCCATGATCGATCTGCCCTTCGCGCTGCCGACGGCGGTCGCGGGCATCGCACTGACGGCGCTGTACGGCCCGACGGGCTGGATCGGCCAATGGCTGGAGGCTGTGGGCATCAAGGTGGCGTACACGCCGCTGGGCATCACGGTGGCGCTGGTCTTCATCGGGTTGCCTTTCGTCGTGCGCGTGGTGCAACCCGTGTTGGCGGAGGTGGAGCTCGAGCTCGAGGAGGCTGCCGCGACGCTCGGCGCCAGTCGCTGGCAGACCGTGCGGCGCGTGGTGCTGCCGACGTTGTGGCCGGCGGTGCTGGCGGGATTCGCGCTGGCGTTCGCGCGTGGCGTGGGCGAGTACGGTTCGGTCATCTTCATCGCCGGCAACCTGCCGGGCGTGTCCGAGATCGCACCGCTGCTGATCACGATCAAGCTGGAGGAGTTCGACTACGAAGGCGCCACCGCCATCGCGGCGGCGATGCTGCTGCTGTCCTTCGCGCTTCTGCTGGTGATCAATACGTTGCAGGCGCGCCTGCAGCGTACCGGCAAGCGGGCGGGGGGCTAACATGGGCGACACCATCTCGGCCGTCATCGCCTTGCCGCCGGAGTCCGCATCCGTGGAGCCTCGTGCCACCGCTTCGCCGCGCCCACGCAGCGCGACCAGCGAACCCATCTGGGTGCAGGTGCTGCTCGTGCTGGGCGCGCTGGGGTTCCTGTTGTCCTTCCTCGTGCTGCCGCTGATTCTGGTCTTTGTGGAAGCGCTGCGCGGCGGCGCGGCGGCATTCCTTGCCGCCGTCAGTGAAGCCGACGCCTTGGCGGCCGTGAAGCTGACGCTGCTGGTGACTTCGATCGTGGTGCCGCTCAACCTGGTGTTCGGTGTGGCGGCGGCATGGGCCGTCAGCAAACATGAGTTCCGCGGCAAGCGATGGCTGGTGACGCTGATCGATCTGCCGTTCGCGGTATCGCCCGTGGTGGCCGGCCTGATCTACGTGTTGATCTTCGGCGCGCAAGGCTGGGCATATGCGCTGGTCGACGAAGGCTGGCGCCTGTCGCTGCCGCTGCTGGGCGAGTTGCACGTGCAGTTGCCGAAGATCATCTTCGCGTTGCCCGGCATCGTACTGGCGACGATCTTCGTGACTTTTCCTTTCATCGCGCGCGAGCTGATGCCGCTGATGGAGCAGCAGGGCACCGACGAAGAGCTCGCCGCGCTCAGCCTGGGTGCCACCGGTTGGCAGACGTTCTGGCGGGTCACCTTGCCGAACATCCGCTGGGCACTGCTGTACGGCGTACTGCTGTGCAGCGCGCGTGCGCTCGGCGAATTCGGCGCGGTGTCCGTGGTGTCGGGCCATATCCGCGGCCGCACCAATACGCTGCCGCTGCACGTGGAGATCCTCTACAACGAGTACGCCTACAGCGCGGCGTTCGCGGCGGCGTCATTGCTCGCGCTCACCGCGCTGCTGACGCTGGCGCTGAAGACGTGGCTCGAATGGCGTCACGGCGAAGCGCTGGCCGCCAACCACCGGCATTGAGACGACGACATGAGCATCAAGATCGAACGCCTGCAGAAGACATTCGGCGCCTTCACGGCGCTGGACGACGTGTCCCTCGACATTCGACAGGGCGAGCTGTTGGCCTTGCTGGGCCCTTCCGGCTCCGGAAAGACCACGCTGCTGCGCGTGATCGCGGGGCTCGAGCAGGCCGACAGTGGTCGCGTGCTGTTCGATGGTGAGGATGCCGCCACGCTCAGCGTGCAGGCGCGGCGTGCGGGCTTCGTCTTCCAGCATTACGCACTGTTCCGCCACCTGACGGTGGAAGAGAACATCGGCTTCGGCCTGCGCGTGCGTCGCGGCAAGGCCCGCGTCGCGGAAGCCGCAGTACGTGCGCGCGTCGCGGAACTGTTGTCGCTGGTGCAGCTCGATGGACTCGGTGGCCGCTATCCGGCGCAGTTGTCGGGCGGACAGCGCCAGCGCGTCGCGCTGGCCCGTGCGCTCGCCATCGAGCCGCGCGTGCTGCTCCTGGACGAACCTTTCGGCGCGCTCGATGCGCAAGTACGTCGCGATCTGCGCCGTTGGCTGCGTGAATTGCACGATCGCACCGGGCTCACCACCGTCTTCGTGACCCACGATCAGGAAGAAGCGCTGGAACTGGCCGACCGTGTCGCCATCCTCAACCGTGGCCGGATCGAGCAACTGGGGAGTCCGGCGGACGCCTACGATGCGCCTGCATCGCCCTTCGTCTATTCATTCGTCGGTGCCGTGAACCGATTGCCCGCGCGCTGGGAGTCCGGGGAGCTTCACGCAGCGGGGTTGCCGCTGACGGCGCAGGGCGTGCGCGGGCAGGGCGAGGCAGAGGTGTTCGTGCGGCCGGAAGACCTCCGCCTGGTCGATGACGGCGTGGGCTGGCCGGCGATCATCGTCGGGGTCCAGCGCAACGGGCCGCGATTGCGGATCCGCGCGCGCTTGGACGCTGGCGACCAGGTGGAGATCGAGCTGCCGTCGGGCTTTGACGGCCCGGCCACCCACACGGGACAGGCGATCCGCTTGGCACCAAAACGGTACGGATGGTTTCCCCGCGATGGTGCAATGGCACCAGTGTGATGCAGCGTAAGCTACTGAATTAATTAGAAAAGAAACCAATTCTCCGCTCGTCTGGCGGGCACTTGACGTGAGTGATTGTTGCGGCGCACTATCAGGGCGCAGTTAAAAAATAGTGAAGTCGTGATGACGGTTGTACGACGTTCCACGGCCCGCTTGCCCAACGCACGATCCACATCGCCACAGGAGAATCCGGATGAAGCCCGTCAAGCTCTGCACCGCCCTCGCCACCGCCCTGCTGTTGGCGTTGCCGATGTCCGCCTTCGCCCAGGACGCAGAGGAAGAAGAATCCCCGTTCAGCGCAACCTTCACCGCGACGTCGGACTACGTGTTCCGTGGCGTGTCCCAGACGGACAACAAGCCCGCCTTCCAGGTGGGCGCGACGTACTCCGCCCCGTTTGGTCTGTATGCGGGTGCCTGGGCGTCGAACGTCGATTTTGGCCGGGGTGGTCCTGACATCGAAGTGGATTATTTCGTCGGCTGGAACAAGGATCTCAACGATTCCTGGAACATCGACCTCGGCGTGAACCGTTATACCTACGAACGCGCTTCCAGCGACTACGGCGACATCGATTACAACGAATATCTCGCGAAGGTGACCTGGAGCGGCCCCGTTACGGTCGGCGGCATCCTGGCTTACGCGGATGACTACAGCAATACCGGCGCCGAGGAAATCTATGCCGGCGTTTCCGCCAGCTACGACATCGGCGACAGCGGGTTCTCGGTGGGTGCGAGCACCGGTTACACGTCCATCGATTACGGAACTGAAGGCCGCGCCGACTACTACGACGGCTCCATCACCGTGTCGAAGTCGTTCGGCAAGGCGACGGCGACGTTGGGTTACTACGACACGTTCGGTTCGGATGCGTCCGAGCTGCGCAGCGCGTCGGACATCTACAAGCCGGGCCTGGTGTTCACGATCGGCATCGCCGTTCCCTGAGTGTTTCGGGGCGCGTAAGAAAAGGGCGCCTTACGGCGCCCTTTTTCTTTGCTCCGGAACAGGCGTTGCCTCAGTTCCAGCTCAGTACGACCTTGCCGGCCTTGCCCTGTTCCATCAGGTCGAAGCCCTTCTGGAAATCGTCGATCGGCAACTGGTGGGTCAGCACTTTGCCCAGCGGGAAGCCGCTCAGCACGAGTTGCGTCATCTTGTACCAGGTCTCGTACATCTTGCGGCCGTAGATGCCCTGCACGGTGAGGCCCTTGAAGATGATGCGGTCCCAGTCCACGCCGGCGCCCTTGGGCAGGATGCCGAGCAGGGCGATCTTGCCGCCGTGGTACATGCAGTCGAGCATGTCGTTGAAGGCGCGCGGGTTGCCGCTCATCTCCAGCCCCACGTCGAAGCCCTCCATGTGCAGGTCGGCCATCACGTCCTTGAGCGACTGGTTTGCCACGTTGACCACGCGGGTGGCGCCCATGTCGGCGGCCAGCTTCAGGCGGAAATCGTTGACGTCGGTGACCACCACGTTGCGCGCGCCGATGTGCTTGCAGATGCCCGCCGCGATGATGCCGATGGGGCCGGCGCCGGTGATCAGCACGTCCTCGCCGACCACGTCGAATTCAAGCGCGCAGTGCGCCGCGTTGCCGTACGGGTCGAAGAACGCGGCCAGCTCGCTGGGGATCTGGTCCGGGATCGGCCACAGGTTGCTGGCAGGCATCACCATGTACTCGGCGAAGGCGCCATTGCGATTCACGCCAATGCCGACGGTGTTGGGGCACAGGTGCTGGCGACCGCCGCGGCAGTTGCGGCAATGCCCGCAGACGATGTGGCCCTCTGCCGACACGCGCTGGCCGACCTCGTAGCCCGTCACCGCGGAACCCAGTTGCGCGATGCGGCCCACGAACTCGTGGCCGATGGTCAGGCCGGGCTTGATGGTGCGTTGGCTCCACTCGTCCCACAGGTAGATGTGCAGGTCGGTGCCGCAGATGGCGGTCTTCTCCAGCTTGATCAGCACCTCGTTGGGGCCGGGCTGGGGGACGGGCAGTTCTTCCATCCAGATGCCCTTGCCGGCCTCGCGCTTCACCAGCGCCTTCATCGTCTGCGTCATCGGACGTGGATCCAGGGAAATGAGGGCGCGGATTATACGCCCCGGCCATGGGCCGCCCTGTTGCAGGGCGCCTTGACAGGGGCGGAAGGGCAGGACACGGGGAGTCGTAGGGCGAAAGTCATGGGTCGGCCGCGGTGACAGGTTCATTACAATCGGAACTTTCCTGCCAGTCCCGGGGTTTCCATGCGTCCGAATCTGCTCGCCGCCGCCATCGCGGTCCCGCTGTCCCTGCTTGCCGCCCACGCCGCCCAGGCGGGCGAGGGGATGTGGGTGCCGCAGCAACTGCCCGAGATCGCCGGGCCGCTGAAGAAGGCCGGCCTGAAGCTGTCGCCGCAGCAGATCTCGAACCTGACCGGCGACCCGATGGGTGCCGTGGTCGCGCTGGGCGGCTGCACCGCCAGCTTCGTGTCGCCGAACGGCCTGGTGGTGACCAACCACCATTGTGCGTACGGCGCCATCCAGCTGAATTCCACCGCCGAGAACAACCTGATCAAGAACGGCTTCAACGCGCCCACGACCGGCGATGAAGTCAGCGCGGGTCCGAATGCGCGCGTGTTCGTGCTGGACGAAATCACCGACGTGACCAAGGACGCGAAGGCGGCCATCGCCGCCGCCGGCAATGACGCACTGGCGCGCACCAGGGCGCTGGAGACCTTCGAGAAGAAGCTGATCGTCGACTGCGAGGCCGACGCCGGCTTCCGCTGCCGCCTCTACAGTTTCTCCGGCGGCAACACGTATCGCCTGTTCAAGAACCTGGAAATCAAGGACGTGCGACTGGCGTACGCGCCCCCGGGCAGCGTGGGCAAGTACGGTGGCGACATCGACAACTGGATGTGGCCGCGCCACACCGGCGACTTCGCGTTCTACCGCGCCTACGTGGGCAAGGATGGCAAGCCGGCCGCGTTCTCCAAGGACAACGTGCCGTACCGGCCGAAGCATTGGCTGAAGTTCGCCGACCAGCCGCTGGGCGCGGGCGACTTCGTGATGGTGGCCGGCTATCCCGGCTCGACCAATCGCTACGCGCTGGCGGCCGAATTCGACAACACCGCGCAATGGACGTACCCGACCATCGCGCGCCATTACAAGAACCAGATCGCAATGGTGCAGGAGGCCGGCAAGAAGAATGCCGACATCCAGGTGAAGTACGCCAACACGATGGCCGGCTGGAACAACACCAGCAAGAACTACGACGGCCAACTGGAAGGCTTCAAGCGCATCGATGCCGCGGGCCAGAAGCAGCACGAGGAAGCTGCGGTGCTCGCATGGCTGAAGGGCCAGGGCGCGAAAGGCCAGCCTGCGCTGGACGCGCACGCGAAGCTGCTGGCCCTGCTGGAGCGGAACAAGGCCACGCGCGAGCGCGACCTCACCCTGGCGATGTTCAACAACACCGCGATGGTCGGTTCGGCCACGCAGCTGTACCGCCTGTCGATCGAACGCGAGAAGCCGAATGCCGAGCGCGAATCCGGTTATCAGGAACGCGACCTGCCCGCCATCGAAGGCGGTCTGAAGCAGCTCGAGCGCCGTTACGTGCCAGCCATGGACCGCCAGTTGCAGGAATACTGGCTGGGCGAATACCTGAAGCTGCCGGCCGACCAGCGCGTCGCCGCGGTGGACACCTGGCTGGGCGGCAACGACGCCGCGGCCGTCAAGCGTGCGCTCGACCGGCTGGCCGGCACCAAGCTGGGCACCACCGAGGAGCGGCTGACGTGGTTCGCCGCCGACCGCAAGGCGTTCGAGGCCAGCAAGGATCCGGCGATCCAGTACGCGGTGGCGGTGATGCCGACGCTGCTCAAGCTCGAGCAGGAGCGCAAGACGCGCACCGGCGAAAACCTGGTCGCGCGTCCGGTCTACCTGCAGGCGCTGGCGGACTACAAGAAGAGCCAGGGCGAGTTCGTCTATCCGGACGCCAACCTGTCGCTGCGCATTACTTTCGGCAACGTGATGGGTTACACGCCGAAGGATGGCGTGGCGTACACCCCGTTCACCACGCTGGAAGGCGTGGTCGCGAAGGAGACCGGGCAGGATCCGTTCGACTCGCCGAAGGCGCTGCTCGATGCCGTGGCCGCCAAGCGCTACGGTGGACTCGAGGACAAGCGCATCGGTTCGGTGCCGGTGAACTACCTGTCCGATCTGGACATCACCGGTGGCAATTCGGGTTCGCCGGTGCTGGACGCGCACGGCAAGCTGGTGGGCCTGGCGTTCGACGGCAACTGGGAGTCGGTGAGCTCCAACTGGGTGTTCGACCCGAAGATGACCCGCATGATCGCCGTCGATGGCCGCTACCTGCGCTGGATCATGCAGGAGGTCTATCCGGCACCGCAGTTGCTGAAGGAAATGAACGTCGGCAAGTAACACCTGCAACGGTCGCCAGACACGGGACGGGAGCGGGTATCATCCGCTCCCGTCTTCGTTTCCGGCCCAAGGAAACGATGCCGTTTCCCCCGAATGGACACACCGACGCATGCGCATCCTGCTTGCCCGCCACGGCGAAACGCCGTGGAACGCCGAAGGCCGCTACCAGGGCCAGATCGACATCCCGCTCTCGCCGGTCGGCGAAGGGCAGGCGAACGCGCTGGGCCTGCGCCTGAAGGACATCCGCATCGACCGCGCCGTGGCGTCGCCGCTGGCGCGCGCGCAGCTGACCGCGCGCCTTGCCCTGGGTGAAGCGCGTGCCGACATGCTGCAGACCGATGCCGACCTGCAGGAAATCGCCCATGGCGAATGGGAAGGCCTGTTGGCCAGCGAGATCCAGGAGAAAGACCCGGCGCGTCTGCTGGCTTGGCGCGAGGAGCCCGATACCGTGCTGATGCCGGGCGGAGAATCGCTGCGCCAGGTGCTGGATCGTTCCTGGCGCGGCCTGGCGCGCGCCGCGGAAGGACTGGGCGATGACGACACCCTGCTGATCGTCGCGCACGACGCCGTCAATCGTGTCCTGCTGTGCCGCATCCTCGGCCTGCCGATCGCCAAGCTGTGGACCTTCCGCCAGGCACCGACCACGCTCAACCTGCTGGAAGGTCCGTCGGTCGAGCAGTTGGAAGTCGTGCGCCTCAACGATTGCGCGCACCACACGCCGTTCTTCGGCGAAGCGAAGCATCGCGCGCTGTAACACCCCGGCCAGCATGGCGCCTATCGATCTCCCGCAGTGGCTCGCCTACATCGAGCAACAGCATCCCACGTCCATCGACATGGGTCTGGAGCGCGTGCGCGACGTTGCGGCGCGGCTGGCGCTGGGAAAGCCGGCCACGCGCGTCATCACCGTCGGCGGCACCAACGGAAAAGGCTCGACGGTGGCCTTCATCGAGGCCATCGCACGCGCCGCCGGCTGGAAGGTGGGCGCGTACACCTCGCCGCACCTGCTGCGCTACAACGAACGCGTGCGCATCAACGGCGTCGACGCCGATGATGCGTCGCTGGTCGAGGCGTTCGAGGCGGTCGAAGCCGCGCGCGGCGACACTTCGCTGACATATTTCGAATTCGGCACGCTGGCGGCGCTGTGGTTGTTCGAGCGCGCGAGCCTGGACCTGGCGGTGCTCGAAGTCGGATTGGGTGGTCGGCTGGACGCCGTGAACATCGTCGATCCTGACGTCGCCGTCATCACCACGGTGGACATCGACCACACCGACTGGCTCGGCAACGATCGCGAGGCCATCGGTGCAGAGAAGGCCGGCATCGCGCGCGCGTGGACGCCGCTGGTGCTGGGCGAAGTGGATTCGCCCTCCAGCGTGCTTCGCCATGCCTATGCCATCGGCGCGAACGCATTGCGGCTGGGTAGCGATTTCTTCCACGAACCCATCGACAGCCAACGGTGGCGCTGGCGGGAAGTCGGCGCCGAACTGATGCTGCCGGTGCCTGCGCTCTCGGCCCCGGCCCAGCGGGCGAACGCCGCCAGCGCGATCGCCGCGTTGCGCGCATTGCCGGGCGATACGCTGCCCGACGAGGCGTTCGCAAAGGGCGTCGCCAACGCTGCGCTGCCTGGGCGGCTGCAACACGTATCGCACGATGGCGTAGACGTGGTGCTGGACGTCGGCCACAACCCACAGGCTGCGCGCGAACTTGCGGCTTGGCTGCAGACGCATCCGATTCCCGGCCGGACGCATGCGGTTTTCGCCGCACTCGCCGACAAGGACGTGGCGTCGGTCGTGGCGTCGTTCGCGGGCCTGCCGCTGCAGTGGTACCTGGCCGGACTCGATGCAGGGCCGCGCGCGCAGTCGGCCGACCAACTGGCGACACGGCTCGTCGAAACCGCAGCGGCAGAGGCGAATCGCCATCCGCGGGTCGTCGACGCATTGCAGGCTGCATCGGCTGCAGCGCGCCCCGGAGACCGCGTGCTGGTGTTCGGCTCGTTCCACACCGTCGCCGAGGCGATGCAGGCGCTGCATTCAGGTCGATGACGGGGAGCGGCCGGAACGGCGCCGTATAATCGCGGCGGCATTCCCGCCGCTGCTGCCCTGGACCTGGATGGATACCGCCCTGAAACAGCGCCTGATCGGCGCCGTCGTGCTGGTCGCACTGGCCGTCATCTTCCTTCCCATGCTGGTCAAGGGACCGGCGCCCGACAGCGGCGTGTCCGACGTCCCGCTCGAGGTGCCCGCCGCACCGGATGGCGAGTACGAAACACGCGAGCTGCCCCTGGTCACGCCCGGCAACGCACCGGCCAATGGCGCGGTCGGGCTGGACGGGCAAGTGGCTGCACCTGCCGCCGAACCGGCGCCCGCCGAGGGCGCGCTCCAGCCGCCGGCGACCGCGGGCGGCGATTTCGCGGTCAGTTTCGGCGCCTACGCCACCCAGGCCGATGCCGACGCCGTTCTGACTCGCGTGAAGCAGGCCAAGCTGCCCGGTTTCGTCGAGCCGGCCACCATCAATGGCAAGCAGGCGTTCCGCGTGCGTGTGGGCCCCTATGTGGATCGCGCGCAGGCGGAAGCGGCGCGACTGGATGCGATCAAGGTGCGCGGCGACGTCAACGCGCAGGTCGTCACGCTGGACGCGGCCGTGCCGGGCAGCACGCCCGTGCCCGCACCGGCGCCGTCCGTCGCGACCGCCGCACCCTCGACGCCGGCGGTGACCACGCAGGCGCTCCCGCCGGAGCCGGCCAAGCCGGTGGCGAAGCCCGCCCCCACGGAAACCAAGCCGGTCGCCAGCGAGACGAAGCCGGCTTCCACGCCGGTCGCCAAGCCCGCGGCGCCCGCACCCAAGCCGGTGGAGCCTGCCAAGCCCGCGGCCGCCGGCGTCGGCTACGCCGTGCAGTTGGGCGCGTTCTCCAATCCGGCCGACGCCAACAAGCTGCGCGATCGCGCGCGGGCGGCGGGCTTCAGCGCGTTCGTCGAACAGGTACGTACCGACAAGGGCACGCTCAGCCGCGTGCGCGTGGGGCCCGTGGCCGATCGCGCCGAAGCGGACCGCTTGAAGGCGCAGGTCGCCTCGAAGGTCGGCATCGACGGCATGGTGCGTCCGCACCCCTGATGCCGATCCTCGTTGCCGTGGCCGACGGGCGCGCCGCGTGAGCGCGCTCGACCTCACCCTGCTGGCCATCATCGGCGTCTCGACGCTGTTCGGGCTGATGCGCGGCTTCATCGGCGCGCTCGCCTCGGTCCTGGCATGGCTGCTGGCGGGCTGGGCGGCGTTCCACTACGGCGCCGAAGTCGCGGCCTGGCTGTCCGATGATGGCCCGCCAGGATCGGCGGATCTGCTCGGTGGCTATGCCCTCGCTTTCGTCGGCGTCATGGTCGTGGTGGGCGTGACCGGATGGTTGGTCCGGAAAATGGTCAAGTCCGTCGGTCTCTCTGGCGTCGACCGTGCGCTGGGCCTGGTGTTGGGCTTCCTGCGCGGCGCCCTGGTCGCCTGCATCGTGTTGCTGCTGGTGGCTTTCACCGATATGCCGCGCGAACCTGAATGGAAGCGTTCATCCGTCGTGCCGGTCCTGCTGCCGGGCGCGCAATGGCTTTCACGCTGGTTGCCGGAATGGACCGTGCAGGAACTGGACTTTGGCAACGGCGTTCCGGCGGGCGATAATGCGCGCCTGCAACCCTTGCCCCTGCCGCTGGACGACTCCGGCGCATCGCAGGAGCGCGTCCCCCCGCCAGCTTCGCCCGAGTCGAAACCGGAGTAGGTCACCATGTGCGGCATCGTCGGAATCGTCGGCAACCAGAACGTTGCCGGCCAGCTTTATGACGGGCTGACCGTCCTCCAGCATCGCGGCCAGGATGCGGCCGGCATCGCCACGGCCGACGGCACGCGGTTGCGCGTGCACAAGGACAACGGACTGGTGCGGGACGTGTTCAACGCCAAGGCGATGAGCGTGCTGGAAGGGCGCGTGGGCATCGCCCACTGCCGCTATCCCACCGCCGGCTCCGAGGGCATGGACGAAGCGCAGCCGTTCTACGTGAACTCGCCGTACGGCATCGCGCTGGCGCATAACGGCAACCTGATCAACACCGACAGCCTGCGCCAGGACGTGTTCGCGCAGGACCGTCGCAACATCAACACCGATTCGGACAGCGAAGTGCTGCTGAACGTGTTTGCGCACGAGCTTGACCTGCAGCGCACGCTCACCCCGGAAGCCGCGATCCGCGCCGTGGCCGGCGTGCACCGCCGCGTGAAGGGCGGCTATGCGGTGGTCAGCGTGGTGCTGGGCCTGGGCCTGGTGGCCTTCCGCGACCCGCACGGCATCCGTCCGCTGGTGCTCGGCAAGCGTGAGCACAACGAAGGCACCGAATACATCATCGCCTCCGAATCGGCGGCGCTGGACATCCTCGGGTTCGTCCGCGTGCGCGACGTGCAGCCGGGCGAGGCCATCGTCATCACCGCGCGCGGCGAGATGTTCAGCGAGATCGTCGCCGAACCGCAGGAGCACGCGCCCTGCATCTTCGAGTACGTGTACTTCGCGCGCCCGGATTCGATGATCGACAACGTGTCGGTGCACAAGGCCCGCATGCGCATGGGCGTGAAGCTGGGCGAGAAGATCCTGCGCCTGCGCCCGGACCACGACATCGACACCATCATCCCGATCCCGGATACCTCGCGCGACGCCGCGCTGGAGATCTCCAACGTGCTGGGCGTGAAGTACCGCGAGGGGTTCATCAAGAACCGCTACGTGGGCCGCACGTTCATCATGCCGGGGCAGGGCGAGCGGGTGAAGTCGGTGCGCCGCAAGCTCAACCCGATCAACCTGGAATTCCGCAACCGCGTCGTGCTGCTGGTCGACGACTCCATCGTGCGCGGCACCACGTCCAAGCAGATCGTGCAGATGGCGCGCGATGCCGGCGCGCGCAAGGTCTACCTGGCCAGCGCCGCGCCGCCGGTGCGCCACCCGAACATCTACGGCATCGACATGCCGGCCGCGGATGAACTCGTCGCGCACGGCCGCAGCGTCGAGGAAATCGAGAAGCTGCTCGGCTGCGACTGGCTGATCTACCAGGACCTGGACGATCTCGAGGCCGCCGTGCGCGAAGGCAATCCGAACCTGCCGCGTTTCGACTCCTCCTGCTTCGACGGCAACTACGTCACCGGCATCGAGACCGGTTACTTCGAGCGCATCGAGCAGATGCGTTCAGACGAAGCCAAGCGCAAGCGCCGCGTCGGCTGAGCCGGCGCCCGCAGCATGGCCACGCTCTTCGAGGCCGCGCGCGCCTGCCTGGCCGCGGCCGATGTCGACGAGAAGGTGGGCCTGACGCAGCGCTACGCCGATGCGTTCCGGCGCGGTGAACTCGACCTGCCCGGGGATGCACCCGAGCCCGATCCGATCCGGATGCCCGGTCGCCCGTCGAAGCCGCGCCTGGTGCATCCGCGCGACCTGCCACGGCGCGGCCTCGGCAGCGTGCAGGGGCGCGCGGCCTTCATCCATGCCATCGCGCACATCGAACTCAACGCGATCGATCTGGCCTGGGATGCGGTGTACCGCTTCCGTGGTCTTCCCCAGGCGTTCTATGCCGATTGGGTGCAAGTGGCGCACGACGAATCGCGCCATTTCGTGCTGCTGCAGGATCGGCTGCGCGAACTCGGGTATGCCTACGGCGACTTCGATGCCCACAACGGCCTGTGGGAGATGACCGAGAAGACCGCCCACGACGGGCTCGCGCGGATGGCACTGGTGCCGCGCGTGTTGGAAGCGCGTGGCCTGGACGTGACGCCCGGCATGATCGTGAAGCTGCGCGACCTCGGCGATGAGCAGACCGTCGCGATCCTCGACGTCATCCTGCGCGAGGAAGTCGCGCATGTCGCCGCGGGGTCACGCTGGTTCCGCTGGTACTGCGAACAGCGCTGCGTCGAACCACGCGCGCGCTTCCGCGAACTGCTCAGGGAATACGCGGGCGGTTACCTGCACGGTCCGTTCAATATCGAAGCGCGGCTGCTGGCCGGGTTCGACGAGGATGAGCTGGCGGCGCTGGAAGCGCCGTGACGTTGAGGGTGGAACAGCTGTGGGAGCGACGTAACTCGCGATGACGGCACCGCGGTAGTTCATCGCGACTTATGTCGCTCCCACGGACTGCATCTCATGGCACGCAGCGCTTAGAGCGAATCCAGCGCCATCCCGTCAGGCTCGACGCGCAGTACGGATCCCTGTTCGTACCAGTCGCCCAGCACGATGCGGCGGCAGGCGATATCACCGATCGCGAGATCGTGGATCGCCGGGCGGTGCGTATGGCCGTGGATCAGCGTGTCGATGCCGAACTGGGCCAGCGTGGCGTCCACCGTCGCCGGCGTCACGTCGGTCAGGGTTTCGAACTGCGCCTTGTCGTTCTGCTTCATGCCGCCCTGGTGCGCGGCGCTGGCGGCGCGTGCCTGCGCCGCGAAGGCCAGCCGTGCGGCCAGCGGCTGCGCCAGGAACTGCGCCTGCCAGGCTGGATTGCGTGTCTGTGCGCGGAACGCCTGGTAGGCGACATCGCCGGTGCAGAGCAGATCGCCGTGCATCAGGATCGCCGGCTTGCCGTACAGCATGACGACGGCGGGGTCGGGCAGGATGCGCATGCCGGCCCGGCGCGCGAACGCGTCGCCGACGAGGAAATCGCGGTTGCCACGGATGAAGAATACCGGTACCCCGGCGTCGGCCACCTCGCGGATCCGGGCGGCCACGTAGGCGCCGGTCTCCGAGGGGTCGTCATCGCCTACCCAGGCCTCGAACAGGTCGCCCAGGATGTACAGCGCATCGGCGCGACGGGCCTCCCCCTGCATGAAGGCCCCGAACAGCTCGGTCACGGCGGGGCGTTCGGCGTCCAGGTGCAGATCGGAGATGAAGAGCGTGGTCATGCGGGGATTCTAAGCCCTCCCCCTGAACGAGCAGGGGGAAACGCGGTGCGCGCAGGTTAAAATCGCCGTATTCCGTCCATCGAGTTGCCCATGGCCTGCCGTACCCGCTTCGCCCCCAGTCCCACCGGCTACCTCCACATCGGTGGCGCCCGCACGGCGCTGTACTGCTGGCTGGAAGCGCGTCATCGCGGCGGCGATTTCATCCTGCGCATCGAGGACACCGACCGCGAGCGCAGCACGCAGGCCGCGATCGACGCGATCCTGGATGCGATGGACTGGCTGGGCCTGGGCTACGACGAAGGTCCGATCTACCAGACCCAGCGCATCGACCGTTACCGCGAAGTCGCCGAGCAGCTGGTGTCCGCCGGCAAGGCGTACTACGCCTACGAGACGCGCGAAGAACTCGACGCCATGCGCGAGGCCGCGATGGCGAAGCAGGAGAAGCCGCGCTACAACGGCGCCGCGCGCGAGCAGGGCCTGCCGCACCGCGACGACCCGAACCGCGTCATCCGCTTCAAGAATCCGCTCGACGGCGTGGTCGCCTTCGACGACCTGATCAAGGGCCGCATCGAGATCGCCAACAGCGAGCTCGACGACATGGTGATCTTCCGTCCCGACGGCTACCCCACGTACAACTTCGCCGTGGTCGTGGACGACTGGGACATGGGCATCACCGAAGTGATCCGCGGCGACGACCACATCAACAACACCCCGCGCCAGATCAACATCTACGAAGCGCTGGGCGCGCCGGTGCCGAAGTTCGCGCACATGCCGATGATCCTGGACGAGCAGGGCGCCAAGCTGTCCAAGCGCACCGGCGCGGCCGACGTGATGCAGTACAAGGACGCCGGCTACCTGCCGCACGCGCTGATCAACTACCTGGCGCGACTGGGCTGGTCGCATGGCGACCAGGAACTGTTCTCGCGGCAGGAGCTGATCGAGCTGTTCGACGTGAAGGACGTGAACTCCAAGGCCGCGCGCCTCGACATGGCCAAGCTCGGCTGGGTGAACCAGCACTACCTGAAGACGGACGCGCCGGCGGACATCGCACCGCACTTCGTCTACCAGTTGGAGAAGCTGGGCGTGGATCCTTCCACGGGCCCGGCACCGGCCGACGTCGTCGTCGCCCTGCGCGACCGCGTGCAGACGCTGAAGGAAATGGCCGAGAAGGCGCTGGTCTGGTACCAGCCGCTGGAGGCGTACGACGATGCCGCCGTGGCCAAGCACCTGGTGGCGGCCGCGCACGCGCCGTTGGCCAAGGCGCGCGAGTCCCTGGCTGCGTTGGGCGATTGGACCGCCGAAGCGGTGGGCGTGGCGCTGCACGATGCCGCGGCCGCACTCGGCATCGGCATGGGCAAAGTCGCCCAGCCGCTGCGCGTGGCCATCACCGGTACCCAGGTCAGCCCCGATATTTCCCACACGGTTTACCTGGCCGGCCGCGACGAAGCCTTGAAACGCATCGATGCCGCACTCATCAAGACCGGTGTGACCGCCTGATCCAGGACTGCCCATGCCGCACGCCCACGCTTGCACCGACCCGAAGCACCACGTCCACGACGCCCGCGCGTTCGTGGCGGCGGTGGAGCGCGCGTGCCAGGAGCGCGGCCTGCGGCTGACGCCGATCCGTGCCCGCGTGCTGGAGCTGATCGCCGAAGCCGGCAAGCCGGTGAAGGCGTACGAGCTGCTGGAGTGGGTCCGGGCGACGAAGGGCGTGGGGGCGGATGCGCCGCCGACGGTGTATCGCGCGCTGGATTTCCTGATGGCGAACGGTTTCGTGCACAAGCTCGAATCGATGAATGCGTTCGTCGCCTGCCATCACCCGAACAGCGCACAGCACTCGGTGCCATTCCTCATCTGCGACCGCTGCCACAGCGCCGTGGAGCTCGAGGATCGCGAAGTGGTCGCCGCCCTGGACGCGCGCGCGAAGGCGCTCGGCTTCCAGCCGCAGGCGCAGACGCTCGAAGTGCATGGGCTGTGCGCGCGCTGCGCTGCGGCCTGAAGCGACCGTCGGCGCAGTAACCCTTACGCAGCGGCCGGCACGGCCTTCGGTGACGATTCCCGGATCGGCAGGTTCGCCGCCGCTGCGATCAGCGCCAGCACCATGTCCGCGTACCACATCCAGGTGTAGTCGCCGAAGCGCTCCAGCGCCAGGCCACCGAGCCATGCGCCAAAGAAACCGCCGATCTGGTGCGACAGCAGGGTCAGTCCGAACAGCGTGCCCAGGTAGCGCGGGCCGAACAGCTTGCCGACCAGTCCGGCGGTCGGCGGCACCGTGGCCAGCCAGGTGAAGCCGAGCGCGGCGGCGAAGATGTAGAACGTCAACGGCGTGGGCGGCGAGACCAGGTAGAGCGCGATCATCACCGCGCGGCTGGCGTACATCACCGCGAGGATCCACTTCATTCGCACGCGCTGGCCCAGTGCGCCGGCGATCAGGCTGCCCGCCACGTTGAACAGGCCGATCAGCATCAACGCCACGGCCGACACGCTGGCGGGCAGGCCGCACAGCGCGACTTCGCCCGGCAGGTGCGTCACCAGGAAGGCGATGTGCACGCCGCAGGTAAAGAAGCCGAGGTGCAGCATCCAGTAGCTACGGTCGCGCAGGGCGATCGCGATCTGCTGCTTCAGGCTGATGTCGCCGATCGCGGTGGCCGTGGTCGCGCCCGTCGTCGCCACGGTCTTCTTGCGCAGCGGGAAGGCCAGCGGGATCGCGAGCAGCGAGGCGACCGCGAGCGTGTACATCGCACTGGCCCAGCCGGCGAACGCGATGACGGCCTGTACCAGCGGCGCGAACACGAACTGGCCCAGCGATCCGCCCGCGTTGATGAAGCCGGCGGCGAAGGAGCGCTTCTCGGGCGCCAGTTGTTGCGCGGTCGCACCGATCAGGATCGAGAAGCTGCCGGCGCCGGCGCCGGCAGCTGTCAGTACACCCAACGTGAACATCAATCCCCACGGCGAGGTCAGGTGAGGCGTGAGCGCGAGGCCCAACGAGAGAAGGACGGCGCCGAGCACCAGCACGCCGGTCGAGCCTCGTTTGTCCGCTACCGCACCGAACACGGGTTGTACCGCGCCCCAGGTGAACTGGCCGATGGCGAGGGCGAAACTGATCGCGGCGATGCCGATGCCCGTTTCCTGGTGGATCGGTGCGACGAACAGTCCGGTCGTCTGCCGCGCCCCCATCGTGATCATCAGGGTGGCGGATGCGGCGAGCAGCAGACCCCAATGCATGCGAGGTGCAGTCGATGGCGTGGCGGTGTTCATGCGGCCTCTCCGAGATGCTGGCGCAGCAGGCTGTCGAGACGGTCGAGGTCGTCGTGCAGGCGTTTGACGGCGGTGTCGCCCATCAAGTCGTCGATGACCGCTTGCGCGCGCTGCCAACGGGGTTTCGCGCGGGTGAGCCGCGCCCGTCCTTCGGTTGTCAGTGCGACCAGCCGTTGGCGCGCGTCTTCGCCGCGGACGGTTTCCAGCAAACCGGCGTCCACCAGCGGCGAGAGGTTGCGGGTCAGCGTGGTGCGATCCATGCCGAGTTCGTCCGCGAGTCCGCCGAGCGCGCGAGGCTCGCGCTCCGTGCGGCGGAGGATCGAATACTGGTTGAGGCTCAGGCCGACGGCCGCCAGTTCGTGGTCGTACACCTGGGTCACGCGCCGGCTGGCCCGCCTCAACCGGAAGCAAGTGCAGACGCTGGGCGTAGGGGTGGGCATGCACGGACTCGCACGAGAGGAAGTCAATTATGTGTATATGCACATAATTGATGTCAAGAAGGGCGGCTGCCGTGGAGGCCAGCCGCCCGGGGGAGGACCGTCAGGCGCCGATCAGAAGTACGCGCGCAGGCCGAACGCCACGCCGCGGCCCGGCAGCGGCGCGTAGTCGCGCAGCAGCGAGGTGTGCGGGCGGGCTTCCTCATCGGTCAGATTGCTGCCATCCAGGAAGACCTCCCAGCTGGATGCCGTGCGATCCCAGCGATAGGCCAGGTGAGCGTCGACGAGCGTATAGCCATCGCTGGGCGACTCGTTCTGCGCCACGTCGTCCTGCTTGCTGTAGCGCACCGCGCCCAGCGACGCACGCCAGCCGCCGAGCGACCAGCCGAGGTCGGCACCGAAACGCATCGGTGAAATGCGGGGCAGGTAGCCACCCTGCGCAATGTCGACTTCGTAAGCATGCGCATGGTCGCCATGCGGCACTTCGAACGCCACGGTGCGCGTGCCGCTGCCGTCCAGCTTCGCGCGCACGTAGTCGCCGTACAGGCGCAGGTCCCACGCGCCGGCGGACGTGTCGGCCAACTGGATCTTCGCTTCGGCTTCGGCACCGGTGAAGGTGGCATCGTCCTGCGCCCACAGGCGCACCGGATAGCCTTCTTCTTCCACGCCGGTATCGGTGAGGTAGATGAAGTCCTTGAACTTCGTCTGGTAGACGGCCAGCTTCAGTTCCATGCGATCGGTATGCCAGTGCGCACCGACCTCGGCCCGCACGCCCTTTTCGGTTTCTAGCGTGGCATCGCCGATTTCGATGGATTGCGTGGCCACGTGCGTGCCGCCGGCGAACAGCTCCTCGTTGGTCGGCGCGCGTTCCGAGCGATCGAGGCCGAAGCGCAGGTCGAAGCCGTCGCTCATGCGCCAGATGGCTGCGGCAGACAGGTTGACCGCATCGAAGTCACGGGATGCGCGATCGTCGGGCTGCAGCTTGACCTGGTCGTAGCGACCGCCCAGTTCGAGCTTCCACGGGCCGAAATCCTTTTCCTGCACCACGAACACGCCCAGGCTGTCGGTGGTGGTGGCAGGAACGAAGGCCTCGGCACCGACGGCGTTGAAATCGGTGCTGCCGAACTGCAGGCCGAACGCCCCGCGCCAACCATTCCAAGTCTTCTGCACCGCTTCCAGGCGCGCGTCGTAGCCTTCGTTGGTGAAGCGCGTACCGATTTCGTCGCCCTCCAGCTCGACGTGCTCGTAGTCGTTCCACGCGGCGCGCAGGTTGACGCTCTGCAGGAAGGAGACGGGCTCGTAGATACCGGCCTTCAGGTCGAGCCGGTTCTGGGTCATGTCGATGCGTACCGGGCCTTCCTCGTGCGCTTCGTCCTCATGGTCGGCCTCGCCGTCATGGTCGTGGTCATGGTCGTCCTCGCCATGCACGTGCGCGCCGGCGGGAATGCCGTAGTTGGTGCGATACGTGCTGGCGGCCAGGCCGAAGTAGCCGCGGTCTCCCAGGTAGGTCGCACCGACGGCGCCCGCGCGTGTCTTCACCGAACTGTTCGGCAGCGTGCCGTCCGGCTGGGGTGCTTCCTCGTGCTCTTCGCCTTCGTCGTGGTCGTGCAGGATCGCCACGCCGGGGATGTCGTAGTCGTCGGTGTCGCGTACCAGGCCATCCACGTGCAGCACCCACTTCCCGCTGACGCCATCGAGGCGGAACATGCCGGTACGCTCGTCGTTCACTGTATTGCCGCGCACTTCCGCACGGCCGCTCAAGGGTTCGTCGGGAATCGACTCGGCCAGCCGTCCATCGACGACGTTCACCGCGCCGCCGATCGCGCCGCTGCCGAACAGCAGCGTGGCTGGACCCTTCAGCACTTCGACCTGATCGGCCAGGAAAGGCTCGATGCTCACCGCATGGTCGGCGCTGACGGTGGAGGCGTCCATCGAGCCGATGCCGCCCGACAGTACCTGCACGCGCGGGCCTTCCTGGCCACGGATGATCGGGCGGCCGACGCCGGTGCCGAAGTAGGTGGTCTGCACGCCGGGCAACTTGGCGACGGTCTCGCCGAGGGTGCCGGCCTTGGTCTTGTCCAACTCCTCGCCGTAGAGCACGTCGACCGGGGTGGCGACGGACTCCGCATTGCCCTTCAACGGCGACGCCGTGACGACCACCGCGTCCAGGTCCTTGGCCTGGGGGGCGCCGGCGTCGTTGGCGAAAGCGACGGGGGAGGCCAGCGCGAGGGCGAGGGCGGTCACCAGCAGGCGAGGGGCGGGGCGGTCGATGCGGCGTGGGGATGGCATGGGATGGGGATCACTCAGGTGGGGTTACGAATGATGTTATAATATACCAATAGTGACAATATAACCCCCCCGGAAGTCATACTTGTGGCCATGAAGTCCTCCCTCCGCTCCTTCATCGACCGGTTCGCCGCCGCGGGATCACTGGTCTGCGCACTGCATTGCGCGATCACCCCGCTGCTGCTGGCGGCCATCCCTTCGCTGGGGTTGTCGGTGTGGCTGGGTGATGGCTTCGAACGCGCCTTCGTGACCTTCGTGACGGTGCTGGGGCTCTTCAGCCTGGTCTGGGGCTACCGACGCCACCGCGCCTTCCGCGCGCTGGGCATGCTGTTGTTCGGACTGGCGGCGCTGTGGGCGGGCGTGCTGTACGCGCCGCTGCACGAATCCGTCGTCCCCCACGCGATCGTGATGACGGTGGGCGGCATGCTGGTCGGCCTGGCCCACCTGCTCAACCTGCGCCTGAACCACTGGCACATCCACGACGCCAGCTGCGCCCACTGACGCCGGGTGGCGAAGTCGGGCAAGGAGCCGGAGGCCCCGCTGTGGTAGGCTTTGCGGCCCTGCGCGGGTGCCCCGGAACGGTCGGCGCCCCTGCTACCGCCCTTACCCCCGGGCGGACTTTTCAATGAATCAGGAGAATTACGATGGGCAAGGGTGATCGCAAGACGGCCAAGGGCAAGCGCTATTCGTCCAGCTACGGCAACGCGCGCAAGCGTACGGTGGCCAAGGCGGGCATCGCGGCGACCGCAACCGCGAAGAAGGCGGTGGTGAAGGCGCCGGCGAAGAAGGCCGTGACCAAGAAGGCTGTCGCCAAGTAAGCCCGCCGCGCCGGTACGCCGGTCGCGAACGCAAGACCCCGGCTCTCGCCGGGGTTTTTGTTTTTCAGGGGGTACTCACGACCCGGCCGCCCACATGCACGGCCGAGACCAGGTCGCCGCCCAGCCAATACGCCAGTTGCGCCGGCTGGCCGATGCGCCAGCGCACGAAGTCCGCGCGCTGTCCCACCACCAGGCGGCCGCGATCCTTGAGGCCCAGCGCCTGCGCCGCATGCACGGTGGCACCGCGCAGCGCTTCTTCCGGGGTCAGGCGGAAATGCGTGCAAGCCAGCGACATGGCCAGGCGCAGCGACTGCAAGGGCGAGGTGCCCGGGTTGCAGTCTGTCGCCACCGCCATCGGCACGCCGTGGGCGCGGAACGCCTCCAGCGGCGGAAGTTTGGTTTCGCGCAGCACGTGGAACGCGCCCGGCAGCAGGACCGCTACGCTGCCCGCGCGCGCCATCGCCGCAACGCCGGCCTCGGACGTGTATTCCACGTGGTCGGCCGACAGTCCATCGAACGCCGCGACCAACGCCGCGCCGCCGCCATCGCTGAGCTGGTCGGCATGCAGCTTTACCGGGATGCCCAACGCGCGCGCCGCTTCGAACACGCGCTGCGTCTGCACCGCCGTGAAGCCGATGCGCTCGCAGAAGGCGTCCACCGCGTCCACCAGGCCCTCGGCGTGCAGTGTCGGCAGCCACGTGCACACGGCATCGATGTAGTGGTCCTCGCGCCCAGCGAACTCGGGCGGCAGCGCATGCGCGCCAAGGAAGGTGGTGCGCACGGTGATACCGAGGATCTCGCCGATGCGGCGCGCCACGCGCAGCATCTTGCGTTCGTTGTCGAAGTCGAGGCCGTAACCGGACTTGATCTCCAGCGTCGTCACGCCGTCGTCGCGCAAGGCGCGCGCGCGCAGCAGCGAGGCGGCGAGCAAGTCGTCCTCGCTGGCGGCCCGCGTGGCCCGCACCGTGGACACGATGCCGCCGCCGGCGCGCGCGATGTCTTCGTAGCTGGCGCCCTGCAGGCGCTGTTCGAACTCACCGGCCCGGTCGCCGGCGAACACCACATGTGTGTGGCAATCCACCAGGCCAGGCGTCACCCAGTCGCCCTGCGCGTCCACGACCTGATCGGTTAGCGACGCCGGTGGAGCGGGCAGATCCGCGAGGCGACCCGCGAACACGAGCGTGCCATCGCGCCAGCCCAGCGCACCGTTCTCCACCACGCCATAGCCAGCATCGCCGGCCAGCGTGACCAGGCGGGCGTTGACCAGCAAGCCATCCAAGCGCGTCTCCATGTCGTCAGTCGCCTCCACCGCCACCATCGCAGCCGCCGCCATCGGATGTGCACGCCGTATCGCTGTGCGTGGAAAGCCCGGGCTCGGTGGCGCTCTCGCCGGCGCCGTTGCCGGCGCCACCTTTCTTCTTCTGCGCCTGCACGGCGATGAAGACCACCATCAGCGCGAGGGCGACGGCAACCAGCGAGAGGACGATGGCAAGCATGGCGGCGGGCGTGTCTTGGCGTGGGCGACGCGGTAGCCTAACGCACCCCTGTCGCCGGCCGTAAGCACCGCCATGTCGAATCCCTATTCTCCCGCAGGCCTGCCCGTCCTGACCGACGCAGGATGGCGCGTTCCCGGCATCGCCAACCTGCATTCGCACGCCTTCCAGCGGGCGATGGCGGGGATGGCCGAGCACCAGACGAATCCGGAAGACAGCTTCTGGACCTGGCGGGAAATCATGTACCGCTTCGCCGCGCGGATGACGCCCGAGAGCACCTACGCGGTGGCGACGCAGCTGTATGCCGAGATGCTGGAAGCCGGCTACACCCGCGTGTGCGAGTTCCATTACGTGCACCACCAGCCCGACGGCGCGCCCTATGACGACCCCGCGGCGATGTCGAACGCTTTGATCGCCGCCGCGCGCGACACCGGCATCGGCATGACCCTGTTGCCGGTGCTGTACATGACGGGTGGCTTCGACGGGCGTGAACTGTCGGCGCGCCAGCGAAGGTTCGGGCATGACGTGGACGCTTTCCTCCGCCTGCTGGAAACCCTGCGTCCGCTGCAGGATGCGCGGCTGCGCATCGGCTGTGCGTTCCACAGCCTGCGTGCGGTGCCGGAAGCCGCCATGCGCGAGGTGCTGTCGGTACTGCCTGCCGATGCACCGGTGCACATCCACATCGCCGAGCAGGTGGGCGAAGTACAGGACTGCCTCGCGCTGCGCGACGCGCGGCCGGTGGAATGGTTGCTGCGCGAATTCCCGGTCGATCGGCGCTGGACACTGGTGCACGCCACGCACCTGACGCCAGAAGAAACACGTGGCATCGCCGATAGCGGCGCCACCGTCGCGATCTGTCCCACGACGGAAGCGAACCTCGGCGATGGCCTGTTCCCGCTGCGCGAGTTCCTGCAGGCCGGCGGCCGCTGGGGCATCGGTTCGGATTCGCACGTCTCGGTATCGCCGGTGGAAGAGCTGCGCTGGCTGGAGTACGGCCAGCGACTCATCACGCGCCATCGCAACATCGCGGTGCTGCCGGGTTCGCCGAGTGTCGGCCGTACCCTGCTGGCGGGAGTACTGGACAGCGAGGCGGATGCCACGGGCCTTGCGCCGGATCCGCAGGACGCCGTCTGGCTGGATGCGGATGCCCCCGCGCTGGCGGGCGCGACGACCGACGACGTAGTGGACCGCTGGCTGTTCGCGGGCAACCGGCCATTGGTCCGCGCGGTCCGGGTCGGTGGCCGCGAGGTGGTCACCGAAGGCCGCCACGTGGACGGCGATGCCATCGCGCGTCGCTACGGTGCCACTGTGCGCCAGTTGCTGGGCGACTAGGGCTTGGCGCGTCGGCCATCCGCGGGATTGCGGCGTTCGTCGCGGCCACCGGGTCGCCCATCGCAGACCCGCACGCGTGGCGACGGCGTCCACCAGCATGGCGACCATCCCGTCAGGAGAACCGCCATGGCTTACGCTCATTCGATCGCTCTCGCCGTTGCCGCCGCCGGCTTCGCCGCCGTCACGCCCGCCCATGCCATGACTGACCAGGCGCTGGCCGACAAGGTCCAGCAGCGCCTGCAGGGCGATCGCACTGGGGCCTGCATGGCGGTCGCGGTCGTCGAAGCCGGCACCGTCGCCCGCACCTACCAGTGCGCGGATGCGAAGGATGCGTCGCGCATCGGGCCCGATGCCGCCTTCGAAATCGGCTCGGTCAGCAAGACGATGACGGCCGCCTTGCTCGCCGACCTCATCGGGCAGGGGAAAGGTTCGCTGGACGATCCGCTCTCCGCCTGGTTGCCTGAAGGCACGAAGCTGCCGCAGTTCCAGGGCAAGCCGATCCTGCTGCGCCATGTCGTGACCCACACCTCCGGACTGCCGGCGCTGCCCTCCCGCATGGGTGCACCGGACATGGCGGACCCGTACGCGAAGCTGGACGAAGCCGCACTGCTCGCGTCGTTGGGCGACGTCACCCTCACCGCAGCGCCCGGCACCAAGTTCGAATACTCCAACTTCGCCTCGATGGTGCTCTCGTACGCCGTCGCGCGTCGTGCGGGCACGGATATGGAGACGTTGTTGAAGCAGCGCCTGTTCGCGCCGCTGGGCATGCCGCATGCCTATGTCAATGCGGCGCCCGCCGGTGTGCGCGCAGCCGTGGGCCATACGCCGAATGCGCGGGCCACGTCGGCCTGGCATTTCCAGACCAACCTCGCCGGTGTCGGTGGCGTGCGCGCCACGCTGGATGACATGGTGCGCTACGTGCAAGGCCAGTTGGGGACCGAATCCACCTCGATCTCGGCGGCCCTGCAGCGTTCGCAGCAGAAGGTGTCGGACGCGCCGCCGATGGCGATGAACTGGATGCTGATGCCCGTTGGCGGACGTACCGTGCACGTGCACGAAGGCGGCACCGGTGGCTTCTCGTCGTTCGTGTCGTTCGACAAGGACAAGCAGCGCGGCGTGGTGATCCTGTCCGACACGACGTGGAACTCGATCGGCAGCCTGGGTTCGCTCGGTCTGCACCTCGTCGATGCCAGCTTCCCGCTCGGCACGCCGCGCCGCGAAGCCGCGCCGGACGGCGCGTTGCTCGATGCGCTCGCCGGTGAATACGAACTCGCCGGCGGCATGAAGATGGCCCTGCGCCGCAAGGGCGATGCGCTGGACATCCAGGTGGCCGGCCAGGGCACGTATGCGATGGGCTACGACAGTGCGGGCGATTTCTATCCGCGCGAGTTCGACGCGGTGCTGCGGCCGCAGCGCACGGCGGCCGGCCAGTCGTTCACGTGGATGCAGATGGGTGGCGTGCTGCCGGCCAAGCGGATCGATGCCGCCGCGGCGAAGCCCGTGTTGAAGATCGATGCGGCCGCATTGCGCGAATACGAAGGCGAATACCCGCTGGTGCCCGCGTTCGCGCTCACGGTGAAGGCGCAGGGCGAGACGCTGACCATCCAGGGTACGGGCCAGCCGGCGCTGCCGGTGCAGGCCGTGGAGCGCGATGTGTTCGTCATGGATGCCGTCGGCGCGGAAATCCGCTTCGAACGCGATGCGGCCGGCAAGGTGGTCGCGCTGACGCTGAAGCAGGCCGGCCAGCAACTGCGCGGCGAAAGGAAGTAAGCATGGAGCGGACCTATACGCTGCGACAGAAGCTGCCCGCCGAAGTGCTGGTGGGCGGCGATGCGGTATGGAGCCGCTATCGCCAGTACCCGGTGTTCGGCGTGCGTTGGCTGCTCGGCCGCAGCCTGCTGTTCTGCAGCGTGATCGCGGTGGTCGCCGCCTTCATCGGCGCCGGCAGCGGTGTGGCGGTGCAGGACCTCGGCGTTGCGATCAAGGTCGCGATCACGCAGTTCGTCGTCTTCAGCCTCATGGCCACGCTGGGGCCCGCCCTGGCCACCGCCGTGCGGCACCGTGCATGGCCCGTGGCGCACGAGCGCAAGGCCGTCGTGATCGCCGTGCTGGTCGGCATGGTGCTCAGCTTCTTCATCGATCGCGTCGGATCGTCCTACATCGAGCAGTTGATCAAGCCGGGCCTGGAGGCCGCAGGACTGTCGATGAATCCGCCCACGTTGACGCCGTTGGTGAAGGCGGTCGGGCTGGCGATCAACGTCGCGGGGCTGGTGGTCGTCTACGGTCTGTTCGGCGGCGGGCTGGCGCTGCGGGCGTACTTCAGCGAACACCGCCGCTGGGACGAGCATCACCATGAGCGCGAGCTCAGCGCGCTGGAAGGACGCGTGCACGAAGCCGACCTGCGGCTGGGCGTGCTGCAGGCGCAGGTGGAACCCCATTTCCTGTTCAACACCCTGGCCTCGGTGCGCGCGCTGGTGCGGCAGGATCCCGCACAGGCCGAAGCCACCCTGGATGCGCTGGTCGATTTCCTGCGCGCCACCATTCCTAAACTGCGCGACGACCGCGGCCTGCATGCCACGCTCGGGCAGCAGCTCGATATCTGCAGCAGTTACCTCGCACTGATGCAGGTACGCATGGGCGGCCGGCTGGCGTACGCCGTGCGCGCCGACGATGCGTTGCGCGCGTCGCCGTTTCCGCCCTCGCTGCTGATCACGCTGGTGGAGAACGCGATCAAACACGGCATCGAACCCAGACCCGGCCCGGGCCGCATCGACATCGAGGCGGTCCGCGAGGACGGCATGCTGCGTGTGCAGGTGCGCGACGATGGCGCCGGCCTGCAACCCGGCCTGAGCACCGGCGTCGGCCTGGCGAACGTACGCGAACAACTGTCGGCGCGTTACGGCACGCACGCCGCATTTGCTCTGGCGCCAGCCGTGGGAGGTCGCGGTGTTTGCGCGGAGATCCGCGTGCCGCTAGGGTCGTCGGCATGAAGGCCGTCACCGCCCTGATCGCCGAAGACGAAGCGCCGCAGCGTCGCGCGCTGGAGCAACAGCTGCGCGCGGCGTGGCCGGAGCTCGAGATCGTGGCGGTCTGCGAGGATGGCCTGTCGGCACTGGATGCCGTCGCGCAACACCGCCCGCAGGTCGCCTTCCTCGACATCCGCATGCCGGGCGTCAGCGGCCTGGACGTCGCGCGGCAGGTAGTGGCGCAAGGCGGGCTGGTGGTGTTCACCACCGCGTACGAGGATTACGCCATCCGTGCGTTCGAGGCCGGTGCGGCGGACTACCTGTTGAAGCCGGTCCAGGACGCGCGCTTGGCGCAGGCAGTGGAGCGCATGCAGGCACGCCTGGCCGAAACGCACGCACCGGACATGCGCACGCTGATCGACGATCTGGAAGCGCGCCTGCGGCCGCAGGGCGATCGCCTGATCCGCTGGATCACCGCCAGCGTCGGCGACAGTGTGCGCATGATCGCGATCGACGAGGTGCTGTTCTTCCAGGCGCAGGACAAGTACGTGCGCGTGGTGACTGCCGATGACGAAGCCATCATCCGCATGCCGTTGAAGGATCTGCTCGGCGGACTCGACCCGGACGTGTTCTGGCAGGTGCACCGCGGCGTGCTGGTGCGCGTGCAGGCCATCGACCGCGTACGCAAGGACGAACTCGGCCGGCACCTGTTGAGCGTCAAGGGACGCGACGACGTGCTACCGGTCAGCGGTGCCTTCCAGCAGCGCTTCCGCGGGATGTGACCCGGCTCAGCCGAACAGGTCGCGCGACCTGGGAAGCGCGCCTTCCAGTTCCAGCAGGAATTGCTTGGTCGGTAGGCCGCCGCCGAAACCGGTGAGCGCACCGTCCGCACCGATCACACGGTGGCAGGGCAACACGATGGGCAGTGGATTGCGTCCGTTCGCCGCGCCCACCGCGCGCATCGCGGTGGGCTTTCCCACTCGCTGCGCCAATTGCGCGTAGCTGATCGTCTCGCCATAGCCGATCCCCGCAAGCGTCATCCACACGGTGCGCTGGAAGTCGGTGCCGCGCGGCGCCAGCGGAAGATCGAAATCGCGTCGCTTCGCCGCGAAATAGGCATCCAACTGGCGTGCCGCCAGATCGAGCACGCGATGATCGCCCGGTGTCCAACCCTCGCGGTCTGCCGGATGCCGGTTGCGTGGAAATTCGATCGCATGCAGCCCGTCCTCGTTCGCGGCGAGGGTGAGCGTGCCCACGGGGCTATCGAGATGGCGGAAGAGGATCATGGCGTGGGCAGGATAGGGGAACTGATGGTGAAGACGCGCGAGGTGTTTCCTGTGGGAGCGACGTAAGTCGCGAAGGATCGCCGGTGAAGCCTCATCGCGACTTACGTCGCTCCTACAACAGCAGACGCTTTGGGCGCCGGCATGCTGCCCTTCCACACATGGATCACCGCATAGCCGCGCCAAGGCCGCCACGCATCGGCGCGTGCCGTCAGCGCTTTGGCGGTCATCCGCGTGCCGTCCGTCGGTACGGCCTTCTGCAGTACCAGGTCGTCGGCGGGAAACGCATCCGGGTGGCCGAGCGCGCGCAGCGCCATGTAATGCGCCGTCCACGGACCGATGCCGGGCAGGGCGACCCAGCGCGACGTGAAATCCTCCAGCGTGCGCTCGGGCCGGAAATCCACCCGCCCGTCCAGCAACGCACGCGACAACCCGCGGATCGTGTCGGCGCGTGCGCGGGTCAGGCCGATCTCCGTCAGATCGACATCGGCCAGCAGGTCGGGGGTGGGGAACAGATGCGTCAGTCCGTCGAACGGGATCGCCAGCGGCGTGCCGTGCCGCTGTGCGAGGCGTGCGGTCAACGTGCGTGCGGCGGCCACGCTCACCTGCTGGCCGATCACCGCGCGCACCGCGATCTCGAAGCCATCCCATCCGCTGGGCAGGCGCAGGCCGGGACGCGCGGCGAGCAGCGGCCGCAATCGCGGATCGTCGCCGAGTGCGTCGGCGATCGCGGCGGGGTCCGCATCCAGGTCGAACATGCGGCGAAGGCGGCTGACGATCTGCAACAGGTCGCTCGGCGCGCTGCCGTGCAGTTCCAACCTCAGTGCGTGCGAGTTGGCGTCCCATGCGCTGACGCGGAGCCAGCCCGGCGCGTCCGGCGTACCGATCACGCGCAGGTAGCTGCGCTCATCGACGACTTCCACGCCGGGCAACGCACGGCCGCGCAGGAAATCGAGCATCGCGGTGAAGTCGTACGGCGGGCGGTAACCGAGCCGCAACGTCATCACCTCGTGCGTCGGCGGCAGCTCGCGCTTGCGCAGGTCGCGCGGCGCCATCCGGTATTCCTCGCGGAACGCCGTGTTGAACCGGGTCAGGCTGCCGAAGCCGGCGGCCAGCGCCACCTGCGTGATCGGCAGCGTGGTTTCGGTCAGCAGCTGTTTGGCGAACAACAGGCGGCGCGTGCCGTGCACATCCACCGGCGTGGCGCCGAGGCGATCGGTGAATAGCCGCCGCAGTTGCCGTTCGCCCAGGCCCACGCGTTCGGCGAGGTCGGCCACGGGCGCGTCGACCAGGGCGCCCTGGTCGATCAGCTTCAACGCGCGCGCCACCACTTCATCGCCACGCCGCCACGTGCCATCGCCGGGCGCCAGTTCCGGCCGGCAGCGCAGGCAGGGGCGGAAGCCCGCGGCTTCGGCGGCGGCCGCGTTCCGGTAGTAGACGATGTTCTGCGGTTTCGGTGCCGGCGCCGGGCACACCGGCCGGCAGTAGATCCGCGTGCTGGTGACGGCCGTGAAGAACAGGCCGTCGAAGCGCGCGTCGCGGCTCAGTCGCGCCTGTTCGCAGACGTGGCGGTCGGGCAGGGCGGTGGCAATGGGCGGGACCATGGACGCAGGCTAGCACCGCATCCCGGCACCGACTCACCGTTTCCGGACATCAATGCGCAGGCGCTGTCCGCGGCGTCAGCACCGGCGTGAAGGTGGCGGCGTGTCCATCGTTCCGCGCGGGTGCGAGACCCAGCAATTCCGCCAGCAGCGGATACACATCGACGTTGTCGAAAGCCGGCAGCGTCGTGCCGCGGCGGAAGCTGGGACCGGCGGCGATGAACACCGCACGCATCGACGGCAGTGCGTTGTCGTAGCCGTGCGAACCGCGGTTCAACTTCTCCTCCGGTGCGCGACGCAGCTGCGCCGCCGGCAATCCGTTCCAACCCTCGTCGAACTGGCAGACGATCGCCGGCACGCGCGGATGCGTACCGTAGTGCCAGCGCGCCGGCAGGTCCTGCTTGCGCCAGCATTCGTAGTGGTCGTGGCGTCCGAGCAGCCGTTGCTCCGCATCGGCCTTGTGGCCGGCGCGCGGGTTGAAGCCGATCACCTGGCCTGTGCTGACCGCTTCGGCTTGCTCGATCGTCGCCATGTCCTCCAGCGCGATGTACTGGTCCGGCCGTACCGGTGCCATGCCGTGGTCGGACACCACTACCACGTCGGTCGTTGCGCGCAGGCCGTGGGCGTCCAGCGCCTGCACGACGCGGCCCACCGCGGCGTCGACTTCGCGGATCGCCGCCAGCGTTTCGGGCGCACCCGGCCCTTTCTCGTGCCCCACGTTGTCGACGCGTTCGAAATACAACGCAGCCAGGCGCGGGCGCGTGGCCACCGGTTCGGTCATCCAGCCCGCGACCTGGTCGGCGCGATCGGCCGCACTGATCTCGGGCGAGTAGGGTACCCAGCGGGTGGGCCGGCGACCGTCGATGGGTGCGGCACTGCCGGGCCAGGCCCAGATCGCGGTGCGCAGGCCGGCCTTCTCGGCGGTATTCCAGATCGGCTCGCCCTGCCACCAGCGCGCATCGGCGCCCGCGGCCTTGTCCGCCACCTTGAAGCCGCCGACGGCGTCGTCGCGCATGCTGTTGTGGATGATGCCGTGCCGGTCCGGCCGCAGTCCGGTGACCAGGGTGAAATGGTTGGGGAACGTCAGCACGGGGTAGGACGGGTTCATCCATGCCGCGTGCGTGCCAGCGGCGGCGAGGGCATCCAGATGGGGCGTGTTGCCCTGTCCCAGCGCGCTGGCGGGCAGGCCGTCGATGGAGATGAGCACGACGCTGTGCGGCTCGGACGGAGGCGGGGCGGTGGAGGTGGTGGCGCAGCCGGCCGTCCAGAGCAGGGCGGCCAGCATCGTCACCCTGACCAATGGCAGGCGCATGCGGTACGGGAACAGGCTGGAATCGGCCACAGCTTGGCAGACTCCGGGACATTCCGCATGACAGCGCTCTTCCGACTTTCGTCCATCGCGTTGTTGGCCGCCGCCAGCGGCGGCGTCCTGGCCTCGACACCGGAGGCCGCCCGCCAGGCCGAGTGCGCGGTCTGGCAGCGCGAACTGAGCTTCGCGAAATCCGTCGCCGACCATGACGCGGCGGCCTTCGCCGAACACCTGCACCCCGAGGCGGCCTTCGGCGTGAGCCAGAAGCCTACCCGCGGGCGCGACGCCATCACCCGTGAATGGATGCCGTTGATCGAGGGCACGGCGCTGAAGCTGAGCTGGTATCCGTCGGTGGTGACCCTGGGCGGCGACGGCCGCACGGCGTACTCCAGCGGTCCTGCGCTGTATGAAGATCCGAAGACCGGCGACACCCGGCTCGGCCGCTTCGGCTCGGTCTGGTACCGCGGCGACGATGGTGCATGGCATGTACTGTTCGACGATGGCGTGGCGCCGCAGAAGGCCGATGCAGCGGCGGTCCAGCGCTTCCACGACGGCCGCAAGGCGCAGTGCCCGGCCGCCTGAGGTGCGGCTGAACCCGACCGGCTGAGGGTGCGACGCGCTGGCGCGCTGGAACGTACCGTGTAGACCAAGCCCCTGCGGAGCCCCTACATGAAGCACCTCCCCCTCCTGGCCCTGGCCGCCTGCCTGATGGCGGTCACCGCCCACGCCCAGTCCCCGGCAACGCCAGCGGAACCGGCGTCCGCGCCGACCGGCGAACGTCCTGCCGAAACGGCTACGCCCGCCACCGCGCCCGCCAAGACCGAAGACGCGCCCCGCCTGTCCGATGCCAACTGCATCCGCCAGACCGGCAGCCGCATCCGCCAGCGCGATGCCAAGACCCCGTGCAACGGGCAACCCGGACGCTCCTACTCGAAGGACGAACTGGACCGCACGGGCCACGGCAATCTGCGCGACGCGCTGCGGACCCTCGATCCGGCGGTGAACTGACGCGTGCAGGACCCTTCCTTTCGTGCTGTGCGCGAAGCGGAAGGGTCAGCAGTCGTCGGTGTGGCGTGACGCGTAGCGCAGTCCGCGCTTGAGCTGGGCGATGAAATTCGCATCGGCGTAGACCGCCGCCTCGTGGCCAAGGCCGGTATACCAGCTGCGGCCACCGTCGAAGGCGTGGCACCAGGCAATGGGATGGTCCGCGCCCATCGTGCCGCCGTCGTACACCCGCTCGTCCACGGTGGCGATGACCTGCACCTGCCCGCGCGGATTGGCGCGGTAGTTGTACAACTCGTCGGTGATCGGCCAGCGCGGTCCGCGTGGCTTGCCATCCTGCTCCGGTTGCACCTGCGTGGATTGCAGGCCCGGCGGGTGGTTCTGGAAGTACGCGCCCACCAGTTGCCCGTACCAGGGCCAGTCGTATTCCGTGTCCGCCGCCGCGTGCACGCCAATGAAACCGCCGCCCTTCCGCACGAACGCTTCGAGCGCCGCTTGTTGCGCGTCATCCAGTACATCGCCGGTCGTGCTGGCGAACACCACCACGCGATACCGCGCCAGGTTCTCCGGCGTGAAGGCGCCGGCATCCTCGGTGTGGTCCGCCGCCATGCCTTCCTCCATCACGAGGCGCTGCAGCGTGGTGGCCGCCACCGGAATCGCCTCGTGACGGAATTTCGCGGTCTTCGTGAAGACCAGCACGCGCTCGGGCGGCGTAGCGGCCAAGGGCGCGGCAGCCAGCAGGCCGGCCAGCAGGAAGGCGGATAGCGCAGCACGGAAGGCGTTCATGGCCCGATTCTGCCACGCACGCCATCGCGCACTGCAGCATCTGCATGGCTCGCGCAGGATGGGGCGTCCCGCCGATAATGGGCGCATACCTGCATCTGGAACCTGCCATGTCCGATCCCCGCCACGACCCGTCCCGCGTCATCCGCGCGCCGCGCGGTGCCACGCTCACCTGCAAGTCCTGGCTCAGCGAAGCGCCGTACCGGATGCTGCAGAACAACCTGGACGCGGACGTCGCGGAAGATCCCACCTCGCTGGTCGTCTACGGCGGCATCGGCCGCGCCGCGCGCGACTGGGCCTGCTACGACGCCATCCTGAAGTCGCTGCGCGAACTCGACGACAACGAGACGCTGCTGGTGCAGTCGGGCAAGCCGGTCGGGATCTTCCCCACGCATCCCGATGCGCCGCGCGTGCTGATCGCCAACTCCAACCTGGTGCCGCACTGGGCCACGTGGGAACACTTCAACGAACTCGACCGCAAGGGCCTGGCGATGTACGGCCAGATGACGGCCGGCTCGTGGATCTACATCGGCAGCCAGGGCATCGTGCAGGGCACGTACGAAACCTTCGTCGAGATGGGTCGCCAGCACTACGGTGGCGACCTGACCGGCAAGTGGATCCTCACCGCGGGCCTCGGCGGCATGGGTGGCGCGCAGCCGCTGGCCGCGGCGCTGGCGGGCGCGAGCTCGCTCAACATCGAATGCCGCCAGTCCAGCATCGACATGCGCCTGCGCACGCGCTACGTGGACGAACAGGCCACCGACCTCGATGACGCGCTCGCGCGCATCGCGAAATACACGGCGGCTGGTGTGGCGAAGTCCATCGCGCTGCTCGGCAATGCGGCGGAGATCCTGCCGGAGCTGGTGAAGCGTGGCGTGCGTCCGGATGCCGTCACCGACCAGACCAGTGCGCACGACCCCGTGCACGGCTACCTGCCGATCGGCTGGACCGTGGAGCAGTGGCTGGCCGAACAGAAGGCCGAACCCGAACGCGTGCGCGATGCCGCCAAGCAGGCCATGCGCGTGCACGTCGAGGCGATGCTCGCGTTCCAGCAGATGGGCGTGCCCACGTTCGACTACGGCAACAACATTCGGCAGATGGCGTTCGACCAGGGGTTGAAGAACGCGTTCGACTTCCCGGGCTTCGTGCCGGCCTATGTGCGTCCGCTGTTCTGCCGCGGCGTGGGCCCGTTCCGCTGGGTCGCGCTCAGCGGCGATCCCGAAGACATCTACAAGACCGACGCCAAGGTGAAGGAGCTGATCCCCGACGATGCGCACCTGCATCGCTGGCTGGACATGGCGCGCGAGCGGATCAGCTTCCAGGGCTTGCCGGCGCGCATCTGCTGGGTCGGCCTGGGCCTGCGCCACACGCTGGGCCTGGCGTTCAACGAGATGGTGCGCAACGGCGAACTGAAAGCACCGGTCGTGATCGGTCGCGACCACCTCGACTCCGGCAGCGTGGCCTCGCCCAACCGCGAGACCGAAGCGATGAAGGACGGCTCCGATGCCGTCAGCGACTGGCCGCTGCTCAACGCGATGCTCAACGTCGCCGGTGGCGCCACCTGGGTGTCGCTGCACCATGGTGGCGGCGTGGGCATGGGCTACTCGCAGCACTCGGGCGTGGTCATCGTCTGTGACGGCACGGAAGAGGCCGACAAGCGCATCGCGCGCGTGCTGTGGAACGATCCCGGCACCGGCGTGATGCGGCATGCGGATGCGGGCTACGAGATCGCCCGGCAGTGCGCGAAGGAACAAGGCCTGAAATTGCCGATGGCGTAGTTGGAACGGAGCCGCCGCATGTGGTAAATAATGCGAGGGGGCATAGGTCATGTCGTTCGTCGACGTATTCGTCGACCATCATCGGACCTGTGGGGTCAAAAGCATCGCTTCTGATCGCCGCATAACGTTGCTAAGTGTCACTATGCGCGCAGTATGTTACATACGGTAATGCGATAAGTTGATGATCTATGCCCCCGACTTTCAGTCAGAATAGCTCCGACTTTTTGAGCGTTAAGAGTCGGTCTGATCTGGCCGGCTGGCTTGGCCTTTCTGAAAAGGCTCTCCGTTACATTCTTTACAAGCTTCCAGATGACAGAAAGTACTCAACTTTCGAGATAAAGAAGCGCAACGGAAATGCTCGTGTAATTGATGCTCCGAGCCCTGCGCTAAAGTTTCTCCAATCCAAGCTCGCGGGAACCCTTTCCGAGATTGCCCCGCCAAGGTGGCTGGCGAAGGGTTATGTAAAGGAAAGATCAATCTTCGATCATGCGAAAGTTCATCGAACTAAGCGATGGATTGTGCTCGCAGACATAAAAGATTTTTTTCCTTCCATCAACTTTGGCAGAGTTCTCGGAGTCTTCCGTGCGGCCCCTTTCTCTTTCGAACATGAGGTGGCGGTTTGTTTGGCTCAGTTGTGCACAAAAGACGGCCGGCTTCCGCAAGGAGCTCCGACTTCGCCAGTAATTTCAAACATTGTCTGTCGGCGCTTCGATAGAGAGCTGTTGGAGCTCTCCAAGAGGAGTCGGTGTTCTGTCAGTAGATACGCGGACGATGTCTGTTTCTCTACCAACACTCGAGAAATCTCGGCGCGAGTCGCAGACTTTGTTGGAGAGGCTGGCTGGGTGCCGGGCTTGGAGTTGAAGAGCGTCTTCGAGCGAAACGGATTCTCAGTCAACTCCGACAAATTTCTGGTTAGAAGCGGTCGAGAGAAAAAGCTTGTTACAGGGCTTTCTGTCAACTCAGGCGTATCTATCCCGCGATCGTGGCGTCGTCAGCTTAGATCGGCTCTTCACGTTATAAGGAAGTATGGGGAAGCTCCTGGTGACGCAATAGTCCTCTCTTGGAAGCCTGCTTTTCAGCGAAGTTCGGCTTTCAACATTGGTCAAATCATAAGAGGGAAAGTTCGATACGCTCATTGGATCGATCGGTTGGCTGGAAGGGGTTCGGTTGAGGCGTTGCACCGCAACTTCCCCCAGATATCTTCTTATTTTCCAAGATTGAGCGCGACCTACAAGTTCCGAATTCTCGCTGAAGGAGATACGGACCTCCTTCATTTGGAAGCGGCTCTGAATAGCTTTCAGAGTTCCGGAAGGTTTATTGATCTTGAGCCGAGGTATCAGAATTTTTCTGGAGATAAGGGTGACGCCGAGCTGTGGGAGACTCTTCTAAGAATCGCGAAAGTCGACGTTCACGAGCTGACTATAGGCGTCTTTGATTGCGATACGCCCGCTTTCATGAAGAAGAGTGGTCTGGTTCCGGGTGGTCGTGTCCAACTCGGCCGCATGGTCTATGCGTTCTGCTTGGCTCCGCCCGGCGCAGCGACTGCTGAGCCGTTTTGTATTGAATCACTGTACTCGCGAGCCGATGCGACTCGGTGCGATTCATCGTCTAGGAGATTGTTCTTTAGAGATGAGTTTGACGAAACGACTGGCGTATCACTGGATGGTTTGTTCAAGCGGGACTATCCGAAGAATACGTCCGTGGTGGTTTCTGGAAAGGTTGAAAGGGTGTCTGATAACGCATCTGTACTGCTCTCAAAGATGGCATTTGCTAGTAATGTCCACGCGGCTGTAGCTCCATTCGATGGCATGTCTTTCGATGGATTCGGCCCAACTTGGTCCTCATTGAGAAACCTAGTTGTAGCATCTTCATTACGGTAAGGCCCGTAGCCCGCGGACAGCGAAGCGAAACCCGGGAACTCGACGATGCCTGGTGCGTCGGTGGATTCGAGACCGCGATTCCCGGGTTTCGCCTTTGGCATTACCCGGGCTACGAGGGGTTCGCGCATCAACCGTCGTGCGTGTAGCGCTCCGATTCGGCATCCCACCGCAGGTGGATACGCTCGCCCTTCGATGAAGGCTCTTCGTCGGCCGGATCGCAGTCGCCGGAGCACAGGCTCATCATCAGCTCGGCTTCGCACTCCCATTCGCCCGGCTTGGCATGGGGCAACGTGCGGCAGGATTGCTTGCGTGCGTCGAACAGCTTGGCGCGAAGCACCGTCGATTGGCCCGAGGCGGTCAGGGTGACGGGCAGGCCGCCGGCGACGTCGAGCTTTTCGTACAGGTCGAAGAACGCGCGACGCACCTCCTCGGCGGAGGGCTCGCGATCGGGCACCGGCGAGCCCGGCGATGCAGCCTGCGCCGCCGCCGCGGCGATCGCGGTGGGCGCGCCGGCGGCATCCAGGGTCGCGAAGCTCCGTCCCCCCAGTTGCCGCTGGATCGCCGACGCCCATTGCATCTCGAAACCGTCGGGCCCCGTCACCAGCAACCAGCCTTCGGCGCTGCGACCCTCCAGGGTCAGCCCGTAGCGTTCGATGAGCGCGGCAGCGGCATCGTGCTTGCCCTGCTCCGGCTGTACCACGATGCGGCCGGCGAGGAACGTACCCGGCGGATCCATCGTCGCCTCCCGCGGGTAGGGCGTGCCTTCGACGATCAGCGTCGTCCCGTCGTACTCCACGTACGCATTGCCGTCCGGGCCACCGCCGCCACAGCCGGCAAGGCACGCAACACACAGAAGTACGCCCAGTACGCGCCCGACACGGGCGCCCCGCGATAGGAGATGCATGGAGGCCTGTTCCTCGGTCGCCGTGGTGGCGCCGTCCCTGTCATTAGAGTGACATGACATGGGATCCTCGTGACAGGGGGCAATGGGTGCCGGCGCGATGGGCGCCAACCCTGGCGGTGTGGCCACCTCTTCTCACACCAAGGTCCATCGTCGGATGTTTTCCGGTGTTTCTTCTCACACCAAGGTCCAGCATTGGATGTATTTCGGTGTTTCTTCTCACACCAAGGTCCAGCGTTGGGTGTATTTCGGTGTTTCTTCTCACACCAAGGTCGAACGTTGGATGTTCTCCGGTGTTTCTTCTCTCACTAGCGCCCAGCGTTGGATGTATTTGGGTGTTTCTTCTCTCACTAAGGTCCAACGTTCGACCTTCTCGGGTGTCTCTTCTCTCACTTAGGTCCGCCGTTGGGCGTTTCAGAGGCTGACATCTGCTGCGGCACGCGCCGGATCTTCGACATGTCGTAGCCCAGCGCCTCGATCTGGCGCAGGCGGGTCTGGTAATCGGCGTCGGAGATCGTGGGCGTGCGCGCCATCAGCCAGACGTAGTCGCGCTTGCTGCGCGCGACGATCGTCTGCTGGTAGTCGGCATCGACGAACGAGATCACGTACTCGGCCTGGATCGGCCAGACGAACTGCATGCCCCACACCGCGCCGCCGCTGTCCGGCTCGACCTTGCCGATGGGGTGCATCGTCTTCTCGGGACCGTTGAGCGCGCCCTTGCGGAAGCGGAAGGTGGTCTGGATGCGGCCATCCGGCAGGCGCGCATACGACTCCACCGCGGCGTAGGCGTCGCGCTCCGTAAACGAAGGGATGTGCGCGATCACGTACCAGTCGCCCATGAAGCGGTCGACATCGACCGGCGCGGCGGTGCTGATCGTGGGTTTGACGGTGCCGGACCGGCAGGCGGTGGTCGAGGTCGCGATCATCAGGGCGAGCAGGGCGAAGGGCAGGGTGCGCATGTCAGCGCTCCGTCGAGGGCCGTTGGAAGCGGTAATGCGCGACCAGCCATTCCTGGCCGTCGCGATAGCCGAACAGTTCGGCGCACGCCATCCAGAACATGCGCCAGCGCTGGTTCCAGAGCGCGGCGGCATCGCCATAGGCCTCGCGCAGCACCGCCATCACCTCGTCGCGGTGCGCGTCGTGCCGGGCCAGCCAGTGGTTGGCGGTGCGCTGGTAGTGGGTACCGTCCAGCAGCCAGCGTTCCTGCAGCTTCAGATGCTGCTGGAAGAACAGCAGCAGGTCCGCCGACGGCATCATGCCGCCGGTGAAGAAGTGCCGGCCCATCCAGTTGTCCTCGCCCTGCGTCTCGAACGGATACATCAGGTGGCGGTGCACGAAGATGTGCACGAACAGCAGCCCGCCGGGTCGCAAGGCGTCGTGGATGCGCTGCATCAGCGCGGCATGGTTGCTGACGTGTTCGAACATCTCCACCGAGACGCAGCGGTCGAAGGTCCTCGCGTCGAGCTGCAGCTGGTTCACGTCGCAGGTGATGACGCGCACGTTGTCCAGCCCGCGCTCCACGCAGCGCGCTTCGATGAAACGGCGCTGCGAGTGCGAATTGGACACGGCGGTGATGCGCGCGTTCGGATAGCGCGCCGCCATCCACAGGGTCAGCGAACCCCAGCCGCAGCCGAGTTCCAGGATGTCCTGGCCGTCGGCCAGCGCCGCGCGTTCGCCGTACAGCGCGAGCATCGCGTCCTCGGCCTGCTCCAGGGTTTCGGTACCGGTGGGGTAGTAGCAGCTGCTGTACTTCAGCCGATCGCCCAGGCAATGGCGGAAGAAGTCCGCCGGCAGTTCGTAATGCTGGCGATTGGCGGCATCGGTGTGCACCGCCAGCGCGCCCTGGCGCAACGCGCGCAGCCGATGCGCGAGCAACGCCGACTGCGCTTCCTGCCCGCCGCCGGCTTCATCGCGCAGCCGTTGCGCGCACAACTGACGGATGCCGGCGCGGACCAGCGCATCCGGCAACAGGCCACGTTCGGCCAGGCCCAACAGGCCGGGGGCGGCGCGGTCGGCGGCAAGTTCGTCCACCATTGCATTCATCGTGTCGCCTCCTTGGCGGCGGGTTTGGGGAACCACGGAAACAGCATCGGCGTGGTGCGCTGGTAGTCGCGGTAGTCCTCGCCGCGCGTGCGCAAGGCCTGCGCCTCGGTGTAGGGAATGCCGCTGATGAAGCGCAGGAACACGTACATCACCACCGGTCCGCACCACGACAGCCACGCCCACGGCGAGCCGACGGCCAGTGCGATGTAGGCGAACCAGTGCAGCCATTCGAAGAAATAGTTGGGATGGCGCGAATACCGCCACAGGCCGTCGCGGCAGGTGCGGCCACGGTTCGCGGGATCGGCACGGAAGCGGGCGAGTTGGCGATCGGCAATGGCCTCGCCGGCGACGCTGGCGATCCAGATCGCCACCGCCAGCGCGATCCACGGCCATGCGGTGTGCTGCGGGCTGCGCGCGGCCGCGGCGAAGGGCAGGGCGAACAGCACCACCAGCAGGGCCTGCGCCATGAAGAACAGGAAGAACTTGCCCTGGTGCCCCTGCCAGTGCGCGCGCAGGTGGCGGTACCGCCCGTCTTCGGGTTCGTGGCGCACGCGATGCCACAGGTGCAGCGCTAGCCGCGCGCCCCACAGCCCACCCAGCACGGCCAGGGTGACGCGGGCCTGCCAGGCGCCATCACCGATGGCCGCGAGCACGACGGCACTGCCACCGACGCAGGCCGACCACAGCACGTCGACGATGCCGGCATTCTCGCGGCGCCGCTGCCAGCCCCAGCCCAGCGTCATGACGACGGCGGCGAGCAGCGCGACCAGCGCGAGGGCGTACAGCGGGTTCATGCGGCCCCCGACCCGTGGCCGGGGCGCGCCATCAGCAGGTGCGACACGCCGATGGAGCGTTCCAGGAAGCCGCCTTCGCAGTAGGCCAGGTAGAACTCCCACAAGCGGATGAAGCGCTCGTCGAAGCCCTGCGCGCGCACCTCGTGCAGCCGCGTCATGAAGCGGCGCCGCCACGCGCGCAGCGTGTAGGCGTACGACAGGCCAAAGTCTTCCTGGTGCACCACCTGCAGGTCGCTGGCGCGCGTCTTCGCGGCATACATCGCGCTGAGCGACGGGATGAAGCTGCCGGGGAAGACGAAGCGCTTGATGTAATCCACCGAATCGCGCGCCTGCACGTAACGATGGTCCTCGATGGTGATGGCCTGCAACAGCGCCTGGCCGCCCGGCCGCAGCAGCGCGCCCAGCTTGCCGAAGAACGTCTCCAGGTACGGCGCACCGATCGCTTCGATCATTTCGATGGAGACCAGCTTGTCGTATTCGCCCTGCAGGTCGCGGTAGTCCTGCAGCAGCAGCGTCACCCGGTCCTGCAGGCCGGCGTCGGCCACGCGTTGGCTGGCGAGCGCGTGCTGCTCGCGCGAGATCGTGGTGGTGGTGACGTGGGCGCCATAGTGGCGGGCCGCATGCAGGGCGAAGCCGCCCCAGCCGGTGCCGATCTCGATCACCCGGTCCTGCGGCGTCAGCGCCAGCTTGCGGCACACGGCGTCGAGCTTGCGGTACGACGCGGTGTCCAGATCATCGTCGGGCGAGGCGAACATCGCCGACGAGTACATCAGGTCCGGCGACAGGAACAGGGCGAAGAAATCGTTGCCCAGGTCGTAATGCGCCGCGATGTTGCGGCGGCTGCCTTCGCGCGTGTTGCGCCGGAGCGCATGCCAGCTGCGCAACGCCCAGCCGCCCAGCCGCGCCATGCCCGTTTCCATGCCGTCGAGCAGGGCGCGGTTGCGCACCAGCAGCCGCACCAGGCCGACGAGATCGTCGCAGCGCCATTGGCCGGCGATGTAGGCCTCGCCAGCGCCCACGCTGCCCTGTGCGGCGACGGCGCGGTAGAACGCCGGATCATCGATCCACAGGTGCACGGTGGACAGCGCACCGGGCCCGGCGTTGCCGAAGCGATGCTCGCCCAGCGCGTCGCGCACGACCAGCACGCCATGGTCCAGCGCATCGAGGCGGGCCAGCAGCTGCGAACGCAGCAGGCGGTCGAGTGCGCCGTAGGTCGGCGTGGCGGAGGAAGCGGCGATCTCGTTCATGGGGTCTCGCGGGCGAGGGAAGGGTGGTCGTGCACCGGCGTGCGCTTGAGCCACAGGCGCAGGGCCTGCCAGTGGATGCCGGTCATCACCTGGGTGGTCATCAGCGGGTAGCGCCAAAGCACGCGCGCCAGCGAGGCACCGTTCAAGGGTCGGCGCAGCAGGGTGAGGGTGGCGTCGAAAGCGCGCTGACCCTCGCGGTCCACCTGCATGTGCACGCGCAAGGCGTCGTCCGGCAGGGTGAAGCGCCAGCGGTAGTCGCACTCCATCGGCAGGAACGGCGAGACATGGAAGGCCTTGTCGAACCCCCATTCCCAGCCATCGCCATAAGGCGCGCCGTCGCGCACCGGCAAGACGTAGCTGTGCCGCTCGCGCCAGGGCGTGTTGGTGATTTCCGCGAGCACGGCATCCAGCGTGGTGCCATCGGGCTGGAAGCAGTAGTAGAAGCTCACCGGGTTGAAGACGTAGCCCGCATAGCGCAGGTGGGTGAGCAACCGCACCGGACCCGTCGGACGGTATCCGAGCTGCCGTGCCACGCGATCGCGCACGGCCTCGGCGAGTGGCTGGTCGTGCGGCGCCAGGTAGTCGCTGCGATGGAACGCGGCCAGGTTGCGGCGTTCCACCGACCACAGCCAGCGCCCGTCGAACACGCGATCGAGTTCGTCCAGGTCCAGGTAGAGCTGCGCCATCCGATAGCGAAAGGCGTGCGGCCGCGGCGCATGCCGGCGATGCCGCACCCAGCCTTCGTAGACGGCACTGGCGAGCGGCGCGTTCATGCCGGCACGGCCTCGGCGTGCCGCAGCGCCGTTGTCGTCGGCGGCTGCGCCTCGAACGCATCCACTAACGCGCGCGCGCTGCGGATGCCGTCTTCGTGGAAGCCCCATCCCCAGTACGCGCCCGCGAACCAGGTGCGGCGATGCCCCTGGATCTCCGCCTTGCGGGCCTGCGCCGCGACCATCGCCTGGTCGTAGACCGGGTGACGGTAGTGCATGCGGCGCAGGATGTGGGCCGGATCGATGGCCTCGCTGCGGTTGAGCGTGACCACGAACGGTGCGGGCGAGGGCACGTCCTGCAGCAGGTTCATGCAGTAGCTGACGGTGCAGGGCGCCGACGGGTCGCGCGGCACATGCGCGTTCCAGGCGGCCCACGCCTTGCGGTTGCGCGGCAGCAGGCGCGCGTCCGTGTGCAGCACCGTGTCGTTGGACTGGTAGCGGATGGCGCCCAGCACGTCGCGTTCGCGCGCATCGGCATCGTGCAGCAGCGCGAGCATGTCGTCGCTGTGGCCGGCCATCACGACATGGTCGAAACGTTCGCGGCCCTGACGCGTATCGACATCCACGCCCTCCGCATCGCGCCGGACCGCGAGCACGGGGCAGGACACGCGCTCCTGCACGCGCCAGCGGGCTCGCAGCGCGTCCACATACGTGGCCGATCCGCCGGTCACCACGCGCCAGGGCGAACGCTCGCCCAGCGTCAGCATGTGGTGGTTGGCCATGAACTGGACCAGGTAGCGCGCCGGGAACGCGAGGATGCCCTGCGGCGGCGACGACCACAGCGCGGATGCCATCGGCACCAGGTGCTCGTCGCGGAACGCGGCACCGTAGCCGCCGTGCTGCAGGTACTCGCCCAGGGTCGGCCCCGCGTCGTCGCCTTCCAGCAAGGCAGGCGCTTCGCGATAGAAGCGCGCGAGGTCGCGCAGCATGCCCCAGAAGCGCGGCGACACCAGGTTGCGGCGCTGGCAGAACAGCGTGGCCAGCGAGGTGGCGTTGTACTCCACGCCACTGCGTTCGCTGTGCACCGAGAAGCTCATCGTGGTCGGTTGCGAGGCCACGCCGAGTTCGTCGAACAGGCCGCACAGCAACGGATAGTGCTCGGGGTTGAACACGATGAAGCCGCTGTCGATGCGGTACTCGCGCCCTGCCTGTTCGACGGTGTGCGTGTGGGTGTGGCCGCCCAGGTAGTCGTTGGCTTCGAACAGCACGACCTCGTGCCGCTGCTGCGACAGCCACCAGGCCGAGGCCAGGCCGGCGATGCCGGAGCCGATGACGGCGATGCGCATGCTCAGCGCCTCGCCTTGGCCAGCACCCACGCGGGCACGGGCTTCAGGTCGCGCACCAGCCCCAGCAGCGCGAGCGTGCGCAGGCCGTACCAGGTCAGGTCGATTTCCCACCAGCGGAAGCCCTGGCGCGCGGTGCCGGGGAAGAAGTGGTGGTTGTTGTGCCAGCCTTCGCCGAAGGTCAGCAGCGCCAGCCAGAGATTGTTGCGGCTGTCGTCGCGCGTGTCGAAGCGGCGACGGCCGAAGCGGTGCGCCAGCGAGTTGATGGTGACGGTGGCGTGGAAGAGCGCCACCGTGGAGAGGAAGAACCCCCACACCAGCAGCTGCGGGCCATTCGTGCCGAGGCCCGGCGCCAGGCGCTCCAGCAACATGCCGATGCCGAACAGCGCGGCCGCCAGCAGCACGGGCACGACGGTGTCGTAGCGGTCCAGCCAGCGCAGTTCCGGATAGCCGGCCAGGTCGGGGATGCGCGACCAGTCGGTGCGGAAGCCGCCACGGGTCAGGAACCAGCCCGCATGGCTCCACCAGAAGCCGTGCTGGTTCGGCGAATGCGGATCGGCCGCGGTATCGGCGTGCCGGTGGTGATTGCGATGGTGCGCCGCCCACCAGAGCGGCCCACGCTGCACGCTGGACGCGCCGATCAGCGCGAACACGAACTGCAGCACGCGCGAGGTGCGGAAGGTGCGGTGCGAGAAGTAGCGGTGATAGAACCCGGTGATCGCGAACATGCGCACGGCGTACAGCGCCACGGCCACGATCACGGCGATGGGCGACACACCGACCCACACCACCGCCACGCAGGCCAGGTGCATGCCGAGGAAGGGGATAGCGCGCAGCCAGTCGATGCGCCCCGCCTGCGCGGCGTCATCGTCCGCGCGCGCCTCGGTGTCGAACCAGCGCGACAGCGTGGACAGGCGCGTTGCCGTCGTGCGGGTGGGGGAAGCACTGGCCGGCATGACGTTCTCCGCTGCGTTGATGGGGCTTACGCAGGACGGCGACGATCGGATGCAGATACTTCGTTCATTGACCGCAGGTGCGCACCAGCGGTGTCGCGCGTGCGCGGCGGAGCGCATCGGCGTCGGCGGGTGCGGCCGGGTCGGGAAAGACGATGCGCACGTCCTGGTGGTTGCCCGCGGCGTCGCGGATGGTCGCGATGCCGGCGAATTCGAGCAGGCGCTGGTCCGCATCGGCATAGGTCAGTTGCATCGTTGGTGCGATGAAGCCGTACCAGCGGTCCAGCCGCATCGTCAGGCGTTGCGCAGGAATGCCCTGCCAGCGCAGCGCCGTGCCCGGACGCAGGCTGATCGGGACGAAGGCCATGCGGCTGGGCAGCAGGAAGGGTTGGTCCACGTCACGGCCGGCGCGCAGCGCGTCCCAGTGGAGGCGGACGCTCGCGTCGAAGCCGGCGTCGATCACGCCGCCGGCCGGCAGCGTGATCGCGCGTTCGCGCGCGGTCGCGTCGGCCGAGGGGCGCACATAGACCGTGCGACCCCGCGGGCCGGTGCGCACGCCTTCGCGGTAGCCATCGCGGGCATCTTCGAAATCGAAGTCCGGGGCCTGTGCCGAGGTGCGTTCCACGACGGTCTTGCGCGCGAAGGCGCGGCCGTCGGGGCAGCGATAGAGCACCAGCCGGTGGGCGAGCCCGTCCTGCCGGTAGCGCCAGTGCGACTCGCGGTACAGCAGGGTGTCGCCCTTGCGTGCGTAGGCCCGGGCCTCCTGGCGCAGGATGTCCGCGTTCGCGCCGGCTGGGATCGCCAGGCAGGCGAGGGTAAGGCCCAGCAGGGTGCGGCATGCAGGCATCGGTCGTCCTTCCAGGGGCACGGCGGGCTATACGTGCGGGGCGTCGGGACGGATGCATGGCGGGGTGCATCCAAGTCGCCCCATCCCGCGTAGACGCCGCCATCACATGCCACAACGGGACCCCTGGCTTACCATGCCGTCCGACTTCACAAGGAGACCGTCGTCCCCCGGGACGACCCGGCCGGTGTCCACGCCCACGCCTTCATCGCGGGATGCCCACGACTGGGCCGGCGACATGGTCGCCGTCGCGCGGCTGCGCGACCGGGCGAGCTTCCTGCGGCTGTACGACCACTTCATGCCGCGGCTGTGCCTGTACCTGCGCGGCCTGGGCAACGCGGAGACGGTCGCCGAGGACCTCGCGCAGGAAGCCCTGCTCCGGTTGTGGCAGCGCGCCGCGATGTACGACCCGCACCAGGGCGCGGTGTCTACGTGGCTGTTCCGCATCGGCCGCAACCTGCACATCGACCGCGTGCGGCGCGAGCCCGGCTGGGTGCAGGTGCTGGAAGAAGGGGACGCGGTGAGCGACGAGGACCTCGCGCGGCCGTTCTCCACCGCCGAGGACTATGCCGAGCACGTGGACCTGCGGCGTCGCATCGACGAACTGCCGGCCATCCAGGCGCGCCTGATGCGCATGTCGTATTTCGAAGCCAAGAGCCACCAGGAAATTTCCGATGAACTCGACATGCCGTTGGGCACGGTGAAGTCGCACCTGCGGCGCGCGTTCCTGCGCCTGCAGGGCCAGGTAAGGGGGCAGCCGTGAATCCGCACCACCATCTCGATCCCTCCACCGTGGTCAGCTATGCCGCCGGCGCGCTGGCGGTGGAAGTGGCGGTGGTCGCCGCCACCCACCTGGAAACCTGCGCGCACTGTCGCGCGCGCGTGCAGGAGGCCGAACGCATCGGTGGCCAGCTGGTCGAGCACCAGCAGCCGGTCGCGGCGTCCACGTCGCGCCTGGCCGGCCTGCGCGCCGCCATGCTGGAACAGCTCGATGCACCGTTGCCCGAGCCCGCCACGCCCGCACCGAAGGCGGCGCCGTACGAAGATGACGATCGCCTGCCCGCGCCGTTGCAGCCGTACTTCGGCACGTCGTATCGCGCGCTGAAGTGGCGCTGGATGGCGCCCGGCGTGCACTGCATTCGCGCTTCCGATACGAAGACCGGTACGCTGCTGATGCTGAAGATCGGCCCTGGCCGCAGCATGCCGGTGCACAGCCACGGCGGCACCGAGCTGACCCAGATCCTGCGCGGGGCTTACCACGATGCGCTGGGCCACTTCGCGCCCGGCGACGTGGCCGACCTCGACAGCGATGTCGAACACCAGCCGGTCACCGTGCCGGGCACGGCGTGCATCTGCGTGTCCGCCCTCGATGCGCCGTTGCGCTTCCCCGGTTGGCTGGCGCGCCGCTTGCAGCCGTTGTTCAAGCTGTAGCGCCGGTGCCCGCGAAGGGCACCGGCGATGACGATCAGAACTTCCAGCCCACGCGGGCGTAGTAGAACCCGCCGTTGAAGCCGTACGGCGAATGCACGGGATAGGCCGCACCGGCGACCGCCGCACCCCACGGATTGTCGTCCGGGGTTTCGTCGAACAGGTTCTGCGCGCCGACGTTGACGTACAGGCCGGAAGCGAACGTCCAGCCCACCTCGGCGTCCACGATCACCTTGCTGCCTTCGTAGATCGGCAGGCCGCCGTCCTCGGCGAGGATCGCGCCGCTGTCCAGGTGATCCTCGTACCACGAGCCGTAGTAGCCCACGCGGAGGTTGGCGTGGAAGACCTCGCGCTTGTGGTTGACGCTGAAGTAGCCCTTGGTCTTCGGCAGCGATTCCTCGATCTTGTAGACGCGGGCTTCGTTGATGAAGTTGGGGTCGTAGCGGTCGACTTCGGTCTTGTTCCAGTTCGCGGCGAGCGAATAGGTCGTGGTGCCGCCGAAGTGGTCCGTCTCCACGCTGGCCACCAGGTCCACGCCCGTGGTGGTGGTATCGAACGCATTGCCGAAGTAGGTGACCGAACTGAGCGATGCCGCTTCCGGATTGCCGGAGTCGACCAGCGCGTCGCGCTCTTCGGGCGTGAGCGCGAAGCTGGTGCTGAGCGCGATGCGGTCTTCCACCTCGATGCGGTAGCCGTCGAGCGTGACCAGCCAGTCGCCGCTGCTCCACACCATGCCGAGCGAGAGGTTCTTCGACTCTTCCGGGGTCAGCGGGCGGGAGCCCTTCAGGATCGCGATGGGATTGGTCGGCGGCAGCGTGGCGATGTCTTCCAGCACGCTGCCGTTGAACGCGGTGCTGATCTGGCTGATGTTCGCCTGGCCGGGCGTCGGTGCGCGGAAGCCGGTGTTGTACGCGCCGCGCAGGGCGAAGGTGTCGGACACGTCGAAGCGCGCCGTCAGCTTGCCGTTGGTGGTGCTGCCGAAATCGTCGAAGTCCTCGTGGCGGATCGCGGCGGCCAGCAACAGTTGCTCGGTGAACTGGGCCTCCAGGTCCAGATAGACCGCCCAGTTCTTGCGATCCCATTCGCCCGCGGTACGCGGATTGAAGCCGTTGAAACCGTTGGACCCGAGCGCGAAGCCCTGCTCGGTCAACGGGCCGATGCCGGTCGAGGCCGCATCGCCGGCCTTCACTTCGAAGCTTTCCTCGCGCCACTCCGCACCGGCCGACAGGCGCAGCGGGTCGGCGGTGAAGCTGGTCTCGATGTCGCGACCGACATCGAAGTTCACGCCCTTCTCGGTCTGGGTGTTGCCGCCGGGGCTGAAGCGCAGGCCCGCGGGCTGCGCGGCGCCGAGCGAAGCGTTGACCGTGTTGTAGATGACGAAGTCGATGTCGTTGCGGCCGTAGGTCACGCTGGCATCCCAGTGCCAGGCATTGCCCCAGGTGCCCTTGACGCCGCCGACCACGGACATGTCTTCCAGGCTGCCGCCGAAGCGGGGCGTGAAGCCACCGGGCAGTGTCGACAGGAAAGTGAAGCAGTTGGACGGCAGCGCCGCGACCGCGGCACTGACGGTGCTGTACGGAATCAGGTTGCCGGCGCCATCGCGCAGGGCGATGGTCGGGCAGCCGCCGGCGCCGGTGGTGTCGCCGATCAGCAGCGTGTCGCCGCCGTCGTTGGAGTACACGCCGGAACGCGCGGTCGGGTCGCGGAAGTAGAAGCCGCCATCGACTTCGCGTTGCGCATAGTTGCCGAACAGATACACGTCCACGCTGTCGCCGGTGATGCCGAGGTTGGCGACGAACTTCAGGTCGTCGTCCACCTTCGGCGAACCCCAGATCTGCGCCGGCACCGGTACGCCGGGATAACCCGCGGCGATCGCGGCCGCGGCGTCGTTGCGCTGCACGCTGCGCGAGGTGTCGTCGGCCTGGCGCCACTCGGCGGTCAGCGTCGCGTAGCCGCGCGCGGTGAGCGGCAGGCCGATCTGTGCGGAGTACTGCGTGGTGAAGCCGTCGCCTTCGTAGTACTGGCCGGCGAAGGCTTCGAATGCGCCACCCTCGCTGATCTTCTTCAAGCCGAAATTGACGACGCCGGCGATCGCGTCGGAGCCGTACTGCGCGGCCGCGCCATCGCGCAGCACTTCCACCTGTTCCAGCGCGAGCGACGGGAAAACGGAAAGATCGGGGCCTTGCGAGCCATCGGACAGGCCGTGGCCAAGGAAGGTGATGACAGCGGAGCGATGGAAGCGCTTGCCGTTCACCAGCACCAGCGTGTTGTCGGGCGGCAGGCCGCGCAGGTTGGCCGGGCGGATCAGGCTGGCCGCGTCATCGATCGGAATCGTACTGACGTTGAACGACGGGACCAGTACGCGCAGCTGGTCGAGCGCGTCGGTCGCGCCCTGGTTGCGGAATTCCTCGGCGCTGATGATGTCGATCGGCACGGCGGACGAGGACACGGTGCGCGGTTGGCCGCGACTGCCGAGGACGGACACGGTGTCCAGCGTGGTGGCTTCGGCGGTGGCGGACGCAGGCGTCGGTTCGGGCGGTGTCTCCGCGGTCTGCGCGGCGGCGGTACTGCTGCCCACCAACGCCGCGGCAGCCAAGGCCCATTTCACGGCGGACGCCAGCGGCGCCCTGGTAATTCGTGCGTACGGTTCCGCTCTCTTGCCCATGTGTAGCGCCCCTAACAAAGTGTGGTGGAAAAGGTGGCCCTCGTTCGGCATGCGGATGCGTGCACGCGATGCCGCCTTGAACCTTAGGCGCGGGCAAACCGGCCGAAGTGTGGCTCATGTCACACGACGACACGCGGTGACACGAAGGTAATTTGCGTTCTTCCATACGCTTCGCGCGCATCGCACGTGCGTGGTGCGAATTTCGTCGTCGCACGCGCGTCTCGAACCTTCCGAGTGCGAACGGAGAGGCTGGCCGCGACGTCGCGGAGTGAGGTCGCAGGCGTCCAGCGAAGTGCTGCCGTCTTCACGCCAGCGTGAATTTCCATCACGTAAATGAATGCGTAGACGGCCTCGCGCCGTCTCATGCGCGGAGATGGCGGCGGCTAGAATGTCCGCATGCAATTGAAAGACAAGCTGGCGATCCTGGCCGATGCGGCCAAGTACGACGCGTCCTGCGCGTCCAGCGGCGCCGGCCAGCGGCACTCGCTGGGCAAGGGCGGCATCGGCAGCACCGAGGGCATGGGGATCTGCCATTCGTATACGCCCGACGGGCGCTGCGTCTCGCTGCTGAAGATCCTGCTGACCAACTTCTGCATCTACGACTGCGCGTACTGCGTCAACCGTGTGTCCAGCAACGTGCCCCGGGCGCGCTTCGCCACGGCCGAGGTCGTTCGGCTGACGCTGGAGTTCTACAAGCGCAATTACATCGAGGGGCTGTTCCTCTCCAGCGGCATCATCCGCAACGGCGATTACACGATGGAGCAGCTGGTGGAGGTTGCCCGCAGCCTGCGCGAGGACCATCGCTTCGCCGGCTACATCCACCTCAAGACCATCCCTGAGGCATCCCCGGAACTGCTGGCCGCGGCCGGTCGCTACGCCGACCGCCTGAGCATCAACGTGGAGCTGCCGACGGAAGCCGGCCTGAAGCAGCTCGCGCCGCAAAAGCAGGCGCAGGGCATCCGCGACGCCATGGGCGAACTGCACACGCGCATCCTGGCGGCGAAGCCCAGCAAGCAGGAGGCCCAACCGAAGCGCCGTCGGCCGCCGAAATTCGCCCCGGCCGGCCAGAGCACGCAGATGATCGTCGGTGCGGATGCCGCGGACGACCGCGCCATCCTGGTCAGCAGCGATGCGCTGTACCGCCAGTTCCGCATGCGTCGCGTGTACTACTCGGCGTTCAGTCCCATCCCGGACGCCTCCACCCAGCTGCCGCTGCGCGCGCCGCCGTTGCTGCGCGAGCACCGCCTCTACCAGGCCGACTGGCTGCTGCGGTTCTACGGGTTCGACGTGAAGGAGATCGTCGACGAAACGGCCGGGCAGGACGGCATGCTCGACCTGGACATCGATCCCAAGCTCGCGTGGGCGCTGCGCCACCCCGAGCGATTCCCGGTCGACCTCAACGCCGCGCCGCGCGAGATGCTGTTGCGCGTGCCGGGCCTGGGTGCCCGCAACGTGCAGCGCATCGTCGATTCGCGTCGCCAGGGCAAGCTGCGCGTGGCCGACCTTGCACGCCTGCGCGCGCCGCTGCAGAAGCTGCTGCCCTTCGTCGTGCTGCTGGATCACCATCCGCGCCAGCGGCTGGACGATCCGGCGCGCCTGCGCCGCGAGCTGGCCCCGGCGCCGCGCCAGGCCGATCTGTTCGGCTGACGCGCACGATGTTCCGCGCCACCGTCATGCCCGCCTGGGACCTGGATGCCTGGCGGACGCAGGCGCGTCACGCCTGGGAGGCCGAGCTTCCGCCGGAGGTCGTGGAATGGCAGGCGGATGCGCAAGGCGAACTGCTCGCCAGCGCTGCGGTTACCGAACAACCGGTGCGCCGCCAGGGTTTGTCGGTACCGGCGGAGTTCATGGCGTTCGCGGCATCGGTGCTCTGCCATCGCGATCCTGGCCGGCATGCGCTGTTGTATCGCCTGCTGTGGCGCATCGGCAACGGCGAACGCGCGCTGTTGGATCGCGCCACCGATGCCGACGTGCACCGGGCGACGCGCTGGTCCCAGGCCGTGCGCCGGGACAGCCACAAGATGAAGGCGTTCGTGCGCTTCCGCCAGGTCGAGGGCGAAGACAACGCCTACATCGCCTGGTTCGAGCCGGACCAGTACATCGTCGATCGCGTGGCGCCGTTCTTCATGCGCCGCTTCGCTGGGATGCGCTGGGCCATCCTCACGCCGTATCGGAGCGTGCAGTGGGATGGCGAACAGCTATGGGCGGGCGAGGGCGCCCAGCGTTCGGATGCCCCGGCCGACGATGCCGAAGACGCGTTGTGGCGCACGTACTACGCCAACATCTTCAACCCGGCGCGGCTCAACACCCGGATGATGCGGCAGGAGATGCCGCAGAAATACTGGAAGCACCTGCCGGAAACCCACCTGCTGCCCGATCTCGTGCGCGAAGCCGGGCGCCGCGTGCGCGAGATGGACGAGCGCGAAGCGCAGGCGCCGCGGCGACGCATCCCCGGCCGCCCGCGTCCGCAGGACGACTGACTCACGGTTGCCGCGGGAACGCCTGCAGCGCGGGATCGATCACCGCCCATGCCGGCGCCGAATCGGTCCAGATGACAGTGGTCGGCACGATGCCGCTGGCATCGTCGAGCGTGCCGACCCGGATCACCATGCGCTCGGTGTTCTCGCGCGCCTCGCTGAAGATCGGCGTGCCGCAACGCGGGCAGAACGAGCGGCGCATGTGGTTACCGCTGTCCGCCACGCTGTCCCAGCCGGCCAGTTCACCGTCCACCCGCACGGCGTCGCGCGGCACGAGGATGTTCACCGCCGCATTGCCCGTGGTCCAGTACTGGCAGTCGCGGCACCAGCACAGCCGCACGGCGAACGGCGCCGCGTCGAGGGTGTAGCGCACCGCGCCACATCGGCAACCGCCTGTCCGGGTCATGCCGGTCTCCACTGGGTCGCCGCGATCCGGCGCGCCACCACAGTAGCGCACCGGACCTGTCGTGCTCAGCCGCGCAGTTCGACGACAGGGGTGAAGCCGCCATAGACCATGCGTTGCCCATCGAACGGCATCGGCGGATTGTCCGTGTTCGACGGATCCATGCGCGGGTCTTCCATCACCTTCTTCGTTCCGGCATCGCGCGCTGCCTTGTCCGGCCACTCGACCCACGAGAACGCCACGTTCTCGTCGTCCTTGGCCTGTACGGCGCGGAAGAAGTCGGTCTGCTTGCCGTGCGGCACGTCGTCGCCCCATGCCTCGATGATGCGGGCGGCGCCGTATTCCATGAAGATCGCGTCGAAGGTGTTGGCGAAATCAGTGAAGGCTTCCTTGCCGTTCGACGGCGCGGCCAGGATGAAGCCATCCACGTACGACGACCGCGCGCCCTCGGGACCCAGCGTTACCGTCGGCACGAAGCCGCCGTAGATCAGCCGCTTGCCGTCGAACGGCATCGGGTTGTTCTCCGGCGACATGCGTGGGTCGTCCATCATCTTCTTCATGCCGGCATCGCGCGTGGCCTTGTCCGGCCACTCGATCCAGGAGAACACCACGCTTTCGTCGGGCTTGGCCTGCACGGTCCTGCGGAAGTCGGTGACCTTCCCGTCCGGTACGTCGTCCTCCCAGCACTCAACCACGCGCGTCGCGCCCTGTTCGATGAACACGGGGTCGCCGAGGTTGGCGTGGTCGATGAACTTCTGCTTGTTGGCGGTGGGCACGGCGGCCACGAAACCATCGATGTACGGCATGGGAAACCTCCGGAATCACGGCGCCGGAATGACGCCTTCCTGAACACGACGAACGGGTGGGACGGAATTCGACAGGCGGCTGGCCGGTGCCCGCCGACGGGGGCGTTCAACCTGCCACGATCAGGACGAAGGTGACGTGATGGCGGTTTCTGCAACGGGCGCGGTACCGCGCCGTCCGGGCCTGTGGGGCATCGGCAGCGGCGTATGGATGTGGGGCCTGCTGGCCCTGGTGGGCATGGGCTTCTGGAAGACCTATTTCAGCCGCCTGGGCCTGGCCGATGCAGTCACCCACCTGCACGCCGGCCTGATGCTGGCCTGGGTGGCGATGCTGCTGGTGCAGCCCTGGCTGATCCGCACGCGACGCACGGCGCTGCATCGGCAGATCGGCCAGTTCTCCTACGGCGTGATGCCCGGCGTGCTGCTGACCGCATTGTGGCTGTCGCACCTGCGCATCGCGGCGGCCCCGCCGGAGATGTTCGGCCTGCAATCGATGCTGCTGTACCTGGGCACTGCGGCGTCGCTGATGCTGGCGCTGTTCTGGGGCCTGGCCATCGTCCACCGGCGCGAACCGGCGCTGCACGCGCGCTACATGGTCGCCACCGCGCTGGTGATGATCGATCCCGCGGCCGCGCGCCTGATGCTGGCGTTGCTGCCGGAAGGTATGCGCTTCAATCCGTCATGGGGCGGCTATGCACTGACGTTCGCGATCCTGGCGGTGCTGATCGTGTTCGATCGCGCGGCGCCGCGTGGGCGCGGCGTGTTCCGCTTCGTCGCCGCGGTGTTCGCGGTGAACTTCGTGCTGATGCACGTGGTGCCGGGTACGCAGGCGTGGCAGTCGTTCGCGCACTGGTGGGCCGCACTGGGCGGTTGAGTCCTGCCTATCGCTGCATGCAACGGCGGTAGCGTTCGTCCACCCGGGTGGCGAACCACGCCGTGGTCAGTTCGCGGGTGATCTTCGGGCTTTCCAGCGTGATGCCCGGGATCACCGCGCGCGGCAGCGGTTTGCCGGCGCGCGATTCCGCCAGCGCGTAGACCCGCGCATACAGCGGGGTGTCGTCAAAATCGAGGCGGCTGCCACGTTGCAGCGCTTCGCGGATTTCGCGCTCATCCATGCGCAGCTCGCCGGCCAGGCGGCGCACGGCGCGTTCGGTCTGGCCCGGCTTGTCCATCGGGGCGCCCGGGTTCAGCAGATCGCCATCGAGCGCCAGTTGCGTACCGGCGGCGATGCCCACCGCACTCTGGAACGCCGCATTGCGGCTGGCGTACCAGCCGGCGTTGTAGTCGGCGAAGCGGTGCACCTTGCGTGTGTACGGCGTCTGGTAGCCCAGCAGATGGGCGATGCCGAAGTACATCCCGCCGCGTCGCGTGAACACTTCGTCGCGGATGCTGCCTTCGACCGGATAGGGGTAGCGCGAGGCATTGGCTTCGGCGAACGGAATGCCCACCTGCATCGGCCCACCGGTCTGCACCGGGTTGTAATCGGTGAACAACCGCTTGCCCAGCGGCACGCTGCCGATCATGTCCTCGTAGATATCGCTGAGGTCGCGCTCGGTGCGCACGCTGCGCAGGCGGTCGGCGTAGCTGCGGCCGTCGGGCGAGCGCAATGCGAGCGCGGCATCGACCATGAATGTCGGCACGTGCACGGCGGCCGCGCGGCGGTCGATCTCCCCGCGCGCGATCTTCGGCAGGTTCGCCACCGCGGGATTGGCGACATAACCGGATTCCTGCTCGGTGATGGCCAGCACCGCGCAGATGTTCTCGCTGGTGGGCTCGATGCGCTGCGCGGCGAACGCGGTCTCGATGTCGGCGGCCCAGCGGTCGCGGTCGGCCACCTTGGCGGGCATACGCCGCACGATCTCGCTGCGCGTGTCGGCGGGCGGTCGCGTGGGCGCCGGCGGGGCGGTGACGCAGCCGGCGAGCAGCAGGGCAAGCGCCATGGGGGCGACGCGTGTCAGGGAGCGCAAAGCGGGCGATGTCGTCATGCGTGCAGCATACGGAGCGGCGTCACCGGTTGCATGGTTCGCCGCGACATGACCGGGGTGCCGCGATGTGGATAATCGCCGTTCCCCCATCGTCGCCCGACCATGACCGACGCCCTCGACAATCCCTTCTGGGCCGCCCTGGATTCGATCCACCACGGCATCGCGCTGCGGGTGGGCGAGGTGGCGCGCTATCCGTCCGACCATGCGCCGTTCCTCGGCGTCGCGTCGGCCGAAGTGAAGGTTGGCGATGCGCTCGCGCGCCTGGTGGCGCCGGAGGAAGCGGTGTATCTGCTCGGCGTGGCGCCCGCCGTGCCGGCAGGCTGGGTGCTGCGCGCATTCCGGCCGCTCGCGCAGATGGTGTGCGACGCACCGCTCGCGCCCATCGACGGACCGGAGATCGTGCCGCTGGGCGATGCGCACCGCGAGGACGTGCTGGCGCTGACCGCGCTGGTGTATCCGCATTACTTCCGCCCGCGGACGATGGACATGGGGCGCTACTTCGGCCTCTATCGCGAGGGCCGGCTCGCCGCGATGATCGGCGAGCGCCTGGGCGACGACGGCCATCGGGAAATGAGTGCGATCTGCACGCATCCGGATTTCAACGGACACGGCTACGCCGGCCACCTCACCACCTGGCTGACCAACGACACGCTGGCGCACGGGCGCCAGCCGTTCCTGCACGTCAGTTACGAGAACCCGCGTGCCCTGGGGTTGTACGAGCGCCTCGGGTATCGCGTGCGGCGCGATATCGGGTTCTGGTCGCTGCGCCGGGCCTGAGGCCGGGCCTGCCTGATCGGTGATCCAGCTTCGTGAAGTCCTGTTGACACCCCCGTGCGCGACGGCGGCTATGGTCGCCGCTCCTGCATGAGGGAGTGACCGCATGATCGAAACCCTGGCCAGCCCGCCGCATGTCGCTGCGTATCGTTTCACCGGCCAGCTGACGGGCGAGGACTACGACGCGTGCATTGCCGACCTGGAAACACGCCTTGCGCGGTTCCCGCGGATCGCCGTGCTCAGCGACCTCAGCGACATGCAGGGTGTGTCGCTGGACGCCGTCGGCAAGGACCTGCGCTATGCCGCATCGAAGCTGGGCGAGTTCGGTCGCTTCGCACGCGCGGCGATCGTCACCGACAAGCGGTGGCTGGTGGCTGCGACGGAATTCGCGGGGCACCTGTTGCCGAACACCGATGTGCGCACGTTTGCGCAGGACGAGCGCGTGCTCGCGCTCGCGTGGGCGGCGGAACTCGATCCGCACCGCCCCGTAACCTGAAGGTCTAGGGGAACAAAGCCCCGCTGAGCACCGCCAGCGTCATCCCCAGGCCCATGAAGGCCAGGCGGTGCAGCAGTGAAAAGGGGGCGGGTGCGCGATGCATGGTGCTATCCAAACCTGAGTGGCGCGAACGCGCCGTGAAGCCCCTGTGTCCGATTGAACGCCGCCGACGGGCGGCACCGGCCACCCGAGCCGATAGACGGCGCCTGACGGCGTACCTATAGTGCGTGCATAGGGGAGGGGCCATGGATATGCAAGGACGCGGTGGAACCCGTGCACAGGGTCTGGGCGCGGCGCAGGTGGGAAGGGGGCGCCGTCGCCTCAAGTGCTTGGTGCTGTTCCTGTTGGCGCCAGTGCTGTTCCAAGCTTCGTCGTCGACACCGCCTACGTTGGTCAGCGTGGCGGGCGGCGGAAGCCAATTGGGCGACGGTGGGCCGGCAACGCAGGCCCTTTTGGGCACGCCGGTGGACGTCGCTCTCGACAGCAGCGGTAACGTCTACATCGCGGACGTGACGCAAGCGCGCGTACGCAAGATCTCCGTCGATGGAACCATCACCACGGTCGCGGGCAATGGCTCGACGACGTACAGCGGCGATGGAGGTGCGGCAACGGCGGCGGGCATGAAGCCCGCGGCGATCGCCGTCGATGCGGGCGGAAGCCTCTATATCGCCGACCACGCGGGTTCGCGCATCCGCAAGGTGGCGCCGAACGGCATCATTTCCACCGTGGCGGGCACCGGCACGCGCGGGTTCAGTGGCGACGGCGGTCCTGGCACGGTGGCGATGTTGTACGACCCTGCCGACGTTGAAGTCGATGCGGCAGGCAACGTCTACATCGCCGACTTCGGCAACCATCGCATACGCAGGTTGACACCCAGCGGCACGATCACCACCGTCGCCGGTACGGGGTCGGACAGCTATGGCGGCATGGGCGGACCTGCGACTCAGGCCGATGTCGGCTATCCGATGGGCCTTGCTGTTTCGCCCCCAGGCGAGATCTATGTGGTGAACGGTTTCGTGGTCAGCCGGATCGATCGCGATGGGGTCATCACGATGGTGGCGGGAAATGGCATGTTCAGTGGGGATCCGGCCGCCACCAGCACGATGAGTGACGTGCGCGACGTCGCGGTCGACGGTCGTGGAGATGTCTACATCTCGACCAGCCACACCATCCAGATGGTGACGCCGGAAGGCGGCATGCATCACGTGGCAGGCACGCAGGACACGCGCGATGGTCAACGGAATACGACCTACGGCTTTGGTGGTGACGGAGGGGTTGCCACTCAAGCGTTGCTCTCGGGCCCGTCTGGCATCGCGCTGGACGCAGCAGGCAATCTGTTGATTGCCGACCGCTACAACGCCCGCCTCCGTCGATTGAGTCCGGTCCCGCACCCCGAGCCGCCACCCGGTATCGGTGCTTTTCAGGGCCAGATCAATCGGTACAGCAACTTCTACAAGGACATGGTGTCTGGTGACTTCAACGGCGATGGCCGTGATGATGTCGCCTTCTCCACCGCCAAGGACGCGTCGAACGAGCAGAGCAGCAACGTACCGAGTCGCGTGGGCATCATGCTGCAAACCGCGGCGGGTAAACTGGCGGCACCTGTCTACGTCGACTTCCCGGCTGTCGTCCGGCCGCCCTCCGTGGCGGACTTCCATGGTGGAGGCATGGCCGTGGTCGATATGGACGGTGATCGCATCGTCGACATCCTGATCGCGCAGGGAGACGGCGTCGGGTTGATTGCAGGATCACGTTCCGGACAATTCTGGCGCGCGTCGTTCAGCGGAAGTCTTGGGGTGCCCACAGACCGACTGCTGGTAATGGATGTAGATCGGGACGGGCGTAAGGATGTGGTGGCGCGCAGCCTGGAAGCAGCCGGCAGTGGGCAGGCGGGCGTGAGCATCTACTTCGGCAGCGGCGCACAGGCTTTGCGACGCGACTTCATCGCGTTGGCGTTCCCGTTCGGTAGCATGGCGTCCGGCGACCTCAACGGGGATGGGGTCGCCGACTTGGCTCTGGGCTACACCTTTGCTGGCACGGACGACGGAGGTGCCGCGTTACTCGTCCATGATGGTGCGCGCGGATTCCTGCCTCCTGCGTTTTATGCAGCGCCTGGCAGTGGAAGCACGAATCTAGCTGTGGGCGATCTGGATCGCGACGGCCGCCTGGACATCGCCATCACGCGCAACCGCGTCAGGACGAACGCCAACGTACACATCCTGTACCAGCGGTTCGGCGGGCAGTTCCAACCGATCCCGCTGGCAACAGCGCCAGAACCGGACAACGTCGTCATCACCGACATGGATCGTGACGGTTTCAGCGACCTTATCGTCCTTCACGTCAACAATTCCTCGTTGGGATACTTCCAGCAGAGCCCGACGCGCGGCCTGACCATTGAGGCGCGCTACTTCGGGGGCGGTGCTTACAACTATTCTTTCAATCCCATCGCACTCGGCGATGTCAATGGCGACGGCCATCTGGACGTGGTGCTTCGCGAGGGCAACACCGGTGTTTACGTGCGAACGGGCACCGGACGCAGGGTTGGGCTCCGCGTCAACGGAGGCCAGCCGCTGGTGCCGCTGGGATCCGGGAACAGCGCAACGGTGGCATGGCCTCAAAGTGGAGGGGTGTCGACGGGATTGCGATCGCTCCTTCGGACGGATGCGCCCACGGAGACCGTTGCGCATGCGTCGGGCGTGATGGCACAAGGAGCGCGTTGGCTACGTGCATGGCAGCCGCAGGTGCAAGTTCAACGCCTGCTCCGATTCGTCCAGGCGTGGAATGCGAGGGCGACCGGGCTTGCGCGGCGCCTGCTTGGTGAAGGACGACCTGCAGATGCATTGATGTTGCCTGCACCCCAAGCCTCCACGTCACCATCTCGGGCGGGGGCGATGGCTCAATCCGCGACGATTGCGCGGCCTCTGCGCGATGGCAGGGCGGCCATCTGCGACCGCCTGCGCTGACAAGTCTCAGGCGCGGAGCGGCTCCACGCGACAACCTTCGGTGTCGCAACCCGTCGGCTGTGGAGGCATACGCTGTTGCTGGACAGGTTCTTCTCCTGCCTCGTGCACCAGCGACGCGATCTGTGCACCCAGCACCAGGTCGCTGACCTGGCCGAAATGCTGGTGGCGGATCCGGCCGGCCGCGTCGATCAGCACCAGCGTCGGCGTGCCGCGCATGGCGTAGGCCTCCATCGTCTGCGGGATCGGGCCGGGCGTGCCGGGGCGGTCCACACCGACCGGGAAGGCGATGCGGTATTCGTGCAGGAAGGCTTCCAGTGCCACCGGCGTCATCGCCGCGTGGTGTTCGAATACGGTATGCAGGCCGACGACGGCGACCTGGTCCGCGGGGAACGTCGCATGCACGCGCGACGCCTGCGGCAGGCCGTGCGACACGCAGCCCGGGCACAGCATCTGGAAGGCCTCGAGCACGATGACCTTGCCGCGGAGCGTCTCCAGCGACAGGGGACGGGATGTGTTGAACCAGCGGTCCACCTGCCAGGGTGGCGCCGGGCGATCAATGGCGTTCATGGGAATGTTCTCGTGGGGTCGCAGCCGGCCCGTGCGGGCCGGTGCGAGCGGGGAGCGATTACTGGTTCGGCTTGCCGGGCAGGCTCAGGTTGCCGGAGGCGACCTTGAACACGTCCACCACGCACAGCAGCGGCGCATGCACGCTGGCGTTGACGCGCAGGCCGGCGGTGACGCCGTCGAAGCTGCCGGCGGTGACTACGCCGATGTCGTCGAACGGCACCTTCACTTCGATCGTCTCGGCATTCAGCGTGGGGCTCCAGCCGGGGCTGTCGAGCAGGATCGGGAAGCCCGGCCAGGTCTTCGGCAAGCGCGGCTTGCTGCCTTCGGGGATGTCGACCACGCCCAGCGCGCCGGGACCGCACGCTTCGTTCGGCTTCAGCACGACCCAGTGGCTGTGCCAGAGGTTGCCGTCGTTATCGAGCTTGCCGTCGCCGTTCTCGTCGTACAGCGGCGTGTCGTCGAAATCGGGATGCGCGGTGACCGCCATCGCCAGGATGCCGGCGCCTTTCTCGAAGCCGACTTCGTACGGATCGATGGTGGTCGGCCACACGTAGGAAAATACATCGCTGCCGGCGAGCTTGCCGGTCGCGGCGGGCGTGCTCTTGCCAGCCTTGCCGGACACGGCCATGTGGAACGTGGCGATGTTCTTGTCGGTGCTGATCTTGGTGTGGACGATGTCGAAATCGGCGGTCACCGCTTTATTGGCGGTGGACGGAATGCCGCCGGTGTGGGCCTTGCCGTCGTGGGCGTGCACGCCGCCGATGGCCAGCGCGAGTGCGGCGGCCAACGCGAAACGTCGGGTGGTGTTCTGGCGCATAATCGAATTCCTCTTGCTTGCTCTCGTAGGGTGGGTGGGAGGTACCGGGCGGCGTCCGATGGCAGTCGGGCGCCGTCCTTCTTTTTTCCGCCTAGGGCGGAGTCGGTTGGCGGAAGCGGGCCACGCTTCCCAGCCGTTGTTCGTCGTCGGCAGGCTGCTGTTCGGCACAGTCCACGCGCAGTTCGCTATCGCCGAAGGCTTTGTCCAGGAAGGCGCAGACATGCGGCGCCGTGCGTTCGCCCGAGGCGAACGGCCGGAAGAACTCGCAGCCCAGGCAGGTCCGCAGGCCGGTGGCCAGCCCCTGTTCCTGCGCTTCGTTGACCAGCAACTGGGTGACGCGCAACAGCGCGCCGAGGTCGGTTTCGCCCAGCGATTCGACCAGCGAACCCATGCCCTGGTCGGGGCGCTGCAACTGCGTGGCCATGCGCGAACCGGCCGAGGTCAGCTTCACGCGGGCGGCGCGCGCATCATCGGGGTCGGGTGTGCGGCGGATCCACTGCTTGCCTTCCAGCGCCTTCAGCGAGTCGCTGAGGCTGGCCGCCGACACGCCCAGGCGTTCGGCGATCTGCCGCGCACGCAGGCCGTCCTGCACGCCCTGCAGCATGCGCAGCACGGCTGCCTGCGTCGGCGGCAGCGAGGGCGTACCGTCCTGGCGCCACGATTGGGCGCGCACCAGGTGGGTGAGCTGTTCCAGGCCACGCGTGGCCTGTCTGCGCTGGAAGGGGGTATCGATCATGGCGAATAAGTTAGGAGTCCTAACTATATAAGTCAATGACCGTTCGTCGGCGCGTTGCGGCAGTCCCATCGCGTCACCACCGCATCATCGGCAGCGGGTCGAGCGGGTGGTGGCGCAGGCGCGCGAGCGTCAGCTCGGCCAGCCGCCGGTGGAAGCCTGCGTCCGGGAAGGCCGCCATCACGTCGCGTACTGCACGGCGCGCAAGGCCGAACCGTCGCACGCCCAGGCTGACATCGATCCAGTCGGCGCGGCGGAAGGCTTCCACAGCGGGCGACGTGCCGGCAGGCGTGCGCATGAACTTGTGATGGCATTCGATCATCGCGTCCACGTCGACCATCCAGCCCGCTTTCCCTGCCTGGTGCAGGTACTCCCTCGCGAGCACGCGCGAGGGCGGCAGGTAGTCGAACGTGCCCGCCGTCCAGATGCCGAGGTCATGGAACGCCACGGCGATGCTGAGCTTCTCGCGCGCGTCCGCATCGCCGGGTGCCAGCAGCCACGAGAAATTCGCCACCCGGTAGGCGTGGTGGCGGTAACCGAGGGCGTCGCCGCCCAGCGCCGACGCATGCGCGTCGAGCACGGCGTCCAGCGTGGGCAGCGCGGTCAGCATGGCCGCCGCGTCCGCCGGCTCAGGTCGCGGGTTGGGCGAGGGTGGTGCGGCCGCGTCGGAGCGCGCGCACCTGCAGGATCATGCCGACCAGGAAGATCAGGAAGGTGCCGCCCACGAGCTTCTGCAGCAGCGGATCCTGCGGGCCGGACACCAGCGGGGCACCGATCGGCACGCGGGTCAGCGTTTCGGTGAAGCCGGGAATGAAATGGAAATACACCGTCAACGTGAACGCCAATGCCGACGCGACATGCCGCCACGAACCCAGTACCGCGTTGCGGCCCAGCAGCACGGCGACCGCGAGCACGATCAGCGTCAGCACGGTCAGGCCATGCGCTTCGCTGAGCTTGCCCGTACGCATCAGGAAGAAGCTGGTGAGGCAGGTGGCAACGGTGAACCAGGTGTAGGTCTTGCCCAGCGACGTCGCGTAGCGGATGTCGTGGTAGCGCAGTAGCGCGTACAGGCCGCCGAACAGCGAGACGAGACTGATGGCGGTGTGGAACCAACCGAACGGGGTGATGTTGAGCATGGGGCGTTCCTCAGTGGGCAGGCGGCGGCGGATCGGGAAGATCGAACTGCATGAGGTTCCAGCGGGTGACGTCCTCTTCCCACTCGTCGCCGGTCGCGGCGCTGAGCGGCAGGGCGAGGTTGGCCACGATCATGAGGCGTCCCTGCACCGCGCTCGCCGCGGGGAACAGCAGCCCGCGCGGCGCGCCCTGATCGTCCACCCCGAGGAAGTCGCCGGCACGATGGCGGACGCGGCCGCGTTCGTCCAATGCCACCAGCGTATCGATCTGGTTGGCGGAAACCCACAGCAGTCCGGCGTGGAACAGCAGCCCGTCGGCGCCGTAGACGCCGTCGGCCAGCACATCCATCGGGCCGTCGGGCATCCGCTTGCGCAACACGCGGCCGTCGCCGGCGTTATTGATGTAGAGGAAGGATTCGTCGGCGTTGAACGCCATGCCGTTCGCGCCGAACGGCAGCGCACCCGTGGTCGCCAGCAGGGGATCGCGCGCGAACAGCTCGACGGTGCAGGGCCGGCAGGTGGCTGCCTTCGCGATGCGATAGACCGCGCCCTGGAACGAGTCGGAAACGTACAGCGCGCCGGCGCGATCGAACACCATCCCGTTGATGGCCGGGAAACCTTGCGACCCGAAAGTGATCGTGTCGTGGCTGCCATCGGGATTGTCGATGCGCCGTGCCGGCGGAGCGGGTGGCGACAGCGCAGCGAACGTGGCGACATCCTCGATCGCGCTGTCCACGTCGAAGCGCGCCGGCAGCCGCTGCAGTTTCGAGGCGCCGAAGTTCAGCACGTAGACGTGGCCGTCATGGAAGGCGACGCCGGTGAGCGGCGTCGGTCCGAAGTGGCGCTGGGCCAGCAGCCGGCCATCGACGGCGAAACGCAGTACCTGGTTGATGCGGGCGGACTCCGGCATGCGCGCATCGAAGGTGCCGACGTAGACCTCGCCGGTCGCCGGATCGACATCCAGGCTTTCCGGATGACGGGCATCCGACGGCAGCGTAGCGAAGGGCGTCACCGGCAGGCGGGCCGCATCCGCCGCGACGCATGCACTGGCCGCCGACAGGGTGGCGAGACCGAAGGCGATCGAGAAGCGACGGCGCATGCGCGGCTCCATCAAAGGGCAGATCGCACGCTCGCATGGGGCTTCGGCACAGGCTTGTACCCGCGTGCGGGCACGCGACGGAAACGAAGAACGCCGGCAGGGGCCGGCGTTCCAGGTGGTGCATGACGCGATGCGGCTTCAGCGGTTGTCGATGCTCCAGCCGCCGGCGCCGCGGGCGGCGAGGGTGATGAAGCCACCGGCCAGGGCGAAATTCTTCAGGAACATGATCTGCTGGATCTGGTCGCCGAGGTTGCTGTGGAACAGCACCGCGCTGGCGATCGAGAACACGGCCAGCAGGCTGGCGACGATGCGGGTCTTGTAGCCGGCGACGATGGCCAGGCCGCCCAGGACTTCCAGCGCGATCACCAGCGGCAGCAGGGCGCCGGGGACACCGACGGATTCCATGTAGCCGGCAGTGCCGGCGTAGGCGGCCAGCTTGCCCAGGCCGGAGATGACGAAAAGGGAGGCGAGCAGGCTGCGGCCGACGAGGTCGGCGGCGCCACGCAGGGCGGGAACGCGGGTGGTGCTGGGGATGGCGGTAACGGTGGACATGGTGGACTCCGGGGAATGAGGGGTGGGTGCAGCGGGTACGGAGCGCAGGTTAGGCCGTGGCGATACATCCCGGAAGCCTATATATTTCGATGAAAACCATCGTCTGGAGCGATACATGCTCGATGCCGTCACGCTCGACCAGCTCCGTACCTTCATCGCCGCCGCCGAACAGGGCAGCTTTTCCGCCGCGGGCCGCAAGCTGCGGCGGGCGCAATCGGTGGTCAGCCAGACGCTGGCCAACCTGGAACTGCAACTCGGCGTCACCCTGTTCGACCGCAGCAGTCGCTATCCGCAACTGACCGAGGCCGGCCGCGTACTGCTGGTGGAAGCGCGCGCGGTGGCCGGGCACATGGATACCTTCAAGGCGCGCGCCCGCAGCGTGGCCGAAGGCCTTGAGCCCGAGTTGTCCGTTGCGGTGGACGTGATGTTCCCGATGGATGCACTGACGCGCGCCGCCGCGCACAGCGGCAGCGCGTTCCCGCACACGCCACTGCGGTTGTACGTGGAAGTGCTGGGCGGCGTGATCCAGCCCGTGCTGGACGGCACCTGTGGTCTCGGCGTGGTGGGCTCGCTGCCGGAGCTGCCCGACGAAGTGGCGACCGAACCGCTGCTGGCGGTGCCCTTCGTCACCGTGGTCTCGCCTGCGCATGCGATGGCCAGCGTGCGCGGCACCGTGCCGTCGAAGACGCTGGCCCAGCATGTGCAGCTCGTGCTGACCGATCGCACGCCGCTGACGGCGGGCCGCGATTTCGCGGTGCAGTCGCCGCTCACCTGGCGGTTGGCCGATCTCGGTGCGAAGCACGCCTTCCTGCGCGCCGGGCTGGGCTGGGGCCACATGCCGTTGCACATCGTCGAAGAGGATCTCGCCGCGGGCCGCCTGAAACGCCTGCGCATCGCCGATGCCGATCCGCGCTACGCGCAGATGCCGATGCGCGCGGTCTGGCGCAAGGACACGCCACCCGGTCCCGCCGGGCGCGCGTTCATGGCGCAGCTGAAACAGGGCCCGTCCCCGCGTTCATCCCGGTGAAGCCGCGTCCACATCGCTGACGACGCCAGGCGCGTGTCAACGCCGGCGCGCGCCACGCGTTGGACGTCGTATCGCTCCACGGGAAACGGGAACCTGCGATGATCCGACGCGAAACCATCAGCGCCGCCAACCGCTTCGGCCTGGGGGCTCGTCCCGACACGTTGACGCGGCTCGACGATCCGCGCGGATGGCTGCATGCGCAACTCGCATCGCCGATGGCCGCGCCGCGTGCGGCACTGCCGACGAGTGCGGACTACCTGCGGCAGGAGTACGACTATCTGCGCGAGCGGCGTGCGGCGCGGAACGGCGACGGCAACGACGACGCGGTGATGGGGTTCCGCGCGCGTTTCGGTCGGTCGCAGCTGCAGGAGCTCGGCTGGCGTTATCGCCAGGCCGTGGGCACCGAGCAGGATTTCATCGAGCGACTCGTGCGGTTCTGGTCCAACCACTTCGCTGTCTCCGCGGACAAGCGCACCGCGGCGCTGTACGCCGCACCCATGGAACGCGAGGCAATCCGCCCGCATGTGGCCGGCGACTTCGCCGACCTGCTGCTCGCGGTGGAACAGCATCCCGCGATGCTGCGCTACCTCGACAACGTGCGCTCGGTGGGCGAGCAGTCGCGCCTGGCGCAGCGGCAACGTCGGCGTAGGGACGAGGGTGGAGCGGCGCGCGCCGGACTCAACGAGAACCTCGCGCGCGAGATCCTGGAACTGCACACGCTCGGCGTCGACGGGGGCTATGCGCAGGACGACGTGCGCGAACTGGCGCGCGCGATCACCGGCTGGAGCGTGCCGTTGCCGCGAGACCTCGACACCGGTGCATCGGCAACGTTCCGCTTCCGCGCCAACGCACACGAAGCCGGGGCGCGCCAGGTGCTGGGGCGACGCTACGCGGCGGAAGGCGAGGCGCAAGGTCGCGCAATCCTGCGCGATCTCGCCGTGCATCCGGCCACGGCGCAGCATGTCTGCGGAAAGCTCGCGCGGCACTTCGTCAGCGATGCCCCGCCGCGCGCGCTGGTGGACCGCATGGCCGACGCGTGGGGGCGCAGTGGCGGCAACTTGCGCTCCGTCTATGCCGCGATGATCGACAGCCCGGAAGCGTGGGCGGACGACGCGCGCAAGTTGAAGACGCCCGACGACTACCTTGTGTCCGCGATGCGCAGCACCGGCACCTTGCCGGGAGAGCAGCCGCGCTCGCTGGTCGCGTTGCTCGGCCGGCTCGGGCAACCCCCCTTCACGCCGCGCTCGCCCGCGGGCTTTGCCGACGACGCAGCGGAATGGAGCGGCGCCGATGCGGTGTGGAAGCGCATCCAGGCGGCGCAGACGCTCGCCGAAACCGCGACGGGGGCCGGACCGGATCCGGTGCGCACGGCCGAGCAGGTGTTCGGGCCCCACCTGGACGCGGATACCGCGCTTGCCCTGCGTCGCGCCGAGTCGCCGCGCGAAGGACTGGCGCTGCTGTTCGCCAGTCCCGCCTTCCAGTGGAGAAGCTGACCATGAAACTGACCCGACGCCATTTCCTCGCTGCCGGCGGTGCCGCGACCACGCTCAGCCTGTGGCCGCGCCTGGCGCACGCGATGGATGCCCAGGACACGCGCCTGCTGATCGTGCTGCTGCGCGGCGGCCTCGATGGCCTGCATGTGGTCACACCCGTCGGCGATCCGGCCTTCGCACGCTTGCGCAGTGGATTGAAGGTGGAGGGCGCGCGTGCGCTCGATACCGATTTCGCCCTGCACCCCGCCCTTGCCTTCAGCCATGCTCTGTATGCCAAGCGCGAATGGTTGCCGGTGTTGGCGGTGGCGCCACCCTATCGGCTTCGCTCGCACTTCGAAGCGCAGGACAACCTGGAAAGCGGCACGGTCGCGGGGGGCGGAGTGTCCAATGGATGGCTCAACCGGTGCGTCGCCGCACTGCCGTCGTCCCGTGCGCTGTCGGTCAGTACGGTGATGCCGCTGATCCTGCGCGGGCCGGCGGATGCGACCACGTGGTCGCCACCGTTGCCCGAAGACGTCAACCCGATCCTGTTGCAGCGGCTGCAGTCGTTGTACGCCGCCGATGCGCACCTCGCGCATCCGTTCGAACAGGCGGTCGCGGCCCAGGGCATGCAGGCCGGTGGCAACGTGGCGCGACTGCCGCAGGCGATGGCCGCCGCGGCGCGCTTCATGGCCGCGTCCGAGGGGCCGCGCATCGGTTTCGTCGAGAACACCGGCTGGGATACGCATGCGCAGCAGGGCCCGGTGCTCGCGCGCAAGCTCGCCGAACTCGACCAGGGTCTGCGCCAGTTCCACGATGGCATGGGCACGCTGTGGGCGCGCACGGTGGTGATGGTGGTGACCGAGTTCGGCCGCACGGCCGCCGTCAACGGGACGGGCGGCACCGACCATGGCACCGGCACGTTGGCGATGCTCGGCGGGGGCGCGGTGGCGGGTGGACGCGTCGCCGGCGATTGGCCCGGCCTGGCGGATGCGCAGCTCAACGAAGGCCGCGACCTGCGCGCAACCACCGACCTGCGCAGCGTCTTCAAAGGCGTGGTCGGTGATCACCTGGGCATCGCGGCCTCGGTGCTGGCGGCGCGGGTGTTTCCCGACAGCGGCGAGGCCGCCGCGATGAAGGGACTGCTGCGCGGCTGACCCGGGGTGGATCCTCAGGCCATCGCCTGGCGCAGCTGGCCGCGGGCGAGGGCGGTGGCTTCTTCGACCTCCATCGGCCGGCCGAAGAAGTAACCCTGCATCTCGTCGCAGCGCATCTGCTGCAACGCGCTCATCTGTTCCGCGGTTTCCACGCCTTCGGCGATCGTGCGCAGGCCCATTTCGTGCGCGAGCACCAGAATCGTGCGGGCGATGGCGCGGTCAGTGCTTTCGGCGGCGATGCCGTCGACGAAGCTGCGGTCGATCTTGATGATGTCCAGCGGCAGTCGCTGCAGGTAGGCCATGCTCGAGTAACCGGTGCCGAAGTCGTCCAGCGCCAAGCGCACGCCCAGTGCATGCAGCGCCTGCAGCATCGCTTGTGCAGCACCCATGTCTTCCACCAGCACGCTTTCGGTGAGCTCCAGCGTCAAGGCGTCCGCCGGCAGCGCGTGCCGCTGCAGGCACTCGGCGATCCATGGGGCGAGCGTGGGTTGGCCGAGCTGGCTGGGCGACAGGTTCACGGCCATGTTCAAGGTGCGCAGTCCCATCGCGCGCCAACGCGCGAGCTGCTGACAGGCCTGCTCCAGGACGAAGTGGCCGATGTCCTCCATCAGGCCCGCACTTTCTGCCAGTGGGATGAAGACCGATGGCGGTACTTCGCCCCAGGCGGGATGCCGCCAGCGTGCGAGGGCCTCGAAGCCGTTCAACTGCAGCGTGTCGCCATCCACGACAGGTTGGTAAGCCAGTCGTAGCTGGCCGCGCGCGACCGCTTCGCGCAGCGCGGTGACCCGGCTGAGGCGGTCGTTGGCTTCCTGCAGGGCGCCGGCCGACGGCAGCCGCACCTGGTTGCGGCCGGCGCGCTTGGCCAGGTGGCGCGCGTCGTCCGCACTGCGCAGCAGGCCTTGCAGGTCGATGCCGTGTTCCGGCGCATGCGCCAAGCCGATGCTCGCGGTGACAGTGAACGAGGGATGCGTGGAATACAGTGCGATCGGCTGGCCCACCGCGCGACGGATCTCCTCCGCCCAGTGGTTGAGCTGGTCGATGTCCGTGTCCGGGAAATGCACGAGGAAGCCTTCGCCGCCGTAACGGTAGACCCGGCCTTGTTCGGCGACGGCGCCGGAGATGCGCTGGCCCATGCGGCGCAGCACTTCATCGCCGCCGTCGTGGCCGAAGGAGTCGTTGACCATGCCGAAGCCGTCCAGGTCCACGATCGCCAGCCCGTGTCCCGAAGGCGTCTGCGCGGCGATCTGCTCGGTGATCAGCGTGGCCTGTGCGGAGAAGCGCGGCAAGCCGGTGGCGCTATCCATCGCGGCGGCATCGTTGAGCCGCCGCTGCACGTCGAGCCGGCGTTCGGTTTCGGACAGCAGCGAGCGTGCGGTTTCCGCGGCCTCGGTGGAGCGGCGCCGCGACAGGTCCAGCAGGAACAGCACGAACGCGATCAATAGCCCGCTGCTCAGGCCGCCCACGACGAGCGCGCGCGGGAGCGCGAACGAGGTCAGGGCGGGCGGCGCCCATAGCGCGAGCTCCACCGCATGGCCGGGCAGCGATACCTGCTGCACCGACAGCGGTTCGCCGATCGGGTCGCCCTGTTCGACGGTCTGCATGCCGTCGGCAGTGGCGCGCACGGGCCGATCCGAAAACACCGCCTTGTTGAGCGTGCGCATGAAGTCGTCCAGCGCGATGAACGCCTGCGTGCGGCGGTCGCCGCTGTCGACGGTCAGCCACCAGCCGCCAGGCACCGGCAACAGGTGGCCTTCATCGGCGACCGGCAGCGGAGGCGAGGGCGCGGCGGGTGCATCGAAGCCCGGTTCCACCCAACGGAATTCGCCCGCGTCGCCGACGCTGCGCACCACGCGAAAGGCGGCATAGGCCTTCACCATGTCGGCGACATGGCGGTTGAACAGATCCTCCGCCGTCTCCGGGCGCGCGGCCACCAGCGAGGACGACAACTGCCGCAATGCGCTGCGGCGCAACTCGACGCCGCGCTGGAACGTCGCCGACGCACTCGCGGTCTGCGTTTCCATCACCCGGCGCGCCATCGCGTCGCGGTCGGCGGTGGCGGCCAGCCAGAACATGCCGCCCAGCGCCAGTGCGGCGGCCATCGGCAGCACGCCGAACAGGCGTTCGCGCAACGAGTTCTCGCCGGCCACCGCTAGCGCCAGCCCCATCGCGCCCAGCTGTGCCGTCGCGGTGAGGGAGATCTGGTACATCGACATGCCTTCGCGGTGGTAAGGCAGCTGGATCAACAGCCCGAGCGCCGCCATGCCGGCCACCGACGCCATCGCGATGCCGAGCCCGCGCACGATGCCCCAACGCGGGTTTTCCCAGCGCTGCAGCGCCTGCGGCAGCAATGCCACCGCGATCCACGTGGTCAGCACGCCGTAATCGGTATAGCCGCCGATCAGTGGCGTGGTCGCGCGCGGCAACCAGCCGATGCCGTGCAGCATCGCGTTCAACGGTGTGGTGACGCCGCCCAGCGTCTGCAACAGGGTGAGCAGCAAGGGCAAGGCGACCAGGCCCATCAGCGTCCACGCCGCGCGCTCCTGGTCGCGCTGGCGCAGCAGCAGCGCCATGGCCAGCAACGCCAGTGCCAGGGTGGAGATCGGACGCATCGGCAGGTAGCTGACACCCATGCGGCCGACGAGGCTGCCCGGCGCATGCCAGCCCACCAGCGCCACCACGCTGAAGGCGAGGACGAAGGCGACCAATTCGGTGCTGGTATCGAGCGTGCGGCCTGCCCGCAGCGACGGTGTGTAGACCAGCAGGAACATCGCCAGCGCCGACAATGCCAGCGACCAACCGATCTCGGCGGGCTCGCCGGCCGGCTGCATCGCGCCCAATACGGGTTGCACGGCGAGCAGCAACAACGCCGCTGCGAAGACGCGCATGACGAATTCGGCCCAGTAGGTGCGCCACAACCGCGCCCATACGATGATCGTGGTCGCGGCCAGCACCAGGCAGGTGCCCAGCGCATGGAACTGCCACACGTGGACGAGGAAGAGCACGGTCAGCAGGCCCACCACCGCGCCACGGACCTTGCGTTCTTCACTGCGCCAGGTGGCGATGGCGACCAGCACGCCGACGACCGGCACGCTGTCATCGATGAAATGCCCGCTGCCCATGTTCACCAACGTGAACCCGGCCGCCATCACCCACGCCAAGGCAGCCGCAAAGCGCTGTGCCCACTGCATGGGCCGCCATAGGTCCTGGTGTATTGCCAATGCCTTCCCCTGCGGGGCCGACGCCCCGGGCACCGTGATACCGAAATCGCCGCCGGGCCGCAAGCGCGGCCCGTGCAATGGGTGAACGGGGCAGGCAGAACCGGCGCGCGATCATGCGCGCCGGCGGGTGCGGGGATCAGCTCTTGGCGAACGCCAGCATGTCGGCGTTGAGCTTGTCCTTGTGCGTGTCGGTGATGCCGTGCGGCGCGCCGGGATAGACCACCAGCTGGCTGTTCTTCACCAGCTTGGCCGAGGCGCGCGCGGCGGCATCGATCGGCACGATCTGGTCGTCGTCGCCGTGGATGATGATGGTCGGCACGTCGAACTTCTTCAGGTCCTCGGTGAAATCGGTTTCCGAGAACGCCTTGATGCTGTCGTACGTGTTCTTGTGGCCGCCCATCATGCCCTGCAGCCACCACGCATCGATCACGCCCTGCGAGGGTTTCGCGCCCGGGCGGTTGTAGCCGAAGAACGGACCCGAGGGGATGTCCTTGAACAGCTGCGCACGGTTGGCCAGCAGGCCGGCGCGGATGCCGTCGAACACGTCGATCGGCAGGCCACCCGGGTTGGCCTCGGTCTTCAGCATCAGCGGTGGCACCGCGGACACCAGGCCGGCCTTCTTCACCCGTTGGGTGCCATGACGGCCGATGTAGCGCGCCACCTCGCCACCGCCGGTGGAGAAGCCGAACATCGTGATGTCTTTCAGGTCCAGGTGTTCGATCAGCTGCGCCAGGTCATCGGCGTAGTGGTCCATGTCGTTGCCGTCCCATGGCTGGCTGGAACGACCGTGGCCGCGGCGGTCGTGCGCGATCACGCGGAAGCCGTTCGCCGCCAGGTGGTAGGCCTGCGATTCCCAGCTGTCCGCATTCAACGGCCAACCGTGGCTGAGCGTCACGACCGGGCCGTCTTTCGGGCCCCAGTCCTTGAAGTAGATCTGCACGTCGTCTTTGGTGGTGAACAGGCCCATGGCGGTTCTCTCGAGGGTGGGGGAAGGGGGAGGAAGCGGCGAGGCGGTCGATGCCGGCGCGTCGGTGCGGCTGCAGGCCGCCAGTGGCAGCAGGGCGGCGCCCGCAAGGACGGTGCCGGCGAGCATCAGCTGCCGTCGTTGCAGATCGATGTCGTGCGGAGTGTCCGGCATGGGAGGTAATCCGGGGTGAGGGTGGCGATATCCCCACCTTCCCATCCCCCTTCATGCGCCGATTGCACCGGCGTGCGCAGATGCCGCTCGGTCATCGCGACGGTGCGCGACAGCGGCATCGCGCGCCGGCAGGCCCTATAGTCCGCGGACCTTTCACCGGAGCGTCCGCAATGCCGATCGAACTGAAGATGCTGGCCTGGTCCGTCGCCCTGGGCCTGGTGCACGTGCTGGTGGGCGCGACGCTGACCACGCACCAACGCGGCTTGAAGTGGAATGTCGGCGCGCGCGATGCGGTGCTGCCGCCGCTGACCGGTGCGGCGGCGCGCGTGGACCGCGCGCTGCGCAACTTCCTGGAAACTTTTCCGTTCTTCGCCGCCGCGGTGCTCGCGGTCGCGGTGCTTGAACGCGGTGATGCCACCACCGCACTGGGCGCGCAGTGCTACTTCTGGGCGCGCCTGGTGTACGTGCCGCTGTATGCCCTCGGCATGCCGTACCTGCGCACCGTGGTGTGGGCTATCTCGCTGTGGGGCCTGCTGCAGGTCCTGTGGGCGTTGCTGTGACCGTGCGCGGCGCGGGTTCATCGCAGGGCAGGGCTGGCGCATCCGATTCACACTAGACTAGGGGCGAACCCCTTCAGGCCCGCGTGCATGCACGCGGGCGTTGTGCGAACGACCGGATGCTGTCCCGCCTTTTCTCCCTGACGTCCCTTCTGCTGCTGGCGATGCTCGCGCTGGCGGGCTGCCGCATGGATACGCCTGACGTCGCCCCCGACGCGCTGGCGCAGGCGCCGGTCGAGCCGCCGAAGGACACGCCCGCGCAACAGGCCGAGCGCGGCGACGGCGCGGTGTCCACCGACCCCGTGGTGGTCGGGGCACCCAAGTCCGAGGGGGCGTTGCCGACCGAGTGGCCGACCGCCAAGGTGGCCTCCGGCACGGCGCATGTCAGCTGCCAGGCCGACTACACCACCGAAGACGGCGACGGCGTGCCGCTCGAATCGCTGGCGTTCTTCAGCGTGGTCGATGCCTTGTCGCCGTGCCAGAAGGGCGGCGTATTGCGCCTGCGCTACCAGGGCAAGATCGCGGCCGACTTCACTGACCTGGTCCAGCGCGTGGCCGACATCGCCGACCGCATGGGCATCCACAAGCGCATCCTCGACCTCGATTCCGCCGGCGGGCAGGTGGAGGACGCCATCCGCGCAGGCGACGCCATCGGCGCCAGCGGCTGGACGATCTGGGTGCGCGAGGGCTCGGTCTGCCACAGCGCCTGCGTGTTCGTGCTGGGCGCGGGCGACAACCGGATGATCTCCGGCAAGGTCGGCGTGCACCGGATCATCCGCATGAGTTCCACTGCCACCACCCGCAGCGAGCTCAACGAGGAACTCCGCGGCGTCTACGACCGCGTGAAGGATTACCTGTCGCGCAACGGCGTTGCGGTGGCCGTGGCCGACCTGATGATGACCGTGCCCAACCGCCGGTTGCGCCTGCTCAGCAAGGACGAGCTGCAGGAATACGGGCTGGATGGGACCAACGCGGCCCAGGACGACCTGGATCGCCTGCAGCTGATGCGCCGCTGCGGCGCCGATTTCGTCAACCGGCGTGATGCCTTCATGCGCAGCTTCGATACCGAGTGCAAGACCGCCGGTGCCGGCCTGGACGAGATGCAAGCCTGCGGCCTCGAACTGCGCGGACGTTTCCAGTTCCCGGATGCGAAGTGCCCGGCCGACAGTCCGCTGTCCGAATTCGATCGCCTGGCCGACGTGGAGGTCGCGCCCGGATCGCCGGACGACGCGACGTCCGCACCGCCGCCGGAAGCCGGCACTGCGCACTGACGGTGGCGTGCACGAGGCTCTGTTGCCCGCACGCCAGGCAAAAAGACCCAGCGTTCAGTCTTCGGGAGTGCAGCGCGAGGCTTTTTTAGTCACGCTTGAGTTCCGGGAGACTCAACGCCGAGTCTTTGCGAGTGAACGTCGATGCTTTCTTTCTCGCGCGTGAGTACAGGGAACCTCAACGCCAAGTCTTTGCGTGTGAAGGTCGATGCTTTTTTTCTGGTGCGTGAGCCCCGGGAGATTGAAGGCCGAGTCTTTGCGTGTGAGGCGCGAGAATTTTTCACTCGCGCGTGAGTCCCCAGAGACTCAAGGCCGAGTCTTCGCGAGTGAAGTACGAGACTGTTCCCCTTGCGGGCAAGGTGGAGGACTCAGCGCGGCGTCGTCAGGTCCTGGCGCGTTCGCGGAGGATCAGGGCAACCCGTACGGTGGCCCTGACGCACGTCAGGAGCAGGACGCAGGTGGTGATCAGGAAGAAGGGCCCCGGGCTGGGTTCGGCATCCAGCGTGGTCAGGAACTTGTAAAGGCTGAGGATCAGCAGGCCGATCATGGCCACCAGCCAGAGGACCTGCTTGGCAAGGGGGCGCGGGGTGGAGGTACGGGCCATGGCGGGGTCGATTCCGGACGCCGTCAGCCCACCACCCGGATCTCGGCATCACCGACGCGGACGACCTGGCCGGCGCGGATCTTCGCGGTCTTGCGCAGTTCCACCACGCCATCCACCGTCACCTCGCCGCTGGCGACGATGGCCTTGCCCTGGCCGCCGCTGTCGGCGAGGCCGACCAGTTTCAGCAACTGGTTGAGTTCCACATGGTCGCGGTCGAGATCGAAATCGAGGGTCTGCATGCGTGCAGTGTAAGCGACGGCCTGCGCGCTCACTCGACTTCGAACCGCGCCACGTCGTCGATCTGCGCCTGGGCCCGGCGCAGGCTGGTGCCGGTAACGCTGTCGTCCATGAACTTGGCCAGGCGCGGGCGCGCCGGATTGCGCGACCAGCGATGCAGCCACAGCGTGCCCAGCAGGCCCGCCACGCCCACGCCCATCCCGATCCAGACCATGCCGGGCGCGCGTGCGTACAGGTCGGTGCCGCCCAGTCCCGCCACGACCATCAGCAGCGGCACCCACATGAACCACCACGGCAGCCCGGCCAGCATGCCGTTGATGAGGTAGGTACGCCGCAGCGTGGCCAGCCGCTTCTGGATGTCGACGATGGGCTGGGCGTAATCGATCTCGCGGATGCGGTGCATCGTCTGGCCCGCCATCGCGACCGTGGCGATGCCGTACAGCTGCACGACGATGCCGGCCACCACCGTCGTCCACGGCAGCCCGTCGGCCGACTGCCCGCCGCGGATCCAGAGCAGCGCGGCCAGCAGGATGAAGGGCGCGCCGAACAGGGTCTGCACCATCTGGCCCCAGAACAGCGGGCGCAAGCTGGTGAGCGCCTTCTGCTTGCGCTGTTCCAGCAGTACGTGGGTCTGCAGCGCGTCGTGGCGCTCCAGGCGGCGCGACAGCGTCTGCCACGCCAGTTTCAGATCATCGGGTTCCATCGTGGCGATTCCGTGGGAAGAGGTCATGGGATCAGAGTTCCTGGCGCAGCCGCTGCTTCAGCCGGCTGATCTTGGTGGCGACGTTGGTTTCGCTCAGGCCGAGCACGTCGGCCATCTCGCGATGGCTGCGGTCCTCCAGATAGAGCAGCAGCAGGGCACGATCGAGCGGCGGCTGTGCCTGGATGAAGCGATAGAGCAGGTCGACCTGCTGGCGCCCCTCGTGGTCGTGCGCGCGCGGGTCGGCGAGGTCGTGGTGGTCCTCGTTCCAGGCCTCCGGTTGCACGCCGCGTGTCCGGCCGCGCACATACGAGATCGCCACGTTCAGCGCGATCCGGTACATCCAGGTCGCCGCCGGGCGTTGCGGGTCGTAGCCGGGCCACGCACGCCACAACTGGGTGGCGATCTCCTGCATCAGGTCGTCGCGGTCGTCCGGATGCCAGGCATAGGTGCCGGCGACCTTGGCGACGATGCCGCGATGGGCCTGCAGGACAGCCTGGAAGCCGGCGCGGGCGTCGGTGTCCGTGGTCATGGCAGGGGTCGATTCCATCCGGGCGTCGGCTCGATTGTGCGGGTCTGGAGGGTGATTCGCCGCTGCGCGGGAAACATCACAGGTCGTCGCCTGGGCTTTGCCTGCGGTCCGTCCCGGCATGGCCGATGTGTGAAAATGCGGCATCGGGTCCGTCACGGGCTCCAGACGGACCGCGACGGCCTTCCTGCATGACGACCCATCTCGACCACGTGCGTTTGCGCTACGACAGCGTTCCCTATGCGTCGTACGCGTACCCGCAGTGCGCCCCGGAACACCTCGCCGCCGTGGCCACGCTGTTCGGCCATGCCGCGCCGGACCCGCGCACGGCCCGGGTGCTGGAGCTGGGCGGCGCGTCGGGCGGCAACGTCATTCCGTTCGCGGTCCGCAACCCCGGGGGCGAGGCAGTCTGCGTGGACCTGTCCGAGGTCCAGGTGGACGCCGGCCGCACGCAGGTCGTCCGGATGGGCCTGCACAACATGCAGATGCTGGCCGGCGACCTGGCGGCGCTGGATACCGCCGCGCTGGGGCGCTTCGACTACATCGTCTGCCATGGCCTCTACAGCTGGGTGCCGGCCGCGATCCAGGACGCTCTCTTGCGGCTGTGCAGTGCGTGCCTGTCCGACGATGGCGTGGTGTTCGTCAGCTACAACACCTATCCGGGCTGGAAGGCCAAGGAGATGCTGCGCGACGCGATGCTGTTGCACAGCGAGGGCCGCGACAGCACGCAGGAGCAGGTGGCGTATGCGCGCGCGATGGTGGGTTTCCTGCAGCAGGTGGCGCCGCGCGACGGACTGATGGCGCACGTGCTGCACGAGAACCTGCCTTATCTGCGCGACCCGAACGATCACTACATCGCGCACGAGTACCTCGAGCCCGACAACCTGCCGTGCTATTTCCAGCAGTTCCTCGAGCGCGCGCGCGATCACGGGTTGGGCTACCTGGCCGAAGCGCAGCCGTCGATGATGGTGCCGGCCAACTACGGCCCGCAGATCGCCGAACCGTTGCAGCGCGCCTTCGGCCACGACCAGGTGCGGATGGAGCAGTACCTGGATTTCGCCATCAACCGTGCGTTTCGGCAGACATTGCTGGTCCGCGCGGCGCACGGCACGCGCGACTTCGCCGTGGACCGCGCGCGCTTGAAGGCGCTGCACTTCGCTGCCCGCATGCCCTGCCGGGACGGCGCGACGCGGCAGGACGGATCGGTCCAGCACTTCGGCGTGCAGGACAGCACCAGCGTCGGCACGGGGCTGAGCGCGGCCAAGTGCGCCTTTGATCTGCTCACTGCCCGTTGGCCGGCGACCGTATCGCGCGACGAACTCGTCGCCCACGCGTTCGAGGCCCAGCGCGGCCCCGACCGGCTGCCGCGTGAGCGGGTCGAGGCCGCGACCGACGAGCTGCTGCAGGTGCTGGTGGTCAAGGGCGTGGCGAGGATCCGCCGCGAGGCCATTCCCGGGCACGCATCGCTGGAGCGTCCCCATGTGGATGCGGGCGTGCGGGCGATGGTTGCTGCGCAGGCGCCGGGCAGTCCGCATGCCGCAGACCTGTGGCATGAGGGCCTGGACCTGTCGCCGGCGGCGCGCGCGCTGCTGCCGCTGATGGACGGATCGCGGGACCGCGCCGCGCTGGTCGCCGCATGGGCGGCCGATCCCGGCCGTGCCGGCGGGCAGGCCACGGGCAGCGCCGGACAGGACGTCGACGTCCTGCTGCGCTGGCTGGCGGGCATGGCGGTCGCCGCCGCCCCCGACGGCTGATTTCACGCCGTTTACGCTGCAACGCGACACGAAGCCCCCCCAGGGCGCACAATATGCGGCTCGGCGTGCGGCTCCGCGACGCCCCGGAGTCCCCGCATGTTTACCGAATCCCCTTCGCCCGCCCCCCTGTTGTTCGCCGATCTCGGCCTGTCCGCGCCCGTCATGGCGGCCGTCACCGAGGTGGGCTACGAGAGCCCGTCGCCGATCCAGGCCGCGACCATTCCCGCCATGCTGGGTGGGCGCGACGTGCTGGGCACGGCGCAGACCGGTACCGGCAAGACCGCGGCGTTCGCGCTGCCGGTGCTGGCGAACATCAACCTGAACGCCGATCGCCCGCAGGCGCTGGTGCTGGCGCCGACGCGCGAGCTGGCCATCCAGGTCGCCGAGGCATTCCAGAAGTACGCGGCGAAGATCCCGGGCTTCCACGTGCTGCCGATCTACGGCGGCCAGAGCTATTACCCGCAGCTGCAGGCGCTGAAGCGCGGCGTGCATGTCGTCGTCGGTACGCCCGGCCGCGTGATCGACCACCTCGAGCGCGGTTCGCTGGACCTCTCCGGCCTGACCACGCTGGTGCTGGACGAAGCCGATGAAATGCTGCGCATGGGTTTCATCGACGACGTCGAGACCGTGCTGAAGAAGACGCCGGAAACGCGCCAGGTGGCGCTGTTCTCGGCGACCATGCCGCCCGCCATCCGCCGCATCGCCCAGACCTACCTCAAGGAACCGGTCGAGGTGAACATCGCGGCCAAGACCACCACGTCGGCGAACATCCGCCAGCGTTACTGGTGGGTCAGCGGCATGCACAAGCTGGATGCGCTGACCCGCATCCTGGAAGTGGAACCGTTCGACGGCATGATCGTCTTCGCGCGCACCAAGGCGGCGACCGAGGAACTGGCCGACAAGCTGCAGGCACGTGGCCTGGCCGCGGCAGCGATCAACGGCGACATGCAGCAGGCGGCGCGCGAGAAGACCATCCAGCAGCTCAAGGACGGCAAGCTCGACATCCTCGTCGCCACCGACGTGGCCGCGCGCGGCCTGGACGTGGAGCGGATCAGCCACGTGCTGAACTACGACATCCCGTACGACACCGAAAGCTACGTGCACCGCATCGGCCGCACCGGCCGTGCCGGTCGCAGCGGCGATGCGATCCTGTTCGTCACCCCGCGCGAGAAGGGCATGCTGCGTTCGATCGAGCGCGCCACGCGCCAGCCGATCGAAGAGATGCAGCTGCCCAGCGTGGAGGCGGTGAACGACCGCCGCGTGGAGAAGTTCCTCTCGCGCATCACCGACACGCTGGCATCGGGCAAGGCGGGCGAATTCCGCGCGCTGATCGAGCGTTACGAGCGCGAACAGAACGTGCCGGCCGTGGACATCGCCGCCGCGCTGGCGCAGCTGGTGCAGGGCGACACGCCGCTGTTGCTGTCGCAGGAACGCACCCCGCGCGAACAGCGCCCGGTGCGCAACGAGACCTACGGCAACGCCCCGCGCCGCGAGCGCGAGGACCGTCCGCGCCGCCATGACGACGCACCGGGCGAGCGCCCGGCGCGCAGCTTCGACAAGCCCGAGCGTTCGAAGATCGAGCGTCCGGACGTCGACCGTCCGCGCGCCGACAAGGCACCGCGTACCGCACCGGACGTGGGCATGGAGACTTACCGCATCGAAGTGGGCCACGCGCATGGCGTGAAGCCGGCCAACATCGTCGGCGCCATCGCCAACGAGGCCGGGCTGGAAAGCCGCTACATCGGCCGGATCGACATCCAGCACGACCACACCACGCTCGACCTGCCCGAAGGCATGCCGCGCGAGGTGCTGATGCACCTGAAGAAGGTCTGGGTGTCGGGCCAGCAGCTCCGCATCCACAAGCCCGGCGAGGGTGGCGGTGCGGGTGCCGCGCCGCCGCGCAAGTTCGGTGGCCCGGGCGCCGGCAAGGGCAAGCCGCGCGGCGACAAGTCGTTCGGCGCGGGCAAGCCGGCCGCCAAGCCGCACCGCAAGGGACCGCCGCGGCAGGAGTGAGGATCGCCGGCTGGCGCGGGGGCGCCGGCAGGTGGCATGGAAGTTGCATTTCGTAGACGCAAGCCAGCGCACCGGGTGTCGGGAAGCGGCGACGTACCGGAGTGTTCGTGAGGGGATCGGGGAGGCAACGAGGCGTGATCGCAGGGTGGCTGATGCTGCTCTGTGCATTGCCGTGCCTGGCCCTGGCCACGCCGCAGGTCGGCCGGGACTACCTGGTGACCGGCGCGCCCACGTCGGAACAGGCCCCGCAGCGTCACTGTACGCCCGCGATGCAGGTCGAACTGACCGAGCGTGTCGAGATCCCCGCGCCGCCCGAAGGCTGGTCCGGTGCGCCGCAGGCGATCAACGTCTTCAACATCTTCGCCGGTGAAGTCCGGGTGCACCATGGCGACCGCGAGATCTGCGGGCGCATGCACGATGCGCGCACGCGCGATTCCCGTTTCCGTGCCGGCGTCGGCATGGTGGTGGTACCCCCCGCAGGCAACCACGAACCCATCCAGGTCGCCTGGGCCGCGCCCCTGAAGCCCGGCTGGATCCCCACCGTACGGATCGGCGCGCCGAGCCCGGTGCAGCAGTTCGACACGGCGCGCCTGTTGGTGCGCACCTCGTGCCTGGCCATCGCCATCGCGCTGGCCTTCATGGCGCTGATGGGCTTCCTGAGCACGCGCGACCGCGTGTTCCTCGGCTACACGCTGTTGTGCACGCTCATGGTGCTGGGGCAGGCCGTGCTGAGCGGCCTCAGCGGCTATCCCGAACCGTGGTTGCCGATCGGCGACCAGGAGTCGCGCTGGCTGGTGGCGTTCTCGTGCCTGGGCCTGCCGGTCCTGCTGTACGTGATGTGGCTGCTGGTCGGTGCCGCGCGCACCTGGCCCACGACCGAGCGTTGGCTGCCGTGGCTGACCTCCGCCATCTGCGCGACCGCACTGGCCGCGCTGTGGCTGCCGTTGGGCACGCTGTCGCGCCTGGCGGTGGGCATGGACGCGGCGTTTGCGCTGGGCTGCACGGTGATCCTGGTGCTGGGCCTGGCCAGCCTGCGCCGTCGCCGCGCCGATGCGCTCGCCGCGATCGCGGCGGTGCTGCCGTTCCTGGCGATGACGGTCATGGACATGGCCGACAACCGGCTCCTGATCGAATACCGGGTGGAAGCGATCCAGTTCTCGATCACCTGGTTCCTGACCGTCAGCGCTTACGTGCTGAACCTGCGGCTGGGCCACCTGCGCCGCCAGCGCGACGAGATGCGCGCGCTGGCCGACACCGACGAACTCACCGGCCTGCCGAACCGGCGCGCCGGCCTGAAGCGCCTGGAACAGCACATGGCCGACGCCCGCAACGGGGCGGGTGCCCTGTCGGTGGGCTTCCTGGACATCGACCTGTTCAAGCGCATCAACGACGTCCACGGGCATGCGGTCGGCGACCGCGTGCTGGTGGCCGTGGCCGGCACGCTGACCGCCGCGGTCCGCACGCCGGCGGACGTGATCCGGATGGGCGGCGAGGAGTTCCTGGTGCTGCTGCCCGGCGTCGGCGGCGATGCCGCGCGTGCGCGCCTGGAGCAGATGCGCGTGCAGGTCAGTGCGGCGGGCGAGGGCTTGGCCATCGCCGGCCTGGCGGTGACCGCGAGCATCGGCCTGGCCGCCTTCACGAGCGACGACGCGGATGCCGCATCGCTGTTGCGCCGCGCCGACGCGGCGATGTACCGCGCCAAGCGCGCCGGGCGCGACCAGGTGGTCGAAGCCGAAGCCGCCCTGGACGGCAACACCTGACGCGGCACGACCACTGGTCGGCCGATCGGGCCGAAAGCCCTCGGCACCCTCAAGCCGGCGTCGGCGGGGCCGATGAACGAGCGCGGGGGCCTGCGTGCGCGGCGCCTGCAGACGGGCAGCACCGACGGGAGCGGTACGTGGACAACAAGGACGCAGCACCGGTCGGCGACCCCGCCGGCACCGACATCGACAGGGGCCTGAAGCGCCTGCCCGCACGGGTGCTGGTGTTGATCCTGCTGTCCGCGCTGGGCGCCTTGCTGACGGCCGCGATCCTGGAGACCCAGGCCGGCGCGACCGCCTACATCATCGGCGAGAGCCACTGGTCCAAGGCCCAGCAGCGTGCCGTGCACAGCCTCTACCGCTACGCCAGCCATGGCGATCCCGCCGATCTGGCGGAAGCACGCGCCGCCCTCCAGGTGCCGCTGGGCGATCGTGCGGCACGCTTGGCGCTGGAGCAGACGCCGGTGGACGTGGCCGCCGCACGCGCGGGCTTCCTGCAGGGAGGCAATGCGCCCGGCAATCTCGATCGCCTGATCCGCATGTACCGCGGGCTCAGCGGCGCGCCGTACTTTCGTGATTCCGTCCGTCTGTGGCGCGAAGCCGAGGTGGAGATCCTGCAGCTGGTGCGCCTGGCCGACGAACTGGAAGCGCAGCAGGCCGCGCGCAGTCTCGATGCGGGCGAGGTGCTGGCGTACCAGCGCGAACTGACCGCGATCGACGCCCGCCTGCGTCCACGCGAGATCGCCTTCTCGCGCTCGCTCGCCGACGGTGCGGACTTCATGCGGCATGTGTTGCTGGCGCTCAGTGCGTTGGCGTTCCTCGTGTTGTGCGCTTACGCACTCCATGTGATGCGCAAGACGCTGCGGCGGGTGCGCGAAACCGAAAGCGAATTCCGCATGGCCTTCCACCAGTCCGCGGTGGGCATGCTGAAGCTGGATCGCGATGGGCGCTTCACCCAGGCCAACGAGGCGCTCGCGCAGATCCTGGGCAGGGCGCTGCAGGAGATCCGGGCCCTGCGGCTGCACGACGTGCTGCATGCCGACGATGTGCGGCTGGATGCGAAGGGCGGGATCGACTGGGACCGTCTGCTCGAACCCGGCGAGCGCCGGTTGGTGCGGCAGGATGGCGACGTGCGTTGGGTCCGATGGACCGCCTCGGTGGTGGCGGCGAACGCGCAAGGCGACGATCGGGTATTCGTGCTGGTGGAGGACGTTTCCGATGCGCACGAACTCGCCTGCGAAATCGCACACCAGGCCAGCCATGACGAACTCACCGGGCTGATCAATCGCCGCGAGATCGCGCGGCGCCTCGGCTGTGCGTTGGGACAGGCGCGCGGTTGCACCGGGCGGCACACGCTGTGCTACATCGACCTGGACCAGTTCAAGTTGGTCAACGACACCTGCGGCCATGAAGCAGGCGACCGGTTCCTCTGTCATTTCGCCAGCCGCGTCGCGGCGCTGCTGCGCCGGGACGACTGGCTGGGTCGGCTGGGCGGCGACGAATTCGCGATCCTGCTGCACGACACCACGCTGGAAGAGGCCGAGGCCGCGATGGCGCGCATCCACGCCACGCTGGCGGAGGCCTCGTTCCAGTGGAACGGGCGGGCGTTCGGCCTCAACTGCAGCATCGGCGTGGCTGAGATCAACGACGCGGCGGTGGACGTCGATTGGCTGCTGCGCGCGGCCGACGCGGCGTGCTACATGGCCAAGGAAGAAGGCCGCAACCGCATCCGCTGCTATCGCGACTCCGACCCAAGCCTGTCGCGCCGACGTCACGAACTCGAGTGGGTCGCGCATACGCAACTGGCCATCGCCGAAGATCGCCTGCTGTTGTATGCGCAGCAGATCGTCGCCCTCGATGGCGGCGATCGCTTCCAGTACGAAGTGCTGGTGCGGCTGCGCGACCGCGACGGGCACGTGCACGCGCCCGGCGTGTTCCTGCCGGCGATGGAACGCTACGGGCAGGGCATGGCGGTGGACCGCGCCGTCATCGACGCGCTGTGCCGCCACTTCGCCCGCCACCCCGCGGAGCTCGCGCGCGTGGATCTCTGCCACGTGAACGTGTCCGCGCAGTCGATCGCCGATCCGGCCTTCCTCGACCACGTCAACCTGCTGCTGGACCAGCATCCCGGCGTGGCGCAGCGCCTGTGTTTCGAGATCACCGAGACCGCGGTGATCGCCAACCTCGACGATGCCTGCCGCTTCATCGATGGCATGCGGGCGCGCGGTTGCTGCATCGCGCTGGACGATTTCGGCAGCGGGTTGTCGTCGTTCGGCTACCTCAAGCGGCTGGCGGTAGACATCCTGAAGATCGACGGCGCCTTCATCCGCGACCTCGCCAAGGGCGAATCCGATCTCGCCCTGGTGCGTTCCATGAGCCAGATGGGGCAGGCGCTGGGCAAGGTGACCATCGCCGAGTGGGTGGAATCGGAAGCGGTGATGGCGCAGTTGCGCGAGGTCGGCATCGGTTACGTGCAGGGGTATGCGGTGCACGTGCCATGCCCGCTGGCGGACCTGGCGCTGGTCGACGAGGCGGTGGCGGAACCGGCCTGAACGCAGGGCCGGCGACGCCAGCCTGCCGATCCCGGATAATGGCGGCATGACCGTCCGCCTCAACAAATACATCGCCGATACCGGCTTCTGCTCCCGCCGCGAGGCCGACCGCCTGCTGGGCGAGCGACGCGTCACCGTCAACGGCATCCCCGCGGGCACCGGCGCCGTGGTGGGCGAGGGCGACGAGGTCCTGGTCGACGGGCAGCCGCTCAAGCTGCGCGCCGTGAAGGCCGGCAAGCGCCGACATGTCTACATCGTGCTGAACAAGCCGGTGGGCATCACCTGCACCACGGAATCGTCGGTGAAGGACAACATCGTGGACTTCATCGGCCACGAGCAGCGCATTTTTCCGATCGGCCGGCTCGACAAGGATTCGGAAGGCTTGATCCTGCTGACCAGCAACGGCGATATCGTCAACCAGATCCTGCGCGCGGAGAACCGCCACGAGAAGGAATACCTGGTGGCGGTGAACAAGCCGGTGACCGATGAATTCCTGCGCGGCATGGCGCGCGGCGTGCGCGTGCATGGCGAAACGACGCTGCCGTGCAGGACCAGCCGGATCGCCAAGTTCGGTTTCCGCATCACCTTGACCCAGGGCTTGAACCGGCAGATCCGCCTGATGGCGGCGGCGTTCGACTACCGCGTCACCCAGCTGCGCCGCGTGCGCATCGACAACGTCAAGCTCGGCGACCTGAAGCCGGGTCGCTGGCGCAACCTGACCGACCAGGAACTGCGTGGACTGCTGCCGCAGCAGGACAGCTGGTAAGCCTGTGACGGCGCCCGCGACATAGCGTCGTCGGGGGTTTTCATCGCGGCAAAGACGGGCATACTTCGCCCGTCCCCAGGTGAACGATTGCCCGGCATGAGCAAACCGCCCAAGCCCGACAACGAAGAACAGCGCCTCGCCGCACTGCGCAGCTTCGACATCCTCGACAGCGAGCCCGAACGCGCCTTCGACGACCTGGTCCGCATCGCCGCCGGCATCTGCGGCGTGCCGATGGCGGCGGTGACGCTGATCGATCGCGACCGCCAGTGGTTCAAGGCGCAGGTCGGGATGGAAAGCCCGGACCCGTCGCTGGAGACCTCGTTCTGCGCACACACCGTGCTGGACCCCGGCGCCGCGACCGTGGTGGCCGATGCCACCCAGGACCATCGCTTCGCCGACAACCCGCTGGTGACCGCGGCGAACGGCATCCGCTTCTACGCCGGTGCGCCGCTGGTGACGCAGGAAGGCTTCGCGCTGGGTGCGCTGTGCGTGGTGGACGACGAGCCACACGAACTGGCGCCGTTCCAGTTGCAGGCGCTGGATGCGCTGTCGCGACAGATCGTCCAGTTGCTGGAACTGCGTCGCGTGAGCAAGCAGTTGCGGCACCAGTTGCACGAGCGCGCCTGGTACGAGCAGCAGATGCAGCTCTACCAGGACCAGCTGGAGCAGCAGAACGCCGATCTCTCGGAACAGACGCGCACCGATCCGCTGACCGGGTTGCCGAACCGCCGCGCGTTCACGGCCGCACTGGACGGCGCCATGCACAAGGCCACGCAGAGCGGCGACCCGCTGGCGGTGGCCGTGCTGGACGTGGACCACTTCAAGACGGTCAACGATATCCATGGCCACGACGAGGGCGACCGCGTGCTGGTGGCCCTGGCCGACATGCTGAAGGCACAGACGGCCGGTCGTGGCCTGGCCGCGCGCCACGGGGGTGAGGAGTTCGTCATCCTGATGCCCGGCGCCACGCTGGAAGAAGCGCGCCTGCAGTGCGAATTCATGCGCCAGAGCGTGGCCCTGCTGCCGATGGGCCTGCCGATTTCCGTCAGCATCGGCCTGGCGGCCCGCCTGCGCGAGGACACGGCGGAAACCATGTTCCGTCGTGCCGACCAGGCGCTGTATGAGGCCAAGCGCAATGGCCGCGACCGCGTGGTGGTGGCCGCCCGCTGAGTTGATCGGGATCAATGCACGCTGCGGCGAACCGTCGCATCGTGTCTCCGTCGGCGGCGCAGCCTGCAGCCGCCCCCTACGGAGCACGACGATGAAGATCCTGTTGGCCGTGGATGGAAGCGAGATCGGCCTGGCCGGCGTCCGCCATCTGGTGGAGTTGGGCAAGTCGCTGGCGGAGACGCCGACCGTCACCCTGCTGTACGTCGATCCGCCGCTGCTGCGGTCGGTCGCGCTCGAGCTGGGCAGCGACGGCGTGGAGCGCTACCACGCGGAGAACGGCGCGTACGCGCTCAAGAAGGCGCGGACCGCCCTCAAGCGTGCGCAGATCCCGTTCGTCGAAAAAGTGCTGGTGGGCGAGCCCGCCGAGAGCATCGTCAAGCAGGCCAAGTCGAGCAAGGCCGACCTGGTGGTGATGGGTACGCACGGCCGCGGTGCGCTGAAGCAGCTGTTCGTCGGCTCGGTGGCGCTGAAGGTGATCGCGACGAGCCCGGTACCGGTGGTCGTCGCCCGCTGAAGCGCGTCAGTCGACGACGTTCTTCGCCTCGGAGGTGCCGAGCACTTCCGGGTGTTCGATGCGCTTGCTGCGCTGGGTCAGCGGGTGCAGGAACACCGCGGCCAGGATGATGCCCACGCCGAGGTAGAACAGCGGCGTCAGTTCGCGCTGTTCGCCCAGCAGCACGATGGCCAGGACGATGGCGTAGACCGGTTCCAGGTTGGTCACCAGCTGCACGCCGTACGCGCTGAGGTGCTTCAGTGCGACCAGCGACAGCGCGAACGGCAGCAGCGTGCAGGCCAGCGACAGGATCACCAGCAGCGCGCCGTCCTTCAGGCCGGGCAGCACGAACAGGTCGCCCGCGAAGGCCGGGAACAGCGTCGGCATCAGCGGGGCGAGCGCGGTCAGCAGCAGGGTGCCGGCGCCCAGTTCGAGGCCGGTGATGGTCAACGGTTCGCCGTGGTCGATCAGGCGCTTGTTGAGCGGGCCGAACACGGCCACCAGCAGTGCCGACAGCGCGCCCACCAGCACGCCCAGGCGCATGCCATCGGGAATGCCGCCCACGACCAGCGCCACGCCCGGCAGCACTGCGATGCCGAACAGCAGTTCGCGCCACGAGAACGGGCGACGCGTCAGCCAGGGCTCGATCACCGAGGTGAAGGCCGGTGCCAGGGCGATGCAGGTCACCGCGACCGAGGCGTTGGACAGCTTGATCGCGCCGTAGAAGGTCAGCCAGTGCAGGGCGACGATCAGGCCGATGCCGCAGTACGCGAGCATCAGCTTCGCCGGCATCGCGCGCAGGCCGCGCCAGACGCGCGGCAGCAGCGCCAGCGCCGCGACCACGATCAGCATGCGCCACCACACCAGCGGCAGGGCCGACAGGCTGATCATCTTGCCCAGGATGGGGGTGAAGCCCCACAGCAGGACGCACAGGTGGATCTGCAACTGGGCCTTGGCGGTCGGTGTCATCGGCATCCGCACATTGTCGCCGAAGCACTGCGCGGCTGGCGATGGGACCACTCCCTGCCGGGCGTCCGTCGTGGCAAGCTGGCGACACTGCGGACCGAGGATGACCGATGTCGCCTGCACGCCTTCCCGTCGTATCCCGTACCTGCGCCGCCCTGGTGGGGCTGCTGGCCCTCTCGGCGCTGGCGCTGCAGTACATCCTGCTCGTGCAGCTGACGCGCGACACCATCGGCGTGGGATTGGGCACGCTGCGTTTCATCACTTACTTCACCATCCTCAGCAACATCGCGGTGGCGCTGGTCGCGTTCACCGCGACCACGGGGCGTCCGGGTTTCTTCGCGCAGGCCCGCGTGCGCGGTGCGGTCGCGCTCTACATCGGCGTTACCGGCAGCATCTATTTCTTCATCCTGCGCCACCTGTGGCAGCCGCAGGGCGCGCAATGGTGGGCCGACACCGGCCTGCACTACGCAGTGCCGCTGGCGTACTGGGCGTGGTGGCTGGCCGGCGTGCCGCACGGCGCGCTGCGCTGGCGCGATGTCGCAGGGTGGCTGTTGTTTCCGCTGGGCTACGTCATCTGGGTGTTCCTGCGCGGCGCGTGGGTGGGCGAGTACCCGTATCCGTTCATCGACGTGGGCCAGCTCGGCTGGGCACGGGTCGGCGTCAACGCGCTGGGTGTCATGGGCGTGTTCGTCGTGCTGGGGTTGGTCGTCGTGGGCCTGGACCGCGTGCTGGGCGGCAAGCGCGCATCGCCACGGTGAACTGGACGGCCGCACGGCCGCGTGCGATGGTCGCCCGCCGCCCGTCCTGCCGATGATCGAATGAACGCACCCGCCGCTCCGGTACAGCGCCCCTTCGACCGGCGCGATGCGAAGACGCTCGGCCTGTCGGCACTGGGCGGCGCGCTGGAGTTCTACGACTTCGTCGTGTTCGTGTTCTTCGCCAAGACGCTGGGCGCGTTGTTCTTCCCGCCCGGCACCGCACCCTGGCTGGCGCAGCTGCAGGTGTACGGCATCTTCGCCGCCGGCTACGTGGCGCGTCCGCTGGGCGGCATCGTGATGGCGCACTTCGGCGACCGCCTGGGGCGCAAGCGCATGTTCACGCTCAGCGTTTTCATGATGTCGGTGCCGACGCTGCTGATCGGCCTGCTGCCCACGCATGCGCAGGTCGGTGCATTGGCGCCGTTGCTGTTGCTGACGATGCGGATCGTGCAGGGCATCGCGGTCGGTGGCGAAGTGCCGGGTGCCTGGGTGTTCGTGGCCGAGCACGTACCGCGCAGCCGCGTGGGCATCGCCTGCGCCACGCTGACGGCGGGGCTGACCGCCGGCATCCTGATCGGCTCGCTGTTGGCCGCGTGGATCAACACGCACTACAGCGCGGCGGAGGTGCAGGCGTGGGTATGGCGCGTGCCGTTCCTGATCGGCGGCGTGTTCGGCTTTGTCGCGGTATGGCTGCGGCGATGGCTGGAAGAAACGCCGGTCTTCGTCGAGATGCGCGAACGCCGGCAGCTCTCCCGCCAGGTGCCGGTCAAACAGGTGCTCGCCGCGCATCGGCCGGCCGTGGTGCTGTCGATCCTCGCCTCGTGGCAGCTGACGGCGGCGATCGTCGTCATCGTGCTGCTGACGCCTACTCTGGTGCAGACCAGCTTCGGTATTGCGCCCGCGGTCGCGTTCCACGGCAACAGCCTGGCGACGCTGGCGCTGGTGTTCGGCTGCCTGGCCGCCGGCTGGGCGGTGGACAGGATCGGCGTGGGGCGCGCGCTGCTGTCGGGTTCGCTGGGATTGGGCGTGGCGGCCTACGCGCTGTACGGCGCGCTGCTGTCGGGGCACGAAGCGCAGTTCGTGGCGTGGTACACGCTGGCCGGCTTCTGCTGCGGCGTGGTCGGCGTGACGCCGGCGCTGATGGTCGCGGCGTTCCCGCCGGAAGTGCGATTTTCCGGTCTTTCGTTTTCCTACAACGTGGCGTACGCGGTGTTCGGCGGGCTGACCCCGCCGCTGCTCGCCTGGTTGTCGAAGGCATGGGGGCCGCTGGCCCCGGCGCACTATGTGGCCTTCACCTGCGTGGTCGGTGTCGGCGTGGCCGCCTGGATCATCGCGAAGCGACCGCTGCGCTACTGAGGGTTACTTCGCGAGTTGGCGGATCATCGCCATCGCCGCCGCCGGGTTGCGTTCTTTCGCACTGCTGATGAAGTACAAGAACACGTCGCGCCTGGGCAGCACGGGCGCAGGCTCGCCCACGTGCGGCAGTTCGGCGATGTCTTCACCGCGCGACCAGGCGCGTGCGCGCTCGGCCCATTGCGTCAGTTCCTTCGGCGGATAACCGGTCTCGATCGGTTGCGAGCGCATCAGGCGTGCGTAGACGAAATCCGCGGTGAGGTCGGCGAAGGATGGGTAGTCGGTGGAATCGGTGAAGACCGTGGCGACCTGGTGGCGACGCGCGAGTTCGATGAAGTCCGCGTCCACGGCGGCGGGGTCGCGGACTTCCAGCACGTGCCGCAGTGGGCGGCCATCCACGTCGCGCGGGAGCAGCGCCAGGAAGGCATCGAGTTCGTCCGCATCGACGCGTCGTCCCGCTTCGAACTGCCAGACCAGCGGCCCCAGCTTCGGGCCCAGTTCGGCGATGCCGCCGACGAAATCCTCCACCTGGGCCCGTGTCGACGCCAGCGAGCGCGACTGCATGATCCGCTTGGGCGCCTTGGCCGAGAACACGAAGCCGTCCGGCGTCTGGTCGCGCCAACTGGCGTAGGTCGCCGGCTTCTGCGCGCTGTAGTAGGTGCCGTTGATCTCGATGGCGGTCAGCTGACGGCTGGCGTACTCCAGCTCGCGCCGCTGCACCAGGCCATCGGGATAGAAATTCTTGCGCCACGGCGCGAAGGTCCAGCCGCCGATGCCGATGCGGATACCGTCGGTGGCCGTGGGCGGCGGTGCAGCGAAAAGATCGTCCATGCGGTCAGGATAGCGCGGCGGCCGTCAGCACCGCGTTACCATCGGGCCACCCCACGCAGGAGAGCCCGCATGTCCTGGACCACGCCCGACCTGTGCGACCAGTACCCCGACGTGCAGGTCGCCGAGCCGGTGTTCCGCGGCTATGGCGGACGCGTTGCGTTCGCCGGACCGGCAGTGACGGTGAAGTGTTTCGAGGACAACTCGCGCGTGCGCGAACTGGCGGCGACGCCGGGCGAAGGCCGTGTGATCGTGGTCGATGGTGGCGGTTCGCTGCGGCGTGCGCTGTTGGGCGACCAGATCGCGGCGAACGCGGTGAAGCACGGCTGGTCCGGTTTCCTGATCTTCGGCTGCGTACGCGATGTGGACGCGCTCGCCGCCTTGCCGCTCGGCGTGCAGGCGCTGGCATCGCATCCGATGAAGACCGACAAGCGCGGCCTGGGTGACGTGGAGGTGCCGGTGGCGTTCGCCGGCCTGTCGATCGTGCCGGGCGACTGGATCTATGCCGACGCCAACGGCGTGATCGTCGCGACGTCGTCGTTGCAGCCCTCATGAAGAAGGGCGGGCCTTGCGGCCCGCCCTTTGCGGTGTTTCCGTCACGCGCCGGTCTTACTTGATCGGTTCGTCCAGCATCAGCTGGCGGACGAAGCGCACCGGCGGTGCGCCATACGACAGTACCTGGTCGTGGTAGGCCTTCAGGTTGAACTGCGCGCCCTGCTTGGCTTCCGCCGCCTTGCGCATGTCGAAGTGCTCCTGCACGCCGACGAAGTACGTCGGCAGCTGCGCCGAGGTCAGCTGCGCGCGGGTCCACTTGCCGGCGGCTTCGCGTTCCTGCTGGAAGGTCTGGCGCACCATCAGGTCCATCGCCTGCTCGCGCGTCCAGCCATCCACCTGCACGCCCTGGTCGAGGATCGCGTTGGCGATCGTGCGCAGGTAGAACTTCATCTGCACCAGGTGGAACAGCGGATCGTTGTCGAGGTAGCCGGCATCGGACATCATTTTCTCGGTGTAGACGGCCCAGCCTTCGGCGAACATGCCCGAGCGCAGCACGGCGCGCAGCGTCGACGGGAACTTGGCCGAGTGCCAGCCTTCCAGGTAGTGGCCCGGCGTGCCTTCGTGGATGCTCAGCAGGTGGATCATCCGGCTGTTGTATTCGCGCAGGAACGAGTCGACCTGCTTCTGGTCCCACTCGTCCGGAATCGGCGAGACGGCGTAGAAGGTCTTCAGGTTCTTGTCGAGCGGGCCGGGCGAATCGCAGTACGCCACCGCCACGCCGCGCTGGAACTCCGGCATCTCGATGATTTCCACCGGCGCGTCGGGCAGCGTGACCAGGTCGTGCTTGCGCACGAACTCGGTGGCCTGCGCCAGCGCCGCTTCGGCATCCGGCACCACCTTGTCGCGCGCCGGGCGTTCGGCGTAGGCCAGCTCGAGCGCGGCCTCGATCGCCTTCTGCTGCTCGTCGGCGGTAGGGGTTTCCGGCAGCGCGGGCGCGCCGGGCTTGTCCTTCAGCACGGTGCGGGCGATGCCGTACATCTCTTCGCGCACGCGCTTCAGCTCGCCCTCGGCGCGCTGCTTGATGTCGGCGCGCGACAGCGAGGAGAGCAGGGCGAACTGCAGCTTCTGGTCGTACAGCGCCTGGCCGATGCGGAAGTCGCCCTTCGCGTTCGGTACCAGCGTCTTGTCCAGCCAGGCCTGGTGCTCGGCCACGGCCTTCTTCAGGCCGTCGATGGCGGCATCGGCCTGTGCACGGTCGGCTTCGGGCAGTTCCTTGAGGTGCGGCGCAATGAAGGTGTCGACGATGCTGAGGATGCCGGCGTTCTGCTTGGCGACGGTCTCGGCATGCACCTTGGGTACGCGCGCCGGGTCCAGGTTCTCGCGGGCCTGCGCAAGCAGTGCCGGGATCTTCTGCATGCGCGCGGTGGCGGACTTCAGGCGATCCGGCAACGGCGCGAACTCGCGCGCCATCAGGCCGTAGATCGCGCCGCCGGCGACGTTGTTGTAGACCTGCGGATCCCACGCCCAGCTCTGCAGCGTTTCGGCGGTCCAGATGTCGTACTGCAGCTGGTTGCGCAGGATGGCGGCGTCGACCTGGTTCTCGCGCGACAGTGCGGCGATGTCGGTGGCATCCAGTTCGGCCAGGATCTTCTTGCTGAACTCCAGGCCCTTCTGGCGGCCAGCGGCGCTCAGGTCGTCGAGGTCGCCGTCGTACTTGTGTTCGCCGATCTGGGTGGCGCCGACGGGCGAGAGCTGCAGCCAGCCTTCCAGGGCGCGCTTGGAGAGATCGGCGAAGGCCGCATCGGCCTTGGCGGTATCCGTGGCGGTGACCGCCGTGTCGGCGCCGGCAGCGGCGGTGGGGGCTTCGCTCTTCTGGCAGGCGGACAGCGAGGCCAGGAGGGCGGCGGCGAGCAGGGTCTTGCGCATGGGAGTCCTGTTGCAGTGCGGCGGTGAGCGGAACCGGAAGCATAGGCCGAAGGTCATGCCCGTGCCCGTGCCATTCGATATACGCTGGCCATCCAGCCAAACGGGACACACGCCATGAAGCACGAAGGAAGCTGCCATTGCGGACGGATCGCGTTCGAGGTCGAAGGCGAGGTCAACGACGTGATCGACTGCAACTGCTCGCTCTGCCGTCGGCGCGGCGGCCTGTTGTGGTTCGCACCGCGTGAGGCGCTGGTGTTGAAGACGCCCGAAGGCGACCTGTCGACCTACACGTTCAACAAGCACCACATCCAGCACCACTTCTGCGCGGTCTGCGGGATCGCTCCGTACGGCGAAGCCGCGCATCCCAAGACGGGCACGCAGATGGCGGCCGTCAACGTGCGCTGCTTGCCGGGCGTGGACCTGGCGGGGCTCAAGGTGACCCCGTTCGACGGCGCCAGCCTCTGACGTGGTCGCCAACGACATGGGGAGATGACGATGCGCGCTTCGACACTGCTGGTGCTGGCGGGCTTACTTACCTCGCCAGCGTACGCGTCGTGTCCGCCCGAGGGAACGGATGCCGGATCGTTGCGGTTGTTGCGCGAGCAACGCTTCGCCGTGCCGGACGACGTGCGCGCGACGTTGGTCGAAAGGCTTCCCGCGTGCTTGTCCGATCCTGACCCGACGCTTCGCGATGGCGTTGCCTACGAAGGCCTGAGTGCGTGGCTTCGTGCGGGCCTGTTGGACGAGGCGCAGCGCCGCACCCTGCGCGATCGCCTGTACGCGATGCTGGAACAGGACACGGCCGACGGGGTAGGGCCTCCGTTCGCCGCACTCGTGCTGTCCGAAGTCGCGCGTACCGACCGCATCGCGCCATGGATGTCGGCGGAGGAGCGCGACGCGATGGTGCGGCGCGCAGGCGCGTACCTGTCGTCGGTGCGCGACTACCGCGGTTTCGACGCGAAAGTAGGCTGGCGGCATGGTGTTGCCCATGGTGCGGACTGGGCGCTCCAGTTGGTACTCAACGAACGTGTGGACCGCGCCCAGGTGGAGACATTGCTGCAGGCGGTGGCGGCCCAGGTGGTGCCCGGGAATGCGCACGCGTATGTCTTCGGCGAGCCGGGGCGACTGGCGCGGCCCGTGCTGTACGCCGCAAAGCGCGGATTGCTGGACGAAGCGGCGTGGACGCGTTGGTTCGACGCGCTGCCGCCCAGGTTGGGGGATGAGAAGCAGGCTTATGCGGATACGGACTGGCTCGCGAGCCGCCACGATCTGATGGCCTTCCTGATGAGTATCCATCTGGAAGCCGATCAGTCCGAAGACCCCAACATCCGTGCGCTGAAACCGATCGTGGTGCAGGCGCTGAAAGCCGTGCCCTGACGATGTCAGGGACCGCGCCCCAGGAAGTCGTCCGGCATCGGCGGTAGCGGCGTGCGCTCGTCGCGCGCTTCTTCCTTCAGCCAGTCGATGAAGGCCTGCGCGGCGGCGCTCGGCGGTTTGTGTGCCGGATGCACCGCGTAGTAGGCGAAGCGCGCTTTCAGTGCGGGTCCGGGCAGCCGCACGAGTTCGTAACGTTGCAGATACGGTTGGGCGACATGCCGGCGCGCGAGCGCCGCACCGACGCCATACACGGCGGCGCGCATCGCATCGGTGCTGTCGTTGAAGCTGTGCATCGACGGCAGGCGCAGCCCGCGCACGCCGGCGGCACGGAACCAGTCGCGCCAGCCCTGCAGCGCAAGGTCCGTCACCAGCGGCAACTGCGCGATCTGCCGTGGCTCCGTGACCGCTTCGATGCCGGGCAGGGCGGGCGACGCGACCGGGAACAGTTCGTCGTCCATCAAGTGATACGAGGTCAGGCCTGCCCAATGCCCGGGTCCATGGCGGATGCCCAGTTCCGGGCCCTCGTCATCGAAGCGTGTCAGCGCGATGCCGGTGTCGACGTGCAGGCGGACGTGCGGGTGGCGCGCGCAGAACCGCGGCAACCGTGGCAGCAGCCAGCAATAGGCCATCGAATGCAGCGTGGTGATGCGCAGCGTGGTGGTCTTGCCGGCGAGTTGCAGGTGCGAGGCCACGGCATCGATATCGCCGAGCGCCGCATTGGCGGCATCCGCCAATTGGCGGCCCTCCATCGTGAGCTTCACGCCGCGCGCGTGGCGCTGGAACAGGACCACGCCGAGCAGCCCTTCCAGTTTGCGTACGTGGTGGCTGACGGCGCTGGCGGTGAGGTGCAGTTCGTCGGCGGCGTGGGCGAAATTCTGGTGGCGGGCCGCAGCGGCGAAGACGCCGAGGGCGGGCAGCAGGGCGGGGCGCAGGCTCATGGTGGCTCCAGGCACAAGCCATATTTGTGGCTTGGCCGTATCGTACGCGCTTGTGGGGTTGGCAGGATCGGCCAGAATGGCGGCAGGCACGAACGAGGGTGCGGTGATGGCACAGGCAACGACAACCGTGGACCCCTTGCCGCAGGTGGCCGGACGCGACTGGCGCACGCCGCTGGAGTTGCTGGCGTTGGGCGCGATCTGGGGCAGCTCGTTCCTCTTCATGCGCATCGCGGCGAACCCGTTCGGACCGTTCGCGCTGGTCGAGGTGCGGCTGGCGCTGGGAGCATTGGTCCTGCTGCCGTTCCTGTGGCGCGAGCGCGCGCATTTCCGCGCCGGCATGTGGCCGCGCCTGGCGATGATCGGCGCGATCAACTCGGCCATTCCGTTCCTGTTGTTCGCGTGGGCGGCGCAGCGTTCGCCTGCGGCGATCGGTGCGATCTGCAACGCGATGACCGTGTTGTTCACGGCGCTGGTGGGCTTCCTGTTCTTCGGCCAGAAGATCGGCACGCGCCGTTCGCTGGCGCTGCTCGTGGGTTTCGTGGGCGTGGTCGTGCTGGCGACGAGCAAGGCCGGTGGCTTGAGTGTGGGCGGCGCGGTGATGGCCGGCTCCACGGCGGCATTGCTGTACGGCGTGGGCGTGAACCTGGTGCGCAAGCACCTCGCAGGCATTCCGCCGGCGGCCGCGGCGGCGGCGACGCTGGGCTGCGCGGCGCTGCTGGTGTTGCCGTTCGCGGCGACGCATTGGCCCACCGCCAGCATCGCGCCCGGTGCATGGGGTGCGGCCATCGCCATCGGCGTGGTCTGCACCGGCTACGCGTTCCTGCTGTATTACCGGTTGATCCAGCGCATCGGTCCGGCACGTGCGTCGACGGTGACCTACCTGGTGCCGCTGTTCGGTGCGGGCTTCGCGTGGGCGTTCCTCGGCGAACCGGTCACGCTGGCGATGCTGGCCGCGGGCGCGCTGATCCTGGGCAGCGTGGCGGCCAGCCAGCGCGCCGCCTGACGGGCGTCAGGCGAACAAACCCTGCGCCAGCGTCAGTGGCGCATGCCGCTGCACGGCGCCTTCCACGGCCATGCGCAGCATCGTCGGCGCGATGTAGGCGTGGTGCACGCCATTGATGGCGGCCATGTAGGCGCGTCCGAACACGTTGGCGCACTGCACGCGCGTGCCCAGCGTGATGTCCACGCCGGTATCGGTGATCTGCACGCCCACGCAGGAACGAAACGCCAGATGGCGATCATCCGCGCCGAGGATCACCTGTGCGCGCCGCCCATCCGCGTCGATCCGCTGTGCCAGCACCGGATAGCGACCGGCGAACAGCGGCCCGTCGCCGGTCGACAGCAACGACGACACCGGGCATCCCAGCGGCGAGGTGCGCAGGCGCAACGGCCGCACCAACACATTCCGCAATCGCATCAGCTGGGTCACGCCGGCGGGGCGGTATTGCAGGAAGCCTTCCAGCACGTCCGCCATCAGGGCCGATGCGGTCGCGTGCGTCGTGCCTTGCAGGCGCAGGCTGAAGGTGTCCTCGTGATGGAAGTCCGGCAGTTGCTCCAACAGCAGTGATCCGATGGGTGGAGACGGCAGCGCTTTCACTGGCGATGCGCGGCCCTCGACGAAGCCGATCTCGCCGCACCAGCCCGCCAACCGCGTGCGGACGCGACCGGCCCGCGCGCGCAGGCCGGCACAGAGATGTTGCTGCCAGCTGCCAGGCGGCGCATGCAGGGCAAGCCGAACGGTCGGGATGTGCTCCACATGCGCGGGATGCGCGGCCAGCCACGCCTGCACGGAAGGCGGCAGCGTTTCCGTCAGCGTGGCGATGTTCGCGTCGCCCGCCAGGACTTCGTCCTGCAGGGCACCCCGTGGCAGCCCGCCAAGTTCGTCGGTATGGCACGACAGCGCGAACAGCACCGGATGCGATGTGCCCGCCTGCAGCGGCGCGAACTGGTGCCAGGTGCCGCCACCGAAGCGCACGCTGAAAAGCGCATCGGCGGGCAGGTCGACGTGGTGCAGGGCGGCGGCGAAGTGCGCGGGATCGCGCGCGAGCTGTGCGTCCGATGCCGTGGAGAAACGCAGGCGCGCGCCGCCGCTGCCGGTCACGGCGGTGAACGTGCGGTGCCCGGCGTGACGGTGGAACGGATGGCCTGCCGCGCCGACGGTGAAGGTGTACAGCGCGCTGCGTTCGCCGGCCTCGAAATCGGGCGCTGCGATGCGCACCGATGGTTCGTCCAATGCATCCACGAAGCCGGGATGCGCGCGCTGCAGCGCGCCGGTGTCCGCGTGCAGGCGATCGCCCGCGCCGGGCCCCAGTTGCGCCAGCAACACCACCTCCACCGGTAGCCCGCCCGAGTAGGAGCGGATGCGGGCGGTGGGGAACCCCGGGACGACATCGGCATGGCGGTGCATGGCAGGACTCCTCGAAGGTCAGCGGGGCTTGGGTGTCGCGGTCTTGCGCGCGCGCGCCTTGGCTTCGCGCTTCAGCGGGCCGGCGGTGGGGCAGACCTCGAAGGCGAAACCGGTCAGCGTGTTGACCAGGTTGTCGGGCGCCAGTCGGTAGAAAACGAACTGGCCGCGCTTGTCGCTGCTGACCAGGCCGGCGGCTTCCAGCACGGACAGGTGCCGCGAGATGGCGGGCGCGCTCATGTCGAAACGCGCGGCGATCTCGCCAGCGGTGAGCTCCTGTGCGGACAGGTAGGCGAGGATTTCGCGACGCGGGCGCGAAGCCAGGGCGTCGAAGATGCGGTCGACCGTCATGTGGATTTAGATAATTAACGTATTTGCTAAATATCTAAGTGCAGGGCATGGCTGTCAAGCGCCGCCCGTCGGGGCGGCGCTTGCGGGGGCTCAACGGGTCGGGGGCGTGCGCACCGGCAGCGGCACGTTGCACAGGTCGATATGGCCGGCCGGACGCACGTACCAGCCGTCGCGACGATTGCGGCGCGCCTCCGTGGCGGCGGCGAAGGTCTTCGAATCGGTGCGCAGGACCTGCAGCGGCGTGCGTTCGGCATCGGGCACATCGCTGGCGAGGCGAACGGCGGTGATCGGGGTGCGCTCGGTGGCGTTCTCGTAGAAGCCCATCGGCTCCGGACCGCGAGGAATCGCGCTGAGCAGTTCCATGCCTTTCACCACGCGGCCGACCAGGGTGATGTTGCGGTCGAGTTGCCGCGGCGACTGGCCGGTGACCACGTAGAGCTCGCTGCCGTTGCTGCTGTCGGGCGGACCACCGCGGCCCGCGCCCAGGGCGCCATAGCAATGCGCCAGCCAGACCTCGTTCGTCTTCGGGTCGCGTCCCGCCGGGAAGCCATCGACGAAGCCGACCTCGGGCGCCCAGCCATCCGCGTCCGGCAATCGGGTGAAGGACACGCCTTTGCCCGTGCGCGCGAATTCCGCCGGCAGCTTCGTCTTCGCCGTGCCCAGCGATTTCGCCTTGGCGGTGTCTTCCGCATCGGCATCGCCGAACTGCACCACGAAGTTGTCCTGCGAGCGATAGATGGCCAGTCCGTTCCAGAAGCCCTCGTGCGCCAGCGTGCGGATGTTGCCCGCATGCTCGGGTGCGAAGGCGGGTGCCAGTTCGATCACCACGCGGCCGCCGGGCACGTCCATGTACAGCGTGTTCGCCGGATCGAGCGTGCGCCAGTCGGTGTCCGGGGATGCATCCAAGATCTCTTTGGCGCTGAGGTACTTCGGCGCCTCGGCCGCGTGCGCGGCAGGCAGGGCAAGCAGGCAGGCGAGCAGCAAGGGTGTCAGGCGCATGGCGGATCCGGGCGGGTAGGTGACCCGATTGTAGGGAGGCCGCCGGTCCCAGTGACTACTGGCACATTCGCTATATCAAAGTTCGCAATAGCATCCTCTCCAACCTAGCGGCGGGTCCGCAAAGGGGGAGCAATGAACGAACCCGATATCCATCTGAAGAAGTTCCAGAAAGAGCTCAGCGCCGGCACTGTCTCGCTGGCATTGCTGGCCGTCCTGGCCCGCGCCGGGGAGCCGTTGTATGGCTACCTGATCGCCAAACAGCTGGAGCGCGTGGGCGAAGGCGTGCTCAGCGGCAAGCAGAGTGCGCTGTACCCGGTGCTGCGCAATCTGGAGGGGGGCGGGCTGCTGGACAGCTTCGTCGAGCCCTCGGTCGCCGGGCCGCCGCGTCGTTACTACCGCATTACCGAGGCAGGGCGGCAGACCCTGCAGGCCTGGACCGCCGCCTGGCGCGCCACCCGCGATTCCGTTGATTCCGTGCTTGAGGGGATTCCTGCATGAACACCACCACCGCCCCGGGCAGCCTGCCCACCACCATCCCCGTTTACCTGGAGCAATTGCGCGCCGCGCTGTCGGGTGCCGACAAGGCCATGGTCCAGGACGCCCTGTACGACGCGGAGGAATACCTGCGCGCGGAAATGGCGGCCAACCCCGGCACGTCGGAAGCCGATGTCATTGCGTCCGTCGCCGGCAGCTATGGCGCGCCGGAGGAGGTGGCCGACATCTACCGCGACACCGAGGTCACGGTGACGCGCGCACTGCAGCCGCCGGCACCGCCCAAGCGCACGTCGCTGCTGGGGCGCTTCTTCGGCGTCGCTGCCGATCCACGCACCTACGGCGCGCTGTTCTACATGCTGCTGTCGCTGGCGACCGGCACGTTCTACTTCACCTGGGTCGTCACCGGCGCGAGCCTGTCGGTGGGTCTGCTGATCCTGATCGTCGGCATCCCGTTGCTGTTGCTGTTCCTGATGTCGGTGCGGCTGCTGTCGCTGGTGGAAGGCCGCATCGTGGAAGTGCTGCTGGGCGAGCGCATGCCGCGCCGCCCGCTGTACACGCAGCGCGACAAGCCGTGGATGACGCGTTTGCAGGAACTGTTCACCGACGGGCGCACCTGGACGGCGATGCTGTACCTGGTGTTGATGCAGGCGCTGGGCACGGCCTACTTCACCATCGCGATCACGTTCCTGGCCGTTTCGCTGAGCCTGATGGCGGCTCCGGTCATCCTGTTGCTGGGCCATGCCGGCGCGTTCGACGTCGACGTCATCAACCTGACGCCCGACTGGCCCTGGCTGTGGCCGGTGTGCTTCCTGGCCGGCTTCCTGCTGCTGTTCGGTACGCTGCACCTGGCGCGCTACATCGGCCGCTTCCACGGCTGGCTGGCCAAGCACCTGCTGGTGCGGACGCCGGTGGTGTAAGTCATCGAGCGCCGGGCCGCCTTCGCGGCCCGGCGTTTTCACGAAGAGAACCGAGGAGCCGTCGTCATGCACCACGTGCTTGTGCGTCTGCTGTGCCTGTCGCTGCTGCTGGTCCCGTTTCGTCCGCACGCAGAAGAGCCGCCCGCCGTCGCATCGAAAGAAGTCAGCTTCGAGAGCGAAGGCGTCACCCTGGTCGGCACGCTGTTCCAGCCGGCACATCCGCGCGCGGCGGTCGTCATCGTGCATGGATCAGGGCAGGAAAAACGCATGACGGATTTCGCGGCGCGCCTGGCCCGCGACGACATCGCGGTGCTGACGTACGACAAGCGTGGCGTCGGTGGATCGGGCGGCGTGTACGCGGGTCCCGAGGTGGGCACCAACAACGTCGACGCCGCCAATCTCGCGTTGCTGGCGGCGGATGCGGGCGCGTCCGTGGATGCGCTGGTGGCGCACCTTCCTTCCCGTGACGTTCCGGTCGGGCTGGTGGGTTTCAGTCAGGCGACCTGGATCATTCCGCTTGCCGCGAAGACGCGACCTGCCGTTCGATTCATGGTGCTCTTCAGCGGGCCGGTCGTCACCGCACGCGAGCAGTTGCGCTTCCAGTTCTACACGCAAGGCGCGCCGGATTTCTGGAAGACGCATACCGAGGCCGATGCGCGCGACCACATCCGCAACGATCCGGACCGTTATCAGTTCGCCGACACCGATCCGCGCGATGCGCTCGCCGCGCTTTCGATCCCGGGGCTCTGGCTCTACGGCGATGTGGACGTGCAGGCGCCGGTGCGGTTGTCGGTGGAACGTCTCGACGCGCTCAAGGCGCAAGGCAAGGCGTACGAGTCCCAGGTGTTTCCCGGGTTGGGGCACAACGTGGCCTTCGCCGATTCCAGTGAGCCCGTGGACGCCGCGGTGCGATGGATCACTGCACGCACCGGCACGTCGCCGGACAATCGTTAGACCCGTGCGCCGTGCATCGGCGCACGGCACGAAGGTGGGTGGGTGCCGTCAGCCTGCGTACTTCGCGATGAAGTCGCGCACCTGCGGATAGACCTTGTCGCGCCAGCGACGGCCGCTGAAGATGCCGTAGTGGCCGGCGCCTTCGACGGTCAGGTGCTTGTGGTGGGCTTTCGCGATGCCGGTGCACAGGTCGTGCGCGGCGGCGGTCTGCCCCTGGCCGGAAATGTCGTCCAGTTCGCCCTCGATGCTCATGAGGGCCGTCTTCTTGATGGCCGAGGGCGTCACCAGTTCGCCATTGACCTTCCACTTGCCGCGCGGCAGCAGGAACTCCTGGAACACGGTGCGGATCGTGTCCAGGTAGTACTCGGCCGGCATGTCGAGCACGGCGTTGTACTCGTCGTAGAACTTGCGGTGCGATTCGGCATCCTGCAGGTCGCCCTTCACCAGGTCTGCGTAGAAGTCCCAGTGCGACATGAAGTGGCGGCTGGGATTCATCGCGATGAAGCCCGCATGCTGCAGGAAGCCGGGATACACGCGACGGCCTTCGCCCGGGTAGGGCATCGGTACCGAATGGATCACGTTGTTCTCGAACCACGACAGCGGATTGCGCGTGGCAAGGCTGTTCACTTCGGTCGGGCTGCGTCGCGCATCGATCGGTCCGCCCATCATGACCAGCGAACGCGGGGTGGCTTCACCGCGTGCGGCCATCAGCGACACGGCCGCCAACACCGGTACGGTGGGCTGGCAGACGCTGATCACGTGCAGCTTGTCCGCGCCGATGTGGCGGATGAACTCCTCCACATAGGCGACGTAATCGTCCAGGCTGAAGGCGCCCTCGGACGCCGGCACCATGCGCGCATCGACCCAATCGGTCACGTAGACCTTGTGGTCGCGCAGCAGCGTGCGCACGGTGTCGCGCAGCAGGGTGGCGTGGTGGCCGGAGAGCGGCGCCACGACCAGCACGACCGGGTCGTCCTTCAGCGTGGTGATCGTCTCGGCGTCGTCGGTGTAGCGCTTGAAGCGCAACAATCGGCAGAACGGCTTCTTGACGATCTCCTGCTCCACCACGGGAACGGTGCGCCCTTCGACCTCGACCTCGTGGATCTCCCACGCCGGTTTCTCGTAATCCTTGCCGATGCGATAGATCAGTTCGTTGCCGGCGGCGATGCGCTCGGCGCCCGGCACGTTGGACAACCAACTGGTCGGGGCGGAGAAGATGCGCGCGTTCGCTTCGGCCATGTAGGCCAGCGGCGCCATCCATGCGCGTCCGAGTTCGTGCAGTTGGTACAAGGTCATGGCTGTCCGGAATCCCGCTTTTGGTGCACGGTGTTGCGCCGCAGCATACCCCAAAGGCGAGGGCGCCGCGCGTGGCCTGTTCAGGTTATCGGCCGATAATCCGCGGCCTCCAGGACCGCCACGTCGCCTGCCAGTCGCGGGCCCAGCCAGCAGTGGTTGCCGATCGACTGGAATCCCTCGCCGTTGAAGGCCTGCCGGTACCAGGCGGCTTTGCGCGGCTGGAAGCCCTCGTGGTCGCCGTCGAAGTCGTCCTCCTTGGCGAAGGTCTCGAGGAACGCGACGCCACCGCACAGTTCCGCCAGCCCGGGGAGGCCGCGCTTCAGTTCGCGGGTCGGCACGTAGTGCAGCACGTCCGAACACACCAGCAGGTCAACCGGCGCACACGGGCGCAGGTACTGGAAGTCCTCGAAGCGCGCGAGGTGCAGATTGCGCGTGCGCCCGAAGCGGCGGATGGCGTACTCGCTGGCGTCGAAGCCCAGGTACTGCAGCTTCGGGCGCAGCTTCAGCAACGGTGCGCGCCACGCGCCTTCGCCGCAGCCGATGTCGAGCACGGTGCGGATCGGCCGCTCCAGGTGGTATTCGGCCACCGCGACCGCCAGCGCGATCTTGCGCGCGAGCCGCGGCGCACCGCCGATGTCGCCGTCGCGGTACCAGCGCTTGAAATAGTCCGCGTCGTACTGCTTGGTCATGCGCGCGCCCGGGTACGGAAAGGCGGCAAGCTTACGCGATGCGGCGCGTTATCCTATGCGCCGCACGCCATCCTGCGCAGCCAGACGGAGCCAGCCGCATGTACCTGTGGGTCAAGACCTTCCATCTCGTCTTCGTCATCGCCTGGATGGCGACCGTGTTCTATCTGCCGCGCATCCTGGTCAACCTGGCCGAGACGACCGGGCAGCCCGACGTGCAGGCGCGTCTGTTGCTGATGGGGCGTCGCCTATACGGCTTCGGCCACAGCATGTTCGGCATCGCGGTGATCCTCGGTGGCGTGCTGTGGTTCCATTTCGGCATCAGCGGCGGTTGGTTGCACGCCAAGCTGACGCTGGTCGCGCTGGTGCTGGCGCACTTCATCGTCACCGGCCGCTGGCTGAAAGGCGTCGCGAAGGGCAAGTCGCTGCCATCGCCGACCGCATTGAAGTGGTTCAACGAACTGCCGCTGTTCGCCTTGATCGCGATCATCTGGCTCGTGCTCGCCAAGCCGTTCTGACGTACCGCCCCTGTCAGCGGGGCGAGCGTTCCATCGATCGTGCGACAGGCGCGTTCGCTTCAAACTCAAGGATGGCCTGTAAACGCGCATCGCGTGTCATCCGCCTGAACGCGCCCAGCATCTGGCGTTCCAGTTCGTCGTAGACCATTTCTGCGTCGACCGCCGGCGTGTCATTCGCGCTGGCGCCCGCGTCGAGGGCGCCACGGCCTGTGGCGAGCCACTCAAAACTCACGCTTGTCAACTCAGCCAGCCTGGCCAACCGACCCGTTGCGGGCAACACGCCCTCGACACTCTCCCAGTTCGCTACGGCACTTCGCGTCACCCCAAGATTCAGGGCGAGCGCCTCCTGGGACATTCGTGCGCGTTGGCGTGCAATCCGGATGCGCATCGAGAGCTTCATGTGAGTTGATTCGGCGACTGAGCGAGGGTAGCTCAAACTAAATGCGTGAATTTCACGATGCAACTCACATTGTTGCGTCAGCCAGATTGACGTCATGTTGTGCAGTCCGGCTGACATGAGCAGGCAAGTCGTTGAAGTAGAACGTCCTCGAAAACGTGAATGTCAGCAGTATTGACGCGGGCTTCCCGAATCGCGGTTGAAGCACGCATTGGCGTTGCGGCAGGATCGACTCAAGGGCGCAGGGATGCCTGAGTCGGTCGGATCTTCTCCGGCGCGTATCACGAGTCAAGGACGCCGCATGACGCAACCGTTGTTCCGCCCGGAAGTTCTGGAAGCCAAACGCGGCAGCTGGCTGGGTGGCATCTCGCTGGCGCAACCGGTCCGGCTGTGGGTACTGACACTCGCGGCGGTCGCCGCAGCCACGGTCATCGTCCTGTTCGTCACGCTGGGCACCTACACGCGTCGTTCCACCGTGACCGGGCAACTGGTGCCTTCGCAGGGACTCGCTACGGTGCTGGCCCCGGCCACGGGTGTGGTGGTCAGGCTGGATGCGGCGGAGGGCGGCCGTGTTGGAATGGGTGCAGCGCTGGCGGTGGTCGCCGTTCCCCGCGCGACGTTGGCATCAGGCGATACGCAGGTCGCGCTTGAACAGCAGCTGGCCCAGCGGCAGGAAGGGCTGGCGTCCGCCCAGCAGGCACAGCAGCGCCAGTTGCTGGCGCAAATGCAAGGTGCAGGCGTGCAACTTGCGGTCGCGCAACGTGAACTGGCGCAGATCGAATCGGAAGTGGCGACCCGGCAGGACCAGATCCGGATCGCCACCGAGACGCTTGAACGTCTGCGCAGGCTGGAGGGCGGGCAGTACGTCAGCGTGCTGCAGATCAAACAGCAGGAAGCCGGCGTACTGGAGTACACAGGGCAGATGCAGTCCTTGCAGCGCCAGGCCATCGCCACGCGCCGTCTGATCGCGCAGTTGCAGCAGGCGGTACGCGAGTTGCCCGCACAGGGACAAGCGAGCGAGGCGGGCTTCCAGCGCGAGCTGGCGCAGTTGGAACAGGAGCGGGTGCAGACGCAGGCCAGTGGTGCGCTGGTCGTCAAGGCACCGGTGACTGGCGTGGTGGCCACGCAGGTGGTCAAGCCCGGTCAGGCGGTACAGGCCGGGCAGCCATTGATGACCCTGCTGCCGGGTGATGGGCGTCTGGAAGCCGAGTTGCTGGTGCCGAGCCGCGCCATCGGCTTCATTGAGCCTGGCGACCGCGTGCTGCTGCGCTATCAGGCGTTTCCGTACCAGAAGTTCGGTCACCAAGAGGGGCGCGTCGCGGCCATCAGTCGCAGCGCGTTGAACTCCGGTGAGCTGGGTGCGTTGATCGGCAATGCTCAGCAGGGCGAGCCGTTCTATCGGGTGACGGTCTCGCTGACGCGACAGGCGATCACGGCTTACGGCAAGCCGGAGGCGCTGAAGCCGGGAATGCTGGTGGATGCGGATGTGCTGGGTGAGCGCAGGACATTGGTCGAGTGGGTCTTCGAGCCGCTGTATTCGTTGGGCGGGAGGGTTGGCGACGCCTGAAAAGTCGCGCCGAAAACTATAACCCGTCGAGTTCAATCTCGACCCCTCGGCGCCGGGATTGCGTCATAAAGTGAGGAGTAGTAGCAAATGAAAGTACTGGATAGAAGTGAAATTCGATGGGTCTCCGGGGGCAATGGGAGCGGCGCTCCATCGGCGCCAACTACCACAACATCTGGGAACACAACCACTATGTCCTGTCCGGCAGGTACAACCGCGATGGTGGTAGTCATCGGGCCTACTGCTGACTCCGGGGGCGGAGTTTCTGTTACTTGCGTTAAAGATACTCAGTCAAAGTCCTAATCGAAAAGTTCTTTCTCCAACTCAAAATACAAATATATGAAGATAAGGAGAAGCCATGCGTGCACTATATTTTGACGAGCTGAATTCTATTGGGGGCGGGGATCAGGCGCCTTCTTGCGCGGTGGTCTATGCGCAAATTACTGGGTCAAATGGCGTGTCAACGATCGCTGTTGCTGTTACCTGCTCATGCCCAGCCGGCACGACTATGTCAACCAGTACTTCTGGTGGTACGACTACGGCTACTTGCAAGAGCTAAGGTCGTTCGAGCGCCCACCCAACGGGCGCTCATTAAGAATGAAGTGCGAGGAGAAACATGAAAAAGTACATTTCATTTGCTTGCTTGGTTGTCCTCGCGTCCGTGCCTCCAGAGCTTGTTGGGGCTGAAGTGGAGTCCAACGAGGTGCGCCTCTTCAGTGATGCTGCGAAAGCGGTTCACGAGTGCTCTGTGCTGGAGAAGGGGGTCGCATATGCTAGTAAGGCTGAAGCCCTGTGCGTTAAGGGGCCTGCTACTTACCAGCTTCAGAAAGACTTCGATTCTCGTGCAGAAAATCTTTCATCAGCAGCCATGAAAGTAAAGCTAGTAGTGGTTGATAGTGATGGGGGCGAGATGCGTCCCGCAATCGCCATTGCGCATCTGATAGAAAGAATGGGAGCTGATGTCATCGTGGGTCGAATGTGCGCTTCGTCATGTGCTCAATTTATTTTTATGGCTGGCCGAAGGAAGTACGTAATGGAAGGTGGTCATGTGCTTTTTCATGGCGGGCCTCTCTCGGCCGCTAAGATCGCCTCGTTGCGACTGCCTCATGTTGTTGGGGAAAGCTTGATGCGCCAGAACAAGGAATTTCTGGACTTCTACACGGAAAGATCGATCAGTATAGATATGCTGACGAAGCCGCCCGAAGAGGTTCAAGAAAGGATATCTGCAGGTGAAGTCGTGATGTGGGAATGGCCTCGCGAGAGGCTTGAGGAGTTTGGTGTTGGGGGGTTGATGTACGAACGAGATTTCATGCGGAAGGTTGAATAAAATCGTAGCGCTCAGCGGACGCTCGCAAGATATTGGGGGCGCCTGATCAAGGGCGCGACACAGTTTATTCGTTATGGTGGGGTTGCTTGCGGGGAGCTCCTTCGTGGTGCGCCTCGTTCGAGGCGCTCGCCTTGTGCAGTACGAATGATGTGCTCTGCCCCATGTTTCTGCCTGACAGGCGCTGACGACGCTGCTGCCGGGCGACGAGTGCATGGAAGCAGAATTGCTTGTGCTAAGCCGCACGATCGGGTTCGTCGAGGCGGGTGATCCGGTGCTGTTGCGTTGGCAGGCGGTTCCGTACCAGAAGTTCGGTCATCAGGAAGGCGAGGTCTCTGCCATCATTCGCAGCACGCCGAGCGCGGGTTAACTAGGTGCTCTGATCGGCAGGGCGCAGCAGGGTGAGCCGGTTCCAGCGGGGGGGCGTCTCGCTGGCGCGACAAGCATTCACCGCTTACGGCAAGTCGGAGGTGTTGAAAGCGGGCATGTTGGTGGATGCGGATGTGCTGGGTGAGCGCAGGACATTGGCCGAATGGATCTTCGAGCCGCTTGAGATGAGGTCTCCTATGAAGCCTGCACGTTACAGAATAAGAGTTCATGGCGTGATCTTTTGTGTCGCGGCTTTGTTCGGTGTAATTCTGTTTGGATTTAACTTTATCCAACGAGCTCAACTATTTCCGGTAACGATCTTCTTGATCGCTTTCGGGGAAGTTGTGCTGGTCTCCACACGCTACTGTGTGCCCGTTCTGGATGAGCGAATCAGTGCTACTGATCAAGAGTCTGGCGGTTAGTTTCATGATTCTGTTCCGGAAGGCGGGTGGTTCTTGAAGTGTATTCTGCAATCTGAGGCCGCCGAGTGCGGCCTCAGCTGTTTGGGTATGGTGGCGAATTGCCATGGAATGAGTGTCGGGCTCGCCGAGCTTCGTCGACGTTTTCCGACGTCCCTCAAGGGCGCCAAGCTAAATCAAGTGATCCACATCGCCCAACAGCTTGGCTTCTCCAGCCGGCCGCTGCGGCTCGATTTGGGGGATCTGGGTAAGCTCAATCTACCTTGCATCCTCCATTGGGATCTCAATCATTTCGTCGTACTGGCGAAGGTCGGAACATCGAGAGTCACCGTCCTCGATCCTGCGGTCGGCGAACGAAAGCTCTCGCTAGCCGAAGCCTCCGATCATTTCACCGGCGTTGCGCTGGAGCTGACGCCCACCGTTGAGTTCAAGCCGCAGAAGGCGACGCCTACCGTGACGGCTCGACAGCTTGCTGGTCCGGTGCGAGGTCTCTGGCGCGCGCTGACGCAGATCTTGCTGCTGTCCGTGGCGCTGCAGGTGTTCGTTGTCCTGGCGCCGTTCTATATGCAGTGGGTGGTTGACCAAGTGCTGGTATCCGCCGATCGAGACCTCCTGACCGTGCTCGGGCTCGGCTTCGGCCTGGCGCTGGTGCTGCAGATCGGTATCGGCCTGCTGCGTGGTTGGTCCGTGGTCTACCTATCGTCGCGCTTGGGCCTGCAGTGGATGGGAAATGTGTTCGCCCACCTGCTCAAGCTGCCACTGGACTACTTCGAGAAGCGGCATCTCGGCGACATCACCTCTCGCATGTCGTCGGTACAGGCGATCCAGCGCACGCTGACCACCAGCTTCGTCGAGGCCATCATCGATGGCGTGATGGCGGTCGTCACCCTCGGACTGATGCTGTTCTACAGCTGGAAGCTGGCGCTAGTGACACTGGTGGCCGTGATCCTGTATATGGGCATTCGCTCCATAGCTTACCGGCCCGTCCGCGATCGTACCGAGCAGCAACTGGTCGCGGGCGCCAAGCAGCAGACCCATCTGCTGGAATCGTTGCGCGGGATGCAGAGCCTGAAAGTGGCGGGCGAGGAGTCGCAGCGCTGCAGCGCGTACGACAACCTCATGTACGACACCGTCAATCAGGAAGTACTACTAGCTCGCATGGGGCTAGGTTTCAACGGCGCCAGCCAACTGGTGTTCGGCATCGAGCGTATCGCCGTGATCTGGATCGGCGCCACGCTCGCGCTGCAGAACGTATTCTCGGTCGGCATGCTGATCGCCTATCTTGCGTACAAGGACCAGTTTGCTGGACGCATGGCGGCACTGATCGATCGTTGGCTCGAATTCCGCATGCTGCGCCTGCATGGCGAGCGGCTGGCCGATATCGTGTTGACGCCGCCCGAAGAGCATTCCGGTCGGTCTGAGGCGCCACCCCCTGCCAGCACACGGATCGAAGTGGAGAACCTTTCCTTCCGCTACGGCGAGGGCGAGCAATGGGTGCTGAAGGATTGCAGTTTCGCGATCGAGGCCGGGGAGTCCGTGGCGATCATCGGAGCGTCGGGCTGCGGGAAGACCACGCTGGTTAAACTGCTGCTGGGCCTGCTCCCGCCCACGGCGGGCACCATCCGCGTCGGCGGGCACGATCTGCACAGGATAGGTCCCCGCAATGTCCGCGCCATCGTGGGTGCCGTGATGCAGGACGATCAACTGTTCGCCGGCAGCGTGGCCGACAACATCAGCTTCTGCGACCCGGAAATGGATCAGGCCCGGATCGAACACGCGGCGCGATTGGCTGCCGTGCATGACGAGATCGCCGCCATGCCGATGGGCTATTACAGCCTGATCGGCGACATGGGCAGTTCGCTGTCAGGCGGACAGAAGCAGCGGGTGATCCTGGCGCGTGCGTTGTACCGCAACCCGAAGCTGCTGTTCCTGGATGAGGCGACCAGCCATCTGGACGTGATGAAGGAGCGTCTGGTCAACGATGCCGTCAAGGCCTTGAGCCTCACCAAGGTCATTATCGCCCATCGGCCCGAGACCATCGCCAGCGCGGACCGTGTGCTGGTGATGGAGCAGGGGCGGATTGTGCAAGAGCTCAGGCCGCAGGTCCCGGCGGGCGACATTCAGATCGTACCCGCCTAAATGCAGCGCGACGGTTCTTCTTAGCGCGGCCGTTTCTCGAAATCGCCGATCTTCGGCAGCTCCACCGGCACGCCGTTGGCGTCGCAGGTGCCGGCGGCGCACAAGCGTGCGCGCAGCTTCGGCGTGGCCTGCACGATGACGTGGTAGATCGTGTTCTGCTCCAGCGTGCCGCGGAAGGCGTCGCTGCCGGGGCCGATCGCCCAGATGCCGACGTCTTCGCCGCCGTGCGATTCGGACTTCAACGGCACCAACGCCTCCTGCAGGTAATCGGGATGCTCCGTGTCGACATGGCTCAGGTCCGGGCGGCCTTCCGCGGGCTCGACGCTGCTGGGCGCGTGCAGGAATTTCTTCGGGCCTGCAGGCTGGCGATTGCTGGCGCCGGTATAGCCGGGGCCGTTGGCATAGCTCAGCGTGGTGAAGGTCATGCCGGTCTGGTCGCGCGCGAGGTCGCCGGGCGTGTCATCTTCGCCACCCTGGCCGCGGACCTTGCCGAGGATGGGGTTGCCGCGCACCGGATAGCCGACGAAGTTCAGCGTGTGCGAGTGGTCGGCGGTGACCAGGATCAGCGTGTCGTCGCGCGAGGTCGCGTCGAGCGCGGCCTGCACCGCGTCGGACATGGCGACGGTTTCGTCGAGCGCGCGATACGCATTGCCGTAGTGGTTGGCGTGGTCGATGCGCGCGCCTTCCACCAGCAGCACGAAGCCTTCCGGATTACGCGAGAGCGTGTGGATCGCTGCGCGGGTCAGGTCGGCGAGCGAGGGCTCGCCCTGGTCGTCCTTGCGGCGATCATGTTCGAACTGCATGTGGTCGTATTCGAACAGGCCCAGCAGCTGCGGCGCGTCGGCCGCGGCCTTCAGCTGCTGCGTGTTCCAGACATAGGCGCCCTGGGGATGCGCCTGCTGCCATTCGGCCACGAGGTTGCGGCCATCCAGGCGCTGGCCGACCTTGTCGTCTTCTTCCGGATCGCGCACGTCGACCGGCAGGAACTCACCCCGGCCACCGGCCAAGGCGACCGTCGGGCCATGGCCGAAGCGCTCAGCGGCGAGGAGTTGCTGGGCGATGTCCGTGCAGCCCGCTGCGACGGCTTGCTCAGGCAGGTCGCTGTCGTTCTCCCAGTCACGGTGCGGGACATGCGCGTACGTGGCGGCAGGCGTGGCATGCGTGAGCCGCGCCGTGGTGACGATGCCTGTCGCCAGGCCCGCACTGTCGCCCAGCGTCAGCCAACTGAGCAGGTGCTTGTTGCGGCTGTCGGCGCAATCGTTCTTGCGGCCCGCGGAGACGCCGATGGCGCCCATGTGCGATTTCACGCCGGTCGCCACCGCGGTCATCGTGCCGGCGGAGTCGGGCGTCTGCGAATCGGTGTTGTAGGTCTTGCTGAAGGCGGTGTGCGGGAAGCGCTCCCAGCTCAGCAGGTTTTCCTCGCCCGGCGTGCCCTTGCGCTGGCCTTCGAAGATGCGGGCCGCGGCCACGGTGGTCAGGCTCATGCCGTCGCCGAGGAAGACGATGACGTTCTTCGCGCGCCCCTGCATGGCGCCATTGCCTGCCGCCTTGGCAGCACCACTGCGATACCACCACTGCGGGGTCTCGCCCTGCGGGTGCGCCACTGGCGCGACGTCGACGCGGAGGGAAGAGGGCTGGGAGGGCGACGTGCTGGCGCACCCGGCCAGGACGGTGAGCAGGACTGCGCCGGCGAGCGGCGATACGAAAGAGCGCAGATGCATGATGAACCGGGGAAAGGCAGACGCATCATTATGCCGTCCGGGCAGTGTCCTGTTCATGACACCCGGCATTCCGCCCGCAAGGTCGCCCCCGGGTAGGCCTTGGGATAAGGTGTCCCGTCCATTTAGGTGAGTCGTCTGGATGAAGCTGGTGTCGGCCTGGTTGAAGATCCCGTTCTGGCAGCGCGTCGTCGCCGGCTTCGTGCTGGGCGCGCTCGCAGGCTGGCTGATGGGGCCGGCGGCGGGAACCTGGCTGAAGCCGCTGGGCGATCTGTACGTCACGCTGATCAAGATGATCGCGGTGCCGCTGGTGTTCTTCGCGGTGATCAATGCGGTGTCCAGTCTGCACGGGCAAAAGTCCGTGGCGGCGCTGGGCGGGCGCACGTTCCTGTGGTTTGCCGCCACCGCCGCGCTGGCCGTCTGCGTGGGCCTGGCCGTGGGCTGGGTGGTGCAGCCGGGCAAGGGGCTGACCGGGCTGATGATGGCGCCCGACTACCAGGTGCGCGAAGTGCCCACGCCGGTGCAGGTGCTGCTCGACATCGTGCCCGCCAATCCGTTCAAGGCGCTGACCGAAGGCAAGATCCTGCAGGTGATCTTCTTCGCGGGATTGCTCGGTTTCGCACTCGTGAAGCTCGGCGAACGCAGCGCGGGCCTGCGCAAGCTCGCGGGCGAGGCCAGCGACACGATGGTGCAGGTCACCCGCTTCGTGCTGGAAATGACCCCGCTGGGTACGTTCGGCCTGATCGGTTCGCTGGTGGGCACGTACGGCTTCGAGAAGCTGCTGCCGCTGGGCAGCTACATCGGTGCGTTGTACGTCGCCTGCGCGCTCCACATCGTGGTGGTGTACGGCAGCCTGCTGCTCGCGCATGGCCTGAACCCGTGGAAGTTCTTCCGCGGCGCGGCGCCGGGCATGCAGGTGGCGTTCGTCAGTTCGTCCAGCTTCGCCTCGATGCCGGTCGCGTTGCGCAGCGTCACCCACAACCTGGGCGTGGACAAGGATTACGCCGCATTCGCCGTGCCGCTCGGCGCCAGCATCAAGATGGACGGCTGCGGCGCGATCTACCCGGCGCTGACCTCGATCTTCGTGGCGCAGTACTTTGGTCTGGACCTGTCGGTGAACCAGTACTTCGTCATCCTGCTGGCCTCCGTGCTGGGCAGCTTCGGCACGGCCGGCGTGCCGGGTACGGCGACGGTGATGGTCACGCTGGTGCTGAGCGCGGCGAACCTGCCGCTGGAAGGCATCGGTCTGCTCGTGGCGATCGACCGGATCCTCGACATGATGCGCACGATGACCAACGTCACCGGCCAGATGCTGGTGCCGGTGCTGGTGGCGAAGGAGACCGGCCTGCTGGACAGGGAGGTCTACGAATCGGCGTCGACGAACGTAGGCCTCACGGACGACGCAGCACCCACGCCATGAGCGACGCCGGGTCGGTCGAACTGGTCGAGTCGTTCCCCGATGCGCCGACCTACAGGCGGCTCCGCATCGAGACGGGCCTGTCGCCGAAATCGCAGGAAGCCGCGGAGCGCGGGCTTGCGAACACGCTGTATGGGGTCAGCCTGCTGACGGCCGGAGAGGTGATCGGCATGGGGCGGGTGGTCGGCGACGGCGGCACCGTGTTCGTCGTCGTGGACATCGCCGTGCGACGGGACCACCAGGGGCAGGGATTGGGCAAGCGCATCATGGCGGCGTTGGATGCATGGCTGCGCGCGAACGCACCACCTTCGGCCTACGTCATGCTGGTCGCGGACGGAGAAGCCCGGCATCTGTATGCGCAGTTCGGCTTCGCCGACACGGCGCCTGCATCGATCAGCATGGCTTATGTAGCGCGCGGTTCCGGTACCGACAGCTAGGCGTTGGCCTCGCGCGCGTTGCGCGACACCCACCAGGCGAATACCGCCGCCGTGACGAACATCAGCAGGCTGTAGACCGCGGCGGGCACGGAGATCGTCGGTTTCTCCAGCACGTTGAGCGCGATGAAGATCGCCAGCGTGCCGTTGTGGATGCCGATCTCCATCGCGATGGCGATGGCCTGCTTCTTCGGCAGGCGTAGTGCCAGCGGCGCCACGTAGCCAGCGCCCATGCTGACCAGATTGAACAGCAGGCAGGCCAGGCCGACGATGGCGAAGTAGGTGGCCAGCGTCTCCCAAGACTGCACGACCGCGGCGGCGACCAGCAAGGCGAGCACGAGGACCGACAGCAGCCGGATCGGCTTCTCCGCGCGGGCTGCGAAACCCGGCGCCTTCGCGCGCAGCAACATGCCGATCGCGACAGGCAGCAGGATGATGGCGGCGACCTCGACCACCTTCTTCGTCGGCGGCGGCACGTACTGGCCGGCGCCGAGGAAGTACTCCAGCGACAGGTTGAGGATCACCGGCAGCGTCAGCAGGCAGAGCAGGCTGTTGATCGCCGTCAGGGTGATGTTCAACGCCACATCGCCACGGGCGAGATGGCTATAGATGTTGGCGGTCGCGCCACCGGGCGAAGCCGCGAGCAGCATGAGTCCAACGGCGAGCTCGGCGGGCAAACCGAAGCCCAGCGCCAGCCCGAACGCGACCCATGGCAGAACCAGCGTCTGCAGCGCGAGTCCGATCAGCACCGCGCGCGGATAACGCGCGACGCGACGGAAGTCGTCCAGCGTCAGTCCCAATCCCAGCCCGAGCATGATGATGCCCAAGGCCAACGGCAACAGCAGGTTGGTCAGCAATGAAGCCTGCATCGCGTACGACTCCCCTTCGGCGCGAATGGTTGGATGGCGTGCATGTGGCGCTTGCCGGAGGATGGCGGCAACGCGCCATGCGGCGCAAGTTGCGCTGCACCGTCGAACCGAAAAGAAGAAGGCCGCACATGGCGGCCTTCTTCGCATCGCGGATCTGCGCTGCGCGTTACATCGTGACGCGGCGGCCGCTGAGGTAGCGGTTGCCCCAGTAGCCGGTCAGCAGCGTGTCCACGCGCACGTCCTTGCCGCGGCTGGGCGAGTGCAGGAAGCGGCCTTCGCCGACGTAGATGCCGACATGGTTCACGCGGCCCTTCAGGCCGAAGAACACCAGGTCGCCCTGGCGCAGTTCCTCGCGCGCGCCGATCAGTTCGGCGTCGGCCTTGCTGGCCATGTCGCGGGAGACGCGCGGCAGTTCGATGCCGAGCGCGGTGCGGAACACGTAACCGACCAGGCCGCTGCAGTCGAAGCCGCTGTCGGGCGAGGTGCCGCCCCAACGGTACGGCGTGCCCATCAGCGCGAGCGCGCGCTGCAGTACGACCTGGACCTTGCCGCCTTGCTGTTCCTGGGCGACCACGCCTTCCTTGCTGAGGTCGTAGGCGGCCAGCAGCTTGCTGATGTCGCCGGCGACCATCGCCGAGCGGTCGACCAGCGGCAGCGTATCGCTGGCGGCCAGACGCGGGAGCAGGGCGGAGAGGGTGGCGGTCGCGGCCTCGGCGGCCTTTTCCTTGACGCTGGCGGTAACCGACTTGGCCGGGGTCGCGACGGGCGCTTCGACCACGTCGGTGCTGGCGACGGCCGGGGCGGCAGCGTCGACCGGGGCCGGCGCGTTCTGGGCGACAGCCGTCGAAGCGGCGACGCAGAGCGACAGGCTGAGGAGGATTCGGGTGACCCCCCGCGGGATGCGGTGGGTGGCGGCTGGCAGGCCTGGCGGCAGGTCGTCGGTCGTCACGCGCGGGAAGGTTTCACAGGATGATCACGATAATGCCGGCTGATCGGACCGATTTGGTTCAGAAATCGTTATTTATTCGTTAAGAGTGAACGTCCGCTGTCACAGAGTTGACCGATTCCTAACGAAGGACGCGTTTCGCGCCGGTGTAATGGTCCCGCCAGTAGGGCCCGTCCAGATGGTCCAGCCGGACCGTACCCCCGGTGCTCGGGGCATGGACGAAGCGCCCCTCCCCCACGTAAATGCCCACGTGGGTGACGTTCCCCCGGCTGCCGAAGAACACCAGATCGGCCGGCGCCAACCGGAGGGGCTCGATCTTCGGGCCCTGCACGCCCGCCAGCTCGCGCGAGGTGCGAGGCAGGCGAACATCCAGCATGTCCCGGAATACATAAGTGACCAGGCCACTGCAGTCGAAGCCGGATTCCGGGGTGTTGCCGCCGTACCGGTAAGGCGTGCCCACCAGGCCGATGGCCCGCATCAGCACCGCCGTCGCGGCGGCCGGATCGTTGGCTTCCACCACGGGCCACGCGCGCTGCGAAGGTGGCGGCGAGGATTTCCGGGCCTGGGGCTTGGAGCCGCCACAGCCGGCCAGGCCCAGCACGATGGCGCAGACGGACAGCGCGACCCAGCGCTGAAGTGGCGCGGGCAGGGGCAAGCCGGGATAATGTCGGGCCTTCATCGCGGCGCATCTTCGCCGCATTCCCTCGCGGCCGACAAGCCGCTCCTGTCCTGCCGGCCGGCAGGCCCCGCCCAGAGTCCCGCATGAAAATCGCAAAAGACAGCGTCGTCCGTTTCCATTACACCGTGTCCGAAGCCGGCCAGGAGCCGATCGAAACCTCGAAGGACCGCGAGCCGCTGGCGATCCTCATCGGCCATGGCAACATCATCCCGGGCCTCGAGAACGCGATGCAGGACCGTGAAGCCGGCGAGAGCTTCGGCGTCGATGTCGCCGCGGCCGATGCCTATGGCGAGCGTCGCGACGGCCTGACCCAGCGCGTGCCCAAGAAGCACTTCGGCAACCAGCGCCTGATCCCCGGCCAGCAGGTCGTGCTGCAGACCAACTTCGGCCCGCGCGCCGTCACCATCGAGAAGGTGGGCATGAGCGTGGTCGACGTCGACCTCAACCACCCGATGGCGGGCAAGGACCTGCACTTCGACGTGGAGATCGTCGAAGTGCGTGAAGCCAGTGCCGAAGAACTCGAGCACGGCCACGTGCACGGCGACGGTGGCCACCACCACTGAGCCGCGCCCGACACGTCCATCGAACGGCCCGCGCACGCGGGCCGTTTTTTTTGGGCGCGCAGGGCGGTGAGTCGGGCATGTTCTAATCGCGGCTTCGATCCAGGGGGGAATGGAATGACGGCGACGATCACGGAAAACTTGGCACCGGTCGGGATGGCGGAGCGCATCGAGGCGATGGACGTGCTGCGCGGCTTCGCGCTGCTGGGCATCCTGTTGATGAATCTCGAAGGATTCGTGGGCCCGGTGATGGCCTCGGCGAGCGGCGTGGATCCGACGCTGACCGGAGCGGACCGCATCGTCGACCTGCTGATCTACATACTCGTGCAGGGCAAGTTCTACACGTTGTTCTCGTTGTTGTTCGGCATGGGATTCGCGGTGATGTCGCAGCGCGCCGAGCAGGCAGGCCGCCCGTTCGCCGGCATCTACTGGCGCCGCGGACTTGTCCTGCTGGCGATCGGGCTGGTGCACGCGATCTTCATTTGGGCGGGCGACATCCTGATGATGTACGCCCTGTGCTCGTTCCTGCTGCTGGCGTTCCGGCCATTGCCGTACCGCTGGTACGTGTGGTTCGGGCTGGGCGCCTACGTCATGCCGATCGGCTTCATGTACCTGATGGGTGCGATGGGTTCGCTGCTCGGCGGCACCGAAGGCTGGGACAAGGCGATGGGCGAGATCGGTGCGCAGATGCAGGCGCTGGTCGACAACGAGCGGGCCGCTTACGCCAGTGGCAGCTACGCCGATGCGACATGGCAGCGCCTGAAGAGTACCGGCATGGCGCTGAGCAACATCACGATGTTCGGGTTCATCGCCTTCGGCCTGTTCCTGCTGGGCGCGTGGTTCGTCCGCAGCGGCGCCATTGCCCGCCCGCTCGAGTTTCCGCGTCTCTACGCCGTGCTGCGCTGGGTGGCGTTGCCGCTCGGATTGGTGGCCATGCTCGGCTCGGTGGCGCTGTCGCCGACAATGGATCCGACGACCTTCAACCTGCGCGTGTCCACCGCATTCGCCCTGCAGATGATGGCCAACCTGCTGATGTGCCTGGGGTACCTGGCGTGGATCGTGAAAGCGTTGCAGAGCCCGATGGGCGAGCGCGCGTTCTCGGTGCTGGCACCTGCGGGCCGGATGGCCCTTACCAATTACCTGATGCAGTCGCTGGTGTGCACGTGGATCTTCTACGGCTATGGGCTGGGTTATTTCGAACAGTTGCCGCGCGCCTGGCACCCGCTGTTCGCCCTGGCCTTCTTCAGTGTGCAGGTGCTGCTCAGCCATGCCTGGCTGTCGCGCTTCCGGTTCGGACCGATGGAATGGGCATGGCGCTCGCTGACCTACGCCCAGTGGCAGCCGCTGCGCCTTCGCGCCGCGTGATTGCGACTACACTGTCGGGGTGAATTCCCCCCGCGACGACGTCCTCATCATCGGTGGCGGTGCCATCGGCCTGGCGACCGCCCTGGCGTTGCTGGAAGCCGGCCGCAGCGTGCGCGTCATCGATGCGGGCCCCGCTGGCGGAGGCGCTTCGCATGGCAATTGCGGCACCATCACGCCCAGCCACGCGCCGCCGCTCGCGGCGCCTGGCGTGGTGGCGCAGGCGCTGCGCTGGATGTTCACGCCCGATGCGCCGCTGTATCTCAAGCCGCGCGTCGATCCGGCGTTGTGGCACTGGCTGTTGCGCTTCGCGATGCGCTGCAATACGCGCGACTGGCGGGAGAGCACGCAAGCACGCGCTGCATTGCTCAATGATGCGCGTACGCGACTGGCCGAGTGGGTCGGTCGCTACGGCTTGCAGTGCGAGTTCGAGGAAGAAGGTCTTGATTACGTCTTCCGCGACCCGCGCAAATTCCAGCAATACGTGGACGAAAGCGTGGTGCTGAAGGAATTCGGCATCGCCACGCAGGTGTTCGGTGGGCGCGACTACGAGCGCGAGGAGCCCGCGATGTTGCCGGGCGTGGCGGGCGCCATCCGGTTCCCGGGCGATGCCCGCCTGCGCCCGGACCGCTACGTGGCCGAACTCGCGCGCGCGGTGCGTGCCCATGGCGGCGTCATCGACGAGCACTGTCGGGTGGAGCGGCTCGAACAGGCGAGCGAAGGTGTTCGGGTGACCACGGAGCAGGGGCCGCGGGAAGGACGCGACGCGGTGATCGCACTGGGCGCCTGGACGCCTGCGTTCGCGCGGCGGCTCGGTATCCGCGCGCCCATCCAGCCCGGCAAGGGCTACTCGATCACCTACTCGCGACCCACGCGGGTGCCCCGCCATCCGATGGTGCTGAAGGATCGCTCGGTGTGCGTCACCGTGTGGGAGAGCGGTTTCCGGCTCGGTAGCACGATGGAGTTCTCCGGCCACGACGACAGTCTCAACCCGACCCGCCTCGCCGCGCTGGAGCGGGGCGCGCGCGAGTTCCTCCGCGAGCCCGTTGGGCCGGACGTCCGTGAGCGCTGGTGCGGCTGGCGTCCGATGACCTGGGACGATCTGCCATTGCTTGGCCGCGCGCCCGGCCAGCGCGGCGTCTGGATCGCCGCGGGCCACGGCATGCTGGGCATCAGCATGAGCACGGCCACCGGCCAGCTGATGGCCGACATGATCACCGGCCGTACACCGGCCTTCGATCCCACCCCCTACCGACCGGAGCGATTCGCATGACGCCACAGGAATTCGATCTTGTCGTGATCGGCGGCGGCTCCGGCGGACTCGCCGGCGCGTTCCGCGCGGCCTCGCACGGTGCGCGGGTGGCCTTGCTGGAACCGAAGGAACTGGGCGGCACCTGCGTCAACGTTGGCTGCGTACCGAAGAAGGCGATGTGGCTGGCGGCTGATATGGCCCAGAAGATCGCGCTGGCATCGTCGCTCGGCTTCGACGTGCCGCCGCCGGTGCTCGACTGGAAGGAATTCATCGTCCATCGCCAGCGCTACATCGCCGGCATCCATGCCAGCTACCGCAAGCGGCTGGATGAAAGCGGCGTGGTGCTGATGCCCTGCCACGGGCGATTGCTCGACGCGCACACCGTGGTGAACGCGGACGGCGTGCCGCTGCGCGCGGAGCACCTGTTGATCGCCACCGGTGGTCGGCCCTCGCGACCGGACATCCCGGGCGCGGCGCTGGGGCAGGTGTCGGACGACTTCTTCAACCTGTGCGCCGCACCGCAGCGCGTGGCCATCGTTGGCGGAGGTTACGTGGCGGTCGAACTGGCTGGCGTGCTGCAGGCACTGGGCAGCCAGGTGGAGCTGTTCGTGCGAAGCCAGAAGCTGCTCGACGGCTTCGACGCGCAGATCACCGCGGAGCTGGCCGATGACATGCGCCAGCATGGCGTGCGCCTGCACTTCGGTTATGCGGTGGCGGCGCTGGAGGAAGCGCGCGACGGCGGCGTGATCGTGCTGGCGGAAGATGGCACGCGCAGCGAGCGCTTCGACGGGTTGATCTTCGCCACCGGCCGCCGTCCGAATACCGGCGACATGGGGCTGGAGGCCGCGGGCGTGAAGACCGATGCGCGGGGTTTCGTGCCGGTGGACGCCTGGCAGGGCACGAACATAACTGGCATCCATGCGGTGGGCGACGTGACCGGCCAGGCGGCGTTGACGCCGGTGGCTATCGCAGCCGCGCGACGGTTGATGGATCGGGTGTTCGGTGGGCAGCCCGATGCCCGGCTGGATTATCGCGACATCGCGACCGTCGTCTTTTCGCACCCGCCCGCAGGCAAGGTAGGACAGACCGAGGACGAGGCCCGCGCTGCGCACGGAGACAGCGTGAAGACCTACACCACGCGTTTCCGACCCATGCTGCACGCGCTGGCCGATTCGCCGCAGCGCAGCCTGTTCAAACTGGTCTGCGTGGGTGAGGAGCAGCGGGTGGTCGGCATCCATCTGTTGGGTGAGGGCGCCGACGAAATGCTGCAGGGGTTCGCCGTCGCGCTCAAGAAAGGCATCACCCTCGCGGACCTGCACGACACGGTGGCCATCCATCCCACCAGCGCCGAGGAAGTGGTGCTGATGCGCTGAATCCACGGCGCGGGGCGCGGCGATACAATGGCGCCATGGACACCTACACGCTGCACCAGGGCACTGCGCCGCTGTTCATCAGCCTGCCGCACAACGGGACGCGCGTTCCCGACGACATCGCCGCACGCCTGACACCCGAAGCGCGACGCGTGCCGGACACCGACTGGCATGTCGCCGAGCTGTACGACTTTGCGCGCTCGTTGGGCGCATCGATCATCGTGCCGGCGTACTCGCGTTACGTGGTCGACCTCAACCGCCCGGAAGACGATGTCTCGCTGTATCCAGGACAGAACACCACCGGCTTGTGTCCCATCGTGCGCTTCAGCGGTGACCCCGTGTACCTGCCGGACCAGGCGCCTACGCCGGACGACATCGCCGCGCGCGTCGACACCTACTGGCGGCCCTACCACCAGGCGTTGCAGCAGGAACTCGCCCGCATCCGCGAGGCGCATGGTCGCGTAGTGTTGTGGGAAGGCCACTCCATCCGCAGCGAAGTGCCCTTCCTGTTCGAAGGACGGCTGCCGGATTTCAACCTCGGCACGGCGGCAGGGGCGAGCTGTTCACCCGCCTTGCAGCAGGCACTCGAAGGCATCCTCGCGTCGCAGTCGGACTACAGCTTCGTGGTCAACGGCCGGTTCCGCGGTGGCTACATCACCCGTCACTACGCCGATCCGGCGCAGCAGGTGCAAGCCGTGCAACTGGAACTGGCGCAGCTGAACTACATGGACGAGGACAGCTTCGCCTACCTGCCCGAGCGCGCCCGTGGTACCCAGTCGCTGATCCGGCGGCTGCTGGAATGCACGCTGGCATGATCCCGCGCCGATGACCCGTCCCGGCGCAGAGGACGAACTGGCGCAGCCGCTGGACGTGGCGCCGGCCGAGGCGATCGATGCGCCACCGGCGCATCCGGCCTTGCATGCCGTGAGCCGTTCCGGGCTGATGCTCGCGGCGATGGGCGCCATCGCGTTCTCGGGCAAGGCCATCATCGTCAAGCTCGGCTATCGCTACGGCACCGATGCGGTCACGCTGCTGGCGCTGCGGATGCTGGTGGCTTTCCCGTTTTTCCTCGCGATGGGCGCGTGGGCCGCACGACGCAGTTCGCCGCTGAGTACGGCAGATCGCGGGCGGATCCTGCTGCTCGGTTTCCTCGGTTACTACCTCGCCAGCTTCCTGGATTTCGCCGGGTTGGCGTACATCACCGCCACCCTGGAACGGCTGATCCTCTACCTCACCCCGACCCTGGTGGCGCTGATCGGCTGGCTGGCGTTCGGCCGGCGCATCTCGCGGCGCCAGGCCGTCGCGCTGCTCGTGAGTTACCTCGGCGTGGCGCTCGCCTTCGGCCATGACCTGCAGGTGGGCGGCGCCAACATCGCGCTGGGCAGCTTGCTGGTGTTCGGCAGCGCGCTGGCGTATGCGCTTTATCTGGTGGGCAGCGGAGAACTGGTACAGCGCGTGGGTGCGGTGCGCCTGACGGCCTATGCGAGCAGCGTGGCCAGCGTGCTGTGCCTGCTGCAATTCGTCCTGCTACGGCCGATGGAAGCGCTGGCGTTGCCATGGGAGGTCTACGCGCTTTCGCTGGTGAACGGGACCTTGTGCACCGTGCTGCCGGTGCTGGCGGTGATGATGGCGGTTGCGCGCATCGGGTCTGCGCTGGCCGCGCAGGTGGGGATGATCGGGCCGGTCTCAACCATCATCCTGAGCCTGTTGCTGTTGGGCGAGCCCATGGGGCCGTGGCAGGTCGCCGGCACCGTGCTGGTGATGGCGGGCGTGTTCGTGGTGTCCAAGCAGAAGACGGTCGTCCGTTGATCATGCGCGCCTAGGCGATGGCAGTGGCGTCCGCCAGCCATTGCACCACGTGGGACAGCGCTTCCGCGTGGCTGTCGCCCGCGTCGCGTCGCTCCCGGTAACGCTGCAGCTGCCCGTGTGCGCTGGTGCCGTCCTCGAGGATCTGCCACACGCGCTCGACCTGGCGCATGCAGTCCAGTACGCGGATGTCCTCGTCCAGCGCTTCCAGGGTGTTTTCCAGCATCTCGCGCACCGACACGAGGCGGCGGCTGCCCAGGTCGATCAGGCCGGCATCGAATCCGTAACGCTGCGCGCGCCACAGATTCTCCGCGACGATCGCCTGATCGCCTGCATGCAGGTCGGCGTACAGTTCGGGCCTGCGATCGAGATGCCGCACCAGGCAGCGATACAGCTGCGCGATGGCCAACGCATCGCACAGATCGGTGCAGGCGTCGGTGACACGGAGTTCCAGGGTGGGAAAGGCGAGCGACGGTCGCAGCGCCCACCAGAGGAAGCTTGCATCCTGGATCGCGCGACCATCGGTCATGCGCTGGACGTAGTGATCGTACTCGGCCTGTTCGCGGAACAGCGGTGGCAATCCCGTGCGCGGGATCTCCTGGTAGGCGGTCTGCCGATACCCCATCAGGCCGGTGGCGTGACCCATCCAGAAGGGCGATGACGTGCTGAGTGCGAGCAACAACGGCAGAAACGGTTGGATGCGCGCCATCAGCGCGACGCGATCTGCGGGTTCGGCCGGTTGCACATGCACATGCAAGCCGCACAGCAGGTTGCGCTGGCCGAGCATCTGCAGTTCGCCCATCACCTTGTCGTAGTGGGGCTTGTCGGTGCTGCGTTGCCCGCGCCATTGCGCCGAAGGATGCGTGCCGGCCGACAGGATGCCGAGTCCATGCCGGTGCGCGATATCGCCGACGGTGCGGCGCAGCGCACGCAGGTCGGCTTCGGCGGCGCCCGTGTCGTCGTGCACGCCGGTCTGGACTTCGACCTGGGTCTGCAGCATCTCGCTGCCGAAACGCTCGCCCAGTGTTGCGCGGCATTCGGCGAAGAACCGCCGCGGCATGTGCCGCAACCGACGCCCGTTGCGGCGCACGAGGAAATATTCTTCCTCGAGACCGAACGTATAGGGATGACGGGAGGGCCCGGATTTCGAAGCCATGCCGGGGTTATCGCACCGACTCGGTGAACGCGATGTTCAGCCGCGCTGCGACCCTTTGGGCGATCCGTGCATCTCCTGTACGTCATTCTCTCCGACCGGGCGTTCGATGATCCGTTGCGCTGCTGTGCTGGTATTCCTTTTGCTGATGCTCGCGTCGGGCCCTTCGGTAGCGCAGGCCTCGTTGGATGTCCGGATCAACAGGCTGCAAGGCCTGCTCGATCTTGCACTGTCCTACTGCGGAGGCGACGAAGGGTCGCCAGCCCTGCAGAAGGCGCTCGCAGACGTGGCGCCGCCGAGCGCCGCCGATGCGGATCGTCTGCACCGCTTCTGCGGGATGGACAGGTGGCGGGACTTCCGTTCCTCGGAAGAACGACCGCGCGGTTACGGCCGGTGGTCGTCGCCCTGGTGGAGGCTCCAGGATGAAGCCGTCCTCTCCCCGGATCTGAAGACGTTCCAGCAACGCATCGCCGAGGATTACGCACCCGAAGAGCAGAAGATCGTCATGGATGCGCTGGCGGCCGTCGAACCCTGGTATGTCGAAAAGGTGGAAGGAGGTTTGGCAGGCCAGGCGTCCGCGATGGCGGATGGCATGCGCGACCATCTTCAGGAGCACAGGGTGGACACGTTGCTTGCCGCGGCCGCGAGGTTCTACGGTCTGCCGGGTGCCGCCGACGTGCCTTGGACCATCGGCCTGTCACCCGTTCCGGTCGGGGGCGGCTCGTTCAGCGCGACGGTGAATGGGCACGTGGTACGCAGCTTCATGCCGGTGGACAGCCGCGACTACACGGGCTACGCGAGCGTCGTGGTGCATGAGGTGGCCCATGTCCTGTTCGGGCGCCAGCCGCTCCCGCAGGTGGAACGCATCCGCGCCGCCTTCCGCGACGCGCCGTCGCCCAACCGGCGCTACGCCGAAGCCTGGCTCAACGAAGCCCTGGCGACGGCGGTGGGCAATGGATGGGCCTACCGGCGCATGGCGGGTCACGATGACAGCGCGGCCTGGTACGACGATGCCGTCATCGATGCCTACGCACGCGCCATTGCGCCTGCCATCTATGCGCGCCTGGACGCCAATGCGCCTATGGACGATGCGCTGATGGCCGGATGGGCTGCCGCGTTCGACCGGGCGTTGCCGGACGCTCGCCGCAATCCGGAGGTACTGCTGCAGCACCTGGTCCTCGTCACCTCCCAGGGGCGCGACGTGGCGGGCCAGCTACAGCGTGCGCTACGCGAACGGCTGCGGGTGCGCGCGATGACGGTCGTCAGCGAGGCGCCCGCGGACCAAATGCCGGAAGAAGCGGCCACGATCCTGCGCGTAGAGATCGCAGAGGGCGCCGGAGCAGGGAGATGGACGCGCGAGGAGGCCGCGGACGGTCGTCTCGTCTACCGGATTCGATTGCCGCATGTCGCGGCATTTCCCGAAGCGCTGGATACGCTGGTCGCGAACATCCGCACCGATGCTTGGTAGGCACTGCAGGCCGCGCCAGCAGTAAGACCGGAGGCACGGCGCGCCCAAAGGACCCGGTCAGGCTTCCAGCGAAGCCAGGTCGCCCTTGGTCTCCAGCCACGTCTTGCGATCACCCGAACGCTTCTTCGCCAGCAGCATGTCCATCAGACCGCGGGTCTGCAGATCGTCGTCCACGGTCAGCTGCACCAGGCGGCGTGTGTCCGGATGGATGGTGGATTCGCGCAACTGCGAGGGGTTCATTTCACCCAGGCCCTTGAAGCGGGTGACGTTGACCGCGCCGCGGATCTTCTCGCGCTCGATCTTTTCCAGCAGCAATCGCTTCTCTTCTTCGTCCAGCGCGTAGAACACCTGCTTGCCCACGTCCACGCGGAACAGCGGCGGCATCGCGACGAAGACATGGCCGGCCGCGACCAGGGCGGGGAAGTGGCGCAGGAACAGCGCACTCAGCAGCGTGGCGATGTGCAGGCCGTCGGAGTCCGCATCGGCCAGGATGACGACCTTGCCGTAGCGCAGCCCGCTGATGTCGTCCTTGCCGGGGTCGCACCCGATCGCCACGGCCAGGTCGTGCACTTCCTGCGACGCGAGCACGCTGCCGGACGCGACTTCCCAGGTGTTCAGGATCTTGCCGCGCAGCGGCAGGATCGCCTGGAAATCCTTGTCGCGCGCCTGCTTGGCCGAGCCGCCGGCCGAGTCGCCTTCCACCAGGAACAGTTCCGTGCGCGAGAGGTCCTGGCTGATGCAGTCGGCCAGCTTGCCGGGCAGGGCAGGGCCTTGGGTGACCTTCTTGCGGACGACCTGCTTTTCGGTTTTCAGGCGCGCGCTGGCGCGCTCGATGGCGATCTGCGCGATCTTCTCGCCCAGGTCCACGTGCTGGTTCAACCACAGGCTGAAAGCATCGTGCGCGGCGCCTTCGATGAAGCCGGCGGCCTGGCGCGACGACAGGCGCTCCTTGGTCTGCCCGCTGAATTGCGGATCGGTCATCTTCAACGACAACACGAACGCCACACGGTCCCACACGTCTTCCGGCGCGAGCTTCACGCCGCGCGGCAACAGGTTGCGGAAGTCGCAGAACTCGCGCAGCGCGTCGGTCAGGCCGCTGCGCAGGCCGTTGACGTGGGTGCCGTGCTGCGCGGTCGGGATCAGGTTGACGTAGCTTTCCTGCACCAGCTCGCCATCGGGCACCCAGGCCACGGCCCAATCCACGACCTCGCTGTCCTTCTTCAACTGGCCGACGAAGAGGTCCGGCGGCAGCAGCTCGCGGCCGGTCATCTCGCCCTTCAGGTAATCGCGCAGGCCGTCTTCGTAATGCCAGGTGTCGCGCTCGCCGGTGGCCTCGTCGAACAAGGTGACGTTCAGGCCGGGGCACAGCACGGCCTTGGCGCGCAACAGGTGGCGAAGCGCCCGCACGTTGAACTTCGGCGTGTCGAAGTACTTCGGATCGGCCCAGAAGCGCACGCGCGTGCCGGTGTTCTTCTTGCCGACGCTGCCCACCACTTCCAGCGGCGTGGCGCGGTCGCCATTGCGGAAGGTGATGCGGTGTTCGCTGCCTTCACGCTTGATGTGCACTTCCACCAGCGTCGACAGCGCGTTCACCACGCTCACGCCCACGCCATGCAGGCCACCGGAAAAGGTGTAGTTCTTGTTGCTGAACTTGCCGCCGGCATGCAGGCGGGTGAGGATCAGTTCGACGCCCGGGATCTTTTCTTCCGGATGGATGTCCACGGGCATGCCGCGACCGTCGTCGGACACTTCGCAGCTGCCGTCCTTGAAGAGGGTGACCTCGATGCTGCCGGCATGGCCGGCCAACGCTTCGTCCACGGCGTTGTCGATGACTTCCTGCGCCAGATGGTTGGGGCGCGCGGTGTCGGTGTACATGCCCGGCCGGCGCTTGACGGGGTCCAGGCCGGACAGGACTTCGATATCGGCGGCGTTGTAGCGGCTGCTCATGGGTTCTACGGGTTCTCAGTGAGGCTGGGCGACGTCCTTCAGGGCGCCGCCGGTATAGGGATTGTAGTGATAGTCGCCGGGGAAGCTCTCGCCCGTGGAGGCGTCCAGGCGCGGGGGCAGGACGCTGCCCAGCGGCGTACGGAACGGGTACGCGCGCCGGCTGGTAATCACCTGGATGCGCCCTTCGGACAAGGGGTCGAACAACGGCCTGCCTTTCGCATCGCGCGACGCGAACACGACGAAATGCATGTTGTCGCCCATCGGGCCGATCATGTTGGCCATCACCGGGCGCAGCACCGACAGCAAGTTCTTCAAGGGCGCGGGAACCTGCTCGGGTGCGAGCGGTGCATGCGACGTGCCGGCGGCGTCGACGATCCGCAGGCCATCGCGCACGACATCCGCACTGGCGAACTGGTCGATGCCCGCGATGCCGACCTCGCCACGTACGGAGGCGAGCAACAGGTAACCGTCGAGCTGGCCGAGGAAGCGGTTGCGGTCCTCGTCGGACAGCGTGGGCTGCTGGGCCGCGGAGGCTTCCCAGTACCGCTGCGGGATCAGCCACACCAGCTCCAGAGTGTCATCGCTGATGTCGGTGCGCTGGGTGTCCCGGGCCAGTTGGTCCAGCCGGATGTCCTTCGGTGGAAGCGGGACGCGTTGCGCCCACGTCGTCGTGGGGAACGCCAGAACGAAGGCGGTCAAAAGGGCGGCGAGCAGGCGGAGCGGGAAACGCATTCGACTTCCTCTGTCGGGGCTGGACGGGTGCGGCAGTGTGCCGCCTGACCCGGATTTTTGCCATGTTCAGTCGCACGGGCTGACACTGCGCGCGTGGACAGGGATGCCCTTGGGATTGCCGTCCGGCGCCCCCAGATTCCCACCAGCCACGAGGAGCCTTTGCCATGAAGTCGCGCAACCTGTTGCTGCTCTCCGCCGCCGTCGCCGGCACGCTGTTCGCCGTCCATGCGTTCGCCCAGTCCAAGGCGGGCGCCGACGCCGACAAGCCGAAGCAGGACCAGTCCCAGACCAGTGATCCGTCCGATCCGGAAGCCAAGGCGCGTCGCCGCGCGGCCAACGAGGCCGCCGCCAAGCGCAAGGCCGCCGATGGCCAGCAGAAGAAGGCCGGCGAGGAAGAAGAAGAGCGCAAGCCCTGATCTGTTCCGCTCCGAAACCCTTGCAAAGCAAGGGTTTCGCGCCCATCTGACGATCCAAGGCGCCCCGCTCCGGCGGGGCGTCGCGCTTTCGGGCGACACGCGTTGCCTGTAGACTATGGCTTTCCGGAGCCCCGCCCATGACTCCCCTGATTTTCGTTACCGGCGGCGTTGTGTCCTCGCTAGGCAAGGGCATCGCCGCCGCTTCGCTTGCGTCCATCCTTGAAGCACGTGGCCTGAAGGTCACGATGATGAAGCTGGACCCGTACATCAACGTCGACCCGGGCACCATGAGCCCGTTCCAGCACGGTGAGGTGTACGTCACCGACGACGGTGCCGAAACCGACCTGGACCTGGGCCACTACGAGCGCTTCGTGCGCACCCGCCTGAGCCGCAAGAACTCGGTCACCACCGGCCGGATCTACGAGAACGTGATCCGCAAGGAGCGCCGTGGCGACTACCTGGGTGCCACGGTGCAGGTGATCCCGCACATCACCGACGAGATCCGCCGCTGCATCGACGAAGCCACCGAAGGCTTCGACGTGGCGCTGGTGGAAATCGGCGGCACGGTGGGCGATATCGAGTCGCTGCCGTTTCTGGAAGCCATCCGCCAGATCCGCACCGAGCGCGGCCCCGAGAAGGCCCTCTTCATGCACCTGACGCTGGTGCCGTACGTGGCGGCCGCCGGCGAGCTGAAGACCAAGCCCACCCAGCACTCGGTGAAGGAACTGCGTTCGATCGGTATCCAGCCCGACGTGCTGCTGTGCCGGTCCGAGCAGCCCATTCCCGATTCCGAGCGCCGCAAGATCTCGCTGTTCACCAACGTGCCCGAGCGCGCCGTGATCAGCGTGCCGGACGTCGACGTGCTGTACCGCATTCCGATGGGCTTGCACGGCCAGGGCCTGGACGAAATCGTCCTGCGCCAGTTCCGCATCGAGAACGCGAAGTCCGCGGACCTGTCCGAGTGGGAAGCCGCGGTCGACGCCACGCTCAATCCACTGGACGAAGTGACCATCGCCGTCGTCGGCAAGTACGTCGACCACCAGGACGCGTACAAGTCCGTGGGCGAGGCGCTCAAGCACGGCGGTTTGCGCCAGCGCACGCGCGTCAACCTGAAGTGGATCGAAGCGCAGGATCTGGAAGGCACCGACATGGCCCTGCTGCAGGGCGTGGACGGCATCCTGGTGCCCGGCGGCTTCGGCGACCGCGGTTTCGAAGGCAAGGTGCTGACCTCGCGCTTCGCGCGCGAGCAGAAACTGCCTTACTTCGGCATCTGTTACGGCATGCAGGCGGCGGTCGTCGACTATGCCCGCCACGTGGCCGGCCTGGACGACGCCAACAGCACCGAGAACGACAAGCAGTCGCCGCATCCGGTCATCGGTCTGATCACCGAATGGCGCACCGCCGCCGGTGATGTCGAGAAGCGCGATGAGCGCTCCGACCTGGGCGGCACGATGCGCCTGGGCCTGCAGGAGCAGCGCCTGAAGCCCGGCACGCTGGCGCGCGACCTGTACGGCAAGGACGTTGTGGCCGAGCGTCATCGCCATCGTTACGAATTCAACAACCGGTACCGCACCCAGTTGGAAGACGCCGGCCTGGTGATCGCCGCCAAGTCGATGGACGACCTGCTGGTCGAGATGGTGGAGCTCCCGCGCGCCGTGCATCCGTGGTTCCTGGCTTGCCAGGCGCATCCGGAATTCCTGTCCACGCCGCGCGACGGCCATCCGCTGTTCGTCGGCTTCATCCGCGCCGCCCGCGAGAAGAAGGCGGGCGGGAAGCTGTTGAAGGAAGCGCGCGCATAACTGTCCTGCACCGGCGCCGCTCGCGGCGCCTGCAACGAAGGAGTGGTGAATGAAGCTCTGTGGATTTGACGTTGGCCTGGACCAGCCCCTGTTCCTGATCGCCGGCCCGTGCGTGATCGAGTCGATGCAGTTGCAGATCGATGTCGCCGGCCGCCTGAAGGAAATCACCGGCAAGCTGGGGATGAACTTCATCTTCAAGTCCAGCTTCGACAAGGCCAATCGCACCTCCGGTACCAGCTTCCGCGGCCCCGGCATGGAAGAAGGCCTGAAGGTGCTGGACGCGGTGAAGAAGCAGGTCGGCGTGCCGGTGCTCACCGACGTGCACGAATACACCCCGATGGACGAAGTCGCGGCCGTCGTCGACGTGCTGCAGACACCGGCTTTCCTCGTGCGCCAGACCGACTTCATCAGGAAGGTCTGCTCGGCGGGCAAGCCGGTCAACATCAAGAAGGGCCAGTTCCTGTCGCCGTGGGACATGAAGCCCGTGGTCGACAAGGCCAAGTCCACCGGCAACCAGGACATCATGGTCTGCGAGCGTGGCGCGTCCTTCGGCTACAACAACCTGGTCAGCGACATGCGTTCGCTCAGTGTCATGCGCGATACCGGCTGTCCGGTGGTGTTCGATGCGACGCATTCGGTGCAGTTGCCGGGCGGGCAGGGCAGCAGTTCGGGCGGCCAGCGCGAATTCGTGCCGGTGCTGGCGCGTGCGGCCGTTGCAGTCGGCGTGGCCGGCTTGTTTGCCGAAACGCATCCGGATCCCGCCAAGGCCCTGTCCGATGGCCCGAACGCGTGGCCGCTGGACAAGATGGAAGCGCTGCTGGAAACGTTGCTGGCGCTGGACGGTATTACCAAGAAGAACGGCTTCCTCGAATCCACTCTCTGAGCTGAGCACACGACACGATGACCCAGATCGCCAAGATCCACGCCCGCGAAATCCTCGATTCCCGTGGCAATCCGACCCTCGAAGCCGAGGTCACGCTGGAGGATGGTTCCTTCGGCCGTGCCATGGTGCCGTCCGGCGCCTCGACCGGCACCAAGGAAGCCGTGGAACTGCGCGATGGCGACAAGACCCGGTACCTGGGCAAGGGCGTGCGCAAGGCGGTGGAGAACGTCAACACGACGATCGCGACCGCGCTGAAGAGTTTCGACGCTGCCGATCAGGAAGGCCTGGATCGCCGCCTGATCGATCTGGACGGTACAGAGAACAAGGGGCGTCTGGGCGCCAATGCGCTGCTCGGCGTTTCGCTGGCCAATGCGCATGCCGTGGCCGCTTCGAAGAAGCAGCCGTTGTGGCAGTACCTCGCCACCGGCGACGTGACCCTGCCGGTGCCGATGATGAACATCATCAATGGCGGCGCGCACGCCGACAACAACGTGGACTTCCAGGAGTTCATGGTGTTGCCGGTCGGTTTCGACTCGTTCGCCGAATCGCTGCGCGCCGGCACCGAGATCTTCCACTCGCTGAAGTCGGTGCTGAAGGGCCATGGCCTGAGCACGGCGGTGGGCGATGAAGGTGGCTTCGCCCCGGACTTCCGCAGCAACGTCGAAGCGCTGGACACGATCCTCGAAGCGATCGGCAAGGCCGGCTACACCGCCGGCGAAGACGTGCTGCTGGGCTTGGACGTGGCGTCCAGCGAGTTCTTCGACAACGGCAAGTATCACCTGGTCGGCGAGAACAAGCGCCTGACCAGCGAGCAGTTCGTCGACTTCCTGGCCGACTGGGCCGCGCAGTACCCCATCATCACCATCGAGGACGGCTTGGCCGAGGATGACTGGGCGGGCTGGAAGCTGCTGACCGATCGGATCGGCAAGAAGGTGCAGCTGGTAGGCGACGATCTGTTCGTCACCAACCCGAAGATCTTCAAGGAAGGCATCGAGTCGGGCACCGCCAACGCCATCCTGATCAAGGTCAACCAGATCGGCACGCTGAGCGAGACGCTGGAAGCGATCGCAATGGCGCACCACGCCAATTACGCGGCGGTCGTGTCGCATCGTTCGGGCGAAACCGAGGACACCACCATCGCCGACATCGCGGTGGCCACCACGGCGACCCAGATCAAGACCGGCTCCCTGTGCCGCAGCGATCGCGTGGCCAAGTACAACCAGCTGCTGCGCATCGAAGAGGCGCTGGGCAGCAAGGCGCGCTACGCCGGCCGCAACGCTTTCGTCTCGCTGAAGAAGTAATCCATGCGCAAGGCGCCTTGGCTCCTGCTGGTGCTGGTACTGCTGCTGGGATGGCTGCAGTACAAGTTCTGGTTTGGCGTCGGCAGTTCGGGCCAGGTCGTCGCGCTGGAACAGCAGGTCGAGGTGCAGAAGCGGGAAAATGCGGGCCTGCAGGAGCGCAACGATGCCCTCGCCGCCGAGGTCGAGGACCTGAAGTCAGGCGAGTCGGCGGTCGAGGAACGCGCACGCAGTGAGCTGGGCATGATCAAGCCGGGCGAGAAGTTCTATCGCGTGGTCGAGCCGGTGCCCACCGTGCCCACGACCGGCGACGCCGCGGCACCCGACGCGGACGAAGAGGCCGCGCCCTGATGGCGGGTGTCTGGGCGGTGGTGCCGGCCGCCGGTCGCGGTACCCGCTTCGGGAGCGAATTGCCCAAGCAGTACCTGATGGTGCGCGATCGTCCGCTGCTTGCCTGGACGCTCCAGGCCCTGTTCGCCCACGACACCGTCGAGGGCGTCGTGCTGCCGCTGTCGGAGAATGACCCGGACTGGCCGGGCTGGACGGAATTCGAAGGCAGGCCGCTGATTGCGTGTACTGGTGGCGCGACACGCGCAGCCTCGGTCCTCGCAGGGTTGCAGGCGTTGCCGGCCAGCGTACGCGCGGATGATTTCGTCCTGGTGCACGACGCCGCGCGCCCGAACTTGGGACGCGAAGACCTGGCGCAACTGCTGGAACGCGGACGGAACGATCCCGTCGGCGCGATCCTCGCGGCGCCCGTACGCGACACCCTCAAGCGGGCAGGCGACGACGGCGGCATCGACGGCACCGAGCCGCGCGAACGACTATGGCGCGCCTTCACCCCGCAGCTGTTCCGCCGGCTACAACTTACCCGCGCGCTCGAAGCGGCAACGGCCGATGGCATCGAAGTGACCGACGAGGCCATGGCGATGGAGCGGCAGGGCCAGCGCCCGTTGCTGGTAGAAGGCGCGGAAAGCAATTTCAAGATCACCACGCGCGCGGACCTGGAGCGGTTCGAATTCGAACTCGCTCGCCGCACCTGATCCACGACGGTACCGCCATGCCAGACACCTTGAACATCCGCATCGGCCAGGGCTTCGACGTGCACGCCTTCGGCGACGGCGACCACGTCGTCCTGGGCGGCGTACGCGTGCCCCATGATCGCGGCGTAGTGGCGCACAGCGACGGCGATGTTGTGTTGCACGCGCTGTGCGACGCCATGCTGGGCGCGCTAGCGCTGGGCGACATCGGCAAGCACTTCCCGCCCTCCGACAATCGCTGGAAGGGCGCCGACAGCCGCGCCTTCGTGCGCCATTGCGACGCCTTGCTGCGCGAACGCGGCTGGCGTGTCGGCAATGCCGACGTCACCGTGATCTGCGAGCGCCCCAAAGTCGGTCCGCACGCGGATGCGATGCGGGCCTGCGTGGCAGAGGACCTGGGCGTCGACCTGGATGCCGTCAGCATCAAGGCCACTACGACCGAGAAACTCGGCTTCACCGGCCGCGGCGAAGGCATCGCGGCGCAAGCCGTCGTCTTGTTGGTGAAAGCGTGAGCGAAGGCCTGCCGCGCGCATTTGGCGCGCCCGTGCTGGAGGCGCGATTCCGCAGCACGCCCGAGGACTTCTTTGTCGAGGAACTCCCGGGCTTCGAGCCCTCGGGTGAAGGCGAACATCTGCTGCTGACGGTCGAGAAGCGCGGCATGAATACCGCCTTCGCCGCCAAGCGCATCGCCGCCTGGGCGGGTATCGCCGAGATGGGCGTGGGATATGCCGGGCTGAAGGACCGCCATGCCGTCACGCGCCAGCGTTTCAGTGTGCACCTTCCACGCAAGGTCGCGCCTGAGTTGGCGGATCTGGCGGCAGACGATCTCAAGGTCATCGACGCGACATGGCATTCTCGGAAGCTGCCGCGCGGTGCGCTGGCCGGCAACCGTTTCGTGCTGGTGCTGCGCGACGTCGAAGGCGAGCGTGATGCGATCGACGCGCGGCTCGGTGAAATCGCGTCACATGGCCTGCCCAACTGGTTCGGCGAACAGCGATTCGGACGCGATGGCGGCAACGTGGCCGCTGCATTGGCGATGTTCGCCGGCCGACGGGTGCGGCGCGACCAGCGATCGATCCTCCTGTCCGCAGCGCGCTCGGAACTGTTCAATCGCGTGCTCGCCGCCCGGCTGGCCGATGGGAGCTGGAATCTCGGCCTCGAAGGCGAGGTATGGATGCTGGCGGGCAGCCGCAGCGTGTTCGGACCGGAGCCTTGGAGCGAACTGCTGGCACAGCGCCTCGCCGACTTCGACATCCACCCCACGGGCCCGTTGTGGGGCACGGGCGAATCGCGTGCGCAGGCGACGGCGCGGGCATGCGAGGACGCGGCGTTGCAAGGCGAGGACGCGCACGCGCTGCGGGCCGGACTTGAGCAGGAGGGACTCCGCCAGGAGCGGCGCGCGCTGCGCCTGAAGCCCGAGGGTTTGGCGTGGCATTGGCAAGATGTATCCACGCTGCGAGTCGAGTTCGCGCTGCCGCCTGGCAGCTACGCCACGGCCGTGTTGCATGAGCTGGGCCAGGTGGCCGAGGGTCCCGGGCTGGCCTGAGCCGTTCGTCGGAAAGCGTGTGGCAGCACTGGCAGCACGGCATGGCGGGCGTATAAGCGGAGGCGACGGCAGTGACGATGCGTCGCCGTCGCGTGGGTCGCAGATCCTTCCCGTTCCCAGGAGGTCGCCATGAGTCGCCTCAACTGTCTTTCCTGTGCTGCGTTCCTCGTTGTGCTGCTGTCCGGTTGCGCGAGTACCCAGACCGCACGCAACGCCGACAAGACGCTGATGCAGCGCCAGACCGACGTCGATGAAGTCTACGTGGGCTACGTCAACACCGTCGCCAAGCTGCGCGGCACCCGTGTCATGTGGGTCCACCTGCCGAAGAAGAAGGCGCCGGAGACCATCGCGGCCGTAGATTGATGCCGAGCGTCAGGGGTGGCGGGCGAGCAGCACGAGTACGGCGCCCGTACCTCCCTGAGCCGGCGGCGCGGAGTGGAACGCCAGAACGTCCGCGCGCTGGCGCAGGATCCTGTCGACCACATTCTTGATCACGGGCGCGCCCCCGTCGGATCGCGCGCCTTTGCCATGAATGATGCGCACGCAGCCGTGATCATGCAGATGGGCCTCCGCCAGGAACCGCCTCAGCAGTCCTTCGGCCTGTAGCGCCGTCGCGCCATGCAGATCCAGTTCGTCCTGGGCGGAGAACTGGCCACGTTTCAGGCGCTGGAACACCCGCGGCGGCACCATCTCGCGCCGATGGCTGAGGACATCGCCGGCCGCATGCAACTCCAATGCCTCCAGCCCGCGCTGGAACTCGCTGCGCGCATCCAACTCATCACGCTCGGCCATGCGCGCACGGGGTTTGGGCGGCGCCTTGCGGGGAGGCGGCGGGGCGTCTTCCAGGCGACGCACCTCGCCGATCGCGTCTCGGAACAGCGCTGCGTCATCGTCGTCCGGGGGCGAGGGCTTGACCATGCCGCCAGCGTAGCGGCATCGCCCGATCGCGACCAGTTGGTGTGCAAGCGGGAAGCATAGGCGCTGTTCCGGTATCATGGGGTCGTTCCCGAGGAAACCCATGCGCGTACTGGTCAGCAACGACGACGGCGTCGACGCCCCCGGCATCCGAATCCTGGCAGAGGGCCTGCGCAGCGCGGGCCACGAAGTGTACGTGGTCGCACCCGACCGCGATCGCTCCGGCGCCAGCAACTCGCTGACGCTCGATCTTCCGATCCGCCTCAAGCGCATCGATCACTACACGTGCAGCATCGCCGGCACGCCGACCGATTGCGTCCACCTGGCGCTGACCGGGATGTTGGAGTTCGAGCCGGACATCGTGGTGTCGGGCATCAACAACACCGCGAACCTGGGCGATGACGTCATCTATTCCGGCACCGTGTCGGCCGCGATGGAAGGACGGTTCCTTGGGCTGCCGGCAGTGGCCATGTCGCTGGCGACAAAGAACCACGACGCGAAGCACTACGAGACCGCCGCGCGCGCCGCCGTGGAAATCGTGGCGCGATTGAAGGCCGATCCGTTGCCTGCCGACACCATCCTCAACGTCAACGTGCCGGACCTGGCATGGGCCGACGTGCGCGGCTTCGAGGTTACCCGCCTGGGCAATCGCCACCGTTCCGAGCCGTGCGTGCCGCAACCGGACCCGCGCGGCCACACCGTCTACTGGATCGGACCCGCCGGGCGTGAGCAGGACGCCGGTCCGGGCACGGATTTCCACGCCGTCCGCACGGGGCATATCTCGATCACGCCGATCCACGTCGACCTGACCCGCTACCAGGCGCTGGAGAAAGTCGCCGGTTGGGTGGGCGGTCTGACGGCCGCCCTGGAGACGTCTGAATGACGCCGCGGTTGCGCCTGCAACCCGAAGCGGTGGGCATGGGCATGACCTCGCAGCGCGTGCGCGACCGCCTGGTCGAGCGACTGCGCGAATCCGGGATCACCGACGAACGCGTACTCAACGCGGTCCGCACGCTGCCCCGCCACCTGTTCGTGGATGAGGCGCTGGCGACGCGCGCGTACGAAGACACCGCGTTGCCGATCGGTCACAGCCAGACGATCTCGCAGCCATGGGTGGTGGCGCGCATGACCGAAGTGTTGCTCCAGAACGCACCCAAGAAGGTGCTCGAGATCGGCACGGGCTCCGGCTACCAGGCGGCCGTGCTGGCGATCCTGGGGCTTGAGGTCTATACCGTCGAGCGCATCGGCGACCTGCTGCGTCAGGCACGCAAGCGCCTTCGCCAGCTGGGCATGAACGTGCGCAGCAAGCACGACGATGGACGCATCGGCTGGGCCGAACACGGCCCGTACGACGGCATCATCGTGACCGCTGCCGCACCGGCGCTGGTGCCGGTGCTGATCGAGCAACTCGCGGTGGGCGGGCAACTGGTCGCGCCGGTCGGCGGGAGTGGTTCGCAGTCGCTGGTACGGCTGGTGAAGCGCGAGGATGGCAGCATCGAAGAGACCACGCTGGCACCGGTCGTGTTCGTCCCGCTGCTGTCGGGCACGTTGGACTGATCGCATGACCGACACACCTACCGGCACCGTCGATCCGGCCGCGTCGCTGGGCCAGCAACTCGCGGACATCATCGAGCGCCTGCCACCGGACACCCTGAGTCTGGGCGAGCTGTTGGACGTCTTCAGCGATGAAGGCCTGCTGTTGCTGACGATCCTGTTGACGCTGGTGTTCCTGATCCCGGTGTCGATCCCCGGCGTGAGCACGGTGTTCGGCGCCGCCATCCTGCTGGTCGGCATCAGTCGCCTGTTCAATCGACCGCTGTGGTTGCCGACGCGGGTAAAGCACAAGGCGCTGCCCGCGGATCGTTTGCGCCCGGGCCTGACTGCCGGGTTGGTGTGGGTGCGCCGCATGGAGAAGATCAGCCGCCCGCATCGGCTGCGCTTCTTCGTCGATGGGCCGGGGCAGGGGGTCTTCAACAACCTGGCCTTCATCCTTGCGGCCCTGCTGTTGATGGCGCCTTTTGGATTCGTCCCGTTCAGCAATACCCTGCCAGCCTTGGCCCTGCTGTTGTACGCCATCGGCTTCATCCAGCGCGATGGCGGTGCGATCCTGCTGGGGCACCTGGCGAACATCGGGACGATCATCTACTTCAGCGTGCTGATCGGCGGTGGCGGTGTGGCGGCACGCGAACTGTTCCAGCGCCTGACCGGCTGACGCCGGGCCCCGTGAGGAAACGACGAGAACGCATGACCACGACGCACCACTCCGGCACCCACATGATGCGCGCCCTCCTGATCGGCCTCGCCATCGCGACGCTCGCGGCGTGCTCCACCACGGTGGTGCGCGAACCCACCTCCTCGTCGTCCACCCGCAAACCTTCGCAGGCCAAGCCGGGCGCCACCGTGCGCGTGCAGCGCGGCGACACGCTGTATGGCATCGCGTTCCGCAACGGCGTGGACGTGAAGGACCTGGCGGCGTGGAACGGCATCGCGCCGCCGTACACGATCTACCCCGGCCAGTCGCTCAAGCTCTATCCGGCTTCCGGTAGCCGCCCTGTGGCGACCACCACCACGCCGACACGACCGGCGACCGGCACGACGACGCGACCCACGCCGCCGCCGGCACCGATCACGCGCCCGGCCGCGACACCGGCACCTGCGAACAGCGGGTTCGCCTGGCGCTGGCCAGCCGACGGCCACCTCATCGGCCGGTTCGTCAACGGCGATGCCACCAAGCAGGGCGTCGATATCGCGGGCAGCAACGGCCAGGCGGTGCGTGCCGCCGCCGATGGCGTGGTGGTGTATTCCGGTGCCGGTCTGGTCGGCTATGGCGAGCTCATCATCGTCAAGCACAACGAGCAGTGGTTGTCCGCCTACGGCCACAATCGCAAGCGGTTGGTCAACGAAGGGCAGAGCGTGAAGGCCGGCCAGCAGATCGCCGAAATGGGCAGCAGCGGCGCGTCGCGCGAGATGCTGCACTTCGAGATCCGCCACAACGGCAAGCCGGTCGATCCGCTGCAGTACCTGCCGGCGCGCTGATGCCTGGTTCGGCGCGGAGCGTGCGCTTCATGGCGTCGCTGCTGCTGGCGATGGCGCTCGTGCTGGCGGGGTGCGCGTCGACGGCACGCGTCGCGAACGAGGCGGTCGGGCCCCTCGACGTGGTCACGTTGAATCTCTGGCACGACAAGCAGGACTGGCCGCATCGGCAGGACCTGATCGTGGCCGAACTGCGCGCACTCGCACCCGATGTGATCGTGTTGCAGGAAGTGCTGCAGGACATCGCGCTGCCCAACCAGGCGCAGGTCCTGGCGTCGCGACTGGGCTACGACTACCGGTTCTTCTCCGTCGATGCGCCTTCGCAGGCCCGGCGCTATGGCAACGCGATCCTGGTCAGGGGCGTCATCGAAGCGTCCCGTGAAGTGAAGCTGGACCCGCTGGACGACTACCGCAATGCAGGCTGGGTTCGCGCCACGATGCAGGGACGGCCATTGAATCTCTATGTGACCCATCTGCACCACACGCGAGAAGGCGGCGCGATCCGCGCGAAGCAGATGGCGGGCGTACTGGAACTGATCGAGGCCACTGCGGGCGACGCGCCTTCCGTGCTTGGCGGTGATTTCAACACGCGTTCCGACACGCCGGAACTGACCGTGTTGAATCCGAAATTCGCCGAAGCGTATGCAGGCACCCATGCGGACCAGGACACCAACACGCCTGCACACACCACGCTGAACACCCACCTGGGGCATCCGCCCGAACGCATCGACCATGTCTTCGTCGAGCGCGATGCATTCCGCGTCGTGGATGCGCGGATCATCCTCGATCAGGCCGACGACACTGGCGCGTGGCCCTCAGACCACTACGGCGTCTGGGTCCGGGTGATGCAGAGCGACGTCCCGCGCCGATAGTCCTTGCCCCACGTGCGGTGGCCGGATGTATCGATGTGGATCTTCGTCGGCGTGTAGAAGCCCAGGCCCATCGCCAAGGCGGGGCCTTGCTCGCGCCAGAAACGGCACAGATCTGCGACATGCGCATCGCTGGCCAGATCGAAGTCCAGTGCCGTGTTGTGCAGGTGCCGGCTGCGCGAACTGCCGCCGGAGCACGCATTCAGCGCCGCCGACCGGTAGCCCGAACGGATGCCCTGGCCCTCCAGCCAACCCGACGCCTGAAGCCGCTGCACCACGCGCAGCGTGGGGATGATCGCCGCGGCGCGGTCCGGTGGCGGCAGCAGGAATTCTTGCGCGTCGCAGGCGCGCCAGCGGCGGCTCGAACGCAGCAACGCCTGCATCGGCACCACATCTGCCACGCGGCCTTCGCTCAACACGCGCTCATAGGCCGACAAACCCGCAGCATGTGAAGTGGTCTTCCACGTCGCGTAGCGCGCGGCCTCGTCGGGTCCCGGGGCGATGCACGCCGGGATCGGCAGGCAGATCAGGAGAAGCAGGAGGACGCGACGCATCGTCGCGGCAGGATCAGCGGGGCGCCAACAGGAAGCCGGCGACCACGCGCCGCGACTCGCCGGCCAGCACGTTGAAGGTGCGCGCGGCGGCGGCATTGGTCATCACTTCCAGCCCGACGCCCTGACGCAGACAGGCCGCCATCACGGCCGCGGGCGGGAAGACCTGGCGGTCGCCGGTGCCGAGCAGGATCACTTCGGGTTGGAGCGCGATCAGGGGTGCCAGGTCTTCAGGCATGAGCGCGCTGCTGTCGCTGACGGACCAGTGTTCGGTCAGTTGCTGAGGCGACAGGATGAAGCTGGCCGTCAGCGTGCGGTCGTTCACCCGGGCGTGTTGCCCGTCGGCGGACCGCAGGGTGAAGGCATAGTCGGGCAGTTCGTGGCTCAGCTGCATGGCGGGGGCCTGCGCCGGTGAATCAACCGCGCGGCAGCACGATGTGCCGGCGTTCCTTGCTCGGGCGGTACAGCACGGCGGTGTGGCCGATCCGCTGTACCAGGGCCGCGTCGGTCTTGTCGGCCAAGTCGCTGATCATGGCGTCGCGGGCCTCGCGGTCCTCGCCTGCCACCTTCACCTTGACCAACTCGTGCTGCTCCAGCACGCCATCCAGCTCCGCGATGAAGGCGGGGGTGACGCCCTTGTTGCCGATCTGCAGCAGGGCCTTGAGGTCATGGGCCTGGCCGCGCAGGAAACGGGTCTGGGCGGCGGTCAGGGCTACAGGCATGCGGCACGGTACGGGTCGAAAAGGGGGATCAGGGTATCATGGCGGCCCCCCAGAACGGCTCCGGCGGCTCCCGTCGCAGCGTGCCCGGAGACCTCGCCGCCCATGGCTACCCGCAGCAAGAGCAGCCAGCGCTGGCTGAAGGAACACTTCTCCGACCCCTACGTGAAGAAAGCCCAGGCCGAGGGCCTGCGCTCGCGTGCGGCCTACAAGCTGGAGGAACTCCTGGAGCGCGACCGCTTGCTCAAGCCGGGCATGGTGGTGGTCGACCTGGGGGCCGCCCCCGGAGGGTGGTCGCAGTTCGTCCGCCAGGCGATGGGCGACAGCGGCCGCGTAGTGGCCATGGACATCCTGGACATGCCCCCCCTGGCGGGCGTGGACTTCCTTCATGGGGATTTCAGGGAGGACAGCGTTCTATCCCAACTGGAAGCCATGCTGGACGGCGCGTCGGTGGACCTTGTGCTGTCGGATATGGCCCCCAATAAGAGTGGTGTGGATGCGGTCGACCAGCCGCGGATGATGCACCTGGCCGAACTGGCGATGGAGTTCGCCGACGCCCATTTGAAGACGGGCGGGGCGTTCCTGATCAAGCTGTTCCAGGGCGCCGGTTCCGACGACTACATCCGCGAGCTTCGCCGCCGCTATGACAAGGTGGCGATCCGAAAGCCGGATGCCTCCCGCAAGCGCTCTCCCGAGGTGTACGCCCTGGGACAGGGCAAGCGGGCCCAGATCAAGTAAGGTGACGTAACGTGCGCAACAGGAAAGAGGAACAGCGGAGCCGATGAGGATGAACGACCTGACCAAGAACCTCCTGCTTTGGGTAGTCGTCGCCGTCGTGCTGATGGTCGTCTTCCAGAGCTTCTCGCCCAAGGGCGGCGCCAATACGCCGGGCGGCCCGATCACCTATTCCGAATTCCTGCAGGAAGTCGAATCCGGTCGCGTGTCGTCGGTGAAGTTCACCAACGAGAGCAACCTCGCGACGAACGCCATCGCCTTCAAGCGCAAGGACAGCACCACCGGTACCGTCTATGGCCCGCAGGACGACAAGCTCGTCGATACGCTGCTGGACAAGAACGTCACCATCGACCGCGAGCAGCCCGAGAGCGGCATCTCGCTGGTCGCGATCCTGTTCAATTTCCTGCCGGTGCTGCTGATCATCGGGTTCTGGATCTTCATCATGCGCCAGATGCAGGGCGGTGGCGGCGGCGCGAAGGGCGCGATGTCCTTCGGCAAGTCGCGCGCCAAGCTGCAGGGCGAGGACCAGGTGAAGGTCACCTTCGCCGACGTCGCCGGCTGCGACGAGGCCAAGGAAGAAGTGGGCGAACTGGTCGAGTTCCTGCGCGACCCGGGCAAGTTCCAGAAGCTGGGCGGCAAGATCCCGCGCGGCGTGCTGATGGTCGGCCAGCCCGGCACCGGCAAGACGCTGCTGGCCAAGGCCATTGCGGGCGAAGCCAAGGTCCCGTTCTTCAGCATCTCCGGTTCGGACTTCGTCGAGATGTTCGTCGGCGTCGGCGCCAGCCGCGTGCGCGACATGTTCGAGCAGGCCAAGAAGCATGCGCCGTGCATCATCTTCATCGACGAAATCGACGCCGTCGGCCGCCATCGCGGCGCCGGCCTGGGTGGCGGCCATGACGAGCGCGAGCAGACCCTGAACCAGTTGCTGGTCGAGATGGACGGGTTCGAGGGTGGTGAAGGCGTCATCGTGATCGCCGCGACCAACCGCCCCGACGTGCTCGACCCGGCGCTGCTGCGTCCGGGCCGTTTCGATCGCCAGGTGACCGTGGGCCTGCCGGACGTGAGGGGTCGTGAGCAGATCCTGCGCGTTCACATGCGCAAGTTGCCGCTGGCCGACGACGTCGAGCCGATGGTCATCGCGCGTGGTACGCCCGGTTTCAGTGGCGCCGACCTCGCCAACCTCTGCAACGAGGCTGCGCTGTTCGCCGCGCGCGAGAACGCCAAGGAGGTCCGTATGGACCACCTGGATCGCGCTCGCGACAAGATCATCATGGGCACCGAGCGTCGCTCGATGGCCATGAGCGAGGAAGAGAAGCGCAATACGGCTTACCACGAGTCCGGCCACGCCATCGTCGGCCGATTGGTCCCCGAGCATGACCCGGTCTACAAGGTGACCATCATCCCGCGCGACCGCGCGCTGGGCGTGACCGTGTACCTGCCGGAAGGCGACAAGTACAGCATCAACCGCACCGGCATCGAGAGCCGCCTGTGCACGCTGTATGGCGGGCGTGTCGCCGAAGAATTGATCTTCGGCGCCGACAAGGTCACCACCGGTGCGTCCAACGACATCGAGCGCGCCACCAAGATGGCACGCAACATGGTGACCAAGTGGGGCCTGTCCGAAGAACTCGGGCCGATCACCTATGCCGAAGAGGAAGAGGAAGTCTTCCTCGGACGCTCGGTGTCCCAGCACAAGAACGTGTCCGACGACACCGCGCGCAAGATCGACGAGGTCGTCCGCAACATTCTGGACAAGGCGTATGCGCGCACGACCAAGATCCTCACCGACAACATCGACAAGCTGCACACGATGGCGGACGCGCTGATGCAGTACGAAACCATCGACGCCCCGCAGATCGACGCCATCATGGAAGGCCGCGAAGTGCCGCCGCCGCTGGGCTGGAACAAGGCGGACAAGGACGACAAGCCGGAATCGCGCCCGCTGCCGCCGCTCGGCGGACCTGCCGCGCAGACCTGACGGTCCGCACGGAAGGCGAGGGTCACAAAAGACGGCTTCGGCCGTCTTTTGTTTTGCGTGGATAATGCGCTGCACGACGCAGCCGCCATGCGGGAGGCTCACCATGCAGGACAAGAAGCGCAACGGCTGGGGTCTGGGCCTGGGCATCGCGATCGGCGCTGCGGTCGGCGCCGCCACCGACAACCTGGCGCTCTGGCTCGCCCTGGGCGTGGCGATCGGCGCCGCGCTCTCGGCCTCTTCCTCGCGTACGCCCAAGGATTCCGAATGATGTTCGACACCGTCCCCCAACTCGATTGCGCCGGCCGCATCCTGAGGCTCGATCGTCCGCAGGTCATGGGCATCGTCAACGTCACCCCGGATTCGTTCTCCGACGGTGGCGCGCACGACACGACCGACGCCGCCGTCGCGCATGCGTTGAAGCTGGTGGAGGAGGGGGCCGACGTCCTCGACATCGGCGGCGAGTCCACGCGCCCGGGCGCCGCCGAGGTGGAGGCCGAAGAAGAACTGCGCCGCGTGGTGCCGGTGATCGCGCGGCTGGCCGCGCAGGTGTCCGTGCCGATCAGCATCGACACCTCCAAGCCCGAGGTCATGCGTGCCGCCGTGCAGGCGGGCGCCGGGCTGATCAACGATGTCTACGGCTTGCGACGCGAGGGTGCGCTCGATGCCGCCGCCGCGCTCGGCGTGCCGGTGGTGCTGATGCACATGCAGGGCGAACCACGCTCGATGCAGGCCGCGCCGCAGTACGACGACGTGGTCGGCGACGTGCATCGCTTCCTGGCCGAACGCATTTTCGCCGCCGAGATGGCAGGCATCCCGAAGAAGCACATCGTCATCGATCCGGGCTTCGGCTTCGGTAAGGACACCGCGCACAACCTGCAGTTGCTCGCGCAGTTCGAGCGCTTCGTCGAGCTCGGCGTGCCGGTGCTGGCAGGGTTGTCGCGCAAGCGCAGCATCGGCGAGCTGACCGGCCGCGACGTGCCAGCGGATCGTGCCGCCGGTTCCGTGGCGGCGCATCTGATCGCTGCGCAACGTGGCGCCCTGATCGTGCGCGTGCACGATGTCGGCGCCACGGTCGATGCACTGAAAATCTGGAACGCCGTCGCTGCCGTGCCCGCGCCCCGCAAGACCGCGGCCACGCCGACGATCCGCTGGCCCGACGACGATTGACTGGCCGGCGCAGGACGGCTACCGCGTTGGCATCAGCGTCGGGGAGGGGAGTCGTCCATGCGCATCGCATCGCTGGTCCTGCTGTGCCTGTCGTTGGTCGCATGCAACCGCGCGCCGCCGTCACCGCCCGCGGTGTCGGCACCCGTGCCGCCAGCGGGCGATCCCGTGGAAGGCCTGCGCGTCGCCACGCGCGTCGGCTGCAACGGCTGCCACGGGCCCCACGGTGCCGGTGAGGTATTCCAGGAAAACCCGGAACTCGGCCGCATCGTCGCGCCCAACCTCACCCAGCGCCGCACGCTCTACGACGATGCCGCGCTCGCCGCCCTGTTGCGCGAAGGCCGCACGCACGATGGCCATGTGCCGTGGGGCATGCCGATCAAGATGTTCCAGCACCTCAGCGATCGCGAGGTTCGCGACATCACCGCGTGGTTGCGCGGCCTGCCCGCCGTGGACAACCCCACCCTGCCTGCCGGGCAGTGGTCCGAATCGCTCATCAAGACGACCAACGACGGCACGCATCCCTGGCTGGTCGACATGGTGCCCGACCCGGGCCATGAACCGCCGGCCGCACCGCCGACGCAGGCGCTCGCGCTTGGCCGGCACCTGGCCTACACGTCCTGCAGCGAATGCCACGCCTGGGACCTCAACGGGTGGGAAGGCGATCCCGCGCCGTCGCTGGTGGTCGCCAAGGCCTATACGTTCGAACAGTTCACCCGGCTGATGCGCACCGGCGAGATCGCCGCCGGCGGCAAGTCGAAGACCGGGATGATGAGCGGCGTGGCGGCCTATCGGTATCCGGTCATGACCGATGAGGAAATCGCTGCGTTGAAGCTGTTCCTCGATTCGCGCTGAGCGTCGCTGGCGTCTCGCCGTGGGGGTCAGCGGTCCGCGCGATGCGGCCGCACGCTCTCCCGCCATCGCGCTGTCAGCACTGCGCCCTCGGTCGCGGGCGCTACGCGTGCGCCTGCCGTCGGTGCGGTGATGGCCGCAGGGGGCGTCGGGATCAGCGGTTGCGAGCCATTGACCCGGATCGGGTCTCCGCCGTTCTGCTGCTTCCAATGGCGCAACAGCAGCCGCAGGGCTTCGGGGGGCGTGGTGGAGGGCGCTGCGCCCGCTTGATTGCGCACGTTCTCACCATGGCAACCGGTACAGGTACGGATCTCGCCGGGCTGCAGCGTCACCCAGAGACGTTCGCGCACGACAGGCACGCCGGCAGGATCGGTGCTCTGCCACGTCAGTGCGCGGCTCGCGGGTACGAAGGCCGCCGTCGAGCCGTCGGCGGCGATACGCACGCTGCCGGCCGGACCGCCCGCGTTGGAGGGGTTCGCTGCGACCGCCATCGGCTGCGCGATCGGGCGGCGGCCCCGCTGGTAGATCGAGCCAGTGTTGTAAGCGCGGATCATGTTGGCCTGCAGGATCTGGTAGTGCGAAATCTCGTAGATCCGTCCACTGCCGCCCAGCGTCTGCACGCCGCCGGGGACGCGCAGGTTGTAGGGCTGCTGCTTGTCGTCGCGATCGCGTGCGGTCTGGTTGCGGGTGACGATCAGGGCGAGCTGGTTCGCTTTCAGCCAGGCGCGGAACGCGGCTTCGTTGACCTGCTCGCTGGCGAACACCGATTGCTCCGGCGATGTGATCGGCGTGGCGGTCACCGGCGGACGCACGCGCGCGACGACTTCCACCGGGTCGATCTCCCACAGCACGCCGTTGTAGCTGCGCTGGCTGTCCGGATCCCACCACGTCAGGTTTTTGCTGATGCCCGGTGTCAATGCCGGCCCCGCGACCAGCAGGCCGCTGGCATCGGTCTGCAACTGGTGCAAGCGCAGCGGAACCCCGGCCTGGAACGCCGGGCTGCTGGTATAGCTGGCGACCATGTGGCCGCTGCTCATCGGCAGCGGACTGCGGAAGCGGCCACCGGCGAGGTTGCCGCTGCCGTCGATGGGCGGTGAGGCGTCGACGATCTCCATCTGTTCCGCATTGAGATGCGGCGCGCCCGTGATGCGCACGATCTGGTTGGTGCCGCCGGTGGCGAATTCGCGGGTGTAGATGGCGTAGTAGCTACCCGCGACGGTCGGGTCTTCGCGCAGCTGGAACAGGCCACCATCCATGCGGATGTATTTCTTGTTGGCGATCAGCGCGGTGTTGGAATAGTCCGACAGGGCGCTGTCGGTGGAGAAGGATTTGGGCAGATAACCGAACGACAGTTCCTGCCGGCCGATATGGTTGAGCGTCAGTTCCTCGGTGCCGTCCTGGTTCATCTGCCACGGCGTGAACAGGTTGTAGGTGAAGCCGTTGACGTTGCCGTACGCGCTGCCCATGCCGCTGCGCGATTCGGGGAAGGTTTCCGGTTGCAGGCCGATGCTCGCGGCGCCCGACGCTTCACTGGCCAGGTCGTAGGCGCCGTAGGTGCCGGCGTCGGCCTGCTGGTCGCGTTGCAGGTGGTCCCAACGGATGAAGACCAGCCGGCCGTAACTGTCGATGCTGGGCGAGAACGCACCGCTCGGCGCATGGTTGAGCAGGCGCAGCTGGCCGTTGGACGGGTCCAGCTGCCAGATGCCGGTGATGGTGGGCGTGCTCTCGTATTCGTCGAGCTGCGGATACAGGTGCGCCTCGCCACCGCGCGGGCGGTCGGAGGTGAACAGGATGCGGTCCTGGCTGTCGTAGAGCGGCGAGACGTTGTTGTAGTCCGCCGGCTGGTTCGCGACTTTCGTGATGACGGCCGCCTGGCCCTGGCCCAGGCCGGTGATTTCGAACAGCTGCCACTTCGCCGTGGGATGTACGTAACGCTGCGGCGGTCCGCCGACCACCATGCTGAAGATAGCCTTGGTGCCGCTCCAGTGCACGGCCGGTTCGCGCACCGCGATCGCGGTGGCGCCCTGTTGGCCTTCCATGCCGAAGCCCGCTTCCTTCGTCAGGTTGCGCAGCGTGCCGTCGGGATAGCGGATCATCAGGTCGCCGCCCCGCGGCAGCGCCGCCATGCTGGGCAGATGATTGGCGAAGGTCGACATCCGGCTGGCGAAGGGATCGCCCTGCGTCGGTACCTGGGTGACGAACAGGATCGGTGTCGGCACCGCGGTCGTCGGAACGGCCGCCGCCGCCACCCGTTCGGGCGATGGCGCCGCGGTCGGCCATGCGGTCGCCGCTGCGTGCGCGGCGGTCGCCTCGACATCAGCGACGTTGTCCGCACGGCACGCGGAGAGCAGCGCAGCCACGGCGAACAAGGACAGCAGTGGTCGCGGCGAAAACAGGTGAGGTACGGGCATCCGGTCGGCTCGCGCTGGGAAATATCAACGTCCACGGTGTGCGACGTCGCGACGATCTGCTTCGCGCGCATCGGCGTCCCTCGGCATCCCCCTGTGGACGCGGGCCGACTGTACCTGAGCACCACGCCTGCCTGATGGCCCCGCATCGCCAAGCATGACCGGCATCGCAGAACGCGTTTGATCGTGGGATCGCGCGTTAAGCTGGGCGCCCTCGCGCACGACGTTCCGCCTGCATGCCGTCCGGTGTCCGCCCCCTCGCCATCGCCATCATGGGTCCGACCGCCTCGGGCAAGACGGCGTTCGCGCTGGACGTGGCCGAACGTTTCAACGGCGAGATCGTCAGTGTCGATTCCGCGCTGGTCTATCGCGGCCTGGACGTCGGCGCGGCCAAGCCCACCGCAGCCGAGCAGGCGCGCGTGCCGCACCACCTGCTCGATGTGCGCGATCCGTGGCAGACGTATTCGGCCGCCGACTTCGCCGCCGATGCACGCAAGGCGATGGACGACATCGCCGCGCGCGGCCGCCTGCCGGTGCTGGCCGGTGGCACGGGCCTGTATTTCCAGGCGCTGCTCGAAGGACTGGCGGCGATGCCGCCTGCCGACGCGGCGTTGCGTGAACGGATCGGCGCTGAAGCGCAGCAGGTCGGCTGGCCGGCGTTGCATGCTGAACTCGCGCGCATCGATCCCGACGCGGGCGCGCGCATCCACGCCACCGATCCGCAGCGTATCCAGCGTGCGCTGGAAGTCTTCCGGCTGACCGGCAAACCCATCAGCCAGTGGCAGCGCGAAGCACGGCGCGAGCGTCCGCCTTTCCGCGTGCTCAAGCTGGTGCTGGCGCCGGCCGATCGCGCCGTGCTGCATGCGCGGATCGCGCAGCGCTTCGACCTGATGCTGGCGCAGGACTTCCTGGAGGAAGTGCGCCGGCTGCGCGCGCTGCCCGGCATGCAGGCCGTGGCGACGCCGCTGGACCTGCCGGCCGTGCGTGCCGTGGGGTACCGGCAGGCCTGGGAATTCCTGGACGGGCAGGGCGATGCCCAGGACTTCCGCGAACGCGCCATCGCCGCGACCCGCCAGCTGGCCAAGCGGCAGCTCACCTGGCTGCGCGGCGAGCTGGATGCCCGCTGGTTCGACCCCGCCACCGACCGCGCGCGCCTGGCGCAGGCAGTGGACCTGTTCCTGCCGCGGGAATGAGTCCGCGGGGGCCAGCGTGGTGGAACTGGGACCGGCTGCCTGCCTTGGCGGCGCCTGCCGGGGCCGATGTTGTGTAACATCGGGGCTCCGGGTCGGCAGGGGAGCTGTTTGCCGCACCGGGGTCAGCACCCATACCTACTATAAGAACGCAAGGCGGGAGTACGTCATGTCCAAGGGGCAATCCCTGCAGGATCCTTTCCTGAATGCACTACGGCGCGAGCGCGTGCCGGTGTCGGTCTACCTGGTCAACGGCATCAAGCTGCAGGGCACCATCGAATCCTTCGACCAGTTCGTGGTCCTGCTGCGCAACACGGTCAGCCAGATGGTCTACAAGCACGCCATCTCCACGGTCGTGCCGGCGCGCAACGTGCGCGTGGGCCCCGGTGGCGGCTACGTGCAGCAGGGTGAAGACGGCGCGGAAGGCGGCGACGACGAAACCGCGTGATAATGCGTGCCTCGTTTGAAGAGGCACGACCCCATTGTTTGAAAGATCCCGCAAGGGCGAGCATGCGCTGCTGATCCAGCCGTATGCCAGCGGCCGTCTGGACGACGGCATCACCGAGGAGTTCAGCGACCTGGCGCGCTCGGCGGGCGCCAGCATCGCCGCGCTGATCACCGCGCGCATCGACCGCCCCAATCCGTCCACCCTGATCGGCAGCGGCAAGCTGGACGAAGTGAAGGCGGCCGCCGATGCGACCGGCGCCGACCTGGTCCTGGTCAACTTCCCGCTGTCGCCGGGCCAGGAACGCAACCTGGAAAAACTCCTGCAGCGCCGCGTGCTCGACCGCACCGGGCTGATCCTGGACATCTTCGCCCAGCGCGCACGCAGCCACGAAGGCAAGCTGCAGGTGGAACTGGCGCAGCTGCGCCACATGGCCACCCGGCTGATCCGCGGCTGGACCCACCTGGAGCGCCAGCGCGGCGGTTCCATCGGCCTGCGCGGCCCCGGCGAAACCCAGCTGGAAACCGACCGCCGCCTGCTGCAGAAGCGCGTGGAGCAGTTGCAGAAGCGGCTCGAGAAGGTGGAAGTGCAGCGCACCCAGATGCGTCGCGCCCGCGTGCGCAGCGAACTGCCGCGCGTCGCCCTGGTGGGCTATACCAACGCCGGCAAGTCCACCCTGTTCAACGTGCTGACCGGCGCGGAGGCCTACGCGGCCGACCAGTTGTTCGCCACGCTGGACCCCACCGTGCGCCGCATCGATCTGCCCGGTGGCGCCGTGGTGCTCGCCGACACCGTCGGCTTCGTGCGCGACCTGCCGCACGAACTGGTGGCCGCGTTCCGTTCCACCCTGAGCGAGGCGCGCGAAGCCGACCTGCTGCTGCACATCGTCGACGCCGCCGATCCGCACCGCGAGGAACGCATCGCCCAGGTTGATGAAGTGCTGCAGGAGATCGGCGCCGGCGACCTGCCGCAGATGCTGGTGTTCAACAAGATCGACCGGATCGAAGGCGCCGAGCCGCGCCACGACCAGCCCGATCCGGACGCCGGCGAAGAAGGCGGCGACGCCGTCGGCATCGGCCGCGCGCGCGAGCGCGTGTGGATTTCGGCGCGCGACGGGGAGGGCATCGACCTGCTCAAGGGCGCGCTGGCGCAGCGGCTGGGCTTCCAGCGCGTGCGCGGCGAACTGCACCTGCCCGCGCACTCGGCCCGCCTGCGTTCGCGCCTGCACGCGCTCGGCGCCGTGCTGTCGGAGGATTTCGACGAACACGGCTGGCGCGTCACCGTCGACCTCGCCCTGGCCGACGCGCAGCGCCTGGCCTCGCAGGCCGGCGGCCATCCGCTGGAAGCGCTGCTGCCGCCGGTGGAAGCGGAAGACTGGCAGTAGGGTGGAAGGGCTCGGTCGTTGTGGGAGCGACGTAAGTCGCGAACGGGGCGTGCATGGGAACCAAGCCTGATCGGTAAGGCCCTTCGCGACTTACGTCGCTCCCACGACAGGATGCTCGCGCCCATGACCTCCCGGCCTTGCCTCCCGGTCGGGGCGCCCCTATCTAGTAGAATCGAGAACGCGCCGGCCCCGCGGCCCGCGCGAACCTTTCAAATGGAGTGGGCATGGCCTGGAACACCCCTGGAAGCGGCTCTGGTAGCGGCGGATCCGGCAACAACGACAACCGCAACAACAACTGGAAGCCCCGCAAGAGCCAGGGCGGTGGCCTGGGTGACGTGATCGACCGCCTGCGTGGCCTGCTCGGCGGCGCCGGTGGCGGTGGCGGCAACCCGCTGCGCTGGGTGCTGGTCGGTATCGGCATCCTGGTGCTGTTTTCCAGTTTCCAGCTGATCGGCGAACAGCAGCGCGGCGTGGTCCTGCGCTTCGGCCAGTACGCCCGCACCATGCAGCCCGGCCCCAATTTCAAGTGGCCGTGGCCCATCGAAAGCGTCACCAAGGTCAATGCGACCCAGGTCAACAACTTCAACAACACCGTGTCGGTGCTGACCCGCGACGAGAACATCGTCCGCATCCAGTTCAACGTGCAGTACCGGATCAGCGACCCGCAGCTGTACCTCTACGGTACGCGCGCGGCCGTGGCCGTCCTGGAGCAGGCGGCGCAGAGCGCCGTGCGCGAGCAGGTCGGCCGCTCGGACTTCAATGCCGTCATCAACCAGCGCGGCCCGCTGGCCGAAGCCGCGCGCGAGCGCCTGCAGGCCTCGCTCGCCACCTACCGGACGGGCCTGGTGGTCAACACGCTGGAACTGCAGGACGCCCGTCCGCCGGAAGAAGTGCAGCCTGCGTTCGACGCCGTCAACGGTGCGCAGCAGGTGCGCGAGAGCCTGATCAACGAAGCCCAGGCCTATGCGGCCAAGGTGGTGCCGGAAGCCCGCGGCGAAGCCGCCCGCCGCCGTACCGCCGCCGAGGGTTACAAAGCCGCCATCGTCGCGCGCGCGCAGGGTGATGCGCAGCGCTTCTCGTTGCTGCAGGACGAATACAAGAACGCGCCGGAGGTCACCCGCAAGCGCCTGTGGCTGGAAACCGTCCAGCAGGTGCTGGCCGACAACCGCAAGGTCGTCGGCGGCGATGGGCGCCAGCTGATCTATGTGCCGATGGCGGGCGCCAGCTCGCCCGCGGCGTCGACGCCGGCCGCGCCGCTGCCGGCCGAGGTGGTGATGCCGCAGGTCGATACCACCCCGTCCAACATCCGCAGCCCGGTGCGCACGCCGCGACCGGCTGGCCGCGAGGAGGCCCAACGATGAGGATTTCACTGCTGGTGGGCATCGCCGTGGCCCTGCTGCTGGGCCTGATGGGCTCGATCTACGTCGTGCGCGAAGGCGAGACCGCGATGGTCTTCAACCTGGGTCGGGTGGTGCGCACGGACATCAAGCCCGGCCTGCGCTTCAAGCTGCCGCTGGTGGAAAGCGCGCGCGTGTTCGACACCAAGTTGCAGGTGCTGGAGATGACGCCCGCGCGTTACTTCACCTCCGAACAGAAGGACGTGCTGGTCGACTTCATCGCCATCGGCTACATCGAGGACGTGGGCGCGTTCTATCGCGCCACCGGCGGCGTCGACAGCGTGGCCACCGATCGCCTCTCGCCGATCATCACCAGCTCGCTGCGTAACGAGATCAACTCGCGCACCCTGCGCCAGTTGGTCTCCGGCGACCGGAATGAACTGATCGCCAAACAGCTGACCGCGATCAACCAGGACGCCAAGGCCCTGGGCATGCGCATCGTCGATATCCGCCTCAAGCAGGTCGACCTGCCGACGGACAACGACGTGCTGCAGAACGTCTACGAGCGCATGAGCGCGCAGCGCCGGCAGGAAGCCAGCCGCCTGCGCGCCGAGGGCGAGGAGCAGGCGCGCACGATCCGTGCGCAGGCCGACCGCGACCAGACCGTGCTCGTGGCCGAAGCCGAACGCGATGCGCAGAAGCTGCGCGGCGAAGGCGATGCCGAAGCCGCCCGCATCTACGGTGCGGCCGCCAACCGCGATCCGGCGTTCTACGCCTTCCAGCGCAGCCTGGAGGCCTACCGCAACTCGTTCGCCGACGGGCAGGGCGTGATCGTCCTGGACAAGGACGACCCGTTCCTCCAGTACTTGAAGAGCGACCGCTGAGGTCACCCCCGCCGGCCGCCCCAGGGCGGCCGGTTCCGTTCCGGCCCCTTCTTTTTGTCGCCCGCCCCCGTCGCGCGGGCCAGGACCCCCGCCATGCCCGAACTCTGGTCCGCCCTGTGCCTGGTCGCCATCCTGGAAGGCCTGGTGCTGTTCGCCATCCCCGCCGGCTGGAAGCGCGCGGTCATCCAGCTGCTGCAGATGTCCGACGGCCAGGTCCGCGCCGTGGGCGGTTTCATCCTGATCTTCGGCCTGACCATCCTGTGGGCGCTGAAGCGCTGAACGATCGCCGCTGGGCAGGGTAGCCCCCGTCCCCGGAAACCCGGATAATGCACAAAAGCCGGACGGGCTCCCCGCGTGGGAAGACCGCCGGCTTTTTCCGTGTCTGGGCCCGGCGTGGCGGGCGGCTCCCCGATGGAGCCTGCCGGCATCAGTGGCGCCAAACCCAGCACGACCCTTCCCGGCGGCCCCGATGGCCGCCACCAAGCGAGGAGTTACCCGTCATGGGTCAGTCAGTCGTCGTTCTCGGCGCCCAGTGGGGCGATGAAGGCAAGGGCAAGATCGTCGATCTGCTCACCGAGGAAATCGGTGCCGTCGTCCGTTTCCAGGGCGGCCACAATGCCGGCCACACCCTGGTCATCGGTGGCAAGAAGACCGTTCTCCACCTGATTCCGTCCGGCATCCTGCGCCCCGACGCGCTGTGCCTGATCGGCAACGGCGTGGTGCTGTCGCCCGCCGCCCTGATGAAGGAAATCGCCGAGCTCGAAGCTGCCGGCGTGGAAGTGCGTTCGCGCCTGAAGATCTCCCCGGCCACCCCGCTGATCATGCCGTACCACATCGCCCTGGATCAGGCCCGCGAGAAGGCCGCCGGCGGCAAGGCCATCGGCACCACCGGCCGCGGCATCGGCCCGGCGTACGAAGACAAGGTGGCGCGTCGCGGCATCCGCGTGGCCGACCTGCATTACCCCAAGCAGCTGGAAGAACTGCTGCGCACCGCGCTGGACTACCACAACTTCGTGCTGACCAAGTACCTGGGCGTGGAAGCGGTCGATTTCCAGAAGACCTACGACGAAGCGCTCGCCTTCGGCGACTACGTGCAGCCGATGAAGTCCGACGTGGCCGGCATCCTGCACGACCTGCGCAAGCAGGGTAAGCGCGTGCTGTTCGAAGGCGCGCAGGGCGCGCTGCTCGACATCGACCACGGCACCTATCCCTACGTCACCAGCTCCAACACCACCGTCGGCGGCGCGTTCGCCGGTACGGGCGTGGGCGCGGACGCGATCGACTATGTGCTGGGCATCTGCAAGGCCTACGCCACGCGCGTGGGCGGCGGTCCGTTCCCGACCGAGCTGGACGACGAAGTGGGCCAGGGCATCCGCGACCGCGGCCAGGAATACGGCGCCTCCACCGGCCGTCCGCGCCGTTGCGGCTGGATGGACATCGTCGCGCTGAAGCGTGCCGTCGCCATCAACGGCATCTCGGGCCTGTGCATCACCAAGCTCGACGTGCTCGACGGCATGGAGAAGCTGAAGATCTGCATCGCGTACGAGTACCGCGGCAAGCGCACCGAGTACGCGCCGCTGGATGCCGGCGGTTGGGAAGAGTGCACGCCGGTGTATCTGGAGTTCCCGGGCTGGGAAGAGAACACCCACGGCATCACCGAGTGGGACAAGCTGCCGCCGGCCGCCCGTGCCTACCTGCGCGCGCTGGAAGAACTTTCCGGCTGCCCGCTGGCCATCGTCAGCACCGGCCCGGACCGCGACCACACCATGGTCCTGCAAGATCCGTTCGCCTGATCGCCTGGCCCGGCGCCTGCCGGGTCCGTCGCAAAGAAAAGCCCCGCACCTGCGGGGCTTTTTCTTGCCCGCGCTCAATTTCGGCACGCGGCTTGCAACGTCATCACGACCCTAAATAGCGGCCGATCCCTGCCGTTAGAAACATCAGGTGTCGCCCGTAGTCGATGGAGTTGCCCCCCCATGTATCGCAATGCTGCCCAAGCCGCCGTCATCACCGGTCCCTGGCCGTCCCCCGCACCCGCCGCGGCCACGCCGCGTGCCTCCGAGCGCCGCAAGCCCGCGCCGTCGGGCGACGCGCTGCGCGCCGGCCTCACCCCCGCGCAGGTCATGACGCTGGAAGCGCTGGAGATCTTCCAGTGGAAGTTGGCCTTCGTGCGCCGTCCGCTGTTCCAGGCGCCCATCCCGGTGCTGTTCGACCGCGACCACACACGCCACGTGGTCATCCAGGAAGACGGCACCCTCGACGAAAGCCAGACGCTCGTCCTGCGCGCCTGACGCGCCCCGTTATTCCCGCGCACGCCGGTGCGCGGCCATCGGCCCGCGCCAGGCGGGCAGGGCGCCCACGGCGGCCCGTGGCTGAACCCTCTCCCCACGCGGCAACGCGACCCTCACGTTTTCTTGAAGTCGGCCGATACAAGGTGGACTCCTGCCGCCACGGCGGCAGGTCCGTTCCCGTTCCACGCCATCAGGAGCCCCCCACCGGATGTCGGATCCGCACCGCCCAGGCGACACCCCACCCCCGGACGCCCCCGGCGCCGCACCCCGCACGCCCGAGCGCCGCAAGGGCGCTCCCAAGCACGACAACGCCACGTTGCTGGCCGGCCTCACGCCCGCGCAGCAGGCCACCATCCACACGATGGAAAACTTCCACTGGCACCTGAAGTTCGTCCGCCGCCCGCTCTTCAAGACCCCCATCCCGGTGCTGTTCAACCGCGAAGGCCGCTATGTGGTGGTCAACGAGGACGGGACGATCGACGAGAACCCGACGTTGGTGTTGAGGGATTGAAGTGACGGAACTCAGCGGATCATGTTGCTGGCGTCAGCAACATGATCTGCCGCCGAACGCATCAGTCGCCATCAACCTATATCCCGTCTTGCTCGTTTCAGTTGTCAACTATTGCTTGACTACTGGGCGCGAAGAGGGCGACTGGATAACAAGATGTGCATTAAGCATATGATTTATAGGCAAATCTTATGGCTGGGTGGCTCGTTATCCGCGTAGCCGGCTAATAGAACGGGGCCTGCGGCTTCGGAATCGGAAGCAAGGTTCCGACAAGGCATGTTCCGTTTGCCACGTGCGCCCGCTCTTCAAGAGCCCCGTCTCCGTGCTGTTCAACCGCGCCGGCGACCGCTATGTGGTGGTCAACGAGGACGGGACGATCGATGAGAACCCGACGTTGGTGTTGAGGGATTAGCCCAAAACTGGCTCAGAAATGCCCTATGGCCGATACTTTCAAGCCTGTGTCTTAGGGGATCTGCATGTCTTTGGTTGGCGCTTGGTTGGAACGGCTTTCAGTTGGTACCGCTCTCTCTGAGAGGTGCTTCGTCGGGGCTGTCCGATGAATGCCGTGGAGATCGAACAGGCTCTATCTGATTTGGCTGCGCAAGCCTTTGATGGCGCGGAGTTTCCGTTCCAGTTCCTGGCCGCTTTCGGCAACAAGGCAACCACTATCCAACGGTTGCGCAAGGGCGACAGCAACGCGTCCGATGTGGCGGGTGGTGTGCTGCAGCGCAACCACATCCACGTCGCGGTGGCCGAGCCCGGCCAAGTGGGGCAAACGCTGACGGCCTTGAAGGCCAGCGCCAAGACCGCCCAGGCCAAGGCCAAGTTCATTCTGGCCACCGATGGGATCACCTTGGAAGCCGAGGAACTGGCCTCCGGCGACGCTATCGCGTGTGAGTTCCCTCAGTTCCCGGACCACTTTGGCTTGTTCTTGCCGCTGGCAGGTATCTCCACGATTAAGGAGATCAAGGACAACCCCATCGACGTTCGGGCTACCGGACGTCTGAACAAGTTGTACGTCGAATTGCTGCGAGAGAACCCTGATTGGGCCACGACAGCGCGCCGACCAGATATGAACCACTTCATGGCCCGGTTGATCTTCTGCTTCTTTGCGGAGGACACCGACATCTTTCCCGGTGCGACGCTGTTCACGGCCACCGTCGACAAGATGACGCAGTCTGATGGCTCGAACGTCGACGAGGTGTTGAGCGCCATATTTCGCGCTATGAATACCAAGACGGAAGATCGGGGGGCGGTGGGAATTCCGCGCTGGGCAATTGAGTTCCCCTACGTCAACGGTGGATTGTTCTCCGGCGATACCCATGTGCCGAAGTTCACCCGTACGGCTCGTGCGTATCTGTACCAAGCAGGGAAATTGGATTGGCGAGAGATCAACCCCGACATCTTCGGGTCGATGATTCAGGCCGTGGCCGATGACGAAGAGCGCGGTGCATTGGGTATGCACTACACGAGCGTGCCCAACATCCTGAAGGTGCTAAACCCGCTGTTCCTGGACGACCTGCGGACGCAGCTGGAAGTGGCGGGCGACAACAAGATCAAGCTGTTGAACTTGCGCAAGCGCATGGCGCACATCCGCGTGTTCGACCCAGCATGCGGTAGCGGCAACTTCCTGGTTATCGCCTACAAGCAGATGCGCGAGATCGAAGCCGAGATCAACCGGCGACGTGGCGAAGTCGAGCAGCCTTCGGAAATTCCAATCAATAATTTTCGTGGAATCGAGCTGCGTGACTTCCCAGCGGAGATTGCGCGTCTGGCACTGATCATTGCGGAGTTCCAGTGTGATGTGCTGTATCGCGGTCAGAAGGAAGCCCTAAAAGACGTTCTGCCGTTGGATAGCCAGAACTGGATCACCTGCGGAAATGCGCTGCAGGTGGATTGGTTAGGGATCTGTCCGCCCACTGGGACGGGGGTGAAGCTGATTGGAAGCGATCTTTTCAACACACCATTAGATCAAGCTGAAATCGAATTTGAGAACGAAGGCGGCGAAATCTATTTATGCGGCAACCCGCCGTATGCTGGCTTGAGTTCGCAGGCTGAATCGCAAAAAGAAGATCTACGAATCCTCTTCGAGGGTGTTAGCGACTATTGGAAGTCGTTCGATTACGTCATGGGGTGGTTTTGGAAAGCGCATCTATTTATGCGCGGACAGGTGTCGAAAGCAGCATTCGTCACAACTAATTCAATCTGCCAGGGTCAGCTTGTTCCAATGTTTTGGCCCTTGTTGTTAAAGGACGGAACAACTATTCATTTTGCCCACACATCGTTCAAGTGGCAGAACCTGGCAGCTAACAACGCTGGCGTAACGGTCGCCATCATTGGGCTTTCATCTGGCGGTGAAAGAGTCAAAAGGCTGTACTCGTTGAACGGGGTTGGTGAGACGGTTCAAGCCGAGGTGGAAAACATCAACGCCTACCTAGTTGCGGGTCCGAATATTTACGTGGAGCCCGCCGCTAAACCAAATTTAGATGTTCCAACAATGTTCTGGGGCAATAAGCCTGTGGATGGCGGACATCTACTCATGTCTTTGGAGGAAGCAAGGGCGATTTCAGTGGCTAGCGGTGAAGCTGCTCCCTATCTGCGTTATTACTACGGCTCTCATGAGTTCATTGATGGTAGGCCGCGTGTTTGTATTTGGGTTGAGGACAGCGACAGAGAGGCGGCAGAGGCGATCCCACAACTAGGCGAGAGATTTAACTCTGTCAGGGAATTTCGGCTTGCGAGCAAGGCGAAGGAGACCCGGCCGGCAAGCAAATACCCGCACCGGTTCAGGCAGATTCAAGGGGTGCCCGGCAATCAATCAATCATCGTGCCGATCCATTCGAGCGAAACACGTCAGTATTTGCCCGTTGGCCTGCTTCCGAAGAGAAGCGTCATTTCCAACGCAGCATTCGGCATCTATGATGCGCCGCTATCGAAATCCGGTTACACAAAAATCTGCACAGGCTCCTCCATTAGCGGGGCAGGGCGTCGCAACGCGGGCGGGCGGCAGTAGGCTGCCCGTGCCGGCCGGATCCGGCCGGTACAACCTGAAAGGACGCAACCACATGACACAGAACCGCATCGCCATGACGTTCGACGCCGACCGCCTGGCACGTATCGATGGCGCCCTGACCGCCCTCGAAGCCGACCTCGACCTGCTGATCGCCCTCACCCTCGAAGAGCGCTCCGACCTGGTGAAGATGGGCAACAAGTCGCGCGCCTTCTGCACCAGCGCACTGGCCGTGGCCGAACAGCACGCCGGCCTGATGCCGCGCGACTTCGACTTCGACGCCTTCCGCCACGACCACCGCGCCCTCGAAGCCCTGCGCCCGCGCACCGCCCGGCTCGCCCACCTCATGCAACGCGCGTCCGACACCGAACTCGCCCTCGGCAGCGACCTGATGGCCGCCTCGCTGGAGGTCTACGGCGTCATCAAGGTGGCCGGCAAGGACAAGGGCGTGGACGAAGCCCGCCGTGAACTGGCCGCGCGCTTCAGTCGGCGCAGTCAGGCCTCCGCGGCGGGCGGCAGCGGCAACAACGGCTGACGCACGCCGCCGCGCGTCAGGAAAGGCCCCGCATCGCGGGGCTTTTCTTTTGTCGCTTTCTGAACCGCAACCTCGCCTGCAAGGCCACCCCTGCCAAGTTTCACGGGTAGCGCACGCCCCCCGGCGATAAGGTGCCTCATCCCCCTCGGAAACCCTGCTTCCATGGATAGCGCATCGACCGCAGGCGGCGCGCAGGCCCCGGCAGAGCAGCGCGTCCGCCTGTACGAAACCCTGCTGCACACCACGCCCGATCTGGTCTACATGTGGGACCTGCAGCACCGCTTCACCTACGCCAATGCCGCACTGCTGGCCATGTGGGGCAGGACCTGGGACGAGGCCATCGGCAGGAACTGCCTGGAACTGGGCTACGAACCCTGGCATGCCGCCATGCACGACCGCGAGATCGACCAGGTCATCGCCACCCGCCAGCCCGTGCGCGGCGACGTTCCGTTCAACGGCACCAACGGCCGCCGCATCTACGACTACCTGCTGATGCCCGTCATAGGCCCCGATGGCGAAGTGGAAGCCGTCGCCGGCACCACCCGCGACGTCACCGACCGCAAGCAGCACGAAGAAGCGCGCCGCCGCAGCGAAGAACGCCTGGCCGCCATGGTCAATGCCACCTCCGACCTGGTCTACCGCACCAACGCCGACTGGAGCGAAGTGGACATCGTGGGCGGCAACCAACTGCTGGGCCGGCACGGCTCGCTGACGCCGGACTGGCTGGACGTGCTGGTGCACCCCGACGACCGCATGCTGGTCGCCGATGCCATCGCCCGCGCACGCGCGGCCCAGAGCACCTACAGCGCCGAGCACCGCGTCCGCAACGAAGAAGGCGCGTGGTCGTGGATCGCCTCGCGGGCCGTGCCCATCCAGCCGATCGGCGGCGAAGTGACCGAATGGTTCGGCGCCGCCACCGACATCACCGCGCGCAAGCAGCACGAAGACCACCAGCGCCTGCTGCTCAACGAACTCAACCACCGCGTCAAGAACACCCTGGCCATCGTGCAGTCCATCGCCCTGCAGACCCTGCGCGGCGCCGACGGTATGGGCCCGGCGGTCGAGCGCTTCGAATCGCGCCTGCACGCGCTGGCCCAGGCGCACGACGTGCTGACCCGGCAGGAATGGGAGCACGCACCGTTGCACGACATCGTGCGTACCGCCGTCGCCCCGTGCGCGCAGGATGGCCCCGGCCGCTTCGACATCGACGGGCCGCCCATCCAGTTGGAACCCCAGCGCGCCCTGGCCCTGTCGATGGCGCTGCACGAGCTATGCACCAACGCCATGAAGTACGGCGCCCTGTCGGTGGCGCAGGGACGCGTGCGCATCCACTGGCGCACCGAGACCCGCGAGGGGCGGCGTGTGCTGGTGTTGCACTGGCAGGAAGCCGACGGCCCGCCCGTGGCCCCGCCGGCACAACGCGGGTACGGCGCGCGCCTGATCGAGCGCGGCCTGCGCCACGACCTGGGCGGCGATGTCGCACTGGAGTTCCAACCTGCCGGCGTCCATTGCCGTATCACCGCCCCGATGCCCGAACTGGACGTGGCCGCATGACGACCTCCGACCCCGCGCCCCGCGTCTTCATCGTGGAAGACGAGTCCATGCTGTTGATGCTGCTGGAAGACCTGCTGCCCACGCTGGGCTACGCCGTCGCCGGCAGCGCGGGTTCCGTGGAGCAGGCGCTCGCGGATATCGAAAACGCAGAGATCGACCTGGCCTTGGTGGACGTCAATCTCGCCGGAACGCCCTCGTTCCCTATTGCCGATGCGCTGCGCGAACGCGGCGTGCCGTTCGTATTCACCACCGGCTACGGCCAGCAGGGATTGCCGGACCGCTTCGCCGATGCCGCGGTGCTGGCCAAGCCATTCCGCCGCCAGGACATCGAGAGCGCATTGGCGCGCCTGCGCCCGAAGGCGTGAGCGGGCGGCAGACGCCCGCGCGTGGACGGCGTGTATCAGTCGGAAGCGCCGTGCTCGCCATGCACGTAGTGCACACCGAGTTGCCGCGACAGCGCGTGCAGGCGGCGCAGCACCGCCGAGCGAAGATGCATCGGCGCGCACTCGTACACCTGCAGCCAGAGGCCACGCAGGAAGACCTGTGGATCGCCGATATCGGCGCCGGCGCGGACCAGGGATTCCGCGTCGTTCAAGCGTGCGTCGATACGTTCTTGGCAGAGCATGCCGCGATGGTGGGTCGCACTCTGTAAGGAGATCGTGCGCATGGCGTGGACGCGTTCAGCGCACAGTCGTCTTTGCGACCGCCAGCGTGACTACGTGCTGAAAATCCGCGGGGGTTCCTCACGTATCTCGAACATGTCGGCCACCACGCTTGGCCCTCGCAAGCGAGGACTCCGCCATGGTTCCCACGACCCAAGGCGCCACGCCCGTGGTGCCCGCGCCGACACCCGCATCGCCATCGTCCGCAGGCGAAGGTGCGGCGCACGGCACGCCCACACCGTCGGTCCCCGGCACACCGAGTGAGCCGGGTAAACCGTCGAAGCCCGGCACGCCCAGCGCGCCGGGCACGCCGAGTGATCCGTATCGCCCGGACGAGCCCTCCGCGCCCCCGATGCCGCGTGACCCGGGCGACCCGGACGACGTCCCCGGCGGACCGGATCAGCCACCGGAGCCGCAGCCCCACATCGACGATCCCCGCGATCCCCGCGCGCTCGTCGACTGAGATGCCGCAACGCCAAGGAAGGCGATCAACCCAACGATCATGACCCTGTAGCCGCACACGGAGCGCCTATGCGACTTGCCGATTTCATCGAAGCCAACACGCAGACGATCCTCGACGACGCCGTCCATTTCGCCGTCAGTCAGGCACCTGGCGGCGCGCGCTTGAACATCAAGCGGCTGCGCAACGACATTCCGCACATCCTGCGCGAGATCGTCGCCGACTTGCGCACGCCGCAGAGTGAGGCCCAGCAGCGCGCCAAATCGCTCGGTCGCGCGCCGGTCCATCTGGGGCCCGAGTCCGCGGCGACCAGCCATGGCCGCAGCCGCGCCGACGATGGCTTCGGCGTCAACCAGATGATCGCCGAGTACCGCGCACTGCGCGCCTCGGTGCTGCGCCTGTGGGCGGCCGATGACGCGCTGGTCGCCGACGTGCTCGGCGACATGATCCGTTTCAACGAAGCCATCGACCAGGCCGTGGCCGAATCGCTGGTGGAATTCTCCCGCACGGTGGAGTCGTGGCGCAGTGTGTTCCTGGGCGCGCTGGGCCACGACCTGCGCGGCCCGTTGACGGCCGTCGTCGGTACGGCCGAATTCCTGATGGACAGCGTGAAGGACACGCCGCACGCGCGGCCCGCCGAGCGCATCCTCAACGGCGGCCTTCAGTTGGGCCGGCTGGTGGATGGATTGCTGGACTACAGCAAGAGCACGCTGGGCGCGGGCATGACGTTGCAGCGCGCCGACTGCGACCTCGCGCCCGCGGTCACCGAGGAGGTCGAGCTGCTGCGATCCACGCTGCCCCGCGCGACGATCGCCCTGCACGTGGAAGGCGGCACGCGCGGGCACTTCGACGACACCCGCATCCGCGAAGCCGTACACAACCTGGTGACCAATGCCGCGAAGTACGGCGCGCCGAGCGAGGAGATCCGGGTGTCGTTGAAAGGCGAGGGCGAGCGGCTGCAGCTGGCGGTGAGCAACGCCGGCGCCCCGTTGGCCAGCGAAGAACTCAACGCGCTGTTCGATCCGTTGCGGCGCGGCTCGCAAGCCGCGAACAAGGGCGAACACTCCAGCCTCGGCCTGGGCTTGTTCATCGTGCGCGAGATCGCGCGTGCGCACGGCGGCGAGGTCGCCGCACGGGTGGAAGGCGGCAGCACGACGTTCGTGATGACGCTGCCCACCAAGCAGGACCTCAGCGGCGACGACGCGCGCTACGTCTTCGCGTGATGCGCCGACGCCGTTCGAAACGCCGCCAGCCGCGCGTCAACGAAAAAGGCCCCGCATCGCGGGGCCTTTCTTCTTCTCAATCGAACCGGTGCCCGGCGCAGTGGGTTTGGAAGAACGGGGCGGTCGCAGGTGGTCCCGTTTCTGGTTTTGTCGATCTCGCCGAGGTCCGTTTCAGCGAACCGGAAAGCGTGGGAAGTCGATCAACTCAAGCTTGCCGCCTGACAGTGCAGGTGCCGTTTCGGCGACCACATCGTGCGGAAAGCCGAGTTTGAACGCGCTCGCCTGGTCCAACCGTTGCAACTGCTCGGTCGACAGCGAGACATCCAACGCTTTCAGATTGTCGGTCAGCTGGTCGTGCGTGCGGGGTCCGATGATGGGCAGCACGCCCTTCGCCAAGACCCACGAAATGGCGACATGGCTGGGCGCAACGCCGGTTTCTTCGGCGATGGCCAGCACCGCGTCCACCACGGCCGTCTTGCGCGCGTCGTCTTCACCGTGGATGACCACGCCCAGGCCTTGCGCGCGGCCGGTCTCACCGCGACGGTACTTGCCCGTCAGCAGACCGCCGCCGAGCGGCGACCACGCCACCGTGCCGAGGTTGAAGCCCTTGGCCATCGGCAGCAACTCGCGCTCGGCCGAGCGCTCGACCAGGCTGTACTCCAACTGCACTGCCGACACCGGCGCCCAGCCCTTGGCTTCGGCCAAGGTCGCCGCGGTGGCGATGCGCCATGCCGGGAAGTCCGACAGGCCGGCATGCAGGATCTTGCCGCTACGAACCAGGTCATCCAGGCTGCGCGCGAGTTCATCGATCGGCGTGACGCCATCGGGCATGTGCACCCACAGCAGATCGAGATAGTCCGTCTTCAGCCGCTTGAGGCTGGCCTCGACGGAAGTGCGCATCGCCTTGCGGCTGTTGCCGCTGCGCTGCAGGCCCGCGTCCGGTGCGTCACCGAGCGAGAACTTGGACGCCAACACGATCTCGTCGCGATGGCCGGCCATGAACTGGCCCAGCATCGTCTCGGACTGGCCGAACTGGTACTGGTCGGCGGTATCGATGAAGTTGCCACCGGCGTCGCGGTAGGTGGCGTAGATGCGCTGGGCTTCGTCCTGCTCGGCGCCATATCCCCAGCCTTTGCCGAAGTTGCCGGCGCCCAACGCCAGCGTCGAGACACGAAGACCGGTGTTGCCAAAAATGCGGTAACGCATGACAGCTCTCCTGGGGCGGCGCCTTTGGGCGCCGCCGGGTGATTTACTTCGAGGTGCGGGCGATGAAGTCGGTGATGTACTCGGCCGACAGCTCCGGATACTGGTGCTGCGGACCGTGGCCGGATTCGGGGTAGAACACGAACTGCGCGTTTTTCATCTGGCCGACCAGCGGGAACCAGTTCTGACCCGCCGTGCTCGTGTCGTTGTCGCCACTGATCACCAGGATCGGCGTGCGGGTTTGGGTCAGCGCCTGGCGGCGGCCCAGCTTGTCTTCACCGAAGGCCTGCGCGGCAGTCAGGTAGACCTGGATCTGTTCGACACGGCTGGGGATCTTGGAGACCACGTCCGGACGAGCATAGATGCGATCGCGCGAGGCCTTGGCGGCGGCGCGGCTGAACGCGGACTTGGGCTCGAAGAACAGCACGTACTCGTCATCCAGATCGTTGACCGGCTTCAGTGCGCGCTCGATGAAGACCTGCTGGATCGGGGTCTGGCCCGGGCCCGGGGGGTTGGTGCCGATCAGCACGGCATGGGTCACGCGTTCGGGCTGGTCGAGCAACAGTGTCTGGGTGGTGAACCCACCCCAGGACCAGCCGGCCATGGCGAACTTGCCCAGCTTGATCGACGTGGCAAAGCGGTCAACGAACTGGGCGACCTTGCCCAGGTCATCCGGCAGCGTGCCGGTGGAGTAGCCCACGCCGGGGTAGTCGAAGGTGATGACGGTGTGGTGCTTGGCCAGGGTGTCCAGGAAGGCCGGGTCCCAGGTGTCCAGCGTGCCGCGCATGCGGTTGGCCAGCACGATGGGGCTGCCGGTACCGATGGCGCGGTAGGCAACGCGGTTGCCGTCGACGTCGACGTACTGGGTCTTGGCGGTGGCGGCGGTGTCCTTGGCCAGGGCCGGGGCCGAAGCGGCGGCAGCGGTCAGGACGGAAGCAAGAAGAATGGCTTTCATGATTGCGGTTCCTGTAGTGGGTAGTGGCGGGGGTAGACCGGGGTGGTCTGCCGGCTCCGTGGCGCACTTTTTACGCCTGTCAGGTCGTTGCGAAAATAGCGATTCGGGCAAACAATGAATGCAGAAATGCAACGGGTACCGACAGGCCCGCGGAGGGGACCGGATGGACTTCGACTGGAACGACATTCCACTGCTTCGGGCGCTGGCCCAGACCGGATCGATGGCGCAGACCGCGCGCAATCTGGGTCTGGTGACGTCCACCGTCAGCCGCCGGTTGGCGGCCGCGGAAGACGCGCTTGGCGTGCGCCTGTTCATCCGTGACCCGACGGGCTACAAGGCGACCGAGAGTGGTCGGGTTTTCCTGGCGCATGCCGATCGCATCGTGGACCGGGTGGAGACGATGTTCTTGGAGGCACGTGCTGAGCAGGAGGACATCGCCGGGCCGGTCAACATCACCGGCATCGATGTGCTGCTCAGTCATTGGCTGGCCGATCACGTGCCGTCGCTGATGCAGCGCCATCCGGGATTGGAGATCAACCTGCTGGGCGACCTGCGCGAATACTCGTTCACCCGCAGGGAAACCGACTTGGCGCTGCGATTGAATCGGCCCGGTGCCGATGCCGCACTACGGATGCGCAGAGTGGGCGAGCTCGGGTTCGCGGTATATGGCGCGGCGAGCTTTGCGGGGGTCACGCGCAAGGAGTGGGCTTCGCAGACGTGGTTGTCGTTTCCCGCCGAGATGTCCTGGCTGCCCGAGATGCAGTGGCTGGCGAAGATCGCGCCACAGCGCTTCCTGAGATTCAGCAGCATCGCCATGCTCGCCCGCGCCTGCGAGCGCGGCCTGGGGATCGCGCTGCTACCGTGCGTCGTTGGTCGCCGTCTTGGCCTGACCAGATTGCAGGACGGCATCGAGTCCAAGCGCGAACTCTGGCTTCTCAGCCACAAGGACGCGGCGCAAGTGGCGAGGTTCAGGGCCGTGGCGGACTGGGTGAAGGCGGCGACCGATCAGGATGCAGAACTTCTCGCCGGTCGCTGATGGCAGGAAACCCGGCGAGGGCGGCGGGCACGTGGTCGTGCCCGCCCTTGCACGTTCTCAGAAGTCCCAGCGGCCGGTGACGGAGAGCGGCACGGAGACGCGGCGGCCGGTGTCGTTGATCGCGGCCAGACCGAGCCCGCCGATCGCCGAATCGTCGCCGGACAGATCGTCGATGTAGTTCACGCCGGCGGTGAGCTTCATGCTGAAGCGCTCGGTGAAGGGGACATGCACGCCGGCCTCGAGCCCGCCGCTGAGCGCCCAATCCTTCTTGTAGAACGGCGCATTCGGGATGGTGATCGCGGCGTCGGGAATCTCGAAGGTGGCCCGGATGTCATCGGTTTCGGTCGCACCCAGGCGCGCCGCGACGAACGGCCTGACCCGGCCACCGTCGCCGAAGTAGTGCCGGTAACCGACCTCCCAGGTGTACGCCTCGTAGCGCGAGAATCGGCCGAAGACGTCCAGCTCGGTTTCGAGCGCGGGCACGTAGGCGGCACCGACGCGCACGCGCCCGTCATCGGCGCGGGTCTCCTTGGCCTGAAGGAAGACTTCGCTGCGGTCGCTCAGTCCATAGCCGACTTCCAGGCCGAACGACTTGGCGGTGCCGTAGATCTGTTCGTGGCTGCGCGAACGGATCCGCAACTCCGCGCTGACGCCGGCGAGGTCGGGATTCAACGGGCCGAGATCCGCGACCGGCGCCACGGCGCCCGTGTGGACGTCGCCGCTGATCGGCCTGTCGGCGCCACCGAACACGGACATCGAGAATTTTCCCTGCTCGGGCCCCGCTGCGAATGCCGGCCCTGCGGCCATCAGCAGGGCAGCGCCAAGAAGTTTGATCTGCATGTGCCTCTCCCACCAGAACGGGTTGCGCCTACCCACTGTAGGCACGTCCTCTACGCGAACGCGGTGCAGGTGGATTCAACAGAACGCAGGACGTAAGCGCACTTTCAGAACGCTTCACGCGCGCTCCACGTGGCTGTACGCGATGGCCGTTCGTCGGCATCGCGCGCGCTCGGCAGGGCGATCGCATCCGATACGCATCGCCCCGCGTATGTCTTCCGCCAGACGCCGCGCGCCGTCTGCGCCGTGCCTCGCGAACATCGCTGTCCTGCGCGCGCCGGTGAAGGTTCTTCCCCTGAGTACTTACATCACAGGACATACGATCATGACCACGCTTCGACTCTGGTGTTACACCCTTGCGGCCGGTGCGCTCATCCCGCTCGCCGCCAGCGCAGCCCCCACCGTCAATACGCTCGGTGGCGATACCCGTGTCCACCTGTCCGGTGATCTGGTGGGTGCGCTCACCTCGCTGGGCGTGTCGGTGCGCGCGAGCTATCCCGCGCGACTGCGCGGCGCGCAGGCGTCCTTCCCCATTCCGGGTGGCGAACTGGATCTGGGCACCTTGAAGGGAGAAGTGGACCACGCGGGCGGACTGACCCTGCAGGCTGGGGACACCCAGGTCAATCTGAGCAGCTACACGATCGACACCACCGGGGCCACGCCGGTCCTCACCGGTCTGGTGAAGGTCAACGACAGCGTGTTCGGTCGATTGCCGCTGTTCGACATCGCGCTGGTGAGCGCACCGGTGGTGCGCGGCCTGCATGCCCGCGCCGGTTCCGTGCAACTGGACAACGTGCAACTCACCCTCAACGCCGACGCGGCGGCAGCCTTGAATGCGGTCTTCAATGTCGATGCGTTCCAGGCCGGCTTGCCGATCGGCACGGCACGCGTGCAGACCTACTTCTACGAGCCGGAACGTTGAGATATCGACGCACGGGGATGGCCGGGGGCGAACGACGCACCCGGCCAACGGGTTCGGGTAACGCGGGCGCGGTGCGATGGCCGCGGCTGCTCATCAATGTGGCGGGGAACCAGGCGGTCTGGTTCGTGGCGGTGATCGCCGCGTCGCACGGTCATGCGTGGCCGGGAGTGCTGGCGGCCGCGGTGTTCGTCGGCTGCCATGTGGTCACCGCGGCCGCGCCGCGCGTGGAGTTGAAACTGGTGGGCGCGGCATTGGCGTGCGGTGTCATGGTGGATGGCATCGCGGCGTCGCAGGGGTGGCTTCGCTATGCCGCGCCGCTGCCGGGAGGCGAGGGGTTGCCGCCCGTGTGGATCCTGGCGCTGTGGGCCTCGCTCGCCGTCACCCTCAACGTGGCGATGCGCAGCCTGCAACGGCGGCGTTGGCTGGGCGTGCTGGTCGGGGGCATCGGCGGGCCGCTGGCGTACCTGGCCGCGAGTAAAGGGTGGGACGCGGCGCGATTCGCGGATCCCGCGTGGCGGGGCATCGCCTGGCTCGCCGTGGCGTGGGCGATGGCATTGCCGGGCCTGCTATGGGCAGCGAGGCAGTGGAGCGCCGTCCCACCGGATAGCCATTGCAATGCCGATGCACCGGCCGACACGCGATGACAGCTTCAATCACTTCGTTGCAACGTTGAACACACAGGGAGACCAAAAATGACGCGTGGCCGACAGGCATCGGGGTTGGTGGGATGGATCGTGGCGTGTTACGCCGCCGCGGGCGTGGGCGCGCTGGCGTCCGTGGAGGCGAGGACCTTCTACGCGTCGCTGACGTTGCCCGTCTGGGCGCCGCCTGCGTGGCTGTTCGGTCCGGTGTGGACCGTGCTGTACGGGATGATGGCGCTCGCCGCCTGGATCGTCTGGCGCACGGGGGGCTGGGCACGTCGCAAAGCCGCGCTGACCGCCTTCGTGCTGCAGCTTGTCGTCAACGCGCTATGGAGCTGGCTGTTCTTCGGCTGGAAGCAGGGCGCGCTCGCCTTCGTCGACATCGTGCTGCTGTGGATCCTGGTCGCGTGGACCCTCACGGCGTTCTGGAAGATCCGGGTCATCGCGGGCGCGCTGCTGGTGCCCTACCTGTTGTGGATCACCTTCGCGGCCGCGCTGAACTACGCCGTCTGGCAGGCCAACGGCGCGGCATTGGGGGGGTGATGCAGGGGGCATGGGCTGCGTGTGAGCGGTGCCCCATGCCCGTGCCGTAGCCGCCATTTCGCTTGTGCGCCCCGCTGCAGACCCCGCGGAAGGGCCTGCTTTCTGTGACACAGCCCTCACTCCGGGGCATGTACACCGTGTAACCACGCATACACCATCATGCTGCGGGGCGGGCGGCCGCTAAGGCCGTCAGGAACAGGAGTAAGCGGGACCTTGATGGACAAGGGGCTGGTCGCAACCTACGTGCCGGAGTTGGTGGTCACCTCGTTCTTCGTGGCCGCCCTGGCCTCGTACGCCGCGCTGAAGACCACCGGCCGCGTGCGCGCCAGCGACCCGGTCGCCCGGCGCTGGTGGTTGGCCGGCGGCGCGCTGGCGATGGGCATCGGCGTGTGGTCCATGCACTTCATCGGCATGCTCGCCCTGCGCCTGCCGATCCGCCTGGGTTACGACATCGGCATCACCTTCCTGTCCCTGCTGCTGGCCGTCGCCGCCAGCGGCTATGCGCTGTGGCTGGTCACCCGCGACCACGTCGGCCGCGCGCGCCTCTTCAGCGGGGCAGTGGTGATGGGCATGGGCATTGCCGCCATGCACTACGTGGGCATGGCCGCCATGCGCATGAACCCGGACATCGTCTACCGCCCGGGCTGGTTCATCGCCTCCGTGCTGATCGCCATCGCCGCCGCCGGTGGCGCGCTGGCGATCGCCTATCGCCTGCGCGACGACGTGCACCACGAACGCCTGCATCGCGCCCTGGCCGCGGGCGTGATGGGCGTGGCCATCGTGGGCATGCACTACACCGGCATGGCCGCCGCGCATTTCCCCGAAGGCTCGATGTGCGGCGCCGCGCTGCGCGATGGCTTTTCGCCCGATTCGCTCGCCTGGCTGGTGGTGGTCATCAACGCAGCCGTGCTCGGCACCGCGATCGGCGCCAGCGTGCTGGACCGCCTGCTGCACGAACGCACCGCGCGGCTGTCGGCCTCGCTGCAACAGGCCAACCAGCAGCTCACCCACCTGGCCCTGCACGACGCGCTCACCGGCCTGCCCAACCGCCTGCAACTGGTCGACTACCTGCAGCAGCTGATCGTGCAGGCGCAGCGCGACGACAGTCGCTTCGCCGTGCTCTTCATCGATCTGGACGGCTTCAAGGGCGTCAACGACAGCTTCGGCCACCACGTGGGCGATGCGCTGCTGGTGCGCGTGGCCAGCACGTTGCGGCAGATGATCGCGCCCGGCGATACGGTCGCGCGGCTGGGTGGCGATGAGTTCGTCATGGCCGCGGCCGTGGGCGGCGCCAACGAAGCCACCGTGCTGGGCCAGCGCCTGCTCGCGCGGTTGGGCGAAGCGATGAAGCTGGAAGACCACGACGATGTGATGGTCAGCGCCAGCATCGGCATCGCGCTGTATCCCGGCGACGGCAAAGACCCCGACGCGCTGATGGCACACGCCGATGCGGCGATGTACTGCATCAAGGAATCCGGCCGCAACGGCATGGCGCTGTACGAGCCCTCGATGAGCGAAGGCGCGCAGGGCCAGCTGCAGATGACCTACGACCTGCGCCGCGCCTTGGAGCGTGGCCAACTGGTGCTGTATTACCAGCCGCAGATCCGCGCCCTCGACAACGGCCTGGCCGGCATGGAAGCGCTGGTGCGCTGGCAGCATCCGCGCCTGGGCCTGGTGATGCCGGACCGCTTCATCACCCTGGCCGAGCGGGTAGGGCTGATCGTCGAACTCGGCGCGTGGGTGCTGGACGAAGCCTGCCGACAGTGGGCCGCCTGGCAACGCGCCGGCGCGCGCGTACCCACCGTGTCGGTGAACCTGTCCGCGGCGCAGGTGCGCAGCGAAGATCTGGTCGCGCAGGTGCGCAACGCGATGCGTCGCCACGGTCTGCCGCCCGGCGTGCTGACGCTGGAGATCACCGAATCGATGGCGATGGTGGAACCCGAACGCACCGCCGGCGTGCTGGAAGAACTCGCCGAGGCCGGCGCGCGCATTTCGGTGGACGACTTCGGCACCGGCTATTCCAGTCTCTCGTACCTGGCGCACCTGCCGGTGCACGAGTTGAAGATCGACCGCCAGTTCGTGCGCCAGCTCGTGCCCGGTTCGCGCCACGCCGCCATCGTGCAATCGGTCGTGCACCTGGGCCGGCAACTGGGCCTGGACGTGGTGGCCGAAGGCGTCGAAACGCTGGAGCAGAAGCAACTGCTCGCCGGCATGGGCTGCACGCGCCTGCAGGGCTACCTGATCAGCCCGCCGCGCCCGGTGGAGGAACAACCCGAGCGCGCCGCCACCGTCGCGGCGTACGGCTTGCTGGGCTGAGGGATTCCCCGCTAACGGCGATAGGTCGCGCGTTTTTCCTGCAGCTTGCCCTTGCGTGTCACCACCAGGTGCGCGCGCAGCCAAGTGGCGAAGTCGGCTTCGCTGAGTGAGCCTTCAGAGAGGCCGATCATCATGGCGTACTTCTCTTCGTCGCTGGCGACAAGGTCGCCACCGTTGAGGCGGAGGAAGACCCGATAGCAAACGTGCGCGGTGCGCTTGTTGCCATCCACGAACGGATGATTGCGCGCCAGCGCATGCGCCAGGCTGGCGGCGAGTTCGGCGAGGTCGGGGGAGGGATCGCCGTAGGCATGACGTTGCTGCGGCCGGGCGAGCGCGCCCTCCAGCAAGCCGATATCGCGCACGCCGGTACCTCCGCCGTGTTCGGCCAACTGGCGGTCGTGAATGGCAAGGGCCAACGTCGTGCTGATCCACACGATCATGGAGCGGCTCACCGCGACAGGCGTGCGAGCAGCAAGCGTCGCCGGCGCATGACGCGTTCGGCGACCACGATCTGGCGTGCCAGCGCAGGCGGCAGGCGCGAGGGCTGAGGAGGTTTCTGCGTCATGGCATCGCCCTCACTGCGCCAGCTTGTGCAGTACCTGGCGATCCTCACGCATCACCTGTTCCGCGACCTCCATCTGCTCGGCGAGGGTGGGGTCGTACACGGTCAGGCGGATGCCGTCGGGCGTCTCCAGCGCATGCAGCTCGTCGCCTTTTTCCAGGCGCAGGCGGGCGAGCAGTTCCTTGGGCAGGATGACGCCGGCGGAGTTGCCGATGGTGGTGATCTTGAGCTTCATGGCGCGGGGTTCCGGGTGTTATAACGTGCGTTATACGCTCGCGGTCCCGCGCCCGCAACCCGTTCCGGAGCGCCCTATCCGGACAAAAAGAAAGGCGCCTGCGGCCTCGTCACCGCAGGCGCCCGGGGGCACCTGTCCCGGGGAGCAGGTGCGTCAGCGGTACACGCGCTCGCAACGGCGTTCGACGATGCGGTCGCCCTTGGTTTCCTGACTGTTGCCCTGGACCTTGCGGCCGATCGCACCGCCGGCGACGGCGCCGCCCACGGTGGCGACCTTCTTGCCGTTGCCGCTGCCCACCTGGTTGCCCAGCAGGCCGCCGATCACCGCGCCGATGGCGGTGCCGGCCACGCGGTTCGGGTCGCGGGTGTTCTTCTGCACTTCCACGTTGCGGCATTCCACTTTGCTGCCGTCGCTGAAGCGGCGACCCTCGTCTTCGGGGCCGTAGTAGCTGTTCTGCGCGGCGGCGGCCGAGATCACCGACAGCAGGCCGAACGACAGCACGAGGCGGGAGGTCTTCATGCGCTTCTCCTGGTGGGTATCGCGAGGCCAGCCTGCGCGCGATGTTGCGAACCCCAAGTGAAAGCCGCACGCGCGCATTCACCTGCCAGTGCACTGCCCGTGACGCGCGCGCGACAAACATGACCACGGACTGACGATGTCCCGTTGCGTTGACATCGGCGCCACACGGGCGCGCCTACGGTGTGCGCATCCATGGACGAGGACGCCGCCATGCACACCCCCGAAGAACTCGAAAAGAAGTTGTGGAAGGCGCTGAAGTCCGACCGCACGCTGATGCTGGGTTTGGACGGTGCGGAAGACGGACACACGCGCCCGATGACCGCGTTGCTCGAACACGAAGGCCGTGGCCCGCTGTGGATCTTCACCGCCACCGACAACCTGCTGGCGCGGCGTGCGACCACGCCGCAACGCGCCATCGCCACGTTCGCGTCGATGGGCCACGACCTGTTCGCCAGCCTGCAGGGCGCGCTGGTGCGCGATGACGACCGCGACGTGATCGAGCGGTTGTGGAATCCCTTCGTCGCCGCCTGGTACGAAGAGGGCAAGGACGATCCCAAGCTCGCGCTGCTGCGCTTCGATGCCGAGCACGCGGAAATCTGGCTCAACGAGCAGAGCCTGTGGGCCGGCATGAAGCTGCTGTTCGGCGTGGATCCCAAGCAGGCTTACGAAGACAAGGTGGCCGAGGTGAACCTGCGCGGATGACGCGCGGGCGCATGGGGTAGGCCGGAAGTCACGACTTCCCCAACGGCACCTGACTCCGGCCGCCGAACGGTGGCCGGATGCCGTGGCGCGGCCCGTGACAGGGAAAACCAACGCGCTGGAACAGGGGCCAGGCCGCGGTGATCACGCACCGGATGCCACGCCCCATGCTGCTGTACTCGCAAACTCACCTGCACAACCTGCTGGATCGACTGGAAACCAGCGATGCCCGCACAACCGGCCAGTTGGAAGCCCTCACCGTATGGGTGGCGGCGCTGGTCCAGACCCATCCCGACGGCCAGCAGTTGCGCGCCACCGCGCAGGCGTTGTCCGCGCGCAATCCTTTCCGCGCGCTCTGCCAGTACCAGGAAGAAGTGGCCGCCTACGACGCCACCTTCTGCCAGCTGCAATCGCTGGCCTCGTTGCCCGAGCCGTTGCCCCGCATCCGCCTGCCGCTGCCGCCGAACGTATGAAGCGGGTATCCCCCGATGCGGGCCGCCGTCGCGCGATGCGCGCGCGCCGCGGTTGCGAAGGCAGTGTGCCCGGGATCGCGCCGCTGTCGACCGCCGGTCTGTTGGCGATGGCCGTGATGGCGATGGGCGCAGCGACGGCGCCCGAAGTGCTGCTCGCGCTGCAGGACACGGCCTGGTACGAAGCGATGCCGGCAGACGATACGCACGCCGGATGAACCTTGCGGCCATCGCGCGCCTCCCCAGGGAAGGGGAGGCGCGCGGTGCGCATTCTGAAAGAAGAGGACACCGCGCCAGCGATCCTATCGACGGGGACGCACATGCAGCCGAGCTGGACGAAGCTAGGGCTTCGCACAACGGTGTCCTTGTGGTCGCCGTGGCTGTTCACCTGGATCCGGTTGGCCGCTGGGCGGCACCGACCACACGTGCAGTGTCGCGCGGCGTTCGCAAAGACCGCGTCAACGCAGGCGTGCACACCGCGCGAAACTGCGTGCGGGGTCACAGGTAGGCGTGAACATGCGCTGTCTCGTGGCGTGCTCACAGCCGACACACACAGCGCAGACGGATGGCGCCGCGCGCCACGCCGTGCTGGCGCGCGGCGTCATCGCGCAATCCCGCCACGATGGTGTCGGCCGGTGTCGCCTTGTCGTCGACGTGCGTCGCCACCTGGCCCCACGCGACGCGCTGTCCGCCGTCGTACACCTCGTAGTCGGCGAAGTAGTGGCGAACGGATAGGCACGCGTCCGCATCAGGTGCCGACGTGCACATCGCACTCGCATTCCGCGCACCCGAGTTGCTCGAGCGCGATTTCCAGCGCCAGCGCATAACTGCGCGCGCCGTAGCCATCGACCACCGCAAGACGACGGCCGGTGGCGGCGGGCAGGCTGCCTTCGTCGAGGGTGTCGTGTACCTCAACGTACGGGTGGGCGAGGCCCTGCACCGCACGTTGCAGCAGTGGATGATCAGTGAGCGCGCCCGGGTCGAGCAGGGTGGCGCGCACGCCCCATTCGTTGGCCAGGCGCAGGGCGGTAAGCACTTCGGTGGTGGAGCCGCAGCTGCGGACGGCGAGCGTCTGCCCGGCGCAGCCGGCGCGTTGCACGAGCGCACCAAGCACCGACGGCGGCAATGGCGGCGGTGGCGACGTGAGGGCGTCGTGGCGTTCAGGACCACGGATGACGAGGATGGACATGAGGGGCTCTGGTTCAGGCATGGAAGGGCTCCGTCGCCACAGGGCGAAGTCGGCGCAGGGCGATGTCCAGCGCCATCGCGTAGGCGCGCGGCAGGTCGTCGCGCAGGATCACGGTGACCAGTGGCGCGTGCTGCGGGTGCACGCGCGGTTCCAGTGCGTGCGCGGCATCGTCGTGCAGTTCGATGTAGGGCGTTGGCAATGCATCCAGCGCGTTGCGCACTGCCTGCGTATGGGACGCGTTCTGCAGCGCCAGGTCGCCGACATCGAGCAACAGCAGGTCCGCCTGCCCGGTGCGTGCGCGGCGCAGGCCGGCAAGGAGGCCGCGCAGCGTCGCGAATGCACGGCAGTGCAGCGCCTGCCCGGCGGCATGGGCGCGACTTCGCAGCGAAGGATCGAGTGGGGACGTTTCGGGGTGCGTGGCATGCGGGCCGCGCAGGATCAGGATGGACATGGAGCGGTTCGTGGCGCACGGCGTGTGCGGTGTGGCCACGTTAGGCCCGCGCCGCGTAACGTCGCCATGCGTTCCGGTCACGGACGCGTAAAGAACGCGTAGCGGTTCAGTGCAGCGCGATCAGCAGCACGCCCGTCAGGACAAGCAGCAGCGTCCCTGCGGCTTCGGTCGGGAATGCGCGGTGCCGAAGGCCACGACAGAGACTACCGGCGATGACCTGCGTCGTCGCGAGCATCGCCAGCAGATGGACGGCCACCGCCGCCAGCATCAGGAGCAGCGATCCGGTCGCGGTGATCGCGCCGGCCGGGCCGTTCGCCATGCAGAGCGGCAGCAGCGCCGGCACCAGCATCAGTCCGCTACCGTGCGCCGTGCCCATCGCGCAGGACCAGGCGGCCAGGCCGGCGTGCGACCGAGGCGCCACAGGGGGTGACGACCGCCGCCGCCAGCGCCACGCGGCGAGCGCGAGCAGGCCCGCACCCGCCAGCGGGTACAGCCGATCCGCTGCCCGCCACAGGCCCAGCATCACCAGCGCGACGACGAGCGCAACCGACATCGCGTGTCCGAGCGCGATCGGCAACAACGCGCGCCGCACGTCGCGCGTATCGCCGCTGCGCGTCGCGCGTGCCGCGGCGAACAGCCAGCCGTTCGCCGGACTCAGTCCGTGCAGCACGCCGAGGCCGGCGACCGCCAGCCACGGCCACCCCGCATCCGGCAGCGACACGGCGGCGCGGCTTCAGGGCTTGGCCGCGCAGCAGCCACCGGCAGAGACGGGGGCGGCGTCGTAGCGATCGTGGTGGCGCACCCACGCCATCGGATAGTCGTCGGCGTCTTCATCGCGACCGTACGGGGTGAGGTCGAGCAAGGCGTAGGTGTGCATCATCGTTTCCACGCCGCGGCCGTAGCGCGAGTAGGTATGGAAGACCTGGCCGGCGTCGTCGCGCACGAACACGCTGATGCCGGGCGCTTCCTCATGCGGGAACGGCTGGCGCGTGTAGTTGTAGTCCACCTGGCCGCGCGACATCTCTTCCTGGGTGAAGTTCACGCCGAAGTCGTGGTTGAACGAGGTGCCGAACGAGGACACCCACGGGAACGTCCACCCCATGCGGCGGCGAAATGCGTCGATGTCGGCCAGCGGTGCGCGCGAAACGGCGACCAGCGCCAGGTCGCGCTGGGCGAGGTGGGCCCGCGCACCGGCATGGTGATCGGCCATGAAGGAGCAGCTCTTGCAGCCCTGTTCCCAGCCGGGCGCGAACATGAAGTGCTGGACCATCAGCTGCCGGCGTCCGTCGAACAGGTCGGCCAGCGTGCGCGTGCCCTGCGGTGTGTCGAAGGTGTAGGGCGTTTCCACGCGCACCCAGGGCAGGGCGCGGCGTTCGCGCGCGATCTGGTCGTGCAGGCGGGTGAGTTCCTTCTCGCGCGCCAGCAAGGCAAGGCGAGCGGTGCGCCACGCGTCGTGGGTGACGATGGCGGGCGTGTCGTGTGCAAGCGTGTTCATCGCGGACTCCAGGCAGTGGGGGAAGCGGGCAGGCGTTGCCCGTGCCGGTGTCGTGACGGCACCGGAAATGCGGGGGAGGGGAAGGCGTGCCGCGCGATGCGGCGGATAGCTCAGGCGCGCGCGGGGCGACGCACGGCGCGCACCAGGCCACTGCGGCCGCCGCCGCAATAGAACAGGCCTGCGCCGTCGGATTCGAGGCCGCTGACGTGCACGCCGGGCGGCATCTCCAGGCGCTCCAGCACCTGGCCATCGCGCGGGTCGATATGCCGCAGGTCGCAGTCGTCGCCTTCCCACGTCCCGTGCCACAACTCGCCGTCCACCCAGCTGACGCCGGTGACGAAGCGATCGGATGCGATCGTGCGCAGCACCGCGCCGGTGGCGGGGTCGATCTGCACGATGCGGCGCTCGCGGTACTGGCCGACCCACAGGCTGCCATCGGCCCAGGCCATGCCCGAGTCGCATCCCAGGCCGGGCGCGGGAATCGACGCGACGACGGTGCCGGTGGCCGGATCGATCTTGTCGATGCGCGCCTCGGCGAGTTGGTACAGATGCGTGCCGTCGAATGCGGTGCCGGCGTCGGCCGGGCGCGGCAGGCTGCGCGCGATCTCGCCGCTGGCCGGATCGATGGCGATCAGGCGATCGCCTGTGGCCGCCCAGACATGGCGGCCGTCGTGGGTCACGCCGGCCACGCCGCTCTGGGTCTCGAACGGGCCGTATTCGCGGGTGATCTCGGCCGGGGCGACAAAGGCCTCCTTGCGCGTGGTGTCGTTCATGGCGTGCTCCTGATGTGCGGGGACAGGGCCAATCTACGCAGACGGTGGCGTGGCAGGGAGTAACAAGATCGTCGTGAATCCGGCGAGCGGCGGTGCGACCCAGCGTTGCGCGCGGGCACGGCCGATCGCGCGGACCTGGCCTGCAGCTTCCATCGCGGCGAGCGCGCGCTGTACCGAGCGCTGGCTGTCGCCGGTGGCCAACGCCAGCGCCGACGTGGACCAGGCCATGCCGTCTGCCAGCAGGCCGTGCAGCACGCCCTGTTCGCCTTCGACCGGCGGCGCCAGCACCATCACGCCGCGCGTCCCGTGCGGCGACAGCAGGAAACCACGCGCGGTCGCGGTGATGTCGGCGAACGGCGCCAGCAGGCGCCGCAGGCGCCCGATCTCCACGCGCAGGCGGGCGCGGTGCGTCTCGTCCGGGTCGCGCGTGCGGAACACGCGCGCGATCAGCGCATTGCGCTCGACATCCCCGGGCCAGCCCGCGGCGAGTGCGCGCAACAGCGCGAACAACACCGGGCGTCGCGCGAACGATTCCACGCCGGCGGTGTCGCGCACCGCGTGGCGCACCGCGTCGACGACGAGCGTCCCGGAGGCGAGCACGGCTTCCACTTCGTCCAGCGTGACCGGCTGTTCGTGGCCGGCGTGCAGGATGCGGGCGGCAGGCTGTTGCAGCAGGGATTCCACCTGTGCGATCTCAGCCGACAGCGCGGGGATACGCGCCTGGGCGGCGGCGGCCTGCGCGCGTTGCAGTGCCGAACGCGCATCGCGCGTGCGCAGCGAGCGCAGCGCGATCTCGGCGGCGGCCAGCGCGGCCAGCGCATGGTGCGCGGCGGGCGCGCCTTCGAGATCGAGCGCGCCCAGCGCGGCACGCGCGGTATCCAGTCGGCCCAGCAGCAGGTGGCGGCGCAGGGCGATCAGTTGCGCATGGCGCGCGTTGGCATGATCGCCACGCGTGGCCAGCGCCTGCGCGGCGTCGTCCAGCCGCTGCGGCGACGCGGTGAACTCGCGCAGGGCGAGCGCGACTTCCGCTTCGGCCACCACGCAGCGGGCACGTGCCAGCGGCTCGCGTGGACCGAAGCCGCGCGCAGCGCGTTTCAGCAGGTCGCGCGCACGCGCGTAGTCGCCGAGTTGCGCCATCGCGATGCCGCGCAGCGCCAGCGCGGCGGGATCTTCGCGCCAGCCCACGTGCTTGAGGGCGCCCAGGACATCGCCGGACGTCAGGGCCCGGCCGGCGGCGGCGATCAGGGAATCCATGCCGGCAGCCTACCGCGTGGCGCGGTCATCGTCGCGGGCGGCCTTATTCCGCTTCCAGTTCCTTGCGCATGCGCGCGTAGTCGCGGCGGTACTGGCGGGCCAGCTGCGCTTTCTTCGTGGCGCTGAGGATGCGGCCGGAGACCTGGAAGAATTTCTTCTCTTCCTCGCGCAGGTGGTGGTGCACCTTCTCCGACAGCGCGCGCGCTTTCTTCAGCCAGGCGGCATGGCGCGGGTCGAGGGCCTGGATGTCTTCGACGAGTTCGTCGATCTCGTGGTGTTCGTGCAAGGCGTGGCGCGAGGAATTCAGGCCGCGGTCGTCCATCAGGATGGGCACGTAGAGGAAGCGTTCCTCGGCGGCGGCGTGCGCGGCCAGTTCGATGCGCAACGCGGTGAACAGGTCCAGCCGCTCGCGCGTGCCCGGCTTGGAGCGCAGTACGCGGCGGCACAGCGCGCGTTGGGCTTCGTGGCTTTCGTGCAGGGCGTCGTAGATGGACTCGGGCATGGCGCGCTCGCGATGGCTGGCGGAATGGCAGCCTCCCTCACGCGCTGTCGAGGCCGCGTTAACGGCGCCTCGCGGACACTCGTTGTCCACAATGCCCGCGGATACTGCCGCGACCACCACCGGAGGTCCTGCCATGGAAACCAATGAACTGCACCGCGGTCGCCTGATCGACCACATCCAGCTGGTCGTGCGCGACCTGGAGTCCAGCCGGAGGTTCTACACGGCGGTGTTCGAAGTGCTCGGCATCCCGCTGGGCGGCGACGGCGGCAACTACTTCTGGGCCGACGAACTGTTCGTCTCCACCGCCGACAGCGAAGCGGCGGACGGCAAGCTCACCGGCCGCCACCACATCGCGTTCCAGGCGCAGGACCGCGCGATGGTGGACCGCTTCTACGAGGCCGCGCTCGCGCACGGCGGCAAGGACAATGGCGCACCGGGCCTGCGCGCGTATCACCCGGGCTACTACGGCGCGTTCGTGCTGGACCCGGACGGCAACAACATCGAAGCGGTCTTCCACGGCGAAGCCAAGCGCAGTGCGCCGTCGGTGAAGGTGGAGTTCTAGCGCTTGCTGATGCCTTCTCCCCGCACGGCGGGGAGACGGCGTTGCCGCGCGTTTACAGGAACATGCCGCCCGAGGCTTCGATGCGCTGCGCGTTGACCCAGCGGTTGGCCGGCGACAGCAGTGAGGCGACCACGCCACCGATGTCGTCGGGCACGCCGACACGGCCGAGTGCCGTCTGCGAGGCGACGAAGGCGTTGAGCTGTGCGTTGTCGCGCACGGCGCCGCCGCCGAAGTCGGTTTCGATGGCGCCGGGGGCGACGATATTCACCGCAATGCCGCGTGCACCGAGTTCCTTGGCCTGGTAGCGCGTCAGCACTTCCATCGCACCCTTCATCGCCGCATATGCCGCGTAGCCGGGCAGCGCGAAGCGCGCCAGGCCGGAGGAGATGTTGATGATGCGGCCACCATCGGCGAGCAGCGGCAGCAGCGCCTGGGTGAGGAAGAACGGTCCCTTGAAGTGCACATCGACCAGCGCATCGAACTGCGCGCGCGTGGTCTCGGCGAAGCCTGCATGCACGCCCATGCCGGCGTTGTTGACCAGGTGGTCGATACGTTCGCGGCCCCAGGCGGTGAGGCGGGCGCGCACGGCATCGGCGAAGGCGTCGAAGGTGTCGCTCTGGCCGACGTCCAGCGGCAGCGCTGCGGCACGTTGGCCGAGGGCTTCGATCTCGGCGACGATGGCCTCGGCTTCCGCCTGCTGGCTGCGGTAGGTGATCAGCACGTCGTGGCCTTGGCGAGCGACGGCCAGCGCCAAGTTGCGGCCCAGGCCGCGGCTGCCGCCGGTGATGAGGGTGAGGGGGGAGGTGGTCGGGGTCATGGCAGGTCTCCAGTGGGGAAGGCGGTGGATTCACCGTGGAGGCACTGTATTGGGCGGGATTGGGCGGATAAATCGGCTTAGACTGATTGGACCGTTCGCCAAAGGCGAACAATCGCCGGAGCCGCCATGAACCGCCTCGATGCCATGCAGGCCTTCGTCCGGGTCGCCGAGATGGCCAGCTTCACCCGTGCCGCCGACAGCTTGGGCCTGCCGAAGGCCAGCGTCTCCACCGCCGTGCAGCAGCTGGAAGCCTGGCTGGGCACGCAGCTGCTGCACCGGACCACGCGGCGCGTGCAGCTCACCCAGGACGGGCAGGCCTTCTACGAGCGCTGCCAGGACCTGCTGGCCGACATGGACGAGGTGCAGCATCTGTTCGCGCGCTCGCCGCAGGCGTTGCGCGGCCGGCTGCGGGTGGACATGCCGGCGCGCTTCGCACGGCACTTCGTGCTGCCGCACCTGCCGGCGTTCCTGCACGAGCATCCGCAGCTCGCGTTGGAACTGAGCTGCACCGATCGTCGCGTCGATGTCGTGCGCGAAGGCTTCGACTGCGTGCTGCGGGTGGGCACGCTGGCCGATACCAGCCTGATCGCGCGGCCGCTGGGCCAGTTGCGCGTGGTGACCTGCGCCAGCCCGGCGTACCTGCAACGCCATGGCGTGCCGCAGTCGCCGGACGATCTACATGCGCATCGGCTGATCCACTACGCCAGCCAGTTCGGCGGCAAGCCCGATGGGTGGGAATACTGGGACGGCACGCGCTACACCAGCGTGCCGATGGAAGGCGCGCTGACGGTCAACAGTTCCGATGCGTACGAAGCGGCGTGCATCGCCGGCCTGGGCCTGATCCAGGCGCCGGTCGCGGGCCTGCGCACGCTGGTGGAACAGGGGCTGCTGGAGGAGGTGTTGCCGCAATACGCCGCGGAGCCGATGCCGGTGACGCTGCTGTATGCGCATCGCCGCCACCTGCCGCAGCGCGTGCAGGCGTTCATGGTGTGGCTGACGGAGACGACGCGGCCTTATCTGGATGCATGATCGCGACGCATCGCCGCGATCACACGGCGTGACGGCTGTGCGCGTCGGCGGTGGCGCGGCGTTTCACCAGCGCACGGAAGAACGGGCCGGTGAGCAGCGTCGACAACACGGCCAGGGTGACCAGCGCGGCGAAGGCGTGTTCGGACAGCAGGCCCTTGTCGCGCAGGATGGTGGCCGCGACGATTTCCATCAGGCCCTTGCATTGCAGCAGCGCGCCGACCGCGAGCGCGTCGCGGCGCGACAGCGTGGAGGACGGCGGGCACGCGATCACCGCGGCGAGTTTGGCGAGCACCGCCACCCCCAGTAGCACGAGCGAGGCCTGCAGCGAAGCCCAGCCCAGCACGCTGCCATCGATCTTCAGGCCGCTGTGGCCGAAGAACAGCGGGGCGATGCCGATCAGGGCGATCTGGCCGACGCGTTCGACCGGCACGCGACGCGACCAGGCCGGGGGCACCATCGCGCCGCCGAAGTACGCACCGAGCAATGCATGCAGGCCGAGCTGCGAACTGGCCCATGCGCCGGCAACGAGGAACAGTGGCAGCGCGATCCACACCGCCCACGCCGGCGGTGCCGCCTGCGCGCGTTGCGCCAGCCGGCCCGCGAAGGCGAGCACCACGAGCGCGCCGATCGCGAGTGCGGTGACCGGGGATGCACTGGCGAGCAGCGAGCCGCCTTCGGCCGCGAGCAACAGCAGGGCGAGTCCGGTCCACAGCACGGCGTCGTCGATCACGGCGATGCGCAGGGCGATCTGGGTGAGCGGGCGGTGCAGCGGGCCGAGCTCGCGGATGATGCCGATCAGCACCGGCAGTGCGCTGACCGCGATGCACAGGCCGATCGCGAGCGAGCCCATCCATGCGCCGCCCTTCGGTGCCTGCCAGCCCGGCAGGCCGGTGAAGTAGTAGTGCGCCGCCAGCGTGCCGGCGACGAAGGGCAGCAGCAGCGCCATGCCGGCGCTGGCGATGAAGCGCAGCGCCTGCGCACGCGGCAGCGGCGCGGCATTGGGCGCGCTGGGAAGATGCGCGGATTCGCGGGTTTCCAGGCCGGCGGTGAAGGCGAGCAGCAGCACGCCGAGGAAGCCGATCTGGTCGCCGAGCTTCGACGGCACGCCCCAACCCGCGGGCAGTACGCCGGTAGCCGCCAGTAGCAGGCCGATGATGATCGGGATGACGGCGATCGGGATCGACCGCCCCAGCACGCGCCAGGCCGCCCAGGCCAGGCCGATGAAGATCAGGGCATCGAGGGCGAACGCGGTGAGATCGGTCATGGCGCGATGTTAGCCGGGCGCCATGTGGGGTGTCGCGGGGCGCAGCCAGGCCTGTGCCACGCTCCCACAAGACGTTCCCCTGAACGCAGAAGGCCCCGCGATGCGGGGCCTTCCACCATCCGACCAAGGCGGCTTACGCCTCCACGTCTTCCTTGTACGCATCCACCGGGATGCAGGCGCACATGACGTTCTTGTCGCCGTAGACGTTGTCCACGCGTCCCACCGGCGGCCAGTACTTCTGCAGCTTCAGCGTGGCCAGCGGGAACGCGGCCAGTTCGCGCGGATAGGCGTGGGTCCATTCGCTGGCCATCACCATCGTGGCGGTGTGCGGCGCGTTCTTCAGCGGGTTGTCCTCGCGGTCCAGGCGGCCGTCCTCGACCGCGCGGATCTCCTCGCGGATCTCGATCATCGCGTCGATGAAGCGGTCCAGCTCGTGCTGCGATTCGCTCTCGGTCGGCTCGACCATCAGCGTGCCGGCGACCGGGAAGCTCAGCGTGGGCGCGTGGAAGCCGAAGTCGATCAGGCGCTTGGCGACGTCCTCGGCGCTGATGCCGGTGGCGTCCTTGATCGGGCGCAGGTCGAGGATGCACTCGTGCGCCACCAGCCCGTTGCGACCGGTGTAGAGCGTCTCGTAATGCGCTTCCAGGCGCTTGGCGATGTAGTTGGCGTTGAGCAGCGCCACCTGGGTGGCCTTGCGCAGGCCGGAGGCGCCCATCAGGGTGACGTACATCCAGCTGATCGGCAGGATGCTGGCGCTGCCGAAGCTGGCCGCGCTGACCATGCCGACGTCGCCTTCGCCGCCGAGCTTCTTCGGCAGGTACGGCGCGAGGTGCGCCTTCACCGCGCAGGGACCCACGCCGGGGCCGCCGCCGCCGTGCGGAATGCAGAACGTCTTGTGCAGGTTGAGGTGCGAAACGTCCGAGCCCCACTTGCCGGGCTTGGCCACGCCGACGAGGGCGTTCATGTTGGCGCCGTCGGTGTACACCTGCCCGCCGTGCTGGTGGACGATGTCGCAGATGGCGACCACGTCTTCCTCGAACACGCCGTGCGTGGACGGGTAGGTGATCATGATCGCGGCCAGGCGGTCGCTGTACTTCTCGGCGGCGCGGCGGATGTCCTCCACATCGACGTTGCCGTTGGCATCGCACTTGGTGACCACCACGGCCATGCCGCACATCTGCGCGCTGGCCGGGTTGGTGCCGTGCGCGGATTCGGGGATCAGGCAGATGTCGCGATGGGCGTCGCCACGCGCGCGGTGGTAGGCGCGGATGGCGAGCAGGCCGGCGTACTCGCCCTGCGCGCCGGAGTTCGGCTGCAGGCTGACGGCGTCGTAGCCGGTGCACTCGACCAGCATCGCTTCCAGCTCGTCGATCAGCTGCGTGTAGCCCTGCGACTGCTCGGCCGGCGCGAACGGATGGATGTTGCCGAACTCAGGCCACGTCACCGGGATCATCTCGGCGGTGGCGTTGAGCTTCATGGTGCAGCTGCCCAGCGGGATCATGGTGCGGTCCAGCGCCAGGTCCTTGTCCGACAGCGCACGCATGTAGCGCAGCAGTTCGTGCTCGCTGTGGTGCGTGTTGAACACCGGGTGGGTCAGGAACGCGCTGGTGCGGCGCAGGGCGGCCGGGATCAGCGACGGTGCGGAAGCGTCGAGCGCATCGATCGACGGCAGCGTGGCGCCTTCGCCGGCGAACACGCCCCATAGCGCTTCGACCTCGGCGCGCGTGGTGGTTTCGTCCAGCGAGATGCAGAGCGAACCGTTGCCGCGCACGCGCAGGTTGATGCGGGCAGCGCGGGCGCGGGCGAGGAGGGCGTCGCGGGCGTCGCCGGGCTCGATGCACAACGTGTCGAACGCGCTGGCGTGCACCGCCGGGTAGCCCAGCGTGCGCAGGCCTTCGGCGAGGATGGCGGTGAGGCGGGCGACGCGGCCGGCGATGCGCTTCAGGCCCTCGGGGCCGTGGTAGACGGCGTACATGCTGGCCATCACGGCCAGCAGCACCTGCGCGGTGCAGATGTTGGAGGTGGCCTTCTCGCGGCGGATGTGCTGTTCGCGCGTCTGCAGCGTGAGACGGTAGGCGGCCTTGCCTTCGGCATCGACCGACACGCCGATCAGGCGGCCCGGCATGCTGCGCTTGTAGGCGTCGCGGCAGGCCATGAAGCCTGCATGCGGGCCCCCGAAGCCGAACGGCACGCCGAAGCGCTGCGAGTTGCCGACCACGATGTCCGCGCCCATTTCGCCCGGCGACTTCAGCAGGGTCAGCGCAAGCAGGTCGGTGGCGACCACGAACAGCGCGTTGTGCGCGTGGATGGTCTCGGCGTCCTTCGTCCATTCCTCGACCCAGCCGCTGGAGGCCGGGTACTGCACGAGCACGCCGAAGTAATCGCCGGCGGCGAGCTTCTCGTGGAAGGCGTCGGTGGAGCGCACGACGTCGACGGTGATGCCGAGCGGTTCGGCGCGGGTGGCCAGCACTTCCAGCGTCTGCGGGTGGGTGTCGCCGGCGACCAGGAAGGTGTTCGACTTCGACTTGGCCGAGCGCTTGGCCAGCGTCATCGCCTCGGCGGCGGCGGTGCCTTCGTCCAGCAGCGAGGCGTTGGCGATCTCCATGCCGGTCAGGTCGGCGACCATGGTCTGGAAATTGATCAGCGCCTCCATGCGGCCCTGCGAGATCTCCGCCTGGTAGGGCGTGTAGGCCGTGTACCAGGCCGGGTTCTCGAGGATGTTGCGCAGGATGACCTTCGGCGTGTGGGTACCGTAGTAGCCCTGGCCGATGAAGCTGCGGAAGACCTGGTTGCGGTCTGCGACGGCGCGGATCTTGGCCAGCGCTTCTTCTTCGTTGATCGGCGCGGGCAGGGCCAGCGGCTGCGCGGACTTGATGTTGGCCGGCACGATGGCATCGGTCATCGCGTCGAGCGACGCATGGCCGACGACACCGAGCATGTGCGCGATCTCGGCGTCGTTGGGGCCGATGTGGCGTTCGAGGAACGCGCCGTGGTGCTCGAGCTCGCGCAGGGAGGGGGTATTCGACATGGCAGGCATCCGGGAAGGGCAATGAGGACCGGCGCGCGGAAACCGCACGTGGGATGCCCCTCTGTCCTTTTGCCTGAGAGTTTGGAAGCGCGGCGGACGAGGTCGCGTGCTTCGTGCCCCTTCGGCGCCGGCGCTGCCGCTAGGCGGCCGGTCTCTCCAGAGTGTCTGTTGCAGTGGTGGTATCGGGCCTGAGCGATTACGGGCGTTTGCGCCTTCGGCAGCCGGTCGCGTGCGACAGGCTTCTCCCACCGGGTGTTGCCGGCCGATTATAGCCCGGCGACGGGGCCGCCGGCGGTTTCGGCGTACCATGTGCCGCCCGGCGCGGCCTGTTCATGGTGGACCGCCGCGCCCGTCCGGAGCGTCCCCCGCAATGAGTGCCCCCCACGCCATTTCAAACCGCCGCCTGGCCCTGCTGCTGGGTGGGCTGGCGATGTTCGGCCCGTTCTCGATCGACACCATCTTCCCGGCCTTCCCGGCGATGGGCGCGCAGCTGGGCGCGGACAAGGTGGCGATGCAGCAGACCATCAGCGCCTACCTGCTGACATACGCGCTGATGAGCCTGGTGCACGGGCCGCTGTCGGACGCGTTCGGGCGCAAGCGGGTGATCCAGGGCGGCCTGTTCGTGTTCCTGCTCGCGTCCGTAGGCTGCGCGCTGGCCACCGACATGGGCACGCTGCTGCTGTTCCGCGCGCTGCAGGGCCTGTCGGCGGGCGTGGGCTTCATCGTCGGCCGCGCGGTGATCCGCGACGCGCGCCAGGGCGACGATGCGCAACGGCTGATGAGCCAGGTGTCGATGATCTTCGGCATCGCGCCGGCCATCGCGCCGATCGTGGGCGGCTGGATCCTCGGCTGGAGCGCATGGCCGATGATCTTCTGGTTCCTGGCGGCGTTCTCGCTGCTGCTGCTGGTCGCGGTGGCGGTATGGCTGCCGGAGACGCATCCGGCCGAGGTGCGCCTGCAAGTGTCCCCGCGCCGCCTGCTGCGCGATTACGTCGGCATCGTGCGCAACCGGCGCTTCCTGCGCCTGGCGCTGGCCGGTTCGCTGAGCTTCGGTGGCCTGTTCCTGTACATCGCGTCCGCGCCTGCGTTCGTGATGGACCTGCTGCATCTCAACGAGCAGCAGTTCGCCTGGCTGTTCCTGCCAACCATCGGTGGCATGGTGTTGGGCGCATTCCTTTCCGGGCGTGCGGCCGGCCGCGTCGAAGGCGCACGCCTGGTGCGGATCGGTTACGCCTGCATGGCGTTGGCGATGGTGGCGAACGTGGGCTACAACGCCTGGGCCGGGGCGGACATCCGGGTACCGTGGGCCGTGCTGCCCATGATGCTGGCCGCGTTGGGCGTGGCGCTGGTGTTCCCGATCCTGACCCTGGCCATCCTCGACATGTACCCGCGCCAGCGCGGCGCGGCCTCGTCGTTGCAGGCCTTCAGCAACCTGATGGTGAACGCCATCATCGCCGGCGTGCTGTCGCCGCTGTTGAGCCATCATGGCCTGCACCTGGCGCTGGGCATGGCCGGCTTCGTGCTGGTGGGTTGGCTGATGTGGCAATGGGAGGCGCACGCCAGCCGCCGCCAGCCCGCCTGCCCGCGCGCGCCAGCCGCGCTCGAGCCCACCGATCAACTCTGACCTGCAGCGAGATTTCCCCATGTCCATCCAATCCAAGGCCCGACGCGAAGCGAAGAAGCGCAAGGCGACCAAGGAGCGCAACGTGGCGCGCGCCAACGCGCCGGCGATCGAGCCGCATGCCGAGCTGCGCAATCCGCAAGGCGACCTGCTGGCCGGCATCGTGCGCCAGGCGGGGGTGTGGGTGCTGGGCATGGACGGCCGCATCGCCGGCAGTTCCGACAGCGCGGCCGAAGTGCTGGCGATGATCAAGCAGGCCGCGGCGTTGCACGAAGCACAGGGCAATGCGGTGCGCCTGGTGTATTCCGACGAGCTGCGCGATACGGCGGTGATCGAGGCGGCGGCCCAGGGCCTGACGCTGGAGCAGTTCGAGCAGCAGATGGCCGAGCAGATGAAGGCCAACAAGCAAGAACCGGCGCCGGACATCAACTGACGCCGCGCTGTCGCGCGCTTCGTCCTGCGACACGTGTCCCGAAGAGGACGCCGGCAAGCGCAAGCGTCGGTAGCCATACCCAGCACAGCTCCGAGCGCAGCACGGCCAGGCCGCGCGCGCTGAAGAAGCGGTTCGCGAACGGTGATACCTCGATCACCCGCCACGGCGCGAAGTGGCGCGCGTCGGACCACGGCCAGTACAGCGCCACGCCCAGACCGCCATCGGTCAGCATGTCCAGCAGCGGGTGGGAGGTGGCGGACAGCGCGACGAAGAACAACGCGGTGATGGGCGGTGTTTTCAACGTTCGCGCGAAGCACGTGGCCAGCAGTCCGCACGCCAACGCGAAGACCAGCGAATGGCTGGCGCCACGATGGCCGAAGGCATGCGCGTAGTCGATGCCGAGCGCGAACATCGCGACATCGGCATCGGGCAGCATCGCGGCCGCCATGCCGGCGGCGACCAGTCGGGACGGGACGCGGTCGCGCCCCAGCGCGATGCGGGCGGCGAGGGGGAGCAGGGCGTGGGTCAGGATCGTGGGCATGCGGAATGTCGTTCGTTGGAGTACCCAACGTCCGCCGCCGAGGTGTGTCTTCGATGAAGTGCGCGTGTGGCCAAAAGGAAAGGCCTGCATCGAGCCGGCCTTTCCAGAGCGAACCCCGCGCGGGAATCAGCGTTCGCGCTGGGTCGTGCGAAGCGGTGCTTTCTGGCGCACACGCTCGGCGATCGTCGAAGGCGTGGGAGATACCGGAGCGTCAGTCGAACCGGTGGCACGCGCGCCCTGGCCTTGCGCAGGAACCCCGGCTGTCGCGCCCGCGCTGCGCACGAGCGGTTGCGAACTGCGCTCAAGCACGGGATCGGCGGCGATCCATTGCTTGATCTGCGGGAAGATCAGATCGAGTCGCGAATAGAAGTCGCGGTTCTCCGCATTGTTGAGGTTGCCGGAGTTCGCACACGTCGCCCAGCCACCGTACAGGCCACCACGCAGGCGATAGGAGTCGTCGGCATAGCGGGTGAAGAGCCCCGAGCCACTGCTACCGCCCTCCGTGGTTCCTTCCAGCCAGCCCGCCGCGAAACGCTCCGGGTAGGGACTGCCCGTGGTCGACTGGCCGAACGAGACCTTCTTCGCATCACCGGACGGGTGGTGGATCGCGACCACGTTGACCCCTGTCGTTACCGGACTGGCATCCCAGCCAGCGAAAGTTGCGCCGGCGGGTGCGGGGTTCTTCAGTCGCAGGAGCAGGGCATCGCTGGCCGCATCGACAAACAGGATGTCCGCGCCTCCGGCCAGCGGATTGGCGCGCACGCCGTCCAGCGTATTGCAGCCGGTGTTCTCGTAGGCCCAGTACGTATTGAGCGTATTCGCCACCGTCTGGTCGGCGATGCAGTGGGCGGCCGAGTAGAAGTAGGGGACCTGGGTGCCGGCGGTCGTGTCGTTGAGTAGCGTGCCCGTGCAGATGTAGCTGCGACCGCTCTTGACGAACACCATGTGCGCCACGGCGTTCTTGGCCTGCACGTAGGCCGCGCCCAACTGGTCGACCCGGCACACGGCGTTGATGTTGCAGGCCCCCGATTCGCCGACTTTCTCCACGATCTTGAAGTCGTTGCGGCTGTTGGTGAGCAGGTGCGACACCTGGGGCGCCTGCAACCGCGCCTGCGCCGCCTTCACGTGGGCGGGGCGATAGATCTCGATGATCTGCGCGCTGCCGTCGGTGGCGGGCGTCCAGTACAGGCCGCCGGCGTCGGCCAGCAACTGCGCCTCGGCAGCGGTGACGCGCGCGACGACGCGTTGGGGGTCGTCCGCGCCCGCAAAACGCAGTTCGACGTGCGGATGCAGACGCTTCACCTGGAGGCCAACCCGCAAGCCCATCGCATCGGGGGAGTCCACCCGCAGGCGCGCCACCGCGTCTCCGGATTTCATCGTTACCCAGCGCAGCCCCGGCGTGAAACGCTCGATGCCTTCGTTGGCCTGGACGCGCTCGATGCCGATCTGGGTCGCTTTGATGCGCTGGCTGGCGTTTCGCTGCTCCACTTCGACCAGCCGTTCCAGTGCGAGTTCGCGATACCCCTGACTGGTGGTGCTGTTCGCCGGAAACTGCGCCAGCTTCCACGCGGGCGCGGACTGCGCCGGCGTGCGACTGGCTTCGCCCGCCACTTGGGTAACCGCTGCGCTCGCAGTCAGGGGCAGGGAGACCAGCATCAGGCTGGCAAGGCATCGCAAGGTGTTCGATCGCATCATTCTTCGGACCTCCGTGTCGGAGCGTGGGGCGGAACGGGCGGGCCGATGGCGGCCCGCCCAGGGGACGAACTCAGGGCTTCGCGGGCGCGGCCGCGGCGGCAGGCGCCGTCGCCGGCCAACCACAGGTCTGGCCTTCGTTCTGCTGCTTCAGCCACTCCTGCAGCGGGGCGAAGTATTCCAGCACCGCACCGGCGTCCATCTTGTCGGTACCGGTGAGTTCCTTCAGCGTGCCCTGCCACGGCTGGCTGGCGCCCTTCTCGAGCATCGCCCAGAACTTCTGGCCCGCCGCCTTGTTGCCGTAGAAGCTGCAGTTGTACAGCGGGCCCTTGTAGCCGGCCGCGTCGCACAGGCCCTTGTAGAACTGGAACTGCAGCACGTGCGAGAGGAAGTAGCGCGTGTACGGCGTGTTGCCCGGCACGTGGTACTTCGCGCCCGGATCGAAGAAGTCTTCGCTACGCGCCGTGGCCGGTGCCACGCCCTGGTACTTCGCCTTCAGGTCCCACCAGGCCTTGTTGTAGTCGGCCGGCTTGATGCTGCCGTCGAACACGCCCCAGCGCCAGCGGTCGATCATCAGGCCGAACGGCATGAACGACACCTTGGCCAGCGCCATGCGCATCTGCGCGTTGATCAACGCTTCGTTGGTCTGCTGCTGGTCGCCCACCATGCCGATGGACTTGAGGTAGTCCGGCGTCATCGCCAGCACCATCGTGTCGCCGATGGCCTCGTGGAAGCCGTCGTGCGCGCCGGTCTGGAACAGCGGCGGCAGCTTGTTGTAGGCCAGGTAGTAATACACATGGCCGAGCTCGTGGTAGATGGTGGTGAAGTCTTCCTCGTTCGGCTTGATGCACATCTTGGTGCGCACGTCGCCGGTCATGTTCATGTCCCACGCGCTCGCGTGGCAGACCACGTCGCGATCCATCGGCTTGATGAACTGGGTCTTGGTCCAGTAGCTCTCAGGCAGCTTGGGCATGCCCAGGCTGGTGTAGAAGTCCTGGGCACGCTCGGTCATCTGCTTGGCGACCTGCAGCTGCGCCTCACGCTCGGCCTGGAACAGTTTGTCGGTGCCCACGCCCGGGCCGGCCTTGGCCAGCGCCGCCTGGTAGTCGGCCTGGTACTGCTTCTCCAGCGCACCGGTAATGTCGAGGCTACCGGCGCCCTTGTACGGCTCCAGCATGTCCCACAGGTTGCCCCAGTCCTGCTGCCACATGTTGCCCATCAGGTGCGCGGGCAGCAGGCCGTTGACCTGGCCCTTCTCCACGCCATAGGTGGCCTGCAGCTTGGTGCGGGTGTAGCAGTGCAGTTGCTCGTACAGCGGCTTGACCTGGCCCCACAGGCGATCGGTTTCCGCGGCGATCTCGGCCGGCGTCATGTCGTAGCCGCTGCGCCACATCTCGCCGGCATCGGCGAAGCCCATTTCCTTGGAGCCTTCGTTGACCAGCTCGACGAAGCGCGTGTAGTCCTTGCGCATCGGCTGGGCGATCGTGTGCCAGCCCTGCCACGCGTCCAACTGCGCGTCGTAGTCGCGGCTGCTGCGCAGGACGTCCTCGAGTTCGCCCAGCTGGCGGCACTTCTTCGCATCGCCTTCGCCCGTGCAGTAGCTGCCGGCGCCGTAGGTGCCTTCCATCTTCGTGGCGATCTGGGTCAGCTCGGCCAGCTTGACCGGATCCTTCGGCGCGGGCATCGCGGTGGCCAGTTTGAGCAACTGGATGGCGCGCGCGGACTCGGCCGACATCTTCTGGCCCTCGAACTTCTTCGCCTGGTCGATCCAGCTGTTGAGCTGGGTCAGGTAGCGCTCGTTGCCCTTGGCGGCCAGCAACTGGCTGTCATCGTTGATGTACGTGCTCGACAACCACTGTGCGGCGGTCAGCTCCGGGTACATCTTCTTGAATTCGTCGTTGACGCGCGCGACGAACTCGTCGGCGGTCTCGCCCTTCGGTGCGGCAGGCACGGCGGCGCTGTCGGCAGCCGGTTCGTCCTTCTTGCAGGCGGCGAGCGTGGCAACGCCGGCGCCGATGGCGAGGGCGAGCAAAAGGTGGCGGTGCTTCACGGGACGTCCTTCGGTGTGCGGCTGGCACGGGAACCCGAAGGGTAGTGAGACGGGGGTGGGGCGGCAAGTGCGACGTTGCGGCGCCTTGCGGGACGGCGCCTTCAGCGGTGCGGCAGGCCCCGATCCTTCAGGAACGCGCGGGCATCGTCGGCATCGTGCTCGAATCGCGCCCACTGGAATGATGGGCGCCGCGGCAGATCGCGCGCCGCAGCGCGCCCGGGTGTCGCCGCCGGATCAGCGGAAGGGCAGCCCGCGTTCTTGCAGGAACGTGCGGGCGTCATCCGCATCCTGCTCGAACCACGCCCGTGTCGACCCCAGCCGGTACGTGTAGCCCCAGGCATCCATGTCGGCCATCAGGCGTGCGCGCCCCACGCCGGGCAGGGCATCGGCGAGGATGATCTGCAGGCAGCAGGTGGCGTCTTCTTCGATCACCGAGTCGGTCGCGTCGGTATGCACCTGGGCGCGCCGCTCGGGCGGGAGCACGATCAGATGGCACGCCTCGTGCAGCATCGAGTGCACGGGCGTGTCGTTGCGCACGTAGACGTTGTGGGCGATGACGCCGGCTTCCGGTTCGCCCCAGAAGCTGCCGGGAATCGGCGAGCCATCCTCCACGCGGTGGAGCGTCAGCCCATAGCCGGCCAGCAGCGAAGCCGCATCGCCGAAGGACACGCTGCCCACCCGCATCACGGAGCTCTCGATATCGGTCGGCGTCGCGCTCATCGGAAACGCGGGCGGAGCAGGGCTCCGCCCGTTACGGCGTCAGTTGTTGCCTTCCGGCAGCGCCACGGAGATGTCGAGCACGTCATGGTCGCCGTCCTTGATCAAGTCGACCTTGACTGCGTCGACGTCGACGTTGACGTACTTCTTGATCACTTCCAGCAACTCGCGGCGCAGCAGCGGCAGGTAGTCGGGGGCGCCACGCGAACTGCGTTCCTGCGCGATGATGATCTGCAGGCGGTTCTTGGCGGTCTCGGCGGTGTTCTTCTTCGCCTTCAGGAAATCGAATAGGCCCATGATCAGCCTCCGAACAACTTGCTGAAGAAGCCCTTCTTCTCCAGGGTGGTGAAGCGCAGCGGGCGGTCTTCGCCCAGCAGGCGGGCGACGGTGTCGTCGTAGGCCTGGCCGGCCGGCGATTCCAGATCGAGGATCACCGGCTCGCCCTTGTTGGACGCATTCAGCACGTCGCCGGATTCGGGAATCACGCCGAGGGTCTTCAAACCCAGCACGTCCTCCACATCCTTGATGCTGAGCATCTCGCCGCCCTCGACGCGCGCGGGGTTGTAGCGGGTCAGCAGCAGGTTGGCCTTCAGCGGCTCGCCGTTCTCGGCGCGGCGGGTCTTGGAGTCAAGCAGGCCGAGGATGCGGTCGGAGTCGCGCACCGAGGACACTTCCGGATTGACCACCACGATGGCCTGGTCGGCGAAGTACATCGCCAGGAAGGCGCCTTTCTCGATACCGGCGGGCGAGTCGCACACGACGAATTCGAAACCGTCGTCGGACAGGTCCTTCAGCACCTTCTCCACGCCTTCCTTCGTCAGCGCGTCCTTGTCGCGCGTCTGCGACGCGGCGAGCACGTACAGCGTCTCGAAGCGCTTGTCCTTGATGAGGGCCTGCTTCAGCGTGGCCTCGCCCTGGGTGACGTTGACGAAGTCGTACACCACGCGGCGCTCGCAGCCCATGATGAGGTCGAGGTTGCGCAGGCCGACGTCGAAGTCGATGACCGCGACCTTCTTGCCGCGACGGGCCAGCCCGCAGGCGATGCTGGCGCTGGTGGTGGTCTTGCCGACGCCGCCCTTGCCGGACGTGACTACGATGATTTCAGCCAACGGTGTTCTCCTTGGTCGTTCTTATGTTCGGGTGGTGGCGCGCTCAGTCCTGCGCGACGATCTTGAGTTGGTCCTGGTCCAGCCAGATCTGCACGGCCTTGCCGCGCAGTTCCTTGGGCACTTCCTCCATCACCTTGTAGTGGCCTGCGACGGCGACCAGTTCGGCGTGGAATTCACGGCAGAAGATGCGGGCATCGGCATTGCCGCGCGCACCGGCGAGCGCGCGGCCGCGCAACGCGCCATAGATGTGGATGGAACCATCGGAGATGACTTCGGCGCCGGCACCGACGGTGCTGAGCACGGTCAGGTCGCGATTCTCGGCGTACAACTGCTGGCCGGAGCGCACGGGGGTCTTCTGGACCAGTCCCGGCTTGCTGTCGGCCGCCTTGGCGGCGGGTGCCGGTTTCGCTGGCGCAGGCTCGACGGCGGCGGGGCGTGCCGCGGGTGCGGGGGCAGGTGCGGCGGGAGCAGAAGATTCGTACTGCGCGCGGAACTTGGCGAGCAGCGGCAGGCCCAGTTGCTCGGACAGCACTTCGGTGTCGCGGGAGCCGTACGCCAGCGCCACCGGCAGCACGCCCGCAGCGCGCAGGCCGTCGATCAGCGATTGTGCCGTCGCCACGTCGGGCATGCGTGCCAAGCCGCCGAAATCGACGATGACGGCGGCACGGCCGAACAGTTTCGGTGCACGATCGACGCGCTCGCGCATTTCGCGAACCAGTTGGTCGACGTCGAGGGTACGGATGCGGAGGTTGGCGATGCCGACCTGGCCGATCTTCAGTTCGCCGGCCTGTTCGTAGTCCATGTGGGTCCGGGTCACGCTCATGTTCCCGTCGGGCGCTGTGCGCCGGCTGCCGCCACGAGGCGGGTACGGGTCCAGGGTGTATCGGGCAGCGCGTCGCCGTAGGTGTCGCGCACCCACGGATAGCTGCACAGTTCCTTCATCAGCATGCTGGCGCGGACGTTCGCCTCGGCCATCACGTGCTGCCCGACTTCGCGGAAGCCGAAGCTGCCGTGGAAGAGCAGGGCAGGATCGGCGCCATGGTCGAGGAAGACCTCGCACGCCAGCTGCGGATAGCGTAGTTCGGCGAAGCTCTGGACATCGGCATAGAAGGCGCGGCCCACGCCGCCGCCGCGACGACGGCTCGCCACCACGATGCGGTCGATGTAGAAGAACTGCGGATAGCGCTCGCCGAACCAGGCAAAGTTGCTGCTGTCGTGTCCGGCGGCCGAACCGAAGCCGACCAGGAAACCGGCGAGGTTGCCGTCGCGCTCGGCGACGCGGAAGTATTCGGCCGTCTCGTAGAAGCGGCGGACCTTGGCTGAATCCAGCGGGAGGATCGCCAGTCCGGCATTGTTGTTGAGGGCTAGGACGGAATCCAGCTCGTGCTCGCGCACGTCGCGGATGACGATCGACATTACCTGACTCCGTACGGGTCTTGCAGGGCGGCACGTGGCCAAGCCCGGATTATCGCATGGTGGCGCCGAGCCCGGCGAGGCAGTGGGTGAGCAGGGCATGAACCCGTCTGGTGCATCCCTGCCGCGGCAGCATGACTTTAGTTGGGACATGGCCGTCGGGGATTCCGCCTAATATGCCCGGATGTTGGGACGACTCAGCCATACCCGCCTGCTGCGCGCCGCCGGGCTCTACACATGGGCCCTGGTGGGAATACCCATCATCCTGAATGTGTGGGTGCTGCCGCCGTCCAGCGGCACGGATGGGCAGGGCGTGAACCTGCCGTTGACCGCGTTGAGCTATTTCGCGTTCGGCGCGGTGTACTGGCTGGCGACACGCGCCCTGGATGGCCGCCGGGACAGCCTGCCGGTGGCCTGGAACGTGCCGCTGGCCATGGTGCTGACGGCGACGTCCATCGGCGTGGGTTTCTACACCCAGACCGGCCTGGGCGCCGTGCTGCTGCTGATCATGGCGGGTGTACTGCCCTGGCTGCTGGAGCTGCGCTTCGCCGTGGCCTGGCTGCTGGCGGCGCACGTGCTGCTGGTGCCGTCGTTCATGGCGCGCGACGATTTCAACTTCTGGGAAGCCCTGTTCCAATCGATGTTCTACGTGGGCTTCGCCGCCTTCGTGCTCATCACCACGTATGTGGCGCGCCAGCAGGCCCAGGCCCGCGAAGAGCAGCGCCGCCTCAACGCGGAGCTGCGGGCCACCCGCGTCCTGCTGGCCGAAAGCGCCCGCGTCAACGAGCGAACCCGCATTTCCCGGGAGCTGCACGACCTGCTCGGACACCACCTGACCGCGCTCAGCCTTAACCTGGAAGTGGCCGGCCACATGACCGAGGGGCGCGCCCAGGAGCACGTCCGCCAGGCCCACACGCTGGCCCGGCTGTTGCTCACCGATGTGCGCGAAGCCGTCAGCCAGTTGCGCGACAGCGGCGCCATCGACCTCGGAGCCGCCTTGGTGCCTCTGGCCGAAAAAGTGCCCTCGCTGGCCATTCACATGGACATCGAGGAGCCGCTGACCCTTGAGGACCCGCACAGGGCCCATGTATTGCTGCGGTGCACCCAGGAAATCATCACCAACGCGGTCCGCCATGCCGGCGCCCGCAACCTGTGGCTGCACTGCCGCAGGGAGGGTGCGAGGATCCTGATCGACGCACGCGACGATGGTGCCGGCAGCCCGCACGTGGTGGCGGGCAACGGCCTGACCGGCATGCGCGAGCGCCTGGCCCAGTACGGCGGCGAGCTGCGCATCGAAACGCAGCCGGGCCAGGGCTTCTGCCTGCACATCGCCCTGCCTGTCAGCGAGACCCCGCCGGCGCTTGCGCCCCTTCCCGTTTCCCCACCCGAACCCATACCCGAGCTCAGCTCCGGAGGAACCCCGTGATCCGTGTCTGCCTGGTCGACGATCAAACCCTGGTGCGCCAGGGTATCCGCTCCCTGCTGGCGCTGGACGACGGTATCGAGGTGATAGCCGAGGCTGCGGACGGCCGCCAGGCCGTGGAAGTGGTCCCGCAGGTCAAGCCGGACGTGGTCCTGATGGACATGCGTATGCCGGTCATGTCGGGCCTGGAGGCCCTGCAGGCCTTGGCACGAGCCGGCCAGCTGCCGCCGACCATCATCCTCACCACGTTCGACGACGACCAACTGGTCCTGGCTGGCCTGAAAGCCGGCGCCAAGGGCTACTTGCTGAAGGATGTCTCGCTGGAGCAACTGGTCGGCGCGATCCGCACGGTTGCCGATGGTGGCTCCCTGGTCCAGCCCGCGGTCACCCAGCGCCTGTTGTCGGGCCTGGAGCACATGCGCAACGAGTTCGTGAGCCTGGATCGACCGGATCCGCTGACGGATCGCGAGACCGAGATCCTGCGGCTGATGGCCAGTGGCTTCTCCAACAAGGAGATCGCCAATTCGCTGGGCGTTGCCGAGGGTACGATCAAGAATCATGTGTCCAACATCCTGTCCAAGTTGGGCGTGCGCGATCGCACCCGGGCCGTGCTGAAGGCCTTCGAATTGCAGTTGGTGTGACGGCGGCCCGGGTTCCCATCGGGGCCCCCCCCGCAAGGGGCTCGAACACGGGTTCCATACGCCCCGGAATAGCGACGCCAACCGGTGTCAGGTGGACTGCCCGAAGCCCGGCAACCCTGCTAGGATGCGCGGTGCATTTTTTTCACGGCCGTGGCACCGGCCCCCGGAGACTTCCTGAATGACCCGTTTGATCGAGTTCGTGATTGCGTTGGCGCTGGTTCTGGCGCTGTTCCTGGTGATTGGCCTGGTTCTGCCGTCCTCGCGCGAGCTGCAGGAAAGCGTTGAAACCAACCGTCGCATGACCATCGTGTTCGATACGCTGAACAACGTGCGCCGACTGAAGGACTGGAATCCGCTGATCCCGAGCGCCGCCAACGAGCTGAGCTATTCCGGTGGCGAGAACGACGCTGGCGTTGGCGCCAAGGTCGACTTCAATTCCGCCAATGCCGCCTGGGGCCAGGGCAGCTGGGAAATCGTCGAAAGCGAGCGCCCTGCGCCGTCCGGCGGCCCCGGCAAGATCGTCTACGCGATCACCGACAAGCGCATGGGCACCGACAAGCGCAGCGTCTTCTCGCTGGAGCCGTCGGGCAAGAACAACCGCAACGTCAAGATCACCCAGCAGTACGAAGTGAAGTACGGCTGGAACCTGATCGGCCGTTACGCGGGCATGTACGTCAGCCGCCACGTGGGCGACAGCGTGAAGGCCGGCTTGTCCAAGCTGACCAACATGCTGGCCACCGTGCCCAACTTCGACTACCGCACCGAAGGCAGCCCGTTGACCGATCTCAAGATCGTCGACGTGCCGGCCGAAGACCTGTTGGTCGTCAACGCCGGCAACATCGACCGTACCAACGACGCCATCAAGGCCTCGATCAAGTCCAACCAGGAGTGGATCAAGCGCGTGATGGAGGCCAACGGCCTGGTCGCCAACGGTCCGCTGCGCATCATCACCACCGACTTCGGCACCGAGAAGTACGCCTTTGATGTCGCCCAGCCGGTCCGCAAGGGCAGCGCCGCGCCGAAAGCCGACGCAGCACCCGCCGTCGCCGGTGAGCCCCCGGTGACCCCGCCGGCGGCCGCTCCGGTCGCTTCCACGGGCGAGCTGAAGGTCACGATCCCGTCGGGTGCGCCGGTGACCTACGTGCACCTGGACGCGCGCAAGTCTGCCTTCGCCAGCTACACCGGCTACATGGCCGAGCTCGATAACCAGCGCAATGCACTGCGCGCCTGGGCGGTGACCTCGGGCCACGAAGTCGTTGACCGTCCGTACGAGTCGTGGAAGTCCGGCGTCGATGGTTCGTTCGAAGCCGACGGCAAGTTCGACATCTACTGGGCCGTCAAGCACTAAGCCATCCCGGACCGCTGTCCCTGATGGTCAGCTCCATGCCAACGCGCCGCTTCATGCGGCGCGTTGCGTTTGTGGGGTCGGCGTTTCGCCGCGGCCCTTCCTCCACGGGGCAGGATGCCCGCCCGATGCCGGGACCCCCGAGCCGATGAACTACGATCGACGCCAACGCAAACCTTCGTTCCTCGCACTGAGTGGCGGCTTGCTCGCCGCGATCGCCGTGGGCTTGTCCGCCTATGCGTCGCATGGCATCGCGACGGCGGAAGCGCAATCGCACGTGCAGACGGCTGCCCTGTTCGCCTTCGGGCATGGACTTGCGCTCGCGGCGCTGTCCCCCAGCACCACCCGACGCCTGGGCAAGCTGGCTCTCGGCCTGCTGTTGCTGGGCACGCTGCTTTTCTCGGGCAGCCTGGTGGCTGGCGCGCTGGGCGGCCTATCCACGCGGCTCGCGCCCGCCGGCGGCATCACCCTGATGCTGGGATGGGTGTTGTGGGCGGTGGACGCAGTGCGTCGCTGACGGCATGCCACGACACGCGCGCGGCTTCGATACCGAGCAGGCCTGGGACCACCTGGCGCGGCGCGATCGCAAGCTGGGCACCTGGATGAAGCGGATCGGCTACATCGAGCCGCAGCCGACGTGGCGCAAGCCGTTCGATCCCGTGGACGCCCTGGCGCGCGCCATCCTCTACCAGCAGCTCAGCGGCAAGGCGGCCGGGACGATCGTCGGCCGCGTCGAGACCGCCATCGGCAGTACGCGCCTGCACTTCGACACGCTTGGTCGCATCGATGACGTGGCGCTGCGCGCCTGCGGCGTTTCCGGCAACAAGACCCTCGCACTGCGCGACCTTGCTGCACGTGAACAGCGTGGCGAAATCCCCAACCTGCGGCAGATGTCGGTGATGAGCGAAGACGAGATCGTCGCCGCACTGGTGCCGATCCGCGGCATCGGCCGCTGGACGGTGGAGATGATGCTGATGTTCCGCCTGGGCCGCCCCGACGTGCTGCCGATCGACGATCTCGGCGTGCGCAAGGGCGCGCAGTTCGTCGACAAGCAGGACGCGATGCCCACGCCGAAGGAACTGCTGGCGCGTGGCGAAGCATGGGGTCCTTACCGCACCTACGCGGCCCAATACCTGTGGCGGATCGCCGATTCCGGCACCGAGGCGAAGACGGCGACGAAGCGTTCGCAGGATTGACGCCGCGCTAGGCCAAAGGCAGGTAACGGTCCCATAGCAGGTTGCGGAACCGGTTGCCCGGATCGACCTGCTGTTTGATGGCCACGAACTTTCTGACTTGCGGGTACGCGCGCTCGAACTGCTTGCGCGTGGCATGCAGGCGATAGGGCAGGTAGTAGCGGCCGCCGTGATCGAGGGCGGCGTCGATCAGCGCACGGGTCCATCCGGCGGCCCGCGCGTCCTGCCAGCTGCGCTGCTTGTGGTAGAGGACGAAGCAGAACATGTCGCGGTCCGCCCAGCGCATCAATGATGTCGTGTCAGCCTTGGCGTGCCGGATGGATACGTTGATGACGTGCGCGTCCGACCCCGCCAGGATCGCCCGCAGGCGGGCGACGAAGCTGTCGAACGCGTGCATGGGGACGAAGTATTCCTGCAACAGGTAGGTCGAGATCTTTCGTGTGCGCGGCTCGATGGACGCCACATCGAGGCTGGCTTCGCAGTTGCGCATGATGACGCGCGGCTCGTGAAGCAGGCGGCGCGTCATGTAGCGCTCGCGTACCGCATCGCCACCAGGGAGTTCGGTGGCGGACAAGATCAGGTTCTGTTCGCTGGCGTAATCCATCCCCTCCGGAATCAGGCGTCGCGTGTCGGTCAGCGCGGCATCGCTCCGCGACCAGGTGATGGCCAGCGGCGCATCGAAATCCGGCGGCATCAGGTCCGCGTTGTGCATCACGACGTCTTGTCGCCCCAGTACACGGCCCTGGAACCAGTCCGCGTACTCCGCAAGCGGAACGGCTTCCACGTGGCGCGACATCCGTGTATTGCGGGCCAGGTCCAGTTCGACTTCCGTGATGACGCCGAGGCCGCCGTACCCTCCGAGCACCGCGCCGAACAGGGCAGGGTCGCGGTCACGCGAAAGTTCGAGCAGGCGCCCGTCTGCAGTGGCCAGCTGCAGGGCGCGCACCGTGCCTGCGATCGCGCCTTGGCCAATGTATCGGCCGTGGCAATTGACCGACACCGAACCGCCGACGCTGAAGTTGCTGTAGCTCTGCATGACCTTGACCGACAGGTCGTGCGGATCCAGCAGGGCCTGCAGCTGTCGCCAGCGCATGCCGGCCTGCACGCGTGCAATGCCCGATCCGGGATCGAGCCGCAGCAGGTCGTCCATTCCAGAGAGGTCGAGCTGCAGCGCCCCGGGCTCACGGGTCTGTCCGCCCATGCTGAAGCGGGCGCCGGCGATGCAGACTGCACCCTGCCATGTGCGCAGGGCGGCGACGACGCCTCCGGATGTGGTGGGCCTTGCGATGCCGGCGATACGGGTAGCATCAAGTGCCGCGATGTCGGTGGTGGAACGCTTGGCGTCGTCGTCTGACCTGGAGCAAGCCGGGAGGATGCCGGCGGTGCCGACAGCGAGCGCGTAGCCGAGTGCTTCCCTGCGGCGCATGCCGTCAACCGACGCCGGCGTAATACCAATGCCACGGTTCGTACACGATGCCGTGGGGGTTGTCGCGCGGGTAGCTCATGACGAAGCCGAAGTCGCCGGCGCGAGCGGTAAGCCAGGCGAACGCGGGGGTGCGTTCGAACGACGCCTCGGCCGGCGGCTCATCCGGCGCGCCGATGTCGAGCGCGCGGCCGCTGTGGTGTTCGCTGTAGCCGGGTGCGGCGTTGACGGTCAGGATCTCGTCGACAGTCTGTCCACGGGCGCGTTTGCGCTCGAAAATGCCCAGTTGGTAGTCGTGGCTGCGATAGCCGGAAATGGCTTCCAGCACGATGCCGTCGCGTGCCGCAGCAGCGCGCAGCGCCTGCCACGCGCGTGCGGCTCCCCGCGTGAGCCAGAGCGGCCGGCGATAGCGGTCGCGGCCGGCGAAGGCGAGGGCAGCCGGCTCGGCCACGAGTGCCAGGCCGGTGCGGTTGGCGTAAGCATCCTCATCTAGGCCGACTGCGTGCAGGCGTTCCTGCAATGCATGCAGGGGCAGCAGGCCCTGGGCATCCGCATCGAAGCCACGCGTGGCGCTCTCGAAGTTTTCCAATGCATCCCAGGCTTCATCCAGGCCGGGCTCGCGGGGCAGGCCCGGTACCAGTGGATGCACGCCACGTACAGACACTGCGGCGAGATAGCGGCCATCGTGCTTGCGACGCAATACCGCGTGCGCGACCGCCAGGATGCGGGCATCCGCATTGCTGCGTACGCGCAACAGGTCCGCCGGCCACAGTTCGATCTGCGACGTGTTGAGCAGGGTGGACGTCAGCGGCTGGGAGGGCAGGCGGCGCATGCCTGCAGCTTAGCGACGCGGCGTGGGCGCCGCCAGTTCGCGCAGCCGGGCGAGCAGGTCGGCCGGGCGCACGGGGCTCACCAGCACCAGGCTGCCGTCGCGCAGCGGCAGCGTCAGCACGCGAGTGCGATCAGTGACCAGGCAGAACGCCTTGCCCAGGTTGCGCAGGCGGAAGTGCCCGGCCTTGAAGCCGGGCAGGCTGAAGCCGTTCGTCTTCAGCATCGGCGTGAGCTCGGTGTGTTCTTCCAGGCTCAGTACGCGGGCCTTGTCGAGGTCGATCGCTTCGACGGCGAGCTTCTTCGTGTAGAACGTCGCCTTCACCTGCAGCTCGCGGTTGTCCAGCACGATCGCGCGCCGCCGCAGCGCCAGCGCGAGGACTGCACCGACCAAAAGGACGAAGGGAACCGTCAGCCAAGCTGCCAGAGGCGGCGGAGTCGTCGATTCCATTGTCATCGCGCCTACACCCGCGCCGATCGCGAGCAACAGTGGCAACCACAGCCACCAGCCGGTGTGGCCAGGCAGCGGGGCGACGGGAAAGTCCTGCGGGTGCTGCATGCGGCGGCTCCGAGCGGGGGAGGATCAGGCGAGCTTCTTGAAGAACAGGCGCACCGAGACTTCATGCTCGATGAAGAGCGTGCTGACCAGTTCCCAGCCCTGCGCGCTCATCTTGTCCAACTCCTGCTGGATGCGGTCGGTGAGCTTGCCCGCGAACATCTTGTACGGGACTTCGATGACCTTGTGGCTCCATCGGTGGTTCATGGCGATTCCTTCTTGCTGTCTTCCGGGTTGGAGCCGGTCTTCGGGAGCCGGCCCGCTTTGCGCAGCGCATCGCGCAGCACGTATTCGATCTGGGCATTCAGCGAGCGAAGCTCGTCGTCGGCCCACCGTTGCGCGGCGGCCAGCACGTCGGCGCTGATGCGCAGCGGGTAGGCCTTCTTGTCCTGCTTCTCGCTCACCGGGGCGTCCCGTTGCGGCGGAGCTGCAGCACCATCGAGACGATCAAGGCATTGACCAGTACCACCATCGCGATGACGGTGCCTGTGGCCAAACGATCATCCTCGCCCGCCCAGTACAGGCCGACGGCGCCGGCCTGGATCGCCAGGCCGATCAGCACCCAGTGCAGGGCCATGCCGCGCGAACGCGGGTCGCGAGCCCGGCTTACCCACGCGCCGATGAAGAGCGCGGGCAGGCCGGAGAGCGCGACGATGAGCGGTGCGAGCGCGTGCATGCGTAACGGCCGGTCAGTAGATCGAGCCGGTGTTGACGATCGGCTGCGTGCCGCGCTCGCCGCACAGCACCACCAGCAGGTTGCTGACCATCTGTGCCTTGCGCTCTTCGTCCAGCTTCACCACATCGTTCTTCTGCAGCTCGGCCAACGCCATTTCCACCATGCCCACCGCGCCGGCGACGATCCGCGTGCGGGCCGCGATCACCGCGTTGGCCTGTTGCCGCTGCAGCATGGCCTGGGCGATTTCCGGTGCGTAGGCGAGGTGGCTGATGCGCGCTTCGATCACGTCCACGCCGGCCTTGCCCAGGCGTTCGGCGATCTGGTCCTGCAGGTGCTGCGAGATCTCCTGCGGATGGCTGCGCAACGCGATCTGGCCTTCCTCGTGCTGGTCGTAGGGATAGCTGGACGCCATCGCACGCAGCGCGGCTTCGGACTGGATGTGCACGAAGCTCTCGTAGTCGTCCACGTTGAAGACGGCCTCGGCCGAGTCCACCACCTGCCAGACGATCACCGCCGCGATCTCGATCGGGCTGCCATCCAGCTCATTGACCTTCAGGCGGCTGCTTTCGAAATTGCGGATGCGCAGCGACACCTTGCGCTTGCTGAAGAAGGGATTGTTCCAGCGCAGGCCGTTGTCCTTCACCGTGCCGACATACTTGCCGAACAGACTGAGCACGGCGGACTGGTTGGGCTCCAGCTTGTACAGGCCGGCCATCAGGAACATCAGCGCGAAGGCGAGCACGGCGGCCACGACCATGTAGGCGGGCTGCTTGTCCGCAGCGCCGGCGATGAACAAGGCGATCACCCCCAGGCCCAGCACCAGCAGACCAAGGAGGGTCGGGATTCCGGGCAGCGACGACTTGGCGTTCTCTTTCATGGTCTTGGTCTCAGGACGGGATCACAGCAGCGACAGGCCGGCACCGAGCGCGAGCAGGGCGACGGAGAGAATGAGCAGGGCGGGGATGACCTTGTGCGCCTGGGAGGGCCAGCGGCGCTGGATCTGGTGGATCACATGGAGCATGGTCGGTCCCCGGCTGGTTGTTGGATTAAAAGATATCAATTTGATATCAGATGTCAACGGCTGGCCGCCGCCGTCCGTCGGGGCGACCGGTACACTGGCGCCCCCTTTTCCGGAACGATCCCATGACCACCCTCGGCACCCCGCTGTCCCCCCATGCGACCCGCGTCCTGCTGCTGGGGTCGGGCGAGCTGGGCAAGGAGGTGGCCATCGAGCTGCAGCGGCTGGGCGTGGAAGTGATCGCCGCCGACCGCTACGCCGACGCCCCGGCCATGCAGGTGGCCCATCGCTCGCACGTGCTGGACATGCTCGACCCAGCCGCCATCCGCGCCCTGATCGCGAAGGAACAGCCGCACCTGGTCGTGCCGGAGATCGAGGCGATCCATACCGAGACGCTGGTGGCGCTGGAAGCGGAAGGCGCAGCACGGGTGATCCCGACCGCGCGCGCCGCGCGCCTGACGATGGACCGCGAAGGCATCCGTCGGCTCGCCGCCGAAACACTGGGCCTGCCCACGTCCCCGTACCGCTTCGTCGACACGGTCGAGGAGTACCGCGAGGCCGTGCGCGATATCGGCCTGCCTTGCGTGGTGAAGCCGGTGATGTCCTCGTCCGGCAAGGGCCAGAGTACGTTGCGCAGCGATGGCGACATCGATCCCGCATGGGACTACGCGCAGACCGGTGGCCGTGCGGGCGCCGGCCGCTGCATCGTCGAAGGCTTCATCGATTTCGAATACGAGATCACCCTGCTGACCGTGCGCCATGCCGATGGCACCGCGTTCTGCGCGCCGATCGGGCATTGGCAGAAGGACGGCGACTACCGCGAAAGCTGGCAGCCGCAACCGATGTCGTCCCGCGCGCTGGAGCGCGCGCAGCAGATCGCGAAGGCGGTGACCGACGACCTGGGCGGATGGGGGCTGTTCGGCGTGGAGCTGTTCGTGAAGGGCGACGAGGTGTGGTTCAGCGAAGTCTCGCCGCGCCCGCACGACACCGGCCTGGTCACGTTGGCATCGCAGGAACTTTCGGAATTCGCGCTGCACGCACGCGCCATCCTCGGCCTGCCGATCCCGGTGATCCGCCAGAGCGGCCCGTCCGCGTCGTGCGCGATGCTGGCGCACGGCCACGGCGTGCCGGTGTTCGGCAACGTGGAAGGCGCGCTGGAAGAACCCGACACTGCGCTGCGCCTGTTCGGCAAGCCGCGCGTCGAAGGCCATCGCCGCGTCGGCGTGACCCTGGCGCGAGGCGAGGACGTCGATGTCGCGCGCTCGAAGGCGCGCGCCGCGGCCGCGGCCATCACCATCGAACTGAAGTGAGGCGCACGCGATGAACGGCCATGGTGGTTACGCGGTGTTCTTCTTCCCGCAGGCGCTCGAGGCACTGGGCGAAGCGATCAAGCCCTACCTCACCAACCAGCCCGAAGGGCCGCACATCTTCTGCAAGGAGATCGATACCGGTGGCGCCTTCACCGAGATGACGCTGGTGGGCAAGGATGCCGAAGGCCACGACGTGCAGGTGGAACTGATGGTGCCCGGCAGCATGATCCGGATGATCGTCTCGGCGCAGAGCGAAGCGCTGTTCGGCTTCGGGCCGCGGGTGACGCCGCCGCCCGGCGCCGCCACGCCACCTACGGCGTGAGGTCCACCCACACGAGGTGATGGTCGCTGCCATCGGCGATGGCGGCGGCCGGGTCGGCTTTTTTCGGCCAGTACACGCCGCTGCCGACCAGGGCGAAGCCGGTCGAGGGCAGCACATAGTCCAGGCGCATGGCGCCCGCGCGCGGACCGAAATCGCCGGTCACGTGCGCCGGCGCGCCACGACGCTGCAGGCCTTTCGCCGCGTAGGCCTGGGCGGTTTCTTCGCCGCCTTCGCTGCGTGGCGTGGCCATCCGCATCACGCGCGGGTGTTCGAGTAGTTCCAGGATGGCATCGTGGTGGCCATCGCCATCCACCGGATCGTTGTTGAGGTCACCGGCGATGACGAAGCGCGCATCCGGAGCGAGGCCGCCGCAGCGGCCCTGGTCGTCGCACAGCCAGGGCTTTTCGCCGGTCGAAAGGTATTCGCCCCAGAGCCGGAGCTCGTCGGCGTTGCGGTGCCCGTTGCGATCCTCGGGCCCGTCGAAGACCGGCGGCGTGGGATGCGAGACCAGGAAATGCACCGTGCCCTGCGGCGTGCGCACCGGCACGTCCCAGTGCGACTTCGACGACAGGCGCAGCTGCGCCCAGATCGCATCCGGATAGAAGCCACGGCCCTTGGCCGGATCGACGGGATTGGTCGCGCCCGGCAGCGTGCTCCAGCGCAGCAGCTGGAACGTGCGCACGTGGGCTTCATCGATCGGATACTTCGACAGCACCAACATGCCGTACTGGCCGGGATGCAGGCCGTAGCCCCACGCATCGTTGCCGCGGTCGCGGCCGGTGCCGCCGACGGTGCCGTTGCCGTCCAGGTCCAGCCCGCTCGGCACGCCGGTGTTCACCGGTGCCAGGTAGCGGTACGGATAGCGCAGGGGCTCGCCGCCCGCAGGCTGGGCGACCTCGAGATAGCGCTGCTGGAACAGATCCGCGGCGCGGTGCGCTTCGTCGAAATCGAACTCGTTGAGCAGCACCAGGTCCGGCCGTACCTTCTGCAGCACGGAGGCGATCTTGCGCGCATGCGCACTGTCGCCTTCGAGCTGGCGGATCACGCCGCCGGCGTCGTCCGAGTACAGCGAGGTGTTGTAGGTGGCCACGCGCAAGGAAGCGGTTTCCGGCGTGGCGCCGTCGTGGTGCGGCGCGGCGCTGCAGGCGGCCAGGGCGAGGATCATCGGAAGCAGGAGGGCAGGGATTCGCATGCCGCCATGATGCCATGCACGGATGACACCCTCGTGCCAGCGGCGCTCACTCGGCGCGGCGCCACTGGCGACCGTCGAAGTGCTCCAGCGGCTGGAAACGGCGCTTGTAGTCCATCTTCCGATGGCCGTCGATCCAGTAGCCGAGATAGAGATGCGAATAGCCGTCGCGCTGCGCCCACTCGATCTGCCGAAGGATCGCGAGCGTGCCCAGGCTGCGCGCTTCCAGTTCCGGCTCGTAGAAGGTGTACACGGCCGAGAGCGCGCCGGGGATCACGTCGGTGACCGCCACCGCGAGCAACTGGCCGTCCTCGCGCAGTTCGACGAAGCGCCCGCGCGACCAGCTGCCGACGAGGAACTGGTCGAACTCCGTCGCGCCATGGTTGTCCATGCCGCCGAGCGGATGCCGGGCCGCCAGATAACGCCGGTACAGTGCCAGATGCTCCTCGCCGCGCAGGGCGGCGACGATGCGCGTCTCGACGCGCGCGTTGCGGGCGGCGCAGCGGCGCTGGCTACGGTCGGGCGCGAAGTCCGCCACCGGGAGGCGGACCGCCACGCAGGCCCGGCACTGACGGCAATGCGGGCGGTAGACGATGTCGCCGGAACGGCGGAACCCCCACGACAACGCATCCGGATACAGCTGTGGAAGGCGCGGGTCGCGCGGGTCCAGCACCAGGTCGCGCGCCACCCGGTCGGGCCAGTAGCCGCACGGATGTTCGCCGGTGTGGAACAGCCGCAGGTCGTCGATGGGGTGGCCGTTCTCGCCCATCATCAACTCCACCGCGCGGCCAGCGGCCAGAAGGCGGCACCCGCCAATGAGCCGGCCAGCGCACCGGCGACAAGATCGCGTGGCGTGTGCCGGTGGAGTGCCAGGCGCGACCACGCGATCGCGGCCGCGAACAACAAGGCCGCCAGCATCCATGCGATGCCGAGCTCGCGCAGCAGCCACGCCGCGAACACCGCGAAGGCCATGTGCAGCGACAGCTTGCACCAGCGCGTCGCGGCCATCGCCACCAGGATCATCGCGGCCGACATCGCCATGCCGAGCGCGAACAGCGGTTGCGTGCCACGCCAGGCCACGAACAACGCGCCGGCGACCAGCGCCACCAGCAGGAAGCGATTGAGGCTGCCTCGCTCGTGCCGCGCGCTGGCATCCACGTGCGCCCAGCGGCCGCGCCGCACTTGCCACCACGAGAATCCCATGACGAGGGCGGCGAACAGGCCGAATCCCAGCGCGGCCCCTGCGGCCGCACCGCGATCGCCCTGCACCAAGGCGATCACCACCACCGCGAGCGGCAGCACCAGCATCGGGTGGCCGGAGATGGACAGCGCACGGGCGAGGGCGTGGGACATGGCCGCAGCATACTGCGGCACCCCCGTCGCGTGGGTCGCGACCGTCCGCCGGCTGAACGCGTCCGTCAGCGCGTCAACCCGGGACGCATGCAGGCGTTTCCCCTGCCAGTGGCGCAGCTCGCGCCGCGTCTTCAGGAGAACATGATGAATCGCAAGACCCTGCTTTTCGTGGCCGTCCTGGCCGCCCTCGGCGCCGGTTCCGCGCTGGCCGCCACCCAGGCGGGCGACGCGCACAAGCCGGCGCGCGCGAGCCTGGACAAGAACAACGATGGCGTGATCGACAAGGCCGAGGCCGCCGCGCATCCGCGCCTGGCCGAACGCTTCGCCGAGCTGGACAAGAACGGCGACGGCAAGCTCAGTGCCGAGGAGCGTCCGCATCGCAAGGGCATGCGCGGCCCCGGCCGCCACGGTGGCGGTGACCGCGGTGGGATCGCCTTCAAGAAGCTCGACGCCGATGGCGACGGCAAGGTGAGCCGGGCCGAAGCCGCGGCCAATCCGAAATTCGCCGAACGCTTCGACACGCTGGACGCCAACAAGGACGGTGCGATCGATCGCGTCGACCGCGAAATGCGCGGCAAGCAGCGCCGCGATGAATGGTTCGCCAAGGCCGACAGCGACAAGGACGGCAAGCTGACCCGTGCCGAGATCGACCACGCCGACGCCGCCCGCCGTGCAGAAGCCCATCAGCGGATGCAGGCCCGCATGGACGAGCGCTTCGCGAGTGTGGATGCGAACAAGGACGGTCGCCTGTCGCGCGACGAGGTGAAGGACGGCCGCCTGGCTTCGCGCTTCGACGCCCTCGACACCAACAAGGACGGCTTCCTGTCCAAGGACGAACTGGCCGCGGGCAAGCCCGCCCGCCGCTGAGGGAAACGACGTGCATCCGGCGGCCATCCGGGTGCACGTCGAGCGGTTCTAGAAAGGCAGGCGGCCCGACATCACCAGGCCTGCGAACAGACCGGCGGTCGCCAGGGTGAATGCCAGCACGCAGCCCCAGATTCGCCAGGTGCGCTGGCGCTGCATGCGGCGGCCTTCGCCCTCGGGGTCGAGCAACAGGTCGCGCGCTTGGCGACGCTGCAGGATCTGCGGCAACCAGCGCCCCGACGTCCAACCAATGATGACCATGTAAGCCAGCGTCAGGACGGTGTGCGGGATCCAGCCGGGCACGCGTGCCAGCGCGCTGATGCCGACGATGAAGAGCAGGATGGCGAGCGTGTTGACGGTGCCGTAGCGCAGCAGTTGGTCGCGTTCGCGCGCGTCCAGCGGATCGCGCAGGTACTTGCGGATGCCGAACCAGACCGCACCGATGCCCACCAGCGTGCCGAACGCGGTCGCACCCAGCGCGCCGCCCATCAACTTGAGCAATCCCTTGCCCGCCACGACACCGCCGGTGCCAAGCACCACCGCGCCCGCCGAGGGCGGTGCCGCGATCGCCAGCATGCCGAGCACTCCGCTGGCGAAGGCCGCCGACGGCGCCGACGTGCGGGCGAATTCGCCGAAGCGCGCCATCAGTTCTTCTCGCACGTACTGGCGTGCGCGCGACAGGCGCTTGCGTACCGCAGCATCGGTGATGCCCAGCAATGACGCGACCTGCTGCGAACGCTGGCCTTCGCGGTAGTACAGCAACAGCACTTCGCGGCTGTCTTCGGGCAGGGCGGCGATCACTTCGCGCGCTGCGGCTTCCTGTTCGGTCTGCAGAAGCGTTTCCGCCGGCGTCGGCGCGGTATCCGCAGCGAGTGTCAGTGCGATCTCGGCGGTTTCGCCGGTCATCGGGCGGCGACGTTGCGCGCGCGGTGGTCACGGGCGAGGTTGCGGGTGATCTCGCGCAGCCACGGCAGGAAGCTGTCGGGGTTCTTCAACGTGGCCAGCTGTCGCCAGCCTTTCAAGAAGGCCTCCTGCGCGATGTCCTCGCTGGCCTGCACGTCGCGCGTGATCGCCAGCGCGATGCCCGTGACCGCGTTCTGGCAGAGCGCCACGACGCGGCCGTACGCGGCCTGGTCGCCACGGGCGGCGGCGGGCAGGGCGTCCCGCAGGGAAAGTTCGATCGCCAGGGTGTCCATCCGGTCTCCATGTTCCGCCCGGTGCTTCCGGGCCATGCAGGCACGACGACCGACCGGCCGAAGTGTGACCCAGCCTGACGGGGAGCGGAACTAGAGGGGCAGGCGCCCCGTCCTGACCAGCACGAACAAGATGGCGCCGATCGCCAGCAGGCTGCTCAGCACGACGGCTTTCCGGCCGATCACGTAGTCGTAGCCGCGTCGACGTTTCGCGTTGGCGGGATAGGCGAGGATCGGGTCCATGATCCGCGGCAGCATGACCAGGTACTGGTAGTTGATCGCGCACATGCCGACCACGGTGACCGTCGCGATCGCCGCCCAGCCGGGCGCGAGCACCGTCGCCAGCATCAGGCAGAACAGCCAGGCCGAACCGGTGACGGTATTGAGCGCCATGAACCGGCGCACCCGCAGCCGTTCCTGCGCGGTCTGGCAGAAACGCGCGAGATACCACCAGGTGAAGGCGTACCCGATCAGTCCGCCGACCACGCCGCCCAGTGCCCCGCCGAGCGCGAACGGATGCTGGGTGATTTGTTCGAAGATCACGCCCAGCGAGCCGCCCGCCACGCCGCCGGTGATGCCGCCGGTGGTCACGCCGCCGGTGCCCAGCTTGCCCAGCCCGAGGCCGCTGCCCAGGACGCCGGTGCCGATCACTGTCGCCGCGCTCGCCGCCGGCATCGCGCCAACCAGCCCACCCAGTACGATCATGGTGAAGGCCGCACCCGGTGCCGTGGAGCGGGCGAACTCGCCGAAGCGCTGCATCAGTTCGTCGCGGACCATGCTGCGCGCGCGCGACAGGCGCTTGCGCACCGCGGCGTCGCTCAGGCCCAGCAATTCGGCGACCTGCTGCGAGCTCTGGCCTTCGCGGTAATACAGCAACAGCGTTTCGCGACTGTCCTCGGGCAGGGCCGAGATGATCTCGGTGGCGACGATCTCTTCTTCCGTCTGCAGCAGGTGTTCGGACGGCGTCGGACCGGGATCGGCGGCCATGCCGATCGCGATCTCCGCGGCCTCACCGGACATCGGCCGGCCATGCTGCGCGCGCAGCCAGTCGCGGGCGAGGTTGCGGGTGATCTGGCGCAGCCAGGGCAGGAAGCTGGCGCTGTTCTTCAACCGGTCGAGCTGCTGCCAGGCCTTCAGGAAAGCTTCCTGCGCGATGTCCTCGCTGGCCTGCACGTCGCGGGTGATCGCCAGCGCGATCGCGGTGACGGTGTTCTGGCAGGCGTGGACGATGCGGCCGTAGGCCTCCTGGCTGCCGCGCGTGGCGGCGGGCAGTTCGGCCTGCAGCATCAGGTCCAGGGCGAGGGTAGTCATGGCGTCAGGATCATCGGGTGGGCTGATGACCCTGACGGGCCGGGAAGACGGATGTGACCGTGCGTGGTCAGCCGCCGGTGGCGGGCTGGATGCGGATGCGGTCTTCCTCGGGCGCCTCGTCCGCGGGGGCGGGCGTCGCGGGTTGTTCCCGTGGCGCCGGGACGGGCGCTGCGGGCGGCGGCACCGGGCGCCGCATCCACATGATGACGGCGGCCAGGGCGATCAGGGCCAGCAGGATCAGGCGGATGCGCCAGGCCCAGGAGCGCTGCGGCGTGGCCGCGGGCTCCTGGTCGCTGCGGAACGTCAGCGTGGAAGCATAGCCAGGGCGCGTGGTTTCCATCAGGCCCGCCTCGCGCAGCAGTTCGCGCGCGCGCGGCTGGTCTTCGGCATGGCGCACCCAGACGGCGGGCTGCAGCTGCGCCTTCACCGGTTCGGTGTAGCTGAACTGCCCGCCGCGCTTGCTGTGGTACGAGCGGCCGTTGCTGATGAAGACCGGAACGCCCGCATCGCTCAAGAGCTTGGCCACGCCTTCGACGGTTTCGATGCGCTGGCTGGAAAAGACTTGCCGCATGGGTATGCCCTCAGTCCTTCGCCGGGACGGCCGAGGCCGCTTCGGCGTCCGGCACCACGCGGATCAGGCCTTCCTGCGCGGTGCTGGCGACCAGACGGCCCTGGCGATCGAAGATCTGCCCGCGCGCCAGTCCGCGCGAGCCGCTCGCGCTGGGGCTGTCGATCGAATAGAGCAGCCAGTCGTCGGCACGGAACGGGCGGTGGAACCACAGCGCGTGGTCCAGCGACGCCATCTGCACGTTCGGCTGGTAGTAGCTGATGCCGTGCGGGTAGGTGGCCGTGCCAAGCAACTGGAAATCCGAGGCATAGGCGAGCAGGGCGCGGTGCAGTTCGGGCGAATCGCCGACCGGCTCGCTCAACCGGAACCAGACCTGCTGGAACGGCGGACGCTTGGGCGGATTCAACTCGTCGCGAGGGTAGACGTGGCGGAATTCGAACGGGCCGCGTCGCGACAGCCAGCGCTGCACCTTCGGCGGCAGCGTGGCCATGACCTCCGCGGGCACCGGCGGCGCGGGCGGGATGTCTTCCGGCTGCGGCACTTCCGGCATCGACAGCTGGTGCTCGGCGCCTTCTTCCTCGGCCTGGAACGAAGCCGCGCAGAAGAAGATCACGCGGCCGTGCTGGATCGCCGTGACGCGACGCACCGAGAAGCTGCCGCCGTCGCGCGTGCGGTCCACTTCGTAGACGATCGGCGCTTCGATGTTGCCGGCACGGAGGAAGTAGGCGTGCAGCGAATGCGCGCGGCGCTCTTCCTCACCACCACCCACCGTGGCCTGTGCAGCCGACAGTGCCTGGCCGAGCACCTGGCCGCCGAACACGTACTTGGTGCCGATATCGCGGCTCTGGCCGCGGAACAGGTTGTCTTCCAGCCGCTCCAGCGACAGCAGTTCGATCAGCTCGGAGACGACGGGTTCGGGTGCGGGCACGGCAGGGCCTGGAGTCTTGGCGAACGGCGATTATACCGGCCGCCCGTGCGCGGCCCGTCAGGGCAGCAGCCGCTCCAGCGGGGTCGTGCGCAGCACCGCGTCCCACGGGAACAGCGGGCCCGGGTCCATCTTGCGCGGCACCAGGACGCCGGGATCGTCGCTGGCGGGCTCGCGCGTGGTGTCGAGGTCCTCGTGGCCGGCGATGTAGCGCAGCGCGGGCAGCGCGTGCCGCAGGTGCGCCAGCAGCGCCGACAGGGCCTCGATCTGTGCATCGGTGTAAGGCTCTTCCATCGACTGGTGGCCCACGGCGAGCCAATCGGGGTAACGGCCGGTGTTCACCAGTTCGATCCCCACCGAGCGCGGGTTGTAGCCACGCACGTGGTGGGCGACGTGTTGCGGGCGCACGTAGACGTGCACGGTGCCGTCGCGATCGATGTAGTAGTGGCCGCTGTTGCCGGTGCCGGAGGCATGCAGGATGCGCTCGCCGTACTCGCGCGCCAGCGCCATGTCCGGCAGCTCGGTGCAGTGGATGACGACCAGGTCGATTTGTTCCAGCGGCCGGACGTCCAGCTTGGCCTCGTAGGGCAACAGGTCGATGACGGGGGTGAAGGGCAGGTCCGTGCGCATGCTTCGATGCTAGCAGGCAGGGCGGGGAACGGGCTGGACACGGGCCGCTCCGGTAAACTGGCGGCCTTTCCCGTCGCACGGGTTTCCCATGCCGCTCAACCCCGAATCCCCGTTGGCCAAGCTCATGGCCACCCTGCCGCGTGCCGGCAAGGTGGAATGGATCGGCCTGCGACCGGCCCGCGACGAGGTCATGGTCTCCACCGACGCCGTCGAAGCCGTCACCGGCGCTGGCCTGGTCGGCGACCGCTACAAGGGCGGCAGCGGCAAGCGCGGGATCACCCTGATCCAGGCCGAGCACCTGCCCGCCATCGCCGCGCTGGCGCAGCGCCCCGACCTGGCGCCTTCGCTGTTGCGCCGTAACGTGGTCGTGTCCGGCATCCCGCTGATCGCGCTGAAGGAGCGTCGTTTCCGCATCGGCACCGCAGTGTTCGAGGGCACGGAAGAATGCGACCCGTGCTCGCGCATGGAAGACGCGCTGGGCCCCGGCGGCTACAACGCGATGCGTGGCCATGGCGGCCTGTGCGCGCGGATCGTCGAAGGTGGTTCGTTCCGCATCGGCGATCCGGTGGAAGCGCTGTGATGCGCGGCCACTGCATCCTGTCGCACGGGTTCGAAAGCGGTCCGGACGCCACCAAGGTCACCGCGCTCGCCGACGTGGCCGAACGCCTGGGCTGGACCCACGAACGCCCGGACTACACCGACCTCGACGCGCGCCGCGATGTCAGTTCGCTCGGCGACGTGGTCGCGCGGCTGGAGCGCCTGCGCTCCCTTGCGCACGCCGCCGCGTCGCGTGGGCCGGTGGTGCTGGCCGGTTCCAGCCTGGGCGCTTACATCGCCGGCCGCATCTCGCTGGAGGTGCCGGTGCGTGGCCTGTTCCTGATGGCGCCGCCGATCAGCATGGGGCCGCTGCCGCTGCTGGACGCCGCGCCGGTCCCTGTTTCGGTCATCCATGGCTGGGACGACGAACTGATCCCCGCGCAGGCCGTGACCGACTGGGCGCATGCACGCCGTGCGCGCCTGCTGCTGGTCAACGACGGGCATCGCCTGTCCGACCATGTCGCCGCTTCGGCGGATGCATTCGGGCAATTGCTCGCCGCTCTCTGACGTATCGAGGTTTCCTTTGAAGTTCTTCGTCTCCTGCGCCAAGGGCCTGGAATATCTGCTCGCCGACGAGCTGCTCGCGCTCGGCGTACCCAAGGCCACCGCCACCATCGCCGGCGTGAATGCCGACGGCGAGCCCGTGGACGCGCAGCGTGCCGTGCTGTGGTCGCGGCTGGCCAGTCGCGTGCTGTGGCCGATCGATGAATTCGAATGCCTGAACGAACAGGCGCTGTACGACGGCGTGATGGCGATGGCGTGGGAAACGCACACGCGGCCGGAACTGACCCTGGCGGTGGATGCGCACGTGTCCGGCGAGGCGATCACCCATGCGCGCTATGCCGCGCAGCGCGTGAAGGATGCCGTGGTCGACCGCCTGCGCCAGCAGGGCCTGGAGCGACCGTCGGTGGATGTCGAACAGCCGGACCTGCGCATCAACCTGTCGCTGCGCAAGAACCGCGCGACGATATCGATCGACCTGGGCGGTGGCCCGATGCATCGTCGTGGCTGGCGCCAGGCGCAGAACGAGGCGCCGTTGAAGGAGAACCTCGCAGCGGCCGTGCTGATGCGCGGTGGCTGGCCGGCGCTGTACCACGACGGCGGCGCGTTGCTCGACCCGATGTGCGGCAGCGGCACGCTGCTGATCGAAGGCGCGCTGATGGCGGCCGATGTCGCGCCCGGTCTGCAGCGCCACGGCCCGGCGCTGCCCACGCGCTGGCTCGGCTTCGATGTCGATGCATGGCGCGCCCTGTTCGCCGACGCCGTGCAGCGCGAAACGGAAGGCCGCAAGGCGCTGAAGCCGGTGTTCTTCGGCAGCGACGTCGACCTGGGCGCGATCCGCGCCGCGCGTGACAACGCGGTGCTCGCCGGTCTCGCGGGCCAGTTGCAGTTCGAGACACGCGATGTCGCCCAGCTATCCACGCGCGAAGAGCCGCGTGGGCTTGTCGTCTGCAATCCCCCCTACGACGAACGGCTCGCCGCCGATGCCGACCTGTACCGCGCGCTCGGCGATGCGCTGCAGCGCGCCGTGCCGCAATGGCGCGCCAGCCTGCTGTGCGGCAATGCCGATCTCGGCTATGCCACCGGTTTGCGCGCGGCCAAGAAGTACCAGCTGTTCAACGGCGCCATCGAGTGTGTGCTGATCGTCTGCGATCCGGTCGCCACGCCCGCCCGCGAACCGCGCGAGGCCAAGCCGCTGTCGGATGGTGCGCAGATGGTCGCCAATCGCCTGCGCAAGAACCTCAAGAAGTTCAAGGCCTGGCGCACGCGCGAAGGCGTCACCTGCTACCGCGCCTACGATGCGGACCTGCCCGAATACGCGGCAGCCATCGACGTCTACGTGGAAGAGGGCGGGCAGGCCCGCACGTTGCTGCACGTGCAGGAATACGCCGCGCCGGCCGCCATTCCCGAGCACGACGTGCGTCGCCGTTTCAGCGAACTGCTGGCCGCCACCCGCGAGGTCTTCGGCGTGCCGCAGGAGCAGATCGCGGTGAAGGCGCGCGAGCGCGGCAAGGGCGGGTCGAAATACGGACGCATGCAGCAGCGCGACGAATTCATCGTCGTGCGCGAGTCGGGCGCGTTGCTGCGGGTCAATCTGTTCGACTACCTCGACACCGGCCTCTTCCTCGATCATCGGCCGCTGCGGCGACGGATGGCGCAGGAAGCGCGCGGCAAGCGGTTCCTCAATCTGTTCTGCTACACCGGCGTGGCCAGCGTGCAGGCCGCGGTCGCGGGTGCGTCGAGCACGACCAGCGTGGACCTGTCGGCGACCTACCTGCAGTGGTGTGCGGACAATCTCGCCGAGAACGGCCTGGGCGGCGCGAAGCATCGCCTCGTGCAGGCCGACGCCGTGCGCTGGCTGGAGGCCGAGCAGGCCGAGTACGACCTGGTCTTCTGTGATCCGCCGACGTTCTCCAACTCCGCGCGCGCCGACGACTTCGACGTGCAGAAGGAGCACGTGCGGCTGTTGCGCGCCGCGGTTGCACGGCTGGCGCCGGGCGGGGTGCTGTACTTCAGCAACAACTTCCGCCGGTTCAAGCTGGACGAGAACGCGGTGGCGGAATTCGCGCGATGCGAGGACATCAGCGCCAGCACGATTCCGCCGGATTTCGAACGCAACGCCCGCATCCACCGCGCGTGGCGGTTGACGCGGGCGTAACGCCGGGCGTCAGCCGACGATCAGGACGAAGTCGCCGCGCTGCGAGGCCATCGACAGCGCCAGCGTGCTGCCCGTCGCGGCGAGGTCGGCCGCCGAGAGGCGCGTGGACGGCGGCTGCGCGCGGTACGACGCATCGTCCGGCAGCGTGTCGCGCACGACATAGCCCATCAGCACGTTGACCAGTTCGCCCAGCGCGTCGAGCGCGAGTTCGTCGTCGCACTGTTCGGGCGACAGCGAGAGCAGGGCGCAGGCCATCGCATGCATGGTGGCGCGGCTGCAGCCCACGCCGACCAGCAGCGACTGGGATGCGGCGGTGATGCGCACATGGGCGGTGAATTCGCAGGCGTCCAGCGCGGCGTCGTCGGCGATGCCGGCGGCCTGGCACTGGCTGCCCACCAGGCGCGGGAACAGGCGGTTGCAGACGCGGATCGCGCTGGTGACCACATCGGCCAGGGTGTGGCCGGCGATGCCGAGCGCCAGCGCGTGGTTGGCTTCGTCCAGATCGCGACGGTGCGCGACCAGCTCGGCCTCCAGTTGTTCGGTCGTCAGCACGCCCTGGTTGACCAGGATCTGGCCGAACAGGGTGCGGCCCTGCTTCTGCGCGGCCAGCAGCACGTCGAGCTGCACGTTGCTCAGCCAGCCCATCTCCAGCGCGATGTCGCCGAAGCGGCGGTCTTCCGCGCGCTGCCGTTCATTGATGCGGCGCGCCTGCGTCGCGTCCAGCATGCCGTGCTGCGTGGCGAGTTCGCCGAGCAGGGGATTGGACGCGCGCTGCGCGTCGAGCGCGGCAAGGAGCTGCCCCGAGGTGATGGTGCCGCGTTCCAGCAGGAACTGGCCCAGGAATTTCGCTGCCATGATGGGTCGTCTCGTACGTAAAGTGGAAGGACGTGCGTGCCGGTCAGGCGACCGCTTCGTGCAGCACGCGATCCATCACTTCCGGATCGATGGGCTTCTGCAGGTAGGACTTCGCGCCCAGCTTCAGGCATTCCTCGATGTCGCTCTGCGCGCCGAGCGAGCTGAGGATCACCACGCGCGCATCCGGGTCCTGCGCGAGGATCTGGCCCAGGGCCTGCTTGCCGTCGCATTCGGGCATCACCAGGTCCATCAGGACCACGTCCGGCTTCAGTGCCTGGTATTGGCTGACGGCTTCAAGGCCGTTGCCGGCCTCGCCCACCACATGGAAGCCGCAATCGTCGAGCTGGCGTGCCGCCAGCATGCGCAGTGCGCGCGAATCATCGCAAAGCAGAACCGTCGGACGTGACGTCATTTCAAGATCCCCCTGTGGATCGTGTTGGCCGCGCAGCGGATGCGACGCGGTTCGACATGTAGGCCGTATCGGCCGATCCGGGGAGTTCTTGAGCGGGAGCGTCAGTGCGCCATGCCGGTAGCCAGCGTTTCCTCGACAAGGCTGAACGCGGAATGCGCACCGCCGCGCGAGCCACCCACGTCCGTGGCGAAATAGACCACGCCCGTGCCGGCCTTGCGGTCGATCCACAGGCCCGAGCGCAGGCCGTAGGCATCGCCGGAGTGGCCGACGCGCGCAACGCCATCACCGAACGGATCGTCGCCGCAGCCTTGTGCCGGTGTGGCCAGGGTCTGCACGGCGAGGCCGTAACGACAGAAGAAGGCCTTGTTCTGCCCGCCGCCGGTGTCTTCTTCATGCGTCACGCCATTGCCGCCGTCGAAGCTCCATTGCGGGGCCACCATCGCGTCGACGCTGGCGGACGACAGCAGGCGCACGCCATCGACTTCGCCGCCGTCGAGCAGCAGGCGGCCGATCTTCGCCAGTCCGTTCGCGGAGATGCGCAGGCCACCCTGCGGCGAGAACAGTGCCCCGTTCTCGCCGGCCTTCCAGCGGGCGAGGTCGCAATCGGCTCCTTCCTCGACGACCACGGCGCAGGCAGGCTTGCCCGTGCGGTTCTCGTCGCGCACCGGTGCGCGGTCGCGATACAGCACCACGGCGCGCGTCGCCGTGGCGGCATCGCAGCTTTCCCAGTTGAAGCAGGCATCCAGCTTCAGCGGTTCCAGCACCAGCCGGCGCATCAGCCGGTCGAAGCGCTCGCCGGTGACGTTCTCCATCGCCATCGCCACCAGCGGGAAATTGAGGTTGGTGTAGCGGAAGTGCGTGCCGGGTGCGTGTGCGTCGTCCCAGGCCTTGGGGTCGTCGAGGATGCCCTTGAGCGGTTGCCCCAGTGGTGTGGCGTAGTAGCCGGCAGCATCGGTCAGGCTGGAGCGGTGCGACAGCAGCAGGCGCAGCGTGATCGGCGTGTCGGGGAAGCGCGGGTGGCGCAGCGTCCAGCCCAGGTAGGTCGAGACGTCGGCATCGAGATCGAGTTTGTCGGCCTCGACCAGCCGCATCACGCCGATCGTGGTCACCAGCTTGGAGATGGAGGCGACGCGCACCGGATCATCAGCGGTGATCTTGCGGCCGGTGGCGAGGTCCGCCATGCCTTCCACATGGGCACTGACGACGCCGTTGCGATCGAAGGCGACGCGCACCTGCGCGACAGGCTCGGCGGCGGACGCCACCGTGGAGGCCGTCAGGCAGGCGAGGCAAACCAGGATGCGGAGGGAACGCAGGGACATCGGCCAGCACCTCGAGGGAACCGGCCCCGACTTTACTTCATCGTCGGCATCACGAACTCGGCGGCATGCGTCTCGGGCCAGCGGGCGGTGATCGTCTTCAATCGCGTGTAGAAACGCACGCCGTCCGGACCGTGCACATGCAGGGGACCGAAGATCGAGCGCTTCCAGCCACCGAAGCTGTGGAATGCCATCGGCACGGGGATCGGCACGTTGATGCCGACCATGCCGGCCTGCACGCGGTGGGCGAATTCGCGCGCCGCGCCGCCGTCGCGGGTGAACACCGCCGTGCCGTTGCCGTATTCGTGCTCGTTGACCAGGCGCAGCGCGGCATCGAGATCCGGCACGCGCATGACGCACAGCACCGGACCGAAGATCTCTTCGCGGTAGATCGTCATCTCCGGCGTGACGCGGTCGAACAGGCAGCCACCGAGGAAGAACCCATCCGCGTGCCCATCGACGACATGGCCGCGGCCATCGACGACCAGGCTCGCGCCTTCCGCAACGCCGGCATCGACATAGCCGCGCACCTTGTCGCGGTGCGCGCCAGTGACCAGCGGGCCCATTTCCGGGTCGAGGCAGCCGGGTCCGATCTTCAGCGCCGCCACTTTCGGAGCCAGCGTCGCTACCAGCGCATCCGCCGTGGCATCACCCACGCAGACCGCGACCGAGATCGCCATGCAGCGCTCGCCGGCCGAGCCGTAGCCGGCCCCCAGCAGCGCGGACACCGCGCCATCCAGGTCGGCATCGGGCAGCACGACCATGTGGTTCTTCGCGCCGCCCAGGGCCTGCACGCGCTTGCCGTTCGCGGAACCGCGCGCATAGATGTATTCGGCGATCGGCGTGGAGCCGACGAAGCTCAGCGCCTGCACGCGCGGTTCGTCGAGCAGCGCGTCCACCGCGGCCTTGTCGCCGTGCACGACATTGAACACGCCATCCGGCAGGCCCGCCTTCTTCAACAGGTCGGCCATGAACAGCGCCGCGGACGGATCGCGCTCCGAGGGTTTCAGCACGAAGGTGTTGCCGCAGGCCAGCGCCACCGGGAACATCCACAGCGGCACCATCGCGGGAAAATTGAACGGCGTGATGCCGGCGACGACGCCGAGCGGCGCGTATTCGCTCCACGAGTCCACATCGCGGCCGACGTTCATCGAGTGCTCGCCCTTGAGCAGGTGCGGGATGCCGCAAGCGAACTCCACCACTTCCAGCCCGCGGGTCACCTCGCCGCGTGCGTCGGAGAGCACCTTGCCGTGCTCGGCCGTGATGATCTTCGCCAGCTCGCCGGCCTGCGCCTCGAGCAGTTCCTTGAAGCGGAACATCACCCGCGCGCGGTTCAACGGGGTCGTGGCGGCCCACGCGGGAAAGGCGGCGGACGCCGCGTCCACCGCCTGCTTCACGTCGTCGGCCGAGGCCAGCGGCACGCGCGCGGTGACGGTGCCGGTGGCGGGGTCGAACACATCGCCGTGGCGGCCGCTGCCGCCTTCCACCCGCTGTCCGTTGAAGAAATGGTGCAGCGGGTGGCTCATGCGATGCTCCTCAGGGTCGGATCAGGCCAGCGCCTCGCGCGCCGGCACGTAGGTGTAGCCCAGGTCGTCGGCGACCGCCTTGTAGGTGATCTTGCCGGCGTGCACGTTCAGGCCGTTGAGCAGGTGCTCGTCGTCCAGCAGCGCCTGCTTCGCGCCCTTGTTCGCCAGCTGCACCGCGAAGGGCAGGGTGGCGTTGGTCAGCGCGAAGGTGGACGTGCGGGCGACGCCGCCCGGCATGTTGGCCACGCAGTAGTGGATGATGCCGTCGACTTCGTACGTGGGGTTCTGGTGGGTGGTGGCCTTCGAGGTCTCGAAGCAGCCGCCCTGGTCGATCGCCACGTCCACCAGCACCGAACCCGGGCGCATCAGCTTCAACTGGTCGCGCGAGACGAGCTTGGGTGCGGCGGCACCGGGGATCAGCACTGCACCGATCACCAGGTCGGTATCGGGCAGGCGTTCCTCGATGGCATCGCGGGTGGAGTAGATCGTGGTCAGCTGGTGGCCGTACAACTCGTCCAGATACTTCAGGCGGTCGAGCGAACGGTCGAGGATGGTGACGTGCGCGTTCATGCCCATCGCCATGCGTGCGGCGTTGATGCCGACCACGCCGCCGCCGATCACCAGTACTTCGGCCGGCTTCACCCCGGGCACGCCGCCGAGCAGCACGCCGGAACCGCCCTGCGCCTTCTCCAGCGCGTGCGCGCCGGCCTGGATCGACATGCGGCCGGCGACTTCCGACATCGGCGCCAGCAGCGGCAGGCCGCCCTTGCGGTCGGTGACGGTTTCGTAGGCGATGCAGGTAGCGCCGGAGGCGACCAGCGCCTTGGTCTGCTCCGGATCGGGCGCGAGGTGCAGATAGGTGTAGAGCACCTGGCCGGGGCGCAGCATGGCGCACTCGTTCGGCTGGGGCTCCTTCACCTTGATGATCATGTCGGCGCGGGCAAAGATCTCCGCCGCGGTGTCGACGATCTCCGCGCCGGCCTTGATGTATTGATCGTCGGTCAGGCCGATGGCCTTGCCGCCGTCGCGCTGGACGATGACCTGGTGGCCATTCGAGACCAGTTCGCGCGCACCGGACGGCGTAAGGCCGATGCGGTATTCGTGGTTTTTGATTTCCTTGGGGACGCCGATCAGCATGTTGCTCTCCAGTAGCGGGAAGGGGCTTCGCGCGAGGGGGAGCGCTGGGGCCGTTGGTCCGTAATTTTACGCGGTTGCCCGTATGGTGTCCGCCAGAATGTTCACGATCCGGTCGATGTGGTCCTTCTCCACGATCAGCGGGGGCGACAGGGCGATCACGTCGCCGGTCACCCGGGTCAGCAGGTGGCCTTCATGGAAGGCGCGGGCAAAAACGTCGTAGGCCCGGGTGCCGGGCGCACCCGCGCGCGGCGCGAGTTCGATGGCGCCGACCAGGCCGAAGTTGCGGATGTCGATCACGTTCGGCAGGCCCTTCAACGAATGCAGGGCCTCCTGCCAGTAGTCGCCCAGGCTGAGCGCCTTGTCGAACAGGTTTTCCTCTTCGTACGTGTCCAGCGTGGCGAGCGCGGCGGCGCAGGCCAGCGGATGACCGGAGTAGGTGTAGCCATGGAACATGTCGATGGCGTTGTCGGGCCCGCTCATGAAGGCATCGAACAGGCGCTCGGAGACGAACGTGGCGCCCATCGGCACACAGCCGTTGGTGATGCCCTTGGCGGCGGTGATCATGTCCGGGGTGACGCCGAAGCGCTGCGCACCGAAGGCATGGCCGACGCGGCCGAAGCCGGTGATGACCTCATCGAAGATCAGCAGGATGCCGTGCTTGTCGCAGATATCGCGCAGCCGCTGCAGGTAGCCCTGCGGCGGGATGACCACGCCGGCCGAGCCGGAGATCGGCTCGACGATGACCGCCGCGATCGTGGAGGCGTCGTACAGCGCGATCTGGCGCTCGAGATCCTCGGCCAGTTCGATGCCGTGCGGCGGCAAGCCCTTCGAGAACGCATTGCGCGACACGTCCAGCGTGTGGCGGATGTGCGAGACCGCGGGCAGGCCAGGGCCGAACCACTTGCGGTTGTTCGGCAGGCCGCCCACCGACATGCCGCCGAAGCCGACGCCGTGGTAGCCCTTCTCTCGGCCGATGAAGCGCGTGCGCTGGCCTTCGCCGCGCACGCGGTGGTAGGCCAGGGCGATCTTCAGCGCACTGTCGACCGCTTCCGAGCCGGAATTGCTGAAGAACACCTTGTTGAGGTCGCCCGGCGCAAGCGCGGCCAAGCGCTCGGCCAGCTTGAACGGCAGCGGCGAGCTCATCGAGAAGTTGGGCGCGAAGTCGAGCGTGCCGATCTGCTGCTTCACGGCCTCGACAATGCGCGGCCGTGAATGGCCGGCGTTGCAGCACCACAGTCCGGCCGTGGCATCCAGCACCTCGTTGCCGTCGACATCCTTGTAGTACATGCCCGACGCGCTGGCGAGCAGCCGCGGCTTGGCCTTGAACTGCTTGTTGGCCGTGAACGGCATCCAGAAGTGGTCGAGCGAGGCGGGCGCCTCGAGGTTCTGGCGGGCGTAGTGATCGGCCAGGGCGCGGGAAGAAGTGTCGTCGGCGCTCATCGCGGCTCCAGGGGGGCGGGGCGGATGGGCGCAGCTTAACGCGTTGAAAAAACTTTACAACCGTGCCGAAGGTCGGATTCGCCGCGCTGCCCCGGCCCCGGCCCGCCTTCGTTCATCCGCCTGCCGAATACCACGGTGAACCCGGATTGACCGGTCTGCCCCGGGGTGTAAAGTATCCCGCAACACTTTCCGCTTTCCTGCCAGGGTGGTGATGGACATCGGCGCGCGCCTGCAACTGGTCCGCAAATCCAAAGGCCTCAGCCAGCGCGAGCTGGCCAAGCGCGTGGGCGTCACCAACAGCACCATCTCGCTGATCGAACAGAACAAGGTCAGCCCCTCGGTCAGTTCGCTGAAGAAGGTGCTGGACGGCATCCCGATCTCGCTGGCCGATTTCTTCACCCTGGACCTGGAGAAAGGGCTGCCCGACAGCCCGTTCTATGTCGCCGACGAGCTGCCGGACGTGGGCAGCAACGGCATCCACTACTTCCTCGTGGGCCAGCATCGCCCGCAGCGTCAGATGTGCATCCTGCGCGAAGTGATGCCGCCCGGCAGCGATACCGGCGACAGCATGCTGTTGCACGACGGCGAAGAGGGCGGCGTGGTGATCGCCGGCGAGGTGGAAGTCACCGTCGGCGAGCAGGTCCGCGTGCTGAAGGCCGGCGAGGGCTACTACTTCGAAAGCCGTACGCCGCATCGCTTCCGCAATGTCGGCGATGTCGATGCGGTGATCGTCAGCGCGAACACACCTGCCACGTTCTGAGCTTTTCCTTCTTACCGCCGGAGCCCCCATGAGCAACCCCCGCACGCAACAGGACTGGCAGGCCATGGCCGGCGCGCTGTCGATCCGCACGCAGGCTTTCATCGACGGGACGTACGTCGATGCCGCCTCGGGCAAGACCTTCGACTGCGTCAGCCCGATCGACGGCCGCGTGCTGGGCCGGGTGGCCGATGGACAGGAAGAAGACATCAATCGCGCCGTCGCCGCTGCGCGCCGCAGCTTCGATGCGGGCGCGTGGTCCAACGCGCGTCCGACCCATCGCAAGAAGGTACTGCTCAAGCTCACCCAACTGATCGAACAGCATGCCGACGAACTGGCATTGCTGGAATCGCTCGACATGGGCAAGCCGGTCGGCGACGCGCGCAGCGTCGACGTCGCCGCGACCATCCGCTGCATGGGCTGGACCGCCGAGGCGCTGGACAAGGTCTACGGCGAAGTCGCCGCGACCGGTCAGGACGAGCTGGGCCTGGTGACGCGCGAACCGCTGGGCGTGATCGGCGCGATCGTGCCGTGGAATTTCCCGCTGCTGATGGCCACGTGGAAACTGGCCCCGGCGCTGGCGATGGGCAACTCGATCGTGCTGAAGCCCTCGGAGAAGTCGCCGCTCACGGCGATCCGCCTGGCCGAGCTGGCGATCGAAGCGGGCATCCCCGCCGGCGTGCTCAACGTGGTGCCGGGCTTCGGCAAGACCGCCGGCGAACCGCTGGCGCTGCACATGGACGTGGACGGGCTGGTGTTCACCGGTTCCACTGCGGTCGGAAAGCGCCTGCTGCAATGCGCGGGCCTGTCGAACATGAAGCGTGCGTACATGGAGTGCGGCGGCAAGAGCCCGAACATCGTGTTCGCCGATGCGCACGACCTCGAGGTGGCGGCGAAGGCCGCGGCCGGCGGCATCTTCTACAACCAGGGCGAAGTCTGCACCGCGGCCTCTCGCCTGCTGGTGGAACGCTCGATCAAGGATGAGTTCGTCGCCCGCGTGGTCGAAGCCGGCAAGGCCATGCGCCCCCGCCATCCGCTCGACCCCGGCGCGCCGATGGGCGCGATGGTCGATGAAGGCCAGACGCAGCGCGTGCTCGACTACATCGAGAAGGGCAAGGCCGAGGGCGCCCGTCTGGCGCTGGGTGGCCTGCGCGCCGACGTGGTGAGCGGCGGCTGCTACATCGAGCCGACCGTGTTCGACGACGTCGCGCACGACCACACGATCAGCCGCGAAGAGATCTTCGGGCCGGTGCTGTCGGTGATCGCATTCGACAGCGAAGAAGAAGCGTTGCGGATGGCCAACGACAGCGAGTACGGACTGGCGGCCGGCGTGTGGACGCGCGACATCAGCCGTGCCCACCGCGTGGCGCGCAAGCTGCGTGCGGGCAGCGTCTGGGTGAACTACTGGGACGGCGGCGACATGACCGCGCCGTTCGGCGGCTACAAGCAGTCCGGCAACGGGCGCGACAAGTCGCTGCACGCCTTCGACAAGTACACCGAGATCAAGGCCACCTGGATCAACCTGGGCAGTTGATCCCGCCTCCACAGCGGGCGGGCGGTTCTGCCAGAATCGCCCACGTCCCACCGACCGGCCCGTCCATGACCGCCACCGCCACTGCTGTCCCCGCGCCGGCCAATTCGCCGCGCCGCGTGCTGTTCGCCAGCCTGATCGGCACCACGATCGAGTTTTTCGATTTCTACATCTACGCGACGGCGGCGGTGATCGTCTTTCCGAAGCTGTTCTTCCCGCAGAGCGATCCGGCCAGCGCCACCCTGCAGTCGTTCGCCACTTTCGCGCTGGCGTTCATCGCGCGGCCGGTGGGTTCGGCGCTGTTCGGCCACTTCGGCGACCGCATCGGCCGCAAGGCCACGCTGGTGGCCGCGCTGCTGACGATGGGCATCTCCACGGTGGTCATCGGCCTGCTGCCGACGTATGCGCAGGTCGGCGTGCTTGCGCCGGCGCTGCTCGCAGTGTGCCGGCTGGGGCAGGGTATCGGCCTGGGAGGCGAGTGGGGAGGCGCGGTGCTACTGGCGACCGAGAACGCGCCGCCCGGCAAGCGCGCGTGGTACGGCATGTTCCCGCAGCTGGGCGCGCCGATCGGCTTCCTGTGCTCGACCGGTATCTTCCTGCTGCTGACCGAAGCGATGACCGACGCGCAGTTCCTGGCGTGGGGCTGGCGCATCCCCTTCCTCGCCAGCGCGGCGCTGGTATTCGTCGGCCTGTGGGTGCGGTTGAGGATCACCGAAACGCCGGACTTCCAGAAGGCGCTCGACAAGGACGAACGGGTCAAGGTGCCGATGCTGACCGCGGTGCGCGATCATCCGTTCGCGCTGGTCGCGGGTACGTTCGCGCTGGTGGCGACCTTCGTGCTGTTTTACCTGATGACGGTGTTTGCGCTGAGCTGGGGCACGTCGAAACTCGGCTATTCGCGCGAGCATTTCCTGATGCTGCAAATGGGCGGCGTGCTGTTCTTCGCGCTGACCATTCCGCTGTCGGCACTGTATGCGGACCGCTACGGCCGCCGGAACGCGATGATCGTGGCGACGCTACTGATCATCGGCTTCGGGTTCGCCTTCGCGCCGCTGCTGGAATCGGGCAGCGACCTCGGCGTGCTCGCCTTCCTGGCGCTGGGGCTGGGCGCGATGGGCCTGACCTACGGGCCCTGCGGCACGATCCTCGCGGAGATGTTCCCCACGGCCGTGCGCTATACCGGCGCATCGCTGGCCTTCAACATGGCGGGCATCCTTGGCGCTTCGCCGGCACCGTACATCGCCACGCGGCTGGGCGAGCGCTACGGCCTGGCGTCGGTGGGCTGGTACCTGGCCGGCATGGCCACGCTGACGCTGCTGGCGTTGTGGGTGATGCCGCGCCCGCGCACGACCGACTAGCCGAACAGCCGCTTCACGGTGCGGCTGAGCCAGCCACCCTGCTGGTGCTCGCGGACGAACCGGTTGAGGTGCCGCTTGACCGAATCCGCGTACGCCTTGTCGTCGTTGCGGATGTGGTTGAACAGCCAGCGCGAGAGCATGCTGCGCAGGTCGTCGACGATATCCTCGCCGGCCTGAAAGCGTAGCCGGTACTCGGAGACGCGTTTGGTGAAGACCTCATGCACGCGCTTGTGCGCCGCGCTGAAGGGGTAACCAGCTTCCTCCATCAGCTCTTCCTCGAAGGCGAAGTGCGAGAGGGTGTAGTCGACCAGCTCGTCGATCACTTCGCCCACCGCGAAGCGCTCCATCGATTTCTGGGTGACGTGGAGGTGGTTGATCATCTCCACGATGCGGCGGTGCTGGCCATCGATGATGTCGATGCCCGTGTCCATGTCGTCCTGCCAGATCAGCAGTGTCATGTGCGTGTCCCCTGCCGGCGGATGCCGGAATGCAGGGAAAATCTAGGTGCGCGCCCCGGTCGCGGCATTGATCGGGATCAATGCCGCGACCGGGTGACGCAGGGCTCAGCCGCTCGAGACCACGCGATTGCGCCCGCCGGCCTTGGCCAGGTAAAGGCGCCGGTCGGCTTCGCTCAACAGGTGGTTGAGGGTCTGGCCCGGGAAGCGCGTACGGAATACGCCGATGCTGACCGTCATGCGGATCTTCTGGGTACCGATGTCGACCTCGAGCGCCTCGATATCGCCGCGCAGCGACTCGAAATACTCCACCGCCTCGCTCTCGCCGAGATAGGGCACGAGCGCGCAGAACTCCTCGCCGCCGAAACGCGCCACCAGGTCCTGCGTGCCCGCGTGGCGCGCGATGGCCTGGGCGACGGCCTTCAATGCCACGTCGCCGGCTTCGTGGCCGTAGGTGTCATTGATGTGCTTGAAGTGGTCGATGTCGATGATCGCCGCCGTGACTGCCTGCTGGCGGCCCAGCGTGTTCGGCAGCAGCGCGTGGCATTCGGCCAGGAAGTGGCGGCGGTTCGGCAGGCCGGTCAGGAAATCGCGCGTGGCCAAGTCTTGCAAGGTGCCGATCAGCTCGAGCTGGTCGATGTTCTGCGACACCCGGCAGAAGAACTCCTCGCGCGAGAACGGTTTGTGCAGGAAATCGTTGGCGCCGCTCTTCAGGAAGCGCGGGACCAGGCTGCCGTCGCTGGTGCCGGAAATGCCGATGATGGCCAGGTGGTCGCGTGCATGGCGCGCGCGCAGGCGACGGGTGAATTCGTGCCCCTTCATGCCGGGCATTTCCTGGTCGACGATGGCCAGGCGGATATCGGGATTGGCATCCAGCATCGCCAGGCCGGCTTCGCCGTCGGCGGCTTCGACCACGCGGAAGCCGTACATCGAGAGCAGGGCCGCCGCGTGCTGGCGTGCGGAGCGCGAATCGTCGACGACCAGCGCGGCGATCCGCCGGTTGCGTTCCAGCCGCTGCACCAGCCACACCAGGTAATCGATGCTGCCGGGTGTGTTCTTCAACACGTAGTCCACGACCTGCCGACGCAACACCTGTTCGCGCATGGCATCGTCGTAGACGCCGCTGACCACGACCGTGGGCAGCTGGCGCGACAGGAAGAACTCGACGACCTCGTCGTGGCTGCCATCGGCCAGCACCAGGCTGGTGACGGCCATGAACCAATCCGGATGCCGTTCCAGCGCAGCGCCGGCCTCCGCGAGCGTGGCGGCGTAGACGACCGGCAGGTTGAGCTTCTGTTCGATCGCTTCGCCGATCAGGCGTGCATGCGTGCGCGAGTTCTCCACCACCAGGATGCGTTGGGGTAGCGGAGTCGGGCTGGCGGGGGCGGGCGAAGCGCGCAGGGGTGTCGGCATCGTCATGGGCGTTACGGAGGTTCCATGCCTCCGTATCGGCCCGACTTGCCCGGACTTGAGAGCGCCGTCACGAAAATGAAACGCGGCGCCGCCGGCCTACCAGAGCGCGTCGCGCAGCTTGTACCAGGCCATGGCGGCCACCAGCAGGGGCGTGCGCAGGGCGCGTCCGCCGGGGAACGGCAGGTGATCGATCTTCGCGAACAGGTCCAGCCGTTCGGACTGGCCACGAATGGCCTGGGCGAGGGTGGTGCCGGCCAGGCCCGCGGCGATCAGCCCGTGGCCCGAGAAGCCTTGGGCAAAATACAGGTTGGGCGCCAGCCGGCCCCAGTGCGGCGCGCGGTTGAGCGAGATGTCGATCATCCCGCCCCACAGGTACTCGATACCGACATCGCGCAGCTGCGGGAACACGCGGTGCATGCGTCGGGTCATCACCCCGCGCAGGTTGGGCGGGGGCAGGGTGGAATAGCTCGCGCGACCGCCGAACAACACGCGGTGGTCGCGGCCCAGGCGGAAGTAGTCCAGCGCCCAGTTGGTGTCGGCCACCGCCATGTCGTTGCGGATCAGCGCGCGCGCGCGTTCCTCGCCCAACGGCGGCGTAGCGGCGATGTAGGTGCCCACCGGCATCATCCGCGATTCGAGTTCCGGCGCGATGCCACGCAATAGCGCATTGCCGGCGAGGATGACCTGGCTGCAGACCACTTCGCCACGCGCCGTTTTCAGCACGGGGCGCGCACCACGCACCAGTTGGGTGACGCGCGAACCCTCGAAGATCTTCACGCCGGCGTCCAGCGCCGCACGGCCCAGGCCCAGGGCATAGGCGAGCGGATGCAGGTGGCCGCTGACCGGGTCGTACATCGCGCCGAGATAACGGTCGCTCGCCAGCTCGCTGCGCAGCCGCTCGCGGCTCCACCACTGCACCGGGTGACCGTAGCGGGTATTGAAGTCCTCGACCGCGTGTTCGACCTCGCGCTGCTGGCGCGGCTTGATCGGCACGGTCGCATGGCCGTCGCGCCAGTCGCAGTCGATGCCGTGCCGGTCGATCCGCCCGCGCAGCCAACGCAGGCCGTCCACCGACAGATCGAACATCTTCTTCGCATCGTCGAAGCCGACGAGGGCTTCCAGCTTGGCCTCGCCGCAACCGAATCCGGCGATGGCCTGGCCGCCGTTGCGGCCCGAGGCGCCCCAGCCGATGCGCTCGGCTTCCAGCACGACCACCTTGTAGCCGGCTTCAGCCAGCTCAAGCGCCGCCGACAGGCCGGTGTAACCCGCGCCGAGGATGCAGACGTCGGCCTCGATGCGGCCTTCCAGCGCCGGCTGCGCGGGCAACGGCGTCGTGCTGGCGGCGTACCAGCTGTCGGGATAGGTATGCGCGGACGTCATGCGGGCATCGCCTGGCTCACACCGATCGCAGGTACCACGCGTATTCCAGGTCGGTCACTTCGGTGTAGAAGCTGTGCATCTCCTTGAGCTTCTGCTGGCCGTAGATGTGCTGGAAGGACGTGCCGAACTGCTCGCGGATGAATTCGCTGCCCATGAACGCGCCGATGGCCTCGCGCCAGAACGGCGTGCGGATCTCGGTCTGGTCGTAGGCGTTGCCGGTGATCGGCGGGCCGGGATCGAAGCCCTGCTCGATGCCGTGCAGCATGCCAGCCAACACGGCGGCGGTGACCAGGTAGATGTTGGCATCGGCACCAGCGATGCGGTGCTCGATCCGGGTGTTCGCTTCGTCGCTGTGCGGGATGCGCATGGCGACGGTGCGGTTGTTGTAGCCCCACACGTCGTTGAGCGGGACGAACGCGTTGAGCACGAAGCGCCGGTAACTGTTGGCGTGCGGCGCGAACAGCAGCAGGCAGTCCTGGTCGCTGCGCTGCAGGCCGCCGATGGCGTGCTTCAGCGCAGCGGCCGGGGCCGTCTGCGGCGAGGCGAAGATGTTGTGGCCGTCGGCATCCAGCACGCTGGCGTGGATATGCATGCCGCTGCCCGCCTGGTCGGCGAACGGCTTGGCCATGAAGCTGGCCATCAGGCCCTGCTGCTGCGCGGCGGCCTTGATCGCGCGCTTGAGGTAGATCGCATCGTCGCAGGCGAGCAGGGCATCGTCGCGATGCTTGAGGTTGATTTCGAACTGGCCCGGCGCGTACTCGGCCACGGCGGTGTCGGCGGGAATGCGCTGCGCACGACACGCGGCGGCCACCGCATCGGTGAAGCCGCGGTAGTCGTTCAGGTCTTCCATGTAGTAGACCTGCGTGCTGGTGTTGCGTTGCCCGGTCGCCGGATTGATCGACGTGCGCGGGCGTCCTGCGTCGTCCATGCGCTGGTCGAACAGGTAGAACTCCAGTTCCACCGCGACCACCGGCTTCAGGCCGCGCGCGGCATAGCGTGCGAGCACGCGCTTGAGCACTTCACGCGGGTTGGCCTCGAACATGCCGCCCTTCGCGTCCTCCATGCTCAGCAGCAGCTGCGCGGCCGGGCGCGGCGACCACGGCACGGGCCGCAGCGAGCCCGGCACGGGGCGGCAGATGCGGTCCTCGTCGCCGATGTCGTAGCCCAGCCCGGTTTCCTCGACCGTGTTGCCGGTGATGTCGGTGGCGATCAGCGACATCGGCAGGCACACGCCGTCGCGATAGACCTTCTCCAGCGCATCCCGGGTGATCCGCTTGCCGCGCAGCAGCCCGTTCATGTCGGGCAGCAGCAGGTCGATCTGCTCGCAGTCAGGGATGGACGCCAGCGTGGCGGCGTCGTCGGCGGGCAGGGAAGACGCGGCGGAATCGGGGCGCATGAGGGCGTTCCTGGAGGCTGCGGCGCAGCTTAGCAGAGCAGCGGGCGCGTCAAGAATACTCAACGGAAGAATTCGCGCGAGCCCCGGAAATGCCCTAAATCGGTGCCGCGCCGCACCATATCGGCGCCGAAAACGTCGTGGCGGGCGCTCGTGTTGTAAAAATAAAACGGCCGGGTTAAGTTGCCCGGAAGCCATCCCGGGCTTCCTGCATGACCCCGCTGCCGCGGGTCGGTCTGCCGACCGACCACAAGCAAATCGGTGCGCATCCCTTCCTTGCCGTTGGCGAGAAGTACGTGCGCGCGGTGGTGGATGGGGCGGGCTGCCTGCCGCTGCTGGTGCCCACCCTCGACCCGGTGCTGCCGCTGCGCGAGGTGCTCGCCGGCTTGGACGGCCTGCTGTTGACCGGCGCCGTCAGCAACATCGAGCCGCACCACTACAGCGACGAGTCCAGCTACGAGGGCAACCTGCTGGATCCACGTCGCGATGCGACCAACCTGCCGCTGATCCCACTCGCCATCGGGATGGGCGTGCCGGTGCTGGCGATCTGCCGCGGCTTCCAGGAGGTGAACGTGGCCTTCGGTGGCAGCCTGTACCAGAAGGTGCACGAGCAGCCCGGTTTCATGGATCACCGCGAGAACAAGGACGATCCGCTGGACGTGCAGTACGGCCCTGCGCACGACGTTTCGCTCGTCGCGGGCGGACTGTTGGCCACCCTCGCCGGAGACACCCGGGCAGTCGTCAATTCCTTGCACGGCCAGGGCGTGCGTCGCTTGGGCGAAGGCCTGGTGGTGGAAGCGCAGGCGCCGGACGGATTGATCGAGGCGTATCGCCACGATGGCCCCGCTTTCATGTTGGCGGTGCAGTGGCATCCGGAATGGAAGGTGCGGGAGAACCCGTTCTACCTGGCCATCTTCCGCGCGTTCGGCGATGCCTGCCGGATTCGCGCGGCGCGGAGGACATCGTGAAGCGGCGCCACCCGCCGCCATGGGAGGGCGGGCGCTGACGCGCCCGTGCGGTTCGTTCCCGGCGCGATGCGCCGGCATTCCCTCCCTCCCGACTTCGTTGCCATGAGCCAGAAACAATCCCAACGCAAGAAGACCGAAACCCCCGAGCCCTCCGAGAGTTCGCTGCGCCGCTGGCTGAAGGAACGCAGCATCACCGAGGTCGAATGCCTGGTGCCGGACATCACCGGCAATGCGCGCGGCAAGATCATTCCGGCCGACAAGTTCAGCCACGACTACGGCACGCGCCTGCCCGAAGGCATCTTCGCCACCACGGTGACCGGCGATTATCCGGACGACTATTACGAACTGACTTCGCCGTCGGATTCGGACATGTTTCTGCGTCCCGATCCGGACACGGTACGCATGGTGCCGTGGGCGGCGGACCCGACCGCGCAGGTCATCCACGACTGCTACACCAAGGACGGCAAGCCGCACGAACTGGCGCCGCGCAACGTACTGCGCCGCGTGCTGGCGGCCTACGAAAAGGAAGGCCTGCGCCCGGTGGTGGCGCCGGAGCTGGAATTCTTCCTGGTGCAGAAGAACACCGACCCGGATTTCCCGCTGTTGCCGCCGGCCGGCCGTTCGGGACGGCCGGAGACCGCGCGCCAGTCGTACTCGATCGACGCAGTCAACGAGTTCGACCCCATCCTCGACCTGATGTACGACTACTGCGAGGCGATGGAGCTGGACGTGGACACGTTGATCCACGAATCCGGTGCTGCGCAGCTGGAGGTCAATTTCACCCACGACGATGCGTTGTCGCGCGCGGACCAGGTGTTCCTGTTCAAGCGCACCATGCGCGAAGCCGCGCTCCGCCATGGGGTGTACGCCACTTTCCTGGCCAAGCCGATGGAGAACGAGCCGGGCAGCGCGATGCATATCCACCAGAGCCTGGTGGACATGAAGTCAGGCCGGAACGTGTTCGCGGGCAAGTCCGAGGGCAAGTCCAGCAAGCTGTTCGGGCACTACCTGGCCGGCCTGCAGAAATACGTGCCGATGGCGATGGCGTTCTTCGGCCCCAACGTCAATTCCTATCGCCGGCTCGCGCTGGGGCAGGTGGCACCGATCAACGTGCAGTGGGGATACGACAACCGCACCTGCGGTCTGCGCGTGCCGATGGATACCCCCGAGAACATGCGCGTGGAGAGCCGCTTCGCCGGCTCTGACGCCAATCCCTACCTCGCGATGGCCGGCACGCTGGCCTGCGGCCTGCTGGGCATCCGCGAGCAGCTCAAGCCGACCGAACCATTGGCGAGCAGCGCCCAGGACATCGGTTTCGAGTTGCCGCGCTCGCTGGGCGAAGCGCTGGACGAACTCGAAGGCTGCAAGGCGCTGCAGGACCTGATGGGCGCGCGCTTTGTGCGCGCCTACGTCTCGGTCAAGCGCAAGGAATACGAGACCTTCTTCCGCGTGATCAGTTCGTGGGAGCGGGAATTCCTGTTGTTGAACGTCTGATCGAAAGCCTGTTCCCATTCTCTCCTGTGGGAGCGACGTAAGCCGCGATGAAGCTCTACCGGTAGTCCATCGCGACTTACGTCGCTCCCACAAATGATCCTGATGTGGAGTTTCACATGAACCAACTCGACACCCGTACCCTGCAGAAGCTCGATGCCGAGCACCACCTGCATCCGTTCAACGACAATGCCGCGCTGGCGAAGAAGGGCACGCGCATCCTGACCAAGGGTGAGGGTTGCTACGTCTGGGATGCCGACGGCAACCAGCTGCTCGACGCCTTCGCCGGGCTGTGGTGCGTCAACATCGGCTACGGTCGCAAGGAACTGGGCGAGGTCGCGTCGAAGCAGATGACGCAGCTGGCCTACTACAACAGCTTCTTCCAGTGCACGACCGAGCCGACCATCGCACTTGCCGCGAAACTGGCCGAGCTGGCGCCAGGCGACCTCAACCACTCCTTCTTCGTCAATTCCGGTTCCGAGGCGAACGACACCATCCTGCGCATGGTCCGCCACTTCTGGGCGGTGCAGGACCAGCCGAAGAAGAACATCTTCATCGGCCGCCACGACGGTTACCACGGCACCACGATGGCCGGCGCCAGCCTCGGCGGCATGAAGGGCATGCACAAGCAGGGTGGCTTGCCGATCCCCGACATCCACCATATCGATCCGCCGTTCTGGTTCGCCGACGGCGGCGACTTGTCCGAGGACGAGTACGGCCTGGTCGCCGCGCGCCGGCTGGAGCAGAAGATCCTCGAGCTGGGGCCTGACCGCGTCGCGGCCTTCATCGGCGAACCCATCATGGGCGCGATCGGCGTCTACATCCCGCCGAAGACCTATTGGCCCGAGATCGAACGCATCTGCCGCCAGTACGACGTGCTGCTGGTGGCCGACGAGGTGATCTGTGGTTTCGGGCGCACCGGCGAATGGTTCGGTTCGCAGTACTTCGGTTTCCAGCCCGACATCATGCCGGTGGCCAAGGGCATCACGTCCGGCTACATCCCGCTGGGCGCGGCGATGTTCAACGATCGCGTGGCCAAGGTGCTGAAGGAGCAGGGTGGCGAGCTGGCGCATGGCGCCACGTATTCCGGCCATCCGGTCTGTGCGGCGGTGGCGCTGGAGAACATCCGCATCCTGCAGGACGAGAAGATCGTCGAGCGCGCGAAGACCGACGTCGCGCCTTACCTGGCCCAGCGCTGGGCGGAACTGGGCGAACACCGGCTGGTCGGGCAGGCGCGCATCGCCGGCATGGTCGGTGCGCTGGAACTGGTGCCGGACAAGGGCAAGCGGGCGTTCTTCCCCGAGCGAGGAACCGTGGGGCCGCGCTGTCGCGACCACGCGCTCAAGCATGGGCTGATCCTGCGCGCGACCTGGGACGCCATGCTGCTCTCGCCGCCGCTGATCATCACCCGCGCGCAGGTGGACGAACTGTTCGACAAGACGTGGAAGGCGCTCAACGACACCGCGGCGGACCTGGGAATGTAGGCGCGCCGGCAAGCGTGCGCTGCGTCACAGCGCCGCGGCCCGGGCGTATGATGTTTCCATCCCCCGATCCTGTTCCATGGAGACCCCGATGAAGCTCAAGACCCTCACCGTCATGCTGGCCGCCGCCGTGCTGGCCGCCTGTGGCGGCAAGGACGAGAAGGCCGCCGATGGTGCGCCGTCCAAGGCGCTCAACGTCTACAACTGGTCCGACTACATCGCCGAGGACACCCTCCCGAACTTCGAGAAGCAGTCGGGCGTCAAGGTCACCTACGATGTGTTCGACAGCGACGAGATGGTCGAGACCAAGTTGCTGGCTGGCAGCAGCGGCTACGACGTGGTGGTGCCGTCGCTGAGCTTCCTGGGCCGCCAGATCCAGGCCGGTGTGTTCCTCCCGCTGGACAAGAGCAAGATCCCGAACCTGAAGAACCTCGACCCGGCGATGCTCAAGCGCATCGAACAGCAGGACCCGGGCAACCAGTACGCGGTGCCGTACCTGTGGGGCACCAGCGGCATCGGCTACAACGTGGACAAGATCAAGGCCATCTTCGGCGACACCGCCGTCACCGGCAGCTGGGACGTCGTGTTCAAGCCCGAGAACGCGGCCAAGCTGAAGGACTGCGGCATCACCGTGCTGGACACGCCCTCGGAACTGATCCCGATCGCGCTGAACTACCTGGGCGAGGATCCGCACAGCTTCGACCCGGCAGTGATCGACAAGGCCGCGGCGCTGCTGAAGACCATCCGCCCGTACATCCGCAATTTCCATTCGTCTTCGTACATCAACGACCTGGCCAACGGCGACGTCTGCCTGGTGGTCGGTTGGTCGGGCGACGTGATCCAGGCGCGCGACCGCGCTGCCGAGGCCGGCAACGGCGTCAACATCGCGTACTCCATTCCGAAGGAAGGCGCGCCGCAGTGGTTCGACATGCTGGCGATTCCGAAAGATGCCAAGAATGTCGACAACGCCTATGCCTTCATCAACTACCTGCTTGAGCCCAAGGTCGCGGCGGCGAATACCAATTTCGTTACGTATCCCAACCCGGTGCCGTCGTCGAAGCCGATGGTGGACAAGACGATCGCGGACGATCCGACGATCTACCCACCGGCCGACGTGGACGCGAAGCTCTTCACCTTCGCGGTGCTGCCGCCGGAAGTGGATCGCCAGTACACGCGCATCTGGACGGAACTGAAGACCGGACGATGAAACACACGAGGGCGCGGGCCGTGAAGGACGCGCCCTTTGTCATGGTGGCGATGGACGCGTGAGCGGACGACGCCACGGGGAGGCGGCAAAAGGGGAAGGGGAAAGAAGGGGAGCGATCACGGCACGGAACCGGCCACAGCAATGACAGCACGCCCGCGGCGACCATGAGCCAACGCGGGGACCACATCAAGCCGCCCTCGCGGGCCGAATGGAGAGAGATTGATGAAACTGCGCGTACTGGCAACCACCCTGGCCCTCTGTACCCTCGCGGCCTGCGGGAAATCCGGCGAAGGCGATGCCGCCAAGCCAGCCGATGGCGGCGACAAACAGGTCAACGTCTACAACTGGTCCGACTACATCGCCGAGGACACCATCCCGAACTTCGAGAAGCAGTCGGGCATCAAGGTCACCTACGACGTGTTCGACAGCAACGAGGTCCTGGAGACCAAGCTGCTGGCCGGCAGCAGCGGTTACGACGTGGTCGTGCCGACGATGAACTTCCTGGGCCGCCAGATCCAGGCCGGCGTGTTCCTGCCGCTGGACAAGAGCAAGATCCCCAACTACGCCAACCTGGACCCGGCCCTCATGAAGCGCCTGGAGAACCAGGATCCGGGCAACCAGTACGCCATCCCCTACATGTGGGGCACCACCGGCATCGGCTACAACGTCGACAAGGTGAAGGCCGCCTTCGGCAACACCGACATCGCCAGCAGCCTGGACATCGTCTTCAAGCCGGAAAACATCAGCAAGCTGAAGGATTGCGGCGTGACCTTCCTCGACACGCCGTCGGAAATCATCCCGATCGCCCTGAACTACCTGGGCGAGGACCCGAACAGCCAGGATCCGGCGGTGATCGACAAGGCGGCGGCGCTGCTGAAGACGATCCGTCCATACATCACCAACTTCCATTCCTCGCAGTACATCGATGCGATGGCCAATGGTGACACCTGCCTGGTGGTGGGCTGGTCGGGCGACATCATCCAGGCGCGCGACCGGGCCGCCGAGGCCAAGAACGGCGTGAACATCGCCTACGCCATCCCGAAGGAAGGCGCACCGCAGTGGTTCGACATGCTGTCCATCCCGAAGGACGCCAAGCATGTCGATGCGGCCTATGCCTTCATCAACTACCTGCTCGATCCGCAGGTGATGGCCAACAACTCCAACTTCATCAGCTATCCGAACGCCATTCCGAAGGCCAAGGAACTGATGGACAAGTCGATCACCGAAGACCCGACCATCTACCCGACGCCCGAGGTCGAGGCCAAGCTCTTCACCTTCGCCATCATCCCGCCGGACGTGGACCGCCAGTACACGCGCATCTGGACGGAACTGAAGACCGGCAAGTAAGTGCCGCCGCCGGGGCGGACGACCTCCGCCCCGGATCCGACGGATCCACGCGACATACCACGGCCGGCGCCGACGCAGCGCCGGCGACCAGGGGAACTCCATGGCGGCAGAACAGGGCAACGGCGCGGCACCGAATGGCAAGGCGAACGCGCAGGAATACTTGCGCATCGTCGACGTGCGCAAGGAATTCGACGGCTTCGTCGCGGTCGACGACACCAACCTGACCATCCGCAAGGGCGAGATCTTCGCGTTGCTGGGAGGGTCGGGCAGCGGCAAGTCGACGCTGCTGCGCTGCCTGGCGGGTTTCGAGAAGCCGACGTCCGGCAAGATCTTCCTGGACGGCCAGTTGCTCAACGACCTGCCGCCGTACGAGCGGCCGCTCAACATGATGTTCCAGTCGTATGCGTTGTTCCCGCACATGACGGTGGAGCAGAACATTGCGTTCGGCCTGAAGCAGGACGGACTGGCCAAGGATGCGATCAGGAAGCGCGTCGAGGAGATGCTGGCGCTGGTGCAGTTGGGCAAGCTGGCCAAGCGCAAGCCACACCAGCTCTCGGGTGGCCAGCAGCAGCGCGTGGCGCTGGCGCGGTCGTTGGCCAAGGGGCCGAAGCTGCTGTTGCTGGACGAGCCGATGGGCGCGCTGGACAAGAAGCTGCGCTCGCAGATGCAACTGGAGCTGGTGAGCATCATCGAGAAGTCGGGCGTGACCTGTGTGATGGTCACCCACGACCAGGAAGAAGCGATGACGATGGCCACCCGCATCGCGCTGATGGACCAGGGCTGGATTCGCCAGGTCGGCACGCCGGATGAGATCTACGAGCAGCCGACCAGCCGCTTCGCCGCCGAGTTCATCGGCTCGGTCAACCTGATCGAGGGCGCGGTGGAGGAGGACGAAGCGAACTACGTCACCATCCGCTCGCCGCAGCTGCCGGATCCCATCTACATCGGTCATGGCATTTCGGGTTTCGAAGGCCAGGAAGTCGCCTTCGCGGTGCGGCCCGAGAAGCTTGGCATCGGCAAGCAGGAGCCATCGCAGCCGCACAACAAGGCCAAGGGCGTGATCGAGGACATCGCCTACTTCGGCAGCCATTCGGTCTACCACGTGCGCCTGCCGAGCGGTTACAAGTTCATGGCCAACTTCGCCAACGTCCAGCGCTGGGCCAGCGAAGGACTCACCTGGAACGACGAAGTGTGGGTGTGGTGGGGAGACAACGACGGCGTGGTGCTGACCTCATGAACATCCTGCGCTCCCTCCAGAAACGCCTACCGGGGCCGCGCTGGGGCGTGATCTCGGTGCCTTACCTGTGGTTACTGCTGTTCTTCGCGATCCCGTTCCTGATCGTGCTGAAGATCTCGTTCGCCAAGCTGGCGATCGCGATGCCGCCGTATACGCCGATCCTGGAGTACATCGACGAGGCGCTGACGCTCAAGCTCAACCTGGGCAACTACGCCGCGCTGTTCACCGATTCCCAGTACGTCGCGGCGTACCTGAGTTCGATCAAGATCGCCGCGATCTCCACCTTCCTCGCGTTGCTGGTGGCCTATCCGATCGCGTACGTGATCGCGCGCTTGCCGCCGTCCACGCGCAACATCGCGATGATGCTGGTGGTGTTGCCATCGTGGACCTCGTTCCTGATCCGGGTCTACGCGTGGATCGGCATCCTCAAGAACAACGGCCTGCTCAACAACCTGCTGATGAAGATCGGCCTGATCGACGAGCCGCTGCAGATCCTTTACACACCGATGGCGGCGTACATCGGCATCGTGTACTGCTACCTGCCGTTCATGGTGCTGCCGCTGTACACCAACCTGGTGAAGCACGACCACCGCCTGCTGGAGGCCGCCTACGATCTCGGCGCCAAGCCGTGGAAGGCGTTCTTCACCATCACCCTGCCGTTGTCCAAGGCCGGCATCATCGCCGGCTGCATGCTGGTGATGATTCCGGCGGTGGGCGAGTTCGTCATCCCCGAACTGCTCGGTGGCCCGGACACCCTGATGATCGGCCGCGTGCTGTGGGGCGAGTTCTTCAACAACCGCGACTGGCCTGCGGCGTCGGCGGTGGCCATCGTCATGCTGATCCTGCTGCTGATCCCGATCCTGATCTTCAACCGGGTGCAACAGCGCGAGATGGAAGGGAGGCTGACATGAGCCGGATCGGACAACGCGCCGTCAACTGGACGGTGCTCGGCCTGGGGTTCGCGTTCCTGTACGTGCCAGTGCTCATCCTGATGGTGTACTCCTTCAACGAGTCGCGCCTGGCCACGGTGTGGTCGGGGTTCTCGTTCAAGTGGTATGGCGAGCTGTTCCGCGACAAGCAAATGCTGGACGCCGCCTGGGTCAGCATCAAGGTGGCGTTCTGGACGGCCACGGCGGCTGTTGTGCTGGGCACGATGGCGTCGCTGGTGATGACGCGCATGCGCCGCTTCTCCGGCAAGACCCTGTTCGGGGCGTTGATCACCGCGCCGCTGGTGATGCCCGAGGTGATCATCGGTTTGTCGATCCTGCTGATGTTCGTCTCGTTGCAGGGGCTGACCGATGGCTACTTCGCGCCGAAGGGCATCGTCGCGATCTGGATCGCGCACGTGACCTTCACGCTGGCCTTCGTCACCGTAGTCGTGTCCTCGCGTTTGTCCGAACTGGACAAGTCGCTGGAAGAGGCCGCGATGGACCTGGGCGCGAACAGGATCAAGGTGTTCTTCCTGATCACGTTGCCGATCATCGCGCCCGCGCTGGTCTCGGGCTGGTTGCTGGCGTTCACCCTCTCGCTGGACGACGTGGTGATCGCCAGCTTCGTCGCCGGGCCGAGTTCGACCACACTGCCGATGAAGGTGTTCTCGTCGGTGCGCCTCGGGTTGAGCCCGAAGATCAACGCGCTCGCCACGTTGATGATCCTGGTGGTGAGCGTGGCCGCCTTCCTCGGCTGGTGGTTTATGTACCGCGAGGAGAAGCGCCGCCAGCGCGACATGCAACTGGCACTGCAGGAGAACGGGTGACGGCGCGCCGTTGCCCACGATCCGCTAACGCCGCACCGCCGACAATGATCGGCACTTACATGTACCCCGTGATGCCATGACTGTCGAAACCATCAATCCCGCGACCGGGCAGGTCGAGTACCGCCATGAGCTGATGACGTCGGCACAAGTCGATGCCACGCTGGCGGCGGCGCAGCAGGCATTCCCCGCGTGGGCGGCGCTGTCGCTGGCCGAGCGTGGCAAGGTGCTGCGTGCCATCGGGGCCGAGTTGCGCCGCCGTCGCGACGACATCCAGCGGATCATGACCGCCGAGATGGGCAAGCTGCGCAAGGAAGCCCTGGCCGAAGTCGACAAGTGCGCCGGTGCCTGCGACTACTACGCCGACCATGCGGCCGATTATCTGCTGGACCAACCGGTGTCCACGGATGGCCAACGCAGCTACGTGCGCTATGAGCCGATCGGCTGCGTACTGGCGGTGATGCCGTGGAACTTCCCGATCTGGCAGGTGTTCCGGTTCCTCGCGCCGGCTTTCATGGCGGGCAACGTGGCGGTATTGAAGCATGCGAGCAACGTGCCCCGCTGCGCCGACGTCATCGCCGAGGCGCTGTCCGCGGCAGGCTTGCCGGCGGGCGTGTTCGGTGTGCTGCACATCGATAACGACCAGGCCGCCGAGGTGATCCGCGATGCGCGCGTCGCCGCAGTGACATTGACCGGCAGCGAGCGTGCCGGCCGTGCCGTCGCCGCCAATGCGGGCAGCCAGCTGAAGAAGAGCGTGATGGAGCTCGGCGGCAGCGACGCCTTCATCGTGCTCGACGATGCTGACCTCGACAAGACCGTTGCCGGCGCCGTGGCGTCGCGCTTCGGTAATGCCGGGCAGACCTGCATCGCGGCCAAGCGCTTCATCGTGCAGGAAGGTATCGCCGATGAATTCGTGAGGCGCTTCGTGGAGGCGGCAGCGAAGTTGCAGCTGGGCGATCCGCAGGACGATGCCACCACGCTCGCGCCGATGGCCCGGCAGGACCTGCGCGACGAGCTGCACAAGCAGGTGCAAGCCAGTGTGTCCAAGGGCGCACAGGTATTGCTCGGTGGCGAACCCGATGCGTCGCACGCAGGCTATCCGGCGTCCATCCTCGATGCCGTTGTGCCCGGCATGCCCGCCTACGAGGAGGAGCTGTTCGGCCCGGTCGCCAGCATCCTGCGGGTGAAAGACGATGCCGAAGCCGTGCGGGTCGCGAACGACACCACCTTTGGCCTGGGCGGCAGTGTATGGACGCGCAACGTGGATCGCGGCGACCGCATCGCGCGACAGCTGCAGGTGGGCGCGGCATTCGTCAACGCCATCGTCCGCAGCGACGTGCGCCTGCCGTTCGGCGGCACCAAACGCTCCGGCTTCGGTCGCGAGCTCGCCGAGCACGGTATCCACGAATTCATGAACATCAAGTCGGTCTACGTGGCCTGAGGCGGGTGGCCGCGTCGCCGGGTGGCGATCCACCGGTGGAACGGATGGTTACGGTGGTTGCCGTTCCGAAGCGGGCGGCGCGGTGCCATCTTGTCCGTAATTGAACCGGAGGCACCATGGCCACCCTGACCGACACCACTCCCGCCCGCGTGATCCGCACCGTCCGCGGCCGACCCACGTCCGATGGCGCGGGCGTCAAACTGACGCGCGTGATCGGCGGCCCCGACCTGCCGGACCTCGATCCGTTCCTGCTGCTGGATGAGTTCGGCACGGACAAGGCGGAGGACTATCTCGCCGGCTTCCCGGAGCATCCGCACCGTGGTTTCGAAACGGTCACCTACATGCTCGACGGCCGCATGCGCCACCGCGACAACCATGGCAACGAAGGCCTGCTGACGCCGGGGGCGGTGCAGTGGATGACGGCTGGGCGTGGCCTGGTGCATTCGGAGATGCCGGAACAGGAATCCGGCCGCATGCGTGGCTTCCAGCTGTGGGTGAACCTGCCGGCACGCGAGAAGATGACGGCGCCGAAGTACCAGGAGTTCGCCCCGGATCGCATTCCGGTCGCCCAGCCGACGGCAGGCGTGGAAGTGAAGGTGATCGCCGGCAGCGTCGGTGAAGTGCGGGGCCCGATCTCGCAGCCGGCGACCGAGCCCGTATACCTCGACATCGCGCTCGACGCGGGCAAAGCGTGGGAGTACGCATTGCCGGCAGGGCACAACGCGTTTGCCTACGTGTTCGAAGGCGCGCTCACGGTGGGCGAGGGTGACGAAGCGCGACCGTTGGATACCCACGAGATGGGCGTGCTCGGTGGCGGCGAAGTGCTGCAGGTGCGTGCAGGCAGTCGTCCTGCGCGTCTGATCGTGGTGGCGGGACGTCCGTTGCGCGAACCGGTGATGCGCCACGGTCCGTTCGTCATGAATACCCGGCAAGAACTGATGCAGGCCTTCGTGGATTTCCAGGAAGGCCGTTTCTGAGCGATGCGCGGGGCGGGATGCTGTCCCGCCTTGCGGCCGTCAATTGCCGGCGGACAGCTGCGCGCTGGTGGCGCGCACGTCGAGTTGCTGGGCCAGCGAGATCAGCGTGCCGAGCTCCTCGGGCGAATTCGCGTTGATCCACACCTGCGCGTAGCGGTCGTCGTCGAACTCGACGACGGTGATGCGGCGCGATGCCATCGCGGGCGAGGTTTCCTGGCCAGCCAGGTCAGGCCGGTACCAGAAGATCTCCTCGCCGGAGAACGTGCTCTCCTCTTCGCGCAGACGACGCTCCAGGCGGATCTTCGGATCGCGCGAGGTCAGCATCACGTTCAGGACCTGGCGTCCGTCGGTGGCGACGGCCTTGCAGGCGATGAAATTGGCATCGACGCGCTGTTCCCACTGCAACCCGGCGCTGGCCGGCAGGGAAGGGCACGGCGGCGCTTGCTGCGCCCATGCGGCGGCGGAGGCAAGGAAGAGGCTGGCGGCGATTACGATCTTCATGGCATTCCCCTGGATGGTCGCCCTCTCGGGCGGTTCCGCGTTGTCCGCGCACCGCGATAGGCCTTGCGGCCCCGCGCCATCCCTTGGTCATCCCCGGTGTCGGTTGCCGTTTTCCCCCGGCAATGGCCCGACCATAGCCCATGCTGCGCCGCAAAACAACGCGCTAAACGCGTGAACGGCGACCCCAGTCACACCCCCTGTCACCTGCGTGCCCGGTCTTGGCCGGGCACGCCCGCGACGGCTCAGGCGCGGTCGCGGCCCAGCCAGCCATACAGCATGCCGCCGATCAGGCCACCCAACGCCGGCGCCAGCCAGAACAGCCAGAGTTGTCCGACCGCCGTGGGGCCCGCGAACAGCGCGACAGCGGTGGAGCGGGCCGGGTTCACCGACGTATTCGTCACCGGGATGCTGATCAGGTGGATCAGGGTCAGTGCCAGACCGATGGCGATCGGCGCGAAGCCCGCCGGGGCCCGTCCGTGCGTCGAGCCCATGATCACGATCAGGAAGAAGGCGGTGAGCACCACTTCGGTGAGGAAGGCCGCCGCGACGGTGTACCCACCCGGCGACATGGCGCCGTAGCCGTTGCTGGCGAACGCGCCCGCCGCGTTCGGATCGATCGCAAAGCCCGGTTGGCCTTGCGCGATCTGCAGCAGGATGAAGCCGGCGGCCAGGCCGCCCACCACCTGCGCCACGATGTAGGGCAGCAGTTCGCGGGCCGGAAAGCGCCCGCCGGCCCAGAGGCCTACGCTGACCGCGGGGTTGAAGTGTCCGCCGGAAATGTGGCCGAAGGCGTAGGCCCCGGTCAGCACCGTCAGGCCGAAGGCCAGCGAGACGCCCAACAGTCCGATGCCCAGCGGGTTGCCGTCGCCACCGAAGTGAGCGGCCAGTACCGCGCTGCCGCAACCGCCCAGTACCAGCCAGAACGTCCCCAGGAATTCCGCCGCCAGTTTCTTTGCCAGACTCATGCCAGCCCCCAATGCGTGCGTGCCCCGTCACATGACGGTGGCCGCACGATAGCGGAACGGGAGCGGCGCGGGTGTTTGCTTTGCGTTAGCCGCGCCCGCTTCAAACGCGAGTGTTGTAGAACTCACATTTCGCCTGGTCCGTCGGGCTCAGCGCTCGGGCAGGGGAATGAACTCGGTCTCGCCCGGAACGTGGCCGAAACGGCCGTCCAGCCAGTCCTGCTTGGCCTGGTCGATGCGCTCCTGCGAGCTGGACACGAAGTTCCACCACATGTGGCGTGGCGCATCGAGCGGTTCGCCACCCATCAGCAGGCCCTTGATCGGCGTCTTGGCCCGCAGTACGGGGCGGCTGCCCCGGTCGAACACCACCAGGTGCTTCTCCGGAATGTCGGCGCCGTCGACCTGGGCGTCGCCTTCCAGCACGTAGAGCGCGCGCTCGACGTGGCCTGCATCAATCTCCAGCTCCGCGTCCGGCTGCAGGTCCACGGCCACGTTGAAAGTGCCGCTGAAGACCTTCACCGGCGACTCCTCGCCATAGGCGCGGCCGGCGATCACGCGCAGGCGCACGCCGGCGCGGTCGACGACCGGCAACGTCGCGGCCGCATGGTGGTGGAACTCGGGCGCGACTTCTTCGTAAGACTTCGGCAGTGCGACCCAGGTCTGCATGCCATGCACGTCGTGGCGACCGGTGCGTACGTCGATGGGTGTGCGTTCGGAATGCGCGATGCCGCGGCCCGCCGTCATCCAGTTGACGTCGCCGGGCGAGATCACCTGTTCGGAACCCAAGGTGTCCTTGTGGTTGATCGCGCCCGCCCAGAGGAAGGTGACCGTCGCCAGGCCGATGTGCGGATGCGGTCGCACGTCGATGCCGCGGCCTGGTTCGAACACGGCGGGGCCCATGTGGTCGACGAAGACGAACGGCCCCACGCTGCGAGCCTGCAGGCTGGGGACGGCGCGGCGCACGTTGAAGCCGCCGCCCAGGTCGTGCACGCGTGGCGCGATGATCGTGGTCATGGCATGTCCTCGGTGGGAGGCGCGCAGCATCGCATGGGCGGGCGCCGACCCGGATGACGATACGGAAACGGTCCGTTGCGCGTATCCCCCATCCGGGCAGGCGCGGTCAGGGCACGGTTGCGCCGTAGCGTTCGATTTCCAGCGTCGCGCGACCGGCCGTATCCATGCGGACGATGGACAGGCGGTCGTACTCGGTGTCATCCATCGGCTGCGTGGTGCAGCCGCACAGCGCTGCGACCAGGTCGGGCACGGTGTTGCTGTGGCCGACGATGAGCACGGTTCCGCCGTGGTGCGCCTGCTTCCACTGCGCCGCGCTCTCCGCCGCCGGACCGCGTGCGAAGTACGCAGTGACTGGAAGGCCATGGGCTTCGGCGGCCGGACGCGCGGTTTGCTGCGTGCGCCGGAACTCGGTGGCATAGGCCGCCACCAGCGGCGCGTCGCGCAGGCGCTGGGCCAGGGCGTCGGCGCGCGCGAGGCCTGCGGCGGACAGGTTCGGATCCTGCGGGTCGTCGGTGGCCTTCTCGGCATGCCGTACGACGATGAAGGTCAGCGGCGCCTGCGCGACTTCGTGTCGTGGCGAGGTGCTGCAGGCAACGGCCAGCAATGCCAGGGCCAGCAGGACCAGGTGGCGGATCAGGGTCAGGGAGCGCATGGCGAACCTCGGCGATGACAGGGTGCGAGCGTGCAACGGCGCTCCGGGGTGTGCAAGCGCGGCCCTCACGGGTCAGGCACTACGATAGGGGCACACGCGTGAGGGAGGGGACAGGATGCGCAAGTGGCTGCGACGGCTCGGCCTGGGATTGCTGGTACTGGTGGTGGCATCGGCCGTGGCGCTGTACAGCTATGGCCGGTTCTCCGAGACCGCGCGTGGCACGCCTTCGCAGGCACTGGCCACGGCGGCGGATGCCACGGCACTGGACCGCGCGATCGCGCCGATGCTGCGCGAGCATCCGCGCCAGAGTGGCATGGCCCTGCTGTCGGACAACCTAGACGCCTTCACCGTCCGCGCCGCCACCGCGCGTGCGGCAGGCCGCAGCCTCGACCTGCAGTACTACATCTGGAACCACGACTTCACCGGCAACCTGTTGGGTTATGAAGCGCTGCGTGCCGCCGACCGCGGCGTCCGCGTGCGCCTGCTGCTGGACGACATGACCGCGCACGGCAAGGATTCGCACCTGGCCGCGTTGGACGCGCACCCCAACATCGAGGTGCGGCTGTTCAATCCCTCGCGAAGCCGCGTCGGCGTGCTCGGTCGCGCGAGTGAAATGCTGCTGCGACCGGTTGCGATGAATCGCCGCATGCACAACAAGGCGTGGATCGCCGATGGACGCGTCGCAGTGGTCGGCGGGCGCAATGTCGGCGACGAGTATTTCGATGCCGCCGCGCAGACCAACTTCCTCGACATGGACGCGGTGCTGGTGGGTCCGGCGGTACAGCAGACATCGGCGATCTTCGACGATTTCTGGAATAGCGCATCGGTCATTCCGCTCACCGCGCTGTCGCAGGCGAAGGACGGCGCGCTGGAACAACTGCGCGAGCACGGTGATGCGGGCTACCGTTCGGCGCGCGCCGGCGACTACGTCGCGCGCCTGCGCAGAAGCCCGGGATTGCCTGCGCTGGTCGGCGGAAACGCGCTGTACTGGCTGGACGAGGTGGGGGTCTACTCGGATCCGGCCGCCAAGGGGCAGGGCGAAGGCCAGGCGCAGTGGTTGATCCATCGGCTGGGCAAGGCGATGGGCCTGGCGAAGCGCGAGCTGCGGGTAATTTCGCCGTACTTCGTGCCGGGCGACGAGGGCACGCGCTGGCTGGTCGGCAAACGCGAGGAGGGCGTCGACGTCAGCGTGCTGACCAACTCGTTGGCGGCCAACGACGTGATGGCGGTGCACGGCGGCTACGCGCCGTACCGCGTGCCGCTGCTGGAAGGGGGCGTGACGCTGTACGAACTGATGCCGCACGGGCGGCCGGACAGCAGCCTGTTCGGTTCCAGTGGCGCCAGCCTGCACACCAAGGCGTTCGCGGTGGATGCGGAGCGCGGCTTCATCGGGTCGTTCAACCTCGACCCGCGCTCGGTCAACCTCAATACCGAAATGGGCGTCCTGTTCCGCGACCGCGCTGCCACCGCCGCGCTGCTGCGCAGCTACGAGGCGAAAGTCGCGCCGGACAAGAGCTATCGCGTGCGCCTGCAGGACGGGGGGCTGCGCTGGGACGATGCGTCGCAAACGCCCCCGCGCGTCTGGGAGCGCGATCCGGAGGCAAGCGCATGGCGTCGCGGCGTCGCCCGCGCCGTGGGTTGGCTGCCGGTGGAATCCCAGTTGTAGCGTCAGCCGTCGCGCAGTACCGCGTCGCGCATCAGGCGTTCGAATACACGGAATACCTCGGCGTCGATCTTCTGGTGCTGCTCTCCATGCAGGATCCGCATGGCCGTGTCGTGGCTGCGTGCGTCGGCATAGGTGCGACGGGTGGTCATCGCGTCATAACTGTCCGCCACGCGCAGCAGGCGAGCGCCGAGCGGTATCGCATCGCCGGCCAGGCCATCGGGGTAGCCGCTGCCATCCATCGCCTCGTGGTGGTGGCGGATCAGCGTGGCCACTTCCACCGCATGGTCGTGGCCGCTGGCCAGGAAGATGCGTTCGCCCAGCGCGCTGTGGGCCCGGATCGCCGGCCAGTCATCGTCGGGTACCGCGCCGGGGTGCAGCAGCACGCGGTCGGGCACGCCGATCTTGCCGACGTCATGGAAATGCGCGGCCAGTTCGAGTTGTTCCAGCTGTGCGGCATCCAGGTCGAAGCACTGGCCCAGCGCCCGCGCGATGCGCCCGGTGCGGTCGCAGTGGCCGCGCGTGTACGCATCGCGGACTTCGATCGCCAGCGCCAGCGACTCCAGCGAGCAGGCGATATCGGTGAAGTCGGGAGAGGGATCGAAGCTCACGCTGGCGCAGCCTGGGAGAGGTTGCGGTGTCGCAGGGTGCGCGCGGCGAACGTCATCGTCACGGCGCCAGCGTGGCGAGCAAGGCCTTGGCCGCATTGAAGCGGTCCGGCGCATCGGGCAGCGGCACCTTGATCCGCAGCTTGTCCGGGCCGTCCATCGTGTAGAGCTTCGGCTGCTTCTGGATCAGCTGGATCACCGCCATCGGGTCGATGTTCGGCTTGCTCTCGAACACGATGCGGCCACCGTGTTCGCCGAGCTCCAGCTTGCGGATGCCCAGGTCGTTCGCGGCCAGTTTCAGTTCGGCCGTGGCGAACAGGTACTTCGCGGGATCGGGCAGCAGGCCGAAGCGGTCGATCATTTCCACCTGCAGGTCGCGCAGGTCGTCCTTCTCCGGCGCGCTGCTGATGCGCTTGTAGAGCGTCAGGCGCGTGTGCACGTCGGGCAGGTAGTCCTCGGGGATGAGTGCGGGCACGTTCAATTCGACTTCGGCGCCGCGGCGCTCCTGGCCCAGGTCGACGTCGGGCAGGTGGCCAGCCCGGATCGAACGCACGGCGCGCTCCAGCAGCTCGGTGTACAGGCTGAAACCGACTTCGGCCATCTGGCCGCTCTGGTCTTCGCCCAGCAGTTCACCGGCGCCGCGGATCTCGAGATCGTGCGTGGCAAGGGTGAAGCCCGCGCCCAGTTCGTCCATCGAGGCAATCGCTTCCAGCCGGCGCTGCGCGTCGGCGGTGATGCTGCGCTTGTCGGGCACCACCAGGTAGGCGTAGCTGCGGTGGTGCGAACGGCCGACGCGACCGCGCAGCTGGTGCAGCTGCGCCAGGCCGAACTTGTCGGCACGGTTCATGATGATGGTGTTGGCGTTCGGGATGTCGATGCCCGATTCGATGATCGTCGTGCACAGCAACACGTTGAAGCGCTGCTTCTGGAAATCCAGCATCACCTGTTCCAGCTCGCGTTCCGGCATCTGCCCGTGGGCGATGCCGATGCGGGCCTCGGGCACCAGCTCCTGCAGCTCGCGCTGCATGCGGCCGATGCTCTCCACGTCGTTGTGCAGGAAGTACACCTGGCCACCGCGCGACAGCTCGCGCTGGAAAGCTTCCTTCAGCAGCGCGTCGTCCCAGGGCGTGACGAAGGTCTGCACCGCCATGCGGTTGGCCGGCGGCGTGGCGATGATGGACAGGTCGCGCAGGCCGGCCATGGCCATGTTGAGCGTGCGCGGGATCGGCGTGGCGGTCAGCGTCAGCAAATGGACGTTGGCGCGCAGGGCCTTCAACGCTTCCTTCTGGCGCACGCCGAAACGCTGTTCCTCGTCCACGATCACTAGGCCGAGGTCGGCGAACTTCACGTCCGGCTGCAGCAGGCGGTGCGTACCGACGATGACGTCCAGCTTGCCCTCGGCCAGCTTGTCGAGTTCCGCCTTGATCTCCTTGGCCGTCTTGAAGCGCGACAGCACCTCGACCTTCAACGGCCAGTCGGCGAAGCGGTCGCGGAAGTTGCGGTAATGCTGTTCGGCCAGCAGCGTGGTCGGTACGAGCACCGCGACCTGCTTGCCGGCACTGGCGGCGGCGAAGGCCGCGCGCACTGCGACCTCGGTCTTGCCGAAGCCGACGTCGCCGCAGACCACGCGGTCCATCGGCTGGCTGGACTGCAGGTCGCGCAACACCGCTTCGATGGCCGCGCGCTGGTCGGGCGTCTCCTCGAACGGGAAGCCGGCCGCGAACGGTTCGTACATCGGCCGGTCCACGTGCAGCGCCAAGCCGGCGCGGGCCTGGCGACGCGCCTGGATCTCCAGCAGTTCCGCGGCCACGTCGCGGACTTTTTCGGCCGCCTTCTTCTTCGCCCTAGCCCAGGCTTCTCCGCCCAGCGAATGCAGCGGTGCCGTCTCCGGCGATGCGCCGGAGTAACGGCTGATCAGATGCAGCTGCGCGACCGGCACGTACAGGCGATCGCCCTTGGCGTATTCGATTTCCAGGAACTCGCCCGGCATCCCGCCCACGTCCATCGCGATCAGGCCGCGATAGCGGCCCACGCCGTGGTCCTCGTGGACGATGGGCGCGCCTTCGGTCAGTTCACCCAGGTCGCGGATGATGGCTTCGGGTTCGCGGCCGGTGCGCTTGCGGCGATGTGCCTGGGTGGCGCGCTCGGGGAACAGCTGCCGCTCGGTGAGCACCGCGATGCGCGGGTCGTCGAGGGCGAAGCCGTCCTCCAGCGGCGCCACGGTGATCGCGAAGCGGTCGCGCCCGGTGCGGAATGCGGTGAAGTCCGCCAGCACCTCGGGAACGAGCGCGGCGGCCTGCAGCACTTCCAGCAGTGCCTCGCGCCGGCCCGGCGAATCCGAGGCGATCAGGACGCGGCCGGGGTAGTGGCCGAGGAACGACGTCAGCGCTTCGCCGGCGGGCGCATCCTTCGCTGCCACGGGCAGCGGCGGCAACGGCTGGTCGCCCAACGGCAGGGCGTCGGCGTGGCGGCTGTGCTGCGGCCCGCACACGTCGATGCGCGATTGCTGGTTGAGCCGCTCGCGCAGGCCGTCGGGCGACAGGTAGAGCTCGTCGGGCGGCAGCAGCGGACGCTCGATGTCGTGGCGGCGTTGCTCGTAGCGGTTGCGCGTCTGCGCCCAGAACGCTTCCGCCGCTTCGCCGAACCCGTCGGTCAGCACCGGCAGCGTGTCGGTGTGCAGATAATCGAAGAGCGTCGAGGTCGCATCGAAGAACAGCGGCAGGTAGTACTCCACGCCCGCCGGCGCCAGGCCCGATTTCAGGTCCTGGTACAGCGCGCTGCGACGCGTGTCCACGTCGAAGCGGTCGCGCAGCAGCGTCATCGCGCGATCCACCGAGCGCTCGTCCAGCGGCACTTCGCGGCCGGGCAGCAACTGCACCGATTCCACCCGATCGAGCGAACGCTGGCTCTCCGGATCGAAGTGGCGGAGCGAGTCGACCGTATCGTCCAGCAGCTCGATGCGCAGCGGCGCATCGGCGCCCATCGGGTAGACATCAAGCAGCCCGCCGCGCACGGCGAAGTCGCCCGGGTCGAGCACCTGCGGCACGTGCCGGTAGCTGGCGGCCTCGAGACGGCGCTTCTCGGCATCGAAGTCCAGCCGCTGGCCTACGCGATAGTCGAAGCTGCCACCGGCGATGTGGCGCAGCGGCGACAGGCGCTGCATCAGCGTCTGCACCGGCACCACCACGATGCCTTGCTTCAGCGTCGGCAGGCGATGCAGGGCCGACAGTCGCTGCGAGACGATGTCCGGATGTGGACTGAACTGGTCGTAGGGCAGGGTCTCCCAGTCCGGGAACGGCACCACCGGCAAGTCGCTGGCGCTGCCCAGCAACGTGTGCAGGTCGGCTTCCACCTGGTGCGCTTCATGGTTGTCGCGCGCGACCACCAGCACGGGGCCTTCATGGGCACGTGCGGCCGCGGCGATGGACCATGCCAGTGCGGTCGGCGAGGCGGGCGCGCGCCACCAGGCACGCGACTGGCCGCCACGCGGCAGGGGGGGAGCGGGAAGGGCGGTGTTCTTGGTGTCGGTCATGGGTACACAAAACAGCAGCAGCGCCGGACACCATGGGTGCCCAGCGCAAAGGGATGCGCAGTGTACCAACAGCCCCGTCGGCGGCCTTCACCGCCGCGCGGGATGCCTCATTCGGCGGTCAGCGGATCGATGATCGCCACCACCGGCGAAATGCGGTTGGCGGGGAAGCCGCCACGCATTGCGTGTTCGCGCACGAGCGCCTCGCTGGGTGCGCGGTACACGCAGTAGACCTTGTCGTCGGTGACGTAGCTGTGCTCCCACTGCACCTGTGGGCCGAGCTCGGCCAGCACGCCGCAGGACTTCTGCGAAACGGCTTTCAGCTCGGCCGGCGTCATCAGGCCGGCCCCCTCGATGTCGCGTTCGATGAGGTAGCGGGGCATGGGGGGTCTCCTCGGCAGGTTCAGGGGCGGGCTTCCAGTACCAGGTTGAACGGCGTTTGCGTCGCGCGCCGGAAACGCCCGAAGCCGCCTTCACTCATGATCGCCTGCAGGCGCGCCTGGCCGGCCTGCGCCCCGAGTGCCGGCCCATGGCGCGCCAGCGAGACCGGTACACAGATCTGCGACGACGCGCCGTAGTAGACGCGTCCCACCGGATTGAGGTTGTCCTGCACCGCGTCGCCGGCGAAGGGCTCCACCAGCAGGCAGTGGCCGTCGGGACGGAGCGCCTGGCGGGCGTGCCGGGCGGCGCCTACCGGGTCGCCCATGTCGTGCAGGCAATCGAAGAACGCCACCAGGTCGAGATCCTTGTCTTCGTAGCCGACCGCATCGGCCACGGCGAAGTGCGCGTTGCCGACGCCGGCCGCCCGCGCGCGCTCGTTGGCGGTTCGGATGGAGTCCGCGTGGTAGTCGTAGCCGATGAACTGCGAGCGGGGGAAGGCCTTCGCCATCAGCAGCGTGCTTGCCCCGTGCCCGCAGCCCACGTCGGCGACGCGGGCGCCCTGGGTGAGCTTGTCCACGGCGCCGTCGAGCGCAGGCAGCCATTCGGTCAGCAGATGCGCGTGGTAGCCCGCGCGGAAGAAGCGCTCCGTGCCATGGAACAGGCAGGCGTGGTGCTCGCCCCATTCCATGCCCTGGCCGGTCCGGAAGTTGTCGGTCGTGCGTTCCAGTGCGTGGAAGGCAGCTTCGACGATGTAGTAAGCGCCGGCCAGGTCGACCGGGCTGTCCGGGCTGGCCAGGCAGAGCCGCTGTGCGTCATCCAGGGCGTAGCGCCCGGTCGCGGCGTCGTAGGTGACGTAGCCGCCAGCGGCCTGGTTGGCCAGCCATTCGCGGATGTAGCGCTCGTGGGTGCGGGTGCGCTCGGCGAGTTCGGCGGGAGTGGCCGGGGATTCGGCGAGCGCGCGATACAGGCCGAGGCGGTCGCCGACCAGCATCAGCGTGGCGCTGATCGCAGCGCCCAGGTCGCCCACGGCGTGGCCAAGGAAAGCGTTGAGTCGATCTTCGGGGCTGTCCATGGAAGGCACCTTGCCGGACACGGCAAGGCCTGCCGCCAGCTCCCCGACGCGCAGGTTACGCCGGTGCGGTGGAGCGGAATGGCCGTTGATCGGAACAGCAGGCCGCGTCGCGGCCCTAGGGCTCTTCGTTGAGGTCCAGCACCACGCGCACCAGGCCCGCGTTGTCGGCCTCGCGCACGCGCTTGAAGCCCAGCGACTGGGCGAGCTGCAGCATCGGCTCGTTGCTGTCGAGCACGTCGCCATAGAGCCGGTCGAGCTTTTTCGAACGCGCCCACTTGGCCAGCTTGCGCATCAGGTGGCGGCCCAGGCCCTGGCCGGCGATGAAGTGGCTGACCAGGATCGCGAATTCGGCATCGCGCGTGCGCGCCACCAGCGAGGCGCGTGCGACGGCGCCCACCAACGCCTCGCCCGGCGGCAGCGGTTCGGCGGCGACGAGAGCGAACTCGGTGTTCGGGTCGGGGTGGGTCAGGCGCTGGGCCATGTCCGGCGTCAGTTCCTTCAGCGCGTACAAGAAGCGCTGGCGGATCTCTTCCGGCCCGAGCAGGCCGAAGGCGCCCTGGATGGGGCCGGCGTCCTCGGGGCGGATCGGGCGGATCAGCAGTTCGCGCCCGCTGGGCAGGCGGAAGTGTTCATGCCAGGGCGGCAGGCGTTTCGGCGCGGTCATGGGCGGATGCTCGCATGAAATCCGGAGGGGCGGCGAGGGCCGTCGGGCACGCGGTTCAGGCAGCGTGGCGTTTGCCGCGCAGGCGCTGGACGGCCGTGACCACGGCCAGGATGACCGCGCCGGCGACCACGCCCACGCCCGCGTTGAACAGGTTTTCCCACAACACGCCCCATCCGCCCTGCGTATACGGTGCGATGACGTGGTGGAGCGCCGGGATGCTGTGGACCAGGATGCCGCCGCCGACCAGGAACATGGCCGCGGTGCCGGCGATCGAGAGGAACTTCATCAGGTACGGCGCGCTGTAGAGGATGCCGCGGCCGAAGGCCCGCTTGAAGCGCGCCCAGCCGCTGTCGCGTGCGTCGGAGGTCAAGGCCAGGCCGGCGTCGTCCAGCTTCACGATGCCGCCCACCAGGCCGTACACGCCCACGGTCATGATCGCGGCGATGGCGACCAGCGTCAGCACCTGCTCCAGGAACGTGCGGCCGCCCAGCGTGCCGAGCGAGATCACGATGATCTCGGCCGACAGGATGAAGTCGGTGCGGATGGCGCCGCGGATCTTGTCCTTCTCGAACGCGACCATGTCGACCTTCGCGTCCTGCACCGCGGCCAGGCGCTCGGCATGCTGCTGCTCGTCCTCGCCCTTGTGCAGGAACTTGTGGGCCAGCTTCTCCACACCCTCGAAACAGAGGAAGGCGCCGCCGATCATCATCAGCGGCGTCACCAGCGGGATGTTGTAACCGCGCCCGTGCAGCCAGGTTTCCAGCGCGCTGATCGCCAGCGCCGCCGGTACCAGGATGGCCTTGTTGACGATCGAGCCCTTGGCCACCGCCCACACCACCGGCAACTCGCGGTCGGCCTTCACGCCGGTGACCTGCTGGGCGTTGAGCGCCAGGTCGTCGCCGAGCACGCCCGCCGTCTTCTTCGCGGCCACCTTCGTCATCACGGACACGTCGTCCAGCAGGGTGGCGATGTCGTCGATCAGGGCGAACAGGCTGGATCCGGCCATGGAGAAGGTCTGTGTCGTCGTGGGAAGGGGCCGATTCTCGCACAGGCCCGTGGCGATGCCGTGCGCGTCAGCTCGCCGCGCGCAGCCACTCCAATCGATGGCTGGCCCCGGTCTCGCCCAGGCTCGCGGCCAGCACCGGCAGGACCGGCGCCAATGCTTCGTCCAACTGCCACGGGGGATTGATGACCAGCATGCCGCTGCCATTGAGGCGCAGCGGCGAGTCGTCCGGGCGCACCTGCAATTCGGCCACGAAGGCGCCCTTGGAGGGCAGCGCCGCCATCTTGCGGAAGAACGGCAGCAGGCTGCGGCGTTGCTTGATCGGGTACCAGACGGCATAAGTCGCCGCGGGCCACCGTTCCAGCGCATCGCGCAGCGCCGCAGTGATGGCGGGGTATTCGGCATCCTGCGCTTCGTAAGGCGGATCGACCAGCACCAGGCCGCGCGCGATCCTCTGGTTGCCCGCACGCGGAGGCAGCAGCGCCTTCATCGCCGCATAGCCATCGCGCGCATGCACGGCGACGCGGTCGTCATGGTCGAACACCGCCTTCAGTGCCGCGGCTTCCTCCGGCTGCAGTTCGCAGGCGGCCAAGCGGTCCTGCGCGCGCATCGCCTGGGCGACCAGCAGCGGCGAGCCCGGGTAGGCGACCAGCGCGCCGACCGGGTTGTTGGCTTGCACCGCGCGCAGGTAGCGTTCGGCCAGCTCCGGCAGGCGGGGCACGCCGGCCAGCTTGAACACGCCCTCGTCCGCTTCGGAGATCTTGCGGCTTTCCGCCCCGCCCAGCAGGTAATGGCCACGGCCAGCATGCGTGTCCAGCACGAAGAACGGCGCGTCCTTTCGCTTCAGCGCATCCACCATCGCCAGCAGGACGAGGTGCTTGAGGACGTCGGCGTGGTTGCCGGCGTGGAAAGCGTGGCGGTAATTCATGGCGCGCAGCATATATGCTTGCGCCATGCCGCGCGTATTGATTGCCGAAGACGAAACCGCCATCGCCGATGCCGTGCTGTATGCGCTGCGCAGCGAAGGCCTGGAGGCCGACCACTGCCTGCTCGGCCGCGAGGTCGCCCCGCGCGTGCGCGCCGGTGGCGTGGACGTGGTGGTGCTGGACGTGGGCCTGCCGGATGTCAGCGGCTTCGATGTCTGCCGCGAGCTGCGCGGCTTCAGCGACGTGCCGGTGATCTTCCTCACCGCCCGCAATGACGAGATCGACCGTGTGCTCGGCCTGGAGCTGGGCGCCGACGACTACGTCACCAAGCCGTTCTCGCCGCGCGAGCTGGTCGCCCGCGTGCGGGCGCGCCTGCGCCGGGCAGGGGGCAGTGCGCCGCAGGCGGCGGGCGAGTGGGTCACGCGGGGGGTCTTTGCCATCGACCGCGAAGGCCACCGCATCCGCTTCCGCCAGCAGTTGCTCGACCTGACCCGCTATGAGTACGCCGTGCTCGATGCGCTGCTGCAGCGTCCCGGCGCCATCCTGACGCGTGCCCAGCTGATGGACCGCGGTTGGGACAGCGATGCCGACAGTGCCGACCGCACCGTCGATACGCACGTGAAGACGCTGCGCGCGAAACTGCGTGCGGCCGGCGCCGACCCCGACCCGATCCGCACCCACCGCGGCCTGGGTTACGCCGTCGAGGCCTGACCGGTGCGGCTCGGGCTCAAGCTCGTCCTCGGCTTCTTCCTCATCGTCGGCATCGCCGCGTTTTTCGTGATGCGCGTGTTCGTCAACGAGGTGAAGCCCGGCGTGCGCCAGGCGATGGAATCCACCCTGGTCGATGCCGCGAACCTGCTGGCCGAAGTGGCCGCCGACGATCTCAAGGCCGGACGCATCGCCGACGGTGCGTTCGCGCGCCACGTGGCGCTGGCGCAGAAGCGCGATCCGAAAGCCTGGGTGTGGCGCTTCCAGAAGCGCACCGTGGACTACCGGGTCACGGTCACCGACGCCCGCGGCACCGTGGTGTTCGATTCGCAGGGGCGCGACGTCGGGCGCGACAACTCGCGCTGGAACGATGTCTATCGCACCCTGCGCGGCGAGTACGGTGCGCGTTCCAGCGCGGAGATCCCTGGGGACACCGCGCACACGGTGATGCATGTGGCCGCACCGATCTACGACCCGGGCGACCGCAGCGCTTTGCTCGGTGTGCTGACACTGTCGCAACCCAACCGCAGCATCGAGCCGTTCATCGTCGCCAGCCAGCGCAGCATCCTGCTGCGCGGCGCATGGCTGATCGGGATCTCCGCGCTGATCGGCGTGCTGATGACATGGTGGCTGGTGCGCGGTATCGGTGGGCTCAACCGCTACGCGCAGGCGGTCAGTGCCGGTGAGCCGGTGCCACCGCCGCGTCCGCGCGCCGACGAGATCGGCGACCTCGGTCGCGCGCTGGAGACGATGCGTCGCAAGCTGGCCGGCAAGGCGTACGTGGAGCAGTACGTGCAGTCGCTGACCCACGAGATGAAGAGCCCGCTGGCCGCCATCCGCGGCGCCGCCGAGCTGTTGCAGGAACCCTTGCCGGAAGCGGACCGCGAACGCTTCGCCCGCAACATCCAGGCGCAGGAGCAGCGGCTCACCGAAACCATCGACAAGCTGCTGGCGCTCGCGGAAGTCGAGCAGCACGGCTGGCTGCAGCGCCGCGAACGCGTGGATGCCGCCACGCTGGCGGACGAGGTCGTGCAGGCGGTGGACGACCGATTGACGCCTCGCGGCGTGCAGGTCGTCAAAGCGCCGGTACAGGGAACCTGGGCGGTGGAAGGCGACGGCTTCCTGTTGCGCCGCGCGCTGGGCAACCTGCTGGACAACGCCATCGCCTTCTCGCCGGCGGGCGCTGTCGTCGAACTCGCCGTCGAGTCCGACGCGGACCAGGTGCGCTTCATCGTGCGCGACCGCGGTCCGGGCGTGCCGGACTACGCGCACGAGCGCGTGTTCGAGCGATTCTATTCGTTGCCACGCCCCGACAACGGCCAGCGCAGTTCCGGCCTGGGCCTTCCATTCGTGCGCGAGGTGATGCGCCTGCACGGCGGCGAAGCCATGCTGCACAACCGGCCTGACGGCGGCGCCGAAGCCGTCCTCTCGCTGCCGGCGGTCTGAGGCCGCACTTCACACAGCCTTCAAACAGGCTTCCGGCCCGTTGCACACGGACGCCGGACGATGCACCGCGTATCCAACCGGGGCATCGACATGAAGTCACTGAAATTGCTGTTGCGTTTCCTCACCATCGGCGGGCTGGTTCTGCTGCTGCTCATCCCCCTGATGATGATCCGGGGCACCATCCAGGAGCGCGAGGCCTACCGTCACCAGGCCGTCGAGCGCGTCATCGAAGGCACCGCCGGCAAGCAGCGCGTGACCGGACCCATCAGGGTCGTGCCGTGGACGGAGGTCCGTCGTACCGAATGGCTGGACGACAAGGGCATCAAGCGGTTGCGGGAAGAAAAGACCACCGGCCACCTGCTGCAGATGCCGAAGACGCTGGGCGTCACCGGCCGCCTCGCGCCATCGGAGCGTGCCGTGGGCTTGTACAAGGTGCGGGTGTACGAGTGGCACGCCGACCTCGAGGCCACCTTCGAGCCCGCTTTGCCGGGACCTGCGGCGACCGGGTCGGAGCGCCAGTACGGCACGCCGTATCTCGTGTTCGGCATTTCCGACGTGCGCGGCGTCGCCGGCACGCCTGAGCTGAGGGTGGATGGCGCGACGCTGCCGCTGAAGTCCGGCACCGGCTATCTCGGTGCGCGCCTGGATGGCATCCATGCCGAGTTGCCGGCGGTCGCGGCGGGTCGGGTGGCGGGCCAACGGGTGGTGATGAAGTTGCTGCTCAAGGGCACCGAATCGCTGTCGGTCGTACCGCTGGGCGACAACAACGATATCCGCATCAAATCCAACTGGCCGCATCCGAAGTTCGAGGGTTATTCGCCCAGCAGCGAAGTCAGCGGTTCCGGCTTCAACGCCACCTGGAAGATCTCCTCGCTGGCCAGCAACGCGCAGAAGCAACTGCGCGGCGAGGACGGCCAGGATGCGCGCGCCGACCGCATCGTCGACGGGCGCGTGCTGGCGGCCCCGCTCAGCAGCAGCGTCGATGCGCTGCACGTCAGCCTGGTCGATCCGATCGACGTCTACACGCAGGCCGACCGTGCCAGCAAGTACGGCATCCTGTTCGTGGTGCTGACCTTCGTCGGCTTCGCCTTGTTCGAACTGATCAAGCGACTGCCGATCCATCCGCTGCAGTACCTGCTGGTCGGCCTGGCGCTGGCGATCTTCTTCCTGCTGCTGCTGAGCCTGTCCGAGCACATCGCCTTCTGGCAGGCCTACCTGGTGTCGGCGGCGGCGTGCATCGGCTTGCAGTTCGTCTATCTGTCGGGCGTGCTCCAGAGTTGGCTGCGCGCGGCGGGCTTCGCCACGATGCTGACCTTGCTGTACGGCGTGCTCTACGGGTTGCTGGTCTCCGAAGACAACGCGTTGCTGATGGGTTCGCTGCTGCTGTTCGGCATCCTCGCCGTGATCATGTGGGTGACCCGCAAGGTGGACTGGTATGCGCTCGGCACGGAACTGCGCTGACCCATGGCGCAGGGCGCACGCCGCTCACGGGGGAAGGTCGCGCTTGCGGCCTTCCTCCTCGTGCTCGCAGCAGGCTGGACCATGAATCGCGTCCGCCTTTACCACCGCGCGCAGCAACTGCTGCCGTCGGTGATCGAAACCTCAGGCTTGCAGCGCTTCGCGATGACGCCGGGCCAACTGCAATGCCTGCTGTTCGGACTGCTGTTGCGCTGTGAATCGCAGGGTGCCGTGGTGATGGAGCTGTCCGATCCCGCGGCGGCCGCGATCCAGCGCGACGGGCTGGCGTACTTCGAAGGTGCGACCACCTCGCGTGGCGTGCTGTCCTCGCGCGGACCGACGCACTACGAAGCCTGGCAGCCGTCTCCGCTGCCGGTGACGTGGAGCAGATGGGACGACAGCTCGGGCCTGTGGCCCGGCGTCGCCCATGCGGACATCGGCAATGGCATGCGCGGCAGGCTGCGCGCCGCGTGGCGGGAGGGTGCGTACTACACCCGCGATACCCGCGGCGGCGCGTGGCTGGTGGTGCTGCCCACCGAGCGCCTCATCGTCTACAGCTGGTGGGACTGAGCATCCCCGTCATTGCCTCGCCCCGGCCGATGGCGTGCGTTAGAGTTCAAGGATGGATCCTGCGCACACCATCGGCCTCTTTCGCGGGGCGGAGATCACGCCCTGGCTGGACGATGTCGCACGCCTGCGCGTGGCGGTGTTCCGCGATTGGCCTTATCTGTACGAAGGCGACTTCGATTTCGAGCGCGACTATCTGGATGCCTATGTCCGGTCGGCCGACAGCCTGTTCGTGCTGGCGATGGAGGCGGGGCAGGTGGTCGGTGCGTCCACCGGACTTCCGCTGATGGACGACACGGACGCCTTCCGCCAGCCGTTCCTGGACGGCGCCATCGATCCGGAGGACGTCTTCTACTTCGGCGAATCCGTCCTGTTGCCGGCGTATCGCGGGCGTGGCATCGGTCATGCCTTCTTCGATCATCGCGAAGCGCATGCGCGTGCGCTGGGTCGCTTCGCGTGGACCGCGTTCTGCGCCGTCGATCGCGATGACGGCGATGCACGCAAGCCGGCAGGGCATCGCGACAATGATCTGTTCTGGACCAAGCGCGGCTACGCGCGGCGCCCGGGCATGACGATGCGGCTGCCGTGGGACGAGATCGGCCACGGCGAGATCGACCATGCGCTGACGTTCTGGTTGCGCCCGCTGGAGACGGCACGATGAAAGTCGCGGTAGCGAAGTATCCGATCCAGGCGCCCGGCGATTTCGCCGCGTTCGCCGAACGCCAGGCGTCCGTGCTGGGCGAGGCTGCCGCGCAAGGCGCACGCGTCGCGGTGCTGCCCGAGTATCTGTCGCTGGAACTGGCCGCCACCTTCGAAGCCGACACGCAGGCCGACCTGCACGCCTCGCTGGCCGCGATCCAGCGCTACCGCGACGACTGGCTGGCGTTGTACGCGCGGCTGGCGACGTCGCTGGACATGTACATCGTGGCCGGCACCTTCCTGGTGGCGCAGGGCGATGGCCGCTACCGCAATCGTTGCGATGTGTTCACGCCACAGGGCGCCCACCTCTGGCAGGACAAGTTGCAGCTCACCGGGTTCGAGAAAGGCCTTGCCGTCATCGACGGCGGCGATGCGTTGAAGGTGTTCGACCTGGATGGCGTGCGCACCGGCGTGGCCGTCTGCTACGACAGCGAATTCCCGCTGCCGGTGCGTGCGCAGGCCGAAGCCGGTGCGCGCCTGCTGCTGGTTCCCAGCTGCACCGATACCGAGGCCGGCGCGACCCGCGTGCGCGTGGGATGCCTCGCGCGGGCGCTGGAGAACCGCGTGTTCGTGGCGCAGTCGGTGACGGCGGGCGAGGCGGCGTGGAGTCCGGCGCTCGACATCAACACCGGCGAGGCCGCGATCTTCGCGCCGATGGATCGTGGATTGCCTGCCGATGGCATCGTCGCGCAGACCTCGGGCGATGAGGTGTGGGTGTTCGCCGATCTCGATCTCGACGCACTGGAGCGCAGCCGCGGCGACGCGCAGGTGGCGAACGACCGGGACTGGGCGGGCCAGCTGCAACCCGCGATCACGCGCGCCCGGATGGAAAAGCCCTGACGCCTCTCCATTACCCCAGCAAGCTGACGCCGGGCACCAGCCAGATCGACAGTCCCGCCAGGGCTGTGCCGATCACGGTCGCGGCGAGCACGTCGCTGGGATAGTGCAGGCCGAGCACCACGCGCGAGGCTGCCACGCAGCCGGCGAAGGGGATCAGCAGCGGCGCCAGCGCCGGATAGTGGGCAAGCGCCACGAGCGTGAAGGCCACCGCGTGCAGGGTGTGCCCGGACGGGAAACTGAATTCGTCCAGCGGCGCGATCCAGGCGCGGATGCGTACGTCCGAGGCGAAAGGGCGCGGCCGCCGCGTCCAGTGCTTGAGCAGCTTGTACAGCGTCAGCGCGATCACCCCGGTAGCGGCCAGGTGCGCGGAGGCGGCCAGGCCGTCCAGGCCATCGGCCACGATCAGCGCGGCCATCAGCACATACCAGAACACCCCATCGCCGAGTCGGCTGATGATGGCGAAGAAGCGGCGCACGCCACTCCATTCGCCCCAGCGGTTCGCACGCAGGCACCAGCCGGTATCCCGGCCCATGAAGGCATTACGCGGCAGCAGCGGACGCATGGTGGCTTCTCCGGGTGTGGGCGAGATCGGTGAGCAGGTCATCGAAGTCAGCCGCGACCTGCTCGGGGCGAAGCGCGCGCATCGCGACCGCGGCGGCTTCGCCCATCGTGCGACGCAGCGCGGGGTCGGCGGCCAGCCGCTGCGCCGCGGCCAGGAAGGCTTCGTCGTCATCGACGGCCGCACCGTGGACGCCATCGACCAGGTGCTCGCGCGCGGCGCCGTAGTTGAACGCCACCGTCGGCACGCCGCTCGCCATTGCTTCCAGGGTGACGTTGCCGAAGGTTTCGCTGTGGCTGGAAAACAGGAACAGGTCGCCGCTGGCGAAGTGCCGTGCCAGCGTTTCGCCGCGCTGCACGCCACAGAAGATGAAATCCGGATGCTCCTGCGCCAGCCGTTCGCGCACCGGTCCGTCGCCCACCCAGACGAACTTTGCCGTCGGGTGTTGCCGCCGGATAGCATCGAACGCGCGGATCGACAGATCGAGGTTCTTCTCCGCGGCAATGCGGCCCACGTAGATCACCGCCAGGTCATCCGGCTGCAGGCCCCATTGGGCGCGCAATGCGTCGTCGCGCCGCGCCGGGCTGAAATGCTGGGCGTCCACGGCCCGCGCCAACCGCTTCACCTGGTGGAAGCCCTGCGACTGCAGGAAGTCCGCCAGTTCGCGCGTCGGTACCAGGGTCGCCTGCGCGCCATTGTGGAAGCGGCGCATCCAGCGCAGCGCGGTATGTTCCAGGAAGCGCGCGCCGTAGTCGCGCATGTACTCGTCGAAGCGCGTATGGAACCCGGTGGCCACCGGGATGCCCAGGCGGCGCGCGGCGCGCACGGCCGACCACCCGAGAGGGCCTTCCGTGGCCACGTAGATCGCGTCCGGCGGGGAATCCTTCCACAGCGCTACCAGGCGCCGGGTGGCCGGCAGGCCGAACTTCAGGCCCGGGTAGCGGGGCAGGCTGGCGCCGCGCACCAGCAGCGTGTCGTCCGCCGCGATCGCGGTGTCGGTCGCCTGCTTCGGCCGCACCAACGAGACCGCATGCCCGCGCTGGCGCAGGCCGGTTTCCAGTCCCTGCACGGTGAGGGCCACACCGTTGACTTCCGGCGGGTACGTCTCGGTGACGATGGCAAAGCGCATGCGCAGCTCCACGTTTTGCGCATGCTGGGGCCGGCAGGTGTCGCGGGTGTTTCGGTTTGGTGACCGCAGGATGACGGCGTGTGCGGCGGCATGTTCACCCGATGCCGTCGGGGCACGTCCGTCGCCGATCTCGTCACTGTCTCGGCGCGCTCAGCGTGCCGAGCGCTTGCGAGGTGGTCCGGCATCCTTGCGCACGCGGGTCTCGTAGGCCTTCAGCACCAGCGCCTTGACGACCGCAGGCGTAGCACGGGCCAGGTCCACGCGCAGTCCCAGCACCTTGCTGCCCCAGAACAGCTTCTCGACGAACGCGGGGTGCATCGCCAGCGCCTGCTCGCGGTCTTCTTCACCGACGAACACGTGCAGGTGCGTCTCCTCCGGCGGAATCGTCACGAAGATCTTGCCGCGCACGCGGAACGACGAATAAGTGTGGTGCGGCTCCTCGGTCACCGCCTCGAGCGACAGCGCATGCGCGCGAACATCGGCCAGTTTCATGGTCTCAAGCCCGCGCTTGCCGGACATCAGGTCGCCTGTGGTTTCCGCGACGCCAGCCGATGCCCCAGCCATGCCATCGGCAGGTAGGCGAAAACGAGGTCCACGACGGTGAACCAGAGCGGCGAGGGCAGCATGGCGACGGCGGCGATGCCGCCGATCAGGAAGAGCGCGCCGACGACCCATGCGGGGCCGCAGGTCCGGCCGGGCGTCGCCAGTGTCGCAACGAACGCGCCGACCAGCGTGCCCACGGCATGGGCCAGGAACGGGAACAGGAAGTGCTTCGGCTCGAACAGCGGCATCGCCGCCTTCAGGCCTTCGGTTGTGGTGGTGTCGACGCCGGCCGGCGGCGGGATCACGTGGCCGCTGAGCATGACCAGTGCCATGTTGACGATGCTGCCCACGAACAGCCCGGCGATGACGGCCAGGATCAAACGGAACACACGCTTCATGACAACCTCCGGCAAGGATGCGAGGGACTGCCCGTCGGCGTGGGGCCGGCCGTGACTGCGAGCGACTATAGCGGAGCGCTCGTTCAGGCGCCTCCTGAGGGTTTCGTTGGGATCCTCACCACGCAAACCCTTCCTTCCAGTCGTTTCGGGGCAGCCACGTGGTCTGGTCGGGCGTTGCGGCATCGATCCGGCCGGCCGCCACGCTGCGGGCCACCGTCGGTTCGATGTCCGCGAAACGGGCCGCGCGCGCGCCGATGCCGGCGCCGATCAGGTTGTTGTGGATGTCCATCTGGTTGGACCGTTTGCCGCGCCGTTCCATCACGCCGTTCACCAGGTCGATGGCGCGCGGGTCGAGCGTGTAGGCCACGACCGCGCTGGCGAGGGTGTGCCGGTACGCATCCAGTGGGCCATGGCGGCCGCCCGGCAGCGGGCTCTGCAGCACGTGGGACCAGGTGTAGATCAGGACGAAGGCGGGGTAAGCCGCCAGGACCAGCGCGACCAGCGCGAGCCTGCGCCACCGCGGGCGCTTGCGTTTCGATGGTGTCATCGCGAACAGGATCAATGGTCGGTGGGTTCGACCACCACCGCCGTGCCGTAGCACAGCACCTCGGTGAGGCCGGCCATCACGTCGGTGGCGTCGTAGCGCACGGCGACGATCGCGTTGGCGCCCAGTTGCCGGGCGTGCTGCAGCATGTCGCGGTAGGTCTCGTCGCGGGCCTGTTCGCAGAGTTCGGTGTAGATGGTGATGTTGCCGCCGAACAACGACTGCAAGCCGCCAAGGAAATTGCCCACGATCGACCGCGATCGCACGGTGATGCCGCGCACCATGCCCAGGTTGCGGCGGATGCGGTAGCCCGGCAGTTCCAGCGCCGTGGTCACCATCGCATCGTTGAGGGACAACACGGCGCCATGGGGCGCGGTGGGCGAGGGGGTGTAGGCGGACGACGAGTTGTACGGGTCGGTCACGGCAGTTCCTGGGGCGGTTTCGGAAAGGGAGTAGGTGTCAGGCGCGCAGATGCTGGCCCAGCTCGATGACGCTGGCCTGCCACTCATGGAAATCGTCGGTGTCTTCCCACAGCTCCCGGAGTTCGGAGTGTTCGGCCAGGATGCGGGCAAGCGCGTCGCGCGCCTGGGTGGCGAGCGCGACATCGATGGTGGGGCGGATGCTCGCCAACCACTCGGCCAGGCCATCTTCCCGCTGTGCGGCTGGCGTGGGGCGCCCCTGCGCCGCGGCCACGATCTCCGCGGCCACGATGGCCACCGTGGCATCGGGCGCTTCCACGTACTCGGTGGAGGTCAGCACGTTGTCGAACACCTCACCGAGCAACGACAGGTCGCCGCTCTTCAATGCGTCGATCATGAAATCCGCTGCGTCGTCGTTCTCGAACGAGCCGATGCCCCAGGTGCCCATGCGCTCTCCAGTGGATTGTCGTCGGTTGGTTCTCGTCACCCGTACGGGCGTCCATCAAGATAGCGGAAGCGGTAGATCTTGCCGTTGAAGTCATTCGCCTCGATGTGCATCGGCACAAGGGGTAGCAATGCTCACGGCACCCGCGCCCCACGCGCCGCAGTGAACAGCGCATACCACTCCTCGCGCGAGAGCTGCACCGTATCCGCCGCGGCGCAGGCCACCAGCCGCACCGGGTCGGTGGTGCCGACGATGGGCTGCAGGCCGGCGGGATGGCGCAGCAGCCAGGCGAGCTGGATCGCTTCCGGCGCCACGCCCTTCGCCTCGGCCAGTTGGCGCAGCAGCGTCGAGGTCTCGCGGATCACCGGGTCGGAGAACTCGGAGGTGGTGGCCAGTTTGCCGCCGGCCAGCGGCGACCACGCCTGTACGCGGATGTCATGCAGACGCGCGTGGTCCAGCGTACCGGCAGCCGAGGCATAGGCATGGCCGGTGGTGTTGGCGACCACGCCCTCGTCGATCAGTGGCAGGTGCAGCAGGCTGATTTCCACCTGGTTCGCCACCAGCCGCTGCCGCACATGGCGGCGCAGCAGATCGATCTGGCCGGGCGTGTGGTTGCTGACACCGAAGTGCCGCACCTTGCCGCTGGCATGCAGCGCATCGAATGCGCGCGCCACCTCCTCCGGTTCGACCAGCGCATCGGGGCGGTGCAGCAGCAGCACGTCGAGATGCTCCACGCCCAGGCGCGCAAGGCTGCCCTCCACCGACGCCACGATGTGCGCGTGACTGAAGTCGTAGCGGCCCGGGGTGCCGGGCGGATCGTCGGCGAAGCGGATGCCGCACTTCGATTGCAACACCATCTTTGCGCGGAGGGCGGGCGAGCCGCGCAGCACGTCGCCGAAGACCTGCTCGGATTTTCCGCGGGCATAGATGTCCGCATGGTCGAACAGGGTGATGCCATGGGCCAGCGCGGTTTCGACCAGCCGTTGCGCGTTGCGGCGCTCATCCGCCGTGATCGGCGAGGCGTCCCAGGCACGGCTCAGGTGCATGCAGCCGTAGCCGATGCGGGACGTAGCGAGACCCTCGGCGAGGGAGTAGGTTTTCATCGGCGGCACGCGCAGGACGGAGCCGGCATCATGCCAGAGCGTCGCGGCGCATCAGCCGCGCGGACGTTCGGCGGCGAGCATCTGCGCGAGGACGTCGGCGTCCGCGGGGCGCGCAAGGTGGTAGCCCTGCACATCGTCCACCCCGAGCGCCTGCAGGGCCGCCAGTTCGGAGGCCGTCTCCACGCCTTCGGCGACCACGTGCGATTGGGTCTGCCGTGCGAACTCGATCAGCGCCGCCGCCAGCGCTCGGCGCGGCGAATCGGTGTCGATGTCGCGGGTCAGGCTGAGGTCCAGCTTGATGATGTCCGGATGGATCGCCAGCACGTGCCGCATGCTCGCGTAGCCCGCGCCAGCGTCGTCCACGGCCACGCGCACGCCGGCTTCGCGCAGCGGCGCCAGGCGCTTGTTGAGCAATCCGTAGTCGTCCACCAGCGAGTGCTCGGTGATCTCCAGCACCACGCGGTGCGGGTCGAGATCGTCGATATAGCCGTCGATGCCGCCGCTGATGATCGTCTGCGGCGACACGTTGAGCGCCACATAGAAATCGCCCTGCATCTGACGCAGGCCGTCCAGCGCAGACAAGATGGCGTTGAGCTCGAGGCGCACGCCGAGGCCGATCTCGCGCGCCTCGGCGAACCACACGTCGGGCGTGCGCTGCGGTTCCAGCCTGAAGCGCGACAGGCATTCGACGCCGACGATGCGGCGTTCGCTGCTGCGGTAGATGGGCTGGTAGACCACGTGCGGCTGGCCCATTTCCAGCACCGCGGTGATGCGCGCGACTTTTTCCTCGTGCGCCTGCACGGCATCGAGGTCGCCGTCGATCTGGTAGGCCAGCAGGTCGGCGAAGGCCCGCATCATGTGCAGGTCGCGCTGGCTGAGCGACAGGTTGGCGGCCAGGCTGAAGCAACAGAACGTGCCGTACACGCGACCATCGCGCAGTTGGATGGGCACGCTGAGATGGGCGCCGATGGGCACCAGTGCGGTTTCGGGGATGTGCTCCAGCGACGGCACGGCGGCGGTATCGGGGATCAGCTGCGGGATCTGTCCCTCGACCACGCGCATGCAATAGCCCTCTTCGAGCGGGCTCGAATCACCCGGACGGATGGGGGCGGGGTCCAGCCGGCTGGCGACGTGGCGGAAGACGCGGTCGCGGCCGTTGAACTCGGAGACGAAGGCCACGTCCATGTCGAGGTGGCGGCGGACGGCATCCAGCATGCGGTCCACGTTGCGGCCGATGGCGGCGGCGCCGGGGCCGCCGTCCAGCCATGCATCGGACAACAGCTCGTCGTGGATTCTTCGATCGATCAAGGCTTCCTCCTGAAGACAGGCGTACGACGAAGTGGAACAGCCGTCGGGCCTGCCCCCGCCGCAAGGGCGGACGGGGAGGATGGCGTGGGGGCAGAAAGTTGCAGGCCACGCCGCGGACCTCTCGGCAGGTCCGAGTGTACCGCCATGTCACATAAGGGGAAGTGCCGGGACGGCTCAGGCCACGAACGGCTTGAACGCCACGCCCAGGCCCTGCATGTCCTCGGGTTCGCCCAGCAGGTCCGAGCGCAGCAGGGGGCGGGCGTCGATCCACTTCTTGCTGACCACCAGGTCCAGGCGGTCGCCCTGGGCGGTCACGTCCAGGCGCGGGATGATCTCGTTGTCGTGCGAGCGGTGCAGCAACACCGCGAGGCGCAGCAGTGCAGCCTTGCGCTTCGCACTCAGCAGCAGGCGGTCGGGCAGGGCATCGAACGCATTCTTCGGAATGCCGCGCCGGTGCGTGCGCACGAGCGCCGACAGGACTTGCTGCTCCTGTCGGGAGAAGCCTTCGATGTCCGAATGCTCCAGCAGGTAGGCGCCGTGCACGTGGTACTGGCTGTGCGCGATCACCAGGCCGATCTCGTGCAGGCGCGCGGCCCAGCCGAGCATGCGCGCGTCGTCGTCGTCCAGGCCCCAGCTCTGCTCGACCTGTTCGAACAGGCGCATCGCCGTGGCTTCCACACGCGCGGCCTGGAATTCGTCGATGCCGTAGCGCTGCATCAGCGCCGCGGTGGACAGGTCGCGCGGATCGTTGTCGCCACCGCGGCCCAGCATGTCGAACAGGATGCCTTCACGCATCGCCGCCTTGCTGACCATCAGGCGCTGCAGCCCCAATGCTTCGAACGCGGCCTCCAGCACCAGCACGCCGCCGGCGATGATCGGCCGGCGGTCGTTGGACAGGCCGGGAAGATCGATGTCCTCGATGCGATCGGCCTGCAGCAGTTTCTCGCGCACCTGCGGCAGCGCCTCGGCGGTGACGGCGCCCTTGGTGAGCTTCATCGCCGCGCAGATCTCGCCGATCGCCTTGTTGGTGCCGGAAGAACCGATGGCTTCCTGCCAACCCAGGCCGCGGTAGAGGCCGGCGAACTGTTGGAACTCCGCGCCGATCTCGGTGAGCGCTTCCTTCCAGCGCTTGCGCGAGAGCTTGCCACCGGGAAAGAACCGGCGCGTGCTGGCGATGCAGCCGGCCTGCAGGCTTTCGCGCTCGAGCGTCTCGAAGCCACGGCCGATGATGAATTCGGTGGAGCCGCCGCCGATGTCGATCACCAGGCGGCGCTGGCCCGCTTTCGGCGGCTGGGAGTGCGCGACGCCGAGGTAGATCAGGCGGGCCTCTTCACGGCCGGAGACCACTTCGATCGGCTTGCCCAGCGCGGCTTCGGCCGCCACCAGGAATTCCTGGGGCTCGCGCAACTGGCGCACGGTATTGGTGGCGAGTGCACGCACGCGGGTGGCGGGAATATCGCGGATGCGCTGGCCGAAGCGCGACAGGCAGTCGAGCGCGCGCTGGCGCGCGGCGGCGGACAGGCCGCCCTTGCCGTCCAGGCCGTCGGCCATGCGCACGGTTTCGCGCAGGCGATCCACCACGCGCAACTGGCCGAGCAGCGAACGCGCGACCACCATGTGGAAGCTGTTGGAGCCCAGATCGATCGCGGCCAGCAGGTCCCCGTCCTGGAGCGGTGGGGAGGTGGGGGAGTTCAGGGGCGCCATGCGGTCAGTTTAGCGGGTGGGAATGCACGATGGTGCACCGCGATGGCGCCGATGCGCCGAGGCAGGCGCGTCCGATGGTCGCATCACACCTTCGCGAGCAAGATGCCCTGGGCCGAATGCGGGGTGTCGTCGCCCGGCGTCAGCTTGAGATAGCTGCCGTCGGCCTGCAGTTCCCATGCGTTGCAGTTGTCGTCGAGGTAGTTCTGCAACCCTTCCTTGAACACGCGGGTCGCGAGGTCCTTGTCCAGGATCGGGAAGCAGGTTTCCACGCGGTGCAGCAGGTTGCGCTCCAGCCAGTCGGCGCTCGCGCAGTACAGCTCCGGGGTGCCGTCGTTGCCGAACCAGTAGAGGCGGCTGTGCTCCAGGAAGCGGCCAACGATGGAGCGCACGCGAATGTTCTCGGAAATGCCCGGCACGCCGGGGCGCAGCGCGCACGCGCCGCGCACGATCAGGTCGATCTTCACGCCGGCCTGCGAGGCCGCGTAGAGCGCGCGGATGATGCGTGGCTCGTTGATCGCGTTGATCTTGGCGATGATGTGCGCGGGCTTGCCGGCTTTCGCCAGCTTCGCTTCGCGCTCGATCTTCTTGATGAGTCCGGGGTGGAGCGTGAAGGGCGATTGCAGCAGGCGCTTGAGCTTGGTGGTCGGCGCAAGACCGGAAAGCTGCTGGAACAGCAGGTGCACGTCGTTGCCGATGTCCGGATCGGCGGTGATCAGCCCGATGTCGGTGTAGGCGCGCGCCGTGCCGCTGTGGTAGTTGCCGGTGCCCAGGTGCACGTAACGGCGCAGCTTGCGGCCCTCGCGGCGGACGATCAGCAGCATCTTGGCGTGGGTCTTGTAGCCCACCACGCCGTAGACCACCTGCGCGCCGGCTTCCTGCAGGCGGTCGGCCACACCGAGGTTGGCGTCCTCGTCGAAGCGCGCGCGCAGTTCCACCACCACGGTGACGTCCTTGCCGTTGCGCGCGGCCTGGACCAGCGCATCGACGATGGCCGAATCCTTGCCGGTGCGGTACAGCGTTTGCTTGATCGCCAGCACTTCCGGATCGACGGCGGCCTGCTTGATCAGCTCATGCACCGCCGCGAACGAATCGAAGGGGTGGTGCAGCAACACGTCGCCATCGGCGACCTTCTCGAAGATCGCATCGCTGTCGCGCAGCGTGCGCGGGGTGAAGGCGGGGTACTTCAGTTCCGGGCGCTGGACCAGGTCGTACACCTGGATGACGCGGTTGAGGTTGACCGGCCCGTTGATCGGGTAGACCGCGTTGTCGGGCAGGGCGAAATTCTGCAGCAGCGTGCGCACGATGGGCTTGGGGCAATCGTGGGCGATCTCCAGGCGCACGGCGGGGCGGTAGCCGCGGCCCACGAGTTCGTCGCGCAGGGCCAGCGCCAGGTTCTCGACTTCCTCCTCGTCGACCACGACCTCGGAGTTGCGGGTCACGCGGAACTGGTAGGACCCCTTGACCTCCATGCCGGGGAACAGTTCGTCCACGAACACCGACAGCACGGACGACAGCAGCACGAAGTCGTTCTCGCCACCGGACACGCGTTGCGGCAGGTGGATGATGCGCGGCAGCGAGCGCGGCGCGCGCACGATGGCCAGGTGGCCGGCGCGGCCGAACGCATCCTTGCCCTTCAGCACGACCACGATGTTCAACGACTTGTTGAGGATCTTCGGGAACGGATGCGCCGGGTCCAGGCCCAGCGGCGAAAGCACCGGCATGATCTCGTTGCGGAAGTAGGCGCGCAGCCAGCGGGTCTGGCGCGCGTTCCAGCTGTCGCGGCCGAACACGCGCACGCCGGCCTCGGCCAAGCCGGGGCGCAGCACGTCGTTCCAGCACTTGTATTGCGCATCCACCAGTTCGGCGGCGCGGTCGTGGATCTTGTTGAGCACGGTGGCCGGGCTCATGCCGTCGGCGCCGGGCGGCAGGCCGAAGTCCTGCGCATGTCGCACGGTGGCGGCGCGGATCTCGAAGAACTCGTCCAGGTTGGTGCACGAGATGCACAGGAAGCGCAGGCGCTCCAGCAGCGGCACCGACGGGTCCTGCGCCTGCGCCAGCACGCGGAAGTTGAAATCCAGCTGGGACAGTTCGCGGTTGAGGTACAGCGCGGGATCGCGCAGCACGTCTTCACCGGTCAGGGTGGCGGGCGTCGTGTCGAGGGCGGCATTCATGCGGTCTGGTCCGTCAGGGCGGGGGTTGAAGCGTCCAGGCGGGGTTCCACGCGCTGTGCGCCGAAATGCACGGAAAAGGTACTGCCATGGCCGACTTCGCTTTCGATCTCGAGCCGCGCCTGGTGCAGGTTGAGCACGTGCTTGACGATCGAAAGGCCCAGGCCGGTGCCGCCGCTCTCGCGCGAGCGGCTGGTCGATACACGGTAGAAACGCTCGGTGATACGCGGCAGGTGCGAGGACGGAATGCCGTAGCCGGTGTCGCGCACGCTGAGCACCGCGCCGTCGCCTTCGCGCGCGAAGCGGACGGTGATGGTGCCGCCCACCGGGGTGTAACGCACCGCGTTGCTGACCAGGTTGGAGAACGCGCTGTGCAGTTCCTTGTTCGATCCCGACAGGTCCACGCCGGCCTCGTCCTGGATCACCACGGTATGCCGGCGCTGGCTCAGCGCTTCGGCCTCGCGGCGCAGCGTGGCCAGCATCGGCGCCATCGCGACGTTCTCGTCTGGCAGGCTCTCCTGGGCTTCGAGGCGCGACAGGGTCAGCAGGTCCTCGACCAGTTGGGTCATGCGCTGCGACTGCTTCTGCATCTCCGCCAGCATCGGTGCCCAGTCCGGGTATTCGGTGGGCTCCAGCATGTCGAGGTAACCGTGCACGACGGTCAGCGGCGTGCGCAGTTCGTGCGAGACGTTGGCGACGAAGTCCCGTCGCATCTGCTCCAGGCGCAGCATCTTGCTGACGTCACGCGCGACCAGCAGCCAGTACTGGTCAGAGTAGGGAATCAGGCGCAGGTTGAGGCGCAAGTCCGGGTCCACCGGTGAGGCGGCATCCAGCATCGGCTCGGCGTTGCGGCCGGCGGCGAGCCAATGCGACATAGGCAGCGGCTGCAGGCGGTCGCCGACCGGCGCCCCGATGTCGGTGGGGTACTGCAGGCCGAGCAGGCTGCTGGCCGCCTTGTTGAACCACTGCACGCGCTGGCTGTTGCGTTCCACCACCACCACGGCATCGGGCAGGGCGGCGGCGGCGGCGCGGTAGGCGCGCAACATGTCGAGCAGGCGGCGCTTGCGGGTGCGCATCTCGGCCTGGCCGCGGAAGAGCAGGCGGTCGAGCTCGTTCCACACGCCCTGGCCCTGGGCGGGCTCCAGCCGCTGCCGCGCGGTCAGTCGCAGCAGCACTTTGCGTAGCCGCCAGTAGTGCCACGCCACCACGCCCAGTGCGGCCAGCGTCACCACCGGCCACATCTGGCCCAGCAGCAGGCCGATCACCACGGCCAACGCGAGGATGCCGGCCAGCTGGCCTAGCGTCTTGAACCACGCGGAACGGATGTGGTGGGGCATGGATCGATTGTAGGCAGATATGTATGACAGCGACGCGCAGGCCGGAGCCTGCGGCTTACATCGATGCGGAGAACCGGTAGCCGGAGCCGCGGACCGTCTGCACCATGTTTTCCAGGCCATGCGGTTCGAGCGTCTTGCGCAGGCGCCGGATGTGCACGTCCACGGTGCGCTCTTCCACGTAAACGCTGCCGCCCCAGACGTGGTCCAGCAGCTGGGTGCGGGAGTACACGCGCTCGGGATGGGTCATGAAGAAATGCAGCAGGCGGTACTCGGTGGGGCCGATCGGCACCGGCGTGTCGCCGGCGAACACGCGATGCGCGGCGCCGTCGATGCGCAGGTTGCCGACCGACACGCTGCCGTCCTCGTCGTCGTCGCGCGAGCGGCGCATGACGGCACGGATGCGGGCGAGCAGCTCGCGGGCAGAGAAGGGCTTGACCACGTAATCGTCCACGCCGGCCTCGAGGCCGCCGACACGGTCGTTCTCCTCGCCGCGGGCGGTGAGCATGATGATCGGGACATCCCGGGTCATGGCGTCCTTGCGCCAGCGGCGGGCCAGTTCCAGGCCGCTGGTGCCGGGCAGCATCCAGTCCAGCAGGATCAGGTCGGGGACACGGTCGGCGATGGCGTTCTGGGCCTCGCGGGCGTCGCCGGCATGGATGGGCTCGTATTCGCCCTTGCGGAGGGCGAAAGCCACCATGTCGCGGATGGCGGGTTCGTCGTCGACGATCAGGATGTGCTTCTGCACGCGGCGTCCGGTGGCGTGGGGGTCTGCGCCAGTAGACGACAATTTTATGACGATTACATGACGGGCCGGCGGCCTGTCACAAGGTCCGCCGGATGGGCTCAGCGACGCTCGACGTCCGGGTCGCGGATGCCCTGGCGGCGGAGTTCCAGGACTTCGGGGGTGATGGCGGCGATCCGCGCGTCGATCCGGGCCCGCGCGTAATAGTCCAGGTCGCTCTGCTTCTTGAGATTCTGGAGCTGGATCAGCGCCTGCTCCGGCCGGCCGTTGAGGTAGGCCGCTTCGGCATAGGCTTCGCCTGCGCGCGCGTTGTCGCCGGCCAGCTCGTTGGCCCGGGCGAACTGTTGCTGGAAAACCGGATCGTCGCCGGCCCGTGCCATGAGGGGGCGCAGCACGGCTTGCGCCCGGCGCCCGGCCGCGGCGCCGCCCTGTTCATTCAGCACCTTGGCGTAGGTCAGGGCCACCGGGCGGCTCTGCGGCATGCGCTGGACCAGGGCATCGAAACGCCGGTTGGCGGCGGCGATATCGCCGGTCCTGGACTCGGCCTCGCCCAGGGTCAGGGACACCCACAGACTGTCCGGATGGTCGTCCTCCAGCTTGCGCAGTTCGGCCAGGGCCGTGCGGACGTCACCGCCCTGCAGGTGGGCGACGGCCAGGCCGTAGCGCTGCGGGCCGCCCAGCGGCTTGCCGGTCTGGCGGCGCAGGGTTTCGTACTCGCGCACGGCGGCCGACGGGGTGTCTGCACTGAGGGCGCGCAGGCGCTCGCGCGCCCAGTCGAAATCACCGGTCTCGCCTTGGCTGAAAGCCAGCGAGGGCAAGGTGACCGGAACCGGCAGCAGGGGATTCGCGCTGCGCGTCTCGGGCAGCGTGATGCCGCGTCGGTCGAAGCGTTCCACGCGTTCGCCGCCCGGAACGGCGGTGACGGTGGTGACCTGCTCGCCGCGCAGCTGGTCCGCACGCTGACGGGCTTCGCTGATGCGGGTCGTGGTGACCGGGTGGGTCTGCAGGTAGTCGGGGATCGCCTCGCGACCGCTGCCGCGCGCGACGCGGGTGGCCTGCTGGAGTTTGGAAAAGAAGCCCGCCATCGCATCGATGTCGTAGCCGGCACGCGACAGCGTGCGGATGCCCACGCGGTCGGCCTCGGATTCGTTGGAGCGGGTGTAGTCGATCTGTCGCTGCTGCATCAGGCCCATCGCCGACGCGATGGCGGCCTGCGAGGCGTCGCCGCTGGAACTGCCGCCTGCGGCCTGCGCCAGCACGATGGCGCCCAGCATGCCCAACAGGATCGGGATCTGGTCGCGCTGCGCCCGTTCCACGCCACGCAGCACGTGTTGCTGGGTGACGTGCGCGATTTCATGGGAGAGCACGGCCGCCACTTCGTCTTCGCGGTCGGCCGTCAGTACCAACCCGGCATTCATGCCGATATAACCGCCCAGCGTGGCGAACGCGTTGATCTGGCGGTCGCGCATCATGAAGAACGTATAGGCCTGCTGCGGGTTGTCGCTGTCGGCGCCCAGGCGGTTGCCGACGGTCTGCAACCAGTCCGTGACCAGTGGGTCTTCCAGCAGGTAACCGTAGTTGCGCAGTTCGCGCAGCATCATGCCGCCGTATTGCGCCTGGCGCGCCGGGGTGAGCAACTCGCCGGCGGAAGAACCGATGTCGGGTAGCCGGCTGTCCTGCGACGCCGCCAGCGGCGCTGCGAGGACCAGGGTCAGGGCAGTGGCGAGTAGCAGTGGGCGCAAATCGAAGCTCCGTGGCGGATAATGGCGCCGTCATCAGGATGACCGGTCGTTGATCCGGGCGAGTGAATACGTGGTTAACCGGACCAGTACCGGCCCGCACTGTTCCATGTCGCCGGCTGTAACCCGACCTGGTCGGCCCGATATTGGTTGGGACCGCACTATGTCCTTTTCGTTCCGGAGAACCCCCTTGAGCGACACCCCGCAAGGCGCCACGGCGCCGGAAATCACCCTCTACAGCACGGCCATCTGTCCTTACTGCGTGGCCGCGAAGAACTTCCTGAAGAGCAAGGGCCAGGCCTGGACCGAGGTCCGCATCGACCTGGACCCGGCCGAGCGCGAGAAGATGATCGCCAAGGCCAAGCGCACCAGCGTGCCGCAGATTTTCGTGGGCGACGTCCACGTGGGCGGCTACGACGACATGATCGCGCTGCACCGCGCGGGCAAGCTCGATGCGCTGCTGGCGGGGGAGGCCGCATGAGCGCTGCAGACGAGAGCCAGGACCGCGTGAAGGCGTTCACCGAATTCCGCCAGCGCATGAACAAGCGCATCCTGGACGAACCCAACCAGGTCGTGCGCCGGTTCTTCGCGCTCGACACGCAGACCTACCAGGAAGGCGCGCTGGACGTGAAGACCAAGGAGCTCCTGGGCCTGGTCGCCTCGATGGTCCTGCGTTGCGACGACTGCATCAGCTACCACGTCGCGCAGTGCAAGGAAGCGGGCGTGACCCGTGAGGAATTCTTCGAGACGTTCTCCGTGGGGCTCGTGGTGGGCGGTTCCATCGTCATTCCGCACCTGCGCCGGGCGGTGGATTTCCTCGATCAGCTGGAAGGCGGCGACGCCGCGGCTCCGGCTGCGCACGACCACGGCTGAGCCGATCCTGCAGGCCTGCACACAGGGCCTCCGACCATCGTCGATTTGGGGCCCCGAGGGGCCCTCGGGCATAATGGCGGGCACAGACCTTCCCCTTTGCGCCCGTTCCGGCCCCGGCCCGCGCGCGCCCCTGTTCGGAAACCCCACTCAATGACCCAGACGATTACGGTCATCCGCGGCGACGGTATTGGCCCGGAGATCATGGATGCCACCCTGTACGTGCTCGACGCCCTCAAGGTCGGCCTGACCTACGAAGAGGCCGATGCCGGCATGGTCGCGCTGGAGAAGCACGGCGACCTGCTGCCGCAGGCCACCCTGGATTCGATCCGCAAGAACGGCGTGGCCTTGAAGAGCCCGCTGACGACGCCGGTGGGCGAGGGTTTCAGCTCGATCAACGTGGCCCTGCGCCGCCACTTCGACCTGTACGCCAACGTGCGCCCGGCGAAGTCGTTCCCGAACACCAAGTCGCGCTTCCCCTCGGGCGTGGACCTGATCACCGTGCGCGAGAACACCGAAGGCGCGTACATCGGTGAGGGTCAGTCGATTTCCGAAGACGGCGAGACCGCGCTGCTGACGCAGAAGATCACCCGGAAGGGCTCCGACCGCATCGTGCGCTACGCCTACGACCTGGCCCGCAAGACCGGCCGCAAGAAGGTCACGATCGTCCACAAGGCCAACATCCTGAAGACGACTTCGGGCCTGTTCCTGAAGGTCGCGCGCGAAGTGGCCGCGCAGTACCCGGACATCCAGACCAACGAGATGATCGTGGACAACACCTGCATGCAGCTGGTGATGCGTCCGGAGCAGTTCGACATCATCGTCACCACCAACCTGTTCGGCGACATCATCTCCGACCTGTGCGCCGGCCTCGTCGGCGGCCTGGGCCTGGCCCCGGGCGCCAACATCGGCGTCGATGCGGCGATCTTCGAAGCCGTGCACGGCTCGGCCCCGGACATCGCCGGCAAGGGCGTCGCCAATCCGTGCGCGCTGCTGCTGGGCGCGGCCCAGATGCTGGACCACCTGGGCCAGCCGGAGAAGGCCGAGCGCCTGCGCGCGGCCATCATCGCCACGCTGGACGCCAAGGATTCGCTGACCCCGGACCTGGGCGGCGAGGGCACCACGATGACGTTCGCCAAGGCGATCGCCAGCCGCGTGTAAGCACGGCCACATCGCGGCAAACACGAACGGGACGCTCAGCGTCCCGTTTTTGTTGGTCCCTGTCCCATCCATGGGGTTGGACGCTAGGCTGGCGGCACGCACAATCCGCGGCCCCACGCAGAAGGCCTTGCCATGTCCGTCCGTCCCAGCGCGATCGCACTGACCCCGTTGTTGCTTTTCCTGGCGCTGTTCTTTGGTGCCGGGCTGTATTACACGGCGCAGGGCGAGGCGATGGGGTTCTACCAGCTGCGCGCGCCGGTAGCGATTCTCCCGGCGCTGGCGTTGGGCATCTGGCTGGCGCGCCGGCGAGGCCTGCCTGCGCAGCAGACCCTGTTGCAGGGCATGGGCGACAGCAACGTCATGCTGATGTGCCTGATCTTCCTGCTGGCGGGCGCATTCGCGACCGTGTCCAAGGCCATCGGCGCAGTCGATGCGGTCGTCGCGCTGGGATTGGGCGCGCTGCCGGCCAGCCTGATCCTGCCCGGCCTGTTCCTCGTGGCGGCCTTCGTATCGCTTTCCATCGGTACGTCGATGGGGACCGTGGCGGCGGTCGTGCCCATCGCGTTGGGCGTGGCGGATGCGGCGGGATTGGACCGGGTGCTGGTGATCGGCGCGGTGCTGGGTGGCGCGATGTTCGGCGACAATCTTTCGATCATCTCGGACACCACCATCGCGGCGACCCGCAGCCAGGGCGCCGAGATGCGCGACAAGTTCCGCGAGAACTTCAAGATCGCGCTGCCCGCAGCGATCGCCACGATCGTCCTGCTGGGCACGCTGGGCGACGCTGCGCCGGTGGAAGCCCCGGACGCCGCTTCGCCCTGGTTGGTACTGCCCTACGTGCTGGTGCTCGGCCTGGCGTTGGCGGGCCTGGACGTGGTGCTGGTGCTCGGCATCGGTTTGGTGGCATCGGGCGTGTTCGGCTTCGTGCTGGCCAAGGACTACGACGTGGTCTCCTTCGCCGGCGACATCTACCTGGGTTTCGAGAGCATGGTGGAGATCACCCTGCTATCGATCCTCATCGGCGGCCTGGCTGCGCTCATCAAGGTCACGGGTGGCCTGGACTGGCTGGCGCAGGTCATCGCGAAGTTTGCGCGCGGCCACACGGGACGCAGGTCGGGTGAGATCAGTATTGCCGCATTGGCGGCAGGCTCCGATGCGCTGACGGCGAACAATACGGTCGCGATCCTGGTCACCGGCAGCCTGGCGAAGGACATCGCACAACGCCACGGCATCAGTCCGCGTCGCGCGGCCAGCGTGCTCGACATCTTCGCGTGCGTGGTGCAGGGCGTACTGCCGTACGGCGCGCAGATCCTGCTGGCGGCGTCGTTGGCCGCCGTATCGCCGCTGGCGTTGGCGGGCAGCGTGCACTATTGCTGGTTGCTGGCATTGTCGGCGCTCGCGTTCATGCTATGGCCCAGCCGAAGGACGGGGGGCTCGCCTGCGAAGGCGGCAGACAGCGAGTAATGAAAAAGGGCGCCCGAGGGCGCCCTTTTCGTTTCCAGGCAGCGGTGCGTATCAGTCGCGCGACTGCAGCTTGGCCAGCAGGCGCAGGAACTCGATGTACAGCCACACCAGCGTGACCATCAAGCCGAACGCGCCGTACCACTCCATGTACTTCGGCGCGCCGGCTTCGACACCCGATTCAATGAAGTCGAAGTCGAGCACCAGGTTCAGCGCGGCGATCACCACCACGAACAGGCTGAAGCCGATGCCGACGATGCCCGACTCATGGATCAGCGGCATTTCCTTGCCGAAAAGGCGCAGGCCCATCGACACCAGGTAGACCAGGGCGATGCCGCCGGTCGCTGCGACGACGCCGAGCTTGAAGTTCTCGGTGGCGCGGATCAGGCCGCTGCGATAGGCCGCCAACAGTGCACCCAGCGTGCCGAACGTCAGCAGCACGGCCTGGAACACGATGCCCGGATACTTCAGCTCGAACACCGCCGAAATCGCACCGAGGAAGAAGCCCTCGACCAGCGCGTACATCGGCGCGGTGACGGCCGACCATTCTTTCTTGAACACGGTGACCAGGGCGAGGATGAAGCCGCCAATGGCGCCGCCGAGCGCATAGATCATGATTCCGGGAGCTACCGTGGCCACGCCATCCGGGCCGGTGACGACCGACTGCGTCCAGGCGAAGGCGGCCGTCAGCACCGACAGCAACAGCAGGATGCCGGTCTTGTTGACGGTGCCATTGAGCGTCATCGTGCCGCCCTCGCGCGACACCACGCTGCCCGTGCCGAGGTCGAGGAAGGTGGATTCCTTCAGTGCCGGATTGCCGCTGCGTATCATGGTTCCCTCATGTGGTCATCGGACTTCTGTCCCCAGCCACGGAGCATATCCCAAGCGGTGCTCCGTCATGTTTCGTTTGACAGCCGGGCCCGGTGTTCCGACAATACGCGGCCTCGTTGGCGTCCAGACGCCACGCCGGGACCCTCGTCGGGGTATAGCGCAGTCTGGTAGCGCATCTGCTTTGGGAGCAGAGGGTCGGGGGTTCGAATCCCTCTACCCCGACCAGCCTGATGTACTGCCTTGGCGTGACCGACAGGGTAGGGCGAGAATCCGGACCGGGCGCCCGTAGCTCAACCGGATAGAGCACCGGCCTTCTAAGCCGGCGGTTACAGGTTCGAGTCCTGTCGGGCGCGCCACTCACCGGTGTGCGGCGGCAGGAGAAAAAGTTTCAGTGGTGGCTGTAGCTCAGCTGGTTAGAGTACTGGATTGTGATTCCAGATGTCGGGGGTTCGAGTCCCCTCAGCCACCCCACTGATCCACGAATTCCCGCACTCGCGGGGGTTCACACAAAAAGAAGATGCGGTTACACTACGCAGCCAGTTTTTCGGGGCCGTTAGCTCAGTTGGTAGAGCAGTTGACTCTTAATCAATAGGTCCAAGGTTCGAATCCTTGACGGCCCACCAAACCCGAAGACGCCCGGCTCACGCCGGGCGTTTGTCTTTTGTGGGTTGTTCATCCGTCGGGCGCGCTGCGGCGCGTTCGCCTGTCAGGCGCCGAGGGGCGGTCGAGGCGCGGTACAATCGCCGGGCACTGCGAAAGTGGCGGAATTGGTAGACGCACTGGATTTAGGTTCCAGCGGGTAACCCCCGTGAGGGTTCGAGTCCCTCCTTTCGCACCACGGCCCACCGAGTGCCGGATGGCGCCCCAGCTCCCCCAGGCCGCCCCGCTGGCAGCCAGCCCCGGAATCGGCGAAACTAACAAGTTCCGCCGGCCGGGCCTTGCGCTCGCGTCCCAGGCGTCCCGGATTATCAACATCGCCCCGGCAGTGCCGTGGCCGCAGGAGTCAGTGAGTATGCAAGTTTCGGTCGAATCGATCGGCAATCTCGAACGCCGCATGAGCTTCAGCCTGCCGGCTGAGCGTCTGGACACCCATATCGGTGGTCGCCTGCGCGAGTTGTCGCGCACCGCGCGCATCAAGGGCTTCCGTCCGGGCAAGGTCCCGGCCAAGGTCATCGAGCAGCGTTATGGCGATCAAGTGCGTGCAGAAGCGCTGGACGGCCTGCTGCGCGAGACCTTCAACAATGCCGTGCGCGAGCAGGACCTCCAGCTCGCCGGCAATCCGCGCATCGAGAAGCAGGGCGCGGGCGAACTGGATTTCGTGGCGACGTTCGAAGTGGTGCCGGATTTCGGTGACGTTGACGTGACCAAGTTGAACGTCATCCGCCACACCGCCGACGTGGCGGACGCCGACATCGAGCAGATGGTGTCGAACCTGCGCATGCAGCGTCGGACGTTCCAGGCCGTGGAGCGCCCTGCACAGGAAGGCGATCGCGTCGGCCTGGAGACCTGGTCGCAGGCCGGTGATGAGCGCATGCCGGCGGAAGGCATCGAGAAGGGCGCCACCCTGATCGGGTCGGGCGTGATGTTCGGCGAGATCGAACAAGCGCTGATCGGCCTGGCCCAGGGCGACGAGAAGACGGTGTCGGTGACGTTCCCGGCCGACTGGCGCGTCCCGCAGCTGGCGGGCAAGCAGGTCGCCGTGCACGTGAAGGTGACCGAAGTCGCCGAATCGATCGTGCCGGAAGTGGATCGCGACTTCATCCGCAGCTTTGGCGTGAAGGGCGGCGATGCCGACCAGTTCAAGGCCGACATCCGCAGCAACTTGGAGCGCGAGCTCAAGGGCGCCCTCGCGACCCGGCTGCGTCGCGAAGTGGGCGAGCAGCTGATCGCCGCCTATTCGCACGTCGAGATGCCGCCGCGCCTGGTCGAGAACGAGGCCCGGGTGATGGTCCAGCAGGCCGCCGAGCAGGCGCGTCGCCAGGGCCAGCAGGTGCAGATCCCGGACAATGCCCATGAAGGCTTCGCCGACGCCGCCCGCAAGCGCGTCCTGGTGGGGCTGCTGGTGGGCGAGGTTGCCCGCCGCAACCAGCTGCGCCTGGATCCCAAGCGCCTTAACGAAACCCTGCGCCTGATCGCTTCGACCTACGAAGAGCCGGAGCAGGTCATTGAGTTGTACCGGAACGACCCCCAACTGATGAACAGTCTGCAGGGTCGTGTGATGGAAGAGCAGGTGATCGACTGGATCGCCGAGCGCGCCCAGCACACCGAGCAGACGCTTTCCTTCCAGGAAGCCATCCGCAACTGAGCCCGGCTCCCGTCCGGGCAGGCGGTCCGGCTATCCTAGGCCGGACCCCTTCCATGAACGACAGGCGCGAGAACAGATGAGTATCGAAACCAAAGCCCTCAACCTGGTGCCGATGGTGGTCGAACAGACCAGCCGGGGCGAGCGCGCCTACGACATCTATTCCCGCCTGCTGAAGGAGCGCGTGATCTTCCTGGTCGGCGGCGTGGACGACCACGTGGCCAACGTCATCGTGGCGCAGATGCTGTTCCTCGAGGCGGAGAACCCCGAAAAGGACATCAGCCTGTACATCAACTCGCCCGGTGGCGTGGTGACGGCGGGTATGGCCATCTACGACACCATGCAGTACATCAAGCCGGACGTGAGCACCATCTGCGTGGGCCAGGCGGCCAGCATGGGCGCACTGCTGCTGGCAGCGGGCGCGAAGGGCAAGCGTTACGCCCTGCCGAACTCGCGCGTGATGATCCACCAGCCGCTGGGCGGCTTCCAGGGCCAGGCGACGGACATCGACATCCATGCCCGCGAAATCCTGACCTTGCGTGCCCGCCTGAACGAGATCCTCGCCAAGCACACCGGCCAGGCGCTGGAGACCATCGAACGCGACACCGAGCGCGACAACTTCAAGAGCGCGGCGGACGCCCAGGCTTACGGGTTGGTCGACCAGGTGCTCGAGCGCCGTCCGGACGATTCGATCCAGGCGGGCTGACGGCCCGGATTGCCCTGGTTTCACGCGCAAAACCCCTGTTCACGGGCCCGGCTGACAAGCCGGGACCGTGTGCTATTCTCCGACCGAAAGCCCCCTGGGGCAGGTTGAGCGACCGAGTAATACCAGCATGAGCGAAGATCGTCAGGGCCGTTCCGGCGACAGCACCAAAATCCTGTACTGCTCGTTCTGCGGGAAGAGCCAGCATGAGGTCCGCAAGCTGATTGCGGGCCCCAGCGTGTTCATCTGCGATGAGTGCGTGGAGCTGTGCAACGACATCATCCGCGAAGAGCTGGAAGAGAAGGCCCAGTCCGCGCGTAGCCACCTGCCCAAGCCGCGCGAGATCCTCGAGGTCCTGGACCAGTACGTGATCGGCCAGAACCGCGCCAAGCGCACGCTGGCCGTGGCCGTGTACAACCATTACAAGCGCATCGAGAGCCGACAGAAGAACGACGACGTCGAACTGGCGAAGTCGAACATCCTGCTGGCCGGCCCGACCGGTTCGGGCAAGACGCTGCTGGCCGAGACCCTGGCGCGCCTGCTCAATGTGCCGTTCACCATCGCAGACGCCACCACGCTGACCGAAGCGGGTTACGTGGGCGAAGATGTCGAGAACATCATCCAGAAGCTGCTCCAGAAGTGCGACTACGACGTCGAGAAGGCACAGCAGGGCATCGTCTACATCGATGAAATCGACAAGATCTCGCGCAAGAGCGAGAACCCGTCGATCACCCGCGACGTGTCGGGCGAAGGCGTGCAACAGGCGCTGCTGAAGCTGATCGAAGGCACCGTCGCCAGCGTGCCGCCGCAGGGCGGTCGCAAGCACCCGCAGCAGGAATTCCTGCAGGTCGATACCAAGAACATCCTGTTCATTTGTGGCGGCGCGTTCGCCGGCCTGGACAAGATCATCCAACAGCGCAGCACGGAAGCCAGCGGCATCGGCTTCGGCGCCAAGGTGAAGAGTTCCGAGCGCAAGACCGAGACCGGCAAGCTGCTGACCGACGTCGAGCCCGAGGACCTGATCAAGTTCGGCCTGATCCCCGAATTTGTCGGCCGCCTGCCGGTGGTCGCGACCCTGGAGGAGCTGGACGAGCCCGCACTGGTCAAGATCCTGACCGAGCCCAAGAACGCCATCACCAAGCAGTTCAAGAAACTGTTCGAGATGGAAGGTGTGGAGATCGAGTTCCGCCCGGATGCCCTGTCGGCCATCGCGCGCAAGGCGCTCAAGCGCAAGACCGGTGCCCGTGGCCTGCGCACGATCGTGGAGTCGGTGCTGCTGGACACGATGTACGACCTGCCTTCGATGGAGAACGTCAGCAAGGTCGTCGTCGACGAGTCCGTCATCGAGCACAAATCCGAGCCGTACCTGATCTACCAGAGTCCGCCTCCGCCGAAGGTTGCGGCCGCGGAGTAATCGGCACGGAAAATGCATCGAAAGACAGGCGCCCACTGGGCGCCTGTTCACTTTCTGGGGGCCTCGCAAGTTGCTGGTTTTACTTGCGTTTCCCGGCCGCTATTGCATCCCCGTTCGGATGGCCCCATAACGGGCCCATTGGTGTTTCGACACCCCGGATTCGCACTTTTGCTGGAGCCCCCCATGCCCCGCCGCCCTGAGACTGAAATCCTCGACCTGCCGGTTCTGCCACTGCGTGACGTGGTGGTGTTTCCGCACATGGTCATTCCCTTGTTCGTCGGTCGCGACAAGTCGATGCGCGCACTGGAGCAGGCGATGGAGGCCGACAAGCGCATCATCCTGCTCGCGCAGAAGTCGGCCGAGACGGACGATCCGGCCGCCGCCGACTTGTACACGGTTGGCACGTTGGCGCAGGTGCTGCAGCTGCTGAAGCTTCCCGACGGTACCATCAAGGTGCTGGTCGAAGGCACGGCGCGCATCAACGTCACGAACGTGGTCGAGCGTGAGGGCTCGCTTTACGGGCAGGGCGAAGAGGTCGATTCCACCGACGGCCGCGAGCCGCGCGAAATCGAAGCGGTCGCGCGTTCGTTGATGAGCCTGTTCGAGCAATACGTCAAGACCAATCGCAAGCTTCCGCCGGAACTGCTCCAGACACTCGCCGGCATCGATGAGCCCAGCCGCCTGGCCGACACGATCGCTGCGCACCTGGGCGTGCGCCTGAGCGACAAGCAGCGATTGCTGGAAACCATCGAAGTGGGTGAACGACTGGAGCTGCTCGTGGGCTTCGTCGACGGCGAAATCGACGTGCAGCAGTTGGAGAAGCGCATCCGCGGCCGGGTGAAGTCGCAGATGGAGAAGAGCCAGCGCGAGTACTACCTCAACGAGCAAATGAAAGCCATCCAGAAGGAGCTGGGTGAGCTGGACGAGGCGCCGAACGAACAGGAAGAACTGGCGCGCAAGATCGCCGAAGCCGGCATGCCCAAGCCCGTCGAGACCAAGGCCCGCAACGAGCTCAACAAACTGAAGCAGATGTCGCCCATGTCGGCGGAAGCGGCTGTCGTTCGCAACTACCTGGACTGGCTGCTCGGCGTGCCATGGAACAAGCGCACCAAGGTGCGCAAGGACCTGAAGGTCGCGCAGGACACGCTGGATGCCGACCACTACGGGTTGGAGAAAGTCAAAGAGCGCATCCTCGAGTACCTCGCGGTGCAATCGCGCGTGAAGAAGCTGCGCGGCCCGATCCTGTGCCTGGTCGGCCCTCCGGGCGTGGGCAAGACCTCGCTGGGTCAAAGCATCGCCAAGGCGACGAACCGCAAATTCGTCCGCATGTCGCTGGGCGGCGTGCGCGACGAAGCCGAGATCCGTGGTCATCGTCGCACCTACGTCGGCTCGATGCCCGGCCGCATCGTGCAGAACCTCAACAAGACCGGCAGCAAGAACCCGCTGTTCGTGCTGGACGAGATCGACAAGATGTCGATGGACTTCCGCGGCGATCCGTCGTCGGCGCTGCTCGAGGTGCTGGATCCGGAGCAGAACAACGCCTTCAATGACCACTACCTCGAGGTCGACCTCGACCTGTCCGAGGTGATGTTCGTCGCGACCTCGAACTCGCTGAACATCCCGGGCCCGTTGCTGGACCGCATGGAAGTGATCCGCATCCCCGGCTATACCGAGGAGGAGAAGGTCAACATCGCACAGCGCTATCTGGTGCCGAAGCAGCTGAAGGCCAACGGTCTGAAGCCGGAGGAGCTGAAGATCGCCGAGAGCGCGATCCGCGATCTGGTGCGCTACTACACGCGCGAGTCCGGCGTCCGCAATCTCGAGCGCGAAGTCGCCAAGATCTGCCGCAAGGTGGTGAAGGAGATCGCCCTCGCCGGTCCCAAGGCGATGACGAAGAAGAAGGCGGCCGCCGTGCAAGTCAGCACCAAGAACCTCGAGAAGTATTCGGGTGTCCGTCGCTTCGACTTCGGTCGTGCCGAAGAGCAGAATGAAATCGGTCTGGTGACGGGCCTGGCGTGGACCGAAGTGGGCGGCGATCTGTTGCAGATCGAAGTCGCACTGGTGCCGGGCAAGGGCGGCATGCTGCTGACGGGCCAATTGGGCGACGTGATGAAGGAGTCCGGTTCGGCCGCGCTGTCGGTGGTCCGCAGTCGCGCCGCCAGCCTGGGCGTGGATGCGGAGTTCCTGCAGAAGCACGACGTGCACCTGCACGTGCCCGATGGCGCCACGCCGAAGGATGGCCCCAGCGCGGGCATCGCGATGGCGACGGCGCTGGTCTCGGCGCTGACGAAGAATCCCGTGCGCGCCAACGTGGCCATGACCGGCGAGATCACCCTGCGTGGTCGCGTCACGGCGATCGGCGGCCTGAAGGAGAAGTTGCTCGCCGCGCTGCGTGGCGGCATCACCACCGTGATCATCCCGGACGAGAACAAGAAGGATCTGGCGGACATTCCTGCCAATGTCACCGAAGGCCTGAAGATCGTGCCGGTGAAGTGGATCGACGAAGTGCTCGACCTCGCGTTGGAGCGCCCGTTGGCGCCCGTCCCGGCGGATGGTGGGGGTGGCACCGAGCGTGGCGTACCCGGCACGGATAAGGATGGCGACAAAGCGTCGCAGCAACCTGGCGTCAAGCACTGAGCGTGGTGACGAACGGCGGCTGAAACCCCCCGAAACCCGCGTCATTGCTGGGTTTTCGGCTTGCGTGGCATTTTTCGCACTGGTATAACGACGTCACCCGCGCGCGTCAGGCGAAGCCTTGAAGCGCGTGGAAACAACGACCGGTTCCCGAGGGTGCGCGCAGCTCCAGGTTCCGGTTACTCATTCCGCGGTTGTTCCGCAAAGGGAGTTACTCAATGAACAAAACCGAATTGATCGATGCCGTCGCCGACGAAGCAGAAGTCTCCAAGGCCGAAGCCGGCCGTGCCGTCGACGCCGTCATCTCCAGCATCACGAAGGCCCTGAAGAAGGGCGACAGCGTGACGCTGGTCGGCTTCGGCACCTTCCAGGTCCGCAAGCGCGCCGCCCGCACGGGCCGCAACCCGAAGACGGGCGACACCATCAAGATCAAGGCGTCCAAGAACCCCGCGTTCAAGGCTGGCAAAGCCCTGAAGGATGCCGTAAACTAATCGACTCGCTGCCGATGGCAGGGTGCTTGATGCACCTGGGTGCTTAGCTCAGCGGTAGAGCGTCTCCCTTACACGGAGAGGGTCGGGGGTTCGAAACCCTCAGCACCCACCACCTCGGGGCGATGCGAAGTTAAAAAATTTTGTCGGATGGTCTAGCGGAAAGTACGCAAACCACCTTACAATGTTCGTCTTGATGCGGAGTGGTAGTTCAGTCGGTTAGAATGCTGGCCTGTCACGCCGGAGGTCGCGGGTTCGAGTCCCGTCCACTCCGCCACTAGACCCCAAGAAGCCCGCGAAAGCGGGCTTTTTGCTGTTCGGCTGCCGGGCGTAGTGCCTTAACGCCGCGCTGCCCGAGGGCTGGCCGAGGTCGAGGGCCGGCGAGACGCCGGTGATCCGGCGCGCTAAACTGCACGGCTGGACGAATTCGGATCCCATTCGCACATGCTGCAGAAACTCCGCGACAAAACTTCTGGCTGGATCGCCAGCCTGATCCTGGGCTTGCTGATCATCCCGTTCGCCTTCGTGGGCGTGAACGAATACATGACCGGTGGTACGGCCCGCGATGTCGCGGTCGTGGAAGCGCCGCCGACATGGTGGGAGTCCGCGCCACAGTGGTGGCCGGTGTCGATGCTGTGGCAGCGCGAAGAGGTCACGCAGGACGAGTTCCGTGCGGCGTTCGAGCAGGCGCGCCAGCAGGCCCGCCAACAGCAGGGCGAAGCCTTCGATCCGCGCGAGTTCGAGAGTGCGGACAACAAGCGGAAGGTGCTCGAGCAGCTGATCGACCAGAAGGTGCTGGCGCTCGGATCGAAGCGCGCGGGCATCCTGGTCGGCAATGCGGCGCTACAGAAGATGATCGCCAGCGAACCGGCGTTCCAGGTCGACGGCAAGTTCAGCCCCGAGCAGTATCAGCTGATGCTGTCTTCGCAGGTGCCGGCATTGTCGCCGCAGAAGTTCGAAGAAGAGCAGCGTGATCGCCTGCGCATGATGCTGGTGCCGATGGCGATCAACGATTCCGACTTCGTCACCGAAGGCGAGCAGGAGCGCATGTGGAAGTTGCTGGGCGAGACCCGCGACATCGGCATCGCGCTGCTTCCGCCCTTGCCTGAGGATGCGGCGCCGGTCAGCGACGCGGACATCAAGGCTTGGTACGACGGGCACAAGAACGACTTCAAGCAGCCCGAGCAGGTATCGCTGGAGTACATCGAAATCAACGGCGCCACGCTGCCGGCCGGCGCGCCTGCCGACGAGGCCGCTTTGCGCAAGCGCTACGAGGCCGAGAAGTCGCGCTTCGTTTCGCCGGAACAGCGCGTCGTCGCGCACATCCTGATCGCCGCCGATGCTGGTGCGGATGCCGCCACCCAGAAGAAGGCCGAGGAAAAGGCGGCCGCGCTCGCAAAGCAGGCGCGCGAAGGCGCCGATTTCGCCGCGCTGGCGCGCGCCAATTCGGAAGACCCGGGTTCGAAGGACCTTGGTGGCGAGCTGCCGCCGTTCGCGAAGGACGGGTCGATGGTCAAGCCGTTCGAGGACGCCGCGTTCGCGATGCAGGCGGGCGAGATCCGTGGTCCGGTGAAGTCCGACTTCGGCTACCACGTGCTGCAGCTGAAGGAGATCAAGGCCGGTGCGGGTCGCAGCTTCGAGGAGGTGCGTGCCGAGCTCGCAGGTGAAGAAGCCGGCAGCGAGCGCGAACGCGCTTACAACGACCTGGCAGGCAAGGTGGTCAACGAGACGCTGAAGAACCCGACCGCGCTGGCCCCGGCCGCCCAGGCGGTTGGCCTGCCGCTGCAGAAGGTGGGGCCGTTCTCGCGCAATGCGCCGGAAGGCATCGCCACGGTGCCCGCCGTGCTGCGCGCTGCTTTCTCCGACACGCTGGTGCAGGACGGTACCGTCAGCGATCCGATCGAGATCGCGCCGAACCATAGTGTGGTGATCCGCGTGGCGCAGCACACCCAGGAACAGGCACTGCCACTGGACAAGGCGCGCGACACCGTCGTCGCCGCGATCCGTGCCGATCGCCGCGAGAAGGCTGCCGTCGCGGCGGCCGATGCGCTGGTCGCCCGTTTGCAGAAGGGCGAGTCGCTGGCCGCCATCGCCACGGCAGACGGCCTGCGATTCAACGAACTGCCGGGCATGCGCCGTGGCATGCCGATGCCGACGGCCGAGGCCAACGAGGCGATCTTCGCGGCAGCGCGCCCGGCCGAAGGCAAGTCAACCCCGGGCAAAGTGGCACTGGGTAACGGTGCGTATGCGGTCTTCACGGTCAACAAGGTGGCCGAAGGCGTCCTGGCGGACATGCCGCCGGCCGAGCGCGCGACCATGCAACAGCAGATGGTCCAGTTGAATGGCGGCATCGCAACGCAGGCTTACGTCGAAGCGCTGCGCAAGCGCTTCAAGGTGAAGGTGTTCGAAGACCGCCTGTAAGCGGTCTCGCTGCAGGGAACCCGGGAATCCCGCCGAAAGGCGGGATTCCTGTTTCAGGGGGCCTCACTCGCCGCTTCATTGAGCTGAAGGACCATGCCGGGGCGCAGGACGGCGCCGGGCTTCAATCCATTCATGCGCAGCAGGCGGGCTGCCGGGATGCCATGCCGCTTGCCGATGCTCCAGGCCGATTCACCGCTCCTGACGGTGTGCGTGCGTCCGGACGGCTCCGTTGGATCATCCCGACGCGGAGCGGTCGGCTGCTCGCTCGTGGCGATGGTGGCGTCGTCGTTTGCGACGACGCCTTCGACCGCGAGGCTCGGCGCCAGCAACCGCATGGGGCGCGAGCCTCGGTTGAATCGGCCTGCCAGCGCTGGGTTCAGACGATTCAACAGCTTCTCGGATTGCCCATGCATGGTTGCCCACGAGGCCAGTGTGCCGTCGTCAGGCAGCGGGTGGGCGGCGAGACGCGGCACGGGCCGATCGAGCTGATCCAGCCAGGCATCGCGGTCGTCGGCTTGCTGGAAGATGCAGGCCAGGGCGTGCAGCTTTTCCACATACGCGTAGGTGATGCCGGAGAGACCGGGCAGTTCGGCGGGACGGGCGTTGCGCGCATTCATGCCGGCGCGCCGCATCGATTGCAGCACGCGGTATTCGCCGGCGTTGTACGCCATGACGGCCAGTCGCCAATCGCCACCGAACATGCCATGCAAGGTCTTGAGATAACGCACGGCGGCCTGCGTGGAGTCCACCGGCGACAGTCGGCCGTCGTAGCCCTCGCGCATCGGCACGCCGTGGTTGCGCGCAGTGATGCCGATGAACTGCCATAGCCCGGCCGGGCCATTCGGGTTCCGTGCACCGGGCTTGTAGCCGCTTTCGACGAACGGGATGAGCGCGAACTCGGTCGGCAGGTGCGCTTCGCGCAGCGCGTCGACGACATAGCCGAAGAGCGGCAACAGATCGTCTTCCGCGCGCGCAAGTTGTCCTGGAGCGTGGCCGAACTGTTTCTTCCACCGGCCATTCGTCGCGGCGCTATCGCACTCCGGATCGGCAAGCCCATCGCGGAAGCGCTGGTACACCTCCAAACCGCTACGTTGATGACTGGCGGGCAGGGCGGATGGCGGAAGTGCGTCGTTCGCGGATTGCGACGCGAGCACGACATCCGGCGGTGTGGGTGGATCGGCGGCGAAAGCCGGTGACAGCGCCGCGCCAAGCAGCGCCACCAGGATCGCGGCACCCAAGTCAGTGAGAGGCTTCATGCGCGGAAATCGTTCTTCCACTGCCGCAGCGTGGCGAAGGTCTCCACGCGATCGAGCGGGGTACGCCCCAGCCGGTGTGCGACCGCATCGCGCACGGCAGGCGTGTCCACGCGGAGAAAGGGATTCGTGGCGAGTTCGCTCGCCAGCGAGACAGGCAGCGAGGGGCGCCCGGCCTGCCGCATCGCGCGGACCTCATCAAGGCGGTGCCGCAGGGCGGCGTTGTGCGGATCCACTGCCTGGGCGAAGGCGCCGTTGGCCAGCGTGTATTCGTGGCCGCAGCAGACCAGAGACTCGGGCGGCAATGAGGCCAGCCGGTCCAGCGCTTCCAGCATCTGCGCGGGCGTGCCTTCGAACAGGCGACCGCACCCCAGGCTGAATAAAGTGTCTCCGCAGAAAAGGTGTGGCGGCCCCTCCGATCCACCGCCATGGAAAGCGATGTGGCTGCGTGTATGGCCATGGACTTCCAGCACCGACAGCTGCCAGTTTTTCAGGCGCACGACATCCCCCGCACCGACCCGCTCGGTAGCGTCGGGCACGCGATCGTCTTCCGGCGCGAAGACCGGAAGGGTCGGCCAGCGCTCCCGCAGCGCGTGGACACCGCCGGCGTGGTCCGGGTGATGGTGGGTGATCAGGATCGCTGCTGGCCACAGGCCGTTGCCGGTCGCGGCCAATACGGGCGCGGCGTCGCCGGGATCGACGACGAGCGCATCACCGTCGTCGTCGACCAACGCCCAGATGTAGTTGTCCTCGAAGGCGGGCAGGGCGAGCAGGCGCATCGGGGGACGAACTCCGGGCTGGAACGGACGCCCGGGGGCGGCGTCCTCTACAATCCGAACATGCCTGCCTTCGCGTTTACCCGTCAACCCGATGCCCTGGCGTGGTTCGGGACCGGGCGCGGCGAGCCGGTGCTGGCGTCCGAGCACGCCCGCGTCAGTCAGGCGCTCACCAGCCGTACCCCCCAGCCCTGGCTCTGGATCTCGCCGGAGGCGGCCGGGGACGCCTTGGCGGCTGGCCCGACGACCCGGGGGCTCCACCTGCGGGCCCGGGCGGGTACCGCCCACCTGTCGGGTCGGGTCCGCTGTGCGCTGCCCTTGCCGCTGCCGACCGAGGCTGCCGGGGTCATCGTGCTCCAGCACGTGCTCGATGCCGGCGATCCCCAGCCCCTGCTGCACGAATGCGCCCGAGTGCTCGAGCCGGGTGGTCGGCTATGGCTGTTCGTCCTGAATCCGATGAGCCCCTACCGGCTCCGCTGGCGCCGTTCCGGACTGGTCCCGCGGACCCTCGGGCAGTGGCGGTTACAGCTCGCTGCCGCCGGACTGGACGCGTCCCAGCACGTCCTTCATTACGGTCCGGTCTGGCGCAGCCTGCACGACGCTCCCGGAAGCAATCCTGTGCCCCTGCGTGCCGCCTGCCTGCTGGAGGCGGAAAAGCGCGTCGCAGGCCTGATCCCTCCGGCCCCCGTCGCGCGCGCCTGGCGCACGGCGCCGGCCGCCTGAACCCGTCAAGAGACCGCATGAAGCACGTCAGCATCCATACCGATGGTTCCTGCCTGGGCAATCCCGGCCCGGGCGGCTGGGCCGCCCTCCTGCGCTATGGCGAGAAGGAGCGCGAGCTAGTGGGTGGCGAGGCCCAGACCACCAACAACCGCATGGAATTGATGGCGGCCATTGGCGCGCTGGAAGTGCTGACCGAGGCTTGCCAGGTCACGCTTCACATCGACTCCCAGTACGTCCGCCAGGGCATCACCGAATGGATGCCCAACTGGGTCCGCCGCGGCTGGAAAACCGCAGGCGGCGACCCGGTCAAGAACCGCGATCTCTGGGAACGACTGCATGCCGCCGCCGGTCGTCACCGCATCGAGTGGAAGTGGGTGAAGGGGCACAACGGCGATCCGGACAACGAGCGCGTCGACGTGCTGGCCCGCAATGAGGCCACGCGTTTCCGCAACGGTGCCGTTGCATGAGGGCGGTGCCACTGGCGCCTGGCGCCCTCGTCGCGGAAACACCGCGCCTGCGACTGCGCGCCATGGTCGACGAGCGCGCGGATGACGCCGCCCTGATGCTGACGCTGCTCAACGAACCCAGTTTCATCCAGCACATCGCCGACCGCGGCGTCCGCACGCTGGACCAGGCGAGCGAATACCTGCGCCGGGGCGCTTTGCGCAGCTATGCCGAGCATGGCCTGGGCATGTACGCCATCGAACGGAAAGATACCGGCGAACTGATCGGCAACGCCGGCCTGGTGCGGCGCGAAGGCCTGGACGGTCCCGATATCGGCTACGCGCTATTGCCCGCGCACGTCGGCCAAGGTTTGGCCGAAGAAGCAGCGCGCGCGGTCATGGCCGATGCGAAGCAACGCCTGCATCTCCACCGTCTGCTGGCGATCGTCAATCCCGACAACACGGCCTCGATCCGCCTGTTGCAGAAGCTGGGATTCGTCTTTGAGAGAATTACCACGCTGCCCCACGTCGACCGCGAAGTCGGGCTGTACCACGTTCACCTTGTTCCGGAACCCTCAGCCTGATGCGCCAGATCATCCTCGACACCGAAACCACAGGCCTGGAATGGAAGAAGGGCAACCGTGTCGTCGAGATCGGCTGCGTCGAATTACTGGAGCGCCGGCCGACCGGGCGAACCTATCACCAGTACATCAACCCGCAGCGCGAATTCGAACAGGGTGCGGCCGAAGTCACTGGTTTGAGCCTGGAGTTCCTGTCTGACAAGCCGTTGTTTGCCGACATCGCAGACGAGTTCCTGGCCTTCATCGACGGCGCCGAACTGGTGATCCATAACGCGGCCTTCGACGTGGGCTTCCTCGACTACGAACTGTCGCGTCTCGGCGAACGGTACGGACGGCTGGCTGATCGCGTTACCGTCGAAGATTCGTTGCTGATGGCGCGCCAGCGCTTTCCCGGTCAGCGCAATTCGCTGGATGCGTTGTGCAAGCGCCTGGGGGTGGACAACACCCACCGCCAACTCCACGGCGCGTTGCTCGACGCCCAGCTGCTGTGCGATGTGTACCTGAACCTGACCGCCGGGCAGAGCGAAATCGGTTTCGGTGGGACTGAAGAGGCGACGGCGGGCACCGCCGTCGCGGCCGTCATCGCCTTCGACGCATCAGGCGCCGGGCAACGTCCCCGCGTCGCGGTCACGGACGAAGAACTGGCTGCCCATGAGGCCCGGCTGGAAAAACTGCGGAAGAAGGCGGGAGGACGGTGCCTGTGGGATCCACCGGCACTGGAGCAGGTTGGCGCCTGACAGGCGTCAGTGGCAACGCACCAGGATCGCGGTGACGTTGTCAGAGCCGCCGCCATCCAGCGCGGCCGCGATCAAGGTGTCCACGCACTCCTGCGCACTGCAATCGTCGTGCTTCAGCGTGCTGGCGATGCTGGGATCGTCGACTTCCTCGGTGAGGCCGTCGCTGCACAGCAGCAGTTGCATGCCGGGGCGCAGCTCGCCCGTCATCGTTTCCACGTTCAAGTGGTTCGGGTCGGTAACGCCGAGTGCCTGGGTCACCACGTTGCGATGCGGGTGCGAGCGGGCCTGTTCGGCGGTCAGCGCGCCCTGGGCGATGAGTTCCTGGACGTAACTGTGGTCCTGGCTCAGTTGGGCCAGTTGGCCCTCGCGCCAGAGGTACGCGCGGCTGTCACCGACCCATGCCACTTCGAAGCGATTGCCCTGGATGCGGGCGGCCACCACCGTGGTGCCCATCGGCAGCGTGTCGTTGCGGCGGCGCGAGGTGCGGATGATCTCCTCGTCGGCGATCCTGATCGCCTGCGCCAGCGGTGTGCCGTCGCGAACCTCGCGGACGATGGTTTCGCGCGCCAATGCGCTGGCCACCTCGCCACAGGCGTGCCCGCCCATCCCGTCGGCCACCAGCCACAGGCCCAGCTCGCTGTCGCCGTAGTAGGTGTCCTCGTTCAGCTCCCTGCGGAGGCCGACGTGGGAGATGTGGCCGAATTCGATCATGGTGTCCTGCGCTGTGGGGACGTACTTCGCCTACCCGTTCATACGCAATGATCCGGACGGACAGGACAACCGGCAAGCCGAACCGTGTCGCGAGGGTGGTCGGGGTTCATCGTCAGGCACTCACGTGCCATCGAACGCACGGATCGGCGTCGTTCGGCTTGTCCGAAAGCGGCCCGCCACGTATCATTCACGCTCCCGGACACGTCCGGGGCCACCGGAGAGGTGGCAGAGTGGTTGAATGTACCTGACTCGAAATCAGGCATACGTTAATAGCGTATCGAGGGTTCGAATCCCTCCCTCTCCGCCAGTTTCGCGAAAGCCCCCGAAAGGGGGCTTTTTGCGTTGTGGCGCCCCGACGGGCATGCCACGGATGCTGTGGCGGGATGCGCACCCTAGAATGGCCTTCTTTGCCGGGAACCCACCCATGTCCGAGATCCTCGTCCCCGTCTCCTTCGGTGAGCTGCTCGACAAGATCGCCATCCTGCAGATCAAGTCCGAACGCATGAGCGATCCGACCAAGCTGGCCCACGTGCGCGACGAACTGACGGCGCTGGAGCAGGCCTGGATGGCGCATCCCGCGGCAGGGAACAACATCGTCGAGCTGCGCGCGCAGCTGAAGGCCGTCAACGAGCGCTTGTGGGAGATCGAGGACGACGTCCGTGTGAAGGAGAAAGCGCAGGCCTTCGACGATGCGTTCGTCCAACTGGCACGCAGCGTGTACATCGAGAACGATGAGCGCGCCCGGATCAAGAAGGCCATCAACCTCGCGCTCGGGTCGAGCTACGTCGAAGAGAAGTCGTACCAAGACTACCGGTCGGGCGCCGCGTCCTGACGCGGCAGGCCGAAGCCCTGGATCAGCGCCGCGGTGATCTCCGCTGCGGACGCGTCGCGGCAGGCCGGGAACTGCCGGCCTGCCCATAGCAGCGAGTAATCGTCCAACCCCTGCGCCTCTGCAGCTTCGCGCAATGGTGCGGAGAAAGCCGTAGCGAGCGGGAACGCGGGGGCGTCGGCCGCCAAGGGGCCCCAGGACCCCATCGCCCAGTTGACGATGCCGCGAGCCGGGCGACCGGTGAAGACATTGGTCACCGCGGTGGTGCGTGGTTCCCGCAGCGCCTGCCGGTGCACCGCGCGGGTGTCGGCTTCCGGGCACAGCAGATAGGCCGTGCCGATCTGCACGCCGGCCGCGCCCCGCGTCATCGCCCCTGCAACGCCTTGGGCATCGACGATGCCGCCTGCGGCGATCACCGGCACGTCCACGGCCGCGACCATCCGCGGCAACAGGGCCGACAGGTCTGCCTGCAGGCTCAGGTTGTCGGACAGGAAATGACCGCGATGCCCGCCGGCTTCCCAGCCTTGCGCGATCACCGCATCGACGCCGCGCGCCTGCAGCCAACGCGCTTCCTCCACCGTGGTCGCGCTGGACAGCACGCGGCAGCCCGCGGCGCGGACGCCAGCGAGCAGGTCGTCCGCGGGTAGGCCGAAATGGAAGCTCACTACCGCCGGCCGATGCGCCTGCACGAGCGCCAGCGCATCGGCATCGAAAGGCCGGCGCCCGGGCGTCGCCGCGATGCGTTCGACGTCCAGGCCGAACCGTTCGTAGTCGGGCCGTAGTCGCTGGCGCCATGCCTGTTCCCGCGACGCGTCCGATGCGGGTGATGGATGGCAGAAGAAGTTGAGGTTCCAGGGTTGGTCCGTGCCCGAGCGCAATCGCTGGATCTCCGCATCGAGCGCCGCCGGCGTCAACGCGGCCGCAGGCAGTGCACCGAGTCCACCAGCCTCGCACACGGCCACTGCCAGCCGACTGCCCTGTACGCCCGCCATCGGCGCCTGCAGCAGCGGCCAGCGGATGCCAAGCAGATCGGCCAGGTCCATAACGTCAGTCGTCCAGATCGGCGCGACGCCGCTCGAACGCCGCCACCGCGTCTTCCACGGACACCAAGTCCATCACGCCATCGTGCTCGATCTTGGTACCCCACGGGAGCTCGGTCGCCGGCTTGCCGCGGTACTTGCGGGCGGCATCGTCGTAGCGATCCACGCAGTAGCGCACGGTGGAATAGGGGCCGCTGCGTCTCGGATTGCTGGCAGCATGCAGGCCGAGCACGGCGCTGCCCATCGCGTTGGCGATGTGCATCGGGCCGGAGTCCGGCGTCACCACCAGGTCGGCGCGGGCGAGCAGGGCAGGCAGTTGCTTCAGCGTGTCCTTGCCGACCAGGTCGAGCGCGGGCGCCTGCATGGCGGCCAGAATGGCGTCGGCCGTGCGGCGTTCCAGGTCGCTGCGGCCGCCGCACAGCACCACGCGCCAGCCCTGCGCAGCCGCGTGGTCGGCAAGCGCGGCGTAGCGGTCGGCGTACCAGTTGCGGCGTTCGTGGCTGGAGCAGGGCGAGATCATCAGGGTGCGCTGGCCATCCGCCGGCCACTGCGCCGAGGCCCATGCATGCGCGTCCGTCGGAACCGGCAGGTTCCACACGACGGCGTCCTGCTTCAAGCCCAGGGGTTCGCAGAAACTGCCGATCGCATCGAGCACGTGGATGCCCGGACGGTCCGGGATGCGCTCGTTGATCACCAGCCCGTGCAGGTCCTTGGATCGGCTGCGGTCGTAGCCGATCCGGCGGCGTGCGCGGATGAAGGCCGAGAGCAGGTTGGCGCGCAGGGCTACCTGCATCTGCAGCAGTGCATCGAACCCTTCGGTGGGCAGTTCCGCGCGCAGGGCACGCATGCCGGCCAGTCCCGTCTTCTTGTCGTAGGTATGGAAGGTCACGCCCTCCAGTCCCTCGAGCAGCTTGAAGCCGCCCTTGTCGATCACCCAGTGCAACCGGGTCTGCGGCCAGTGCCGCTGCAAGGTGCGCACCAGCGGCACGACATGGGTCACGTCGCCGAGTGCGGACAGGCGGAGCAGGCAGAGCGATTGGGGAATCGTGGACAAGTGTTGTTAGACTCGCTGGATGGTCGGTTTTGACGCCTCGGAATCCCTGACGCCGTTCCGCGAAGGCAGCGGATACGGCGCGATTCTGTTCGACCGCAAACACCTGCGGCAAGCGGATCCCGATTGGTTCCTGCCGGAGAAGTGGGGAGACCGCGCCCGGCCCGTCGACAGCGGCGGCCGCGGAGGAGCCTGGTTCATCGATGCGCCCTCCAGCCAGTGTGTGCTGCGCCACTACCGCCGCGGGGGCCTGGCTTCGCGCTTCAGCCAGGATCGCTACCTCTGGCACGGCCCCGACCGCACGCGCAGTTTCGCCGAATTCCGCCTGACCCGCGCGCTGCTGGCGCGCGGCCTGCCGGTGCCACGCCCCGTCGCCGCCAGCTATGTGCGCGACGGCATGTTCTACCGCGCCGCCATCATGGTGGAGCGGTTGATGGACGTCCGCACGCTGGCCGACATCGCCTCGCAGGACGAAAGCCGGGCGCCATGGGAGAGCACGGGCCGGTTGGTGGCGCGCTTCCACCGCGCCGGCCTGGATCATGCGGACCTCAATGCGCAGAACATCCTGTTCGATGCCACCGGCCACGGTTGGCTGATCGACTTCGATCGCGGGCGCCTGCGGATTCCGGCGACGGCGTGGCGGGAGCAGAACCTGGCGCGCCTCAAGCGCTCGCTGCTCAAGCTGCGGGGCGCGCGCAGTGTCGACGAGGTCGGCGTGGAGTTCGCCCACCTGCGTCGCGCTTACGACCACGCCTGGTCGCGGGGCTATTGAGATGACGTGGGTGCTGCATTTCCATGGCGTAGGCAACGCCAGCGCGGTCGAACTGGGTTCGGCCATGGCGACCCTGGAGCGCGAGGGCAGCCCCTGGTTGACCATCGATTGTGGCGGTGAGGGCCTCACCGCGTACCACGCGCGCTATGGCGACCTGCCCGACGCCCTCTTCATCACCCATCTCCACCTGGACCACGTGGCCGGGATGGAACGGCTGTTCGTCTCGAGCTATTTCGATCCGGCACGGCGCGGCAAGGTTCGCTTGTACGTGCCCGCGCCTTTGGTCCCGCTGTTGCACCAACGCATCGGCAGCTATCCGAACGTGCTGGCCGAAGGCGGCGCGAACTTCTGGGATGCGTTCCAGCTGATTCCGGTGGGCGATGCGTTCTGGCACGACGGGCAGCGCTTGGAGGTATTCCCCGTGCGCCACCACTGGCCGGAAACGGCATTCGGCTTGCGCCTGCGCGGCAGCGTCGTCTGGACGGGCGACACGCGGCCGATCCCGGAGATGCTGGCGCGCCATGCGGATGCCGGCGAGTTGATTGCGCACGACTGCGGTCTGCACGGCAATCCGTCGCACAGCGGCATCGAGGATCTGGAGCGCGAATACTCGCCGGGACTGCTGGCCCGCTGCGTGCTCTACCACTACGCCAGCGCCGGTGATGGCGAGGCGCTGCGCGCGCGCGGATACCGGATTGCGACGCCTGGCGACGGTATCGTCTTGTCGCTGCCATCGGTCGTCGCGCTGCCGTGAACGCGCCGTCGCTGCCGCGCGACCTGCTGGGGCGCCCGCTGCACGATCTGCGGTTGTCGGTGATCGACGCGTGCAATTTCCGCTGCGGTTACTGCATGCCGGCCGACCGGGTCCCCGAGGACTACGGCACCGACGCCTCGCAACGGCTGTCCTTCGATGAGATCGACGTGCTGGTTCGCGCTTTCGTGCGACTGGGCATGCGCAAGCTGCGCCTGACCGGCGGCGAGCCGCTGCTGCGCAAGCGCCTGCCTGAGCTCGTCCGTCGTCTGGCCGCCATTCCCGGATTGGAGGACATCGCGCTGACCACCAACGGTGTGCTGTTGGCGCAGCACGCGCAGGCCCTGCACGATGCCGGGCTGCGGCGCATCACCGTCAGCCTGGATGCGCTGGATCCGGAGGTGTTCGCCGCGATGTCGGGCCAGCGCGGAAAGGTCGGCGACGTACTGGCCGGCATCGACGCCGCCATCGCCGCAGGATTCTCGCGATTGAAGATCAACGCGGTCGTGCAGCGTGGCGTCAACGAAGCCGACGTGCTTCCGCTGGTCGAGCGTTTTCGCGGCACCGGGCACGTGGTGCGCTTCATCGAGTTCATGGATGTGGGCGACAGCAACGACTGGCGGGTGGAGAAGATGGTGCCATCGTCGGTGCTGCGCGACCGGATCGGTGCGCGCTGGCCGCTGCACCCGCTGCAGGCCGAGTACCGCGGCGAAGTGGCCGAGCGCTACGCATTCGACGACGGTGGCGGCGAAGTCGGTTTCGTCAGCTCGGTCAGCACCCCTTTCTGCGGCGATTGTCACCGCGCGCGCGTGTCGGCGGATGGGCGGCTGTTCACCTGCCTGTTCGCCTCGGACGGCGCCGACCTGCGAGCGATCGTGGCGCAGGGGGAGGACGCGCTGGCGGCACACGTCGCCGGTTTGTGGTCGGCGCGCGGCGATCGCTACAGCGAACTGCGGGGTCGCCCGGAAGTGCGAGACCGGCGTCGTGTCGAGATGTATCTTATCGGCGGTTGATTTGTCCCCAGGACCCGCATGCCCCGCACCGCATTGACCCACCTCGACGCCGCCGGCCGGCCCGCGATGGTGGACGTGTCCGGCAAGGCCGTCACGGCGCGCGAGGCGCGCGCGACCTGCCGCGTGCGCTTCCCCGCCGACGTCGCGCGACAGCTGAAGCGCAACGGTCTGCGCAGCGCCAAGGGCGGCATCGTCGATACCGCGATCATCGCCGGCACGATGGCGGTCAAGCGCACGCACGAACTGATTCCGTTCTGCCACCCGCTTCCCATCGACGGCTGTCGCTTGTCCGTGGACTGGGACGGCGAGAGCGCGCTGCTGATCGAGTGCGAGGTCCGCACGGTGCACCGCACCGGGGTGGAGATGGAGGCGCTCACCGGCGCGACCGTTGCCGCGCTGACGGTGTACGACATGTGCAAGGCGCTGTCGCACGCCATCGTATTGGGCCCGGCGAAGCTGGTGGCCAAGCGGGGCGGCAAGCGCGATGTGGGGTCGCCATGAGCGTCACCCTGACCCTGCTGTACTTCGCCAGCCTGCGTGAGCGCACTGGCGTGGCGAGCGAAGCCGTGGACACCGGAGCAGCCGACTTGGCGGATCTCTATGCGGAGATCCAGGCCCGCCACGGTATCGCGTGGCCGCGAGAACACCTGCGTGTCGCCGTCGATGGCGAATTCGCGCGCTGGCAGGATCCGCTGCGGGCAGGCAGCGAGGTCGCCTTCATCCCGCCCGTGAGCGGAGGCTGAGGCATGCCCCGTTTCCTTCTTTCCTCGGAACCGCTCGATGTCGCCGTACTGGGCGCCGACCTGCGCGATCCGCGCGCGGGTGGCCATGCGACGTTCGAAGGCTGGGTCCGCGACCACCATGCCGGTCGTGCGGTGGACGGGCTGGATTACGAAGCGTATGGCGCACTGGCCGAGCGCGAAGGCGAACGGATCGTCGCCGAGGCGATGGAACGTTTCGACGTGCTGGCGGCGTGCTGTGCGCATCGCGTCGGCGCGCTGGCGATCGGCGACCTGGCGGTGTGGGTCGGGGTGAGCGCCGCGCACCGGGGTGCGGCCTTCGATGCGTGCCGCTACATCATCGATGAAGTGAAGCAGCGCGTGCCGATCTGGAAGCGCGAGCACTATCGCGAAGGAGATGCCGACTGGCTGCATCCCGTGGCGGACGGCCCATGAGCGTGCTTCGTCGATCCGTCTTCGGGTTCTTGATCGCGCTGGGATGCGCGGGCGCGCCCCCGGTGCAATCGGCGGAACTGCTGGTCGGTAACAAGTCGGGCGATACGGTCTGGCGTCTTTCCCTGCGCGATGGTCGCCGGATCGGCGAGTACAGGACCGGTGAAGCGCCGCACGAAATTGCGGTGGCCCCGGACGGACGCTTGGCGGTAGTGACGAACTACGGCGGCTCGAAGTCGGGCAACACACTCTCGGTGCTGGACCTGGTAAGCGGCAAGCCGACGCGCACCATCGACCTGGGCCAGCACAGCGCGCCGCATGGTGTTCGCTTCCTGGCCGACGGGCGCCGCGTGCTGGTCACCACGGAGGCCTCCGCCAGCCTGGTGGTCGTGGATGTGGCATCGGGCGAGGTCGAGCGCAGCATCGATGTTGGCGGCGGCACCGGGCACATGCTGGCGTTGTCGCCGGACGGGCAGGTGGCTTACCTGACCAAGATCCAGGCCGGGACGATCAGCCGGATCGACCTGGCCACAGGCGCAAGGATCGAAAAACCCGCCGGCAAGGGCGCGGAGGGCGTGGCCGTTCGGCCGGACGGCGCCGAAGTCTGGGTGACCAACCGCGAGGACGGCACGCTGACCGTGCACGACCCGCGGACGCTGGCGGTCAAGCGTCGGATGAGCAGCAAGGGCTTTCCGATCCGTGTGGCTTTCTCCGCGGACGGCGCGCTGGCTTTCGTCACCAATGCGCGCGCGGCCACGTTGGCTGTGTTCAATGCGCGCACCAAGGTGCCGGTAGCGACGGTCCCGCTCTCTCGCGAGGACATGGCGTATCAGCCCACCATGCTCGGCAACGCCGCGTTACCTATCGGCGTCGTGGTGGCCGCAGACCGTCCGCGCGCCTACGTGGCCATCAGCGGCGGCGACCGTATCGCCGTGGTCGACACGCAGCGTTGGCAGGTCATCGACTACTGGGTGACCGGGCGCGAACCCGACGCGCTGGGCATCATCGACTGAATCGCGTGCGTAGCGGTGCCTGAAAAGGCGGCGGCCCCGCTGGCTGGCCGCGCCCCGCGGTAGATCCGCTCCACGGAGAATGATGCCGTCGCAACGGCAGGCGCGAATGAATAACTCGCGCTTTAAAAGGCGGTGGCCCCGCCGGCTGGCCTCGGCGCCCGCATCGATCGATACCGTTGCTGCCTTCCGGCCCTGGCGGGATTTTCGACCTAGCGTCGCGAGGGGCCGACGGGGCCACCATAGAAACGAAACCGCGCCGGGGCGCGGTCCGTTGTCATCCCGACGAGGCGGGATGCATCGAATCTGGCGGAGAGAGGGGGATTCGAACCCCCGAAGCGCGGTTTAGACGCTTACACACTTTCCAGGCGTGCTCCTTCAACCACTCGGACACCTCTCCGGGACCTGAACGCGACCGTGGGCCGCTTTCAGGGCCGTGAATTCTAGCCTCCGGCGAGGCGGGCCACAAGCGAAGCCGGTCACCGCCTGCATCCGGTCGGGGCCGCTTGCATGCCATGGCACAATGTCGGCATGTCCTACCTTGTCCTCGCCCGCAAGTGGCGCCCCAAGCGTTTTGCCGAACTGGTGGGCCAGGAACACGTGGTCCGCGCGCTGACCAACGCGCTGGATTCCGGCCGGGTGCACCATGCCTTCCTGTTCACCGGCACCCGTGGCGTCGGCAAGACCACGATCGCCCGCATCTTCGCCAAGTCGCTGAACTGCGAGAAGGGCACCAGCGCCGATCCCTGCGGCCAGTGCGCGGCCTGCCTGGACATCGATGCCGGGCGCTACATCGACCTGTTGGAGATCGACGCCGCGTCGAACACCGGCGTGGACGACGTGCGCGAGGTGATCGAGAACGCGCAGTACATGCCGTCGCGCGGCAAGTTCAAGGTCTACCTGATCGACGAAGTCCACATGCTCTCGAAGGCGGCGTTCAATGCGCTGCTGAAAACGCTCGAAGAGCCGCCGGAGCACGTCAAGTTCCTGCTCGCCACCACCGACCCGCAGAAGCTGCCGGTGACGGTGCTGTCGCGCTGCCTGCAGTTCAACCTCAAGCGGCTGGACGAAGAACAGATCCGCGGCCAGATGACGAAGATCCTCGGCGCCGAGCAGATCGAAGCCGACACCGGGGCGATCGCCCAGCTCGCGCGTGCGGCCGATGGCTCGCTGCGTGATGGCTTGTCGCTGCTCGACCAGGCCATCGCCTATGCGGGCGGCGCGCTGCACGACGACGGGGTGCGGACGATGCTGGGCACGGTGGACCGCACCCAGGTCAACGCGATGCTCGCTGCGCTGGCCCAAGGCGATGGCGAAACACTTCTCCGGGTCATCGCAGGCCTGGCCGAGTTCTCGCCCGATTGGGGTGGGGTGCTGGATGCGGTGGCCGAAGCGCTGCACCGGATCCAGGTGCGCCAGCTGGTGCCATCCGCGGCCGTCGAGGCCGAGGGCGTCGACGTGGAGTCCTTTGCCGGACAGCTGCGGCCGGAAGTGGTGCAGCTGTGGTACCAGATGGCGATCAATGGCCGACGCGACCTGCACCTGGCGCCGAGCGGGCGCGCGGGCTTCGAAATGAGCCTGCTGCGGATGCTGGCGTTCCGTCCCGCCCAGAACGGCGAGATGCGCGGCGAAGGCAAGTCGGCGCCCGTGATCGTGGAAGCGGGCGGAGCGATGGCCTCGGCGGCGCCTGCCAAGCCGGTGCGCACGGCGGAACCGGTCCGCCAGGAAATGCCGGTCCCGGCCGCGCCCGCGCGCACCGAGGTCGTTACCGCGCCACCGCCACCGCTGCAGGCGTTGGCTGACGACCCGCCCTGGGCGCCGGTGTCCGCATCCGCGCCGCCTGCGCCGCCCCCCCCGGCGGCCACCCCGATGCCCGCCGACATCGGCATCATCGACGCCGAGACCTGGCTGCATTTCGCCAGTACCTGTGGCTTGAAGGGCGTCGGCAAGCAGCTGGTGGAGAACGTCGCCTTCTCCGGATACGCACACGGCACGCTGACGTTGGCACTGGACAGCGGCTTCGACTACCTGCGTTCGGAGCGCACGCTCGGCGAACTGGCGGCCGCGATCGCGGACCGTTACGGCGTCGCGCCACGGCTCGCCTTCGCGTCCACCCACGGCGCGGCCGAGGCCGAAACGCTCAAGGAGCGCAGCCACCGGCAGCGCGACGAGCGCCAGAGCGTGGCTGAGGAAACCTTCATGAACCATCCGGACGTCCAGCGCCTGGTGCAGCAGCACGGCGCCCGGCTCGTCCCGGATTCCATCCGTCCTTACGAAGAGTGATCACGACATGCGTGGAAACATCGCCCAACTGATGCAGCAGGCGCAGAAGATGCAGGAAAACCTGCAGCGCGCCCAGGAAGAATTGGCCAAGCTGGAAGTCACCGGCAACGCCGGCGCCGGCATGGTCAGCGTGACGCTGACCGGCGCCAAGGAGTGCCGCAAGGTGCGCATCGATCCGTCCGTGCTGTCCGATGCGGAGATGCTGGAGGATCTGATCGCAGCGGCATTCAATGACGCGTCGAACAAGGTCGACGCCGAGTCCAAGTCGCGCATGGGCGCGGCCACGGCCGGCATGCCGATGCCGCCGGGCATGAAGCTGCCGTTCTGACGCGCACCGGTCCGGCGCCCGCGTAGATGGCGGGCGCGGATCGGGGATGACGATGTCCAGTCCGCTGCTCGAACAGCTCATCGAATCGTTGCGCGTGTTGCCCGGTGTCGGGCAGAAGACCGCGCAGCGGATGGCCTACCACCTGCTCGACCGCGAGCGGGACGGGGGCAAGCGCCTGGCGGCTGTGCTCGCCGATGCACTCGAACGCATCGGCCACTGCACGCAGTGCCGCGACTTCACCGAAGGCACGCTCTGCGGGATATGCGCGAGCGGCAGCCGTGATCGCCACCAGCTCTGCGTGGTGGAGTCGCCGTCGGACCGCTTGGCGATAGAACAGGCCACCGGCTACCGCGGCGTCTACTTCGTCCTGCATGGCAGGCTCTCGCCGCTGGACGGCATCGGCCCGCGTGAGCTCGGGCTGGATGCATTGACCCGCCGCCTGAGTGCGGGCGAGGTGGGCGAGATGATCATCGCCACCAATCCCACGGTCGAAGGCGAGGCCACTGCGCACTACCTCGCCCAACTGGCGCGCCAACAGGGCGTGCGACCCAGCCGGCTCGCGCACGGCGTACCGCTGGGTGGCGAGTTGGAATACGTCGATCGCGGCACGCTGGCGCATGCCTTCGGTGGCCGCAGCGAAATGACCTGATACCGCCCACGAGGACGCGACTCCATGACCGACACGATCTTCGCCCGCATCATCCGTCGCGAGATTCCCGCCACCATCGTCTATGAAGACGAGGACGTGCTGGGCTTCAAGGACATCGCACCCCAAGCGCCGGTGCATGTGCTCTTCATCCCCAAGCACGAAGCCATTCCGACACTCGATGATGTGCGCCCGGAACAGGCCGCACTGGTCGGGAAGCTGGTGCTGGCGGCGGCGGAGTATGCGCGCCGGGAAGGATTCGCCGAGGATGGCTACCGCGTGGTGATGAACTGCCGCGAGCACGCCGGACAGACCGTCTTCCATATCCACCTGCACTTGCTGGCCGGCGCACCGCTGGGGCGTTTCGGCACGCCGGGTTGATACGGCCGCAGGACGCAATGAGAAAAGCCGCCCATCGGGCGGCTTTTTCGTCATGTGGCGGGTGATGTCACCACCAGCTCCAGCGACCCCAGCGCGGGCCCCAGTAGGGGTCGTAGTACGGGTACGGGCGAACCTCGACTTCGCGTACTTCCGGCCACAGGTAGACCACCTCGGCCGCCACGCGCGGCAACTGGTAGTCGTAGTCACCGATACGCGTGCTTTCGTAGCCATCGATCTTGCCTACGAAGGTCACTTCGCGACCCTCGGCGAACACGGCGGGATCGTAGAAGCCGGCGCGGCAGGCGATGAAGCGGCCATCGGTGGCGTCCGGTGCGCTGGAAAGCGGGCGACCCGTACCCGACAGCGGGCGGGAGACCAGTTGGAAGCAGGTGGTGTCCTGCGCGGGCGTGGTGCTGATGATGCGACCGCCCCAGCGGACGGATGCGCCCACCTGTGGCGTGGCAACGGAGTCGCGCGGATTGACGGGAGTGAAGCTGCCCTGCAGGGGCTGGGGCGCGGTGGCGCAGGCCGACAACAGGACGGCGGTGGAAGCGGCGAGGACAGCGAAGCGAAGATTCATGGCCAGTCTCCAGTGGGTCACGGGCGGTGCCGGCGCAGGTCTTCGATCAGTGCGCGGTGATCCCCCTCATCCGGAGCGTAGCGCGCCGCAGCGAAACGCCGGCTGAGTGAAAACAGCAGGTTCGCACCCTGCGGGCGCCGGGTAGCGACCCGGCGCACCCACTCCGAGGCCGTTTCGTGCGGTTCGCGAGCCAATCCGAAGCGTGCGTAGCGCCGACCCAGCTGACGCCAGGCGCGCAGCAGCGGATCGCGTTCGCGCTCGGCACGCGCCAGCCACCATGCCATCCAGCCCAGCGTGCCGAGCGCCGCGAGGCCGAAAAGCAGGCCCAGCCCGGTGCTGCCGAGCCCGTTCGCACCCAGTCGCTCCAGCAACTGCGTCTGCCGGCGGGCGTCGAACCCGAGGACGAGGTCGTTCCAGCCACGCCGCAGCCAGTCGCTCACGCTGCCGAAACCTCCCAGCGTGAGTCTTCCGGCTTCCACGCCTTCGCCCAACCGATCCTCCAGTGTGTCGTAGATGCGTTCGGGTGCGACGGCGGCGGTGGGATCGACGCGGACCCAGCCGCGCTCGGGTAGCCACACTTCTGCCCAGGCATGGGCATCCATTTGCCGGATGACCCAGTAACCGCCTAGGCGGTTGTAGACGCCACCCGTGTAGCCGGTCACCACGCGAGCGGGTATGCCTGCGGCGCGCATCAGGAAGACGAACGAAGAACTGAAGTGTTCGCAGTAGCCCTGTTTCTGATCGAACAGGAACTCGTCCACGGCGTTCCTGCCAGGCAAAGGAGTATCCAGCGTGTAAGCGAATTCTGCGCGGATCCAATCCAGCGCACGCTGCATGACCGCGCGATCGTCATCGCCGGCATCCTGCCGCCATTGCGCTGCCAATCGTCGTGTCCGTGGGTTGAATCCATCGGGCAGTTGCAGGGCCTGTTGGCGCAGCATCGCCGGCAATGTCGACTCGAAGCGAGCCGGTGTCGAGGACTGCATGCGCCAACGCGTGAGTGCGCTCAGCGGCGTGCGCACGGTCATCGCGTAATCGTTCGCCAGGTGGGCGCCTTCCGGCGCGGACGTGGGCAGATCCAGGGCGACCAGCTGTCGGCGATCGGTGGGCTCGACTTCAAGCTGGTAATCCCAGCGAGCGGGGCTTCGCGAGGTCTGCGCGGGCGGCAGTCCGCGCAGCCAGGGTGCCTGCGTCCATGTGCGTCCGTCGTAGTTCCACAGGACGGGTCCACGCCAGTACATCTGACCCGGCGCGGGCGTGGCACCAAAGAATTGCACGCGCAGCGCTGGATCTTCATCGGCCATGAGGTCCAGCCAGCCTCCCGGCGACATGTCCTCGCCGAGGCCAGGTTTGGCGAGCGCGCGCTCCGGGACACCCCACAGGGGCGAGGCGAAACGAGGGAATAGCCAGAAGGCCGCCAGTACCAGCGGCAGACCGATGAGTACCAGCCGCCCTACCAGCGCCAGGCGCGGCAGCACTGTCGGCGAATCCGCCGTGGCGCGAGCCTCGACGTCGGCCAGTCGCTGCAGCGCGATGAGGCCGGCGCACAGGCCGAACAGGCCCAGCGTCATCGTCAACGGCCCCTGGTCGAGCAGGAACGCTGCGAACGGGGCGAAGAAAGCGAAACCGAGCAGGCTGCGGTTGTCGCGCAGCCCCTGCGTTTCGGTTGGCTTGAGGGCGAGCATCGCTGCCAGCAATGCGCATCCCGTGTCGCGCCCGAACCGCAGGCCGGTGGCGTAGAGAACGGCAGCGAGCATCGCCAGCGCCAGCAGGATTCGGAGCCAAGCCGGCAACGGACGCCACCAGGACGCGATGCCCAGCACGACGCCGACAGCGCCGAGTGCCAGTGCCAGCGACAGGGGCAGCTGCAGCAGCAGTGCGAGCAGGCAAAGCGCCGCACTGCCCAGCGTCCACAGGCGGCTGGAACGGTCGGGGATGGGCGCGTCAGGCCTAGCGGTCGGCATACGGCATCAGCGCAAGCGCGCGCAGGCACAGATGGCGATGGAGGGCACCGTTCGCGGGGCCCAGGGACGGTTGGCCCGGGAGCGTGAGCCGATAGCGTCGTCCTTCGCGTTCGCCGAGCTCCACCCAATGCGCGAGGCGTCGAATCCGGTCTTCGTGCGCAAGGGTGCCCAGCGCGTCCCACTCCAGCCTGACCTCCACCCCGACAGGCTGTTCGTATTCTCGCACCAGCAGCACGTCGCGCCGCGCGGACGGCTTCCATGCGATCGTGCGCGGGGCATCGCCCGGGCGATAACCGCGCAGGTGATGGACATCGTCGCCGGCCGGGTCGAGCTTCGCGCGCTGGCCGGTGCGTCCCCCCTCCGGCAACGGGGGGCCGTGTACTTCGAGTGCCGGATAGACGAGCAGCGGCGGCGGCCAGATCCACGACCAGGCGCGCGCCAGGCCGAGGGGCTGCGTCGTCGAGACGCGTAGTCGACCGATGTCATGCCAGCCGCGCCGTTGCGTCGGCAGTCCCAGCTCCACGACGGTGCCCTCGGCGGACATCGCAGGTGCGAACGCGGCCGTCTCCGCGCCATCCAGCCTGAGGCCCCGACGCAGGCGACCGTCGCGCGCTGACAGTGCGATGTGCAGCATGAGCGATTCGCCGGCATGCACGGGGTCGGCCGATACCGCGTCCATGCGCAGGCCGGACAATTGCAGGTGGGCGAAAATGAGGCTCGACATCGCCGTTGCGCCCAGCAACAGGGCCATCAGCAGTGCCGGGTTGTTGTTGTAGTTCAGTGCACCCAACGCCATGGCCAGCACGAGCGCCGCATAGAAGAGGCCGAAGCCCGTCGGCAGCACGTAGACGCGTCGTCGGTCCAACTGCACCGGCAACACCTCCGCCGCGCGCGGGCGGGCGAGCTGCGCCAGCCGCCGCGCCAGCGATGCGCGCAAGCCCGTCATTCTCAATCCACCGGAACCGCGTGCAGGATGGCTTTGGCCAACGCAACGGCGGAGGCGGCCTCGGCCTCCGGTACGAGGCGGTGCGTTGCGACAGCGGCGAACAGGGCCTGGACATCGTCGGGCAACACATGGTGGCGGCCGAGCATCAGGGCGTAAGCCTTGGCCGCACGCAACAGCGCGATGCCGGCGCGCGGCGACAGGCCTACCCGCACGCCCGGATGCTGGCGGCTGCGGGTCAACAAGGCCTGGACATAGTCGATCAGCGCTTCGCTGGCATGCACGTCGCCGACAGCCTGGCGCAGCGCCATGACCTCATCCGATGACAGCAGCGGCATCGCCTGCGCGATCAGCATGCGGCGGTCGGTGCCCGCCAGCAGGGCCCGCTCGGATTCCGCGCTGGGATAGCCCAGCGCAAGGCGCAGCAGAAAGCGGTCGAGCTGCGAGTCCGGCAGCGGGTACGTGCCGGACAGGTCGACGGGATTCTGTGTCGCGATGACGAAGAAGGGCTCGGGCAAGGCATGCGTCACGCCATCCAGGGTGACCTGGTGTTCGGCCATCGCTTCAAGCAGCGCGCTCTGGGTTCGGGGAGGCGCGCGATTGATCTCGTCAGCGAGCAGCACGTTGGTGAAGACCGGGCCGGGATGGAAGGTGAAAGCGCGCGCCTGCGCGTCGTAGACCGACACGCCCAGCACGTCGGCCGGCAGCAGGTCCGAGGTGAACTGCACGCGCTGGAAGGTGAGGCCGAGCGTGGCGGCCAGCGCGTGTGCCAGCGTGGTCTTGCCCAGGCCCGGCAAGTCCTCGATCAGCAGGTGGCCGTCCGACAGCAAGGCGACGAATGCCAGCCGAACTTCATGCGCCTTGCCCAGCACCAGCGAGTTGACCTGGGCCTGGGCCCGTTTGAGGGCATCGGCCAGGCCTTCGGATAGCATAGGGCGGGTGCTGGGAATGGCGGACATCGCGCTCTCGGTTCCGATCGTGGGTTCCGGGAAGTGTAGCGAGATGGGTGAAGAACAACGCGCGCAGCGATGGTTCATCGCGGCATGGGCAATCGTGACGGCGGTCAAGATCGCGATCGCGGCGCGACTCCCCTTGTTCGTGGACGAGGCCTTCTACTGGCAGGAAGGGCAGCACCTGGCGGCGGCCTACTCTGACTTGCCAGGGCTCACGGCATGGTTGACGCGCCTGGGCGTCGAACTGGGTGGCCATCATGTGCTGGCGGTGCGCGCGCCGTTCTTGATCATGGCGGCGGCGTTGCCGTGGCTGGTCGCACGCTGCGCGGCGCGCGGGTTCGGTGCGACAGTGGGCTGGCAAGCCGCCACGCTGGCGACGCTGATGCCCTTGTCGGGCACCCTGGGCGTGCTCGCCCTGCCCGACGTGCCGATGGCGATCGCCGCCGTGCTGTGCGCCGATGCCGGTGCACGCCTGCTGCGGGGTGTCGATGCGGGGGCCGCGACCGAACTCGCGCTGGGCCTGGCGGTGGGTGCGCTGAGCCACTACCGGTTCGTGGGCGTGATCGGCGTGGGCCTGATCGCGATGCTGTGGTTGCCGGAAGGGCGGAAGGTGCTGCGCGATGCGCGCGTATGGGCGGCGCTCGCCGTCGGAGCGCTCGCGTGGGTGCCATTGGTTGTCTGGAACATCGAATACGCGGATGCCGGCCTTCGTTTCCAGTTGCTGGACCGCCATCCGTGGAGCTTCCATGCCGATGGTGCGCGCTTCCTGTTGGTCCAATCCTTGATGGCGACACCGTTGCTGTTCTGGGCGATGCTGGTGGTCTGCATGCGCGCGCTGCGAGCAAGCGGTCGGGCGGAGCCCGCGTGGCGGTACTTTGCGCTCCTCGGTGCCATTTCCACCTTCGGCTTCTTCGTGCTCGGGTTCTTTGCCGACAACGAACGTGTGAGCTTCCATTGGACGCTGCCCGGTTATCTCGCATTGCTGGCCATCGTGCCGTTGCTGCTCCGCGAGTGGTCGACGTCGGTTCGCCGGGCGACCTGGGCACTGACTGCCCTGGGTACGGTGCTGATGCTGGGCTACTACGTCGCTGTTTCGATGCCAGGCGTGCGCACGCACCTTGCCGGCAACAAGTACTACCCGGAGAACTTCACCGGCTGGGACACGTTGGCAGCCGAGGTGCGCGCGGCGCAGGCGCGGATGCCTGCCGACACCATGCTGTTGGCCGACAATTTCAAGACCGGCGCGGAACTGGGATTCGCGCTGCGGAATGCCGACATCCGCGTGCTCGACCATCCCTTGAACCTGAAACATGGCCGTGCGCCGCAACTCGCGGTATGGGGCCTGAACGATTCAGGGCAGCGGAGCGCTCCGGCGCTGCTGGTCGTCGGCGCAACCGACGTGAAGTTCAGTGCGTTGCTCGCGCACTACCAGCGACTGTGTGATGTCGTCGGCCCGCTGCCGACCGGTCAGGCGGTGAACATCGACCGAGGTGCCCGCCGGTTCCTGCTGATCGCTTTGCCCGCTGCGCGCGGCGACGGCGCATGCATCACGCCAGTCGTGGCCAACATCGACGTGCCGTCGGCCGGGAGCACGTTGGACCGACGCTTTGGCGTGGGTGGCTGGGCGGTGAAGGACGTCGTGGGCGTTACGAAGGTGGAAATCACCTTGGACGGCCGGGTGGTGGCCGTCGCGGAAGATGCCGGGGCGAACGAGTGGTTGCGTGGCTTCCTCAAGAACGCGTCGCGCGACCCGCGCATGCCGCTCGTGCAGTTCAAGGCCGAGATCGATGCCCGTCATCTGCCGCCAGGGCGGCACTGGCTGGGTCTGCGCATCACCGGGGGCGATGGCAGTGTCGAAACCTGGGCGGAGAGGCCGGTCGTGTTGCGATGACGCACGTCAGGGCAGGTCGAAGCCCGCCTCACGCAGCATCCGCGACACCGCGATCAGCGGCAGGCCCACGAGGGCGGTGGGGTCGGTCGATTCGATGGCATCGAACAGCGCGATGCCCAAACCTTCGGACTTGAAGCTGCCGGCGCAGTCGAAGGGCTGCTCGGCATCCACGTAGCGCTCGATCTCGGCCAGAGCGAGGGAGCGGAAGCGGACCGTCGTGATGTCGTGGATCGTCAGCGCCTCGTCGTCCCTGACAAGCGCCACCGCGGTATGGAAGCGGACTTGGCGCCCGGCCATGGCCGATAATTGGGCGATGGCGGCCTCGCGGTGGCCCGGCTTGCCCAGAGGGGCGCCGTCGAGTTCCGCCGCCTGGTCGGATCCCAGGACCCATGCGCCAGGGTGCTGGGCGGCAATCGCGGCGGCCTTGGCGTGGGCCAGGCGGGCCGCCATGGCCGGCACGGTCTCCCCGTCCTGCAGTGTCTCGTCCACCTCCGGGCGAGCGATATGGAACGGCAAACGCAGGCGCTCCAGCAGCTCGCGGCGGTAACGGGACGTGGAGGCAAGCAGCAAGGGCATGGGGCAAGGACCGGCAGGGGAGCGGGGCGGGGGAGTCTGACGGCCAGCCAAGCCGGCGGCAAGCATCCTGGTCCAGCGGGGTGGTTTGACAGTTCAGGGTTTGATCCTTAACATTCAGCGGCTTATGTCCGCGAATACGCCCGAGCTGTTGGATGCGTGGCGCATGGTCGCGAACCGGCGCAGCTTCGAAGGCCGCCTGCCGTTGTCCGCCATGACGCGCCTGCAAGGCCTTCTGGCCGATACCGAAGGCGAAGTGCGCTACACGGTGGAGTTCGACCACGATGCATTGCGGGTCCCGTACCTGGAATTGCAGATCGAGGCCGGCCTGCCGTTGGTGTGCCAGCGCAGCCTGCAGCGTTTCGTGCTGCCGGTGGTGCTGAAGCAACGGTTGGGTCTGGTACGCAGCGAAGAGGAAGAAGCTGCGCTGCCGCCCGACTACGAAGCGCTGCTGGTGCCCGAAGACGGCATGCTGCGCCCCGCCGAGCTGGTGGAGGACGAACTGGTCCTCGCCGTGCCGGTGGTGGCGGTGGACCCGGCGTCCGACGCGGTGGAACGCGAATGGGCGGCGGACGAAGAAGAGGTGGCGAAAGTCAGTCCGTTCGCGGCGCTGGCCTCGCTGAAGAAGAACTAGCCGCTACGGCGGTCTGGCAACACGAACCGCAAGGTTCACCAACAGATACGAGAGCTGGAGCAATCCCATGGCTGTGCAGAAATCCCGCGTCACCCCGTCCCGTCGTGGCCAGCGTCGTTCGCACGACGCGCTGACCGCCAAGCAGCTGTCCACCGACCCGACCACGGGCGAGACGCACCTGCGCCACCACGTGACCGCCGACGGCTACTACCGCGGCAAGAAGGTCATCGCCACCAAGACCTCGGCGGTCGAGGAAGATTGATCCATGCAGCGCGCCCGCCGATCGGCTGGGCGCGCCTTCCGCATGATCGATGACAAACCTGGGCCCGCTGTCGGGCCGGCAATGGGAGCGTGCATGAGCGAGCCGGGCAACAAGGGGCGCATTTACGCGCGCATCGCCGGAACGGGCAGCTATTTGCCCGAGAAAGTGCTGACCAACGAAGACCTGTCGAAGTTGGTCGACACCAGCGATGAGTGGATCCAGTCCCGCACCGGCATCCGCGAACGCCACATCGCCGCCGAAGGCGAAACCGCCGGCGACCTGGGCTACCAGGCCGCGCTGCGCGCGCTCGAAGCCGCCGGAGTGGACGCCTCCGAGGTCGACCTGATCGTCGTCGGCACCACGACGCCCGACCTGATCTTTCCCTCCACCGCCTGCCTGATCCAGGCGCGCCTCGGCGCGACCGGCTGCGCGGCGATGGACGTCAATGCCGCCTGCTCGGGCTTCATCTACGCGCTCAGCGTGGCGGAGAAGTTCATCCGCTGTGGCGACGCCAAGACCGCGCTCGTCATCGGCACCGAAACACTCAGCCGCATCGTCGACTGGACCGAGCGCACCACGTGCGTGCTGTTCGGTGACGGCGCCGGCGCCGCCGTGCTCAAGGCCGACAACGAAACCGGCATCCTCAGCACCCATCTGCATGCCGACGGCAGCAAGAAGGAACTGCTGTGGAATCCGGTCGGCGTGTCTACGGGCTTCAAGGCCGCCGAGCCGAACAACGGCATCCGTATCGAGATGAAGGGCAACGACGTCTTCAAGTACGCCGTGAAGGCGCTCGATGGCGTGGTCGACGAAACGCTCAACGCCAATGGGCTCGACAAGCACGACCTCGACTGGCTGATCCCGCACCAGGCAAACCTGCGCATCATCGAGGCCACGGCCAAGCGCCTGGACATGTCGATGGACCAGGTGATCGTCACGGTCGACAAGCACGGCAACACCTCGTCGGGTTCGGTGCCGCTGGCGCTGGATACGGCGGTCCGCTCCGGCCGCGTCGAGCGTGGCCAGCTGCTGCTGCTGGAAGCTTTCGGCGGTGGTTTCACATGGGGCTCGGTACTGCTGCGCTACTAAGTCGCGCACTGGGACACGCTGCATGATGGAAGGCGACGCTGCGAAGCGTCGCCTTTCGCGTTTCTGGCGTCCTGTTCTCGTGGCGTATTCACGTGATCTTCCTGCGACGTGCCGTCGCAGGCGCATACGCCCCGGTACAGACAATCCGGCGGGTTCGCCCGTATCATCGCCGCCTGATTTTTCACTCAGGGTGTCCGAGTGGCCTCCACGCAACTCGCTTTCGTCTTCCCGGGCCAGGGCTCGCAATCGGTCGGCATGCTGGCTGAGCTGTCGGAGCTGTACCCGATCGTGCGCGAGACGTTCGCCGAAGCGTCGGAAGGTGCGGGTGTCGACCTCTGGGCGTTGTCCCAGGGCGGTCCCGAGGAAATGCTCAACCGAACCGAATATACGCAGCCCGCGCTGCTCGCCGCCGGCATCGCGGTGTGGCGTGCGTGGCAGCAACAGGGTGGCGCGCAGCCCGCGCACCTGGCGGGCCACAGCCTGGGCGAGTACACGGCGCTGGTCGCCTCGGGTGCGCTCTCGCTGAAGGATGGCGCACATTTGGTCCGCCTTCGTGGCCAGCTGATGCAGGACGCCGCGCCGGCGGGCGTAGGCGCGATGGCGGCGGTGCTGGGTGCGGAAGATGCGCTGGTGGCCGAAGTCTGCGCGTTGGCATCGGACAGCAAGGTGGTCGTGCCCGCGAACTACAACTCGCCCGGCCAGATCGTGATCGGTGGCGACAGCGATGCGGTTGAGCGTGCCATCGCGTTGCTCACTGAGCGCGGTGTCCGCAAGGTCGTGAAGCTCGCCGTCAGCGTTCCCTCGCATACGCCGCTGATGCGCGAAGCCGCGAATCGCCTGGCCGAAGTGATGGCGGGCCTGTCGTGGCATGCGCCGTCGCTGCCGGTGGTGCAGAACGTCGACGCCAAGGTGCACGACGGCCTGGACGCGATCCGCGACGCCCTGGTGCGCCAGCTCTACCTGCCGGTGCGCTGGACCGACTGCGTGCAGGCGCTGGCATCCGAGGGTGTCACGCGCATCGCCGAATGCGGCCCGGGCAAGGTGCTGGCCGGCCTGGTCAAGCGCATCGACAAGAGCCTCGACGCGCGCGCCATCGGTGGCGTCGGCGATTTCCAGGGTGCGCTGTCCGACTGGCAACCCTGACACGCAGCTACACGCGTTCCCTTATCCTGTCCGCCGCGATCGCGCGGACCCGTCCCGAGGACATCCATCATGAGCAAGCCCCTGCAGGGTGAAATCGCGCTGGTCACCGGCGCCAGCCGCGGTATCGGCGCCGCCATCGCAGACGCGCTGGCCGCACAGGGCGCCACCGTCATCGGTACCGCGACCAGTGCATCGGGCGCGCAGGCCATCGGCGAGCGCCTGGCGAACGCGGGCGGACATGGCCGTGAGCTCAACGTGACCGACGCCGGCGCCGTGGACGCGCTGGTGGATTCGATCACCAAGGAATTCGGCGGTATCTCCATCCTCGTCAACAACGCCGGCATCACGCGCGACAACCTGCTGATGCGGATGAAGGACGAAGACTGGCAGGCCATCCTCGACACCAACCTCACCAGCGTCTACCGGACGTCGAAGGCGGTGATGCGCGGCATGATGAAGGCGCGCAAGGGCCGCATCATCAACATCGCCTCGGTGATCGGCGTGACCGGCAATGCGGGCCAGGCGAATTACGCCGCGGCCAAGGCCGGCATCATCGCGTTCTCCAAATCGCTCGCGAAGGAGATCGGTAGCCGTGGCGTCACCGTCAACGTGGTGGCCCCGGGCTTCATCGCCACCGACATGACGAAGGACTTGCCGGAAGAGACCAAGAAGTCGCTCGCCGAGCAGATCGCGCTCGGTCGCCTGGGCGAACCCGCGGACATCGCCAACGCTGTGGCGTTCCTGGCCGGTCCGTCCGCCGCCTACATCACCGGCGAAACCCTGCACGTCAATGGCGGCATGTACATGCCGTAGTAAAAAATAGCTGTAAGTGGTTGATTCGGCGGCGGTTGAAGGCGACTGCCCCACGCCGCCGGTTTCCACTACACTATCCCCCGGTTTGCCCTCGCACAGCGTCGGCAGAGTCCAACAAGTCACCCAATCTCCGTCTGGAGCGAATCCATGAGCAGCATCGAAGAACGCGTCAAGAAAATCGTCGTCGAACAACTCGGCGTTAAGGAAGAAGAAGTCACCACCAGCGCATCGTTCGTCGATGACCTGGGCGCCGACTCGCTGGACACCGTTGAGCTGGTGATGGCGCTGGAAGAAGAGTTCGAGTGCGAGATTCCGGACGAGGAAGCCGAGAAGATCACTTCGGTGCAGCAGGCCATCGACTACGTCAAGGCGCACGTCAAGGCGTAAGTCCCGCGTCTGCAGTAAACCGTGTCGGGGCCGCGCATGCGGCCCCGCGCGTATCCGGCCCCCATGCGCCTGCGTAGGGCGCGGCCGCCAAGATTTACAAGGAATCCGATATGAGCCAGCGTCGTCGCGTCGTCATCACCGGCATGGGCCTGGTGTCCCCCCTGGGCAATGACATGGCCACCAGCTGGGACGGCATCGTCAACGGGCGTTCGGGCCTGGGCCAGATCACCAGCTTCGATACCGAGGGTTACACCACGAAGATCGCGGGCGAGATCCGCGGTTTCGATCCCACCTCCTTCGTTTCGCCGAAGGATGTGAAAAAGATGGACTCGTTCATCCACTACGGACTGGCCGCGTCGTTGATGGCGATGGACGATTCCGGGCTGGAAGTGACCGAAGCCAACGCCGAGCGCATCGGCGCGATCATCGGCGCCGGCATCGGCGGCATCCTCGGTATCGAGGAAACCGCGGTGAAGCTGCACGAAGGCGGCCCGCGCAAGATTTCCCCGTTCTACATCCCCAGCACCATCATCAACATGCTGCCTGGCCACCTGAGCATCATGAAGGGGCTGAAGGGCCCGGGCTATTCGGCGGTTTCCGCCTGCGCCACGTCGAACCACTCGATCGGCATCGCCATGCGCACCATCCAGTACGGCGATGCCGACGTGATGATCGCCGGCGGCGCCGAACGCGGCTCGTCCCCGACCTCGGTGGGCGGCTTCTGCGCGATGAAGGCGATGTCCACCCGCAACGACGACCCGACGCGCGCGTCGCGTCCGTGGGACAAGGACCGCGATGGGTTCGTGCTGGGCGACGGTGCCGGCATCCTGGTGCTGGAAGAGTACGAGCACGCCAAGGCGCGTGGCGCGCGCATCTATTGCGAGCTGGCCGGCTTCGGTGCCTCGCAGGACGCGTACCACATGACCGCGCCCAGCGAGAACGGCGAAGGCCCGTCGCGCTGCATGCTGTCGGCGTTGAAGGACGCCGGGCTGAATGCGGACCAGGTGGAATACCTCAACGCGCACGGCACCTCCACGCCGCTGGGCGACCTGGCCGAAACGCTGGCGATGAAGCGCGCGCTGGGCGACCACGCGTACAAGATCATGGTCAGCTCCACCAAGTCGATGACCGGCCACCTGCTGGGTGCGGCGGGCGGTGCGGAAGCCATCTTCTCCGTGCTGGCCATCCACCACGGCATCATCCCGCCGACCATCAACCTGGACGAACCGGGCGAAGGCTGCGATCTCGACTACGTGCCGCATACGGCGCGCGAAAAGAAGATCGACGTGGCCGTGTCGAACGGCTTCGGTTTCGGCGGCACCAACGGCACGCTGGTGTTCAAGCGGATCTGAAGCACGGCGTCCGCGTTGCATGAGGAGCGGCGGTACCCTTGCGGTCCGCCGTTCCTGTTTTCCACGCCTGCCTCTGGCCTGTCTGCCGACGGGATCGGACGAAGAACCCGATGATCGAAACCCGCGCACTTCCCGCCACCACCGACCTGCTGGCCCTGCATCGCCTCGATCCGCAGCGCTATCCGGTCCTGCTGGAATCCGTGGCCTCGGGCACGGCGCAGGGGCGCTGGGACTTCCTGCTGGTCGCGGACGGCAGCGGGTTGCAACTGGCGGCCGATGGCGTCACCCGTAACTTGCAGGGCGGGGTGGAAGCCGGCGATTTCCTCACTGTGCTCGACCGTCATTGGCAGGCGCAGCGCACGCCGCGCGAGGAGCCGCGCTGGCCGTTCCGCGGCGGCTGGGCGTTGCTGCTGGCATACGAACTGGCGCAGCAGGTCGAACCCGTCCTCCACCTGCCGCAGGCACCGGAGACCCAGCCGGTCGCGCTCGCGTTGCGCTGTCCCGCCGCCGTCCTGCGCGACCGCAGTACCGGCGACTGCGTGGTGGTGGCCGAAGCGGGGCAGGGCACGTTGATCGCCCGCACGCTGGAGGACATCGTCGCGGCCACCGGCTTGCCCGCGCTGCCCGCGTGGCAGCCGCCCTCCCGTATCGACGAAGACGCACCCTCGGCCTTCACCGACGGCGTGCAGCGCATCCTCGAGTACCTGCGCGCCGGCGACATCTTCCAGGTCAACCTCTCACGGGCGTGGCAGGCGCGTTTCGACGCGCCGCTGGATCCGGCAACGCTCTACGCCCGGCTGCGCACCGCCAATCCCGCGCCGTTCGCGGGCCTGTTCGCCACGCCGCACTGGACGGTCGTCAGCTCCTCGCCGGAACGCCTCGTGTCGGTGCGTGGCGACGTGGTCGAAACCCGGCCCATCGCCGGTACGCGTCCGCGTTTCGAAGGTGACGATGATGCCGCACGCATCCGCGAACTCGTCGGCCACCCGAAGGAACGTGCCGAGCACGTGATGCTGATCGACCTCGAGCGCAACGACCTGGGCCGCGTCTGCACGCCCGGCAGCGTGCAGGTGGACGAACTGATGACGGTGGAAAGCTACGCGCACGTGCACCACATCGTCAGCAACGTGCGCGGCCACCTGCGCGACGACGCCACGCCCGGCGACGTCATCCGCGCCACGTTCCCCGGCGGCACCATCACCGGCTGCCCCAAGGTGCGCTGCATGCAGATCATCGCCGAGCTGGAACAGGTGCCGCGCGGCGCCTACACCGGCGCGTTCGGCTGGCTCAACCGCGATGGCGACCTGGACCTGAACATCCTGATCCGCAGTGCCGAAGTCGTGGCCGAAGGCACCGGCAGCGTGGCCCGGTTCCGCACCGGCGCCGGCATCGTGGCCGATTCGGTCCCGGACAAGGAGCTGGACGAAACCCGCGCCAAGGCCCGCGGCGTGCTGCGGGCGCTGGAAGGCTGACCGCGCGCCTACAGCCTGAGACGGCGACCGGGTATCCTGCACGGCCTGCTCCCATCGCCGAGGATCGCGTGGCGTCAGCTCTCAAGCGCGGTTGCCGCTTCATCGTCATCATGTTCTTCCTGCTGCTGGCCCTGGCGGTCGCAGCGGGTCTGTGGCTGTGGCAGGGGCACCGCGGCTTCGCCGACAGCCCCATCGGCGGCTCGGCGGAGGCCACGGTCGAGGTCGCCCGCGGCGATGCGTTCCCCACCGTGCTGCGCAAGTTGCGCGAACACGGGGTGACGCTGGGCTCCGACCTGCAGTGGCGCCTGCTGGCGCGCGAAACCAACACGGCCAGTCAGCTCAAGGTCGGCGAGTACGCGCTGGAACCCACGCTGACGCCGCGTGAGCTCCTGCAGCGCATGCGCGAGGGCCGCACCCTGCAGTACCGGGTCACCCTGGTGGAAGGCTGGAATATCCGCCAGCTCCGCGCCGCGCTGCGCAACGCCACGCCGCTGCAGCAGAAGACCGCGCAGATGAGCGATGCCGAACTGATGGCGGCGCTCGGCCATGCCGGACAGCATCCGGAAGGCCGCTTCCTGCCCGAGACCTATGTCTACACCCGCAGCGAATCCGACCTCGACGTGCTCAAGCGCGCCTATGCCGCGATGGAGAAGGCGCTGGCCGCGGCATGGGACGCCCGCGCGCCGGGCATACCGCTGCAGTCGGCGGAAGAGGCACTGATCCTGGCGTCGATCATCGAGAAGGAAACCGGCATCGCCGAAGAGCGTCCAGCCATCGCCGGCGTGTTCGCGCGCCGCTTGAAGATCGGCATGCCGCTGCAGACCGATCCCACCGTCATCTACGGCATCGGCAGCAGCTACGACGGCAACATCCGCCGCCGCGACCTGACCACCGATACGCCGTACAACACGTACACCCGCAAGGGCCTGACGCCCACGCCGATCGCCATGCCCGGTGCCGACGCGCTGCGCGCGGCGGTGAATCCGGCCGACGGCCAGGCGCTCTACTTCGTCGCGGTGGGCGACGGTAGCGGGCGCCACCTTTTCTCAGCCACGCTCGCGGAGCACAACGCGGCGGTGGCGCGCTACCTGGTGACGCGCCGCGAGACCCTGCGCAAGGCGGAAGCACCATGACCGAAGCGCTCCTCTCGCAGCCGCGCCTGGTCACGCTGGAAGGCGGCGAGGGCGCCGGCAAGACCAGCGCCATCGCGGCCATCCGCGATCGCCTGCAGGCCGAGGGCCACGAGGTGGTGCTGACGCGCGAACCGGGCGGCACGCCGTTGGCCGAACGCATCCGCGAGCTGCTGCTGAACCCGCAGGACGAAGTGCTCGCGCCGGAAACCGAATTGCTGCTGATGTTCGCCTCGCGTGCGCAACACGTGCGCGAGGTGGTGCGTCCCGCGCTGCGTCGCGGCGCGTTCGTCGTCAGCGACCGCTTCACCGATTCCAGCTACGCCTACCAGGGCGCGGGCCGCGGCCTCGATCCGGAGTGGATCGCCGCCCTCGAGCGGCGCGCCGTCGGCGTGACGCCGGGCCTGACCCTGCTGCTCGACCTGGATGTGCGCGAGGGCCGCGCACGTACCGCCGGCCGCGACCTGTGGCCGGACCGCATCGAGAGCGAGCAGGACGACTTCTTCGAACGCGTGCGCGCGGGGTTTCGTGCGCGTGCGGCTGCAGACCCGCAGCGCTTCCGCGTGATCGATGCCGGCCAGCCGCCGGCGGGCGTCGCGGCCTCGGTCGATGCCGCCATCACCGCCTACCTGCGTACGCTGACGGACAGCGACCTCGCATGAGCCATGTCTTCTCGCCCTGGCAGCAGCGCGCCTACGACCATGCGGTCGCAGCGCTGGAGGCGGGTCGCCTCGGCCACGGCCTGCTCGTCTGCGGGCCCGCGGGGCTGGGCAAGCGTGCGGTCGTGGATCGCCTGGCGCGGCGCGTGCTGGCGCAGCATCGCGATGCGCAGGGCGAGCCGACACCGAACGACCGCAGCGCGCATCTGATCGACGCCGGCACCCATCCCGATCTGATGGTGGTGTCGTTCGCGCCCACCAAGGACGGCAGCAAGCTGCGCACCGAGATCGTCATCGACCAGGTCCGCGAGATTTCGCAGAAGCTCGCGCTGACGCCGCAGTACGGTCAGGCGCAGGTGGCGATCCTCGATCCCGCCGATGCCATCAACCGCGCCGCCTGCAACGCCCTGCTGAAGACGTTGGAAGAACCGTCTCCCGGTCGCTACCTGTGGCTGGTCAGCGCGCAGCCCGCGCGATTGCCGGCGACGATCCGCAGCCGCTGCCAGCGCATCGAGTTCCGCCTGCCGCCGCGCGACGAAGCACTCGCGTGGCTGCAAGCGCAGGGCCACGCCATGGCCGATGCCGAGCGCGCACTGGACGCCGCCCGCGGCCACCCGGGGCTGGCGGACGACTGGCTGCGCAACGACGGGCTTGCGCTGCGGCAGGCCGTCGCACGCGACCTCGCGCGGCTGGAGCAGGGCGAGATCGGCGTGGTGGAAACCGCGCAACGCTGGGCCAACGACGAACTCGCCGACGCGCGCCTGCGCCACGCCGCAGACCTCGCGCTGGAGCAGGCCGGTGCTGCCGGCTTGACCGATCCGGCCCGATTGACCAAGCTGGCCACGTGGTTCGACGCCGCCAACCGCACCCGCGACCTGTTGCGGACCACGGTGCGCGGCGATCTGGCCATGGTGGAACTCTTGCTGGCCTGGGCCGGCAACGACCGCACCCGCGCTGTCGGCGCGCGGCGCGGCTGACCGACACGCACGGAGACGGGGAATGAATGCAGCAGGTGGACGGCAGGGCATCCTGTCACTGGCAGTGAAGGACAAGGCCGCGCTGTACAACGCCTACATGCCGTTCGTGAAGGGCGGTGGCATCTTCGTGCCCACGCCGAAGCGCTACTTCCTCGGCGATGAAGTCTTCCTGCTGCTCACGCTGCCCGAATCCAGCGACCGCCTGCCGGTGGCCGGCAAGGTGGTCTGGGTGACGCCCGCCGGCGCACAGGGCAACCGCGCCGCCGGCATCGGCGTGCAGTTCGCCGAGACCGGCGAAGGCGAGGCCATCAAGAACCGCATCGAGACGATGCTGGCCGGCAGCCTCAACGGCGAGAAGCCGACCCACACCATGTGAATCCCGTCCGCGCGCACCGCGCGGACCTCCGCTTTCACGCAGGCTTTCGACCCGGCTGGCCAGCATGCAGGCCTTCCCTCCTGTGGCAGGCACCCCATGGCGCGCCCCATCTGGACCGGCACCCTGTCGTTCGGACTGCTGAACATCCCCGTCTCGCTGATGTCCGGCGAGCGCAAGGTCGACATCAGCTTCCGCATGCTGGATTCGCGCGACAAGAAGCCGATCCGCTTCGAACGCGTCAACGCCGAGACCGGCGAGGAAGTGCCTTGGAAGGACATCATCAAGGCCTTCGAGTACGACAAGGGCAGCTACGTCGTCGTCGAGAAGGAGGACATCGCCTCCGCCGCGCCGCAGACGCACGAGTCCGTCGACGTGGAGGCCTTCGTCGACCGCGACGCGATCGGCATCCGTTTCTTCGAGAAGCCCTACGTGCTGGTGCCCGGCAAGAAGGCGGAGAAGGGCTACGTGCTGCTGCGCGACACCCTGGCCAGCACCGGCAAGGTCGGCGTGGCGCGGGTGGTGATCCGCACGCGCGAGTACCTGTGCGCGGTGGTGCCCGAAGGCGACGCGCTGGTGCTGATGATGCTGCGCTATCCGCAGGAACTGGTGGATCCGGAGGAATACAAACTGCCCGCCGGCAAGGCCTCGGACTACCGCATCACCGCCAGGGAGCGCGAGATGGCGGAGAGCCTGATCGGTTCGATGTCCGCGAAGTGGACGCCCGACGACTACCACGACGAGTTCCGCAAGCGGCTGGAAGCCATCATCAAGAAACGCATCAAGGCGCGCGGGGCGACCACAAAGATCGTCGAGGAAGACGCTCCCGACCACGAGGATGCGGCCACCAACGTGGTGGATTTCATGGCGCTGCTGCAGAAAAGCCTGGACACCAAGAAGCGCACCCCGGCCAAGGCATCGCCTTCGAAGCGCGCGGCCGCGAAGAAAGCACCGGCGAAGAAAGCCGCGCGCAAGGCGACCAAGGTCACGAAGAAGGCGCCGGCCAAGCGCGCACGCAAGACCGCTGCGCGCTGACCGCATGAGCGGCAGTCGTCGCATCGTGCCGGTGGAAGGCGTCGGCACGGGCGCCAGCGGGCGCGCCTGCCTGTACGTGCTGCCCTGTGCCTACGAAGACCACGCCAAGCTTGGCATCGCCATCGATCCCCTGACGCGCATGCAGGCGTTCTCGCCGCGTTACTACGCGTTCTTCGATCTCGAGCGCGGTTGGCTGGCCGAAGCAGGCAGCATGCGCGAGGCGCGCGCATGGGAAACGCGCCTGAAGCGCGAACTTCGCGCGCATGCGGCACCGCCGCCGCTGACGGTGCCGAGCCGTGCCGCGGGGCGCACCGAATGGTTCCGCGGCGCCGAGTCGGCCCTGCAGGGGGCGCGGGCTGTACTCGAAGCCGACGGCTTCACCGTGCATCCGCTGCGCGAGTGGGTGGCGCTGCGCCTGCACGCCCAGCGCGAGCACCTGGAGGCCGGCGAACACGCCGCCGTCGCCCGGTTCGGTCCGGTGGACGGATGGCCGCCTGCGCGCGCCGGCACGCCGTGGGACACCCTCCGCGATGCGCTCGACGCCTACGGCGCGCTCGGCCTGTCGCTGGAAGGCGCCGTGTCGCCAGCGCTCCAGGCCTGGCACGCGCGCAACAGCCTGTCGCCCGGCTGAAGCGCGAGCCGCATCGGACGCAGCTTGCACGTCCTGTTGACGGCACTGGCGGCATAACGGGGCCGAGGACCCGCCATGAGCCTGCAGGAATACCGTCGCAAGCGCCGATTCGACCGCACGCCCGAACCGTCGGCTGACACGCAGCGCGCGCCTGGACATCGGCCGATCTTCGTCGTCCAGCTGCACCACGCCAGCCATCGCCATTACGACTTCCGCCTGCAGGTGGGCGATACGCTCAAGAGCTGGGCGGTGCCGAAGGGCCCCAGTTTCGATCCGAGTGTGAAGCGGTTGGCGGCCGAGGTCGAAGACCATCCGGTGGACTACGCGGCCTTCGAGGGCGACATCCCGAAGGGCCAGTACGGCGGCGGGCACGTCGCCACGTTCGATCGCGGCCTCTGGACCACGGATGGCGATGCCGAGGCGCAACTCGCGAAAGGGCACCTGCGTTTCCGCATGTTCGGCGAAAAGCTGAAGGGCGGTTGGCACCTGGTGCGCACGCATACGCCGGCGCGCCAGCCGCAGTGGCTGCTGTACAAGGCGCGCGACGGTTTCGCCGGCCCGCAGGAGGCCGACGACCTGCTGGACGACGTCGCGCCGCCGCCGGGCGCACGGCCCGCGCGCCGACGACGCAGCGCGACCCGCAACGCGCACGCGCCCGCTGCACCGGAACGCTGGGCCCGCCGCGCCGCGCGGCTCGACGGCGCGCGCGCCACCTCGCATCGCCCCGCGTTCCGTGCGCCGCAGTTGGCCAAGCTGCAGCAGCAGGTGCCGCCCGGCGACGACTGGCTGCACGAAGCCAAATGGGACGGCTATCGCCTGATCGCTGAGATCCGCCGCGGCCGCGTGCGCCTGTGGTCGCGCAACGAACGCGAGTGGACCGACAAGGCGCCGGAGATCGTCGCCGCGCTGGAAGCGCTGCACCTTGAAGATGCCGTGCTCGATGGCGAACTGGTCGCCGGTGCCGGGCGGCAGGAAGACTTCGGGTTGCTGCAGGCCACGCTGTCCGGCGAGAAGAACGCCACGCTGTCGTACGTACTGTTCGACATCCTGCAGGTCGACGGCGTGGACATCGCGGGCAGCCCGCAATACCAGCGCAAGGCGCTGCTGGCGGAAATCCTCAAGTCGCCGCCCGATCGCCTGGTCTACAGCTCGCACATCGTCGGCCGCGGCGACGAGGCGCTGAAGATGGCGCTCGCGCGTGGCCTCGAAGGCATCATCGCCAAGCGCGCGGATGCGCCATACCACGCCGGGCGCGGCGATGCGTGGCGCAAGATCAAGCAACGCGATGCCGAAGAGTTCGCCGTGGTCGGGTTCACGGCGCCGAAAGGCAGCCGCAGCGGCTTGGGCGCACTGCTGCTGGCCACGCCCGATGGCGACAAGGGCTGGCGATACGCCGGCCGCGTGGGCACCGGTTTCAGCGATGCGCTGCTCGACACGCTGTCCACGCAATTGGCCAAGGGTGCGCGCGCCACGCCTACCGCGCACGTCGAGGTCGACGATCCGGAGCTGCGCCGGGCGCGCTGGGTCGCGCCACGCCTGGTCGCCGAGGTGTTCCATCACGGACGCGGCAACCAGGGCCTGCTGCGGCAACCGTCGCTGAAGACGATCCGCCGCGACAAGCGCGCAAGCGATCTGCGCGAATCCCGCACGCCCGCCGGAGATACCGCCATGCCTGCACCTCCGCGCGGCCGCGCGACGCCGTCCACGATCGAACCGACCCATCCCGAACGCGTCGTCTTCCCCGACAGCGGTATCACCAAGCAACAGGTGTTCGACTACTACCGCGCGATGGCCCGCTGGCTGCTGCCGGAGATCCGCGAGCGTCCGTTGTCCATCGTGCGCTGCCCTCAGGGTGCGGGGCGCCCGTGCTTCTTCCAGAAACACCACACACCGGGCATGGATCGCGTCGACGCGGTGCCGCTGGCGGAAGAGGGCGGAACCTCCGCCCACTACCTGGTGGTGCGCGATGAAGCCGGGTTGCTGGAACTGGTGCAATTCAACGCGCTCGAATTCCATCCCTGGGGCGCGCAGGCCGATGCCCCGGACGCCGCCGACCGCATCGTCTTCGATCTCGACCCGGGTCCCGACGTGCCGTGGCCGCACGTGGTCGAAGCGGCGCGCCTGGTGCGCAAGCGCCTGCGCGCACTCGGCCTGGCATCGTACGTCCGCACCTCGGGCGGCAAGGGCCTGCACGTGGTCGTACCGCTGAAACCGGCGTGTCCGTGGCCGCAGGTGAAGGACTTCGCGCATGCCTTCGCCGAATCGATGGCCGCCTCCGAACCGCTGGCTTATGTCGCCACGGCGACGAAGAAGTTCCGCAAGGGCAAGATCTTCATCGACTACCTGCGCAACGGCCGCGGTGCCACCAGCGTGGCGTCGTTTTCGCTGCGCGCGCGCGATGGCGCACCGGTGGCCATGCCGCTGCGATGGGACGAACTGGGCCGCATCAAGGGCGGCGACGCCTACACGCTGTCCACCGCGCCGCGCCGCATGAGCCGCCTGGGCGCGCATCCCTGGGGCGACTACACGCGCCGGCGCCAGGATCTGGCGAGCGTGAGCGAGGCACTGTCCGCGTTGCAGGCACCGGCCGCGCCCGTGAAGAAGCGCCGCGCACGCTCATGACCCTCGGCGCGCACGCCGGAGGAAACGGATCGCCGCCTGTTCCCACTGCCGCTGCCCGCGCGCCCGCGCGCTGGCGCGCTGCACGCGACCGTCTTCCCAACCTTCGAACACGCGCGGGTCCACGTAGCAGCGTTCGCAGATGCGCGGTGTGTTGCCGAGGATGGCGGCGGTGTGGCGCAGCACCTCCATGCGCGCCTGCTGCCGGGCCGTGTCGGTCTCGGGCACCGCTGTCGCCGCCAGCGTGCGGAAGGCGAACAGGGTGGCGCCCCAGGTGCGGAAATCCTTCGCGGTGAACGGCCCGCCCATCACGTCCTGCAGATAGGCATTGACGTCGCCGGAGCTGATCCGCTGCACGGTGTCGCCCTCGCGGTACTGGAACAGCGCCTGCCCGGGGAGTTGGCGGCAACCGCGCACCAGCCGCACCAGGCGCGCATCGCTGACCCGCGATTCGATCGGCTTGCCACCCTTGCCGCGGAAGGCGAAGCGCACCTCGCTGCCGGCGATGAAGTGCGCGTGCACGTTGCGCAGCGTGGTGAGGCCGTAGGAACCGTTGTCCTTCTCGTAGCTGGCGTTGCCCACGCGCAGCAAGGTCTGGCCGAGCAGGGCGAGCACCAGCGCGACGACCTTGTCGCGCGGGAATCCTGGCAACGCGAGATCGGCGCGGATGCGGCGGCGCAGCCGCGGCAGGGCATCGGCGAAGGCGACCAGTCGGTCGTACTTGCGGGCGCCACGTTCGGCCTGCCAGTCGCGGTGGTAGCGGTACTGCTTGCGCCCGCGCGCGTCGCGTCCGGTGGCCTGCAGGTGGCCGCGCGCATCGGCGCAGATCCATACGTCGGTGTAGGCCGGCGGAATGGCCAGCAGGCGGATGCGATCCAGTGTGGTCTGCGCGTGCACGGCACGCCCGCGCGCGTCCAGGTAGACGAACCCGCGCCCACGCCGCTGCCGGCGCAGGCCGGGCAGGGTATCGGTGGTGTAGTGCAGGCCCGCCACGCGGCCTCAGAACTCGTCGACGAACTCGAGCACGAGGCCGTAGCGCGCCGCGATGTCGTCCGCCGTCTCGCGCACCGTGTCGGCGTAGGGCGAGGCCGCTTCCACCTCCAGCGCATGCAGGTCGCCGCCGCGGTCGTCGGTCAACCCGGCGGAACTGGAATCCTCGTCGTCCATGTGCGGCATCAGGTCCGCGAGTTCTTCCACGCGCTCCACGCCATCCACGCCGTGCAGCGCTGCGACCAGCGCATCGAAGCCGGTGCGCGTGCCGGTGGCCCGCAGTCTGATCATCGTCATCGGAATGCCTCTGCTTTTTTTCGACCATAGGTCGGCCGCAGTCACGCTTCCGTGAAGCAACGCATGCCGGTGGCGGGGTGTTCAGCCGGTGGCAGGCCGCCGGCGACTCAACGGACGTCGTCCGTGGGCGCGGCATCACGCCGCACCAGCCATCGCCAGAAGCCCGCGTGGCGCCGGCGGTAGAGATGCCGGGCAGGAACGAACAGCTCGACGACGGTACCGCCCGCCGGCGCATTGCCGATATCAAGCCGCCCGCCGAGCTGGTGCGCGCGTTCGCGCATGCCGGCGCAGCCGAAGTGATCGCCGTCGCCGTCCGCGTCGGCGCGGAGTCCGACGCCGTCGTCGCGAATCGTCATCGACAGCCCCTCCGCGCGATAGGCGAGCACGATGCACGCGTTCCGCGCCTGCGCATGCCGCATCACGTTGCGCAGCGCCTCTTCCGCGATACGCCGCACTTCTTCAGCCGCGGTATCGACCAGCAGCCGTGGCGTGCCTTCCACGGACACCTGCAGATCCAACGCGCCGTCATCGATCAGGTATCTGGCCGTGTCCTGCAGGGCGGCGGGCAGGTGGTCGCCGGTGTGCGGCGCGCGCAGGTCGTGCACGCGCTCGCGGCCGGCCTTCAGCGCCTCGTCGGCGCGATCCAGCGCCCGGGTCAGTGCATCGTGCGTGCGCGCGTCGGTGCGCAGGCCGTCCACGGCACCCTGGAAGCGCAACGTGAGCGCCTGGAATTCCTGCAGCAGCGTATCGTGCAGCTCGCGCGCGATACGGGTGCGTTCGGCGATCTGTCCCTGGAAACGATCGCGCAAGCGCGCGGTTTCGTAGCGCAAGCGCAGTGCGTACAGGCCCCACAACAGCACCGCCACGGCGAGCACCAGCAGGGCCTTGAACCAGATCGATTGCAGGAACGTCGGCGGCACGACGAACGCCAGCGTTGCGCCTTCTTCGTTCCACACGCCGCTGTCGTTCGCCGCGATCACGCGGAAGCGGTACTGCCCGGGATCGAGGTTGGTGTAGAACGCCTGGCGCCGATGCCCGGCATTGACCCAGTCATCATCCACGCCTTCGAGCCGGAAGCGGAACCGCACGCGGCTGGGAACGCTCAGGCTCAGGGCGGTGTAGTCGATCTCGATGCGCGACACCCCCGCAGGCAGCGTGGCCGATGTCGGATCCCGCAATCGCTGCGATCCGTAGGCCAGGCCGACGATCCGCACCGGCGGCGGCACCGGGTTGCGCGCCAACTGCGTCGGCTGGATCTGCGCCACGCCGTCGGTCGTCACGAACCACAGCCTGCCGTCGCCGCCCGTCACCGCGCTGTTGCGCGCATACCCCGGTGCGGCGGGCGCGCGCAGGCCATCCTCGAAATCCAGCAGTTCCACCTCCACGGCCAACGCCGGATCATCGAAGCTGCGCAGGAACACGTCCCTGCGCAGGCGGGCGATGCTCGAGCGCGATTGCAGCCAGACGTGACCGTCGCGACTCTCCGCGATGCCGGTGATGCCCAGCAGCCAGGCGTCGGTGCGCCGCAGGATCGTCACCTTGCCCTCGCGCAGGCGGGCCAGCCCGCCGAGGCTGGCCACGATGACGTCGCTGCCCAGGCGGTGCAGCAGGGTCACCTCGCCACCGGGAATGTCGGCATGCTTCCACAGCATGCGCATCGCGGGTGGATCGATCACCATCAGGCCTTGCGAGCGCACGTACGCCAGCAGTCCGCCGCCGGACATCGCGATCATCGTCGGTATTCTCAACGGCCCGCGCGGATCCGCCGGCAGCGGGTCGATCCATGCGCCGGCTTCATAACGCGTCAGTCCGCCCTGCACGCGGTTGAACCACATCCGTCCGTCCGCCGTGATGACGCAGTCCAGGGCGGAACGGCGCTTGTCCGGCAGCGGCACGGGTTCGAAGCGTTCACCGACGCGCCGCAGCAGGGCATCGCCGGTCTTCAGCCAGACCGTGCCCGACGCGTCTTCGCAGAGCGCCTGCGGATTGGCCAAGCCTTCGAGCAGGCGCGTCGCTTCCCCCCCCGGCGGAATGCGGAACAGGCTGTCCGAGTCGGCGGCATAGACGCTGCCGTCCCGCGCGCCCATCAGCAGGTAGCCCAGCGGCGAATGGGGCGGAACGCCGGCGGCGGGGCGGATGTTGGCAGGACGAAAGCGATCCAGGCCTGTGCTGGTACCTACCCAGATGTTGCCCTCACGGTCTTCGAGGATCGCTTGCGCGCGGTCGGAGGACAGGCCGTCCTTGGCGGCAAAGCTCTCCTCCACGGGCTGTTCGCCGGCGTACAGGCCGGCAGGCCTGGCGATCCGGTAGATGCCTGCCGAATACGTGGCGCCCCACAGCGCACCGTCACGGTCGAACAGGGCGCGGCGATAGAAATGGCCGGGCGAGGCCACCGGGACGGTGGACGCTGCCAGCGTTGCGCGTTCGGTGTCCGACACCTCCGGCAGGCGACGCGTACCCGAGAAGGGGCTGGACAGCCAGATGCGTCCCGCGGGATCGGGCACCAGGTCGAAGTTGTCGCCCGAATCGATGCGGCTCTCGACGCGGCTACCGCTGCTGCGGAAGCGACGTGCGCCCGGGTCCAGCACCTTGATATCCGTGCCTGCGTCCAGCCATAGGCGGCCGTCGCCGGACTCGGTGATCGACCAGACGAAATCCGCAGCGAAGCCCCATGCCGCGTCGATGTCTTCCCAGCGACTGCCGTGGTACCGCATGAGGGGATGGCCGGAGTTGCCCGTGATTGCCCATACCGCGCCGGTCCGGTCTTCGAAGAGATGGAACACCCAGCGATCACTGTCGGGCGTGGACCGGTCCAGCAGTTTCCCGTCCCGCAACACCGCCATGCGGCCGGACTGGTAGCCGATCCAGAGGTCGCCGTTGCGCGCGGCCATGAGGGCCGATACGGGCTCGTTGCGAAGCGCACCGTCCGGCCCCGCGTCGGCGTCGAAGCGCACGCCGTCGAAGCGGTGCAGTCCGGCGTCGCTGCCGATCCACAGGAAACCGTCCGGCGTCTGCGCCAACGCATAGATGCCCAGCGGTACGCCGTCGTCTGCCATCCAGCGGCTGTGCTTGAGCTGGCCGATGCCGGCGCCGGGATCCAGCGCATGCGCCGGCAGCGCGCCCAGGGGCACGCCGACTACCAACAGCAGGACCGTCAGGAAAAGGCTGCGCAGCATGGCGGCCCTCCGCAGGCGGCCAGACGTCGGGTCATCGTCGTATGGGCCGGTCATCCCCTCCCGGGCCCGGCCGCATCCTAACCCGCCCACGGCGCCGCGTGCGACGGCCGGCCGTTGTGGATCGCGCTACCATCGCTCCGGGGATGTCGGCGCCCCAAAGGGGAGCAGGGATGAAGGGGATACAGGGAGTCCGGTCGCGCTGGGCGCGCCTTCTGTTCGCGATCGCGCTGCTGTGCGCGCCGCTGTGGGCGCAGGCACAGGGGCTGTCCGGCATCCGCGTGCTGCCGTCCGTCGACGGCGAGTATGCGTTCCAGGGGTGGAAGCACGAGGGCACGGTACCCGCGTCGCTGACGGTGCCGCTGGAACTGGGCGATGAGGTCTACGGTGCAACGCTGCAATTGCAGCCTGCGCAGGCGGGCGAGACGTACCGTGTGCGCGTGCAGTTCGAGACCAGCCTCGCCCTGGGCGCGGAAGGTCCGCACCTGGACCTGATCGACTGGAAGCATTGCACGTCGGCGTGGCTGCCGTCGCAGGCGGTCGATGCGGTGACCTTCGTCCTGCCAACGCCGTCATCGGAGCAGCAGAGCTGCTTCCCGAAATACACACGCAAGGAACTCGACGCCGCGGTGCATGCGCATGCGGCCAAGCAGGGCGACCCGACCATCGCCGATGGCTGGCTCCCCGAACTCGACAACCCCGATGCGCGGGTGTCGGTGTCGCCTTATGTGGCGATCAGCACGGTGCGGGTGCGCGTGGACGTGCTGCGCAAGGGCACGTGGGTGGAGGTCACGACGCTGGCCTTCCTGCCGCCGATGGGGTGCTGAAGGCACGAGGATGAAGCATTCGATGGAATCAACGAGGACAGCATGCTGAGTAGAGAGGATTTTGTCGCCATCGCGGTCCGGCTTTTCTCGGTTTTCCTGTTCCTTGGCGTGATCAAGCAGGTGCCGGGTGTCGTCCAGTTTTTCGCCACGGGCGATCAGGGCAGGGCGTGGGCGATCTTCAATGCGCTGGGCCTCCTGTCGGGCGCCCTCATCTGCGTGCTGCTCTGGTTCTTTCCGCTGAGCATCGCGCGCAGGCTCTTGCCCGTGATGCGCGAGCCGCGCACCGAACCGCCCATGGATGCATCGCTGGCGCTGTCCGTCGGCCTGACGCTGATCGGCATCTGGGTGCTGGCCTATGGGGTGGTGGATGCGATCTATTGGCTCACGCTGTTAATCCGCACCCGGCAGGTCCCGGCGGTCTACTTCGAGTGGTCCCATGATCAGGTGGCCAGTGTGTTCGCCACGCTCGCGGAGTTGGTGATCGGACTGTGGCTGGTGGTTGGCAACGCCGGCATCCGGCGTCTGATCTATCGATATCGGTATGGCGCCTCATTGGACGCGTCCTGAAAGCGTGGTCGTGGATGTTCAAACGGGAGGTCACATGCAGCGCGTTCTGATCGTGGTGGTACTCGCCCTGCTGCTTGCAGCGTGCCAATCGACGCCTGCCGGTCGGGAAAGCGCCGACAGTGCCCAAGGCGGCGGACTGACGGCCGAATCCGCCGTGCGGGTCCGTAGCATCCAGGCCGAGCGACAGTGGCTGCAAAAGAACTATCCCGGTGCGGAAGTGAAGTCCCAGGCCTTGCTGATGGGCAAGGTCCCGATGGATCTCATCACGATCCAGCTGCCGTCGGGTGAAGAAAAGAAGATCTACTTCGACATCTCGTCCTTCTTCGGGAAGTGGTAAACGACGCCGGTCTGATCGTCAAAGAGGTCCGTCACGATGAATACCGCAAAGAAGGTTCTGCTGTTCCTGCTCTCTCTCCTGCCGCTCGGATGCGGCGCACAGGTGCCTGCCATGACACTCGATTACGACACGATGATCATCCTCGATGCCGAAGACCTCGCGGAAACCGGGATCGGCGAGGCTTACGAGCAGCTCCTTCCGGAGCTGAAGCGTTACGTCGCCCGGCCGGTGGCGATCGAAGAACTGTTCGATCCCGATGCGCCGCGCTACGCGATCCGCGTCGATGACGATGAGTACGTCATCTTCGCGGACGAGACGGAGGGGAGCGACAGCTGGGGTAGGGCGACGTATGTGTTCTTCAAGATCGTCAACGACCAGCTTGTCGACGCCGATGTCAGGTTCTACGCGATCAACGGCGGCAATGATCTGGGTGGCATGTTCCTTACGCCCGAGCAGGCCGAAGCGGCGCGCTCCGATTTGCCGCGCCGCTCGGATTGGCCCTATCTTCCCGCAGCGGAAGGGCCATGGTTCGGTCAGCATCATTAGCGCACCGCGAACGGCCTTCATCGGTACCGCGTCCCATTGCATGACATCGGCGGGCACGTGTCTTCCGGCGCCTTACGGATGTCGAAGTGCGCATATCGGAGCGCTACCCGGAGTTGCTGATCGGCGCGCATGCGCTGCAGGACGCCGTGGTCGTCATCGACCAGCGGTCCAAGGCGGTCGCGGTCTGCCGTTGAGCCGCGGGCGAGGCGGGGAGGGTGCACAATGCGCTCCCTTCCCCGCAACTGGATGCACCATGGATGTCGAAGCCCTACTGACGGCGGCGCTGCGCGAAGCCGGTTACGGCCAGGACGCCATCGGTTCGGCGATGCCGCGGATCCTGCGCATCCTCGAAGCAGAAGACGTGCGGATCGAGATGGGTCGCGCCCTGTCGCGCAAGGAGCGCGAGTACGTGCGCCTGCAGCTCGAACTCGGCCTCAGCGTGCGGGAAGTGGTCGCCGGCCTGAAGAAGTAGGAAATGGGGCGTGCAGGGCCCTCAACGAAGGCGCAGCGCTTCCATCACCAGCGTGAAAGCGGGGGAGGGCTGTCGGCGGCTGGGGTAGTAGAGGTGATAGCCGGGGAAGGGCGGGCACCAGTCCTCCAGCACGCGGATGAGCCGTCCCTGCGCAAGATGCGGTGAGAACTCCTCTTCCGGCAGGAAAGCGATCCCCAAGCCTGCCAGTGCCGCGTCCACGATCGCCGGCGAAGTGTTGAAGATGCCCTGGCCGTCCACCCGCACGTTGAGCGCGCGGCCCTTTTTCTCGAACTCCCATACGTACAGTCCGCCACGTGTGGGCAAGCGGATGTTGATGCCGTTGTGGCCGGTCAGATCCTGTGGCTTCTTCGGCGGCGCGTGCTCCGCGAAGTACGACGGCGCGGCCACCGCGGCCATCCTCAATGCGGGAGTGATCGGCATGGCGATCATGTCCTGGTCGATGCTCTCGCCCAGCCGCACACCGGCGTCGAAGCGGTCGGCGACGATGTCCCTGAAACCGTAGTTCACGTCGAACTCGATGCGGATATCGGGGTAGGCGCGCATCAGCGGCACCAGCTTCGGCAACAGTACCGTCCGCAGCACGTGGTCGCCGCAGGTGATCCGGACCGAGCCGGCTGGCTTGTCGCGCAGTTCGGTGATCGCATCCAGCTCGGCTTCGATCTCGTCGAACCGGTGCCCGATGGCGTGCAGCAGCCGTTCGCCGGCCGTGGTGGGCGACACACTGCGGGTGGTGCGCGTGAGCAGGCGGATGTCCAGGCGCGCTTCCAGCGCCTTGATGGCCTGGCTCAATGCGGACTGGGTAACGCCCAATATCGCGGCGGCGCGCGTGAAGCTGCCCTCCCGGGCCACGGTCACGAACGCGAGCAGGTCATTGAGGTTCCGCTTGGCCATGGCGGCAGTCTGCCACGCTGAATCATTAGCTGCACTAATAGGGAAGATCAGGATCCATCATCTAATCAAAGAAATCCGGGGCCGACAGAATGGCCGGGCATTTCCCCTGTGCCCTGTTCCGGAGCTTCCCATGACCATCAAAGCCTACGGCGCCCATGCGGGCGACCAGCCGCTGCAATCCCTGGACATCAGTCGCCGCGCCCCTGGCCCGCACGATGTGCAGATCGACATCGCGTTCTGCGGCGTCTGCCACTCCGACCTGCATCAGGTCCGCGCCGAGTGGGCCGGCACCCTGTTCCCCTGCGTGCCGGGCCACGAGATCGTGGGCCGGGTGTCCGCCCTCGGTGCGCAGGTGTCGGGCTTCGCGGTGGGCGATCTGGTCGGCGTGGGCTGCCTGATCGACAGCTGCCAGCACTGCGCGGACTGCGCGAGCGGGCTGGAGAACTACTGCGACCACACCGTGCTGACCTACAACTCTCCTACCGTCGATGCGCCGGGCCACACCCTGGGCGGGTACTCGGAGAAGATCGTGGTCCATGAGCGCTATGTACTGCGCGTGCGGCATCCCGAAGCGCAGTTGGCGGCGGTGGCCCCGCTGCTGTGCGCGGGCATCACCACGTATTCGCCGCTGCGCCACTGGAACGCCGGTCCCGGCAAGAAGGTCGGCGTGGTCGGCATTGGAGGTCTGGGCCACATGGGCGTCAAGCTGGCCCATGCGATGGGGGCCCATGTGGTCGCCTTCACCACCTCCGACACGAAGCGGCAGGCTGCGCTGGACCTGGGTGCCGACGAGGTGGTCGTCTCGCGCAACGACGCTGAGATGGCGGCCCACGCGACGAGCTTCGACCTGATCGTCAACACCGTTGCGGCACCGCACGACCTCGATGCCTTCGTGGTGTTGCTCAAGCGCGATGGCGCGATGGTGCTGGTTGGCGCACCCGCCACGCCGCATCCGTCGCCCGGCGTGTTCAACCTGATCCTGAAGCGTCGATCGATCGTCGGCTCGGCCATCGGCGGATTGCCCGAGACGCAGGAGATGCTCGATTTCTGTGCCGAGAAGGGCATCGTCGCGGACATCGAGTTGATCCGCGCCGACGAGATCAATGCCGCCTACGAACGCATGCTCAAGGGCGACGTGAAGTATCGCTTCGTCATCGACAACGCCACCCTCGCGGACGCCGCCTGAGCGCCGCGCCATGGAGAAGCACATGAAGACATCCCCTCGTGACGCCAGCGAGCTCCCGACCTCCCGCAGGACGTTCATCCAGTCCGCCGCACTGGCCGGCTCGGCCGCGCTCATCGCTGGCCCGTCCCTCGCCGCAGCCGCCGGCAGCGCGGCGCGTGCAGGCGCCGCGCCTGCTCTCGCGCAGGCATGGGACAAGACGTTCTCCAAGAGCGATCGTGTCGATCACCGCAAGGTGACGTTCGCCAACCGCTACGGCATCACATTGGCAGCGGATCTGTACGTGCCGAAGGCGCTGCGCGATGCGGGCGCGCCGGCCATCGTGGTCAGTGGACCGTTCGGCGCGGTGAAGGAGCAGTCTTCCGGCCTCTACGCGCAGACGCTGGCCGAGCGCGGTTTTGTCACGCTGGCATTCGATCCGTCCTACACCGGCGAGAGTAGCGGAAGCCCCCGCAACGTCGCCTCGCCGGACATCAACACCGAGGACGTCAGCGCGGCGGTGGATTTCATCGGCCTGCAGCCCAACGTCGATCGCGACCGCATCGGCGTCATCGGCGTTTGCGGCTGGGGTGGCATGGTCCTGAACGCCGCGGCGGTGGACAAGCGCATCCGCGCCGTCGTTGCCAGCACGATGTACGACATGTCGCGCGTCTCCGCGCGCGGGTACAACGACAGCATGACGCGGGAGCAGCGTGCGCAGGCGCTGGAGCATCTTGGCCGGCAGCGCTGGCTGGACGCCGAGAACGGCAGCCCGGCGTCGCAGCCGCCCTACAACGTGCTCAAGGGCGGCGAAGCGCAGTTCATGGTCGACTACCACGACTACTACATGACGCCGCGCGGCTACCACCCGCGTGCGGTCAACTCCGGCAATGCGTGGACGATGACCAATCCGATGTCGTTCATGAACGCGCCGCTGCTGACCTACATCGCCGAGATCTCGCCGCGACCGATCCTGCTCGTCCACGGCGAGAAGGCGCACTCGCGCTACTTCAGCGAAACCGCCTACGCCGCCGCGGCGGAGCCGAAGGAGCTCATGATCATTCCCGGCGCGAACCACACCGATCTGTACGACCGTCCGGACGTGATCCCGTTCGATGCCCTGGCGGCGTTCTTCACCCGTCATCTGGCGGCGGGGTGAACCGCATGCCGGGTCGTCCACACAACGGATCCGCCGCATGGACAGCGTGATGACGCAGGTGGTCGCGACGGAGCATGAAGACGCCGTCGCCACGCCCGTCGCCCACTGGGGCGGCGTGTTCGCGATGACGCTGTGCGTGTTCGCGCTGATCGCATCGGAGTTCATGCCCGTGAGCCTGCTGACGCCGTTGGCAGCCGATCTGCAGGTCAGCGAGGGCATGGCCGGGCAAGGTATCGCGATCTCCGGGGCCTTCGCGGTACTCACCAGCCTGTCCTTGTCGTGGGTCGCCGGCCGGCTCGACCGGAAGACCCTGCTGTTGCTATTGACGGCGCTGATGGCCGTCTCCGGCGCGGTCGTCGCATGGGCGCCGAACTATGCGGTCTACATGGTGGGGCGCGCGCTCATCGGCATCGTGGTCGGCGGCTTCTGGTCGATGTCCGCCGCCACGGCGATGCGCCTGGTGCCGCGTGCCGACGTGCCGCGCGCACTGGCGGTATTCAACGGCGGCAATGCGCTGGCGACCGTCGTGGCCGCGCCGTTGGGCAGCTATCTCGGCGCGGTGATCGGGTGGCGCGGTGCGTTCTTCTGCCTGATCCCCATCGCGGCCATCACGTTCGCATGGCAGTGGATCAGTCTGCCGGCGATGCCGGCCGAGCGTCGCGCGCACGCCGGCAACGTCCTCGTCCTGTTGCGGCGGGGTCCCATCGCCTGGGGCATGGCGGCCTGTGGCCTGTTCTTCATGGGGCAGTTCGCGCTCTTCACGTATCTGCGCCCGTTCCTGGAGACGGTGACCCACGTCGATGCTTCCACGTTGTCGCTGATGCTGTTGACGATGGGTGTCGCCGGGGTCATCGGCACGCTGGTGATCGGCAGCTTCCTGCGTCGTGGTCTCTTCCTGACCCTGGTCACCATCCCGGTCGTGATGGCCGTGATCGCCCTGGGCCTGATTCCCGCCGGTGCATCAGCCGTGGCCGCCGCACTCCTGCTGGGCCTGTGGGGATTGCTGGCCACCGCCGCCCCGGTGGGGTGGTGGAACTGGATCGCGGAGGCCATGCCGCAGGAGGCCGAGGCCGGCGGTGGCCTGATGGTGGCCATCGTCCAGTCGGCGATCGCCCTGGGATCCATCGTGGGCGGGCTGCTCTTCGACCGGCACGGCTATGCGAGTACGTTCGTGGCCAGTGCAGGCGTGCTGTTGCTCGCTGCGATGGCCACGCTGATGGCGGCGCGGTCTCGTCCGCGCGGGTAGCACGCAGGCGCGTGCGCGCTCGCACGCCGCCATGCCCCGCGCGGATTGTCCACGCGGGTGTGCCTGGCGTCCCCGTCGGCACCAACAGAAACCCCTTGGAGTTATCCATGCCTGTCATTCCTCGCGTGCTGACGCGCGCGCTGTTCCTCGCTTCCATGACCGTGGCGGCCCACGTGTCCGGTGCCGTCCAACCCGAAGGAGCCCACCCCATGCAGATCGATCGCAACGGATCCCTCGCGTCCAGCAAGGGTTCCCCCGAGTACTTCACCGGCAACGTCCGGATCGACATGCCGTTCAAACGACCTGCGCCCTCGCGGGTTACCGGTGCCACGGTGACGTTCGAGCCCGGCGCACGCACGGCGTGGCATAGCCATCCGCTGGGGCAGACGCTGGTCGTCACCGCCGGTAAGGGCTGGACCCAGTGCGAAGGCGGCCCTGTCGTGGAGATCCATGCGGGCGACATCCTGTGGTGTCCCCCGGGCCACCGTCACTGGCACGGCGCTACCCCCACTACGGCGATGACCCATATCGCCCTGCAGGAAGCCTTGGACGGCGAGGTGGTGACCTGGATGGAGCACGTAAGCGATGAGCAGTACACCGCCGGCGCGGCCACGCCCTGATCCGCGGACCCAATGCAGTGCCTGGCCGTCCTTGCGCCGGGGTCAGCAAGCCGGCGCGCGAACGTGGCCGCGGAGACTCCAGGCCTGAAGCGCGACACGCGATGACTCGCCGGCGATACTCCGATTCCCACGTTTGATACGCCGGCACCTCGCGCGCGACATGCAGCGAGTCGCGCGCGAATCTCAAAAGACTCGCGCGCAAGCCGAAAAGACCCGGCCCCCAGCATCGGACACGTGATCGCAAGCCTCTGCGTGTCGCGTCTCTCACATCGAGAGTCGGTGGCGACGATCGACCGCTTGCGGCGGCAACCTCTTCATCATCGCGGGCGACCTCGGGAAGCTCGTCGGCGAGTGTCCGGGCTTCGCGCGCGACACGGTTTCGTCGAAGCCTCACATTCCGAATGTCGCCGGCGAGTATTCGCGGCTTGCCGTGACATGTTTTCCATTAGTGGACGAGGTGCGCACGATCGGTGCGCGGGGCGCTACGCTGCGGTCGTCGGCCAGTGAGGCCGGCATCCCATGACAAGGAATCAAGGAGTGATCATGAGTCAGAACCGCATCGCATTGGACTACCCGCAGGCGTCGCTCGATGCCATCGACGCCGCCCTCGCCGTGTTGGACACCGAGTTCGCCAATCTCATCGGCCTGTCGCCCGACGAGCGCCGCCAGCTAATGAAGATGGGCGACAAGTCGGAGGCGTTCTGCCGGCAGGCGGTGGTCGTCTTCTCGGAGAACAGCGGCGTGTTGCCACGCAACTTCGACCTGGACGGTTACCTCGCCGACCTGAAGGCACTCGACGTCCTGCGGCCGCGCCTGGCCCGCGTGCAGCGATTGTTCGAACGCATGGCCGACAGCGAGATGGCGCTAGGCAGCGATCTGATGGCCGGCTCGCTGGAGGGCTACGCCGTGCTGAAGGTGGCCGGCAAGGGCGCGGGCCTGGAAGGGCTGCGCCAGATGCTGTCCAACCGCTTCAGCCGCAAGGCGCGCACCGTCGCTCCGGAGCCGGGGGGTACCAGCGTTAGCAACGGCTGAGAGTCTGGATGCCGTGGCAGGAGGCCCCGCGATGCGGGGCCTTCTTCTTTCATGCACGCATCAGGGCTGCGCGTCCGCGCGCGCCCGCCCCAGATAGGGAAGGGCGAACAGGTACAAGCCGGTGAACAGCTGCAGGAACAGCGGTGGCAGGGGCGAGTAGGTGATCCAGGCCGGCGGTTCGCCGCCGGCGGCGGCGCGCCAGGCGAAGTTGAGGATCACCGTCAGGGTGAACACGAGGGAGAGCCAGCGGTGGCTCTGCCGCGAGACGCGCGCGATGTTCATGCGGTCTCCTTGCGCTGGCGTTCGATCATCTTCCAGCCGTTGCCGGACGGGTCGCGGAAGCCGGCATCGACCTGGCCGTAGCGGCTGATCGGTTCCTGGATGAATTCCACGCCCTTGGCGCTCAGCGCGGCGTACGTGGCCTGGCAGTCGGCGACCTTCAAGACCAGCGGCGGCATCGCGCCCTTGGCGACCAGGGCATTGAGCGCCTCGGCCGTCGCGGCGTCGTGGACGGGCGGGCCGGGGGTGAACAGGCCCAGTTGCACCGACGGCTGCTCCGGGTGCTGCACCGTCAGCCAGCGGTAGCTGCCGTTGCGCACATCGGCCTGCACGCGGAACCCGAGCTTGTCCACGTAGAAGACCAGCGCTTCGTCCTGGTCGCGCACGTATACACCGATCACCTCGATACCCTGGCTCATGGGACCTCCGTTGTTGGGGTGGCCACCGTAGCGTCGCCGGCCTGGCGGCGCTTCTCCGAAACTGCGGTCTTCAGGTCCGGGCGCTCCACCGCACGCATGACGCATTCCGGGATCGCGCTCCGCGGGTCGATCAGCTCCCGCGCGCGGCGCCGGCACTCGCCGGGGCTCTCGCCGAGGATGTCGCGGAAGATCCGGCCGAACGTGCCGATGCTGGTCCAGCCGGTCTGCAACGCGATGTCGATGATCGGCGCGTCGGTCTCGCGCAGCAGCGCCGCGGCGCGTTCGATGCGACGGGTGAGCAGGTAGCGGTGCGGCGGTAACCCGAACGCCTGCTTGAACGCGCGGGCGAAGTGCGCCTTCGACACCGCGCTGGCCTCCGCCAGGCGCTCGACCGGCCAGTCCTGGTCGGGATGCGCATCCATGCGGTCCTTCGCGCGCAGCAGGCGGCGCAGCAGTTCGGGGGGCGGATTCACTGGCGGCGCACTCCCTCGGTAGCGTTCAGCGACGCGCATTGTGCCTGTGGTCCCGCGGGGGCGTTCACATGCCGACGACACGGCGTGAGGCACGTTCACGTCACTGACTCGCATCCAGGGGGACTCGTGTCCATTTCGGCCAGCATTCTGATCATCGAAGACAACCGCGGGCTCGCGGAAACCGTCGGCACCTACCTCGAAACGCGCGGCATGGAAGTCGACTACGCCGCCGACGGCGAGGAAGGCTACCGGCTGGCCGCGGAAAACCGCTACGATGCGATCATCCTCGACGGTCATCTGCCGCGCATGGACGGGCTGGACGTGGTGCGTGGGTTGCGCGAGGTCGCGCGCCTGGCGACGCCGATCATCATGGTCACCGGACGCGACGCGCTGGAAGACAAGCTGGAAGGCCTCGACCGCGGCGTCGACGACTACCTGACCAAGCCCTTCGCCACCCAGGAACTGGAGGCGCGCCTCAATGCGGTGATCCGCCGGAACCGGAAAGAGGTGGGGCGCGAGGTGCTGACGGTGGGCGAGCTGTCGTTCGATCCGGCCTGCCACCGCGTCCGCCGGGGCGACAAGGAGCTGGAGCTGTCGCCGGTCTCGACCAAGCTGCTGAACATCCTGATGCGCGAATCGCCGCGCGTGGTGACGCGCCGCGAGATCGAGCGCGAGATCTGGGGCGACGAACTGCCCGAATCCGACACGCTGCGCAGCCACCTGTACAACCTGCGCAAGGCGATCGACAAAGGCTTCGATACGCCGCTGCTGCACACCGTGCAGAGCGCGGGCTATCGGATCGCGGAGATCGCGCCGCCCCGCAAGGTGGCCTGACCGGTCGCCCTCGACGCAACGCGCGTTCGGATCAGAACGCGCGCTTTTCCCAGGCCGGATAGCCGGCCAGCATGATGCCGGCCACGTGCTCGTCCATCAGGACGGCACCGTTGTTGCGCATGTGGTCTTCGATGAACGAGCGGCCCGCGGTGTCGCGCGACAGGAACTGCATGTCGGGCGCGCGACCCTGCAGATCGGCGGCGTGCGAGGCGGGGATGTTCGTGCCGGCAGGGCAGACGAAGTACCCCCCGTCTACGCGATAGAGGTTCAATCTCATGGTCAGGACCTGTGCGGTTCCGACCGCGAAGGGCTGCGAGATGCAGCAGAGGCCCGGACACTAGCACGCGTGTGACACGGCCTGTCTGAATCGTTCAGCTTGCGCCCCAGCCATTCCGGCGCGCCAGGGCAAGCGCGGCTTCTTCGGCGTTCTCTCGGCTGACGTGGCGCGCGGTGGTGACCACGTCGACGCGTGCGCGCGCATCCGCGACGCGGAACATCGCGCGACCCTGCCAATAGGTCGTGCCGAGGGTGTCGGTCTTCTCGACCGTCTGCACGGTCAGCGAATGCCCATTGTCCGTAATCGTCCTGACGCTCATCGATCTGCTGCCCACGCCGTGGCATGAGACTACGCCGATCGCGAAGGGGCGGCGATAGCCGCCGGGACGTCAGGCCTGGGTCGACGCCTGCAACGCCGCCGCCAGTCCGGCATCGCCGGAGAGCAGATCCTTCCATTGCAGCTCGACGCCATTGCGGCGCCCCTTCTCGACCAGCTTCAGGCCGGCCGGGTCGATGGTCAGGGTGTACGCCTTGTCGTCGACGGTGACTTCGCGGCGCAGGGCTTTGTCCAGGGGGGTCGTCATGCGCGAGTCCTCGCGTTGGGGTCCCCTGCACCGTGAACGGCGGCGCGTAAAGGCGTCGTGAGGCGTGGCGCCCGCACGCGGACGATGCTGCGAGAATGGGGCCGCCCGCAGGACGCGGGCGCGAGGGAGATGCCCATGATCCGCTGCATGACCGCTCTGCTCGTGGGGTGGCTGATGATCGCGATGCCATCGGCGTGGGCGGTTCCGCCCGCCACGCCCGGTGGGAACGCGAAGGAGCACGTACCGCTGGAGCATCTGCCTGCGTTGACCGGCGATTACTTCCCGCTGACCGATCATGGCTCCGGCCGCGTGCACCACATCTACGTGCGGCTCCCCGAGGGGTACGACGCGGCTGCGCCGACGCGCTACCCGGTGGTCTACCTGCTGGATGGCGACAGCCTGTTTCCGTTGCTGGCGCCGACGCACCTGTTCCTGCACTACGACGAGAAACTGCCCGAGGCCATCGTGGTCGGCATCGCGTACGGCGGTTTCGACCCGGCCATCAACAAGCGCAATACCGACTTCACCGCGCCCGGTGCCGACGCCACGGCCGAGCAGGGTGGTGCGCCGGGGTTCCTGGCGTTCCTGCGCGACCAGGTGATCCCCGAGGTGGAACATCGCCATGCCGCCGATCCCACGCGCAGGATCCTGCTGGGGCAGTCGCGCGGCGGTTATTTCGTGCTGTGGTCGGCGCGCGAGGCGCCGGATCTGTTCTGGGGCCGCATCGCCAGCAATCCGGCGCGCGGCCCGGCCCGGGAGCAGTTGTTCGCGCCGGCCGCGCCGCATGCGCGGAACGACCTGAAAGTGGCGATGGTCAGCGGCACGCGTGAGGACGAAGGGCGCCGGCAGCTCGCCCGCGAATGGGTCGCGGACTGGTCGGCGCGCGCCGACGTGCCGTGGCAGACCACGCTGCTGGAGATCGAGGGCGGCACCCACGCCGCCAGCATCGGCGAGGGCTACCGGCGCGCGATGCTTTGGCTGTTCCCGAAGCAGCCCCACCGGCGCAGTGACGGCGCAGAACCGTAACCGCGTTCACGGAACCGGACCGGTCGTCGGATGAACGGATTTCGTGTAACACAACCGGCATGCGGGGCCCTTACCCTGCGGCCATGGACACGTTGGCCGACATCCGGGCCGTCCTGGCCCTTGCAGGCGAGCGCATCGAACGCGGTGCGATGCGGGAGGACCCGCGCGTGTTCATGGATCAGCTGTGGCGTCAGGTCTATGACGCGGCCCCCGACGATCTCCAGCCCTATGTCTGGGCCCGCTTGGCCGACTTCGCCGCGCAACTGGGCACACTGGACGACGACGCGGCCGCCCGGCGTCCGTTGCGCGCGCCGCCCGAGGTTTACACGCGGCGCTGAACGCGCGGCATCGGAGCGTGGCCTTTCCCGCCTGCGGCACGCGTTGTCATCGGCATGGATGGCAACAGGGACATCGCTCGCGGCATGAAGGCCGGTACCGTGGTCCGCCCCGCGCGGGCGAATGAAGCCGCCGAGCTCTCGGCGATGATGCGGCGCACCTTCGTGGCTGCCAACGGCCACTGCAGTACGCCGGAGAACGTGGCCGCGTTCCTCGATACGGTGTACACGCCAGAGCGCCAGGCACAGGAAATCCGCGACCCCGACACGCTCACCCTGATCGTCGAGCATGACGGCGTGTGGGCCGGCTTCGCCCAACTGCGCTGGGGCACGGTGCCGCCGGCCGAAGTGCTGCTGCGTCCGACGGTGGAACTGGGTCGCATCTACCTGGATGAAGCCTTCCACGGGCAGGGCATCGCGGCGGTGCTGGTGTCGCACCTGCTGGCGGCGGCCCAACTGCGCAAGTCGCGTTCGGTGTGGCTCAATGTCTGGCAGGAATCGGCGCAGGCGATCCGCTTCTACCGCAAGCACGGCTTCCAGATCGTGGGCCGTTCGATCTTCTACGTGGGCGACGACCCCAAGGAAGACTGGGTGATGACCCAGACGCTGCCGGGCGGCTGATCCGCCGCCCAGTGCGCCGTATCAGGATTCCGCGCGCTTCAGCTGCAACGTGTAGTCGCCCGGCGGAAGGCCGTCGACGTGCAGGCGCACGTTGACCGGCCGGATGCACGCGGGCACCGGGCGGCCGGGTTCGATCGGGGCGACGTGGACGTTCACCGTCGCGCTCAGCACGCTGCCTTCCCGCTTGACCTCCAGGACGTCCATCGGGTCCAGCGATTCGCGCGCGGACAGCCAGACATCCTGTTCGAAGGTCGTACGCGTGCCGTCGACCTGCACGCTCAGGTCGGTGTTCGCCTCGCCGCTGCAACCGCCGTCGCGCTCGTGCACTTCCAGCAGACCGGACAGCAGGGCGGCGTCCGGCGTGGCGGCCACCGGCGAGGCGCCGAGCATCAGCGCGAGCAATAGAGACGTCAGAGGCATGATCTTCGTGCCGGATCAGACGGTGGGCGTGCGCAACGCCGGGTTGTCCCAGCCCGGACGCGGCGCGAAGCGGTCGCCGTGGCGCGCCTGCAGCGCCTTGAGCTTTTCCAGCAATGCGTCGGGGCCGACCGCCTTCACGTGCTCGATCGGGCCGCCGCGGAACGGAGCGAAGCCGGTGCCGAAGATCACGCCGGCATCGAGCAGGTCGGCATCGGCGACCACGCCGTCGTGCAGGCAGGCGACCGCTTCGTTGAGCAGCGGCAGGATCAGGCGGTCTTCCAGATCGTCCGGTGCCTTGTAGTCGGACGGCACCTGCGGCTTCACCGCCTTGCCGTTCTCCCATTTGTAGAGGCCCTGGCCGTCCTTCTTGCCGCGCTTGCCGGGTTCCACCGTCGCCAGCGCCGCGGGCAGTTGCAGGCCAAGGAAGGGCGACAGTTCCGCGCCCACGCCCTGCGCCACGTCCAGGCCCACGGTGTCGATCAGTTCGATCGGGCCCATCGGCATGCCGAACTTCACCGCGGCCTTGTCGATCACGGGACCGGGAATACCTTCGGCATAGGCGGTCGCGGCTTCCAGCATGTACGGGAACAGCACGCGGTTGACCAGGAAGCCCGGCGTGCCGGCGACCGGCACCGGGAACTTGTCCAGCGCCTTGCAGAACGCGGCAAGGCGTTTGACGTTCGCTTCGTCCAGCGCGTCGTGCTGCACGATCTCCACCAGCGGCATCAGCGCCACCGGGTTGAAGTAATGCAGGCCGGCGAACTGCGCTGGACGCTGGATGTGCTCGCGCAATTCCGTCAACGGAATCGACGAGGTATTCGTGGTCAGCAGCGCATCCGTCTTCAGGCGCGGCTCGACGGTCTGGTAGAGGTCGCGCTTGGCTTCGGGGTTCTCGATGATCGCCTCGATCACCAGGTCGGCCTGCGGCACGCCGTCGCCGGCCAGGTCGCCCTTCAGGCGCGCGGCCACGGCGGGGCGCTTGCTCTCGTCCTTCACCTTCTTGGCGAACAATTCCTGCGCACGCGAGAGCGCGCCATCGATGAAGCGCTGCTCACGGTCCTGCAGGGTGACGTTGAATCCCTTGTAGGCGGACCACGCCGCGATGTCGCCGCCCATCACGCCGGCACCGACGACATGCACGTTCGCGATGCCATGGTCTTTGCCGCCGAGGCCCTTCAGGCGCTCGGTGAGGAAGAAGATGCGGATGAGGTTGCGCGCGGTCGGCGTGCCGGCCAGCTTCACCACCGCCTTGCGCTCGGCATCCAGGCGCGCCTGGATGCCCTTGCCGCCAGCGGTCTTCCAGACGTTGATCAGTGCGTACGGTGCGGGGTAGTGCGCCTTGGGCGCCTTGCGTGCGACCTGCTTGAGCATCTGCGGCGCCAGCAGTTGGCGCGCGAGCCAGCTGTTGCTGATCCAGCCGGTGAAGCGCTGCTTGAACGGGCGTTGCGGGCGCGAAGCGATCAATGCGACGGCGGCGTCGATCAGCACGGCCGGCTCGGCGATCTTGTCGACCAGACCCATCGCCTTGGCCGAACTGGCCGACAGCGTGCGGCCGGTAAGCATCATGTCCATCGCCTTCGGCGCGCCTACCAGGCGCGGCAGGCGCGCACTGCCGCCCCAGCCGGGGAAGATGCCGAGCTTCACTTCGGGCAGGCCGATGCGGGTGGACGGATCGCTGCTGGCCACGCGGTAATCGCAGGCCAGCGAAATCTCGGTGCCGCCGCCCATGCAGAAGCCGTGGATCGCGGAGACCGTGGGGCAGGGCAGTTCGGCGAGTTTCTGGAACACGGCCTGGCCACGGCGGATCGCGTCGTTGACGGTCCCCTTCCGGTCGAACTCCTGGAACTCCTTCAGGTCGGCGCCGGCGATGAAGCCCGAGGCCTTCGCCGAGCGCAGCACCACACCCTTGGGCGGATCGATGGCCAGGCGTTCGATGATGTCGGCCAGTTCGATCAGCACGTCCTGCGAGAAGGCGTTGACGCTCGCGCCCTGGCGATCGAACGCCAGCACCACGATGCCGTCCTCGCGCAGCTCGGTCTGCCAGTGACTGAATCGCAGCCCATCGAAGTTCGCGGCCATGCAGGACCATCCGTTGACGTATGGATAAGGCCGCTATCATCCCGAGGTTGTTTAACCCACGTCAAATCCACATATCCGTTGAAACGTCGTCATGGGCGTGACCGGCGGCAGGGGGATGTTCCTGCTGCCTTGGTTAAATTCTTGATAGGGCAACGGTTTGGACAAGGCGTTGAACTTTCCCCCGCTAGCGCGGTCACAGGGCACGGCCACCGCCGAGCCGACAGGAGTGCGGCCCGGCATGGCCGAAACAGATCCAACCCAGGAGCTGGACCTCGAGCTGGTCAGGCGCGTGCAACGCGGCGACAGCGCGGCCTTCGACCTGCTGGTGCGCAAGTACCAGCATCGCGTGGTGGCGCTGATCGGGCGGTACGTCCATGACTGGAGCGAGTGCCAGGACGTGGCCCAGGAGACGTTCCTGCGCGCATATCGTGCGCTCGGAAACTTCCGGGGCGATTCCCAGTTCTATACGTGGCTGCACCGTATCGCCGTGAATACCGCCAAGAACCACCTGGTCGCACACAACCGCCGTCCCCCCACGGACGACGTGGATGCCGCCGACGCCGAGCAGTACGACATCGGCGCCCGGCTGCGCGACACCGACACGCCCGAGCGCGAACTGATGCGCCAGGAGCTGGAGGCCACGGTGATGAAGGCCGTCGACGCGTTGCCGGAAGAACTGCGCACCGCCATCACCCTGCGCGAGGTGGAAGGGCTGAGTTACGAGGAGATCGCGCAGAAGATGGATTGCCCGATCGGGACGGTGCGTTCGCGCATCTTCCGGGCGCGCGAAGCCATCGACGAACAGATGCGTCCCCTGCTGGACACCGACACAACCCGGGAGCGTGCCCGCTCATGACTGCCCGCAACGAGATTCAGACCATCGACAAGCTCGACATCCACCATCGCCAGCAACTCTCCGCCCTGATGGACGGCGAGTTGGTGGCGGACGAAGCCCGCTTCCTGCTGCGTCGCCTGCAGCATGACCAGGACCTGGCCGGCTGCTGGGAACGCTGGCAGCTGTGCGGCGACGTGTTGCGTGGGCAAGGCCGTGCTCCGGCGCCCACCGGGTTCGCCGAGCGCGTGGCAAAGGCCGTCGCGGCCGAGTCCGCCGCGGCGCCGGTCGCCGCGCAAGCCTCGGCCGGCCGGTCGCGCAACCTGCTGGCCCGCTGGGGCGGTGGTGCGCTCGCGGCGTCCGTCGCGCTGGTCGCCTTGTTCATGGCCCGCCAGCAGGGACCGCAGCCGGCGCCGGCCGGTGAGGATGCCCAGGTTGCATCGGCGCAGGCCACACCGTCCGTGGTCCCGACCCAGAACCCGTCGGCTCCGGCACCCGATGCAGAGGCCTACGCCGCTGCGGCCGTCGTCGCTGCCGCCAGCCTGCCGCGCCGCCAGGACAACGCAACCCGTCGCAGCGCCACCCGCAACCAGCAGGCCGCCCGGTCCGCGCAGCGCGTGGCCAGTACGGACGCGCCCCGTCGCGCGACCGGTACGTTGTCCGCTGCGGGCAATACCACGAACGCCTTGGCGGCAACGCCCGTGCATGCCCCGGCCAACCCGTTCTCCCATCCGTCCCAGGATGCGTCCGCGGTGCCGGCACGCCCGTGGCCGCGCTCCGCGCTGTCCTCCTATCCCTCGGCGACGGGCGCCCTGACGACCGGCTACAGCAGTGAGTCCGCGGGCCGGACGTTCTATCCGTTCGAACCGCGCCTGCAGCAGGCGCCGCCGGTCGAGCTGCCTGCCGACGCGCCGCGCGAGTAAGTCCCCCGGGCGCCGGCCGTCGCCGGCGTCCCTCCCCGTGTTCCTTCTTCCTATCGAGGCTTGCGTTCGATGACTCCCCACGCCCGTCATGGTCTGTTGACCCTGCTGATGCTGACCACGCCGCTGGCCGCCTGCGCGCAGCAGGCCGAGGCGCCCGCCCCGGTCGCGACCGCTGCGCCAGCCGCCGCCCAGTCCGCCGCCCCGCAACTGGTGACCGGCCTGCCGGACTTCACCCAGCTGGTCGAGCAGGTGGGTCCGGGGGTGGTGAACGTCGAAGCCAAGATCGGCACGCGCGCCAGCGCCCAGGCCGAAGAAGGCGATATCCCGGAAATCTTCCGCCGCATGCTGCCGCCGGGCTTCGAGATGCCGGGCCCCGGGCAGGGGCCGCAGCGCCGCGGTGGCACGTCGATCGGGTCGGGCTTCGTCATTTCGGCCGACGGCTATGTGCTGACCAACCATCACGTGGTGGATGGCGCGGACGAAGTGAAGGTCACCCTGCCGGATCGCCGCGAACTGACCGCCAAGGTGGTGGGCAGCGACCAGCAGTACGACGTCGCCCTGCTGAAGGTCGATGCCAAGGGTCTGCACACGGTGCGCATCGGCAGTTCGGCGGCGCTGAAGCCCGGCCAATGGGTGGTCGCGATCGGTTCGCCGCTGGGACTGGACCACTCGGTCACCGCCGGCATCGTCAGCGCCGTCGGCCGCAGCGCCTCCCCCGAGCAGCGCTATGTGCCGTTCATCCAGACCGACGTGGCGATCAACCAGGGCAATTCGGGTGGTCCGCTGCTCAATACCCGCGGCGAGGTGGTGGGCATCAACTCGCAGATCTTCTCGGTGTCGGGCGGCTACATGGGTATCAGCTTCGCCATACCGATCGACCTCGCGATGAGCGCGGTGGAGCAGCTGAAATCCGGCGGGAAGGTCAGTCGGGCGATGCTGGGTGTCAGCATGCAGAACATCGGGCCGGACGAAGTGAAGGGTTTGGACCTGCCCGACGCCAACGGCGCGCTGGTTTCCACGGTGCAGCCGGGCAGTGGCGCGGAGAAGGCAGGCATCGTGCCCGGTGACGTCATCACGGCGTTCAATGGTCGCAAGATCGGCACCCGCGAGGATCTGCCACCGCTGGTGGGCCCGTTGCCCGCCGGCAGCAAGGCGACGGTGACGGTGATCCGCGATGGCAAGCCGCGGGACGTGAAGGTAACCCTGAGTGCGCTCGAAGAGCCTGACGACATGGCGGGTGCACCGCGTGCCGCGCCTGCGCCATCGGCCGCACCAGCGGGAAGCAACCCCCTGGGTATCCAGTCGCAGGCGATGGACGCCACTGCCCGCAAGCGGCTCGGCATCGAGAACGGCGACGGCGTGCTTGTGAGCCGTGTCGAGAGCGCTTCGGCACGAGAGGCCGGTCTCGCCCCCGGCATGGCCATCCTGCAGGTGGGCAGGACCAGGGTGGACAGCCCTGCGGCGTTGGATCGTGAGCTTGCCCGTGCAAAGGTCGGCGATACGGTGATGCTGCTTGTCCGGCACCCCAGTTTCGGCACGCGTTTCCTCGCCGTCACCATCGACAAATCCTGACCCGGCCCCTCACCGGGTCCCCCGAGCACTCGGGGCGACCCGGTCCAGGACGCCAGAACGGCGAGATGTGCCGGCGGGCGTGCGATAATGTCCCGTTATTCCTGACGACGGCACAGGCCGCCGCCCCCCATGTCTTCTGATTCCATGCGGAATATCCGCAACTTCTCGATCATCGCGCACGTCGACCACGGCAAATCGACCCTGGCCGACCGCATCATCCAGCTTTGCGGCGGCCTCGAGGCCCGCGAGATGGAAGCGCAGGTGCTCGACTCCAATCCCATCGAGCGCGAGCGCGGCATCACCATCAAGGCCCAGTCCGTGTCCCTGCCTTACAAGGCGAAGGACGGGCAGGTCTACCAGCTCAACTTCATCGATACGCCCGGCCACGTCGACTTCTCCTACGAAGTCAGCCGCTCGCTGGCCGCCTGCGAAGGCGCCTTGCTGGTGGTGGACGCCGCGCAGGGCGTGGAAGCGCAATCCGTCGCCAACTGCTACACGGCAGTGGAGCAGGGGTTGGAAGTGGTGCCGGTGCTGAACAAGATCGACCTGCCGACCGCCGACACCGAACGCGCCAAGGCCGAGATCGAAGCCGTCATCGGCATCGACGCCGACGACGCCGTCGCGGTCAGCGCCAAGACCGGCCTCAACGTCGACCTCGTGCTGGAAGCCATCGTCCAGCGCATCCCGCCGCCGGAGCCGCGCGACACCGACAAGCTGCAGGCGCTGATCATCGACTCCTGGTTCGACAACTACCTGGGCGTGGTCTCGCTGGTGCGCGTGATGCAGGGCGAGATCGGCCCGAAGAGCAAGATCCTGGTGATGTCCACCGGCCGCACCCACGAGGTGGACAAGGTCGGCGTGTTCACCCCCAAGCGCAAGGAGCTGAAGAAGCTCGGCGCGGGCGAGGTGGGCTGGATCACCGCGTCGATCAAGGACGTCCACGGTGCGCCGGTCGGCGACACCCTCACCCTGGCCGCGGATCCCGCGCCGGGCCCGCTGCCCGGTTTCCAGGAAATGCAGCCGCGCGTGTTCGCGGGCCTGTTCCCGGTGAACGCCGAGGACTACCCGGCGCTGCGCGAGGCGCTGGAAAAGCTACGCCTGAACGACGCCGCGCTGCGCTTCGAACCGGAAAGCTCCGAAGCCATGGGCTTCGGCTTCCGTTGCGGCTTCCTCGGCATGCTCCACATGGAGATCGTGCAGGAGCGCCTGGAGCGCGAGTACGACCTGGACCTGATCAGCACGGCCCCGACCGTCGTGTATGAAGTCCTCAAGACCGATGGCACGGTACTTTCGCTGGACAACCCGGCCAAACTGCCGCAGTCCAACCTGATCGACGAGGTGCGCGAGCCCATCATCCGCGCCAATATCCTCACCCCCGAGACCTACATCGGCGCCATCATCAAGCTGTGCGAAGAGAAGCGCGGCGTGCAGATCGGCATCCAGTACCTGGCCAGCCAGGTGCAGATCAGCTACGAGCTGCCGATGGCCGAAGTGGTGCTGGATTTCTTCGACAAGCTGAAATCGGTCAGCCGCGGCTACGCATCGCTGGACTATTCGTTCCTGCGCTTCCAGCCCGGCCCGTTCGTGCGGTTGGATACGCTGATCAACGGGGACAAGGTCGATGCGCTCAGCCTGATCGTGCACCGCAGCCACGCCGACCGGCGCGGTCGCGAGCTGTGCGAAAAGATGAAGGAGCTGATCCCGCGGCAGATGTTCGACGTGGCGATCCAGGCCGCGGTCGGTTCTCAGATCATCGCGCGCAGCACGGTCAAGGCGATGCGCAAGAACGTGTTGGCCAAGTGCTATGGTGGCGACATCACCCGCAAGAAGAAGCTCCTCGAGAAGCAGAAAGAGGGCAAGAAGCGGATGAAGCAGGTCGGCCGCGTGGAGATTCCGCAGGAAGCCTTCCTGGCGGTGCTGCAGGTGGACAGCAAGTAATCCGGTTCCGGTAGGGGCGCAGGCGCGTCGCCGCGCTGCCGCCAAGTGCAACCCAAAGGAAGCTCAATGAGTTTGATGACCTGGTTCGAATCGCTGCTGGTGGGCGCCACGCTCGTCAGCGGCGCCGTGTGGCTGCTGGACGCGCTGTTCTTCGCCAAGCGCCGCAAGGCCAAGGGGGGATTGCTGGACGAGGAGCCGGTGCTGGTCGACTACTCGCGCTCCTTCTTTCCGGTGCTGGCGGTGGTCCTGGTGCTGCGCAGCTTCATTGCCGAGCCCTACAAGATCCCGTCGAGCTCGATGATGCCGAACCTGTTGATCGGCGACTTCATCCTGGTCAACAAGTTCTCCTACGGCTTGCGCCTGCCGATCACGAACCAGAAATTCCTGGCCATCGGCGAGCCCGCCCGGGGCGACGTGGTGGTGTTCAAGCCGCCGCACGATCCGGAAAACAACTGGATCAAGCGCGTGATCGGCCTGCCGGGCGACAAGATCGGTTTCCATGGCGATACGGTCTACCTGAACGGCCAACCCCTGAAGTACCAGACGCTGGGGCCCTACGAGGGCACGGGCGGCAACACGGAAGCGCCTGGCGCGACGCTGCTGCGCGAAGAGCTGCCGGGACGTCCCCACACGGTGCTGGAAACCGTCGGCGTTCCGCCCCCGGGTGGCGGCGAAGGCGACTGGATCGTGCCGCCAGGCCGCTATTTCGTGATGGGCGACAACCGCGACAACAGCCTGGACGGCCGGTTCTGGGACTACCATTTCCTCCCGGAGGAGAATCTCCGCGGCAAGGCCTTCCTGGTCTGGCTGAATTGCGAGGGCTGGGTCTGCAAGAATGGCTTCGATGCCTCGCGTATCGGCAACGGCATCGAATAACAATTGAACGTCCAACGGGGCATGGGGGAATGGCAATGAAGCGCAACCAAGGTGGCATGACGTTGTTGGGGTTCCTGATGGTGCTGGTGGTGGTGGGCTTTGCGGCCTTCATCGCCATGCGGTTGTTCCCGATGTACCAGGAGTACTACTCCGTGAAGACCGCCCTGAAGGGTCTTTCCACGGAAGCCGGCGTGTCCGACATGGATCCGGCCAGGATCCAGGACCTGTTCTTCCGCCGGCTGTACATCAACTACTCCGAGAACGTGAAGCCCGCCAACGTCAAGATCGAACGGATGGAAGGCGGCTGGAAAATGAGCGTCAACTACGAGGTCCGGCGTCCGCTGGTGGGTAACCTCGACGTGGTCGGCAAGTTCGATGCGTCGCAGGACCTGACGCGCCGCGCGCCGGAATAAGCATTTGGCGGTTGACCGCATCGGCCATGTCTTCGCCGACCAGGGCCTGCTTGCGCAGGCCCTGACGCATAGAAGTGCAGGGGCGCCGCATAACGAGCGGTTGGAATTCCTCGGCGACAGCGTCGTCAACCTGTTGGTCGCCGAAGCGCTTTTCCAGCGCTGGCCCAAAGCCGACGAAGGGGCGCTGACCCGCGCTCGTGCCGAGTTGGTGCGCGAGGCCGCGCTGGCCGTCATCGCCCGTGAACTTCAGTTGGGCGAGCGTCTGACGATGGGGCCCGGCGAGATGAAGTCCGGCGGCCATCGCCGCGATTCGATTCTCGCTGATGCGCTCGAGGCGGTGGTCGCCGCCATCTATCTCGACGCCGGTTTCGAGGGTTGTCGCGGTGTCGTGCTGCCCTGGTTCGAGGCCTCGCTGGCCGCATTGCCGGTCGGTCGGCCGGAGAAGGACGCCAAGACGCGACTGCAGGAATGGCTGCAAGGCCGCCAGCGGCCGCTGCCGGTCTACGATCTGGTTTCCGAAAGCGGCGATGACCACGCCAAGCTCTTCCTGGCCCGGTGCACCACACTGGACCCTCCATTGATGGCGGAAGGCGAGGGCACGTCCCGCCGCAACGCCGAGCAGGTGGCCGCGGCCGCGCTGCTCGACAAGCTCGATATCTCGAAGTGAGTACACCCCGATGAGCACCTCCTCCCCCTACCGCAGCGGCAGCGTTGCGGTCATCGGCCGTCCCAACGTCGGCAAATCCACGCTGACCAACGCCCTGGTGGGCGCCAAGGTCAGCATCACCTCCAACAGGCCGCAGACCACGCGGCACCGCCTGCTCGGCATCGCCACGTTCGCGGCAACGAAGGAACGGCCGGCGGGGCAGATCGTGCTGGTGGATACTCCTGGCTTGCACAAGCAGCAGGGCAAGTTCTCCGCGTCAGCGATGAGCCGGGTGATGAACCGTGCTGCGCGCGGTGCACTGGAGGAAGTCGACGCAGCTTTGATGGTCGTCGAGGCGGGCCGCTGGGACGATGAGGACACGCTGGCCTACAACGTGCTGCGCGATGCCGGCATTCCGGTGGTGCTGGTGGTCAACAAAGTGGACCGCATCAAGGAGAAGGCGGCGATGCTGCCGTTCCTCTCGGAGGTCGCGCAGGGGCGCGAGTTCGCGGCCGTGCATCCGGTATCCGCGTTGAAGCGCAACGGCCTGGAGGCGCTGGTCAAGGACGTCCTGGCATTGCTGCCGGAACAGCCGCCGATGTTCGGTGAGGACGAGATCACCGATCGCAGCGAGCGCTTCCTCGCCGCCGAGCTGGTGCGCGAGCAGTTGATGCGCCAACTCGGTGCGGAATTGCCTTACGCGACCACCGTCGAGATCGAGCGATTCACCACCGAGGACTCCCCCAAGGGTGAACTCGCGCGGATCGGTGCGGTGATCTGGGTCGAGCGCGAGAGCCAGAAGGCGATCGTCATCGGCAAGGGCGGCGCGCGATTGAAGGAGATCGGCAGCAAGTCGCGCCAGCAGATGGAGCACCTGTTCGGTCGCAAGGTCTTCCTGGAGACCTGGGTGCGCGTGCGCGAGGGCTGGTCCGACGACGAGACCGCGCTCAAGGCCTTCGGTTACGAATGACGCGCTGATGCGCATCACGGGCGAGACCGCCTTCGTCCTGCATGCGCGGCCCTGGCGAGAGACCAGCCTGCTGGTCGAGGTGCTGGGCAACGAGCACGGTCGCATCGGCCTGGTCGCGCGCGGTGTGCAGGGCCCGAAGAAGCATGTGTTGCGCGCGGCGTTGCAGCCGCTGCAATGCATCCGCCTGGATGTCGACCTGCGCGGCGAGCTGGGGCGACTGGTGGCCGCCGAAGCATTGGATGCCGCGCCGAAGCCAGCGGGCGACGCGATGCTGGCCGCGTTCTATCTCAACGAACTGGTGTTGCGGCTGGCGCCGCGGCACGATCCGCTTCCCGCGCTGTTCGAGGCCTACGCGGATGCGCGCGAAGGCTTGCGCCTGCGGGAAGGGTTGGCCTGGACACTGCGTCGCTTCGAGCGCGACTTGCTGGAAGCGCTGGGAGTGGGATTCCCGCTCGACGAGGATGCCGAAGGCGAGACCATCGATCCTGCCGCACGTTACCGACTCGATCCCGAGCAGGGGCCGCGCCGCCTGCTCAGCGACCGTGGCCACGAGGAGCGCAGCCGCGCAGCGACCGGGCTGGCATTGCTGGCGCTCGCTGGCGACACGCGACCGTCGGCCGACGATCTGGCCAGCCTGCGCTTGCCGCTGCGCGCCGTGCTGTCGCACCACCTGGGGCCGCGTGGCCTGAAATCGTGGGAAATGATCGGTGACCTGGGACGTCTGCGCCGCGCATCGGAGCCGCAGGCGGACTAGTCCTGCCGGTTCGCCAGCAAGCGGTCGGTCGCGGCCATGAAGGCGTCGCGCTCGGCCGTGTTTCCCGGCGATGCGTGCCACCTCGATGCGATGCCGCCCAGCACCCGTGCCCCGGCGAAGCCACAGCTCGCCTGCAGGCGGTGGAGGTGCGCACGCAGTGCGGCTTCGTCGTTCCGCTCGAAGCTGGCGAGGCATGCGGTGCGCGTCGCCGGCAACTCGGCGAGAAACAGTTGGCGTAGCAGCGCTGCGTGTTCGCGATGACCGCCCAAGGCCGCCAGCGCCGCGGCGTCGTCCCAATCGCCTGCGTCGTCACGGCGCGCGTCGCCGAGCGCTGCGCGCACGGCCTGCTGCAGGGCCTGTACCCCCATCGGCTTGATCAGGACATCGGCGAAGCCGGCCTGGAGCAGCGACGAGCGCATGCCCGGCGTGGCATCCGCCGTGTGCGCCAACGCGACCGGGTGCGCATGGCGAGCGCGCAGGTGCTGGAGCAGCACACCGCCGCTACCCTCGGGCAGGTTGGCGTCGATCAGCCATAGGTCGAACGTGGCGGTCGCGGCGAGGGCGTGCGCACCGTCGGCGGCCAGTTCCACCTCGGCCGGCAGCGCGGCGAGCGCGGCGTGCATGAAGGCGGCGCTGATCGGGTCGTCTTCCACCAATAGCAGGCGGGGTGGGGTGCCGCTGTTCGCGGACATGGGGGGTTTCCTGCGGGTTTCCTCCATCTTAGCCCCGGCGGGACGGGGCGTCGGCCATGCGACAATGCGGCCCCCGCAGAAACACGCAGCCTGACGCCACGTGGCACGTACCCGCTCCCCCCGCATCGACAAGACCCCGTTTGAAGCCCAGATCACCGACCTGACCCACGATGGGCGCGGCGTCGCGCGCCGCGACGGCAAGGCCGTGTTCGTTGCCGGCGCGTTGCCTGGCGAACGGGTGATGGCCGAACAGACCGCCAAGAACCGCCATTTCGATGAGGCGAGGGCGCTGGAGGTCCTGGAAGCATCGCCGGATCGCGTGACGCCACGTTGTCCGCATTTCGGCACCTGCGGTGGCTGCGTGCTGCAGCACCTGGACGAACATCGCCAGATCGAGGCCAAGCAGCGCGTGCTGATGGAGAACCTGGAGCGCATCGGCCATGTCACGCCCGGCACGGTGTTGCCGTCGCTGACGGGCGCCGCCTGGGGTTACCGGCGCAAGGGTCGTTTCTCGGTGCGTCGGGTCAATAAGAAGGACAAGACGCTGGTCGGCTTCCGCGAGCAGGATCCGCGCTTCGTCGCCGACCTGGCCGAGTGCCACACCGTCATCCCGGAAATCGGCAGCAAAGTCGCGGCCTTCGCCCAATTGGTGGAAGGCCTGGAGGCGCGCGAGCACATCCCGCAGATCGAGTTCATCGCCGGCGACGCCACGGCCGACTTCGACGGCGTCGCGCTGGTCTTCCGTCACCTGATGCCGCTCAGCGATGCAGACCGGAGCGCGCTCGTCGCATTCGGGCAGGCGCACCGTTTCGCCATCTACCTGCAGCCCGGCGGGTTGGAGAGCGTCCATCCGCTGTGGCCCGAGGCGCCGCAGCTGGCGTTCGGGCTGGCGCCGTGGGATATCTCGCTCGCGTTCCGCCCGCTGGACTTCATCCAGGTCAATGCCGCGCTCAACGAGAAAATGATCGCGCACGCCTTCGGCCTGCTCGACCTGCAGGCGGACGATCGCGTGCTGGACCTGTTCTGCGGGTTGGGCAACTTCACCCTGCCGATGGCGCGCCTGGTGCGCGAAGTGGTCGGCGTGGAAGGCGATGCCGGACTGGTGGCCCGCGCCCGCGAGAACGCCGAGCGCAACAAGCTGCCCAACGCGCAGTTCCATGCGGCCGACCTGACCCAGGACCAGCGCAACGCGCCGTGGATGCGGCAGGGCTTCGACAAGCTGCTGCTGGACCCGCCGCGCTCCGGTGCGATCGAGGTGCTGCAGCAGCTGCCGCTCAAACAGTTCGGTCGCATCGTCTACGTCAGCTGCCACCCAGGCTCGCTGGCGCGCGATGCGGGCTATCTGGTCAATGAGCAGGGTTACACGCTGGTGTCGGCGGGGGCGATGGACATGTTCCCGCACACGGCGCACGTCGAGTCCATTGCCTTGTTCGAGAAGCGCTGATGGGCGTCGAGATCGAACGCAAGTTCCTGGTGGTAGGCGATGGCTGGCGTGCGGCCGCACGCGAGGTGTTGCCCATGGCGCAGGGTTACATCAACGACATGGGTGCGATGGATCGCGGCGAACAGAAAGCCTCGGTGCGCGTGCGCATCCAGGGCGATGCCGCCTTCCTCAACCTGAAATCGCGCGAACTCGGCCATACGCGCCAGGAATTCGATTACCCGATCCCCGTCGCGGACGCACGTGCGCTGCTGGCGCTGTGCGTGGGTGGTGTGGTCGACAAGCGCCGCCACTACGTGGAGCACGAAAGCCACCTGTGGGAGGTCGACGAGTTCCTGGGCGACAACGCCGGCCTGGTGGTGGCGGAGATCGAGCTGGACCATGCCGATGAAGCGTTCGTGAAACCGGCCTGGATCGGCAAGCAGGTCACCGACGCGGCCCGCTATTACAATCTGGCCTTGGCGTCGCGCCCGTACTCGGCCTGGACCGACGAAGAGCGCAGCGCCCACGACCTTCCCTGAGGATCCCCCGAAATGCTCGTCATCGGCATCGCCGGCACCGAACTCACCGCGCAGGAGCGCGACTGGCTGCAGCACGACGCCGTCGCCGGCGTCATCCTGTTCACCCGCAACTTCGCCTCGCGTGCGCAGGTGGCGGAACTGTCGCAGGCCATCCGTGCCGCCGCGCCGCGCCCGCAGCTGGTCTGCGTGGACCAGGAAGGCGGGCGCGTGCAGCGCTTCCGCGAGGGCTACAGCGACCTGCCCGCGCTGGAGGGGTTCGGCAAGCTCTATGCGCAGGATCCGTCACTGGCCCTGCAGCGTGCCGAGGAACACGCCTGGCTGATGGCCAGCGAGATCATCGCCAGCGGCGTCGATTTGAGCTTCGCGCCGGTCGTGGACCTGGCGCGAGGCAATCGCGCCATCGGCAACCGGGCGTTCGATGCCGATCCGCAGATCGTCGCCGAGTTCACCCGCGCCTACGTGCGCGGCATGCACAGCGCCGGCATGGCCGCCACGCTGAAGCATTTCCCGGGCCATGGCACGGTGCTGGAAGATACCCACTTCGACGATGCCGTCGATCCGCGCACGCTGGACGTGCTGCGTGCCGAGGACCTGGTGCCGTTCGTGGCCGGCATCGAGGCCAAAGCCGATGCGGTGATGATGGGCCACGTGAAGTATCCCGCCGTCGCCCCGGAACCGGCCGGCTATTCGCCGTTCTGGATCCAGCAGGTGCTGCGCGAGGAGATGGGCTTCCGTGGCGTGGTGTTTTCCGACGACATCGGCATGGCCGCGGCGTTCTCGGCCGGTGGCGTGAAGCAGCGCATCCACGACCACCTGGACGCGGGATGCGACGTGGTGCTGGTCTGCTCGCCGAAGCTGGTCGACGAATCGCTGAAGGCGGTGGAAGGCCGCGCGCTGAACACCGCCGCCGTCCTCGGCGTGATGGGTCGCGGTGCATTGGGATGGGATGGGCTGATCGCGGACGACCGCTACGGCCAGACGCAATCACGCGTCATCGACAGTCTGAAAGGAGTGGTTTGATGGAATCGCTGGGCAATCCGCGGCCGAAGCTGGCCGATGCGCTGGCCAACGCCGACCTGTTGGTCGATCGCGCGACGATCGACCGCGCCATCGCGCAGATGGCCGCGCCGATCGCGCGGGACTACGCCGGCGAGGTGCCGGTCTACCTGACCATCATGCATGGCGCGCTGCCGTTCGCCGGCCAGTTGTCGCTGGAGCTTGGCGCATTGGGGCTGGACCTCGAGTTCGACTATCTGCACGCGACCCGCTACCGAGGCGAAACGACCGGCGGCGAACTGGTGTGGAAGCACCGCCCGGCGACCGCGCTGTACGGCCGCCGCGTGCTGCTTGTCGACGACATCCTGGACGAGGGGCATACGCTGCTCGCCGTGAAGCAGTGGTGCCTGGAGCAGGGCGCCACCGACGTGCGCATCGCCGCGCTGACCACCAAGCAGCACGACCGCTGCGTGGCGGGCATCTGCGCCGATTACGTGGGCCTGGAGGTGGCGGACCGGTATGTGTTCGGCTTCGGCATGGACTACCACGAGCAGGGTCGTAACCTGCCGGGCATCTACGCGTTGAAGGACTGAGCCATGGGCGACATCGCGCTCGCCGTCATCGGCGGTACCGGCGTCTACACGCTGGCGGACCTGCAGGACGTGCAGGCCCATGACGTCGATACCCGCTTCGGCGCACCGTCGGGGCCGGTCCGCGTCGGCCTGCTGGGCGGGCAGCGCGTGGCCTTCCTCGCCCGTCATGGCGAAGGCCATTCGGTGCCGCCGCACAAGATCAACTACCGCGCCAACCTGCAGGCGCTGAAGGACCTGGGTGCCACCCGCGTGCTCGCACTGAACACCGTGGGCGGCATCACCGATGCCTGCGGCCCGCGCGTGCTGGCGTGCCCGGACCAGCTGATCGACTACACCTGGGGCCGCATCTCGACGATCTGCGAAGAGCCCGGCACCGAGGTGTTGCATGTCGACTTCGGTGATCCGTACACGCATTTACTTCGTCAACAGATCCTCGCAGCCGCCCGCGCGAGCGGCGTTTCCCTGGTCGATGGCGGGTGCTACGGCGCCACCCAGGGGCCGCGCCTGGAGACCCGTGCGGAGATCCGCCGCCTGCGGCGCGATGGCTGCGACCTGGTCGGCATGACCGGCATGCCGGAAGCGGGCCTGGCGCGTGAAATGGGCTTGGAATACGCATGCCTGGCCATCGTCGCGAACTGGGCCGCCGGCTGCGGGACCGACGAGGAAATCACGATGGACGAGGTGCTGGCGAACGTGGCCGCGGCGTCGGCGGGCATCCCGGCCCTGGTCGAGGCGCTGGCACGCAGGTGATTGTCAACACGCGCTGGGCTTTGCATACTCGGCGCGTGTGACGTCCAGTCACACACCACCACCCGCATCCAGAAAAGGAAACGCAAGCGCTATGCCGTACGGTACCGTGAAATGGTTCAACGATGCCAAGGGCTTCGGATTCATCGCGCCAGAAGATGGCAGCGCCGATGTCTTTGCGCACCACACCGCCATCAATTCCAAGGGCTTCCGCAGCCTGCAGGAAGGCCAGCGCGTCAGCTACGAGTTGACCCAGGGCCCGAAGGGTGCACAGGCGTCCAACATCACGCCAGCAGCCTGATCCAAGACGATTTTCTTGAACCCCGCTTCGGCGGGGTTTTTTAACGCCCGCGTTTCCTGCCACGCCGCTTTGCCGAACGACGAAAGGCCGCCTCGCACCATGGATTCCCAGCACATCGCGATCATCGGTTACGGCACCGCCGGCCAGGCGGCGGCCTTGTCGCTGTCCCGCGATGGGCACCGGGTGGAGGTGTTCGAGCGCGCGCCGGAACTGGGGCCGGTGGGCGCCGGCTTCCTGCTGCAGCCGACCGGCCTGCAGGTGTTGTGGGAGCTGGGTCTGCTGCGCCAGGTGATGGCGCATGGCCGGCGCGTGGACCGCCTGTACGGCGAGACGCCGTGCGGGCGCGCGGTGATGGATATGCGCTATGCCGGGCTGGACGCGCGGCTGTTCGGCGTGGGCATGCAGCGTGGTGCGCTGTTCTCGCTGCTGGCCGATGCCTGGGCCGAACACGGCGAGGTGCACCGTGGCCATGCCATCGATGCGATCAGCGAGGACACGCGCCGCATCCGCGACCAGCAGGGTCGCTGGCATGGACCATTCGACCTGGTCATCGCCGCGGACGGATCGGCATCGCAGCTGCGCGGGTTCACCGGCGCGGTCGAACGCGAGGCCATCTATCCCTGGGGTGCGCTGTGGCAACTGGTGCCACAGGGTGGATGGGCTTGGGGTAACGAACTGCGGCAGCGCTACGTCGCCGCGCGCAAGATGATCGGCCTGTTGCCGGTGGGAACCCGGCCAGGCGACGACACGCCCCGCCTCAGTTTCTTCTGGAGCCTGCCGGTCGCCGATTTCGATGCCTGGCGTGCGCGTGGGCTGCCGGCGTGGCGCGATGAGGTCGCGCACTTGTGGCCAGAGGCCGATGCCCGCCTGGACGACACCGTCGATGCGGACCAGCTGGCACGCGCGAGCTATCGCGACGTCACCCTGCGCTACTGGCATCGCGACCGCCTGGTCGTACTCGGCGATGCGGCGCACGGCATGAGTCCGCAGCTGGGGCAGGGGGTGAACATGGCGCTGATGGACGCGCTGGCCCTGCGCGATGCGTTGCGAACACAGGCGTCCGTTCCTGCCGCCTTGCACGTCTACCAGCGCGAACGCCAGGCGCATGTGGGCGTCTACCAGTTCTGGAGCCGTTGGCTGACACCAATCTTCCAGTCCGACCGCGACGTGATCGCGCGCGCACGCGATCTCGCCTTCCTGCCGATGGGGCGCCTGCCGGGCGGACGTGGCCACATGCTGCGTGTGTTGAGCGGCACGCAACATGGCTTCTTCGGTGCCTTGAGCCTGAAGCCGGACTTCCTGGCAGCGCTGCAGGGCTAGCCCGCGATCGATCATCGGGCACAATCGACGACGACAGCCCGCCGTGGGAGCCGGTGATGGACGACCTTCCTCCGTTCGAAACGCATCGCGTGGACAACCAGCCGCCCGCGTTCGAGCCGCGCGACCTGTGGGCGGATGATGTCGTGCTGCGTGAGGCCGTGCAGCGCGAGGGCGGCGAGGCGTTCGTGCCCCGCCTCGCGGCCTATGGCGCGCTGGCGGGCGACGAGCTCTACCGGCTCGGCTTCGACGCGAATCGCGACCGACCGCGGTTGCGCACGCATGATCGCCTTGGGCATCGGATCGACGCCGTCGAGTTCCATCCCGCCTATCACCGCCTGATGGCGGTGGCGAAGGCCCACGGCGTGGCCGGTCTTTCGTGGCACGAGCCGGTCGCTGGCGCGCACGTGGCGCGGGCGGCACTCAGCTATCTGCATCACCAGGCGGAAGCGGGCACCAGCTGCCCGTTGACGATGACGCATGCCGCGGTGCCCGTGCTCCAGCGCATCCCCGCGTTGCGCGAGTGGGCGGCGAAGGCCGCGGCACCGCACTACGATCCGCGCGACGTGCCGATCGCCGACAAGGCCGGTATCACCCTCGGCATGGGCATGACCGAGAAGCAGGGCGGCTCCGATGTGCGCGCGAATGCGACGGTCGCCACGCCACAGTCCGACGGCACGTATGCACTGGTCGGGCACAAGTGGTTCTTCTCCGCGCCGATGTGCGACGGATTCCTGGTGCTGGCGCAGGCGCCGGGCGGACTCACCTGCCTGCTGATGCCGCGCCGACGCGAGGACGGCACGAAGAACGCGTTCCGGCTGATGCGGCTGAAGGACAAGCTCGGCGACTGGGCCAATGCATCGAGCGAGGTCGAATTCACCGGCGCGCAGGCATGGCGCGTGGGCGAGGAGGGACGGGGCGTGGCGACCATCATCGAGATGGTCATGCTGACGCGCCTGGACTGCATGCTGGGTTCCGCCGCCGAGATGCGGATGGCGCTCGCGCAGGCGGTGCACCACGCGCGCCATCGTCGCGCGTTCGGTCAGCGGCTGGTCGAGCATGCCCTGATGCAGAACGTGCTGGCGGACCTCGCGCTGGAATCGGAAGCTGCCACCGCCTTCGCCGTGCGCGTCGCGCGCGCCGTCGATGCCGCGCCGCGGGATACCGCGGAGGCGGCGTTCGCGCGCGTCGCGACGGCCGTGGGCAAGTTCTGGATCTGCAAGCGTGCACCGGCCTTCGTCAACGAGGCGCAGGAGTGCCTGGGTGGCGCGGGCTATGTCGAGGAGTCGATCCTGCCGCGGCTGTACCGGCAGGCACCACTGAATTCCATCTGGGAAGGCAGTGGGAACGTGCAGTGCCTGGACGTGCTGCGCGCGCTGTCGCGCGAACCCGCCAGTGCGCAGGCGGTGCTGGCCGAACTCGAAGCGTGCACGGGACGCGATGCGATCTTCGATGCCTTCGTCGGGCGTCTGCAGCACGACATGGCGCAGGCCACCGAGAGCGGCGCGCGCAGGTTGGTCGAGCGGCTTGCGCTCGCGCTGCAGGCCGGCGTGCTGATCCGCGCAGGCAGCCCGGTGGCGCAGATGTTCGCCCGCAGTCGCCTGGGCGGCGAACAGGGGCGTGTATTCGGCACCTTGGCGGAGGGGGATTTCGCCGGCGTGATCGCACGGACGCTGCCGGCATGAAGATCCGTCTCATGCGCGGTCTTGGCGCCCTGCTGGTTGCGTGCGGACTGGCGCCCGTGCAGGCGCACGAGCCGGGTCGTCCCGCGCCGGCCTTGCTCCCGGCCGCCCAGCAGGCCGACGCCATCCGCGTCTACAAGGCGCAGCGGCGGCTGGACCTGCTGCGCGATGACCGTGTCATCGCCACCTACCGCGTCGTGCTGGGCGGCGATCCGGTGGGACACAAGCGGCAGCAAGGCGACCAGCGCACGCCGGAAGGCGACTACCGCATCACGTATCGCAACGACCGCAGCCGCTTTCACCTGTCGCTGCGCATTTCCTATCCGGACGAAGCCGATCGCCGGCAGGCCATCGCGCGTGGCGTGGATCCGGGCGGCGACATCATGATCCACGGTGCGACCCCGCCGGGGTCGCGCACGGATTGGACGGAAGGCTGCATCGCCGTCACCGATGCGGAGATGGATGCGATCTGGCAACGCGTTCCGGTCGGAACGCCGATCCGCATCGATCCCTGACGCCGCGTCAGCGCGGGGCGGAACGGGAGGCGAGGGCGCGCGAACCGGTCAGGATCAGGCGCACCATCTCCGACAGTTCGTCGATCAGTTCGCCGTCGCGTTCGGGCGGCAGGTCCATCGCCGTGGCGCCCATCGCGAAAACCAAACGCGTAATGGCGCGCGACACCAGTGCCGGTTCGTGCAGCGGCGCCTTGTCGCGCGTGGCCAGGCGGACCAGGTCCACGTGCAGCTCCTCTTCGAAGAACTGCAGTTCGCGCTCGACCGCATGCTTGAAGGCGTCCGAGCCCACGTTGCCCTCGCGCAGCAGCACGTGCAGCAGTTTGTCGTCGGCGCGCAGCTGCTCGATGAAGGCCTCCACCGAGCCACGCACGACGCTGCGGTCGGTGCTCGCGGCGCGGTGGCGCGCCTCGCCGATGATCTTGCGCAGCGAGCGGCCGGCCAGGTCGATCAGCGCCACCGCCAGTTCGTCCATGTCGCGGAACTGGCGGTAGAAGCTGTTCGGCGCGATGCCGGCTTCACGCGCCACTTCACGCAGGCTTAGCGTGGACACGCTGCGGTGCGGGCCCACCAGTTTCAGGGCGGCGGCCAGCAGATCCTCGCGCGAAATCGTGGCCTTCCGGCCAGGGCCGTGGTCATCGTGGGGCAGCGGGTGCGGATGCAATGTCACGCGGGCAGGCCGGGCATACGGGGTGGTAGGGGCATCATAGCCGGGTAAATTAATATACAACTGTATACACAAACGTCTTCACATGGGTATAGTGGCGGCCATGAACGCCCAGTTCCGCCCGTCCCCCCGCCGGCCCGGTCCCCTGAAACGCCTGATCCGGCCCCTCGTGAAGCCGGATGTCTTCGACTTCTGGGCCGCCCGTTTCCACCGCACCTGGACCTGGGAGCGCCCGCTGGCGCGCCTGGTCGCACGCGAAACCGCCTCGGCCGATGCCGTCACCCTGCTGTTCAAGCCCAATCGCCACTGGGCCGGCCACCGCGCCGGCCAGCACGTGAACCTGGGCGTGGACATCGACGGCGTGCGCATCACCCGCAGCTACAGCCTGACCGCGCCGCCGCGCGCGGACGGCCTGCTGCCGGTGACGGTGAAAGCCATCGAGGGTGGCAAGGTCAGCCTGCATCTCTGCAAGGCTGCACGCATCGGCGACATCGTCGAGCTGGGCCAGGCCTTCGGCGGGATGACGCTGCCGGCGGTGCCGCAGGGCACGTATCTGATGCTGGCGGCGGGTAGCGGCATCACGCCGATGATCGCGCTGGTGCGCGAACTGTCGGCCAAGGAGATGCCCGCCGACGCCACGCTGCTGTACTGGGTCCGCACGCGCGAGGAAGCCTGCTTCCTGCCGGAACTGCGCGCACTCGCCGCGGCCCAGCCGCGCTTCCGTTTCCGCCTGCTGGTGACGCGTGAAGCCGCCGCGGCGGCCGACGAAGCCGAAGGTCGCATCGACGACGCCTTGCTGGCCGCGCATGCCGGCGATGTGGCGACTTCGCAGGTGCTGGCCTGCGGTCCGGGTGGTTTCGTCGAAGCCGCGCGCCATCTGCTCGCAGCGCAAGCGACCTCATTCCAGGCCGAGGCCTTCACTCCGCCCCCGGTGACGGTGGTCGACGAAGGCGAGGTCGACATCCGCCTGCAACGCAGCGGGCGCACGCTGCGCGTACCGCGCGGCGAGTCGCTGCTGGTCGCACTGGAGCAGCATGGCCTGAAGCCGCCTTCCGGCTGCCGCATGGGCATCTGCAACACCTGCGCCTGCGGCAAGTCCGCCGGCAGCACGCGCCACCTGCCGAGCGGCGACCTGTCCCACGAACCCACCCAGGCGTTGAAGCTGTGCATCCACAGCGCCGCCACCGATCTCGAGCTCGATCTCTGATGGCCACTTCCTCTTCCCGCAACCGCAAGCTTTCCGTCGAAGAACTGGACCGTTTCGGCGAGGAACTCGACGCCCTGCGCGCACGCACCGTCGCCACGCTGGGCGCGCGCGATGCGCGCTACATCCGCAACGTGGTGAAGGCGGTGCGTTTCAGCAACCTCACCGGCCGCGTGCTGCTGTTCGCCGCCGCCATCGCCGGCGGCCTGTGGCTGGCCGACAGTGCGGTGGGCTGGCTGTTCTGGGTGCTGTGGGCGCTGGGTGCGTTCTCGCTGGGCCTGGGCAAGATCCTGGACAACATGGAGTTGGGCCACAACGTCATCCACGGCCAGTACGACTGGATGGGCGACCCGCAGCTCAACGGCAAGACCTACGACTGGGACATCGTGGCCACCAGTGACAACTGGCGGCACACCCACAACTTCCGCCACCACACCTACACCAACGTGCGCGGCCTGGACGACGACATCGGCTACGGCCTGCTGCGCATCTTCCCCGAACAGAAGTGGCGTCCGTTCTACCTGGTGCAGCCGTTCGTGGCCGTGGTGTTCGCGCTGCTGTTCCAGTGGGGCATCGCCATCCAGGACCTGAAGCTGGGTCGCTGGTGGAGCGGCAAGATGACCAACAAGCAGCTGCGTCGCAAATCCGCGCCGGTGGTGCGCAAGATGGGGCGGCAGTTGGCCAAGGATTACGTGATCTACCCGGCACTGGCCGGCCCGTTCTTCCTGCCGGTGCTCCTGGGCAACATGGTCGCCAACGGCCTGCGCAACGTGTGGACCTACGTGATCATCTTCTGCGGCCACTTCACCGCCAACGCGGAGACGTTCCCGAAGGAATGCATCAAGAACGAATCCCGCGGCCACTGGTACCTGCGCCAGCTGCGGGGTTCGTCGAACCTGCGCGGCGGTTTCCTGATGAACGTCATGTCGGGCAACCTGAGCCACCAGATCGAACACCACTTCTACCCGGACATCCCCGCCAACCGCTACGCGGAGATGGCGAAGGAAGTGCGCGCCATCTGCGCGCGCTACGGCCAGCACTACAACACCGGCACGCTGCTGACCCAGTTCGGCCAGGTGTGCTGGCGGATCGTGCGGCATGCGTTCCCCAGCCGTCCGCGCCGCATGCCGGCGCTGGTGACGGCCGACGCCGTCGCGTAACCGCTAGGCGTCTTCCGGTGACGTTGCCCGCGCCGCGCGGGCGATGGTGCGCTTGAGGCGCCATTCGGCGAAGAACGACGCGGCGATCAGGCCGGTGCCCAGCAGGCCCAGCCACTGGAACCACGGGTTCTCGAAGACGTCGTCCGCCAGGTCGTTGTCCTGCAGCTGCAGGCGCAGCAGCTTCACTTCCTGGGTGAGCGCGTTCGTACCGGCGCGCCTGGGCTGCCGCGATTCCTCCGCCTTCAGTGCGACCCGGGCAATATGTGCCTGTTCGACACGCGCGGCGTTCTCGCGTCGCTCCACGGTCACGACCAGTGCGCTGGTCAGCAGGATCAGCAGGGTGCCCAAGCCGCGCAGCAGCGGTGGCAGGGAATCGGACATCGGGTGCGGCTCCCGGGGACGATGCCCCGCATCCTAGACCACGTGCCGCGGGCTGTCGTGCGCGGCCCTCAGTCGAGGAACTGCAGGCGCGCCAGCTCCGCGTACAGGCCGTCCTGCGCCAGCAGTTCGGCATGCGTGCCCTGGGCGACGATGCGGCCACGGTCCATCACGACGATGCGGTCGGCCTTCAGCACGGTGGCCAGGCGATGCGCGATCACCAGCGTGGTGCGGCCGTCCATCAACCGTTCCAGCGCGTGCTGCACGGCGCGCTCGCTCTGCGCATCCAGCGCGCTGGTGGCTTCATCCAGCAACAGCACCGGTGCGTCCTTCAGCAGGGCGCGGGCGATCGCGATGCGTTGCTGCTGTCCGCCGGAGAGGCGTGCGCCGCGCTCGCCGAGCGGGCTGTCGAAGCCGCCCGGCAATTCACGGATGAAATCATCGGCCTCGGCGGCCTCGGCGGCGGCCTGCAGTTGCGCGTCGGTGGCGTCGAGCTTGCCGTAGCGGATGTTCTCGGCCGCGCTGGCGGCGAAGATCGTCGGCTGCTGGGGCACCAGCGCGATGTGTTCGCGCAGGTCGGCCGGGTCGAGGTCGCGCAGGTCCACGCCATCCATGCGCACGCTGCCGGTCTGCGCGTCGTGGAAGCGCAGCAGCATCGAGAACACCGTGCTCTTGCCGGCGCCGGACGGGCCCACCAGGGCGACGGTTTCGCCCGGGTTGACGGTCAGGTCGAAATCGTCGAGCGCGGGCAGGTCGGGCCGCGAGGGGTAGTGGAACGAGACATTGTCGAAGCGGATCTCGCCCTTCACCGGGGTAGGCAGGCGATGCGGCGCCGCGGGGGCGCGGATCGCCGGCGTTTCGTTGAGCAGTTCGGCGATCCGGCCCATGCCGCCGGCGGCGCGCTGCAGTTCGTTCCAGACTTCAGCCAAGGCGCCCACCGAGCCGCCGCCGATCAGGGCATAGAAGACGAACTGGCCGAGTTCGCCCGTCGTCATGCGTCCGCCGATCACGTCGTGCGCGCCCGACCAGAGCACCAGCACCACGGCGCCGAACACCAGCGTGATGACCGTGGCGGTAACCAGCGACTGCGCGCGGATGCGCTTGCGCGCGGTTTCCACGGCGACCGATACCGCGTCGCCGAAGCGCTTGAGTTCGTACGGCTCGCGCGCGTGCGCCTGCACGGTGCGCACGGCGCCCAGGGTTTCGCTGGCAAGCGTGTTGGCGTCGGCCACGCGGTCCTGGCTGGCGCGCGAAGCCTTCTCCAGCCGGCGGGCGCCCAGCACGATGGGCAGCACCGCGAGCGGAATGCCGACCAACGCGTAGGCCGCCAGCTTCGGGCTGGTGACGAACAGCATCACGATGCTGCCGATCACGGTGATGCTGCTGCGCAGGGCCACCGACATGCTGCTGCCCACGACGCTGCGCAGCAGTTCGCTGTCGGCGGAAAGGCGCGAGACCAGTTCGCCGCTGCGGGTACGGTCGTGGAACTCGGCATCCAGTCCGACCAGGTGCCCGTACAGCTGCCTGCGCAGGTCGGCGACGACGCGCTCGCCGAGCAGCGAGACGAAATAGAAGCGGGCTGCGCTGGCGATCGCGAGCACCAGGACGACGATGAAGACGCCCAGGAACACCCGATCGATGTTCCCGCCGCTGTGGAAGCCGCCGTCGATCATCTGCTTGAACGCGACCGGGAAGCTCAGCGTCGCTGCCGACGCCAGCGCCAGCGCGCACAGCCAGGCAGCGAATAGGCCCGCATGCTGGCGCACAAAGGGCCACAGCGCGCGCAGCGTGCCGAGCTTGGCCTTGGGTTTGGACGGGTCGGGGGTGTCGGTGGCGCTGTCGGTCATCGGGACGATCGGATCAAGGCGACTGTGGGAGGCGTTGCGGTCCGTCGGGATCCCGCAGCGCCTCCCGCATCCGCCTCGCGCAGCGCGTCAGGCCATGGCCGGCATCACGCGCACACGGTTACGGGTGGCGTCGCGCAGCTGGGTTTTCAAGGCGTCCACGCGATCGGCGGGCAGTTCGACCGCGAGCCGGGCGCCCGATTCGTCGAATGATTCGTCCTGTTTCACCGCCAGATGGGTGGCCAGCGCGCCATGCACGGCGCCCAGATCGTCGAATGGACAGGCCAGGACCAGGGAGGCCATCGCCACGACGGGCAGGCGCGGCGCCTGCCGGAGGCACTCGGCCGCCGCCCCGCCATAAGCGCGCACCAGGCCGCCTGCACCCAGCTTGATGCCGCCGTACCAGCGGGTCACCACCACCATCACCCGGTCATAGCCCTGGCCGTCGATCGCAGCCAGGATCGGGCGGCCGGCGGTCCCCGCGGGCTCTCCATCGTCGCTGGAGCGGTACTCGTTGCCTATCCGGTACGCCCAGCAGTTGTGCGTGGCATCGGGGACGGCGACATCGCGAAGGAAGGCGAGCGCGTCGTCCGGTGTTGCGACGGGTGCAGCCAGTGCGAGGAAACGGCTGTGCTTCACCTCCAACAGATGGGAGGCGCGCGCCGCGAGCGTATCGGTCACGGCGTTCCCAGCAGCGGTCGCAGGTCGTCCGGCACGCGCTGGAAGGGGTGTTCCTGCACGAACAGCTGCAGGCTGCGCAGCGCGTTGGCGCTGTCGCCGAGGTCGCGGCGCAGGCGGATCCGGTCCAGCCACTCGGCGGGCATCAGGCGCGCGTCTTCGTCCACCGGCACCTGCAGCTCGGTCCGCCGCAGCGCGTTGCGCGCCACGCTGGGCGACGCGGCGCCTGCGCTGGCGGCAGGGGCGGGCGGGGGCGGCGGTGGGGCTGCGGCCGGCGCTGCGACATAGCCTTCCTGCTTCGAGATCCGCGATCCGGTCACCATGACGGCGTCGAGCGTGTCGGAGGAGTCGGCGGCCGCTTTGGCTTCGCTCGACCGACGCTCGCTTTCGCTACGCAGCTGCTGTTCGCGTTGTTGTTCGGCCAAAGCGCGTTGGCGCGACTGTTGCTCCCGTGCACGCTCCTCGAGGTCGGCGGCGGCAGTGGAGCGATCTTCAACCACCTCGGGAAACGCCTGGGGTGCCGTCGACTTGCGCGCCAGCGTGGGTTCGGCGGGCGCGGGCAGGCCCGGCACGGTGGGGATGATCGACAGCGGGCCGCGTTTGGGCGGCGCCTCCCGGCGCGCGGCAGCCTCCGCGTTCCTGCGGGCCGGGCTGGAGGGCATGGGCGGCGCTGGCGCGGTCTCGGCCCTGGGTGGGCTGAGCTGCCGAACCGGCGGAGGGGGTTCGTAGGACTCAACGGCAGGAGCAGCCGCAGCGGCGTCCATCTCCGGGGCGGCCGCCGCATCGGCGGCTTGTTCCGCCGGTGCGGACATCACGGCGGTGTCGCGCTTGGCCAATACGGGCACCTCGCTGACGACCGGCACCTCGTGGGTGGGTCGCAATTGCCACGCGATCCCGGCGGCCAGCAGCACCGAAGCAGCCACGCCAAAGCCGAGCGGCCAGCGCCGGCGCGCGGGTGGTGCGGTGACGCCACGGTTCGCCGGGGCGTCCTGCACGGCCGCCCGGGCGGCGCCGAGGATGCGCGCATCCAGGCCGGGCGACGGGCCGCCATGGGGGCCGAGCCTGGACAGGGACTCCGCCAGGGCGCGTTCTTCGGGCGTCAGGGGTTCGTGGGGCGTCTTCATTCGTTCAACCTCGACCGCAACCGGTCCATCGCATACCGCAACCGCGATTTCACGGTTTCCCGGCCCACGCCGGTGATCTCGCCGATCTCCTCCAGGGTCAGTTCTTGCTCCAACCGCAACAGCAGCACTTCGCGCTGTTCGGGCGGCAACTCCTCCATCGCGACCTGCAACCGCCGTCGCTGCTCGAACTCGGACAGCTGCCGCTCGGGCGTATCCGGGTCCGGGACGCGCTCGGTGCGGGCTTCCGCGTCCTCGGGAGCCGCCGGCCGGTGCTTCAAGGCGCGCCAATGGTCGTTCAGCCGATTGTGCGCGATCCGGTACAGCCAGGTCCCGAACGCCGCTTCCGGTTTCCAGCCCTGGCGCGCGGCGATCACGCGCTGCCAGGTGTCCTGGAAGAACTCATCGGCCAGTGCCGCATCGCGCAGGTGGCGCAGCAGGAACCGGTAGAGCGGTCCGCGATGGCGCGCGTAGAGCTGCTCGAAGGCCGACGCGTCGCCGGCGGCGTACGCCAGCATCAGGGTTTCGTCGGCAGGTTCGGCAAGATCGTTCACCGCCGCCAGCGTAAGCGGTCCGCGCACGGCCGTGAAGCCGGGGCGGGGCAGCACGGCCGACGCGTTCAGCCATCCGGCCGAGGCGGTTTCCGGGCCGATGAGGACGACGGTGGCGCTGGCGAGCGTCTTGCACACATGAAGGGTGAACGCCTCGCGGGCCGGGATGGGGTTGCGGCGCGGTTTCCGTTCAGGGGGCGGCAGGCGGTATGCTCGCCGGGGGGATATCCAGATACTTGCACCGTCTCTGTCGGGACACGGTCATGCCTACGCCATCGATCAGCGCAGACAATCCGGCCAGCACGCCCGCGTCGCCCGCTGAGCGGATCGCGTCGATCCTGCGTGGGCTGCTGCCGGCAGGCGCGGAGTTGGCGGTCTGCTGGCGGGACTGGGCGCTGGGCAACGGAGCCGGCGCCACACCGGGTGCCTCCGCCATGCTCCGGCGGCGCGCCGAACACGCGCTGGCCGAGGCGATCGTCGAACACGACGGTCCCGACCTGCGCGTGCACGCCTGGGACAACGCCGACGGCAACGCACGGGTCGCTCTCGCCGTGGCGTTACCGGCTCCGCTGTCGATGGTCGAGGAAGAATCCTGGCTCCTGCTCGCCCGCACCTTGCTGGTGACCACGCTGGATGCGTCGCGCGCGCAGGCGCGCATCGTCTCGCTGGAGAAATCCAAGCGCCTGCAGCAGGCGCTGTACGAGATCGCCGATCTGGCGGGCGCGGACCTCGAGATGCCGGAGATGCTCCGCCGCATCCACGCGGTCGTGAATTCGCTGATGTATGCGGAGAACTGCTACATCGTCCTTTACGACGACCAGCGCCGCACGGTCCGCTTCCTTTACTTCGCGGACCAGCGCGACCCGTACATCGCCGAGCCCGAGCGCGAGTTCGGAGAAGAAGAGATGGCCAACAGCATGACCTTCGCGCTGCTGCGCCATGGGCAGCCGCTGCGTGGCCCCTCGGCGGTGATCCGGCAGAAGCTGGGCGTCGTCCGCGATCCGTCGCACGGTCCCGACAGCCTGGACTGGCTGGGCGTGCCGATGCGGCGCGAAGACCGCGTCTGCGGCGCCATCGTCGTGCAGAGCTATGACACGCCTGCCAGTTACGCCGATGAAGACCGCGCGCTGCTCGGCTACGTGGCCCAGCACATCCTGACCGCGCTGGACCGCAAGCATGCCCACGTGGAGCTGGAGCACCGCGTGGCGGTCCGCACCCACGAACTGCAGCGCGCCAATCGCGAACTGCAAGCGGAGATCATGGAGCGCAAGCGGGCGGAGAAACTGCAGCGCGCGCTGTTCCGCATCACCGAACTGGCGATCACTTCCGACAGCCTGGAGCGCTTCTACGCCGACGTGCACGTGGTGGTGGACGAGCTCATCAATGCCCGCAACTTCTACATCGCGCTGGTCTCGGAAGATGGTGAAGAGCTCAACTTCCCGTACTCCATCGACGAACGCGACCCGATGCGCAAGGCGCGACGGATGACCAATGGCCTGACGGAGTATGTCGTCGCCACCGGCCGCCCGCTGCTCGCGGACCGCGAAGTGATCGGGCAGCTCGCCGAGGCGGGCAAGGTGCTGCAACACGGGCCGCCTGCGCACAGCTGGCTGGGCGTACCGCTGTTCCGCGGCGAGGATGTCGTCGGTACGGTGGTGGTGCAGAGTTACTCGGACGAAGTGAAATTCACGTCGCACGACCAGAACCTGCTGACCTTCGTCGCCCACCACATCGGCAACGGCCTGGACCGCCAGCTGACGCAGGATCGACTGCGCAGTGCGCACGCGGACCTGGAACGACGGGTGGAAGAACGCACGCGCGAGCTCAACGAAGCCAATCACCAGTTGCGCGGACAGATCAGCGAACGCCTGCGCGCCGAACAGCAGCTCACCTATCAGGCCACGCACGATGCGCTGACCGGCCTGCCGAACCGTCCGCACCTGCTCGACCGCCTGTCGGCCGCGATCGAACGCGCCCGCCACGGCGACGGGCAGGCCTTCGCGGTGCTGTTCCTCGACCTGGACCGCTTCAAGCTCGTCAACGACAGCATGGGGCATGCGGCAGGCGATGAGCTGCTGGTCGAAGTCGCCCGCCGCATCACCATGAGCGTGCGCGGCGACGACGTGGTCGCGCGGCTCGGCGGCGACGAGTTCGCCCTGCTGGTCGAGTACGCCGACGGCGTGGAGAACGTGCGCGATTTTGCCCAGCGCCTGCTCGCGGTGCTGGGTCGGCCGATGTGGGTGGCAGGGCGCGAACTGTTCCCGTCCGCCAGCCTGGGCATCGCGCTCTGGCATCCCCGCTACCGCAATGGCGAGGAACTGCTGCGCGACGCGGACGCGGCGATGTACCGCGCGAAGGAGCAGGGGCGCGACCGCTCCGCGCTGTTCGACGAGGCGATGCGCGAAGCCGCGATGCAGAGCCTGGACCTGGAAGCCGACTTGCGGCGCGCCATCAACAATCGCGATTTCCTGCCGTTCTACCAGCCGATCCGCCGCATGGACGATGGTCGCGTGATTGGGCACGAAGCGCTGCTGCGCTGGCAGCACGAGCGTCGTGGCCTGCTGCTGCCCGCGGAATTCATCGGGCTGGGCGAGGACAGCGGACTGATCGAACAGGTCGACTGGCTGCTTTACGAACAAGTCGTGCGGCAGATCGCGCGTGGCGTGGAGGGCTACATCTCGGTCAACGTGTCGCCGCGGCATTTCCGTTCTCCGGATTTCGCCGACCGCCTGCTGGCCATGTTCGAGGCGCAGGGCGCCGACCCGTCGCAATTGCGACTGGAGATCACGGAGGTCGCGCTGCTCGATGACGCGCCCCGGACGTTGCGCATCCTGCGCACGCTGCGCCAGCACGGCATCCTTGCGCAACTGGACGACTTCGGCACCGGCTTTTCGGCGCTGTCGTACCTGCATCGCTTCCCCATCTCGGTGCTCAAGATCGACCGCAGTTTCGTCTCCGGGCTGGGCAACGAAGCGCGGCCCGAAAGCCTGGCCCTGGTGCGCGCGATCCTTGCACTGGCCGGCACCCTGGGCATCGAGACGATTGCCGAGGGCGTGGAAACCGAAGAGCAGCGCCAGTCCCTGGTGGAACTGGGCTGCCATCTGGGGCAGGGCTACCTGCTGGGCCGGCCGGCGGCCAGCCTGGACCAGGCCACCACGATCGACGCGGCCTGATCGGCCGCGCATCCAAGTTGCGGAGCGGCGTCCCTGCCGCATCCGCATCGACCACGATCACTCGCCCGCAATCGCCGGCGCATCCGTCTGCGCAGCGACAAGGCGATGCGCCTGGTCGATCATGCCGACGAACTCGGCCTTCAGTCCGTAGGGATCGCGCCCCGTCGCCGCGCGGGCAGTGCGTGCCACGTCGTTCCATGCCCAGCCGTCGATGCGTTGGCCGCCGCGCAGCAGGTCGGCATACGCGGCCACGGCGGTGGCGAAGCGAAAGGCATCGGTGGGTTGCGTCGTCAGTGAATCGCGTGCGATCGGCGCTTCGATCAGGCGACTGGCGTCCTGGCCCGGCAGTTTGTAGCGCAGGCGCAGATGGGCAACCTCACCGGTGGCCGCGTCGGCTGCCACGGTCTTGCCGCCATAACGCAGCGCCGGCAGGCGATCCGCACCGGAACCGACCGGGGTGATTTCGTACAGGGCCGTCACCTCGTGGCCTGCACCGATATCGCCGGCGTCCACCTTGTCGTTGGCAAAGTCCTCGTTCGCCAGCACGCGGTTTTCGTACCCGATCAGGCGGTACTCGGCGACGACGGCGGGATTGAACTCCACCTGGATCTTCACGTCGCGCGCGATGGTCAGCAAGGTGGACTGCATCTCTTCGACCAGCACCTTGCGGCCTTCCTGCAGCGTGTCGATGTAGGCATGGTTGCCATCGCCGACGTCGGCCAGCTTCTCGGCCAGCGCATCGTTGTAGTTGCCGGTGCCGAAACCCAGCGTGGTCAGCGCGATGCCCGACTTGCGCTGGTCTGCCACCATCGTTTCCAGCGCGTCCTGACTGATGGTGCCGACATTGAAGTCGCCATCGGTCGCCAGGATGACGCGATTGACGCCATTGGGCACGTAGGCCTGCTTGGCCATCGCGTACGCCAGGCGGATGCCATCGCCACCGTTGGTGCTGCCGCCGGCCTGGAGGCGGTCCAGCGCGGCGAGGATCTCGTCGTGGCGATCGCCCGGCGTGGGCGGCAGCACCAGGCCGGCAGAACCGGCATAGACCACGATGCTGACGCGGTCCTGCGCACGCAGTTGCGGCACCAACTGGGCGAAGGACTGCTTCAGCAGCGGCAGCTTGTCCGGGGATTCCATCGAGCCGGAGGTGTCGAGCAGGAAGACCAGGTTCGATGCCGGCAGCGTCGCCTTCGGTACGTCATAGCCCTTGATGCCGACCATCAGCACCTGGCGTTTGGCGTTCCACGGCGCCGGCGCCAGTTCGGTGGTCACGTGGAACGGGCGGCTGCGGTCCGTGGGCGCGGCATGGCCGTAGCGGAAGTAGTTGATGAACTCTTCTGCGCGGACCGCGTCGGCGGGCGGCCGCTGGCCATCGCGCAACATGCGGCGCACATTGCTGTAGCTGCCGGTGTCCACATCGACGGAGAAGGTCGAGACCGGCTCGTCCAGCGTGCGCCGCACGGGATTGTCGTCGCGTTCGGCGTACTTCTCGGTATTGGCGGGTTGCGCCTGCGGATAAGCGGCCGCGCCACCGATGACATTGGCCTGGAGGTAGCCGACCGAGGCAGGGGCGGGCGGGGGCGGAGGTGCATAGGCATAGGCCGGCGGGGCGGCCACGGCGGCCTTTTCCTGGCGCGAAAGGCGTGCGCCGGTGACGACGACGCTATCGAGCGTCGCGCGCTCGCGGCGCTCGGCGTCCGAGCTCGCGACGGCAGCGGCTGCCGCGGCGTCCGCCGCCGCTTCGGCGACCACGGCCTCCGTTGGCGGTGAGGGGGTGTCCGTTTTCCCGGCGGGAACCTGCTGCGCGGTGGGGTTCGAGTTGCAGCCGGCGAGGATGGCGACGGCGAGCAGGGTGAAGGTCAGGCGGCGGTGCGACATGGCGTGACTCCGTGGTGGGTACGGAAGGTCGAACGCCCGGGGTTTAGGAGTGGGGTTAACCGGGGACTGCGCGTGCCCTCGCGGCGATCACGGGTCTTTCGAAGTGGGCGTCGCGTGCGTCGAGACCACCTGCAGCGACACATGGCCATCGGCAAGGCGCGCGGATACCTGGTCGCCGGCCTGCACCTGGGCCACCGTTCGTACCAGGGTTCCGTCTTCCTTCGTCACCAGCGCATACCCGCGTGCGACGGTAGCGAGGGGGCTGACGGCTTCCAGCGAGCGGGCGAGGGCGCGCAGGCGCAGGGCGTCGCGTTGCAGCGTGCGCGCCACCAGCGCTTGCGGACGCGGCGCGAGGGCCAGCAGGCGTGCACGCAGTTGTTCGAGGCGCCGCTGCGGGGCGTGCGCGCGCAGGATCGCCTCGGCGTGGCGCAGACTCGCCAGGTGGCGGGCACGGCGCGCCTGCCACAGCGCATGCAGGCGTCGCACGGCGGCATCCTGGCGTTGGCCGAGCATCGCCAAACGCGCTTGCGGACGTTGTGCGTTCAAGCGCAGCGCCGCGCGATCGGCGCGTTGCATCGCGTTGCGCAGGCGATGGGCCTGCGTGCTCGCCAGTCGGCTGTGCAGCATCCGCACGCGTGCGAGCAGGTCGCGGCGGTCCGGCACCAGCAATTCGGCGGCGACCGACGGCGTAGGCGCGCGCAGGTCGGCGGCGAAGTCGGCCAGGCTGAAGTCGGTCTCATGGCCGACGGCGGACACCACCGGCACCGGCGAAGCCGCGATCGCGCGCGCCAGGCGTTCGTCGTTGAAGGCCCACAGGTCTTCCAGGGAACCGCCGCCGCGCGTCACCAGCAGTACGTCATAGCGGCCGCTGCGTCCCGCGCGCTGCAGCATCTCGACGATCTGCGCCGCGGCGGTTTCGCCTTGCACCTGCACGGGCAGTACGTCGACCTCCAGCAAGGGGTAGCGTCGCTGCAGGACGCTCAGGACGTCGCGCACGGCCGCGCCGGTCGGCGACGTAAGCACGGCAAGGCGCCGCACATGCGCGGGTAGCAGGCGCTTCCGATCGGCATCGAACAGACCCTCGGCGGTGAGCTTCGCCTTCAATTCCTCGAACGCGCGCCGCAACGCGCCCTCGCCGGCCTCTTCCATGTGGTCGACGACCAACTGGTAGTCGCCGCGCGCTTCGTACAGCGTCAGCCGTCCGCGCGCGAGTACGCGCAGGCCTTCGCGCGGCGCGAACTTCAACCACTGGCTCTTCGGTTTGAACATGGCGCACTTCACTTGGGCGCGCGCGTCCTTCAGGGTGAAGTACAGGTGCCCCGACGCCGGCCGCGTGACGTTCCCCAGCTCGCCTTCCACCCAGATCAGCGGGAAGGTGTCTTCCAGCAGATTGCGCGCGAGCGCGTTCAGCTGGCTGGGCGTAAGGATGTCGCGGGCCGTGTCCGTCATGCCGCAAGGATAAACGCTGGCCGTCGATGCCGCCGCCCATGCGGAATCCATGATGGAATGGCGGTCTCCTGTCGCCCGGAACCGCTGCATGCCGATGCCTCTTCGTTCGTCCGGATGGCGTTGCTGGGTGGCGCCGTGGCTGATGGCCCTGATCGTCGCCGGGTGTACGCCCGCGGATGCGCCCGTTGCGACCACGCCGTCCGCGTCGCAAGGCACCGTGCATGCCTGGTCGCTGCCGGTGGCGGCGGGCGCCGCGCAGCCGGATCTCGTGGCGACGCCGGAGGGTGGGCTGTTGCTGAGCTGGCTCGAACCCGCCGAGGGAACGCAGCACCGCTTCCGGGTCAGTCGATGGGATGCGATGGCGCATCAGGGCGCCTGGTCATCGCCGGCAACGATCGCCGAAGGCGATGATCTCTTCCGCAACTGGGCCGACACGCCGCATGTGTTCGCGTTGCAGGACGGCTCGCTGTGGGCGCATTGGTTGCGCCGCACCGGCCCCGATCCGATGGACTACGGCATCGCATTGGTGAGGTCGGAAACGGGCGGAAGCGCCTGGAGCGCGCCTGGGCTGGTGCATCCGCCGACGCGTGGCGACCATGGATTCGTGACGTTCTGGCCGCATGCGCGCGATCGCTTGGGCATTGCCTGGCTGGACAGCCGCCAGAAGGCGGCGGCGGGGCATGCGGGGCACGACGACGGCGGACACGATCATGGGGGAGGCGCGCCCATGATGCTGCGCGCTGCGCTGTACGACGCCAATGCGCAGCAACAAGCCGAATGGGCGCTCGATACGTCCACCTGCGACTGTTGCACGACCTCGTCCGCCGTGACCGATCGCGGCACCGTTGTGGTTTACAGAGGTCGCACGACGGGCGAGATCCGCGACACCCGCCTCGTCCGTTTTGACGGAACCGCGTGGACGCCGCCGCGCGACGTCCATGCCGACGGCTGGGAGATCGCGGGGTGTCCGGTGAACGGCCCGATGGTCGTGGCCGAGGGGTCGTCGGTCTGGGTGGCCTGGTACACCGAAGCCGACGGCATGCCGGAGGTACGCGCGGCGCGGTCGCAGGATGCAGGCGATACGTTCGGTGCACCCGTCACGCTCGCGAAGGGGCCGCAGGTGCTGGGCCGCCTCGGGCTGGCGCGCGGCGACGGACATCTGTTCGTCAGTTGGCTGGAGGAGGGCGATGGCGCGGACCAGCGCCTCGTCCTGGGTCGCTATGACGAGTCCTGGAAGCAGGCGCAGCGTACCTACGTTGCCACGCTCGCAGCACGCGGACGCGCCAGCGGCATTCCGCGCCTGCAATGGGCGCACGGCGCGGCCTGGCTGGTGTGGACCGATGTGGCGGACGCGGCGCCGCACCTGCGCGGCGCGCGCGTCGCCTTTGCGCGCTGACGCGTCCGCTATGCTGCCGTAGGCATTCCGGAGGAGATATCCATGCGCGGTCTGGATTTCAGTTCGTGGCAGGGCCTGCTCACCACGCTAGCGGGATTGGCGTTGATCACGCTGATCGGCGTCGGCATCCGCCTGCTCGTCATGCAGACGGTGCAGGAGCGGCGTGCGCGCGAGAACCGCCAGATCAACGAGCGTCTGCGCACGCTGATCGCCGCCTACAAGACGCTGGGCGGCTCGTTCACCGGTGACCTGGAAGTCGATCCCACCCATCTGCGCGAGCTGCGCCAACGCGTGCGCGACGAGGGCGGTGAGGACGACACCGGGAGCGACCGTGGTCGTCGCATCCGCGATGCGGTCGAAGCGGCCTTGTCCGACATCATCCTGCTGGGCACCGACGAACAGGTGCGGCTGGCGGCGCAGGCCGCCACCGATCTCGCCGCGGGGAAACCCATCCACACGCATGCGCTGGTGGTCTCGCTGCGCGATTTCATCCGCAGCGTGCTCGACCTTGAGCCCGTTCCCACCGGCCTCGCCATTCCCCGGCAAGGGCCGGCGCGACCCGTGGCCACCAAGGGCAAAGGCGAGGGCGGCAAAGGCGAGGATCGACAGGGCGGCGGGGCGCGCGCCGGTGGCGGTGCGGGCGGCATGGGCGCGGGCATGGGTGCCGGCGCCGGCATGGGGCTTGGTGCAGGCCTGGCGGCGGATCCGGACCGCGATCCGCCCGGCTGACGATTACTCGTCGATCCAGCGGCGCTCGGGGCCTGGCCGCTTGGCCAGCTTGCGCTGCAGTGAGCGGCGGTGCATGCCCAGCAGGCGCGCAGCGGCGGAGATGTTGCCTTCGGTTTCGGCGAGCGCCTGCTGGATGTGCTCCCACTCCAGCCGGCTGAGTGGCGTCATGGTGTCTTCGGCCGCATCGGCATCGTCCAGCGATGTGGTGGGCGCTTCCAGTCCCAGCGCACGCAGGATGGTCGGCACCGTGGCCGGCTTGGGCAGGTAGTCGTCGGCACCGCGCTTGATCGATTCCACGGCGGTGGCCACGCTGGCGTAGCCGGTGACCAGCAGGATCTGCATGTCGGCGCGGATGCCGCGCAGCGGTTCGATCAGAGCCAGCCCGGAATCGCTGCCGAGCTTCAGGTCGACCAGGGCGAAATCCGGGTGGAATTCGCGCGCCCGCGCCAGCGCGCTCGGCGCATCCAGCGCAATCTGGGTCTCGATGCCCTTGCGCGCCAGGCTGCGCTGCAGCGTGCGGGCATAGAGTTCGTCGTCGTCGACCAGCAGGCCTTTCATCCGGAACCTCGCGTCAGGGTGTTTCGTCGTGGCCTGCCACGGGCAGGCGGAATTGCACCTGCACGCCCTTGGGCGGCACGGCGCGCATGGTCATGCGCCCGCCCAGCCGCTCGATCGTGGCATGCGACAGGGCCAGGCCCACGCCCATGCCCTCGGGCTTGCTGGTGCGGAAGAGTTGCTCGGCCTGGAACGGTAGCGCTTCATGGAAGCCATTGCCGTAATCGCGCACGGTGCCGACCAGTTCGTCGCCTTCGCAGCGCAGATCCAGGTCTACCCGTTGCGAACCGGCCTGGCGGCTGGCGTCGGCGGCATTGTTCAACAGCGCCTGCAGCAGGTGGCCGGTGGAGGCGTCGGTTGCCAGCCAGGGCGGCAAGGCACCGGTGCGCTGCAGTTCCACCGTAGGGCGGATCAGTTGCCAGCGCTGCACCACGTCGTCCAGGTCCACGCGCTGGTGCACGCCCATGTCGGCCGAGGCGGCGAGTGCACGCACGCGGTCGCGGCACAGGTCGATCAGCTGGCGCATCGTGCCGGCGTCCTCGCGGATCTCGGGTTCGCTCGCGTGTTCGCGGATGTCTTCGGTCAGCAGCGTCATCGTCGCCAACGGCGTGTTGAGCTCGTGCGCGACGGCGGCGGCGTGCGTGGCGAGCGCGACGATGCCCTCGTTGCGCGCGAAGCGTTCGCGCAGGCGCGCGAGTTCCTGTTCGCGCAGGCGTAGCGCGGCGACCAGGCGCGTGGAGAAGTACAGCACCACGCCGGCCGAAAGCACGAAATTCACCGCCATGCCCCAGAGGTGCACGTTGAAGTTGTTGCCGTGCAGGTGCGGCAGCGGCCGGCCGAAGACCGCGGTCAGGATGTAGCCCAGCAGGCAGGCCACGCCGGTGGCCAACACCCAGCGCAGCGGCAGGGCCAGCGCGGAGACCGCGATCAGCAGCAGGAACATCGAGCTGAACGGATTGCCGATGCCGCCGCTCCAGGCCACCAGCCAGGACAGCACGGCGACGTCCACCAGCATGTGGGCGAAGGCCTCGGCCGGTGTTTCCTCGCCGGGGCGGTGGCTGCGCCACGTGGCATAGACGTTGAACAGCGCCAGGGCTGCGATGCCGCCCCACAACGGCCAACGGGGCAGGGCGATGCCCAACGGCCCCAATGCCACGAGCACCGTGACCGCCTGGCCCACGATCGCCACCCAGCGCAGGTTGCACAGGGTGCGCAGGAACGACGGCGTGGTGGTCAGCAGGGTATTCGGCATCGGTACATGCTAGAGCAAGCTCGCGCACGTGGCCTGCGGCATGACGTCGCAGGCCGGTGGGGTGCCCACGCTACAATGGCGGCATGCACGACGCCGTCACCCGCCCCACGCCCCCCACCGACGCCGCGCCCTGGCCGCGCCGCATCACCCAGGCCGTCCAGATCGGCAACGCCGTCGTCGGCGGCGGCCGCCCGGTGGTGGTGCAGTCGATGACCAACACCGACACGGCCGACATCGCCGGCAGCGTGAAGCAGGTCGCCGAACTCTGGCGCGCCGGTTCGGAGATGGTCCGGCTGACCGTCAACAATCCCGAGTCCGCCGCCGCCATCCCGCGCATCCGCGAAAAGCTCGAGATGATGGGCATCTCGGTGCCGCTGATCGGCGACTTCCACTACAACGGCCACCAGCTGCTGGCGGGCGAGCCGGCCTGTGCGGAAGCGTTGGCCAAGTACCGCATCAATCCGGGCAATGTCGGCTTCGGCAAGAAGAAGGACACCCAGTTCGCCCAGCTGATCGAGTTCGCGATCCGCTACGGCAAGCCGGTCCGCATCGGTGCCAACTGGGGCTCGCTGGACCAGGCGCTCGCGGCGCAGCTGATGGACGAGAACCACACGCGCGAAGTCCCGTGGGACGCTGGCCGCGTACTGCGCGAGGCGCTGATCCGCTCGGCGGTGGATTCGGCCGAACGCGCCGTCGAGATTGGCCTGCCGCGCGACCGCATCGTGCTGTCGGCCAAGGTCAGCGGCGTGCAGGAGCTGATCGCGGTATACCGCGACATGGCGGCGCGCACCGATTTCGCGCTGCACCTGGGCCTGACCGAAGCCGGCATCGGCAGCAAGGGCATCGTGGCGTCGAGCGCCGCGCTGGCCGTGCTGCTGCAGGAAGGCATCGGCGACACCATCCGCATTTCGCTGACGCCGGAACCCGGCCAGTCGCGCACGCAGGAAGTGATCGTTGCGCAGGAACTGCTGCAGACCACCGGGCTGCGTGCCTTCACGCCCATGGTCACCGCGTGTCCCGGTTGCGGCCGCACCACGTCCGAGTTTTTCCAGGAACTCGCCAAGGTCGTGCAGGAGCATGTGCGCGGCAAGATGCCGGAGTGGAAGGTCACGCATCCGGGCGCCGAGAACATGACCCTCGCCGTGATGGGCTGCGTGGTGAACGGGCCAGGCGAATCGCGCCACGCCAACATCGGCATTTCGTTGCCGGGCACGGGCGAGGCGCCGGCCGCGCCGGTGTTCGTCGACGGCGAGAAGAAGGTCACGCTGCGTGGCGAAAACATCGCCCACGAGTTCGTCGCCCTGATCGACGATTACGTCGAGGCCAAGTACGCGCGTGTCACCGGCTGACAGGCTGGCACAGGGCGGACGCTTTATCGCCCGCCTGCTGCGCGAGCATGGCGGCCGCCTGGTCCTGCTGTTCCTGTGCCTGCTGGCGCCGCTGTGGCTGTTCGTCGAACTCGCTGACGAAGTCCACGAGCTGGAAGTCTTCTATTTCGACGATCCGCTGCTGTGGCGCGCGCACGCGCTCGCCGGACCCGCGCTGGACCGCTTCTTCGTCTTCATGTCGGCAATCGGCTACCAGTGGGGCGTGGTGCCGGTCGACATCGCGCTGACGGTCGGCCTGCTGGTCGCGCGGCGCTGGCGTGAGGCCACGTTCGCCGGTGCCTCGTTCGCGGGATCGGCGCTGCTGAACCTGGCGACGAAGCAGTTCTTCCAGCGCGACCGGCCCACCCTGTGGGAATCCATCGCGCCCGAGCACACCTTCAGTTTCCCCAGCGGCCATGCGATGGGATCGGCGACGTTGGCGATGGTGGTGGCGCTGCTCTGCTGGCATACGCGCTGGCGTTGGCTGGCGGTGGCACTGGCGGTGCTGTTCGCGTTGACGGTGGGTGCGTCGCGTATCTACCTGGGCGTGCACTATCCATCCGACATCCTCGGCGGCTGGGCCGCGGGCATCGCATGGGTGTCTGGCGTCTATCTGGTGCTCTACCGCATCCGCGAGCGGCCGTGGCAGGTTCGAGGCTAGGGTTTTTGTGGGAGCGACGTAAGTCGCGATAGATCACCTGCAGCGCTTCATCGCGACTTACGTCGCTCCCACATCCCTCTTCATGGATCTACGGCGCGTAAGCGCGTTCGCGCTCCTCCTGCAGCCGCTGCCGCAGGTACTGGTCGCGGGTGAGTCCGGCCGGGATCGAGGTCATCGCCATCACCTCACTGACGACCTGTGCCTCGCGCGTCTTGTAGGCCTGGAAGCGGGGATCGCTGCGCTGCTGAGCCGCGAACGCGGCCATGCGTTGGTCGGCATGGGTGCGATAGCGGTCGGCGATCGCGGCGACTTCTTCGACTTGTCTAGCGGGATCCTCCACCGTCGCCTTGACCAGCGCGGTGCGGAGCAGGACGGCTTCGCCCGCCGATAGCCCTCCACGGCTTTCGTAGTGATCGATCTGGCGCGACAACGCCTCGGCCCGTTCGCTGCGTTCCACCGGACGCAGGGACGATGCGCGGGCTAAGAAATCCTTCGCGTCGGCTTCGAAGCGCTCGCGTTCCCGATGCTCCTTTGCCTGCGGTGTCGCCTGCAGGCCGGCTACAGCCAGCGATGCGGACGGCGTCGCGTCCGCCGCGGCAGGCGAGGGCGGTGAGCGCGTGGCGTGCGATTGCCACCACAGCGCACCTCCGGCTGCGGTGGCGAGAACCAGGGCCCAGGCGAGCGGGTATTTCATGCGTTCCTCCGGGTCGCATGGGCCGCCGCAGAGCGACGGCCCACGACGGCCCCTTTAACCCAGTAGTTGGTCGATCAACCAGTAGAGCGGGTTGAACGGCTTGGCCTTGTCCGCCTTGTCGTCCTGCTCGCTGGCATCGATCACCTTGCCCTGCCCATCGAGCACGCTGTCGATGAAGTGTTTCAGCTCCAGGTTCTGCGCCTGCACGTCGGCGTTCTTGAAGTCGACGATCGTGGTGCAGTGGCTCTCGTTGAGCGCGCGGTACTGCGGGAAATAGCCGCCGAAGTTGTTCAGCGTGTTCAGACGGTCGCGCAGACGTGCCGTGTCGGTGTTCCAGCGTGCGTGGATGCGCGCTTCCTTGGTCGCCTGGTCGGGCGCGTTGGCAATGTCGGGATAGAAGCGCTCGTACGAGTACGAGGAATAGTTGAGGTCCTTCCAGAAGTGCGTATGGCCGAGGCGGTCGCTCGCGTACTTGCTGGACAGCGCCGGGTACAGGCTGCCGAGCTCGTTGAGGTCGAACTGCGGCAGGCCGCTGGCGAGGTAGGGCAGCGGACCGTTCGGCTGGTCCAGGCCCCAGGCGCTGCGGATCAGCGCCATCAACGGTTGCGACGGGTAGTCCACCGGATTGCCGTTCTTCAGGGTCGGGAAGATCGGGCCGGAATCGTCGATCAGGAAGCTGCGCGTGGGCGCGAGGTCGCGACGCAGCGGGTGGTAGCTGGTCAGGCTGCCGGCGCCGCCAGCGCTGCAGCCGGTGGACAACATCTGCGTCGGCCGCGGCAGGTTGTCCTTCAGCCAACTCACTACCGCGCGCACGTTGCGGGCGCCGTTGTGGTGCCACACGAGCGGCGCGGCCTGGCCGCTGGGGTCGGCGTACACCGCCACGCGGTCGCCGCTGTAGATGTCGCCGGTGCAGTAGGGCACGTAGACCATGTTCCAACCCTGCGTCTTCACCGCATCGAACGGGCTGACGCGGGTGACGAACGGGCTGACCAGGCTGGCGCCCGGATTCAGCAGGCTCATGTAGTCGTCGGGAATGCCGTTGGGATTGCGCGCGCCGCGGATGCCGCTCTGACCCGTGCAGCTGGCGTAGTCCCAGCACGCGCCGCCGCCTTCCATGTAGATGATGGTGTTGCGCGTATCGGCCACGCGGTTGACGAAGAACTTGAACGGCGAGCCGTCGCCGCACACCGCGCCGGTGGAGGGCGCCAACTGGATGGTCTGCCACGCGTCGTAGCGGCCGGGCTGGAAGCCGTCGTTGAAGCCGGACGGATTCGACAGAAGCGGATAGTTGCCGGTGCGCTGCGCGGCGGTGACCTTGTTGTCGGCCTTGGGCGGCGACACCAGGTTCACCAGGGTTTGCCAGAAGCTGTAATCGCCTTCTTCGGCTTTCAGAGGCGCCGCCACCATCAGGGTGAGGCCGGCGGTGGCCAGGATGAGGGGCAGGCGGGCGGGTCGTACGGGTGCAACCATGATCGGATCCTCCGGCGAGAGTCTGTGGACGTTCAACGGGATGGACTGCCTTGGCGTGCGGCACGCGTGGGGGCGGCGACCGTACAGCGGCGGATGGTCGGCCCGTACGCCGGCGGAGGGATTAAGTCGGTGTGAGGGACGCGGGTTTGGCTGCGCATGCCCCCTGCATTGGCCGGAATGCCCCCCTTCCGGCGCGTTCGGTGGCCCCTGGCCGCGGCCCCGGATCATGCAGCGCAGCAGGGCCGGCGCGCGGGCCGGTGGTAGAGGCGTGCGCGATCTTGCCGGGCAACGGATCGTTGCAAAGCCACGCCTTGCCGATGACGCGTACGAGGTCGAACATGCCGAACCACGGCGCGGAAGGCGCCGTGGACTCCCCGGGGATCGCAATGCAGGAACTGATCGACCGCTACGGCGTGCTGCTGGTGTTCGCCAACGTGCTGGCGTTGTCGCTCGGCCTGCCCGTGCCTGCGATGCCCACCCTGATCCTGGTCGGCGCCGGCCTGGCGCTGCATGCCGATCCGCTGTGGCTTCCGTTGGCCGGTGCGCTCGGCGTGTCGGTGCTGGCCTCGCTGATCGGCGACAGCATGTGGTTCTATGCCGGTCGCCGCTACGGCAACCGCACGCTGCAGTCGCTGTGCCGGTTGTCGCTGTCGCGCGACACCTGCATGAAGCGCACCGAACGATTCTACGGACGCTTCGGCATCCGCATCCTGTCGGTGGCGAAGTTCATTCCCGGACTGTCGATGGTCTCCGTGCCACTGGCCGGCGCGATGCAGGCGGGATTGCCGCGCTTCCTGCGCTACGACGGCCTGGGGGCCGCGTTGTGGGCCGCACTGGGACTGGGGCTGGGCGTGTTGTTCGCCGACCAGGTGGAGCGCGTCATCGACGCGTTGTCGCAACTGGGCACGGGGGCGGTCGGCCTGATCATCGCCGCGCTGGTCGCCTACGTCGGCTGGCGGTGGTGGCGTCGGCGCACGTTGCTGAAGTCGCTGGAGTCCGCCCGCATCGATCCAGCGGCGCTCGATGCGCTGGTGCGCGACGGCAAGTCGCCCGTGGTGTTCGATATCCGCGCGCCCGGCTTCCGCGATGTGGATCCCTACGTCATTCCCGGCGCGATCTTCGCCGACGAACGCCAGCTCGACGGCATCCTCGCGACCTATCCACACGAGGGGAAGATCGTCATCTACTGCGCCTGCCCGGACGAGGTGTCAGCGGCCTGGATGGCGGGGCGCCTGCGTACGGCGGGTTTCCGCGACGTGCTGCCGCTACGCGGTGGCATCGACGCGTGGCGGGCAGCGGGATACGGCGTGGAGCGGCTGGGCGGCTGAGCCGGCTTGCCCGTCAGGGCTCGATGCAGACCCGGTTGCGGCCTTCGCTCTTGGCGCGGTACAGCGCGGCATCGGCCGCCGCCATCATCCGGCTGCAGGTATCGCGCTCGGGTGTCAGCGAGGCAACGCCGATGCTCACGGTGATGCGCTGCGCTTCGCCGCCAGGCCGGAACACCACCGCTTCCACCGCTTCGCGCAGGCGCTCGGCGAAGCCGTAGGCGGCTTCCGGTCCGCATTCCGGCAGCAGTACCGCGAACTCCTCGCCGCCGATGCGCGCAGCAGCATCGTCGTTGCGCACGTGCCGGCGCACCAGCCCCGCGATCTGCTTCAGCACATGGTCGCCGGAAATGTGGCCGTAGCGGTCGTTGATCGGCTTGAACAGGTCGACGTCGATGATGCACATCGTCAACGCGCGGTGGTGGCGCATCGCACGTGCGATCTCCTTCTCCACCGTCTCGATGAAATGCCGGCGGTTGTACATCTCCGTCAGCGCATCGTGGGTGGCCAGTTGGTAGATCTCTTCGTGGTAGTGCGCTTCCACGCTGCTGTGGCTGATGAACTTCAGGATGCTTTCGCCCAGCGTCAGGTGATCGCCGTCGGACAACGCGGCTTCCTGCACGGGTGCATCGTTCAAGCGCGTGGTGTTGGTGGCGCCGAGGTCGCGGACGCGGTAGGTCTCGCCATCGCGCCAGATTTCGCAATGCAGGCGCGACACGCTGTTGTGCGGGATATGCAGGTCGGCCTCCTGCGAACGGCCCACGACCACGCGCTGGTCGCCGATGTCCGCGCGCCGGCCCAGGCCCTCGCCCTGGATCACCACCACGCAGGCGGAGCGGGGCGACAGCGGGCGCGGGCCGTCGCTGAGGACGGTCCGGAGCGTGGTATGCTGGTCTTGGGGGTCCCGGGACATGCGAGCGCGGAAGGCGGATGCGTCCGGAAGTGTACCGGATCGGCCGGCGGCGACAGGCTTCCAGTACCATGGCGGCGCCCACCGGGGATAGTGGCATGACATCGCATCCGTACGACGACCTCGCGCCCACCGAGCAGCTCGCCACGCGCCTGCAGGACGCACCCACCGCGCCCGACGGCACGCTCGCACCCGGCGCGCGGCTGGGCCGCTATCGCATCGAAGGCCTGCTTGGCCGCGGCGGCATGGGCGAGGTCTATCGCGCCGCGCAACTCGAGCCGGTCCGCCGCGAGGTCGCATTGAAGCTGCTGCGCGCGCAGAAGCTCCAGGCGCGCCACCTGGCCCATTTCGAAGTCGAGCGGCAGGTGCTGGCGCAGATGCGCCACCCCGCCATCGCGCAGATCTACGACGCCGGCGCCACCGAGGAAGGCTTTCCGTTCTTCGCGATGGAGCTGATCGAAGGCAGCCCGATCACGCGCTACTGCCGCGAACAGCGGCTGTCGCTGGACGAACGCGTGGGGTTGTTCATCCGCGTCTGCGAAGGCGTGCAGCACGCCCACCACAAGGGCGTGGTCCACCGCGACCTGAAGCCGGGCAACCTGCTGGTCGACACGCTCGATGGCCGGCCCGTGCCGAAGATCATCGATTTCGGTATCGCGATGGCGGCCTCGCTGGCGGGCGACGCGGCGCTCGAGCGTGCCGGCACACCCGAGTACATGAGCCCGGAACAGGCGCATGGCGACGCGCACCAGGTGGACACGCGCAGCGACGTCTATTCGCTGGGCGTGGTGCTTTACGAACTGATTACCGGTGTGCGCCCGGATGCGGTCGGCGAGACCTGGGCGGCGGATACGCCCACCGCCGTGGCGCCTTCCTCGCGCTTGGCGGCATTGCCGGCGGAGCAGGCGCGCCAGTTCGCCGACGAACGCCAGCTGTCGCCGGCCGGCATGCGCGACCGCCTGCGTGGCGATCTAGACTGGATCGTGCTCAAGGCGATGCAGCACGATCGCGAGGCGCGCTACGGTTCGGTCGCCGCGCTGGCGGACGACCTCCAGCGCTATCTCGATGACCGCGTGGTGCATGCCGTACCGCCTAGCCGAGCGTACGCGGCGCGCAAGTTCCTGCGCCGCCATCGCACGGCGGCGGCCGCCGCCGCGGTGGTGTTGCTCGCGCTGTTCGGTGGCCTGGGGCTTTCGCTGTACGGCCTGCAGCAGGCGCGCGCGCAGCGTGCGGTGGCCGAATCGCGCAGCGCGGAACTGGAGAAGGTTGCCGCCTTCCAGCAGTCGATGCTGGAAGGCATCGACATCGAGACGATGGGGGTCGGCTTGTCCGAAGGGCTGGTCCGCCAGGTGGCGAGCGTGGATCCGGGCGCCTCGTCCATGTTCGGTGCGACGCTGGCCAAGGCGAGCACCGGCGACCTGGCGCGCGACCTGGTGGACCGCCAGTTGCTCGCCAATGCCGAGGCGGCCATCGCCCGCGATTTCGCCGACCAGCCCGACGTGGCCGCCAGCCTGCGTGAATCGGTCGCACGCGTGTATGCCGCCATCGGACGTTACGACAAGGCGGCCGAGCATTTCGGTCAGGTCGCCGAACACCGCGCGGTTGCGTTGGGCGAGGGTGCGCCGGAAACGCTGCGCGCACGCAACGAACAGGTGCAGGCCCTGCTGGAAGGGGCGCACATCGACCAGGCCGAAACCGTGTTGCAGAAGGCGCTGCCGCGCGCGTTTGCGCTGCCGGTGAACGACCGCGTGCGGGTCAAGCTGGAACTGGCGCAGGCGCAGGTGATCTCTGCACGCGGCGATCGCCCGCGCGCCAAGGGCGTCGTGCAGGCCGTACAGGAACGCTTGCTCGCCAGCGTCGGCGAGCGCGATCCCGCCACGCTGGAGGCCACCAACAACCTCGCCGCCGTGCAGCGCAACCTGGGCGAACTGCCCGAGGCGCGCGCCAACATGGAGAAAGTGGTGGCGCTGCGGACCGCGACGCTGGGGCCGGACGACGACGAAACCCTGTCCGCGATGGGCAACCTGGCCGTCCTGCGCATCATGAATCGCGAAAAGGAGGCGGCGATCGCGATGCAGCGCGACCTCACCACGCGCTACACCACCAAGCTGGGAAGCGAACATCCCATCACCCTGCAGGCGCGCAGCACGCTGGCCACGATGATGATCGATGGCGGCGACAAGAAGGCGGTGAAGGCCGCAGTTCCGGCGCTGCAGGAGGTGCTGGCCGCGCGCGAGCGCGTTCTCGGCCATGACCATCCGCAGACGGTGCGCACTCGCCTGAATCTGGCGACCGCCTACGCGAGACTTGACGATTTCGCCGCGGCGCTGCCGTTGGAAGAGCAGGTCATCACCGCGCGCAGCCGTACCCAGGGCGCCGCGCATCCGGACACGCTGTCGATCCTGATCAACCATGCCGGCACGCTGCTCAATGCCGGCCAGCCGGAGGCGGCGCTGCGCCTGCTGGGCGATGTGCAGCCGCTGGCGTTGAAGACGTTGGGCGAGAAACACCCGCAGGCGCAGATCACGATGGTCATCCGTGCCGAAGCGCTGCGCGTGCTGGGCCGTATTCCCGAGGCGGTGCCGGAATACCAACGGCTGTTCGAGCTGCGCCGGCGCGTTCTGGGTGAAACCGATCTGGAAACGCGCATCGCGGCCTGGAACCTGATCGATACCTACGGCGAACTGGGGCGCAAGGCGGAGGCCGAGCCGCTGTACCGCCAGTACGTCGCACCGCTGCTGGCGGCGGATCCGAAGACCCTGAGCGATGACGATGCCGATTTCGTGCGGCTCTATCGCGAAGGCAAACGGCCGGGCAAGCAACCTCTCAAGCGAGGCTGACGGGACGACGCGTCACTCGCCTGGCTTGGCCGCGGCGCTCGGCGCCTCGGAGGCGGCGCGGCGGGCCAACACCGCTTCGCGATGGGCGATGTAGGCGTTGGCGCCGAAGATGATGCCGGCGCCGACCAGGGTCCAGGAGTCGAGCGATTCGTCGAACAGCAGCCAGCCGAACAGCGCGACCACCGGCAACTGCATGAAGCTGATCGGCGTCAGCGCCGACACTTCGCCCAGCTTCAGTGCGCGCGTCCACAACATGTGGCCGCCGGTGCCCAGCACGCCGGCAGCGATCACCCACACCCAGGTGATGCCCTGCGGCCATTCCCACACCGCCAGCGCAGGCAGCAGCGACATCGGCACCCACAACAGGGTGGTGTAGATCACGATGCGGTCGGCCGGCTCGGTATTCGAGAGTTGCTTGATCTGGATGGCGACCAATGCGCTCATCACGGCCGCGAGCACGGCGATCAGCGCATCCACGGTGAACTCCGTGGTGCCCGGCCGCACGATCACCAGCACGCCGATGAAACCCAGCCCTACCGCCGTCCACCGGCGCGCGCGCACCTGCTCGTTGAGCATCGCCGCCGCGGCCAGCGTGACGAACAGCGGCGTGGAATACGACAGCGATACCGCCTGCGCCAGCGGCAGGTGGCCGATCGCCCAGAACCCCGCGAGCATGGAACAAATGCCGATCAGGCAGCGGAACAGGTAGCGCGGGAACTGGGTGGTCTTCAGGATGCCCGGCCCATGCCGCAGGATCAGCGGTGCCGCGGCGAGCAGGCCGAAGAAATTGCGGAAGAACGCGATCTCGAACGTATGCAGCGTCGCCGACGCGAGCCGGATCGAGACCACCATCAACGCGAACAGCACCGTGCTGCCCAGCATCAGCACGGCGGCGCGGAAGTGGGCGGGAACGGTGGGCATGGGACGGTGCGGCGGCCTACCAGCGCGCGCCGATGATCTTCGGCTCGGGTTCGATGGCGACGCCGAAGCGCGCATGCACCGATTCCGCGATGCGCCGCGCGAGCGACAGCAGTTGCGCGCCGGTGGCCAGTCCGTGGTTCACCAGCACCAGTGCGTGCGCGGCGGATACGCCGGCATCGCCGTCGCGATGGCCCTTCCAGCCGCAGGCTTCGATCATCCAGGCTGCCGACACCTTGCGGTTGTGCGCGGCGTCGCCGCGGAACACGGGCAGGGTGGGGTAGTCGACCAGCAGCGCGTCGGCCTGCGCCTGGGAAATGATGGGGTTCTTGAAGAAGCTGCCGGCATTGCCGATGACGGCCGGGTCCGGCAGCTTGCGGCGACGGATGTTCACCACGGCCGCGCCCACGTCGCGCGCCGTGGGCGCGGTGATGCCCATCGCGCCCAGTTCTTCACGGATGCCGGCATAGTCCAGGCGCAGGTGCGGCGTGCGCGGCAGCGCGAACTCCACCGCGGTCACCAGGTAACGATCAGCCTCGTGCTTGAACACGCTGTCGCGGTAGGCGAAGGCGCACGACGCGCGGTCCAACCTCACCATCACACCGTTGTGGCGATCGAGTGCTTCGACAACGTCGATGAATTCACCGACCTCGGTGCCGTAAGCGCCGATGTTCTGGATCGGCGATGCGCCCACGGTGCCGGGGATCAGCGCCAGATTCTCCAGGCCGCACAGGCCCTGTTCGAGCGTCCACATCACGAAGGGGTGCCAGGCGACGCCGGCATCGGCGCGCACGCGCGCCTGCGCGCCATCGTCCGACAGCACGCGCTGATCGCGCGTGGCCATCGCGATGACCGCGCCCGGTGCATCGCCGGCGAACAGCAGGTTGCTGCCGCCGCCGATCACCAGGCTCTCGGCCTCGGTGACCTGGGGCAGCGCGAGTACCTCGGGAAGCGCCGCGGTGTCGTCGACCTCGATCAGCCACGGTGCCGTCGCCGGTACCCCGAAGGTGGTGAGGTCGCGCAGCGGCGCGTGCGCGGTGAGGCGGTACCCCTGGGTCATTCGGGGGCTACCGGACCACGGCTGGGGGCTTCGCGCCGGCGGCGGATCGCTTCGACGCATTCGCGCACGAGTTCCGGTCCGCGATAGACGAGACCGGTGTAGCACTGCACCAGCGAGGCACCGGCGGACATCTTCGCCACCGCATCGGCGCCGGACAGGATCCCGCCCACGCCGATCAACGGAATGGTGTCGGGCAGGCGCGTACGCATGCGACGCAGCACCAGCGTGGCCTGGCCCATCAGCGGTGCACCGGACAAGCCACCGGTTTCGCGGGCCTGCGGGTGCTCCTGCACGCTCAGGCGCGAAACGGTGGTGTTGGTGGCGATCACGCCATCCACCTGCATGTCGCCGAGCACGCGGGCGACGGCGTCGATGTCGCTGTCGGACAGGTCGGGCGCGATCTTCACCAGCATCGGTACGCGCCTGCCGTGCTGGGCGGCGAGGTCTTCCTGGGCATCGCGCAACGTGCCGATCAGCTGGCGCAGCGCCTGTTCTTCCTGCAGTTCGCGCAGCCCGGCGGTGTTGGGCGAGGAGATGTTGACGGTGATGTAGTCGGCCAACCGGTAAACGCGCTCGAGGCAGTACAGGTAGTCGGACGCGGCACGCTCGTTGGAGGTGTCCTTGTTCTTGCCGATGTTGATGCCGAGCAGGCCGCGGTCGCGGCGCGCGGCTTCGATATTGCGCACCAGCGCATCGACGCCTTCGTTGTTGAAGCCGAGCCGGTTGATGACGGCCTTGTGCTGCGGCAGGCGGAACATGCGCGGCTTCGGGTTGCCGGATTGCGGCTTGGGCGTGACCGTGCCGATTTCGACGAAGCCGAAGCCCAGCCCGAACAGCGCGTCGATGTGCGCGCCGTTCTTGTCCATGCCGGCGGCCAGGCCGACCGGATTGGGGAAGGTCAGGCCCATGACCTTGGTCGGCATGGGTGTGATCGGCCGCGCCACCAGCGGCGTGGTGCCGGTGCGGTAGGCGAGGTCGAGGGCCTTCAGGCCCAGGCCATGGGCGGTTTCGGCATCCAGGCCGAACAGGAAAGGTCGGGCGAGGGGATACATGGAGGCGGGCGGGCTCAGTTCAGCGTCGCCAGCCAGGCCAGACCGCCCAGGAACATGAAGAGCACGATGATGCCCACGACCCACAGCAGTGCCGACAGCCAGCCCAGGATGAGACCACCGATGGCGAGCCCGTCGCCGTCCAGCGTGCCGCCGCTGCGCCGGATCTCGCCGCGGGCCATGTGCCCGGTGACGATGGCGACGAGCGTGCCGATGAAGGGCAGCAGCGTCCAGCCGAGGATGCCGGAGACGAGGCTCGCGATGGCGAGGCTGCTGGTGGTGCGGGCTTGGTTCATCAGGAGCTCCGTGCAGGGGTCAAGGAGGTGCGCTGGCGCTGGATCGGGCCGGCGCAAACACGCGCGCCACCCCGGAGGGTGGCGCGATTATCCCAGAACGTGAGCCCTCGCGGGGCTGCCGGCACGCTTGCGCGCCGGCCACGACGCGCTCAGAGGTCGAACTTGATGCCCTGTGCCAGCGGCAGCGAGTCGGAGTAGTTGATCGTGTTGGTCTGGCGGCGCATGTAGACCTTCCATGCATCCGAGCCGGACTCGCGGCCGCCACCGGTCTCCTTCTCGCCACCGAACGCACCACCGATCTCGGCGCCGCTGGTGCCGATGTTGACGTTGGCGATGCCGCAGTCGCTGCCGGCCGCCGACAGGAACTGCTCGGCCGCCTTGAGGTTCTGGGTGAAGATCGACGACGACAGGCCCTGCGGCACGGCGTTCTGCATGTCGATGGCCTCGTCCAGCGTCTTGTACTTCATGACGTACAGGATCGGCGCGAAGGTCTCGTGCTGGACGACCTCATCGGAATTCTTCAGGCCGGTGACGATCGCCGGCAGCACGAAGTTGCCCGGGCGGTCGATCGCGGTGCCACCGGTTTCGACGGTGCCGCCGCTGGCCTTGGCCTTGGCGATGGAATCCAAGAACTGCTGCACGGCGCCCTGGCTGTTGAGCGGGCCCATCAGGTTGGCCGGGTCGGTCGGGTCGCCGATCTTGCCTTCCACCTGCTTGTACGCCTTGATCAGCGTGGCGAGCACGTTGTCGTAGATGGATTCGTGCACGATCAGGCGGCGCGTGGTGGTGCAACGCTGGCCGGCGGTACCAACGGCGCCGAACACGATGCCGGGCACGGCCAGCTTCAGGTCGGCGGTTTCGTCCAGGATGATCGCGTTGTTGCCGCCCAGCTCCAGCAGGCTGCGGCCCATGCGGCGCGCGACGCGCTCGCCGACCGTGCGGCCGACCTGGGTGGAGCCGGTGAAGCTGATCAGCGGGACGCGCTTGTCGTCGACGAACTGCTGCGCCAGCTCGACGCCGGCATCGTTGATCAGGAAGAAGATGTCAGGGAACCCGCCGGCCTTCAGCGCGTCGTTGCAGATCTTCATGCTGGCGATCGCGGTCAGCGGCGTCTTGTTGGAAGGCTTCCAGATGCAGATGTCGCCGCAGATGCCGGCCAGGAACGAGTTCCACGCCCACACCGCGACCGGGAAGTTGAACGCGCTGATGATGCCGACCAGGCCGAGCGGCTGGTACTGCTCGTACATGCGATGGCCCGGGCGCTCGGAGTGCATGGTGTAGCCATAGAGCATGCGGCTCTGGCCCACGGCGAAGTCGGCGATGTCGATCATCTCCTGCACTTCGCCATCGCCCTCGGGCTTGCTCTTGCCCATTTCCAGCGCGACCAGCGAGCCCAGCGCGTCCTTGTGCTTGCGCAGGGCTTCGCCGCACAGGCGGATCGCTTCGCCACGGCGCGGTGCCGGGGTGGTGCGCCAGATCTTGAACGCGGCCTGCGCACGGGCGACGACCTTCTCGTAGTCGGCCTGGCTGCTGGCATGGACCTCGGCGATCACCTCGTTGGTGGTCGGGTTGATCGACTGCAGCAGGCCGGCGTCGGTCGTCGTGGACCACTCGCCGCTGCCGAGGTAGGTGCCGGAGTTGGTGGTGGCGAGGCCGAGGGCCTTGAGGAGGTCAGCAGGCATGGAAGCTCCAGGTCATTGCACGGGATGCCGCCGGACCACGCGCGGCATCGAAAGGGGTCCGCGATTCTACCAGAGCGGGTGGGGCAGGGCGTACGTAAGCCCCTGTTTTTCCGGAGATTCCGGCGCGATGCGGGCTTGCGCGGAACGCCGAGGATTCCGTGCCTGGCATTGTTCGGATTGCCGATGCGTCAACGGATCGCTCGTCGATTCGACGAGGTGCGCGCAAGGATGGGGAGATGGCGGCCCCGACACGATTCGAACGTGCGACCTTCCCCTTAGGAGGGGGACGCTCTATCCAGCTGAGCTACGGGGCCAAGACGGCGGAAGGATAGCGCATGGTCGTGACGCCTCCCAAGACGTCCACCTACCGAACGTTCGATGGTCGCCGGGCTCCGCGGTGGCGCATCCGGTGCGTTCTGCGATACACCTTGTCCGACGATGGACATGGGGACGGTGCATGCGGGGATGGGGAGCGGTCCTGTTGGTGCTGCTGCTGGTGGGGTGTTCCCAGCGTCCTGAGGGCATCCCCGCGCCGGCTCCCGGCTGGTTCGCGGGCTTCAAGGACGGATGTCCTGACCTGAGGGGCACCTACACCTTCCAGCATGCTGGCGGAAAGCGTCAGCGGTTCCTCGGAGTGGCCATGGAGCGCGCGCTCGACAAGGTGCCGGACCATTACGGCGTGTGGAGCATCGATGCCATCGACGATCAGCAGATCGTCCTCAGCAGTTGGAGCAGTACGGAAGATACGCACACGGCGTTCAAGGAGTGGCGTCGCGAAGAACCCTACCAGTACGCGCTATGGGCCGGATCACTGGTCGCGCGACAGGCGGTGGGTGGGCTGCGCCTGGAGCACGACCCCCGCAAGGTGCGCGTCCCGCCGCCGATGTTGACGCAGCAGTTGACCACCTCGATCAGCAACATGGCCTATGCCTGCGAGAAAGGATGGGTGGTTTTCAGCGGTGACGAGATGCCGGATGTCGACCACATGGACCGCGGCGAAGTGAGGATGACGCGGGCCCGGGACGGTGGTTTGGTGGCGGTGACGCGCTACAAGGTCCGGCAGAGCTTTTCCATCTGGTGCGGCGACGGCTGCAAACCCGACATCGATCTGGGGGAAGGCGAGCGCGAGTACTGGTGGCATGCCGCGCCCGCGCCGGCCGCCGAGATCACGCCGATCGACTGGGCGAAGTGGGTGGCCAACGACGATCGGCCGCTGGCGGCGCGTGAGATGTACCACGACGGCGTTTTCATGCCGTACCAGACCCAGGAGCAGCGGGATGCCCGCCTGCTGGCCAAGAAGTACCTCAGTGGCGCCATGGATGAGGCGCCGGCGCCCGCGCCCGACGCCAGCGTGGCGATGTGCGCACCCCTGACCCGGAAGCTCGGCGAGCAGGTGGCGGGATCGCTGGACATCACCCGCGTGCAGTGCACCGCGCGGCGCTGCACGCTCGAAGGCCACGCCGACACGCGATCACTGGTCTCCGATGCCATGCGGGCGATGGACCATGGCGGCGTCAGGGGCGTGGACCTGGCGGTGCTCGAACAGACGCGCGAGGGGCAGCGCTTCGTCTTGAACGTGGACCACGACTGCGCCGAATGAGCCTGGACGCCATGGACCTCCGCCTCGACGACCTCCGCCATCCTGCCGTGATTGCGCTGCTGCAGGAGCACCTGGACTGGATGCACCGCACCTCGCCGCCCGAAAGCGTGCATGCGCTCGACTTGGACGCGCTGCGGCAACCCGACATCGCCTTCTGGACGCTCTGGGACGGCGAGACGCTGGCCGGATGCGGTGCGCTGCGCGCGCTGGACGCGACCCACGGTGAAGTGAAGTCGATGCGGACCGCGCAGACGCACCTGCGACGTGGCGTCGCTGCGACGATGCTCGATCACCTCGTGGCCGAAGCACGCAGGCGGGGGTATGCGCGCCTCAGTCTGGAAACCGGTTCGATGGCGTATTTCGCACCCGCGCATGCCCTGTATGCGCGTGCCGGTTTCCGTCCATGTGCGCCCTTCGGCGATTACGTCGAAGACCCGAACAGCGTCTTCATGACCCGTGCGCTGTAGGCAAAGTGGATTGGTTTCAGTTGCATCCAACTGAAATCATTGGCTTTGTTGCGTCGCAACGCTTGACAGCCCCCCGGGGTGCCGTGTTTTTCTTCCGGTCATGCGATCCCTTGCCCACGCTCCTGCGGACACGATCCCGGCCCCGATGCCGGCATCGACGCATGCGTGCGGTGGACGCACGACCCTGATTACGACCATTACCACCCTGACTCGTCAGGTGCGGCTGGTCGTGTTCGCGTAACTCGCAACCCACGGCCCCGCACCCGGATCAGGATGCAGGGCCACCCCGATTCCTGATGCGTGCCGGGCCTCCCAACCGAGGTTCCTGAGCCATGTCGTCCCGCAGCGCCGAAGTCGAACAACCGAAACACCGCACCGTCGTCCACAAGTTCGGCGGCACCTCCGTCGCGGACGCCGAGCGCTACCGCCATGTGGCGAAGCTGCTGCTGGCGCGCGACGAGGAGGTGCAGGTCACCGTGGTGTCGGCCATGAAGGGCGTCACCGATGCGTTGATCGAGTTGTGCGAACTGGCCGCCGCCAACCGTCCCGAGTGGCACGAAAGCTGGCACGCGCTGCGCGCCCGGCATCGCGGCGCGGCGGTGGCGCTGCTGGGCGAGGCGGCCGGGCCGGTGATCGAATGGGTGGACGAGCGCTTCCAGCGGCTGGAAGAGATCCTCAATGCACTGATCGTCATCGGCGGACTGCCCGAGCTGGTGCTGCAGCGCGTGCAGGGCTTGGGCGAAGTGTGTTCGGCGCGGCTGCTGGGCGAATACCTGACGCTGCAGGGCGAAGACTGCGCCGTGCTGGATGCACGCGACGTGTTGCGCGTCGACCACGGTGAACTCGGCGTGGTGGTCGACTGGGAGGAAAGCGCACAGCGGCTGGCCGCGTGGCGCGCCACGCACCCGCAGCGCCGGGTGGTGGTCACCGGCTTCGTCGCGCGCGATCGCGAAGGCCGCTTCACCACCCTGGGCCGCAACGGCAGCGATTATTCCGGCGCGATCTTCGCCGCCCTCTACGACGCGGCCGAACTGCACATCTGGACGGATGTGGACGGCGTGTTGTCGGCCGACCCGCGGGTGGTGCCGGAAGCCGTGCAGCTGGGCGCGCTGAGCTACGACGAGGCCTGCGAACTGGCGTACTTCGGCGCGAAGGTCGTGCATCCGCAGACGATGTCGCCGGCGATGGAGCGCGGGTTGCCCATCATCATCCGCAACACGTTCCATCCCGAGCATCCCGGTACCCGCATCACCGCCGAGCGCGACGCGGTGGGCCCGGTGAAGGGCCTGACGCTGAGCGCCGACCTGGCACTGCTGAACCTGGAGGGCACCGGCCTGATCGGCGTGCCGGGTACGGCGGAGCGCGTGTTCGCGGCGCTACGCAACGCGCATGTGTCGGTGGTGATGATCTCGCAGGGCTCGTCGGAGCATTCGATCTGCTGCGTGGTCAAGGCCAGTGAGGCCGCGAAGGGCCAAGCCGCGCTGTTGGACGCCTTCGCCCATGAGCTGGATACCCGCCAGATCCAGCGCGTCCAACGCCGCGACGGGGTCAGCGTACTGGCGGCGGTCGGTGACGGCATGGCCGGTACGCCGGGCGTGTCGGCACGCCTGTTCGGCGCGCTGGCCCGTGCCCAGGTGAACATCCTCGCGATCGCCCAGGGCTCGTCCGAGCGGAACATCTCCGTCGCCATCGACGGCGCAGACGCCACCAAGGCGCTGCGTGCCGCGCATGCGGGTTTCTGGCTGTCGCCGCAGACCTTCGCCGTCGGCGTGATCGGGCCCGGCAACGTGGGGGCGGCGTTGATCGAGCAACTGCGCGCGGCGCAGCCGTCGTTGCTGGCCAAGGCCAATCTCGACCTGCGCCTGCGGGCCATCGCCTCGAGCAAGCGCATGCTGCTGGACGATCGCAGCCTCGGCGGGGATTGGCGTGAGCGCTTCGACGCCAGCCCGCAGCCCGCTGACCTGGACCGTTTCACCCAGCATCTGCTGTCGGCGCACATGCCGCATGCGGTCATCGTGGACTGCAGCGCCAGCCCGGTCGTCGCCGACCGCTATGCCGAGTGGCTGGCCGCCGGCATCCATGTCATCACGCCGAACAAGCAGGCCGGCGCCGGACCGTTGGCGCGCTATCACGCCATCCGCGAGGCCGCCGCCGCCAGCGGCGCGCGCTTCCGCTATGAAGCGACCGTCGGTGCCGGCCTGCCGGTGATCTCCACGCTACGCGACCTGCTGGATACCGGCGATGCCGTGGTGTCGGTGGAAGGCATCTTTTCGGGCACGCTGGCCTGGTTGTTCAACAAGTACGACGGCAGCGTGCCGTTCTCGCAGTTGGTGACCGAAGCGCGCGGCCTGGGATATACCGAGCCCGATCCGCGCGACGACCTGTCCGGCACGGACGTGGCGCGCAAGCTGGTGATCCTGGCGCGCGAGGCGGGCCGCGAGCTGGCGTTGGAGGACGTGCAGGTCCAGAGCCTCGTGCCCGAGTCGCTGCGGCAGGCGAGCGTGGGCGATTTCATGCAGCGGTTGGGTGAAGTGGATGCCGATTTCGATGCGCGCCTGGCGAAGGCGAAGGCCGCCGGCAATGTGCTCCGCTACGTGGCCAGGCTCGATGCCGAAGGGCGCGCCAGCGTCGGGCTGGTGGAACTGTCGGCCGCGCACGCCTTCGCCAACCTGCGGCTGACCGACAACATCGTGCAGTTCACCACGCGGCGATACTGCGACAATCCGCTGATCGTGCAGGGCCCCGGTGCGGGGCCGGAAGTCACCGCAGCCGGCGTGTTCGCCGATGTGCTGCGCGTGGCGGCAGGGCAGGGAGCCAAGCTGTGAGGCACGCATCGACAGGGCCATCGGGAGCGTCGTGGGCATGAGGCAGCAGGCAAGTGCGTTTTCACCGGCGTCGGTGGGCAACGTGGGCGTGGGGTTCGACATCCTCGGTCACGTGATCGAAGGGGCGGGCGATACGGTGACGGTGCGTCGCATCGATTCGCCCGAGGTGCGCATCGCGTCCATCCGCGGCGCCACCGTCGACCTGCCGCTGGATGCGCCCGGCAACACCGCAGGCGCGGCGCTGATTTCATTGCGCGACGCCCTCGGCGTGCCGTTCGGTTTCGAAGTCGAGATCGAAAAGGGCATTCCGTTGGGCTCGGGCATGGGCGGCTCCGCCGCATCCTGCGTGGCGGCGCTGGTGGCCGCCAACGCCGTGCTCGACGCACCACTCGCGCGCGAAGCCCTGTATCCGCACGCCCTGGTCGGTGAGGCGGTCGCCAGCGGCGGCCAGCATGGCGACAACCTCGGGCCGATGCTGCTGGGCGGGTTGGTGCTCGCCACGGCAGAGCATCTGGTGCGCGTCCCGGTGCCGGATGCCTGGCACAGCGTGCTGGTGCACCCCGATGCGATCCTGGAAACGCGTCGCGCGCGCGCAGCCTTGCAGGGGGCCTACGAGCTGAAGGAGTTCGTCGCGCAGAGCGCCAACCTCGCCCTGGTGCTGGCGGGTTGCCATGCTGGCGATGCCTCGCTGGTTCGCGCGGGGCTGCGCGACATCCTGGTGGAGCCGCGTCGCGCACCGTTGATCGCCGGCTTCGACGCCGCGAAACAGGCAGCCCTGTCGGCAGGTGCGATGGGCGCCAGCATCTCCGGCGCGGGTCCCAGCGTGTTCGCCTGGTTCGAGTCACGCGCCGAGGCCGAAGCCGCCGCGCCCGCCGTGCAGGCTGCGTTCGCGGCCGCCGGTTTCGATAGCCAGGCCTGGGTGTCGCCGATCAACGCGCCTGCCGCGCGCCTGCTGCCCGCGTCCTGACGCGCTTCATCGCACCTCTTCACCCACGGTCTCGATCCATGAATTTCATTTCCACCCGCCATGCCGCACCTGCCGCCACGCTGAGCCCGGCCATCGCCGCCGGCCTCGCGCCGGATGGTGGCCTGTACGTGCCCGACGCGCTGCCGCCTTCGCGTGACCTCGCGCCTGGACGCGACATCGCGGATACCGCGGCCACGCTGCTGGCGCCGTTCTTCGCCGGCGATGTCCTCGAGGGCGAACTGGCGTCGATCTGCCGCGAAGCGTTCGACTTCCCTGCGCCGCTGCGCGCACTCGGCACCCCTGCCGACCATGTGCTGGAGTTGTTCCATGGTCCCACCGCGGCCTTCAAGGACTTCGGCGCGCGCTTCCTGGCGGCCAGCATGGCGCGCGTGCGGCGCAGCGAAGCCAAGCCGCTGACGATCCTGGTGGCCACGTCCGGCGATACGGGCGCTGCGGTCGCGGCGGCGTTCCATCGCCAGCCCGGGCTGCGCGTGATCGTGCTGTATCCCGACGGCCGCGTCTCGCCACGGCAGGCGCACCAGTTGGGTTGCTTCGGCGACAACATCACGGCGCTGCGCGTCGCGGGCTCGTTCGACGATTGCCAGGCCCTGGTGAAGCGGGCGCTCAACGACGCCGAATTGCAGGCGCAGGCACCCCTGAGTTCCGCCAACAGCATCAGCCTGGGCCGGCTGCTGCCGCAGATGAGCTACTACGCGCACGCGGCGCTGATCCACCGTGCGACCACCGGCCGAGTGCTGAATCTTGTCGTCCCCACGGGCAACCTCGGCAATGCGCTGGCGGCGATCCTGGCACGCGCGCTGGGCATCCCGTTGGGCCGCATCGCGTTGGCGACGAATGCCAATCGCGTGCTGCCCGACTTCTTCGCCGGCGCCGAGTACGCGCCTGCCGCCAGCGTCGCGACCCTCGCCAATGCCATGGACGTGGGAGCGCCGAGCAATTTCGAACGCCTGCGCTGGCTGTTCGACGGCGACGATGTGGCGTTGCGCGCGGCGTTCTCCGCCACGGAGGTCGACGATGCCACCATCCGCGAGGTGATCGCGCGGCGTTACCGTGACCATGGCGAAGTGCATTGTCCGCACACCGCCACTGCGGTGAAGGTGCTGGAAAACCTGCGCGCCCAGGGCGAGGGCGGTGACTGGGCGGTGGCGGCGACCGCGCACCCGGCCAAGTTCGAGAGCGTGGTGGAGCCGTTGATCGGTCGTCCCGTCGAGGTGCCACCCGCGTTGGCGGACCTGCTGGCGCGTCCTGCCCACGCCGCCGCCGTCCCCAACGACTACGCCGCATTGCGCCAAGCCGTGCTGGCCGGCGTGTAAGCTGGCCGCATGCCCCGTGCCCTGACTCCGCTCGCCCTGGCCTGCCTGCTGGCCTTCACCGTGCCCGGATGGGCACAGACGCAGGCCGCGCCCACCGCCACCGCCGTCTCCACGCCAGACGTCCGCGCGCTCAAGCCGGGCGAGTTCCTCTGGTACCCGCAGATCGCGCCCGAGGGTCCCGTGGTCCTGGTGGTCAGCCTGGACGAGCAGCGTGCGTACGTGTACCGCAACGGCATCGCGATCGGCGTGTCGACGATCAGTTCGGGCAAGGAAGGCAAGGAAACGCCGACCGGGGTGTTCACCATCTTGCAGAAGAACAAGGACCACCGCTCCAACCTCTACAACAACGCGCCGATGCCCTACATGCAGCGGTTGACCTGGGACGGCATCGCGCTGCACGGCGGCAACCTGCCGGGATATCCGGCCTCGCATGGCTGCGTGCGCCTGCCGCAGGCATTCGCGGAGAAGTTGTTCGGCATCACCCGCTTCGGCGATTCGGTCGTGGTCGCCAACGCGAAGGCGTCGCCGGCGAGCATCGTGCATCCCGCCGTGCTCGCGCCCGTCACCTCGGGCGGGCAGTCCGCGCATCCGTCGCTGTCGGCCTATGAGGTGTACTGGAACGAAGCCGCTTCGCCGGAAGGACCGGTCAGCATCCTCGTCAGTCTCTACGACCAGCGCGTCTCGGTGCTGCGCAATGGCGTGCTGATCGGTTCGGCGCCGTTGCAGATGGTCCAGGACTTCGCCCTCAACGGCACCGTGCTGCTGGTGATGACGACGGAGAAGGAAGACATCCCCAGCCTGCTGGACCCGCGCCAGAAGGAGTACCGCTGGGTTGCCCACCGTGTGCTGGGTGAAGCGAGCGCCCCGATGCCGCCGCTGCGCCGGTTGGGCGAAGCGTTCTGGATTCCGCAGGATTTTTCGCGCCGGCTGTACGGCATCCTGACGCCGGGCACGACCGTGCTGCTGTCGGACCTGCCGGGGGTTCATGCAACGCCGGCCGAACAGGCGCCGGTCCCGGTCTTGGAATCGGACGAAGCCGGCCCCACCACGGCCGTACGCTGAGTCGCGGACGGAATCGGGAGATCGGCGTTGTTCCCCCAGGTCTGTCCGCCATGAATCTCCGCCCGATCACATCCTCGCGTCGCCTGTCTTTCGCTGCCCTGTGCGCGATGGCGGTCGTCGTGCCTGCCATGGCCGCACCGCCTGCCGACAACACCGAACGCCTGGTCGACACGCTCCATCGCGCTGCGCCCGCCCTCGACCGCAAGGTCCTGTCGATGGCGGCGAAAGCCATGGCATGTTCGATCAAACGCGGTGGCCCGGTGCCTTCGCAGCGCCTGAGCGTGATCGACTATTCGCGTCCGTCCACGCAGCCGCGGCTGTGGGTGTTCGACCTGGAGCGCCAGCGGCTGTTGTTCGAGGAATGGGTGGCGCACGGACGCAATACCGGCGAGAACCTTGCGAAGAAGTTCTCCAACGCCAATGGCAGCTACATGTCCAGCCTGGGTGCGTTCGTGACGCAGGAGTCCTACAGCGGGTCGAACGGGTATTCGTTGCGCCTGCAAGGCCTGGAGCCCGGCTTCAACGACAACGCGCGAGCGCGCGCGATCGTCATCCACGGCGCGCCCTATGTCAGCGACGCGCTGATCCGTGCGCAGGGCCGTCTCGGTCGCAGCCTGGGATGCCCGGCCGTACGTGCGGCCGTGGCGCGTCCGCTGATCGACACGATCCGCGGCGGCTCCTTCGTGTTCGCCTACTACCCGGATGCCGATTGGCTGAAGCACTCCTCGCTGCTGGATGCCGACTGCGGCGAGGGTGTCGCCGCGCATCCTGCGCCTGCCGCGAGCGCGGGCGGCTGAGCGTCGCTCAGACCTTCAGCGGGATCTTCAGGTAGCGCCGCCCGTTGTCTTCCGGGTCGGGCAGGCGGCCCGCGCGAATGTTGACCTGCAACGAGGGCAGCAGCAGAACGGGGGCCGACAGGGTGGCGTCGCGTGCTTCGCGCATGGCGACGAAGCTGGCTTCGTCCACGCCGCCACCGATGTGCACGTTGCGCGCCTTCTCGTCGCCCACCGTGGTTTCCCACGCGAAATGGTCGCGGCCGGGTGCTTTGTAGTCGTGGCAGAGGTACACGCGCGTGTCGTCAGGCAGCGCGAGCAACTTCTGGATCGACCGATAGAGCGTGCGCGCATCCCCACCGGGGAAGTCCGCGCGCGCGGTGCCGTAGTCGGGCATGAACATGGTGTCGCCGATGAACACGGCGTCATCGATGCGGTAGGACACGCAGGCCGGGGTATGGCCGGGCGTATGCAGCACGTTCACCTGCAGTTCGCCCAGCGGGAAGGTATCGCCGTCGCGGAACAGACGGTCGAATTCGCGGCCGTCGCCGCTGACGTCGTCCATGCCGAATACCGGCGCGAAGGTGCGCTGCACGTCGGTGATGTGCTCGCCGATGCCGATGGGGGCGCCGGTCTTCTCCTTCAGGTAGGGCGCGGCACTGAGATGGTCGGCATGCGCGTGCGTTTCCAGTATCCAGGCCACGGACAGCCCTTGGTCTGCGATGAAGCCGAGCAGCGCATCCGCCGAGCGGTACGACGCGCGGCCGGCGCGATGGTCGTAGTCGAGCACCGGGTCGATGATCGCCGCCTGGCACGTGGGGCCGTCCCACACCACGTAGCTGACGGTGTTGGTGGCTTCGTCGAACTGGGCGTGCACGCGGAGTGGGTTCATGGCAGTTTCCATGGGTTGCTTTTAAGTTTAGCAAATACTAAATTAAGTAAAGCCTGAAGTGAAGCGCGGTCCATGCCCCTGAAACAACGCGAACTGCAACAGTTGCAAGCCAGCGCCGCCGAAGCGGCCGCGCTCATGCGTGCGCTCGGACATGACGGCCGCCTGCTGGTGCTGTGCACGCTGGTCGCCGAAGGGGAGTGTAGTGCGGGCGCCCTGTCGCAGGCGGCGGGGCTGAGTCCGTCCGCGCTGTCCCAGCACCTGGCACGCTTGCGCGAGGACGGGTTGGTGGACAACCGGCGCGAAGCGCAGACGGTGTACTACCGCATCGCCGATCCTCGCGTGGAGCGGATCGTCGCGCTGCTGAAGGATCTCTACTGCCCCTGAGGACCCGATGACGCTTCCCTCCCTTTCTCCGCAACAAGCCCAGGCGCTGCGCGCGCAGGGCGCCGTGCTGGTCGACATCCGCAATCCGGATGAGTACGCCCGCGAGCATATTCCCGGCGCGGTGCCATGGCCGATCACGCAGCCGGCGGAACACCTGCCGGATGGCGCGACGGCGCTGGTGTTCCATTGCCGTTCCGGTGCACGCACGCAGGCGCACGCCGCCGAACTGGCGGGCGCAGCAGGGTGCCAGGCGTATCTGCTGGAGGGCGGACTCGACGCTTGGCGTCGCGCGGGCCTGCCCGTGCAGGTGGACCGTCGGCAACCCATCGAGCTGATGCGCCAGGTGCAGATCGCGGCGGGTGCGCTCGTGCTGGCGGGTGTGTTGCTGGCGGTCGTGGTATCGCCGTGGGGATTGCTGCTGTCCGGATTCGTCGGCGCAGGCCTGATGTTTGCCGGGATCAGTGGCTTCTGCGGCATGGCGCGGTTGCTGGCCTGGATGCCCTGGAATCGCCGCGCAGTGCCATGATCTTCTCCCTCGCCCCCTCTCTGTCGAATGGAGCCCTCCATGAGTGACACCCAGCGCATCAGCCTCACCCTGGAGCAGGAGGAGGACTACGCCTTCCGCATCCGCTTCGACGAGACCACCATCGCCGACCTGATGACCGACGAGTCGGCGCCGCTGGGCAAGGGCGAAGGGCCGAATCCGACGCGCCTGCTGTTGTCCGCGGTAGCGAATTGCCTGTCGGCCAGCCTGCTGTTCGCACTGCGCAAGTTCAAGAACACGCCGGGCAAGCTGGTGACGCATGCCACCGCGGAGCTGGCGCGCAACGAACAGGGCAGGTTGCGGGTGGGCCATATCCACGCCGATATCCGGCTCGCGGAGGCGGGCACGGCGCATGCGTCGCTGGAACGCATCCTGGCCCAGTTCGAGAATTTCTGCGTGGTCACCGAGAGTGTGCGCCACGGCATCGACGTCTCCGTGAGCATCACCGACGCCGACGGCGTGCAACTGCACGGCACGGCCCGGACGCCCGATGCCTGAGCCGCTGTAACCGCTTCCGTCGCCGCTGCGAGGTGAAGCCCCGCCGGGGGCGTGTCATCATCGGGTTCCGTTCCGACCGTAAACGAACCCGTCCGTGATCGCGCCCATCAAGGGGAAGGCCACTTCGCTGGACATCGCCCACCTGGCGGGCGTGTCCCAGCCCACCGTCTCGCGCGCGTTGCGCGGCAGCCCGATGGTCAACGAGGAAACGCGCAAGCGCATCCTGGCGATCGCCGAGCAACTGAACTACAAGGTCGACAAGAACGCCTCCAACCTGCGCCGCCAACACTCCGGCACGCTCGCGCTGCTGTTCTTCGAAGACCCGACGCCGGACGAATCGGCGATCAACCCGTTCTTCCTGTCGATGCTGGGCAGCATCACCCGCGCCTGCGCGCTGCGCGGCTACGACTTGCTGATCTCGTTCCAGCAGCTGTCCAACGACTGGCAGGCGGATTACGAGGACAGCAAGAAGGCCGACGGCATCATCCTGCTCGGTTATGGCGACTATCTGGAATCGCGCAGTCGGCTGGAGCGCCTGGTGGAGCAGGGCACGCATTTCGTGCGCTGGGGGGCCGTGCAGCCGGATACGCCGGGCGTGTCCATCGGTTGCGACAACACCCAGGGCGGCCACGACATCACCGCGCACCTGGTCGCACAGGGCCGCCGCCGTATCGCCTTCCTCGGCCATGCGTCCAACCACTATCCGGAGTTCTTCGAGCGCTACCTCGGCCATCGCCAGGCGCTCGAAGCCGCGGGGCTGGCGGCCGATCCCGCGCTGCAGGTCGATGCGATCACCACCGAACAATCCGGTCACGAGGCGGCGAGCGAGCTGCTGGCGCGCGGCGTGCCGTTCGATGCGATCTTCGCGGCCAGCGACCTGATCGCCGTCGGTGCCATGAAAGCCTTGCTCGAGCGCGGCCTGCGGGTGCCGGAAGACGTCGCGGTGGCGGGCTTCGACGACATCCCGCTGGCCAGCTTCGTCAATCCCGGTCTGTCCACCGTGCAGCAGGACACCAAGTTGGCGGGCGCCTTGCTGGTCGAGACCCTGCTGGCCCTGATCAACGGCGAACCTGCCGAGAGTCAGACGATCCCGGTCAGGCTGGCACTACGCGGATCGACGGCGGCGAAGTAAGCCACGTTCAATCCGCCTTCGGCGCCTTGCGCGCCATCAGTTCGGCCAAGCGCGCGCGGGTGTCGGTGCGGGTGATCGGTGCGTCCAGCAGGAACACCCGCACGCCGTGCGCCGGCACCTCGGCCTGAAGGCGGTTGCGCACCCGTTGCTTCTTGCCGGTGAACGCATCGCGCCATTGGCCCGGTTCCAGGTGGTCGGAGACCGACAGCTTCGCGGGGGTGTCCGCCTTGTTGAGCAGCACCAGTGCGGTCTGGGTGGTTCCTTCATGCTGGAGCAAGCGGTAGAAGATCGCCTGGTCGCCCTTCAGGCGCACGTTGAGCTGCAGGCCGCGCTGCAAGGCCGGCGTGTCGCGTCGCAGCTGCGCGATGCGCTTGAGCGGCGCGAAGATCGGGCTCTTGGGCGCCGCGTCGATGCGCTCCTGGCCGAAGTAGTTGCGGTTGCCCGCATGCTCGGCGCGGCCACGTTCGAAACCGATCTCCGATCCGTAATAGACCACCGGGATGCCGCGCGCGGTGAACAACCAGTTGTGCGCGTCGATGAAGCCCGCGTCACTGGCGTTCATGCGCGCCATGTCGTGATTGTCGTAGAAGGTCATCAGCTCGTAGGGGTTCGCGTACGGGCCATCCTCCAGGTACAGCGCCTTGCCGATCTCCTCGTAACTGGTGCCGGCCTTCTCGAACACCTCGGTCAGCTTCCCCTTCAGCGGGAAGTCCAAGACGCTGTAGCTGCCGTTGCGGGCCCAGGTGTGGCCCGCAATGCTGGCGGCGTCGTAGTTGAAGTTCTCGCCGAACATGAAGAAGCCCGGCTTCTTCGCGCGGATGCGGTCGGCGAATTCCTTCCAGAACGCGTGCGGCATCCACGCGATGGTATCCACGCGGAACGCGGCTGCACCCTGGTCGATCCACTGCTCGTAAGCGCCGACCAGGTACTCCATCACCGCCGGGTTGTTCTCGTTGAAGTCGGACAGCTGCGCCAGGCCACCGCCGGTGTTGTAGAAGGCGTGCATCGGCTTGCGACGCGGGTCCAGCTTGTCCGGGTCCAGGTTCTGGTGGTCGGCGATCAGCTTGCCGTCCTTGTCCCAGACTTTGCCGTACTGCGGTTGCATCTTCGGCATCGAGTACGCGGGCGAGCCGTGGTTGCCGACAATGTCCAGCACCACGTCGAGCTTCTGATCCTTCATGGCGCGGGTGAAGCCGGCGAAATCCAGCCCTTCGCTGGGCAGGTGTTCGTCCAGCTTGTAGAAGTTGATGCCCCAGTAGCCGTGGTAGCCCGTCTTGCCGCGGTCGGTGAACATCCCGGCCCACTTCACTTCTTCGCCGCCGGTGAAGGCTTCGTCCGGGTTGTCGATGATCGGCGTGATCCACACCGAGGTGAAGCCGAGGTCGCGGATGTAGCCGGCGTTGTCCAGCACGCCCTTGAAGTCACCGCCGAGGTAGCCGACGTTGTCGATCTGGCCCTCCGGTGCGCCCGGCGTGGGACGGTCGAAGGTGGCGTTCTTGCCACCCTGGTCGCGGTGATCGTTCGACGGGTCGCCGTTGACGAAGCGATCGGTCAGCACGAAGTAGACCGCTTCCCTCGCGAACGGCTCGGCGGTGCCGTAGACCTCGTCCACGGGGACGACGGCCAGCGCCGATGCGGGCGCCACGAGCGCAGCGAGTGCCAGAGCGAGGGAGCGGTGGGCGTGCTTCATCAATGCGCCTGCGAGGAAAGGGAGGTGGAGGTGTGCGAGGGTTCGCGCACGAAGACCAGCGCCGCGGCGGCGAGCAGCAGGCTGGTGCCGCTGATGACCAGGGCGAAGACGGATTCGTTGGCGAAGAACGTGCGCAGCGACGGGCCGAGCAGCGTGGCGGCCACGATCTGCGGGATCACGATGAACATGTTGAAGATGCCCATGTAGATGCCCATCTTCTCCGCCGGCACGTGGCTGGACAGCAGCGCGTACGGCATCGACAGGATGCTGGCCCAGGCCACGCCAACGAGCGCGAACGAGCCGATCAACCACGCCGGGCTGGGCACGAACCACATCGACAGGAAGCCGATGCCGCCGAGGATCAGCGAGGCGGCGTGCACCGCCTTGCGGTTGAGCGGGAAACGCGCCGCATAGAAGCTCAACAGGAGGGCGACCAGCATCGACGACAGCCCGTAGTAGCCCATGTACGACCCCACCAGGTCCGCCGCGTTCTGGAACGCCGCGTTGGCCGACTGGAAGGCGGTGGCCTGCGCGGGCACGGCCATGTCGAAGGCGGCGGGGTCGGGAGCGGGCGCCTTGAACACGTGCTCGGTCAGGCCGGGCGTGGCCATGCTCCACATCGCGAAAAACGCGAGCCAGCTGAAGAACTGCACCAGGCCCAGGCGGAGCATCTGCGCGGGCATGTGGACGACGTGGTAGACGATCTCGCCGGCGAAGTTGCCACGGCGCTTCTGCGCGTCGCGGAACCGCTCCAGATCGTCCGGCGGGTACTCGGGCGTGGTGAGGATGGTCACCAGGATGCTGGCCATGAACACGAACGCGCCGATAGCGAACGCCACCTTCACCGAGGGCGGCACCACGCCAGGACCGGCTTCGTTCGGCACGCCGAGCTGGGTGATGAACCAGGGCAGGTTGCTGGCCACCCAGGTGCCCACGCCGATGATCAGCGTTTGCAGCACGAAGCCGAACGAGCGCTGCTCCTCGGGCAGCTTGTCGGCCACCAGCGCGCGAAAGGGTTCCATGCTGATGTTGATGCTGGCATCCAGCACCCACAGCAGGCCGGCCGCGATCCACAGCGTGGGCGAGTGCGGCATGAACACCAGCGCGATGGAGCTGAGGATGGCACCGATCAGGAAGAAGGGCCGTCGGCGCCCGAGGCGTGGGTGCCAGGTGCGGTCGCTGAGATAGCCGATGATCGGCTGAACCAGCAGGCCGGTCAGGGGTGCGGCGATCCACAGCAGCGGCAACGCGTCCTTCTCCGCGCCCAGCGTCTGGAAGATGCGGGACATGAAGCCGCCCTGCAGCGCGAAGCCGAACTGGATGCCGAGGAAGCCGAATGACATGTTCCAGATCTGCCAGAAGGACAGGCGCGGCTTGGCGGTCATGCAGGAATTCCTGGTGGCACGTGGACGGAAGGCGCGCGCGAACGCGGCGTGGCGGCATCTTGCAGGCAAGCGCAGGCGTTTCCATGCTGCACCGCAAACAACGTGGGGCTCGCGCCAGGCGCGGTACTTTCTCGTCATTGCATTGTCGCGAAGGGCGGAGAGCCTTGTGGCACTTGGGTTTCGGCGATTTCGATCATCCGCGAACGGCGCGACGGAAGAGCGAGGCAACCCCGGAAGCGAGCCGTGCATGCATACGTATTCATGCACGCCCATGACACCTTGCGCCCACGCGCATCCGTGGCTCGTGGAATAGTGGCGCCCGCCGAGCGCACCGGAGGGGTGCGCCATGCATGCGAGCTGGTGCTGCAATGACGAAGAACAACTGGTGGCGCGGCGCGGTGATCTACCAGATCTACCCCCGCAGCTTCCTCGACACCAACGGCGATGGCGTCGGCGACTTGCCGGGCATCGTCGAGAAGCTGGATTACATCGCGGGCCTGGGCGTGGACGCTATCTGGATCTCGCCCTTCTTCAAGTCGCCGATGGCCGACTTCGGCTACGACATCGCCGACTATCGCGACGTGGACCCGCTGTTCGGCACGCTGTCCGACTTCGACCGACTGCTGGCCAAAGCGCACTCGCTGGGGATCAAGGTCATGATCGACCAGGTGCTGAGCCATTGCTCGGTGGACCATGCCTGGTTCAAGGAGAGCCGCGAAAGCCGCGACAATCCGAAGGCCGACTGGTACGTCTGGGCGGATCCGAAGGAAGACGGCACGCCGCCCAACAACTGGATGTCGCTGTTCGGTGGCGTGGCCTGGCGTTGGGAGCCGCGTCGCGAGCAGTACTACCTGCACAACTTCCTGGCCAGCCAGCCGGACCTCAACTTCCACAACCCGGCCGTGCAGGACGCCACGCTGGACAACGTGAAGTTCTGGCTGGACAAGGGCGTCGATGGCCTGCGACTGGATGCGATCAACTTCTGCTTCCACGACGCGCAGCTGCGCGACAACCCGCCCAAGCCGAAGGAAAAGCGGGTGGGGCGCGGCTTCAGCCCCGACAATCCGTATGCGTACCAGTACCACTACCACAACAACACGCAGCCGGAGAACATCGGGTTCCTCGAGCGTTTGCGCGGACTGCTGGATCAGTATCCGGACGCCGGCGCTCTGGGCGAAATCTCCTCCGAGGACTCGCTCGCCACCACCGCCGAGTACGTCACCGACCAGCGCCTGCACATGGGCTACAGCTTCGAGCTGCTGACCGATGACGGCACGGCGGGCTATATCCGCGACACCGTGGAGCGCCTGGAAGCGGCGATGGTGGAGGGCTGGCCCTGCTGGGCAATCTCCAACCACGACGTGCAGCGCGCCGTGACGCGCTGGGGGCGCGGCGATGCGTCGCCGTCCCTGGCGGCGCAATTGGTGGCGCTGGTGTGCTCGCTGCGCGGCTCGGTCTGCCTGTACCAAGGCGAGGAGCTGGGCCTGCCCGAGGCCGACGTGCCCTACGAAGCACTGCAGGACCCTTACGGCAAGACGTTCTGGCCGAACTTCAAGGGCCGCGACGGGTGCCGTACGCCGATGCCGTGGCAGGACGACGAGCGGGCGGGATTCAGCAGTGGAGATCCGTGGTTGCCGATTCCCGCCGAACACCGCGCGATCAGCATCGCCACGCAGGAAGCGGATGCCGGCTCGGTGCTCAACCAGGTACGACGATTCCTCGCATGGCGTCGCGGCCAGCCCGCGTTGCGCGTGGGCAGCATCCGCTTCCTGGACGCACCGGAGCCTGTGCTCGCATTCCAGCGCGAGATGGAGGGCAGCACGATGCTGGTGGTGTTCAACCTGTCGTCAGAGCGCGTCACGTGGTCGCTGCCGGAAAGCATGTCGCTGCGTGCAGTGGACAGCCATGGCCTGCCATCCGGCATCGTGCAGGATGGCACGCTCATGCTGCCGGCCCGTGGCGTGTACTACGCGCTCATCGACTGAACGACGAGGCGCGACGATGGACATGCGGATGGGAACGTTTGGCGTGGCGCTGCTGCTGTTCGTCTCGGCCTCAACTGCGCACGCACAGCAGAAGCAGCCGTCCGTCCCTGCGGCACAGGCGGTGACCGGAGAGGGCGTCACCGGCACGCTGTTGCGCCATGCGCAGTTCCCCTCGCGCCGCGTGGCCGCGAGGAACGTCGATGTCTGGCTACCACCCGGCTACGACGAAGCGTCGGATACACGGTATCCGGTGCTCTACATGCACGACGGGCAGAACGTGTTCGACCCTTCCACGTCCTATACCCATGTGGATTGGGGCGTGGATGAAGCGATGACGCGCCTGATCGCCAACGGACATGCACGTGCCGCCATCGTCGTGGCGGTATGGAACACGCCCAAGCGCCTGCAGGAATACATGCCGCGCAGGGCCATCACGGGCGAAACGTTCGTTCCCTCGCCGGGCGATCCGCCTTTCCCGACCTCCGATATCGTCGCTGACGACTACCTCGCGTTCCTCGTCACCGAACTGAAGCCTTTCATCGATGCGCAGTACCGCACGTTGACCGGTCCGGCGGATACGTCGGTGATGGGCTCCAGCATGGGAGGGCTGATCTCCGCGTATGCGGTACTGGAGTATCCGGACGTGTTCGGCGGCGCCGGGTGCGTGTCCACGCACTGGCCGATCGCGGGCGGCATCGTCGAGGGCTACCTGGCACAACACCTGCCTGCGCCCGGCGGCAACCGCTTCTACTTCGACTACGGCACCGAAGCCATCGACGCGCAGTACGAGCCTTACCAGCAGCGCATCGACGGCATGATGCGCGCACGCGGCTATCGTCCTGGCGCAGATCTGCTGAGCCATCGCTACCTCGGTGCGACCCACAACGAAGCCGCCTGGCGCGACCGCATCGAAGTGCCGCTGATGTTCCTGCTGCGGCCCTGATCCGCACCACGCGGCTGCTCGTCCCGGCGCCTTTCTGAACGATGTCGCGGTCTCTCGCGACACGCATACGCGCGCCTGTCCGTGCGTACGGAACGCGTGTTACGCCACTGTGCGGAATATGCATGAATACGTATGCAGGCCGGTTTGTGCAGCTGCACGCGCCACTACCATGGCCGCACGTTACGGGGCCCCGTGCCCCAACGTGTAAGACCCGGGCGATCGCATTGCGTGACGTACCCGGTTCGCCGCATACAACGTCCTTGGAGAGGGGAACATGCAACTCAAGCGCAACCTGCTGAGCGCGGCGTTGGCGTCCGCCATCGCGCTCACCGCTGCCGGCGTCAACGCCCAGACGGCACAGCCCGCCGAACAAACGAATGAACAGGCCGAAGCCACCGAGCTGGACACGGTGGTGGTGACCGGTATCCGCCGCGGCATCGAGAGCGCGATCTCGGTCAAGCGCGATTCCACCTCCATCGTCGAGGCGATCTCCGCTGAAGACATCGGCAAGTTGCCCGACGTCAGCATCGCCGAATCGCTCGCGCGCCTGCCGGGCTTGGCGGCGCAGCGCGTCGCCGGCCGCGCGCAGGTGATCAGCGTGCGCGGTCTGTCGCCCGACTTCTCCACCACGCTGCTGAATGGCCGCGAGATGGTCAGCACCGGCGACAACCGCAGCGTCGAGTTCGACCAGTACCCGTCCGAACTCGTCAGCGGCGTGACCGTGTACAAGACGCCCGACGCCGGCCTGGTCGGCCAGGGCCTGTCCGGCACCGTCGACATGCAGACCGTTCGCCCGCTGAGTTTCGATGCGCCGGTCGGCGCCGTCGGCATCCGCGGCCAGCGCAATTCGCTGGGCAACGCGGCGGATGCGTCCGCCTACGGCGAGCGCATCAACGCGAGCTACATCACCCAGAACGAAGCGCGCACGTTCGGCTTCTCGATCGGCTACTCGCATGCGACCACGCCGATCCAGGAGAACCAGGTAGGCCTGTACGAGCCGTGGCAGGCGATCGGCGACAACTGGCGCCCGGGTGTGCCGGCAGGCACGTACTACTCGGACGGCATCAAGGCGCTGCGTCGCACGGGCGAGACCAAGCGCGACGGCGTGATGGCCACGTTCCAGTTCCGCCCGTCCAATGCCTGGACCAGCACCCTCGACGTGTTCCATTCGGAAGCCGAGCAGGTCAGCACCGCGAACCAGTTCGAAGTGCATATCGGCGACTACAACGGCAACTACGGCCGCCTGGACGTCGACAACCCCATCATCAACGGCAACAACACGTTCACCGGCGGTACCGCCAACAACGTGTACCCGCTGGTGCGCGGCATGTACAACTACCGCGAAGACGAGATCAACGCGTTCGGCTGGAACAACGAGTTCAATGCCGGTTCGGTCCGCGTCGTCGCAGACGTCAGCTGGTCGAAGACCAAGCGTGACGAGATCAGCCTCGAGAACAACACCCAGCGCCTGCCTGCGCCGCAGCTGGACTCGGTGGGCTTGACGTTCCGTTCGGGCGGCTTCTCCCAGATCAATCCGGGCTTCGACTACTCCGACCCCTCGCAACTCTTCCTGGCCAACACGATCTACGGCTCGGGTTATGGCAAGACGCCGAAGGTCGAGGACGAGTTGAAGGGCGTGAAGCTGATGGCGTCGTTCCCGCTGCCGGAGGCGCTGGGCTGGTTCTCCGACCTCGACGTGGGCCTGAACTACGCCGACCGCGAGAAGACCAAGCGCCAGCCCGAGGGCAACATCAACCTCGGTGCGCAGGGCATCACCTCGATCGCGTCCGACCTGCAGTACGGGCTGGTCGACCTCCGCTTCGCCGGCATCGGCTACATCCCGTCCTGGAACGTGCCGGCCGCGGTCGCGCGCTACATGACCTTCAATCCGGTGGACAACCTGTCCTACCTGATCCCGAAGGCGTGGGATGTCAACGAAAAGATCTCCACCGGTTTCGCCCGCGCCAACATCGATACCGAGTGGGGTTCGGTGCCCGTGCGCGGCAACATCGGCGTGCAGGTCCAGCACGTGGATCAGTCGTCGAAGTCGCGCTACTGGGACAGCACCCAGCCGGCCGGCAGCAACGTCCAGCCCGTGGAGCGCGGCAAGACCTACACCGAGGTGTTGCCCAGCCTGAACCTGGCGTTCTCGCTGCCGGCGGAACAGACGATCCGCGTCGGCCTGGCCGAGCAGGTCGCACGTCCGCGCGTGGATGAGCTCCGCGCCTCGCTGGAGTTCGGCGTGAACACGGCGACCGGCGAACCCGGTGGCAGCGGCGGCAACCCGGAGCTGGAACCGTGGCGTGCCTATGCGTTCGACCTCTCCTATGAGAAGTATTTCGGCACCAAGGCCTATGTGGCGGCCTCGTTCTTCTACAAGGACCTGCGTACCTACATCTACACCGAATCGCGCGACGGTTTCGACTTCAGCGATTTCCTCGTGGACTACGTGCCGGGCCCGGGCGAGCCGCCGACACAGAGCACCGGCCGCTTCACGGCGCCGTACAACGGCAAGGGCGGCACGCTGAAGGGTTTGGAACTCACCGCATCGCTGCCGCTGGATCTGTTCACCGATACGCTGGAAGGTTTCGGCGTCGTCGCCAGCGCCGGCTTCAACGACAGCGACATCACCATTCCGCCGCCGCCGGGTTCGACCAACAGCGTGGGCAGCCAGAACATCATGCTGCCGGGCCTGTCCGAGCGTACGTACAACCTGACCGTGTACTACGAGCGCAACGGTTTCGAAGCCCGCGTCAGCCAGCGCAAGCGTTCGGACTTCATCGGCGAGATCGGCAACTTCGACGGCGACCGCACGCTGCGTTACGTGGTCGGCGAAGACCTCACCGATGCGCAGGTCAGCTACTCCTTCCCCGAGGGCCACGCACTGGGCGGTCTGAGCTTCCTGTTCCAGGTCAGCAACCTGACCGACGAGGCCTACCAGACCTACGCCGGCACCAAGGACCGTCCGCTGGAATACGTCGAGTGGGGCCGTACCTACCTGCTGGGCGTCAACTACAAGTTCTGATCCACGCGATACCTTGCTCTCCCAGCCCGTCGGCGTCCTGCCGGCGGGCTTTTTCTTTGGGAACCGGTGGACGGCGCAAACGGAAAGGCCAGGCATTCGCCCGGCCTTTCGTAGGGAGGATGGAGCCAGGAAGGATCGAACTCCCAACCTCATCCTGGTGCTGGACGCCAAGCGGCGGTGCGTCCGGCGCTCGCGTCGGTGCGACCCAGATGCCATCATGCCGTCGTCGACACCCACCAAAGGATACGGAGATGGCCAAGGGCCTGGACAAGAAGAAAGAGCAGAAGAAGAAGCCCGCCAAGACGCTGAAGGAAAAGCGGGCAGACAAGCAGGAAAAGAAAGGCGCGCGGTGAGGTCATTCAGGCCGAACCCGTTTCCTGCGTAGGGGACGGCACGACCGTCGAGCGGGTTCTGTTGCAAGGGCGTCCATTGCAGGATCGTTGGACGACTGGAAACAAAAAAAGCCCCGCGTGAGCGGGGCTTTTTGTATTTGGTGGAGCCAGGGAGGATCGAACTCCCGACCTCGTCATTGCGAACGACGCGCTCTCCCAGCTGAGCTATGGCCCCACAAGCGGCGCCATTCTAGCCCGCAGCCGCTGGCTGTGCCAAGCCTGTGCCGTCCAGCACGGGCGCCAGGACCGGTTCCAGTTCGCGCCGGCGCCAGCCGCTCAGCGCGGCCGGCCACTGGCCCGAGTCCAGCAGGCTTTCCAGGTAGCGACGCGATGCCAGCACGCCGTCGGGCAACCCAAGTTCGCTGCTGCGCTGGGCCACGGCATCCTGCAGGCGCTTTAGGCGGGCCTTGTCGCCGTCAGTCGCATTGCGGGCCACCGGCATGTCGGCTTCGTCGTCCAACGGGGTGTCCAGAGCCTGCCAGATCGCGTCCGCCAGCTTGCGCGGAGCCTTGGGCTGGGTGTCGAAGAAGCGCAACAACGCCGGTTTGTCGATCGGTGGCGTGCGCGCCAACGCCACAGCCAGTTCATTGTCGAGGATCCAGCTGCGGGGTTTGTCGCTCGCGCGTGCCTGCACTTCGCGCCAGCGCAGCAGGCGCACCAGTCGACGCTGTGCATCGGCATCCAGGAACTGCGCGCTTCGCATCGACAGGTGCGGCCAGCGCTCTCCTTCGTCCTGCGCCGCGTTCTCCACGAAGCGCGTGCAGTCTTCTTCCAGCCAACCCAAGCGGTCGGTGGAAACCAGTTCGGTCCGCAGCGCATCGTGCACGGCGAACAGGTAGCGGACATCGTCGGCGGCATAGTGCAGCTGCGATTCGCTGAGTGGCCGGCGTAACCAGTCCGAGCGCGTCTCGCCCTTCGGCAATACGACACCGGCGACACGCTCCACCAGCTTCTGGTAACCGATGCCGGCCGCCACGCCGGCCAGGGCAGCGGCCATCTGGGTGTCGAACAGCGGCGCCGGCAGCACGCCGCAGGCCACCTTGAACGCCACCAGGTCCTCGCTGGCGCTGTGCATCACCTTGGTGATCGATGGATCGGCCAACCAGGGCCGCAAGGCAGCGGTCATGCCCGGTGCCAGCGGGTCGACGAGCAGGACATCGTCGTCGAGGGCGATCTGCACCAGCGCGAGTTGGGGCCAGAAGGTGCGTTCGCGGACGAACTCGGTATCCAGGCCGATCCGTGTCGGGCGGCGCTGCAGGTGCGCATCCAGCGCAGCGGGGGTGTCTATCCAGTGGGGCAACGTAATCTCCGCGTGATGCGTCGTCTGCTCAGTCGGGTGAAAATAACCCAAGGTCCCGGCTCTGACAGTATCGTGTGCCGGTCTGTTGGCCGGCATTCTCTCACGGGGGCCGGTTGTTCCCTTCACGGAGGATGTTTGCGCGCGCTCCTTCTCGCCTTGTTGATGTCACTGCCGTGGTTGGCCGCATGCTCGCGCGACGACGAAGCGCCGCAAGGGGCCCAGGCTGCCGGCGACAGCGTGCGCATGCCGCGCGTTACCGTCAGCGGCGACGACAGCGGCATGGACGAACTGACGTGGCGAGCGCCCGCCGTCGCACTGACCGCCGAAGACGCGACCGACGCGCGTCAGCGCGCCGCGGCCGCGCTGGCGGAGGGGCGTCTGTTCGACGGTCCCGATGATGCGATCCCGCTCTACCTTGCGCTGCAGCGTCTTGAGCCGACCGATGCGCGCGCCAAGACGGGCCTGGAGCGCTGCCTGGATGCATTGTTGGAACAGGGCGCGCAGGCGCTGCGCCACGCGGAGGATCGTACCGAATCCCTGCGCCGCGCCCGCCAGATCGCCGCAGTGGCGCGCACCTTGGCGCCCGCCGATCCGGCCGTCACCGCCTACCTCTCGCGTGTGGACGATGCCGACCAGCTCACGCGCCTGAACGTGGCCGCCGAGCGCGCCTTGCGGGAGGGGCGGTTGGGCGAGGAGGGCGGTGGCGCCCTGGCGGGCTTCCGCGAAGTACTGAAGTGGAAGCCCGGCCAGCCACGCGCGATGCAGGGCGTGGCTGCGGTGGAGAGCGCGTTGGTCCGTCGTGCGGAGGACGCCGCGAACGCCAGTGATTTCGATACCGCCAAGCGCTGGCTCGACGCCGCCGCACGCGTACGCGAAGACGCGCAGACCGTGGCCGACGCCCGCATGCGCGTTGAGGCCATCCGTATCGCCCGCATCATCGAACTGCGCGATGCCGGTGTACGCGACATCGCCACCCCACAAGGGATCAAGGCGGCGCGCGTGAAGCTCGCCGAGGTGCTGCGCATCGCGGAGCCCGGCAACCGCGTTGCCGCCGACCTCCGCCAGCGCATCGACCTGGCCACGTACTACGGGCTGTTCCGTCCGGGCCAGGCCTTCACCGATGCGCTCCACCACGGTGGCCGCGGGCCCGAGATGGTGGTGGTGCCGCACGGTGGCTTCCTGATGGGGGCAGCGGAGGACGAAGCCGATGCGGCCGATGCCGAGAAGCCCGGGCACTACGTCCGCTTCGACCGTGGTTTCGCGATGGCGCGGCACGCGGTGACGGTCGGCGAATTCCGCCGCTTCGTACAGGCTACCCAGTACCGGCCGCGCGCCACCCGACGCGGTCATTCCGTGGTCTATGACGAGCGCAGCGGCAACTTCGTGCGGCGCAGCGGCGTGGACTGGCAATCCGACTATGCCGGCGACCCCGCCAGCGACGACATGCCGGTGCTGCATGTCAGCGTGTACGACGCCGAAGCCTATGCCGAGTGGCTGGCGGGGCAGACGGGCCACGGTTACCGCCTGCCCAGCGAGGCCGAGTACGAATACGCCCTGCGCGGTGGCCAGCAAGGCCGTTATCCGTGGGGCAACGGCCAGCCCCCGCGCGGCGTCGCAAACCTGACCGGGGGCAACGATCGCTCCCCCAGCGGCCGCAACTGGAACAACGCCTTCGTCGCGTACGGCGACGGCTACTGGGGGCCAGCACCGGTGGGACGGTTCCGCGCCAATGCCTTCGGCCTGAAGGACCTCGAAGGTAACACCAGCGAATGGGTCGGCGACTGCTGGCACGCCAGCTACCGCCGCGCGCCGGCGGACGGTGCGGCGTGGTTCAATCCCGGCTGCCGGTCGCGGGTGGTGCGTGGCGGTTCCTGGGCCAGTTCGCCGGCGCAGGTGCGCGCCGCATGGCGTTCGTCATCGGATTCGGATATGACTAATGCGCGGGTGGGTTTCCGCGTCGTTCGCGGCATCTAGCCGCCAGGGAGAGGGTGATGAGGCAAGATCCTTACGGGCGCTCGCAGTACGGGCAGGGCGGCGGGCGGCGGGGCGGCGGACTGGGCAACCTCCGCTGGATCATCCTGCTGGGGTTCCTGGTCTACGGCGGCTGCTACTACCTGAACAACCGCGTCGTCGATCCCTACACCGGCGAGAAGGTGCTGATCGACAACTCGATCGGCGTGGAAGAGGAGAAGGCGCTCGGCCTGCAGGCTTACGAGGAAATCCTGCAGCAGGAGCAGCCGGTCGATCCCAATTCGCAGATCGCCCAGCAGGTGCGCACCATCGCGCAGCGCCTGATCGCGAAGATCCCCGAGGTCGAAGCGGCCATCGCGGCCGAGAAAGGCACCCAGCCCAGCGGCAACTGGAAGTCCTTCGAGTGGGACGTCAATGTCATCCAGTCCGACCAGGCCAACGCGTTCTGCCTGCCCGGCGGCAAGATGGCGGTCTATACCGGGCTGATCCCGGTGGCCCAGAACGCCGACGCCGTCGCCGTGGTGATGGGCCACGAGATCGCCCACGCGCTGCTGCGCCACGGCGCCCAGCGCATGTCGCAGCAGAAGCTCACCCAGATCGGCCAGATGGCCGGCGCGATGAGTGGCATGGATCCGCAACAGCAGCAGATGGTGATGGCGGCGATGGGCTATGGCTACCTGCTGCCGTATGCACGTGAACACGAGACGCAGGCCGATGAAGTGGGCTTGATGCTGGCCGCCGCGGCCTGCTTCAACCCGGAGGAAGCCGTGCCGCTGTGGCAGCGCATGAGCGAAGCCAGCGGCGGGCAGGCGCCGCCGGAATTCTCGTCCACCCACCCGAATCCCGGCACGCGTATCCAGAACCTCACCGCGCTGATGCCCAAGGCGATGGCCTACCGCGCGAAGTTCTGCCCGCAGGGAGCGGCGAAGTGAAGGCGCTGGCCGGCGCATTCCTGCTGGCCGTCGCGATGGTCAGCGCGCCGGCGCAGGCGGCGATCAAGGACGCGAAGCCGAATGGGTTCACCGTCGAGAACTCCGAATGGGTGCCTGTCAGCCCGCAGGTGGCCTATGCGGCGCTGGTGAATGATGTCGGCCGCTGGTGGCCAGCCGATCACACCTGGTGGGGCGATGCGTCGAAGCTGTCCATCAGCGACAAGGTGGGCGGCTGTTTCTGCGAGATCAACGGCGCGCAGCAGGCCTGGCACATGACGGTGACCTTCACCGATCCGGGCAAGCTGATGCGCATGACCGGCGGCCTCGGCCCGTTGCAGGGCATGGGCCTGGACGGCGCGCTGGAATGGCGCTTCGTCGAAGAGAAAGGCGGCACCCGCATTACTCTGTGGTACCGCGCCGGCGGTTACACGCCGGACGACATGAGCACATTCGCGCCCGTCGTGGACAAGGTGCAGGGCCTGCAACTGGGCGGGCTGGCCGCCTTCCTGCGCAAGGGCGCCGACGGCGCGCGGCGCTGACAATCACTCCAACGTTCTAGGAAAGGAAGACCGCATGAGCATTCGTTTGTCGGAAAAGGACAGTGGCCGCACGCTGGGCAACATCTCGGAAGCGGATTTCCAGATGCTGGTGGACTACATGGAAGAAGAATCCTCCAAGGACCAGGATTACTACGTCGAGCACACCGCCATCGATGCGCTGGAAAGCCTGGGCGCGAGTGCTGATTTCGTCGCGCTGTTGCGCACGGCGGTGGGCGAGTCCGAAGGTGTCGATGTGGTGTGGGCGGCGGAGTAGGGCGACCGTAAGGAGCGACGTCCATGTCCCACATCATCCCCATGCAACCCGTCCGCCACCTGCCGCGGGCGATTGCGTTCTACGAACAGTTGGGCTTCATGGTCGAGGACCGACGCGACGATTGGGGCTGGGCGAAGCTGCGCTGGGGCGAGTGCCGCGTGATGCTGGACCAGTCGATCAACGTGAATCCGGACGCGCCGCGCGGGGCCGTGCTGTACCTGTATCCCGATGATCTCGATGCCTTCCACGCGCAGGCGCGTGCGAACGGCCTGGAGGTGCCCGCGCTGGATACGACGTTCTACGGCATGCGCGAGTTCCGGATCGACGATCCGGACGGCAATCGGTTGTGGATCGGGCAGGCGAAGGCGACCTGACCTCTGCGGGCGAAGGATCGCGTTGGAAGAGAGTGTTCCCCATGCGGGTACATCTCCCTTCCCACATGGAACCCCTGCCATGCCCGTCCAGCGTGATCGCCCGTATGCCGGAATGAACTTCCTCGTCGACCTCGGCCTGGGCGACGGGCCTGACGGGGGCGTGGCCGAGGTGTTGTTTCCCGAAGCGCGGCTGCAGGTCAACGAATACCGAAACGGCAACGACAAGACGCTGGAAGCCACCAAGCTGTCCACGCTGACCCACTACGACAACCTGGTGCTGCGCCGGGGCGTGATCGGTTCGCTCGCGTGGTACCGGTGGTGGGACGAGGCCCGCAACGGCGGCGACGCGCGACGCACCGTCGCTATCACGCTGCTGGACGAGCAGGGCAACCCGGTGATGCGCTGGCGCTTCCTGCGGGCGCGACCGGCGGCGTACACGCCTTCGCCGATGGACGCGGCGCTGGGCGACACGCTGTTCGAGACGCTGGAGATCGCGTTCGAGCGTTTCGAGATGGAGTAGGGGTCAGTCCAGCGGATCGCGCGGCGTGTCGCGCAGGTATTCCAGGACGAATCCGGCAACCAGGCCGAGCGCCGCGCAACCGAGCGCCATGGCGGCAGAGGAAGGTTCCTTGCCCGTCAGGTGGAACAGGGCCACGCCTGTCCCGATTCCCAGCAAGATCGGGACGACGAGGCGCGGCCTGGTCAGCACATCGCCCAGAAACCACGCGAACGGATTCATGGTGCGCTCCCGACGGTCGGCGCCGGAAGCATAGCCGGTGTGTTCAGAGCTTGCTGAAGACCGTCGCCGCGACCAGCAAGCCGAAGCCGGCGACCACCAGCCAGAACGCGTGCGGTGCCAGTACCGGCACGTAGCCGAACTTGGCGGCGATGCCGCCGCCGCCGAGCAGCAGCGCGATCAGCCAGACGCCGAAGGTGGGAGGGGTGAGTTTCATGCGGGAGCCTCGTGTGGATTCGATAGGTGTGTCGGCGGGGGACCGGGATTCCGGTCAGAAGCTCATGAACAGGCCGCCGTTGACCGGCAGGTTGGCGCCCGTGATGTAGCCCGCGTCGTCGGCGGTGAGGAACGCGACCGCGCGTGCGATGTCGTCCGGCTGGCCGATGCGGCCCACCGGGACCGAGGCGACGGTGCGCTCGCGCACTTCACCGGGCATGGCGGCCGTCATCGGGGTTTCCACGTAACCGGGCGAGACGCTGTTGACGGTGACGCCCTTGCGCGCGACTTCGCGCGCGAGCGACATCGAGAAGCCGTGAAGGCCGGCCTTGGCCGCGGCGTAGTTCACCTGGCCGAAGTTGCCGGTCTGGCCGCTCACCGAACTGATGTTGACGATGCGGCCGAAGCCGCGCGCCTGCATGCCGTCCACGACGTGGCGACAGAGATTGAACACGCTGTCCAGGTTCACCCCGATCACGGCATCCCATTGCGCCCTGTCCATCTTGCGCAGGGTGGCGTCGCGGGTGATGCCGGCGTTGTTGACCAGGATGTCGAGCGCGCCATGCTGCGCTTCGACGCCTTGGACGAAGGCGGCGCAAGCATCGAAGTCGGCGACGTCGACGGCGGCGTGTTCGATGTCGAGGCCAACAGTTTCAGCGCGAAAGCGCTCAAGGCGCTCCGGCGAGGTGGGAAGGTCGGCAGCCACCACTTTGCGTCCTGCACGCGTCAGTGCCTGGCTGATCGCCAAACCCAGGCCGCCCAGGCCACCGGTGACCACCGCGATGCGTTGCGTCATGAAGAATTCCTGTGTCGCGGACTAAAAAAAGGCCCGCGCAACGTGCGCGGGCCGGGTTTCACTACAGGGTGTTTCAGCGCGCGCGCGTCTTGGGCGTCTCGCGCTGCGGTTGTTCCTTAGGCTTGACCGTCGTCGGGCGGCCCAGGCCGCCGCTGAGGTTGCGCTGGAACTCCTGCCACAGCTCGAGGTTGCGCTCGGTCAGCTGGTTCATCATGGTCCACGGCGTCTGTCCCAGCAGGTTGCCCATCTGGCTGCGGAACTGCTGCTGCTGCTCCATGAACAGCTGCATGCTGCGCTCCAGGTAGTTGCCCATGAAGCCCTGCAGGGAGTCGCCGTAGAAACGGATGATCTGGCTCAGCAGCTGGGTGGAGAGGACCGGCTCGCCGTCCTGCTCCTGCTCGCTGATGATCTGCAGCAGCACGGTGCGGGTCAGGTCGTTACCGGTCTTGGCGTCGCGGACTTCGAAATCCTCGCCGTCGACGATCAGCTGGCGCACGTCCTCGATGGTGATGTAGCTGGAGATCTCGGTGTCGTACAGACGACGGTTGGGGTACTTCTTGATGATGCGGATCGCAGCCATTGAGTCTTCGCTCTAAACGCGTATGGCGGCAGCATGACGCAGCGCAACAGCCCTTGCAACAGGCCACAAGGCAGGGACTCCCTGTTCAGGCAAAGGAAAAATGCTGCGCAGCATCGAAACGGACGACGCCCCTTGCGGGGCGTCGTGGGAAACGGTCTAGGCTCGGCGGGTGGGCTTACCAGCCCATGTGGTGACCGCCGTTGATATCCAGGTTGGAGCCGGTGATCCAGCTGGCCTGCTCGTCCACCAGGAACGCCACCGCGTAGGCGATCTCCTCCGGTTTGCCCAGGCGGCCGGTGGGGATGTCGGCGGCGATCTTGGCGCGTACTTCTTCCGGCACCGCCATCACCATGTCGGTGGCGACGTAGCCGGGCGAGACGGTGTTGACCGTAATGCCGAGCTTGGCGTTCTCGCGTGCGAGCGAAATGGTGAAGCCGTGCATGCCGGCCTTTGCCGCGGCGTAGTTGGCCTGGCCATACTGGCCCTTCAGGCCGTTGATCGAACTGATCTGGATGATGCGGCCCCACTTGCGGTCGCGCATGCCGTCGATGACCGGACGGGTGACGTTGAACACCGAGTTGAGGTTGGTGTTGATGACATCGCCCCACTGCGTGGCCGACATCTTGTGGAAGGTGCCGTCACGGGTGATGCCGGCGTTGTTGACCAGCACTTCGACCGGACCGAGCGTCTGTTCGACTTCCTTCACCATCGCCTGAGCTTCGTCGGGCGACGTCACATCGCCCTTGACCAGCGCAATGTCATAGCCATCGGCCTTCATCTGCGCCTGCCACGCACGCGCCTTCTCTTCGTTGCGGTAATTGGTGGCGACCTTGTGGCCCATGTCGGCCAGCTTCTTGCAGATGGCGGTACCGATACCTCCGGTGCCGCCGGTGACCAGGGCGACGCGCGCTGTCATGTGGGAGATCTCCTTGGACCGTCGCAAGCCGACGGCCCCTCGATTCTAGACAGCGCCTGCGACAGGTTTGTTGTGCGCTGCAGCGAACGTCATATGTGTCACTTTCGGCAGCGCATCCGCCTGGAAATGCCGCTGCGCAGACGCGAGTGCCGCCGCCACCGACGGAGCATCGGCCAGCGCGCCGGCGGGCTGGCCCAGTGCCGTCCACGCAGCCCGTAGCGCAGGCAGCGGGGTGTCATTGTCGATCGGCAGCGCGGCCATGGACTTGGACAGCTTTTGCCCGTCCGCATCGACGATCAGCGGCAGGTGCAGGTAACGCGGCATGGGTAGGCCCAAGGCGCGATGCAGCAGGATCTGCCGGGGCGTGGAATCGAGCAGGTCCGCGCCGCGCACTACGTCGGTGATGGCCTGGTCGGCGTCGTCGACCACGACGGCGAGCTGATAGGCCCAGAAGCCATCCGCGCGCCGCAGGACGACATCGCCCACCTCCCGGTCCACGGCCTGTTCCACGAAGCCCTGCAGGCCATCAGCGAAAGCCACGCGACTGTCGTCGGCAACCCGCATGCGAATGGCGGGCGGGCGCGCCGGGTCGTGGGCGACGCAGACGCGATGGATGCCGCCGACGGCCGCCAGGTCGGTGCGGCTGCAGCGGCATTCGAAGGCGGCACCATCAGCCAGGAGCTGTCCTAGCGCTTCGGCGTAACGGTCATGGCGCCGGCTCTGCCAGACGACGGGCAGATCGGAGGTCATGCCGAACGCGGCCAGCGTCGCGAGCTGCGCCTGGGCAGCACCGGGGACCTCGCGTGGTGGATCGAGGTCTTCCACGCGGATGAGCCACTCCCCACGGTGATGGCGCGCGAGCAGCCAGCTGCCGAGCGCGGCCACGAGCGAGCCGAAATGCAAGCGGCCGGTAGGCGAGGGCGCGAAGCGTCCGCGATACGTGAGGTGGGGATCGGTCTCGGTCATTCGTCGGAAAGAAGGGAAAGCTGAACCACGTAGTCAGGCAGTTGCTTGAATTCACGTGTCCGCAACCGCAGTTCTGCGTCCGTATACCTTCGCATATTCTCCCGGAGCTCCTGTCGTGTTCACGCGTGTCGCGCTGTTCCTCGCCACCAATCTCGCCGTCCTGGTCCTGGCGGGCATCGTCATGTCCCTGCTGGGCGTCAATCCCAGCCAGATGGGGGGGCTGCTGGTGATGGCAGCAGTGTTCGGTTTCGGTGGCTCGCTGATTTCCCTGCTGACGTCCAAATGGATGGCCAAGCGCGCCACCGGTGCGCAAGTCATCGAGCAGCCGCGCAACGACGCGGAACGCTGGCTGGTGTCCACCGTGCAGCGCCAGGCGCAAGCGGCGGGCATCGGCATGCCGGAGGTCGCGATCTACGACGCGCCCGAGATCAATGCCTTCGCCACCGGCGCCAATCGCAACAACGCACTGGTGGCCGTGTCCACGGGCCTGCTGCGCTCGATGAGTCGCGACGAGGCCGAAGCCGTGCTGGGCCATGAAGTCAGTCACGTCGCCAACGGCGATATGGTCACCATGGCGCTGCTGCAGGGCGTGCTGAACACCTTCGTCATCGTGCTGGCCCGCGTGGTGGGCGGCATCGTCGATGGTTTCCTGTCCGGCAACCGCGAGGGCGGCGGCCGCGGCTTCGGTTACTACATCATCGTAATGGTGCTGGAAGTGGTGTTCGGCCTGTTCGCGACGATGATCGCCATGTGGTTCTCGCGTCGTCGCGAATTCCGCGCCGACCACGGTGGCGCGTCGTTGGCCGGCCGCCAGAAGATGATCTCCGCGCTGGAGCGGCTGTCTCAGCAGCAGCGTCCGAGCACGCTGCCGGCGCAGGTCGAGGCGTTCGGCATCGCCGGCGGCATCGGCCAGGGTATGAAGAAGCTGTTCCTGAGCCATCCGCCGCTGGAAGAGCGCATCGCCGCGCTGCGCGCGCAGCAGGGCACCTTCGCCTGAGCCGCCGACCCGATGTCGTGAACGAGAAACCCGCCTTCCGGCGGGTTTCTTTTTGCTTCGTCGCGGAGGCGCAGCGGCTTCAGCCGAAGTCGTAGTTCATAACCGGGCCTGGCGTGGCGAGGAAGTTGCCCTCCACGTAATCAACGCCCGTGGTGAACAGGAACGCCATCGTGGCGGCGTCCTGCACGTGCTCGGCAACCGTGAGGATGCCCAGCGCCTGAGCGCGCTCGGCGATCTCGCGGATCTTCTGCTGGTGCTCCACTGTCTTGCCCAGGTCCTCGCTGAAGACGCGGTCGATCTTGAGGAAGGTCGGTTGGAAGTGCGAAAGCAGCTGGAACGAATCCAGGCCCGCGCCGAAGTGCTCCAGTCCCACCTGGCAGCCGAGTTTCGCGGCGGCAGCCTGGAAGGCCTGCGCCTGGCGCAGATGGGTGAACACCTTGGCTTCCGGCGTCTGCAGCCACAGGCGATCACCGGGCACGTCGAGGGCCGCGAGCTGGCGGGCGATCAGGTCCAGCAGGCGGTTGTCGGCGAACGACGCCGGACTGACCTTGACCACCATGCGGGTGTCGTGGCCCGCGCGCTTGCGTTCGGCCAGGACCTCGATGGCGCGGTTCACGACCCAGCGATCGATATCGTCCAGCAGTCCGTTGTCTTCGGCGATGCCGATGAAGGATTGCGGCGGCACCACTTCGCCGTTCGTCTCCATCCGCAGGAGGGCCTCGTAGACCTCGCCGGGTTCGCCCTGCAGGCTGACCATGGGCTGGAAGTAGAGGCGGAAACTACCGTCCTGCAGCGCTTCCTGGATGCGCTTGACCCAGTTCTGCACACGCTCTTCCTCGGCACGGTCCACCGCGCCGGGGTCGAAGATCTCGAAGCGGTTGCCGCCGAGGTTGGTGGCGGCCTGCAGGCAATCGGTGGCGCGCGTGAGCACCTGGCCGACGCTGGCGATCTTCTCGCCGATCTGCACGCCGCCGATGCTGGTCGTCACCGAAGCCGAGCGGTCGCCCACGTTGAACACATGCGAGGCATACGCCGCGCGCAGCTTGTCGGCCAGCGCTGCCGTGTGCGCATGGTTGCCGCGCAGCAGGACGGCGAACGTGCGTTCGCCGAAGCGGGCGGCGGTGCAGGCATCGTCGAGTTTTTCCGACAAGCGCGCGGCGAGGGCGGCCGCCAGCGCGTCGGCGGAGTCGATGCCGATGTCCTGCAGCAGGCGCTGGTAGTGGTCCGGTTCCAGCAACAGCAAGGCGTACTGGTCCTCGCCACGGGCGACCTGGGCCACCGCGGTTTCCAGCTCGCGCAGGAAGGTGGCGCGGTTCATCAGGCCGGTGACCATGTCGCGCTGGCGGAGATCCTCGACCTCGCGCGCCAGTTCCGGATCGAATTCTTCGCGGCGGCGGAATACCACCTGCACGCAGGGCTCGCCCTCGTAAGTGGCGGTGGCGAACTCCAGGGTGGCCGGAAAGCTGTCGCCGTCGATGCTGCGGGCTTCCAGCTCGAAGCGCGGCGGCGGCGGTTCGCCCTTGCTCAGCTTCTTCAGCAGGGCCTTGAAGTCGTTGACGTACTGCGGACCCACCAGGTCGAGCAGCGACAGGCCTTCGACGTCCTCGAAGGATTCGAAGCCGAACATCTCCAGGTAGGCGTCGTTCGCCCGGATATGCATGCCCTCGTGGATGTAGGCGATCGGGTCGCGCGAAGACGAGATCAGCGCATCGCAGCGGCGCTCGGTTTCGCGCAGTTGGCCTTCCAGTCGGCGCTGGGAACGACGAGCATCCAGGTCACCCCATTCGCGGCGCAGCACGGTGAGGACATGATCGAAGCGGCCGCGCAGCGCACTGGCGCGGGCACCGGCGGCCTGGTCGGCCAGCAGGTCGGCTTCGGTCAGGCCGTCGGCCAGCACGATCACCGGGATGTCCTTGCCGCTGGCATCCACCTGGGACAGGACGGTGGCGAGCGGGATGCCCTTGGCCGACCGCGAGGCCAGCAGCAGGTCCATTGGTTGAGAGGCGACCATCTGCGCCAGCTCGGCCGGGTCCACCGGACGGAGCGGCCGGACGGCAATGCCGCCATTGCGCAGCGCGGAGACGATCGCCTCGGCGTCCTCGGCGCTGTCGTCCACGAGGGTCAATCGAAGGGTGGTGTCTTTGCCGATCTGCATGCAGCGGGTCCGCCAGGGGTGCGGGTTTAATACACGAAGGGGCGCGGAGCGTCCAATGCGAGCGTCGCAGATGCGGCGCGCCGTCGCAGGTTTCCGTGCTTACAGCGGACGCTTGCCGGTGTCGCCGGGGACCTCGCGCACCAGGCGCGGGACCAGGTAGCCGGACAGTCGCGCGGCGAGCTGGGCATGCAGTGAACGCGCTCGTTCGTCATCCACTTCGAAATGGGCGACGCCGGCGACACGGTCGAGCTGGTGGAGGTAGTACGGCAGCACGCCAGCCGCGAAACCGCGTTCGCTCAGCGCCGCCAGGGCGTCCACGCTGTCGTTCACGCCCCTGAGCAGCACGGCCTGGTTGAGCAACTGCACGCCGGCGGCGCGCAGGCGGCCGAGCGCGGTGTCCACGGCAGGGTCGAATTCGTTGGCATGGTTGGCATGCACCACCAGGGCGACCGGCCAGGGCAGGGCCGCGAGCCAGGCCAGCAGGCCGTCGTCGACGCGCTCGGGCAGCACGATGGGCAGGCGGCTATGGATGCGAAGGCGGCGCAGGTGCGGGATGTCGGCCAGCGCGTGCGTCAGTTCGGCCAGCTTGCCGTTGGAGAGCGACAGCGGATCGCCCCCGGACAGCAGGACTTCCTCGACGGACGCATCACCCCGGATCAGGTCCACCGCCTCGCGCCAGCCTTCACGCGCGGCGGTTTCCTCGGCATACGGGAAGTGTCGGCGGAAGCAGTAGCGGCAATTGATCGCGCAACTGCCGGTGGCCACCAGCAGGGCGCGGCCGCGGTACTTCTGAAGGATGCCGGTGCCGGTGCGGGCTGCAGCGTCGCCCACGGCATCCAGGCCGTAGCCGGGGGTCGGCTTCATCTCGTCGTCGAGCGGCAGCACCTGGCGCAGCAGGGGGTCGTGCGGATCGCCATGGCGCATGCGGGCCACGAAGCCTCGCGGCACGCGCAACGGGAACTGTGCCGCGGCTTCATCCGAGAGGCGTGGGGCCAGGGTCGCGAGTCCGAGCAGGTCCAACAGCTCGCGCGGGTCGCGCACGGCATCCCGCATGGCCTGCTGCCAGCGGGCGGGCTGCAGCGCGGCAGGCTGTCGGGGGTCGGGGGCTGCGGTTATCATATCGGGTCTGAAAACAAGCGCCCGCCGGGTCCGGCGGGCTTCCCATTCTATCCGGCCGGCCGTGTCCCGCGGCGGGTTTGTCTTACCCAAGGAGTTTATCCATGGCCAGTTACGGCATGAACGATGTCAAGAACGGGATGAAGATCCTGATCAACAACGAGCCGGCGATCATCAGCGATACCGAGTACGTGAAGCCGGGCAAGGGCCAGGCGTTCACCCGCGTGAAGTACCGCCTGATCAAGAGCGGCCGCGTGCAGGAAATCACCATGAAGAGCACCGACTCGGTCGAGGCGGCGGACGTGGTGGATACCGACATGCAGTACCTGTACTCCGATGGCGAGTACTGGCACTTCATGCAGCAGGAGACCTTCGAGCAGGTGCAGGCCGACAAGGCCGGCATGGCGGGCGCCGAGAAGTGGCTGAAGGGCGAGGAAGACTGCGTGGTGACGCTGTGGAACGGCAACCCGATCCAGGTGACCCCGCCGAACTTCGTCGAGCTGCAGATCACCGAGACCGACCCGGGCGTGAAGGGCGATACCGCCGGTACCGGCGGCAAGCCGGCCACGCTGGAAACCGGCGCCGTCGTGCGCGTGCCGCTGTTCGTCGGGCAGGAAGAGATCATCAAGGTCGACACCCGCACCGGCGAATATGTCAGCCGCGTGAAGTGATGGAACAGCTCGCGCTCTACCTCGGCGTCTGGGCCGTCGGCGTATTGATCGCCGGGCTAGGCGTGATGCTGTGCTGGAACGCAACCCTGCCGCGGCTGTTCCCCAGCGTGCCGCGGCTGGGCTATGGACGCGCCCTGGCCTTGATGCTGCTGTGCTGGCTGCTGTTCGGCGCCGGCGCCATCGGCCTGAGCTACACGCTGGGATTCTGAGCCGAGGCCCCATGAGCGACCGCACCCCCGACGCCTGCGACCTGTTGATCGAAGCCGGTTTCGTGGTGCCGGTCGTCCCGCACGGGGTTGTGCTGGAAGACCACGCGGTCGCCGTCACCGGCGGCCGCATCGTGGCGATCCTGCCGGTGCGCGAGGCGCGGACGCGTTTCGCGCCGCGGGAGACGGTGTCGCGCCCGGACGCAGCGCTGATCCCCGGTCTGGTGAATGCGCACACGCACAACCCGATGACGCTGCTGCGCGGCGTCGCGGACGACCTGCCACTGAAGGTCTGGCTGCAGGAGCACATCTGGCCGATCGAGGGTGCGGTGATCGGTCCGGACTTCGTGGCCGACGGCATCACCCTGGCCATCGCCGAAATGCTCCGCGGCGGCACCACCTGCGTCAACGAGAACTATTTCTTCCCCGACGTGCAGGCGGCCACCTACAAGCGATACGGGTTCCGTGCGCGCGTGGGCCTGCCGGTGATCGATTTCCCCACCGCGTGGGCGACGTCGGACGATGAATACTTCGAGAAGGCCGGCGAGGTCCACGATCAGTGGCGCGACGACGCGCTGATCGCGACGGCGTTCGCCCCGCATGCGCCGTACACGGTCAACGACGCCAACTTCGAACGCGTCCGCATGCTGTCCGACCAGCTGGACGTGCCGGTTCACCTGCACCTGCACGAGACGGCGCAGGAAGTGGAACAGTCGATCGAGAAGCACGGCCAACGCCCGATCGCGCGCCTGGACCGGCTTGGCCTGGTCAACGACCGCCTGATCGCCATCCACATGACCCAGCTGACGGACGCCGAGATCCATCTCTGTGCCGAACGCGGCGTCAGCGTGGTGCATTGCCCGGAATCCAACCTCAAGCTCGCCTCGGGCTTCTGCCCGGCGTGTGCGCTGGAGCGGGCAGGTGTGAACATGGCGGTCGGCACCGATGGCTGCGCCAGCAACAACGACTTGGACATGTTCAGCGAAACGCGCACCGCCGCGCTGCTGGCCAAGGCGGTGGCCCAGGATGCGGCCGCGCTGGATGCGTTCAGCGCGTTGCGCGCGGCCACGCTGGGCGGCGCCAAGGCGATCGGCTTCGACGACCGCATCGGCTCCATCGAGCCGGGCAAGGAGGCCGACCTGGTCTGCGTCGACCTGTCCGCGCTGGAGACCCAACCGCTGCACCACGTGGTATCCCAACTGATCTACGCGACGGGCCGTCAACAGGTCAGCGACGTCTGGATCGCGGGCCGGCCGAAGCTGCTGCAGCGCACGCTGGTCGATATCGACATCGACGGCGTCATCGCGAATGCGCGCCAATGGCGCGAACGGATCGCCGGGATCCGTCTTTCCTGAGCGATGCGTGACGGCGTCATGGCCGGCGTCGTCTTACAATGGCCTCATGACGACCTCGACTGCGCCCCGCGACGATAACTTCAGCCAGGCCGAACTCGACAAGTTCGGCGCACTGGCCAACCGCTGGTGGGACCCGGACGGTCCCCAGAAGGCGCTGCATGCACTCAACCCGGTCCGCGTGCAGTACGTGCGCGACCGGGTGCGTCTTGCCGGTGTGGCCGCGCTGGACGTGGGCTGTGGCGGCGGATTGCTGAGCGAAGCGCTGGCGCGCGAGGGTGCGCAGGTCACTGCGATCGACCTGGCGCCGGAACTGGTGAAAGTGGGGCGTTTGCACAAGCTGGAATCCGGCGTGCAGGTGGACTACCAGCTGCGTTCGGTCGAATCGCTGGCCGAGGAGCGTCCCGGCAGTTTCGATGTGGTGACGTGCATGGAGATGCTGGAGCATGTGCCCGATCCGGCTTCGATCATCCGTGCCTGCCACACGCTGCTGAAGCCGGGTGGGCGGCTGTTCCTGTCCACGCTCAACCGCACGCCCGCGGCGTTCGCGTTGGCGATCGTCGGCGCGGAGTACATCGCGCGCCTGCTGCCCAAGGGCACGCACCACTACCAGGAATTCATCCGTCCTTCCGAGCTGGCCGGCTGGCTGCGCGAGGCGGGCTTCCAGCTCGAGGACGTGACCGGACTGGCCTACGAACCGTGGCGCCACCGCGCACGACTGTCGTCGCGCACCGACGTGAACTACCTCGCCAGCGCGGTGAAGGCATGACCGTCGCGGGGTTTCCGCGCGCCGCGTTGTTCGACCTGGACGGCACGCTGCTCGACAGCGCGCCGGACATGCTGGCCACCGCCAACCGCATGCTGGCCGCGCGTGGCGCGGGACCGATGACGCTGGACGTCCTGCGCCCGCACGTATCCAAGGGCGCACGCGCGATGCTCGCCGCAGCGTTCCCGGAGATGGAGCAGGCCCCACGCGAGGCGTTGGTGCCCGAGTTCCTGGCGATCTACCAGGAAGAACTTGGCCGGCACAGTGTGCTCTTCGATGGCATCGCCGAGATGTTGGTGGCGCTGGAAGCCGCGGGCAGCACCTGGGGCATCGTCACCAACAAGCCGGAGTACCTGGCGCGCGACATCCTGCCGCAGCTCGGTTGGGAGACCCGGTGCGCCGTCCTGATCGGCGGCGACACGCTGGCCGAGAAGAAGCCGCACCCGTTGCCGCTGCAGGTCGCGGCCGAACGCATCGGCATCGCCATCGCCGATTGCGTGTACGTAGGCGACGACGAGCGCGACATCCAGTCGGCGCGTGCCGCCGGCATGCCGTCCATCGCGGCATTGTGGGGATACCGGCAGGCGCATGAGGAGCCTGCGCAGTGGCAGGCGGATGTCATGGTCGAGTTGCCCGATGCCCTCATCGCACCGTCGGCCTGGCCCTCGATCCGGCCGTTGTAGGAGCGACGCAAGTCGCGACCGCACGGTTGCAGTCCTCAATTGTTTCAGCCGCGAATAGAGAACGTATTGCGTCCAGTCGCCCGTGCGCGCCAGCATCACGGTCGCGACTTGCGTCGCTCCTACAAGGTTTGATGGCATGTCCGACTCCGCCGCCCTCGACAGCTTCCTGGAAAAATGGCGCGCCCGATGGCCGGAATGGTCGGTCGCCGAAGTATTCGTTGCGCCCGCGCGACGTGACATCGTGGTGGCATGGTTCGCGCTGCTGCAGGAGTTCGAGGACATCCTGAACATCGCCGGCGACCCGCTGCCGGCGGACGCCAAGCTGGCGTGGTGGGGCGAGGAACTGCGTGGCTGGGCCTCGCAACGTTCGCGACATCCGCTCGGCCGTCGCCTCGAACCGGTGCGCGCCGACTGGGCGCGGCTTGCCGCTGCGTTGCCCACGCTTGCAGAAGCGCGCGCGGTAGCGTGGGATCGCGAGGCGGGCTTCGCCGCGTTGTCGCGTTATGGCGAAGCGGTTGCTGCCGTGGAGAGCGGGGTGCTGGGGCGCATGCCCGCCTCGCAGGCCATCGTCGCGGAGATGCTGGCTGCCCGCTTGATGGAGGTCGGCGGCGCGGCCGTGCCGGTGAACCTGCGGCAAGGCGCGGATGAAGCGGGCCAGCTCAGGGCCTGGGCCACCGCGTTGCTCGAAGCCTGGCCGCCGCGCGACGGCGCGCGCGAGCGTCGCCTGCTGTCCGCCTATGTGCATGGGCGGCTTCTCCGTTTCGCACGCCGGGGCGAACCTGCGCCGCTGCCGTCGCAGGCCTCGCTGTTGTTCGCCGGCTGGCGCGCCGCGCGTGGCGGCTGAACACGCTGCCTATCGTCGCGATAGCCTGCGAAAGGCGACGTAACGGACTGTTTCATCTGGTGATTCGGGGCAGGGGGTACAATGCACGCCATCACTCCCCCGTGCACGACGATGACTTCCTCGCTCCCCGTGGCGCCCCGCGCCGACCTTCCCGACGTCGCCCACCAGCGCGTGCCGCTGGCGCGTCCGCTGGACTGGGTGGGCATGGAGAACATCGCGCTGCCGGTCCGCATTCCGGACGGGCAGGGCGGTCAGCTGCAGGTGGCGGCAAGCATCGATCTTTCGGTGAACCTGGCCAATGCCGATGCGCGTGGCATCCACATGTCCCGGCTGTACCTGGAACTGCAGGAGGGCCTGGCGCGTGAAGCCATCACCCCGGCCGGTCTGCGCCATCTGCTGCAGACCAGTGTCGACTCGCAGGCCGGCCTGGCCACCCAGGCGCGCCTGCGCATCCGTTACGAAGCGCTGCTGCAGCGGAAGGCGCTCGAAAGCGACTACGCCGGCTGGAAGCGTTACCCGGTCGAGATCGAGGCCACGCTCGCCGACGGCCACCTGACCCTGGCACTGGCGTTCTCCGTCGAGTATTCCAGTACCTGCCCGGCGTCGGCTGCGCTGTCCCGCCAGGCCAATGCCGAGCGGTTCACCGAGGACTTCGCCGCGGCGCATCCGCTGTCGGTCAACGTGGTGCATGACTGGCTCGCCTCCGAGCGCGGGCTGGCCGCCACGCCGCATGCGCAGCGCAGTCGCGCCAGCGTGCGCGTCGAGTTGCGTCCGCAATTCGATGAACTCCCGTTGGTGGCGCTGGTCGATGCGCTCGAAGCCGCGCTGGCGACGCCCGTGCAGACGGCCGTCAAGCGCGTGGACGAACAGGCGTTCGCCCGCCTCAACGCCGAAAACCTGATGTTCTGCGAAGACGCAGCCCGTCGGGTGGCGTCGGTGCTGGCCGGCGATGCGCGCATCGCCCGCTACGACGCCACCGTCGCGCACTACGAGAGCCTGCACCCGCACGACGCGGTCGCCCGGGTCAGCGGCAGCAACGACTGAGGCCTCGGTTGCCGGATGTGGGAGCGACGCAAGTCGCGATCGCTCTCAAAGCAAAGCTTCGCGACTTACGTCGCTCCCACAATGGCAGGGTGGATTACTTCCCGCGTTCGAGCACCAGCAGCGGGTCCACGCGTACGTCGAACCAGTTCATCCCCCAGTGCAGATGCGGCCCCGTGGCGCGCCCGGTGGCGCCGACCGCGCCGATGACCTGGCCGGGTTCGATGCGATCCCCCACCTTCACGTCGATGCGCGACAGGTGCAGGAAGTTCGAGCTGATCCCGTAGCCATGATCGAGCAGCACCGTGCCGCCCGTCAGGTACAGGTCCGGCGCGGCGAACGTCACCACGCCACCGGCGGGCGCCCTTACCGGCGTGCCGGTGGGGGCAGCGATATCCATGCCCGAATGACCCGCGCCCGGCTGACCGTTGTAGACCCGGGCATTGCCGAAGCGGCCGCTGATGCGGCCCTGCACCGGCCACTGGAAGGGTTGGGCGAAGTCGGTGCGTTCGTCGTCGCGGAGGCGTGCGGCAGTAACCAGGGCCTGTTCGCGTTCGATGCGCGCGGCAATCTCGGGCGGCGGGTTCACGGTCTTCGGCGGCACGCCGTTGACGTGTTCGACCGGCCAGTCGCGCGGGGTGACTCTGATGTCGGCAACGATCTCCGCCACATCATGGCTGGGAGGGCCGGGGAGGATCACGCCCACCCGTATCGTGCCCTGCTCGTCGCGGCCAACACCGAACACAACGGTGCCGTAGCCGCTGACGCGCAGCGTGCGTCCTGCGTAGTGCACCACGCTGCCCGGCGGCACCTTGCCGAAGACCAGGGCGCCTTGCGAAACACTGGCGGGGAAGACGACGCGCTCATCCGCCACGGGTGGCGGAGCGACGTCCTGGGCCGCCACGCGCGGCATACCGCCCATGCAGATCGCGGCCAGCAGCGCCGCGACCACCCACTTCAACGCGCGAACTCCAGGCGCTGACCATTCGGCGTGCCGACCAGGTGTTCGCCGTTCCAGACCATGCGGCCGTTAACCCAGGTGGCGCCGATCCGCGAGCGGAACGTGCGGCCTTCGAACGGCGACCAGCCGACCTTGGACAGCACATCCTCGCGCTTCACGGTGAACGGTTCGTCGTCGATCAGCACGAGATCGGCGAAGTAGCCTTCGCGCAGGTAGCCGCGTTCCTTCACGTCGAACAACTGCGCGGGGGCGTGCGCGAACTTCTGCACCACGCGGGTGACGTCCATGCGCTTCTCGTGGACCAGCTCCAGGGCGGCCACCAGCGCGTACTGCACCAGCGGCAGGCCGGAGGGCGCCTGCACGTAGGGCTTTTCCTTTTCTTCCAGCGTGTGCGGAGCGTGGTCGGTGGCGAGCACGTCGATCACGTCCTCCACCAGCGCCTTGATCAGTGCTTCGCGGTCGCTGGCGTCCTTGATGGCGGGATTGCACTTGATCAGGTTGCCCAGCGCCGCGTAATCCGCGCGGTCGAAGCGCAGGAAGTGGATGCAGGTTTCCGCGGTGATGCGCTTGCGCGCACCGTCCGGGTGCACCAGTGGGCCCGGCGTGAACAACGCCAGCTCATCGGCGGTGGAGATGTGCAGCACGTGCAGGCGGGTGCCGTGCTTGCGCGCCAGCGACATCGCCAGTCGCGTGGACTTGATGCAGGCCTCGCGGCTGCGGATGTCCGGGTGGTGTTCGGCACCGAGCGCATCGCCGTACTTGGCCTGGAACGCCGCCAGGTTGGCGTCGATCATCGGCGTGTCTTCGCAGTGCGTGATGATCGGCGTGGGCGCTTCGCGGAAGATCGCGTCCAGGGTGTCGGGGTTGTCGACCAGCATGTTGCCGGTGGAAGCGCCCATGAACACCTTGATGCCCGGCGCGGTCTTCGGGTCCAGCGTGCGGATCGCCTCCAGGTTGTCGTTGCTGGCGCCCATGTAGAAGCCGTAGTTGCCCCAGGCCCGGCCCTTGGCGCGCTGGTACTTGTCCTCCAGCGCGGTGGCGTCCAGCGTCGGCGGACTGGTGTTGGGCATGTCCATGAACGTGGTCAGGCCACCCGCGACCGCGGCGGCCGATTCGGTGGCCATGTCGCCCTTGTGCGGCATGCCCGGTTCGCGGAAGTGCACCTGGTCGTCGATCATCCCCGGGAGCAGCAGGCGACCCGCGGCATCGATCACGGTGTCTTCGCCCTGGGGGCGGATCTCGGCGGCGATGCGGGCGATGCGGCCGTTCTCGATCCGCAGGTCACCCTCGGTGACGCGGCCTTCGTTGACCAGGCGGGCGTTGACGATGACGGTGGCGGGCATCAGGGGTTCCTGGAAGGGCGGGGGGAGGGGGCGTGCGCGTGGCCGCACGACGACGGTACAGGATCGTGGCCGCCGGGGTGCAACGGATGGCAGCGGGCGATCCGGCGGATCGCCAGCCAGCCGCCCTTCAGCGGACCGAAGCGGCCGATGGCTTCCATGGCGTACTCCGAGCAGGAGGGCACGAAGCGGCAGCGAGGCCCCAGTAGCGGGCTGATGAAGCGCTTGTATCCCTTCAGCAACAGGATGAGCAGGCGGGAGAGCATGGACCCGATGATAACGCGTCGGGTTGCCGCTGCCTCCCGGGTAGGCTATAAAAGCGCGCTTTCCCGATGCTCGGGAAGAACAAGGAAGCGCTGTTCGTGGCTGCAAAGAAACCTGCGAAGAAGGCCGCCAAGGCCGCCAAGAAACCCGCTCAGACCGTCGCCAAGAAGCCTGTCGTGAAGAAGGCTGTCGCCAAGAAACCGGCTCCCAAGCCGGCGGCGAAGAAAGCGGCTCCCAAGCCTGTCGCCAAGAAGCCCGTTGCCAAGAAGGCGGCGCCGGTGAAGAAGCCGGCTGCCAAGCCGGTGGCGAAGAAGGCTGCGCCGGTCAAGAAGGCGGCTGCCAAGCCCGTTGTCGCCAAGAAGCCCGTGCCGGCCGCCAAACCCGTCGCCAAGGCGGCGCCGGTGAAGGCACCGGCCAAGGCCACGAAACCCGCTCCTGCCAAGCCCGCACCGAAGCCTGCTGCCAAGCCGGCTCCGGCGAAGTCCGCCCCCACCGCGGCTGCGACCAAGTCCCCCGCCCCGGCGCCTGCCCCCAAGGCAGCTGCTGCGGCTCCGGCCCCCGCCGCCAAGGTTCCGTCCCCCCCGAAGCCTGTGCCAGTCCCGAAATCCAATAGCAAACCCGCCAAAGCCCCGACTCCCGCCGCAGCTCCCGTGAGCACGCGTCCCGCCGTCACCCCTCGCCCCGTGGGCAAGGTCGCGGTGGCCGTGGCCGCCAAGCCTGCCGCGCCGGTCGTGCGCGGCAAGGTGAAAGAAGTGCCCTACAAGACCGACGAAGCCACCGGTCGTCCGATCGTGCCGACCGGCTACAAGCCCTCGCCCGAAGAGGAGTACATGAGCGCGTTGCAGCTCGAGTACTTCCGTCAGCGCCTGCTGCAGTGGCGCGCCGACCTGGTCGAGGAATCCAAGCAGACCATCGAGAACCTCAAGGATGAAGTCCGCGACATCGGCGATGAAGCCGAGCGCGCGACCCGCGAGACGGAGAACTCGCTGGAGCTGCGCACCCGCGACCGCTACCGCAAGCTGATCGGCAAGATCGACAGCACGCTGAAGCGCTTGGAGGGTGGCGATTACGGCTACTGCGTCGACACCGGCGAAGAGATCGGCCTCGATCGCCTCGAAGCCCGTCTGACCGCCGAGCGCACCATCGACGCCCAGGAGCGTTGGGAGCACCTGCAGAAGCAGCAGGGCGACTGAGTCCGGCGTTCTCCGCGCATGAAAAACCCCGCTTCGGCGGGGTTTTTCTTTTCTCCAGCGCTGATATCCGAGTTACTGGAGGTCCCGGAGGTCCAAGCGCCGCAGGCGAGGCGCTTTCCAAGCGGTGATGCCGGCCACCGACAGGATCGCGAAGCCGCCGATGATCACCGCAGGCACCAGCCCGAGCAGTTTGGCCATCGTGCCGGCGTAGAACGCGCCGAGTTCGTTCGACGAGCTGACGAAGATGCCGTTGATCGACGAGACGCGCCCGCGCATCTCGTCCGGCGTGGACAGCTGCAGGATCGTCGAGCGGACGACCACCGACACCCCGTCGCACATGCCGTAGAACAGCAGGATCGCTGCGGATAGCCAGAAGCTGCGCGACAGGCCGAATGCGATCACGCTCAGGCCGAAGCCCAGCACCGCAAACAGCAGCACGCGGCCCGCATGCTTCTGCAGCGGATGCCGCGCCAGCCACAGGCCGACGCAGACCGAGCCGGCGGCTGGCATCGCACGCAGGATGCCGAGTCCTTCCGGTCCGTAGTGGAGGATGTCGTGGATGAACGCCGGCAGCATGGCCACCACGCCACCAAGCAGCACCGAGAACATGTCCAGCGCCATCGCGCCCAGCATGATCTGGTTGTTCAGCACGAAGCGCGCGCCCTGCGCGATGCTGGCAAACACCGGCAGGCTCACCGCCGGTGGGCCGGGTTCTTCCACCTTCAAGCGCGCGAGCACGGTGGCAGCGAGCAGTGCGAACACCACGGCAATCGCATACGACAGGGTCTTGCCCCCGAATCCCACGAGCACACCGCCGAGCGCTGGTCCGGTGACCAGTGCGGTCTGGAAGACCACACTGCCCAGGCCCGCCGCGCGTACGAAGTCCTCGCGCGGCAGCACCTTGGCGAACAGCGCGTTGTAGACGGGGCTGAGGAACGAGCGCGCCATGCCGGTCAGCGCGATGGCGGCGTAGATAGGCCACGTGCCGTTGAAGGGGAGCCATCCTGCCGACACCGCGACCAGGATCACCGCGGTGGTCGCCAACGCGGCGCACGCCACCATGCCGACGCGCCGGCGGGGCAGGTGATCGACCAGATAACCCGCGAACGGCGCCACGCAGAAGAACGGGAGCACTTCCGCCAGGCCCACCAGGCCGAGCGAGAACGTATCGCGGGTCAACTCGTAGATATGCCAGCCGACGGTGACCGCGACGATCTGGTACGACAGCAGCGCGCAGATGCGATACGCGAGTACCGCCGCATAGCCGCGATTGCGCAGCAGCGAGAAGGCGGAGGGCGCCCGGCTGTCGCTCACTTCGTGTGGGCAGCCGTCTCGCGGATGAAGGCCAGCAGCGACGCCAGGCCGTTGCTGCGGGTGGGCGAGAGATGCTTGGCCAGGCCGATGTCGGCGATGTAGTCCGGCGTGGTGTCCAGGATCTCGGCCGCCGATCGGCCCGAATAGACGCGCAGGGCCAGGAAGATCAGGCCCGAGACGATCGCCGAGTCGCTGATGGCATGGAAATCCAGCTTCGTCGCATCACCCTCGGGCACGATCCAGACCATCGACTGGCAGCCGAGCAGACGATGCTCCTCGCGCTTCCAATCGTCCGGGAACGGCGGCAGCTTGCGGCCCAGGTCGATCAGGTACTGGTAGCGTTCGGACCAGTCGCCGAAGAAGGCGAATTCGTCCTTGATCGCCGCCTGTGCGTCGGCGGCGGTCGGTTCGAGCGGGAAGATGGTGTCGGTCATGGGAGTTCCGGAAGCGCGGCGTCGCCGGCTTCCTGATGGATATGGATCAGGCTCGCTTCCAGCGTACGCCCTGCGGCGTGTCTTCCAGCAGAATGCCTTCGGCGGCGAGCTGGTCGCGGATCGCGTCGGAACGGGCGAAGTCGCGTGACTGCTTCGCGGCCGCGCGTTCGTCGATCAGCGCCTGGATGCGCGCATCGTCGTCGCCGGACGTGCCGCGACCGAACCACTCGGCGGGATCCTGCTGCAGCAGCCCCAGCACGCGCCCAGCACCGATCAGCTCCGCCTTGAAGCGTTGCCTGTCGCCTGCCGTCGTCGCCTTGCGGGCGTCGGCGGCGATGCGGGCGACTTCCGCCAGCGCGAGCGGGGTGTTGAGGTCGTCGTCCAGCGCATCCTCGATGGTCTGCGGAGTATCGGCATCGACAGTGACATCGCCGAGGTCGCGCAACGTGCCGTAGAGGCGGTCCAGCGTGTTCTTGGATTGCTCGACAAGCGCCTCGGACCAGTCCAGCGGCTGGCGGTAGTGGGCGGAGAGCAGGGCGTAGCGCAGCGCTTCCGGCGGATGCTGCTGCAGCAGGTCGTGGACTTTCTCGATGTTGCCCAGCGACTTGCTCATCTTGGCGCCGCCGAAGTTCAGCATGCCGTTGTGCAGCCAGAAGCGCGCGAACGTCTTGTGCGAGCCGTCGGCATGCTTGTGCGCGCACTCGCTCTGCGCCACTTCGTTTTCGTGGTGCGGGAACTGCAGGTCCACACCACCGGCGTGGATGTCGATGGTTTCGCCCAGGTGGGCTGCCGCCATCGCCGAGCATTCGATGTGCCAGCCCGGGCGGCCAACGCCCCAAGGCGACTCCCAGCCCGGCAGGTCCGGGGTGGACGGCTTCCACAACACGAAGTCGCCCGGGTCGCGCTTGTAGGGCGCCACTTCCACGCGTGCGCCGGCCAGCATCTCGTCCGGATCGCGACGCGAAAGCTTGCCGTACTCGGCGAAACTGGCTACCGCGAACAGCACGTGGCCTTCCGCGGCATACGCATGCCCACCCGCGATCAACTGCTCGATCATCGCGATGATGTGCGGGATGTGGGCGGTCGCCGCGGGCTCGATGTCCGGGGAGAACTCGCCCGTCACGCCCAGGCCGGCCATGTCCTCGCGGTAGGCCGCCGCGTAGCGGTCGGTGATGGCCGAGATCGCCACGCCGAGTTCCTTGGCTGCGGCATTGATCTTGTCGTCCACGTCGGTGATGTTGCGCGCGTAGCGCAGCTGGCCGAACCGTCGGCGCAGCAGGGCCGCCAGGACGCCGAAGACCACCGGGCCGCGTGCATTGCCGATATGGACGTAGTTGTAGACGGTGGGCCCGCAGACGTACATCGTGGGGCAGGCAGGATCGAGCGGCGCGAACGGCTCGACCCGGCGCGTCAGGTTGTTGTGCAGGCGCAGGGTCATGGGCGTGGGGCAGGGGGTACGCGACGATTCTACCGCCTGCGCCCGGACCGGGCACTCGACACGCTCCGTGGGGCCGATGTTCAGCCCCACTCAAGGCGCGATGCCTACACTGTGACACCGGGATACCACTTACAGGCCACATGCACCGCTTCCGCGCCGCCCTTCTTCTGTCCTGCCTGCTCGCTTGCGCCGCCGTGATGGCGCAGGAGCGGGTGATCCCGACGGAGAACGTGCGGCTGGACTATGCCCAGGTGCTCAGCGTGGAGCCGGTGTACCAGACACTGCGGGCCACCCGTACCGAGCAGCGCTGCGAGGAAGTGCCCGCGGCCAAGCCCGAGCCCGCCGCACGCGCGGACGAAAGTCGTTGGTCGAAGGTGGTCAGTTCCGTGAAAGGCTGGTTCGGGGGCGAGGAAGAAGCGGCGCCTCCGGTGGCCCCGCCGACGGGGACCGTGCGGACCAATTGCCGTGCGGTGCCGGTGGAACGCGAGTTTCAGCGCCCCATCGCTTATGACGTGGACTACATCTACAAGGGCGTGAAGTACCGCTCCCGCCTCGCCGAGGATCCGGGCAACCGCCTGCGGATCCGGGTTTCGGTGGTGCCTTACGTCGTGCCCACGCTGCCCGCCGCCAGCACGCCCTGACGCCCGGCGTGCGTCCAAGGTAGCCTTGCGCTGCGCCGCAGCACATGCGAGCATTCGCGCCCATGAAGATGAACGCACACGCCCATGCTGACAGCGCGGCCCGCCAGGCCTCGAGCATGACGTCGCGTGCCCGTCGACCGGAATCCTGCATCTAGCTGGGTACCCCGGACGTCGTCGCTTGTTCACCGGAACCCAGCCAGAGGCTGGGTTTTTTCGTTTCTGAAGCCCGTTTTGCCACATTCCCGAAACCAGGATGCCGTAATGAAGCACTTCTTGAACACGCAGGACTGGAGCCGCACCGAGCTGGACGCCCTGCTGACGCAGGCCGCCCTCTACAAGCAGCACAAGCTCGGCGACGCGCTCAAGGGCAAGTCGATCGCGTTGGTGTTCTTCAACCCGTCCATGCGCACCCGCACCAGCTTCGAACTGGGTGCTTTCCAGCTGGGCGGCCACGCCGTGGTGCTGCAGCCGGGCAAGGACGCGTGGCCGATCGAGTTCAACCTGGGCACGGTGATGGACGGCGACACCGAGGAGCACATCGCCGAGGTGGCGAAGGTGCTGGGCCGCTACGTGGACCTGATCGGCGTGCGTGCCTTCCCGAAGTTCGTCGACTGGGCCTACGACCGCGAGGACATCGTCCTGAAGTCGTTCGCGAAGTATTCGCCGGTGCCGGTGATCAACATGGAGACGATCACCCATCCCTGCCAGGAACTCGCGCATGCGCTGGCGCTGCAAGAGCACTTCGGCACGTCCGACCTGCGTGGCAAGAAGTACGTCCTCACGTGGACCTACCACCCCAAGCCGCTCAATACCGCGGTCGCCAACTCGGCGCTGACCATCGCCACCCGCATGGGCATGGACGTGACCTTGCTGTGCCCCACGCCCGACTACGTGCTCGATGAACGCTACATGGGCTGGGCCGAGCAGAACGTGGCCGAAAGCGGCGGTTCGCTGCAGGTCAGCCATGACATCGACAGCGCTTATGCCGGCGCCGACGTGGTGTACGCCAAGAGCTGGGGCGCGCTGCCGTTCTTCGGCAACTGGGAGCCCGAGAAGCCGATCCGCGACCAGTACAAACACTTCATCGTCGACGAGCGGAAGATGGCGCTGACCAACAACGGTGTCTTCAGCCACTGCCTGCCACTGCGCCGCAACGTGAAGGCCACCGACGGCGTGATGGATTCACCGCAGTGCATCGCCATCGACGAAGCCGAGAACCGCCTGCACGTGCAGAAGGCCATCATGGCCGCGCTGATCAAGTAGGGCGGGCCTTGGCCCGCCGTTCCTGACCGACACCACACCACAAACCAGATCCGGCGGGCCAAGGCCCGCCCTACGAGACTCAAGATGACCACCCCCCACGAATCCAAAGACATCGTCCTCGCCTTCTCCGGCGGCCTCGACACCAGCTTCTGCGTGCCCTACCTGAAGGAGCGCGGCTGGAACGTACACACCGTGTTCGCCGACACCGGCGGCGTGGATGCCGAAGAACGCGCCTACATCGAACAGCGCGCCGCCGACCTGGGCGTGGCCAGCCACGTCACCGTCGATGGTGGTCCGGCGATCTGGGACGGCTTCGTCAGGCCGTTCGTGTGGGCTGGCGAGGGCTACCAGGGGCAGTACCCGCTGCTGGTGTCCGACCGCTACCTGATCGTCGATGCCGCGCTGAAGCGGGCGGCCGAACTGGGCACGAACGCGATTGCGCATGGCTGCACCGGCATGGGTAACGACCAGGTGCGCTTCGACCTCGCGGTCAAGGCCAGCGGCGACTACCGCATCGTGGCGCCGATTCGCGAGATCCAGAAGGAACACACCCAGACCCGCGCCTACGAACAGGCGTATCTCGAAGAGCGTGGCTTCGGCGTGCGTGCCAAGCAGAAGAGCTACACCATCAACGAGAACCTGCTCGGCCTGACCATGTCCGGCGGGGAGATCGACACCTGGTCCGCCCCCGGCGAAGGCGCGCGTGGCTGGTGCGCACCGCGCGCCGAATGGCCGGTGGAACCGCTGCGCGTCACGGTCGGCTTCAAGAACGGCGAAGCGGTCAGCCTGGACGGCCAGCCGGTCGCCGGCGCTGCGCTGCTGGCGAAGTTGAATGCGTTGTTCGCGCCTTACGGTGTGGGCCGCGGCGTCTACACCGGCGACACCGTGATCGGCCTGAAGGGCCGCATCGTGTTCGAAGCGCCGGGCCTGGTGTCGCTGCTGGCGGCGCACCGCGCGCTGGAAGAGGCCGTGCTGACCAAGCAGCAGAACCGTTTCAAGCCCGAGATCGCGCGCAAGTGGGTGGAGCTGGTGTACGAAGGCTTCTACCACGATCCGCTCAAGGCCGACCTGGAGGCGTTCCTGCAGTCTTCGCAGGCTACGGTCAACGGCGACGTGGTGCTGGAGACTCGCGGCGGCCGCGTCGATGCGGTCGCGGTGAAGTCCCCGCACATCCTCAATGCCAAGGGCGCGACGTACGCGCAGTCGGCCGATTGGGGCGTCGAGGAGGCCGAGGGCTTCATCAAGCTGTTCGGCATGAGCTCGACCCTGTGGGCCGAGATCAATCGCGGCTGATCATAAACAAGGAACCCGCATGACCGACCTGCTCGCCAGCACGCTGCAGCACCTCGAAGCGCTGGTGTCGTTCGACACCCGCAATCCGCCCCGCGATATCGGTACCGGCGGCATCTTCGACTACCTGCGCGCGCAGTTGCCGGATTTCCAGGTCGAGGTCATCGACCATGGCGCCGGTGCGGTCACGTTGTTCGCGGTGCGCGGGCAGCCCAAGCGCGTGTTCAACGTGCATCTGGACACCGTGCCCTCGTCGCCGGCATGGAGCGCCGATCCGCACGTGCTGCGCATCGAAGGCGACCGCGCGATCGGCCTGGGTGCCTGCGACATCAAGGGCGCGGCAGCGGCACTCGTGGCCGCTGCACAGGTGACGCAGGGCGATGCGGCGTTCCTGTTCACGACGGACGAAGAAGCGAACGATGCGCGCTGCATCGCCGCCTTCCTCGCCCGCGACCATGGCTTCGGCGAGGCGATCATCGCCGAGCCGACGCAGTGCCAGGCGGTGCTCGCGCACCGCGGCATCAGCGCCGTCCGGATGGCGTTCACGGGGCAGGCCGGGCATGCCTCCGCCGAGAACGCGTTGTCGTTGAGCGCCCTGCACAACGCGATGCGCTGGGGCACGTCGGCGCTGGATTTCGTGCAGGCCCATCATCATCTGCGCTTCGGCGGGCTGACCGGCTTGCGATTCAACATCGGTCGGGTCGAGGGTGGCATCAAGGCCAACATGATCGCGCCCAGCGCCGAGGTGCGCTTCGGCTTCCGTCCGCTGCCTTCGCAGGACCCTGCCGACCTGCACGCGACGTTCCGTGGTTTCGCCAATCCCGATGCCTTGGCCGACTACGAAGAAACCTTCCGCGGGCCGTCGCTGCCGTCCGGCGATGTCGCGCGGGCGGAGGAGCGTCGCCTGGCCGCACGCGATCTCGCCGACGAACTCGGCTTGCCGATCGGCAATGCCGTGGACTTCTGGACGGAGGCGTCGCTGTTTTCCGCCGCTGGCCTGACCGCCTTCGTCTACGGCCCGGGCGACATCGCACAAGCCCATACCGCCGATGAGTGGGTATCGCTGGAGCAGTTGCAGCAATACGTCGACAGCGTGGCGAGAATCCTCCAGTAGCGACGTGGGGCGGGCCTCTGCCCGCCATGCGCAACCGATGATCTGGTGGGCCAGGGCCCACCCTACGAAAAGCAAGAAGACATGGAATCGAACAAGCAAACCCGCCAGACCATCATCCGCCTGCTGTCCAGCATGGCCAGCGCGAAGGAGATCTCGCAGTACGTCAAGCGCTTCTCGCAGCTGGACGCCAAGCGCTTCGCCGTCGTGAAGGTGGGTGGCGCCGTGTTGCGCGACGACCTGGAGTCGCTGACGTCCTCGCTGACTTTCCTGCAGGAAGTCGGCCTGACGCCCATCGTCGTGCACGGCGCGGGGCCGCAGCTGGATGAGGAAATGACGGCGGCAGGGATCGCTAAGCAGACCGTCAACGGCCTGCGCGTGACCACGCCCGAAGTCCTGGCCATCGTGCGCAAGGTGTTCCTGCAGCAGAACCTCGCGTTGGTCGAAGCCTTGCAGCAGGTCGGCGCACGCGCCACCTCCATCGTCTCGGGTGTGTTCGAGGCCGAGTACAAGGACCAGGCGAGCTATGGCCTGGTTGGCGAGGTCACCCGCATCAACCAGGCGCCGATCGAGGCGAGCCTGAAGGCCGGCTCCATCCCGGTCATCGCCAGCATGGGCGAAACCGTCGGCGGCCAGATCCTCAACATCAACGCCGACTTCGCCGCCAACGAACTGGTGCAGGTGCTGCAGCCGTACAAGATCATTTTCCTGACCGGTACCGGGGGCCTGCTGGATGCGGAAGGGCGCGTGATCGATTCGATCAACCTGTCGACCGAGTACGACGAGCTGATGGCGCAGCCCTGGATCAACGGTGGGATGCGGGTGAAGATCGAGCAGATCAAGGATCTGCTCGACCGGCTGCCGCTGACCTCGTCGGTCTCCATCACCAAGCCGGCGGAGCTGGCCAAGGAACTGTTCACCCATCGCGGCTCCGGCACGCTGGTGCGCAAGGGCGAACGCGTACTGCGTTTCGAGGGCGGCTGGGATGGCGTGGACTTGCCGCGGTTGAAGACGCTGATCGAATCCAGTTTCGGGCGCACGCTGCTGCCGGACTACTTCGAGCGCACCACGCCGTACCGCGTCTACATCAGCGAAAACTACCGTACCGCGCTGATCCTCACCCGCGAGGAAGGCTTTGCCTATCTCGACAAGTTCGCCGTGCTCGACGATGCACAGGGCGAAGGCCTTGGCCGTGCCGTGTGGCACGTGATGCGCGAAGAGAATCCGCAGCTGTTCTGGCGCTCCCGCCACAACAACCAGGTCAACATCTTCTACTACGCCGAGTCCGACGGTTGCTACAAGCAGGAGAAGTGGAAGGTGTTCTGGTACGGCATCGACGGCTTCGCCGACATCGAGCGCTGCGTGGCGCATTGCCGTACGCGTCTGCCGACCTTGAAGGACTGAGATGGGCGCTTCGATTCCAATGGCTTGGCAGCAGGTACCGGTCCTGACGGGCCGCCATGCGCGCCTCGAACCGATGTCGCGCGACCATGTGGAGGGCCTGCGTGCGGCGCTGGCCGGCGACGAACTGGCGGCCTTGTGGTTCACGCAGGTGCCGAAGTCCGCGGATGCGGCGGGCTACGTCGATGCGGTGCTCGCGGCGCAGGCCGACGGCCGCGTGCTGCCGTTCGTGGTGCGGGATGCGGGCGGCCGCATCGTGGGCAGCACCCGTTTCTACGGACTGGAAGCCGACGTGCCCAAGCTCAGCATCGGCTACACCTGGTATGCGCCCGACGTACAGCGCACGGGTGTCAACACCGAGACCAAGCTGCTGCTGCTCACGCATGCCTTCGAGACACTGGGCTGCATCAGCGTGGTCTTCGAGACCAGCTGGTTCAACCATCGCTCGCGTGCGGCGATCGCCCGGCTCGGCGCAAAGCAGGACGGCGTGCTGCGCAACCACAAGCGGCATACCGACGGATCGCCGCGCGACACCGTCGTCTTCTCGATCATCGATGGCGAATGGCCGGCGGTGAAGCGCAACCTGCTGGCGAAGCTCGCCCGGCACGAACAGGATTCCCCATGAGCACGACCAAGACCGTCGGCATCGTCGGCGCCCGAGGCCATACCGGCGCCGAGTTGATCCGCCTGATCGCCCGCCATCCGCACCTTGAGCTGGCGTTCGTATCCTCGCGCGAGCTGGATGGGCAGAAGGTCAGCGACTACATTCCCGAGTTCGCAGGCGAGCTCCGCTACGAGAACCTGAGCCACGAACAGGTCGGCGGCAAGGGGGCGGATGCGGTGATCCTCGCTTTGCCGAACGGCAAGGCGGCCGAGCTGGTCGCCGCGATCGATGCGCAGGCACCGGACACCGTGGTGGTCGACCTGTCGGCGGATTTTCGCTTCGACGAGCACTGGTACTACGGCCTGCCCGAACTGACCCGGCAAACGTACGCCGGCGAGAAGCGCATCAGCAATCCCGGTTGCTATGCCACCGCCATGCAACTGGCGATTGCGCCGCTGCTCGGTCGCCTGGCGGGTCCGCCGCAATGTTTCGGCGTGTCCGGTTATTCCGGCGCCGGAACCTCGCCGTCGGACAAGAACAATACCGACCTGCTGCGCGACAATCTGATGCCCTACGCATTGACGGACCACATGCACGAGCGCGAGGTCAGCCGCCACCTGGGCCTGCCCGTCGAGTTCATGCCGCATGTCGCGCCGCACTTCCGCGGCATCACCATGACGGTCAACCTGTGGCTGCAGCAACCGGCGAAGATCGAAGACATCCGTGCGCTCTACCGTGATCGCTATGCGGGCGAACCGTTGATCCAGGTGCTGGACGAGGCGCCGTGGGTCAGTCGCATCGCCGGCCGGCATGGCGTCGAGATCGGCGGCTTCACCCTGGCGCCCGGTGGCAAGCGCCTGGTGGTGGTCGCGACCCTCGACAACCTGCTGAAGGGCGCGGCGACGCAGGCGATGCAGAACCTCAACCTTGCGTTCGGATTCGACGAACGCGACAGCATTCCGCAGGAGACGACGGCATGAGCGACCTGTTGTGGCAGAAGCCCGGCGTGGCAGTGGATGCGGAGATCCAGCGTTTCCTGGCCGGCGACGACGTGGTGCTGGACCGCGAATTCTTCCTGCACGACATCCAGGCCAGCACGGCGCATGCCGAAGGCCTGCAGCGCATCGGCATCCTGTCCGGCGACGAGCTGGCGGGCCTCAAGCGTGAGCTGGCGTCGCTGGCGGATGATTTCCGTCGCGGCGACTTCGTCCTCGACGAACGCTACGAAGACGGCCACTCCGCCATCGAGGCCAGGCTGACGGAGCGGCTGGGCGATGCGGGTCGCAAGATCCATACCGGTCGCAGCCGGAACGACCAGATTCTGGTCGCCACGCGGCTGTGGCTGAAGGAGAAGCTGGCGCGCGTGGCGGTGCTGTCGCGCGAAGTGGCCAAGGTGGCGCTGGACCGCGCGCGGGCCGAACGCGACCTGCCGATCCCGGGCTATACCCATATCCAGCGTGCCGTGGTGTCGTCTGCCGGCATGTGGTGGGCGGGGTGGGCCGAGGCCTTCATCGACAACACGATGCGCGCCCGCGACACGCTGAAGCTGGTGGACGCCAATCCGCTCGGCACCGCGGCTGGCTACGGCGTCAACCTGAAGCTCGATCGCGAGCACACGACCGCCGCGCTCGGCTTCGCGCGCATGCAGGTGAGCCCGATCTACGCGCAGCTCTCGCGTGGGAAGTTCGAACTGGCCGCGCTGGAAGCGCTCGGTGGCGCCACCCTCGACCTGCGCCGCATCGCGTGGGACCTGTCGCTGTTCACCAGCGCGGAGTTCGGCTTCGTCGCGCTGCCTGCGCAGTACACGACGGGCAGTTCGATCATGCCGAACAAGCGCAATCCCGACGTCATCGAACTGATGCGCGCCACCCACGCCAGCGTGGCGGCGGCGCGCACGGAGATCGAGCAGTTGCTGTCGTTGCCGTCGGGGTATCACCGCGATCTGCAGGCCAGCAAGGGCGCGATCTTCCATGGCTTCGGCCGCGGCCTGCCGGCGCTCGAACTGCTACCGGCATTGCTCGCGAACCTGGAGTGGCGCGAAGACCGCCTGCGTGCCGCGATCGATTCCGGCATGTACGCCACCGACGTCGCCGTGGAAGCAGCCGTCGCCGGCGTGCCGTTCCGCGAAGCCTACAAGGCAGCGGCCGCCTCCGCGGACACGGCCGGGCGGGGACGCACGCCCGAGAGCAGCCTGGCGGCGCGCGTATCGCCGGGAGCTGGCGCGGACCTCCGCCTGGACGCGCTGATGGCGCGCTGGGACGCCCTGTGAAGCGCTATCTCGTCATGGCCATGCGGCGCCCTGCGTTCGATGAAGGCGCGGTCGCACCGCACCTCGCGTTCCTGGACCAGCTGCGCGACAGCGGCCACCTCGAGGTGACCGGGGGTTTCAGTGACAAGACCGGTGGTGCCTATGTGCTGGTCAACCTCGATTCGCTGGAGCAGGCCCGTGCGATCGCGGCACGCGATCCGCTGGCGACGCTCGGCACGTCCGACCTCACCGTCTACGAATGGAACACACGCTGAGCTGACACGATGACCCACGCCGCGCCGCCACCGTTCGAAGAACAAGCGTTGCCGACATGGCGTCGCGCCGTGCTGAAGGTCGGCAGCAGCCTGCTGGCCGGCGGCGACGAAGGCTTGACCCCGCGCCATGCGCTGGCACTGGCGCAATTCGTGTCCTCCAGCATCGCAGCGGGCAGGGAAGTGGTGATCGTGTCGTCGGGTGCGGTGGCCGCCGGGCGCGGCCTGCTGCATCGCAAACCGCAGGCCGGCGTCGCGATGGCCGAGCGGCAGGCGCTGGCCGCGCTCGGTCAGGCGCAGTTGATCGCGCTTTGGCAGCGCTTCTTCGATCGGCCGGTGGCGCAGGTGCTGCTGACCCACGACGACCTGCGCAATCGCCGGCGTTACCTCAACGCGCGGGCGACCTTGCAGGAGTTGCTGGCGCTGGGTGCGCTGCCGATCATCAACGAGAACGACACCGTCTCCGTCGACGAGCTGAAACTCGGCGACAACGACAACCTGGCCGCCGTCGTGGCGGCGCTGATCGATGCGGATGCGCTCTTCATCGCCACCGACATCGACGGCTTCTACACCGCCAACCCGCGCACGCACGCCGATGCCCAGCCGATCCTCGACGTCGAGGCGCTGACGCCCGCGTTCTTCGCGATGGCGGGGGGCGCCGGCAGCGGCGTCGGCACGGGCGGCATGCACACCAAGCTCGAAGCGGCCGCTAAGGCCGCCGCCGCGGGCATCGAGACGTTCCTGTTCAACGGTACGCAGGCGGCCGCTGTCTCGGCGCTCGCGCGCGGATCGCTGCTCGGCACGCGGTTCCGTCCGGCGCAGAACCGCCTCGCCGCGCGCAAGTACTGGCTTCGCAACGTGCCGGTCGAAGCCGGTGCGATCGTCGTCGACACCGGGGCGGCCGGCGCGATGACGGGCAAGGGCGCGTCGCTGTTGCCGGGCGGCGTGACCACGGCCGAAGGCGATTTCCGGCGCGGCGACATGGTCGAGGTAGTGTTGCGCGACGGCGAAGGAGACCGCCCCGTCGCACGCGGCGTGAGCCAGTATTCGGCCGTGGATATCCGCCGCATCGCGCGCCGTCATTCGCGCGACATCGAAGGCATACTCGGTTACACCTACGGCGAGAACGTCGTGCATCGCGACGATCTCGTCCTCCTCTGACGTTTCTCCCGGAGTCCGCATGACTGGCGCGATCACCCAGCAAGCCCTGCAATGCCGCGATGCCGCGCATGCGATCGCCACGCTGCCGACCGGGGCGAAGGACGCGCTGCTGCGGGCGATGGCGGACGCGTTGCTTGCGGATGAAGCGGGGATCCTGGCCGCCAACGCACGCGACATCGAAGCCGCGGAAGCCAAGGGCACCGGCAGTGCGATGCTGGATCGGTTGCGCCTGGACGCCAAACGGCTTCACGGGATTGCGGCCGCCGTGCGCGAAGTCGCCGACCTGCCGGACCCGGTGGGACAGGTCACCCGCGCCTATGACCGGCCGAACGGCATCCACGTGGAGCGCGTGCGCGTGCCGCTGGGTGTGATCGCCATGATCTACGAGGCGCGCCCCAACGTGACGGCCGATGCCGCGGCACTGTGCCTGAAGGCCGGCAATGCGGTGATCCTGCGCGGCGGATCGGAGGCCATCCATTCCAACACCGCCATCGCGGCAGCACTGCGTCGTGCCCTGCGCGAGGCCGGCCTGCCCGAGGCCGTCCTGACGCTGGTCGAGGACCTGCGGCGCGAAACCATCCTGGAGTTGATCCAGCTCAGCGACGTCATCGACCTGGTGATTCCGCGCGGCGGCGAGGGCCTGATCCGCTTCGTCGCCGAACATGCACGCGTGCCGGTGATCAAGCACTACAAGGGCGTCTGCCACCAGTACGTGGACGCGGATGCAGACCAGGACGTGGCGCTCGGCCTGCTGCTCGACGGCAAGGTTTCACGTCCTTCCGCGTGCAATGCGCTGGAGACGCTGTTGGTTCACCGCGATATCGCACCGACTTTCCTGCCACGCGCCGTGGAAGCCTTGCGCGCCCGTGGCGTGGATGTGCGCATCGACGAAGCGGGTAGGGCATGGGTGCCCGATGCCGTCCCGGCGACCGAGGACGACTTCGCGGCCGAGTACCTCGATCTGGTACTCGCCATCGGCGTGGTCGACGACCTGGACGCCGCCATCGCCCACGTGCGCCGCCACACCTCCGACCATACCGAGGTGATCGTCACCCGTACCCCGGCCCATGCCGAACGGTTCATCCAGGCGCTCCGTTCCGCCGTGGTCATGGTCAACGCGTCTTCGCGGTTCTCCGATGGCGGCGAGCTCGGGCTGGGGGCGGAGATCGGTATCTCGACCACGCGCCTGCACTCCTACGGTCCGATGGGGCTGGAAGCCCTGACGGTGGAGCGTTTCGTCGTTCGCGGAGAAGGCCAGGTGAGACACCCGGACCTGCGCTGACCGCAGGCCTCAGACAGGCCCGGACAGCGCGGTGAAGCCATGTGGGCGGGCGTCCTCACCCATGTGCAGGACCGTCACCTTGCCCAGTACCAGCGCGCGCGCGACCGCAGGGGGTGCGCCCAAGGCATCCGCGACTTCCGTCAACGTCGCGCTGCGTGGCTGGCTGCGCCTGTCCACCCGACTGAACCGGAATCGGTTGTACTCGGCCCATGCGATCAACAGCAATGCGCATGCGATGGCCAGTACCGGTAGCGTGAACAGCAGGAACGGCTCGATGGTGTGCTCGCGCACGTAGAGTTCGAAGAAGGCCGTGCGGATGCCGAGCAGCCACAGGACCAGGGTCACCAGCGGCGTCCACAAGTAGACGTACATCATCCAGAAGCCCAGGGTGACGAAGCCCCACGCCGCGCGTTGCAGGCGCGGCTGCTTCATGGGTTTGCGGATCAAGCGCGAATCGAATTTCATTGTATTCCCCGGTCAGGACTGACCCACGTGGCGCGCCCACGCCGACGACGCAGCAACGTCTTCGGCACCGCCACGACGGTGGTGAACAGGCTCAGCATCCAGTACGCCATCGGGTACCAGATCATCCAGAAATAGTTGCGGCCTACGGCGGTCTCGTAGCGGCGGTCGATGACGATGCTGCTGGCGAACTGCAGCATGCAGATCAGCGCAAGGATCACGCCGTGCCAGGATGGCAGCAGGGTATGTACGTACAGGCCTGGCGGCATCTGCACGAATTTGCCCAATGCCCACAGCACGATGATGAGCAGCATCGTGTAGGCCCAGACCACGCTGAGAAGGTATTCCGCCAGTACCGCCCACATGCGGCGCTTGCGCCATGTGAACATGTCGACGCTGTGGCGGATCAGGACTTCGACGCCGCCCTGTGCCCAGCGCAGGCGCTGTCGCCACAGGCCTTTGAGGGTTTCCGGCATCAGGATGAAGCACAGCGCATTGGGCTCGTAGCGGATGTCCCAATGGTCGAGCTGCAGGCGCCAGCTGATGTCGATGTCCTCGGTCACCATGTCGTCGGCCCAGTAGCCGATACGATGCAGCGCGGTGCGACGGAAGCCGCTGATCACGCCCGACACGGTGAAGATCCGGCCGTAAACGCGTTGCGCGCGCTTGATCATGCCGATGATCGAAGAGAACTCGCCCACCTGCAGACGGCCGAGCAGCGTGGATCGGTTGCGGATGCGCGGGTTGCCGGTTACCGCGCCCACGCGGGGACCGGACGTCAGGTGCCAGACCATCCAGTGCGTGGCGTATTCATCCAGCAGCGCATCGCCGTCGATGCAGACGAGGTACTCGCTGCGCGCAGCCAGTGCGCCCATGCGCAGCGCGTTCGCCTTGCCCAGGTTCTTGTCCAGGTGGATCACGCGCAAGCGCGGATGTATCGCCGCCAGGGCATTCAATCGATCGCCGGTATCGTCGCGGCTGCCATCGTTGATCGCGATCACCTCGAAGTCCGGATACCGCTGCGCGAGCGCGCCGCCGATCGTGTCTTCGACGTTGTCGCCCTCGTTGTGGCAGGGGATCAGCAGCGTGGCGAACGGCATCACCGCCATCGGCGGCGGATCGTTGCGCGGACGCGCTTGCCGTTCGCGGCGGAAGTAGTAGTAGAGCCCGCCGGACATCCAGAAGAAGGACATCACGATGGGATACAGGAACGCGAACTGGAACAGCGTCTCGAGGTACGTGCCCATCATCGTTCCTCGTACGGGAAGCTGCGCGCCGACAGGCTGCCGCGCACATCGGGCAGGCGTGGCTGGTCGCCGATGAAGTCGTCCGGGTACCAGCCGAGGTGGCGCACGCCGTCCGCCTGTAGCTGGCGAACCAGGGCCTGCAGGGTCTCGCCTGGAATCGGCGTGTTGTTCCGCCAATCGCGCGTCTGCAGTTCGAACAGAGTCTTGTTGAACGACGGATCGTGCGTACGCACCGCGTCGGCCAGTTCGCGCATCCAGGCCGCGGGCCGGCGATGCTCGCCTTCCATCCACGGCATGGCCATCAGGGCGGTGTAGTCGTAAACCGTGAGGAACGTATCCAACCGCTGGCCGAACCACTGCTGGCTTTCCGGTTCCAGCACCGTGCGCGCGTACAGGTTGCGGACGGTGAGCAGCTTGGGCCGCCAGCGCTCGGCGGAGCGCTTCAACTCGAGGGTGAAGTCCACCAGCAGTTGCGCGCGCGCCTCGGCATCGCCGACCGCGGGCACTTCGTCGTCGCGCAGGTAGGCATCATCGTGGAACAGCAGGCCTTCGAAGTAGCTTGCGATCGCGAGGTCTTCGTAGATGTCGCTGACCATCGCGCGGGCGCGGGGGTTGCTCGGATCCAAGCGGAAGATGTCGCCCTTGCGCTCCGGCAGGGCGAGGGCCCGTTGCTGCTCGGGATCGGCTGGCTCGAAGCCCAGCACCGGCAGCCACGCGAGCACCTTGACGCCCGCACGCGTGCGCAGCTGCCAGGCCACGCGATTGAAGAGGTCGGCGCGCACCGGCAAGTGCCGGTTCGGAAAGTACAGTGCGTCCGCAGAGCCATTGCCGTCGGGGTCGGCGAAGGCCTGCAGGAACACGTGGGTGGGCCCGATCCGCTTGACCCGCTCCAGCAGCACGTCGAGATTGCGGTTCAACTGCGCCGGGTCCGCATCGTAGACATAGTCCAGGTCGACCTGCATGGCGCGCACGCCGGTCACGTTCTCGTCGCGCCGCAGCTCGTAGGCCAAGTCGTTGACGCTCGGGTTGTCACTCAGCAGGAGGCGCGCCAATCCGTGCAGATCCTGGCCCAGCACCTGCTCACGACCTTCCAGATCGAAAGAAACCGTCATGCCAAGCGCTTCGGCGATGCCGTTGCTGATGCTGTTGTACGCGGCATACGGCCAGACGATCGCGCGCGGCCGCACGCCAAGCTCACGCTGAAGCAAGTCGGCGCTCGTCTGCAGGTCAGCCTGGATGCGGGCGCGGTAGTCGGCTTCGGTCTCGTAGTGCTGCGCGCCGGCATCGTAACGACGGGTGATGGCCGCCGGCGTCATGTTGCCCTGCGGGTTCGACTGCACGCCGTGGTGCAGGTCGTGGCTGTGCGACGCGATTTCGACCAGGCCGGTGGCCTGCATTTCGCGCAGTTGCGCCCAGGTCAGGAAGTCGTCGCCCGTGAACATGCGCGGGCCATAGTCGACCTGACGATCCTTGGGAAGTTCGACCCAGTCGGTGACCACCGCTACCAGTGCCGGGTAGCCGTATGCGCGCAGCAGCGGAAACGCATGCGTGTACACGCTGCGGAGGCCGTCATCGAACGTCAGCAGCACCGCCTTCTCCGGCAGGGCGTGTTCGCCGCGGGAGGCAGCCATCACATCGCCGAGGCTGACCGGGTGATAGCCGTGGCCCGACAACCAGTCGAGGTGCGCGGCGAAGTTCTGCGCACTGACCGCGTAGCCGTCCGGGTCTCCCTTGCGGGCGACGTCGTCGCGGATGTCGTGGTAGCTCAGGACCAGCAGGCGGTTGCCGCCCACCTGGAGCGTACTGGCGCCCACGCCCGTACCGGCCGCGAGGGCCGCGAAGGGCGATGCGGCGACCACGGCGAGACAGGCACGCAGTACGAGTGCGAACAGGATGCGCGTCATGGTCATTCTCCCCACCGATATTCGATATCCAGCGCAACGCGCTGTTCCCGCTGTCCGTCGTACACGGGGCGCGACCAGGACACGCCGTAGTCCAGCAGATGACCCATGCCCAGCTTCCATTCGTGCCGATAGCTCGCCCGCGGCACCCAGGCAGTGCCATAGCCCTCCTGCCAGTAGGTTCCGGCAGTGACTTCGAGGCGCTGCCGCAGGTGGCGTTCGTAGCGACGCCATGCGATGTGGTCGAGGCGCACGCCGCCATTGAGGGCGTGGTCGCTCGAAGGATTGAAGTACGGCGCGTCGTCCCGGCTGCCGCGCGAGGCATACGCGTCACCGATCACGTCGACCAGCAGGTGGGGTCGTGTGATCCACCGGCGCTGGCCGGCAAGCCCCAGCTCCTGGCGCCGGTTGCCGTCGTCGTAGTCCCAATGCTTGTAGCGAAGACCCAGCTGGCCCTGCTCGGAAGGCGTCCACGTCACCGCTGCCTGCCATGCGTTCGCACCGATACCGCTGCGGCGCGCCTGCAACGAGGCTTCCGGGTCCGCATGGAACGCCGCGGCGGTGGCGGACCAGGTGTCGTTGAAACGCCAGCCCGCCTGCAGGCCGATCGCCGTGTCGTCCAGATAGCGATCGTCGGGACGCAGGGCCTGTGCTTCCAGCGAAAGGCGATCGTGCACATAGCGCAGCCCCATGCCGGCATAGCGACCATGCACGCGCTCGCCCTGGAAGTCCGCCCACGCGTCACTGGCTTGTGCGGTGACGCGCCAGCGATCGCCCAGCAGCGGACTCTCTACCGCCAGGCCGTATTCGCCGTCGCGATTGCCGAGCGGCGACGCGGTGCTGCCGTTGCCTGTGGCATCGCTGCGACCGGTAGCCGCCCACGCGCGCCCGTGCCAGCCCTGGCGCGCATCCCAGTACCGCTCGAGCCGGCGTACATGGGTATTGCCGGGGTATTGCTGAATCAATCCGTCACGGAGCACACGCGCTTCTTCGATACGGTCGAGTGACAGCAGCGATTCGGTCGCTCCGATACGCGCCTCGGTGCTGCGCGGATCCAGGGTCATCGCCATGCGCTGCCGTTCGAGCGCACGCTCGGTCCAGCCCCGCATGCTGAAGACCGAGCCGAGGCGCGACTGGAGGCCGGCATTGTTGGGCGCCAGCGCAACGAGCGCCTGGAGCGCCGTTTCCGCCTCGCGAAGCCGATTGCCGTACGCGGTCACCATCGCGTGGTTCGTGTCGGCCTCGAATCGCTGCCAGTTCTGATGGCCGCGACGCGCGCCCGCGGCGCGCGGCCAGGGCTCGTTTGCCTTGGCGAGACTCTCGAGTTGAGCCAATGCGCGGTCGTGCTGCTCCGATTCGAGATAGGCGTAGGCGAGCAGCAACTGGATGTCGAACTCACCCGGCATGTCCACCAGGGAGGCTTCGAGCGCCGCGGCCGCTTCCTCAGGATGGCGTGTTGCCAGCAGCGAATCGCCGACCTTCGCCAGGGCATAGGGCGGCACGCGCACGCCGTCGGCCTGCAGGGCACGATAGGCGGCAACCACCTCCTCGTGCTTCTCGAGCGTGTTGAGGATGATCAGCGTGTCCAGGCGCGCACGTGACGCGTCGGCACGCTCGGCCGGTGTCAGGCGTGCGAGGTGCTCGGCCATCGCGCGTTCGGCCAAGCGCATCTCGTCGAGTCGCGAGGCGGTCTCCTGCGCATACAGGCCGCCCCACACGATCAGCCGCGCCAGGCGATCATTCTCGAGCCGGGTCGCTTGTGCGGCGGTGAACGCATGGGGTCGATCGCTATAGAGCTGCCATGCGCGCTGGGCGTTGCCCAGGTCGGCCAGCGTCAGCGTGCGCAGCCGGTAAGCCTCGTCGTCGCCGGGCGTGGCCGCCAGCAAGCGCTCGTAGATCGACAATGCGGCCAGCCAGTGGCGTTCGTCGCGCAGGCGCGCGGCCTCGTCCAGCTGGGCTTCGCGCGACGCGGGTGGCGTGTCGACGGAAGCCGCCAGGGCGGACGGGAGCTGCAGGGAAAAGCCCGAGGCGCAGGCGAGGGCGAGGTGCAACAAACGGAGTTTCAAGAGCAGGCCTGATGTACGGGCGCGGGAGACGCGGTCCTTCAAGACCGATCTAAAGCAAAAACTCTGCCAATTCTCCGAATGAGCACCCAGAAGGTCAGATGGGGGCGACAAATGTTCATTTTTCGTAAATATAAGTGAACCGATCTGCGCGCAACTTCAGGCACAAGGGGGGAAGAAGACGCAGGCAGGGCTGGGATGCACCCATGGCAGGACTACCGGTGGTCATGGTTCCGGCAAGGCGCGGACAAAGAGTGACGCTCAGCGGCAGTTTTCTGTGACGGCCGACACTATTTGAAATCGCGGTCCGGGCACCCCTCGCGATGCGAGGCGGGGGGGGGGGGGGCGATGCCCGGCTGAAGACCGCACCGGCATGCCCGAACGGACGTTCACGGGGGTCAGAAGGCGGACAACAAAAAACCCGGGAAACTTTCGTTTCCCGGGTTTCATGTGTTGGTCGGGGAGACAGGATTCGAACCTGCGACCTCTACGTCCCGAACGTAGCGCTCTACCAGACTGAGCTACACCCCGTGGAGCCGCGCATTGTATGCAGTCGTCGCGCGGGCGGCAATAGGGCGAGTGCTTTTCCTGTTGGTCCGGGGCCTTCCCATTTAGAATGCGCTGTTGCCTTCTGCCGGAGTTTTTCGCTTGATCAAGCCCCGTACGCCGCCTGGAGTGATGGAACTGCTGCCGCGCGAGCAGATCGCCTTCCAGCGCATGCTGGATACCATCCGACGCAACTACGAGCGCTTCGGTTTCCTGCCGGTGGAAACGCCGGTATTCGAACTGTCCGAGACGCTGTTGACCAAGTCCGGTGGCGAAACCGAGCGGCAGGTGTATTTCGTCCAGTCCACCGGTGCGCTGGCGAAGGAAGGCGAGGGCTTGCCCGAACTGGCGTTGCGCTTCGACCTGACCGTGCCGCTCGCGCGCTACGTGGCCGAACACGAGCATGAGCTGACGTTCCCGTTCCGCCGCTACCAGATCCAGCGCGTCTACCGTGGCGAGCGCGCGCAGCGCGGCCGCTTCCGCGAGTTCTACCAGTGCGACATCGACGTGATCGGCAAGGACGCGCTCAGCGTGCGCTTCGATGCCGAGATCCTCGCCGTGATCCATGCGGTCTTCAGCGACCTGGGGATCGGCGACTTCACCATCCAGTTGAACAACCGCAAGCTGATGCGCGGCTTCTTCGGGGCGCAGGGCGTCACCGACGGCGAGCAGCAGGCACTGGTCCTGCGCGAAGTCGACAAGCTGGACAAGCGCGGCGCCGACTACGTGCGCGAGACGCTGACCGGTGAAGGCTTCGGGATGTCCGCCGAGGGCGTGGACCGGATCCTCGACTTCGTTGCCATGCGCAGCAGCAGCCACGCCGACGCGCTGGCCAAGCTCGATGCGCTGGGGCAGGGCAGCGAGATCTTCAACCAGGGCATCGCCGAGCTGCGCGAAGTGCTGGAGCTGGTCAAGGCGCTCGGCGTGCCGGAAGCGGCGTACTGCCTGAACTTCTCGATCGCGCGCGGGCTGGACTACTACACGGGCACCGTCTACGAGACGCAGCTGGACGGCTACCCGCAGATCGGCTCGATCTGCTCCGGCGGCCGCTACGAAGACCTCGCCAGCCACTACACCAAGTCGAAGCTGCCGGGCGTGGGCATCTCGATCGGGTTGACGCGCCTGTTCTGGCAGCTGCGCGAAGCCGGCCTGATCGCTGGCAGTGATGAAAGCAGCGTGCAAGCGATGGTCGCGCTGATGGATGAAGGCGAGTTGGCTGAATCGTTGGATATCGCCCGGCGCCTGCGTGCGGCTGGCATCAACACCGAGGTGCAGATGGAAGGCCGCAAGCTCGCCAAACAGTTCCAGTACGCCTCGCGCGCGGGCATTCGCTTCGTGGTGTTGGCCGGCGAAGACGAGCGGGCACGCGGTGCGGTGACGGTGAAGGACCTGTTGCGCGAGCAGCAGTTCGAAGTGAAGCGCGAGGAACTGGCCAGCAGCCTGAAGGTGGAGCTGGAACAGGCACGCGCACTGGCGGGGCGCTGACATGAAGCCGATCCTGCTGGATGGTGCCTCGCTCACCCGCGACAAGCTGGTCGAGATCGCGTTCGGCGCCAGCGTCGAACTGGACAAGGGTGCGCTGAAGGCGGTCGCACGCGCGGCCGACTTCCTCGCCGAACAGGTCCGCCGTGAGGAACCGATCTACGGCGTTTCCACCGGCTTCGGCAGCAACGCCGACAAGCTGCTGGGTGCGCATCCGGTGCGCGACGAACTGCCGGGCGCGGCGAAGTCCGGGCGTTCGCTGCATGAAGAGCTGCAGTACAACCTGATCGTCACCCACGCGGTGTGCGTGGGCGAGCCGATGGCGCCGGAGATCGTCCGCGCCATGCTCGGCATCCGCATCAACACGCTGCTGAAAGGGCATTCCGGCATCCGCGTGGAAACCCTGCAGGCCCTCGCCGCGATGCTCAACGCCGGCATCGTGCCGGTCGTGCCCTCGCTGGGCTCGGTGGGCGCATCGGGCGACCTGGCGCCGCTGTCGCACCTGGCCATCGTGCTGCTGGGCGGTGGCGAAGCCTTCCACGAGGGTGAGCGCATGCCCGGTGCGGAGGCGCTGAAGCGCGCCGGCCTGTCGCCGGTGTCGCTGTCCTACAAGGAAGGCCTGGCGCTGAACAACGGCACCGCGCAGATGCTCGCCATGGGCGTGCTCGCCACGTACCGCCTGGACCACTTGCTGGATACGGCGGATCTCGCCGCCGCGATGACGATCGATGCCTTCGCCGGCCGCCTGGGTGCATTCGCCGAAGAAGTGCACGCGCTGCGCCCGCATCCGGGCCAGGTGCACGTCGCCGCGCGCCTGCGCGAATTGCTGGCCGGCTCGACGCTGGCCGACATTCCCTACCATCTGGTCCCGCGCTTCCGTACCTGGCTGCCCGACAGCTGGGATACACCGGAAGCGCAGGCGCTGCGCTTCGACATCGGCTGGGATTGGGTGCCTACCGGGCAACGCCACGGCCGCGAGAAGTTCTACCGGCGCTTCATGCCGTTCCGCGGTGGCAAGAAGCACCAGCCGCAGGACAGCTATTCGCTGCGCTGCATCCCGCAGGTGCATGGCGCCGTGCGCGACGCCGTCGACCAGGCCAAGCGCGTGCTGGAGATCGAACTCAATTCTGTCACCGACAACCCGCTGGTGTTCCCCGACAAGCAAGCCGAGCATGTCGAAGAGCAGGTGATTTCCGCCGGCCACTTCCACGGCATGCCGCTCGCACTCGCGATGAGCTACGTGAAGGCCGCCATCCCGACGCTGGCGTCGATCTCGGAGCGCCGTTTGAACAAGCTGGTCGACCCTGCGACCAACGACGGCCTGCCTGCGTTCCTGATCGGCAACGAAGACGGTACCGAGTCGGGCCACATGATCGTGCAGTACAGCGCCGCCGCCATCGTCAACGACCTGGCCAGCCGCGCGCACCCGGCCAGCGTGTTCTCGGTGCCGACCAGCGCCAACGCGGAAGACCATGTGTCGATGGGCGCCAACGAGGCGCGTCACGTGCTGGCGATGGCCCAGGACCTGGGCAAGGTCTTGGCGCTGGAGCTCTACACCGCCGCGCAGGCGCTCGATCTGCGTCGCGACATGATCAACGCGGCGCGCGGACTGGCGGACCGGACCGACGCCGAAGGCATGGCGGCCAAGGTAGCCGGCGGCCCGTCGCCTGGCGGGGAAGGACGTGATGGCTTCCTCGACGAAGTGGATGCGTTGCGTGGCGCACTCGCGGCCAGCGAAGCCTTCTATCCGGGCCATGCCGTCGCGGCCGCCCACGCGGCCATCCGCGCGAAGATCCCGTTCCTGGATCGCGATCGCGCGCTCGATGGCGAAGTCGCTACCGCGGTGCGCCTGGTGGAATCGGGCGAAATCCTGTCGGCGGTGCGCAACCGCTGAGTGCACGGCGTGCGGAGCCGCTCCTCAGAGCGTCCGCACGCAGTCACGCCCCTCGGCTTTGGCGGTATAGAGCGCCTGGTCCGCCACCTGCAGGGCGGATTCCAGGCTGTCGCGGGCTTCCAGGTCGACGCAGTGCACGCCGATGCTGGCGGACACCGCGATCTCCAGTTCGCCGCTGCGGCACGGTTGCGCACGCAGGGCCTGTCGCAACTCCTCTGCCACCACGCTGGCCTCGCCCAGGCCCAGGCCGGGCAGGGCGGCGATGAATTCCTCGCCGCCGAAACGCGCCAGCAGCGCGCCGTGCGGGCGCAGCGTCTCGGCCAGCGTGTTCGACGTGCAGCGCAGGCAGTCGTCGCCGACCAGGTGGCCGTAGGTGTCGTTGATGCGCTTGAAGTGGTCCAGGTCGATCATCAACAGCGAGATCGGCCGCTGCGAATTGCGCGACTGCGACAGCAGGTGCTCGAACGCTTCGCGGAAGTGCGTGCGGTTGTAGAGGTCGGTCAGGCCGTCGAGGCGGCTGGATTCGCGTAGCCGGTGGTGCGCGCTTTCCAGTTCGGACATCGCCTGGCGCAGTTCGGCCGTGCGGGTGATGACCTGTTCCTCGAGCTGGTTCTTGGCATCGCGCACGATGCGTTCGTTCTCGTTGCGCAGCGCGGCGTAGCGGTAGCCCAGTGCCACCGACAGCAGCAGCATTTCCAGCGCCGAGCCGATCTGCACGCCGTACTCGGTCATGAAGGTCTTGGGCAGCAGGCCGAAGGCCAGCGCGACGAAGATGCCGGTGCCCAGCAGGAACATCGCCCAGGCCAGCAGGAACACCTTCGCTGGGCGGTAGCCGCTGCGCACGACCACCAGCGTGATCACCGCGATCCACAGGATGCTCGGGAAGACCGCCGCCGACGCGATCGGCGTGGCCACGTGATAGGGCAGTTGCGTGGCGGCGATGCCCAGCAGTACGAAGAACGCGATGATGCCCTTGCTGATGCGGTCGCCCAGTCGCCATCGCGTGTTCAAGCCGAGGAAGGTCCGCGAGAACTGCTGCATGCCGATCTGCGCCAGGCAGACCGATAGCGGGACCGATTTGTCGGCGAGCCAGGTGGAGTGCGGCCAGAAGTATTCGAAGCCCAGCCCGTTGAGGGTGAACAGCACCAGGCCGAACGCGGTGATGTGGAACAGGTACCAGAAGTAGCTGCCATCGCGCAGCACCAGCCACAACACCAGGTTGTAGAAGAACAGCGCGACCAGGATGCCGTAGTAGATGCCGATGCCGAGTTGGCCATCGCGCGAGAGCTCGGCGAAGGCGGCGGGCGTGTACAGGAACAGCGGCACCTGCATCGAACTCTGGCTCTGCACCCGCACCAACAGGTCCACGGGCTGGCCGGTGGGCAGGTCCAGCCAGAAGTTCGGATGCCGGTAACGGATGCTGCGATGTTCGAACGGGAAGGTGTCGCCGCCGGTGTGATGCACCGTGCGCCCGTCGGGGTAGCGCGCGTAGATGTCGATGCGGTCGCTCAGCGCGTACTGCTGCACCAGCAGCCAGCGCTGTTCGCGGGAATTGGTGTTGGTAACTTCGACATGGAACCAGAACGCGCCGGTCTGGAAGCCGAACGAGGCATCGCCGTTCGGCAACGGGGCAAAGCGGCCGGTGTCGAGCAGGCGGTCGGCTTCTTCCGGCGTTGTGGTGCCGCCGGCGTCGTGGAAATAGGTGGTGTTGGGCGCGAGCGCGGCATAGCTGGCGTCGGCGCCGATGCGGGCCGGACCGGAGGCCGCCGCCGCCATCGGCCATAGCAGCAGCACGAAGAGCCACGCCAGCCAGTGTGGATGGTTCGCCCTGCGATCGCGTCGTCCCTGCATGCCCATCCCCCCCGGGTGGCCCTTCCGCCTTCCGGCGATGGCGCCGGGCCGGCGGTCCGGCGTCCTTGGCAGTGTACTCATCGTCCTTGCCCGCTCCAGCCCATCGTCGGTCCCCTGGTGTGGCTATGCCGGAAGTAACGGGAAAACCCCGTCAATCCAGACAGGTGCCGGGTTGACGAGGTTCGCCGTCATGAATTAATGTATTAGCACGTTAATACATTAGTGCATTGATCCCATACATGAAGCGCCGTCCGACCCAGGAAGAGATCGCCGACAACGCCCCGCTGCAGGCGCTTTCCGAAGCCCTGGCCGCGCTGGCGGAGGCGGGCGAGGTGCGCGCCTTCCTGGAGGACCTCTGCACGCCTGCGGAGCTGGAGGCCATGGCCGACCGCTGGCGGGTGGTGCCCCTGCTGCTGAAGGGTGTCCCGTACCGGGAGATCCACGACCTCACCCAGGTCAGCGTGACCACGATCGGCCGCGTCGCCCGCACCCTCGAGCGCGGCGCAGGCGGCTATGCCGCCGCCGTCCACCGCCAGCAGGCGGCGACGGCCACCGCTTCCCACTGAGCCTCCCCATGAGTCCCTCCCTGACCCCCGCGACGCGCGAGCGTCTGCGTATCGCCATCCAAAAAAGCGGACGGCTCGCCGAGCCGGCGCGCACCCTGCTGGCCGCGTGCGGCCTGAGCTGGCGCGAGAGCCGCGACAAGCTCTTCTGCTACGGCGAATCGCTGCCGGTCGACCTGCTGCTCGTGCGCGACGACGACATCCCAGGCCTGATCGCCGACGGCGTCTGCGATTTCGGCATCGTCGGCCGCAATGAACTGGACGAACAAGCCGGCGAGCGCACCCTGATCGGGCTGCCGCAGGCTTACCGTGAACTGCGTCCGCTGGGGTTCGGTAGCTGCCGCCTGATGCTGGCGATTCCCGAGAGCTGGGAATGGACAGGTCCCGAGCAACTGCAAGGCCTGCGCATTGCCACCAGCTACCCGTCCGTCCTGCGCCAGTGGCTGCAGGCGCGGGGCATCGATGCCGCGGTGGTCGAGCTGTCCGGTTCGGTGGAGATCGCCCCGAAGCTGGGTACGGCGGACCTGATCTGCGACCTCGTATCCAGTGGCGCCACGTTGGCGGCGAACCAGTTGAAGCCGGTGGAAACCCTGCTGGACAGCGAGGCCGTCCTGGCCGGCCCCGCACGCGCCTTCGACGACGCCCGTGCAGGCCTGGCCGACATGCTGCTGCGCCGCCTCGACGGCGTGCTGAAACTCAAGGACAGCAAGCTGCTGATGTTCCGTGCCGAACGCGACATCGTGCCGGCGCTGGCGCGCCTGCTGACGGACAGCGATGGCGTGGTCGCGCTGCCGGGCAACGAAGAGGGTCCGGTATCGCTGCAGGCCATGTGCCACGGCGCCGTCACCTGGCAAAGGCTGGAAGAACTGCAGCGCGCCGGTGCGCAGGGATTGATGGTGCTGTCGGTCGAGAGGTCGCTGGCATGAGCGCATCGTCTGCTCCCCGTTACGACTGGACCACGCTCGACGAGGCCGCGCGCGCAGGGTTGCTCGCACGTCCGGTGCAGGCCGTCGCGCAGCGCACGCGCGACGCGGTCGCCGGCCTGCTGGCCGACGTGAGCGCGCGCGGCGATGCGGCGCTACGCGACGTGACCGCTCGTTTCGATGGTGTCGAACTGGCCAGCTTCGCCGTCAGCGACGAGGAATTCGCGGCCGCGCAGGCCACCGTACCCACGGAATTGCGCGACGCGATGCGGGAGGCGGCCGGGCGCATCGAGGCCTTCCACAAGGCGGGCATGGCGCAGCCTTATGCAATGGAAACAGCACCGGGCGTGGTCTGCGAACGTGTGATCCGGCCGATTCCGCGCGTGGGCCTTTACGTGCCTGCAGGTACGGCCCCGCTGCCGTCCACGGCGTTGATGCTGGGCGTGCCGGCGCGGCTGGCAGGTTGTCGCGAGGTCGTGCTGTGCACGCCGCCGCGCAAGGACGGAACGGCCGATCCCGCCGTGCTGGTCGCCGCGCAGATGACCGGCGTACGGCGCGTATTCAAGCTGGGCGGCGCGCAGGCGATCGCCGCGATGGCCTTCGGCACGGACAGCGTGCCGAAGTGCGACAAGTTGTTCGGCCCCGGTAACAGCTACGTCACCGAGGCCAAGCAGCAGGTGGCGCAACGTGGCGCAGCTGCGATCGACATGCCGGCCGGGCCGTCCGAAGTGCTGGTGATCGCCGATGCCGGCGCCGATGCCGCCTTCGTCGCGGCGGATCTGCTGTCGCAGGCCGAGCACGGTCCGGATTCGCAGGTAATTCTGCTGAGTGACGACGATGCACTGATCGCGCGCGTGCAGGACGAACTCGCCACGCAGCTCGCCGCGTTGGGCCGTGCCGATATCGCGCGCCAGGCCTTGGCTGCGTCGCGGTTGATCAAGGTGTCGAAGCTGGACGAGGCCTTCGCCATCAGCAACCGCTACGCACCCGAGCACCTGATCCTGGCGTTGCGCGAGCCGCGCGCGTGGCTCGAACGCGTTGAAGCGGCGGGCTCGGTGTTCCTTGGCGACTACACGCCGGAAGCGTTGGGCGATTACTGCAGCGGCACCAACCACGTGCTGCCGACGGCAGGTGCTGCGCGGGCCTACAGCGGCGTCAGCGTGGCGAGCTTCCAGAACTTCGTCAGCGTGCAGTCGGCCAGTCGTGCCGGCATCGCGGCCATCGGCGCGTGCGCGTTGACGCTGGCGCGGGCGGAAGGCCTGGATGCGCACGCCCATGCCGTTGCGCTGCGACTGAGTGGGGTGGCCGCATGAGTGGGTTGCTCTCGCTGGTACGCCCGGACCTGCGTGATTTCGCCGGTTACAAGTCGGCACGCAGCGAAGCGCTGCGCGGCGACGTATGGCTGAACGCCAACGAGTCGGCCTGGGCCAATTCCGCCGATGGGGAAGGGCGCAGTCGCCGCTATCCGGATCCGCAGCCACCGGCCCTGCGTGCGCGCCTTGCCGAGCTGTACGGCGTCGCGCCCGCCGCGCTGCTGGTGGGGCGCGGTAGTGATGAAGCCATCGATTTGCTCGTGCGCGCGCTGTGCGTACCGGGACAGGACGCGGTCGTGGTCACGCCCCCGGTCTTCGGCATGTATGCGGTGTGCGCGCGCCTGCAGGGTGCTGCCTTGGTCGAGGTTCCGCTCGTGGACGATGCCGCGGGCTTCTCCGCCGACCTGGATGCGATCCGCGACGCCGCACTGACGCGCCGTGCGAAGCTGGTGTTCCTGTGTTCGCCCTCCAATCCCGCGGGGGCCGCCATTCCGCTCGACGCGATCGCGTCGCTCGCCCGTGCATTGGAGGGGAAGGCGCTGGTGGTAGTGGACGAGGCTTATGGCGAGTTCGCCGATGGCCCTTCTGCCACGACGCTCCTGCCCACGCAGTCGAACATCGCCGTGCTGCGGACGCTGTCCAAGGCGCACGCGCTGGCCGCCGCACGCATCGGCGTGGTGATCGGCGACGAGGAACTGATTGCCGTCCTGCAGCGCTGCCAGGCGCCTTACCCGGTGCCAACGCCTTGTGCCGACCTGGCGTTTGCGGGACTGTCCGACGCGGCGCTGGCGCAGACGCGCGAACGGGTCGCGCTGGTGCGGGACGAGCGCAGCCGCTTGGCCGAGGCGCTGGTGCGGACGCCGGGCGTGCGTCGCGTCTATGCGTCGCAGGGCAATTATCTGCTGGTGCGTTTCGATGATGCGGAAAGGGCGTTCCGTGCATTGCTGGCCACCGGCGTGGTGGTCCGCGACCAGCGGGCGGCACCGCAACTGGGCGATGCCCTGCGCATCACCGTCGGTTCGCCGGCCCAGAACGACCGCGTGATCGCGGCCCTCGACGCCCGGGAGCAGGCGGCATGACGCCCATCCTCTTCATCGACCGCGACGGCACCCTCATCGAGGAGCCGGAAGACTTCCAGATCGATGCTTACGAGAAGTTGCGCTTCGTCGCCGGTGTCATCCCTGCGCTGCTGAGACTGCGCGATGCGGGCTACCAGTTCGTGATGGTCAGCAACCAGGACGGCCTGGGTTCGGACCAGTATCCACGCGCCACGTTCGACGGCCCGCACACCCTGATGATGCAGGTCTTCGAAAGCCAGGGCATCCGCTTCCGCGATGTCTTGATCGATGAGAGCTGGCCACACGAGAACAAGCCCACGCGCAAGCCCGGCATCGGTCTGGTCATCCCGTACCTGCAAGACCGCAGCATCGACTGGTCGCGCTCGGCGATGGTCGGCGACCGGCCGACCGACAACCAGTTTGCCGACAACCTCAAGATTCGTGCGTTCCAGTTGAAGACCGCGCAGTTCGGCGGCGAGTGGGATTGGGCCGGGATCGCGCACGAATTGGCGGACGCACCGCGTCGCGCCGTCGTCCAGCGCAACACCAAGGAAACGAAGATCCGTGTCGAGGTCGACCTGGATCGCGTCGCCGAGCCCGTGGCGAAGACCGGTCTGCCGTTCTTCGACCACATGCTGGAACAGATCGGCAAGCACGGTGGCTTCGCCCTCGACGTCCGTGCCGACGGCGATCTGCATATCGACGAACATCACACGGTCGAGGATACGGGTCTTGCATTGGGCCAAGCGTTGAAGGAAGCGTTGGGCGACAAGCGCGGCATCGGGCGCTACGGCTTCACCTTGCCAATGGACGAGACCCTGGCCAGCGCCGCGCTGGACTTCAGCGGCCGGCCGTACTTCGTCTTCGACGGCGAGTTCAAGCGCGAACGCGTGGGCGACCTGCCGACCGAGCTGGTGCCGCATTTCTTCCGTTCGCTGTGCGATGCGTCGGGTCTGAACCTCAACCTGAAGGTGCACGGCGACAACGACCACCACAAGGTCGAAGCCAGTTTCAAGGCGCTCGCGCGTGCGTTGCGGCAGGCCATCAAGCGCGAAGGCGCGGAGCTGCCTTCGACCAAGGGTGCGCTCTGATGCGCGTCGTACTCGTCGATGCCGGCGGCTCCAACATCGGCTCGGTGCGTTACGCCCTGCAGCGGCTCGGTGTCGAAGCGGAGCTCACCGGCGACGTCGCGGCGATTCGCGCCGCAGACCGGGTCATCCTGCCGGGCGTGGGTGCCGCGGCGGTGTGCATGGCGCGCCTGCGGGAGCTGGAACTGGTCGACACGCTGCGCACGCTGGAGTCGCCATTGCTCGGCGTCTGCGTCGGCGTGCAGTTGTTGTTCGCCCACTCGGAAGAAGACGACACGCCGTGCCTCGGCCTGTTGCCGGGCCGGGTCCGCAAGCTGCCGGTGTCGCCCGGCATCCGGGTGCCGCACATGGGCTGGAACACGCTGCAACGGCATCGCGACAGCGCGCTGATGGAAGGCATCGGCGAGGGCGACCACGCCTACTTCGTCCATAGCTACGCTGCGCCGGTCGACGACGACTGCCTGTGCAGCAGTGAGCACGGGGAGCGTTTCGCTGCCGTCGTGCAGCGTGGCCGGGTCGCCGGCGCCCAGTTCCATCCCGAGCGCTCGGCCGGTGTGGGCGCGAGATTGCTCAGGAATTTCATCGAGTACGGATTGCAATGACAGGCTTCACCGTTTATCCCGCCATTGATGTTCGCGACGGCCGCGTGGTGCGCCTGGCGCAGGGCGACTACGCGCGCGAGACCCGTTACGAAGGCTCGCCGTCCGAGGTGGCCGCGCGCTATGCGGCGCAAGGTGCCGAGTGGCTGCACCTCGTTGACCTGGACGCCGCGCGCGCGGGCGGTTACACGCTGGAGCCGCTGCTGCAGGAGATTGCGCGCACGACCTCGCTCCGCGTGCAGACGGGCGGTGGTGTCCGGGAGCGCGATGACGTGGCGAAGTTGCTCGACGCCGGGGCGCAGCGCGTGGTGATCGGCTCGCTTTCCGTACGCGCGCCCGACACCGTGCTGGCGTGGCTTGCCGAATTCGGCAGCGAGCGCATCACCGTGGCGCTCGACACGCGTCGCGATGAGGATGGCGTCTGGCGTCTTCCCGTGCATGGCTGGACGGAAACCGCTGCCGAAACACTGGATTCCCTGGCTACGCGCTATGCCGAAGCCGGCCTGCGTCATCTACTGTGCACCGATATCGCCCGCGACGGCATGTTGACCGGGCCGAACCTGGACTTGTATGCGTATCTGCGCGGTATCGTGCCTGCGCTGGCCGTACAGGCCTCCGGTGGCGTGAGCGCCATCGCCGACGTCAGTGGGGCGCGCGAAGCCGGCTGCGCAGGCATCGTGCTGGGTCGGGCTCTGCTTGAAGGACGCTTCGCGCTGCCGGAAGCGCTTGCATGCTGAGCCGGCGCATCATCCCGTGCCTCGACGTCCGCGAGGGCCGTGTCGTCAAGGGCGTGAAGTTCCGCGACCACGTCGACATGGGCGACATCGCTGAATTGGCCTTGCGATATCGCGACGAAGGCGCGGACGAACTGGTCTTCTATGACATCGGCGCCAGTCCGGAAGGCCGCTCCGTCGACTACGCGTGGATCGAACGCGTATCGCGGCTGCTGGACATCCCGTTCTGCGTGGCGGGCGGCATCCGCGACGTGGAGACGGCGCGTCGCGTGCTGTACAGCGGGGCCGACAAGGTCTCGGTCAATACACCGGCGCTGGAACGGCCGGCGCTGATCGGCGAACTGGCGCAGGCGTTCGGCGTGCAATGCGTGGTGGTCGGTGTGGACTCCATCCTGGAAGCCGATGGCGAATGGCGCGTGCGCCGCTACACGGGCGATCCTTCGAAGATGCGGGGCGCCGGCTTGCGTACGCTGGACTGGGTGGCGCAGGCCCAACGCTTGGGCGCCGGCGAGATCGTGCTGAATTGCATGGACCAGGACGGCGTTCGTCGGGGTTACGACCTGGTGCAGTTGCAGGCGGTCCGTGCGATCTGCGAGGTGCCGCTCATTGCTTCGGGTGGTGCCGGCGAAGTTGGGCATTTCAGCGATGTATTCCGGTACGCGGACGTGGACGGGGCGTTGGCCGCGAGTGTCTTCCACAGTGGGCACATCGCGATCCCCGCGTTGAAACAGGTGTTGGATGGGCAGGGCATCGAGGTGCGACGTGGCAACTGAATCCCGTGGGCAAGTGATCGATCCAGCACGGCTGGACTGGGCCAAGGGCGATGGGTTGCTGCCCGCCATCGTCCAGGACGCGGCGACGCTCCGCGTGCTGATGCTGGGCTACATGAATCGCGATGCGTTGGACGCGACGCTGGATAGTCGCCGGGTGACGTTCTTCAGCCGCAGCAAGCAACGCTTGTGGACCAAGGGCGAGAGTTCGGGCCACGTGCTGGAGCTGGTGTCGGTGGACGTCGACTGCGACGACGACAGCCTGCTGGTGCTCGCACATCCGCGCGGACCGACCTGCCACCTGCAGCGTGCCAGTTGTTTCCCGGACGCGCCCGGTGCGTTCCTCGCCGAGCTCGATACGGTGATCGCACGACGCGAGCGCGAGCGACCGACCGACAGCTACACCACCCGCCTGTTCGATGCCGGCGTGCGCCGCATCGCGCAGAAAGTCGGCGAGGAGGGCGTGGAGACCGCGCTCGCGGCGGTCGCCCAGGACGATGCCGCGCTCCTCGGCGAGAGCGCCGACCTGCTGTACCACCTGATCGTCCTGCTGCGCGCGCGGGGTCTCTCCCTCGATGATGCGGTCGCCATGCTCGCCCAGCGCCACGCACGCTGACCGCATCGGTCACCTCGGGTCATAATCCGGCGGTCGCCCCCGCTGGAGTCGCCGTGCGCGCTTCGCTGACCGCTTGCTTCCTGGCTTGCCTCGCCATCCCTGCCCACGCGTTGCCGCCGCCCTGCAGTTGGGGGCAGGTATTCGAGGATCGCAACGGCAACGGGGTCCGAGATATCGGCGAACCGGGCCTGCCGGGCATCAAGGTGTCCAACGGCATCGATATCGCCACCAGCAACGCGCAGGGCGAGTACGCCCTCGATTACGTGGACGGCCGCACCGTGTTCGTCATCAAGCCGCCTGGTTACGACCTCGCGGTACGACGGGATGGCTTGCCGGCCCGTTGGCGGAACCTGCAGTACCACACCGCGCCCGCGCTCAAGTACGGCGGCATCCCGCAGCGCCAGCCGGACTGCACCCATTTCGCGCTGAGGCCGAAGCCGGCGGTACAGGGTGACCTCGACGTACTGCTGTTCGCCGACAGCCAGACGTCGTCGGTGAAGGATGTGGACTACTACTGGCGCGACATCGTGCAGCCGCTCGTGGGCAAGCACGGCGCTGCGCTCGGGCTGACGCTGGGCGATGTGACCAACGACGATCTGTCGCTGTACCCGGAGATCCTGCGCACGACGATGAGCCTGCAGGTGCCGTGGCTTTTCATTCCCGGCAACCATGACCTCGATTTCGATGCGGCCAGCGATGAAGAATCGCTGCGTACGTTCCGTCATCACCTGGGGCCGGACACGTTCGCTTGGGAAGAGGAAGCCGCGACGTTCATCGGCCTGGATGACGTGATCTACCAGCCGGGCAGGTCGCCGGCCTACTTCGGCGGGTTGCGCGAAGACCAGTTCGCCTTCCTGCAGGCCTACCTGCCCACGGTACGGAAGGACCGGCTGCTGGTGATCGGCGTGCATATCCCCTTCTATGAGCCCGGTGCGCGTGGCTTCCGTGCGGCGGATCGGGAGCGCCTGTTCGCGATGCTGAAGGACTTCCCGCACGTGCTGCTGCTCAGCGGCCACACGCACACGCAGCGCCACTGGTATCACGACGCCTCCACCGGCTGGCAGGGCCTCCAGCCGTTGCATGAGTACAACGTCGGTGCCGCGTGCGGTGCCTATTGGTCGGGCGTCAAGGATGCCGAGGGTGTCCCCGACACGACCATGGCCGATGGCACGCCCAACGGCTACGCCAGGCTGCGCGTGCGTGCAGGCGGCGACTATGCGCTGTCGTGGCATTCCGCCCGCAGTGAGAACGACAGCGGTATCGGACTCCACGCACCGCGCGTGCTGCGGAAGGGCGCGTACCCCGCGTGGGGTGTGTTCGCCAACGTCTACATGGGCGATGCCGGGACGCGCGTGGAGTACCGCGTCGATGAGGGCGCGTGGAAGCCGATGAAGCGCGTCGAACAACCCGATCCGCGCTTGCTGGCAGAGAACATGCGCGACGACGCGGCCGGTGCGCTGCGCGGCTACGACCGCTCGCCCGAAGCCGAAGCGTCCCAGCACCTGTGGCGGGGCGCGCTGCCTACTGATCTGGATGTAGGCGAACATGCCATCGAGGTGCGCGTGTTCGACCGCTGGCGTGGTGAGCAGTCGGCGAAGACGTCCTACCGGCTGCAGGTCGGGGAGCCTTGATCGTGGCGACCGCGGAACTTCCCATCGAACACTTCGCGGACGCGTCCGCGTGGGAGCGCTGGCTGGAGCGCCATCCGGCCTCCATGGGCGTCTGGCTGAAGATCGCGAAGAAGGAGTCGGGCATCGCCTCGGTCAGCTATGCCGAAGCACTCGACGTGGCGCTTTGCCACGGATGGATCGACGGCCAGAAAAAGGGATTCGACGCGCAGTTCTTCCTGCAGCGCTTCACGCCGCGGCGCGCGCGCAGCACATGGTCGAAGATCAACGTCGCCAAGATCGAAACCCTGGTGGCAGCGGGGCGGATGCGGCCATCGGGGCAACGCGAGGTCGATGCGGCCAAGGCCGACGGGCGCTGGGAGGCGGCCTACGATGGCGCCAAGTCGATGGAGGTGCCGGTGGAACTCGCGAAGGCGCTGGCGAAGAACCGCAAGGCCAAGGCGTTCTTCGACGCGCTCGACAAGACCAACCGGTATGCGGTGTGCTGGCGCGTGCAGACGGCGGTAAAGCCAGAGACCCGCCTCGCGCGGATCGAGAAGCTCGTCGGCATGCTCGCGCGCGGCGAGAAGATCCACGGCGCCTGAAACGGAAACGCCTCCCGAAGGAGGCGTCCTGGAACCTGGCGGGCGAGCGGAGGCTGGCGGGCGAGGCTGACGTGGCTGGCTGGCGAAGGCTGGCGGGCGACGTGGCGCGCAGTCTAGGCAAATCGCACGAGGCGTGTAGAAACGCGAATCGCTCTCATCGAGCAGCGCGGCTGGATCGCACGCTGAGCCACGCGCCGATCAGCAGCAGCGCGATCGCGACCGCCTGGATCCAGTGCGGCTCCGCACGACCCGAGACGACCAACAGCAACGTCGACAACAAGGGCGCGAGATAGGACAGGCTGCCCAGCAAGGCAATGTCGCCACGCTTGGTGCCGTGGTCCCAGAGCCAGAACGCGGCGCCCACGGGGCCGATGCCCATCACGACCAGCACCACCCACTGCGAGGCATCCGGGACGACGGTGCGCTCAAACAGCAGATGCGCAATGCCGCCCAGGATCGCGACGCCGACGCAGGCCACGGTGATGGCAGCGGTCGGGACGTCGGCGAAGCGCCGGTTGAGGACGGAGTAGGCCGCCCAGATCACCGCAGCACTGAGCGCGGCAACGTATCCGGGAACGTGCGCAGGATCGACCTGCAGCCCTCGGCCGCGCGTCACCAGCAGGACGGCGGCGATCAAGCCCAGCAGCGTGCCCACCCACTGCCCGCCGCGCACCGCGACCCCACCGAGCAGCCCGGCGAATACCACGATCAACAGCGGCCACATGTAGTTCAGCAGGTTCGCTTCGACAGCGGGCGCGCGCTTCAATGCGATGAAGTAGAGCGCGTGGTACCCGAACAGGGCCAGCGTGGCCAGCGCCAGGGCCGCCCAGGGCTGGCGTAGTTCACGCCAACCAGATCCCCCTCGAAGCGCCGCACGTGCGAGCCCGAGGAGCGCGGCCACGCCGAAGCTGATCGCCAAGACCTGGAAGGGCGGCAGCGTGCCGGTCGCCGTCGTGAGCACTGCCAGCGAAGCCCACAGCAGGATGGCCGCCAACCCGATCAGCGTGGCCGTGCGTTGCGATGCCATGCTGAGATTCAGCGCGGAAGTTCGATCGCGTCGAACGTGGTGGCGCGCAGGTGGCCGTGCACCGCGTCGCCTTCGCGCGGCACGGGATAGTCGTCCAGTCGGTCGATCAGGCGTGTCTGCAGGCCGGCCTCGCGCGCGGCATCCAGCTCTTCGACCACATCCGACAGGAACAGGATTTTTTCCGCGGGCACGCCGATCCGATCGGCGATCACGCGATAGCTGCCGGCTTCGCGCTTGCCGCCGACTTCAGTATCGAACCAGCCCGAGAACATCGGCGTCAGATCGCCTGCGTCGGTGTGCCCGAAGAGCAGCTTCTGCGCCGGCACCGAGCCGGACGAATACACGTACAACGGATAACCCTGGTCGTACCACGCACGCAGGGCGGGCGCGGTGTCGGGATACACATGCGCCGTGAAATCGGCATCGCGGTAGCCCGCTTCCCAGATCAGTCCCTGCAGTGCCTTCAGCGCGGTGTGCTTGCGGTCCTGGTCGATCCAGCCCTGCAGCGTCTCCACGATGACGTCATCGCTGCAGATGCTGCCGTGTTCGGTAGCCACCACGTCCAGCCAGCGACGGACCTCCGGCTCATCGCCGTGCTCACGGACGAACCCGGGCAGGGCGCGGCGCGCATAAGGGAACAGCACGTCCTTGACGAACGAGATGCTGCTGGTGGTGCCTTCGATGTCGGTGAGGATGGCGGAAACGGGCATGGTGCTTGGTCGTGAGTGTCGGTGAGCGGGAGCTCAGTGGCCCTGGGTCAGGCCTTCATAGCGCGGGAAATCCTGCGCAATGGTGGTGCCGGTGAAATGACCGACCCAGCCATCCGGCTCGGTGAAGAAGCGGATCGCGACGAACCGCGGTTCCGGGCCCATGTCGAACCAGTGCAGCGTGCTGTCCGGTACGCCGATCAGGTCGTCCTGCACGCATTCGATCTCGTAGACCTTGCCGTCCACGTGCAGCGTGAACAGGCCGGAGCCGGCCACGAAGAAGCGCACTTCGTCTTCCTTGTGGTAATGCTCGTCGAGGAACTTCGCGCGCATCGCCTCGCGCTGCGGGTTGTCCGGTGCGATGCTGACCACGTCGACGGTCTTGAAGCCGCGTTCGGCGACCAGGCGGTCGATATCGGCGCGGTAGGCATCCATCACATCGTCGGGCGAGGCGCCCGGTTCGATGGCCTTGTTCGCTTTCCAGCGCTCGAAGGTCACGCCGATCTTCTTCAGCTCGGTGGCGATGAAGTCGGGATCGTAGCTGGCGAACTCCGGGGTAGCCGGGTCGGATTCCTTGAAGATACGCAGGCGGCTCATGGCGATGGCGTGAGGCGGCGAGGGGGACGCTAGGGTAGCAAACCCGGTCCCCGCGCCCTGTTGCGGAAACGGAACGCTGCGATAACCGGCGGTTATCAGCGGCGGCAGCCGAGCTTGCGCAGCTCCAGTTCCGCGGCGAACAGGAATTCGAATGCCTCCAGGTGCCGGCGCGCCTCGGCCATGGTGCGGCCCCACGCGTACAGGCCGTGGCCGTCGATCAGGTAGCCCCACAGCGGCTGGCGGTCGAGCAGGGCATCGACCTGGGCGGCCAGGGTCGGCATGTCCTGCGTGTTCGCGAACACCGGCACGTCGATCGCCATTTCGTGCGTCTGGTTGCCCTGGAAGGCCTTCAGCAGTTCGAAGCCTTCCAGTCGGACGTGGCCGGCACCGGCGAACAGCCGCGAGGCCACTGTCTGTACCAGCGAATGCGTATGCAGCACGCAGCCGATCTCCGGGTAGCGGCGATACAGTTGGGTGTGCAGCAGGGTTTCCGCCGACGGTCGGTGGTCACTGCCGACCGCCTTGCCTTCGAAATCCACCACCATGATGTCGGCTTCGACCAGCCGGCCCTTGTCGCGGCCGGACACGGTGATGGCAGCATGCCGCTCGTCCAGGCGCTCGGAGAAGTTGCTGCTGGTCGCAGGCGTCCAGCCGAGCTGCGACAGCTCGCGCACGTTGCTGATGATCGAGTGCGCGCGGTCGCGCAGCTGGTCGGCGTCGTAGGGGAGGGCGGCGTTCATGCCGCCCATTCTAGCGCCTGGAGGATTACGGGGCTCGGCCCTGCGCGCGCAGGCGGCTGTGGCGATAGCCGTATCCGAAGTAGATCAGGAAGCCGGCCGCCGTCCACACCGCCATCAGCATCCAGTTGTGCGCAGTCATCGCCGACAGCAGCGCCATGCAGCTCAACACGCCCAGCGAGCAGATCAGCCAGGCGGCGGGAATGCGGAACGGGCGCGGCAGGTCGGGCTGGGTGCGGCGGAGCACCAGCACGCCGATGCACACCGAGGCGAACGCGATCAGCGTGCCCATCGAGGTCAGCTCGCCGAGGATGTCGAGCGGGAACAGCGCCGCCAACAGGGCGATGCCGATGCCGGTGATGACCGTGTTGATGTGCGGCGTGCGGTATTCCGGATGGATCTTGGTGAACACCGGCGGCAGCAGGCCGTCGCGGCCCATGATCATGAAAATGCGCGGCTGGCCGATGATCATCACCAGCACGACGGACGACAGGCCGATCAGGGCGCCGATTTCCACCGTGATGCGGAGCCAGTCCAGCTCCGGATGGGCGGCCACCGCGGTGACCACCGGTTCGGCAGTGCCAAGCGCGGTGTAAGGCACCAGGCCCGTCATCACGGCGGCCATGGCGATGTAGAGGATGGTGCAGATCACCAGCGACGCCAGCATGCCGATGGGCAGGTCCTTCTGCGGGCGATGGGATTCCTGCGCCGCGACCGACACCGCCTCGAAGCCGATGTAGGCGAAGAACACCATCGCCGCGCCACGCAGCACGCCATCCCAGCCGAACTTGCCCGGACCTTCGTTGGCGGGGATGAAGGGTTCCCAGTTGCCCGGGTCGACGTACTGCCAGCCGGCGAAGATCACCAGCACGATCAGGCCGGTCTTCAGCACCACCATCGCCATGTTCATGGCCGACGACTTGCGGATGCCGACGTAGCACAGCCAGGTCAGCAACAGCACCAGCACGGCGGCCGGCACGTTGGCGATCGCGCCGGTGGGGCGCAGTTGCGCGTCCAGCGGGGCACTGACGAAGGCCTGTGGCAGATAGATGTTGGCGTGCTCCAGCAGACTCAGCAGGTAGCCGGTCCAACTGACGGCGACCGCAGAGGCCGACACGCCGTACTCCAGCACCAGCATCCAGCCGATGAACCACGCGGCGAGTTCGCCCAGGGTCGCGTACGTGTAGGTGTAGGCGCTGCCGGATACCGGAACCATCGCGGCGAATTCCGCGTAGGCGAGCGCGCAGAACGTGCAGCAGATCGCGGCGAGCACGAACGACAGCATGATCGCCGGGCCGGCGTGGTTGGCCGCGGCCTGGCCGGTGATCACGAAGATGCCGCCACCGATCACCGCGCCAATGCCGAGCGCGGTCAGCCCCCAGGGGCCGAGGGTGCGACGCAGGCTGAGCCCTTCGGCTTCGTTGTGGGCGGCATGGGGGTGCTTGGTGGCCAGGAGCTGTCGGAGCATCGTGCGTGATCTCGGGACGTTATCGAGGAGTGCAACCAAAAAGGCCGGCGGTGCGCCCGCCGGCCTTGAAGAGGATCAGGCCTTCTGCCTGAGCTTGCTGTTACGGAAGCCGTAGGCGAAGTAGATCAGTTGGCCCAGCACGGTCCAGCCCACGAAGATCTGCCAGTGCTCCATGAACGACTGCATGAACAGGAACAAGCACGCGAGCACGCCAAGCGGGCAGATCAGCCAGAACAGCGGCACGCGGAACGGACGGCTGAGGTCGGGACGCGTAAAGCGAAGCACCAGAACGCCGAGGCACACGGTAGCGAAAGCCAGCAGCGTGCCCATCGACACCAGTTCGCCCAGCACGCTCAGCGGCATGAAGCCGGCCAGCAGGCACGCCAGCACGCCGACGATGATCGTGCCGACATAAGGGGTGTGGAACTTCGGATGCACCTTGCCGAACAGGCGCGGCAGCAGCCCGTCCCGGGACATCGAATAGAAGATGCGAGGCTGCGCCATCAGCATGACCAGGATCACCGACGACAGGCCGGCAATGGCGCCGATTTCCACTGCGGTCTTCAACCAGCCGACGCTGGCGCCTGGATCTGCCTTCAGCACTTCTTCCAGCGCGGTGGCTACCGGCTTCGCGGTCCCCAGCAGGCTGTAGTGGGTCATGCCGGTCAGCACCGCGCAGACCGCGATGTAGATGACGGTGCAGATAGCCAGCGAACCCAGGATGCCCTTGGGCATGTCGCGCTGGGGATTCTTCGCTTCACCGGCCGCCGTCGAAACGGCATCGAAGCCGATGTACGCGAAGAACACGATGGTCGCGGCACGGAACACGCCCTCCATGCCGAACTGCCCGGGACCGGTGTTCTCGGGGATGAAGGGAGTCCAGTTGGCCGGATCAACGTACTGGACGCCGAAGCCCAGGAAAGCGGCGATCACCACCACCTTGATCGCCACGATGATCGCGTTGACGAAGGCGGATTGGGTGATGCCGACATAGCACAGGCCACTGACAGCCGCGACGATCAACACCGCGGGCAGATTGATGATGCCGTTGGTGGCGACGAACCCGCCGTCGGCCCAGGTAATCGGCGCGGTGGCAAGTTGTTCGGGGAAGGGTACGCCGAGCGTCGAGGTTAGGAAGCTGACCAGATAGCCGGACCAGCCCACCGCCACAGTGGAAGATGCGAACAGGTACTCGAGCACCAGGCACCAGCCGATGAACCAGGCGACGGCCTCGCCGAGGGTGGCATATGAGTACGAATAGGCACTGCCGGAGACCGGCATCATGGAAGCGAATTCGGCGTAGCAAAGGCCCGCCATGGCGCAGGCGAAGCCAGCGATCACGAAGCTCAGCATGATCGCGGGGCCGGCATGGTTGGCGGCGGCCTGGCCGGTGAGCACGAAGATGCCCGCACCGATCACCGCGCCCACGCCCAGCATCACCAAGTGCTTGGCGGTCAGCGTCCGTTTCAGGGTGGCTTCGCCGTCCAGGCTGCCTTCGAAGGGTTCACCGGCATCGACGTGGCCCGCCGGCGCGACCGGCTTGACCCTGAACAGAGCTTTGAGCATTCGCAGCGTCCCCTTGGATGACGTGAGTGCCGGCGGAAAGACCCGCCGGGCGGTGGCGACTGTCATGGGGACCGTCCCCACGGAAGGCCGTACCTTGCCAAAGCGGGCGGGGGATCACAAGCGCGGTTGCAGCATGGCGGGCGATAATCGCGGCGCCTTCGCCGCACCCTGAAAGGAAAAACCACGCCGTGTCAGCCGCTTACGCACGCCTCCGCGCAGACCTGGCCGACTACGGTCGCCGCTGGCCCGACGAACAGCCGGTGGTGGCGCAATTCCTTGTGCTGCTCGACGACCCGGCCGACCCCTTCGTCCGCGAACGGTTGGAAGGCCATCTGACCGGCGGTGCCTGGCTGGTCAGCGGCGATGGGCGGCGCACCCTGCTGACGCACCATCGCAAGCTCGGGCGCTGGCTGCAGCTGGGCGGACACGCCGATGGCGACATCGACATGGCCCGGGTGGCGCTGAAGGAGGCGGAAGAGGAATCCGGCCTGGTCGATCTCAGCGTGGAGGGCGACATCTTCGACCTGGACCGGCACTGGATCCCGGAACGCAAGGACGTTCCTGGCCACTGGCATTACGACGTGCGCTACGTCGTGCGCGCCGGCGGCAGCGAAGCGTACGTGATCAGTGAGGAATCGCTGGACCTGGCCTGGCGCGAGGTCGCACCCATCGCCGACGAGCCCGACGAATCGCTCAGCCGCATGGCGCGCAAGTGGCTGGCCCGCGACGCGGGGTGAGCGTCAGTACAGCACGCGTACGCGCAGCGTCCCGGGAATGGCCGCCATTGCTTCACGCAAGCTGGTGGTCTGCTCTTCGTCGGCGGTGACATCGATGACCACGTAACCGACCTTGGGATCGGTACGCAGGAACTGGCCGTCGATGTTGATGCCGCGGTCGCGGAAGATGTCGTTGATCTGCGACAGCACGCCCGGCACGTTGCGGTGGATGTGCATGATGCGGCGGCTGCCGTCGTGGCCGGGCAGGGTGACTTCGGGGAAGTTCACCGCCGACAGTGTGCTGCCGTTGTCGCTGTAACGGACCAGCTTGGCCGCCACCTCGATACCGATGTTGTCCTGCGCTTCCAGCGTGGAACCGCCGACGTGCGGGGTCAGGATGACGTTGTCCAGCCCGCGCAGCGGCGATTCGAACGATTCGGCGTTGCCCTTGGGCTCCACCGGGAACACATCCACCGCCGCGCCGCCGACCTGGCCGGACTTCAGCGCATCCGCCAGCGCGTCGATGTCGACCACGGTGCCGCGCGAGGCGTTGATCAGGTGGGCACCGCGCTTCATCTTCGCGATCTGCGCCGCGCCGAACATGTCCTTGGTCGCCGCTGTTTCCGGCACGTGCAGGGTCACCACGTCGCTCAGCGCCAGCAGGTCGTCCAGGCTGATCGCAGGGCGCGCATTGCCGAGCGAGAGCTTGGTCTCGATGTCGTGGAAGAGCACGTGCATGCCCAGCGACTCGGCGAGCACGCCGACCTGGGTGCCGATATGGCCGTAGCCGATGATGCCCAGCGTCTTGCCGCGCACTTCGTGGCTGCCTGAGGCCGACTTGCTCCAGCCGCCGCGATGGCATTCGGCGTTCTTCTGCGGAATGCCGCGCATCAGCAGGATGGCCTGCGCGATGACCAGCTCGGCCACGCTGCGGGTGTTGGAGTAGGGCGCATTGAAGACCGGGATGCCGGCCAGTTCCGCTGCTTCAAGATCCACCTGGTTGGTGCCGATGCAGAAGCAGCCCACCGCGATCAGACGGCGCGCCTGCGCCAGGACGTCGTCGGTCAGGTGGGTGCGCGACCGGATGCCGACGATGTGGGCCTCGGCGATGCGTTGCTTGAGTTCGGCTTCCGGCAGCGACTTCTCGTGGAATTCGATCTGCGTGTAACCCGCTGCGCGGAAGGTCTCCACGGCCGTCTGGCTGACCCCCTCCAGCAACAGCACGCGGATGTCCTGCTTCGGGTACGAGGTCTTCTTGTTCGACATTGCCGGAAGGTCGCAAACGGGAGTGGGAAAGGGTCGCCACTATGCCAGATGCCGGCCCGTGATGCTGCAGCGCGGAATGGAATGCTCGGTTGCCGTTTTTTCGGCTTGGTTGCCCCTGAAACGACCTGCCTGTCGGCTGGACGCAGCGCAGCATCGCTGGCACCCTGAGCGCCCCCGAAAATCCACCCGTGCAATGAGCGATCCGCGCCTGCAAGCCCTGCTCGACGCCGCCCCCGGGCTGCGCCTGAAGACCGATCCCGCCGACCTCGAACATTACGGTCGCGACTGGACCCGGCGCTGGGCGCCGGCCCCGCTGGCGATCGCGTTGCCCGCCACCGTCGAGGATGTGCAAGCCGTCGTGCAGTGGGCGAACGACCATCATGTCGCCGTCGTGCCTTCGGGCGGTCGCACCGGACTGTCCGGCGGCGCTGTCGCGGCGAACGGAGAACTGGTGCTCAGCCTGGAGCGCATGAACCAGTCGCTGGATTTCAATGCCGTGGACCGCACGCTCACCGTGCAGGCCGGCATGCCGCTGGAAGCCGTGCACAATGCGGCGCGCGAGCACGGCCTTGTCTATCCCGTGGATTTCGCCGCGCGTGGCTCCTGCGCCATCGGTGGCAACATCGCGACGAACGCGGGCGGCATCCGGGTGATCCGCTACGGCAACACGCGCGAATGGATCGCCGGGCTCAAGGTGGTCACCGGCGCCGGCGACGTGCTGGAACTCAACAAGGCCCTGATCAAGAACTCGAGCGGCTACGACCTGCGCCACCTGTTCATCGGTTCGGAAGGCACGCTCGGCGTGGTCGTCGAAGCCACCGTCCGTCTGACCGATCCGCCGCCGCCGACCAACGTCATGTTGCTGGCGCTGCCGTCGTTCGACGTGCTGATGCAGGTCTTCGCCGCGTTCCGCGAGCGTCTGCAACTGGAAGCCTTCGAGTTCTTCACCGACCGCGCGCTGCACCATGTGCTGGCGCATGGCGCGCAGAAGCCGTTCGACGAGGTGCATCCGTATTACGTGGTCACCGAATTCGCCATCGGTGACGATGCGAAGGAGGCCGCCGCGATGGCGGCTTTCGAAGCCTGCATGGAGCAGGGCTGGGTCAGCGATGGCGTGATCAGCCAGTCCGATGCGCAGGCGGCGCAGCTGTGGCGCCTGCGCGAAGGCATCACCGAGGCGCTGGCGCGCTACAAGCCCTACAAGAACGACGTGTCGGTGCGCATCTCCGCCATGCCGGCCTTCCTCGCCGAAACCCAGGCATTGCTGGGCGAGGCGTATCCGCAGTTCGACGTGGTGTGGTTCGGCCACATCGGCGATGGCAACCTGCATATCAACGTGCTGAAGCCCGACGACGTCGGCGACGCCGACTTCGTCACCCAGTGCGAGCAGGTGACCAAGCTTCTGGCGGCATCGCTGCAGCGCCACCGTGGCAGCATTTCGGCGGAACACGGCATCGGCCTGGTGAAGAAGGGCTACCTGGAAAGCACGCGCAGCCCCGAGGAAATCGCGGTGATGCGCGGCGTGAAACGCGTGCTCGACCCGAACGGCCTGATGAACCCCGGCAAGCTGTTCGACGCGCAAGGGTGATGCGGGTTCATCCTGCACGCGTCGATTGCAGGTAGGCTTTGCGCACCGCGCCGGTGACGGCGTCCCCTCCGGAAACATCCATGTCCCGTTTGATCCTGGCCGGCGTGTTGCTGGCACTTTCCGTCCCGGCCCTGGCCGGCAGCTTCGCCGGCAGTTCCGCGGGCGCCTCGTCCGCCGGTTCGTCGGCATCGTCCGACAGCTCGTCCGGCGACGACAAGATCGTGCTGCAGGCCCGCGAAGACGCGGCCAGCTTCGTCGCCAGCAATGGCCGCATCCGCGGTGCACAGCTGGAAGCCGCGCTGCGCCACCTGCGCGAGACCGATGAAGCCGCGCGCCGCGCCAGCGACATGCAGCTGGCCCAGGCCATCCTGGCGCGTTGATGTTCCCGCGTCGGCCATGGAGCCGACGCATCGGCGTGGTCCTGGCTTCTGCACTGCTGGGCCACGCGCTTCCTGCTTTCGCCCTTCGCGTCGATCCCGCGGGTCTCGACACGGCCCAGGTCGCATCCACGCAGGCGCTCGTCGACGATGTCCTCGCCCGCTTGCCGCGCACGTGGCGAGACGGATTGCCGCCAGACCTCATCCTGGGGTGGCGCGCCGATCTTCCGCACGACGTGCAAGGCCGCCGTGTCGGCCACCGGCTGTGGCTCGACCGCGCATTGCTGGATGACGCACGCGTCCCGGCGGCGCGCAAGGCGCTCGTCCACGAACTTGCGCATGCCTACGATCGCGCGCATCGCAACGTGTTGTCCGGGGATGCGCGCCTGCGCGAGCTGGCCGGTTGGCAGCGCAGCGTGTTCCGCGTCGCCGGCCGGCGCAGCCGCAATGATTTCATCGCCCGGAGCCCCGATGCCTACGAGCTGACGCGGCCGTCGGAGTTCGTTGCCGTCAATCTCGAGCACTTCGTGCTGGACGGCAGTTACGCGTGCCGGCGTCCGGCGCTGTACCGCTATTTCGCATCGCATTTCGGCGAATCGTCCGTGGCGGCCGAGTGCGCGGAGGGACTGCCTTTCCTCGAGGCGGATGCGGCACGTGGCAATGCGTCGCTGTTGGCGCTGGATCCCGCGCGCATCTACGAAGTCGACTACCTGCTCGCCGAGGGCAACAGCGAAGCGATGAGCCGCTGGGGCCACAGCATGCTGCGGCTGGTCGTTTGCGCGCCGGGGCGTGCGCCGGGACCGGATTGCCGGCTGGACCTTGCCCATCATCGCGTGCTGTCGTTCCGCGCGTTCGTCGGCGACGTACAGATTTCGAGCTGGCGGGGACTGACAGGCTCGTATCCGTCGCGCGTGTTCCTGCTGCCGCTGGACCAGGTCATCGAGGAATACACGAAGGTCGAACTGCGCGGCCTGCAATCCATTCCGCTGCGGCTCCAGCGGGACGAGGTCGCCTCGCTGCTGGAGCGCGCCGCGCAACTCCACTGGAGCTATGACGGGCGCTATTACTTCATCAGCAACAACTGCGCCGTGGAAACTTGGAAGCTGCTGCACGATGGCGTGCCGCGGCTTGCCGGTGAGCCATTGGCGAGCATCACGCCGACAGGGCTGCTGAGGAAGCTGGAGCGGGCGGGCATCGCGGACCGGCGCGTGCTAGAGGATGGCGAACAGGCGCGCCGTCTCGGCTACTACTTCGAACCGATGAGCGCACGTTACGACACTCTATATTCCGTCGCCCGCCAGGCGCTCGCCCTGCCGCAAGCCGATGCACAGGCATGGTTGGCGCTCTCGCCGACAGAGCGGGCGCCGTGGCTGTCGCAGGCCGACCTGAAGGCGAGCGCGGCTTTGCTCGTGCTCGAGAACGCCGCGCTGCGCCGCCAGCAGTTGCTGTTGCGCGATGAGCTGAAGCGGCGCTACCTCGGCCGTGACGTGCCTGCCGATGCCGCGCCCGCCGTGCAGGCGCTGAGAGCGTGGTTGGGTGATACCAGCTTCGTCAGCCAGCCCGCCGAGCTCGCGCCGGCAGGGTACGGATTGCCGCAATCGGAGGAACGCGAGCGCATCGCCGTCGAGGCACGGGTGCGTGTCGACAAGCTCCGGGGCGAGGATGCGGTCCTGCGGAAGGACCTGGAGCGCTGGCTTCCCGAAGACCAGCGGGAAGCCCTGCGCGGGATCGAATCCAACGTGGACGCGATCGGTACGCGCCTGCGGGCCTTGGCCGCGGCAGGCGCGCCGTAACCGCGGGTCAGTCCGCGCGGCCGCCGAATTCGCCGGTGGTCGTGTTGACCAGGATGCGTTCGCCGTTGGTGATGTACTCGGGCACCATGATCTCGATGCCGGTGCTGAGCCGGGCCGGCTTCGGACGCTTGGTAGCGGTGCCGCCCTTCAGTTCCGGCGGCGTTTCCACCACTTCGAGCGTGACGTGCTGCGGCAGCTGCAGCGCGACCGGCAGTTCGTCGATCACCTGCACGTAGCAACCGCTCAGGCCATCGGTGATGTAACCGGCATCGTCGCCGATCACGTTCGCGTCGAGGGTGTAAGGCGTGTAGTCCTCGTCGTCGAGGAACACGAAGGCATCGCCGTCCTTGTAGGAGTAAGTCGCCTGGCGGCGCAGCAGCTCCACTTCGGACAGGTTGTCGTCGGCGTCGAAGCTGGCGTCCAGCTTGTTGCCGCCGGGCACGCTGTACATGATGAAACGGAAGCGCACGTTGCCGCCGCGGCCCTGCGGCGAGCTGCGCTCGATGTCGCGGATCTGGTACACGCCGCCGTTGTGTTCGACGACGTTGCCCTTCTTGATGTCAAAAGCCTTCATGGATGAACCGTCAGTAGGAAAGGAAAGAGGGAAGCGATGGCTTACTTCGGCGCCAGCCGCACGGCGCCGTCCAGGCGGATCGTCTCGCCGTTGAGATAGGGATTGCCCAGGATGTAGGCGACCAGGTCGGCGAACTCTTCCGGCTTGCCGAGGCGGGACGGGAAGGGGATCGACGCGCTGAGCGACTGCTGCACGGCTTCGGGCATGCCATCGACCATCGGGGTCCAGAAGATACCGGGCGCCACGGTCATCACGCGGATGCCGAAGCGCGACAGTTCGCGCGCCATCGGCAGGGTCATGCCGACCACGCCGCCCTTCGAGGCCGAATAGGCCGCCTGGCCGATCTGGCCTTCGTAGGCCGCCACGCTCGCCGTGTTGACGATGATGCCGCGCTCGCCGTCGGCGTTCGGGGTGTTGTGCTGCATCGCGTCCGCGGCCGCCTTGGCCACGTTGAAACTGCCCACCAGGTTCACCATCACCGTGGCCTGGAAGGTGGACAGCGGCATCGGTGCTTCCTTGCCCAGCACGCGTCCGGCACCGAGGATGCCGGCGCAGTTGATCGCGGCATTCAGCCCGCCCAGGAATTCCCTGGCCGCGGCGATGTTCGCCGTAACGCCGGCTTCGTCGGTCACGTCGGTACGCACGTATCGCGCGTTGCCTTCGCCCAGTTCGGCGACGGCAGCGGCGCCTTTCTCATCGTTGACGTCGAACAGGACGGCCTTGCCGCCGTGGCGGACGAGGTGGCGGGCGACGGCCAGCCCCAGGCCGGAGACGCCGCCGGTGATGACGGCACGGGTATCGGAAAGCTGCATGCGGCGGACCTGGTACGGAAAGGCCGGCATTTTACGCGATGGCGGGTGACGGGCGTCGCACCCGCAGGTGAGCCGGCTGGGCTCAGGCGTGCAGCGCCCGCTCCAGCGGGGTGTCGGCCAACCGGCGCGCGAACTCGTCCGGCGACAGGCCCGGCGCGAACAGGAAGCCCTGGCCGACCGGGACGCCCAGGTTGAGCAGGAACTGGCGCTGCGCCTCGGATTCCACGCCTTCGGCCACCAGTCCCAGCCCCAGGCTGCGCGCGATCGCCGAGACGGCCTGGCAGACCGCCACGTCCGAGCGATTGTTGGGCACGCCCTCGGTGAACAGTGGGCTGAGTTTCAGACCATGGATCGGCAGCCGGCGCAGGTAGTTGAGCGCGCTGTAGCCCTCGCCGAAATCGTCGATGGTCAGCACCACGCCCAACTGGCGCAGGTCGGCGAAGGTGCGCAGCGTGGCGGGCGCATCCTCGATCAGGACGCGCTCGGTGAATTCCAGTTCCAGCGCAGCGCCCGGCAGGTTGAACTCGGTGAGGATCGCGCGCACGCGGTCGGCGAGGTCATCGCCGGCGAACTGGCGGTACGACACGTTGACCGCCACCCGCACGATGCCCAGGCCCTGGTCGCGCCATGCCGCCACCTGGCGGCAGGCCTCGCGCAGCACCCAGCTGCCGATCCGCACGATGTCGCCCGTGGTCTCGGCATGGCTGATGAACACGTCCGGGCGCAGTTCGCCCAGTTGGTGGTTCTGCCAGCGGATCAGCGCTTCGGCCGCGATGATGTGGCCGTTGCGCAGGTCGACCTGAGGCTGATAGACGAGGCGGAATTCCTCGTTGTCCACCGCGCGGCGCAGCTGCGTCTCGATCTGCAGGCGGTCCTGCTGCCGCTGCGCGAGCTCCTGGGTGAAGCTCTGCCAGCCGTTGCGGGCGCGATGCTTGCTGTCGTACATCGCGATGTCGGCGTTCTGGATCAGTTGTTGCGGGCGCAGGCCATCGCCTGGCGCGACCGCGAGGCCGATGCTGGCGGTGATGGCGAATTCGTCCTTGCCGAAGCGGAACGAGTCGGCAAACGCGCCCAGTACCGCGTGCGCCAGCTGTTCGGGCAATTGCGGGTCGTCGCCGGCATCGCAGATGACCAGGAATTCGTCGCCGCCGAAGCGCGCGATCATGCCGTCGGTGCCCACCGCGCCACGGATGCGGTCGGACGCCTGCACCAGCAGTTCATCGCCCGCGTTGTGGCCCAGCACGTCGTTGACCATCTTGAAGCGGTCGAGGTCGATGTAGAGCACCGCGACCTGTGCACGTTCCGGGTCGCTCAGGCGCGCGCCGAGTTCGGTCAGCACGGCATCGCGGTTCATCAGGCCGGTCAGCGGATCGGTACGCGCCTGGATGCGCAGCGTCTCCTCCGCCTGCTTGTCCTGCGAGATGTCCTGCATGGTGCCGGTGATGCGGGACGCGCCGGGATCGCCAGGTTCTGCATCACCGATCACGCGGATCCAGAAAGGGTGGCCGTCGGCCTGCGTGCCCTGGAGTTCCAGGTCGAAGCCCTTGCCGCCCCCGGTGATCAGGTTCAGCGCACCGCGCAGCCGCCTGCGGTCGGATTCGCGCAGGCAGGTGAGCACGTCGTCGAGGGTGATCAGCGGGCGCGCGGCGCCGAGGATGCGCTGCGCTTCGTCGGTCAGGTACATGCGATCGCGCCCGATGTCCCATTCCCAGCCGCCGATGTGGGCCAGCGACTGCGCGCGATCGAACAGTGCGCTGTCGCGCTTGAGCTCGGTGACGTCGCTGAAGAGCGTGGTCACCTGGGAGGGACGACTCTCGCCGGGGGCGAACTGCGGGACCGACGTGGCCGTGACCCAGATCAGGTGCTTGCGCTCGCGGTGGTACATGCCCAACAGCACGCTCTCCACCATCTGCCCACTGTCCAGGGCGCGCTGTGCGGGAAGCTCGTGCCGCTGCATCTCGCGGCCGTGCTCGTCGACGACATGCCAGCGGTCCAGCGAAAGTTCCTGGCCGACGCGCTGATCTTCGCGGATGCCGAAGATGCGCATCGCGGCCCCGTTGCAGTACTGCACGACGAGGTCGCGGTTGTTGACGACGATGCCCTTGTCGATGGTTTCCATCAGCTCGCGGTAGCGCATTTCCGCGAGACGCCGGGAGCTGATGTCGCGTGCCACGGCGACGATGCTCTTGCGGCCGTCGAAGTTGATGTTCGCCGAGTGCACTTCGACCGGGAACCGCGTCCCGTCGCCGCGCATGTTGGTGACTTCGATGACGTAGGTCTCGCCCCGGTTCAGCGTCTCCCACACCGGCATCAGGTGGTCGCGGGGGAGGTCGGGGTTGAGCACGTTGATGTTGCGGCCGACGATCTCTTCAGGCGGCCGCTTGTAAGCCGACATGCCGGCCTTGTTGAGGTCGAGCACCGTGCCGTCCTCGGCGATGATGCTGACCGGGTCGGGGACCGCGTCGAACAGGTTGCGGTAGCGCGAGCGCTCGGTGTCGGCTTCATGTTGCTTGGCAAGCAGCGCGTCGCGGGCCTGCCACAGCAGCAGGGCGGTGGCGTCGTCCGGGCCGCGCTCGGCGGCAGCGCGTTCCAGCGCGGCGACAAGCGCCGGCAGGTCGAGACCTTCGCTGGCCGCGTCGTGGTTCATGCCGCGGCCGCCAGTGCCTTGCCAACGCGGCTGCCGGTCTCGCGGCCCAGCCGGGTCGCCAGCCAGCGGCCGGTCTCGGCCAGCAGGTCCAGGTCCACGCCGGTGCGCAGGCCCTGGCCGTGCAACAGGTACACCACATCCTCGCTGGCCACGTTTCCGCTGGCACCCTTGGCGTAGGGACAACCGCCCGCGCCGGACACCGCGGCGTCGACGACGCGCACGCCCACGTCCAGGCAGGCTAGCAGGTTCGCGAGTGCCTGGCCGTAGGTGTCGTGGAAATGCACCGCCAGCGCCGGCATCGGGACTTCAGCGGCGACGGCTTTCAGCATCTCCGCCGCCTTGCGCGGCGTGCCCACGCCGATGGTGTCGCCGAGGGAAATTTCATAGCAGCCCAGGGCATGCAGCTGCTTCGCCACGCGTACCACGTCCGCCAGCGGCACGTCGCCCTGGTAGGGGCAGCCGAGCACGGTGGACACGTAGCCGCGGACCCTCACGCCGTCGCTCGCTGCGCGGGCCAGCACCGGACGGAAGCGCTCGATGGATTCGTCGATCGAGGCGTTGATGTTCTTCTGGTTGAAGGCTTCGGAGGCCGCCGTGAACACGGCGACTTCCTCCACGCCCACGGCGCGCGCTCGGTCGTAACCCGTTTCGTTCGGAACGAGCACCGGATAGGCCGTGCCCGGCCGCCGGTGGATGGCCGAGAACACCTCGGCGGCATCGGCGAGCTGCGGGACCCATTTCGGGCTGACGAAGCTCGTGGCCTCGATGCTCAGCAGGCCGGTGCGCGTCAGGCGGTCGATCAGCTCCACCTTGTCGGCGGTCGCGACCTGCGTCTTTTCGTTCTGCAGGCCATCACGCGGGCCCACTTCGACGATGCGGACGAAGTCTCCGCCGGGAGACGGCGTGGGCAGGGTCATGTGCCCGCCTTTGCGCGACGCATGCGCAGCGTCTTGGCCTTGCCGTCGAACGCTTCGAAGAGTTCCGGATGCTTGCGCAGCAGGTCGCGCAGCTGGGCGGGACTGCCTTCGAACAGGTACGTGCTGGCGTCGGTCTCGCGCGCCTTGAGGCCGCCCTGTTGGACCCGCTGCATGATGGTCACCGTGTCGAGCATCGCGATCTGCAGCGTATCGTCGTGGATGCGGTATTTCAGCAACGTGACGGCACCCGCGGGCATGCCTTTCGGAATCGGCGGCGCGGCGGCCTTCCCGGTGCCGAACAGGCCTTCCAGCTCCTTGAAGCCGAGGGCCAGGTAGCGATCACCGTCCACCTCGAAGCCGAGTGCATCGAAGCCCGGTTCGTCCTGGCGATGGTTGTCGCGGAGGCGAACATGGCATTTGGCGTCGACGTCCGCGTAGTCGTCCTTGCCCAGTGGCACCCGGTCCTGCGGGCTGTCGGGCAAGGGAATCCAGCGTCCGACCAGGGCCGGGTCGCAGGCGAGTGGGGCAGGGGCTTGTTCGAACATGACGCAGCCGGTCAACAGGCTGGCCGCCAGCAGCAGGACGGTCAACGGACGCAGCGACGTCATGGCGGCCCTCATTCCAGCGCCACGAGGACGGTATCGGCCTCGACGAAGTCGCCCGCCGCGGCGCGCACTTCAGCCACCACGCCATCGCGCGGTGCCTTGACGGCAAGCTCCATTTTCATCGCTTCCACCACCAGCAACTCCTGTCCGGCCACCACCGCATCCCCGGGCCGCGCCTTCACCAGCACCACGCGTCCCGGCATCGGCGCGACGATCTTCCCGCTGCCCGACGCCTCGGTCGCATCCGCGCGCCGGTAGGCAGGCACCGTCTCCACCGTCGTCCGTTGTTCCCCATCGTGCAGCGTCAGGCGGGTGCCATGCCGCAGGACGCGGAATCGCCGCGCCTGTCCATGAATACGCAAACCGAGCAGGCCGCCGGTCAGCTGGGCGGCCTCCACGTCATGCTGGCCGTCGTCGAGGTCGACCCGGTAACGACCCCCGTGGCCGTGCGCCCGGCCTTCCCAGGCTTCTCCCCGGTGCTGGAAGGCCAGCGGCCGTGCGCCCGCATGACCCAGCCGCCAGCCGTCGGTGACCGCCCAGGGCGAGCCAGGGTCGCTGCTGCGCGCGGCGGTGGCCTGGGCCTCGGTTTCCTGGCGCAGCAACTCGGCCACGGCGATGGCGACGCGATGTCCGGTCGGCAATGTCGCCGATGGCATGAACTCGTCCAGATGCCGGTCGAGGTAGCCGGTGTCGATCCGGCCCTCGATGACGGCGGGGTGGCGCGTGAGCCGTTCCAGGAAGGCGATGTTGGATTTGGGGCCCGCGATATCGCACTGGGCCAGCGACTCGCGCAGGCGACCGAGGGCCTCGGCGCGGTCGGCGCCGTGGACGATGAGCTTGGCGATCATCGGGTCGTAGAAGATCGTCACCGTGTCGCCTTCCACCACGCCGGCATCGATCCGCACGCCCGGTGACGGTGGCGGAAGCGCGAGTCGCTCGAGACGCCCGGAGCCGGGCAGGAAACCCGCTTCCGGATCTTCGGCATAAAGGCGTACTTCGATCGCGTGGCCCTGCTGGCGGATATCGTCCTGCGCCAGTGGCAACGGCTCGCCCGCGGCGACGCGCAACTGCCACTCCACCAGGTCGAGGCCGGTGACCAGTTCGGTGACTGGATGCTCCACCTGCAGGCGGGTGTTGATCTCCATGAAGTAGAACTGCCCGTCGGGATCGACGATGAATTCCACCGTGCCCGCGTTGACATAGTCGATCGCTTGCGCGGCCTTCACCGCGGCATCGCCCATCGCGGTGCGCAGCGCCGGGGTCAGGAAGGGCGAGGGCGATTCCTCGAGCACCTTCTGGTAGCGGCGCTGCGCCGAGCATTCGCGTTCGTTGAGATGCAGCGTGTGGCCGTGCGCATCGGCGAACACCTGGATCTCGATGTGGCGCGGCGACGACACGTAGCGCTCCAGCAGCACGCGGTCGCGGCCGAAGGCATTGGTGGCTTCGCGCTGGCAGCTCTCCAACTGGGCGATGAAGTCCTCCAGCCGGTGCACGACGCGCATGCCCTTGCCGCCGCCGCCGTGGACCGCCTTGATCATCAACGGGAAACCGATGCGTGCCGCTTCGCGCGACAGCGTGTTCGGCGTCTGGTCCTCGCCGGTGTAGCCCGGCACCACGGGTACGCCTGCCGCCGCCATCAGTTCCTTCGCGCCGGCCTTGCTGCCCATCTTGCGCATCGATGTCCCGGAAGGACCGATGAACACCAGGCCTGCCGCGGCGACGGCGTCGGCAAAGTCCGCGTTCTCGGACAGGAAGCCGTAGCCGGGGTGGATGGCTTGCGCGCCCGCTTCCTTGGCCGCGGCGATGACCGCGTCACCGCGCAGATAGCTGTCTGCCGGTCGCGGGCCGCCGATCAGATAGGCCTCGTCCGCCTGGCGCACGTGTTGCGCGTCGGCGTCGGCCTCGGAATACACGGCCACCGTGGCGATGCCCAGCCGACGACAGGTACGGATGACGCGGCAGGCGATTTCGCCGCGGTTGGCGATCAGGATCTTGGAAAACATCAGGCGTCGGTATCCGCGGGCAGGTGGCAGACGGCTTCGATGTTGTGGCCATCCGGATCGATGGCGAAGGCGCCGTAGTAGTTCGGGTGGTAATGCGCGCGCAGGCCGGGCGCGCCGTTGTCGCGTGCGCCGGCGGCCAATGCTTCGGCGTGGAAGGCGTCCACCTGCGCGCGGCTGCCCGCAGTGAACGCGATATGCGATCCACGGCCAGGCTCGCCGCTGCCTTTGCCGACCCAGAAATGCGGGCGGTTGGGCGGACCGAAGCCGCAGCCTTCATAGCCGCCACTCATCTCGTGCGTGACCTCCATGACGACGCCGTAGCCGAGCGTGGCGAGCACGCGCGTGTAGAACGCGCGGCTGCGCGCATAGTCGGCAACTTCAATGCCCAGATGATCGATCATCGATTCATTCCTTGGCCCAACCGGGCGCGCGTTTGTCGAGGAAGGCAGACAGGCCTTCCTGTCCCTCGGGTGAGACCCGCAGGCGGGCAATCAGATCGGCGTTGTCGCTGTCGGCGCGGTCCCGGTCGGTCGTGGACGCGATGCGCGCGACCAGCCGCTTCGCGCCGGCAGCGGCCTGTGGTCCGGCCTTCAGCAAGAGGGCGATCTGCCGCTCGATGGCGGCATCGAGCGCCTCTGCTTCGACGACTTCATGCAGCAGGCCGATCCGCAACGCCGTGGCCGCATCGAAGATCTCCGCCGTCGCGAACCAGCGACGCGCCTCGCGCGCACCGATCGCGGCGATCACGTAGGGCGAGATCACCGCCGGCAGCAGGCCCAGCTTGCTTTCGGTCAGGCCGAACTTCGCCGGCGGCACGCCGATGGCGATATCGCAGCAGGCGACCAGTCCCACGCCGCCGCCGAAAGCCGCGCCGTGCACGCGGGCGATCGTCGGCTTGGGCAGTTCGTCCAGCGTGCGCATGAGGCGGGCGAGGGCGAGGGCGTCCTCGCGGTTCTCGGCCTCGCTGGCCGACGCCATGCCGCGCATCCAGTTCAGGTCGGCACCGGCGGAGAACGAGGCGCCGCTGCCTTCGAGCACGACCACGCGCACCTCGGCGTCGGCCGCCAACTGGTTCAGTGCGGCAGTCAGGTCCGAGATCAGGCCTGCATCGAAGGCGTTGTGGAGGGTGGGGCGGTCCAGCCGGAGACGGGCGATGGCGCCGGTGCGTTCCAGCACGAAGGGGTGTTCCTGCGGGAATTCCGCCATTGCGACCGTTCCTTGCGAAGTCGCTGAATGATAACGGCACGCTGCGTTGCGGCCTTCCTGCACTGCGGCGATGCTACAATGAGAATAGTTCGCATTTGAGAGCCCGGCGTGATCCTGACAGAGCTGCCTTCGCGTACCCCCGCCATCGTCGACACCGTGGAAGACCACGGTCCCCAGGATTCGATCGCCCGTCGCTTGCGCGAACTGGGCTTCGTCAACGGCGAGGAAGTGGAAGTGGTCGCGAAGGGCCCGCTGGGCGCCGAGCCGCTGCTGGTGCAGGTGGGCTTCACCCGCTTCGCGCTGCGCCGCTCCGAAGCCGCGCGCATCCGCCTGCGCAACGGAGCGGGCGTATGAGCGCGGCGGAAGCCTCGACGTTGCGGTTGGCGCTGGTCGGCAACCCGAACTGTGGCAAGACCGCGCTGTTCAACCAGCTGACCGGCAGCCGGCAGAAGGTCGCCAACTACGCCGGCGTGACCGTGGAGCGCAAGGAAGGCCGCCTGCATTCCGCCGCATCCGGCCGCCAGTACGCCGTGCTCGATCTGCCGGGCGCTTACAGCCTGCATGCGGCCAGCCTGGACGAGGCCGTCACCCGCGATGTCTGCCGCGGTTTCTATCCGGGCGAAGCCGCGCCCGACGTGCTCGTCTGCGTCGTCGATGCGACCAACCTGCGCCTGCACCTGCGCTTCGCATTGGAAGTGCGCGAACTCGGCAAGCCGATGATCCTCGCGGTGAACATGATGGATGCCGCGCAGCGTCGCGGCATCGCCATCGACCTCGCCGCGCTGGAGCGCGAACTGGGCGTGCCCGTCGTCGAGACCGTGGCCGTGAAGCACAACGGCGCGCGCGCGCTCATCGAGCAGATCGACCGCACGGCGGCGCGACCGCACGAACCCGCCGCCCGCCTCGCGGAAGGTGCAGACCTGCACGCCGAAACGCGCCGCCTGCTATCGCTGGCGGTCAGCATGCCGACCCGCACCGCGAAGATCGACGATGCGTTGGACCGCTGGTTGCTGCATCCGGTGTTCGGTTTGCTGGCACTGGCGGTGGTGATGTTCCTGATTTTCCAGGCTGTCTATGCCTGGGCCACGCCGATGATGGATTTGATCGAAGCGGGTACAGGCGCGCTGGGCGAGTGGGCCGGGGCCTTCTTGCCGGACGGACCGCTCAACAGTCTGCTGGTGGACGGCATCATCGCGGGTCTGGGTGGCGTGATCGTGTTCCTGCCGCAGATCCTGATCCTGTTCGCCTTCATCCTCGCGCTCGAGGAAAGCGGCTACCTGCCGCGCGCGGCGTTCCTGCTCGACCGCATGATGGCCTCGGCGGGTCTGTCGGGTCGTTCGTTCATTCCGCTGCTCTCGAGTTTCGCCTGCGCCATCCCCGGCATCATGGCCACGCGCAGCATCCAGGACCCGCGTGATCGCCTGGCGACGATCCTGGTTGCGCCGCTGATGACCTGCTCGGCGCGGCTGCCGGTCTACGCGCTGCTGATCGGTGCGTTCATTCCGCAGAAGACCGTCTGGGGCGTCTTCAACCAACAGGGTCTGGTGCTGTTCGGCCTGTATGCCGCCGGTATCGTCAGCGCATTGATCGTGTCATGGGTGATGAAGAAGTGGCGTCGCGACAAAAGCGAGCATGCGCTGCTGCTGGAACTGCCTTCGTACCGCATTCCGCATCCGCGCGACCTGCTGATCGGCCTGTGGGAGCGCGCGATGATCTTCCTCAAGCGCGTCGGCGGGATCATCCTGGCGCTGACCATCCTTCTTTGGTTTCTGCTTAACTTTCCGGCACCGCCGGAAGGCGCGATCGGGCCGGCGATCGACTATAGCTTCGCGGGTCGCATCGGCCATGCCATGGCGGTCTTCTTCTCGCCGCTGGGCTTCAACTGGCAGATCTGCATCGCGCTGATTCCCGGCCTGGCGGCGCGGGAAGTCGCCGTATCGTCGCTGGCCACGATCTATGCGCTCGCTGCCGCCGACGACGACGCTGCGATCCAGGCGTTGACGCCGGTGATCAGCGATGGCTGGTCGCTGGCCACCGCGCTGTCGCTGCTGGTCTGGTTCATCTACGCGCCGATGTGCATCTCTACGCTGGCGACGATCAAGCGCGAGACCAACTCGTGGAAACAGATGGGCTTCGCGACGTTCTACCTGTTCGCGCTGGCCTACCTGGCCTCGCTGGTGACCTACCAGGTGGCCAGCGCCCTGGGCGGTGGCTGAGCCATGGATGTCTCGCTCGCACTGCAATACGCCATCATCGCCATCCTGGTGGTGGCCAGCGTGTGGGTGGTGCTGAAGAAGCAGTTCCCCGGTCCGCTGCGCAAAGCACGGATCGCGATGGCGCTGCCGTTGCTGCGCGAAGGGAATGCGAACTGGCAACGCATGCTGGGGCGCTGGATCGCGCCCGCCGGATCATCTGCCAGCGATGCCGCATGTGGCGGCTGCAGCAGTTGCGGGCCAGACAAGAAAAACTGATCCCGCGAGGTCAGTGCCGCGTGCGGCGGCCTGCGGCCTTGCCCGTGGCAGGGTTGAGCTCGACCGACAGGACGAAGCTACGTTGCTCATGCGGTTGCATCGCGCCGACGCCCACGACCTGGCGGGTCACTTCCTCGCCGCGGTCGTTGCGAATGGACAACACGACGCTGTACTCCCAGGCCGCGCCTTCGGCGGGCGGCTGCAGCGTGCCTTCGATGCGTAGCGGAGTGAGCGCAGGCGCCGCGTTGGCGCCCGCGTCCGGTTCGAAGCGCAGGTGGTGGCGGCAGCCGGGACAGACCGCCGCGCTCTCCAGAATGGTCGCCTTGCAGTGCGGGCAGGTGCGGGTGGCGCCGGCACTGCCAGGGCGGGGTTGGCTCATGCGGCCGCGCCGGACTCCGTACCGCCGGACTTGCCGCCCTTGCTGGCGACTTCGTCCCAGCCGAAATCGGCCTGGCCGCGCATCCGCGAACCCGCGGCGACCGTGAGCGAACCGGCCTTGACGTCGCCGATCAGCACGCCGGAGGCGAGCAGTTCGACGCGCGCGGCCGATTCGATGTTGCCCTCGAGTTCGCCGGCGATGGTGACCTTCTTCGCCCGCACGCCGCCATTGAGCTTGGCGCCGGTCTCGATGGTCAGGTCGCCCTGCACGTTGACGTCGCCCTTGAACTTGCCGGCGATGCGGATGTGGCCCGTACCCTCGATCTTGCCTTCGATGGTCAGGTCGGAGGCGATCAACGATTCCTTCAACGCCTCCTGTGGTGCCCGCTCGGGCGCGCGCGTGCCGGGGGGAGCGGTCACCGTGGGCGAGAAGTCGGCGACGGCCGGCGCCTCACGCACAGCGGCGGGCGTGGGCTCGGGGAGGGGCGGCGTGGCCTCTTTTTTCGCGGGGCCTTGGTCTTTCCAGATGGACATGCAGGGGATGCTCCGGGTGACGTGGACACTGGACTATCGCCAATGGCGGGCCCCTCACGTTGTGATCACGCCTGCCAAACGGCAATGCCACATCGCCCGCGTCGCACCGGTTCACCTGCCAGCCGGAGTTGTCGACGCGCCTCTCACATGTCTGAAGTGGGGGCGAGACTCAGCGCCCGCCGGCGACGTCGATGAACGTGCCCGTCGAATACGCCGCCTGCGTGGAGAGCAGCCACAGGATGGCTTCGGCCACTTCCTCGGGCTGGCCGCCGCGCCGCATCGGCACGAAGGCCTTGACCCGCTCCACCCGTCCAGGTTCGCCACCGTCGGCGTGCATACCGGTGTAGATGAAGCCCGGTCGGACCGCGTTGACGCGTATCCCTTCCTGCGCGACTTCCTGTGCCAGGCCCACGGTCAATGAGTCCATTGCGCCCTTGGATGCGGCGTAGTCGACGTACTCGCCCGGCGAGCCGGTCTTCGCCGCGACCGACGATACGTTGACGATCGCACCGCCCAGGCCGCCGTGACGGGTGGACATCCGTCGCACGGCTTCGCGGCAGCAGAGCAGGGTGCCGGTGACGTTGGTGGCAAGGATGCGGCCAATGCGGGCGGCGTCCATCGCGTCCACGCGCATCTGCGTTTCCAGGATGCCGGCGTTGTTGACCAGTGCGGTCACCGGCCCCAGCGTCTCATCCAGCCGAGCGAACATGGCGACCACGTCCGCTTCGTCCGACACATCGGCGCGCAGGGCGACGGCGCGGCCACCTGCCTCGGTGATCCGCTGCACGATGGAAGCCGCCGCATCCGCATCGAGGCGATAGTTGACCCCGACGGCATAGCCGCGTTCCGCGGCCAGCACGGCGGTTGCCGCGCCGATGCCGCGACTTCCTCCGGTGACGAGAACCACCTGCGATGCCATCGACTACATCCGGAACACGCCGAACTTCGCCGGCTCGATCGGCGCGTTGAGCGACGCCGAGATGCCCAGCCCCAGCACGCGACGCGTGTCGGCGGGGTCAATGATGCCGTCGTCCCACAAGCGGGCCGTGGCGTACCACGGGCTACCCTGGCTTTCGTATTGCTCGCGGATCGGGGCCTTGAACGCGTCCTCGTCCTCTGGCGACCACGTCTTGCCTGCGGCCTCGATGCCGTCGCGCTTTACGGTGGCCAGCACGCTGGCGGCCTGTTCGCCGCCCATCACGCTGATACGCGCATTGGGCCACATCCACAGGAAGCGCGCGCCATAGGCACGCCCGCACATCGCGTAATTGCCGGCGCCGAAACTGCCACCAATGACGACGGTGAACTTGGGTACGGACGAGCACGCGACTGCGGTGACCATCTTCGCCCCGTCCTTGGCGATGCCGGCGTTCTCATACTTGCGGCCGACCATGAAGCCGGTGATGTTCTGCAGGAACACCAGCGGAATGCCGCGCTGGTTGCACAGCTCGATGAAGTGCGCGCCCTTGAGCGCGCTCTCGCCGAACAGGATGCCGTTGTTGGCGATGATGCCGACGGGATAGCCGTGCAGGTGCGCGAAGCCGGTGACCAGCGTCTTGCCGTAGCGCGCCTTGAATTCATCCAGCTCGCTGCCGTCGGTGATGCGGGCGATGACCTCGCGGATGTCGAACGGCCGACGCGTATCCTTCGGCACGATGCCGTAGAGCTCTTCGGCGGCGTAGAGCGGCTCGCGCGCGTCGCGCACGGCGACCGGAACGGATTTGCGCCGGTTGAGATGGCCGACGATGCCGCGCGCGATCTCCAGCGCGTGGCGGTCGTCCTCGGCGAAGTGGTCGGCCACGCCCGATACGCTGGTATGCACGTCGGCGCCGCCGAGCGCTTCGGCATCCACCACTTCGCCGGTGGCGGCCTTTACCAATGGTGGGCCGCCGAGGAAGATCGTGCCCTGCTCGCGGACGATGACGCTTTCGTCGCACATCGCCGGTACGTAGGCGCCGCCGGCGGTGCAGCTGCCCATCACCACCGCGACCTGCGGGATGTTCTCCGCGCTGAGTCGTGCCTGGTTGTAGAAGATGCGGCCGAAGTGCTCGCGGTCCGGGAAGACCTCGTCCTGCAGCGGCAGGAACGCGCCGCCGGAGTCGACCAGGTAGATGCAGGGCAGCCGGTTCTCGCGGGCGATCTCCTGCGCGCGCAGGTGCTTCTTCACCGTCATCGGGAAGTAGGTGCCGCCCTTGACGGTGGCGTCGTTGGCGACGACGACCACTTCCAGCCCCATCACGCGGCCAATGCCGCACACCATGCCGGCCGCCGGTGCCGCACCGTCGTACATGTCTTCGGCGGCGAGCGGCGCGATTTCCAGGAACGGCGAACCCGGGTCGAGCAGGGCGGTGATGCGATCACGCGCAAGCAGCTTGCCGCGCTCGGTGTGCTTGCCACGCGCTTTCTCGCCGCCGCCGTCGGCGGCACGCGCGAGCCGGCGGTCCAGTTCCTGCACAAGCACCCGGTGGTAGGCCGCGTTGGCGGTGAAGTCGGGCGAGCGCGGATCGAGTTGCGAAGCGATGGCAGGCATGCGGCACGCGAAAGCGGGAAAGGCGGCATCAGACCACAAAGCCCGGCATGCGCCAAACCGCAGTGCAAAAGAAAAGGCCCGCTTGCGCGGGCCTTTTCCGATTCGCGCGAAGGCGAGTCGATTACTTCTTGACTTCTTCAGCCTTGGCTTCGGCCTTGTCGGCCACTTCAGCAGCCTTGTCGGCGGTCGCCTGGGCGGCGTCGGCGGTGGCCGAAGCAGCGGCGGCGGCAGCGTCGGTGGCAGCGGCTTCGGTCGCGGCGGCGGCGTCGCCAGCGGCGGCGGTCGCGGCAGCAGCGGCGTCGGAGGTCGCGGCAGCGGCGGCGTCGCCGGCAGCGGAAGCGGCGTCGCCAGCGGCGGCGGCAGCGTCACCCGCGGCAGCGGCGGCCTGGTCGGCGGCAGCGGCGGCGTCGGCGGCGGCGGCGTCGGTGGACTCGCTCTTCGTGCAGGCGCTCAGAGCCAGGACGGCGGCGACCAGCAGGACGGTGCTCTTGATCTTCATGTGGATCCCCAAATCGGTATGTGTGTGGAAGGTGGCGCCGGGAAGGCGACGTGTTCGTCCGTTCAGGAGGCCGAACCGGGATGCCGGACCCGGATACAGAAAAAGCCGCCAGCGAACTGGCGGCTTCTTCAGTTTAACGCTAAATCAGGCAACCGCCAGCAGATTACTGCTTGGTGGCTTCCTTGGCAGCGTCGGTCGCAGCTTCGGCGGTGTCAGCAGCCTGGGCAGCGGCGTCGGCAGCAGCGTCAGCGGCTTCGCCGGTGGTGGCGGCAGCAGCGTCGGTCGCGGCGGTCGAAGCAGCGTCGGCGGCAGCGGCAGCGGCGTCGGCCGACTGCTGGGCGGCGTCGGCGGTGGCTTCGCCAGCGGCGGCCGAGGCGTCGGCAGCAGCCTGGGCTTCGGTCGAAGCGGCAGCGGCGTCAGCGGCGGCGTCAGCAGCCTGCTCCTGGTTCGAGCACGCAGCCAGGGCGAAACCCAGAGCCAGCGCGATCAGAGCCTTGTTCATGGTCATCTTTGCATTTCCTCGTCGTTAGTTAGGCAACGCGCAATTGCGCGCCTGCAACATGATGACAAGCCCATTACCGCTGTCAAGCGGTTGGCCGGTTATCTTTGTCAATCCGTTGTTAAACACTATGGGGCAAAGGAAAACGCGCACGCCTTCGCCCCAAACTGCGCAAAACCTCAGGCCACCTCGACCGCGATCGCGGTCGCTTCGCCACCGCCGATGCACAGGGTCGCGATGCCGCGCTTGAGGCCACGGACGCGCAGCGCGTTGATCAGGGTCACCACCAGGCGGGCACCGGACGCGCCGATCGGATGGCCCAGCGCACAGGCACCGCCGTTGACGTTGACCTTGGCGTGCGGGATGCCCAGTTCCTTGATCGGCGCCATCGCCACCACGGCGAACGCTTCATTGACTTCGAACAGGTCCACCTGGTCCACGGTCCAACCGACCTGCTTCAGCAGCTTGTCGATGGCGGCGACCGGCGCGGTGGTGAACCATTCCGGCGCTTGGGAATAGGTGGCATGGCCGACGATCTTCGCCAACGGCTGCAGGTCGCGCTTGGCGGCTTCGTCGGCGCTCAGCAGGACCGTCGCGGCGGCGCCGTCGGAGATGCTGGACGAGCTGGCAGCGGTGACGCTGCCATCCTTCTTGAAGGCGGGCTTGAGGGTCGGGATCTTGGCGATGTCCGACTTGCCCGGCTGCTCGTCGGTGGCCACCTCGACCTCGCCCTTGCGGGTCGCGACCTTGACCGGGACGATCTCACCGTCGAACGCGCCGGAGGCCTGCGCGGCCTGGGCGCGGGTCACCGATTCGATGGAGTAGGCATCCTGCTCTTCGCGGGTGAAGCCGAACTTGGCCACGGTGGCTTCGGCGAACACGCCCATCGGCTGGCCGTCGTACGGGCTGGTCAGGCCGTCCCACGCCATGTGGTCCACCGCCTGGAAGTTGCCGTAGCGGTTGCCGGTGCGCGAGTTCGGGATCAGGTGCGGGGCATTGCTCATCGATTCCATGCCGCCGGCGACCACGATGCTGGCCGACCCGGCCTTGATCAGGTCATGGCCCAGCATGATCGCCTTCATGCCCGAGCCACAGACCTTGTTGATGGTCGTGGCGCCCGCGGCGTCCGGGATGCCCGCCGCGCGCGAGGCCTGGCGCGCGGGTGCCTGGCCGAGGTTGGCCGGCAGCACGCAGCCCATGATGACCTCGGACACGTCCGCGGCCGGGATGCCCGACTGTTCCAGCGCCGCCGCGATGGCGGCCGCGCCCAGCGTAGGAGTGGGAACGCCGTTGAACTGGCCAAGGAACGAACCGATGGCGGTGCGCTTGGCGGCGGCGATGACGATGTCGGACATGGGGGACTTCCCGCGTGGAGTGAGATCCCGATTATCCCGCCCCGGCCCGACGGCGGGCAAATCGGCCGTTCGTACAGGGTCGCATGCCCCGGCGCGGCGTATGCTCGGGCCGGAGGGGAGAGCTATATGTCAGAAGAATCGTCCGCAGATGCGGTACCGCGCGCCTTTGTCGTGCCCTGCGCGACCCTGGACGCGGGCGCTCCATGGCGCTGGTTGCGCGCCGGCTGGCGAGATCTGCGCCGGGCGCCAGGCCTGTCGTTGCTGTTTGGTGGCGTGATCGTGCTGGTGAGCGCCGGCATCTCGTGGCTGGCCTTCGTGCTGGGCCGGTTCGCGCTGCTGGCGACCCTGTTGTCGGGGTTCGTGTTCGTCGCACCGCTGATCTGCGTAGGCCTGTATTGCGTGAGCCGTGCGCTGGAGCAGGGGCGCACGCCGCGCCTGCGCGATTCGTTCGTGCTCGCCCGTCGCGTGCTGGGGCAGGCGGGCGTATTCGCGCTGGGGCAGGGGGTGATCATCCTGCTGTGGTCGCGCGCCGGGATGATGGTCAGTGCGTTCTTCCCGTTCGATGGAAGCGATCCGGGCGCGTTCTGGGAATTCCTGGCGCTGGGGTCGGCCATCGGCGCGGTGTTCGCCGCGCTGACGTTCGCGGTGACCGCGTTCTCGCTGCCAATGATCGCAGACCGCGACGTCGACATGGTCACGGCCGCCGTCTCCAGCGTGCATGCGGTGATGCGCAACAAGGGCGTGATGGCCGTATGGGGCCTGGTGCTGGTGACCCTGACCGCGATCGGCTTCGCCACCGCGCTACTCGGGCTGGCGATCCTGATGCCCTGGCTGGCCTACGCCAGTTGGCACGCCTATCGGGAAACGCTGGATGCGACTTCGTGGCCAGCCCTGGAAGGGGCTGGCGCGCGGTAGGGCGGGCTTCAGCCCGCCATCACTATCCATGAAGACGGTGGGCCATGGCCCACCCTGCGACGACGGGAGGATCAACCCCGGCCGTCGAACAGCTCCCGCCCGATCAGCATGCGGCGGATTTCATTGGTCCCGGCGCCGATGGCGTAGAGCTTCGCATCGCGCAACAGGCGGCCGGCGGGGTACTCGTTGATGTAGCCGTTGCCACCCAGCGACTGGATCGCTTCCAGCGTCACCTGCACGGCGGCTTCCGACGCGTGCAGCAGGCAGCCTGCCGCCGCGGCGCGCGAACCCTGGCCTTCGTCGAAGCCGCGTGCCACCTGGTAGGCGAAGGCGCGGCTGGACTGCAGCGCGGTGTACATGTCGGCCAGCTTGCCCTGCATCAGGCCGAACGTACCGATGGCCGCGTCGAACTGCTTGCGCTCGCGCACGTAGGGCAGGGTGATGTCGAGCGCGGCCTGCATCAGGCCGATGGGTCCGCCGCTCAGCACCAATCGCTCGGTGTTCAGGCCGCTCATCAGCACGCGCACGCCCTGGTTGACCTCGCCCAGCACGTTCTCGGCGGGGATCTCGCAGTTCTCGAACACCAGTTCGCAGGTGTTGCTGCCGCGCATGCCCAGCTTGTCGAGCTTCTGCGCGGTGGAGAAGCCCTTCATGCCGCGCTCGACGATGAAGGCGGTCATGCACTTGCTGCCCGCATCCTTGCCGGCGGTGCGCATGTAGACCAGCAGCACGTCGGCTTCCGGCCCGTTGGTGATCCACATCTTGTTGCCGTTGGCGACCCAGACACCGTCCCTGAGCTCGGCACGGCAGCTCATCGAACCGACCACGTCGGAGCCGGCGCCCGGTTCGCTCATCGCGAGCGCGCCTTTCCACTCGCCGCTGGACAGCTTCGGCAGGTACTTCGCGCGTTGCGCGGCGTTGCCGTTGAGGTAGAGATTGGACACGCACAGGTTGGAGTGCGCGCCGTAACTCAGGCCGACCGAACCCGACGCCCGCGAGATTTCCTCCATCGCGACCAGGTGGGCCAGATAGCCCATGCCGCTGCCGCCGAACTCGGGGTCGACGGTGATGCCCAGCAGGCCCAGCTCGCCCAGCTTGGGCCACAGGTCCTGCGGGAACGCATTGTCGTGGTCGATCTGCGCCGCACGCGGCGCGATCTCGGTCTGCGCGAACCGCTGCACGGCCTCGCGCAGCGCATCCAACTCTTCGCCCAGCGGAAACCCGCTGACGGTATCCGGTCGCATTCGGTCCTCCCTCCTCCGCGGCCCAACTTCCAGGTTTTCGGTAACGCCTTCGGTCTCAGTGCTCGCCGCGCAGGTGGCCCATGAAGCGCGGCGCGGTGCGGCCCAGCGGCAGCTTCAACTTGCCGATGGCCTTCATGCGCGCCTCGGCGATCTGGTCGGCCGCGTATTGCGGCGCGATGCCTTCCTTCTCGGCCAGGTCGAAGATCTTGCCGACCGTGTGGTAGATCGTCCGCATCATGCGCATCGCGCGTTCGCGGTTGTAGCCGTCGATCTCCAGCGATACGTTCATCACGCCGCCCGCGTTCACCGCGTAGTCCGGCGCGTACAGGATGCCGCGCTTGGCCGCTTCCACGCCTGTCACGTGCGACATCTGGTTGTTCGCGGTGCCGCAGATCACCTTCGCCTTCAGGCGGGGCAGGGTCTGTTCGTTGATCGCGTACTCCAGCGCGCAGGGGCTGAACACGTCCACCGGCAGGTCGTAGATCTCGTCCGGCTTCACCGCTTCGGCGCCGTATTCCTCCACCGCGTGCTCGACCAGCGCCGGGTTGAGGTCGGTGACGAACAGCTTGGCGCCGCGCTCCTTCAGCAGCTTCACGAACTCCATGCCGATGTGGCCCAGGCCCTGCACGGCATAGCTGTACTTGCCGATCTCTTCGTTGCCGAACTTGCGGTTCAGCGTGGCCATCAGGCCCTGCAGTGCGCCGTAGGCGGTGAACGGGGCCGGGTCGCCCGAGCCGCCATGCACCTGGTGCACGCCGACCACGTATTCGGTCTCGCGGTAGACGTTTTCCATGTCGTTGACGTCGGTACCGACGTCCTCGGCGGTGATGTAGCGGCCGCCCAGCGAATCCACGTAGCGGCCGAAGGAACGGAACAGCACCTCGGTCTTGTCCTGGCTGCTGTCGCCGATGATCACGGCCTTGCCGCCTCCGACGTTGAGGCCGGCCAGCGCGTTCTTGTAGGTCATGGTGCGGCTCAGCCGCAGTGCGTCGGTCAGCGCCAGCGCGCTGTCGGCGTAGGGCCGCATGCGCACGCCGCCCAGCGCCGGGCCGAGCACGGTGCTGTGGATGGCGATGATGGCCTTCAGCCCGGCATCCGGGTTGTGGCAGAAGATGACCTGTTCGTGGCCGGAGGTGTCGAGCGTTTCGAAAATCATGGGTGGGCTCCGGTGCGCGGGTGGAACCGGCGCGGGCTTGCCTTCACGGCTAACGGGTTGTCAGAAAAGAAAAAAGCGACGTTTCCGGATTCCGCCGTGGTCGTCGCTGGGCGCCAGTTTAATCCAATCGTCCTCCGGCGAGATGACAGCCGCCTGGGGGCGGGGTGACCTCCGGCCTATTGTGAGAAGCGAACGACCGTGCCATTTCTGTCGCCATGAGTCCCCAGGCCGCCACCCACAAAGGCAATGCCACCCGCGAGATGATCGTCGCGCGGGCCTACGACATCGCTGCCCGGCACGGGCTGGAAGGCCTGTCGATCGGTGAGCTGGCCACGGCCGCCGGCATGTCGAAGAGCGGCGTCTTCGCCCACTTCGGCTCCCGCGAAGACCTGCAGCTGACCGTGCTGGAGTGGACGGCCGAGCGCTATGCACGCGCCGTGATCGGCCCGGCCATCAGCCAACCGCGCGGCCTGCCGCGCCTGCGCGCCATCATGGAACACTGGTTCCAGTGGGTCTGCGACAACCCGGACGGCTGCGTGATCCTGGCCGCCGCCCACGAATACGACGCCCGCCCGGGCCTGCTGCGCGACCGCATCGTCGATTGGCTGCTCCAGCTGCGCCAGCAATTGGTCAAGGCGATCGGCATGTGCATCGACACCGGTGAGCTGTCGCCGAAGACCGATCCGGTCCTGCTTGCGTTCGAACTGTTCGCCGTCGCCCAGGGCCTGCACGACGCCCGGCTTTACGATGCCGAGCAAGCCCCGTTGCTCGCCCGCCGTTCCCTGGACCGCCTGCTGGCGTCCTACGGCGCCCCCGCTGTCTCCACCCCCGCCTGACGCCCCCGAGGTCCACCGCCATGGCTGCTGTCACTGTCCGTCAAAATAGCACGACCGTTCGTAAACCCCTCGCACTGCGTCTTCTGAGCGCCCGTCTCGCCGTCGGCAGCTGGCTCGCCCCGCGCAGCACGCTGACCCGGGCGTTCCAGCTGTTCTGCACGCCCATGCCCGGTGCCCGCACGCGGGCCAGGCAGGCCGACACCGGCGGCGCGCGCCTGGGCGAACTGGCCTTCGGCCGCGAACGCCTGACTACCTATACGTGGGGGGATCCGGCCCGCGAACCGACGGTGCTGCTGGCCCATGGCTGGTCCAGCTTCGGCCTGCGCTTCCTGCCGTGGGTGGAACCGCTGCGCCGCGCCGGCTATGCCGTGGTGACGTTCGACCAGCCCGCGCATGGCCGCAGCAGCGGACGCCGCGCCACGCTGCCGATGTTCGCCGAAGCGATCGCCCGGGTCGCCGACCACACCGGTCCGCTGGCCGCCGTCGTCGGTCATTCGCTCGGCGGCGCCGCAAGCGCGATCGCAATGGCGCGCGGGCTGCAGGCCGAGCGCGTGATCCTGCTGGCGCCCGCCGCCGATCCGTTCGATGCCGCGCGCCGCTTCGGCGGCATGGTGGGGCTGGCGCAGTTCCTCAGCCGGCGGTTGTTCGACGAGTACCAGGAACTCACCGCGCACGACATCCGCGATCTGCACGCGCAGGCCACCGCGCCGCAGATCGCGCGGCCCGGCTTGGTCGTGCACGACCTGGAAGACACCGACGTGCCGTGGTGCGAAGGCGAGCGTTACGCGCGCTACTGGCCGCAGGCCACGCTGCTCAGCACGAACGGGCTCGGCCACCATCGCGTGACCATCGCGCCGGAAACGCTCGATGCCGCCTTGCGCTTCCTGCGCGGCGAAACCGTCGGCCAGCGCGTGGTGTCCACGCGCGAGCTGCCGTTCGGCCTGTGCTGACGCGAACGGCGTGACCGCACGCCACCGTAGGGTGCGCGTGCGGCGTCCACTGGTGTGCAATTGGTGAGGTGATCACGCGCGAGCGGCTACAATCCCGCGCCTGTCCGTCCTGCAAGTGAGCACGCGTGAGTACACCCGCCAGCCAGTTCCCCGCCACCCAGGCCGACGCCACGCCGCTGCGCTTCGTCACCGCTGCCAGCCTGTTCGACGGGCACGACGCGGCCATCAACATCATGCGCCGCCTGATCCAGGGCGAGGGCGCGGAAGTGATCCACCTGGGCCACAACCGCAGCGTCGAGGACGTCGTCCGCGCCGCGCTGCAGGAAGACGCCGACGGCATCGCGCTGTCCAGCTACCAGGGCGGGCACGTCGAGTACTTCAAGTACATGGTCGACATGCTGAAGGAGCGCGGCGCCGGCCACGTGCGTGTGTTCGGCGGCGGCGGCGGCACCATCACGCCGGAAGAGATCGCCGAACTGCAGGCCTACGGCGTGGAGCGCATCTACCACCCGAACGACGGCATGAAGATGGGCCTGGTGGAAATGATCCAGGACGTGGTCAAGCGCGCCGAAGAAGGCCGCGTGCAGGTCGCCGCCGATCGCGACGCCGCGCCCGCGCAGCCGAAGCTCACCGACGAGGCGGGCATCGGCCGCGTGCTCAGCGCCATCGAGGACGGCCGCTATTCCGACGCCGACCTGGAGAAGCTGCGCGCGCAGTGGGCCAAGGGCCCGCATGCGCCGTTCCCCGCGCGGCCCACGCCGGTGGTCGGCATCACCGGCACCGGCGGCGCCGGCAAGTCGTCGGTCACCGACGAACTGATGAACCGTTTCCTGTCCTGCTTCCCGCAGATGCATATCGCGGTGATTTCGGTCGATCCCACCCGTCGCCGCACCGGCGGCGCGCTGCTCGGCGACCGCATCCGCATGAACGCGCTGCGCAGCGACCGCATCTACATGCGCTCGATGGCCACGCGCCGCCAGCACGTGGCGACCAATGCAGTGTTGAAGGACTGCATCGCGTTCCTGAAGTCGCTGGGCTTTGACCTGGTGATCGTCGAGACCGCCGGCATCGGCCAGAGCGATTCGGAAATCGTCGACCTGGTCGACTTCCCGATGTACGTGATGACCAGCGACTACGGCGCGGCCAGCCAGCTGGAGAAGATCGACATGATCGACTTCGCCGAGTTGATCGTGCTGAACAAGTACGACAAGCGCGGCGCCGAAGACGCGCTGCGCGACGTGCGCAAGCAGTGGAAGCGCAACCGCGTGGCGTTCCAGACGCCGGACGCCGACGTGCCGGTGTATCCCACCATCGCCAGCCAGTTCAACGACCCCGGCGTCAGCTGGATGTTCGCCAACCTGTGCCGCCTGCTGCGCGAGAAGCTGCAGCTGCCGGCCGAGAAGTGGACGCCCGCGCTCGATACCGAACTGAAGGAGCCGCGCGCCACCGTGCTGATTCCCGGCAGCCGCGTGCGCTACCTGGCCGAGATCGCCGAACAGGGCCGCGGCATCAACCGCCGCATCGAGACCGAAGCCGAGACCGCCAGCCGCGCGCAGCATTACTGGAACGCGCTGAAGGACCTCGGCGACGCCGCACTGCCCAAGGCGCTGGAGCTGTACGCCAACGACGATCTCGTAGGGCGGGCCTCGGCCCGCCATCCGGAGGCGGGCGAGGTCAACGATGGCGGGCCAGGGCCCGCCCTACAGGTGGATCGTTCGTTGCTGACGTTGCGTCAGCGCTACAACGATGCCATCCAGTCGCTGTCGTCCGACGCGTTGAAGCTGCTGCGTGAGTGGCCGGCCCGGCACAAGGCCGTCACCGATCCGGTCAACGAGTACCAAGTGCGCGGCAAGACCATCCGCATCGAGAACTACCGCGAATCGCTCAGCCACCAGCAGATCCCGAAGATCGCGCCGCCGCCGTACCAGGGCTGGGGCGAACTGCTGACGTTCCTGCAGAAAGAGAACCTGCCCGGCAGCTATCCGTACACCGGCGGCGTGTATCCGTACCGCCGCACCGGCGAGGATCCCATCCGCATGTTCGCCGGCGAAGGCACGCCGGAGCGCACCAACCGCCGCTTCCATTACCTGTCGGTCGGCCAGCCGGCCGCGCGCCTGTCCACCGCGTTCGACAGCGTCACGCTGTACGGCGAGGACCCGGCGCCGCGCCCGGACATCTACGGCAAGATCGGCAACTCCGGCGTCAACATCCCCACGCTGGACGACATGAAGAAGCTGTACTCCGGCTTCGACCTATGCGCGCCGACCACCTCGGTGTCGATGACGATCAACGGTCCGGCGCCGATCATCCTGGCGATGTTCATGAACACCGCCGTCGACCAGCAGGTGGAGAAGTACCTGAAGGCCGACGACGCGCGCTGGGCCGACGCGAGCGCGAAGATCGATGCGTTCTTCGAAGGTCGCGCGCGTCCGCAGTACCACGGCGAACTGCCGCCGACCAACAACGGCCTCGGCCTGGGCCTGCTGGGCATCACCGGCGACCAGCTGGTCGATGAAGACACCTACACCCGCATCAAGACCGAGACGCTGGCCACCGTGCGCGGCACCGTGCAGGCCGACATCCTCAAGGAAGACCAGGCGCAGAACACCTGCATCTTCAGCACGGAGTTCGCCCTGCGCATGATGGGCGACATCCAGCAGTACTTCGTCGACCACGCGGTGCGCAATTTCTACTCGGTGTCGATTTCGGGCTACCACATCGCCGAGGCCGGGGCGAACCCGATCAGCCAGCTCGCTTTCACCCTGAGCAACGGCTTCACCATCGTGGAGTACTACCTGGCCCGCGGCATGAAGATCGACGACTTCGCGCCCAACCTGTCGTTCTTCTTCAGCAACGGCATGGACCCGGAGTACACCGTCATCGGCCGCGTCGCCCGCCGCATCTGGGCGCGCGCCATGCGCGAGCGCTACGGCGCCAACGAGCGCAGCCAGATGATGAAGTACCACATCCAGACCTCCGGCCGGTCGCTGCACGCGCAGGAAATCCAGTTCAACGACATCCGCACCACGCTGCAGGCGCTGTACGCGTTGTTCGACAACTGCAACAGCCTGCACACGAACGCGTACGACGAGGCGATCACCACGCCGACGGAAGAAAGCGTGCGCCGCGCGGTCGCCATCCAGATGATCATCAACAAGGAGCTGGGGCTGAACTTCAACGAGAACCCCTGGCAGGGCAGCTTCGTCGTCGACCAGCTGACCGACATCGTGGAAGAGGCGGTCTACAAGGAGTTCGAAGCCATCAGCGAGCGCGGCGGCGTGCTCGGCGCGATGGACACCATGTACCAGCGCGGCAAGATCCAGGAAGAGTCGCTCTACTACGAGCACAAGAAGCACGACGGCAGCCTGCCGCTGGTGGGTGTGAACACCTTCCTGCCGCGCGAGCACGGCGGCGAGATCGCCACCGAGATCGAGCTGATCCGCTCGACCGAGGAAGAGAAGGGCCAGCAGATCGCCAACGTCCGCGCCTGGCAGGCCTCGCGCAACGCGCTGGCGCCGGAAGGCGAAACCGACCACAGCCACGCCACCGCGCTGGAAGAACACGCCGACCCGGAAATCCACGACGGCCACGGCCTGGCCTACCTGCAACGCACCGCCCGCGAACGCCGCAACGTGTTCGCCGCCCTGGTCGAAGCGGTCAAGACGCACAGCCTGGGGCAGATCAGCCACGCGCTGTACGACGTGGGTGGCGAGTACCGGCGGAACATGTAAGCCGCCACCCCCGTCCCTCGAAAGGCCCGCATCTGCGGGCCTTTTGTTTGCCCGAGAGTGGCTATGACGGATTGCGTTACATAACGGATGGCGTTATGGTAGTGCCGTGATCCGGGACTTCGCCGACAAGGAAGCCGAGAAAGTCTGGAACGGCACGCCTTCGCGGCGTCTGCCGTCCGACATGCAGGCCGTTGCCCGTCGCAAGCTGCGCATGCTGAACAACGCGGCGACGTTGGACGATCTGCGTATCCCGCCGGCGAACCGGCTGGAAGCGCTGAAAGGCGACCGCAAGGGCCAGCACAGTATCCGGATCAACGATCAATGGCGCGTCTGCTTCCGCTGGAAGGACGGCGACGTGCACGACGTGGAAATCGTCGATTACCACTGAACTGTCACCAGAGGAGTTCTTCCATGAAGACCCTGCCCAATATCCATCCCGGTGAAGTGCTGCTGGAAGAGTTCCTGCTGCCGATGGGGATCAGCCAGAACGCGCTGGCGCGCGCCGCCAACGTGCCGCCGCGCCGTATCAATGAGATCGTGCTTGGAAAGCGCGGCATCACCGCCGACACGGCAGTCAGGCTGGCTGCCGCACTGGGTACGAGCGAGCGTTTCTGGCTGGGTCTGCAGGCGGACTACGATCTGGAAGAGGCACATCGCGTGCTGGGAAAGGCGGTTGCGCGGATCGAGCGGATCGCGGCGTGAACCCTGCGCGACAAGGCGCCGCTCGACCGACCACGAAAAACCCCGCTTCGGCGGGGTTTTTCTTTGCGGATCACGAAGTCGGCTTTTGTAGGCTGGGTCGACAGACCCAGCATCGCGTGCGCGGAAACTTCCGATGCTGGGTCTGTCGACCCAGCCTACGGGTCCGTCAGCGATACGCCCCCGGCCCGCGCCAGATCAGTTCGCCTCGGCGGTAGACGCGTTCGACGGTGACCACGTCGCGGGCGTCGCCGATGCCGGCCATGGCGGGGTCGTTCGGTTGCACCAGGCGGCAGCCGCCGGAGCCGCGGCGGGCGACGATCTCCAGGGGGCAGACCATGTATTCGCGGCGGCCGGGCAGGGGGAAGGAGAGTTCGGTCATGCCGCGGGCCTGCCATTCCTGCACGCGGATCTCGTTGCGCAGGTCGTAATAGATCTGGTGGCCGTCCACATCCATGCTGGGGCTGGCGGCGTTGTCCTGGCCACGGCCTTCGCTGCGGCCGCTGCCGGTGGTATAGCCGCGGTTTTCGGGGGCGGTGTCCTGGGCGAGCATGCCGGGCGGTTGGCCCCATTGGGCGGAGCGGCGCCAGGCGGGTTGGCTGGCGGGCGGCCGGGTCTGGGGTTGGGGCAGGGCCTGTTCGGAGGAGGTCGGTTGGGGCGCGGCTTCTTCTTCGGCCACGGGGTTCTCGGCCTCGGTCACGCGGGTGGCGTCGACGGGCGAGGTGACGGGGGTGGTCACCAGGGGTTTGAGGGGCTTGGGGCGTTCGCGCGGGGTCTGGACGCCGGTCGGCGGGACAGGCGGGCGCTGGTCGTCGCGGTCGGTCTCGCCCAGGAAGTCCACTTTGACGCGCGCACCGCCGCTGCTGCTGCCCTCGGGCGGGGCCAGTTCCAGCTGGGAGGTGTACAGCAGGGCCAGCACGAACAGGACGTGCACCAACAGGCTGACCAGAACGCCGATCCGGCGCTCCTTCTGCTTGATGTAGACGTCTTCCCTGTCCAGCGGGTGGAGCAACGCCGCGCGGGTGCGGCTTGGCGCGTCGCTCATGTGGGGGTGAGGGCGTGGGTAGGGGAGGGCATTGGGGGCTAGATGGCGCGCGGTTCGAAACTTGGCGTCATGGAGGTGGGTAAACGTCGCTAAGGGTACAAGCCACACCTTAGAGCAGTCCAAGTTGCCGCCGTTGTCCAGACACCAAAGTACAGTGATGATGTAGACTTGCGCTTGAATTTGTGAATTTTTCTCAAAAAACCCCCGGAGTCGCGCATGCTGATCGAGTTCTCGATCTCCAATTTCCGATCGATTCGAGAGAGGCAGGTGCTGTCGTTCGTAGCGTCTGCAGACAAAGAGCATGAAGACTCGAACGTTGTAAAAGATGTCGCGCCTGGGGTTGATCGACTCCTGAGATGCGCTGTTCTCTATGGGGCCAATGCAGCGGGAAAGTCCAATTTTTTAATGGGATTGGATCTAGTTCATGACATGGTCATTGATTCTGCCAAGGATGCAGGAAAGTCTGCGAGGGCAAGAATAAAGCCCTTCAGATTAGACGATAGTGTCAGAGAACCCTCTGTATTTGAGATCGTATTCGTCGCTGATTCTGTGAAGTATCAGTATGGATTCTCGCTTAATTCAACGAGAATTATTGAGGAGTGGCTTTACGCGTTTCCGGAGAAGCGCGCCCAAATGTGGTTCCATCGTGTATTTGACGAAAAGTCTCTCGAGTATTCTTGGAAGTTTGGTGGTTCGCTGAAAGGCCCGAAGCAAATTTGGAGTAGTTCGACAAAGGACGGCGCGCTTCTGTTGAGTGTTGCTGGTCAGTTGAAGTCTGAACAACTTCAGCCAGTCTACGACTGGTTTGATGAGAATCTCAGGGTTTTGATGTCGGGGGAGTTATTTCCGACGTTCTCGAAAGGAATGTTGGGAACTGATAGCTCGAGACATAGGATTGAGAGTTTCCTTAGGCTCTGCGACATTGATTTTTCGACTCTTTCCACTCGTGAGAAAGCGGTGGATCAGGAGCAGATTGATTTTGTTAGAAAGCTTATGCCAAAAGAAGAGGCCGATAGTATGGTCGAGCATATTCTGGAGACAGAAAGCGTAGAGGTAATGTGGGGGAGGGTTTCCTCTGCAGGAGAGCAAGTGTGGTTTTCTCATGATGAGGAATCAAGAGGAACTCAAAAGCTTTTTGGTTTTGCGGGGCCCATCTTAGATACTCTGGACAGTGGTTATGTAATGGTTGTGGATGAGCTTAATAATAGTATGCACCCACTGCTAGCGAAGAGAATACTGCAGATGATGAACAACCCTAAGATGAACAGATCAAACGCACAGATGCTGGTGGTCACGCACGCAACCTCGATGCTCGATTTGGATATTCTTAGGAGGGATCAGATATGGTTTGTGGAGAAAGAGTCTGGTGCAACTAAAGTGTATCCATTAACTGACTTCAAGCCCAGGAAGGACGTTTCTCTTGCGAAGGGCTATTTGGAAGGGAGATATGGAGCTATTCCATATCTTGGTGGCGGGTTATTTGAATGACGTCGCGGGCGAGACGGGGACGGGAGGTTAGGGTTGCAAGGGAGATTCGTGAGCCTATCGATGTTGTATTGATAGTTTGCGAAGGTGCGAAAACCGAACCTCATTATTTCGCTTCTCTTCGCAATGAGTTGCGCTTGGGTACGGCAAATATCTTAGTGCTTGGAGAGCAATGCGGCTCAAGCCCGATGACGGTTGTGGAGTTTGCGATCGAGAAATTTAGATCAAGCAGGGACTATGACCGGATATTTTGTGTTTTCGATAGGGATGGTCACCCTGACTACCAAGCTGCGATCGCTAAATGCGACCATGAGCCTGTCCTAAATTTTGTGTAACCGGGCCCTTGGCAGGAAACTGCCGCCAGACCCGGAGACACGATGACAACCCGCAAGCACGAAGTACCTGAGGAATTGTTGGCCAGCTTGATGGCCAACTACAAGAAGCCCGAAGACCTGATCGGCGAGAACGGCCTGCTCAAGCAGCTGACCAAACTGCTGGTGGAGCGGGCGCTGGAAGCCGAGATGGCCGAGCACCTGGGCCATGAGAAGCACGACCCGGTCGGCAACGCCGAGGGCAACGCCCGCAACGGCAAGAGCCGCAAGGTGTTGAAGGGTGACTTCGGCGAGATGCCGATCGAGGTGCCGCGCGACCGGCAAGGCAGCTTCGAGCCGCAGATCGTGCCCAAGCACCAACGGCGCTGGAACGGCTTCGACGAGCGCATCCTGTCGTTGTACGCCCGCGGCATGACGGTGCGCGAGATCCAGGCGCACCTGCAGGAAATGTATGGCACGGAAGTGTCACCCAGCCTGATCTCCTCGGTCACCGACGCGGTGGTCGACGAGGTCAAGCTGTGGCAGGGCCGGCCGCTGGATGCGGTGTATCCGATCGTCTACCTCGACTGCATCCACGTGAAGGTGCGCGAGGGCGCGGTGCGGGTGAAGGCGGTGTACCTGGCGATTGGCGTCACGCTGGCCGGCGAGAAGGAAGTGCTGGGCCTGTGGCTGGCGCAGACGGAAGGGGCGAAGTTCTGGCTGCAGGTGGTGACCGAGCTGCGCAATCGCGGCGTGCAGGACATCTTCATCGCCTGCGTCGACGGGCTGAAGGGTTTCCCCGAAGCGATCGAGGCCGTGTTCCCGCAGACGCTGGTCCAGCTGTGCGTGGTGCACATGGTCCGACACAGCCTGAACTACGTGACCTGGAAACGCCGACCGGAAGTGGCCGCCGACCTGAAGCGCATCTACACCTGCGCCACGGCGGCGGAAGCCGAGCAGCGCCTGTCCGAGTTCGAGGCCAAGTGGGACGCCGAGTACCTGCCGATCAGCCAATCGTGGCGTCGCAACTGGGCGCGGCTGACGCCGTTCTTCGACTTCGCCCCGGAGATCCGCAAGGTGATCTACACCACCAACGCGATTGAGTCGGTGAACTTCAGCCTGCGCAAGCTGACCAAGCACCGCGGCGCGTTCCCGACCGACGAAGCGCTGGTGAAGCTGATGTACCTGGCGCTGCGCAACATCAGCAAGAAGTGGACGCTGCCGATCCGCGACTGGAAGGCCGCGTTGAACCAGTTTACGATCCAGTTCGAGGGACGACTCCCTCAGCTGTAAACCGAAATCCGGTTACACAAAAATCTGCACAGGCTCGGTTCTACACACACATAGGCTGGCGCATGAGCCGAAATGCCTGGGCGCGGTGTCGGGCGGGCCGCGTGCTTCGGTCGTGTCGCGCCTAGCTGGGTTTGCAACCCAGCCTACGGAGCCACCGGCGCCGTTGGGCTCAACGGCGCCGGTCGTGCGTTGACGTGCGCTCAGCTGTGCAGCGGTTCGAAACCGCCATCGCGTCCTGGACGATTCGGGTCCGGCGGCGGTGGCGGTGCGCTGACCGGGCACACGCGCACCAGCAGGTTGAATTCGGTCAGGGTGAAGTCGTGCACCTTGTACGGCGGTGAACGGCCCTGGTTGAACTCGGCGAGGGCGGTGTTCATGCCGGCCTGCACCTGGTCGCGCAGTTGCCGCGCGATGGCCGGGCCGATGAAGCCATCGAAGAACCCGTCGCAGGCCGCTTCCAGCGCCTTCGCCACCGCCGACGAACAGCCCCCGGAGAGGATGGCCGACGCGGTGCCGAACGACACGTTGGTCCGCGCGAAGCCGTAGCGCGCCGCGACCCGGCCGTCCACCGGGAATACCTCGAAGCCCAGCGTCATGTCGATGTCGGCGTCGAACCAGTTCGGCACATCCGCCGTCAGCGGGATATCGACGACGAAACTGTTGATGCCGAAATCCACGCCGATCTCGCTGCCGCGCAACGTCACCTGGCCCGATGACGGGAAGGCGCGGCGCACTTCCTCGCGGATGAGGTCGCGGATCACGTCGCTGCGTTGCGGCAGCTCGAAGCACGCGCCGAAGTCGATGCCCAGCGTTACCTGGCCCATCATCCGCACCGCCAGCGGCGTGCGCAGCGACAGCGTGTAGGTGGTCTCGTTGTACGGCCGCGCCGGCCGCGTGCCCTGCGCAGGCACGATCTGCTCGCCTTCGCCGAACAGCACCGCTTCCACGTGCACGCCGGGCAGGAAGGTGGTGGGCATCGTCACGTCCCACGCCAGCGTCGACCATCCCCACGGCGTGCGCGGGTTGGGCGACGCCGCGAAGTTGACCAGCACCGCTTCGTTGAGCAACTGGATATGCCGGAAGCGTTCCGGGTCGATCGGCGGTGGCAGTACTTCGCCATCGATGGCGGGATCGAAGCGATTGCCAAAAGTACCGCCGGGAAAACGGGGACGGTCGGCCATGATGCGACTCCTTCGGCGACATGCCGTGCATTCGGTCCAACGCCCCGCTTGCGACGCGACGGCCAACCGTACGTCGTGCGCGCGCGATGTTCACTTCGTCGTAACAGCGGCGCGCATGAAGCGTGGCCTACAGCACCGGCCACCACATGAAGGCGATCGCCGCCGCGCTGCCCGCCACGGTGAGCAGCGCGAGCAGCCAGAGCAGGGCGCCCATCGCGACCTTCGCGCCGGCGTGGCGCGAACGCTCGGCGCCGAAGTACAGCGTCAGCACCGCCAGCGGCAGCAGCCAACTGCCGAAGCTGACCAGGATGAAGGGCGCGCCGGTGTAGTCGATCGTGATGCCCAGCGGCGTGAGCACCAGCCCGGCCAGCATGATGCCGATGCGCAGGAACCACACCCCGTTGACCAGCAGGTAGGCGCGCAGCGCGTGGCGGCGATGGGTGGCGAGGTCCTTCGCCCGCGCACTGCGCCAGGCCAGCAGCGCGAAGACCACGATCAGCAACCCGTTCAACGAAATGGATAGGTTGCTGGCCGGCCCCAGCTGCGAGCCGCGCACCCAGACCAGATAGAAGCCGGTGAGGGTGACGACCAGGGCGACCGACAGGAAGACGCGGCCGTTCCAGCGGTGCAGCGCGGGCCAGCGCCGGCGCAGCGCCGGCACCAACTGCCAGGCGCCGGCGAAGGTCACCAGCCCGGCCAGCAGCGCATGGCCGACGAACTGCAGGTTGCCCACGACATCGCCGGGCACATAGCCGGTGACGTGCGGCTTGGCGTTGAGGGGCGACAGATCGCCGCCGAGCACCGGCCCGCCGAAGAACAACACGATGAACGCGACGAAGGCCCATTGCCCGAACGTGGCGGCGATGAACCAGGCGGTGGCGCCGGAAGAGAGGACGCGGGGTGGGGCGGGCAGGGAACGCGTGACGGGCATGGTGGAGGCTCCGGTGGGGACAGCGCGCACGATGCGCAGCGCCGGCCAAGGGCGTCTCGCCGATTCGGAATTCGGCCAGCCGGATCGCGCGTGGCGATTCGGCATGCGACCGCGCGGCCATGACCGATGGCGCTTGGCCGGGCAGGGCGGGTGCCGCACCCTGTGCCGGGACCCGCGAGGACGAGACCATGCAAGGCTGGCAGGCAGGCGCAACCGGAGTGGCCGTCGCGGTGGCGGTGGTGTCGTTGCTGGCGCTGCTGTGGCAGCGACCGAAGCGCGATATCGACGTGATCTTCGCCGTGGTCAGCGGCTCGATGGCGCTCTCGCTGATGTCGCCGTGGATGGACGGTGCGCCGACCTGGATGCGGTGGGCGGTCGCCATCGGCGGCAGCGCGACCTGCAATGGCTTCTGGCTGGTGTCGCGGGCGCTGTTTCGTGGCGAAGGCGGCGTGGGCCGCGTGCACGTGCTGGTCGCGGCCGGCGTGGCCCTGCTGATCGCCGGCTACCGCGGTGCGACGCTGGGCGTGCACGGTGCGGTGTCGCCGTGGGCCTCCGGCCTGGACAGCCTGCTGACGCTGGCCAGTTCCACCTTGCTGGTGTTGACGTTCCTGGAAGCGTTGCGCGGTGGCTTCGCATCGTTGCCGCACCCCGAACGCCGGCTGCGCGTCGCCTTCCTGCTGCTGTTCGCCGGCTGCGTGCTGACCACCACGCTGATGGGCGCGCTGGCCGGCACCTGGCCGTGGCTCGCCTCGGTGCGCGGCGGGGTGATCCCGGTGTGCGCGATGGCGATGATCCTGTTCACCCATGCCGCGCTGTGGCAACGCCGCCGCCTGCCAGTGGCGACGGTGGACGCGGCACCGGAGACGCGTGCGACGCCCGGCCCGCTCGGCGACGAGGACGCGCGCCTGGCGCGTGCCTTGCGGCGCCAACTCGACACGCTGCAGGTGTACCGCGAGCCGGAGCTGAAGGTGGCCGATCTCGCCCATCGCCTGGGCACCGCAGAACACAAACTCAGCCGCCTGCTCACGCAGGGGTTGGGCGAGAAGAACTTCAACCAGATGATCAACCGCCACCGCATCGCTTATGCCTGTGCGCGCCTGGCGGATGCGGACGACGAGGCGACCATCCTCGACATCAGCGGCGATGCCGGCTTCGCTTCGCTGGGTCCGTTCAATCGCGCGTTCAAGGCCGCGATGGCATGCACGCCGACGGCCTATCGCGCGGCGCATCGTGCGACCGCCCGCGCGTTGGAACTGTCATAGCGGGACGCGTTGTCCACGGTGCGCGAATGAGGGGTGTCGTGCCTGCATTTCGCCTCACATTTTCAGCTGCAATCGTGACTTGAAATATCCCCGATCTGCGTGGAATCGCGTGCTAGATTCCGCGCGGAAAACGGTCGTTTCAAGGATTGAGGCATGGCCCCGCATCACTCGGTCGCAACACCGACCGCCGCGCACCATCGCGCTCAAGGAATGCCATCGTGCTGATCACAGCGAGCATCGTCCGCTGGATGCACGTGCGTCGACGCGCGTGGTTTCCGCTGGCATCGGGAACGCTCGGGCAGGCGTGGTGGATGCTGGTCGTGTTCGCCATCGCACTCGGAATGATCGGCCTGCCCTGGTACGGTCGGCTGCTGATGTGGTGCGGCACGATCGGCCTGGTCATCGGCGCCGCGCAGGTGCACGGCGGTCGATGGGGGCCGTGGTGGGCGCTGGCCGTGGCGCACGCGCTGTTCGTCGCGGGCGCGTTCGTGCAGGCGGGTACCGATGAAGCGGGTACGTCGGCGGCGGGCCTGACCGCCGCGGACTTCTTCTACACGCTGGCGACCGCGATGTTCGCGTGGGCCTTGCTCGGCTTCATCCGCGACCAGAAGGCGGGCGTGATCCCGTGGCGCGGTGCGCTGGACGGTGCGGTCATCCTGCTCTGCGCCGGATTGGTGGGGTGGTGGGTGTTCGTCCAGCCGACGCTGGACGGGGCGCCGGCGTTTCCGTCACCGCAACGGTTCCGCATGCTGTTTCCGGTGGCCGACCTCGTGCTGCTGGCGCTGGCTGCATGGCTCGCCAGTGCGCCGGAAACGCGTTCGCCCTCGCTGACGTTGCTGGTGCTGGGGCTGGTGTTCTGGACGGCGGGCGACGCGCTGTACCACGCCATGAGTTTCGGCGTGGAGACCCCGGTGGAGCCGTTGTTGCTGATGTGGCTGTTCTCCTACGTCAGCTGGGGCGCGGCGGCGCTGCATCCCTCGCGCCATCGATTGCTCGCGATCCGCGATGCCGCACGCGTGCATGGCACGGCGGGGCGGCTGTCACTGGTCGCGCTGGTCCTGCTCGCCACGCCGGTGAGCCTGTTGGCACCGGCGCGGCCCGATGCGCTGACTGCGACCCTGGCCGCCGTGCTGATCACCGGCGTGGCTGCGCTCCTGTTGGGGTGGCGCCTGCGCGGACTGCGCGGCAGCGTCGAGCGCGAGCGTGATGCGCTTGCGCTGGTCGCCGACCTCGATCCGCTGACGGGCCTGCCGAACCAGCGGCGGATCGAGGAAGTGATCGCGCAGGCCTTGGATGCCGGTGCGTCGGTCGGCGTGCTGGTGATCGATGTCGACCGCTTCGGCGCCGTCAACGAGGCCTACGGACACCACGCGGGCGACGCGGTGCTGTGCGAACTCGCGACACGATGGCGGGGCCTGTTGCCGGCACGGTACGCCATCGCGCATCTGGGCGCCGATGCGTTCTGCGTGGTGATGCCGTCGGTCTTCGACGAGGCGCACATGCTGGCGCTCGCACGGCGGCTGCAGGATGGCTTGCGTGAGCCGCTGTGGATAGCGGGGGAGGCGCTCAGGGTGTCGGCCAGCATGGGCTTTTCGCTCGCCCCGCAGGACGGCCACGACCCATGGAGCCTGGTGCAGCAGGCGACCGTCGCCATGCAGGGCGCGCGCCAGCACCCGGGCAAGGTGTTGCGCTTCACCCCGGCGTTGCGGCGTGACGACCCGCGCACGCTGTTGTTGCTCAACGACCTGCGCGATGCGATTCCGCAGGGGCAGTTGTGGTTGCAGTACCAGCCGAAGGTCAGGCTGCGCGACATGCGGGTGATCGGCGTGGAAGCCTTGCTGCGCTGGCAGCATCCGGTGAAGGGGCTGGTGCCGCCGGGCGACTTCATTCCGTTGATCGAGCGCACCGACCTGATGGGCGAGGTAACGCGGCACGTGCTGGACCTCGCGCTCCGGCAATGCGCGGCGTGGCAGCGCGAGGGCATGGGGCTGACCGTCGCGGTGAATCTGTCGATGTGCAGCCTGCTCGATGTCGCCTTGCCGGCCGACGTGGGTACGCGGCTCGCCCGCGCGAAGGTGTCGCCGCGGCGGCTGGCGCTGGAGATCACTGAATCGGCCGCAATGCTGGACCCACGCACGAGCCTGGACACGCTACGGGCGCTGTCGGCCTCGGGTGTGCACCTGTCGATCGACGACTACGGCACCGGCCACAGTTCGCTGGCTTACCTGCAGGAGATGCCGGTGGAGGAGCTGAAGCTGGACAAGAGCTTCATCGGCAAGCTGGTGCGTCACGATGCCAGCGCCGCCATCGTCGGCTCGACGATCCGGCTGGCCCGCAGGCTGGGCATGTACGTGGTGGCCGAAGGCGTGGAAGACGCCGGCACCGCGGCGGCGTTGCGGCGCATGAACTGCTTCGCCGCGCAGGGCTACTGGTTCTCGCCGCCGGTGGACGCAGGCGCGTTGCCGGACGTGATCGCCGAGATCGAGCGGCGTCCCGCGCTACAGCTTTCGTAGGCTGGGTTGAGAAACCCAGCGCTCTTCGTCAATCGAGCGCAACGACTGACCGGGCCAGTGAATGCGTCTTGCATGCGTCCTGCGACCCTGAAGACCGCGTGATGCTGGGTTGATGGAGCCAACCCAGCCTACGAATACGCCGCCGCGCGTTATGGCGGGCCGCTAACTACTGTCGCCGCGTACGCGCTCCACGCGCTGGCGGTAGGCGCTGACGTTGTCGCCGTCGATACCGCTGCGCTGGGTGCCGCGGATCTCGTCGATCTTGCGGTCCGCGCCGGTGACCGGCTTGGCGACGACGTCCGTCTCGCGCTCGAACGCGTGCGACTTGTCGGTGTTGCGGTAATACCGGTACAGCGCCCAGTACAGCGCGCTGGCACCCGCGGGGCCCAGTGCCAGCAGCCATAGACCGTTGTCGTCGCTCATGCGCCCGCCCAGATGATCGCGAGGGCGATGCCCTCGAGGAAGGTGCCCACCGTCAGCGCCGCCAGCAGCAGCTTCCAGTGCTGCACGGGCACGCTGCCCATCGTTTCGCCGGTGCGGCCGTTAACGGCGATGTAATGCAGCATGCCGCCGTTGCGGCCCGGCTGGTGGTACGAGTACAGCCACACCGGCAGGTACATCGACACCCAGCGGGTGCCGTGCACGTCCAGGCGCTCGCGTTCCCAGCGTACGCCGCGGTCGTAGCGGTTCACCGAATCCTCGACCTGCGACCGCGCGATCGACAGCAACTGGTCTTCCAGCCGCGGCCGCAACTGCTCCACGTCGGTATCGCGCTTCTCGGAGGTGAAGCCGGACAGGTACGAGGCGTTCCACTTCACCGCGTTCTTGGTGTCGAACGGCAGGATGGTGTTGATGATGTTCTGCGTGTTGACGGCGGTGTCGAGGTTGCCGCGCTCGCGCGAGGATTCCAGCGGCAGGTCGTCGACGGTGAAGTCCACCTGGCGTTCGACCTGGTAGAGGTCGGCGTCGTAGTAGGTCTTCTTGTTCTTCTCGGTGCCGCGGGTGTAGCGACGGATCAGGATCTCGCCCTTGCCCGACACCTCGGCGCTCGCGTTGCCGTCCACGATCATGTAGGGCAGGTACACGCCGACGACGTTCTCGGGCGTGAACTGGTCCTTGAATTCCTTCAGTGCGAACAGCCGGCGCTTGTCGACGAACTGGCGGATCCGCGCAACCGCATCGTCCTTCTTGATATGGAAGGGCAGCACCGCGTCGGGTACCGCGCCGTTGGCGATCTGCTCGTTCACGCCGAACACGTGGCGGCACCAGTGGCAGCGCGCCGTCATCGCGTTCTCGGTGTTGACCGTGACCTCGGCGCCGCAGCCGGTGCATTTGAAGGTCATCAGCGCCGCGACATCGGCGTCGATGTCCTTCGCGCCCGAGGCGACGACGGTGCCGCGCAGATCGGCATGGCCCGTGCCGAAGCCGAAGGCTTCCTCGACGCGCGCGCCGTCCCACTCGTTGCGGCAGTACAGGCAGACCAGCAGGTCGGTGCCGGGCTTGTGGCGGATGTCGGTGGCGCCGCACTTCGGGCAGCGGTTCTGCCCGTCGCGCAGTTCGGCCGACGCGGTATCGATGGCGACCGGATCGGGCGCCTGCAGCTCGTCGCGGATGGCGTCGGGCAGGGTGGCGGGATCGACCGGGAACGTGCCGGGCAGCGGCGGCACGTCCTGCGGTGAGCCGGGCCCCACGGGTGGGGCCGGCGGCAACGGCGGGGGCGCCGGACGGTTCGGGTTGGACATGGGCGGTGTGCGGATTACAGGCCCAGTGCCTTCGCCTTCAGCGCGTCGTAATCGGCCTGGGTGATCAGGCCGAGGTCGAGCATCTGCTTGGCCTTCTGCAGCTTGGCGACCGGATCTTCGGCAGCGGGCGCGGCCGGCGTGGCCGGCTGCTGCAGCGCGCCGAGGCCCCCCACCATGCCCGAGGCCATGCCCACGCCGACCAGGCCGGCGGCACCGCCGGTTTCGCCGGCGGACTGGATGCCCTGCGCGACGCTGGCCTGCAGGTTGGAATTGCCGCGCGACCCGGCCAGCGCATCGGCGCGCTGCACGGTCTTCAGCAGTTCACGGGTGTTGGCGTCGTACTCGATGGAGACGATGGCGGTCTTGACGATGGCCAGGCCGCGGTCGGACTTCCACTGGTAACCCTGTTCCACCGCCGCCGACAGGCTCTGCGCGAAGCCGAGCGAATCTTGCTGGATCTTGGTGATGCGGTTGCCCTTGGACGGATCGTTCGTATACAGGCTGAAAGCGGGCGCCAGCGAACCGACGACTTCGTTGAACAGCTGGCCGGCGGCCGCGTTGTCCAGGTCGGTGAAGTCGAACACCTTGCCCGGCTGCAGGTAGGCGGCGGGCACGAAGTTCTTCACGAACAGGATCGGGTCGACGATCTTCAGCGTGTACGAGCCGCGGGTGACCGCGCCGACCTGGGTGTTGAGGAAGCCGTCGTCCCAGTAGATCTCGGACTGGGTGCCGAAGCGGTTCTCCGGCAGCTCCTTCAGCGAGACGAAGAAGGCCGCCTGCTGCGAGCCCGGCTGGCCGCCGAACTTGAAGCGCTCCCAGCTCTGGGTGATGAAGGTCGAGACGATGCCGTCGCCAGCGAAGATCGACTTCGAGTTGATGTCGTCCGAACGCCACTCATAGCCACCCGGCTCGGCGACGAACGCGGTGATCGCGCCGTCCTGCATCAGCAGCAGGCCGTAGCCCTCGGGCACGACGATCTTCGAGCCGTTGGTGATGATGTTGTTCGAGCCACTGGTGTTGGAGCCGCGCCCGGCATTGGTGCCGCGCGGCACCGCCGCGAACAGCGCCGCCGTCGCCGGCAGGCCATCCGGCACGGTGTAGAAATCCTTCCACTGGTCGCCCAACACGCCGCCGACCGCACCCACCACCGCCTGTACAAGACCCATGACATCGCTCCGTGATTCAAAGGCGGGAAGGGGTACCCGCCGTGCACTGCCGAGTATACAGAGCGATACGCAGCGTCCATGGCGCAGAGGTCATGGACGCGGGATGCGGGAGAACGTTGCAAAAACGTTACGGCGCGCGCGGTGGCGAAGACACCGGATGCGGCTACCATGCGGCATGCCTGCCCACGATGCCGACGTCTTCGAAGCCGACCTGCCGCTGGTGCGCCGCGAGTTCCCGTGGCCGATCCGCGTGGGTTGCGTCGCTGCCGGCGCGTTCGCCATCGTCATGCCGCTGTGGGAGCTGGGCCGTGGCCTGTGGCCGTTGAACTTCGCCACGCCGTTTTTCGCGGTCATCGTGGGCGGTGCGGCTTACGTGGGGTTGCAGTTCATCCGCGCCGGGCTGTCCGGTTGGGGCGACCACTGGACCTATCCGCCGCACACGGTGCTCGTCCAGCGCAGAGCCTGGGGCCGGCAGACGATCACGCGCCTGACCACGACGAACGTGGCGGCCATCGAGGTGCGCAGGAGCGAGGATGCCGACCACGACGACGCGCCCTGGCAGGTCGTCATCGTGCCGCGGCCAACCTTCTCCGGGCTGGCGGAGGCGGCCGGCGCCGGCGGTGTGTTCGATGCCGGGCGTTACGGATCGCAGGACTACGCCGAACGCGTGCGCCTAGCCCTGCGCGACCACCTGGGGCTCTGACCGCCCGGTCTGCTGCAACGCATGGTGCAGACGGCGCCGGTTCGCGTATCGTGCGCGTGCAGCGCGGGGGTGCTGCCTGTCGTGCCGGTGGGGACCGGAAGTCCGGTGGTCGGCGCCAGGGGGTTTTTCTTCGACGAACCGACATGCGTTGGGCGCGCTCCATGCGGCGCGCGCGATGCCGCATCTCGGCCACGTCCGTCATGTACATCACTCAGGGGAAGGGAATCATGTTGAAGCGCGTAGGCGTACTGCTGTGGGCGTTGTCGTGGTCGGGGCTGTGCCTGGCGGCGAAGCCGATCGAGCTGCCGATGCCGCTCGGCGAATCGTTGCCGGTCGAGATCGTCGAGGCGCAACAGGAACTCGGGGTGGTCGTGCCGGCCACGGCCCAGAACATGGGCATGCAGTTCGGCCTGATTGGCGCGCTGATCGGCAGCGCGGTGCAGAACTCGCAGGTGAAGAACGCCGAGGAAGCGGTGGTGCCGCTGCGCGACCTGCTGGTGGGCTATCCGTTCAACCAGAAGATGCAGGACGCACTGCGCGCCAAGCTGGTGTCCGAGGGCATTTCGCCGAACCCGCAGGTGACGGTGATGCCCTCCACGTGGGAAGCCTACGATGCGCAGCAGAAGGCGCAGCTGCCGCCACAGGCGTTGGTGCTGACGCCGAGCTATTCGGTGGACAGCCAGTTCACCCAGCTGACGGTGCTGGTGCATGCGCAGTTCGTCGAGCGCAGCGTCAAATCGAACGGCAAGATCAAGGTCGTGCCGCGCCTCACGCGCGACTACAGCTATCAGTTCCCGATGTCCGGCGCGCGCAGCCCGGAGCCGATCCAGGACTGGGTGGCGTTGGGTGCGCCCGGTCTGGCGGCGGTGGTGGACCGTGGCATCCAGCAGTCGGTCGACATGCTGGTGAACGACTTCACGGCCGAGAGCCGTGCGGCGTGGAACGCCAAGGTGAAGGCGGAAGCGGTCAACCTGTCGGGCATGCGCTACTCCGGCGTACCGGTGCGCCAGGGCGAAGGCTGGTCGTGGCTGCGCATGGGCCGTGGCCACATGCAGACCCTGCTGGGCCTGGAGCCGCTGCTGGCCGGTGCGCCGTTGCCCGCGGCGTTCGTGCCGCCGGCCGCGCCGACGATGGTGGCCGCGGCGGAGGGCGTGACCGGCGAAACACCGGCGGAGGCGATCGCCACCGGCGCCGTGGACGCTGCGGCGCCCGCGCCGGCGGCCGAACCTGCCACGCAGGCGGCACCGGACGTCGCACCGGCGACCACGCCGGCCGACGCCGCAGCTGCGACCGCGCCGGTCGGAGGTTGAGCATGGCGCGTGCGACGTGGGGCGCGCTGGCCGTCGGCCTGGCGGCCACGATGCTTGGCGGCTGTGCGATGAAGGTGAACCGCGTGCAGATGGATCCCACGCGGCTGGCCGGCAAGGTCGAGCGCAAGGTGGCGTGCGCGTACCGGCAGGGCGAGGTGGTGGATGCGCGCCCATCGACCGGACGTGCCGGCGGGCTGAGCGAGCACCTGTTCCTGGTGGACGATGCCGCCGCCATCGTGCGTGGGCGGATGACCGCCGTCGGCATCGCGCCGCAGGGCGAGGGCGACACGGTCGACGTGAAGGTCCTGCACATGTACATGACGCAGAACCTGGGCACCAAGATTCCGGTCGTGGTGTTGAGCGCGACCGCGGGCCAGCAGCCGGCGTTCACCTTGCGTTCGCAGAAGCCCTCGATGAACTGGAACGGCACCGAGGACGAAGCCTACGCAGGGTATGCCCGTGCGCTCGACGATGCGATGGCGCAGTTGGTCGCGCGACTGGACGCAGGTTGCCGGAAAGGCTGATCCACCGCGCATTGCATCGGGCAACGAACGTCCGGGCATGCGATGCATGTCCGGACGTGTCGCGTGACCGACGTCAACGGGCCGGCAGGGCTCGGTTCCGTCCTTCGCCCTTGGCCCGGTAGAGCGCCGCATCGGCGGCATGCAGCAACGCATCGGGCGTATCGCCCTGCGCCGGGCGCAGGCTGGCCGCACCGATACTGACGGTGACGATGTCCGCCACGCTCGACGCCCGGTGCGGCAGGGCGAGGTGTTGCACGTCCTCCACCAGCTGTCGGGCAAGGGCGAGGGCCGTTTCGGCGTCGCAGTCCGGGAGCAGCACGGCGAACTCTTCGCCGCCGTAGCGCGCCGCCAGGTCGTCGTCGCTGCGCAGGCTCGCGGCCAGGTGGGTGGCGATGGTGGCCAGCGCGGTATCGCCACCGAGGTGGCCATAACTGTCGTTGTAGGCCTTGAATTCATCCACGTCGACGAGCAGCACCGCCAGCGGTGCATCGCGAAGCGCGTGATCGTCCCAGGCCAGTTGCAGGCAACGGGTGAATTCGCGCCGGTTGGCGATGCCGGTAAGCGCATCGCTGGCCGCCAGCAGTTGCAGTCGCGCATTGGCTTCGCGCAGCGCATCGGTGCGCTGGGCCACTTCGTGGGTGAGGGCGCGTTCGCGGGCGCGTGCGGCGCGCAGTCGCAACCGCACCAGCGCGGCCAGCAGGCCCAGCACCATCAGCGTCGCCAGCGTGCGCAGCCACCAGGTCTGGTGCCATTGCGGCAGCAGGGTGAAGCGCAGCTGCGCGCCTCGCTCGTTCCATACGCCGTCGTTGTTGCTGGCCATCACCCGGAACACGTAATCACCGGGCGGCAGGTTGGTGTAGTAGGCAGCGCGGCCGGTGCCGGACTCGCTCCACGCGCGGTCGAAGCCCTCCAGCTTGTAGCGGTAGCGCACGGCCGAGGGTGCAACGTAGCTCATCGCCGCGAAGTGCAGCTCCAAGCGCTCCACGCCCGGGCCCAGCCGGGCGGCGCGCGACGGATCCACGTCCGCGCCATCCACGAGCAAGCGCTCGATGGCGACCGGTGGCGGTTGCGGGTTGCCCTGCATGCGGTCCGGGTCGACGATCACCACGCCCTTGGCGGTACCGAACCAGAGCCGCCCATCCTCGCTGCGGTCCGCTGGCGTCTGCGAGGCGCCGTTGCCCTGCGCGTTGAGCATGCCGTCGCTGGTGCCGTACCAGTGCGGTTCGATCTGCTGAACGTCGCCGCGATCCAGCGCAGCGAAGCCGGCGTTGGACAGTCGGCCGATGCCGCGGTTCGAACTGAACCACAGGTTGCCGCGCCCGTCGTCCAGCAACGCGAACACCGCATCGCCATGGAAGCCGGCGCGCTGCAGATAGCGGGTGACCTTGCCCGCGTGGACCCGCACGATGCCTACGCTGGTGCCCAGCCACAGGGCGCCGTCGGCGGCGCGGTGGAAGGCGAACACGCTGGTGCCGGGGAGGCCGTCGGTGCCGCACGTATCCACCACGCCGCGCGACAGGCAGCGCAGGCCGCTGCGCAGGCCGATCCACAGGCGGCCGTCGGGGTCTTCGTACAGCGCACGGGTGTCGTCGCCGCGGGTGCCTTCCACCACGTCGACCTGCGTGCCGTCGATACGCGCGACACCCTGCAGCGTGCCGGTCCACATGCCGCCGTCGCGGGCCGGCGCGAAGGCGAACACGATCGTGCCTGGCAGGCCTTCGGCCAGGCTGAAGGTGCGTGCGCGACCAGCGGCATCGAATCGGGTGACACCCTCGGTGCCGGCGACCCACAGTTGGCCGCGGTCGTCGGAGCGGATCGCGCGGATCAGTTGGCTGGGAAGTTGCCGGTTGTAGTCCGCAGCCGGTTGCAGCACCGCGCCGTCGTACCGCGACAATCCAGCGCCGTCGGTGCCCACCCAAAGCGCCCCATCGGGCGCCTGGTGCACGGCACGCACGGCGTTGGAGACCATCTGTCCGGTCACCGTGACCAGCTTGGACGGGCTCAACCGGTGCAGGCCGCTGGAGGTCGTGCCGATCCACAGGTTGCCTTCGCGATCCTCGAACATCGACCGCACGGTCTCGCCCTGCAGGCCGGCGAGGGTGTTGTCGCAGCTGAAGTGGCCGGACACCAGCCGGCACAGCCCCATGTCCAGCGGCGCGAACCACACGCTGCCGTCGCGGTCGCCGTACAGGCTGTAGATGCGCCGGCCGTCGAGCGCGGCGGCGCGCGGGTCACGTTGGAAGCGGCCGTCGCGGAAGAACGCCGGGCCCGCCTGGGTACCGACCCATGCGGTGCCGGCGGCATCGATGGCGAGGCTGTAGACCGCGTTGCTGGGCAGGCCGTCCGCTTCGTCGTAGAGCTGCGCCTTTCCGTCCAGCCAATGGACCACGCCGACGCCGTCGGCCGCGATCCAGATGCCGCCGTTGCGGTCGGCGACGATGGCCCGGTAGAAGCCACGCGGCGGGAAGCCATCGGCGTCGCCGAGCAGCCGCGGCTGTCCGTTCACCATCCGCACCACGCCCGCGTTGGTGGTCAGCCACACACCGCCGGCGGTGTCGGTGACGATGCCGAACACGCTTTCGATGCCTTCCGGCAGGGGAACCTGGGCGAGGGCGCGGCCCTGGCGGTGATAGAGCCCGCCGTTGAGCGTGCCGACCCAGACGCCGCCGGCGCGATCGGCGCTGACCGCGGTGATGGCCGAGCTCTTCAGCGCCGGTGCGACGCGCGGGTCGATCGTTTCGAAGCCATCGCCGCTATGGCGCGCCAGGCCGCCGTAGGTCGCCAACCAGATCGCCCCGTCGGCCTGCTGGGCGATGGACAGTACGGTGCCTTGGGGCAGCTCGTTCTCGTACCAGGCATGGGTGAACTGGCCGATCGCCCGACGCGGCTCCAGCGCATGGGCGGGGAGCAGGAGGAGCGCGCACAGCACGAAAGCCAGCAGGGCGCAGGTGCGCCGTACGTCAGGAAACATGCGGAATTCGAGGCATCGGTCCCCCACCGGTGTCGCTTCATGCTACCAGCTGATAGCGGCACCGGTGGCGTGGAATTGAGGGCCAAGACCCCGGGTGGGACGGGTTCATCCCCGGACGGCAGCCTCGATCTTCGCGATGTCGATCTTGCGCATCTCCATCATCGCCTCGAATGCGCGCTTGGCGACACCCTTGTCCGGGCTGGTGAACGCGTCGGTCAGCACGCGGGGCGTGATCTGCCAGTTGAGGCCCCATTTGTCCTTGCACCAGCCGCACGAGCTCTCCGCACCGCCGTTGCCGACGATCGCATTCCACAGGCGGTCGGTCTCTTCCTGGTCGTCGGTGGCGACCTGGAACGAGAACGCCTCGGTCTGCTTGAACGCCTTGCCGCCGTTGAGGCCCACGCAGGGGATGCCGAGCACCGTGAACTCCACGGTCAGCACGTCGCCTTCCTTGCCAGAGGGGAAATCCGCCGGCGCACGATGCACCGCGCCCACGGTGCTGTCGGGAAAGGTCTTCGCGTAGAACGTGGCGGCGTCCAGCGCGTCGGTGTCGTACCAGAGGCAGATGGTGTTCTTGGGAATCATGGGAAGCTCCGTTATCGAACAGAAAGGCGCGAAGGACACAGCATCCGGTTCGCGTGGGAAGGCACGGTGAAACTGCCGGAGGGGAGGCGGTTCAGTCGTCGCCGAACGAACCGGTGCGGACATCGCCGTCGCGGAGATAGCGACTGACGATCACGCCCGTGGATGTGGTGCGCGAACCCGACAACCGGAACGCCGTCGGCTGCGCACTGTCGTCGAACAGGCGCTTGCCCCGGCCGAGCAGCACCGGGTAGACCAACAGCCGCAGTTCGTCGACGACGTCGCTCGCGAGCAGTTGATGCAGCAGGTCGCTGCTGCCCTGGGTCACCAGGTCGGGGCCGTCTTGCTGTTTGAGCGTGCGTAGCGCACCGACTACGTCCTTGCCGAGCGCTTTGCTGTTCGCCCAGGCCAGCGTGGCCGCATGATGCGTGGCGACGTACTTGGTGGCGGCATTGAACGCATCGGCGATGGCGCCGTGTGGCGCATCGCTGGACACCTTCGGCCAGTAGCCGGCGAAGATGTCGTAGGTGCGGCGGCCCAGCACCAGCGCGAAGGGATGCGAGAACAGGCCGTCCATCGCTTCGCCATCGCTGGCGTACGGCCAGGCCCAGCCGCCGAGGGCGAAGCCGCCACTGCGGTCTTCGTCGGGGCCACCGGGGCCCTGGATGACGCCGTCGAGACTGACCATGACGGCGACGATGAGCTTGCGCATGTGGTGTTCCTCGCTGGCGGTACCTCCGCCTTTTCACCAGCGACGAACGGATCACGGCGGAATCGACACGGTGCGCGCGCGATCGTTCAGGAAGGCGCGCCGGGCTTGTTAAGCTGGGGCCGGTTCCCTACGACAGGCGGTGACATGCGCAGGCGGAATTTCCTCGGAACAGCGGCGTTGGCCGCCACGACCCTGATGCTGCCGCTGGCGGCCGGCCCGAATGCATTCGCCGCCGCGCCGCGCAAGCGATTGCTGCCGGTGGCCTTGAATCCCGGCGATACGGTCGGCCTGGTCAGCCCGTCCGCGGCCACCGACGAGCCGCTCGACCTGCAGCTGGCACAGGAGGCGATGGAAGCACTGGGCCTGAAGGTCAAGGTGGCCCCGCACCTCGCATCGCGTCGCGGCCATCTGGCGGGCACAGATGCCGAGCGGGCCGGCGACCTCAACGCGATGTTCGCCGACCGCGAGGTCAAGGCGATCGTCTGCGCGCGCGGCGGGTCCGGCGCGGCGCGCCTGTTGCCGCTGCTCGACTACGCGGCGATCCGCCGCAATCCGAAGATCCTGCTGGGCTACTCCGACATCACCGCGCTGCACAACGCGTTGCTGTCGCAGGCAGGCTTGGTGAGTTTCCATGGGCCCATCGGCATCGGCAGCTGGAATGCCTTCAACGCGGACCAGTTCCGCCGGGTGTTCTTCCAGCGCGAGCAGATGGAATACCGCAACAGCGCCGACAAGGGCGACGAGCTCGTCCAGCGGCGCAACCGCACCGTCACCCTCACCGGTGGCAAGGCGCAGGGCGAACTGGTGGGCGGCAACCTGTCGGTGCTGGTGGCGCTGGCGGGTTCGCCGTACTTGCCGGATTTCCGCGGCAAGATCCTGTTCCTCGAAGATGTCTCCGAGGCCCCGTACCGCATCGATCGCATGCTCAGCACGCTGCGCCTGATGGGCGCGCTCGACCAGGTAGCCGGCGTGATCTTCGGCGAATGCACCGACTGCGATCCCGGCAACGGCTATGGCTCGCTGACGCTGCCGGAAATCTTCGACGACTACTTCAAACCGCTGAAGGTGCCGACCTACCGCGGCGCGATGATCGGCCACATCCGCCAGCAGTTCATCGTGCCCGTCGGCGGGCGGGTGGAAATGGATGCAGACGCCGGTACGTTCCGGATGCTGGAGCCGGTGTTCCAGGGGTGAGAACACCGTTTCGCGCGCTTTGAACAATCGAAGCGACATTCTTCCGTCATTCGAGCACCCCGTCGACTGAAAGTCACCGCAAGGAGCACCGCATGACCACCGCCCCGAAGGACACCAGCGACGCGTCGCGCCGCATCGACGCGCGCATCGATGAGCTGCGCGACTGGCGGGGCGATGTGCTGGCGCGCGTGCGCGCCCTGATCCACGACGCCGATCCGGACGTCGTGGAAGACGTGAAATGGGTCAAGCCGACCAACCCGCATGGCGTGCCGACGTGGTCGCACAACGGGCTGGTGTGCACCGGCGAGGTCTACAAGGCCTACGTGAAGCTGACCTTCGCGCACGGCGCGAAGCTGGACGATCCCGACGATCTCTTCAACGCCAGCCTGGACGGCGGTACGCGCCGCGCCATCGACGTGCGCGAGCGCGATGTGCTGGATTCGGCGGCCTTCAAGGCGCTGTTCCTGCGCGCGGTGACGTTCAACAAGGCCAAGAAGGCCAAGGCCTGAGATGGCGACGAAGAAGGCCGCCGCGAAGAAAGTGCCTGCGAAGACGCTTGCGAAGAAGAAGACGTCGTCAGCGCCGCGCCTGCTGTCTGGTGGCAATCCGCAGATTCCGAAGGGCGAGGGCGATGCACCGGTGCGCGCTTACCTGGCCGCAGTGCCTGGATGGAAGAAGACCGTCGCCAAGCGCCTTGATGCGCTGATCGACGCAACCGTGCCCGGCGTGCGCAAGGCGGTGAAGTGGAACTCGCCCTTCTACGGCGCGCCCGGCGCGGAGGGATGGTTCCTCTCGTTCCATTGCTTCGAACGCTATCTCAAGGTGACCTTCTTCCGCGGCCAATCGCTGACGCCGGTACCGCCTGAAGCCTCGAAGGTGGCCGACGTCCGCTACGCCCACCTGCGCGAAGGCGAGGCGTTCGACGAAGTGCAGCTGGCGGACTGGATCACGCAGGCGAGTGGGTTGCCTGGCGAGAAGATGTAGGCGCTGCCGCTACATCAGGAGGCAATCGATCCCGTCCAGCACGATGTGGATCAACAGGCCGATGCCGAACCAACGGGTCTTCTTCGGCACGGTCAGGCCCGCGTACATCGCGATGGCGGGCCAGGTGTGCAGTGGGTGGAAGCCGATGCTGCAGCGCCCAGGGGCGTAGATCGGGTTGGCCAGCAGGTGGTCGAGGTCGATCACCCAGGCAGCAAGCATCCACAGCGCGGCCCGTTTCCAGTGTGCGGGCCAGAACAGGCGGGCCACCACCAGCGGCACGATGACGTGCAGCACGAGGTGGAAGGCAGGGCGGAACTCGAATTCCGGCATCGCGACCTCAGCGTCGCGATGCCAGCCAGCGATCCAGCTGGTTGGCGAACGCCTGCCGGTCGCGCGCGTTGAAGGCCGCCGGGCCACCGGTCTGCACGCCGGCCCCACGCAGCTCGTCCATGAAGTTCCGCATCGACAGCCGTTCGGCGATGTTGTCCGGCGTGAACCGCTCGCCGCGCGGATTGATCGCCTGCGCGCCGTTGGCCAGCACGCGTGCCGCCAACGGGATGTCCTGGGTGACGACGAGGTCGCCGCTGCGCGCGCGTTCGGCGATGGCGTCATCGGCCACGTCGAAGCCGCCCTGCACCTGCAAGGCGCGGATGAAGCGCGAGGGCGGGGTACGCAGCCACTGGTTGGCGATCAGGGTCACCTGAACCTGCGCACGTTCGGCGGCGCGGAACAGGATCTCCTTCACCGGCCCCGGGCATGCATCGGCATCCACCCACACTTGCGGCGGTGCCGCGGCGTCACTCATTCCGGCGTGTCGGCCGGGGCATCCTCGGTGCCGGTATCGGTCCGGGCGGCGTCGCGCTCGGCGCGCTTCTTGGCGTCTTTCTCTTCTTTCTTCTTCTTCTTGGCCAGCTCGCGCTGTCGTTTCTCGAAGGAGTAGTTGGGCGTAGGCATGCAGGGGGTCCAGGTGAGGGAAGGGGCCCGCCGGTGGCGGTCCGTACCCTCACACGATAGCCCGCGGGCGCGGTTGCTGGCTAATACGGACCGTTTCCGGCTCGCCGCGCCACCGGCCCTGCGATACCATCGGGTCGTCGGCCGCCTCCGGGGACTGGGGCGGTCAGGACGTCCTTCCATGGGGTGAAGAATGCGGCGGATCCTCTGCCTGGTGCTGGCGGCCTTGGTGCTGGCTGGCTGTTCGAAGCGCGTCGTCCACGAATTGCCGCCGCCTCCGCCGGAGGAGACGCCGGTGCCGCCTCCACCCCCGCCTCCGCCGCCGCCGCCGCCGCCGCCGCCGCCCAGCAGCGCCGCGGAAGCGGCTGCACGCGCCGAAGCCCAGCGACGTGCCGCCGCCGCCGAGGCCGAAGCACGCGCCCGCCAGCAGCGGGATGCGACCGCGCGGGAAGCCGCCGAGCGTGCCGCACGCGCCCGTGAGGCGGCGCAGTCTGGCAAGCCGCCGGAGAAGGATTTCGTCAACGTCGACGTGTTCTACGCCACCAACCGGGTGCCGGCGGCGGCGTTCGCTTCGCTGCCGCCGGGCGACCGCTTCACGTCGTCGCTGGCGCGCCAGCTCACTTACGGCACCGCGCGGATCAGCATTCCGAAGTCGCATGTGGCGGGCGAGCTCGAGTCGCCGCGCTGGTACCTGCTTGAGTTCAAGGAAGACGCCAAGCAGCACGTCATCCTGCAGGACGTCGGGCGGCTGGAGAAATCGCCGTTCTTCGCGCGGCTGTACGGCCGCGTCGGCGAATCGCACGGCAGCAATGCGTTCGTGTTCGTGCACGGGTACAACGTCAGCTTCCGCGACGCCGCCCGGCGTACGGCGCAGCTTGCTTACGACTTGCGCTTCGACGGTGCGCCGGTGTTCTACAGCTGGCCTTCGCAGGCCGCCCTGTCGGGCTACTTTACCGACGAGCAGAGCATCGCGCGCTCGGTGCCGTACATCGAGAACTTCCTGTCGGACCTCGCCGACCGCTCCGGCGCGCAGAACCTGTACGTGATCGGGCACAGCATGGGCACGCGCGGGCTGACCCAGGCGGTGCGCAACCTGGTTACCCGGCGTCCGGAGCTGCGCGGGCGCTTCCGCGGCATCATCCTGGCGGCACCGGATATCGACGCAAAGGTATTCCGCACCGAACTGGCGCCCGCGCTGCAGCGGGCGAGTGGCCGGGTCACGCTCTACGCGTCGTCGGAGGACCTGGCGCTGAAGGCGTCCAAGCAGGTCAACCGCGGGCCGCGCGCCGGCGACACCAGCGAAGGTGTCGTGCTGGTTTCCGGCGTGGACACCATCGATGTCTCCGGCGTGGACCAGAGCGTGCTGGCGCACTCCTACTTCATGGAGTCGGACAAGGTGATGGGCGACATCCGCGAGATGTTCCGCGCCAACCAGCCGGCTGCGCAGCGCAAGCCGCTGCAATCGGTGAAGCTGGGCGCGGGCATGTTCTGGAAGATCCTGCCGCCGCCGTGACGCGTTTCAGGCATCACCCCGTGGCGGAAAGCGCTGCGCGCGTGCGGGCCGTGGCGACCACGAACTCGCCCGGCATGCGGTAGCCCTGGCCGATGCGCCACGGCTGGATCGCCTGCAGGTAACGCGCGCGGACGCGCCGGCGGGTCGTTTCGTCGAAGCGCGACCAGGCCATCGCCACCGGACCACCGACGAAGGCGGCATCGCAGGCCTCCTCGTCATCGGCGTAAGCCAGCACGGCTTCGACGCGGTGCTCTTCCGCATCGACGAAACCGGCGCGCGCACAGAGCTCGGTGAGCATCCCCTCGTGGCCGAGTTGGAAGAACAGCGGACAAACGTCGCTCGCGACCTCTTCATCGACGATCGGAAACACCGGCGACCAGCCGCAGCGGGCGCGCTGGCCCCAGACCGCGACCGCGACGCGGCCTCCCGGACGCAGCGCGCCGTGGATGCCGCGCATCGCCTGGTCGGGGTCGGGCATGTACATCAGGCCCAACGCGCAGTACGCAAGGTCGAAACCGACGCCGGAGGTGTCCAGCGCTTCGCCGTCCATGCGCAGGAAGCGCGCATGGTGCAGCCCGCGCGCCCGCGCCTGAGCGTTGGCTTCGCCGACCATGCGTTCGGCGATGTCCACGCCGACCACGCGACCGCTGGTACCGACCGCTTCCGCCGCCGCCAGCGCCATCACGCCGGTGCCGCAGGCGACGTCGAGCACGGATTCGCCCGCGGCTGCTGGCGCCAACGCCAGCAACCGACGGTGCGCGTCCGACAGCTGCGCCTGCCACAGCGCGTCGTAGCGGGAGGCGGCGAGGTCCCAGCCGTAGCGCTGGACCCGCCGCTGCAGTCGCGCATGGTCCTTCACCGGCGCACGACCACGATTTCGAGGTACTCGCTGGGGATGACCAGGCCGTTGCCGTTGCCGCGGTCCATGCGGTCCATCAGCGCGTGCAGGTCCTGTTCGAGTTCGGCCGCCTTTTCGGCAGGCAATGCCTGGAAAGCCTTCTGCACCGGTCCGTACCAGGTGCGGAACACGTCGATCATGTGCGCCGCATCGCGGTAGCGGAAATTGAACATGCGCGCGGTGACGCCGATGGCGCCGGCGCGGTCGCCGAACAGCGACTGCACGTGCGCGGTGGTGCCCCACAGCGAGGGTGGCTGCACGCCGGCCGGCGGTGCGAGGTGGCGGCCGAGCACCTTGAACATCTGGCCGATGAAGCCCTCCGGCGTCCAGTTGGCGAGGCCGATGCGGCCGCCGGGACGGCAGACGCGCGCCAGTTCGCCCGCCGCGCGCGCGTGGTCCGGGGTGAACATCACGCCAAACGTGGACAGCACCACATCGAAACTCGCATCGGCGAAGGGCAGGGCCTCGGCATCGGCTTCGGCGAACGCGACGTGCAGCTGTTCGGCATCGGCGCGCGCCTGGCCCAGGTCGAGCAGGGCGGGCACGTAGTCGGTGGACACGACCTGGCCGCCGCGACGTGCCGCCGCCAGTGTCGCGTTGCCGTTGCCGGCGGCGACGTCGAGCACGCGCTCGTCCCAGCGCAGGTCGACGGCTTCGGCCAGGCGCTCGCCGACGATCTGCAAGGTGGTGCCGACCACGGCGTAGTTGCCACTGGACCAGGCGGCCTGCTGGCGTTGCTTGATGGCGTTCAGGTCGGGCGGGGTGGGGAGGGAGACGGCAACGGCGTTCATGCGGGGGAAACTCCAGGGATTGGGAGGTGCGCAGCGTCGCCGTCGCGCGGGGTCGCCGTCCTGACGGGGCGTCTGCCGGAGCTGGCCGGGCGTCCGGCGTCGGTGGCGCGGTTTCCCCGGCTTCCGCGATTCATTGCCGATCGTCCGGCGGCTGGCCGCGCGGGCTCCCGGCCCGCGTTGTTGCGCTCAGAATCCGGCTGCCCTGCCGTTCGATGGAGTCCCCCGTCCCATGAGTACCCCCCAAGACATCGCCCAGGCGATGCAACGCGCCGTCAGCGTGTTCGCCCGCCGGCCCGACATGGGCCTGCACGACGACGCGGCGGCCCGCGCGTCGTGGCAGCACGGGGCGCGGATCGTGGCGGCGCACGCCAGCGGCACGCGCATCGAATCCGACATGCCGGTGGAGCTGGGCGGTACCGGCGACCGGCCATCGCCGGGCTGGTTCTTCCGGGCGGGCATCGCGGCGTGCACGGCGACCGCGATCGCGATGGTCGCCGCCGAGCAAGGCATTGCACTCGACCATCTCGAAGTGGACGTCGGCAGCCGCTCCGATACGCGCGGCCTGCTCGGCATGCGCGATGCCGAGGGTGCCCCGATCGGTGCCTGCCCCGCGTCGATGCACGTGGACGTGGTGCTGCACGCGCAGGACGTCGAAGACGACCGACTGCATGCCGTCGTGCAGGAAGCACTGCGCCGCTCGCCGATGCAGGGTGCGCTGCTCGGCCGGCCGCCATTGACCGTCGATGTGGCGACGACACCCGCGCGAGCGGCCTGAGCGCATGGATGCGTTGTCGGAAATCCTGCGCGTGGTGCAGATGTCGGGCGCGTTCTTCGTCAACGCGCGCTTCAGTGCGCCCTGGTGCTACCAGTCGCCGAAGGCCGCATTGGCGGCGCCGTGGCTCGACCCCACGGCCGAACAGGTGGTGATCTTCCATCTGGTCACCGAAGGCGAATGCTTGGTGGAGATGGAAGGCATGCCGCCGCTGGCCATGCGCGAGGGCGACGTGGTGATGTTCCCCGGTGGTGCGGCGCATCGCATGGCATCCGCACCGGGTCTGCCGCCCCCACGCGGCGCGGCCGATCTCAAGAAGCTGTTCTCGAGCCGTCCACGACGGTTGGCGTATGGCGGTGGCGGCGCGCCGACCCGCATCGTCTGCGGCTACCTGGCCTGCGATACCCGGCTCGCGCGCTTGCTGCTGGATGGTCTGCCGCAAGTGGTGCGGATCAGCCTGCGCGATTCCGATGCCGGCGCTTGGCTGGAATCGTCCGTGCGCTACGCGCTGGCCGAAGCCCGCACGCCGCGTCCTGGCGGGGCCAGCCTGCTGTCGCGTCTGGCGGAGCTGTTGTTCATCGAAGTGCTGCGTCGCTACGTGCACCAGCATGAGGGCCACGCTGGTTGGCTCGCGGGCCTGGGCGACCGCGTCGTCGGCATGGCGCTGAATGCGCTGCACCAACAGCCGTGCCGCGAGTGGACGCTCGCCGACCTCGCGCGCGTCGCCGGCACATCGCGGTCGGTGCTGGCCGAACGCTTCCAGCAGTTGGTCGGCACCTCGCCCATGCAGTACCTGACCCAGTGGCGGATGCTGATGGCGGCCAACCTGTTACGGCGCAGCAATGCGCCGCTGTCGCGGGTGGCCGAAGAGGTGGGCTACCAGAACGACACGTCCTTCAGTCGCGCGTTCCGTCGCGAATACGGGCAGCCGCCGGCCGCCTGGCGGCGCAACCTGGCCGAGGCCGGCCAGGCCACGCACGCCTGATCCACGCAACGGTCAAGGCCGCCGCTTGTAGGTGATCTCCATCATTTTTGTTTCCTTGCCATCCGGGCCCGGGCCGTACATTTCGAGGACCTCGGTGTTCTTGTCGGTCCAGCGTGTGGTCATCCGGCTGCTCTGCGGCTTCTTCGTCACCGCGTCGTTGTGGGTACCGGTGTAGGTGCAGCTGAGCTGCGCGTCGCAGGTGCCCTCGCTGACCATCAGCCCCGTGCTCATGCTGTCGTTCCAGGTGCCCCAGTACTTGCCGGTGACGTTGTCGAACCCATGCAGGCCCTGCCCACTGAAGGGCTGGCCCATCATCTGCGAGGTCACTTCCTCCAGCATCACGCGATTGCCGAGGATCATCTTGCGCGTGGCGGTGCCGCCATCGGTGCTGGGCGGTGCGCCGGGCGCGTACCAGCTCTTCACGACCAGATCGTAGGTGCCGGCCATCGACGCCAGCCTGCCGTGCTCCATGCCCGGCGTGCCGGCCTTCTGGTAGGCCTCCATCATGGCCTGCATCTCCGGCGTCATCGCCGGCGGCTTGTCCTGGGCAGTCGCGGAACCTGCGAGGAGCAGGGCGGAAACTGAAACGGTCAACAGGATGACGCGGTGCATGGCGGCCCCTCCCGGGCGTGGCGGTGGCGCCGTTGTGCGCCTCGTCGCGCTCAGTTGGCGTGAAGACCGATGCGGCCGCCGTCAGCGGCGCAGGCCGACGACGCCGTCCAATGCGCGCTGTGCCTTGAAGCCCGCCTTCTCCAGCCGCTTGGCGACTTCCCCCGGCACGTCACGACCGCTGGTGAGCTTGTTGGGGCTGCCGGTGTAGTGGAAGAGCTTGCCGCCGCGACGCAATACGCGCGCAAGTTGGTCGTAGAACGCCTGCGAATACAGCTCGCCGGCGATGCCGAAGCGCGGTGGATCGTGCAGCACCGCATCGACGGACGCATCAGCGATGTCGGCGATGGCGCGGGACACGTCTGCATGCATGAGTTCGAGGCGGCCGCCGTGCCCGGGAGCTTCAGGGTCCGGCGACCACGGGTTGAGGGTGCGCAGCCACAACACGTCTTCGTTCTTTTCGAACGAGCGGATGCGCGCCGCGCCGGCCGCCAGGCAGCAGGCGGCGAAATAGCCCAGTCCGCCGCAGGTATCCAGCACCACCTTGCCGCGCGGTTCCACCAGCGCGACCTTGCGCTGCGCGTCGTCCAACGGCGATTCCTTCGACGTGGGCAGCATCTTGATGCCGTCGATCTCGAAGGTCGGCACGCCCCATTCCGTGGGTACGAGCTTGATCAGCGAACCGGCGAAGCGCGAGATCGGCGCGAATTCCTCGCCATCCCAGTGGTACAGCGTGCGGTCCTTCAGGCCGTCCGGATACGGATAGGCCGCGTCCTTCCACTGCCAGGCATCCGCGCCCAACCGGGCTTCGTCCTGCGTTCGGCCGAGGTCGAGCGAACCCTGCCAGGTGCCGTCGCCACGATCGCGCGCGGCGCGCAGCGCGTTCGCCGCGTCGCGGGTGAGGAGGGGGCCGGTGTAGTGGGGCATGCGGGGAGTCCGGACTTGCCGCCTTCATGGACGGCCTGGGATTTCGAGGGCGCTATTGGACGCGGTTGGCGCGCCACTGACAACTGCTACCATCGCGACCGGACAGCACAGGGAGGCACGCATGGGGATGCGTCAGTGGTGCATGGCAGCGTTGCTGCTGCTCAGCGGGGGTGGAGTTGCGCATGCGGAGACGGTGCTGCCGGCGTCGGGATCTGCACCGGTGCCGGATCACGATGTCGCGGTCGAAGCAGTGACGAACGCGAAGGAGGCGGCTTATCGCGAAATGCTGGCCCGCTTCGATGCATCCGAATCTTCGGGCGCCGCTGCGTTGATCGCCCGGTGTCGATTCATCGGAAATTACACCGAAGAAGATTATGGCGACTGGATCGCGTCGGCGTCCGAGGACTACGAGGCTTGCCTCGAACGTCTCCGCCAGCGCTGGGCAAGCAAGCCTGAGGCGCAGTTGTTCCTCTACCAGCAGATGTGGGGCGAGGACGCGGTCGAAGAAGGGGCTGCGCTGATCGAGCGGTCGAACGCATGGCCGGCTGCCCTGCGCGCCGACCTGTACGCCCGCCAGTCGAAGTTGCTGGAAGGCCTTCACGAAAAGGAGAAAGCCCAGGAGATGGCCTTGCGGGCGGCCCGTCTCGGCAACCCGGAGAGCGTGCCGCTGGCGGTCGAGGGCCTCCTGGCGAAGCAGGACGTGGCCGCTGCCACCCGCTTGTTGCGCGACTCGCCCGCGGCGACCGATGCCTGGCGCGCCGATCAGCGCTTGGCGGCTGCCTTGAAGTTCAAGGATGCGCGCGTCGCCCAAGGGGAACTGAAACGTTACGACGGCAAGGATCTCGACCTGGATGCTGCACTGGTCGCACGCACGCATCTCAATGCCGGCGACCTGGCGGCAGCCCATCGCGCGCTGGAGAAGGCAGGTGAGGGCGACGATGAAGTCCGCGCGCGCTTCGACCTCGCGCTGGCGCAGGCGGACATCCCGGCGGCGGTCGCGCAGATCGATGTTACCGACACCGGCGAGATTGCGACCCACCTGGAGCGCTTCGCCGTACTGGCGAACCAGCATCCTGCTTCCATCTTCCGCCTCCCGATGCTCGGCATGGCCCTGATGTCCGGCGGCATCCTGCTGGTCCTGGCCTTGTTGCCGCTGATGCTCCTTGTTCCCGTGCACTACCGGGGACTGGCGCGACGCGTGCAGGGCCGCGCGCCCGTGGCACTGTTCCCGGGCATCGGGTTGCGACACGCGTGGTGGGGCATGGCGCTCATGCTGGCGTTGCCGTTCCTGATTGCCGGCGTGGTCGAGCCACGTTCGATTGCCAGCCTTTTTTCCGGGGATGCTCTGCCGGACGCCAATGCGTTCGCGAGGATCAATTTCTGGAGTTCGGTCGCAAGCCTGGCGCTGCTGGTGCCTGTCGCCTGGTGCCTGGGACGAGAGGGCTTCAGCGGCCGCATCACCTGGTGGCGGCAGGCGGCCTGGCTGCTCGCTGCGCTGGTGATGCTGTCCGCGGTGATCTACCTGCAAGGCGCCTGGCTCCAGTGGCGTGCGGAAGACAGTCGCACCGGGCAGACGGAAGCGATCGAACGCCTCCTCACGGGCGGGCAGTCGATCTATGGGACCGTCCTGACGTTCCTGCTGATCGCGATGCTGGGGCCCATCGTCGAGGAACTGATGTTCCGGGGCATGCTGCTCGGAGGCATGGCGCGCCATATCAGTTTCGGATGGTCCAACGTCCTCCAGGCGTTGTTGTTCGCCGCCGTCCACAACGACCTGCCGCGCTTCTTCTTCTATTTCGCCATGGGATTGTTGGCGGGAATGCTCGTTCGCAGGACAGGGTCGCTCGTGCCGGCGATCCTGTTGCATGCCATCAACAATGGAGTGTTCTTCCTGTTGGCCACCTAGGCGTCGTTCGTGTCCGCGCGAATCGGGTTGTTATAGTGCGTGCCCCGTTCCGGACCCATTGCCATGCACACCATCGAACGTTTCCACCCCATCGGTACGCCGGGCACGCCTTGGGGCGCGGGGGAGAAAGCCGCATGGCGCGCGCAGCAGCGCGTGCGGCGGCGTTATGCGGACGACGTGGTGGTGTCGCTCGATCGCCTGCGCGAGCGTTTCGACGTGGACACGTATGGTGAGCTCGACTACGGTCCGGGCGAACGCTATCCGCTGTATGCGGTGCGCAGCCGCGCCTGGAACGATACGCTGCCGCTGATGCTCGTCACCGGCGGCGTGCATGGCTACGAGACCAGTGGCGTGCACGGTGCGCTGCAGTTCCTCGAACAGCGCGCCGTCGAGTACGCCGGCCGTGCCAACCTGTTGGTGGTGCCGTGCGTGAGCCCGTGGGGCTACGAGCGCATCCATCGATGGAACGCCGATGCGCTGGACCCGAACCGCTCCTTCCGCGCAGATAGCCCTGCGCAGGAATCCGCGGCCCTGATCGCGCTGGTGGCGCCGGTGAAGGACCGCGTGCTGATGCACATCGACCTGCACGAAACCACCGACAGCGACGAGACCGAGTTCCGGCCCGCGCTCGCTGCGCGCGATGGCAAGCCGTTCGAGCCCGGCGAGATTCCCGACGGCTTCTACCTGGTGGACGACAGCGAGAACCGGCAGCCCGTATTCCAGCAGGCGGTGATCGCCGCGGTGGCGCGAGTGACCCACATCGCACCCGCCGACGCCCAGGGCGAGATCATCGGGTCGCCGGTGGTCGCCGAAGGCGTCATCGAATATCCGGTGAAGTCGCTGGGCCTGTGCACCGGCATCACCGACGCGCGCTACACCACCATCACCGAGGTCTATCCCGATAGTCCGAAGGCTACCCCGGTGCAGTGCAACGACGCGCAGGTCGCGGCCGTGGTCGCCGCGATCGACTACGCGCTGGCCCATCCGTGAGGACGGGCCAGCCCTCGCTCATTTGACGGCCGGCAGCAGCTTCTCGGTGATCAGGCGGAAGGTCAGCCTCGGCGCGTTCTGCACCTGGTAGTTGGTGGTCGTGACGACGACCACCAGCTTCTGTTCCGGGAACACCCGCACGGTATTGCCACCCGTGCCGTTCATCGCGTACGAATCGAACGTGCGACCGCCGCTGGTCTCGTGGTGCAGCCACCACAGGTAGCCATAGTCGATACCATCTTCGATGCGCGCATGCGGGCGGATCGAATCGGCGACCCAGGCGGCAGGCACGATCTGCTTGCCCTGCCAGCGTCCGCCGTTGCGGTACAACTCGCCGAGTGCGAGCAGGTCCCGGCTGCGCAAACCCAGCCCGCCGCCGGCCTGTGCCAGTCCCTGTGGCGAGAACTGCCACGCCGGTGCGGCGATGCCGAGCGGATCGAACAGCGTGCGCTGCGCGAAAGTGGCCAGCGGTTCGCCCGCGGCGGACTGGACGACCGCACCGAGCGTGGTGACGCCGGCAGTGCAGTAGCGGAAGCTGCGGCCGTACGGGGCATCCTTGGGCGGGGTCATCCAGGCGGTGTAGCCCTGGATGGGCAGATCGAGGTAGAAGCCCACCCAGTCCTCGATCAGGTACATGCGCTCTTCATTGCCGCGCGACCAGGTATTCCAGTCATCGCATTCCAGCGAAGAAGACATCGTCATCAGGTCTTCGAAGGTGATCGCATCCTTGCGCGGGTCGGGCAGCGCCGGCGATGGGCGCTTGAGCAGCGGCAGGATCCGCGCCTGTGCGCCTTCCAGCTTGCCTTGGCCCACTGCGATGCCGGCCAGCATGCCGGCCACGGTCTTGGTGGCCGAGCGGGTGTTGCGCCGTGCCTCGGGACCCGCTTCGTCGAAGTAGCGCTCGTACACCAGCACGCCATCGCGGGCGATGAGCACGCTGGTCACCTGCTTGAACTCGCCGGCGGCGACGACGCGCTCCATCTCGGCGAGTGCGGCGGCATCCAGGCCGTGGTCGGCCGGCGCTCCCCGTCGCCAGTCCGCGGCATGGACCGGCGGAGCGAGCAGGGCGCACGACAGCAACAACGGCGTTATCAGGTGACGCATGGGCAGGTCCTTTGAGTGAAGAAGGAGGCACGATGACGAAGCGCGCAGGTGATGGCTTGCACGCGGGCAACGTGTTCGTTCAGAGAGTCGAGCGGAAGGCCGTGGGCGGCATCCGGTAGGCACGGACGAACAGGCGATGGAAATGCGCCTGATCGGCGAACCCGCAGTCCGTGGCGATCGTCGCGACGGTGGCGCGTCCTTGCCGGAGCATGCCCGCAGCGCGTGCGATCCGCAGGCGGCGCGAGTACTCCGTCGGCGTGCAGCCGTGGCGGCGACGGAACACGCGCGCCAGATGCACCGGGTGCACGTCGCACGCTTGCGCCAGCGAGAGAGTGTCTGCGGGAGTGTCGTGATGGTCATGCAGCCAGGCTTCAGCGCGGGCCAGCCAAGCGGGCCAACCACGGCATGCAGGTGCCGGGTTGGCGACGGCGTCGAGCAGCTCGTCGAACAGGGGCTCCGCCAGCAATCCGTCGTCGCCACGCCAATCGGTGCAGGCGTGTGCCAAGCCATGCGCGAAGGCCTGTGCGCGGCGACCCGCACGCACGGCGCCCTGGTCCAGGCCACGCTTCAACACGCCTTCCATCGTGGAAGGCAGTGCAACGGTCATGAATTCGCCGTCCAGGTCATGGAAACGGTCGCGATGCGTGGTGGCCGGTGGCGTGTAGATGAGCGTGCCTGGGGTGCATTCCGGCGGGCCGCCCGTCGCGGACGTCAGGTAGCGGCCACGCAACAGCAGCACGAGGTGTGCCTCGTCGTGGGTGTGCCGCACCAGGGCGCGAGCCGGCACCGTCGGCACGAGTCGCGCGATCTGCACACCATTGGCGAGGCGTCGGACAGTGCCCGCCCCGAGGCTCCCGGCGCGTCGCGGGGTGTCGTCGGGTGTCGCCGCACCGGCATGCGTCAGTGGCGCACGGGAAGCACAAGCGGTGGCAGGCATGCGATCTCGAGGGTCGGTGGGGCGCAACGACAGTCGCACGCGCGCTCGATGCGGGCACCGCCGGTGCGACGAAACGGGGAAGGAAGCGACGAAAGCCCGACGAGACGGCCTGCCGTTCGTCTGCTACACGCATGAACGTCGTGAACGGTCGGGTTTGCGTGGCCGTGCGCCCGGGAGGGCGGCGTCTTGTCCTTGTGGGCGATTCGCTCCGGAGGAACGGCTCATGCGTCAGGTCTTGCATGCAGGATTGATCGTGGCGGTCGGCGTGATGGTCGGCTGCAAGTTCCAGGTGGTACCGCGTGCGGTGGAGCCGCTGGCGCAGGGAAAGATCGTCGGTACCTTCAAGTTCGAGCGGCGCTGGCAGGGCACCGATCTCAATACCGGCGGCGGCTGCCTGGTCTTCCAGAACGCGGCACCGTTGACGTGCGATGGCGGAGCGTTCTGCCAGGCGAACAAGCCCGCCGGTGCCGGCTATGGCTATTGCCTGAGCAAGTCGGTGTCGGTCTGGGGTGCGCAGGGAAAGGGGCCACAGCAGTGCTGGTGGCAGCCCGCGCCGGCCTCTTGCCTGCGCGGGACGCTTGTCGAGCCGTTGAAGGTCGGCGAGGTCTATCGCACGACGCCCGCCGTGGCGGCCAAGCCGCCGGGTAGCAAACCTGTCGTGCGCTGGCGTGTGCTCACGTGCACCAACATCGCACAGGGCAAGTGCGCCGACCCCAACGCCGGCGACGGAGAGCGCATGTATCTCGCCGGACCGATCTGGTCGAACTGAGGGCCGGGCACGAGTCAGGTGGCCGGGTGTAGGCTGCCCGCACAGTGTCGATGTGGGAGCGGGTCATGGCGACCGGATGGGCAGGCGATGGTGCGGTACAGGACCAGATCGATGCGACCGTGAAGGACGGCATCGAGCGGGCGCGGCGCGCGTTGCCGAAGGGCCCCAGTCTCAGCCAGTGCGAGGAATGCGACAAGCCGATTCCCCTGGCGCGGCAGAAGGCTGTTCCCGGCGTACGCCTGTGCGTGGGCTGCCAGGAAGCAGCCGACCAGGACGAACAAGCCGGCGGCCTCTACAACCGACGGGGCAGCAAGGACAGCCAGCTGCGTTGATACGTTCGCACGTGCCTGCCTTGGTTCGATCTGCATGACGACTCTTCATACCGTCGCCGCCGTCATCCTCAATGCGCAGGGCGAGGTGCTGCTGGTGCGCAAGCGCGCATCGGCCATCTTCATCCAGCCGGGAGGCAAGACCGAGCCGGGCGAAGAGCCGTTGTCCGCGCTCGCGCGCGAACTGGACGAAGAGCTAGGCGTACAACTCGACCATGCGTCGGCCGTGTGGCTGGGCGAATTCGAGGCGGAGGCGGTCAACGAACCCGGCCTCCGCGTGCGTGCGCATGCGTATCGCTGCGCGGTGCACGGCACGCCCGCGCCCCAGGCCGAGATCGAAGCGTTCGTGTGGGTCGACCCTGCGGGCCCGTACCCGGTGACGATCGCGCCACTGAGCGCGGGGCACATCCTGCCCGCTTTGCTGGCGTGGCAGGGCAGGGGCACGGCGATCCCGTCCTGATCCGACCTCAAGTTCCCTGTGCATCCGCCGCTACCGTCTCAACGGGTACGTCTGGGGACGCGCGTGGCACTGCTGGGGGCACTGACATCGTGGTGGCAACGCGGGCGCACAGCGGTCGTCACGCCGGGCGCGGCTTCGATTGCGCCGCCGCGCGCCATGGCGGCCACCACCACGGCGCCCGCCGTTGACCGCAACTGGGCAAGCGCATTGCTTGAACTGGCATACGAGGGCCAACCAGCACCGCTGCCGCCCGAGGCGACGGCGGCCGTCCGGGAGGCCGCCGAAAAGACATTGGCGCGCTTCGCAGAGGCGCCGCAGCGCCTGCCGCGTCGCCCGCAGTTGCTCCCCCAGCTGCTGAGCACCCTCAACGACGATGAGGCCTCCGGTCGCGAGATCGCCGGCGTCATCGCGCGCGACCCCGCACTGGCGGCGCATCTGCTCCGGCTCGCGAACAGCGCGCTGTACCGCACCCAGCCCGCACCGATCGAAAACCTCGACCGCGCCGTCGCGCTGGTCGGCACGGAAGGTCTCCGCCAACTCGTGGCGATGGCGGTAATGCAGCCCGTCATGCGGATGGATGGCGGTGCGCTCGGTGCGCTGCCCGACCTGATCTGGGACCACACGCAGCGCACGGCGCTCGCCGCCGCGCAGTTCGCTAAAACGGTGGAACGCGAAGACGCCTTCGCCGCCCAGTTGCTCGCGTTGCTCCAGGGGTTGGGCGCCATCCTCGTGGCGCAGGCGCTCCGCGACGCGTGCGTGCAGCACGGTGGTGTACCGGATGTGGTGATCGCGGCGCATCTCTTGCAGGATGCGTCGCCGCGCTTGGGGCGCGCCGTGGCACGCGAGTGGGGATTGTCCGAACGCCTGCTGCAAGGCCTGGATGACCAGGCCATCGACGATACCGCACGCATGACCGGCCTCGGGCGTGCGCTGGCAGCTGCGGCCCCTCACGCCAGCGCCGCAATGGCATCCGCACGGATCGCCGACGCCGCCTGATCACCCGGTTGCAGCGCCAGTCAGGCAACGGGCCGTGGTTTGACGTTGCGCTCATATCCGCTGCGGTATTCCTGCATCGTCAGGGAACCAGGCGAGGTGTACCAATGACGCTGGCGCTGCGTTGCCGTTGCGGGCAAGTGAAAGGAATCGTTTCGACCCAGCGCGCCTACGTGCGCGCCACCTGTTACTGCAAGGATTGCCAAGCCTACGCGCGCCATCTTGGCCAGCCGGGCCTGATGGATGCGCAGGGCGGCACCGACATCGTGGCGATGAATCCGCTCGCCGTGCGATTCACGGCGGGCGAAGAAAACATCGCGGGCCTGTGCCTGCGCGACGGCGGCCTGTTCCGCTGGTACGCGGCGTGTTGCCGCACCCCCCTCGGCAACACGCCGCACGACGGCCGCGTGGCGTACGTGGGCATGGTCACGACCTGCCTGGCACCTGCGGCGGGGTTGGATGCCGCATTCGGGCCCGCGGGACGGGTCGTGCTCAACACCGGATCCGCGACCGGCGCTGTCGGGGGAACGCCGGTTGGGTTCCTGTTGGGCGGAGCACGCATCGCCGCCGGCATCCTGGGCGCCAAGGTCCGTCGCCAGACGCCTGGCCTGTTTTTCAACCCATCCGGGCAGACGCTCCGTACGGCGTATCCGCTCAATGCCGGGGAGCGCCACGCCGTTGGTCTGGAGACCGGCTGATGGGTCGCCCCCCGGATTGACCTTGGATATTTGTCTGACTAAAGTCAGGCAATGGACGACACCCAGCGGCTGCGCCGTTTCAACCGTACCGTTACCCGCCGCATCGGCGTGCTGACCGACGACTACCTCGGGCACGGCCGTCCGCTGGCCGAATCGCGCCTGCTGTTCGAAGTGGGGCGCGAAGGGGGCGACGTTCGCGATCTGCGTGCGCGCCTGGCACTCGACTCGGGCTATGCCAGTCGGCTGCTGCGCGCGTTGGAAGCGCAGGGCCTGGTCCGGGTGCACGCGTCCACGGCCGATGCCCGAGCGCGTCGCGTGGTGCTGACGGCGAAGGGCCGTCGTGAAGTGGATGCACTCGACCGCGATTCGCAGGCGCTGGCCGATGCCCTGTTGGCGCCGCTGTCGGAACGGCAACGCGCGCGCATGCTGGCGGCGATGGACGAAGTGGAGGCCCTGCTGCGTGCTTCCGCGGTGGAGATCCGGGTGGCGGATCCGGCCAGTGTGGAGGCGCAGGCCTGCATCCGCGCCTATCTCGATGAGCTCGATGCCCGTTTCGAGACAGGCTTCGACGCCGCACGCAGCGTTTCGGCCAATCCGCACGAACTGGTGCCGCCGCAGGGTGTGTTCCTGCTGGGTTGGCTGGATGGCGCGGCGATCGGATGCGGCGGTTTGAAAGTGACGGGCGAGGGCACCGGCGAGATCAAGCGCATGTGGGTCGCGTCTGGCGCGCGCGGCCTGGGTGTCGCGCAGCGTTTGCTCGATGCGCTGGAAGGGCATGCCCATGCGTTCGGGCTCGGGCGCTTGCGGCTGGACACCAACCGCACGCTGGTCGAAGCGCGAGCGCTCTATGCACGCAACGGCTATCGGGAAATTCCCGCCTACAACGACAACCCGTACGCGGACCATTGGTTCGAGAAGTCGCTGCGGGGTTGACGCGGCCAACCTCTGGCACGGTCCCGCGACGGACGTAGCCGTTACCCTGTCGGGCCCGCGCGCATGCGCGACCGTCCCGGAGTTCCGTTTTGAAGAAGACCCTGCTGTCCAGCGCGACCCTGCTGGCCCTCGCCCTGAGCGGCCCGCTCGCCGCACACGACGCCGACGCCGACTGCCTTGACGAGGGTTGCACCCTGCAGGCCCTGTTCGAAGGCGACGCTGCCGCGGCCTCGTCGGCAACGGGCATCTCGGCGCGCCGCTTCGGGGCCTGGGGCATCGATACCGCCGGCATGGACCGCACCGCCAAGCCGGGCGACGACTTCTTCCGCTACGTCAGCGGTACCTGGGCGGACACCACGGAGATCCCGGCCGACCGTTCCAGCTACGGTGGTTTCGCGATCCTGCGCGACCTCTCCGAGGCCCGCCTGCGCGTGCTGGTGGAAGGGTATGCGCTGGGCGACCCTGCGACGGGTGGCGACGCGGCGAAGATCGCGGCGCTCTACCGGGGCTTCATGGACGAAGCGAAGATCGACGCGCTCGGCGCGAAGCCGCTGCAGCCGGTGCTGGACGGTATCCGCGCGGCGAAGGACAAGCAGGCCGTGGCGGCGCTGATGGGCCAGCGCGGCGGTTTCTACGACAGCTTCTTCAACCTGGGTGTCAGCGACGACCAGAAGGACCCCGACCGCTACACGCTCTACCTCAGCCAAGGCGGCCTGGGCCTGGGCGATCGCGAGATGTACCTGCGCGACAACTTCAAGCCGCAACGCGAACGCTACGAAGCCTACATCGCGCAGATGCTGCAGCTCGCGGGCTGGGACAAGCCGCAGGAGAACGCGAAGGCCATCCTGGCGCTGGAGACCCGCATCGCCGACGCGCACTGGACGCGCGCGGAGAGCCGCAACCGCGACAAGACCTACAACCCGCTGGCGATGGCGGACTTCGCCACGACATCACCGGGGTTCCCGTGGGCGTCTTTCTTCAAGGCTGCCGGTGTCGAGGGCGCGGGCCGGGCGGTGATCCGCCAGGACAGCGCGATCCCGAAGATCGCGGCCATCTTCGCCGACGCCGACGTCGCCACGCTGCGGGCGTGGCAGGCCTTCCACGCCGCCGACAACGCCGCGCCGCTGCTGTCGAAGGATTTCTCGGTGGCGCAGTACGAATTCCGCGACAAGTTCCTGTCCGGACAGCCGCAGCAGCGCGAACGCTGGAAGCGCGGCGTGTCCTTCGCCGAATCGGCCATGGGCGAGGCGATCGGTCGCGACTATGTGGCGCTGTACTTCCCGCCTGAGGCCAAGGCCAAGATGGATGCGCTGGTCGCCAACGTGAAGGCGGCCATGGGTGCGCGCCTGGATACGCTGGCGTGGATGAGCCCGGCGACCAAGGCCGAGGCGCACGCCAAGCTGGCCGGCTTCGGCCTGAAGATCGGGCATCCGGACACGTACCGCGACTACAGCGCGCTGGTGGTGAAGAACGGCGACCTGTTCGGCAACGCGCAGCGCGCCGCCCAGTTCGAGTGGGAGTACCGCCGCGCGCGGATCGGCCAGTCCGTGGACAAGGGCGAGTGGGGCATGACCCCGCAGACGGTCAATGCGTACTACAACTCGGTGAAGAACGAGATCGTGTTCCCGGCCGCCATCCTGCAGCCGCCCTTCTTCGATCCGGACGCCGATCCGGCCGTGAACTACGGCGCCATCGGCGGCGTGATCGGCCACGAAATCATCCACGGTTTCGACGACCAGGGCCGCAAGTCCGACGGCAAGGGCGTGCTGCGCGACTGGTGGACCGCCGACGACGCGGCCAAGTTCGAAGTGCAGGCCGCCAAGCTCGGCGCCCAATACGAGGCGTACACCTTTGCGCCGCTGCCGGGCATGCACATCAACGGGCGCGTGGCGATGGGCGAGAACATCGGCGACCTGGGTGGCCTGACGATCGCGCTGGAGGCCTACCGGCGTTCGCTGGGCGGCAAGCCGGCGCCGGTGGTCGACGGCTTCACGGGCGACCAGCGCTTCTTCATGGGTTGGGGCCAGATCTGGCGCACCCTGTGGCGCGACGATGCCCTGCGCCAGCAGTTGGTCAACGGCACGCATTCGCCGGGCCACATCCGGTCCTTCGCCCCGCTGCGCAACATCGATGCCTGGTACGACGCGTTCGGCATCAAGCCGGGCGATCCGCTGTACATCGCCCCGCAGGACCGTGTGCGGATCTGGTGATGCGGTGAAGGATGGAGGGTGGGACGCATGCGTCCCGCCTTCCGTTGCGGGTTGCACGACATGGCCATCGCGCCGATGATGCGCGGCATCGTCGTCGTTTCCGTGCCTCTCGCGTCATGCCCGCCACGCCCGCGCCCTCCCAACAAGGCGATCTGTTCGGCGGCCCGCAACCGGGCCGGCTGCACCGCCTGTTTTTCGCCCTGGTGCCCTCGCCGGGCGAAGGCGAGGCGCTCCGGCATCGGGCCGAGGACCTCAAGGCGGCGTTCCCGCAGGCGCGCTGGGTGCGGCCGGAACGCTACCATCTGACCCTGCATTTCCTCGGCGAAAGCGACGGGCCACGCGACGACATGGTGGCCGCGGCGCACGAGGCCATGCGCGACTGGCAGCCGGAACCGGTGGGTATCACCCTCGACCATCTGCTGTGCCTGGGCAACCCGAAGAACCCGGCGCTGACGCTCGCCGCCCTGCAGCCCTCGGCCTCGGTGGTGGCGTTCTGGCGCAGCCTGCAGCAGCGCCTGTTGCGCGCGGGCTTCAAGCAGCATGTGGGCCGCAGCTTCGTCCCGCATCTCACCCTGGCCTATGTCCCTCCGCGTACCGCGCCGGTGGACGTGCTGCCGATGGTGCTGCACCCGCAGGCGATCCATCTGCTGCAGAGCGTCGAAGGCGAGGCGGACTACACGCGACTCGGCGAGTGGTCGCTGGCGGACTAGACGGGCCCTTCGCGCCTGTCGGCCGGGAGAATCTGTAATACAGGGTTGTCTGGGTTTGCGTCTGTCGGTCCGGCACGGCATGGGCGTCTTCGCATGGCCGGCTGCGCGCGTCTGGTTGCGTTCGGGAGGACACCCGGAATCCTCCGGGCAACCTTGAACGAGGACACCGACATGAGACGCTTGCCGATGCTGTGGGCGCTGTTGCTGTGCGTGCTGTCATTCCCGCTGTCTGCGCAGGACCGCAGCTACACCGAGGGGCCGGTCATGGAAGTCACGGCGGTCAAGATCAAGGACGGCCAGTTCGACAACTACATGAAGCACCTGCAGACCCAGTACAAGCGCGTCATGGATGCGCAGAAGGACGCGGGCATCATCCTCGGCTACACGATCTATGCCGCCGATCCGCGGCGTCCGGAGGATCCCGACCTCTACCTGACCGTGGTCTATCCCAACATGGCCGCCTTCGATGGCCTGCGGGACCGCTCGGAAGCCGTGTCCAGCAAGGTCACCGGACAGAACACCGCGCAAGCGAACACGGCCTTCGCCGATCGCGGCAAGATGCGCCAGATCCTGGGCAGCCAACTGATCCGCGAGTTGAAGTTGAAGTGACGGCGGTTTGCGGGGCCACGCAACGGGCGTGGTCCCGCGATCGGGAACCCGGCTCAGTGGCCCTGCCTGCGCAGCGTATCCAGCTTGGCCTGGTAGAGCGCACGGGTATCGCCCTGGCTGAGTTCGCGGGCACGTGCCAATTCACGGCTCGCGCGATGGTGGTCGCCCTGCTGGAAATAGACGCGTGCCAGGCCGAAGTGGAAACGGTGTTCGCCGTCATACAGGTGGATGGCCTTGCGGTAGTGTTCCGCCGCGCGTTCCAGGTCGCCGTCGCGCTCGAACCCGGCAGCGAGCAGGAAATGGTGGAACGGGTCGCGCGCCTGCACGTCGTCCAGGCGCTTCTGCAGCGGCCGTGCGGCATCGGCGTTGCCCGCCCGCAGGTAGAACGTCACCAGATTGAACAATGCACCGGCATTGTCGCGATCGAGTTCGAGGGCATGCCGGTACGCTTGCTCGGCGCGCGCCTGATCGCCATCGCGCAGGTACAGGACGCCGGTATTGCTCCAGCTGGTCGCATAACTGGGATCCAGCTTCAGCGCGATCTCCGCATGGCGGAGCGCATCATCCAGCGACCCCTGTTCCAGTAGCTGCGCCGCGCGGTTGTTGTAGTAGTGGGCGATCATGCGGTCGTCACGGACCGGTTCGGGCGGCTTGCGGGTGATGACTTCGTTCCAGGCCACGTCGACGGTGAAGCGCCTTTCGCGGATGCGCACACCGGCGTTGACGTGCTGGCTGCGGTAGAGCGTGTTGTGGTCTTGGCGCCAGGCCAGGGTTTCGTCGACTTGCTGCGCATACGCTGTCAGTCCCGCTTCCCTCGCCAGCGCCACCGTCAGCAGGGTGAAGCTCATGCAGTTCGCCTGGCGCGTGGCGTAGGCCTCGGCCACGGTGTGGTTGGCATCGGGTTCGTAACGCATGCCCAGGCCCTGCGGACTGAACAGGAAATCCACCAGCCGCTCCAGACGGGCATTCGGCTGCCGGGTACGGTCCAGAACCTGTTCGCGGAACTGCTGGCGAAGGGGTTCCGGTATCGCCAACACATCGTTGGGGGCAGGGGGAGCGATAGGTTGGGCGACCGCGGACAGGGCCGACGACGCCAGCAGCAGGGTGCCGAGCCACTTCGTCCACATCACCCACCTCCGGGTCCCGCATCGGGACGCGTGCGCGCGGCCCGAGTGTAGACCTGCATCGCAGTGCGGCATGGACCGTCCGGCTGCGTTGACGCGGTCGTGGCGGTGCGGCTAGCGTCATGGCCCTTTTGCCGGAAGCTCCCGCATGCGCGCTGCCATCCCCTTGATCCTGTTGCTGGCCAGCCTGACGCCGGTTTCCCACGCGGCACCGGTGCCGGAACAGGGTCGGGACGGGATCACCGTCGGGGCGGTGCTGTCGCCGCGGGAGCGGGTGGAGCCGGAGAACCGCATGCTCCGCGAGCGGCTCGACACGCTGCTGCCTCGCCTGATGAAGGAAGCCGACCTCGACATGTGGGTGGTGATCGCGCGGGAATATGCCGAAGACCCGGTGTACTTCACCCTCGTGCCGCAGCCGGCACATGCGGCGCGTCGCACGACGATGCTGGTCTTCCACCGCCAAGCGGATGGCAGCGTGCAGCGGCTCTCCATCAACCGCTATCCATTCGGCGCGCCCTACGAGACGGCGTGGTCGGGCGGCGACCTCAACACGCAGTGGGAAGCGCTGGGCGCGCTGATCGCCGCGCGGGACCCGCACAGGATCGGCATCAATGTCTCCCGCGAGTGGGCGATTGCCGATGGCCTGACGCATGCGCTGCATGAGCGCCTGCGCTCGGTGCTGCCGGCCGCGCTGCACGACCGGCTCGTGCCTGCCGAAGCGCTGGTCGTACGTTGGATGGAAACACGCAGCCCTGGGGAACTCGCGGCGTATCCGCATATCGTGTCGCTCGCGCGCGGCGTGGTCGCCGAAGCGTTTTCCAGCAAGGTCATCACACCCGGCGTCACCACCACGGACGATGTGGCGTGGTACATCCGCGAGCGTTTCGAATCGTTGGGGCTGGCGCCCTGGTTCATGCCTGACGTCAACCTCCAGCGCGCCGGAACGGCCTGCGCGGACGATGCGCCGTTCTGCGGCGAGGAAGGCGTCATCCAGCCTGGCGACGTGCTGCACACCGACGTGGGCCTGTGCTACCTCAAGCTGTGTACCGATACGCAGGAAATGGCCTACGTGGCGCGCGCCGGTGAAACCGAAGCACCCGCTGGGCTGCGTGCCGCGCTCGCCCAGGGCAACCGCTGGCAGGACGCATTGACGGGGCAGTTCGTCGCCGGCCGCACGGGCAACGAGATCCTGGCGGCGACGCAGCGTGAAGCGGCCCGGCAAGGCCTGAGGGCGGCGACCTATTCGCATCCGGTGGGTTTCGTGGGCCACGCGCCCGGGCCGACGATCGGCATGTGGGACAACCAGGGGCCTACCGTGGGGCAGGGAGACTGGCCGCTGCATGCCGATACCGTCTACGCCATCGAAGGCAACGTGAAGGCGCGCGTCACGGAGTGGGGCGGGCAGAACGTGCAGGTCAAGCTGGAGCAGATGGCGGTGTTCGACGGGCGCAAGGTGGTCTATCTGGCCGGGCGCCAGGTGGTCTGGCACGTCGTGCGGTGACGCGCCGGACGCACGGACGGTAGGATGCCGGCATGAGCGCCGACGCCCACCTGATCGCCTGTCCGCACTGTGCGGCGATGAACCGTGTGCCGCCGGCGCGCCTGGCAGAGGCACCGAACTGCGGGCGCTGCCACCACCCCTTGTTCACCGGTCTGCCACTGGCGCTGGGCGAGGCGGACTTCGACCGACATGCACTGCGCAGCACGCTGCCATTGCTGGTGGATTTCTGGGCGCCCTGGTGCGGCCCCTGCCTGCAGATGGCCCCGCATTTCCAGCAGGCGGCGGGCTTGCTTGAACCAGCGATGCGCCTGGCCAAGGTCGACACCGAAGCGTGCCCGGGGCTGGGCAATCGCTTCGGTATCCGCAGCATCCCGACGATGGTGCTGCTGCAGGGCGGTCGCGAGATCGCCCGGCAGAGTGGTGCGATGGCCGCCGAGGCGATCGTCAGGTGGGCGCGGGGGCAGGTGGGGTGATCCGGTTGCGCCGAGATCCGTTCGGGTGCGGGTGCAGTGCGTGCCTGGGAGCCCCGACAAGCATGCGCTCGTGACGGCACCGTTGCTGGCGGAAGGATCGATGTGTCTGCGTCCTCTTGATGCGCGGGATGAAGACTTGTATCTCCGCCTTCACGCTTCCGCCCAGACCATGCGTCACGTGTCTGCGGTAGTGGATGCGGACACGGCCCGCTCACGCTTCAGCGCCGCATGCCGGATGACGCAATCCCCTGATCCCGCCTATTGGATGTGGGCTGTTTCCATGACCGACCCGGCGGACGATGCGGGAATTGCCTTGCTGATGGCGGACGGGACGAGCGCCGAGATCGGAATGCTGTTGCTGCCGGAATGGCAGGGACGTGGCCTAGGGACCTGCGCAGTGCGCACACTCACCGATTACGGTTTCAATACCTTGGGCGTGGCCCGTGTCGAATCGCGCCAGGGTGCGCACAATGTCGGCTGGGAGCGATTGATGGAGCGGAGTGGGTTCCAGCGTGTGGAGGAAGCGATGGTGCGGCCGGACTGGTTAAGGTGGCGGCGCGAGCGCGGCTGAAGAAGTGAATGCAGGGGGAATTTGAAGTGAAATCAGGCAGTTTGGCTTGCGTCGGGCTGGGAATGACGCTGGGGGCGCATCTGGCGCCACGTGCGAGGAGTTTCATAGAAGAGGCCGACGTGGTGTTTGTGGCGGCATCGGATCCATTGGTGGAACTCTGGGTGCAGGGGATGCACCCGGACGTGCGGAGCCTTCAGCCCTACTACGCAACGGACAAGATGCGCAGCAGGACCTACGACGAGATGGTCGCGGCGATGCTCGAGCAGGTTGTCGCCGGCAAGCGCGTCTGCGGCGCTTTCTATGGCCATCCGGGCGTCTTTGCCTGCGTGCCGCATCGTGCAGTGGAGCAGGCGCGCGACGCAGGCCATGACGCGGTCATGGAGGCCGCTGTTTCAGCGGAAGACTGTCTTTATGCCGATCTCGGCATCGACCCCGGTACATTCGGCTGTCAGCACTACGAAGCGAGCCAGTTCATGATGTATCGCCGCGCGGTGGATCCGAGCGCTTACCTGGTGCTTTGGCAGATCGGCGTCGCGGGAGACCCGACGTTGATGAGCAGGGGCACTGGGGCGGCGTATCGCGAAATCCTGCTCGAGCTGCTTCGACCGATCTACGGGGACGACCATGAGGTCGTGGTCTATCAAGCCGCGACGCTCCCCATGGAAATGCCGCGGGCCGACCGGATGCCCCTCCGCGAGCTTCTGCATGCGACCCTGAATGACGCGGCCACCCTCGTGCTGCCCCCCAGCCGTCCGATGGAGCCCAACACCGGGGTGATTGCACGCTTGAGGCGGCTGTCGGCGACCGACGGCTAGGCGACGACTATGGTCGGCCGGTAGGAAACGGGGTATCTTCGCCGCCAGAGGCTGGGTGCTGTCTGTCGGGGAACAGTCCACCTTGGCCGAAGTTTCTCAAATTTCATGGGGGAGTCGTGTCGAATAGCATCCAGTTCCTTGAATCCATGGGACGTAGTTCGTCCGTTCGTCGCATGTCGGTGGCCGAATACGAGGCCGCCGTAGACGAGTTGGAGATCGATCAGACCGAGGCCGTGGCGTTGAAGGCGCGCGACGCCTCCGCGCTCGCGGGTATCCTGGGGGCTCGCCCGAACATGATCTGCATGGTGTGGGCACCCGACGATGCGCCGGCAAAGGAAGACGACGACAGGTCGGACACGGATGTGCCCGACGAGGAAGCGCCCCCCGCTCAGGAGTGAGGTGGGGCGCGCGATCGCTACAGGAGTAAGGATATGTTGGCGCGCAAGACAATCGGATATGTCATGGCTGCATTGATGCTCCTGGCGAGCATCGGTACGGCTCCGGCGTCGGCCTTCGCACCCCTCGAGAAAGTGATCGACCAGGCGGAGGCCCTCAGGAGCTCGGATCCCAAGTCGTTCCTGCGCCTGCTGCGGCAGTTGGAGGAACGCAGCGACGAAGCCGATGCGGCGCAGCGGGAACGGATCGAGTACCTGAAATCCTATTCGCTGGTTTTCGAGGGGAAGATCGATCTCGCGGTAGCCAATGCACGCGCCCTGATGGCATCGACGAAGGATGTCGACACGAAATTCCGCGCAGGCGTCCTCGTCGTCAATGCGTATGCACTGAACCGGCAGTTCACGGAAGGACTGCGCCAGTTGGAGGAGTCGCTGTCGCTCGTAAACGATGTGCGTTCGCGCGACGTTCGCCACCAAGGTCTGGGTGTTGCCGCGCTGATGAACCTGCAGATAGGGCAGAACCGCCAGGCACTGTTCTATTCCGAGCGCATCCTCGCGGACAAGCCGGATGGCCGGACGGCATGCCTCGCGCGGCAGGTCCAGCTGGATGCCAAGCACAATCTTGCGCTGCTCGGGGCGGACGATTCCGAGTTGACTCGCGGCATCGAGCAGTGCACGAAGGAACGGGAGCCCGCTGCGGCCAATTTCATCCGGATTACGCTCGCCAAGAAGTGGGCGGACCAGGGTCAGCGCGACCGCGCGGTCAGCATGCTGCAGACGCACCTGCGCGAGATCGAAGCCACGCGCTACCCCCACCTGATCGCGGAAGTGAAGGCGTTGTTGGCTGAATTGAGCTTGGAGAAGGGCGACATGGGGGCCGCCGAGGCGTATGCACAAGGAGTGCTCGCACAGAGCGGCAACCTAACCAGTACCCTCCCGTTGGTGAAGGCCTACCGCACGCTCTACCAGGTCGCGCAGAAAAAGAGCGACACCGAGAAGGCGCTCGGTTACTACCAGAGCTTCGCCGAAGCCGACAAGGCCTATCTCAACGAGGTGAAGGCCCGCGAACTCGCCTACCAGATCGTCCGCCAGGAAACCCTGCAGAAGACGCAGCAGATCAATCTGCTGGACCAGCAGAACCAGGTGCTGCAGTTGCAGGGCAAGGTCGACCAGCAGGCGGCACAGAACACGCGGCTGATCGTGATCCTGCTCATCGTGCTGGTGGCTTCCATCGGCTACTGGGCGTTCAAGATCAAGCGTGTGCAGCTGTCGCTGAAGAAGATGGCCGAGACCGACGCCCTGACCGGCATCTGCAACCGCCACCACTTCACCATCCGCGCCGAACGCGCGCTGGCCGAATGCGCCCGCAATGGCGAGCAGGCCGCGCTGATCATGTTCGACCTGGACCACTTCAAGAACATCAACGACCGCTTCGGCCATGGCACCGGCGACTGGGCGCTGAAGGAAGTCTCCGATGCCAGCAAGGGCTTCTGCCGGCGCATCGACGTGATCGGCCGCCTGGGCGGCGAAGAATTCGCCATCCTGATGTACGGCTGCGACCTGCGCGCCGCCGCGCGCGTGGCTGAGGATTGCCGCGTGCGCCTGGCCCAGATCGACACCCGCGAGACCGGCCATGTGTTCGCCATCACCGGCAGCTTCGGCGTGACCTCCAGCATGCAGTCCGGCTACAGCCTGGCCAAGCTGCTCTCGCACGCCGACAAACAGCTGTACCGCGCCAAGCACCAGGGCCGCAATCGCGTGTGCGTCTACGAGCCCACGCAGGAACACGCGCGCGAAGCCAGCAACGTGCTGGAACTGCCCACGCGCGAAGGCCGCGCCGAACACCACATCGGCGCCTGATCGCCGGGCCGCCCAGGCAGCGGTCCGTGCAAGCAAGAACGATGGAAATGCCCTGACGACGCGTCAGGGCGTGACGGTGGCCGTGTGCAGCCCTTCGTGGATGGCCCACTGGTTGCGGCCATTGCTCTTGGCCCGATAGAGCGCGCGGTCGGCCGCTTCCAGCCATACGCGCAGTCCGGCGGAGGGGGCATCCGCCCGCGCCAGCCCGAGGCTGACCGTCGGGTGCAGGCCGGGCGCGCTCTGCAGGCGGAGCGCCTCCACACCTTCGCGGATACGCTGCGCCACGTTTTCGGCGGCAACCAGGTCGCTGCCGCGCAGGAGCACCGCGAACTCGTCGCCGCCCAGGCGGCCTGCGCAGTCCAGTGTGCGGATGCTGTGGCGGATCACGCCGGCGACTGCACGCAGCACATCGTCGCCGGCCGCGTGGCCGTGACGATCGTTGATGGTCTTGAAGTGATCGATGTCGATCATCATCAGCGTGGCCTGCTCGCCAGTCTCGGCGCATTGCGCGAGCAGCATCGACGCCTGTTCCTGCCAATGGCCACGGCTGTCCAGCCCGCTGAGCGTGTCGCGCCGGCTGAGTTCGTCCAGCAGGCGGTTCTGCCGCTTCACCTTGCGGACCAGCCGGTAGCTGGCCTGGCTGACCGCAATCGAGTGGATCAACAGCATCGGCAGGCAGGCCAGCATCACCGGCATGCTGGTCACGGGACGCATCTCGAAGCCGGTGAGCGCACCGGCCAGCAGCGCGCCCGCCAGCATCAGCGGCAACGACCAGTACCAGAGGCGATCGATGCCGGTGCTGATCTTGTCCACGGTGGCCAGGGTCACCAGCAACACGCTCGGCAGCAGGTTGAACGCCATCAACGGCACCCACATGCCGGCGAGCATCGAATCGAACAGCAGATTGCGGATTTCGCCGCGGAAGGGTTCGCGGTGCCGCAGCGCCAGACCGTAGGCCACTTGCGGCCACAGCAGGGCAGTGAAACCCAGCCACGCCCACAGGCCCCAGCCCGCGCCGTTCTCCAGCAGCACGGCGCCGACGGGGAGGGCGGCCAGGCCCATGCCCAGCATGCGCAGCCGGTAGATCCGGCGCGGCAGGCGCTGGGCGTGGTGGCGCGCCGGATAGGCGCCGGATGGCGATACGTCGAACGGCATTGGCGCGTGGAGTCCCCTCGCTCGTGGCGGCCAGTCCCCCGGTACCCCGGGAGAGGGTGGAGTGTAGGTCAAACCGTGACGGCGGGCACGCCACGGACTTCTGCCCACGACAACGGCCTGAATCCGGCGAACTTGAGCCTTGGCGGATAATCGGTTCGACACCCGCCAAGGTTCCGTCATGCCCGCTGTCGCGCCGACCGCTTCCACCTCGCAGGCCCGTACGATCCGACTGACGGCCGCGCTGGCGATCATCGGAGCGGTCTTGTTCCTGCTGGTGGCGGGGGCGCTGCAGGTAGTCCGCCACGATCTGGCTTGGCCCCAAGCCACCCTGAGCCAATATCTGAGCGGTCCCTACGGTCTGCTATTGCGGTCGGCCTATTGCCTGCTGGCGGCCACCATCGTGCTGCTGGCATTAGGCCTGCGCGCCCAGCTGGCACCGCAGGCGCGGAGCGGCGCTCCGGTAGTGCTGTTCGCCCTCGGCGCGGTCGCGCTCGCTGGCGTGGCGGTCGGCGATTCCTGGTTGCCCGCGATTGCGCCGGAATTCCACGTCTGGTTCCACCACACCTGTGCGATCACGGCGTTCCTGAGCGTCACCGCGGGCATGGTGCTGCAGGCGTGGCGCTTCCGTCTCGATGCGGCGTGGCGCGCGCATTTCCCGCTGGCCGCGGCCTGGTCGCTCGCGTGCTTCGCCTTGCTGTGGGTGCACGCGCTGTGGGCGCCGGCCGGAAAGGGTTGGGTGCAGAAACTGCTGATCACGCTGATCGTCTCCGCGATGCTGTTGGCGGGTACGTGGCTCTGGCGTGCCGCCCGCCGTGCGGGCACCGAAGCGTGGCGCTAAGCTTCGGGTAATCACACAGGAGATCCCCTCATGATCCAGCGGTTCGACGTCGGCGCACGCCTCTCCGAGATGGCCATCCACAACGGCGTGATTTACCTGGCAGGGCAGGTGGCGGAAGACGCCACGCAGGGCATCGCAGGGCAGACCCAGCAGGTGCTCGCCGAGATCGACGCGTTGCTGGCGCGTGCGGGCAGCGACAAGGCGAAGATCCTGCGCGCGGAGATCTTCATCAAGGACCTGCAGGACTTCGAAGCGATGAACCGCGTGTGGGATGCGTGGGTGCCGGAGGGCAATGCACCGCCGCGCGCGACGGTGCAGGCGAACCTGGCGCGTCCGGGATGGCTGATCGAGATCGTGGTGACCGCGGCGGTCTGACCGATGGCGACCCGCAAGCCTGGGCCGTGGCAGCGTCCCGCACCGAAGAGGCGCGGCGGTGGCCTCACGCTCACGCCCGCCCAGGTGGAAGAAGCTCGCGCCCGCGCCGAAGCCGCGGGTCGGCGCTACCCCAATCTCGTCGACAACATGTATGTGGCCGCGAAGGCGCGACGCGAGGGCGAGGGAAAACAGTCCGTCACGGACGAGTCTGAATGAGCATTCAGCGGCCTCAGGCACAGCATGCATATTCGGCCGTAAATGTCTGTAATAAAACTGCTTTGAAACGCTAACCGGACTTCAACAACGGCTCGCGTATCGTGCGCCCACGTTCCGCAGCCGCTGCGGCACGCACTTCCCGGGGTGCGCGCCGCAGCCCCTGCGGACGACCAGTCAGGCGTTGCGTTGCGCCAGCCAGTCGACCACGCCCTGCGCGGCCTGGCGACCGCTGGCGAAGCACGCCGTCAGCAGGTAGCCGCCGGTGGGTGCTTCCCAGTCGAGCATTTCGCCGGCGGCGAACACGCCCGGCAGTCCGCGCAACATCAGGCCTTCGTCGAGAGCTTCCAGCGGCAGGCCACCCGCGCTGCTGATCGCTTCCTCGATGGGGCGCGTGCGCTGCAGGTGGAACGGAAACCGCTTCAAGGTACGCGCGATCCGCGCAGGATCAGCCAGCGCCGTCTTGTCGAGCACTTCGTAAAGCAGCGCGGCACGCACGCCGCTGACCCCCGCTTCGCGACGCAAGTGTTCGCTCAGGCTGCGCGAACCCCGCGGTTTGGCCAGCCGGCGCACCAGGTCGTGCTCCTCGCGCCCGGGTAGGAGATCCAGTACCAACGTGGCGTGACCCTCGCGTGCGATGGCGTCGCGCAACATCGGCGAGATCGCGTAGACCAGACTGCCTTCGATGCCCGTGGCGGTAACCACGCACTCGCCCTGTCGTTGCTGTGGCGTGCCGTCGGCGGCATGCCAGTGCGCGGTGACGGGTTTCAGCGGTTCACCGGCGAAACGCGTTGCCAGATGCTCGCTCCAGCCGATGTCGAAACCGCAGTTGGAAGGCTGCAGTGGCGCTGTCTCGACCCCGCGCGCTTGCAATGCCTCGACCCAGGCGCCGTCCGAGCCCAGTTCCGGCCAGCTGCCGCCGCCCATCGCCAGCACGACCGCATCGGGTCGTACGCGGAGGTCGCCTTCCGGCGTGGTGAAGCGCAACGCGCCGGCCTCGTCCCAGCCGTGCCAGCGATGCAACACATGGAAGCGCACACCCTGTTCGCGCAGGCGTCGCACCCAGCCACGCAGCAGCGGCGCGGCCTTGAGATCGGTAGGGAACACGCGGCCTGACGTCCCCACGAACGTCTCCACGCCGAGTCCGCGCGCCCAGGCGCGCAGCGCATCCGCGTCGAAATCGCGCAGCCACGCGGCGACGTCATTCGCGCGCTCGCCGTAGCGCGTGACGAAGATATCGAACGGATCGGAGTGGGTGAGGTTCATGCCGCCCTTGCCGGCGATAAGGAACTTCCTTCCCACGGAGCCCTTCGCGTCGTACAGATCGACCTGTACCCCTGCCGCGCGCAACGTTTCGGCGGCCATTAGGCCGGCCGGGCCGCCGCCGATGATGGCGACGGTGGGTGGCGAATGCGGGGTGTCGGGGCTCGGCGAAGGCATCTGCATAGTATGCCGTGCCCGATCAGCATTCCCGGCAGGTGCGTTGGCTGCGGTATCGTCGCGCGAAATGTTCGAACGGGAATGCCTGATGCCTCTGACGTCGCCCGCGGCCCTGCGCCGCGCCCTGTTGTTGCTGTGCCTGGCCGCACCTGCAGCCGTTGCGAAGGACGCCGCGCCACCGTCCGCGTTACAGGACCTCGACGCGTACGTCGAATCCGTCCGCCAGGCGTTCGACGTGCCCGGTATCGCGGTCGCGGTGGTGAAGGACGGCGAAGTGGTCTTGGCGAAAGGGTGGGGAGAGCGCGAGCTCGGCAAGCCGGCGAAGGTCGATGCGCACACGATGTTCGCCATTGCGTCCAACACGAAGGCCTTCACCTCGGCCTCGCTGTCCATGCTGGCCGATGAAGGCAAGCTCTCGTTGGACGACCGTGTGATCGACCACCTGCCGTGGTTCCGCATGGCGGACCCGTACGTGACCCGCGAGATGCGCATCCGCGACCTGCTGGTCCACCGTAGCGGGCTGGGCCTGGGCGCGGGTGACCTGCTGTACTGGCCCACCACCACGTACAGCAACCGCGAAGTGGCCGAGCGCCTGCGCGACGTGCCGCTGACCGGTGGCTTCCGCGAGCGCTATGCCTACGACAACATCCTGTACGGCATCGCGCAGCTGGTGGTCGAAGAGGCCAGCGGGCAGTCCTATGAGCACTTCCTGCGCACGCGCATCTTCCAGCCGCTCGGCATGCGCGAGACCCGCTACAACAGCGATGCGCTGAAGGCGGGCGACAACGTCGCCACCGGCCATGCCAAGGCCGACTTCACCACGCTGCAGCCCGCGCCGCGTATGACGTGGAAGAACGTGGCCGGCGCAGGCGGCGTGTATTCCAGCGTGTCGGACATGGCGCGCTGGATGAACGCGCAACTGGCCGGCGGCACCTACCGCGATGCGAGCGGTCGCGAGCAGGCGCTATTCACGCCCGCCCGGCAGAAGGCGATGTGGTCGCTCGTCACGCCGATCCCGATTTCCGAGCCCAAGGTGGAAGCGCTGAAGGCCGCGAAGCCGAACTTCCTCGGTTACGGCGAAGGCTGGATGGTGTCCGACTTCCAGGGCCGCAAGCTGGTGTGGCACACCGGTGGCTGGCCGGGCATGGTCTCGCGGGTGACGCTGGTGCCGGAACAGAAGCTCGGCGTGGTGGTGCTGACGAACCAGGAAGTGGGCGCCGCGTTCCACGCGATCACCCTGAAGGTACTGGACGCCTACCTTGCCAACAGCGGCACCGACTGGCTGGCGGCCTATCTTGCGCAAGTGGCGCAAGCCAACGACAACGCCGACGAACACTGGCAGAAGCTGCAGGCCGCGCGCGATGCGACGTCGAAGCCGTCGCTGCCGCTGGCGAAGTACGCCGGCACCTTGCGCGACCCCTGGTACGGCGACGTCACCGTGGCCCAGGAGGGCAAAGGGCTGGTGTTGCGCTTCAGTCGCACGCCGGAGCTGGTCGGTGACCTCCAGCCCTGGCAGCACGACACCTTCGTGGTGCGCTGGCGCGAACGCTGGCTCAACGCCGATGCCTTCCTGACCTTCTCGCTGAAGCCCGATGGCGGCATCCGCGAAGCGCGGATGGAAGCGATCTCGCCGCTGACGGATTTCAGCTTCGACTTCCACGACCTGCGGCTGGCGCCGGTCGCGGAAGGCAAGGAGTGAGGGATCACTCGTGCGGTTTGACGTCGAGCAGTTCGACGTCGAACACCAACGAGGCGCCGGGCGGAATCACGCCGCCGGCGCCGCTGCTGCCATAACCGAGGTCCGACGGGATCAGCAGGGTGCGCTTGCCGCCCACCTTCATGCCAGCGACGCCTTCATCCCATCCGCGGATCACCTGGCCCGCACCAAGCAGGAAGGTGAAAGGTTCGCCGCGATCCACCGAGCTGTCGAATTTCATCCCGTGCTTGTCGGACGCGTTCTCGTCGTACAGCCAGCCGGTGTAGTGCACGGTGACATCGCTGCCGCTGGTGGCGACGGTACCGGTGCCTGCCTGGGTGTCCAGACGCTGGAGTTCGGCGACGCTGCCGCCGGGCGGCGGGCCTGACGGAGCACAGGCAGCAAGGAAGGCCAGCGAAACAGCGAGCAACAGGGAGCGCATCGATCATCCTGGCATACGGGGGGCGTGCAGGGTAACCCACGCGGATGCGCGGGAAGCTGACCGGCTACACTGTCGCCATGGCGAAACTCTTCCTCAACTTGCGCAACGTACCGGCCGATGAAGCCGATGAGGTGCGCGATCTGCTGCGGTCGAACGCGATCGACTTCTACGAAACGCAGCCGAGCCCGTGGGGCATTTCCGCAGGCGGGTTGTGGATCGAGGACGCCGACCAGTGGGCGCGTGCGAAAGTCCTGATGGCCGGCTACCAGGCGCAACGGCGCGACCATGCACGGTCCGAGCGCGCCACCGCCGAACGCGAAGGACGCGCGGAAACCTTCGGCGGACTGCTGCGCGACCGCCCGCTCTACGTGGCTGGCATCGTCGCGGCGATGCTTTTCATCATCGCGGTGACGCTGGCCTTGCCCTGGTTGCTGCTCTGAGGTTCAGGCCGTGGCATCAGAACAGCGCGTGCAGGGCACCGAGCATGTGCGCCCAACCCTGCTGCGTGCGATCGGCGTAGTCTGCCCAGGCGCGCGGCAGTGCGTGGGTGAGGCGGAGCTCGCATCCCATCGGTGTGGGCGCGATGACGATGTCCACGCGACTGCCGTCCTGGTCCGACTCGCCTGCGATTCCCCAGGTGAACGACAGCCGATGCGGACGATCGATCACGAGGTATTCGCCGACATGGTCGATGCGTTGACCACCGCGCTCCACCAGCATCGAAAAGCGGCCACCGACGCGCGGGTCGACATCCAGCCGCAGCACCTTCTCGTCGCGCACGCCCGGGCCGAACATCCACTGCCCCAACAGGCGTGGCGTAAGCCAGGCATCGAATACCCGCTCGGCGGGAACCGGGAATACCCGCTGTACGGAGACGTCCACGGTATCGGTGGAGGGCGGAACTTTCATGGTTGTTTCCGAGGGCGTGGGGCCGGTGGAAGGGGCGTCGCTTCGGCATGGAGCACGGCGTCGAGCGCATCCAGTCGCGCATTCCAGAACTGCTCGTAGTGGCGCAACCACGCCTGGCCTTCGGCGAGCGCCTGCGGCTGCAGGTGGCAGAGATGCGTGCGTCCCCGGATCTGCCGCGTCACCAGCCCGGCGCGCTCCAGCACCTTGATGTGCTTGGAGGCCGCCGAGAGCGAGATATGGAAGGGGGCTGCCAGTTCGCCCACGCTGCGCGGCTGCCCACCGAGGCTGCGCAGCATGCGCCGGCGGGTGCCGTCGGCGAGGGCGTGGAAGACGGCATCGAGCCTGGGGGATTCAAGTTCAACCATGTGGTTGAGTATTGGGCGCTCCCCGAAAACTATCAACCCTTCGGTTGAATGATGGGGCGGGGTGCCGACGGACGGTAAAATCACCGCATGGTTACCAACATTGCCGCCTACCACTTCACGCCCATCGATGCCCCCGAGGCATTCGCGGCCGAGATCCGCGCGCGCGCCGAAGCGCTGGCGCTGCGAGGCTCGGTGCTGGTAGCGGGCGAGGGCGTGAACCTGTTCCTTGCCGGCGCCGCCGACGCCATCGAAACGTTCCTCGCGCCGTTGCATGCAGACCCGCGCTTCGCCGGCTTGCGGGTCAAGTACAGCACCAGCGCGCAGGTGCCGTTCGCGCGGCTCAAGGTCAAGGTGAAGCCGGAGATCATCAGCTTCCGCCGCCCCGGCACTACGCCGGAAGACGTGCGTGCACCCACGGTCGAACCCCGCACGCTGGCCCGCTGGTTGGCGCAGGGCCATGACGACGCCGGACGTCGCGTGGTGATGCTGGATACGCGCAATGCGCAGGAAGTGGCTTACGGCACCTTCACCGGCGCACTGAGCTTGCCGATCGACAAGTTCACCGACCTGCCGGCCGCGCTGGATCCCCATCGCGACGCCTTGAAGGACGCCACGGTGGTGAGTTTCTGCACCGGCGGTATCCGCTGCGAGAAGGCCGCGTTGTGGATGCAGGCCGATGGCATGGACAACGTGCTGCAGTTGGATGACGGCATCCTCGGTTACTTCGAGCAGGTGGGTGGCTTCGGCTACGACGGCACCTGTTTCGTCTTCGACGAGCGCATCGCACTGCACCCGGACCTCACGCCGCTGGTGGACGACGCGGCCGACGCCGCGTGAGCGCGATGCACGCGCTGCGCTTCGACAACCGCTACGTCGACGAACTGCCGGGCGATCCCGAGCAGTCATCGCATCGCCGCGAGGTGCGCGCTGCGCTGTGGTCGGCGGTAGCGCCTACCCCGGTCGCTGCGCCCGTGTTGCTGGCGCATTCGCCCGAGGTGGCCGCGCTCGTGGGCATCGATGAAGCGGACGTGGCATCGCCCGAGTTCGCCCGGGTCTTCGGCGGCAACGCGCTGCTGCCGGGCATGCAGCCTTACGCGGGCAACTACGGTGGCCACCAGTTCGGCAGTTGGGCCGGGCAACTGGGCGATGGACGCGCCATCACCCTGGGCGAAGTGGTCAATGCGCGTGGCGAGCGCTGGGAACTGCAGCTCAAGGGCGCCGGACCGACGCCGTATTCGCGTACCGCCGACGGGCGTGCGGTGCTCCGCTCGTCCATCCGCGAGTTCCTTTGCAGCGAGGCCATGCATCACCTGGGCGTGCCGACCACGCGCGCGCTCAGCCTCGTGGGAACCGGCGAACAGGTCGTGCGCGACATGTTCTACGACGGTCACCCCGTGGCAGAGCCTGGTGCGGTGGTGTGCCGGGTGGCGCCTTCCTTCCTGCGTTTCGGTCACTACCAGTTGCCCATGTCGCGGGGCGAAACCGAGGTGCTGCGCACGCTGGTGGATTTCACCATCCGGCGCGACTTCCCCCACCTGGAGGGCGAGGGCGAAGCGCTGTATGGCGCGTGGTTCGCCGAGGTCTGCGAGCGCACGGCAGTGATGGTGGCGCACTGGATGCGGGTGGGCTTCGTCCATGGCGTGATGAACACCGACAACATGTCGGTGCTGGGCCTGACGATCGACTACGGGCCCTACGGCTGGATCGACGACTACGACCCGGACTGGACGCCGAACACCACCGATGCGCAGGGCCGTCGCTATCGCTTCGGCTGGCAGCCACGCGTGGCGGGGTGGAACCTGACCCGCCTGGCCCATGCGCTGTCGCCATTGTTCGATGGCGTCGATGCGCTGCAGGACGGACTGCAACGGTTCGCCGACACCCACGCGCGCGAAGAGCGCGACAACACCGCGCGCAAGCTCGGCCTGGCGGCGCATCGCGATGGCGATACCGAGCACATGCAGGCGTTGCAGCTCCTGCTGCAGCAAGGCGAGATCGACATGACGCTGTTCTTCCGTGCGCTGATGGATGCGGATCTGGGCGACGCGTCGCTGTCGGCGTTCGACGCTGCCTTCTACGATGCGTCGAAACGCGAGGCGGTGGCGCCCGCGTTGCGCGACTGGCTCGCCGTGCACGCGCGACGGATCGACGGCGATCCGCAGGACCCTGCGGCGCGCCGCGAGCGGATGCGCCTGGCCAATCCCCGCTACGTGTTGCGCAATTACCTGGCGCAGCAGGCGATCGATGCGGCGGAGACCGGCGACCTGTCCGGCGTGCACGAATTGCTCGAGGTCATGCGCCGGCCCTACGACGACCAACCCGGTCGCGAACGGTTCGCGCAGCGCCGGCCGGACTGGGCCCGCGACCGCGCGGGGTGTTCGATGCTGTCGTGCAGTTCCTGAGGGTCGGCGCGCGGTAGGATGCGGCATCCCCGCGGAGTGCCTGCATGATCACGGTCCACCACCTCAACAATTCCCGGTCCCAGCGGGTGCTTTGGCTGCTGGAGGAGCTTGGGCTGGACTACACGGTGGTGCGCTACCAGCGCGACCCGCAGACGATGCTGGCACCGCCGGAACTGAAGAAGGTGCATCCCCTGGGCAAATCGCCAGTGGTGGTCGATGGCGAGCACGTGCTGGCCGAATCCGGTGCGGTGCTGGAGTACCTGGTGGAGCGCTACGACGCCGCACGGCGCTACGCGCCGTCGCCCGGCACGGCGGAGCATCTGCGCTATCGCTACTGGCTGCATTACGCCGAGGGTTCGGCGATGCCGCCGATGCTGCTGAGCCTGGTGTTCTCGCGGTTGAAGAAGGCGCCGATGCCGTTCTTCGCCCGGCCGATCGCGCGCGGCATCGCCGACAAGGCGCTGAAGACCTTCGTCGGGCCGCAAGTGAAGCTCCATTTGGGTTACATGGAAAGCGAACTTGGCAAGGCGGCGTGGTTCGCGGGCGAACAGTTCAGCGCAGCCGACATCCAGATGAGTTTCCCGGTCGAAGCCGCCGCCGTGCGCGCCGGCTTGGACGCGTATCCGAACCTCGCCGGCTTCCTGCAGCGCATCCATGCGCGACCGGCCTACCAGCGTGCGCTGGAGCAGGGTGGCCTATTCGACCTGTTGGGGTGAGCGGGATACAGCATCCCGCCCGTTGAGGTGGAATCGCGCCACGCGCGACCCCATGACGATGGCATCGTCATCGCTGGTGGACCCATGATTCCGTATTCGCTCCTCGATCTTGCCCCCGTCTGCGAAGGCAGCGACACCACGCAGGCCTTCGTCCACATGCGCGACCTGGCGCAGCACGCCGAGCGCTGGGGCTACACGCGCTACTGGCTGGCCGAGCACCACAACATGCCGGGCATCGCCAGCGCGGCGACGGCCGTGCTGATCGGCCATGTGGCGGGCGCCACGTCGACGATCCGCGTCGGTGCGGGCGGCATCATGCTGCCCAACCATTCACCGCTGCAGGTGGCCGAGCAGTTCGGCACGTTGGCCTCGCTGTATCCGGGCCGCATCGACCTGGGCCTGGGCCGCGCGCCCGGCACCGATCAACCCACCGCCCGCGCGTTGCGCCGCTACTTCGACAGTGCAGAGCAGTTCCCGCAGGACGTGCAGGAGCTGTTGCGCTATTTCGAACCGGTGCAGGAAGGCCAGGCGGTACGCGCCGTGCCCGGCGCGGGCCTGGACGTGCCGGTGTGGTTGCTGGGGTCAAGCCTGTTCGGCGCGCAGCTCTCGGCCGCGCTCGGCTTGCCGTATGCATTCGCGTCGCACTTCGCGCCGGACGCGATGGACCAGGCGCTGTTGCTGTACCACCGCGATTTCCGTCCGTCGAAGCGGCAACCGAAGCCGCACGCGATGCTCGCGCTGAACGTGGTGGCGGCGGAGACCGATGCCGAAGCGAAGCACCTGTTCACCACCCAGCAACAGGCCTTCGTCAATCTGCGACGTGGCCGTGCGGGCCTGGTGCCGCCACCGATCGACGATATCGAAACGTTCTGGGAACCGCATGAGAAGGCGGGCGTGGCACAGGCGCTGGCCTGCGCCGTGATCGGCAGCCGCGAGACCGTGCGCAAGGGCATCGCGGAGTTCATCCAGCGGCATCGTCCCGACGAGCTGATGCTGACCGCCAACATCTTCGATCACGCCAAGCGGCTGCGGTCGTTCGAGATTGCCGCCGAGGTCATGCAGTCGTAGGGTGGGCCTGTGGCCCACCATCGCACGGTGTGGGGCACGGGGTTGGATCCCGATCTTTAGCCCCGCGAGCGGATGCGGCACAACGGTGGGCCAAGGCCCACCCTACAAAGTGCCGCGTTGGATGAAGGGCACGCGCTCGTAGAGTTTGCGTTCACCACTGCGCGGATCGTCCTGCACGCTGCTGTCGTCGTCGAACACCATCGTCTGCCGCTGCGGCAGGGTGTAGGGCGACCACGACGGGATGTCCGCGTGGTTCGGGTCACCGTGACGGGCGAGGGCGATCAACGCGTTGCTCATACGCGCCGCCATCGCGCGGGCGCGCGCATGGGTACCGGTCTTCGATCCCTCTGCCGCGACGTTATCGAAGACCAGCGGAATATCGAGCGTGTGGAACGCGCGCAGGCGACCACCTTCGGCGGGCGAGCGCCAGTCCAACTGGTAGACCCAGGCAGGCGCGCCCTGCAACGCACGGGTTTCGGCCTCGATGACGGCGCCGCGCCACGAACGGCCGGCCGTGGTGGCGGCGAAGAACACCTCCGATGGCGTGTAGTCCGGATACAGCCGGCGATACTCCGCGATGACCACGTCCGGGGACAGATCCACGTATTGCTGTTCGCGTAGCTTCTGCGGCAACGCGTCCCACGTCAGGGTGAAGTTCGCCTCGTCGTTACCCAGGAACGCGCGGGTTTCATCGCGCGTGTTGCCGATGACCATCGGGATGCGCGCCGACTGCGCGGGTGCGTCGGGATAGAACGGATGCCGCGGGAGGTTGTGCGTATCCAGCACGGGGCCGAAGTAGAGCGCGGTGTTCTCCACCCGCGAGGGATCGCGCACGCGCGTGGCCTCCAGCAGGCGCGTCATCGGCATCGTCAGCAGTGCGTCCGTGTCGCGCGGACTGAGTCCGAGTTCTGCCAGGAACAGCGCCGTGCGCTGCGCTCCGGCGCGCGGACCGGCGGCGGTGACTTGTTGCCCGCTCATCGTCATCGCCTTGTGGAACAGGCCATCGGCTTCGGGCATCGCCATCAGCGTAGCGATCTTGGCGCCGCCGCCGGACTGGCCGAACACGGTGACATTGCCCGCATCGCCGCCGAACTCGTGCGCATGCTCGCGCACCCAGCGCAGCGCGTCGATCAGATCCAGCTGGCCGGCGTTGCCGGCGTCGCGCAGGCGTTCGTCGCCGCTTTCGCCCAGGTAGAGATAGCCGAACGCGTTGAGCCGGTGGTTGACGGTGACCACGACGACGTCGCCCCGGCGGCACAGGTTTGCGCCGTCGTAGAGCGGATGCGAACCGGAGCCGTTGTTGTAGCCGCCGCCATGGATATAGACCAGGATCGGGCGCTTCCGCCCGTCCCGCAGTGCGGGCGTGTGGATGTTGAGGAACAGGCAGTCTTCGCTGATCGGCTGACCGTCGGCGTCACCGCGCTGCGGGGCGGAGGCGCCGTGGCGGGTCGCATCACGCACGCCGGTCCAGGCCAGCTCCCGGGACGCGCGCTGGAAGCGGCGTGTCGACGTATCCGCGCCGTAGGGCACGCCGAGGAAGGCATGGATGCCGCGCTCAGTCCGGCCGGCGATGCGGCCACTGCGTGTGGCCGCGACGGGCGCGCCTCGGGTAGCCGCGGTACCGACAGGCAACGCGGCCGACACCGCGGCAAGTAGGGACGTGCCGGCGCACTGGATCAGGAACTGACGGCGTGGCGCGTAATCGGCAGGAGCCATGGAAACCTTCGAATGACACCGGTTTCCAGAGGGTAGCAAGGCCGTTGCGGACAGGAACGCCGCAGTGCGTCAGACCGCCATGCCGGCCGCATGGCCCGACGCCCAGGCCCACTGGAAGTTGTAGCCGCCCAGCCAGCCGGTCACATCGAGCACTTCACCGACGAAGAACAGGCCGGGCACGTGCTTCGACATCATGGTGCTGCTGGATACGCCGTCGGTATCCACGCCACCCAGCGTCACCTCTGCGGTGCGATAGCCTTCGGTGCCGCTGGCGACCAGTGGCCAGTCGGCCAGCAGCGCGGCAGCGTCTTTCAGCTGCGGCGCGTTGAACTGCTTCATCGGCCGGTTGGGCAGCCAGACCTCGCACAGGCGCTGGGCGAAGCGGCGCGGCAACGCGTCGGACAGGACCGTCTTCAGTTCGGCATCGGGTCTCTGCTTCTGCTGGGTTTCCAGCCAGTCCAGCGCATCGCGGTCGGGCAGCAGGTCCAGGCGCAGGTCGTCGCCAGGTTGCCAGTACGAAGAGATCTGCAGGATCGACGGACCGCTGACGCCCCGATGGGTCAGCAGCACGAAATTGCGAAAGCGGGCCTTGCCGCAGCGCGCTTCCACCGGAAACGACACGCCACTCAGATCGGCCAGTCGCTCCTGGTGCTTGCCGCTGAGAGTCAGCGGAACCAGCCCCGCGCGCGTGGGCAGCACGTCGTGACCGAACTGCCGGGCCAGGTCGTAGCCGAAGCCGCTGGCACCCATGCTGGGGATCGATAGCCCGCCGGTGGCGACGACCAGCGACGGCGCACCGAAGCGGCCCAGCGAGGTGTCGACGCGGAACACGCCGTCGGCCTGTTCGATGCGCTCCACGCGGCAATCCGTCTCGATGCGGACACCGGCGGCGAGACACTCGTCCACCAGCATCTTCACGATCAGCTTGGAGGAGACATCGCAGAACAGCTGCCCAAGTTCCTTCTCGTGATACGCGATGCGGTGCCGCTCGACCATCTCGATGAAATCGGCGGGCGTGTAGCGGGCGAGCGCCGACTTGCAGAAATGCGGGTTCGCGGACAGGAAGTTGGCCGGCGTGGTGCCGGTATTGGTGAAGTTGCAGCGCCCGCCGCCGGACATCAGGATCTTCTTGCCCACCTTGTTGGCGTGCTCGACGACCAGCACGCGCAGACCGCGCTGGCCGGCGGTGAGGGCGGTCATCAGGCCGGCGGCACCGCCGCCGATGACCAGCACGTCGTGGGTGGGCAGCACCTCAGCGCCCGCGCGCCGTGCCGGCCTGGCGCACCACGGGGCGAAGGTCCAGCGTGCCTTCGTCTCCGATCCAATGCAGTTCGCCGTCCTGGATCATCACGTTGAAGCGCATGGTGCGGTTCATCCATGTTTCCAGGGTCTCGACCGCGGAAAAGGGGATGTCGATGACGGTCAGGTGGGCGTGGCGGGCCAGGGCGCTGGCATTCTTGTCCCACCACAGATCGGCCGCACGACCACCGTAATTCACCACGATGACTTCGTTGGCCCGGCCGCAGGCCTTGCGGATGCGGGACTCGTCCGGCTGGCCCAGGTCGATCCACTGGGTAATGTCACCGGTGTAGTCCTTGCGCCAGAGGTCCGGTTCGTCATCGGTGCTCAGGCCGCGGCCGAACTCCAGGCGTTCGTCGGCGAACAGGGCGAAGGCCAGCAGGCGGACCATCAGCCGTTGGTCGGTCTCCGAGGGGTGCTGGGCCAGGGTGAGGGTGTGGCCGCCGTAGTAATGACGGTCCATGTCGCTGACCTGCAGTTCGGCTTTGACGACGGTGGCTTTGAGCGCCATGGCGAGGGTTCGCGGAAAGGGGCGCCATCATACGCCGCGCGGCGGGGCGCCCACCGGGGGCTGCAACCGGTTACACGGGTCGCTCGGATCGCCCTGTTCAGCTTCGATCGTGAAGGGATTCGCTTTTACGTCAAAACCCCGGTAGAGTGCGCGGCACTGTGCTTGCCAGGGTCACCGTGAATCGTGAGCCTGATGCGGTAGATACATCTGCTACATCTTCCCGCTTTACCAACGCCTGCAAACCCAGTCCCGTTCCAGCCAATGCTGGAATCGTGGTCCTTCAATCCATGTTTTCAGGAGTTAGTAAAGATGTCTGATCGTCAGACCGGCACCGTCAAGTGGTTCAACGACGCCAAGGGCTTCGGCTTCATCACCCCGCAGAGCGGCCCCGACCTGTTCGTGCACTTCCGCTCGATCCAGGGCAATGGCTTCAAGTCGCTGAAGGAAGGCCAGCAGGTCACCTTCGTCGCCGTGCAGGGCCAGAAGGGCATGCAGGCCGACCAGGTGCAGGCGCTGTAATCCAGCCCTGAACCCTACGGTTCAAGAAAACGCCGGTGCGCAAGCGCCGGCGTTTTTGTTTGTGCGCGCTACAGCTTGCGCACGCGGAAGCGTCGTCCCTTGATCTTGCCCGCGTTGAGCCGCGCCAGTGCAGCGCCTGCCTTGTCGCGTGCAACCGCCACGTAGGTGCGGGTGGGGAAGACGTTGATCTTGCCGATGGCCGCCGCGGACAGCCCCGCATCGCCGGTCAGCGCACCGAGCACATCGCCCGGACGCAGCTTGTCCGTCTTGCCTGCGTCGATCCGCAGCGTGGTCATGGCCGCTGGCGGCGCGGCGTGCGCCTTGGGCGCGGTAGGTACGTTGCGGTCCCACAGCAAAGGTCCGCCGAGTCTTTCTTCCAGCATCGTCGCGCGCGGTAGTTCGCGTGGCGTACACAGGCTGATCGCCATGCCGTCGCGGCCCGCACGGCCGGTGCGGCCGATGCGGTGGATGTAGGTATCGGCATCGCTGGGCATGTCGAAATTGACCACCAGGCCCAGGTCTTCGATGTCGAGGCCGCGCGCGGCCACGTCGCTGGCCACCAGCACGTTGCAACTGCGGTTGGCGAAGCGCACCAGCACTTCGTCGCGGTCGCGCTGCTCCATGTCGCCGTGCAGGGCGAGGGCGGAGAAGCCGAAGTGCTGCAGCGAGCCGGCGACTTCGTCGACATCCTTGCGCATGTTGCAGAACACCACGCAGGTTTCCACGCGTTGCTGCGCGATCAGCCCCGCCAGTGCGATCTGCTTGCGCGCCGGTTCGACCTGCACGAAGCGTTGCTCGATCGTCGCCTGTTCCTGCGGCGCATCCACGGTCACTTCAAGCGGATCGCGCAGGGTATTGCGGGCGATCGTGCGGATGGCGTCGGTGAAGGTGGCGGAGAACAGCAGGCTCTGGCGATCCTTCGGCGTCTTGCCGATGATTTCGCGGATCGGTTCCTCGAAACCCATGTCCAGCATGCGGTCGGCTTCGTCCAGCACCAGCGTGCGCACGCCTGCCAGGTGCAACACCTTCTTCCGCAGCAGTTCCTGGATGCGGCCCGGCGTGCCGACGACGACATGCGGGTCGTGCGCTTCCAGCGAGCGGATCTGTGGCTCCAGCGGCAGGCCGCCGCACAGCGTCAGCACTTTCAGGTTGGGCAGCCCGACCGCGAGCTTGCGAATCTGTTGCGCGACCTGGTCAGCGAGTTCACGGGTCGGGCACAGCACCAGCGCCTGGGTGCGCACGCTGGCCAGATCCAGCCGGTGCAGCAGACCGATGCCGAACGCGGCGGTCTTGCCGCTGCCGGTCGGGGCCTGCGCGATGACATCGCGGCCGTCGAGGATGGCGGGCAGGCTCTGCGCCTGGATGGGGGTCGGCTGGGTGTAGCCGAGGGCGTCGACGCCCTGCTGCAGGCCGGGCGACAACGGGAGATGGGAGAAATCGTGCATGCGCCATTTTCGCAGATCGGCGCGTGCCTCGCCGGCCGCTATTGCAGGTCCGGGAAATCTTCCTCGGGCAACGCGATGAAGGACCAGAAAGGCACTTCGTCGGTGGCCCAGGCCTGCGAAGCCTCGTCCAGGATGTCGAGCAGGGTGTCGAAATCGGCCTCGTTGCGCTCACGCAGCGCATGCGCCTCTTCGAACAGCAGCACATAGCCCGGGGCGGGCAGCCAGGAGAGATCGCGCAGGCTGTCCGACAGGGCATCCCAGTTCCGGCCCGAGGTATCGGGGAAGTCCAGTACCGTCGCGATGCGCAGCAGCAGCGCCGCCTTGCCGTCGCAGCCGGAAAGATCGATGCGGCGCGCGAGCAGTCCGGCATCGCGCCCCACGGCGGCGAGCGCGCCCAGGTCGTCCTCGGTGACGAAGAACACGCCGGCGTGCGCGGGATCGGTCAGGCCGGGATCGAAACCGGAGTCGCTCATGGCGTGCTGCTCCGGCCGATCTCGAACCGGCGGAAGCTGTCGTAGTGGTCGTCGGTGTAGTAGTACTCGCTCGGCGGCGTCCCCCCGGTGACGATGCGCCGCGTGCCGCGGTGATCGAGGCCGGGCGTATCCACCGTGTACTCGTGGTAATAGCCACGCGCCTGCCGCGGAAGACGGCCTTCGCGGTTCTGGAAGACGGCGCCATCCTGTCGGTGCGGGAAAGGGCCACCGCGCTGGATGAGGTCCAGCGTGGTGCGGGCCTCCGGTGGCAGGAAAGCGGGCAGGGCATCCGCCGCCTGCGTCGTGGCCGGGGACGAACGCGCAGGTTCCGGTTCAAGCGTGGGCACCTGCCCGGCAAGACCGCCAGGTCGCGTGTCCTCGACCGGCGGCAGCGCCAGCGTTTCATTGACGCGCTTCGGGTCGCCGGCGTCCTGCGCGGCGACGACCGCAGGCGCGTCGGGCGCGTCCCCGCGCTGGGACCACCACCAGGCGCCGGCGCCGATCAGGAGCAACGCCACGAAGGCGAGCAGGGGAAGGCGCAGGCCGGAGGACTGGCGGCGGCGGGAGCGTCGGCTCATCAGGGACTCATTCGTTGAGGAAGCGGCCGCAGCCGCGGTAGGTCTGTTCGCCCACGACCAGCGTCATGGAAGCGGGGTACTCGGTATCGCTCATGCCGTCGCTGCAGGGTTCGCGTCGGGTGCTCAGCGATACCGCGGTCTGGTCGGCGGTCTTGCCCCGATAGCCGTCCGGGGTCCGATCCAGGCGCGCCACATCGAGCTTGCGCTCGCCGTAGTCGAGTTCCGCATGCAATGGCGGGCTAGGACCGGCGCCGACTTCGACCAGCCAGCCCGGTTCGGTGCCGATACCGCGGAAGACGATGCCACGCGCCTTCGCCTGATCCCAGGGGGAGCCGGTCGGCGGGACCGGGTCTCCACCGGCGCGCACCATGCGGAATTCCACCGGGGACGACGTGCCCAGCGTGACCGGCACGCGGGTATCGGTGACGAACCACAGCTTCCCTTGCGCATCGCGCAGGCCGGCATGCAGGCCGTACTGGCCGTTGGGCCGGAGCTTCGCCGGGTCGTAGGTCAGCGAGAAGGCATACGGCGGGCCGGACAGGTCGGTGAATTCCTGGCTGGCGACAACGGCCGCCGGAGTATCGGCCAACTGCGCGTCGACCAACTGCACGCTCAGGCGTGCGCCGGGCGGCGCCGCGATCCGTTCCAGGTAGGTGGCGCGGCCTTCGAGGGTGGCAGTCGGGTGCGGCGCGTCGGCCGCAGGGGTCGGTGAGCCCGGATGGGTGTCGGGGCGCGGCGTGCACGCCGCCAGCGACAGACAGGCGACGGCCAGCAGGGGACGGATCATCGAGGGCGCTCCCGCGTTCGAGGTGGCCCAGCATAGCCATCCGTCGTGTAATGGTTCGTCAATGCGGGGAGGGCGTAGGCCGCGCTACAGTGCGCCAGCCCATAGGGAAGCCCGACATGCCGACGACCGATCCGCGTATCGACGCCTACATCGCCAAGGCGGCCGACTTCGCCCAGCCGATCCTGTTGCATGCGCGTGCCGTCGTGCACGAGGCGTGCCCGCAGGTCGAGGAGACGGTCAAGTGGGGCATGCCGACGTTCCAGTACGGGGGGCGCATCCTGTGCGGGATGGCGGCGTTCAAGCAGCATGCGTCGTTCGGTTTCTGGCAGCACGCGCAGGTCATGGAGACGGGGGAGCGGGCCGGCATGGGCAGCTTCGGCAAGATGACGAAGGTCGGCGACTTCCCCGCGAAGCGCACCCTGGTCGCGTTGATCCGCAAGGCGATGGCGTTGATCGATGCCGGCACGAAGCCGGGGTCGAAGGACGCCGCGCGTACCGCACGCCCCGCGTTGCGTGTGCCCGCCGACCTGCGCGATGCGTTGGCGGGTAACGCCGCCGCGAAAACCACATTCGATGGCTTCAGCCCCAGTGCCCGGCGCGACTACATCGAGTGGATCATCGAAGCCAAGCGCGCCGAGACGCGTGCGCGCCGCCTCGAACAGGCCGTCGCCTGGCTTGCCGAGGGCAAGACCCGCAATTGGAAGTACGAGGGACGCTGATGCGTCGCGCAGGAGATTGAGTCCGTCCATCGCATCGATTCAGTTTTGCGATGACACGGACGCGCGGGCCGGCGCTACGATGGAACGACAAGACGAAACGCATCGCGAACCGGAGCCCCCGGCATGAACCGCGTCCTGCAGCCGTTCGCCCACACCCGCACCCAGACGTCCTGGCCGTATCTGTTGGCCGTGGCCGCGATCATCGCTTTCGCGCTCTGGTGTGTGGTCGGCATGCCTGCCGATCCCGCACAGGGTGGCGTACGGCAGGCCTTGCGAGGCGGCGCCTTGTGCGCACTGGCAACGGCCCTGGGGGCGCTGCCGGTGCTGGTGGTGCGGGCGATCCCGCAACGCGTGTCCGATGGCCTGTTGGGATTCGGGGCTGGCGTGATGCTGGCCGCCACCGCCTTCTCACTGGTGCTGCCAGGCCTGGATGCGGCCACCGGTGCGGGCTACTCGCCATGGGGCGCTGCGGCACTGGTCAGCGGCGGCATCCTGCTTGGCGCTGGCGTACTGTTGGTGATGGACCGCGTGCTGGTGGACGACCCGCTGGACGCGCAGCGGCATCTGGTGCCGTCGCGGGTGATGTTGTTCGTGCTCGCCATCGTGTTGCACAACGTGCCGGAAGGCATGGCGGTCGGCGTCTCGGCCGGCGGCCGCTTGAGCGGTGCGGAAGGACTCGCCATGGGCATCGCCCTGCAGGACGTGCCCGAGGGGCTGGTCGTGGCGCTGGTGTTGGCGACGGCGGGCATGGCGCGCAGCAAGGCGGTCTTCATCGGCGCGTTGTCCGGCGTGGCCGAGCCATTGGCGGCCGTGCCCAGTGCATGGGCCGTGGGCCTGTCCTCGATGCTGCTCCCGTGGGGCCTGGCGTTCGCGGCGGGCGCGATGCTCATCGCGGTGGGACACAGCGTGATTCCCGAATCCAACCGGCATGGCCACGGCGCGATCGCCTCGTGGGGCCTGGCCATCGGCTTCTGCCTGATGATGGCGTTGGATACCGCCCTGGGTTGACCCGGCTGCGGCGAGTGCGCACGCTGCGTGCCATCCCGACGGAGCAGGCACATGGCGGAACCGCTGACGATCATCGGCAATTACATCTCGCCCTACGTGCGGAAGGTGCTGGTCTGCCTCGAGCTGAAAGGCATTCCCTATCGCATCGATCCCATCGCGCCGTTCGTGGGCGACGAGGACTTCAGCAAGCTCAGTCCGCTGCGCCGCATCCCGGTGCTGATCGACGGCGACCTGGTGCTCAACGACTCCACGGTGATCTGCGAATACCTGCAGGACCGCTTCCCGTCGCCGTCGCTGTATCCGGCCGATCCGGTGGATCGCGCGAAGGCGCGTTGGCTGGAGGAGTACGCGGATTCCTACCTCGGCGACGTGGTGATCTGGCGGATGTTCTTCCAGAAAGGCGTGCGCCGGTTCCTGTTCAACGAAGGCACGGACGAGGAAGTCTTCCGCAAGGCGCGCGAGGAAGAGTTGCCCGTCGCGCTGGATTATCTCGAGGCGCGCTTGCCGGAAGCAGGCTGGCTCTTCGGCGATCTGTCGATCGCCGACATCAGCATCGCCAGCTTCTTCCGCAACGCGGCCTTCGTGAAGTACCAGGTGGACGCGCAGCGATGGCCCCGCACCGCGGCCTTTCTCGATCGCGCGCTGGGGCTCCCGGCATTCGCCCGGTTGGCCGCGTTCGAGGACCGCACGTTGCGCACGCCGCTGCCGGAGCAGCGCGCCGTGCTCGCCGAGATGGGGGCGCCGCTTACCGAAACGACGTGCGGCAATGCGGCGCCGCGTTATGGCGTGATGCGGCTGGGGTGAAAGCGCGGATTCCTCGCCTTACGGTGCCGCATCCACCCGCAGTACCGGATACAACTGGTAGCGCTCGTCCCAGGAAGGATGGCGACGGTAGAAGAACTCCAGGCGCGCAGCGGGATCGTTGGCGAAGGCTTTGTCTTCGCGCAGCCGCCGCTCGAATTCGGCCTTCACCTCAGGGTTCCGGAGCATCTCGCGCGCGACGCTCTCGGCGACGTAGTCCTCCATGTACTCCTTGCGTTCGAACGCATTGTTGAAGCGCCCCCATGCCAGCAGCGAATCCGGCGCTTTAGGCTCCAGCAACGCCATCACCAGGCGCGCCTTGGGTTGCGTGATCGGCACGAACAACGCACCGGTAGGGGTGGTGCGTTGTTCACGTGTCCAGTCGCCCTCGACGGTCAAGCGCTGGTGCGTCTCCACGGAAGCGCCGCCGAAGCTGCTCTTCGTCGCACGGAACACCTGCGCGTCGCCTTGCCACGGCTTGCCGAGCAGGCGGTACTCAACCCCATGCGTCTTCAGAACGGGCGCGACCCAGGCGGCTTCCGCGGCGGGGACCAGATAGCCGCCACGCGGCGCCTCCATGACGACGCCGGGACGGATGTCGTCCTTCAGCGGCACCTTCCAGATCTGCGGTGTGTTCTCGTCATAGCGCGTCATCAACGCGCCTGAGACGTCGGACTTCGTCCGGGTGTAGGCATAGCCACGGAAGTCGACCGTGCGCGACGTCGGTGCTGCGGCCCAGGTCAGCGGCTCGGCGGTGCCGGCCAGCTGCGCGGCGGACGCATCCGCCTGCTTCGCGGCGGCGTACCACGCAGTGCCATCACGGGCGACGTGCTCCAGCACCGAGACGACGGTGTTGCGGGTAATCCGCACGCGTACCGGGTACTCCTTCCACGAATGCGTTTCCACCAGCATGCCGATGCGGTTGCGCAGCAGGAAATAGCCATGGGAGAAGCGCGGCGGCGGTACGCCGTCCTCGAAGCCGGAGGTGGGATCGTCCTGCACGACGAACGAAGGGTAGTAGGGCAGCGGCAGCGACCCCTGCTTCGCCAGGTCGTCGATCACGCCGCTGCGCAGTGCGAGGCCTGCTTTGCGCAATCCGGCATCACCGGCATGCACGGGTTCGACCTGGATGGAGATGTCGTGTTCGAACTGCGCACCGTTGGTCGCGTGCAGGTCCACCGCGACGATCGGGTCCCAACGCTGCACCAGTTGCAGCATGGCCTGCATCTCCGCCGTGTCCGCCTTCACGTAGTCGCGGTTGAGGTTGTAGTTCTGCGCGGTGGTCCGCCAGCCCATTTCCTTCGGGCCGCGCTGGTTGGGGCGGTTCCAGGCGCCGAAACGCTCGTGGCCATCGACGTTGAACACCGGCACGAACACCCAGACCAGTTTGTCGAGCGCACCTGGAGCCGCTTTGCCTTCAAGCACTTCGCGCAACGCCAGGAAGCCTGCGTCCTTGCCGTCGATCTCGCCGGCATGGATGCCGCCTTGCACGAGCACGACGGGTAGCTGGCGGCGTTGCGCCTGTTCCGGGGTGAGCGCGCCGCTGGTGGACGCCACCAACGCCTTCATCGGCCGACCCTCCGGCGTGGTGCCGAACGTCGTGCAGCGCACGGCCTTCGGATATTGCCGTGCGAAAGCATCGCAGAGCGCGACCACTTCGTCGTAGCGACCGGTGTCGACGAATCCCGAACGCTCGGACACGGTGGTGAGGGCAGGCTGGGCCTGCGCGAGCGGCGCGAGGGCCAGCAGCAGCGTGGTGCAGAGCATTCGCAGCATGGTCGTATCCTGAACAGGGCAGGGCGCATGATGCCCCGCAATCGCGGTCAGTCCCAGTCCCTATTGCACGGCCGAACGCGGGTCTGGAGGTTCGACCCGCCGCGGGCCAATACGGTAACCTTCCGGGACTTTTTCACCGGAAGATCGGATGAGCACGACCGCAGAAGCCAGCCCGGGCCGCATGCCCCGCCAGATCCCCTACATCATCGGCAACGAGGCGTGCGAACGGTTCAGCTTCTACGGGATGCGCAACATCCTGGTGCCGTTCCTGATCAGCTCGGTGCTGCTGGCGTACCTGCCGGATGAAGCGTCGCGCAATGGCGCGGCCAAGGACATCTTCCACAGCTTCGTCATCGGTGTGTATTTCTTCCCGTTGCTGGGCGGCTGGCTGTCGGACCGCTACTTCGGTAAGTACAACACCGTCCTGTGGTTCTCGCTGATCTACTGTGCCGGCCACGCGTGCCTGGCGCTGTTCGAGAGCAACGCGACCGGTTTCTATACCGGCTTGTTCCTGATTGCGCTGGGGTCTGGCGGCATCAAGCCGCTGGTGGTGACCTTCTGCGGCGACCAGTTCGACCAGACGAACAAGAGCAAGGCGAAGATCGTCTTCGACGCCTTCTACTGGATCATCAATTTCGGTTCGTTCTTCGCTTCCCTGCTGATGCCGCTGGTGCTGGCCAGCTGGGGGCCGGCGTGGGCGTTCGGCATTCCGGGCATCCTGATGTTCATCGCCACGCTGATCTTCTGGGCGGGGCGCAGGAAGTACGTCAACGTGCCGCCGTCGCGTGGCACCGATCCGGATTCGTTCCTCAACATCGTGCGCAGCGCGCTGCTGGGCAAGGGCGTGGGCATCGGTACGGTGGTCGCCGCGATCGGCTTGATCGGTGCCGTGGTGATGCTTGCGTTGTGGGCGCTCAAGTTTGCGCACGTCGCAGCGTGGCCGGAGGCTTGGGGGTTCGTCATCACCGCGTGCCTTGCACTGGGCGCCATCATCGCCGGTGTCGGCTTCGGCGCATCGCTGCAACTGGAGCGCGCCCGCGGCTTGCATCCGGATGCCGCCATCGAGGGCGTGCGCTCCGTGCTACGCATCCTGATCGTCTTCGCGCTGGTGACGCCGTTCTGGTCGCTGTTCGACCAGAAGGCCTCCACCTGGGTCATCCAGGGCAAGGACATGGTGATCCCGCACGACGCGTGGTGGTGGCCGAGCCGGCTGGTGAAGGACGCGACGCAGATGCAGGCGCTGAATCCGCTGATGGTCATGCTGCTGATCCCGTTCAACAACCTGGTGCTGTACCCCGCACTGCGGAAGATGGGCTTCAACGTCACCGCGCTGCGCCGCATGGGGTGGGGCATCGCGATCTCCGCGTTGTCCTGGATCGTGGCGGGACTGCTGCAGTTGCAGATGGACGACGGCGAAAAGGTCTCGCTCGCATGGCAGACGTTGCCTTACCTGCTGCTGACCTTCGGTGAGGTGCTGGTGTCGGCTACGGCGCTGGAGTTCGCGTACAGCCAGGCGCCGATGGCGATGAAGGGCGTGATCATGGCGTTCTGGTACCTCACCAGCACCTTCGGCGGCTTGTGGGTGCTGCTGACCAATGCCAGCGTGCGCGACCCGGCCGTGATCGGCTGGATCCAGGGGCAAGGCTGGACGGAGAACGCCTTCCTGATGTTCTTCTTCGCCGGCTTCGCGTTCGTGGCGGCACTGGCGTTCGCGCTCTACGCGCGCACTTACCCGATGCAGGACAACTACCGCACGGCGGGCTGAGGACACCATGAGCGCACCGATCACCCTGCTGTTGATCGCGGTCACCTGCGTGGTGAGTTTCATCGCGTTCCGCACGCCGTCGCTGCTGATGCGGTTGATCCTTTGGCCGCCGGCGATCGACCGCCACCGCCAGTACGACCGGCTGGTGACCTACGGCTTCATCCATGCCGATTTCTGGCACCTGTTGTTCAATATGTTCACGCTGTTCTTCTTCGGTCGGTTGATGGAGCAGATCATCACCCAACTCAGCGGTAGCGGTTGGACCTTCGTAGCCTTCTATTTCTCGGCGCTGGTGGTGTCGATCCTGCCCACCTACCTCAAGCACCAGAAGGATCCGAATTACCGCAGCCTGGGCGCGTCCGGCGCGGTATCGGCCGTGCTGTTCGCGTACATCCTGATCGATCCATGGGCGATGATCGGTGTGTTCTTCATTCCCATGCCCGCGATCGTGTTCGCCGTGCTCTACATCGCGTACAGCATCTGGATGGACAAGCGCGGCGGCGACAACATCAATCATGGTGCCCACCTGGCGGGTGCGGCGTACGGCATCCTGTTCCTGATCGCGTTGGAGCCGGCCGTGCTGACCCACTTCATCGGTGCATTGTCGCGGCCCAGCTTCGGTTAAGCCGCCATTGCGGCGGTGATCACCTGCACTGAAGGTTCTCCGTGCTATTCCCATGTCATGTCCCCACGTGGAGCAGCGCATGGCAACGGCACGCAAGGCGACGGGTAAGAAGGCCGCCAAGAAGGCAGTAAAAAAGGTGACCAAGAAGGCCGCAAAGAAAGCCGTGAAGAAACCGGCCAAGAAACCGGCCAAGAAAGCGGTGAAGAAAACGAACGTCCGCGCCACGAAGAAGGCGGCCAGCAAGGCCGTGAAGAAAGTGGTCAAGAAGTCCGCTGTCCGTAAGCCCGCGAAGAAGGCCGCGGCGAAGAAGGCGCCACGCAAGGCGGCGAGCAAGCGCACTCCCGCGAAGAAGACCGTGACGAAGGTCGCACGCAAGGCCGTCGCGAAGAAGGCGATCAAGAAAGTCGTGAAGAAGGCGGCGAAACGCATCGCTGCGGCACCTCGCGCCAAGCAGGTCGTGAAGCCGCAAAAGGCTACGACGTCGGCACGCAAGGCCCCGGCACGCAAGCGCACACCGAAGAAGATCACCCCCGAGCAGGCGCTGCAGACCGCGAAGGCGTTGCTTGAGCAGAAGCAGGAGCACGATCGCCAGCCGGCACCGTGGCAGCAACTCGACGAAAACGGTCACGGGTCGACGCCGGGCACCGGCTTCGTGTCATCCGAAGCCGCTGCCAAAGCACTGGAATTGCACGCGGCAGAGAGCCGGATGAAAGCCATCCAGGGCAGTTCGGGAACGCAGGACCGGCGCAATCAGGGCAAGCGCGATCATCGCGGCGAGTGATGCCACGATTTCGGCGAAACGAGTGAGGTGGATCCGATGCCTCCCGCGAAGACGGGAGGGACGGGACTCCGGCGCGGCAGTCGCACCCGAAGGCGGACCCCTGCGCCGCGCCGGAGCGCCCGGTAGGGTGAACGTCTTGCGGTGCTGCTTAGTCCATCAGCGAGTGCACGGCGTGCACGCTGCCGATCTCGGCGCTGGAGTAGGCAGACATCAGGCGCTCGTACACAGCGTTGTTGAGGCGCTCGAATTCCCAATCGCTGGTATGGCCGGTGACGGTGAGTTGGAACAGGCCTTCCAGCAGCGTGAAATCGCTGGCGTTGGAGACGTCGGGCAATTCTTCGATCAGGCTCATGGCGGAACTCCGAAGTGCGGGTCTATGGCCCAGTACACGCAGCAATCGTGCCAACTCCTGTTTCGCGAACCGGGTCACGTTTCAGGTCCGCGAAGAATCCTTTCACAAGCATGAATGTGACGCGCTACGTCAGTTTTGCCTCTGGCACTGCTGGGCAGTGCGTCACAATGCCGATGAGCCCCCCACCACGGAGATCCCATGACCCCCGACGCGCCTCTCCCGGATGTCCATCACGACCCCGGTGCCCATCGTTTCCATACCCAAGTGGACGGTCATGAGGCCGAACTGCTGTATTCGCTGCGGGACGACCGGATGGTCATCAACCACACGGGCGTGCCGAACCAGATCGGCGGCCGCGGCGTGGCCGCGGCGCTGGTGAAAGCCGCGCTCGACCATGCGCGCGCGCAGGGCTGGCGGGTGGTACCCGCCTGCTCCTATTCCGCGGCCTACATCGAACGGCATCCTGAATACGCGGAACTCATTGACGGGTGAGGCTGCTGGAGGCAATGGGTGGTGCGCCCTAGAATGACGGCCATCACACGCGGAAGGAGCCCGAACGTGTCCCCCTGTAAGACCCCCCACACCTTGCGACTGGCCTGCCTGGCCATGCTGTTGGCTGCCTCGCTCGCGGCCTGCAAGCGCGAATCTCCATCCGGCGCGCCCACCGATGCGCCCGCGACACCGGCGGCGTCGGCCCCTGACGTCGCAACGGCGCCGGTGGCACTGAAGGATGTCATCGAGACGACGGATCACTATGTGGTCGGCATCAGCTATCCCGCGTCCGTGAATCGCTATCCCGGCCTGGCGAAGGCGCTGGCCGACTATTCGGCCACCGAGCGGGCCGAATTGATGGAGGCGGTGGAGGCGTTTGGCAACGACAAGCCTTCGGCGCCTTACGAACTCTCGCTGGCGTTCGAGCAAGTCGTGGATACACCGCAGATCGTCGCCGTGGCCGCCGATGGCAGCCGCTACACGGGCGGCGCGCACGGCCAGCCGCTGATCGCGCGTTTCGTCTGGTTGCCGCAGCAGGACCAGCGCCTGACGTCGGCCGCCCTCGTCACCGGGGCCAAAGGCTGGCAGGCCATCAGCGATTACGTGCGCGAACACTTGCACACTGCCGTGGTCACGCGCGCCGACGAAGACGAACTGGCGGCGGTGGACCGCGCTGCCCTCATCAAGAGCACGTCGCGGATGATCGACGAGGGCACGGAGCCCGAGCCCGGCAACTTCAGCGAGTTCGTGCCGGTGCTCGACGCCGCAGGCCGCATCACCGCACTGCGTTTCGTGTTCCCGCCGTACCAGGTGGGGCCGTATGCAGACGGCACGCAGACCGTCGACGTGCCCGCGGCGGTCCTGCTTCCGCACGTCGCACCGGAGTACGCGGGGCTGTTCGCCCGCTGAGTCCGCCATGTCGCACACCCGCTTCGAGCACAGGATGCGATCCCTGTTGGCCGAAGCGGATGTGCGGATCGATGGCGATCGGCCGTGGGACTTCCGGGTCAACGACCCCCGCGTGCATGCGCGCGTGCTGGGTCAGGCTTCGCTGGGGCTGGGCGAAAGCTACATGGACGGCTGGTGGGACGCGGACGCGCTGGACGGCCTGCTGTTCCGCCTGCTGGATGCCCGGTTGGACGAGCGGTTGCACGGGCCTGGCGAACTCTTCGATGCGCTGCGGGCGCGTCTGACCAACCTGCAGTCGCGTCGCCGCAGCGGTGAAGTCGGGCGCCGCCACTACGACCTGGGCAATGACCTGTATGCGGCGATGCTCGGACGCCGTCTGGTGTACAGCTGCGCCTATTGGCGCGAGGCCAGATACCTGGACGCAGCCCAGGAGGCCAAGCTGGACCTGGTCTGTCGAAAATTGCGCTTGGCACCCGGCATGCGGGTGCTCGACATCGGCTGTGGCTGGGGCGAGGCGTTGAAGTTCGCCGCCGAACGATATGGCGTCAGCGGGGTTGGCGTGACCATCTCGGCCGAGCAGGCGGAGTACGCACGCCGGCTGTGCGCGGGCCTGCCGATCGAGATCCGCCTGGAGGATTACCGCGATCTCGACGAGCGCTTCGATGCCGCCTTCTCGCTGGGCATGTTCGAGCACGTCGGCGTGAAGAACTACGCCACGTTCTTCGACGTCGTCCGACGATGCCTGCCTGCCGATGGCCTGTTCCTGCTGCACAGCATCGGCACGAACCGCTCGGTGCACCGCACCGATCCTTGGATCGCGCGCTACATCTTCCCCAACTCGATGCTGCCGTCCGCGGCGCAACTCACCCATGCGATCGAGGGGCGGTTCGTGCTGGAGGACTGGCACGGTTTCGGCGCCGACTACGACCTCACGCTGCAGGCATGGCGGAACAACGTGGAGGCGGCCTGGCAGGATCTCGATCCGCGCTATGACGGGCGATTCCGCAGGATGTGGCGCTTTTACCTCAGTGCCTCGATGGCCACGTTCCGTGCACGCCGGTCGCAATTGTGGCAACTGGTGCTGTCGCCCCGCGGCGTGCGCGGGGGATACACCGCACCGCGCTGAACGGACGCGTCCAGAAACGAAAAGAGCAGGCTCGCGCCTGCTCTTCGGTCTGCATGTAGGCCTGGGTCAGGCGGACGGCGGGGAGGGCAGTTCGCGCGCGTTGAAGATGCGCTCGATGACCTCGGCCAGTTCGTCTTCCGAGAACGGCTTGGTCAGGTAGGCCTTGGCGCCCTGGCGCAGGCCCCACATGCGGTCCGTGTCCTGGTCCTTGGTGGTCACCAGGATCACCGGGATGTGCTTGGTCGTCGCTTCGCGGCTCAGGGTGCGGGTGGCCTGGAACCCATTCAGGTTGGGCATCACCACATCCATCAGGACCATGTCGGGCAGTTCCCGCTTGGCGACTTCCACGCCCGCGGCACCGTCTTCGGCGGTGATGGACTCGTGCCCCAGTTTCTCGACGATACGCTGGATGCCCAGCAGCTGCGACGGTGAATCGTCGACGATCAGAATCTTTGCCATGGAGTTCCCCAAGTTGTCCCCGCCGAGGATTGTAGAGCGAGTTTGAGACAAGACAAATGGGGATGGCGGCCAGGCTATGACGCCTGTCGTGCCGCCACTGCCGTTCATCCCATTCGCACGAGTGTGCGGCCGAAGGACTGGCCGGCCAGCATGGTCCGGAAGACCTCGGGCAGACCGTCCAAGGGGGTTTCCCGGGTGCAGATCGTCTCCAGGTGGGCGGGCTTCCAGTCGCTGGCCAGGTGGGCCCAGACCGCCTCGCGCACATCCCGCGCGGTGCCCGCCGAGGCCACGCCCAGCAAGGACACGCCGCGGATGATGAAGGGCATCACCGTGGTGGGCAGGTCGTGGCTGGCGGCGAGTCCGGCCGTGGCGACGTTGCCGTAAGGCGTGGTCTGCGCCAACAGGCTGGCCAGCATCGCGCCGCCGACGTTATCGAGTCCGCCGCCGAAGCGCGCCGATTCCAGCGGGCGCGTCGTAGCGAGGGCATCCCGTCCAAGGACCTGAGTGGCGCCGATGGAGGTCAGGTAACCCGTGTTCTCCGGCTTTCCGCTGATCGCGTGCACCTCGAACCCGGCCTTGCTGAAGATGTCCACCGCCAGCGAGCCGACGCCGCCGGTCGCGCCGGTGACGGCGAGCGGCCCCAGGTCGGGGGTCTGCCGGTTCTCGCGCATGCGGAACAGGGCCAGCGCCGCGGTGAAGCCGGCCGTGCCCAGGATCATGCTTTCGCGCAGGCTCAGGCCGGCGGGCAGGGGAATGACCCACTTGGCCTCCAACCGCGCGTACTCGGCATAGCCGCCGTCGCGGGTCTCGCTGAGGCCGCAGCCGGTGACAAGCACGGCATCGCCTTCCTTGAACGCGGGATCGGTCGAGGCCACCACATGGCCCGCGACGTCGATGCCGCCGACCAGCGGGAAACGCCGCAGGATCTTGCCCTCGCCGGTACCGGCCAGCGCGTCCTTGTAATTGACGGAGGAGTACGCCGTCTTGATGACCACTTCGCCCGGATTCAATCCGTCGAGCGTCAGCGTCTCGATGCCGGCGCGATAGCCGGCGTCGTCGTTATGGATGCGGAAGGCGTTGAAGGTCGTTGGCAGGCTCATGGGGGTTTCCTTGTTCGCGCCGTCGCAGTGGACGACAGGGAAGGGCGTGGTACCGATTCTGCCTGCCGCCTTGCCTTGAGCGCGCCGGACTTTGGTCTAACGCGCGATCAGCGCAACGACTTCCGCCGCTTCTCGTCCATCCACTTGTCCGCCTGCGCCGGCGAATAGGCGCGCATCCAGGCGACCATGGCATCGAGGTCGTCGCCATGCCACAGGTCGTTGCGCTGTTCCGGGTGCAGGAAGCGTTCTTCGACCATGCGGTCGATCATGCCCATCAGCGGCGTGTAGAAACCTTCGACATCGAGGAAGGCGCAGGGCTTGTCGCCGATGCCGAGCTGGCGCCAGGTCAGCATCTCGAACATCTCGTCGAGCGTGCCGAAGCCGCCGGGCAGGGCGACGAAGGCGTCGGACAGGTCGAACATCCGCTTCTTGCGCTCATGCATGTTGGCGACCACCTCCAGGCGGGTGACGCCCTTGTGCGCGACTTCCCAGCCCACGAGTTGCTCGGGGATCACGCCGACGACGTCACCGCCGGCGGCAAGTACCGCATCGGCCACGATGCCCATCAGGCCGACGTTGCCGCCACCGTAGACCAGCTGCAGGCCTTCCTTCGCGATGCGGTCGCCCAGCGCGATGGCGCGCTCGGTGTAGGCCGGCTTGCTGCCGGCGTTGGAGCCGCAGTAGACGCAGATGCTCTTCATGGTGGTGTCCTGTAGTGCCTGTTGTCTGAAACGCAAAACGCCAGGCTTCGCCTGGCGCATGCGGTGTTCCGGCGACGGTGCGTCGCCGTGCGGCCTCAGTTGGCCTTGTGGATCGAACGCTTGTGCACGGCCATCGCAGCGTCGTGGATGGCTTCGGACAGGGTGGGGTGGGCATGGCAGATGCGCGCCAGGTCGTCGGCCGAACCCTTGAACTCCATCGCGATGACGCCTTCGTGGACCAGTTCCGAGACGCCCACGCCGACGGCGTGCAGACCCAGGATCAGGTCGGTTTCCTCGTGGGCGATCACCTTCACCAGGCCGGCCGGTTCACCCATGGCGACCGCGCGCGCGATCGCGGCGAACGGGAAGGTGCCGACCTTGTACGGCACGCCCTCCGCCTTGAGCTGCTGCTCGGTCTTGCCCACCCAGGCGATTTCCGGCTCGGTGTAGATGACCCACGGCACGGTGTCGAAATTGACATGGCCAGGCAGGCCCGCGATCAGTTCGGCCACGGCGATGCCTTCCTCGAAGCCCTTGTGCGCGAGCATCGGGCCGCGCACGCAGTCGCCGACCGCCCACACGCCGTCCACGCCGGTGTGGCAATGGTCGTCGACTTCGATCTGGCCGCGGTCGGTCAGCTTCACGCCGGTGCCATCGGCCAACAGGCCCTTGCTCGCGGCCTTGCGGCCCACGGCGACCAGCAGCTTGTCCACCGTCAGCGTCTTCTCGCCTTCGGCGTCGCTGTAGGTGACCACGACTTCCTTCTTCTTGCCCTTGCCGGTGACCTCGGTCTTGCTGACCTTGGCACCCAGGCGGATATCCAGGCCCTGCTTCTTGAATTCCTTGGCCGCGACCTTGGCGATCTCGGTGTCGGCGGCGGCGAGGAAGTCCGGCAGCGCTTCCAGAATCACGACCTCGGCACCGAGGCGCTTCCACACGCTGCCCAGTTCCAGGCCGATCACGCCGGCGCCGATCACGGCCAGGCGCTTCGGCACTTCGGTGAAGTCCAACGCGCCGACGTTGTCGACGATGGTCTCGCCATCGAACTTGGCGAACGGCAGTTCGATCGAATCCGAACCGGCGGCGATGATGACGTTGGTGCCCTTGAGCTCCACGTCGCTGCCGTCGTGCTGCTTCACCTTGACGACGTTGCCCGGCTGCAGCTGCCCGAAGCCGTAGTACGGGGTGATCTTGTTCGCCTTGAACAGCATCGCGATGCCGCCGGTGAACTGCTTCACGATCTTGTCCTTGCGGCCGACCATCGCTTCGACGTCGATCTTCGCGTCCTTAAAGCTGATGCCGTGGTCGCCGAACAGGTGGCCCATGTTCCAGAACTGGCGCGAGGAATCCAGCAGTGCCTTGGAGGGCACGCAACCCACGCGCAGGCAGGTGCCGCCCAGCGCGGGCTTGCCGTCCTTGCCCAGCGCAGCGTCGATGCACGCGACCTTCATGCCAAGCTGCGCGGCGCGGATGGCGGCGTGGTAGCCGGCGGGACCGGCACCGATGACGACGACGTCGAATTGTTCAGCCATTTCAGTGTCCTTTGCCTTGTGCGTCCATCAGTGGACGGGGGCGATGTCTCATGGAAGGAAATGGGGCCCCGCAGGGCCCCTTTCCAGCTCCCCGCGGGGAGCCGCGTGGATCACATGCCCAGGAGCATGCGGTGCGGGTTTTCCAGCTGGTTCTTGATGTCCACCAGGAACAGCACCGCGTCCTTGCCGTCGATGATGCGGTGGTCGTAGGACAATGCGATGTACATCATCGGCGCGGCGATGACCTGGCCGTTCTCGACGATGGCGCGGTCCTTGATGGCGTGCATGCCCAGGATGGCGCTCTGCGGCGGGTTGACGATCGGCGTGGACATCAGCGAACCGAAGGTGCCGCCGTTGGTGATGGTGAACGTGCCGCCCTGCAGGTCTTCCAGGCCCAGCTTGCCGTCGCGCGCCTTCTTGGCGTACTCGGCGATGCCCTTCTCGATGTCGCCGAAGCCCATGCGCTCGACATTGCGCAGCACCGGCGTGACCAGGCCCTTCTCGGTGGAGACGGCGATCGAGATGTCGGAGTAGCCGTGGTAGATGATGTCGTTGCCATCGACCGACGCATTGACGATCGGGTGGCGCTGCAGCGCGTTGGCGGCGGCCTTGGCGAAGAAGCTCATGAAGCCGAGCTTGATGCCGTTGGCCTTCACGAAGTCGTCCTGCAGCTCCTTGCGCATCTCCATGACCTTGCCCAGGTTGACTTCGTTGAACGAGGTCAGCATGGCGATGGAGTTCTTGGACTGCATCAGGCGCTCGGCGATGCGGGTACGGATGCGCGTCATCGGCACGCGCTCTTCAGGACGCGCGCCACCGGACACACCCGCGGTCTTGCCGCTGGCGTAATTGACCAGGTCTTCCTTGGTCACGGCGCCGCGGCGACCGGTGCCTTCCACGGCGGCCGGATCGATGCCCTGGGTGATGGCGGTGAAGCGCGCGCCCGGGGGCAGCGCGTCGGCGCCGGCCGGGGCCGGCTTGGTGCTGGCCGGGGCGGCGGCGTCGGCCTTGGCGGCTTCGGCCTTCGGCTGCACTTCCTGGGCGCCGGCGGCCGGCTTCTTCTCCTCCGCGGCGGGGGCGGGCGCAGCAGCGGCCGCACCTTCCTCGATGATCGCCAGCAGCTGCTGGCTGGTCACCGTGTCGCCTTCCTTGAACTTGATCTCCTTCAGCACGCCGTCGACGGGCGAGGGCACTTCCAGCACGACCTTGTCGGTTTCCAGGTCCATCAGGTTCTCGTCGCGCTTGACGGCATCACCCACCTTCTTGTGCCAGGCGGCGATGGTGGCGTCGGAGACGGACTCGGGAAGAACCGGAACTTTGACTTCAGTGGCCATTGGATGGGACGTCCTGGTGGTGTTGTTGTTCGTTGGAATGGGTGACGCGTACTTACTCGGCGACGTTGTCGCTGCCGAGCTTGTTGACCAGCGCATCGGCGACCAGCTTCAGCTGCTCCTCGACGTGCTCGGCGAAATGGCCGGCAGCGGGCGAGGGCGAGCGCGAGCGGCCCGCGTAGTGCAGCGTCTGCTTGTCGGCCAGGCAGGCCTGCAGGTGGTGCTTGATCTGGTACCACGCGCCCTGGTTCTGCGGCTCTTCCTGGCACCAGATGACTTCGGTCGCCTTGCCATAGCGCTTCAGTTCGGCGGCCAGCTGCTCGCGCGGGAACGGATAGAGCTGTTCGACGCGCAGGATGGCCACATCGTCCTGGCCACGCTTCTGCGCGTCTTCCAGCAGGTCGTAGTAGACCTTGCCCGAGCAGGCGACGACGCGCTTGACCTTCTTGGCGTCGGCGGCGGCGTCCGGGATCAGGTGCTGGAACTCGCCGTTGGCGAGTTCGTCCAGCGTGGATACGGCCAGCTTGTGGCGCAGCAGCGACTTGGGCGTCATCACGACCAGCGGCTTGCGCGTGGTCATGCGCATCTGCCGGCGGAGCATGTGGTAGCACTGCGCGGGCGTGGTCGGCACGCAGACCAGCATGTTCTCGACGGCGCACAGCTGCAGGAAGCGCTCCAGGCGCGCCGAGCTGTGCTCGGGGCCCTGGCCTTCGTAGCCGTGCGGCAGCAGCAGCGTCAGGCCGCTGATGCGGCCCCACTTGGCTTCGCCGGCGGCGATGAACTGGTCGATCACGACCTGTGCGCCGTTGGCGAAGTCGCCGAACTGCGCTTCCCAGATGCACAGGGTATTGGGATCGGTGGTCGAGAAGCCGTATTCGAACGCCATCACCGCTTCTTCGCTGAGCAGCGAGTCGATGATGGTGGCCTGTTCGGCCTGTTCCACCAGCTGGCGCAGCGGCAGGTAGTAGCTGTCGGTCTTCTGATCGTGAAGGATCGCATGGCGGTGGAAGAACGTGCCGCGTCCCGCGTCCTGGCCGACCAGGCGCAGGCCGTTGCCTTCGGCCAACAGCGTGGCGTAGGCGAGGTTCTCGGCGAAGCCCCAATCGGCGAGCTGTTCGCCTGCCGCCATCTTCACGCGGTCCTCGTAGATCTTCGCCACGCGCGGATGCAGCGCGACGCCGGCCGGGATCGTGGTGATGATCTTGGCCAGCGAGTCCAGCGACTTGCGCTTGACCTTGGTGTCGACCGCATCGCTGAGCTTGCCCGAGAGATAGCGCGACCAGTCGATCGCCAGCTCGTCGCCCTTCTGCTTGGCGAGTTCGGTGGTGACTTCGCCGGAGTCCAGCTTGTTGCGGTATTCGTCCGCCAGCGACTTGCCGCCCTCGGCCGGGATCACGCCGGCGCCTTCCAGCTTGGCGGCGTACATCTCGCGCGTGGTCGCGTGCTTGCGGATGGTCTGGTACATGACCGGCTGGGTCGCGGCCGGCTCGTCGGCTTCGTTGTGGCCGTGGCGGCGGTAGCACACCAGGTCGATGACCACGTCCTTCTTGAACTGCTGGCGGAAGTCGTAGGCCAGTTGGGCCACGAACACCACTGCTTCCGGATCGTCGCCATTCACATGGAACACCGGCGCGCCGACCATCTTGGCCACGTCCGTGCAATACAACGTGGAGCGCGAGTCTTCCTTGTTGCTGGTGGTGAAACCGATCTGGTTGTTGATGACGATGTGCAACGTGCCGCCGACGGCGAAACCGCGCGCCTGCGACATCTGGAACAGTTCCATCACCACGCCCTGGCCGGCGAACGCGGCGTCGCCGTGCATGATGATCGGCAACACGGCCTGGCGCGCGGCGTCGTTGCGGCGCTCCTGGCGCGAACGGACGCTGCCGGCCACGACGGGGTCGACGATCTCGAGGTGCGACGGGTTGAAGGCCAGGGCCAGGTGGACCGGGCCGCCCGGGGTGGCGATGTCGGCGGAGAAGCCCATGTGGTACTTCACGTCGCCGGCGTGCGCGAGGCTGTTGTCGTGTTCGAACTTGCCTTCGAACTCGTCGAACAGCTTGCGCGGGTTCTTGCCAAGCGTGTTGACCAGCACGTTCAGGCGGCCGCGGTGGGCCATGCCGACCACGATGTCCTTGACGCCGCCTTCGCCGGCGCTGCGGATCGTGGTGTCCAGCAACGGGATCAGCGCGTCGCCGCCTTCCAGCGAGAAGCGCTTCTGGCCGACGTACTTGGTGTGCAGGTAGCGTTCCAGGCCCTCGGCGGCGGTCAGGCGCTCGAGCGTGCGGCGCTTGGCGTCGTCGGACAGGCCGAACTGGCCGCTAGCCGTCTCCAGGCGCTGGTACAGCCACTGGCGCTGGTCGACTTCCGAGATGTGCATGAACTCGACACCGATCGGGCCGGTGTAGGTCGCCTTCAGGCGCGCCAGCAGGTCGCGCAGCTTCATGCGCGAGTTGCCGCCGACGTTGCCGGTGCTGAACTCGCTGTCGAGGTCCTTGTCGGACAGGTCGTGGAACGACAGTTCCAGGTCCGGCGGGTTGACCGGCGGGGTCAGGCCCAGCGGGTCGATCTGCGCGCCAAGATGGCCGCGCGAACGGTAAGCCGTGATCAGGCGGCCGACATTGCGCTCGCGCTCATCGCCACCGCCGGCCACGACATGGCCGTTGTTGGCGGCCTGGCGGGCGGCTTCGGTGATCTGCTGGATGACGACCGAATGCGGTACGTCACCGGCTTCGTGGCCCTTGAAGCCATCGAAGTAGGCCTTCCACTTGGGGCCCACGCTGTCCGGGGCGACGAGGTACTGCTCGTACAGGTCTTCGACGTAGGAGGCATTGCCTCCGTTGAGCTGCGAGGATTGCGCGAACTGCTTCAGGAGATTGTCCACGATGGCGATGGCGTGCTGTGGGGTAGTCGAGGAGGCGCTTACGGTCCATGTCGCGCGATGTCCGACGGACATGGACGAAAACCCAGAAATTATACCCCCATGCCGGGAAGGGGGCGTAACCGGATTGGACTAAAGACGCAGGGCATGGGCCCGCGAAGGCCCCTGTGGCGCGGTTCTCGCGGGCTTCGCTCAGAGTCCGAGCGCGCGGAATTCCGTCACCGGGCGTGCGCGTTCCCACATCTGCGTGAACTCGTCGCGCAGCTGGCGGGCGCGTCCCGCATGCTCCAGCCCGGCCTCGCCATCGAAGCGATGGCCCAGCGGGCGGTGGTAGTAGCCGTGGTCGTCGTTGGCGACGAAGGCCGCGACATAAGGCAGATCCACCGGGTCCTGGACCTCGCGGAAGGCGAAGACGCTGGGCAGGCGCTGGCCCAGGCCGATGAGGGGGGCCAGGGCATGCTGGGGCGTTGCCGCATCCTGCAGGAGGACCTGGACCTGCACACCCGTGCGGTGCGTGGTGAAACGGCGCAGGGCATCCAGCACGGGCGGCGCATCCCACAGCCCGGGATCTAGCGCGCGGCTGTAGATCGCAAGCGAGCGACGTGCCTGCACGATGACGGCGGTGGTGATGGCGACGGCTTCGGCCCGGTGGGCGATGGTGGCGGTGCCGCCCAGCACCCGGCGCATGCCCTGGTGCTCGATGCCGGCTTCGACGAAGCGGTCACCCTCGGGCAGGAACCCGTGGCGGGCGTAGAACCGTTCGGCGTTCACCTGGGCGTGCAGGGAGACGGCCGGCCACTGGCGCTGGCGGGCTTCGACCATCAGGGCGCGCAGCAGGGCCTCGCCGACGCCGCGGCCGCGCCAGGCCGACAGCACGGCCATCCGCCCGATCCGGTGGTCCGGAGTGAGCCGGGCGGTCCCAATGGGCGCGCCGTCGGCATCGCGGGCGATCACGTGGTGGCAGAGCGGATCGAGCGCGTCCTGTTCGAGGTCGCGCGGGACGCCTTGTTCCTCGATGAAGACCGCCTCGCGGACGCGCCGCAGGTCCTGCAGCGCGGTGGCGTAGTCGACCGCTTCGACGCGGACATCGGCGGTGGTCATGGGTCTTCGTCCTCCGGGGCCGCGTCGTCGTCCAGGGCCAGCTGGTAATGGCCTTGTGCCGCGAGCGCCATCACCGCGTCGCGCCCTGCGTCGCTCAGGGCTGCATAGGTGGGGCCGTCGAGGCTTTCCAGTGCAGCCAGCGCCTGTGCGTCCTTGACCGGCAGGGTGTAGTCCAGGCCGTTGCAGAACAGGGTGGCGGCCTTCTTGCGCCGGCGCCAGGCGAATCGCGAGAACGGGTGTCGCAGCAGGCGCGCGCCTTGCTGCAGGTCCCACTCCATCTCGATCCGAGAGGGCGTGTCGGGCGACGGCATCACGTCACCGGAGGCGCGGTAGGTGGTGATGAAACGGCCGAACCAGTCGCCGACCAGGTCGGGATCGTTCATGCGCAAGGCATTCAAGGCTTCGACCACGCGCTCCATGGCGCGCGCGTCGATTTCGTTCGGGTCCTGCGGCGCGGCCAGGTCTTCGTCGTGGTAGCGCACGGCCTCGTCCGCTTCGGCGATCAGCGTGTCCAGGTAGTCGCCGATCAGTTCGGCCGACGACGGCGCACGCATGCCCACCGAGAACGTCAGGCACGGGTTCTCGGCCACGCCGTGATGGGGAACCAGCGGCGGCAGGTACAGCATGTCGCCGGGAGAGAGGACCCATTCGTGGGTGGGTTCGAACGTGCGCAACAGCTTGATCGCCACGTCCTCCTGGAAACCCAGGTCCGGCGCGGGTCGCCCCATCGCCACGCGGGCATCGATCGCCCAGCGGCGCTCGCCCTGCGCTTGCAGCAGGAACACGTCGTAGTGATCCACGTGCGCTCCGACCGAACCACCGGTGGCCGCGAAGCTGATCATGATGTCGTCCACCCGCCAGCGCGGCAGGAAGCGGAACTGCTCCAGCAGCGCCCGCACGTCGGCGTCCCACTTGTCCACGTCCTGCACCAGCAGGGTCCAGTCGTGGTCGGGCAGGCCGGGGAAATCCTCTTCCTGGAACGGGCCCGTGCGGACATCCCACGCGCCGGTGGCGCGGTCCAGGCTGATCATCCGCGCCAGCACGCCTTCTTCGCAGGCCAGCCCGGCGAGATCCTCCGGCTGCACCGGGGTCTCGAAGCCGGGGAACGCGTTGCGGATCAGCAGCGGCCGCTTGTGCCAGTAGTCGCGCAGGAAGCGATCGGCGGGCATGCCCAGCGGGTAGTCGCGCGTGGCGTCGATCTCGAACGGAAGCGAAGTGGCGCGTGAGGACGTTTTCTTGTTCATCGGGAGGTGTTCGCGCGGCGATGCGTCATGCAGGAAAGAGGAGGCCAGCATCGCCGAAGGCGGCACGCCGGGCATTGATGCCGATCAAGGATGGGCGGGCGTCGTCGTGGCGGCTTCGTCGGCCAGGCGTTTGTCGAGTCGCTGGGTGGCGGTGTTTGCGTAGGCCCGGCAAGCGCCGGTGTCGGAGAGCGGCGCGCGGGCGCCGGGGCCGATGCGCGACCACAGCTGGCTCGCCGACGGGTGCGGCGTAATCAGTACGTCGCAATCCAGCGAGGCGATCCGCGCCAGCGTGTTGCGGAATGCCGCCACGTAGCCCGGGTGTGCTTGCTCGTCGCTGTAGCGGTACACGTCGTCGGAGATCGCGGTCAGGCTGTCGGCATAGACCATCTGGTGGCACGCATCGCCTTCGCACGAACGCCAGGTCCAGCTGGTGCCGCCGGGTGTGTGGCCGGGCGAAGCGACGGCGTGCAGGGCCAGCTGCCCGACACGCACGACGCCGTCGTCGGCGAGGCTGACGACGCGCTCGACCGGGGCGATCGGTTCGGACACCTCGAGCTGCGGATCGCTGCGGTCCGGGGTGCCGCGCTTCAACGTGCCGACGGCGGGCGCACGTGCGTACACCGGCGCGCCGGTGGCGCGCTGCAACTCGGCCAGGCTGCCGGCATGGTCGTAGTGTTCGTGCGAGAACACGATCGCGCGTACATCCTCGGGCTTGAAGCCGAGCGCGCGGATGTTGGCCAGGATCTGCGGGCCGGCCTGTGGCGTGGCGGCATCGATCAGGATGTGGCCGGCATCGGAGGTCACCAGCAAGGCGCTGATGCCGCAGGTGCCGACGAACCAGGTGTTGCCGTAGACCCGCAGGGGCGTGGCGGGATCGTTCCAGCCGGCGTCGTCCGCGCAGGCCTTGGCAAGCGGCGCATCGGCCGCGTGCGCGGCGAACGGAAGCGCGGAGGCGAGCAAGCCGCCCACAAGAAGGAAGGCACGGAGCATCATGTGGCGATCTCGTCGTAACCACGATTGACGAACTGCAGCAGGCACCAGCCATGGCCCCAAGGATCGGCCAGGCGGACGATGCGGCCCCAGTTCGCGTCGCGGATGTCGGATTCCTGCACCAGTCCGGCTTCCAGGGCACGGTCGAGGGCAGGCTCGAGGTGGTCCACCACCACGTCCAGGTGCACGGGCGTCCAGTGGCGGGCGTAGTCGCGGCGCATATCCGCGGCGGCAATGCTGCCGGCGGCGTTCTGCAGCACGTAAATCGGCGCCTGCGCACCCAGCAGCTCCACGCCACCGGTGCCGAAGCGTCGCCCGGCGGTGAGCCCGAAGGCGCGGGTGTAAAGCGCTTCCGCAGCGGGAAGATCGGGGACGTCGATGTTGATCAGCAGGTGCATCGCCGTTCCCGCCTCCGCAGGTCAGATGTCCCGGGCGAGGCGCTCGGCCAGGCCGGTGTAGCTGCCCGGCGTCATGTCGCGCAGGCGCTGCTTGGCGTCCGCCGGCAGATCGAGCGATTCGATGAAGCTGCGCATGGAGTCGGCGGTGATGCCCTGGCCGCGCGTCAGCGCCTTGAGCTGTTCGTACGGGTTCGGCAGGCCATGACGGCGCATCACCGTCTGCACGGCCTCGGCCAGCACTTCCCACGCCGCATCGAGGTCGGCGTCCAGGCGCTGCGGGTTCATTTCGAGCTTGCCCAGGCCCTTCGCCAGCGAATCCAGCGCCACCTGGGTATGGCCGAACGCGGTGCCCAGGGCGCGCAGCACGGTGGAATCGGTCAGGTCGCGCTGCCAGCGGCTGATCGGCAGCTTGGCGCTGAAATGCTCGAACAGCGCGTTGGCGATGCCGAAGTTGCCTTCCGCGTTCTCGAAGTCGATCGGGTTGACCTTGTGCGGCATGGTGGAGCTGCCGACTTCGCCTTCCTTGAGCCGCTGTTTGAAGTAGCCCAGCGAGATGTAGCCCCAGATGTCGCGCGCCAGGTCGACCAGGATGGTGTTGGCGCGACGCGCGGCATCACCGAGCTCGGCGACGTTGTCGTGCGGCTCGATCTGGGTGGTGTACGGGTTGAACACCAGGCCCAGGCCTTCGACGAAGCGTTGCGCGAACAGCGGCCAGTCCACGTCCGGGTAGCTGGCCACATGCGCGTTGTAGTTGCCCACCGCACCATTGATCTTGCCGGTCAGTTCCACCGCGGCGATCTGCGTGCGCTGGCGCTCGAGGCGGGCGACGACGTTGGCGATCTCCTTGCCCAGCGTGGTCGGCGAGGCGGTCTGGCCGTGCGTGCGCGACAGCATCGGTTGCGCCGCCTGCGCATGGGCCAGCGCGCGCAGCGTGGCGGCGACGCCGTCCAGCGCGGGCAGCAGCACGTCGCGGCGTGCCTGTTCCAGCATCAGCCCGTAGGACAGGTTGTTGATGTCTTCGCTGGTGCAGGCGAAATGGACGAACTCCAGCGCCGGCGCGAGTTCGGCATCGTCCTTCAGCTGCTCCTTGATGAAGTACTCCACCGCCTTGACGTCATGGTTGGTGGTGCGCTCGATCTCTTTCACACGCGCGGCATGGGCGACGCTGAAGCCGTCGGCCAGCGCGCGAAGGCGCGCCTTCGCACCGTCGGAGAAGTCGGGCAGTTCAACGATGCCGTGCTCCGCGGCCAGCGCCAGCAGCCACTCGACTTCCACCTTCACGCGGGCGCGGATCAGGCCGTATTCGGAAAAGATCGGGCGCAACGCATCGACCTTGCCGGCGTAGCGGCCATCGAGCGGGGAGAGGGCGAGCAGGGACGATTCCGACATGGGGGGCGGGGAGGGCTGAAAAGGATCGTTTCATTTTACCCCGGGAAGCGGCCGAACCGGCCTGGCGTATCCTGTCGGCCCCCGCCAGCCACCGGCCTTCGCCGGCGCGCAAGCCGTGAATTCCTTCCAGGAGACGGTGATGACCAGCAAGAAGACCGTGGGCCGGACCCGCGTCGAACACGACAGCATGGGCGAGCTGCAGGTGCCTGCGGAGGCCCTCTGGGGCGCGCAGACGCAGCGCGCGGTGCAGAACTTCCCGATTTCCGGCCGACCGATGCCACGTGGATTCATCCGGGCGCTGGGCCTGGTGAAAGCCGCGGCGGCCGAGGTCAATGCGGGCCTGGGCCTGCTGCCCAAAGGCATCGCGAAGTCCGTGCAGGGCGCCGCGCTCGAGGTTGCCGAAGGCGCGTACGACGCGCATTTCCCGATCGACGTCTACCAGACCGGTTCCGGCACGTCGTCCAACATGAATGCCAACGAAGTAATCGCCACGCTGGCCTCACGCGCGGGCAAGGCGAAGGTGCACCCGAACGATCACGTCAACCTCGGCCAGAGTTCGAACGACGTCGTCCCCACCGCGATCCGCGTCGCCGCGCAGTTGGCGGCGATGGAAGACCTGTTGCCGGCCATCAAGCACCTGCGCAAGACCATCGATGCGCGCGGCCGTGCACTGGGCAAGGTGGTCAAGACCGGGCGCACGCACCTGATGGATGCGATGCCGCTGACCTTCGGCCAGGAATTTTCGGCCTGGTCGGCGCAGCTGTCGTCGGCGCAGGCGCGGATCGAAGACACGCTCAAGCGCGTGCGCCGGCTGCCGCTGGGCGGCACGGCGATCGGCACCGGCATCAATGCCGATCCGCGCTTCGGCACGCGCGTGGCCAAGGCACTGTCGGCCCGCACGGGCACCCGTTTCGAAAGCGCGGCCAACAAGTTCGAGGGACTGGCGGCACAAGACGACGCGGTCGAGCTCTCGGGCCAGCTCAGTGCGCTGGCCGTCGCGCTGACCAAGATCGCCAACGACCTGCGCTGGATGAACTCCGGGCCGCTGGCGGGCCTGGGCGAGGTGGAACTGCCGGCACTGCAGCCCGGCAGTTCGATCATGCCGGGCAAGGTGAACCCGGTGATCCCCGAAGCGACGGTGATGGTCTGCGCGCAGGTGATGGGTTACCACACCGCGGTGACGGTGGCGGGGCAGACCGGCAACTTCCAGCTCAACGTGACCCTGCCGCTGATCGCGCACAACCTGCTGGATGCGATGCACCTGCTATCGAACGTGTCGCGACTGCTCGCCGACGACTGCATCGCCGGATTGAAGGTGCGCGGTGATCGCGTCAAGGAAGCACTGGACCGCAATCCGATCCTGGTCACCGCGCTCAATCCGGTGATCGGTTACGAGAAGGGCGCTGCCATCGCCAAGCAGGCCTACAAGCAGAACCGGCCGGTGTTGGAGGTTGCGCGCGAGGTCACCGGGTTGCCGGAGAGCACGCTCAAGCCGCTGCTGGATCCGGCCGTGCTCGCCAAGGGCGGCATCCACGGCAAAGCGGGCGGCGGAGGCGGCTGAGTCCGTCTGCCGCGATGCGGCGGCAGACGGTGTTCGACGAGATCAGGGCGTGGCAGGTTCCGCAGCGGCGGCATCCGCCTCGGACGCGGCATTCTTCTCGTCGCCGTTCTCGCCCTTGATCGCCTGGCCAATGGCGCGGCCGACATCCTCGCCGGCCTCATGGCTGTCGTTCTGGTTCGAGCGGCAGTCTTCCACGTCGCCTTCGTCCATCGATGCGTACGGCTGGAACGCGGGCAGGGCGGCGGCGAGTTCCTGCTGCGCCTTGTACAGGCCCGGCAGCAGGTCGCAGATCTTCATCGCTTCGGCTTCGACCTTCTTGGCCTCGGCTTCGATTTCCTTGTCGATCTGGTCCGGGTTGCCGCTGAAGATGCCCTTCACCGCCGCACCCACGGCCTTGCCGGCCAGCTTGGCGCCTTCCTTGCCGGTCTCGATGCCGGCATCGGCAATACCACCCAGTTGGCGGTGATACGCCACCAGCAGGGCGCGCTGCGCGTCGTTCACGTCGACCTTCTTTCCATCGACGATGAAATCGCCCTTGGCGGAGATCTCCGCCTTCGGCTGGCCGGTGGCGTTGAGCGTGAGGTTCTGGCCCCACAGCGCCCCCGAGGCCTCGATGCTGTTGCCACTGTCGGGCGCCTTGTCCTTGCCGGAGCAGGCGGCCAGGAACACGAGGGAAAGCGCGAGGGCAAGCGGTGCGAATCGGGTCATGGTCATTCCTTGGAACTCAATGGTGTTTCGGGAGGTCGATGGCGCCCTTGACGCCTTCGTGGTGCACATCGCCGCTGCCGACCGACCGCACGGTCAGGGCGCCCGCGACGTTGCGCGCTTCCACGCGACCAGAGCCGACCGAACCGACGACGATGTCGCCACCGACATCGCGCAGTTCGGCATCGCCGGAACCGATCGAGCCGATCTCGACGTCGCCGGTGCCGCGTGCAAGCGTGAAATCGCCCGACCCGATGCTGCCGACATGCACGGCGCCACGCACGCCACGTGCGGTGACGTCGCCCGAGCCGATGGAGATCACGCGCAATGCGCCGACGTCGTCGAGTTCGATATCGCCCGAGCCGACGGAAACGGCGGCCAGGCCACGGATGCCGCGCGCGGCGACATCGCCCGAGCCCACGTCGGCGCTGAGCACCGGCACGCCGGTGACGGTGGCATCGCCGGAGCCGACCTTGAGCTGCACGGGAAGCGTATCGGGCAGGGTGACGGACAGGGTCTGGTAAGCGTAGTTGTTGCCGAAGAACACGCCGCTGAAACGGCCCTCGCGCCAGACGCGCACCACCAGCTTGTCGCCGACGCGCTCCTGGGTCAGCTTCAGGCTGGGCAGCGCATCGGCCTGCGAAGCGCATGCCTTGCCCTGCAGCGAAACTGCCGCACCCGGCGACGCGTCGACACGCAGGTCGTTGTGGCCGATGTCGAACACGATGGCCTTGGCCCCGGCGGTGTCCAGCTTCAGCTGGCGCGGAGCGGAATGCTTGCAGTGTTCGTCCTGCGCGAACGCGGGCGTCGCCAGCAACGTGGTCGCGAGGAGCAGCCAGGGAGCGGTGGTGGAAATACGCATGCGGCGGTTCTCCGTGTCGCGGGAATCAGAAATTCCAGTCGGACTGGCTGGCGCAGTCGTCGACGTCGGCCTGGTCCATGCTGGCATAGGGCTTGAACTCGGGCACGGAGGCCGCGAGCGCCTGCTGGGCGGTGAGCAGGGCCGGCAGGCGACCGCAGAGCTGGTCGACCATCGGCTTCATCTTGGTCTTCGCTTCCGCGCCGACCTGCTTGCCGATCTCGTCGCCGGACTGTCCGGCCAGGACGCCCTTGAGCGCGCTGGCGGCGGCATCGATGCCGACCTTCGCACCCTCCATGCCGATCGCCATGCCATCGCCGACCACGGTGATCATGGCGCCGCGATAGGCAAGTACCTTTTCCTTCTGCTCCGGCGTGGTCGCTACCGACTTGCCTTCGATCAGCAGCTCGCCCGCCGGGGTGATCTCCGCTTTGGGCAGGTTCTGGTTCTCGTTGCGGTTGAGCGTGAGGTTCTCGGTGGCCAGCTTCTGGCGTGCCGCGTCGATCTCGCTCTGGGCTTTCTGCAGTTCCTGGCTGGCTTCACCCAGCCCCTTGCGGGCTTCGTCCATCGCCTTGGCGGCGATGCCGGTGGGCGCGTTGTCGTTCTTGTCCGGTGCGGGTTGGCAGGCGGCCAGTGCGATCACGGCAACGAAGGGGAGCGTGCGCAGGAGGGCAGGCGTGCGGGGCATAGGTCGTCCTCTCGGTATCGGGAAGGTGGCGGCCGGGGCCGCCACCGGGGTCGGGCTTATTCGCTTTCGCGCCAGCGGCGCAGGTAGATCGCACCGACGATCAGGGCCACGCCGATGGCCGCACCGATCCACAGGTCGGCCGAAGCGAAGGCTTGCCAGCTGCGGGTCAGATCGATCGCGTTGGCAAGTTCGTCAGGCGAGTTGATCTCGGTGTGCGGGTTGGCGGCACCGCCCTGCAAGGTCGGGAACCAGGCGCCCGGCACCACGCTCAGCAGGCCGCGGTAGACCACCGTGTACCAGACCAGGTCGTGGCGGATCTTCAGGCCCGGCAGGATGTCGGTCATGCTGATGATCACGCAGGCCAGCACCGGCACCAGCACGGCCCACAGGAACGGCTTGCTGCGTGCCCAGGCGGAGCAGAACATCAGCCAGCCGATCGCCGGCAGCGACCAGAACATGTAGACCGGCAGGGAGCTGACCACGCCGCCGATGACGCGCAGCGGATGCGAGTGGGTGAAGATCGCGCCGCCAGCGGGCAGACCGTTGATGCTGATGGTCAGCGCCGAGATCAGCCACATGCACAGTCCGATCAGGATGCCTACTGTCACGGCCAGCAGCGGCGCCAGCACCAGGGCCCAGGCCAGCTTCGACAGGACCATGTGGGTGTCGGACACCGGCAGCGACTTCCAGAACAGGACGCTGCGGTCGCGACGGTCGTCGTACAGCGTGCCCAGTGCGTAGAAGAACACCACGAACGCCAGCACCACGCAGGCCAGGATCACGCCACCGAGCAGCATGCCGTCGCCGATGCCGCCGACGATCATCTCCGCTTTCCGGGGCGCTTCCTCGACACTGAAGCCGCCGCCGTCCATGGAGCCGCGCGCGGCGATGCTGCCGATGACGGCCAGGATCAGGTTGAGCACCACGAAGATGCCGCCGGTGATCACCGGCGCCCAGAAGAAGCCGCCGCGGTTCTCCCAGAACTCGCGCTTGATCAGCCACTTGAACGCGCCCGGCTTGGAGGATTTGCCCAACGTCGAAGTCACGGCGTTCATGCGTAGGTTCCTTTCATGATGGCGACGAACAGGTCGGCCAGGCCAGGGGTACGGGTTTCGCCCAGCGGGGCGAGTTGCGCCTTCGGCACGCCGTCGAACAGCAGCACGGTCTTGCCGAAGGGCAGGGCGCGCTCGTCGATGGGCTTCAGGGCGCGCGCCTGGTCGGCCGTATCGCTGCCGCTGACAAGCACTTCGGTGTAACGCTCGGCCACTTCGTCCATCTGCGCGGTCAACGCGATCTTGCCGTCGCGGATGAACATCACGTCGGTGAGAATGTGTTCGATCTCCTCGACCTGGTGGGTGGTGACGATGATGGTCTTCTGCTCGTCGAAGTAGTCTTCCAGCAGGCGCTGGTAGAACTGTTTGCGGTAGAGGATGTCCAGGCCCAGCGTGGGTTCGTCCAGCACCAGCAGCTTGGCATCGATGGCCATGACCAGCGCCAGGTGCAGCTGCACGATCATGCCCTTGGACATCTCGCGGACGCGCAGGTTGGGCTTGAGTTGGGTGTTGGCGATGAAGCGCTCGCACTTGGCCCGGTCGAAGCGCGGATGCACGCCTTCGACGAAGTCGATGGCTTCCTTGACCTTCATCCAGCGCGGCAGCACGGCGACGTCGGCGATGAAGCAGACATCCTTCATCAGTTCGTCGCGGTCCTTGCGCGGATCCAGGCCCAGCACCTTGAGCTGGCCCTCGAACGGCGTCAGCCCGAGGATGGCCTTGAGCGCGGTGGTCTTGCCCGCGCCGTTCGGACCGATCAGGCCGATGATCTTGCCCGCTTCGATCTCGAAGCTGGTGTTGTCCAGCGCGAGCTTGTTCTTGTAGGCCTTGCGTAGACCGTGGGCGTTGACCACGGTGTTGGCGATTGCGGCATTCATCACTTGTTCCCCTTGGATTGCAGCAGCTCTTCGATGGACAGGCCCAGGCGCTCGATGCGCTCGGCGACGGCCGGCCACTCTTCTGTCAGGAACCGTTCGCGCTCGCTGCCGCGCAGCTTCTTGGACGCTTCGTCGGTGACGAACATGCCCAGGCCGCGGCGCTTCTCCACCAGGGCCTCGTCGGCGAGTTCCTGGTAGGCGCGCGATACGGTAATCGGATTCAGCTGGTACTCCGCCGCCACCTGACGGACGGAGGGCAGGGCGTCGCCCGGCTTCAGGATCCCGTCCAGCATCATCGCGATCACGCGATCCTTCAGCTGGCGGTAGATGGGAGCGCCGTCGCTCCATTGGATGGACGTCATGGCTCAGCTCCTCGGACGCAGCGATTGGCCAAAGGAAAAGTACGGCATGGCCAGCGAGGCCCGGGCGCGGCGCTTGTGCTGCCGCGCATCCGGGTTGCCGTCATCGCCTGCGATCTCGCGGGTATCGGATTCCAGCGCGCCGACCAGCGCGGCGGATTCTGCTTCGGCCGTGCGGGCCCCGGTGACGGTCGCCAGCACCCCGATCGCCAGCAGCAGGCCGCCGACGGCCAGGCTGGGCAGTGTGTGGGTCAGTTTCTGGTTCATGGCATCCCCCGCTGCGTTGGGTGAGTGGTGTTGTATTCAACTATAACACCAAAACACAGGGCGTCAACTCCCTTGCAATGTTTTGTCACCCAACTGAAGGCATACTTGTCATGTTCGTACTAGCGGAGCAGCCGGTGATGTCCAAGCTATTGAAATATCTTGTTTTTGTGGTGCTTTTTGGCGCCGCTTCAGTGGCTTTGGCGGCGGGTCTGCTGGATCTCAGCTATCGCCCGTTGACGGGAAAAACCCCTGTGAACCTGAAGAAACAGTACGCAGGACAGGTGCTCCTGGTGGTCAATACCGCCAGTAAGTGCGGTTACACGCCGCAATACGAGGGCCTGGAAGCCCTTCATCAGCACTACGCGGGCAAAGGTTTCGCTGTCCTTGGGTTTCCCTCGAACGACTTCAAAGGCCAGGAGCCCGGCACGGAGAAGGAGATCCAGGAGTTCTGCACGCTCACTTACGGCGTGAAGTTCCCGATGTTCGAGAAGGTGTCCGTGACCGGTGAAAACGCCACGCCGTTGTACAAGTCGCTGACGCAGGCGACCGGCACTGCGCCCGGATGGAACTTCCACAAGTACCTGATTTCGCGCGACGGACGCGTGGTCGCGAACTTCCCCAGCAAGATCAAACCCGACGATCCCGCGTTGGTTGCTGCGATCGAACGCGAACTGGCGGCACCGCGCGCCAAACCCTGACGCCTGCTGCCGTGTGGGGCGGCGGGCGTGCCACAATAAGAGGTTGGCGCCATCTTCCCGGCGCAGGTTCCAGGAGTGAGAAGGATGAAGCGGTCGGTCCGCGGCATTGCCGCGTTGTTGGGAATCTCGTTTTCGATGCTGGGAGGCAGCGTGTCTGCACAGGAAAAAACCGCGCTTGCCACCGAGCGTGACAAGGTCAGCTACGCCATTGGCGTGGACGTCGGCAGTTCGCTGCAGCCTGTGGGTCAGTTTCTCGATACCGCCGCGTTCGAGCGCGCTATCGTCAACACCTTCGCCGGCAAGCCGCCGCTGATCACCGAGCAGGAAGCGCAGGCCACCGACCAGCTGCTGCGCGTGAACCTGGCTGTGGCCGATGGCCAGCCGATCCCCGGCATGCCGCCGGGCAGCACGCCGCCGCCGGTCGACAAGACCAAGGTGGGCCTGTTCCTGGGCACCTACGTCGTCGGTCCGTCGCTGTTGCCGTTCAAGGATGAAGTCGATCCGTCGGTCCTCGCGCAGGCCGTGCGCGCCGTCGCCGGCAAAGACGGCACGCCGTTGATGACGGTGGAGCAGGCGCAGGCCGAGATGAAGGCCTACCTGACCAAGCGCCAGGCGGGCGCCGCCCAACGCAACCGTGACGAGGGCGCGAAATTCCTCGCCGAGAACAAGAGCAAGCCGGGCGTCATCACCACGCCGTCGGGCCTGCAGTACATGGTGCTGCGCCAAGGCAACGGCCAGCGTCCGATGGCGACCAGCCGCGTTCGCGTGAATTACGAAGGCAAGCTGTTGAGCGGCGATGTCTTCGATAGCTCTTACGAGCGAGGCCAGCCGGCTGAATTCCCGCTCAATGGCGTGATCGCAGGTTGGACCGAAGGCGTCTCGCTGATGCCAGTCGGCGCGAAATACCGTTTCTGGATTCCGTCCGGCCTGGCTTACGGTGCGAATGGCGCGCCCGGCGGCAAGATCGGCCCCGATGCGACGCTGACGTTTGACGTGGAGTTGATGGGCATCCTGCAATAGTCGTCGGCTGTAATAGCCAAGACTAGGTCCAGGAGGCCGCTGCATGCGAGTAGCCATTTTCGGCACGGGTTACGTTGGGTTGGTCACAGGCACGTGCCTGGCGGAAGTCGGGCATGACGTGGTTTGCGTCGATATCGACCCGGCAAAGGTCGATGGCCTGAATCACGGCATCGTGCCGATCTACGAGCCCGGCTTGTCGCCGATGGTGAAAGCCAACCACGCAGCGGGCCGCTTGCGCTTCACGACCGATGCGGCGGCTGCCATCACGCATGGCGACGTGCTCTTCATCGCGGTCGGCACGCCACCGGACGAGGATGGCAGCGCGGACCTGCAGTACGTGCTGGCGGTCGCCAGGACCATCGGCCGTCATATCGAACGGTCTTGCACGGTGGTGAACAAATCCACCGTGCCGGTCGGTACCGCGGACAAGGTGAAGGCCACGATCGAGGCCGAGCTCGCATCGCGCGGGGTCGATGTCGCGTTCGATGTGGTGTCCAACCCGGAATTCCTGAAAGAAGGCGATGCGGTCAACGACTGCATGCGGCCAGACCGCATCATCATCGGTGCGGCGCGCCCACAGGCGGTAGACAAGCTGCGCCGGCTGTACGCACCGTTCAATCGCAACCACGAACGCATCGTGGTGATGGACGTACGCTCGGCCGAGCTGACCAAGTACGCCGCCAACGCGATGCTGGCGACGAAGATCAGCTTCATGAACGAGATCGCCAACATCGCCGAGCGGGTGGGCGCGGATGTGGAGCACGTGCGGCAGGGCATTGGTTCGGACCCACGCATCGGTTGGCACTTCATCTACCCGGGCGCCGGCTATGGCGGCTCGTGCTTCCCGAAGGATGTGCAGGCGCTGGCGAAGACCGCGCAGCAGTACGGCTACGCGCCAGAGTTGCTGCAGGCCGTGGAGAGCGTCAACGAACGCCAGAAGGGCCACCTGTTCGAGCTGATCCAGCGGCATTACGACCGTGGCGAGGACGAAGGCGTGCGCGGCAAGACCTTTGCGGTCTGGGGCTTGGCCTTCAAGCCCAACACCGATGACATGCGCGAGGCGAGCAGTCGTCGGCTGCTGGCGGAGCTTTGGGATGCCGGCGCGCACGTCCGCGCCTACGATCCGGAAGCCCGCGAGGAAGCCTCCCGCATCTTCGGCGAGCGCGAGGACTTGGTGCTCTGTACCGACGCCCGCGCCGCGCTGGAGGGCGCCGACGCGCTCGTGGTGGTGACGGAGTGGAAGCAATTCCGGAGCCCCGACTTCGCCCGTTTGCGCGAAACACTGGCCGACGCCGTGGTGTTCGACGGCCGCAACCTTTACGATCCCGCCGAAGTCGAGGCGGCAGGCGTCGCCTACTACGGGATCGGACGAGGGAGATCGATAGATGCAGGCTGACCTGCCACTCCAGCGCGACGCGCTGGAGCAGCGCCTGGTGGAACTGGAGACGCGCCTGGCGTTCCAGGAGCACGCGCTGGGCGAACTGAGCGAAGCGCTCGCCGACGCGCGTGCCGAGAACCAGCGCACCGCGTTGTTGCTGAGGCACATGGTGGAAGAGCTGGGCAAGGTGCGGTCCTCGTTGTTCGAGGACCCCGCCAACGAGCCGCCGCCGCCCCATTATTGATACGCTGTGGGACAGCACGTCCCCCTCTGAAAGACCATGAGCGATTCCCTCCGCGACCAGTTGATGGGCCTGGGCTTCAAGCCAGCGCCCAAGCCCGAACGCAAGCCCGACACGCGCAAGCCCGATGCGCGCAAGCCCGGACAGAAGCCGCATGGGAAGGGTGCCGCGCCGCCGCGTCCTGGCCACGCAGGGAAGCCGCGGCCTCCGCAAGGCCCATCGCGCAAGCCGAGGTCACAGGAAGACATCGACCTGGCCAAGGCTTATGCCATCCGCGCACAGCGCGAGAAGGACGAGCGGATCGAAGCCGAGCGCGTGAAACAGGAAGAAGCGCGCCTGCGTCGCGAGGCGAAGGCCAAGCTGGAGGAGTTCCTCAAGGACAAGGCATTGAACGATGCCGAAGCCGACATCGCCCGACATTTCCCCTATGGCGGCAAAATCAAGCGCATCTACGTCAATGCCGAGCAGCTGAAGTCGCTCAATGCCGGCGAGCTCGGCGTGGTGCAGCAGAACGGACGCTACCTGCTGGTCTCGTCCGCCGTCCTGGTCGAGGCCGAAGCCATCTTCGCGCCTGCCGTTGCCTTGAAGGTCGATTCGAATGCGCCTGCGGGGGACGATCCCTACGCCGATCCCCAGTACCAGGTGCCAGACGACCTGGTGTGGTGAATCGATCAGGCGCGGCTTGAACCAGCAAGTGCGCCCGGGCGAACCAGCCACCGCCACACGATCACCGCGGCAAGCAAGGCGATACCGGACGATGCCATGAAAGCGACTTCGCCACCGAAGCGCCACAGTTGGCCGGCGAGCAACGCGCCGCAGACGCCGCCGACGCCGGACGACAGGCCGTAGAACACGCCTTGGCCGTGGCCATTGAGGCGGCCAGGGAAGAAGCGCACCAGCAGTTGCATCGCGGCCGCGAAGAACGCGCCAAAGTTGAGCGCATGGGTCAGCTGCGCCAGCACCATCACCGGCGTGTTGTCCGGGAACAGCGCCGTCACCAGCCAGCGCACCGAGGCGCTGAGCAAGGCCAGCATCAGCACGCGTGTGGCGTCCCAGCGGCGGAAGATCCGGCTGGAGAGGAAGAACACCACGATCTCGGCCAGTACACCGACGGTCCACAACACACCCTGCGTGCCGGTGCTGTAACCGTGTTCGGAAAGGTAGATCGAGAAGAAGGTGTAGAACGGGCCGAACGAGATCTGCGTGAGGAATGCCGCGACGAAGAAGGCGATCACCTGCGGTTGCCGCAGTCGTGTACGGAATCCTTCATGCGCCGTCTCCCGGTGGGCATCCGGCTCGTGCGCGTAGCGGTTGACCAGCGCCGAGCCCAGTACGGCGGCCAGCACGGGCAGCATCAGCCACGGCAGGGCGCCGATGCCCAGTCGGCGTGCGTCGATCAGCCAGCCGAACGAGGCGACCACCACGATGAAGCCGATCGATCCCCAGACGCGGATCAGGCCGTAGCGATCGCTGCGTGTGGCCAGGTGCGACATCGTGATCGATTCGAATTGCGGCATCACGGCGTTGTAGGCGAAGCAGAACGCCGTCATCACGACGAACAGGCCCACGTAGCCCCAGGGCAGCAGGAACAGGGCGAAGCTGCCCACAGCCAGCGCGCATCCCAGATGCAACCAACGGATCGGGTGCGGTGAGCGCGCGGCAAGCGTGGTCCACAACGAGGGCGAGACGATGCGCGTGGCGTACCACAGGCTCATCAGTACGCTGATCGCCGTCACGCCCAGTCCGCGCGACTCCAGGTAGAGGCTCCAGTAGGGCGTGAACGCGCCCAGCACTGCGTAGTAGAAGAAATAGAAGCTGGATAGCCGCGCGGCCGGGTAACCCGTTGGATCCGTCGTTGCCTTCATCGCGCACGCCCCTTCAGGCCCGCGCTGCGCATCGCGGGGCTGGGGCAGGCGGGAACGAGGGACGGCATGGTGCGCTGGCCTGAGAAAGGGTGGCGCATTCTAGCCGGGAGCAGCCTGGCTTACTCGGGATCGTAGTCCAGGTTCGAGGCCAGCCAACGCTCCACCTGCGCGATCTCCACGCCCTTGCGTTTCGCGTAGTCCGCCACCTGCTCCTTCGACACCCGCCCAACCACGAAGTACTGGCTCTGCGGATGGCTGAAGTAGTAACCGGATACGGCCGCGGTCGGCAGCATCGCGAAGCTCTCGGTCAGCGACATGCCAGCGTTGGCGCCCGCATCCAGGAGGCGGAACAGCGTGCCTTTCTCGCTGTGCTCCGGGCAGGCCGGATAGCCGGGTGCCGGTCGGATGCCGACATACTTCTCCGCGATCAGCGCTTCGTTGTCGAGGGTCTCGTCGCCGACGTAGCCCCAGAATTCGGTACGCACTCGCTGGTGGAGGCGTTCGGCGAGCGCTTCGGCCAGGCGGTCGGCCAGGGCTTTCAGCAGGATCGCGTTGTAGTCGTCGTGGTCGGCTTCGAATCGGGCCACGTGCGTGTCGATCCCGATGCCGGCGGTGACGGCGAACATGCCGATCCAGTCCTGCCGGCCTGAATCCTTCGGGGCGATGAAGTCGGCGAGGCAGAAGTCAGGGCGTTCGACCGGCTTGTCGACCTGCTGGCGCAGGAAATGCAGACGCTCCACCTTGCCATCGGCCTGCAGTTCGACGTCGTCGCCGATGCTGTTGGCGGGCCACAGCCCGAATACCGCCTTTGCCGTCAGCCATTTTTCTTCGACGATCTTCGCAAGCATCGCCCGGGCATCCCGGTACAACTCACTGGCCTGCGCACCGACCACGCCGTCGGTGAGGATCGCCGGATACTTGCCGAACAGTTCCCAGGCATTGAAGAACGGCGTCCAGTCGATGCAGTCCACCAGCTCATCGAGCGGGTAGTCCTCGAACACGTGCAGCCCCGGCTGGTGCGGCGCGGGCGGCACATAGTCGGCCCATCCGCCATCGAACCTCTGCCCGCGGGCCTTCTCCAGCGATACCAGGCGCTTCGCATCACCGCGGTTCTTGTGGCGTTCGCGGATCTCGGCGTAGTCGGCGTCGTTGGCGGCCACGAATGCCGTGCGCATGTCGCGCGAAATCAACGACTGGGCCACGCCCACCGCACGCGACGCGTCCTTCACCCAGACCGTGGGGGCCTTGTAGTGCGGGTCGATCTTCAGTGCCGTATGTGCGCGCGAGGTGGTCGCGCCCCCGATCAACAGCGGCGTTTCGAAGCCCTGGCGCTGCATCTCGCGCGCCACGTGGGTCATTTCTTCCAGCGACGGCGTGATCAGGCCCGACAGGCCGATCAAATCGGCGTTCTCGGCGCGCGCGGTGTCCAGGATCTTCTGCGTCGGCACCATCACGCCCAGGTCGACGACGTCGAAGTTGTTGCAGGCCAGCACCACGCCGACGATGTTCTTGCCGATGTCGTGCACGTCGCCCTTGACCGTGGCCATGACGATCTTGCCGTTGGACTTTCCGACATCGCCCGTGCGCAGCTTCTCGGCCTCGATGAAGGGCAGCAGGTAGGCCACGGCCTTCTTCATCACGCGTGCGGACTTCACCACCTGAGGCAGAAACATCTTGCCGGCGCCAAACAGGTCGCCGACGACGTTCATGCCGTCCATCAGGGCGCCCTCGATGACATCGAGCGGACGCGAGGCCTGCTGGCGCGCTTCCTCGGTGTCCTCGTCGACGAAGGCGTCGATGCCGTGCACGAGCGCATGGGCCAGGCGCTCGCGCACCGGCTTCTCGCGCCAGGCCAGGTTCTCCACCGGCGCTTCGCCCTTCTTGCCCTTGTAGCGATCAGCGATCTCCAGCAACCGCTCGGTCGAATCCTTGCGGCGGTTGAGGATGACGTCCTCGACGCGCTCGCGCAGTTCCGCGTCCAGGTCGTCGTAGACCGGCAACCCGCCAGCGTTGACGATGCCCATGTCCATGCCGGCCTGGATGGCGTGATAGAGGAACACGGAGTGGATGGCCGCGCGTACCGGCTCGTTGCCACGGAACGAGAACGACACGTTCGAGACGCCGCCCGATACGTGGCAGTGCGGCAGGGTCTGCTTGATGATGCGCGTGGCTTCGATGAAGTCCACCGCGTAGTTGTCATGCTCCTCGATGCCGGTGGCGACCGCGAAGATGTTGGGGTCGAAGATGATGTCTTCCGGCGGGAAGCCCACGTCATCGACCAGGATGCGATAAGCGCGCGTGCAGATCTCGACCTTGCGCGCGCAGGTGTCCGCCTGGCCGGTTTCGTCGAACGCCATCACAACCGCCGCCGCGCCGTAACGAAGCACCTTGCGCGCATGGTCGATGAAGGCCTCTTCGCCTTCCTTGAGCGAAATCGAGTTGACCACGCCCTTGCCCTGCAGGCACTTCAGGCCGGCCTCGATCACGCTCCACTTGGACGAGTCCACCATCACCGGGATGCGCGCGATGTCGGGCTCGGAGGCGATCAGGTTGAGGAAACGGACCATCGCCTTCTCGGAATCGATCAGGCCCTCGTCCATGTTGACGTCGAGGATCTGCGCCCCGTTGGCGACCTGTTGGCGCGCGACCTCGACGGCTTCCTCGTAGCGTTCTTCCTTCACCAGCTTGCGGAACTGCGCGCTGCCGGTGACGTTGGTGCGTTCCCCCACGTTGACGAAAAGCAAGTCCGGCGTGATGACCAACGGTTCCAGGCCGGACAGGCGCGTATGACGTGCGGCGGTGCTCATGCTGCCTGCTCCAGGGCAGTGCGCTGGCGACGGGGCGGCAAGCCGGCGACCACGTCGGCGATGGCCTTGATGTGGGCCGGCGTGGTGCCGCAGCAGCCGCCCACCAGATTCAGCAAGCCCGACTCGGCGAACTCCTTCAACGTCGCAGCCATCTCTTCGGGCGTCTCTTCGTACTCGCCGAACGCGTTGGGCAGGCCGGCATTCGGGTGCGCACTGACATAGGCGTCGGCGACGGTGGACAGCGTATCGACATGCTCGCGCAGGTCCTTGGCGCCCAGCGCGCAATTCAAGCCCACCGACAACGGACGGCTGTGCGCGACGGAGGTGTAGAAGGCCTCTGCGGTCTGGCCGGACAGCGTGCGGCCGGACGCATCGGTAATGGTGCCCGAGATCATGATCGGCAGGCGGCCACCGCGTGCGTCGAAAACTTCCTCGATGGCATACAGCGCAGCTTTCGCATTGAGCGTGTCAAAGATGGTTTCCACCATCAGCGTGTCGGCGCCACCGTCGATCAGGCCTTCGATGGCCTCGCGGTAGGTGCCGCGCAATTCGTCGAAACTGGTGTTGCGGAAGCCCGGGTCGTTGACGTCGGGGCTGATGGAGGCGGTGCGGCTGGTGGGGCCCAGCACGCCGATGACGAAGCGCGGCTTGTCCGGCGTCCTGGCCTCGGCGGCGTCGCAGCATGCGCGCGCGACGTGGGCGCCGGCCTTGTTCAACTCGTAGACCAGGTGTTCGAGGTGATAGTCGGCCTGGCTGACCGACGTCGCGTTGAAGGTGTTGGTTTCGACCAGGTCCGCGCCGGCCTCGAGGTAGGCGGTGTGCACGCCGGCAATTACCTCCGGCTTGGTCAGCAGGAGCAGGTCGTTGTTGCCTTTCAGGTCGTGGTCGCAGCCCGGGCCGTGTTCGTGCGCATGCTGCGTGTCGCAACCGTCGGCGAACCGCTCCCCGCGGTAGTCGGCTTCCTGCAGGCCGTGGCGCTGGATCATGGTGCCCATGGCGCCGTCGATGATCAGGATGCGCTCTTCGAGGGCTTTCAGCAGCAGCGCAGCGCGGGTGGGATGCAACCAGGGGAGAGTCTTCATGGCTTCTGGGCAGTTAGCGACAGCACTTCGAAATGGGGTGGGCGGCGTTCACGGGTGACGGTCTCGGCATTGGCGATCTCCAGTCCGGCCTTTTCGGCGAACTTGCGCAGTTCCTTCTCCGAAAAACCCAGATTGACGTGGCTGTAGGCTTCGACCACGGAGCGGTGCTCGTGCTTCGCCAGGCTGCTGAGCAGCAGGCGACCGCCCCGTCGAAGCACGCGCGCAGCTTCCGCCACCGCCTGTGCCGGTTTGGTGGAGTAGGTGAGCGCATGCATCAGCACGACCAGGTCGAAACTGGCGTCCTTGAACGGCAAGGCATGCATGTCCCCTTCACGCACTTCCACGTTGGGGAAACGGCGTAAACGCTCGCCGGCGGCCGCGACCACGCGCGCGCTGGTGTCGATGCAGATGTAGCGGTTGGAGTGCGGGGAGAGCAGCTCGGCCAGCACGCCGTCGCCGGAAGCGATGTCGAGCACGTCGCCGGTCTCGAGCAGCGGCAGTGCGGTGCGCGCCAGGGCTTCCCAGGTGCGGCCGGGCGAATAATGGCGCTCCATGTCCCCGGCGACGCTGTCGGCCCAGTTCTGGTCGGCGGCGCGGTTGGCCAGCACGCTGGCCACGCGTTCGGCATCCTGGCGCAGCAGCGGATCGTCGCTGCCGCCGCGCAGGCTGCGCCAGAGTTCGCGCTGGACCGTGTCGAGGTTGTCTTCGTCGAAGCGGTAGTAGGCCGACACGCCGGCGCGCCGGTCGCGTACCAGGCCGGCTTCCTTCAGCTTCGCCAGATGGGTGGATACGCGCGGTTGCGCCAGCTGGGTGATGGCGGAGAGCTCGGCGACGGTCAGTTCCTCGCCGGCCAGCAGGGCCAGCAGGCGGACACGGGTGGCGTCGGCGAAGACCTTCAGCCGGGTGGACCAAGCTTCCAGATCCATAAATATCTTCCTATCGCGATATAGAGATATTTTGACGGGCCGGCCCCGGCCGGGTCAACCCTTGGCATACGGCCGCGGATGGTCCGCGGGTTACAATTGGTATTCAAAATTTGCTTGCCGAGGGGTAGCCGTGGATTTCGCGTTTAACGAAGAGCAGTTGATGATCCAGGACGTGGCGCGCCGGATTGCCCAGGAAAAGATCGCCCCCAGTGCCGAGCACCATGACAAGACCGGCGAGTTCCCCCTGGAGAACATCCGCCTGCTCGGCGAGAACGGCCTGATGGGCATCGAAGTGCCGGCCGAATACGGCGGCGCTGGCATGGACCCGGTCGCCTACGTGCTGGCGATGGTGGAGATCGCCGCGGGCGATGCCGCTCACTCTACCATCGTGTCGGTCAACAATTCGCTGTTCTGCAACGGCATCCTGACCTTCGGTACGGAAGAGCAGAAGCAGAAGTACGTGCGCGCCATCGCCGAAGGCCGCGAGATCGGCGCGTTCGCGCTGACCGAGCCGCAGTCCGGCTCCGACGCCACCGCGATGCGCTGCCGTGCCGTGAAGCAGGCCGATGGCAGCTTTGTCGTCAACGGCAAGAAGAGCTGGATCACCTCGGGCCCGGTGGCCAAGTACATCGTGCTGTTCGCGATGAGCGAACCCGACAAGGGCGCACGCGGTATCACCGCGTTCATGATCGACACCACCCAGGCGGGCTTCCACCGCGGCAAGACCGAGCCGAAGCTGGGCATCCGCGCGTCGGCCACCTGCGAGATCGAGTTCACCGACTATGTGGTGCGTCCGGAAGACGTGCTGGGCAAGGAAGGCGAGGGCTTCAAGATCGCCATGAGCGTGCTGGATGCCGGCCGCATCGGCATCGCCAGCCAGGCCATCGGCATCGCGCGCGCGGCCTACGAGGCTACGATCGCCTACGTGAAGGAGCGCAAGGCCTTCGGCGCGCCGATCGGCACGTTCCAGATGACGCAGGCCAAGATCGCCGACATGAAGTGCAAGCTGGACGCCGCCACGCTGCTGACGCTGCGCGCGGCCTGGGTGAAGGGGCAGGGCCAGCGTTTCAGCAACGAAGCGGCGATCGCCAAGCTGACGGCGTCGGAAGCGGCCATGTGGATCACCCACCAGGCGCTGCAGATCCACGGCGGCATGGGCTATTCGAAGGAAATGCCGATCGAGCGCTACTTCCGCGATGCCAAGATCACCGAGATCTACGAGGGCACCTCGGAGATCCAGCGCCTGGTGATCGCGCGCAACGAGACCGGGCTGCGCTGAGTTCCGCTGCCATCCCGCTGAGCGAGAGCGCCGCCGCGAGGCGGCGTTTTCCGTTCTGGGCGACGGGTATCGGAGACCCCCGTCTTTGGTCATGGGACCACGGGGCCGACCGTCCGCTAGAGTGGCCTGATGCGGGGGTGCGTCCCCCGTTTTCCTCCTGGAGACCCCGATGCGCAAAACCCTGATCGTCTGTGCCCTCACCTTGGCCCTCGCTGCCTGCGACAAGGGCAATGCCCCGGCGGCTGGCGCTGCCGACGCCGCGGCCCCGGTGGCGTCCGCCGCCGACATCGCCGCCGAGAGCAAGCGGCTGAACGAGTGGTTCGACAAGAAGTACGAGGAGCAGTTGAAGTTCAGCCCCATCCAGCTGACTTTCCAGGGCCGCAAGGACCTGTACGACCAGGTGGACGACATGTCTGAGAAAGCCACGCGCGACCAGGTCGCCTGGCAGAAGGCCAGCGTCGAGGAGATGGAAAAGACCTTCGCGTACGCCAAGCTCGACGACGAAGCGAAGCTGTCCTACGACCTCTGGAAGCTGCAGTACGAGAACGCACGCGACGGCCTGCCGTTCATGGTCGACGGCTACGCGTTCGACCAGATGAACGGCGCCCAGGGCTTCTGGCCGACCTTCCTGATCAGCTTCCACAAGGTGGAAGAGGAATCCGACTACACGGCGTATATCGCGCGCATCACGGCGACCGGCCGTGCGTTCGACCAGTTGCTGGAGCGCGCACGCGCCTCGGCGACGCAGGGCATCCGTCCGCCCAAGTTCGCGTACGAAGGCGTCATCGACCAGGCGAAGAAGGTCATCACCGGTGCACCGTTCTCGGCTGGCGCCGACGCCGCGATCTGGGCCGATGCCCAGGCCAAGGCCGATGAGCTGGTGAAGGCGGGCAAGATCGACGCCGCCCGCGCCACCGCATTGAAGGAAGAAGCCCGCAAGGCGCTGCTGGAGCAGTTCAAGCCGGCCTACGACCGCGTGATCGCGTGGAGCGAGGAAGAGCTCCCGAAGGCCGCGGTGAATGCCACTGGCGTGGGCAGCACGCACCCGAACGGCAAGGCGTATTACGAGTACCAGCTGCGCCAGATGACGACCACCGGCATGAGCGCCGAGGAGATCCATGCGCTGGGCCTGAAGGAAGTCGAGCGCATCAAGGGCGAGATGACGGCGTTGAAGGACAAGGTCGGCTTCAAGGGCGACCTGGATGCGTTCTTCGCCTTTATCGACAGCGACAAGCAGTTCAAGTATCCCAACACCGATGCAGGTCGCCAGGCCTATATCGATGACGCCACGCGCGCCATCGACAACATCAAGAAGGTATTGCCCGAGTACTTCGGCCTGACGCCGAAGGCAGACCTGGTGGTGAAGCGCGTCGAGGCGTTCCGCGAGCAGGACGGCGCCGCGCAGCACTACTACCCCGGCACGCCGGATGGTTCGCGCCCGGGCGTGTACTACGCGCACCTGTCCGACATGAACGCGATGCCGAAGCCCGAGCTGGAAGTCATCGCGTACCACGAGGGCATTCCGGGCCACCACATGCAGATCTCCATCGCCCAGGAACTGACGGGCGTGCCGAAGTTCCGCACCCAGTACAACACCACGGCCTATGCCGAGGGTTGGGGCCTGTACGCGGAATGGCTGGCGAAGGAGATGCCGGGCACCTATCAGGATCCGTATTCGGAGTTCGGTCGCCTGAGCTCGGAAATGTGGCGCGCGATCCGCCTGGTGGTGGACACCGGCCTGCACGCCAAGGGCTGGACCGAACAGCAGGCGGTGGAGTACTTCGACGCCAACAGCGCGGTGCCGCGCGCCGCGATCGAATCCGAAGTGAAGCGCTACCTGATCATGCCGGGCCAGGCCACCGGCTACAAAGTGGGCATGATCAAGATCCAGGAACTGCGCCGGAAGGCCGAGACGGAACTGGGCGACAAGTTCGACATCAAGGGGTTCCACGACACCGTGTTGGGCGGCGGTGCACTGCCGCTGACGCTGCTCGAGCGACGCGTGGACCAGTGGATCGCGAAGGAGAAGGCCAAGCAGGCCTGAGTCATTCCTTCCACGGTAAGAAAGGAACCCCGGCTCAGGCCGGGGTTCTTGTTTCAGCCTTCAGTGCGGCGTGGTCAGCAGGTCGAGGTGTGCGGGGAGCCACGCATCGAACGTCGCCGGTGGCTGACCGGTCAGCGCGGCGAAATCATCGGTCACTTCGCCCAGGTCGCCCGCCGCCGCCGCCACATCGAACGAAGTGAACACGTCCGCCAGCACCGGCGGAAACCCATGTCCGCGCAAGCCCTCGGCCAGTTGCTCTGCGGTGACGCTGACGACCGCCAGCGGCTTGCCGAGCGCCGCGCTGACCTTTGCGGCAATCTCGCGGGCGTTCAGTGCTTGCGCGCCGGTGAGCGTGAACGTGCGGTTCGCGGTGCTGTCGGCGGCGAGCGCGACGGCCGCGGCATGCGCCAGGTCTTAGCGAGCGATGTAGGCGACGCAACCCTCACCGGCAGCGGTGACCCATTCGCCCGATGCGAGCGCGGACGGAAGCGAGTACGCCAGGTTCTCGGCATACCAGGCATTGCGAAGCACGGTCCATCCTAGACCGCTGGCCTCCAGTGCTTGTTCGGTACCCAGATGGTCGGGTGCGAACGAGACGTGCGACGTGGCGGGCGAGGGCAGCGATGTATAGACGACATGCTTCACGCCGGCCTCGACCGCCGCCTGCACGGCGGTACGGTGTTGCGCCAGGCGCTTGCCCGGTTCGAGCAGTGCGTCGGTGCTGACCAGCAGCACCCGGTCCGCGCCGGCGAAGGCGGCCGCCAGCGTGGCGGGCGCGTCAAAGTCCGCGGCGCGCACGATCACGCCGGCGGCTGCGAGGTCGGCGAGGGTCTCCGGCTTGCGGCTGGTGGCGATGATCCGGGCGGGCGGAACCTTCAGGGTTTCCAGCAGGTGGCGCACCACGGCGCGGCCGAGATGACCGGACGCGCCGGTGACGAGCAGGGTGGGGGAAGACATGGCGGCTCCTGAGCTTGGTAACGAAAAGGACATTGGTTACGCTATAGTAGTAATGGACGGCGCCCGTACAAGCAGGGCGTTCGAAGTAACCCGGTTACCCCGAGGTAACCGATCCCGGAGATCCCCATGACCCTACACCGCCAATCCCTGATCCTCGTCGAGAACTGCCCGATCCGGGACGTGCTGGACCGCCTCGGCGACCGCTGGACGGTGCTCGTGCTGCACGAGTTGGCCATGGGCACGCTGCGTTTTTCCGAGGTCCGCAAACGCGTGGCCGACATCTCGCCGCGCATGCTCGCGCAGACGCTGCGGCACCTGGAGCAGGATGGCCTGGTCAGCCGCGCGGTGTTTCCCACGGTGCCGCCGCGCGTCGACTATGCGCTGACGCCGTTGGGCGAATCGTTCTCCGAACGCGTGGAGATGCTGGCGCAGTGGGCATCGGATCACCACGACGAAGTCCGTGCTGCGCGCAAGGCCTATGTGGCGCCGGCGGCGAACGCGCCGAAATGAAAAAAAGCCCCGGCAATGCCGGGGCTTTTTGGTTCTGCACTACATCGTTGGATCAATGGCCGCCTGCAGGCTCCGCGGGCAGCGTGCCTTCGTCGTCCTGCGCCCGCTCGCGATCGCGGTCGTGCGCATGGTCGCGTGCCAGGTACAGGTAGAACGCCGGCAGCACGAACAGGGTGAACATCGTGCCGATCGTCATGCCCGAGGCGATCACCACGCCCATCGAGAAGCGCGACGCCGCACCCGGACCACTGGCGATCAGCAGCGGGATCATCGCGAACACCAGCGCTGCGGTGGTCATCAGCACCGGCCGCAGGCGGATCGCCGCCGCTTCCTCGATCGCCTCGCGCTTGGAAAGCCCACGCTCGACCTGCAGCTTGTTGGCGAACTCCACGATCAGGATGCCGTGCTTGGAGATCACGCCGACCAGTGTCACCAGGCCTACCTGCGTGTAGATGTTGATGCTCATGCCGGGGAAAGCTTCGATCTGCATGAACCCCAGGATGCCGCTGAGCAAGGCCAATGCGTTCAGTGTCAGCAGCGCGCCGCAGATCGCCATCGGAACCGTCAGCAGCATGATCAGCGCATCGCGGAAGCTCTCGAACTGGGCCGACAACACCAGGAAGATCACGATCAGCGCCAACGCCAGCGTCACCAGCATCGCCGCACCTTCCTGCTTGAACTGGCGCGATTCGCCGGCGTAGTCCACCGAGTAGCCCTGCGGCAGTACTTCCTTCGCCGCCTGGTCGAGGATGGCCAGCGCCTCGCCCTTGCTCACGCCGGGGCGCGGGGCAAAGGTGATCGACACCGCGTTCAACTGCTGGAAGCGCTTGAGCGACTGCGGCTGTGCGCTTTCCTTCAGCGTCACGATGGTGGAGAGCGGGATCAGCTCGCCGTTGCGGGCGCGCGTGTAGTAGTTCTCCAGATCGCTGGCATTGAGGCGGTCGCTGCGCTGCACCTGCGGGATCACCAGGTACGAGCGGTTCTGCATCGCGAAGCGGTTCGTGTAGCCGCCTGACAGCATCGCCGCCATGTCGGCCGCCAGCGTACGCATGTCGATGCCCAGGCTGGCCGCCTTGTCGCGGTCGATGTTGACCTCGATGCGCGGCTTGTCGATCTTCAGGTCCTTGTCGAGGAAGATGAAGCGCTTGCTCTCCATCGCCTTCATCAGGATCTGGTCGGCCAGCTCGGCCAACTGGCTCAACTCGCCGACGCCGCCGATGACGAACTCGCCACCGCCGCCGTCGCCGCCCGCGCTCGGGAGCGAGGGGGGCACCAGCGCGAAGATGTTCAGGCCGCTGACCTGGCTCATCTTTGGCTGCAGTTCCTGCTGGAGCACGGCATTGGTCGAGCGGTCGCGCTCGCTCCACGGTTTCAGCACGAAACCGGCCATCGCCATCGGGCTGGCGCCACCACCGCTGCCGCCGAAGCCACCGTTGAACAGGAAGTAGTCCTGCACTTCCGGCACGCCCTTGGCGATCGAGGTGACCTCTTCGGTGTAGCGCTCCACGTAGTCCAGGGTGGAGTAGGGGTCCGCGCTGGCGACCGAGAAGATGAAGCCCTCGTCTTCCAGCGGCGCGGGTTCCTTCGGCGCGGTGATGTACAGGAACACGCACGACACCAGCACGATCAGGCCGAGTACGCCGATCACCGATTTGGTTTCCAGCGTGCCATGCAGGCGACGCTGGTAGCCGGCATTGAGCTTCTCGAAGCGCGTGTCCAGCCACTTCTCCAGCTTGCCCTTGCCGCCTTCGGTGTGCGGCTTGAGCAGCTTGGCGCACATCATCGGGCTCAGCGTCAGCGCGATCACGCCGGACAGCAGCACCGCACCGGCGAGGGTGAAGGCGAACTCGGTGAACAGCACGCCGGTCAGGCCGCCCTGGAAGCCGATCGGCAGGTACACCGCCACCAGCGTGGTGGTCATCGCCACGACCGGCCAGGCGAGCTCGCGCGCGCCCTTGATCGCCGCATCGTAAGGCGACATGCCTTCTTCGATGTGGCGGTGGATGTTCTCCAGCACGATGATCGCGTCGTCCACCACGATGCCGATCGCCAGCACCATCGCCAGCAGGGTCAGCAGGTTGATGGTGAACCCCATCAGCAGCATCAGGAACAACGCGCCAACCAGCGACAGCGGCACCGTCACCGCCGGGATCAGCACACTGCGCAGCGACCCCAGGAACAGGAAGATCACCACGATGACGATGATGACCGCTTCCACGATCGTACTGACGACCTCGTCGATGGCGTCCTGGATCTGCTCGGTGCTGTCGTACGGGATCGTCGCCTTGATGCCCTCGGGCAGCTGGGGAACGATCTCGTTGTCCCACAGTGTGCGCACGTTCTTGATGACGTCCAGCGAGTTCGCGTCGGGCGACACGAAGATGCCCATGAACGTCGCCGCTTCCCCGTTGATGCGGACCGAGGTGCCGTAGCTTTCGGAACCCAGCTGCACGTCGGCCACGTCGCCGAGGCGGACGATGGCGCCGTTCTGCTCACGGATGATCAGCTGGCGGAACTCGTCGGCATTGCGCAGGTCGGTGCGGGCCGTCATGTCGATGGCGACCATCTGGCCCTTGGTGGAACCCACCGCCGCCAGCACGTTGTTGGACGACAACGCCGTGGACACGTCGCTGGCCGTCACCTGCAAAGCCGTCATGCGGTCCGGTTTCAACCAGACGCGCATGGCGAACGTGCCCGCACCGAGGATGTCGGCGCGCTGCACGCCCGACACGGTGACCAGCTTGGGCTGGACCACGCGGGTCAGGTAGTCGGTGATCTGGTTGTTGTCCAGGGTCTCGCTGGCGAAGGACACGTACATGGCCGCGATCTGCTGGCCCTGCTGCAGGTCGATCACCGGGTCCTCGGACTCCGGCGGCAGCTGGCCGCGCATCTTGTTGACCTTGGCGGCGATCTGGGTGAGCGCCTCGTTCGGGTCCTGGTCCAGGCGGATGTAGGCCTGGATCTGGCTGACGCCGGCGGAGCTGGTCGAACTGAGGTACTCGATGCCTTCCGCGCTCGCGACTTCCCGCTCCAGCGGCGTGGTGATGAAGCCCTGGATCAGGTCCGCGTCGGCGCCGTAGTAGACCGTGCTGATGTTGACCACGGCGTTGCGCAGCTCGGGGTACTGGCGCACGTTCAATTCGGTGAACGAGCGCAGGCCGAACAGCAGGATGAAGAGGCTGACGACGATCGCCAGTACCGGTTTGTTGATGAAGATGTCGGTGAATTTCATGCCGGCGCTCCGTCAGCGATTCTCGGGCTTCGGCTGGGCCTCGATCACCGGCTGCACCTTGTTGTTCACCACGACTTCGGCGTCGTTGCGCAGCTTGAGCAGGCCGGTCGTCGCCACGCGCTCACCCGGCTTCAGGCCTTCGGTCACGGCGATCAGGTCGCCACGGGTGGCGCCGGTCTTGACGAAGCGCTGGCGCACGACCAGCTTCTTGCCGGTGAGCGGCTTGCCCTGCGCGTCCTTCTCGCCTTCGGCGCGCTGCACATCCTGGATCACGTACACCGCATTGCCGTATGGATTGAAGCTGATCGCCGTCTGCGGCACCACCACGACCTTGCGACTGTCGCCGGTGTCGAAACCGACGTGCGCGAACGCGCCGGGGCGCAGGTTGTATTCGCCGTTGTCCAGCGTGGCCTGCACCTTGAAGTTGCGGGTAGCGGCATCGACCTGCGGCTCGACGGCGGTCACCTTGCCCTCGAAGACCTGGCCCGGCAGCGCGTCGACCGTGGCGCGGATGGCGGTGCCCGGCAACACCTGGCCGACCTGGCGCTCAGGCAGGGTGAAGTCGAGGTAGATCGGGTCCAGCGCCTGCAGGCTGACGATGGGGTCACCCGGGTTGATGAACTGGCCGAGGTTGACCTTGCGGATGCCGAGCACGCCGTCGAACGGCGCACGGATGGTCTTCTGCGCGATCAGCGCACGCTGGGCCTCCACCTAGGCCAGCGAGGTCGCGGCGACCGTGGCGCGCTCTTCGGCTTCGGCTTGCGAGACCAGTTTGTCCCGCGCGAGCGCCTGCCAGCGGTCGCGCTGCACGGCGGCCAGCTTGGCCGAGGCTTCCAGCGATTTCAGTACGGCCAGTTCATTGGCGGTATTGAGCTGGGCCAGCACCGTGCCGGCCTTGACCGGCTTGCCCACGTCGATCGACAGGCTGCGGACCACGCCACCGGCTTCGGTGGTGACGTCGGTGCCGTTGATCGCCACGAAGGTGCCCACCGCCTGCTGCGCATCGACCCATTCCTCTTCCTTGGCCGTCCAGTCGGTGACGGTGGAAGCGGGTTGCGGCATGTTGTCGAAGAAGCCGTTCAACAGGTTGCCCATGATCGCCTTGGCGACGAACACGCCGCCGATGATGATCGCGACGGCGATCAGCATGAGCGTCATGCGCAAGGGCGTGGAGGGCTTTTTCCGTGCGGTGGGGTCTTTCCGTGTCATGGGGAGGTCTTCGGCAGGTCAGGGAGGTCGTCAGGGCGACGAACGGGCGGGGGCCGGTTCGACAGCATGAAGCGCCGGATTATCACGATTTGAGACGCCGGCTTGAAGTGTGGTTCGTTTACCCGGCCCGGAGCCTCGCGCACGGGCACGCAGGTGGGCGGGTCGGTCAGACACGAGGAAAGCGGGTCATCGCGGTCAATCCAGCGGCCGCAACGCCCTCGATGCAAAGAAAAAGCCCCGGCAGGACCGGGGCTTTTTCGTGGGGAACAGACCGAATCAGCGCGAGGCTGGCTTGCCCTGTTCTTCCAGGTACTCCTTCGACGGCTCGTCCATCTTGTCGCCCAGCATGCGCCGGACCGACACGAAGAACACCGGGATCAGCAGCAGGCCGAGGAAGGTGGCGAACATCATGCCGCCGATGACACCGGTGCCGATGGCGTGGCGCGCGTTGGCGCCAGCGCCGGTGGAGATCGCCATCGGCAGCACGCCCATGATGAAGGCGAACGAGGTCATCAGGATCGGGCGGAAGCGCAGGTGCGACGCCGAGACTACCGCTTCGCGCAGCGTCTTGCCCTGCTTGCGCTCCATGACCGCGAACTCGACGATCAGGATCGCGTTCTTCGCCGCCAGGCCGATGATGGTGATCAAGCCGATCTTGAAGAACAGGTCGTTCGACAGGCCGGGGCGCAGCATGGTGAACAGCACCGCACCCAGGGCGCCCAGCGGCACGACCAGCAGCACGGCGACCGGGATCGACCAGCTTTCGTACAGCGCGGCGAGGCAGAGGAACACCACCACGATCGACAGCACCATCAGCAGCGTGGCGCTGTTGCCGGCCAGGATCTCCTGGTACGACATGCCGCTCCAGTCGTAGCCGAAGCCCTGCGGCAGCTGGTCGGTGACGATGTGCTCCATCGTGGTCATCGACTGGCCGGACGAACTGCCCGGCGCGGCGGAACCATTGATGTTCACCGCCGAGTAGCCGTTGTAGCGCGACAGCGACGGCGGCACCGAGGCCCAGCTGGACTGCACCACGTTGGACAGCGGGATCATCGCGCGACCACCTGAAGCGTCGGTTTGCTGGCTGCTGGGCGTGTAGATGCGGCCCAGCGAGTCGGCACCCGTGCGGTAGGCGGCATCGGCACGCATGTTCACGCGCTTGATGCGGCCCTCATAGAAGAAGTCGTTGACGTACACCGGCGCCAGCATCAGCTGGATGCCGTTGTAGATGTCGCTGACCGACAGCCCCATCGCCTGTGCTTGCACGCGATCAACATGCAATTGCAGCTGCGGCGCGTTCTCCAGCGTGTTCGGGCGGACCGCCATCAGGCTCTTGTCCTGCGATGCGGCCCCCAGCAACTGGTTGCGCGCGGACATCAGGGCCTCCTGGCCGAGGCCGGCGCGGTCCTGCAGCCACATGTCGAAGCCACCGAACTGGCCCAGGCCCTGGATGGTCGGCAGGTTCACCACGAAGATCTGCGCGCCCTTGATGCCGTACAACCGCTGGTTGGCCTGCTGGATGAACTCCGGCACGGTGACGTCGCGGTCGTCCCAGGGCTTGAGCCGGATGAACGCCATGCCGACGTTCTCGCCGCGGCCCAGGAAGCTGAAACCCGCCACTTCCATCACGCCGTCGAAGCCGTCCATCTGCTGCAGCGTGCCGCGGACCTGGTTGAACACCTGCTTGGTCTTCTGCAGCGAATTGCCCGGCGGCAGCTGCACGATGGCCAACGCATAACCCTGGTCTTCTTCCGGCACGAAGCTACTCGGCAGGCGCGTGAACAGGAAGCCCGCCAGCACCGTCAGCAGGGCGAACACCACCATCCAGCGCGGCGCGTGCTTGATCGCCGAGCCGATGTGGCCCACGTAGGTCTTCTCGATCTTGCCGTAGTACTTCTCGAACGTACGGAAGACGATGTTCTTCTTCTCGTGGCTGTCGTGCTCGTGCTGCTTCAGGAAGGTCGCGCACAGGGCCGGGGTGAAGCCCAGCGCCAGGAAGGCCGAGAACGCCATCGAGATGGCGATGGTCAGCGCGAACTGCTTGTAGATCTCGCCCGATGCGCCGCCCTGGAGCGCCGACGGAATGAACACCGCCGCCAGCACCACGGTGATCGCGATGACGGCGCCGGTGATCTGGCCCATCGCCTTGATGGTCGCTTCGCGCGGCGGCAGTTTTTCTTCCGCCATGATGCGCTCGACGTTCTCGATCACCACGATCGCATCATCGACCACGATGCCGATGGCCAGCACCAGCGCGAACATCGTCAGCTGGTTGATGGTGAAGCCGATGACGCTCAGGCCCCAGAACGTGCCCAGCAACGCGACCGGGATGACGAGGGTGGGGATGATGGTGGCGCGGAAGTTCTGCAGGAACACCAGCATCACCAGGAACACCAGGATCACCGCCTCGATCAGCGTCTTGACCACTTCCTCGATCGAGATCTTCACGAACGTGGTGGTGTCGTACGGCGAGAACCAGCTGACGCCGGGCGGGAAGCTGGGCTGCAGCTCGTCCATCTTGGCGCGCACGGCCTCGGCCACGTTCAGCGCATTGGCGCCCGGCAGCAGCTGGATGGCGAACGCGCCGACCGGCTTGCCGTTGAACTGGGTGTCGAAGCCGAAGTTCTGGGCGCCGAACTCGACCCGGGCCACGTCCTTCAGGCGGACGGTGGAACCATCGCTGTTGGCGCGCAGGATGATCTGCTCGAACTGCTGCGGCGTGGTGAAGCGTCCTTCGGCGGACACCGTGGCGGTGAACGCCTGGCCTTCCGGCGCCGGATCGGAACCGACCGAGCCTGCAGCGAACTGCACGTTCTGGCTGCGCACGGCGGTGAGCACTTCGGTAGCCGACAGGTTGAAGCCCTGCAGCTTGCCCGGGTCCAGCCACAGGTTCATGGCGTACTCGGAGCCGAAGTGCTGGGTGCTGCCGACGCCGGGCACGCGCGCGATCTGGTCCAGCACGCGCGAGGCGACGATGTCGTTCAGGCGGTTGCGGTCGATGCTCGGGTTGTCGGATTGCAGGCCCACGACCATCAGGAAGCCCGCGTTGGCCTTCGCGACCACCACGCCCTGCGCGGTGACTTCACTGGGCAGGCGCGGCGTGGCCAGCGACACCTTGTTCTGCACCTGCACCTGCGCGATGTCCGCGTCGGTACCGGTCTGGAAGGTCAGGGTGATCGAGGCCTGGCCGGCGGAACTGGAGCTGGAGCTGAAGTACAGCAGGTTGTCGATGCCGGTCAGCTGTTGCTCGATCACCTGGGTGACGGAGCGCTCGGTGGTTTCCGCACTGGCGCCGGGGTAGGTGGCGCTGACGGTCACCTGCGGCGGCGCGATCGAGGGATAGGACTCGATGCCGAGGTTGAGGATCGAGATCACGCCGGCGAGCGAGATCAGGATCGACACGACCCAGGCAAAGATCGGGTGATTGATGAAGAACTTGGGCATGGGGGAGGGTCCTTCTTACTCGGCCTTGCCTTGCGCGGGCGCCGGCTTGGCCTGCGCGGCCTTGGCGGCGGCGGCCTGTTCGGCGGTGATGCCCTTGGCGGGCGCGCCTTCCTTGACCTTCTGCAGCCCTTCGACGATCACCTGGTCGCCGGCGGCCAGACCGTCGGTGATCAACCAGTTCGCGCCGACGGCCTGCTGGGTGACGACGTTCTTGCGGACGACGTTGCCGTCCTTGCCGACGATCATCGCGTAGGCGCTGACGGTATCGCGCTGGACCGCGCCCTGCGGGATCAGGAAGGCGCCCTTCTGCTCGCCCAGCGTCGCACGCAGGGTGACGAAGGTGCCCGGCAGCAGCGTGCGGCCTTCGTTGGGCACGGTGGCGCGCAGCGAGACGCTGCCGGTAGCCGGATCGACCACGGTGTCGGAGAAGTCGAGCGTGCCGGCCTGGTCGATCACCTGGCCGTTCGGCAGCACGATCTGCACCGTGCGCTGGCCTGCGCCGGCCAGCTCGACCTTGCCTTCGCCCTGCGCCTGCTGGATGGCCTGCATCTCGCTGGAGCTCATCGAGAAGTTGGCGTAGAGCGGATCGATCTGGTCGATCGTGGTCAGCAGCGTGGCGTCGCCCTGGCCGACCAGCGCACCCTCGGTGACCTGCTGCTTGCCGGCGCGGCCGGAGATCGGCGCGGTGACGCTGGCATAGCCCAGGTTGATGCGGGCGGTCTCGACGTTGGCGCGCGCCTGCTGCACGGCGGCGGCAGCGCTGCGTTCGGCGGCCTCGGCGTTGTCGAGGTCGGACTTGGAAACGAACTTCTGCGGCGCGAGCTGGCGCGCGCGGTCGGCGGAGACCTTCGCATTGGCATACGTGGCCTGCGCCGAGGCCAGGTTCGCCTGCGCCGCGCTCAGCGATGCCTGCAGCGGCGCCGGATCGATCAGGAACAGCACCTGGCCTTCCTTCACGTCGCTGCCTTCCTGGTACACGCGCTTCTGCACCACGCCGGCGACGCGGGCACGCACGTCGGAGCTGCGGAACGGCGACAGCCGACCGACGAGATCGCGCTGCAACGGCACGTTCTGCGGCGTGGCGGTCGCCACGACCACTTCAGGCGGAGGCATCTGCTGCTGCTCGGGCTTGCTGCAGGCGGCCAGGACCGCCAGCAGGGCGCTGGCCAGGACGAGGGGACGGACGGGGGACGTCATGGGGAAGCTCCGTTTCTTTTTCTTGAAGACGTGGGAAGGGGGCGCAATGAGCGGATGCGACGGCCAGGGGGCTGGTCCGGGGAAGCAGGTTCGTCGTCGGGGGAGGGCGCGAACGCACGCAGGAAGGTATCGACGGCGAATATCGACCACCGCTGGCGCGCCTGGCGGCTCGCGCGATGGGGGACGCCGAAGCGCTGCCGCTCGAAATCCATCCCGACGATCATGCTGAGCAGCAACTCCGCGGCGTAGTGCGGGTCGTCATGCCTCAGCCATTCCTGGTCCATGGCGTGCTGCAGCCAGGCGGCGAGGCGCTGTACCAGAGTATCGCAAGCGTCGCGATACAGGTCGCGTGCTTCCTGGGGAAATTGGTGCGCTTCTGCGGCCAGCAATTGGCTGGCGGCGACGACCGATGGGTCGCACAGGTGGCGGAGGTGCTCTTCCGCGAAGGCCAGCAGCGCCTCGCGGGGCGCATCGGACGTCGGCGACAACTGCGCGGTCGCCAGCTCCTGGTGCTCGGCGATCACGCTGCGCAACAGCTCCTGCTTGCTGCCGAAATGCGCGTAGAGCGTCTGCTTCGAGCAGCCCGCACGCGCCGCGACCGCATCCATGCTGATCCGGAACCCCTGTTCGGCCATGAGTTCGCGCACGGCCTGGTGGACGCGGGAGCGACGCTGGTCGGGCGCGGAGAGGGTGGGGGCGGGGCGCATGCGGACTAGACTATACCGTCCAGTTTACAAATTTCACAGCCTTGATTTCAGGGCATTTCCGTGCACAAAGCAGGCGCGCGTCGTTGTTATGACCGCGTGACGAAGCGCGTGGGCTTCCATGCGCATCCGCATGGTGGCGGACGCATCGCGGACACCCGGGCGAGTGCATGCGGATCGCTGTGCCAAACAAATTCGGCATGCGTTTGCAAGCGAAGCTTATGTGGCCGCGCAGCAAGTCTTGTCATGGCGGCGAGGGATACAATGACCATTCGACTACCAATCGTTGAGCCACTCCCTGCATGAACGCTGCACGCAGCCCGAAAAAAGCCTCGAAAAAGACGTCTAAACCGGAAGCCTCCAGGGCCACCAAGTCGGTGACCCCGAAGGCGACCCCCACCAAGAAGGTGGCGGCCCGACCGGTGCAGGCGGCGAAGGCCGCGAAGGGCAAGGCAGTGGTGGCGAAGGCCGACGACGCGTTCTCGTTGTCGCCGATCCTCGAAGCGATCCGCAAGCGCGTTTCCGGTGCCACGGCGCAGGCCGAGGCGCAGACCTTCGCGGAAGCTTTCTACAAGCGCATGGAGGAGGACGAGTTCCCCCACCACAGTGCGGAAGGCTGGGCGGCCATCGCCGCCGACATGCTGGCGTTCGCGCGGACCCGCAAGACGGGCACGGCTAACGTCCGTGTGTTCAATGCCACGCAGAAGTCGCACGGCTGGGAATCGCCCCACACCGTGCTCCAGATCGTCAACGAAGACATGCCGTTCCTCGTGGACTCGGTGAGCATGGCGCTGGCCGACATGAGCGTGGGCGTGCATGTGCTCGGCCATCCGCTGGTGCGCTTCACCCGCGACAAGGCCGGCAAGGTATCCGCCGTGGGCGAGGGCAAGCCCGAGTCGCTGATGCTGCTCGAGATCGACCGCCTGCCGGCGGAAGAGATGGCGCAGATCGAGAAGCGCATCCGCGGCGTGCTGGAGGAAGTGCGCGCGATCGTCCGCGACTGGAGCGCGATGCGCGAGAAGATGCTGGCGCTCGCCGACGACCTGGCCACCCGCCGCATGCCGGTGGACGACGACGGCCGCCGCGAGGCGCAGGAATTCCTGCGCTGGGCGGCCGCGGACCATTTCACCTTCTTCGGCTACCGCGAATACCGCGTGGAGAAGAGCACCGGCATCCTCGGTGCCATCGAGGACAGCGGCCTGGGCCTGCTGCGCGAGGGCGACACCACGCCGCCGCGCAACATCAAGACGCTGGCCGCGCACTACCTGCCGCAAGGCGGTTCGGTGGATGCGCTGATCCTCACCAAGACCAACCGCCGTTCCACCGTGCACCGTCCGGGCAACATGGACTACATCGGCGTGCTGGAGTTCGACGCGCAGGGCAATCCGATCGCCGAGCAGCGCTTCATCGGCCTGTACACCTCCAGCGCCTACAACCGCCGCCCGTGGGAAATCCCGCTGGTCCGCGAGCGCCACGAGTACGTGATGCAGAAGTCCGGGCTGTCGCCCAGCGGCCACAGCGGCAAGGCGCTGCGCCACATCCTGGAAACCCTGCCGCGCGAGGAGTTGTTCCAGTCCAGCGATGAAGAGCTCTTCCGCACCTCGATGGGCATCCTTGGCCTGCAGGAGCGCGTGCGCAGCAAGCTGTTCCTGCGCCGCGACCGCTATGGCCGGTTCTATTCGGCGCTGGTCTACATCCCGCGCGAGCGTTTCAACACCGACGTGCGCCTGCGCATCGAATCGCTGTTGAAGGACGCCATGCGTGGCGAGTACGTGGACAGCAGCGTGCTGCTGGGCGAATCGCCGCTGGCGCAGTTGCACATCACCATCCGTCCGAAGGCGGGCGAACAGGTCGATGTCGACACGTCCGCGCTCGAGGGCGACATCGCCCACCTGCTGCGCAACTGGCAGGACGACCTGCGCGAGACCCTGATCTCCCGCCATGGCGAATCGAAGGGCTTGTTGCTGGCCGGTGGTTATGGCCGCGCCCTGCCGGCGGGCTACATCGAAGTGGTGTCCCCCGAGGGTGCTGCGCGCGATGTCGAACTGCTGGCCGCGCTGACGGGCAAGGACGACCTGCGCCTGAGCCTGCATGAGTCGCGCCGCAAGCGGCCCGGCCAGGGCCGCCTGCGCCTGAACCTGTATCGCCAGGAAACCGACATCCCGCTCTCCGATGCGCTGCCGCTGATGGAGAACATGGGCTTGCGCGTGATCTCGGAACATCCGTTCCGCCTGGAGACTGCGCAGGGTGCGCGGTACATCCAGGAGTTCGAAGTCGAGCCGGTCAACGGTGCGTTCGATGTCGAGCGCCTGGCGCCTGCCTTCGAGGATGCATTCGCGTGCATCTGGCGCGGCGATGCCGAGAACGACGGCTTCAACAAGCTGGTACTGGGCGCCGGGCTGGCCTGGCGCCAGGTCGCGCTGCTGCGCGGCTACTGCAAGTACCTGCTGCAGACCGGCGTGCCGTTCTCGCAGAGCTACGTCGAAGAGACGCTCAACCGCTATCCGCTGCTGGCCCGCCTGCTGGTGGAGCTGTTCGAAGCGCGCTTCGATCCGGCGACCGGCAGCGAGAGCAAGGCGCAGATCAAGGAAGGCCAGGAGCGCTTCGCGGCACAACTGAAGCCGCTGGCCGGCGACGACGAGGCGGCCGCCAAGACGCTGGCCGCGCTGATCGATGCCCGTGGCGGCAAGCGCGAACAGCAGGTCGAGGCCGCGCACCAGTCGCTGTTGAAGCTGATGGATCGCGTGTCGAGCCTGGATGAGGACCGCATCCTGCGCGGCTTCATGGGCGCTATCGAAGCCACGCTGCGCACGAGCTTCTACCAGCGCGGCAAGGACGGCCAGCCGGCCCACACGATCAGCTTCAAGTTCGATTCGGCCAAGGTGCCCGATCTGCCCAAGCCGCGCCCGTACCGCGAGATCTTCGTGTACGGCCCGCGCGTGGAGGGCGTGCACCTGCGCTTCGGCCCGGTCGCGCGCGGTGGCCTGCGCTGGTCCGACCGTCGCGAAGACTTCCGCACCGAGGTGCTCGGCCTGGTGAAGGCGCAGATGGTGAAGAACACCGTCATCGTGCCGGTCGGCGCGAAGGGTGGTTTCTTCGTCAAGCGCCCGCCGGTGGGCGGCGACCGCGATGCCGTGCTCGCCGAGGGCATCGCCTGCTACAAGTTGTTCATCCAGGGCCTGCTGGACATCACCGACAACATCGTCGGCAACAAGATCGTGCCGCCGGTCGACGTGGTGCGTCACGACCAGGACGATCCGTACCTGGTGGTCGCGGCCGACAAGGGCACGGCCACGTTCTCCGACATCGCCAACGGCCTGGCCATCGCGCACGGTTTCTGGATGGGCGATGCATTCGCCTCCGGCGGTTCGGTGGGCTACGACCACAAGGGCATGGGCATCACCGCCCGCGGCGCCTGGGAATCCGTCAAGCGTCACTTCCGTGCGCTTGGCCGCGATTCGCAGACGCAGGATTTCACCTGCGTGGGCATCGGCGACATGTCCGGCGACGTGTTCGGCAACGGCATGCTGCTGTCGGAACACATCCGCCTGGTCGCGGCGTTCGACCACCGCCATATCTTCCTGGATCCGGATCCGGATGCGGCGAAGTCGTTCAAGGAACGCGACCGCATGTTCAAGGTGCCGCGTTCCAGCTGGGCGGACTACGACGCCAAGCTGATCTCCAAGGGCGGTGGCATCCACCCGCGTAGCGCGAAGTCCATCGAGATCACGCCGGAAGTGCGCGCCGTGCTCGGCATCGCCGACGGCGTGAAAGCGATGACGCCCAACGAGCTGATGAGCGCCATCCTGAAGTCGCCGGTCGACCTGCTGTGGAACGGCGGCATCGGCACCTACGTCAAGGCCGCCAGCGAGACCCACGCCGACGTGGGCGATCGCGCCAACAATGGCCTGCGCGTGGACGGGCGGGACCTGCGTTGCAAGGTGGTGGGCGAGGGCGGCAACCTGGGCTTGACCCAGTTGGGCCGCATCGAAGCCGCGCAACATGGCGTGCTGCTCAACACCGACTTCATCGACAACTCCGCCGGCGTGGACACCTCCGACCACGAGGTGAACATCAAGATCCTGCTCAATGGCGTGGTGCAGGCGAAGAAGCTGTCGATGGACGCCCGCAACAAGCTGCTGGCCGACATGACGGACGAAGTGGCGGAACTGGTGCTGTGGGACAACTACCGCCAGAACCAGGCGATCAGCCTGATGGAGCGCATGAGCGTCTCGCGCCTGGGTTCCAAGCAGCACTTCATCCAGACGCTGGAATCGCAGGGCCTGCTGGACCGCCAGATCGAGTTCCTGCCGTCCGATGCGGAGCTTGCCGAGCGCAAGGCGCGTGGGCAGGGCCTGACCCGGCCGGAGCTGTCGGTGCTGCTGTCGTATTCCAAGCTGGTGGCGTTCCAGCAACTGCTGGAGTCCGACATCCCCGAGGATCCGTACCTCTCCAAGGAGCTGCAGCGGTACTTCCCGCAGCCGCTGCAGAAGAAGTACGCCTCCGAGATGGAGAAGCACCGCCTGAAGCGCGAGATCATCGCCACGGCGGTCACCAACACCACCATCAACCGCATGGGTGCGACCTTCCTGCTGCGCATGCAGGAAGACACCGGCCGTTCGCCGGCGGAGGTCGCCAAGGCCTTCACCATCACCCGCGAGACGCTGGATGCGCGGGCGCTGTGGAACCAGATCGATGCGCTGGACGGCTTGGTGCCGGAGTCGGTGCAGATCGACGCGCTGCAAGTCATCTGGCAGGTGCAGCGCAACTTCACCCGCTGGCTGCTGACCCGCCAGGGTCCGATCCCGGCGATCGCCACCGCGGTGGAGCGCTATCACGACGGCTTCAACGAGATCCGCGCGGCCGACGGCGTGCTGCCGGATTCGCTGCGCCCGGCGTACAACGCCAGCTTGCAGGACTGGAAGGACAAGGGCCTGCCGCCCGCCCTCGCTGGCCAGATCGCGGCGCTGCCGTACCTGGAACCGTCGTGCGACATCATCGAACTGGCGCGTGCGCGCAAGCTCAAGCCGGTCGAGGTGTCGAAGGTCCACTACCGCCTGGGCGAAGCCCTGCACCTGCCGTGGCTGCAGGACCAGATCGAAGCCCTCAAGGTCGACGGTCGCTGGCATGCGGTGGCGCGTGGCGTGTTGCGCGACGAACTCGCCGCGCACCAGCGCACGCTGACCAACCAGGTACTGTCGCTGCCCGGTGGCAACGCCGACGCCAAGGTCCAGGCCTGGCTGGGTCGCGACGACGCGGGCCTGCGCTTCACGCTGAACATGCTCAACGAGCTGGCGGCGCAGAAGACGCTGGACTACCCGACCGCGTCGGTGGCCGTGCAGCGACTGGGCCAACTGGCGTCGCAGGGCTGATGCCCGACATCGGCCTTCGCGGATAGAATCAGGGCGGCCCTTGGGTCGCCCTTTTTCTTTCAGGAGACAGGTGCATGCGCAGGATCGCAGGAGGCGTGTTGTTGTTGGCCTGGGCACTGGGCGCATATGCGTCAGACCCGCGAAGGGAGGTGGGTAGGGTCCAGGGAGTGCCGGTGTATGCCGACCAGATCGCCGGCGATACACCGCAGGCTCGCGCAGACGAAGCGCGCCGGTTGTTCATGGCGCCGATCCTCCAGTCCTGGATGCGGGCTCACGCACAGACAGCCAGGCCTACACCTGCACAACGCGCAGACATTGAAGCCGCGATCAAGCGTTACGCGGACTGCAGCGGCAGTGGCTACCAATTGCCGGAGGACCCTGTGCAACGCGTGATGGTGGTCGACATGCTGGCCGGCAACATCGCACTCCAGCGGCGTTTGTACGATGAGTTCGGCGGTGGCCGCCTGTTGTTCCAGCAAGCGGGCGTGGAAGCCTTCGATGCGGCGCGCGTGATGCTTGAGCGGACGGAATCGGAAGGGCACCTGACCTTCAACGATCGTGAGATCAGGGCTTCAGCGTACGATTACTGGACCCGGGACCATGGCGCGTTCATGATCACCGAGCCAGCGAAGATCGCGGAAGCCCTCGACGTGACTTCGATGATCGCCCGCTGCCCCACGACCTGATCGCTCGCGCCGCCGACTGGAGCCACGGATGACCACCCCCCGCATCGCCTTCCTCGCCAGCCCCACGCCCGAAGCGCAGGAAGCCTTGGCCGCACTGCAGGCCGAGCATGGTGCGCATGCACCCGAGCAGGCCGATGTGCTGTGCGCGCTCGGCGGTGATGGTTTCATGCTGCAGACGCTGCATCGGCACGGCGCGTTGGGCAAGCCGGTGTTCGGCATGAAGCTGGGCACCGTCGGATTCCTGATGAACCAGTATCGTCCGGACGGATTGGTCGAGCGCATCGCCGCGGCCGAGCCCGCCAAGCTGCGTCCGCTGGAGATGCAGGCGCTGACCGAGTCCGGTATTACGACCGCGTCGCTGGCGTACAACGAAGTGTCGCTGTTGCGCCAGACCCGCCAGGCGGCCCACATCCGCATCGACCTCAATGGCGAGACCCGACTGGACGAACTGATCTGCGACGGCGTGCTAACGGCCACGCCAGCCGGTAGCACCGCGTACAACTTCTCCGCGCACGGGCCGATCCTTCCGTTGGGCTCGAACACCATCGCACTCACGCCGATCGCGCCGTTCCGCCCGCGCCGCTGGCGCGGCGCCATCCTCAAGGCCGACACCGAAGTCCGCTTCCGTGTGCTCGACCCTTACAAACGACCGGTGAGCGCCACCGCCGATTCGCACGAGGTGCGCGACGTGGTGGAGGTGACCATCCGCGAATCTCGCGACCGCATGGTCACCCTGCTGTTCGATCGCGAGCACAACCTCGAAGAGCGCATCCTCAGCGAGCAATTCATGACCTGAGTCGCAATGTCCACGAGGACAGCGCGATTCCGCCGCACTGCGGCTTGCCGCCTCTCCAAACGCATGCTATCCAGCGCCGCGTAGCGGTTCGGTTCGCATCCACCCGGGGAGGGGTTCCGATGCAGTTGAAATGCACGTTGGCGATCTGCGCCTGTCTTTTCATGGCCGATGCAGCGGCCTGCAACCTGTCCACCGGCACCACGCCGTTCGCCGTCGCAGCCGCTCCCGCGGCGGACGCGGGCGATGGCTTGCGCGCCCCGGCGCTCGAGATGGTCAGCCTGACACGCGGCATCAACGGACGTGCCTCCTGCGACACCAGCGGCCTGCTGACGGTCAGCGTGGAGTGGCCGCGGGGCACGGACTACAAACTACGCGACCTCGGCTTCGAGTTCCGGGTGGTAGGTGGCGAGGATCGGCTGTCCATTTTCCCGAAGGCGCCGGTGACCGGTCGCGTCGACGGGCGGCGCAGCGAGTTCGTCTTCCTCTGGCAGGACGGGCCGCCAGCACAGCAAGGTCCCATCGACCTGGTGGTGGAGGTGCGCGCCGTGACGCCGGACAACCGACGCGGACCGCCAGCCCAATTGCGCATCGCCGCCGCACCTGGCAGCTAGTGTCTCACGCCGTGCGCACCGGATGACGGATACTGTGCGCATGCCCGACAACACCCCCCGCCTACTCACCGTTGCCGTCACCTCGCGTGCGCTGTTCGACCTCGAAGAGAGCCACGCGCTCTATGAGCGCGAAGGCGTGGAGGCCTACAGCGACTACCAGCGTGCGCACGAGGACGACATCCTCGCGCCCGGTATCGCGTTCCCGGTGGTGCGCAAGCTGCTGGCGCTCAATGCCGGTGCCCCGGAGGACACGCCGCGCGTCGAGGTGATCCTGCTGTCGCGCAACTCCGCCGATACCGGCCTGCGCATCTTCAATTCCATCCAGCACCACGGCTTGGGCATTGTCCGCGCCACGTTCACGGCGGGTGAGGCGACCTGGCCCTACGTCAAGCCATTCGGCACGGATCTGTTCCTGTCAGCCAACCCCGAGTCGGTCAGGCGGTCGCTGGAGCATGGCATCGCCGCCGCGACCATCCTGCCGGCCAGCGCGCCGCAGCAGCAGCGCCACGAGCATCAGTTGCGGATCGCCTTCGACGGCGATGCGGTGATCTTCAGCGATGAAAGCGAACGCATCTCCCGCGAGCAGGGCGTTGAGGCGTTCGGCAAGCACGAGCAGGCGCGCGCGCGCGAGCCGCTTTCCGGTGGTCCGTTCCGCAACTTCCTGTCTGCGTTGCACCAGCTCCAGCAGGTATTCCCGGCCGACGAGCGTTCGCCGATCCGGACGGCGCTGGTGACGGCGCGCTCGGCCCCTGCGCATGAGCGGGTAATCCGTACGTTGCGCGAGTGGGGTGTGCGACTGGACGAAGCGCTATTCCTGGGCGGGCGCCACAAAGGGCCGTTCCTCGAAGCGTTCGGCGCGGACATCTTCTTCGACGATTCGCAGCACAACATCGATAGCGCACGCCAGCACGTCGCCGCCGGCCACGTCCCGCATGGCGTCGCCAATCCCTGACGTTCTGGGAATTCGCGCTAAAGCGGCAGTCGGATATCCGTCAGGCGCCAGCGCAGGCCCTGGCGGGTGAAGACGAACACGACGGGGTCGCCCTCGGCATCACGGATGGTGGCCGTGAACCGCGACAGGGATTCGTACCGGTGCGTCGCTTCCTTGAGCGGATCGGCCGGGACGGCAGGCGCGTAGGTGTCGCCACCGACCGTCTCGCCGATGGCACGTTTCCATGTCGCGCGGCCCTCCAGGATCGCGGCGATGCCCATCGGCGTCACCAGGGTGTCGACACCACGGCCAAGCAGGCTGTTGGCGATGGACAGGGCGGCGGCGCCGAACAGGTTGGATGCGACGTCGGTACCCGCGCGCCGTGCCAGTGCATCTTCCACCTGAGCGCGCAGGTTGACGCGCAACGCGGGGAAGTCCACGTGTTTCTGCAGCCGGCCGGTGTCTTGTTCCGCCAGCGCGGTGCGGATGCCATGGATGGCCAGGTAGGGCCCAGCGGCGACGTAGCTGGCGACGCCGATGAGCGAGGCGAGCAGCAATCCGATCACGAGCGACTTCTTCATCGGCAAGGCCTCCGGGTCAGAACTCCAGGTCCAGCGCGGCACACAGATAGTCCACGAACGGCCCCAGTGCCTTGAGGTCGCCGGCGACGGTCTGACGCAGGCGCGCGCCGGTCATCGTCGCATCATCGAGCGAGCGCCAGAACACGAAGTTGCGGTGCTTCAGGTCCTCGATGAACTCGAAGTCGGCGGGAAACCCGCGCGGCGGGCGCACGAGCTTCTCGCTCTCTTCGAACTCGAAGCGACGGCGGAAGGGTGCGTCGTGCGCGGCCTTCTTCCAGCTGCCTGGATTGTCCAGGATGAACTGCCGCACCCGGCGTTGCGTGTCGGGCTCGGGATGCCACAGGCCGGCGCCGACAAAGCATTCGCCCGGCTGCAGATGCAGGTAGAACGAAGGCGCGGGCACCTGCTTGTGACGCTCGTGGAACAGCCGCGCGCCCTGCCAGGATTTGTACGGCGATTTGTCGTTCGAGAACCGCGCGTCGCGGTAGATGCGGAACAGCGACCCCCCGACGGTCTTGGGGTCCGACCGGAAATGCAGGCTGACCTCGGCGAGGTCGGGCTGGAGATCGGTCAGCAGACGCAGGAACGGTTGGCGGACATGCTCCTCGTACTTCGCTTTGTGGGTGTTGAACCAGGTCTTGTCGTTGTGTCGCGCCAGCCCGCGCAGGAACTTGAAGCTGGCATCGGAGAAGTAGGTGGCCATGCGTCGATTGTAGTCACGCCGGTGTCAAATGGCCGACAAGGCTGTCCTCGATGACGGCCGCACCCGGTGGGAGGGCGTCAGAGGGTCTCGCCCAGGTCGTCGCGCCACTGCTGCAAATGGTCGAGCAGACCCAAGCGCGACCCATCGCCCGCGTGGGCGGTCCGCAACGCGGCGAGTTCCTGGTCGAAGGCGGTGAAGCTCAGTTCGGACAGTCCGCTTTCGGTCTGCAGACGGGTACGGCGGTAATCGTCCCAGCGAGCGCGCTCCGTGGCGTCCAGCGTGCCGGGCCAGTTGCGGGCGCGGTAGCGGAACAGCAATTCGGGCAAGCGCGGATCGCGGAAGCCGAAGTCCCGCTGTCCTAGCAGCGCGGGCGGGGTCGTGCGCACATCGGTGAAGCGGCGCTTGTCGGCATCAGCAAGGAAGCCGTCGTACAGCGAACCATCGACGTCGCCGGGTGGATACTCTTGTGCGCCTGCGAAAACCTGTCGCACCTTCTCGGCCAGGTCCGGCCCGGCCTGGCGCAGGACTTCGGCATGGCGTGCGACGCGGTCGGCATCGATCTGCATGCGATGCAGATCATCGGGTCGAAGGTGCGCCCACGCCACGAGGGCCGGAGCCTTGTTGAGGTGGACTTCCTTCAATGGAATGCGCTGTTCGCCTTCCGGCAGGTCGGCAGCCGGCGTGTAGAGCCGATCAGCGATGTCGGTCGGCGACATCGCCAGCAACGGCGCCGGATCGCTGTCCAGGTCGAACACGATCACGCGGCTGTCGAAGCGCGGGTGTCGGACAAGTGGCAGTACCGGCGCAGCGCACAGGCGGCTGGCCGGGTAGCGTTGCGAAACGTGCAGGACCGGCTGCATCGCCACGGTGTCCAGCAGGCGCGCCGCGAAGCGCTTGTCGCGAAGCTGCAGCGCGTAGTCCCACAGGCGCGGCTGTGCCTGGCGCATCAGGCGCGCCAGCCCGATGGTGGCGACGACGTCCGACAGCGCCTCATGCGCGTCGCCATCGCGCACATGGTTTGCCAGTGCCAGGTGCTCCAGCTTGAAGGACGTGGCGCCGTCCTCGCGCCGCGGCCAGGTGATGCCGTCGGGGCGCAGGGCCCGCATCAGCCGCATGACGTCGAGCAGGTCCCAGCGCGAATTGCCGCCGCGCCACTCCCGCTCATAAGGTTCGTGGAAATTGCGGAACAGGCCATGGCGGACGAATTCGTCGTCGAAGCGCAGGCTGTTGTAGCCGAGGGTGCAGGTCTCTGGGCGCGCCATCTCGTCGGCGATGCGGGCGAACGCTTCTGCTTCGTTGACACCCTCGCGCAGGGCACGCTGCGGGGTGATGCCGGTGATCAGCGTGGCGACCGGGGAAGGCAGCAGGTCGTCAGCAGGCTGTACGAAGAAACTGATCGGTTCGTCGATGACATCCAGCGCGGGCGTGGTGCGGATCGCGGCGAACTGGGCCAGGCGACTGCGGCGCGGATCGGCGCCGAAGGTTTCCAAATCGTAGAAGAGGAAGCTGGCGCTCACGGCGCCGCATCCTCCAGGGGTGCGAGCGTGGACGCCACGTCCGCATCCACGGCCGCCCAGTCCACCTGGTCGATCGTGTTGCGACCGGTGGTGTGGCGCACCAGCAAGGCGCGCTGCACTTCGCTGCGATGCTGGGCGACGGAGTAGGGGATACGCATGAAACTGACCATCGTGTAATGAGGCACGAAGCGGTCAGGGTGGCGCTGTTGCAGGGCCAGCTCAAGCTCGCGCTGCAGCAGGAAGCCGCTGTCGTCGACCTTGTCGCGCATCTCCACGTAGTTCTCGAGCGCCATTTCCTGGATCGCGAGTGCGTCGGGTTTGCGCTCGGCTTCGAAGGCGGCGAAAGCGGCGGCCAGGTCCTCGGTGGCCTGCAGGTGGCGGGCCAGCGCGACGCAGTCTTCGAAGGCGCAGTTCATGCCCTGGCCGTGGAAAGGCACCATCGCGTGCGCGGCATCGCCCAGCAGGACGGCTTGGCCACCGAGATGCCAGCGGTCCAGGTAGAGCGTGGCGAGCAAGCCGACCGGGTTGGCTTCCCAGTCTTTTTCAAGCTCAGGAATCAGCGGCACGGCGTCCGGGAAGTCGCGCAGGAACAGCGCCATGGCTTCGGCACCCGTGCGAACGCTGGCGAAGCTGGGGTCGCCCTCATTCGGCAAGAACAGCGTGACGGTGAACGTGCGTTCGTCATTGGGCAGTGCGATGCACATGTAATGGCCACGGGGCCAGATGTGCAACGCGTTGGGCTCCATGATGAAGCTGCCATCCGCCGCCGGCGGAATCTCCAGTTCCTTGTAGGCATGGTCGAGGAACTCGGTGCGTTCGCCCAGGTCCTCGCGCGCCATCATGGCGGCACGCAGGGAGGAGCCGGCGCCATCGGCGCCGACGAGCGCGGAGAAACCGGATTCGATGCGACGGCCATCCCGATCATCGACGAAGCGCGCAACGGAGGCGTCGAAGTCGACGCTGTCGAGCCGATGGTGGAAGTGCAGGTTCGCGCCCGCCTGTTCGGCCAGATCGAGGAGCGTGATGTTGAGGTCGCCGCGATGGATCGACCAGATCACCTCGGAATCGTCACGCCCATAGCGCTGGAGCTGCTGGCGGCCATCCAGCGCGTGCACCATGCGCCCGCGCATCATCACCGCATGGCGCATCACCGCCCCGTCGGCGTCGGCCATCCGCAGCGCATGGCGTCCGCGCTCGGCCAGGGCGAGGTTGATGGAGCGGCCACCTTCGTAGCCCTTGACCCGCGGATCGCCGCGCTTCTCGTGTACGTCGACTCGCCATCCCGCGCGCGCCATCAGCGTGGCCAGCAACGCGCCTGCGAGGCCGGCGCCGATGAGGGTGATGTGCCGCGTGCCGTCAACGCCCAAGGTCGTTCCTCCTGGTCAGAAGCCGCGCCACGTCTCGACTTCCTCGACGAAGCGATGGACGTCCATGAAGCGGTTGTACAACGGGGCGGGGGAGATGCGTATCACGTCCGGTTCGCGCCAGTCGCCGACGGTGCCGACCGACAGCAGGTAATCGAACAGCTCGCGTCCGCGTTCGCGTCCGCCGATCACGCGCAACGACAGCTGCGCACCGCGCTGGGCGGTGTCCGAGGGCGTGACGATCTGCAGGACATCGGACAGCCGCGCCTGGATCAATGCTTCCAGCAGGCAGGTGAGCTTGATCGACTTGGTCCGGATCGCATCCATGCCGCCGGCCTTGTCGAACAGCTCCAGCGATGCGCGCAACGGCGCCAGGCCGAGGATCGGCGGGTTGCTCAGCTGCCAGCCCTCGGCGCCCGGCGTCGGCACGAACTCCGGCGCCATCCTGAATCGGGTGTTCTTCTCGTGGCCCCACCAGCCGGCGAAGCGCGGGCGATCCGTGTTGGCGTGCCGTTCGTGCACGAAGCATCCGGCGACCGCGCCGGGGCCGGAGTTGAGGTACTTGTAGTGGCACCACACCGCGAAATCGACGCCGCTGTCATGCAGTGCGAGGGGCAGGTTGCCGACCGCATGCGCGAGATCGACGCCGACGATGGCGCCCTGCGCTTGACCCAGCCGGACGATCTCCGCCAGATCGAACGCCTGCCCGGTGCGGTATTGCACGCCGGGCCACAGCACCAGTGAAAGGCGAGGGCCGTGTTCGGCGATGGCGCGTTCGATGGCGGCCATCGAGAACGTGCCGTCCGCCTGGTCGGGCGCCAGTTCGATCAGGTCGGTTGCCGGATCGAAACCATGGAAACGGATCTGCGATTCGACGGCGTGGCGATCCGAGGGGAACGCGCCAGCCTCCATCAGGATCGCCGGACGCGCGGCGGTCGGCCGGTAGAAGCTCACCATCATCAGGTGCAGGTTGGCGGTAAGCGTGTTCATCGCCACCACTTCAGACGGCTGCGCGCCCACCAGCCGCGCCAGCGGTTCGCGCACCAGTTCGTGGTAGGTCATCCATTGGGCGTTGCCGGTGAAGTGGCCTTCGACGGCTTCGTTCGCCCACTTGTCCATCACTTCGTTGATGTACCCGCGTGCTCCTCGGGGCTGCAGGCCCAGCGAGTTGCCGCAGAAGTAGATCTGGTCGTTGTGCTTGTGGCGCGGGATCAGGAATTCGTTGCGGAGCGCGCGCAGCGGATCGGCGGCGTCCAGGGCGATGATGTGGGTGCGGGACAGCGGGTCGGTCATGGAAAGTCAGGTCAGGCGGAACGAAGCCGGTGGCGATGCACCGGGACGGAAGTCGGGATCATGCAAAGCGGGAGGCGGACAGGCCCAGCCATTCAAGCGCGGTGCCGTGATACAGGCGCGCCTGCTGGGTTTCATCGAGGCCGAGCGCGGCAATGCCGGCGCCGGGCTCCTGTTCGCCGAGCGGAAACGGGTAGTCGGTGCCCAGCATGACGCGCTCGTGGCCGACGGTGTCCAGCAGGTAGTGCAGGGCACGCGGGTCTGCGACCCACGAGTCGAAGTACACGCGACCGAGGTAATCGCGCGGGTTGCGCGGATTGTCGGTGGCCACCAGATCCGGGCGCATGTTGAAGCCGTGTTCGATGCGGCCGATGGTGTAGGGAAAGCTGCCGCCGCCGTGCGCGAAACACACCTTGAGCTCCGGCAGGCGTTCCAGCACGCCGCCGAAGATCAGGCAGCAGGCCGCGCGCGATTGTTCCGCCGGCATGCCGACCAGCCAGGGCAACCAGTATTTCGGCATCGATGCCGCGCCCATCATGTCCCACGGATGCACAAGGACGGCGGCGCCGAGCTCGCTGGCCGCCTGGAAGAACTCGAACAGCTCCGGCGCATCGAGGTTCCAGTCGTTGACGTGGCTGCCGATCTGCACGCCCTGCAGGCCGAGCTGGTCCATGCAGCGCTCCAACTCCTGCACGGCCAAACGCGGCGATTGCAGCGGCACGGTGCCGATGCCGGCGTAATGGCGAGGGTACGCACGACACGCCGCGGCGGTGTGGTCGTTGAGGGCCTGGTGCAACTCGAGCGCATGGTGCGGTTTGGCCCAGTAACTGAACATCACCGGCACGGTGCTGATGACCTGCACCTGCACACCGAAGCGGGCGTAATCGGCGATCCGCTCTTCCGGGTCCCAGGTCTTGGGCCAGATTTCGCGGAAGAACTTGCCGTCCTTGTAGATGCGGTGGCGTCCGTCGTCGCCGTGGTGGATCACCGGAAAGCGCACGTCCCCGTACTTCGCGGCCAGGTCGGGCCAGTCGCGTGGCAGGAAGTGCGCATGGGTATCGATCTTCAGCATGCCGCGAGTCTACTTCGCCGGTTCCCCGGCTGGCGACGCTGCATCGCCGCAATCGTCCATGCAGATGAGCCGGCCCTCCTTCATCACCATGCGGATCTGGCGCAACTGCGCCACATCCGCTTGCGGGTCACCGGGCACGGCGATGATGTCGGCCCATGCGCCTGCGCGAAGGTGGCCGATGGATTCGGCGAGCGCCAGCGCGTCCGCGTTGCCCGCCGTGGCGGCACGCAGTGCGGCGGGCGCTGGCACGCCGGAGGCCACGTACAACGCCACTTCCTGTGCGGTGGCGAAGACATCGAAGCTGGGACCGCCGTCGGTGCCCAAGGCGAGCGGGACGCCTGCCCGCCATGCACGTCCCGGACCGGCCTTGGCGGCATCGACCCACTGGCGCAGGTCGTCCTGGGAACGGCCATCCCGGCCGCCGGCGAACATGTCCAGCTTCGAGCCGACGTAAGCGGCGACGAAGGCCGTCGGCACGAGGTAGGCCTGCTTTCGCTTGAATAGGGACACAGAGGCGTCGTCGAAATAGGTCCCGTGTTCGATCGTGCGTGCGCCGGCGCGCAGCGCGAGATTGATCGCTGCCGTGCTGTGGGCGTGCGCGGCGACGGGGCGCCCGGCCTGGCGGGCGGCGGCAATCGCGCTCTCGACTTCATCGTCAAACAGGTTGGGCAACGCCTCGGGCCTGCCACCGGCCTCGCGGCCCGAGCCTGAGACGGTGATCTTGATCCAGTCCGCCCCGGCTTCGATGTTTTCCCGGACGACGCGGCGGCAGGACTCCGTGCCATCGCAAGAAGCGGGTACATAGGGGATCTCGACCGCCGACGCCTGCTTCGCCCCATGTCCGCCCGTGCGCGAGACCACGCGCCCGGCGGCAAGAATCCGTGGCCCTTCGATCAGTCCGTCGTTGATCGCATCCCGGACCGCGTAAACCGTGCCGCCGTTGTCGCCCACGTCGCGCACGGTGGTGACGCCTGCACGCAGCAGCCGGCGCGCATACGACGCCGTCGATAGCGCCAACCTCGTTTCGGAGGTGCTGGTCGCGGTGTCCGCATGCATGTCGATGGCGAGATGCATGTGGGCGTCGATCAGCCCCGGCAACACGTGCAGATGGCTGAGGTCGACGATCCGGGCGCCTGGGCTCAGGTCGCGCTGTAGCCCGGGAACCACTTTCTCGATGCGCCCTTCGCGGATCAGCAGCGTGTGCGGTCCCAACGCCGGATCGCCGGGTTCGGCGATGATATGGCCTGCCAGGATCACCGTGGGCGCTGGCTTCGCCGCGGGCGGTGGTGCCGGCTGCGCCAGCGAGCCCGCCGACACCATCAGGAAGAGAAGGGCGGCGGCCGTGCGGTGCGGAAGACGGGTCATGGGCGCGGACCGTAGGCGATCAGGTATCGGGCATCACGTACTTGGACGGCGCCGGATTCAGATGTCCGCATGCCGTGCAGGTGCGGTGCTCGCGCGAGGCGTAGAACCGTTCGAACACCGGCGGGAAATCCGTCTCGATGTTGTGCAGGGTGAAGTACTCTTCATACAGCTTCTGGTTGCATCGCTCGCAAAACCACATCAGCCCGTCCTGCTCGTGCGGCAGTCGCTTGCGTTCGATGACCAGGCCGACGGAATCCGGCATCCGCTGTGGCGAGTGCGGCACGCGCGGCGGCAGCAGGAAGATTTCCCCGGCGCGCAGCGGGATGTCGCGTGGGGCGCCGTCCTCCTGGATACGCAGCACCATTTCGCCTTCGAGCTGGTAGAACCACTCCGGGCCTTCGTCGTAGTGGTAGTCGGTGCGCGCATTCGGGCCGCCCACCACCATGACGATGAAGTCGCCGGCGTAGATGACCTTGTTGCCGACGGGCGGCTTCAGCAGGTGGCGATGTTCCTCGATCCAGGCCTGCAGGTTGAGCGGATTGGGCAGCATGTCAGCGACGCTCCGGCACGTGCGCGATGCACTTCAGTTCGATGGAGATCGGCGTGGGCAAGGCGGTGATGCCCAGCGTGGTGCGGCAGGGCGCGGCGGCGGCATCGGGAAAATAGTCGGCCCAGACCTGGTTGTAACCCGGGAAATCGCCGGCCATGTCGGTCAGGTAGACCGTGACGTCCACCAGGTCTTCCCAGCGGGCGCCGCTGGCCTCCAACACGGCGCGCACGTTGGCGAACACCGCGCGGCTCTGCGCCTGGATGCCGGCAGGAATGGCATTCGTCGCCGGATCGCGCGGGCCGATCCCGGACAGGAACACCAGATCACCGACGCGCCGCGCATGCGGGTAGCGGCCGACCGGCTTCGGTGCATCGCCCGCCTGGACGACCTCACTCATCGCGTTTTCCCTTCGGTGGCACGCTCGACAGGGCCCGTTGGTAGGCCGGCTGGAGGTCTTCCGCACCGGCCACGTCCATGCCCAGTTCGCGCACGCGACCGTCGAACAGGCTGTAGACCCAGCCATGGATCGCCAGCGGCTGTCCGCGCGCCCAGGCGTCCTGGACCACCGTGGTCTGGCACACATTGAAGACCTGTTCGATCACATTGAGTTCGCACAGGCGCGCGTGGCGCAGCGATTCGGTGTCGACCTGCTCCAGCAGGTCCGCGTGCTTCATCGCCACGTCGGCCACATGGCGCAGCCAGTTGTCGGCCAGGCCCACGCGCAGGCCGGTCATGGCGGCATGCACGCCGCCGCAGCCGTAGTGGCCGACCAGCAGGATGTGCTCGACCTTCAGGATGTCGACGGCGAACTGCACCACCGACAACGCATTGAGGTCGCCATGCGACATCACGTTGGCAATGTTGCGGTGGACGAAGACTTCGCCAGGGTCGAGGCCGAGGATCTGGTTGGCCGGCACGCGCGAATCGGAGCAGCCGATCCACAGGTAGCGCGGGGATTGCTGCTGCGACAGCCGCTTGAAGAAGCCGGGATCCTCCTGCTTGATGCGGTCGGCCCAGTCGCGGTTGTTCTGCAGCAGTTGTTCGAGTTCGGATAGGTCAGACATTCGCTTGGTTCGTCCTCAGCGCAACGCCACGCAGACGTTCTTGGGTTCAGTGAAGAAACGCATGGCCTCCAGGCCGCCTTCGCGGCCCAGGCCGGACGCGCCGGTGCCGCCGAACGGCGTGCGCAGGTCGCGGGTCATCCAGGTGTTGATCCAGACGATGCCGGCGCGCAGCTGCGCGGCCAGGCGGTGGGCGCGGTCCAGATCGCGCGTCCAGACGGTCACGGCCAGCCCGTAGTCGCCGGCATTGGCCAGGGCCAAGGCATGGGATTCGTCTTCGAAGGGCTGCAACGTCACCACGGGCCCGAAGATTTCCTCGCGGTTGGTGACCGCTTCGGGTCCCAGACCTTCGATGATCGTCGGCGCGATGAACCAGCCGGGCCGGTCCAGCGCGTGCCCGCCGGTGAGCAGGCGCCCGCCTTCGACGCGTGCACGGGCGATGCAGCCCAGCACCTTGTCGAAGTGGGCCTGCGACACCATGGCGCCGAGCCGCGTGGCGGGGTCGTCCAGCGGTCCGGCCTGCAGCGCCCGCGCACGGTCGATCAGCGCTTCGCGGAACTCCTCGTAGATCGCCTGCTGCACGAGCAGGCGGGATCCGCACAGACAAATCTGGCCCGCGTTCTGGAACGCCGAGCGGAGCAGGGTGTCCAGATGGGCCCGCCAGTCGCTGTTGGCGAAGACCAGCGTGGCGTTCTTGCCGCCGAGCTCCAACGAGACTTTCTTCAATAGCGGTCCGGCCAGCCCGGCGATGCGCCGGCCCACCGCCGTACTGCCCGTGAACGACACGGCTTTGACCGCCGGATGCACGACCAGGGACTCGCCGACGGCGGGTCCGGTTCCGTGCACGATGTTCAGCACGCCGCGCGGAAAGCCGATCTCCGCGGCGAGTTCGCCCAGCATCGTCGCGGTGGCGGGCGTGATCTCCGACGGTTTCGCGACGACGGTGTTGCCGGCAGCCAGTGCGGGCGCGATCTTCCACGTGAAGAGGTAGAGCGGCAGGTTCCACGGCGATATCGCGGCCACGACGCCCAGCGGCATGCGCAGCGTGTAGTTGAGGCCGGCCTCGCCGTGGTGCGATTCGCTGGCGAACTGGGTCGCGGCATGCGCGAAGAAGCGCAGGTTGGCGATCGCGCGGGGGATCTCGATGTCGCGCGCCAGCGCCAATGGCTTGCCGGCATCCCGCGACTCCGCGGCGGCGAAGGCGTCCAGGCGCGCTTCCAGGGCATCGGCCAGGCGCTCAAGCCAACGCGCACGAGCGCTGGGCGAAAGGGCTGCCCACCCCGGGAAGGCGGTTTCTGCGGCATCTATCGCCTGCAGTACATCGCTCTCGGTGCCATCGGCCACCTCGGCATAGACCTCGGCAGAAGCCGGCTCGAAGACGGGACGCCAGGCGCCACCGGCGCGAGGTTCGCCATCGATGAAGTGGCTGTAGCGTTCCATGCCCATTAGCTTAACCCGGCTGGCAAGCCCCCCGGACCGGCGTCAGAGCGACTGCATGCGGCCGCCGTCGACGGCCAGGCTGACACCGTTGACATACCCCGCGGCCGGCGTGGCGAGGAAGGCGATCGCGGCCGCCACCTCGTGCGCGTCGGCGAAGCGGCCGGCGGGCACGCTGGCCAGCATTGCGGCGCTGATGGCCGCCTCATCCTTGCCGGTCGCCTGTACCCGGTCGCGCAGGATCTGTTCCAGCCGCTGCGTGCGCGTGTAGCCGGGCAGCACGTTGTTGACGGTGATGCCGTCAACGCCGAGCTCCTTCGACAGCGTCTTGGCCCAGCTGGCTACCGCGCCGCGGATGGTGTTGGACACGCCGAGGTTGGCGATCGGTTCCTTCACCGAGGTGGAGACCACGTTGATGATCCGGCCCCAGTGGGCGGCGCGCATGCCGGGCACCACGGCGCTTGCTAGCACCTGGTTCGCCAGCAGGTGGCGCTGGAACGCGGCGAGGTAGTCGTCGGCGCCGGCATCGAGCGCGCGGCCGCCGGGTGGGCCACCGGTGTTGTTGACCAGGATATGGACGGGCCGATCGACCACAAGCGCGCGGACGCCGGCCTCCAGCGCTGCGGTCTCCGCGACGTCCTGCGCGAGCGCGCCGTGACGCTGGCCTTCCACGACGAGGGGCAGGGCGGCGACCACCTCCGCCAGCGCGGTCGCGCGACGGGCCAGCACCGTGACGTTCGCGCCGAGGAGGGCGAGTTCGACGGCCGCGGCACGGCCTATGCCCTCGGAGGCGCCGCAGACCAGCGCGTGTCGACCAGCGAGGTTCAAGTCCATGCGGCGTGTTCCGGGATAAGAGTGCGTCGAGTGTACCGGTGCGTGGGTGCGCAAGCCTCAGTCGGTCCGGCGTGCGAGCCGATCGCGCATCAGGGCCGCGATTTCCAGGTTGTCCTCGCCGCCCAGTTGCTGCAGCGCATCCGCGGCGCCTTCGACATTCGCGGCCGGATGGTTCTGGTTGAGCTTGAACTTCAGTTCGATCCGTTCGGCGACGAAGCGGAAGCCGATGATGCCGCGCAACTGGCGCATGTGGTCATCGCGGTCATGTTCGAAGCGCCAGTCGTTGCCGACATGCGCTTCGTTCTTCTGGCTGAGGCGGTCGACGATCGACGCCAGACGCGCGGTGTTGTCGGTGGTTTCCAACATGCCATGCAGGTGCGCGACCGCGTAGTTCCAGGTGGGGACGCGCGCCGCTTCTTCCTTGTCCGCGTACCAGCCGGGCGACACGTAGGCGTGGGGACCGTGGACGATGAGCAAGGCGGGACCGGCGTGGCGTGCCTGGGGGTTCGGTCGTGCCCAGTGGCCCTCCACGACGACCTGTTCGCCCTCCCGCGCATACAGCACGGGCAGGTGGCTCACGAAGGGCAGTCCGTCCGCGACAGTCACCAGGGTGACGAAGGCATCGCGGGCGATCAGCCCGTCGAGTTCGGCGAGGTCGGCTTCGGCGAAGGCGCGCGGCGTGTACACGCGGGTGTCAGGCGCGACCGCCCAGCGAGCGCACCATCTGCGGGATCAATGCGGCATCGTCCTCGCCTTGCGGTGGCGCTACGTCAGTCAGGGCGAAGCCGCGCGCCAGCGCGTCGTCTTCGTCCAGGCCGTCGAACGCCACGAATTCCGCGTCGAACAGGGCCGCGCGGGCGCTGTCCTCGCTGTCGTAGGGCAGGGTGTTGCCGTCGCTGTCGAGCACTTCGGCCGTGCCGGCTTCCAACACGCGCAGGCGTGCCCAGATCAGGGTGCGGCCGAGCGAGGCCAGGTACCAGTCTTCGCGGAGGAACGGATTCATGCGAATGCCTCGGCCCACAGGGCCAACAAGCCGGCCATCGCAAGGCCGAACAGGATGACGCAGAGCGAGATCCGCGCCGGCGTCGCCAGGCCCGACAGCGACGGGTCCGGAATCGCGCGGTAATCGCCACCGAGCAGCCAGCGCAGGGCGACGGGCTTCAGGAAAGCACCTTCGCCCCATTGGGCCCCGAGCGCGCCATGACGGTCGCGGACGTGCACGAGGGTCAACGGCCAGAAGATGACGAAGGCGCAGAAGCCTGCGATCGCCACGCCGACGAAGCACAGGGCGAAGAACAGGATCATCAGAACTCCGCGTTGCCGGGCGCGCGCGGGTAGGCGATGGCGTCACGGATGTTGCTCAATCCGCACACGTACACCACCAGGCGCTCGAAGCCCAGGCCGAAGCCGGCGTGCGGCACCGAGCCATAGCGGCGGAAGTCGCGGTACCAGCCGTAATGCGCCGGATCCAGGCCGAACTGGGCCATGCGCGCATCCAGCACATCCAGGCGCTCTTCGCGCTGGCTGCCGCCGATGATCTCGCCGATACCGGGTGCCAACACGTCCATCGCGGCGACGGTCTTGCCGTCGTCGTTCAGGCGCATGTAGAAGGCCTTGAAGTGCTCGGGGTAGTTGGTCACCACGACCGGGCGGCCGACGTGCTGTTCGGTCAGCCAGCGCTCGTGTTCGGTCTGGAGGTCCAGGCCCCATTCGACCGGGAACTCGAACTTCTGCCCCGACTTCTGCAGCAGCGAGATCGCATCGGTGTAGTCGATGCGCTCGAACGGCGAGTTAACGAAGGCTTCCAGGCGGGTCAACGCGGTCGGCTCGACCCGTTCGGCGATGAACGCCAGGTCGTCGGCGCGCTCGGCGAGCACGGCACGGAACAGGTACTTCAGGAAGTCCTCGGCCAGCTGCGCGTTGGCAGCCAGGTCGTTGAACGCGACTTCCGGCTCGATCATCCAGAATTCGGCAAGGTGGCGGGTGGTGTTGCTGTTCTCGGCGCGGAAGGTGGGGCCGAACGTGTAGACCTTGCTCATGGCCAGCGCGTACGCCTCGGCGTTGAGCTGCCCGGACACGGTCAGGAAGGTTTCCTTGCCGAAGAAGTCGCGCGAGAAATCAACAGCGCCTTCCTTGTCGCGCGGCAGGTTGACCAGGTCCAGCGTGGACACGCGGAACATCTGGCCGGCACCTTCGGCGTCGGACGTGGTGATGATCGGCGTGCTGATCCAGAAGTAGCCGTTCTCGTGGAAGAACCGGTGCACGGCCTGCGCCAGCGAATTGCGGATGCGAGTGACCGCGCCGAACAGGTTGGTGCGCGGGCGCAGATGGGCGAATTCGCGCAGGTATTCCAGCGAGTGCTGCTTGGGCTGCATGGGGTAGGTGAGGGGATCTTCCACCCAGCCCACCACCTCGATCGACGAGGCCTGGATCTCGAAGCTCTGGCCCTGGCCCTGCGAGGCCACCAGGGTGCCGGTGGCGACGACCGCGCAGCCGGTGGTCAGGTGCTTGATCTCGGATTCATAGTTGGACAGCGCGTCGGGCGCCACCACCTGGATCGGGGCGAAGCACGAGCCGTCACTGACGTTGACGAAGGAAAGCCCCGCCTTGGAGTCGCGCCGCGTGCGCACCCAGCCGCGCACCGTGACCTCGCCGCCGGCCGGGAGCTTGCCCGCCAGCGCATGTTCGACGCTTACCACCGTCATGGCTTGAATCCTTCGGTAACAGTCTTATTTATGGAACGCGGAGTTTAGCAAGAGCCGCGCGGCCGACGGCGCACCCGGGGCTATAATCATCCCGTCGCACAGGAGCTTCCCATGGCCATCACCCTCACCCCGGTCGCACTCGAACGCGTGCAGCGTTTCGTCGCGCAGACGCCGGGCGCGCTGGGCCTGCGGTTCGGGGTCACCCGCACCGGCTGCTCCGGTTGGGGCCATGTGGCGGACCTCGCCCGCGACCAGCGCGAAGGCGATGCGGTGTTCGAGTTCGAAGGCGTGCGGATCTATGTGGACGCCGACAGCCTGCCGCTGGTGGACGGGACCGAGATCGACTTCGCCAAGCAGGGGTTGTCCGAGACGTTCACCTTCCGCAACCCCAATGCGGCCGCCGAATGCGGCTGCGGCGAGAGCTTCACGACCTCGGCGGACGCCGCCTGAGCCACGTCCAGGGGCAGGACTTGCCCCTAAGTGACTGACCTGCCATACTTTCCTGCTCCCGGCCGCCAGTCTGGCAACCGGGTCCTTGCCCCACCGCGTCCGTTCCGGGTGTTCGGGGGGCTGTTCCGCCCACGGGATTTTTCCCGTCGGGCCCACATCCGAAAGGTATAAAACGATGCGTCACTATGAAGTCGTGTTCCTGGTCCATCCGGACCAGAGCGAGCAGGTGCCGGCCATGATCGAGCGCTACAAGGCGCTGATCGAGGGCGGCAACGGTACGATCCACCGCCTGGAAGACTGGGGCCGCCGTCAGCTGGCGTACCCGATCCAGAACCTGGTGAAGGCCCACTACGTGCTGCTCAACATCGAGGCCGACCAGGCCGTGCTGAACGAGCTGGTCGAGAGCTTCCGCTTCAACGATGCAGTGCTGCGCAACCTGGTCATCAAGCGTGATGGCCCGGATACCGAGCAGTCGCTGATCATGAAGAACAAGGACGAGAAGGGCGACAAGCCCGAGCGTGGCGAGCGTCGTCGCCGTGACGACGATGAAGGCGAGGCCGGCAACGCCGCTTCGACCGATTCCGACAACGCCGAAGCCGCCTAAGGAGCCCACCCATGTCCAAGTTCTTCCGTCGCCGCAAGTTCTGCAAGTTCACCGCCGAAGGCGTGAAAGAGATCGACTACAAGGATCTCAACACCCTGCGCCAGTACCTGACCGAGAACGGCAAGATCGTGCCGAGCCGCGTCACCGGCACCAAGTCGCGCTACCAGCGCCACCTGTCCACCGCGGTCAAGCGCGCCCGTTTCCTGGCGCTGATCCCGTACACGGACAACCACGACGTGTAATCCAGGGCCTCCCCGCACGGGGAGGTTCCTTCTTCCCACTGTCATTCGGACAGCCAATCGCTGCAGGCCCGCCTGCTAACGAATACGGAGCAATACGATGGAACTGATTCTTCTGCAGAAAGTGACCAACCTGGGCGTCCTGGGTGACAAGGTCAACGTGAAGCCGGGCTACGGCCGCAACTACCTGGTGCCGCAGGGCAAGGCCGTGCCGGCCACCGCCGCCAACGTCGCCGAGTTCGAAGCCAAGCGCGCCGAGTACGAAGCCAAGGCCAAGGCCGTGCATGACGACGCCGAAAGCCGTGCCGCCAAGCTGGAAGGCGCGAGCGTCACGATCACCGCCAATGCCGCGACCGAAGGCAAGCTGTTCGGTTCGGTCGGCCCGCGCGACATCGCCGACGCTTTCACCGCCGCCGGCCTGCCGCTCGAGAAGAGCGAGGTCATCATGGGCGAAGGCGCGCTGCGCAACATCGGCGAGTACGAGATCGTCGTGAAGCTGCACGCCGACGTGCAGACGACCGTCAAGGTCGTCGTGCAGGCCGAAGCCTGATCCACCCGCGCATCACCCCGTGATGCCGACAGACGGGCGCCGCAAGGCGCCCGTCCTGTTTTGTGGGCGCGCCTGTCGCAGGCGCTGAGATGCCCACCGGTTATCCACACACTTATCTGCAACACCCCCGGGCACGGACTGCCTACCATGTCCGGCCGTGCGGGCCTTCGCCCCGCATGCGCCGCAGGAGCTTGCACCGCCCATGTCCGCACGCACCGGTTTCCGCCAGGATCCCCACGATTCGCGCATCGAACAGCTCCGCGTGCCGCCGCACTCCACCGAGGCGGAGCAAGCGGTACTGGGCGGCCTCATGCTTGCGCCGGAAGCCTACGACCGCATCAACGACAAGCTCACCGCCAACGATTTCTATCGTCGCGACCATCAGCTGATCTATCGCGCGATCGCGGAACTGGCCGAGCGGAGCCGGCCGTTCGACGCCGTCACCCTGGGCGAATGGTTCGAGTCCCAGGGCCAGATGGACCTGGTGGCCGGTGGCGCTTATCTGGTCGAACTGGCCAGCACCACGCCATCCGCCGCCAACATCACGGCTTATGCCGAGATCGTCCGCGACAAGGCGGTGATGCGCCAGCTGATCGAGGTGGGCACCGACATCGTCAACGACGCGTTCCAGCCCGAGGGCAAGGAAAGCGACGAGATGCTCGCGATCGCCGAGCAGAAGGTCTTCGCCATCGCCGAGCAGGGCGCCCGCGGGCGCACCGACTTCGTGGCGATGAACGATGCACTGAAGGACGCCTTCGAGGTCCTGCGCATCCGTTCGGAAAGCGGCGGCACCGTGACCGGCCTGCCGACGGGCTACAACGAATTCGACATGATGACCGCCGGCCTGCAGCCCACGGACCTGGTGATCCTGGCCGCGCGCCCTGCCATGGGCAAGACCACGTTCGCGCTGAACATCGCGGAGTACGCGGCGATCAAGTCGAAGAAGGCCGTGGCCGTGTTCTCGATGGAAATGTCGGCGGGCCAGCTGGCCATGCGCCTGATTTCGTCGGTCGGGCGCATCAATGCGACCCGCCTGCGCACGGGCTCGCTGGAAGACGAGGACTGGAGCCGCGTCACCAGCGCCATTCGCATCCTCAAGGACCAGGCGAAGGTCTTCATCGACGATACGCCGGGCCTGTCGCCGGACGTGCTGCGCTCGAAGGCGCGCCGTCTGAAGCGCGAGCACGACCTGGGCCTGATCGTCATCGACTACCTGCAGCTGATGTCGGTGCCGGGCAACAGCGAGAACCGCGCCACCGAGATCTCCGAGATCTCGCGTTCGCTGAAGGGTCTTGCGAAAGAGCTCAACGTGCCGGTGCTGGCGCTGTCGCAGCTCAACCGTTCGTTGGAAACGCGCACCGACAAGCGCCCCGTGATGGCCGACCTGCGCGAATCGGGCGCCATCGAGCAGGACGCGGACATGATCGTCTTCATCTACCGCGACGACTACTACAACAAGGAAACCTCGCCGGACAAAGGCCTGGCCGAGATCATCATCGGCAAGCAGCGTTCGGGTCCGACGGGTTCGTGCAAGCTGCGGTTCTTCGGCGAATACACGCGTTTCGACAACCTGGCCCACGACTCGGTCGGCAGCTTCGAGTAGCCAGGGCGAAGCGGCGGGAGCCGGAGGCTACAATCGCAACATGGATACTCCGCTGGATGCCGCCTTGTCAGCCCCGCATACGCGTCCCGAAGCGAACGACCGCCCCACGCGCATCCGCGTTGCGCTGGATGCGCTGACGCACAACCTGCGCGCCATCCAGGGCCACGTTGGCGTGCCGGTCATGGGCATCGTCAAGGCCAACGCTTACGGCCATGGGCTGGTGCCAGTGGCGCGCCATCTCGAAGCACAAGGTGTCGAACAACTCGGCGTTGCGTTCGTGGAAGAGGGTATCGCCTTGCGCCGCGCCGGCATCACCGTGCCGATCCTCGTGCTCGGCGGCATCCATGCGCCACAGGTGACGCAGTTCCTGACGCACGACCTGGAAGTGACGGTGTCGTCGATCGCCAAACTGCGGCAGGTCGAGGCGACCGCTGAGGCCACCGGACGCAAGGCGGTGGTGCACCTGAAGGTGGACACCGGCATGGAGCGTATCGGCGTGCACAGCGAGAACGCCGGTGCCTTCATCGAGGCGGCCGTGGCGTCGCCGTGGTGCTCGGTGAAGGGCATCTATTCGCACCTGGCGTGCGCGGACGATCCGGCTTCGCCGATGACGGCCGAGCAGCGCGAGCGCTTCCTCGACGCGTGCGCGCACTTTGATCGACTGGGCGCGCCGATGCCGGTCCGGCACCTGGCCAACTCCGGCGGCGTGCTGCATTTCCCCGATACCTGGCTGGACATGGTGCGTCCCGGCATCGCGTTGTACGGTGTACTGCCGGACCCCGCGTCGCGCGCGACGATCGACCTGAAGCCGGCGCTCTCGCTGGTCTCGCAGGTCGTCTACTTCAAGATCGTGCGTGCCGGCCGGACCGTCAGTTATGGCGCCACCTGGACCGCGCCGCACGACACCCGCGTGGTGACCGTGCCGATCGGCTATGGCGACGGTTTCCCCCGCGCACTCTCATCGCGTGGCGAAGTCCTGGTGCGCGGCGAGCGCCGCCCCATCATCGGCCGCATCTGCATGGACCAGTTCATGGTGGACCTCGGCACGGACGGCTCCGCGTACAACGAAGACGACGTGGTGCTGATCGGCGAACAGGCCGGCGTGGCGATCCGCTGCGAGGACGTCGCGCGGGCGGCGGACACCATTCCGTACGAGATCCTGACCGGCCTGAACGAGCGGATCCCGCGCGAGTACCTCACGGCGCCTGCATCCGGATCTGCGCTTCCTGCGTAAGCGTCCCGTCATCCTGCGCGAGTTCCACCATGCCCCACGCCCTCGTCTGGTTCCGGCACGACCTGCGCCTTGACGACAATCCGGCGCTGCGTGCCGCGCTCGAGGAAGGCTATACGCCAATCCCGCTTTACATCCGCGCACCCCGCGAAGAAGGCGAGTGGGCGCCGGGTGGTGCGTCGGATGCGTGGCTGCATCGCTCGCTGGCGGCTCTGGATGCCGACCTCCGCAGCCGCGGCTCACGCCTGCTGATGCGACGCGGCGCCAGTGCGGCCGTGCTGGATGAGGTGCTGACGGACACCGGCGCCGAAGCGGTGTTCTGGAACCGCAAGTACGAACCGGCCACCCAGCCGCGCGATGCCGCGCTGAAGAAGGTGCTGCGCGAACGTGGGCTGCGCGTGGAGAGCTTCAACGGCAGCCTGCTGTTCGAACCCTGGGACCTGGCCACGCAGCAGGGCGGGCCGTACAAAGTGTTCACGCCGTTCTGGCGCTCGGCGCTCGCGCAGTGGCGCGCCCCCGCACCCTGGGATGCACCGGACACCTTGCCCACCTTTGACAAGAAGGTGCAGGGAGATCTCCTCGATACCTGGCAACTGAAGCCTGCGCTGGGCTGGGATGCCGGTTTCTGGGAAACCTGGACGCCGGGCGAAGCCGGTGCCGGTGAAGCGCTGGACGTCTTCATCGACGGCGCATTGCGCGGCTACCGCACCGACCGGGATCGGCCCGACCGCACCGGCACGTCCAAGCTGTCCGCGCACCTGCATTTCGGCGAAATCGCGCCCTGGCGCATCACCGCGGAGTTGGAGCGAGCACGCACAGCCGCCAACGGCGCGGACATGGACGGTTACATCCGCGAACTCGGGTGGCGCGAATTCGCCTATCACCTGCTGCACCATTTCCCGCACACGCCCACGCAGAACCTCAATCCGCGCTTCGAGCATTTCGAGTGGGCGAAGGTCGACCAGGACGCGCTGGCCGCCTGGCAACAGGGACGCACGGGCGTGCCCATCGTCGATGCGGGCCTGCGCGAGTTGTGGGCGACGGGCTATATGCACAACCGCGTGCGGATGATCGTGGCCAGTTACCTCGTCAAGCACCTGCGCTACCACTGGCTGCACGGGGCGCGCTGGTTCTGGGACACGCTGGTCGATGCCGACCTGGCGAACAACACCCTGGGCTGGCAATGGACCGCAGGCACCGGCGCGGATGCCGCGCCGTACTTCCGCGTGTTCAACCCGGTGACCCAGGCGGAGAAATTCGATCCGAAGGGCACTTACATCGCACGATGGGTGCCGGAGCTGACGGATGTGCCGGTGCCGCTGCGTTTCGCGCCATGGCAGAAACCGGACGTGCTCGCGCGTGTCGCATCCGACTATCCGCGCCGGCCCTTGGTAGATCTGATGGAAGGACGCGAAGGCGCGCTGGCCGCCTACCGAAAGACCGGCGACTGAGCCGCGTTGCGCCTTTCGTCGCCGCGTGCTTCACTCGGCGCGGGAGAGGAGGGCAAGCATGGCCACGAAGAAGGCGCCGGCAAAGCCGCGTCGCGAGCCGATGTCGCGGGTGGACACCGCCTGGTTGCGGATGTGTCGTCCGACGAATCCGATGATGATCACCGGCGTGCTGATGTTCGACGAGTCGATGACGCTCGACACGCTGAAGCAGGTGGTGAAGAAGCGTTTCCTCGCCTATCCCCGGTTCCTGCAGAAGGCGGTCGACACGCCGGCAGGCGCGTCCTGGGTGACCGATCCCGACTTCGACCTCGATTGGCATGTTCGCCTGTCCGCGCTGCCTGGTCGGCACGATCCGAAATCCGAGAAGAAGGCCCTGGAACGCTTCACCAGCCAGATGGCGTCCACGCCCTTGGACAAGACCAAGCCGCTGTGGCAATTCCATCTGATCGAACGCTATGGCACCGGGTCGGCGCTGGTCGCGCGCATCCACCACAGCTACGCCGATGGCATCGCGCTGGTACAGGTGCTGCTGTCGCTCACCGATACCAGCCGCAAGCCCGACACCGGCAAGGACCTGCGTTCGGCCTGGCTCAAGAAGGACGGGGCGGAGGTCGTGCGCCGCGTTGGCGCCATCGACCGTTACGTGCAGATCGGCGGCAAGGTGCTCGGCAAGGGCATGGAGATGATGCAGGACCCGACGCTGGCCACGATGCTGGCGAAGGAGGGTGGCGAGATCGGCCGCGAACTGCTGCACGCGCTGTCGCTCTCGGACGACCCGCCCACGCTGCTGCGTGGCAAGCTTGGTGTCAGCAAGCGGGTGGCCTGGGCCGAACCGCTGGACCTGGAAGACGTGAAAGCGGTCGGCCGCGCCTGCGACTGCACCGTCAACGATGTGCTGATGGCCGCCGCCGCCGGTGCGCTGCGCAGCTACATGCTGGAGCGGGGCGAGCAGCTCGATGGCGTCACCCTGCGTGCGACCGTGCCGGTGAACCTGCGTCCCCTCGAGCACGCCCGCAAGCTGGGCAACCATTTCGGCCTGGTATTCCTGGATCTGCCCGTGGGCGAGGACAACCCGATCCGCCGTCTCGAGCGCGTCGCCCAGTGCATGCGTGACCTGAAGAACTCGCGCCAAGCCATTGTTGCGTTTGGGCTTCTTGCAGCGCTTGGCATGGCGCCCTCGGCCATCCAGGGCGTGGCACTGGAGCTGTTCTCGCGCAAAGCCACCGCCGTGGCCACCAACGTGCCCGGCCCGCAGCAGCCGCTCTACATGGGCGGCTCGCGCCTGCGGGACATGATGTTCTGGGTGCCGCAGACCGGCTCCATCGGCATCGGCGTGTCCATCCTCAGCTACAACGGGCGCGTGCACTTCGGGCTAATCGCCGATGCCAAGCTGATCCCCGACCCGGATGCGGTCATCCGGCGCTTCGGCCCCGAGTTCGACAAGCTGCTGTACCTGTCGCTGATGGGGAACTGGGAGCACACGCTGGACGCCGAAGGTGCTGTGGCGCTGATGGACTGAAGCCCGACGGCACCTGAATGAACAGGGGTCAAATCGCGCGTTGTAAACATTTCGCTGGGTAGGCTTGCGACCGTTCCGGGCATTCCCCCGCACGCCACCAAGGAGGATCTATGAATGTGATGCTGAAGACCGGCGCCCTGGCGGCGCTCACTGTCACCCTGCTCGGCGGCTGCGCCAGCTACACCGGCCAGACCAACGATCCCAACGATCCTAACCGCACCCGTACCGGCGCCCTGATCGGCGCAGGCATCGGCGCGGTGGCCGGCCTGCTCAGCGGCAGCGATGCCACCGAGCGTCGTCAGCGCGCCCTGGTCGGCGCGGGCATCGGCGGTATCGCGGGCGGCTCGATCGGTGCCTACCAGGACCGCCAGGAAGCCGAACTGCGCCGCCAGACGGCCGGCACGGGCATCGATGTCAGCCGCGATGGTGACGTCATCAAGCTCAACCTGCCCGATGGCGTGACCTTCGATTTCGGCAAGGCCGACCTGAAGTCGCAGTTCTATCCGGCCCTCAACAACGTCGCCTCGACCTTGCGCGAGTACAACCAGACCATCGTGGAAGTCAGCGGCCACACCGACAGCATCGGTACGGACGCGGTTAACCAGCGGTTGTCGGAGCAGCGCGCCGCCTCGGTGGGCAACTACCTGATCGGCCAGGGCCTACAGCGCGAGCGCTTCGAAATCGTCGGCATGGGCAAGCGCTATCCGGTCGCCAGCAACGACACCGACGCGGGCCGTGCGCTCAACCGTCGCGTCGAAATCCGCGTGCTGCCGGTGCGTTCGTAAGTACCCCCGCACGTTGCACCATCGACGGGCCGCCTCGCGCGGCCCGTCTTCGTTTCAGCGGTCCGAGAACGCGTCCGTCGCGCGGATCAGCGCATCGGTGATCGCCGGCTCGGTGGCGCCGTGGCCAGCCAACACCATCTCCAGGCGTGCTTCGGGCCACGCCTGCGCCAGGTCCCAGGCACTGCGCGGCGGGCAGATGATGTCGTAGCGGCCTTGCACGATCACACCGGGCAGGTGGCGGATGCGGTCGATGTCGCGCAGCAACTGCCCGTGCGAGAGAAAGGCGTTGTGGCGGAAGTAGTGCGCCTCGATCCGCGCCTTGGCCAGGACCTTGGCGGGATCCTCGTCCGACGTGGCATCCGGGTCGTGCAGCAGCGTGGCCGCACCGTCTTCCCAGCCCAGCCAGGCCTGGGCGGCGGCCATCGCGATGGCCGCATCGGGATCGTCCATGCGGCGCCAGTAAGCCTCGATCATCGTGCTGCGTTCTTCCGCCGGGATATGCGCCTCGTAGCGCGCCCAGCGTTCCGGAAACACCCAGCGCGCACCGCCGTCGGCCTCGTTGAACCAGCGGTTCTCTTCCTCCCGGCCGAGATAGACGCCGCGCACGATCACCCCGGTCGCTCGCGCGGGGTGCGCTTGCGCGTAGGCCAGGGCCAGCGTCGAACCCCACGAGCCGCCGAATACCAGCCAGCGCTCGATGCCGGCGAGCGCGCGCACGGCTTCGATGTCCGCGATCAGGTGTGCGGTGGTGTTGTCGCGCAGCTCGCCGAACGGTGTCGACCGGCCGGTACCGCGCTGGTCGAACAGGACGATGCGGTAGCGTGCCGGATCGAAGAAGCGCCGATGCACCGGCGACAGGCCCGCGCCCGGGCCGCCGTGCAGGAAGATCGCGGGGATGCCGTCCGGATTCCCGCATTCCTCCACATGGAGCGTGTGCAGGGCATCGACGGCAAGCCGGTGCGTGCGGTACGGCGCGATCTCGGGATACAGCGTGCGCATGGGCAGGGGTCCTTGCGGGGTGTCCGAGCATAGCCAGCGGCGCCCCGTCCGTCAGCCCGCATCGGGCGCGCGTGTCAACCCGTTTCCCGCGCGGCCATCCATTGCCACAATCCGGGTCCCACCCGATCCATCGGGTTTTCCAGCACCGGACGCAATGCAAGACCGTACGCCCCAGATCGCCCAGCACATCGCCGCCACCATCGCCGCCGAGATCGGCGCCCAGACCGCGCAGGCCAAGGCCGCCATCGCATTGCTCGACGAAGGCGCCACCGTGCCCTTCATCGCCCGCTACCGCAAGGAAGTCACCGGCGGGCTTGACGACACCCAGTTGCGCAACCTCGAAGTGCGCCTGACTTACCTGCGCGAATTGGAAGACCGCCGCGCGGCCGTGCTCGCCAGCATCGACGAGCAGGGCAAGCTGACCGACGAACTGCGCGCCGAGATCGAAGGCGCCGACAGCAAGGCACGCCTGGAAGATCTCTACCTGCCATACAAGCCCAAGCGCCGCACGCGCGCGCAGATCGCGCGGGAAGCCGGCCTGGAGCCGCTCGCCGATGGCTTGCTCGCCGATCCCAGCCAGGCACCGGACGTCGCCGCTGCCGCGTACGTCGACGCCGAGAAAGGCGTGGCCGATGCCAAGGCCGCCCTCGACGGTGCGCGCGCCATCCTGATGGAGCGCTGGGGCGAGAACGCCGCGTTGGTCGGCGAACTACGCCACTGGATGGCCGATGTCGGCGTGATCCGCGCCAAGGTCGCGCAAGGCAAGGAGAACGAAGGCGCGAAATACCGCGACTACTTCGACCACGCCGAATCGCTGGCGAAGATCCCCTCGCACCGCCTGCTCGCGCTGTTCCGTGCGCGTCGTGAAGAGATCCTGCTGCTCGATCTCGACCCCGGCATGGAGGCCGAGGCGGGCCACCTGCAAGCCGAAGGACGCGTGGCCGTCCATGCCGGCGTGTCAGCGCAGGGCCGCGCCGCCGACAAGTGGCTGCTGGATGCCTGCCGCCTGACGTGGCGCGCCAAGCTGCACATGCACCTGCTGCTGGACCTGTTCAACCAGGCGCGCGAGAAGGCCGAAGCCGAGGCCATCGCGGTGTTCGGCGACAACCTCAAGGACCTGTTGCTGGCCGCGCCCGCCGGTCCGAAAGCCGTGCTCGGCCTCGATCCGGGCCTGCGCACCGGCGTGAAGGTCGCCGTGGTCGACCGCACCGGCAAGCTGGTGGACACCGCGACGATCTACCCGCACGAACCCAAGCGCCAGTGGGACCAGTCGCTGCACGTGCTGCGTGCGCTGTGCGCCAGGCACCAGGTGGACCTGATCGCGATCGGCAACGGCACCGCCAGCCGCGAGACCGACAAGCTGGCGGGCGACCTGATCAAGCAGGCGCCGGAACTGAAGATGGACAAGATCGTCGTCAGCGAGGCGGGCGCGTCGGTGTACTCGGCCTCCGAATTCGCGTCCAAGGAATTCCCCGATCTCGACGTCAGCATCCGCGGTGCCGTGTCGATCGCACGCCGCCTGCAGGACCCGTTGGCGGAGCTGGTGAAGATCGAACCCAAGGCCATTGGTGTCGGCCAGTACCAGCACGACGTGGACCAGTTCCGCCTGGCGCGCGCCCTCGATGCGCGGGTGGAGGACTGCGTGAACGCCGTGGGCGTGGACGTGAACACCGCCTCGGCCGCGCTGCTGACGCGCGTGTCCGGGCTGTCGTCGACGGTGGCCGAGAACATCGTGCGCTTCCGCGATGAACATGGTGCGTTCCGCACGCGCAAGGCGCTGCTCGGCGTGCCGCGCCTGGGCGAGAAGACCTTCGAACAGTGCGCCGGCTTCCTGCGCATCGCCGATGGCGACGAGCCGCTGGATGCCTCGTCCGTGCATCCGGAAGCCTATCCGGTGGTGGAGCGCATCCTGGCCGGCAGCGGCCGGCACGTGAAGCAGATCGTCGGCGACACCGCGTTCCTGCGTGCGGTGAAGGCCGAGCAGTACACCGACGCGACGTTCGGCGTGCCGACCATCCGCGACATCCTGAAGGAACTGGAGAAGCCCGGCCGCGATCCGCGTCCCGAGTTCAAGGCCGCGCGCTTCGCCGATGGCGTGGAAGACATCAAGGACCTGCGCGAAGGCATGATCCTGGAAGGCGTGGTCAGCAACGTGGCTGCGTTCGGTGCGTTCGTCGACATCGGCGTGCACCAGGACGGCCTGATCCACATCTCCGCACTGGCCGACCGCTACGTGAAGGACCCGCGCGAGGTGGTGAAGGCCGGCGACATCGTCAAGGTGAAGGTGCTGGAGGTCGACGTGGCCCGCAAGCGCATCGCATTGACGCGCCGCCTCGACGACGCACCCGCACCGCAGGCGCCGCGCGAAGCCCGGACGAATGATCCGCGTCCGCCGCGCGGGCCCGACCGTGGCAACGCGCGCGATCCGCGTCGTGGTCCTGCACCGGCGAAGACCAGCGCACCGCCCGCCGACAACGCGCTGGCCGCCGCGTTCGCGCGGGCGAAAGGCAACGGCTGATCCGAAGCGCCTGCCTCTCCCCGCCGAGGGAGAGGCCTGGGCGTGGACTCAGGGGGTGGGGCGCGCGGTCGCCGTTGCGTACGGCGCCAGATAGCGACTCAGTCCACCGTCGCGCAGGTGCGCGGCGGCCTGATGCCAGTCGATGGGCGCACCGGCCTTGAGTGCGTCCAGCACCGCGACCACCGAAAGTTCCACTTCCGGCAGGCCGCTCGCACCGGGCGCGTTGCGGCGCTGTTCGATCGCCTCGAACAGCACGGCATTGGCTTCCGCATAGCCCAGCGGCGCCGTGCTGCCGACGGCATCGCGCCACGCCGGCGTTTCCAGCACGGCGTTGACGTGGGAGAGGATCAGCCACGTCGCGCGGCCGATCAGTTTCAGGTTGCCCGGCTGCACGCTGGTCATGGTGTTGCCGACCACGCGCCCGCGCTTGGCCATCACGCCGGTGGAGTGCGCGTTGATCAGCATCTTCAGGGCGATGGTCTGGTTGAGCTCGAACGCATCGCGCTGCGGCACCGTCACCGCGATCACCGGCACCGCGCGGGGCAGGGCGGCCACGTCGGCCAGCACCTCGCTCGCCACCGGGCGCGCGGAGACCGACACCAGCACCGGCTCCGCACCGGCCGCGGCGAAGGCCTCCAGCCACTGCCGGTTGGCATCGGCATGCGCCTCATCGCCGAGCAGGATCAGCGCGCCGGCGTCGCCTGCCTGCGGGCCGCTGCGCTGCAGGTTGGCGGGCGAGTACGACAGGTCGTACAGCGTTTGTTGTTCGTCGCCCGCATTCGACAGTCCACGCAGCGCGGCTTCGCGCAGGTACGGGTCCGGGATGCCGGTCTCGAACGGCGGCAGGTACAGCGCCTTATCCAGCCCGTGGAACGGGCGGTGCAGCAGCGCCTGCCAGGCCTGCGCGCCATCGGTGGCCGGCGTCCACACCTGGATCCACGAGCGCCGCTCCGGTGTGTTCACCGTATCCAGCGGCGACAGGCGGAACGTGGGCGCGCGTTCGGTCACGTCGACGAACACCGGCATCAGCGCGCGCGTGGCCAGGTACGTGGCGTGTCGTGCGGCGGCATAGCTCGCCGCTTCGCGATCGGTCCATGCGGCCAGTTTCGGTGCGGCGGCCGCGACGGTGCGCTGGATCGCGGCGAAACCGCGCAGGCGGTCGGCAATGCTGGCGTCGTTGAAACCGAGCGCGGCGAGTTCGTCGGCCGTCAGCACGTCGCGCAGCAGCGCGCGTGTCGCATCCTCCAGCACCACGCCCAGCACGTACAGGCTGGTGGTGGTGGCCTGCATGCGGGTGGAGCCGGTGATCGCCTGCGGCCCGGTGGGCAGCGGGATCTTGGTGATGCGCGCATCGTCGAGTACGCGGCGGCTGCGCTCGAACGGGCGCAGCACCGCATCCGGATTGTTGTAGACGAACCACGTGCGGCGCGTGTCGGCGCCCGACTGGTCGGCCGCGGCCAGCGCCGTGCCGATCACCGCGGAGGTCTCGCCGCCTTCGGTGACGGCGAACACCAGGTCCTGCGGCTGGATGCCGTTGTCCTGCAGCTGCAGGCGGCCGATCTCGGGAATGTCTTCGAAACCTTCCAGTGAGGCGATCAGGGCGCGGTCGCCACCGGTGATCTCGCCGCGCACGCGCTCGCCGAGGCCCGGGAAGCGCGCCTCGATCTTCGCCATCGCGGGTGATGCCGCGGTGCGCTGCCAGAACGGCCGCCACAGGCCGCTTTCGATCGTCTCGGCCAGGCGACCGGTGGAGCCGGTGCCGTAGAAGTACAGGCGATGCCCTTCGCGCAAGGCGCGGGTGATCGCGCGGCTGGCGTCTTCCAGCGCTGCCAAGCGCGCGGGATCGTCGGCGACGCCCTGCAGCGCGGCGGTGATGTCTTCGTCCACGGACAGCAGCGCGGCCAGGCCGTCGGTGGTGTCGGCGGCGATCCGCGTGCTCAGGTCGAAGCTGCGCGGGTGGCGCTGTTCGGTCAGCAGGCTGTGCAGCTGGAACTGCTGCTTGTTCGCCACGAAGTCCCGCGATTGCGCCGACGGAGCGACACCCAGGCGGTCGGGTGCCGGTTGTGCGGCGGCGGGCAACGCCGCCGAGGCCATCACGAGGAAAGACATGCTGCGCATGATGCGGTTCGCCCTACGGGACATCGGATCCCTCACCTGACAACGGAAGAATGCGTCGATACCGGCGATGATCCCCTTGCACGGTGCCGCACGCAGGCTGCTATCGTCACGACCACGATAGCAAACGGTCGTGACACTATGCCCCGGTTCGCTCGTCCGCTGCACGCTGCACTGCGCCCTATGGGCCTCGGCGTGCTGCTGTTGCTCGGTGTGTTGCATGCGCGTGCGGGCGCGGCGGCGCCTGCGGATGCCGCGCCGACGCTCGGCATCGAGGTCCTGCTCGATCAGCGCATGGACCTGCTGCGCGGCAAGCGCGTGGGCCTGGTGACCAACGCCACCGGCGTGGATCGCCAGTTGCGCAGCGACGTGGATCGCTTCGCCGAACGCAAGGAATTCACGCTGGTCGCACTGTTCGGTCCCGAGCACGGCGTGCGCGGCGATGTGCAGGCGGGCGACCATGTGGCCTCCGCGCGCGATGCCGCCACCGGCCTGCCGGTACACAGCCTCTACGGCGAACACCGCGAACCGACGTCGGCGATGCTCGACGGCATCGACGTGCTGGTGTTCGACATCCAGGACGTCGGCACGCGCTTCTACACCTACCCGTACACGCTGGCCGGGGTGATGCGTGCGGCGAAGCGCGCCGGCATTCCCGTCGTCGTGGCCGATCGTCCCGATCCGCTCGGGGGTGTGTTGATCGAAGGACCGGTGCTGGACCCGGCGCTGGCCTCGTTCATCGGCCAGTTCCCGATCCCGATCCGCCACGGCATGACGCTGGGCGAGTTGGCCACGCTGTTCAACACCGCGTTCGGCATCGGCGCCGAGCTGCACGTGGTGACGATGCAGGGCTGGAGGCGCGGTGACGACCCGTGGCGCGGCGCACTGCCGTGGGTGCCGCCGTCGCCGAACATGCCCACGGCGGACACCGCCTTGGTCTATCCCGGCATGGGCCTGCTGGAAGGCACCAACGTGTCCGAAGGCCGTGGCACCACGCGGCCGTTCGAGACCGTGGGCGCGCCGTGGGTGGATGCGCAGGCCTTGGCGGCGCGGCTCAATGCGATGGACCTGCCGGGCGTGCGGTTCCGGCCGACCTGGTTCACGCCGACGTTCTCCAAGCACGCGGGCAAGGCCTGCGCGGGCGTGCAGTTGCACGTGACCGACCGCGCGGCGTTCCGCCCGGTGCGGACCGGGCTCGCCGTGCTGAAGGCCCTGCGCGACCAGCACCCGAAGGACTTCGCCTTCCTGCCGGGCGAGCCGCCGTTCTTCGACCGCCTCGCCGGCGTGGGCGACCTGCGCGCCGCTCTCGAACGCGGCGACACCCTGGATGCCATCGAGGCGCGCTGGCAGCCGGCCATCACCGCGTTTGACGCCCTGCGCCGGCAGCACCTGCTGTATCCCTGAGCGCGGGGGAGGGGCCGGGCGCCGCTCTCATCTCACGTATTGCGCCGTCGATGGAGCTCTACATGTGACGCGCCGGGTGGGGGAGCTCCATCGATGGCACTCGGAGCCCGATCTGTCTCACATGGAGAGCGATCGATGGCTCTCGGAAAGCCATCGATCGCTCTCCGAATGCCATGCCATGGCATTCGGCGTGTGATCTGCCGAGCGATGAGCTTCGTGGATGGGGCTCGGAATGCGATCTGTCTCACACTGAAAGCCATCGATGGCATTCGGAGCGCGATCGATGGAGCGCCGGAGGCCGGCGAATGACATTCCGAGGGCGATCTGCCGAGCTCGGCGCCTTGCAGATGGGGCTAGGAAGGCCATCTGTCTCACAGGGAGCCCGATCGATGGGGCTCGGAAAGTGATCCACAGGACGAGGATGCTTGTGAGACTGGTCATCTGTGGGAGCGACGTGAGTCGCGAAGGGCAGTCGATGGCGCGTCATCGCGACTTACGTCGCTCCCACACCATCATCTGGAGACTTCGGGGGGGCAGCCGCGGTTACGGCCCCGCGGCTTTCTTCTTGCGGGGTGCGCGACGCGCAGGGCGCGGGGCATCCGCGGCCGCCGTCAAGGGTGCCACGGCCTGCTGGAGCTGTTCCAGCGACGACAGGGTGTCGGCGTAAGCGATGAAGTGCTGCAGATAGCCCGGCGATACCGCACGCATCAGGTGCAGGGCGCGGTGGACCAGCATGCCGGAGTTCAACGGGCCGGCATCGGCCGGCACCTCGTGCAACGACGCGCGCAGTTGGCTGTCGGTGCGCACCTGCGCCCAGACTTCGCGGGCCTGGGTGAGGGCGGAGGGCGCCGGCGATGCTGCATCGGGGAGTGGCTCGCCCTCGCTGCGCGCCTGCAGCGCAGCGACCAGCGCGCGCAGCCCGGTATCACGCACGGGCACGGGTGGCGCAACCGCCGGCTGTTGCACGACGCGTTCCGCGTATGCGCGCATCAGCCCGGCGAGGCGGGCTTCCAGCAGGCGACGGGCTTCGTCCTGCTGCGTGGGCACGCGCGCGGCCAACGCCAGCAGGATGTCGAAGCGCGTGGGATCCACGCGATCCGCGCCCTGTGCGCGCCACGCCTGCAACTGCGCCGCCGGGGGCAGGGCGTCACCGTCCATCGTCACCGCTGCGCTTGGCAGGGCGGGGAATGGGAGCGATCTCGACGCGACGGTTCCGCGCGCGGCCTTCTTCGCTGGTGTTGGCGCTGACCGGCTGCTCGGCACCGAACGCCGCGGCGAACACCGACGAAGACGGCACGCCTTCGTCGATCAGCGTGCGGGTGACGGTGAGTGCGCGCTGCGCGGAGAGGTCCCAGTTGTCGGCGAACTTCTGGTTGCTGCCGCTGACCTGTCGGTCGTCGGTGAAGCCGCTGACCATCAGGATGTCCTCGCGCGTGCGCAAGTAGCCGGCGAGTGGCGTGGCGAGGCTCTTCAGCAGGTCGCGGCCTTCGGGCTGCAACTGGTCGGAGTTCAGCGCGAACAGTACGTTGCCGCGGATGCCGATGCGCCCGTCCACCAGCGTCACCCGACCTTCGGCCAGCGGCGCGGCGAGCGCGTCTTCCAGCGCCTTGCGCTGCTGCGCTTCCTGTTCGCGCCGGCGGGTTTCCTCGTCCAGGCGCTGGGCGAGCTGCGCCTGCACGGCGATCACGCCCACCAGCACCAGCACGAAGGCGCCCAGCAGCACCGACATCAGGTCGCCGAAGCTGGCCCAGACGGGCGCGCCGAGGTCGGAGTCGTCTCCGGTTTCCACGCTCATGCGGCTTCGGCCCCGGACAGGCGCTGCAGGTCGACGGTGATCTGGCGCTGCGCGGACAAGCTGAGGTCGACCACTTCGCGCGCCTGCGCGACGTAGTAGGCCAGCTGCTCGTCGCTGCGGACCAGCGAGCGCTCCAGCGCGCCTTCGATGGCCTGCAGGCGCTCGAGCAACGCGTCGTTGGTCTGGCCGAAGCGTTCCACCACGCTGCCCAGCGCATCGCCGAGACCGGCGACTTCGGTGGCGCCGGCGGCGACCTGCGCGGCGACGTGTTCCAGCTTGCCGGTCTCGGCCTGCACATGGTCGGTGAAGCGCGTGCCGACGCGTTCCAGCAGGTCGGCCGAGGTGGCCACCAGCGCATCGATCGCGGTGCGCTGCTCGGTGGAGGCGTGGTTCACCGCATCCAGCAAGGTCTGCAGCGTGCCCATCATCTGGGTGCGTTCTTCCAGCAGCGCGGTGTCGCGGACCATGCTGTCGGACAGCTTCTGGCGCAGTTCGGCGACCACGTCGGCGGCGGCGCGCGGCGCTTCCGAGGCGACCTGCACCAGCTGCGAGATCTCGGCGATGGTCTGCTGCGCGTGCGTCTGCGCCTGGGTGGTGATGTCGCTGGCACTGCGCGCGAGCGCATCGCAGATCTCCTGCTGCAGGCGCGCGGCTTCGCCGGCGGTGCGTTCCCAGTCGCCACGCAGGGTGGTGCTCATCGTGGCCAGCTGCGCGGCCCACGCGGCGAGGCGCGCCTCGTCCTGCGCGACGAGGGTCTGCTGCAGCGAGGCATGCGATGCGTCCACGGCCTGCACCAGCGCGGTGGCCTGCGTGCGGAAGTCGGCGCCGGCGGCGGCCAGCGCGTCGGTGTTGCGCGAGGCGATGCCGTCGGTCGTGCTGGCCTGCTGGGCGAGCGCCTGGGTGAAGCCTTCGGCGAGCGTGGTGGCGGTCTGCTGGAGCTGGCCGGACGCCGCATCGAGCCACGCGTTGGCGCGCTGGTCGAACTGCGCCGCCTGCTGTTCGGCATCGCCCTGCAGGCGCGCGGCGAGCGCGTCGTGCGCGTGTTGCTGGCGGGCGAGGGCGTCGTCCCACGAGGCGGCGGCCGCGGTGGTGGCAGTGCCGAAGCCGGTGGTCAGCGCGTCGAGCTGCTGCTGTACCGCGGTGGCGACGGTCTGCTGCAGGGCGGTGGTTTCACGGGCCAGGCCGGCGAGCGTGGTTTCCATCGCCGGCTGCAGCGCGGCGCCGACCGCACGAGCGCTGCCTTCGACGCCCGCCTGCATCGACGCGACCAGCGTGGCCGACAGCTGCGCCTGCGCGGCTTCGGTGCGGGCGTGGAAGCTTTCCTGGCGCGCGGACTGCTGCGCGGCAGCGTCGGTGTTCTGTTGTTCGATGGAGGCGACCATGGCCTGCAGGCGCTCGACCAGTTCCGGCATCAGCGCGGCCTGCTGCTGCAGCAGGCGGAACGAGGTCTCGCGCTGGAACGACTGCGAATGCACGTGCAGCGAGGTGGCGATCTCGTCGTCCAGCCGCTGCGCGACCAGCACGCGCTCGCGGCGCGCGAGGGCGGACAGCAAGCCCAGCACGGCGGAGGCCGCCACGCCGGCAATCGAGGTGCCGAAGGCGAAGCCCAGGCCTTTCACTGGCGCCGCCAGCGAGCCACGGATGGCGTCGATGTCGGTGGCGCCTTCGAGCGCCAGGCCGGTGCCGCGCAGGGTGACCATCATGCCCAGCAGCGTGCCCAGCATGCCCAGCAGCACCAGCAGGCCGACCAGGTACGGCGTCAGTGCAGGCGCCGGCAGCGCGACGCGCTCGCCTTCCACGCGCAGGCGCACGGCCTGGCGAAGGCTGGCATGCATCGGCGCGAGCCAGGCCTGCAGCCCGTTGCCCGCCGGTGTGGTGTCGTCGAGCGCGTGGGCGAGGGTGGCGGTCGCCTGGCGGTAGCGAAGCAACTCCACCGCACCGGTGACATAGCAGGCCCCGATCACGAGGGTGACCACCACGCCCAGCGCGTGCGTGCCGACGTAGCCGACGCCGATCCAGCCGACGATGGCCAGGCCGGCGAGGAAGAGGGCGGTGGAGAGGTGCTGTTTCATCAAGGGCATCCAGGCATTACGAAGGCCGAAGCGCGGCGAGCAGCGCGTCGAGCGGGTGGAAACGGAGGTCGAGTTCGGCGAGCAGGGCGTCCTGCAGGTCGCGCCGGAAAAGCGCCCGCCATGCGGGGCCGGAGGCGGCCTCCGCACCGGCGCGGAGGCGGTCGAAATGGAGGCCGAGCAGGACCGGCGTGTTGGCCAGCAGGGCGTTCTCGCGCGGGCTGAGCGTCATTTCCATCACGGCATCCACCTCGGCCAGGCGGGCCAGGTCGCCGCCGCGCTGCGCCAGGGCATCGCGCAGGCGCCCGCGCAGCGGGCCGGTGCCAGTCAGCATGGCGCGCTGGCGTTCGAGGCAGTAGCGACGGTAAGGCGCGAAGTCGTCGTCGCCCGCGTCAGGTGGCGGGCCGCGCAGGATCGCGTCCGACAGCGATGCCCGCACCCGCGCGACGGCGGCGTGATGCGTGTCGTCGGACGCCGGCGCGCCTGCCTCGGGCGCGACGGCGCCATCGAGCGCCCGCGACAGCGAGACCGCGCGGTTCCAGTCGATCCATTGGCCGAGGCGCTCGGACAGGGCCGGCGTGGCATCGGGGAGTTCGGCGCCGCCCAGGCGGGCGAGGAGGCGGACGAAGGCGGGGGCCGCCGTGGGCGTCCGGTACTGCACTGTGGTCACACGGTGGCTCAAAAGAGCGGGGATTTTACAGGAACCCCCGCCGCGATGACCCGTCGCCGGGCGCCGGAAACGAAAAGGCCGGACCCTCGCGGGCCCGGCCTTTTCGCTGAATGGTGGAGGTGGGCGGAATTGAACCGCCGTCCGAAGGCACTCCATCCCCGGTACTACATGCTTATCCCCCCGTTGGATCTCGTCCTGCAGCAGCACGGTGGGCGAAGCGCACCGCAGGACCAGCCTGTTTTAGGTTGACCGGGCGCTGACAGGCAGCCACCCCCGGCGATTCCGTGATAATGACCTTACGCTGCGAGCACGGACACAAGCAGTTTCAGGGCTTACGCCTTAAGCGGCGAGAGCGTAGTTGTCGTCGTTGGCAACTAGAGTTTTGCCGCTGGATTTACGAGGAAAGCTGCCCCCTCGGCATGCACCAGGCAACTTCGCAACCCCCGTCGAAGCCAGTGCACCCCCGGGAGTCAGAAACGTCCTGACAAGAGCCAGTGTAGGGATGGATGTCAGCCTTCACAAGGCTTCCGCCTTGGTGTGTTCAGCCTGGTGAGACACCAACCCCGCTCGTGTCAGCCCCCTTGGTAAGGGGCGAATTCGCGCGTCAGCGCGCGTGGGGGATCGGCAGCGTGCGTCGGGGCCCAGGATTCGCGCGGCGAATCCTGGAACTTCAACGCGTCGCGATGCTGCTACGCATTCTTGTTGTGCTGGCGCATCACGCGCGATTTTTCGCGGGCCCAGTCGCGGTCCTTCTCGGTGGCGCGCTTGTCGTGGGTCTGCTTGCCCTTGGCGAGCGCGACTTCGGCCTTCACCTTGTTACCCTTCCAGTACAGCGAGGTGGGCACCAATGTGTAGCCGTCGCGCTCGACCTTGCCGATCAGGCTGTCGATCTCGTTCCGGTGCAGCAGCAGCTTGCGGGTACGGCGGTCGTCGGCGACCACATGGGTGGAGGCCTGGATCAGTGGGGTGATCTGCGCGCCGAACAGGAAGATCTCGCCATGGCGGACGATCGCGTAGGCCTCGGTGATGTTGGCGCGTCCGGCGCGGATGGCCTTCAGCTCCCATCCCTGCAGGGCAAGGCCCGCCTCGTAGCGCTCCTCGAAGTGGTACTCGTGCCGCGCGCGCTTGTTCAGCGCGATCGTGCCCGTTGCTTTATTCTTGTCCGGTTTCTTTGCCATCCGTCCTATTGTCGCCGAAGGCGGAACCCTACGCGAGCCACATGCACACGATCCGCCGCAGCGCCCTGGTCGAACACTCGGCCACCCGGATGTTCGACCTGGTCAACGACGTGGCGGCCTACCCGCGCCGGTTCGACTGGTGCAGCGCCGCGCAGCTGATCGAGCAGGGCGAGGAGCGGCTGGTGGCCCGGCTCGACCTGGGCCTGGGTTCGCTGCGGACGTGGTTCACCACCGAGAACGCGCTGGACAGGCCGCACCGGATCGACATGAACCTGGTCGATGGCCCATTCCGCAAGCTGCACGGGCGCTGGGACTTCCATGCGCTGGACGAGTCGGCCTGCAAGGTCACGCTGACGCTGGAGTTCGAGCCTTCAAGCCGATTGCTTGCGCCGGCGATGGCGCTGGGCTTCCAGAGCCTGGCCGACCGGATGGTCGATGATTTCGTCCGGGCCGCGGACCGCGGCGCCTGAGATGCAGGTAGAGGTGATCCGGGCGTGGCCGCACCGCGTCGAGTCGGTGATGCTGGATGTGCCCGAGGGTTCGACCGTCGCGGATGCGTTGGCTGCCAGTGGCTTCGACGACCTTGCGCCGACGCAGCCCACGGCGGTCCATGGCGTGATGGCAGACGCTGGCGTGGTATTGCGCGAGGGCGATCGCGTGGAAGTGCTGCGCCCGTTGTTGCTGGACCCGAAGGAAGCGCGCCGCCGACGGGCGCGCAGGTAACGCCTCGCCTCAGCGGCGACGGCCCTTCTTCTTTTCCTTGGCCAGGTTCGGGCCGAACTTGCGCACGTCCTTGGACAGCTGCAGGTCGGCTTCGGGGAAGTACTCGCCTTCCCAGCTGGCGAGCGTGTCGCCGTTGAACAGCAGGGTGAGGTTCTTCACTTCCGTGGTGCCGCGGCGGTTGGTGCGGTTGCTCGCGGTGTAGTCCCAGCGCTGCGCGTGGAACGGATCGGCAATGGACGGGCTGCCCAACAGCGACTGCACCTGCTGCTTGTTCTGGCCCACCTGCAATTGGTCCACCGACGTCTTCTCGAGCAGGCTGCCCTGGTAGATCGGCTGCTTGTAGAGGATGCCGCAGCCAGCGGTGGCGGAAGCGAGGACGGCAACCAGCAGGAATTTGCGCATGGGACAGGTACGGTGGGAAACCGGGCCGATGATACACTCACACGGACCGCCGCAACCGAGCTTCAGGCAGCTGGCGCTAAACCGAGAGTGAACGGAGACGCCATGGAATCGCAGGATCTACGCAAAGTCGGCCTCAAGGTCACCCACCCGCGCATGCGCATCCTGGAACTGCTGGAGCAGAAGAACTCCCAGCACCACCTGAGCGCGGAAGACATCTACCGGCAGCTGTTGGACCACGGCGATGAAATCGGGCTGGCGACGGTCTACCGCGTGCTGACCCAGTTCGAGGCGGCGGGGCTGGTGCTCAAGCACAACTTCGAGGGCGGCCAGGCCGTCTATGAGCTGGACCGCGGCGGACACCACGACCACATGGTGGACGTGGATACCGGCAAGATCATCGAGTTCGAAAGCGGCGAGATCGAGAAGCTGCAGCGCGAAATCGCCGCCAAGCACGGCTACGAGCTGGAAGAGCACTCATTGGTGCTCTACGTGCGCAAGAAGCGCTAGTTCGAGATCCCCTAGAAAAAGGAATTCAGACGGCGTTGGCGAGCAGCCGTTTCGCTGCCGCGTGCGCTTCCTTGCTGACTTCCACGCCGCCCAGCATGCGGGCGAGTTCTTCTTCGCGTTGCTTCGCGCCCAGTTTCTCGACGGCGCTCTGCGTCATTCCGTCCACGGGCGCCTTGCTGACGCGGTAATGCGCGTGGCCCTGCGCGGCGACCTGGGGCAGGTGGGTCACGCACAGGACCTGCCGCTGCGCACCGAGCGCGCGCAGCTTCTGGCCCACGATCTCGGCGACGGCGCCGCCGATGCCGGTATCGACTTCGTCGAAGACCATCGTCGGCACCGCGTCCAGACCCAGCGCCGCGACTTCGATGGCGAGCGAGATGCGGGCCAGTTCGCCGCCTGAAGCGACCTTGCGCAGCGGACGCGGCGGCTGGCCGGCGTTCGCCGATACCAGGAATTCGGTGCGCTCGGCGCCTGACGGGTCGGGCCGTTCGCCGTCATGCGGTTCCAGCGCCACTTCGAAGCGCCCACCGCCCATGCCGAGTTCGGCAATCAGGGCGGTGGTGGTGTCGCCGAGCGCCTTGGCGGCGCGGTGCCGCGTCCGGCTGAGTGCATCGGCGGTGGTGCGCCACTGCGCGCGCGCGGCTTCTATTTCGTCGTTGAGTTTAATCAGGCGCTCGCCGGCGCCACGCAGGGATTCCAGTTCCGCGGCCAGCCGATCGTGCTGCTCCTGCAGGCCGTCCAGTGGGACCCGATGCTTGCGGGCGAGATCGTGGACGCGCGCCAGGCGGCGCTCGAGCTCGTCGAGCTGGCTGGGATCGACGTCCAGGTCATCGCGCACCTGGCCGAGGAGCGCCAGGGCTTCTTCGATCTGGATCGTTGCGCTTTCCAGCAGGTTGTCGACACCCCGCAGCCGTGGTTCGTGTTCGACCTGGCGGGCCAGGTCCGCGCGGGTGTGCTGCAACTGGCGCGAGAACGACGGGCCGTCGTCGCCCGACAGGCCGACCAGTGCGGCGTCGCACGCCGCGATCAGGCCGGCCGCATGGGCCTGGCGGCGATGGCCGGCGACCAGGGCTTCGAGTGCGGCGGGCGCCAGGTCTTCGCGCTGGAGTTCAGCGAGCTGGTGCTCCAGATAGTTGATGCGGTCCGAGACGTCGCCCTGGCCCGACAGCTGCTCGCGTTCGCCCAGCAGCGCATTCCAGTGGCGCGCGGCATCGCGGACGGCGCGCGCCTCGGCCTGGTTGCCTGCATAAGCGTCGAGCAGTTCCAACTGGCTGTGGCGGGCCAGCAGCGCCTGGTGCTCGTGCTGGCCATGGATTTCGACCAGGCGGCCGGCCAGGTCGGTCAACTGGGACAGCGTGACGCTGCGGCCGTTGATCCAGGCGCGGGAGCCGCCGTCGGCGCGGATGACGCGGCGCAATTGGCATTGGCCGTCGTCGTCCAGCTCATGGTCGGACAGCCAAGCGAGGGCAGGCGATCCGGCCACGGGCTGGAACTCGGCGGAAAGCTCGGCGCGTTCGGCGCCATGGCGGACCACGCCGCTGTCGGCGCGCAACCCGGACAGGAAGCCCAGCGCGTCCACCAGCAGGGACTTGCCTGCGCCGGTTTCACCCGAAATGACGGTCATGCCCTCTCCGAACTCGAGTTCGGCAGCGCGGACGACGGCGAAATCCTTGATCGCGAGATGGGTCAGCATGGCGATAGTGTAGGGCCGGGCGATGGCGGTTCGAAGGCGCGCGATGCTCACCCTCGGGCGTCGCACCGGCCGAGACGGGAACCAAGGTGCTTGCGGGCGCCTCCGCGTTGGCGCTATCTATGCGGCATGTCGTCGACGTCGCCCCCGCTGGACCCACGCGCCCGCCATCTGTTGCGCACGCTGATTTCGCGCTACATCCGCGACGGTGAGCCGGTGGGGTCGCAGACACTGGCCCGGCACGCGGGCCTGGAGGTCAGCCCGGCCACGATCCGCAACATCCTGGCCGAGCTCGAGGAAGTCGGGCTGCTGAGCTCGCCGCACACCTCGGCCGGCCGCATTCCCACCGCGCAGGGCTATCGGGTGTTCGTCGACAGCCTGGTGCAGGTGAAGTCGTTGGGCGAGGGCGAGGTGGCGCGATTGCGCTCCGAGTTGCCCAGTGGCGCCGGCACGCAGGCCCTGCTAGGCAATGCGTCCGAGCTGTTGTCGGCGATGACCCATTTCGTCGGGGTGGTCAGTGTGCCCCGGCGCGAACAGTTCGCCTTCCGCTACATCGACTTCGTGCCGTTGGATGGCAAGCGGGTGATGGCGATCCTGGTCTTCGCCGACAACGATGTGCAGAACCGGGTCATCGAAACGCGCAGATCCTATGAACGTTCCGAGCTCGAGCGCGTCTCCAACTACCTGAACATCCATTTCGCCGGCCGGCCGCTGGCGGACATCCGCGCCACCTTGCTGCGCGACCTGCGCAGCGCCCAGACCGAGATGGAAGGGCTGCTGGCCGAATCCATCGAGCTGGCCGAACAGGCGCTGGCCCCCCCGAACGACGACGTCGTCCTGGCAGGGCAGACCCGCCTGATGGGCGTGCAGGAGCTGTCCGACCTGGAGCGCCTGCGCGACCTGTTCGAGGCCTTCGCCCGCAAGCGCGAGATCCTGCAGCTGCTGGAGCGGACGATCCATGCGCCGGGCGTGCGCATCTTCATCGGTGAAGACACCGGCCTGGCCCCGCACGACGGCGTCTCGGTGGTGACGGCACCCTACATGGCGGGTGGCCAGGTGCTGGGCGTGCTGGGAGTGATCGGGCCCACGCGGATGGCCTATGACCGGGTGATTCCCGTGGTGCAGGCTGCGGCCGATGTGCTCGGGGCAGCCTTGAATCCGGAAACGCCGGCCCCATAGGTTCCCGGTTGGGCGGCTGGACCTGCCGCCAGGGAACCGAAATGAACGAACCGCACGATCACGACACCTCGCCGGGCGACGCGCCCGAGTCCCCCGATACCGACGCCGCCCTGCTGGCCGAGCTGGAAACGCTGCGCAACGAGCTGGACCAGCTGCGCGCCACCACGCTGCTGGAGCGCGCCGACCTGGAGAACCAGCGCAAGCGCGTGGCCCGCGACATCGAGCAGGCCCGCAAGTTCGCCAACGAGCGCCTGCTGGGCGACCTGCTGCCCGTGTTCGACAGCCTGGACGCCGGCCTGGCCGCGGCAGGCGCCGAACCGAATCCGCTCAAGGATGGCCTCGAACTGACCTTCAAGCAGTTGTTGAAGGTGGCGGGCGACAACGGTCTGGCCTTGCTGGACCCCACCGGCGAAGCCTTCAACCCCGAACACCACCAGGCCATCAGCCAGGCCGACGCCCCCGGCGCGGCGCCAGGCAGCGTCGTGCAGGTGTTCCAGAAGGGCTACGTGCTCAACGGCCGCCTGCTGCGCCCGGCCCTCGTGGTCGTGGCCAAGCACGACTGAACGACCTCGCGACGGCGCTTGAACCGCGCCATCGCACCCCTATATCGGGACCATCCACCCGGCTGATCGCCGGGTACAACATCAGCATTCGCTAGGGAGCGACATCCATCATGGGCAAGATCATCGGCATCGACCTGGGCACGACGAACTCGTGCGTGGCGATCATGGACGGCGGCAAGGCCCGCGTCATCGAAAACTCGGAAGGCGACCGCACCACGCCCTCCATCGTCGCCTATACCAAGGACGGCGAAGTGCTGGTCGGCGCCTCGGCCAAGCGCCAGGCCGTCACCAACCCGAAGAACACCTTCTACGCGGTGAAGCGCCTGATCGGCCGCAAGTTCACCGATGCGGAAGTGAAGAAGGACCTCGACCTGGTCCCGTACGACATCATCGCGCACGAGAACGGCGACGCCTGGGTGCAGACCAACGACGGCAAGAAGCTGTCGGCGCAGGAAATCTCCGCGCGCATCCTGGAAAAGATGAAGAAGACGGCCGAGGCCTTCCTGGGCGAAACCGTCACCGAAGCCGTCATCACCGTGCCGGCCTACTTCAACGACAGCCAGCGCCAGGCGACCAAGGACGCGGGCAAGATCGCCGGCCTGGACGTCAAGCGCATCATCAACGAGCCCACCGCGGCCGCGCTGGCCTATGGCCTGGACAAGGGTGAAGGCGGCGCCGACCGCAAGATCGTCGTCTACGACCTGGGTGGCGGCACCTTCGACGTGTCGATCATCGAGATCGCCAATGTCGACGGCGAGAAGCAGTTCGAAGTGCTGGCGACCAATGGCGACACCTTCCTGGGTGGCGAAGACTTCGACAAGCGCGTCATCGATTACCTCGTCGAGGAATTCCAGAAGGACCAGGGCATCGACCTGCGCAAGGATCCGCTGGCCCTGCAGCGCCTGAAGGACGCCGCCGAGCGCGCCAAGATCGAGCTGTCCAGCTCGCAGCAGACCGAAGTGAACCTGCCGTACGTCACTGCCGACGCCTCGGGCCCGAAGCACCTCAACATCAAGCTCACCCGCGCCAAGCTGGAAGCGTTGGTCGAAGACCTGGTGAAGAAGACGATCGAGCCGTGCCGCATCGCGCTGAACGACGCCGGCCTGCGCGCCAGCGACATCGGCGAAGTCATCCTCGTCGGCGGCCAGACCCGCATGCCGAAGGTGCAGCAGGCCGTGGCCGAGTTCTTCGGCAAGGAGCCGCGCAAGGACGTCAACCCCGATGAGGCCGTTGCGCTGGGCGCCGCGATCCAGGGTGGCGTGCTGGCCGGCGACGTCAAGGACGTGCTGCTGCTCGACGTGACCCCGCTGAGCCTGGGCATCGAGACGCTGGGTGGCGTGTTCACCAAGATCATCGAGAAGAACACCACCATCCCGACCAAGGCCTCGCAGACCTTCTCCACCGCCGAGGACAACCAGTCCGCGGTGACGGTGCACGTGCTGCAGGGCGAGCGCGAGCAGGCCCGCTTCAACAAGTCGCTGGCCAAGTTCGATCTGTCCGGCATCGATGCCGCGCCGCGCGGCATGCCGCAGGTGGAGGTGTCGTTCGACATCGACGCCAACGGCATCCTGCACGTGTCGGCCAAGGACAAGAAGACCAACAAGGAACAGAAGGTCGAGATCAAGGCCGGCTCGGGCCTGTCCGAGGACGAGATCGCGCGGATGGTGGCCGATGCCGAGGCGCATCGCGAGGAAGACAAGAAGTTCCAGGAACTGGTCCAGGCGCGCAACCACGCCGACGGCCTGATCCACGCCACCCGCAGCGCCATCACCGAGCACGGCAGCAAGGTGCCGGGCGATGTGATCGGCCGCGTCGAGTCGGCGATCGCCGAACTCGAGTCGGCGATGAAGGGCGATGAGAAGACCCAGATCGAAGCCAAGGCCAAGGCGCTCGAGGAGGCCGGCCAGTCGCTGTACGCGGCGGCCGCTTCCAGCGAACAGCCGGGTGCCGGTGGCGCGGGTGGCCCCTCTGCGCCGGCCGACGACGTGGTCGATGCGGAGTTCACCGAGGTGAAGGACGACAAGAAGTAATCCCGGCCCACGGGATGCGGCGAACGGGAGACGTGGCCTGCCACGGCCTCCCGTTTTGCCATCCGGCGACCCTGCGAGACCAGCCAGACAGCACATGAGCAAGCGCGATTACTACGAAGTCCTGGGCGTGGCCCGCGACGCCAGCGACGAAGACCTGAAGAAGGCCTATCGCCGCTGCGCGATGAAGCACCATCCCGACCGCAATCCTGGCGATGCCGCGGCCGAAGCGGCGTTCAAGGAGTGCAAGGAAGCCTACGAAGTGCTGTCGGACGGCGCCAAGCGCCGCACCTACGACGCGCATGGGCACGCCGCGTTCGAGCACGGCATGGGTGGCGCCGGCGGTCCCGGCGGCCCGGACATGGGCGATATCTTCGGCGACATCTTCGGCAACATCTTCGGCGGCGGTGGCGCGCGTGCCGCGCGGCGTGGCGCCGATGTCGGCTACGTGATGGAGCTCGACCTGGAGGAAGCGGTCGCGGGTGTCGAGAAGCGCATCGAGATCCCGTCGCTGGTCGCCTGCGAACCCTGCAAGGGCTCGGGCTCCGCGGATGGCAAGGTCGAGACCTGCAGCACCTGCGGCGGACGCGGCAACGTGCGCATGCAGCGCGGCATCTTCGCCATGCAACAGGCTTGTCCGGCCTGCGGCGGGCGCGGGCAGACCATCAAGAATCCCTGCACCGAGTGCCATGGCGCCGGTCGCGTGGAAGAAGAGAAGGTCCTGTCGGTCAAGATCCCGGCGGGCGTGGACAACGGTGACCGCATCCGCCTGACCGGCGAAGGCGAGGCGGGCCCGCCCGGCACGCCCCCGGGCGACCTGTACGTGGAAGTGCGCGTGCGCGAGCACGACATCTTCCAGCGCGATGGCGACGACCTGCATTGCGAGGTGCCGATCCGCATCTCGCAGGCGGCGCTGGGCGACACGATCCGCGTGCCCACGCTGCACGGCGAGGCGGAGATCCGCGTGCCTGCCGAGACGCAGACCGGCAAGCTGTTCCGCCTGCGCGGCAAGGGCGTGAAGTCGGTCCGCAGCCGCAGCGAAGGCGATCTCTACTGCCGCGTGGTGGTGGAAACCCCCGTCAACCTGACGACCGAACAGCGTGAGCTGCTGGAGAAGTTCGAGGCCACGTTCGTCGGCGACGAAGCGCGCAAGCATTCGCCCAAGTCCGCCACCTTCCTCGATGGCGTCAAGGGCTTCTGGGACCGCATGACGTCCTGAGCCCCCGCGACATCCCGCCGCCCGCGCCTGTGCGCGGCTTGTGGCATCCTGCGACGGCCCCGGCAACCCCGGGGCCGTTTTCATTCACGTCCACGAAGAAGGGAGATCGCGTGCGCATGAACATGGGGAAGGGGTGGGGATGGTTGGCACTGGTCGTCATGGCGCCCGCATGGGCGGCCGATGACAGGCCCCTGCAGGTCGAGCGCGAGTCGACGCGCTTCGTGCTCAATGCCGACGGCAGTTTCGTGCAGGAGCAGGAAACCGCGATCAAGGTGCTGAAGGACAGCGCCCTGGAAGCGGCCAAGGATGCGTCGGTCAGTTACAGCACCAGCATCCAGAAGGCCGAGGTGGTCGAAGCCTACACGTTGAAGCCCGACGGTCGCCGCGTCGATGTGCCGCGAGGCAACTACCAGGTGAGCAGCAGTTCGGGGCGGGAGGGCGATTCACCGATCTACTCCGACCAGACGACACTCACCGTCGTGTTCCCGGAGCTCGCCGTCGGCGACACCACGGTGTTCACCTACCGGGTGACCGCAACGCAGCCGATGTTCCCTGGCCACTTCTCGGTGATCCGCAACTACAGCCCCGCGGCGTACTACGGCGACGTCAAGGTGACCATCGATGCGCCGGAGGCCATGCAGGCGACGTGGCGCAACTGGCAGATGACGCAGCCCGCCGTCGAAACACGAGACGGCCGCCGGATCGTCCGCTGGCAATGGAGCAACCGCCAGCCGGTCGACCGCGAGAGCTTGCGCGATACGGTCTTCACCGCCGATCGCTATCCGGGCTACGCGTTCTCCACCTTCGCCAGCTATGCCGACATCGCGGCGGCCTATGGTGGTCCGGCCAACGCCAAGGCTGCGCTGACGCCCCGGTTACGCACGCTCGCCGCGGAGATCGCGGGCAAGAGCAAGGACCCGCGCGAGACGGCGAAGAAGCTCTACGAATGGGTCTCCACGAAGATCACCTATGCAGGCAACTGCATCGGCTTGGGCGCGGTGGTCCCGCGCGACCTGGACGTGGTGCTCGACAACCGCATGGGCGATTGCAAGGACCATGCGACCCTGCTGCAGGCCTTGCTGAAGGCGCGCGGCATCGACAGCACCCAGGCGCTCATCAACGCTGGCGGTACGTACACGTTGCCGGACATCCCGGTCGCGTCGGTCGTCAACCACGTGATCAACTACATCCCCAGCCTTGATCTTTACGTGGACTCCACCGCGGCGACGGTGCCCTTCGGCAGCCTGCCGGACGGTGCGGCGGGCAAGCCGGTGTTGCTGGTGGATGGGCATCGCGATGGCACCACCACGCCGGTGACGCAGGTGGGTTCGGAATCGCAGAAGCTGCGCACGACCCTCCGGATCCAATCGGACGGTTCGATCAAGGGATCGCAGCGGGTCGAGTTGAGCGGACGCATGGCCGTGGCGGCGCGCGCGCAGTTCCGCAACGTCGGCGCCAGCGACGCCGACAAGCTGGTACGCAATTACTTCCGCGGGAACGCGCTGAACGCGAGCGGCAAGGTGACGTACGACGACCCCGTGCCGATGCTCGAAACCTTCAACATGGATGCCGACTTCGAAGTCGACCGGATGCTCCCCACGAGCGGCGGCTTCCAGGTGCAACCGTGGTTCCTCAGTTTCACCCCGGTCTCCATGCTGGTCGCCTCGCAACTTGGCGATCCGGACCAGCCCGCGGGCGAGAGCAGCTGTGGTGCCTATCACTCGGACGAGGAGTACACCTTCGAGTTTCCGGCATCGATGCGGATCGTCGCCGTACCGAAGGACGTCAGTGTGCGCGAAGGTACGCTCAGCTACGTCTCGACGTTCCGGCAGGAGGGCGCTCGCCTGCATGTACGGCGCACGCTGGACGACCGCACGCCGGGCCCGGTGTGCTCGCCGGAGTACAACGACGGCTTCGCCCGGGTCATGCGCAAGATCATGCCCGACCTGCGTGCGCAGGTGGTCTACCTGACCGGGGAAGGAGCGGTGCAGCAGTGAATACCGCCGAATGCCGCGCGTGACGCCCACACTTAACCCACTGATCGGCATCGTCGGCAGCGCCGGTGCGTACGGGCAATGGCTGGCGCGGTTCTTCCGCGCGCGGATGAGCCTGGAGGTCATCGGTCATGATCCGGCCGATGCCTCGAGCGTGGACGAGGTGGAGCTGGTCGCGCGCGCCGACGTACTCGTGTTCTGCGCTCCCATCCGCCACACAGCGGCCCTGATTGCCCGCTACGTCGATATCGCCGGCGGCACGGAATCGGGGCGGTTGTGGTTGGACGTGACCTCCATCAAGGCGGCGCCTATCGCGGCAATGCTCGCCTCGGGGGCCGAGGTCGTGGGCCTGCATCCGATGACCGCACCGCCGAAGGCGCCGACGCTGAAAGGCCGGGTGATGGTGGTCAGCGAGGCGCGACTGGTGACCTGGCGACCCTGGGTCGCATCGTTGCTCGCTGCGCTGGAGGCCGAATGCGTGCAGGCCTCGCCCGAACAGCATGACCGCGTGATGGCGCTGGTACAGGCGATGGTCCATGCCACCCATCTGGCGCAGGCCGGCGTACTGCGCAACGAAGCCGCGCACACTGGCGACCTGGCGGCGCTGATGCCATTCCGCTCGGCGTCGTTCGAAATGGATGCCGCCATCATCGCCCGCATCCTGTCGCTCAACCCCGCGATCTACGAGGACATCCAGTTCGGCAATCCCTACGCGGGCGACGTGCTGGCGTCGCTGGGCCGGCAGATCGGGCGCATGGCCGAACTGGTGGGGGAGGGGAGCGATGCGGCACGCACTGCGTTCCGCCGGGAATTCCTTGCCGACAACCACGACGCGATCGGCGCCGCGATGCTCGCGGAAAGCAACTACAGCTACGAGCGGATCGGGTACCTGTTGGCGGACCTCGCCGGGCGCGAAGCGCTCAGCGTGCACCTTCCGCAAGATCGGCCCGGTTCGCTGCGTGCGCTGCTGCACGTGTTCGAACGGCATGGCGTCAGTTTGTCGTCCATCCATTCTTCGCGTACGCCGGATGGCGAAGTGCATTTCCGTATCGGATTCGATGCGGACTTGGATGGCGAGGCATTGGCGCGTGCCGCGGGCGAGATAGATTCCCGTGGTTTGGGCAGGGTATTGCCATGAATTTGAAGACCACCACGACGACATGCGTCATCGAAGACGTCCTCGTCGGCAAGGCCGTGCCGTTCACGCGTGCCGGGAGCGTCAGTGCGATCGCCAAGGCGAGCGTGCGTGGGCCTCAACGTGTCACCACGTTGGGGCTGGCCAGCGATGAGCAGGGTGACCTGCGGGTTCATGGCGGTCCCGACAAGGCAATCCATCACTATCCCCACGATCACTACACGGCGTGGCGTGAGGACGTCGGGCCCCATCCGTTGTTGGCAAAGGCAGGCGCATTCGGTGAGAACATCAGCACGACGGGGATGACCGAAGCCGACGTGTGCCTGGCGGATCGCTTCCGGTTGGGCTCGGCGCTGGTGGAAGTTTCGCAGTCGCGCCAACCCTGCTGGAAATTGTCCGACCGTTTCGAGATTCCGGACATGGCGCGCCGCGTGCAGGACACCGGGCGTACGGGGTGGTACTACCGTGTGATCGACGCGGGGCAAGTGCAACAAGGCGACGCCATCGTGCTGGAAGCGCGCCCATATCCCGCGTGGCCGCTTTCCCGCTTCATCGACCTGCTGTATCAGCGCGCCATCGAGGTCGACGTTCTGCATGACCTGCTTGCGCTGCCGTTGGTGCCGTCATGGCGAATCCTGTTCGAGCGGCGGCTGGAGCGTGGTGCGGTGGAGAACTGGCAGAAACGGCTGACCGGCGTGGCGCCCGCGGATTGAAACCCGGTTTCGGGCGGCCCTTTCCCGTAAACGCGTTTACTCGACATCGAGCTACGGGGCGCTCTAGCATCACGACCTCAATGCATCGGGGCATGCATCATGTTCATCGTCCGCAAGGAGTGTCGGAGATGAGTCGGGATCGAAAAATAACGTCCTTGTCTTCCGTGCGGCTGGCGCCATCGACATCGGGCGCGACGGTGTCCGATGAAGAAGCCATTGCGCTGCTCACGCGCATCGTCGCGGCACAGGGAGAAATAGCGGCGGCCGGCCCCGAACCGCAGGACGTGGTCGATGCCATCACGCACCGCGCTCAGGAACTGACGGGCTCTGCGGGCGCCGTGCTCGAGATCCGGGATGGCGACCTGATGCGTTACTGGTCGGCCAGTGGCATCGCCCAAAGCCAGATCGGGATGACGCTGCCCGTCGAAGGCAGCCTGTCCGGGCGGTGCATCACCGAAGCCTGCGTGTTGCGTTGCGATGACAGCGAGGAAGACCCGCGGGTCAATCGAGAGGCCTGCCGCCACGTGGGCCTGCGATCGATGCTGGTCGCGCCCCTTCGGTTCCGCGGACAGGTTGTCGGTGTGCTGAAGGTGCTCGCCGCTACGCCGAACGCCTACGACGACACCGCCAGCAAGACGCTGGAGCAGTTGAGCACGCTGGTGGCCGCCAGCATGTACAAGGCGATCGAGCATGCGCAGATGCGCGCGGCGCTCGAGGCGCGCATGGGGCAGGGCGAGCGTGATCGCAAGCAGGTGCACGATGCCCGCGAGCGTTTGCTGCAAGTGTTGGAGGAACGGCAGATCACGATGGCGCTCCAGCCCATCATCCGCCTCGCCGACGGCGCAGTCGCCGGTTATGAGGCCCTCGCGCGTTTCCCCCTGGAGTACGACCTGTCCACGGGGCGCTGGTTCGAGGATGCCGCGCGCAGCGGGCTCAGTGTCGAACTCGAGCTCGCCGCCGCCGCCGCGGCGTTGACCCATCTGGCGGCGCTGCCGACGGAGGCCTTCCTCTCCATCAACATCTCGCCCGAAACCGCGTGCAGTGAGCGCTTGAGGCACCTCATCGCGGGACACGACCCGTATCGCCTCGTCCTGGAAGTGACCGAGCACACCGCAGTGGACGACTACGCGCGCTTGAACAAATGTCTGTCGGCCTTGCAGGAGACGGGTGTACGCATCGCGGTGGACGATACCGGTGCCGGCTTCGCGAGTCTGCGGCACGTGCTGCGGCTTGCGCCGGACATCATCAAGCTCGACATCACCCTGGTGCGCGAAGTGGACCAGCGGCCGCGCATGCAGGCGCTCATCGCCGCGCTGTTGACGTTCGCGCAAGGCACGCAGGCTGACCTGATCGCCGAAGGCGTGGAGAACGAGCGGCAATTGGAGACACTCAAGGCCCTCGGCGTCCCGTTCGCGCAGGGCTTCCATCTGGGATATCCGCAGACGCCCTGAGTCGCGGGGCTACGCCGATGCGCGAGGGGCCGCTACCATGGCCCCATGAACGCTGCCCCCACACGCTTGCTCATCCACGGTGCCTCCGGCCGAATGGGCCAGGCCCTGCTTCGCCTCGCCGCCGAGCAGCCCGCCCTCTACACCGTCGTTGCCGCCGTGACCCGTCGTTCCCCAGCGCAGCGCGTCGTGGACGGCGTGCCGCATTTCGCCGCGGCGGAATTGTCGGGCGTGCCCGCGTTCGACGTGGCAATCGATTTCAGCCTGCCCGAAGGCTTCGACCCGATACTGGCGCTGTGCGTCGAGCGGGGCCTGCCGCTGGTGTCCGGTACGACGGGTATCGACGAAACCCAGCAGGGGGCGCTGGCAACGGCCGCAACGCGCATTCCGCTGGTCTGGGCGACCAATTTCAGCCTGGGCGTCGCGGTGCTCGCGGAGTTGGTGGAGCGCGCGGCGGCCGCGCTGCCGGGGTGGGACGTGGATATCGTCGAGTCCCACCATATCCACAAGAAGGACGCACCCTCCGGCACCGCGCTTACCCTGGGCCAGGCAGCGGGCAGTGCCGGGCAGGCGGTGCATTACGCCAGCCTCCGGGCGGGTGACATCGTGGGGGAACATACGGTGCAGTTTGCGGGGCTCGGCGAGCGGATCGAGTTGACGCACCGGGCTACCCACCGCGACATCTTCGCGAGAGGCGCGCTGCATGTGGCGCGGATGTTGGCTGGCCGCGCGCCCGGCGCTTACCGCGTGCGCGACCTGCTGGATTGACACGTGGCGTCGCGCGCCGCGCCGCTGTTCAACCTGAACACGCAGCCCCGCCGGGATGCCCGTTTCCCGCGGCCGGGTGCAAAAAACGGTGGCGCTGAACAGGGCTTCCCCGTACAATTCCCGCTCGCCTGTTACCCATCGCCACGGACCGGATGAACGCCGCGTCTGCGGTTTCTTGCAGCCGCAAGTTGGTGGGGCAGGGTTCCTTCACCCCAAGGCGAACCCCGTGACTCGACCCGCAATTCTCGTACTCGAAGACGGCACTGTATTCGAGGGCGAATCCGTAGGCGCAGATGGCCTTTCGGTCGGCGAAGTGGTGTTCAACACCGCGATGACCGGCTACCAGGAGGTCCTGACGGACCCGTCCTACGCCCGCCAGCTCGTCACCCTGACGTACCCCCATATCGGCAACACCGGCTGCACAGACCAGGACGACGAAGCGTCGAAGGTCTGGTGCGCCGGCCTGATCGTGCGCGACGTGCCGCGCCGCCCCAGCAGCTGGCGCAACCAGCAGGCCCTGCCGGAGTGGCTGCAAACCCGCGGCATCGTGGCCATCGCCGGCATCGACACCCGCAAGCTGACCCGCCTGCTGCGCGAGCGCGGCGCTCAGAACGGCGCGTTGATGGCCGGCGACGGCATCGACGTCGAGAAGGCGCTGGAAGCCGCGCGCAAGTTCCCCGGCCTGAAGGGTATGGACTTGGCCAAAGTGGTCACCACCGACAAGGCCTACCCCTGGCGCGACGGGCAGTTGGACCTGGACCGCAATGCCTTCATCCAGGCGCCTGCGAAGTACAAGGTCGTGGCCTACGACTTCGGCGTGAAGCACAACATCCTGCGCATGCTGGCCGAGCGGGGCTGCGACGTCACCGTGGTGCCGGCGCAGACCAGCGCAGCCGACGTGCTGGCGCTGCAGCCGGACGGTGTATTCCTGTCCAATGGCCCGGGCGATCCGGAGCCTTGCGACTACGCGATCACCGCGATCCGCGAGTTCATCGCGCAGAAGACACCGACCTTCGGCATCTGCCTCGGTCACCAGTTGCTGGCGCTCGCCGCCGGCGCGAAGACCATGAAGATGGGCCACGGCCACCACGGCGCCAACCATCCGGTCCAGGATCTCGACAGCGGCCGCGTGATGATCACGTCGCAGAACCATGGCTTCGCCGTGGATGAAGCCTCGCTGCCGGCGAACGTGCGGGTGATCCACCGTTCGCTGTTCGACGGCACCAACCAGGGCATCGAGTTGACCGACGCCCCCGCATTCTCGTTCCAGGGCCATCCGGAAGCGTCTCCGGGGCCGCATGACGTCGCACCGCTGTTCGACCGTTTCGTTGCCTGCATGGAGCAGGCGCGGTCATCGTGAGGGGGATGGCCCAGCGCCATCGATTGTCCGTACCGGGCGGCGGGGGACGCCGCCCCATCTCAGGGAGTGGAAGATGAAAGTGATGGTCCGTCTGTTGCTGCTGCTGGCCTTGCTGCCACTGCAGGGTTTCGCGCGTGAAGTGCCGATCCAGGATTTCTTCAAGGATCCGCAATTCACCACCGTCTCGCTATCGCCCGATGGCAAGCACATGGCGATCAATGTGCCGCAGGCCGACAGGACACTGCTGGCAGTCGTCCGGGTTGCCGACCAGGCAGTGGTCGGAAAGTTCGACTACGGCGAGAACCGGCACTTTCGGCAGGTGTACTGGGTCAACGACAACCGCCTCCTGTTCGTCGTGACCTTCAAGACGGGTCGTTTCGATTTCGAGACGGCGCGGGGCGACATGTATGCGGCCAACATCGATGGTACGGGTCGGCTCGACATACCCAACGGAAACACCTACAGCATCGTTGATTTGACCCCCGAGGATCCGGACACGATCCTGGTCCAGCGCTCCGTCGAGACCTCGTTCCTCTTCAAATTGAACGTCAATAATGGCCGCATCATGAATGTGGCCAGCGCACCGGTCGAGCAAGGCAGCTTCTTGGTCGACCATGATCGCAAGGTGCGCTTTGTCGCGGGCGCCATGAACGACGGTCGCAACGTCACTTACCGACGCGATGGCGACAAGTGGAACCTGGTGCACGAGAGCGAGCGCAATGGCGCGACGTACTATCCGCTGGGCTTCGATGCGCAGAACAAGCGGGTCTACATGGCGAAGGGCGCAGATGGAAAGCCTGAATCCATCGTGCTGCTCGATGTCGATACCCGCGCCGAAACATTGCTCTCGAACAACGGTACTGTCAGCCCTTCCGGCTATCTCTGGAGTGCCGACCGCAAGACGCTGCTGGGCGTGTGGTACGAAGATGGCATTCCCTATTGGGATTGGGTGGCTCCCGATCATCCGGAAACCAAGGTCTACGCCGGGCTCGCCAAGGCATTCCCGGGCAAGGCCGTGCGCTTCCAGCGCGCTTCGGACAATGGTCGTTATCTGATGATGCAGGTGTACTCCGATGTCCAAGCGCCCGAGGCGTACCTGTTCGATCGTCAGACCGGCCAGGCGCAGTTCCTGACCGCCAGCATGGGCTGGATCAAGTCGGAAGAGATGTCGCCGATGAAACCGATCGTAGTGAAGGCCCGCGATGGGCTCGAACTGCACGGCTATATCACCATTCCCAAGGGCAGCAATGGCAAGAAATTGCCGTTGATCATCAATCCGCACGGTGGTCCGCACGGGCCGCGCGACGAGTGGGGTTTCAATCCGGAAGTACAGCTGTTCGCGAACCGCGGTTACGCCGTCCTGCAGATGAACTACCGCGGTTCGGGCGGTTACGGCAATGCGTTCGAGGGCATGGGTTACCGCAAGTGGGGTACGACCATGCAGGACGATCTGACTGACTCTGTGAAGTGGGCGATCGCCCAAGGCATCGCGGATCCGAATCGTGTTTGCATCTATGGCGCCTCATATGGTGGCTACGCGGCGTTGATGAGCGTGGTACGCGAACCCGACCTGTACCGCTGCACCGTCGGCTACGTTGGCGTCTACGATCTCGATGCGCAGCGCGATGCGGATTTCATGGGCCATGAAAGCGGCCGCAACTATCTGAAGGACGTCTATCCGCCGACGGCCGCCGAACGCATGGCGCAGTCGCCCGCCTTCGGCGTAGAACGCATCAAGGCGCCGATCCTGCTGGTGCACGGCGAGAAGGATGTGCGCGTGCCGATCAAGAACATGCATTTCCTGATCTCGCAGCTGGCCAAGGTCGGCAAGAAGCCGGACGACGTGATCGTGGAAAAGAAGGAAGCGCACGGATTCCGCGACCTTCAGAACAACGTCAACCTCTACTCCAAGATGCTGGCGTTCTTTGACAAGTACATCGGGCCCAAGGCGCAACCCGCCGCGGCTCAGTAACCCTGGAAGCAGTCCCCCATGCCCAAGCGCAACGACCTCAAAACCATCCTGATCATCGGTGCAGGCCCGATCGTCATCGGCCAGGCCTGCGAATTCGATTATTCCGGCGCCCAGGCGTGCAAGGCGTTGCGCGAGGAGGGGTATCGGGTGGTGCTGGTCAACAGCAATCCCGCGACCATCATGACCGACCCTGAGATGGCGGACGCGGTCTACATCGAGCCGATCAACTGGCAGACGGTCGAGAAGATCATCGCCAAGGAGAAGCCCGATGCGCTGCTGCCCACCATGGGCGGACAGACCGCGCTGAACTGCGCCTTGGACCTGGCGGACAACGGGGTGCTCGAGAAGTACGGCGTCGAACTGATCGGCGCCAAGCGCGACGCCATCCGCATGGCGGAAGACCGCGAGCTGTTCCGCGTGGCGATGGGCGAGATCGGACTGGAGTGCCCGAAGGCCGCGGTCGCCCACACGCTGGAGGAAGCGCTAGAGATCCAGACCCGCGTCGGCTATCCCACCATCATCCGCCCCAGCTTCACGCTGGGCGGAAGCGGCGGTGGCATCGCCTACAACCGGGAAGAGCTGGTCGACATCGTCACCCGCGGCCTGGAACTGTCGCCGACGACCGAAGTGCTGGTGGAAGAGTCGGTGCTGGGCTGGAAGGAGTTCGAGATGGAAGTTGTCCGCGACACCGCGGACAACTGCATCATCGTCTGCTCCATCGAGAACCTGGACCCGATGGGCGTGCACACCGGCGACAGCATCACCGTCGCACCGGCGCAGACGCTGACCGACAAGGAATACCAGCGCCTGCGTGACGCGTCCATCGCGGTGCTGCGCAAGATCGGCGTGGACACCGGCGGCTCGAACGTGCAGTTCGGTATCAATGCGCAGACCGGCCGTGTGGTCGTCATCGAAATGAACCCGCGCGTGTCGCGTTCGTCGGCGCTGGCGTCCAAGGCGACCGGCTTCCCGATCGCCAAGGTCGCCGCCAAGCTGGCGGTGGGCTATACGCTGGATGAGCTGAAGAACGAGATCACCGGCGGCAAGACGCCGGCCTCGTTCGAGCCGGCGATCGACTACGTCGTCACCAAGATCCCGCGCTTCGCGTTCGAGAAGTTCCCGCAGGCCGATGCCCGTCTCACCACCCAGATGAAGTCGGTGGGCGAGGTGATGGCGATGGGTCGCACCTTCCAGGAATCGCTGCAGAAGGCGCTGCGCGGCCTGGAAACCGGCAAAGTTGGTCTCGACCCCACCGGACTGGACCTGGCCGACGAAGACGATCTGGCCAAGCTGCGCCGCGAGCTGAAGGCGCCGGGTCCGGAACGTTTGTTCTACGTAGCCGACGCTTTCCGTGCCGGCATGAGCGTCGAGCAGGTGCATGCGCTGTCGTTCATCGACCCCTGGTTCCTCGACCAGATGGAAGAGATCATCGCGGCCGAGCAGCAGCTCGCCGCCGATGGCCTGGGTTCGCTGGACAAGGCGCGCATGCGCCGCCTGAAGCGCATGGGCTTCTCCGATGCGCGCCTGGCCCAGCTGGCCGGCACCGACGAGGCCGCCGTGCGCGTGCTACGCAAGGCGCTGGGCGTGAAGCCGGTCTACAAGCGGGTGGACTCCTGCGCGGCCGAGTTCGCTACGAGCACCGCATACCTGTATTCGACCTACGAGGACGAGTGCGAGGCGCACCCCACCGGTCGCGAGAAGATCATGATCCTCGGCGGCGGCCCCAACCGCATCGGTCAGGGCATCGAGTTCGATTACTGCTGCGTGCACGCGGCGCTCGCGCTGCGCGAAGACGGGTTCGAGACCATCATGGTCAACTGCAACCCGGAAACCGTGTCCACCGACTACGACACCTCGGATCGCCTGTACTTCGAGCCACTGACGCTGGAAGACGTACTGGAAATCGTCGAACTCGAGCAACCGAAGGGCGTCATCGTCCAGTACGGTGGCCAGACGCCGCTGAAGCTGGCGCGCGCGCTCGAAGCCAACGGCGTGCCCGTCATCGGCACCAGCCCCGACTCGATCGACCTGGCCGAGGACCGTGAGCGCTTCCAGCAGCTGGTCGACAAGCTGGGCCTGAAGCAGCCGCCGAACCGCATCGCCCGCAACGACCAGGAAGCCCTGCTGCTGGCGCGCGAGATCGGCTATCCGCTGGTGGTGCGCCCGTCCTACGTACTGGGCGGCCGTGCGATGGAAATCGTGTACGGCGAATCCGACCTCGCGCGCTACGTGCGCGATGCGGTCAAGGTCTCCAATGATTCGCCGGTGCTGCTGGACCGCTTCCTCGACAACGCGGTCGAAGTGGACGTGGACATCATCGCCGACGCCGAAGGCAACGTGCTGATCGGCGGCGTGATGGAGCACATCGAAGAAGCCGGCGTGCACTCGGGCGACTCCTCGTGCTCGCTGCCGCCGTATTCGCTGTCGGCGAAGACGCAGGACGAGCTGCGTCGCCAGGTGGTCGAGTTGGCCAAGGCCCTGAAGGTCGTCGGCCTGATGAACACCCAGTTCGCCATCCAGGCGAGCGAGGACGGCAGCGACGACATCGTTTACCTGCTGGAAGTGAACCCGCGCGCTTCGCGCACCGTGCCGTTCGTCTCCAAGGCCACCGGCATGCCGCTGGCCAAGATCGCGGCCCGCTGCATGGCGGGCAAGACGCTGGCCGGGCAGGGCGCCACGAAGGAAATCGTCCCCGACTACTATTCGGTCAAGGAAGCGATCTTCCCGTTCGCCAAGTTCCAGGGCGTGGACCCGATCCTCGGGCCGGAGATGCGCTCCACCGGTGAAGTGATGGGCGTGGGCCGCAGCTTCGGAGCCGCCATGGCGCGCGCGCAGGAAGCCGGGGGCATCAAGGCGCCGCCAGTGGGCAAGGTGTTCATCTCGGTGCGCGATCCCGACAAGAAGCGCGTGCTGCCGGTGGCGCAGGAACTGGTCGCCCGCGGTTACTCCATCGTCGCCACCGCAGGCACCGCGGCGTGGCTGCGCGAGCGTGGCATCGACTGCACCCAGATCAACAAGGTGCTGGAAGGCCGACCGCACGTGGTGGACCTGATCAAGAACGGCGAAATCGTGTATATCGTCAACACCACGGAAGGACGCCAGGCGATCGCCGACTCCTTCTCCATCCGGCGCGAGGCCCTGCAGCACCGCGTCACCTATTCGACCACCGTCGCCGGCGCCAAGGCGCTGGTGCATTCGCTGGAATACCGCGGCACGGGCCCGGTGCTGGCGTTGCAGGAACTGCACAAGGAGCTTCAAGGGTGAGAGCCCCATTGACGATGCAGGGCGCACAGCGCCTGCGCCAGGAACTGGACCTTCTGAAGACGGTCAAGCGTCCGGAAGTGATCGCCGCGATCGCCGAGGCGCGTGCGCACGGCGACTTGAAGGAAAACGCCGAGTACCACGCCGCCCGCGAGCAGCAGGGCTTCATCGAAGGCCGCATCAAGCAGTTGGAAGGCGAGCTTTCGCATTCCGAGATCATCGACGTGAGCAAGCTCAATGCCGGCTCGCGCATCGTGTTCGGCGCGAAGGTGGTGCTGGCGGACGTGGATACCGACGAAGAGAAGCGCTACCAGGTCGTCGGCGATCTTGAGGCCGATATCAAACTGGGCCTGATCGCGATCTCCTCGCCGCTGGCCCGCGCCCTGATCGGCAAGCACGAAGGCGATTCGGTCACCATCGATGCGCCGGCCGGCCAGCGCGAGTACGAAATCGTCGGCGTCTCGTACAGCGACGACTGAGCCCCGATGGCCCAGGCCACCCTGCTGCTGCCCACGCGCACGCGCCTTGTCGGGCAGGCGCTGCCCGATGACGTGGCACGGGCCTTGGGCCGCAGCGACAGCCGTCAGGTGGATGCGGGCGAGCGCGCGCAGTTGCGGCGCCAGTTCCACCTGGTGCCCGATCACTGGCCGATCGCGGCGTTGACCCGCCAGCACGATGCGGGCGATGCCGCGGGTGCGCGCTGGTTGCGCGCGGATCCCGTGCGGGTGTCGCCCGACATGACCGGCGCGCGCATGCTCGCGCATGGCGAATCGCTCGGCCTTTCGGCGGAAGATGCGGCGAACCTGTTGCCAGTGCTCAAGCCCCTGTTCGGCGACGCGGGCATGCTGCTGGATGCCCCGCATCCGGCGCGCTGGTATCTGCGCCTGCCGCTGGATGCGCAGTTGCCCGAGTTCGTACCGGTGGACGACGTGCTGGGCGACGACCTGTTCGCGCACCTGCCGCACGGCGATGCAGGTCGACGCTGGCGAGCCTTGCTGAGCGAGGCGCAAGTACTGCTGCACAACCACCCTTGGAACGCGCAGCGCGTGGCCCAGGGCAAGCCGCCGGTCAATTCGCTGTGGTTCTGGGGCGCGGGCACGCTGCCGGATTTCGTCCGCACCGGTTTCCGCCAGGTGAAGGGCAATGACGTGTTGCTGCAGGCGCTGGCGCAGTCGGCGGGCGTGGATGCCAGCCATGCGGGTGGCGAGGGTGGGGTGGATGCGCTGATCGACCTGCGCCATCTGCGCAACCTCGACCTGCTGTGCCGCGATGCGCTGCGTCCGTTGCTGGAGGCTTTGAAGAAGGGTGAGCTCGATACGTTGACGTTGGATTTCGAGGACGGCGCCTTGTTCGCGCTTCGCCGCGACCAGCGTTGGCGATTCTGGCGCCGCGCGTTGTCGCGCCTGGACACGGTGCGTCCCGACCACGTGCCGGCATGAGGTCCGACGCGCGGATCCGGCGACGCGACGCCGGCGCGGCAGGCACCTGGCCCGCGAGCGTGCCCATCCTGCTGCAGCGGGTGTATGAAGCTCGCGGCGCGAGTTCGATGGAGCAGGCGCAGCCCAGGCTTGCCCAACTCCTGCCCCCCGATCTGCTCGGTGGCATGGACGCTGCCACGGCGCTGTTGGCCGACGCCATCGTCGCCAATCGCCACATCGTCATCGTCGGCGATTTCGACTGCGATGGCGCCACGGCATGCGCGGTCGGTGTGCGCGGCCTTTGCCTGCTGGGGGCTCGACGGGTCACGCCGGCGGTACCCAACCGCATGGTCCATGGCTACGGGTTGTCACCTTCATTGGTCGAGGAGCTGGACGCGCTATCGCCCGAGCTGCTGGTCACCGTCGACCACGGCATTGCGTGCCATGCAGGCATCGCCGCGGCCAAGGCGCGCGGCTGGCAGGTGTTGGTGACCGATCACCATCTGCCCGGTGAGGCGTTGCCGCCGGCGGATGCCATCGTCAATCCCAACCTGCGCGGCGATCCGTTCCCCAGCAAGGTGCTGGCGGGCGTGGGCGTGATGTTCTACGTGCTGCTCGCGCTACGGCGCGTGCTGCGCGAGCGCGGCGCGTTCGACGGTCCCGAGCCTGATCTTTCGTCGCTGCTCGACTTGGTCGCCGTCGGCACCGTCGCGGACCTTGTACCCCTGGATGCCAACAACCGTGCGCTCGTCGGGGCGGGCCTGCGCCGCTTGCGTGGGGGCCAGGCCTGCGCAGGATTGCAGGCCTTGATCCATGTCGCCGGTCGTGACGCAGCGCGGCTCACCGCGGCGGATATCGGCTTCTCCATCGCGCCGCGCCTGAACGCAGCAGGCCGATTGGAAGACATGGCCCTCGGCATCGCCTGTTTGCTGACCGACGATGCCACCCAGGCTGGCGAGATGGCCCGCGTGCTGGACGGCATCAATGCCGAGCGTCGTGGCGTCCAGCAGCAGATGGTGGACGAAGCACAGGCCGCGCTGGCGCGCATCGACGTCGAGGGCACCGTACCCCTCGCGCCGTGCCTGTTCGATCCGGAGTGGCATCCGGGCGTGGTCGGGTTGGTGGCCTCGAAGATCAAGGAGCGCCTGCATCGCCCGGTGATCGCATTCGCACCCGCCGAGCCTGGTAGCCATGTTCTGCGCGGATCGGCGCGCTCCATCCCAGGGTTCCACATCCGTGATGCGCTGGCCGCGATCGATGCGGCGAACCCGGGTTTGATGCAGCGTTTCGGTGGTCATGCGATGGCGGCCGGGTTGTCGCTGGACGAAAGCGCATTGCCCGCCTTCCGTGAAGCCTTCCACGAGCAGGCCTCGAAGCTGCTCGATGACGCGATGTTGCAGGAAGTGCTGCTGAGCGATGGCGAGTTGCTGTCCGATGAACTCGATCGCGTCCATGCCGACGCGCTGCGCAGCGCCGGGCCTTGGGGGCAGGGGTTCCCCGAGCCGATGTTCGACGGCCGTTTCGACGTGCTGGATTGGCGCGTGATCGGTGAGAAACACCTGAAGTTCTCGCTGCGTCTGTCCGGCCACGCCGCACCGCTCAATGCGATCCACTTCAACGGCTGGCACGACCGGCCACCGCCCAGCCGCATCCATGCGGCCTACCAGTTGGAGACCGACGACTGGCAGAACCGTCGCGGCATCCAGTTGCTGATCCGGCATTGGCAAGCCGCGGACTGAGCCTTCACGCGTCTGACGCGGCCAGAGGTGCGGACGCCGATGCACGCGCGTCGGCTTTTCTCTTTAGGCCGAACAATGGCCGCAACACGCCGATCCTGCGTATCGCCTCGTAACCTGCGAAGCAGGCGGCAAAGGTGATCGCGACCAGCAGCAGGCCTTCCGCCAGCGGCGGAATCGCCAGGGGCTTGAGATGGTGCGCGACCACCACCGTGACCGTCTGGTGCAGGATGTAAACCGGGAACACCGCCGGCACCAGATAGCGAAGCAGACGACTATCCCCGGGGTTCCATTGTCGTGCGAAGCCGAGCACGGCGACGATGGCGCACCATTGGTCCAGTCCCCACACCAGCCTCATGGCCATCCGCAGCAGCTCGGGCGGCTGCACGCCGTCGAAGCGGACGAAGTAAGCGATCAGCCCCGCCCAGCTCGCCAGCCAGAGCGCCAGCGCGATCCAGCGCACACGGGCCATGGCGTCCCATATCCCGTCCTTCCTTGCGATCAGGAAGCCCAACAGGAACACGCTGAAGTACTGCGCGTGGTTGTACCAATCGTCAACCAACGCGTGCGTCTGTTCGAAACGACCCACCAGCGCCACGCGCACCGCACCCAGGAACACCGCCGGCCACACGAGTATCCCGAGGCCGGCCAACGGCCGATCCAGCGCGGTGCCCACGGCTGCCAGCACGCGCGGCAACACGCGCCACAGGCACCAGAGCAACACCGTGTAGCACCACAGGTAGGCGACGAACCACAGGTGGTTCCAGGTCGGCACGTCAAGGCAACCGTCGCTGTCGCAGAACCCGTCGTAGCCGGTCAGGTAGCGGCGATAGAAGGCCAGATAGCCCTCGTGGTAGCCCCCGGGAAGTTGCTCGACGACTTCGTAGTAGGACTGCGGGGGCACGATCACCAGCATGCCGAAGACCAGCGGCAGCAGCAGGCGCCACGAACGGCCGCCCAGGAAGCGTGCAGGCCGCCCTTCAGCGGTTGCGCCACGCTGGACCTTCTCGAGCAGGAAGGCGGTAGCGGCGCCCGAGACGAGGAACAGCAGCGCCAACCGCCACGGCGAGCTGAGCAGCATGAACGGCTCCAGCGCATCGCTGGCGGCAGGGCTTTTCACGTGCCAGTCCCAGGTCACGTAGTACATGCCCACGTGGTAAAGCACCAGCAGCCCGAAGGCACAGACGCGAACCCAATCCAAGTCGTGGCGGCGTTGCATGAGAGATTCCATCGTCGGCGGAGGTGCCAGCGTGGGTCGTCCTCGCATGCGGGGCCATCGCGAAGGGACATGTCGGGCGGGTTGTGGGGCGAGTGGAGGGCATGCGGGGACGAATCGCGAAGGCGCTTGCAGGGCCCAGGGCTAGAATGCGCGCATGACCGACCGCGCCACGCTTTCCTACGAACGCTACCTGCCCTGGAGGCGCGTGGCGGAGGTCGGCTTCTGGGTCGCGATGACCGGTGCGAACTGCATCGCCAACAGCATCACGACCCTGATGGAGCTGCGGCGGGGCGAGTCCTCGATCCAGGCGTGGGAACCGGCGGTGTGGGAAACCAGCAGTGCGGTCATGTGGTTGCTGGTGGTGCTGCCGGCCATGGCGTGGTTCACCCGGCGCTACCCGTTCCAATGGGGCGACTGGCGTCGACAGCTGGCGCGGTATGCGGTCGCCAGCATCGTGGTCTGCCTCGTGCACGTGGTGGGCATGGTGCTGCTCCGCATGGCCGTGTACCGGACGCAGGGCATGTCCTACGAGTTCGGTCCCTGGCCGCGGGAACTGCTTTACGAATACCTGAAGGACATTCGCAGCTTCGCCTACATCGTGCTGACCATGGAGGCTTACCGCCTGCTGCTGCGACGTTGGCAGGGCGAAGCCAGCCTGCTCTCGGAACCGGACGAAGGCCCGGCCCTTGAGCCGGTGGACCGCCCCGAACGCTTCCTGATCCGCAAGCTGGGGCGCGAATTCCTCGTTGCGGCGAACGATATCGAGTGGCTGCAGGCAGCAGGCAACTACGTCAACCTGCGCGTGCGTGGCCACGACTACCCGCTGCGCAGCACGATCGCGGGCATCGAGTCCCGCCTCGATCCCCGCCGCTTCGCGCGCATCCATCGCAGCTATGTGGTGGCGCTGGACCATGTCGCGTCCATCGAGCCGCTGGATACCGGCGACGCGCGCGTGCACCTGCGCGACGGCACCACGCTGCCCTGCAGTCGGCGTTATCGGCAGGACCTGCGGGCGCGCACCGGCGCGGAGCCGGCGTAGACGATCAGGCCGCCCGCATGACCACGTTGGGCAGGCGTTCGATGGCGTAGCTCGCCATCAGATCCACGTGGCCACCACGCACGGCGCTCTCGGGCTCTTCCAGTACGCCAGCGGCGCTGGTCCCATCGGGCAGCGTGCGGCCCCACAGACCCGCCCATGCATTCCGACGGTCCTTGGCGGCGTAGAGCGCACGGTCTGCCAACCGAATGGCGTACTCCCAGCCTTCACGGCCCTCCTCGAAGAATGGGAACGGCGCGAAACCCAACGAAACGGTGAGATCCCAGGCGCGTCCCGGCGCGAGTTCGCGGGCTCCGCCAAGACGCTCGTGCAGGCGCGCGGCAACCGTGCAGGCCTGTGCCGCGGTGAGGTCGGGGCAGGCCATCAGGAACTCCTCGCCACCCCAACGGGCAATCACATCGCCCGGGCGGCACAGGGCGCGAAGCGCATCGGCGATGTCCACCAGCACATCGTCGCCCGCGTGATGACCGAAGCCGTCGTTGACCTTCTTGAAATGGTCGATATCGATCAGGAACAGCACATGGCGCATGCCGGGAGAGGCGCGCTGCGCCGACATGGCCTGCAGGGCGTCGCCGGCGGCGCGGCGGTTGCGCAGGCCGGTGAGCGGGTCGGTTGCGCTGACGGTGCGTAGCTGGCGGTTCTTGCGCCGTTGCAGCAGTCCGAAGCCGACGCCCGCGACCACCAGCAAGCCCAGCAAGGCGCCGCCGGCCCGGCGCAGCAGGCGTGCCTTGTCGTCGTTGAGGGCGCTGATCTGCGCCTGATGGCGCAGTTGTTCCAGTTCGCGCTGCGCATCGGCGCTCTCGCTGCGCGCCTGCAGGTCGGCCAGCAGCTCGAGACGCTGCTGCTTCAGCGATTCCATCTCCAGCGCATGCAGGCGCGAACCGACCGCGAGCGCCTGGTCCGACTGGCCCATCGCCGCATGCGCGGCCATCCATGCCAGCAGTACCTCACGCTGCTTCTGCGGCTGCGGCTGGCCATCGACCAGTGCCCAGGCACGTCGCGCGGTCGCGAGCGCGCCAGGCGCATCGCCCGACTGCCGCTGCAGGATCGAACGCTTCGCCAGCGAGCCGGCCAGGCCGGGGAAATCGTGGCTGGCTTCCTGCGAGCGGATGGCGGCGTCGAGCAACGGTTTGGCCTGCGTCCGCTTGCCCTGCAGGATCCAGAGGCCAGCACGCTCCGCATGCAGGCGGTCCAGCACGGCGTGCGCCTGCTTGGCCTTGGCCATGGCCTCGCCTTGCGTGATGACGGCCATGGCTTCGGTATTGCGGCCGAGCGAGATCAGGTTCAGCGCATGGTTGTGGAGGATGAGGGGATCTTCGAGCCCGACCGTGGCCGCGACGGCCAGCGCCTTGCGGTAGTACTCGTCGGCCACGTCGGGTGAATCGAGGTAATCCGCGTGGATCAGGCCGATGTTGGTCAGGGTGGCAGCCTGCACCAGCGCGGCGTCGCGCGCATCCAGCCGTGACGACACTTCGTAGGCGCGCAGGTACGCCGCTTCCGCACTGTGGATGTGTCCGGCGCCCTGGTAGATGGAACCGGCCTGCGAATAGGCACGCATCTTCAGGTCGGGCGTCAGGTCGGGGCGCTCGCCCACGCGGCGTTCCATGCGCTCGGCCGCGATGAGCGCCTGTTCCGGTTCGCCGCTCAGGCCGGCCGCGATGCCGAGGCAACTGAGCGTCTTGAGTTCGTCCTCGAGCGACAGGTCGGTCGCCTGCAGCAGACGGTGCGCGAGCGCGACCGCCTTCACCGGTTCGTCGCGACGAATCTTCAGGCACAGGCCGACCTGCGCAGCACGGTCTTCGGCAGGTGCCGCCGCGGACGAGGGCAGGGTGACCAGCATTGCCAGGGCGAGCAAGCCCGACAGCAGGGAACGGGACGACGGAGCAGGGAGGGACATGGCCGGCGGCGACTCGGGGCAGGGCGTGTGATCCGATGCAATTCCTGTTCCGGAAACGCTCCCGGCGGGTCCGGCGCCCGGCTCTGGTATCCTTGCCGGCCGTTTCCGTCCCCCGTTCACGAGCACCATGATCGAGCTGAATCCCATCCGCCAGCGCATCGCCGACCTGCAGGACAGGCTGGCCTCGCTCCGGGGGTATCTTTGACTACGATGCCAAGCGCGAACGCCTGGAAGAAGTAAACCGCGAGCTGGAAAGCCCGGATATCTGGAACAACCCGGATTACGCGCAGCAGCTGGGCCGCGAGCGCTCGCTGCTCGACAAGACCGTCAACGGCATCCGCGAGATCGAGGAAGGTCTTGCCGGCGGCTCCGAGCTGCTTGAGCTGGCCGAAATGGAGAGCGACGAGGACACCGCGCAGGCCGTGGTCGCCGACGTCGAGCGCTATGCCGTGCACGTGGGCAAGCTGGAATTCCAGCGCATGTTCTCCGGCAAGATGGACAGCTCCAACGCCTTCGTCGACATCCAGGCCGGTGCCGGTGGCACCGAAGCCCAGGACTGGGCGGAAATCCTCCTGCGCATGTACCTGCGCTGGTGCGAATCGCGCGGCTGGAAGACCGAGCTGATGGAAGCCAGCGGTGGCGACGTCGCCGGCATCAAGTCGGCCACGCTGCGGGTGGAAGGCGATTTCGCCTATGGCTGGCTGAAAACCGAAACCGGCGTGCACCGCCTGGTGCGCAAGTCGCCGTTCGACTCGGACAACCGCCGCCACACCAGCTTCACCTCGGTGTTCGTGTCGCCGGAAGTCGATGACAACATCGACATCGATATCAATCCGGCCGACCTGAAGACCGACGTGTACCGTTCGTCCGGTGCCGGTGGCCAGCACGTCAACAAGACCGAGTCGGCCGTGCGCATCACCCACGTGCCGACCGGGATAGTCGTGGCCTGCCAGACCGGCCGCAGCCAGCACCAGAACCGCGACAACGCGATGAAAATGCTGGCCGCGAAGCTGTACGAGTTGGAGATCCAGAAGCGCAACGCCGAACGCGATGCCGTGGAGGCGACCAAGTCCGACATCGGCTGGGGCAGCCAGATCCGCAACTACGTGCTGGACCAGAGCCGCATCAAGGACCTGCGCACCGGTGTGGAGCGCTCGGATACCCAGAAGGTGCTCGATGGCGACCTGGACGAGTTCGTCGAGGCCAGCCTGAAATCCGGCCTGGAAGCCGGCGCCAAACGCATCGACGCCTGATCCCGCGATCCGCCCCCGGGCCGGTCGCGACCCGCCGCCGTCCCTTTCCGTCCCCCCAATCCGCAGACGCCATGACCGACCAGACTCCCGCGACACCCCTCGCCGACGAGAACAGCCTCATCGCCGAGCGTCGCGCCAAACTGACGGCCCTGCGCGGGCAGGGCATCGCGTTCCCGAACGACTTCCGTCGCAGCGACTATGCCGGCGACCTGCAGACGCAGTATGGCGATGCCGACCTGTGGACCGTCGAAGCGCTGGAAGGGGCGGGCCGGCACGTGAAGCTCGCCGGCCGCCTGATGGCCAAGCGGGTGATGGGCAAGGCCAGCTTCGTGCAGATCCAGGACGAATCCGGCCGCATCCAGCTGTTCCTGCAGTCCAACGCGCTGGGAGACACCTACGACGCCTTCAAGGGCTGGGACATCGGCGACATCGTCGGCGTCGAGGGCGGGCTGACCCGCACCCGTACCGGCGAACTGTCGGTCAAGGCAGGGGCCCTGCGCCTGCTGACCAAGTCGCTGCGGCCGTTGCCGGACAAGTGGCATGGCCTGTCGGATGTCGAGCAGCGTTACCGCCAGCGCTACGTGGACCTGATCGTCACGCCGGAAGCACGCGACGTGTTCATCAAGCGCTCGCGCATCATCCGTGCGATCCGCGAGTGGCTGGACACGCGGCGGTTCCTGGAAGTCGAGACGCCGATGATGCATTACATTCCCGGCGGTGCGGCGGCCAAGCCGTTCACCACGCACCACAACGCGCTCGATCTTGACCTGTACCTGCGCGTGGCGCCCGAGTTGTACCTGAAGCGACTGGTCGTCGGCGGGCTGGAACGCGTCTACGAGATCAACCGCAACTTCCGCAACGAAGGCGTCAGCACGCGGCACAACCCGGAATTCACGATGCTCGAGTTGTACGAGGCCTACGCCACGTACACCGAGATCATGGACCTCACCGAGGGCGTCATCCGCGATGTCGCCCACGAGGTGCTGGGCACCGGCCAGGTGACCTGGGATGGGCAGGACATCGACCTGGAGCCCGCCTTCCGCCGCTGGCGCATGGACGAAGCGGTGCGCCACCACAACCCGGAGATCAGCGCAGCCGACTGCACCGACCGCGAGGCGCTGGTGGCCCACTGCGCGCGCCTCAAGATCCATGTGAAGCCGTCCTACGGCTGGGGCAAGCTGCTGCTCGAGATCTTCGAGAAGACCGTGGAACACACCCTGGTCCAGCCGACCTTCATCACCGACCACCCGGTGGAAGTCTCGCCGCTGGCCCGCGCCAACGACGACAACCCGGGCTACACGGACCGCTTCGAGCTGTTCATCAACGGCAAGGAGCTGGCCAACGGCTTCTCCGAGCTCAACGACCCTGAAGACCAGGCCGCGCGCTTCATGGCCCAGGTCCAGGCCAAGGAAGGCGGGGACGACGAAGCCATGCACTTCGACGCCGATTACATCCGCGCCCTGGAAGTCGGCCTGCCGCCCACCGGCGGCCTGGGCATCGGCATCGACCGCCTGGTGATGCTGCTGACCGGCTCGGATTCGATCCGCGACGTCCTGCTGTTTCCCTACATGCGGCCCGAAAGCCAGGGTTGACGGCAGGCCCGGTGCGTCAAGATAGTGACGCACCGGGGCAGTATCGGCTCCGGCCGGTGTGACGCGGCAGGTCCAACCCCGGCAGCAGGACCCCTGCCGGACCACCGCCCCCGCAGTGTGTCGCCCGTCACGGATGGACGGAACGGCCTCATTCCGTGACGGAGGTCCCGTTGTTCCAGCCCAAGATGCCCTGGCCCCGGCTGGCACGCTTCCTGCGTGGATTCACACGCAGGGCGGTTAATTTCAGGCCGTCCGCGCCGATAGAGATCGGGGGAGGGGGCCCCGCGATTCGCATCGGTTCCCTTCGTGGATCTCGGACCCCTGTGGGGTCTGCGTCGTCGAACAGGACTGCCGACATGTTAGATGCGAGCGTTGCCACCGCCGGAGTATCCTTGCCCGACAGCCACTTGATGTGGCCCCAAGGGGTGGGTAACGCTTTGAATATCGTCATCGTCGACGATCAGACGTCTGCGCGCACGATGCTGCGCCATGTCATCGAGGACATCGCGTCCGAGTTGGCCGTCCACGATTTCGGCGACCCCTTGGCCGCGCTGGAGTGGTGCGAGAAGAACCGTACCGACCTGCTGCTGCTCGATTACCGCATGCCGGGCATGGACGGGCTGGAATTCGCCCGCCGCTTCCGCCGGCTGCCGATGCATCGCGACATCGCGATCATCCTGATCACCGTGGTGGGCGACGAGCCTATCCGCCAGGCCGCCCTCGAAGCGGGCGTCATCGACTTCTTGGTCAAGCCTGTCCGTCCGCGCGAACTGCGTGCCCGTTGCCGCAATCTGCTGCAGCTCCGCCAGCAGTCCGAGAACGTCAAGCAGCGTGCGCTTTCGCTGGAGCAGCGCCTGCTGTCAAGCATGCACGAGGTCGAAGAGCGCGAGCGCGAGACGCTGTCGCGCCTGGCGCGTGCGATCGAGTACCGCGACAGCGGCACCAGTGCCTACCTCGAGCGCATGGCGCATGTGGCCGGCCTGATCGCCGAACAGCTCGGCTTGCCGGAAGACGAGGTACGCGCCATCGAGATGGCGGCCCCGCTGCACGACATGGGCAAGATCGCCATTCCGGATTCGGTACTGATGAAGGCGGGCCCGCTGACCGAGGACGAGACCGAGGTCATGCGCCGGCACCCGAAGATCGGCCACCAGTTGCTCTCCGGCAGCCAGAACCGCTTCATCCAGGCAGGCGCCATCATCGCCTTGCGCCACCACGAGCGTTACGACGGCAGCGGCTACCCCGATGGCCTCGTCGGCGACGAGATCCCGTTGGAAGCAAGGATAGTGGCGGTTGCGGACGTGTTCGATGCGCTGATTTCGCCGCGCCCGTACAAGAAGGCCTGGGAGAAGGACGCCGCCTTGGCTTACCTGTACGCCCAGCGTGGCCGCCTGTTCGACCCCGCATGTGTCGACGCGTTGATCCGCGGGCGGACGCGTTTGGACGACATCTGCGAACGCTACTCGACGGTGCAGAGCCGTCCAGGGATGGAGTGAGCCATGTCCAACGTCTTCTCCTGGGTACGATCCCGGCTGGCACACCGCGGCGACAGCGAGCACGGCCAGGCGCTGATCCGCGTTGCGCTGATCTCCATCATCCTGACCTATGCGCTGCTGCCCTCGTCGCGCGCGGCCCTGCCGGCCGATGAATACACCATCGTCCTGACCATCATCACGTCCGGGCTGGTCAATGGCCTGGGCATCTTCGCGTGGCTGCTGGTCCAGCCGGGTAAGTCCCACGCCCGTCGCGCGCTGGGCATGATCGCCGACTACGGCCTGCTGGCCGCAGCGATGAACGGCATGGGCGAGCCGCTGTCGTGGGCGTACGTCGTGCTGATGTGGATCACCGTGGGCAACGGCTTGCGTTACGGCAACCGCTATCTGGTGGTTGCGGTCACCATGGCCAGCACCGCGTTCGCCGCGGTGGTGTGGATGAACGATTACTGGCGCGCGAACGCGACACTGGGCATCGGCCTGGTGCTCGGCCTGATCGCCGTGCCGATGTACCTTTCGGGCCTGTTGCGCGACCTGACCCGCGCCACGGACGAAGCGCGCCGCGCGAACGAAGCCAAGAGCCGCTTCCTCGCCAACATGAGCCATGAGTTCCGCACGCCGCTCAACGGTCTGGCGGGCATGTCCGAGTTGTTGGCCACCACGCGCCTGGATACCGAGCAGCGCGAATGCCTGTCGACGATCCAGGCCTCCACCCGGACCCTGCTGGGCCTGGTCGAGGACGTGCTGGACATCTCCGCGATCGAGGCGGGCAAGGTCAAACTCAACGTCGTCGAGTTCTCGCCGCGCGAACTGGTCGAGAGCATCGGCCTGATCCTGATGCCGCAGGCCCGCGGCAAACAAGTGCGCTATGAAGGCCAGGTCGACGACGCCATCCCGGCCAAGCTGCGCGGCGATGCCGGTCATCTGCGCCAGGTCCTGTTGAACCTGGCGGGCAATGCGGTCAAGTTCACCGACGAAGGCGAAGTGCGCCTGACCGTGGCACCGACCCTGGTCGATGGCCAGCACGTGCGCCTGCGCTTCACCGTGACCGATACCGGCATCGGCGTACCAGTCGCTCTGCGCGAGCGCCTGTTCGAAGCGTTCGAGCAAGCCGACGTCAGCCTGTCGCGCCGCTATGGCGGCACCGGCCTCGGCACCACGATCGCGAAGGGCCTCACCGAAGCGATGGGCGGCACGATCGGCTTCGAGAGCAACGAACAGCGTGGCAGCTGCTTCTGGGTGGAACTGCCGTTCGATGCAGTTCCGGACCGGGTCATCGTGCCTGCCGTGCAGGGGCATGCGGAGTGGCTGCAGGAAGAGCCGGACGCGAACAGCGCCGAAAACATCATCGCGTTCTCGGATCCGTTCCTGCGCCATCGCGCCCGCGTGCGCAGCATGCAGATCCTGGTCGCCGACGACCATGAGGCGAACCGCATGGTCGTGCAGCGCCTGCTGCAGAAGGCCGGCCACCGCATCACGTGCGTGAATGGTGGCGAGGAAGTGCTCGACGCGCTGGAATCCGCGTCCTACGACGCTGTGATCTGCGACTTGCACATGCCGGGACTGAGCGGTCTCGATCTGCTGAAGCAATTGCGCGTGATGGAGGCCGGCAGCGGCAGCCGCACACCGGTGCTGATCCTGAGCGCCGACGTCACGCCGGAGTCCATCCAGCGTTGCGAACAGGCGGGCGCGCGCGCTTTCCTTGCGAAGCCGGTGGTCGCTTCGCGACTGTTGGATGCACTGGCCGACATCGCCACGTCCGGCCGCGTCGCCGCAACGGCCACGGTCGTACCGACGCGAGCGGAAGTCTCCGATGGCGTGCTGGACGTCAGCGTGCTGGACGAACTCACCGCGCTCGGGATGGGCGATGCGTTCGAACGCGAGTTCATCGAGCAGTGCCTCAATGACGCGGATGGTTGTATCGGCGCGATGGCCCATGCGATGGAGCGGGGCGATGGCGAACACCTGCGAGAACATGCGCACGCGCTGAAGGGTGTGGCCAGCAACCTCGGCTTGGTGAAGCTCGCCGCTGCGGCGGGCGAGATGATGCGCCTGGCAGACTGGCAAATCACGCGCGAATGGCGTCACCGCCTGGCCGCGTTGAATTCGCACCTGAGCCATGGCCGGGCTGCGTTGGAAGCACGCCAGCGGTTGCGTGGCGCGATCGAGAAAGGCGGCGAGGGTTCTTCGTCCTGATCCCGGTCGGACACTCGGATGCCGCGTTGCGCGGATGATCCGGACGGGATGGCGGCGGCAGGCCCGCCCGATGGGCGGGTCCCAGGCGAGTACGATGATCCGGACTCGCCCTTGAAGCGCGATCAGCGCTTCAACCCCCTGATTTCCCCTGTATTCCCTGTGCGTTACTGCGACAGCGGACTACTGCAGGTACGTCAAGCTGCGCGGGTCGAACGCTTTTCCTGCGCGCGCACGATGCGTTCCATCATCTTCAGCGACTTGTCGCCGAGCGTCAGCGCCGTGTCGACCCACACCTCGGTGATACCCATCAGTTCGTCGTAGCCGACCGGCTGGGCAAGGTTGCGGCAGGCGTTCAGCGCCAGGTGCGCGTGCGGCGAACGACGCTGCTTGTCGATGATCGTCTGCACGGCGGCGGCACCCTGGCCCTTCGGCACCAGCACGTCGACAACGCCCATCTTGTACAGCTCGTCGCTGGTGTAGATGTTGCCTTCCAGGATGATCTTCTCGGCCACCTGCGGCGAGACGCGCTTGCACAGGAACGAGTAGGCGCCCATGCCCGGGAACAGGCCGAACAACACCTCCGGCAAACCCATGTCGACGCCTTCCTCGGCCACGATGGTGTGGCACGACAGCGCGATCTCGAGGCCGCCACCCAGCGCGTCGCCCTGGATCAGCGCGATGGTGCGCACGTCGCCGCCGAGGCCGGTGTTGAGGTGGTGGACGCCATCGATGCAACGACGCGCATAGCTGAGCAGTCGGTCCCGGTTGTTCTCGCGGATCAGCTGCGAGAAAAGTTCCAGGTCGCCGCCGAGGTTGAACGCCGTGGCGTCGGACGCGACGACGAGATGACGCAGCTTGCCGGGCTGGCGCTGCGATTCGCGCAGGGTGATCGAGTTCATGAAGCTCAGCACGTCGTCGAGCATCTGGCTGCGGAAGCACGGACGGACGCCGGGCGCGACGTCGGAGTGCATGTACATCCAGTGGGCGTCACCGCTGGGTTCGGACTCGACACGGATGGTCGGGAAGGAACGGGTGCGCTGCAGTTTTTCGACGTTGTTCATGGAGAGCTCCTTGGAGGGGTTTTGCCCGCGCGGCAGGGGATGCGGGTGAGGCGGATTTGTGTGACGCAGGTGGCATCACGCGCCGATCCTACACCTGAACGAATAATTAAAATCCAGTGCACGCGCGCGCTTGCAGCAAGGAAACCTTGTCCGGGCCCGACCAGCCTCCATATTTGTGACGGACGTCAAAAAAAAGACCCTAAAGTCCTGAACAGAAAAGAAAAAGGCCGGCGATAAGCCGGCCTTTTCTCAAACATGAACAGGGCTGTTAGCTGCTCTTGGGTGGGTCCCGAAGTTCCTTGCGCAGGATCTTGCCGACGTTGGTCTTCGGCAACTCCGTGCGGAACTCGATCTGGCGTGGCTGCTTGTAACCGGTCAGGTTGTCGCGACAGTACGCCTTCACTTGATCGGCGGTGAGTGCGGGATCCTTCTTCACGATGAACACCTTCACCGCTTCGCCCGATTTCTCGTCGGGAACACCGATCGCCGCGACTTCGAGCACGCCGTCCATGCCGGCGATGACGTCTTCCACTTCGTTCGGATACACGTTGAAGCCGGAGACCAGAATCATGTCCTTCTTGCGATCGACGATATAGAAGAAGCCGCTCTCATCCATCTTCGCCATGTCGCCAGTGTGCAGCCAGCCGTCGGCGTCGATGACGTTCGCTGTTTCCTCGGGGCGCTGCCAGTAGCCCTTCATCACCTGCGGGCCCTTGATGCAGAGCTCACCGACTTCGCCGGTGGGCAGCATGTTTCCGTCGTCGTCTTTCACACAGGCGTCGGTCGACGGCACGGGCAGGCCGATCGCGCCGTTGTAGTCCTGCAGGTTCATCGGGTTGATGCAGGCGGCAGGCGAGGTTTCGGTCAGGCCGTAGGCTTCGACCAGCGTCACCCCGGTGACCTTCTTCCATTTCTCGGCCACGGCGCGCTGCACGGCCATGCCGCCACCCAGCGTCATCTTGAGGTTCGAGAAATCGACTTCGTCGAAACCGGGCGTGTTCAACAGACCATTGAACAGCGTGTTGACGCCGGTGATCGCGGTGAAGCGCGTGGCTTTAAGCTCCTTCACGAAACCTGGCATGTCGCGCGGATTGGTGATGAGGTGATTGAGGCCGCCGAGCTTCATGAAGACCAGGCAATTCGCGGTCAACGCGAAGATGTGGTACAGCGGCAGCGCGGTGATGATGACCTCGTTGCCGTAGTCCAGTCCGGTGCCGACCCATACGCCAGCCTGCTGCATGTTCGCTACCAGGTTGCGGTGCGTCAGCATGGCGCCCTTCGCTACGCCGGTGGTGCCGCCGGTGTACTGCAGGAAGGCGATGTCGCCGGAGTCGATGTCGACCTCGGGCAGCGTATGCATCTGCCCCAGCGTCAGCGTGTCCTTGAAGCGCACGGTGCCGGGGATGTCGTAGTCCGGGACCATCTTCTTGACGTACTTCAGGACGAAGTTGACGATGGCGCCCTTCGGGAAGCCCACCAGGTCGCCGAGCGCCGTGGTGATCACCTGTTTCACCTGCGTGCCGGCGAGTGCTTCCTGCGCGGTCTTGCCGAAATTGTCGACGACCAGCAGCACGCTGGCGCCCGAATCCGTCAGCTGGTGCTTCAGTTCGCGCGGGGTGTACATCGGGTTGACGTTCACCACCGTCAGCCCGGCGCGCAGCACGCCGAAAATCGCAATGGGGTACTGCAGGCAGTTCGGCATCATGATGGCGACGCGGTCGCCTTTCTTGAGCTTGAGCTCCCCCAGCAGATACGCCGCGAACTGCCGGCTGAGCTTGTCGATCTCGCCGTAGGTCAGGGTCTTGCCGAAGTTGCGGAACGCGGGGCGGTCGCGGTACTTGCTGATCGCTTCATCGAACACGGACACGATGGAGCGGTACTGCTCCAGGTCAACCGCATGCGGTACGCCTTGCGGGTAACTCTTGAACCACGGACGTTCCTGACTCATCGTTCTGCTCCCTCCCCAGGGTCTTCGGGCTGCCACGCGGCATGCTTATGGGCGAGCGCCGACAGGGGCGCCTGTCGGGAGCATACCGTTCCGGATGGAAAAGGCGAAGGTTTCGATGGCGAAGACGGCTATGAACTATGTTGCTGTGGTGCTGGTGCTGCTCGCCGGCGTGGCGGGCTGCAGCTCGGAGACACCAGAAGCGCAGCTGAGGCAGCGCTTCGATGCGATGCAGCAGGCGGTCGAGGAAAAACGGGTGAACGACTTCATGGACGGGGTCAGTGAGGAATTCGTCGGATCGGGCGGCATGGACCGTGCTGCGCTGCACAACCTGATCCGGGCCCGTACGTTCGCCAATGCCAGGGTCGGTGCCACGGTGGGGCCGCTGGAGGTGCGCGTAGACGGCGATAACGCGACAGCCTCATTCCATGTACTGCTGACGGGCAGTAGTGGTCGGCTCCTGCCGGAGCAGGCGCGCACCTACGACGTCACGACCGCCTGGCGCCGGGAGGAGGGCGAATGGCGCATCTACCATGCCCAATGGGACGCACCGCGCTGAACGCTATTTCGCGAGCGTGACCTTGCCCGCGCTCCAGCGGTACCTCAGCGTCTTGGGTACGGTCGGGCAGCAGCGGGCGTCGTTGGGACCAGGCCACTTCGTTTTCAGTTCGATGACGCCGTTGCGGACCACCATGCCCTCCACGCTGCCCAGCGGCTCTGCGGCTTCGCCGGCCGGTGCGTAGTGCTGTCCTTTTCGCGAGAGCGCGGTGACACCGTGGTGCCAGTAGGTCGGTCCCAGCATGGTCCACAGCACCACGACCTCGGCTTGGCCGTCGCCGTCGAGATCGGCGACAGCGACGTCCCCGGCCTCATACGCTTCTTGCGGACTGGCCGTCGCCTGCTTGGTGGCAAGGAACTGTTCGGCGATGCGTCGTGCCTGGTCTGCATCGGGCGTGGCCGCACCCGCTGACAGGCTGACGGAAAGCGCGATGAGCGGCAGCATCTGAAGGATCGGCTTTGCCATGACGGATTCCCCACGGCCTTCGGTGAAGGCCTGCATGTTGGGAAACGCAGACGGGATGGACGACCGGCAACATGACGTGGGGCATGTCCCGCCGATGGTCTGGCTTGCCACCATCGGAGCCAGGCTGGATGATCCGGATATCCAATCGGGGAAACCGCTTATGTCGATTCGCTGGAAATTCCTGGCGTGCCTGTGGCTGGCCGCCGGAAACGCCTTCGCTCAGGATGCCCTGCCGTACCAGACACCACCTGCAGAGATCCTGCAACTGGCCGATGTGCAGCGCCCCCCCACCGTAGTGACGGACAGTCGCAAGCAGCATTTGGTGCTGTTCTACCGCGACAACTTCAAATCGCTGGCAGAACTGTCCGATGAGGAGCTCCGTCTCGGCGGCCTGCGCGTGAACCCGCGCACCAACATCGCCAGTACCACCACGTATTTCACCAACCTGCAGGTGCAGAGCCTGCAGGGAGGCACTGCGCGACAGGTGGCAGGTTTGCCTGCGACCCCTCGCCTGGCGAACTTCGCCTGGTCCCCCGACGAGCGCTGGCTAGCGTTCACCCACACCACGCGGACAGGCGTGGAGGCCTGGGTACTGGAACTGGCGACAGGGAAGGCGATGCGGCTGACCGAAGCCCGCGTCAACGGCAACGCGGGAAATCCGCTGACGTGGTTCCGCGACAACCAGGCGTTGCTGGTTCGCATGTTGCCCGCGCAGCGTCCGGCGCTGCTCGATACCACACGCGCCGTCCCGACCGGACCGACCGTATCGGTGAGTGACGGCAGCAAGGCACAGAACCGCACCTACCAGGACCTGCTGAAGAACCCCTCGGACGAAAGCAATTTCGCCGTGCTCACTACCTCCGAACTGCACCGCGTGCCGTTGAAGGGGCGCGCCACGCTCTGGCGCGCGGCGGACATGTACACCGGGGAATCGTTCTCGCCGGACGGCCGCTATGTCTTGCTGCACACGCTGAAGAAGCCGTTCTCCTACCTGGTGCCGTATGGCCGCTTCCCGTACCGCGCGGAAGTGGTGGAAACCACGGGCAAGCCCGCGGTGACCGTCGTCGATGCCCCCTTGGCGGAAAACCTGCCGAAGGGTTTCATGGCGGTGCGCGCGGGACGTCGCGATGTCGAATGGCGCGCCGACCAGCCCGCGACGCTGGTCTGGGCCGAAGCGCTCGACAAGGGCGACCCGGCGAATGAAGTGCCGTTCCGCGACGAAGCCTTCGCCTGGCAGGCGCCGTTCTCCGGCGCGCCGCAATCGCTCTTCAAGACCGTCGACCGCATGCAGGGCATCCTGTGGGGCGACGACACGCATGCGATCGTCACCGACTACTGGTGGAACACGCGCCACACACGGACCTACGTGCTGGATCCGTCGAAGCCGGGTGCGCCGCTGCGCGAACTTGTGAGCCGCAGCTACCAGGATCAGTACAGCGATCCGGGCCAGTTCGAGACGCGGAAGAATGCGTCCGGCGAGACCGTGCTCGCGCTGGATGACGGGCAGGCCCATCTGATCGGCGAAGGCTTCACGCCCGAAGGGCAGTTCCCCTTCATCGACAGGATGGAGTTGGCCACTGGCAAGAAGGAGCGCCTGTACACGTCGCGGCTGGAAGGCCAGAAGGAGAGCATCCAGGCGTTGCTGGACCCGGAGCAGGGCACGGTACTGGTACGCATCGAATCGCCGACCGAGTTCCCGAACTACTACGTGCGTCACCTGAAGCAGCGGATCGCCCCGGTCCCGGTGACGCGTTTCGAGAATCCGTTCAAGGCCCTCCAGGGCGTATACAAGGAAGTCCTGACCTACAAGCGCGCCGACGGGCTGCCGCTCACCGGCACTCTCTACCTGCCGGCAGGCTACGACCGCACCACCAAGCGCGAGAAGCTGCCGTTGGTGATGTGGGCCTATCCCACCGAGTACAAGGACCGCGACAGCGCGGGCCAGAACACGACCAATCCGAACGAGTTCATCTTCCCGAGCTACGGCTCGCCCGTGTACTGGGTCGCGCGCGGTTATGCCGTGCTCGACGATGCCGCGTTCCCGATCGTGGGCGAGGGCAAGGACGAACCGAACGACACGTTCATCAAGCAATTGGTGGCCAACGCAAAGGCAGCGATCGACGCCGTCGACGGACTCGGCTACATCGATCGCGCGCGCGTGGCCGTGGGTGGCCATTCGTACGGCGCGTTCATGACTGCCAACCTGCTGACGCACTCGGATCTGTTCGCCGCGGGCATCGCGCGCAGCGGCGCGTACAACCGCACGCTGACGCCGTTCGGCTTCCAGCAGGAGGAGCGCAACTACTGGGAAGCGCCCGGCGTCTACAACGACATGTCGCCCTTCATGCACGTGGAGAAGATGAAGACGCCGCTGCTGCTGGTGCATGGCGAGGCCGACAACAACTCCGGCACGTTCACCATGCAAAGCGAGCGTTACTTCAATGCCTTGAAGGGGTTCGGCGCGCCGACGCGGCTGGTCTTGCTGCCGAAGGAGAGCCATGGCTACGCGGCGAAGGAATCGGTCCTGCACCTGCTGTGGGAACAGGACCAGTGGCTGGAGCGTTACGTGAAGAACAAGGGACAGGCGGCGGGCGCAGCACCGGCCGCGGCTCGCTGAAACACGGCTGCATGCAAGAAAAAGGCCGCCTCAGGGCGGCCTTTTTCTTTCTTCGCTACGCAGGGTTTACCCGGCCTTGCGCGCCGCCAGCTGACGCAGCACGTAGTGCAGCAGGCCACCATGACGGAAGTACTCCACTTCCTTCGGCGTCAGCAGCAGGACCTTGGCCTGGAACTCGACCGCCTGGCCGTCCGCCTTGCGCGCGGTGACCGTTGCGGTTTTCGCCGCCCCGTCCTGCAGGCCGGTGACATCGAACGTTTCCGAACCGTCCAGACCCAGCGACTGCGCATTCTGTCCATCGACGAACTGCAGCGGCAGCACGCCCATGCCGACCAGGTTGGAACGATGGATGCGTTCGAAGCTCTCTGCGATCACCGCCTTCACGCCCAGCAGGTTGGTGCCCTTGGCCGCCCAGTCGCGCGAGGAGCCGGTGCCGTATTCCTTGCCCGCGATGACGACCAGCGGCACACCGTCGGCCTGATACTTCATCGACGCGTCGTAGATGGACATCTTCTCCGGCGGGGCGCTGCCGAAATACAACGTGTTGCCGCCTTCCTCGCCCCCGAACATCAGGTTCTTGATGCGGATGTTGGCGAAGGTGCCGCGCACCATGACGTCATCGTTGCCGCGGCGACTGCCGTAGCTGTTGAAGTCGACCGGCTGTACGCCGCGCGAGATCAGGAAGCGGCCCGCAGGCGAGTCCTTCTTGATGTTGCCGGCGGGCGAAATATGGTCGGTGGTGATCGAGTCGCCGAACAGGCCGAGCACGCGCGCGCCATGGACGTCGTCGATGCTGCCGATCGCCATCGACATGCCGTCGAAGTAGGGCGGGTTCTTGATGTAGGTGGAATCGCCATCCCAGGCGTACAGGTCGCCGTCGGGTGAAGCGATGGTGTTCCAGCGCGTATCGCCCTTGAATACGTCGGCGTAGTTCTTGGCGAACATGTCCGGCCCGATCGTCGCGGCGATGAAGTCGCCGATCTCCTTGTTGCTGGGCCAGATGTCTTTCAGGAAAACCGGTTGGCCGTCGCTACCGGTGCCCAACGGATCGGCGCTCAGGTCGATATCCGTCGTGCCCGCGATGGCATAGGCCACCACGAGAGGTGGGCTGGCCAGATAGTTCATCTTCACTTCGGGATGCACGCGACCCTCGAAGTTGCGGTTGCCCGACAACACCGAGGTCACCACCAGGTCGCCGGTGGCGATGCCTGCGCTGACTTCGGTCGGCAGCGGGCCGGAATTGCCGATGCAGGTGGTGCAGCCGTAGCCGACGACGTAGAAGCCGAGCTTCTCCAGATCGTCCAGCACCCCGGCCTTCTCGAGGTAGTCCGTCACCACGCGCGAGCCCGGGCCGAGCGAGGTCTTCACCCAGGGCTTCCGGGTGAGGCCCTTGGCGGCGGCGTTACGGGCCAGCAGGCCGGCACCGAGCATCACCGCGGGATTGGAGGTGTTGGTGCACGAGGTGATCGCGGCGATGACGACCGCACCGTCCTTCAGGCGCACCTTCTGCCCTTCGGTTTCGATATCGGCGTAGCCGCGGCTCAGTGCATCGTTGCCGACCGCGGAGCCGCCTCCCTCGGAAACGAAATCCGCCACTTCCGGGCTGCGCTTGTCGCGCGCGTCGGCGAACGGCTTGAGATTGTCGCGGAAGTTCTGCTTCACATCCTGCAGCAGCACGCGGTCCTGCGGTCGCTTGGGACCGGCGAGCGAGGGCTTCACATCGCCCATGTCCAGGTGCAGCGTGGCGCTGTATTCGGCATGCGGGCTGTCCGGCGTGTGCCACAGGCCCTGTGCCTTGGCGTAAGCCTCGACCAGCGCGATCTGTTCTTCGCTACGACCGGACAGGCGCAGGTAGTTCAACGATTCGTGATCGATCGGGAAAATGCCGCAGGTAGCGCCATACTCGGGCGCCATGTTGCCGATGGTGGCGCGGTCGGCGAGCGGCAGGTGCTGCAGGCCGTCGCCGTAGAACTCGACGAACTTGCCCACCACGCCCAGCTTGCGCAGCATCTGGGTGACGGTCAGCACCAGGTCGGTGGCGGTCGCGCCTTCCGGCAGCTTGCCGGTCAGCTTGAAGCCCACGACCTGCGGAATCAGCATCGATGACGGTTGGCCCAGCATCGCGGCCTCGGCCTCGATGCCGCCCACGCCCCAGCCCAGCACGCCGATGCCGTTGATCATCGTGGTGTGGCTGTCGGTGCCGAAGACGGTGTCGGGATAGGCGATGGCCTGGCCGTCCTTCTCGCCGGTCATCACCACGCGGGCGAGGTTTTCCAGGTTCACCTGGTGGACGATGCCGGTGTTCGGCGGCACCACTTTGAAGTTGTCGAACGCCTTCTGGCCCCAGCGCAGGAAACCGTAGCGCTCCTTGTTGCGGTCGAACTCGATCCTGCCGTTGAGGTCCAGCGCATCGGCGCTGCCGAACACGTCCACCTGCACGGAATGGTCGATGACCAGCTCGGAGGGGATCAGCGGATTGATCTGGTCCGGACTGCCACCGAGTTTCACTACGGCATCGCGCATGGCGGCCAGGTCGACGACGCAGGGCACGCCGGTGAAATCCTGCAGCACCACGCGCGCGGGCATGAAGGCGATTTCGGTGTCCGGCTCCTTGGCGGCCTCCCAGGCCGCGACGGCCTGGACATGCTCCGGCAGCACGGTGACCCCGTCCTCGCAGCGCAGCAGGTTCTCGAGCAGGATCTTCAGGGAATAGGGCAGGCGGGCGAAGCCGCCAGTGGGGTCCAGCCGTTCAGCCAGCGCAGGGAGGCTGTAGTAGGCGTAGGACGTGCCGTTAACGTCCAGGGAACGGCGGGTGGCGAAGGAATCACTCATCGCGGAGGCTCCTGTAGCTGGGGGAGGGGCGCAGGAGCAGCATAAGCCGCGGATCCTGGGCGTCTTGTCGATGCTTGCCCGGATTATCCGCCAAGACTGAGACAGCCGTGAGCCGACCAAAGCCTCAGGCGGACGGGGCGGAGGTGGGGCAGGTGGGCAGGCTCCTGTTTGGGGTATGCCTAAGGAAGTATGTATAATTCTTCCATACTCAAGAGGGCCCGCTGATGGAAGCCACGGTTGCAGAACGCGGCCAGATCACCCTGCCGAAGGCGGTGCGGGATGCCCTGGGCCTCACGAAAGGCAGCGTGCTGAAGGTCGAACTGGAAGGTAGCCGCATCGTGTTGCGGAAGAGTGTCGACGACGCGATCTCGCGCGTGCGCGGCAAGTTCGCCCTGGATGCGGCGCCCGCCGCGGATACGCCCGCCGAATGATCGCCGTCGATGCGCCCGTCCTGATCGAGTTGCTGACCGACGGCCCGCGCGCGGATGCCGTCGAAGCGGGCCTGCGCCAGAGCCTGGGCAGCGGCCGCGTGGTGGTCTGCGATGCTGCGCTGGCCCAGTTGTGCGCCTCGTTGCGCAATGGCGCCGACGCACTGGCGGCGGTCGAGGAGATGGGCGTGCACTTCCATGCCGTGGAAGCCAAGTCCGCGCTCCGTGCCGGCGAGATGCAGCGTCGCCACCGCCAGCGCTCCGGCGAGGCGAGGCCCATCGCCGATTTCCTGGTCGGTGCGCACGCGCTGCTGCAGTGCGATGGCCTGATCACCTTCGACACCGCTTTCCACCGCGACTATTTCAAGGGCCTGAAACTGATCGTGCCCGCGAACGAATAAGCCGTACCCGCTTACACCGTTACCCCTTTCCACCGCACCATCGAACGACCGGAGTCACCCATGTTGGAAGCCTATCGCCACCACGTAGCCGAGCGCGCCGCGCTGGGTATCCCGCCGCTGCCGCTGTCGGCCCAGCAGACGGCCGAGGTCATCGAATTGCTGAAGAACCCGCCGGCCGGTGAAGAGGACTTCCTGGTCGAGCTGATCACGCACCGCGTGCCCGCCGGCGTCGACGATGCCGCCAAGGTGAAGGCGTCCTACCTGGCCGCCGTCGCGTTCGGTACCGAGAAGACCCCGCTGATCACGCCCGCGCGCGCCACCGAGCTGCTGGGCACGATGCTGGGCGGCTACAACATCCACCCGCTGATCGAGCTGCTCGACAACGCCGAGCTGGGCGCGACCGCCGCCGAAGGGCTGAAGCACACGCTGCTGATGTTCGACAGCTTCCACGACGTGCAGGAGAAGGCGGAGCAGGGCAATGCCCACGCGCAGGCCGTGCTGAAGAGCTGGGCCGACGCCGAATGGTTCACCAGCAAGCCGGAAGTGCCGCAGAGCCTCACCGTCACCGTCTTCAAGGTGCCGGGCGAGACCAATACCGACGACCTGTCGCCGGCGCCCGACGCCACCACGCGTCCTGACATCCCGCTGCACGCATTGGCGATGCTGAAGAACAAGCGCCCCGATGCGCCGTTCGTGCCGGAAGAGGACGGCAAGCGCGGCCCGATCCAGGAGATCCTGTCGCTGAAGGACAAGGGCCATCTGGTCGCCTACGTCGGCGACGTGGTCGGTACCGGCTCCTCGCGCAAGTCGGCGACCAACAGCGTGCTGTGGTTCACCGGCGAGGACATCCCGTTCATCCCGAACAAGCGCTTCGGTGGCGTCTGCCTGGGCAGCAAGATCGCCCCCATCTTCTACAACACGATGGAAGACGCCGGCGCGCTGCCGATCGAACTCGACGTGTCGCAGATGAACCACGGCGACGTGGTCGAGCTGCGCCCGTACGACGGCAAGGCACTGAAGAACGGCGACGTGATCGCCGAGTTCCAGGTGAAGTCCGACGTGCTGTTCGACGAAGTGCGTGCGGGTGGCCGAATCCCGCTGATCATCGGTCGCGGCCTGACCGCGAAAGCGCGCGAAGCGCTGAAGCTGCCGGCGACGGACCTGTTCCGCCAGCCGCAGCAGCCGGCCGACAGCGGCAAGGGCTTCTCGCTCGCGCAAAAGATGGTGGGTCGCGCCTGCGGGCTGCCGGAAGGCCAGGGCGTGCGCCCGGGTGCCTACTGCGAACCGAAGATGACCTCGGTGGGTTCGCAGGACACCACCGGCCCGATGACCCGCGACGAGCTGAAGGACCTGGCCTGCCTGGGTTTCTCCGCCGATCTGGTGATGCAGTCCTTCTGCCACACCGCGCCCTATCCGAAGCCGGTCGACGTGAAGACGCACCACACGCTGCCTGAGTTCATTTCCACCCGCGGCGGCATCTCGCTGCGCCCGGGCGACGGCGTGATCCACAGCTGGCTCAACCGCATGCTGATGCCCGACACCGTCGGTACCGGCGGCGACTCGCACACGCGCTTCCCGGTGGGCATTTCGTTCCCGGCCGGCTCCGGCCTGGTCGCGTTCGCCGCAGCCACCGGCGTGATGCCGCTGGACATGCCGGAATCGGTGCTGGTCCGTTTCAAGGGCGAGCTGCAGCCGGGCGTGACGCTGCGCGACCTGGTCAACGCGATCCCGTACTACGCCATCAAGTCGGGGCTGCTGACCGTGGCCAAGGCGGGCAAGAAGAACATCTTCTCCGGCCGCATCCTCGAGATCGAAGGCCTGCCGGACTTGAAGGTGGAGCAGGCGTTCGAACTGTCCGACGCCTCGGCCGAACGTTCCGCCGCCGGCTGCACCGTGCGCCTGAACAAGGAGCCGATCATCGAGTACCTCACCAGCAACATCACGCTGCTGAAGTGGATGATCGCCGAAGGCTACGCCGACGCCCGTTCGCTCAGCCGCCGCATCGCGAAGATGGAAGAGTGGCTGGCCGACCCGCAGTTGCTGGAGCCGGATGCCGATGCCGAGTACGCGGCGATCATCGACATCGATCTCGCCGACGTGCATGAGCCGCTGCTGGCTTGCCCGAACGACCCGGACGATGTGAAGACGCTGTCGGATGTCGCGGGTACCGTGATCGACGAAGTGTTCATCGGTTCGTGCATGACCAACATCGGTCACTTCCGCGCCGCCGCCAAGCTGCTGGAAGGCAAGCGCGACATCCCGACCCGCCTGTGGGTCGCGCCGCCGACCAAGATGGACGCCTCGGAGCTGACCAAGGAAGGCGTCTACGGTACGTTCGGCACCGCGGGAGCGCGCATGGAAATGCCCGGCTGCTCGCTGTGCATGGGCAACCAGGCGCAGGTGCGCGAGGGCGCGACGGTGTTCTCCACCTCGACCCGCAACTTCCCGAATCGCCTGGGCCGCAACTCCAACGTGTTCCTGGGTTCGGCCGAGCTGGCTGCGATCTGCTCGCGCCTGGGCAAGATCCCGACCAAGGCCGAGTACATGGCCGACATCGGCGTGATCAACGAGAAGGGCGCCGAGATCTATCGCTACATGAACTTCGATCAGATCGAGGAGTATCAGGACGTCGCGAAGACCGTGGCGGCCTGATCGCCCGCAGGAAATGAAAAGGCCCGGCATTGCCGGGCCTTTTTTTCGCCTCTTCGATCAGTCGAGCCAGGCGTTGACAGCGTCGAGCATCTGCCGGCGGCCGAGCAGGAAATCCCACATCGAGCCGCCGAGTTGGCGCCAGAGCACGGCCGAACGCACCGCGGCCAGCAGGATGGCGCGGATCTCCGCCACCACGCCCGGCTGGCCGAGGTAGTGCGGGTTGCCCTGGACCATCACGCGCGGTCGCAGATGGCTGATGGTGTCGGCATACAGCCCGCCCAACGCGGACAGGGTGTCCGGATGCGTGCTTCCCTGTTGTTCCGCGCGCGGAGCGATCTCGTTCAACCCGCGCACGACGGCATGCACGGTATCGTCGTCGCTGACGAAGCGGCGCTCCAGCTGCAATACGGACATCGCCAGGCGGGGCAGCGCGTCGTCGCCCGCTTCCTTGGCCAGATAACCGCGAAGCACGCGCAGGCCGGGCGTGATGTCGCCGAGGCGGCCATAGACCGCCATCGGCGATGCTGCGTCGATGCGGAACACGCTTTCCAGCGATGCCTGCACGGCCGAGGACTCGGATTGGCCGGTTTCGGCGATGCGCCGAACCTGGTGGAGGGCCTGTGCCAGCCCGGCGAGGGCCAACACGCGGTCGGAATATCGGTTGCTCAAGCTGCTTGCTCCGCGAGTTTCATTTCAAGAGGGGCATCGGTGCGCGCGATGACCGCGCCGCCCAGGCACTCGTCACCGTCATACAGCACCAAGGACTGCCCCGGCGTGACGGCGCGCTGCGGCGTGGCGAATTCCACCGCCACGGTGCCATCGTCGAGCACATGCACCCGGCAGGGCTCGTCCGGTTGCCGGTAGCGGGTCTGCGCCGTGCAGTCGAAGCGCCCAGCGGGCGGACTGCCGGCGATCCAATGCGCCGATTCGGTCCACAGGCGCGTGGACATCAGGTACGGGCTCTGCGTGTCCTGATCGACATACAGTACGTTGCGGGCGACATCCTTGCCCACGACATACCACGGCGCCTGTGGACGACCCCGCACGCCGCCGATCTGCAGGCCTTCGCGCTGCCCCAGAGTGAAGTAGAAGACGCCCGGGTGCTCGCCGATCACCTCGCCCTGTGGGTCGCGCATCTCGCCGCGTTTCGCAGGGAGGTAGCGGCCCAGGAACTCTCGGAAGTCTCGTTCACCGATGAAGCAGATGCCGGTGGAGTCCTTCTTGTCGTGGGTCTGCAGGCCGGCCTCACGGGCGATCCGGCGCAGATCGGACTTCTGCAGTCCACCGATGGGGAACAGCGTGGCCGACAGTTGCGCCTGGCCGAGCTGGTGCAGGAAATAGCTCTGGTCCTTGCCGCGGTCTACCCCGCGCAGCAGGCGCCAGCGACCGCCCACCTCGTCCACGCGCGCGTAGTGGCCGGTGGCGATTTTCTCGGCGCCCAGGTCACGGGCTGCGTCGAGGAAATGCTTGAACTTCACTTCGCGGTTGCACAGCACGTCCGGATTCGGCGTGCGGCCCGCGGCATATTCGGCCAGAAAGTGTTCGAACACCCCTTGCCAGTACTCCGACGAGAAATCGCGGAAATGGAAGGGGATGCCCAGGCGGCCGCAGACGGCCACCGCATCGCGACGGTCGTCCTCGGCACGGCACTCGCCGGTGCCGTCGTCGGCCCAGTTCTGCATGAAGAGCCCGGCGACGGGTTCTCCCTGCTGGACAAGCTGCAGGGCGGCCACCGATGAATCGACGCCGCCCGAAACCCCGACGATGATGCGTGGCGCGCTCACGGCACGTGCTGGAGCAGGGACAGCGGCGACCGGCGGCCGCCCAGGTAGTCCTGGACCACCTGCCAGACCAACGGGCTGCGATGGCGTTCGGCCCTCTGTTGCAGCTCCTCCGGCGTCAGCCAGTGCGCCTGTACGATGCCGTCGTCCAGCGGACGGTCCGGCAGGTGCCGCACGGGCGTGGCGGCGAAGGCGAAGCGCAGGTAGTGCCGGCCGCCGCTTCCATCGGGATTGGTGGCCTTCCACTGGTAGGCCCCGATGAACGCGGTCAGCTCGACTTCCCAGCCGGTTTCCTCGAGGGTTTCACGGCGAGCGGCTTCCAGCAGGCTCTCGTCCGGCTCAAGGTGGCCGGCAGGCTGGTTGAACACCAGACGGCCCTGGGCGCGCTCCTCGACCATCAGCAATTTTCCGTCACGGACCACCACCGTTGCCACGGTGACGTCGGGTTGCCAGAAGCGGCCTTCGCGGTAGCTCACTTAGAGGTCGTCCTTGTTGCCGGAGAGTTCGATTTCCTTGTTGTCGGCCGTTTCCGCCGCGATGTCCATGGCGGCTTCCAGCGCGGCAGCGTCCACGCTGTCGGGCAGCTTGATCACGAAGACCAGCACGTCGCCCTCGATCTCCCAGCCCCCAAGCTTCTGCGCGCGGCTGGCAGCCAGCAGGGCGAGCGCCTTCTTGCCGTCGATGCCATCGGCCCCTACGCGACCGGCGGGCGAGAAGACTTCACGGATACTCAGTCCGTTGACCTGTTGCGTAGCGCCGGAGACGAAGACGAGCTGGGTCCGGTTCTCCTGCTGATAGGAATACATCACCCGGTAGTCGCCGTCGGCATCGACTTCGAACTTCAGGCCGCGGGCGCTCAGTCGCGCCTCCACCGAGGCATCAGTGGCATGCACCGGCCCCGCGAGGGAGGCAGCGCAGGCGAGGACGGCGGCAGCGGATCGGGCAAACGTCATGGTCTTGGCGGATTCGGGGAAGGGGAGTACGCATTGTGGCTGTGGTCACGCATGGCGTCCACGCGCGGACGCGACGGCGGCGGTGAGCGACGCCAGCGCCTATAATCGCGTCATGGCCCGCAAGAACGAAAACGAACGCGACCACGGCTTGCTGGTGGAGACCAGCCGGCCCGAGGTCGCGCCGCCGCCCCTGTATCAGGTGTTGCTGCTCAACGACGACTACACGCCCATGGACTTCGTGGTGACGGTCCTGCAGCAGTTCTTCGTCATGGACCTGGAAAAGGCCACCCAGGTGATGCTGCACGTGCATACCCGAGGCCGGGGCGTCTGCGGCGTCTACACGCGCGAGGTCGCCGAGTCCAAGGTGGCCCAGGTCAACGAGTTTTCCCGTATGAACCAGCATCCCTTGCTGTGCACGATGGAGAAGTCCTGAGGGACCCGGCAAGGGCAGCCGGACCGGCATGAACGGTGTGGGGGCGCCGCCGCGCAGTACAAGGTAACGATCCCTGAACACTGAAATCCGGTAGGGTGATGGAAAACCGCCCGCCAAGCCGCATATTGTCGGCATCGGCCCCGGAGGCAACCATGTTCAGCAAAGACCTCGAGCAAACCATCGGCCAGTGCTACAAGCGCGCCCGTGAAGCTCGGCACGAATTCATGACCGTCGAGCACCTGCTGCTCGCGCTCCTGGAAAATCCCTCGGCGCAGGCCGTCCTGAAGGCGACCGGCGCGGACGCGGGCCGCCTGCGTGCGGACCTGGAACAGGCGATCGAAGCCTCGGTCTCCCGCCTGGCGGAAGACGATGGCCGCGACACCCAGCCGACGTTGGGCTTCCAGCGCGTGCTGCAGCGCGCCGTCTACCACGTGCAATCCTCGGGCAAGAAGGAGGTCACTGGCGCCAACGTGCTGGTGGCGATCTTCGGCGAGAAGGATTCGCATGCGGTGTACTTCCTCAACCAGCAGGATGTGACCCGGCTGGACATCGTCAACTATCTGTCTCATGGCATCGCCAAGCAGGGCGAGGAAAACGACGCCGCAGGTCACCCGGAAGGCGAGGGCAAGGCAGAGGGAACGGACGGCGAAGGCAAGGGCGACGCCCTTACCGAGTTCGCCAGCAACCTCAACGACCTCGCACGGCAGGGCAAGATCGACCCGCTGGTCGGTCGCGGGGACGAGATCGAGCGCACCATCCAGGTCCTGTGCCGCCGCCGCAAGAACAATCCGCTCTATGTCGGTGAAGCAGGCGTCGGCAAGACCGCGCTGGCGGAGGGTCTGGCCAAGCGCATCGTCGAGGGCGAAGTGCCCGACGTGCTGCTGGATGCGGTCATCTATTCGCTGGATCTCGGCGCGTTGGTGGCGGGCACCAAGTACCGCGGCGACTTCGAGAAGCGCCTGAAGGGCGTACTGGCGTCGATCAAGAAGATCCCGGGCGCCATCCTGTTCGTCGACGAGATCCACACCATCATCGGGGCCGGCTCCGCCAGCGGCGGCACGATGGATGCGTCCAACTTGATCAAGCCGGCGCTGGCATCGGGCGAACTGCGTTGCATCGGCTCGACCACGTTCCAGGAATACCGCGGGATCTTCGAGAAGGACCGTGCGCTCGCACGGCGCTTCCAGAAGATCGACATCGTGGAACCCACGGTCGGCGAGACTTACCAGATCCTGCAGGGACTGAAGCCCAAGTACGAGGCGCACCACGGCGTGACCTACGCCGACGACGCGTTGCAGGCTGCGGTCGACCTGTCGGTCAAGCACATCGGCGATCGCCTGCTGCCCGACAAGGCCATCGACGTCATCGACGAAGCCGGCGCCCGCCAGCGGCTGCTGCCGCTGGAAACGCGCAAGGAGCTGATCGACGTCGAGGAAATCGAAACCATCGTGGCCAAGATGGCGCGCATCCCCGCCAAACAGGTGTCCTCGTCCGACAAGGACGTGCTGCAGCACCTGGAGCGCAACCTGAAGATGGTCATCTTCGGTCAGGATCCCGCCATCGAAACGCTTGCCTCGGCGATCAAGCTCGCGCGTAGCGGCTTGGGCAACCCGGACAAGCCGATCGGCAACTTCCTGTTCGCCGGCCCCACCGGCGTGGGCAAGACCGAGGTGACCAAGCAACTCGCGCTGCAGCTGGGCATCGAACTGGTCCGCTTCGACATGAGCGAGTACATGGAGCCGCATTCGGTCAGCCGACTGATCGGCGCACCTCCTGGTTATGTCGGTTTCGACCAGGGCGGCCTGCTGACGGAAAAGATCGTCAAGACGCCGCATTGCGTGTTGTTGCTGGACGAGGTCGAGAAGGCGCATCCCGACATCTTCAACATCCTGCTGCAGGTCATGGACCGCGGTGTGCTGACGGATACCAACGGCCGCGAGGCGAACTTCAAGAACGTCATCCTGGTGATGACGACCAACGCGGGTGCCGCACAGGCCTCGCGCCGGACGATCGGCTTCACGCAGCAGGACCACTCGACAGATGCGATGGAAGTGATCCGCCGGAGCTTCACGCCGGAGTTCCGCAACCGCCTCGATGCCATCGTCCAGTTCCAGGGCCTGGGCTTCGATCACATCCTGCGCGTGGTGGACAAGTTCATCATCGAGCTGGAAATGCTGCTGCAGGAGAAGCATGTCAGCCTGTCGGCGACGCCGGCGGCACGCGACTGGCTGGCCCAGCACGGGTTCGACCCGCTGATGGGCGCGCGTCCCATGTCGCGACTGATCCAGGACAAGGTGAAGCGGCCGCTCGCGGACGAGCTGCTGTTCGGCAAACTCGTCAACGGCGGGCGCGTCAGCATCGATGTGCGCGATGGCGAGTTGATCGTCGACGCGCAGGCGGAGCCCGAGCGTTTGCTGCCGGCGACGGTCTAACCACGGCTGTCACGGCGAAGAAAAGGCGGCCCAAGGGCCGCCTTTTTTTGTGCGCCTGAACGGCAAACCTCAGCGGGAGCCGAGCTTCTTGCGCTTGGCGAACTCTTCGGCGCTGATGATCTCGACTGCATTCACCGCACAGTTCGCCTGCTTCGTACGAACCTTGGTCCCGGACGGGCACAGACGATTGTCCTGTCCATCGGTGCTGATCTTCAGGCTGGGAGTCATCTGGATGGAATCGCACGCACGCGCGAAGCCGATCCGGTAGTGGGTCTGGCCGTCGCGCAGGAAGATCTGCTGGCCGCTCCCGGCCCGCACGATTTCCTGATTGGACCCCAGGTCCACGCACTCGGTGGCGGATTCGCTGGCAGAGGCAGTGAAGGCGAGGGTAGCCAGGCCCAGCAGGGCGAGGGAAAACAAGGGGCGGACGTTCATGGCGTGGGGTCAGATGGCGGCCCGGATTGGCCGGTGCCCACGTTAGTGCTGGCTCGAGGAGAACGAATCTGCCTGACGGACCAATGACGAGTGACCCAATGAAGGAAGTCACGGGGTCTTACGGCGACCGCCTTCATGACGCTTAAAACGAGCAAGGCGGCCATAGGCCGCCTTTTTAATCAATTGCTTAACGCAATTATTTCATGCGATAGGTGATGCGACCCTTGGTCAGGTCGTAGGGGGTCATTTCGACCTTCACCTTGTCGCCGGTCAGGATGCGGATGTAGTTCTTGCGCATGCGGCCGGAGATGTGGGCGATGATCTCGTGCCCATTCTCCAGCTTGACCCGGAACATGGTGTTGGGCAGCGTCTCGGCGACGGTGCCTTCGAATTCAATGGAATCGTCTTTCGACATGTATGCCTGTGCTGTGCCGCTAGGGATGGCGAGAGCCATGAAGCCGGGCATTGTACGCCTGACACGCGCTGGGTGCAAAAATTCCGTTATGGGCCCGATGCTTGCGCCAATCGGGAGGCTTCACGGGCCCCGAATCCCTCGGTCCAGGCGGTCTCGGGAGAGGACAGGTCCACGAGCTCGGCGATGGCCCCGGTGAACGCGTCGCGCGGCATGAGCGAGGCGCCCAGTGAGGCGAGATGGGGGTTCTCCACCTGCGCATCGATCAGCGGCCAGCCCGACGCGGCCAAGTAGGCCGCCAACGAAGCGAGCGCTACCTTCGATCCGCCGCTGCGGGCGCTGAACATGCTTTCGCCGAAGAACATCCGACCGATCGTCACGCCGTAGATACCGCCAACGAGAGCGTCGTTGTCGAAGACTTCGACCGAATGCGCGTGCCCTTGCCGATGAAGATCGATGTAGGCCTGCCGCATGCCCGAGGTGATCCAGGTGCCTCGTTGGCCGGGACGGGGCGATTGGGCACACGCGGTGATCACCTGCTCGAAGCAGGTATCGGCGCGGACGAGCCAGGTGTTCTGCCTGAGTGCGCGACGGAAGCGTGAAGAAAGCCGGACGCCATCGGTGCGGAACACCATGCGCGGGTCCGGCGACCACCACAGCGGCGGCTGGCCCGCGGAGAACCAGGGGAATATCCCATGGCGGTACGCGTTGAGCAGGCGCGGCAGCGACAGGTCGCCGCCGATCGCCAGCAGTCCGTCGGGATCACGCATGGCCTGCTCGACGGGGGGAAAGGGTGCGTACGGGTCGGGCGAAAGGACGATGGGCCGGGGGTTCATGCCGGGATTGTAGGGATCACCCAATCGGGATTCAGCCCTGATCCTTGAAAGGGGTGTGTGCGTGCAATGTGCGCGCATAGCGGCGCACGGCCGCCGTTTCCTGCGCGCACCAGTCTGCGAGGGCGGCGGCGAAATCGGGTTCGGCGATCCAGTGCCGGGAATGCACGAAGGCCGGCAGGAAGCCGCGCGCGATCTTGTGTTCGCCCTGCGCGCCGGGTTCGAACAGGGCAAGGCCTTGCTGGAGGCAGTACTCGATGCCCTGGTAGTAACAGGTCTCGAAATGCAGTCCGGGCAACGTCGTCAAGGCGCCCCAATAACGGCCGTACAGCGTATCGCCGCCCCGTAGGCACAGCGCACCGGCGATGGTCTCGCCCCCCTGGTCGGCCAGGAACATCACCAGATTGCGCGGCATGGCGCCTGCGAGGTGGCGCAGGAACCCGAGCGTGAGCGCAGGCGAGTTGCCATAGTCGCGGAACGTGCGCAGATAGAAGCCGAACATGGCCTGCAGGTCGGCCTCGCTGGCCTCGTCGCCGTGCAGCACGCGGAAGTTGACGCCCGCACTCGCGACTTTCGCCCGTTCCTGACGGATGTTCTTGCGGTGCTTGTGGTCGAAATCGGCGAGGAATCCATCGAAGGTCCGCCAGTGGCCCGGGTTGCGCCAGTGATACTGGACGTCGGTACGCGCCAACCAAGCATCGGAGTAGGCGGCATCCTCGGATGCAGGGTGGAAGTTGATGTGCGCCGACGAAAGCCCGAGGCGACGCGCTTCCTCTTCGATTGCCTGCAGCAGTGCTGCGCGATCGCGGGGATCCGTCGCCAGCAGGCGTGGCCCGGTGACCGGGGAATAGGGCACGGCACCCAGCCATTTCGGGTAGTAGTCCATCCCATGCTGTGCATACGCGTGCGCCCAGGCATGGTCGAAGACGAATTCGCCGTGTGAATTGTCCTTGAGATATCCCGGCGACGCCGCGATCAGGCGATCGCCCTCCCACAGCGATGCGTGGTGGGGACGCCATCCCCAATCCGCGCGCAGGCAGCCTTCGACCTCCAGGCCGTGCAGGAAGGCATGCGATACGAACGGATTGCGGCCGTCGTGCAGCGCGTCCCAGGCAGGGGCGGGCACATCGACAAGCGAGGCAAGGAAACGGACGGCCGGCATCGACACGATGCTACGGTCGCAGGTCCAGCACGTCGATGGTCGGCGGGTTGAACAAGCGCATCGGCAAGCCGATCTCGCCGGTTCCGACCGTCGTGAATACCCGAACATCGCCGTGGGGCGTCTTCAGCGTCTGCAATCCACGATCGAAGCCGTACTGGCTGGGAATGACATGGCGGTACAGCCACGGAATGCGGATCTGACCGCCGTGGGTATGCCCCGCAAGAACCAGCGCAGCGTCGGCGGGTCCCAACTGGATGGCGCTATCCGGGTTGTGGGTCAGCACGACGACGGGGCGCCGCGCGCTTGCCGCGAGGAAGCCTGCATCGTCCTTCTGCGCCCAGCGGTCGCCAAGCCCGGCAAGCCGGAGATCGCCCACGTCGGCGAAGCTGCCTTCGATGACCTGCACGCGATGAGCGGCGAGCGCGTGACGCAACGCCTGATCGATATCCGGGCCGGGGGCTTGCTGGTCGTGGTTACCCAGGACCGCATAGGCCGGCACTCTCAGGCGTGCCAACGGCGCGAACATGCGCTCCAGCGATGCATCGTCGGGCTCATAGGTGAAATCGCCGGCGATCACCACCGCATCGATGGGCTGGGCATTGATGCGGTCCACCAGCCGCTCGAGGAACCCTGGTCCCTTGTAGACGCCGAGGTGGATGTCGCTGACCAGCGCGATCCGCGCCGCCGCGCCGGTGCCGGCGATCGTGGTGTGCTGCACCCGGATCATCTGCGGTTCGATGAAGCGGGCCCAGACGAACACCAGGGCGCCCGCCAGCAAAAGCGCCGTCCACGCGCGGGAGGTGCGCCGACGCAGACGCCACAGCAGCCAGACAATGGCCGGCCAGGCCAGCCAGCTGCCGTAGAACAGGCACTGCTTGATCAGCAGCTTGTCCACGCGCCACGCGCGCCCGGGTGGGTCAGGCGTCCTTGTCCAGGAAGCGTTCCGCGTCCAGCGCCGCCATGCAGCCGAAGCCAGCCGAAGTGATGGCCTGACGGTAGTGCTGGTCGGTCACGTCGCCGGCGGCGAATACGCCGGGGATGGTGGTCGCAGTCGCGTTGCCTTCGATGCCGGAGCGGATCTTCAGGTAGCCATTGCTCATGTCGAGCTGGCCTTCGAAGAGGCTGGTATTGGGCGTGTGGCCGATCGCGACGAAGAACCCGTGGATGTCGATTTCGCGCGTGCTGTCGTCCAGCATCGACTTCACCCGCAGACCCGTCACACCGGCTTCGTTGCCCAGCACCTCGTCGACGGTGTGGTGCCATACCGGCTCGATCTTGCCCGCCTGGATCTTGGCGAACAGCTTGTCCTGCATGATCTTCTCGGCGCGCAGCGTGTCCCGGCGGTGCACCAGGTAGACCTTGCGCGCGATGTTGGCCAGGTACAGCGCCTCTTCCACGGCGGTATTGCCGCCGCCGATCACCGCCACGTCCTGGTCGCGGTAGAAGAAGCCGTCGCAGGTCGCGCAGGCGGACACGCCGCGGCCCTTGAACGCCTCTTCCGATTCCAGACCCAGGTACTTGGCGGTCGCGCCGGTCGCGATGATCAGGGCGTCGGCGGTGTATTCGCCGCTGTCGCCGATGAGCTTGAACGGGCGCTTGGACAGGTCGGCGGTATGGATGTGGTCGAAGATCACTTCGGTCTCGAACCGTTCGGCATGCGCCTGCATGCGCGTCATCAGGTCCGGCCCCATCAGGCCATGGGCATCGCCGGGCCAGTTGTCCACTTCCGTCGTCGTCATCAGCTGGCCTCCCTGCTGCAGCCCGGTGATCACCACGGGCTTGAGGTTGGCACGGGCCGCGTAGACGGCAGCGGTCCAACCGGCAGGGCCGGAGCCCAGGATCAACAGGCGGCAGTGCTTGGAAGTGCTCATGTATACTCGCGAAAGGTGGTAAACGGGCAGGCAACGACGCGCTCGCGCATCGTTCGCAGGCACATAGAGTGGCGTTGCGTATCCGGCGAATCAAGGCGCGCAGATGGAAAGCGGTGATGCAGGCCGGACCACGAAGGAAGGGATCGAAGACGCTGCGCGACCGCGCGGCGTTTTTGCTATCCGGTCTCTGGCCGGGGTCCGTGGCGCCAGAGAAGACCGGCTGTTGCGCCGCACACGATTCGTTTACTATCAATCACTAACAGAAATTTCCTAAGGTCTGGTCCAAAGGTGGCGAAGCAGCTCCCGGACAACGGCAAATCAAAGGCGGCGCCCGCCGCTACGCGCAAGCAGGCGACGCCGCCCAACCCGCGTCGGCAGCGCCTGTGGCGCGACCTCGCGCTGATCGCCATCGCGCCGTTGCTGCTGTATCTGCTGGCCAGCCTCTTCACCTTTTCGCCGCAGGACCCCAGCTGGTCGCAGTCCGGCAGCCTCACGGCGCCCGTGCATAACATGGGCGGCCTGGCGGGCGCCTATCTGGCCGACATGCTGCTGTGGCTGTTCGGCTATGTGGCCTTCCTGCTGCCGTTGATCCTGGGCGCAATCGCCTGGATCGCCCTGTTCGGGATGGACACCGACGGCGATGGGAACGCCGATCTCGGGCCCGCGCTGCGGCTGATCGGCATGGTGGCCTTCCTCATCTCCGCCACCGGCCTGCTGCACCTCCGGGGCGTGCCAGCCGAACATTTCTCAGCGGGCGCGGGCGGCATCCTCGGCACGCTGGTGGGCAAGTCGCTGCTGAAGCTGTTCGGCGGCCTGGGCGGCAACCTGTTCCTGCTGGTGCTGTTCCTGACCTCGGTGACGCTGGCGACCGGCCTGTCCTGGTTCGCGGTGATGGAGCGCATCGGCAAGTACGTGCTGATGCTGCCCGACCTGTTCCGCCGCGGCAGCCAGCAGGCCAACGAATGGCAGCAGACCCGCGCGATGCGTGAGGAGCGCGAGGTCGTCCGCAAGACGGACGCGGTGGCGCGCGCCAAACGCGAGCCGGTGAAGATCGAGCCGCCCGCGCCTGCGGTGGTCGAGAAGAGCGAACGCGCAAAGCGTGAACAGCAGATCCCGTTGTTCCACGGCACCGGCGGGGACGAGTCCGGTCTGCCGCCGCTGTCGCTGCTCGATGACCCAAAGCCGCAGACCAAGGGGTATTCCGAAGAGACGCTGGAAACCCTGTCGCGCCAGATCGAATTCAAGCTCAAGGACTTCCGCATCGATGTGCAGGTGGTCGGCGCCTATCCGGGGCCGGTGATCACGCGCTTCGAGATGGAGCCCGCACCCGGCGTGAAGGTCAGCCAGATCAGTTCGCTGGACAAGGACATCGCCCGCGGCCTGTCGGTGAAGTCGGTGCGCGTGGTGGACGTGATCCCGGGCAAGTCGGTGATCGGCCTGGAGATCCCCAACACCAGCCGCGAGATGATCTTCCTGTCCGAACTGTTGCGCTCGAAGGAGTACGACAAGTCCGGCAGCGTGCTGACGCTGGCGCTTGGCAAGGACATCGCCGGCCGGCCGACCGTGGCCGACCTGGCGCGCATGCCGCACCTGCTGGTCGCCGGCACGACCGGTTCCGGCAAGTCGGTGGCGGTCAACGCGATGGTGCTGAGCCTGCTGTACAAGGCATCGCCGAAAGACCTGCGCATGCTGATGATCGACCCGAAGATGCTGGAACTGTCCGTCTATCAGGGCATTCCCCATCTGTTGGCGCCGGTGGTCACCGACATGAAGGAGGCTGCCAACGGTCTGCGCTGGTGCGTTGCGGAGATGGAACGCCGCTACAAGCTGATGAGCGCGGTGGGCGTGCGCAACCTGGCCGGCTTCAACAAGAAGGTCAAGGACGCGATGGATGCGGGCCAGCCGTTGATGGACCCGTTGTTCAAGCCGAATCCCGACTTGGCCGAGGCGCCGCGTCCGCTCGAGCCGATGCCCTTCATCGTCATCTTCATCGACGAATTCGCCGACATGATGATGATCGTCGGCAAGAAGGTCGAAGAACTGATTGCGCGCCTGGCGCAGAAGGCGCGCGCCGCCGGCATCCATCTGATCCTGGCCACCCAGCGCCCGTCGGTGGACGTCATCACCGGCCTGATCAAGGCCAATATTCCTACCCGCATCGCGTTCCAGGTCAGCTCGAAGATCGACTCGCGCACGATCCTGGACCAGTCAGGTGCCGAGACGCTGCTGGGCCACGGCGACATGCTGTACCTGCCGCCCGGCACCGCGATGCCCGAGCGTATCCACGGCGCCTTCGTCAGCGACGAGGAAGTGCATCGCGTCGTCGAGCACCTCAAGGCCAGCGGCAGCGCCGACTACATCGAAGGCGTGCTGGAAGAAATCCAGACCATGGGCGATGGCATCGTCGTCGGTCCCACCGGCCTGCCGGAATCCGGCGGCGGGGGTGGCGACGAGTCCGACCCGCTGTACGACGAAGCGGTCAAGATCGTCACGGAAAGCAGGCGCGCCTCGATCTCCGGCGTGCAGCGCCGCCTGAAGATCGGCTACAACCGTGCCGCGCGCCTGATCGAGGCCATGGAAGCGGCGGGTGTCGTGACGCCGCCCGAGCACAACGGCGACCGCCAGGTGCTGGCGCCGCCACCGCCGCGCTGAGTCGTCGCCTGAACAAATTCGTAGGCATCCCGCTCAGGTCTGCAGCCTGTTCAGTTTCGCCACGGCACACTCTTCACAACGTCCCCCATCCCGGAACGCCCATGCTCCGTACTGCACGCTACGCCCTCCTCGCCACCGCTCTGTTCGCGACCACGGCGCTTGCCGGTGCGCGCGATGAACTGAAGACCTTCACCACCGGCCTGAAGGGACTGGATGGCCAGTTCACCCAGAAGGTCTATGACGGCGGCGGCAAGCTCAAGGAAAGCTCCAGCGGCCGCGTGGCTTTGTCCGCGCCGCGCCTGTTCCGTTGGGAGTACAACAAGCCGTACGAGCAATTGATCGTCGCCGACGGCAAGAAGGTGTGGGTCTACGACCCCGACCTGCAGCAAGCGACCGTGCGCGAGCAGGGCGTCGAGGAAGAAAACAGCCCGCTTGCGGCCTTGATCGACCCCGGCAAACTCGACCAGCAGTTCAAGGTCGCCGAGGCAGCCGGGCAGGGTGGCATGCAGTGGCTGACCCTCACGCCGAAGCAGGAAGGCGATGCCAGCTTCCAGACCGCACGATTGGCGTTTACCAACGGCACGCTAGTCAAGATGGAAGTGAAGGATGCCGTCGGCCAGCGCACCGAGATCAGTTTTACCGGCTGGAAGCGCAACCCGACCTTTTCTGCGGGCACGTTCAAGTACGCGCCGGCAAAGGGCGTGGACGTGGTGGGCGGCCCGTAACCGGCATCCATGGCAGGGACGCTAGAATGGGCGCGTGCCCAGAGCGTCCCGTCCCTCCACTGATTCGCCCGACCTGTTGAGCGTCGACACCAGCGCGCTTCGGCCGCTGGCCGAGCGCATGCGTCCACGCACGCTGGACGAGATGGTCGGCCAGCGACGCCTGCTTGCGCCAGGGAGCGCGTTACGACGTGCGGTCGAATCAGGCCACGTGCATTCGATGATCCTGTGGGGGCCGCCGGGCTGCGGCAAGACGACGCTGTCGCTGCTGCTGGCGCGCTATGCGGATGCCGAATTCAAGGCGATCTCCGCCGTGCTCTCGGGCCTGCCCGAGGTGAGGCAGGTACTGGCGGAAGCTGCACAACGTTTTGCTAGCGGGCGACGAACGGTGCTGTTCGTGGACGAAGTGCACCGCTTCAACAAGGCGCAGCAGGATGCGTTCCTGCCGCACATCGAGCGTGGCACGATCATCTTCGTCGGCGCGACCACGGAGAACCCCTCGTTCGAACTGAATTCGGCACTCCTGTCGCGCTGCCGCGTGCACGTGATGGAGGCCGTCTCGCCCGACGACATCCGGCAAGCGCTGCAAGCCGCGCTGGAAGACGCCGAACACGGGCTCGGCGGGTCGGGGCTGCAGGTCGACGATGCCGCGCTGCTCGAGATCGCGACCGCCGCCGACGGCGATGTGCGGCGCGCGCTCACCCTGCTGGAGATCGCCGCGGAGCTGGCCGCCGATGAAGGCGGACGCATCACGCCGCAGACCCTGGTGCAGGTGCTCGCCGACCGGACGCGCCGCTTCGACAAGGGCGGCGAACAGTTCTACGACCAGATCTCCGCGCTCCACAAGTCGGTGCGCAGTTCCAACCCCGATGGCGCGGTCTATTGGCTCGCGCGCATGCTCGACGGCGGCTGCGACCCGGCCTATCTGGCGCGCAGGATGACGCGGATGGCGGTCGAGGATATCGGCCTGGCCGATCCTCGCGCGTTGCAGATGGCGATCGACGCATGGGACACCTATGAGCGGCTGGGCAGTCCCGAAGGCGATCTGGCCCTGGCCCAACTGGTGATCTACCTGGCCAGCACCGCCAAGTCGAATGCGGGCTACATGGCCTTCAACGCCGCCAAGTCCGATGTGCGGGAACACGGCACCCAGGACGTGCCAATGCACCTGCGCAATGCGCCGACCAAGTTGATGAAGTCGCTCGGTTACGGCACCGGCTACCAGTACGACCACGATGCCGAAGGCGGCATCGCGCTGGACCAGACCGCGTTCCCGGACGCGATGGGCGAGCGCGTGTACTACCGGCCGGTCGAGCGCGGGCTGGAAATCAAGCTGAAGGAAAAACTCGACCGACTGCGCGAAGCCCGGCGACAGGCGCGTCTCGAAGACTGAGCCGAGAAGGAGCACTGCATGCCGGTGAACGCAATGCTGTGGTGGCAGCAACTGTTGCTGGTGATGGCCGGTGGCGCACTCGGCGCGGCAGGGCGTTTCGCGCTCGGTGGCTTGCTGATGCGGCGGCTGGGCGACGGATTTCCCTGGGCAACGTTCGCGGTCAACATGATCGGCTCCTTCGCCGCGGGATTCCTCCTGATCTGGCTGCAAGCGCGCGGTGCCTCCGCGGTCTACTGGCGCGCCTTCCTCGTGGTCGGCGTGCTCGGTGCGCTGACCACGTACTCGGCCCTGATGGTGGAATGTCTGGTCTACCTGCGCGCCGGCCGCCCGCCGATGATGCTGGCTTATCTCGCCTTGACGCTCATCGCCGGCCTGGTGCTGGTCTGGGCGGGGGCACGACTCGCCGGGACGCTCTCCTTGTCCCCCTGAAGCAACGGAGCCCGCCAACGTGGGGACGTGCCGCGCCCGGACACATCACCGTCTTATGTTTCAACCACCTGCAGTGGGCGGACGAGCGGCAGACAGCAGAACGAAAATTTAACGCTTGCGCCGAAAATGGCTAACGAATGCTATGGGAGTGTGACCACCGTCGCTTTTCAGGGCTTCCCCTGGGCTCCGGAGCGGCCACAAGGAGACTCACTATGTGCATTCGCAAGACACTGATCGCATCGGCCGTATTGCTGGCGCTCGGAACGACGGGACAGGCCTTTGCTCAACAGACCAATACGGAGAATGGATCCGGAGACGACATCCTCGTCAATCTCGCGGTCGACATGAGCAACAACAGTACGAACACGGACAGCTCGGACAATTCTGACAACAGCGACAATTCCGACAACTCGGACAACAGCGACAACAGCACGCATGACGGCGACAACCGCAACAACCGGGGTCGCGCGAATGCGGAAGGTTACGGCTCGACGGCTGCCAACAATGGCAGCACCGCGACCTCGACGTTTTCCAACTCGTTCAACCACAGCAAGGCCGTGGCCGAAACGCGGCTCGAAGGCAGCGTTTCGGGCGTGACCGTGTACGGCATCGGCAACGTCGCCCAGAACTGGGGCAACGCCGACGGTGGTGACGGTGGCAGGGGCGGCGCTGGCTACGGCGGCAAGGGCCACGGTGGCTCGGCAGCGGGTGGCACCGGAAACGGCGGCGATGGCGGCGACGGCGGCGCCGGCGGCGACGGCGGCAGTGGTGGCGATGCCAACAACGGCAGCGCGACCGCGGGCGATTCGTCCAACGGCAGCGCGACCATCGGCGATGCGACCGCAGGCAACGGCGGCCGTGGCGGCAGCACCCACGACACCCGCGGCGCGAATGGCGGCGACGCCGGTGGCTGGGGTGGCGACGGCAATTCCACGGCAGGCAACGGCCGCGGTCGTGGCGGCTACGCTGGCGGCTGGGGCGGCGACGGCGATGGCGCGAGCGGCGCATCCGGCGGTGACGCCGGCAGCGCGAGTGGCGACACGGGCTCAATGGCCGGTGCATCCGGTGGCGACGCTGGTGCGGGCAGTGGCAACGTGCGTGAACGCGGCGCCGGTGACGGCACCAGCGGCGATGGCACGGCCACGGGCGGCGCAGGCACCTCGGGCGACGCAACATCCACCGGTGGCTCGAGCACGGCAACGGCCGGTGCGGGCACGTCGGGCGACGGTACCGGCACCGGTGGTGACGGTTCGGGCACGGGCGGTGCAGGCAGTGGCATGGGCGGCGACGCCACGTCCACTGGCGGCGCGGGCACCGGCACCGGTGGCGCGGGCGGCACGCTGACTGCGACCGCAGGCAACGGCGGCGACGGTGGCGATGCCACCAACGGCGATGCCACCAACGGCGGCGCATCCTCCAGCGCGAGCAACGGCGATGCTACGGCCGGCGACGGCGCCAGTGGCGCGATCGGTGCGACCGGCGGGGCAGGCGGCACCGGCAATGGCGGTGACGGCAACGGCGGTGACGGCAACGGCGGCGTCGGCAATGGCGCAACCGGCGGTGCGGGCGGCGCGGGCGGTGCACTCACCGTCGACGCCGGCACGTTCGACATGTCCAACAACATGACGAGCGTCGGCCAGTCCGCCGCGGGCATCATGGTGGCCGCGCAGAACAGCGGCATGGCCTCGCTGATCCAGCAGGGCATCACCGTGCAAGCCAACCTGACCGTAGGCCCATAAGCGCTCCGCAGATGCCCTGGCCCTCACCGGCCGGGGCATCCCGCGCGGACGCCAGCGTCCCGCTCACGGCGGGACGTTGCCTGGCTGCACGGGGAACGCATGGCAAGGGAGACTGACCATGCTTACGCATCAACGGAAAGGACTGCGCCTGGCGGTCCTGGGTGCCTGTGCCCTCGCACCCGCGGCCTGGGCCGCAGACGGAGTGGAACTGCGCCCCCTGCAGGACCCCGTCATCGAAACCGCACCGATGCAGGTGCCCTTCAAGCCCGTCAGTGAGCTGGGACGCACGATCGATCCTGGTCGATTGGCGGGGCTTCGCGGCGGCGATGGCACGCAGGTGGAAAACCTGGTCGATGTGGACGGTTCGGTGGACGGCAATACCGCCCACCATGTCACCACCGGCACGAACAGCATCGCCGACGGTGCGTTCAACAACGCCAGCGGGATCAATACGGTCATCCAGAACACCGGCAACAACGTGTTGATCCAGAACGCGATGATCGTGACGGTCGACTTCACCGGCGGCGGGCCGCCATGACATGCCGGCCGCCGCACCGGTTGCGCATCACGGCACTCGCCTGCGCGTTCGCCGTGCTCGGAGGCGCTTCGGCCGCCACGACCGATCTGCGCATCCCGCACGGCGGCTACCAGATACGCCTGACCAGCCTCAAGGAAGCCCGGTTCAAGACCACGCTGCCGCAGCAGTACGACTTCAGTTGCGGCTCGGCGGCGACCGCGACGCTGCTGACGCACCAGTACGGCCACCCGGTGAACGAGGTGGATGTTTTCGTGCAGATGTACAACAACGGCGACCAGGCGAGGATCCGCAAGGAAGGCTTCTCGCTGCTCGACATGCGGCGCTACCTGCGATCGAAAGGATACGAGGCGGACGGCTTCGAACTTCCGCTCGACAAGCTGCAGGAAGAGAACGTGCCGGCGATCGTGCTGCTCAACGATCGCGGCTACCGGCATTTCGTCGTGGTGAAAGGGTTGCGCAACGGTCGTGTACTGCTCGGCGATCCCGCCCGCGGCACGCGGGCGATGCCGCGCTCGCGCTTCGAAGCACTGTGGGACAACCGGGTGGTGTTCGTCGTCCACAACCGACGAAACGAAGCCCGGTTCAATCAGGCCCGCGACTGGCAGACCGCACCTCCGGCGCCGCTCGACATGGGAATCCAGCGCGACGGCCTGCGCAACATCACCGTGCCACGGCGCGGACCAGGAGACATCTGACATGGACAGAATTCGGCATCCCGCGTGGCGGGCCGCGATGTTGTTCGCGGTCCTGCTCGCCCCCTCGGGGGCACGCGGGCAGAGTGGAGAACTCGGCGCGGAATGGCGCGCCGTGGATCCGGCCCGCCTTGCGCAGATGCGCGGGGGCTTCCAGATGCCCTCGGGCATGATGCTGTCGTTCGGCATCGAGCGCGTGGTCTACCTCAACGGCGAAGTCACCGCACGCATCGCCGTGCAGGTGCCGGACGTGGCGCGCATCACGCCCGAGCAGGCCCAGGCATTGGCCGATTTCAATCGCGGGTTGGTGGTGCAGATCGGCGAAGGCAACCGTTTCGATCCCGCACAGATCGCCGGGGGCATCGTCATCCAGAACACGCTCGACGACCAGGACATCCGCACGCTGACACGTGTCGAAGTCGGCACCGACACGTTGGGCGCGTACCAGAACCTCAATGCCAATGGCGCGCTGACGGACGCGCTGATCCGTGCACCTGGCGGCCCCTGACGCACATCGGCAGGACCGGCCCGCGGCCTTCACCTACTCAAGGGGAACAACATGAAAGGGACGTCGTTGATCGAGGTGGCACCGCTCGCACTGGCCGTGGGGCTGGGCGTGGCGGGACAGGCGAGGGCACAGGAGCCACTCGGTGTGGTGCCGATCCCGGTGGCGGAGTCGCCGCCGGCTCCTTTGCAGCCGTATGAGATCACGGCCGATGCCCGCCTGGACGCACTGCAGCGTCAGCTCAACGAACAGACACAGCGCCTGGACCAGATGCGTGCGCTGATGCAGGCCCAGGAACAGCAGATCTTCACCTTGCAGAATGCGCTCAACGAGGAAGTGCTCGCCAACGCGCGCGCGCGCGGTGCGCCAACGCCGGTGATCGTACCTTCGCTCAACCAGGCGCCCACCTTCCGTGACGTGCCGCCCTCGCAGCCCTACATCGTCGTCGGCCCTGCACCGCAGCCCACCGCTCAATCGCAGGACGCCCAGCCGATGCCGGCGTACGCGCAGTCCGCAGCCCCACAGGCGCGCCCGGCGCCGGAAGCGCAAGGCGCACAGACCGCGCAGGCGCAGTCCCCCGAACGCGTCGGGCAGGCGCCGGAAAGCGATTCGCGACCACCGGAAGTAGCGCAGATCTTCGATCAGCCCGGCGTGCTGACGCCCAAGGGCAAGCTGGTGTTGGAACCGTCGCTGCAGTACGGCTATTCGGCCAACGATCGCGTGGCGCTGGTGGGTTACACCATCATTCCGGCCATCCTGATCGGCCTGATCGACGTGCGCCAGGTGAAGACGACCACGGCGGTCGCGACGCTCACCGGTCGTTACGGCGTCAGCCGGCGGATGGAGGTGGAAGCCAAGCTGCCTTACGTCTACATCCACAGCGACACGGTGAGCCGCGAGATCTTCACCGGCTCGGCGCAGGATCGCGTGTTCAACGCGCGCGGCAACGGCATCGGCGATGTCGAGATCACTGGGCGCTACCAACTCAATCGCGGCGGCGCGGACAAGCCCTTCTATATCGCATGGCTGCGCTACAAGAGCCGCACGGGCAAGGACCTGTTCGAAGTCACGACGGATTGCGTGACGCGCTGCGTCGCCAACACGACCGGCACCGGGCTGCCACTCGACCTGCCCACCGGCAGCGGCTTCAACGCGGTTCAGCCGGGCATCACCTGGTTGTACCCATCCGACCCCGTGGTGTTCTTCGGCAGCCTGAGCTACCTGCACAATTTCAAGCGCAGCGACGTATCGCGGCGCGTGTTGGGCGGTGAGACGGAGTTCCTGGGCGATATCAAGGCCGGCGACATCCTCGGTTTCAACGTGGGCATGGGCCTGGCGCTCAACGAGAAGGCCGCCATCAGCATCGGCTACGACCAGAGCGTCGTCGGCAAGACGAAGCAGGATGGGCAGGAGGTCGCCGGTGCGGTACGGACGACCCTGGGCACCCTGCTGCTGGGCGGGACCTACCGCTTCAGTGATCGCACGTCGCTCAACGTCGCCCTGGGCGTCGGTGTGACCCGTGACACACCGGATCTGACACTGACGGCGCGGCTGCCGATCAGTTTCTGAGATGCGGAAGATTCATCCGGCGCGGCCCTGCCACCACAGCCATAGGGCCGCCGCCAGCATCAGCCACTCGGTCGCTGCCAGCAGCAGCGTGGTGGTCTCGACCGGCCACCAGCGCATCAAGCCGATGCTGCGATACAGCACGATGGGTGCGTACACCGCCATCGCGAGCACCAGGCCGGTACGCATCTGCTGCGTCCAAGCAAACCACGCGAACAGGAACGCCAGGCCGAGTTGCAACCCGCCGTAGATCGTCAGGTACTCCGTCTGCCCGGAGCGGGTCAGTGAGGCGTAACCGACAGCCATCGCGGTGCGCGCGGGTGCGAACGTGCACCAGACCGCGAAAAGGAAGTAGACCGCTGCGTTGAGGTACAGGTAGGCCGTCGTCATGACATGTCTCGCTGGCAGGACACCGCCATCTCGCCCTGTGAGCGGTGAGGATCCGGTGAATGGCCGGGGAACACTGACGGCGCGATGTGGACTGCACCGATCCCGACGCGACACGCCACCATCCGATGCTGCGTGCTCCTGTCCCTGGAGCCCATCATGTCGCGCTCATTTCCATACCCGTTGCGCATCGCGCTGGCCGGCCTGCTCATCGTCGCAGGCAGCTCGACCTGGGGTGGGGACCCCATCCACAAGTGCCGCGCTACCGATGGGCGGGCGATCTATCAGGCGATGCCGTGCGCCGCAAGCGACCGCACGGAGTGGGTGCGCGACTATCCGCCTGATCCCCCTTCAACCGTTGAGGTCGCACGCCCAAGCGGGGCGCGAAGGGCAGATGCCTTACCCACACGTACCCGGACGACCCGTCGGAGTGGCCCGGCGCAAGGAGCCGTGATCTCGATGCACCGTGATCCGGAGGCCTGCGAGCGGGCAAAGCAAGCGCGAGAGCGTGCCTATGCGCGTCTTGGCCTGAAGCGCGATTTCGCCACCAGCCGCCGCTTCGATGATCGGGTCAACGACGCGTGTCGCTGACGGCGTCGCTCAGATCGTGCGCGAGAAGCGCGGTGCGTCCGGTGTCGGCATCGCCTGCAGATAGCGGTCGAAACACATCGCGATCACGCGCAACAGCAACCGGCCACGTGGCGTTGCCCGGATGCCCGCCCGAGTGAACTCGAGCAGTCCGTCGTCCGCCAACACCTTCAAGCGCGGCAGGGCATCGGCGAAGTACTCGCCGAAGTCGATGCCATGGCGGCGCCCGAGTCGGGAAAAATCCAACCGGCCATGGCACATCAGCTCCTGGATGACGTCCGCCCGCAGCACATCGTCCCGGTCCAGCGGCATGCCGCGCCAGACAGGCAGGCGACCGTCGTCGATAGCGCGCTCCCAGCTGGCGATGTCGCGCGGATTCTGGCTGAAGCTGTCGCCGATGTGGCTGATCGCACTGACGCCGAAGCCGACCAGGTCGCTCTCCGCATGGGTCGTATAGCCCATGAAGTTCCGGTGCAGGTCGCCGCGTGCTTGCGCGCGCGCCAGATCGTCATCAGGCAGGGCGAAGTGGTCCATGCCGATATAGACATAGCCTGCCGCAACCAGCCGCTCGATTGCGCACTCCAGCAGTCCGAGTTTCGCTTCCGGATCCGGGAGGTCCTCCAGCGCGATGCGCTGTTGCGGCTTGAAGAGCTGCGGCAGGTGCGCGTAGCTGTAAACGGCGATGCGGTCGGGGCGCGCCTTCAGCACGACGTCCAGCGTTCGCTGGAAACCCTCCCGGGTCTGCTTCGGCAATCCATAGATCAGATCAATGTTCACCGAGCGCATGCCATGGGTCCGGCAAGCATCGAGGATCGCGAGCGTTTCCTCGACACTCTGGACCCGATTCACCGCCTTCTGCACGACCGGATCGAAATCCTGCACGCCCAGGCTCGCGCGGTTGAAACCGATGCGTGCCAGTTCGCCGATATCCTCGGGCGTGACCGATCTCGGATCGAGCTCGATCGAGAAATCCATCCTGTCCGGCGCGAAGAAACTGAACTGGCTGCGGAGTTCGGCCACGCAATCGGCGATCTGCGCGGGTGTCAGGAAGTTGGGCGTACCGCCGCCGAAGTGCAGCTGGGTGACCGGCCGCCCACTCTCGAACAGCGGCGCCATCCGTGCGATCTCGCGGTACAGATAGTCCAGGTAGAGTTCGCCACGCGCCTTGTCGCGCGTGATGACCCGGTTGCAACCGCAGTAGAAGCAAGGGCTGGTGCAGAACGGGACGTGGACGTACAGGGATAGCGGTCGCGCATGCTCGACCTGGTTGCTGGCGCTCGCATGTTCGCGCAGCTGCTGCGCACCGAACGCCGGGTTGAACTGTGGTGCGGTCGGATAGGAGGTGTACCGCGGCCCTGGCGTGTCGTAGCGCCGCAGCAGGTCCGCGTCGAACATCGGGGAAGGAGAGACAGTGCCCATGACGTACAGGCTAGGCCCGCGCCCGTGCCGGCGCATTGATCGGGATCAATTCGGCCGCGGATCGTGGGCTGGCCGCGACGGGCGGTCCGGAATCTCCGGCAGCAGCTCCAGGGCGACGGGCGTCGTCCTCACCATGGGATGGAAGCGCGCCGGATGGAGCAAGTGGCGCGCCTTCAACAAACGGCGTCCGCCGGCCACCAGCGCGAGCAAGGCCAGGGTGATCGCGAAGAAGACGGGGAGGGCACCGGCGCCCCAGCGCTCCATCACCAGACCGGCAGCGGCAGGCCCGATGGCGGCGCCGATGCCGTTTAGCAGCAGGAGGGCGCTGCAGCCAGCCAGCAACTGCTCGGCCGGCAGGCGATCCAGCAGATGGGCGACCGCCAAGGGATACAGCGCGAACGCCAGCCCGCCGAACAGGAAGAACAACGCCAGGACACCGGCGCGCGCCGTCGGGTCGAGTTGGAGCGCACACGCGGCGACCACGGCACCCAACGCCGACACGCCGGCCAGCATGCTGCGGCGGTCACCACGATCGGACAGCCGGCCGATGGGCAGCTGCAAGGCGGCGCCGCCCAGGATCGTGGCGGCCATGAACGTGCCGATGCCGGCCCGGTCCAATCCCAGCGACCCGGCATAGACGGCACCCATTCCCCAGAAGGCACCGAGGGCCGTGCCCGCCAAGAGCGCGCCAGCAGCAGCGCTGGGGGCCGTGCGGCATATCTGCAGGATGCCGGCACGGGGCGCGGTTGCGACGGGGGGCGGTGACAGTCGGGTGATGCTGACCGGCAGGATGGCCAGCGCGAACAGGATGGCCACCACGCTGAAGAGCACGGGGCTGCGCGGCGGTTGCAGATCGAGCAGCAGCTGCCCCGCCGCGAGCGCCAGCAACGACACCACCATGTACACACCGAACACGCGGCTCCGATGCTCCGGCGCCGACTGCGCGTTCAACCAGCTCTCGATCACCGTACAGAGGCCTACGAGTGCCATGCCGGTGACGATGCGCAACGCCATCCAGGCCACCGGATTCGCCCACAGCGGGAACACCAGCACGGCCGCGGCCGCCAGTGCTGCGTGGAAGGCGAACGCACGGATGTGGCCCACACGCCGGATCAGCGGCGGTGCGGTGAAGGTGCCCAGGAAGAACCCGATGAAATAGCCCGACATCACCAGGCCCGTCGTCTGTTCGCCCCAGCCCTCGGTCTGGCTGCGGACCGCAAGCAGCGTGCCCAGCAGACCATTGCCGCCGAGCAACAAGGCGACACTGGCCAGCAGTGCGGTAAGGGGCAGCAACAGGCGAAGCACGAAGGCGCGGCGTTCTCACGTGGGAATCACCCCATGCTAGCAATGCGATCCTGAGCGGATAGTTCACACCCGCTCGAACCCTCGCTCAGGCGGAGTGCGTCGAGGCGTTGGAGTATCCTTCCTCGATGCTTCGTCGACGTGCCGCAGGAGAATCCCATGAGTGAGCGCAAGGTGCCTGGCATCGACGAATACGACGGCGCAGCGGGCGGTTGGGGGGCGCTGGCAGCCGTTGCGCGCGCAGTGAAGGGGCAGATGGCCGTCGGGCGCGAAACCTCCGCGCTCCGCCGCGTCAACCAGCCAAGCGGGTTCGATTGCCCCGGTTGCGCGTGGCCCGATCCGCGACACACATCGTCGTTCGAGTTCTGCGAGAACGGTGCGAAGGCGGTGTCGTGGGAGGCGACGGGCAAGCGCGCGACGCCTGACTTCTTCGCCGCGAACACGGTGTCCGAACTCTGGGCGTGGAGCGACCATGCACTGGAGGACGAGGGACGCCTGACGCATCCGATGGCGTACGACCACGCATCGGATCGTTACGTCCCGATCCGCTGGGAGGACGCATTCGCGCGCATCGGTGAGGCGTTGCGCGCCTTGCCCAACCCGGACATGGCGGAGTTCTATACCTCCGGTCGCACCTCGAACGAAGCCGCCTTCCTCTACCAGTTGATGGTGCGCGAATACGGCACCAACAATTTCCCCGACTGCTCGAACATGTGCCACGAAGCCACGAGCGTCGGCCTTCCGGAATCCATCGGCGTCGGCAAGGGCACGGTGACGCTGGAGGACTTCGAGCATTGCGATGCGCTTTTCAGCTTCGGCCACAACCCGGGCACGAATCATCCGCGCATGCTCGGCACGTTGCGCGAAGTGTCGCGACGTGGCGTTCCTATCATCGCGGTGAATCCCTTGCGTGAGCGCGGACTGGAGCGATTCACCTCGCCACAGGATCCGGCCGAGATGCTCACCAACCGCGCCACGCCGATCGCACAGACGTACTACCAGGTGAAGATCGGCGGCGACCTTGCCCTGCTCAAGGGCATGATGAAGTGGCTGATCGATGCGGATGCCGAAGACGTCGCCGCCGGAGGTCCGGGTGTTCTGGACCACGCCTTCATCGCCGAACACACGCAAGGTCTCGATACCCTGCGCGAAGACCTGGCAAACACGGCGTGGGACGATATCGTCGAGCAGTCCGGTCTGTCGCGCGAGGACACCGCCGCGGCCGCGCGGCTGTACGCGGGAGCGGAGCGCGTGATCATCTGCTATGGCATGGGCATGACCCAGCATCGTCGCGGCACCCAGAACGTGCAACAGATGGCCAACCTGTTGCTGCTGCGCGGGAACATCGGTCGCCAGGGCGCCGGCATCGCGCCCATCCGCGGGCATTCCAACGTGCAGGGCGACCGCACCGTGGGGATTACCGAGAAACCCACGCAGGCGCTGGTCGATGCGATCAGGCAGCGTTTCGGCTTCGAGTTCCCGTTGAGGCACGGCCATGACGCGGTGGAAGCCGTGCGTGCGATCCGCGACGGCCGTTCGCGCGCACTGGTCTGCATGGGCGGCAACCTGGCGGTGGCGATGCCTGACCCGGACACGACCCTTCCGGCCATGCGCAACCTCGACCTGGTGGTGCACATCGCCACCAAGTTGAACCGCTCGCACCTGATCACAGCGAAGCAGATGTTCCTTCTGCCATGCCTGGGCCGCACCGAACGCGATGTGCAGGCGAGCGGCCTGCAGTCGGTGACGGTGGAAGATTCGATGTCGATGGTGCATGCCTCGCAAGGCGGGCTTGCGCCGGCTTCCGAGCACTTGCTGTCGGAACCGGCGATCGTCGCCGGGATCGCCCGCGCCACCCTTCCGCAAACGAAAGTCGACTGGGACTGGCTCGTGGAGGACTACGACCGCGTCCGCGATGCCATCGAAGCCGTGTTCCCGATGTTCAAGGATTACAACGTGCGCGTGCGCCAGCCCGGCGGCTTCCGCCTGTACATCGGCGCGTCCGAGCGCGCTTGGGGGAGCATCGGCAAGGCGCGTTTCCTGGTGGCGCCGGGCCTCAACGAAGACCCTTCGATCCACGCACCTGATCTGCTGACGATGACCACGGTCCGCTCCCACGATCAGTACAACACCACGATCTACGGCTTCGACGACCGCTATCGTGGCGTGAGCGGGCGGCGGGACGTGGTCTTCATGAATGCCGACGACCTGGACGCGCGTGGCCTGCAGCATGGCGATCGCATCGATATCGTGTCGCACATGGCCGGCAACGAGAGAGCTCCGCGACGCGTGTCCGGCTTCACCGCGGTTCGGTACGACCTGCCTCGGGGATCCGCGGCGATGTATTACCCGGAAGGCAACCGGCTGGTGCCGCTGGACAGCCACGATCCGCAGTCAGGAACCCCGGCCTACAAGTCCATTCCCGTGCAGATCATGAAATCGCGTGGCGCCATCGCCGATGTCGACTGACGGTAACGATCACGCGCCGGGACTCGCACGCCGTAATGTTGTGGATGTCCGCAACGGGGTAGCCGTCAATCGGCAAGACCTGCTTGCCGAAGAGGTCCCGATCGCCATCCAGGTCAACGGCGAGCCGCTGGCCGTGATGATGGCGAGCCCGGTCGATCTGGATGATTTTGCCCATGGCTTCGCGCTGACCGAGTTGGGTATTGCGATCGGGGGACTGGCTTCCGTCGATGTGCAGACCCTGCTCGAAGGGATCCAGTTGGACCTCCACACCTTGGAGCCGCTACTCCGTGGATCGTCGGGCGACGATGCCCGCTGGCTTCCGGGGCGCAGCGGCTGCGGGATCTGCGGTCACCGACGGCTCGAAGATGTCATCAGGCATCCGGAAGCCGTGGAGCAGGGCAGCGCTCTCGACGCGAGCGCGCTGGAGGCGGCACTGGACTGCCTTGAAGCAGGGCAACCGCTGAATGCCGCGACGGGCGCCATCCATGCGGCCGCCTTTGCCGACCGGCATGGACGCGTGCGACGGGTTCGCGAGGATGTAGGCCGTCATAACGCACTGGACAAACTGATCGGTGCGATGGGGCGCGAGGGGATCGACGCTGCGGATGGATTCATCCTCATCACCAGCCGCGCCAGCTACGAGATGGTGGCCAAGGCGGCGGTGGCGGGCGTTACGTTGCTGGCCGCCATTTCCGCGCCCACCGCGCTGGCTGTCGACCTCGCGCGGGGGTGCGGGATGACACTGGTCGGCTTCACACGGGTGGGGCGGCATGTGGTTTACAGCCATCCGCACCGGCTGCAGGGAGCAGCCGCCAAGTAGTCCAGCCCGTCAGTGCCGTCCGCACGTCGGCTGCCCTGTTCAGGCTGCTTGCAAAATGACAATCATTCGCATTTAATACGGTCATCAAGTGCCTCGCCACTTGCGCTGAAGACGCGTTGCCCCGGGCGACGCGGCTCCGGCGCGCGTGAGCGTGCGCCGCCATCTCCCACAGGCTCACCGTATCCCCATGTCCATGCCGAATCGTCCGCACGCCGTTTCCGACACCCGCAAGACCTTCATGCCGAATGCACTGCGCGCAGCCATCTGCTTCGCGTTGGCCAGCGGACCTTTGGTGGCCCTCGCTGCCCCGCAGGATGCCGCGGGGGCGCAGCCGAGCGGCGAGGTGACGGCGACCGACCTGGACACGGTGCTGGTCCGTGGCCAGCGCGCCAACCGTGTCAGCAACGGCGCCACCAACCTCGATCTGGCCATCAAGGAAACGCCGCAGTCCATCAGCGTGGTCAGCAACGAACAGATGATCCAGTTCGGTGCCGACAGTTTGAATGACGCCCTGCGCCTGGCTACCGGCATCCAGGTGGAAGAGTGGGAAACCAACCGCACCAACTACCTGGCGCGTGGTTTCGAGATCAAGAGCACGCAGATCGATGGCGTCGGCATGCCCAACGACTGGGGCATCGCCACCGGCGCGATGGACGCATTCGGTTACGAGAAGCTGGAAGTCATCCGCGGTGCGAACGGCCTGCTCACCGGCGTCGGCAACTCGGCCGGTACGATCAACTACGTGCGCAAGCGCCCGACCAACGACGCCGAAGGCAAGGTAGGCGTGAAGATCGGTTCCTGGGGCGAGCGTCGCGTCGAGTTCGACTACTCCATGCCGTTCAACGACGTCGGCACCTGGGCTGGCCGCGTGGTGGTGGCGCGCGAAGAGGGTGACTCCTATCTGCGCGACTACGAAACCGAGCGCACCTTCGGGTATGCGGTGATCGATGGCCAGATCGGCGAAAACGGTACGCTCGCGTTCGGCTACTCGTGGCAGCAGGCCGACACCACCGGCAACATGTGGGGCGCACTGCCGTTCGTGAATGCCGATGGCACCCAGCCTTCTTGGGACGTCGGCGCCTCCACCACGCTGGACTGGACCTACTGGAACACCAATACGCAGACTGCCTTCGTCGAATACACGCACCAGTTGGGCGACAACTGGCAGCTGAAGGCGACCTACAACCATCGCAAGGGCGACAACGACGACGAGTTGTTCTTCGCCTACTCGATGACCGGCCTGGATCCGGTTACGGGCACCGGCCTCGTGGGCTGGGCCTACAAGGGCCAGGACGAACTGACATCCGACATGGTCGACCTGACCCTCAACGGTCGCTTCCAGTTGTTCGGTCGCGAGCACGAAGCGATGTTCGGGATCAGCCAGTCGGAGAGCGAGCAGGGATACTGGTTCAACCCGGCGCCGTTCGATTCGCCGGCGTTCGGTGCGCTTCCGGGCTTCCCGTACGCAGGTGATTCCGTGCCCGAACCCGTGTGGGGCGCGCAGGTGCCCTCGAGCGAGTTCAACCAGCGGCTGAAGCGTGCCTTCGGTGCCACCCGCATCGCGCTGACCGAGGATTTCAAGGCCATCGTCGGCGTGAACTTCGCCGAGTACCACCGCGACGGCAATAACGATGGCGTGCCGTTTGCAGAAACCGAGAGCAACACCAGCCCGTACGCAGGCCTGACCTACGACTTCAACGAAAACATCCTGGGTTACGTCAGCTACTCGGACATCTACCAGCCGCAGGACCAGCGCGATTTCGACGGCTTCTACCTGGCGCCGTCGAAGGGCGTCAACTACGAAGCCGGCGTCAAGGCCGAGTGGCTCGACAGCCGCCTGCTGACCACGCTCGCGTACTTCTCCGCGGAGCAGGAAGGCCTGGCGACATACCAGGGCTACAACCCCGATACCCTGATGAACTATTACGTCGCCAAGGACGTGGAATCGAAAGGTTGGGAATTCGAAGCCACCGGCAAGCTGACCGACCATCTCGACCTGGTGTTTGGTTACACGCACCTGAAGATGGACGGTGAAGAAGGTACGCTGACCTACAACTGGGTGCCGCGCCGCACCGCCAACCTGATGCTCAGCGCACGCCTGCCGAGCTACGAGGCCTTCTCGTTCGGTATCGGCGGGCGCTGGCAGAGCGCCATTTCCAACATCGAAAGCTACACCGGCCAGACCGTGCGACAAGGTAGCTATGCGGTGGTGAATGCGTTCGCCGCGTGGGATTTCCTGGAGAATGCGACCGTGCGCGCCAACGTCGGCAACCTGACCGACGAGAAGTACATCAACACGCTGTACCAGATCGGCTACTACGGCGCCCCGCGCCACTGGTCGCTGAGCCTGGAATACCGTTTCTGATCCACCGCAAGAAGGTAGCCGACGCCACCATGTCCACCACTGCGCTTCCCTCCCGTTCGCCGCGCGCGCAGGTCATCGCCCGCGTGGCGGCCGCCATCCTGGGCGGCTACGCATTCGCCTGGGGCATCGTCGCCACGGGCGCCAGCCTGATGGTCGCCGCGGGCATGGATTTCCATGACGCCGAGTTCCTCGGCAGCATGATCGGCGTGCTGGCCTTCCTTGGCGTGTTCCTGTGGGCGATCGCAGCGCGTCGGTTGCGCTGGGTGTGGCTGGTGACGGTGGTCGGTGGCGGCGTACTCGCGGCCACGGGCTCCGTCGTGCAGTCCCAGTTGATCTGAGGCAGGGGAGGGCATCATGTTCCAGAGCTTCCGACAGGCGATGGCCTGGCTCCACACCTGGTTCGGCCTCGTGCTGGGGTTCGTGTTGATGGCAGCGTTCTTCTTCGGTGCGCTGTCGGTCTTCGACCGCGAGATCGACCGCTGGGCGATCCCCAGCACGCGCATCGAACCGCAACCCATGCCGTCCTTCGAGAAGGTGCTGCGGCCAGCGTTCGAGCGCATGCAGCCTACGCAGCAGGCCATCGATGCGATGAAGCCGCGCGTCAACGGCGTCATGCCGGAACGGTTCGACACGGTGGTGAACTGGAGCGCCTACACCACGCATCGCGATCCGGTGCTGGCGCTGTTCGCCGGCTACCAGGTGCCCAACGCGAAGGATCCGGAAGAGGCGATCTGGGCGGATACCACCATCGATCCGCGCAACGGCACGCCGCTACCGAACGACCGCCTGAAGATCGGCAGCGGATTCTTCTATCCGATGCACTACAGCCTGACGCTGGATTGGAAGAACCTGGGCATCTTCATCGTGGGCCTGTCCGCGCTGGTGATGCTCGCCGCGCTGGTCAGCGGCGTGGTCATGCATCGCAAGATCTTTCGCGAGTTCTTCACCTTCCGCCCTGGCAAGGCACGCCTGCGCAGCGTGCTGGACCTGCACAACCTCACCGGCGTAGTGGCGTTGCCGTTCCATTTCTTCTTCGCTCTGACCGGCCTGCTGATCTTCGCTGCGACCTATTACTTCCCGCTGGGCCACACGCAGTTGCACGAGCTCCACGATCTGCATGCGGAAGTGGAAGCGCGCGAGACCGGCCTGCCGCACCAGCGCGCCGGCGTGCCCGCAGGCCTGGCGAATGTCGATGCGATGGTCGCCGAAGCACAACAGCGCTGGAAGGCCAACGACAAGGCGGGCGACGTGGGCTTCCTCGTGCTCCAGCATGTCGGCGACGCCAACGGTTACGTCAGCGTCTACCGCGCGGGCACCGACCGCATCGCGCTGGTCGGCGACGGCATCCACTTCAAGGCCGCCACCGGCGAGTTGATCCGCGAAGATCCTGCCGCCACACCGGTGGGCCGCATGGCGGAGTTCCTGACCGGCCTTCATCTGCAGCATTTCCGCCACTGGTTGCTGCGTTGGCTGTATGTGCTGGGTGGTCTGGCAGGCGCCGTGTGCATCGCGACCGGCTTCGTCTTCTTCGTCGAGAAGCGCAAGCGCCAGCATGCCCAACTGGGAAGCCAGGGCGCGCGGATCGTCGATGCGCTCGCGGTGACGACGGTGACCGGCATGGTCCTGGCGACGCTGGGCATCCTGGCCGCCAACCGACTGCTTCCCGAAGATCTGCCGGCGCGTGGCGACTGGGAACGTTATGCGTTCTGGGGCACGTGGGCCTTGGCTTTCTTCCATGCGGGCCTGCGCAGCGCACCGGTGGCGCGTGGCCTGGCGAATCCGGCATGGCGTGAACAATGCTGGGCCATCGCCGTGCTCGCCGTGTCCGTGGTGATCCTCAACTGGGTGACCACGGGCGACCATCTCGTGCACACGCTTGCACAGGGCTACTGGCCGGTGGCCGGCGTCGATCTTTTCATCCTCGGCGGTGCGATGATCGCCATCCTCACAGCGATCAAACTGCGCCGGCGTGCGCTGCAGGCCGAGCAAGGCCCTGCGGCCTCGCAAGGGGTGGCACGTGCCTGATCCGGCGTCCCACGGCAGCCTGTTGTCGTTTGCCATCCTCGCCAGCGTCGCCGGCATGGGCTGGCTCGCGCTGTCGATGCAGGTCCATGCTCAGCAGGCCTGGAACCACCTGCCGTCTCCCACGCAGCTCAAGGTGTTGCGGTGGCTCGGCAGTGTCGCGCTGCTTGCCGCATTCGCGCTGTGCCTGGGCGCCGATCACGCCACGATGGCCGTGCTGGTGTGGTTCATGGCACTGGCAGGCGCTTCGCTCGCGGTGGCGTTCACCCTGAGCTGGCGACCTCATTGGCTGCGCGCACTGGCGCCGTGGATACGGCGCCGGTAAGGGCACGTCCAGGCCTCCTCGCCACATCCAGCTTAGTCGCCACCCGTGATGGCGATGGATGCCAGCCCTGTCGCCGATGCATTCCACGTATTCCAGGATGCAGCGCTGCGGACGAGGTAAGCACGGCTTCCATGCTCATGTGACCGCCCATCGGCGGCCGCATCCAATACGGGTCCCACGCCGTACGCCCACGTGCTGTCCACCTCCAACGGAGGGCAAGCACCTGTCGCACGAAAAAGCACCTCGAACCACGAGGTGCGTGGCGACGACCGGGGGCCGTCGCCCCCGTCCACGCAAGGGGAGGGGTCATGAAGATGTTCTTCCGCGTGATCACCGCGGCTGTGCTCGTATTTTCATGCTGCTTTTCGCAGGCTGAAAACCCTGCCCGCAGTCCGGTCCTGTCGGCATCGGCATATCAGTGGATCGACGGCACCGACCTCCTGAAAGATGTCGACGTGCTGGAATCGGCCTACTCGCAGTTGCACCCCGGCCTGTATCGCTACGCGACGCCGCAGCAGACCCGTGCGCGCTTCCAGCAGCTTCGCCAAGAGTTGCACCAAGGCGCGAGCCTCGCGCAGGCGTACCTCGCATTCTCGCGCTTCGCCGCTTCGGTCAGATGCGGGCATACGTATGCGAACTTCTACAATCAACCAGAGCGTGTGGAGAAGGCGTTGTTCGAACACGCCGGGCGCTTGCCTTTCCACTTTCGATGGAGAGCCTGTGCAGATTTTTGTGTAACCGGATTTCGGTTTACAGCTGAGGGAGTCGTCCCTCGAACTGGATCGTAAACTGGTTCAACGCGGCCTTCCAGTCGCGGATCGGCAGCGTCCACTTCTTGCTGATGTTGCGCAGCGCCAGGTACATCAGCTTCACCAGCGCTTCGTCGGTCGGGAACGCGCCGCGGTGCTTGGTCAGCTTGCGCAGGCTGAAGTTCACCGACTCAATCGCGTTGGTGGTGTAGATCACCTTGCGGATCTCCGGGGCGAAGTCGAAGAACGGCGTCAGCCGCGCCCAGTTGCGACGCCACGATTGGCTGATCGGCAGGTACTCGGCGTCCCACTTGGCCTCGAACTCGGACAGGCGCTGCTCGGCTTCCGCCGCCGTGGCGCAGGTGTAGATGCGCTTCAGGTCGGCGGCCACTTCCGGTCGGCGTTTCCAGGTCACGTAGTTCAGGCTGTGTCGGACCATGTGCACCACGCACAGCTGGACCAGCGTCTGCGGGAACACGGCCTCGATCGCTTCGGGGAAACCCTTCAGCCCGTCGACGCAGGCGATGAAGATGTCCTGCACGCCGCGATTGCGCAGCTCGGTCACCACCTGCAGCCAGAACTTCGCCCCTTCCGTCTGCGCCAGCCACAGGCCCAGCACTTCCTTCTCGCCGGCCAGCGTGACGCCAATCGCCAGGTACACCGCCTTCACCCGCACCGCGCCCTCGCGCACCTTCACGTGGATGCAGTCGAGGTAGACGATCGGATACACCGCATCCAGCGGCCGGCCCTGCCACAGCTTGACCTCGTCGACCACCGCGTCGGTGACCGAGGAGATCAGGCTGGGTGACACTTCCGTGCCATACATTTCCTGCAGGTGCGCCTGGATCTCGCGCACCGTCATGCCGCGGGCGTACAACGACAGGATGCGCTCGTCGAAGCCGTTCCAGCGCCGTTGGTGCTTGGGCACGATCTGCGGCTCGAAGCTGCCTTGCCGGTCGCGCGGCACCTCGATCGGCATCTCGCCGAAGTCACCCTTCAACACCTTGCGGCTCTTGCCGTTGCGGGCGTTGCCCTCGGCGTTGCCGACCGGGTCGTGCTTCTCATGGCCCAGGTGCTCGGCCATCTCGGCTTCCAGCGCCCGCTCCACCAGCAGTTTGGTCAGCTGCTTGAGCAGGCCGTTCTCGCCGATCAGGTCTTCGGGCTTCTTGTAGTTGGCCATCAAGCTGGCCAACAATTCCTCAGGTACTTCGTGCTTGCGGGTTGTCATCGTGTCTCCGGGTCTGGCGGCAGTTTCCTGCCAAGGGCCCGGTTACACAAAATTTAGGACAGGCTCTGCGCTCATACCATGCTTCGCCAGCCGCATACAGGCAGGCGCAGGCATCGAGCATGTTCTGGTTCCTCTCCACCAGGAAGGGCAGTGGCGAGAAGTCCTCCAATGCCGGCGCGAGGCTCGAAGGCGCGGATCGATCACCCCATACCGAGACATTGGCCACCGCATCGAGCAGGTGAAGATGAAGGTGCTCGGCCAGTCGCTGGCCATCTTCGAAGCCGCGTTCTTGCATCGATGCAGTGAATGCAGCTACTGCGTTGTAACCCAATTCCCTTGCCGCCTCTTTCTCCCAGCGCCTTCGCCACGTGACCTCGTGCAGAAAAGCGAGGACGAAGAGCAGCGTACTGGGGGTGGCTGCCTTGATTAGCGCGCTTGTACACCGGTGCTCAAGGTCGGCGTACAGCGCCGGATCCAGGTGCTTCACGGCGGCCATGATGCGCCCCGGCACAAGCATGAGCCCCCGCGTGTTGGTGTAGGCCAGCAGTTGCTCGCGTGAGTCCAACAATGAAGGCGGATCTACCTGCATGTAGCGGTTGAAATCGCGCATCAACCAGGCGCGTGAGGCCGGCACACGCTCGCATACCCGTTCGAGCAGGTTGAATTTCTTGGTTTTGTCCTTGATCTCTTTCCAATAGGCGCCGTCGGGCTTCTTGCCCGCGTGGTGGATCTCCTCGAAGACCCGAGGCGTCAGCCCCTCATAGATCACTTCCGTGAAGCCTTCACAGGGCAGAAGCAGGGTGCGATTCAACCACTCGACGTCGCAGTCCAACGACCTCAACAGGTATCGGGTCCAGACCCGGGCGCCTAACTGAGGAAATCCGCTAGCACAGTCCGGCACCATGATCGGGGCTCTTCGGGCGAGGATCGAAAATCAAACCACGGCCGGAGGTTCGATTTGACGACCTCCCGGACAGGTAGCCTGTACGCCAGTACCACTGGGATTAACAACTAGCTCATAAAAAAGAGCCCGCCACGGCAATGGTCGGACTCTTGAGGCCAGGTCGTTGGAGGACCTGTTGATGCCAAAGACACTATACACCCCTTCCCGCCAGGCGGGTCAAGGTCGTACCCGTTTGCCTGCCGCCGTCGGTCTGTGCGGGCATGCCGATGGCTAAGACACCGGCGCAGCAGAAGCGCAGCCAGTACTTGGCCTCCGTGCGGGCCAGAGGAGCCAGCGGCAACAACCTGTGGTTCGTCAGCCCCCCACAGGACACGCAGTCGCTCCCGCTGACGCTATGTTCGGACATCGAGCTGGACACCTTCTTCTATCTGGAAGGCTCGCCGGACCTGACATCCATCGACTATGCCCCTCTGCGCCACGGGCAAGCGCCCTCACGGCCGGGGCGGCGGCACTTCGCGACCGTCACCACGCTGGAGGGAACCGAGCTCGATGTCGAACTGGCCCCTGAGGCCGACAAGGCATCGGTGGCGGGCCGGCGATTGATCAGCCTGGCGGTGCTCAACGCGGGCAAGGTGCGCATTCAAAGCTGGCGGGCCATCGTCCCCACGATCAACCGGTGCCGATCGCACTCCTTGGGCCCGGTAATCATTCGATGCCGGCATCTTCTGGAAGAACATGGCGAGCTCTCGGTTCGAGCACTGTGCCAGCAGCTGGCCACGGAGAGCACCGCGCTGGTGACTGGCGCGCTGGCCACGCTGCTGCGCGCACGCGAGATCCAAAGCGACGTGGACACCCACCTGTGGGGGCCGGGCACCGTGTTGCGGCCACATCGTCATGGGTAAGCGCCTGACCCTGAAGACGACGCCCCCCGAGCGTTTGGTGCTCGACAGCTGGGCCATGCCGTCCCTTGAAGGCCTGGAGGCAGCGCAGCAGAAGCGTTTCCACTCACTCAAGGACGCCCTTTTCGCCTATGTGGGCGGCGCTCCGATCACGCCCAAGCTGAAGGAGTTGTCGATCTGGAGAGAGGTGTTCTATCGCGCTTATGACAAGTGCGTCACCCCTGGTGAGCGAGGCGCGCCAATCGGCTGGGTGGGGCTGTTGCCTTATCTGGAGATCCGGGCACGCCAGCGTCGGGCGCCCCTCCCGAAGCACCAAAGTAAAGGCCTGGCAGGAGCGCTGGGACAGCTCCTAAGCACAAACAGCGACATTGCCGCAGCGCTGGAGTCGTACTTGTTGTGCAATGCCAAACGAAAGCCCGGCGGTGAAGCTGGCATTCGCCACAAATCGGTCCACAGGGAATTCCTGCGCCTGTGCGAGGCCAAGGATCCGGACAAGCAGTCTTGGCCGTTTACCTCCCGCCGGCAGGGGGCAGGGGCCGTGCGGGAGTTCACCGAAGCCTTCCTGATCAAGCGCTATGACGAGATCGTGGCCACTCAGTATGGCGACAAGGCGGCGACCAAAGCCAAATCCGGCAACGGCCACGTCTCCCGACTGGTCGCCTGCATGCCGATGGACATCGTCGAGATGGACGAGCACGCCATCGGCTGCATCGGCACCGTCAGGATCGACACACCGGAAGGCTTCCGGTTTTTGGATGCAGGCCGCATGACGCTCCTGCTGCTGGTTGATCGCCACAAGGGCTGGATCATGGCCTTCAAGGTGATCTTCCGCGAAGCGGCCAACGCCGGCGATGCCATGGACGTGCTGCATGCGGGCATGGTCGGCGAGCCGGACTGGGCCCACCGGAATGGCGATCAGCTCGCCAAGCGCCCTTTGGTTGATCTGGATGACCGCTTCGGCTGGTGTGGGTTCAACTGCCTGCTGCTGGACAACGCACTCATCCATCTGGCCGACGAGCTGCTCTCGCGCGTCATGGCGCTAAGCGGATGCGCGGTGAACTTTGGTCCGGTCAAGACGCCGGCCAGACGCCAGTTGGTGGAGCGCGTCTTCAATGAACTGGAGCGGGCCGGCTTCAAACGGCTTCCGCAGACCACCGGTGCCGGTCCGCAGGACCCAAAGCGGCAGAAGGCCGAGGAAGCCGCACGGGCCTGCGTGATATCCGAGCGCGAGATCGTGGCCCTCGTGGCGGCTCTGGTGCACAAATTCAACGAGAAAGAGGGCAAAGCTAACTTGGCGGCCAGCCCTGCCCAGCGCATGCATGCGCTCATCTGCGGACCCGAACGCGATCAGTACCTGTTTCCGTTCCTACCTCCGCTGCGGGAAGGCGAGGCGGATCTGTCCAAGTCGATTCTCAGCGCGGACATTCGGGGCAACAAAGCCACCGGACGTCGCCCTTACTTTTCCTTTCTGGAGGTCGACTACACGAACCCGGCCGTGGCCAAGGATTGGAGTCTGCTGGATCAGCAGGTAGACCTTCATGTGGCGCGCACCAACGTCCGATTCGTTGACGCCTTCTACCGCGGGCGTCCCTTGGGTACCTGCCAGGCCGGCGGCCGCTGGCGCTGGAGCGATCACTCGATTGATCTGCGGCGCCACATCAATCAGCTGCTTCGTGAGGGCTACATCGAGAACGACAGGAACGACGATGTCGTGGCCGCCTTCCTGAAGAAGGTGGCAGATGACTACGCCAAGGCCAAGGGCAAATCCAAGCCCGCCAAGACAGCCGTGCGACATGTGGGCGATCACAACGCCCGTCGCGATGTGCCCGATGACGTCGCCACCACCACCGCGCAGGTGCAAAAGGCCGAGGTCGCGGTGACTGAGCTACTGGATCGAGCCAGCGAATCAACAAGTTCCCACTACATGCAGTGGGATGACATTGGTGCCTTCAACGGAGATCGTTATGACTACTGAGGAAATTCTGCGTTTGCGTGATCAGATTTGGGATGAGCATCCGCTGATCATTGAGCGGGCGGTGCTGCCCACCCTGGCGGCCAAGGATGTCCTGGGCCGTGTCTGGGCGCTGGGCCGCAAGGGCAGGGGCTCCATTGCCTTCTTCGCCCAGCCTCTGTCGGGCAAGAGCTCCTGTGCCGAGCTGCTGCTGGTGGAGATGAAGCGAAAGAAGCCCGGCTGCGGCGTGCTGATCTTCGAGGTGGTTGAAGACACCAATCCGGCCGAAGGACGATTGCTCGCGGAAATCCTCAATCAGATCGATTACGCACCCAAGATCCTACGTGACCTGGCCGGAAAGCGTACGCAGGTGCATCGCGCGCTATTGGCGCTGTCAGGGGAAGCCCGGCACCTGTTTCTGATCTTCGATGAGGCCCAGGAGCTGAGCTGTGACGAGTTCGCCTGGCTCAAGTCGGTGATCAATCGTCTGGTGCGCGACCGCGTCAAGGTGACGGTGGTGCTGTTCGGGCAGGTGGAGCTCAAGGAGAAGCGTCAACAGCTCAAAGCCGCACGCTCTGATCTGGAGAAACGTTTCATGTCCACCCTCAATGAGCTTAAGGGCATCCAGAATGCGGGCGAGCTTAAAGCCGTCTTGGCCGCTGTTGACGACAGTTCCGAGTTCCCCGCCGGCTCGGGTCTGACGTATTTGCAGTTGCTCATGCCCAGGTACTATGAGAGTGGGGGGCGGCTGCAGGCGCACTGTGACCCGATCTGGCAGCAGCTCAAGAAAAGGCGCCTGCCGGGGGTGGGCACGGTGGTGGCCATGTCCAGTGTGGCCGGGTACTTGGCTAACCTCTTTATTCTGCTGCGCAAATTGGACAGCGACGAGTTGAAGATCACTGCAGAGGTGTTGCAGAGCGTCCCTAGTGAGTAAACCACTCCTCACCGGGACCTGGGTACCTAGTTTGCCCGATCACTGGAAGCACTCATTATTCGGGACGCTGTTTGCGATCAGTCGCTTCAACCTGTGCAGCGCCTTGGAAATCGCACGGATCGTGGATGCGCTCGCATCATCGGAACTGGCCCACCTCAAGCCACCTTCGGTCATCCACCTGACCGTATTCATGCGATGGGCAGCATGTATTGACCCAGACATTCACGGTCTGGAGAGCGCCTTCCTAGCGATGGTCCTGGGGCGCGCGCGACAGGACCTGCAACAGGTCCCGGCAGAATGGCTACTGGCGGCTTTTCGATGGTGTCCGCTGTGCATCAGGAAGGAAACACACCTCATTGCGCATCAGCACAGGGCAATACATCATTGCCCTGTGCACGAAGTACCGCTGCGTGGGTTCTGTGATTACTGTGGCATGGAGCGTCGCTATCGCATCGTGGGTGGTACTAGGTTCCTCTACTGCAACCGATGCATGAAGCGGGTTGGATACCGGTACTGGGAGAAAGATAAGACCGTCAGCCTGCTTGCGGCGCAGGCGACTGCCCGACAAAGGCAGATCGCTCAAACCGTCCTGATAGCAGGTCTTCCCCACGACGATGATCCCCTGCACGCGTGTGGCATCAGTCCCCAGGACCTGCGGAGCCTGTATGCCGAGGGCTATCTGGACCCTCGGCAGCGGTCTGCGCAAAGTCAGGTGCTGGATCGCTATTTTCGCTTCCTTTCACCGCCGTATGCCGAGTCCGCTGCGCCGGTCAGCCATCTTGAAGGCGTGCACCGTGTCCTTAAGCGGGTACGTCTACTGGCGATGATGACCGGCCACGACTGTCTTGATGAGCCGCCGGGTGATCAGGCAAACGATGATCTACGCTGTCCCTGCCAGGTGGGGTTTCAGCTCTGGGCGTGGCGTGTTCACAAGGATTTGTTCGCCAGGCAAGGTCCCGCCGCCAAGCTGGATGCCGAACAGTTCGAAAGCGCCCATCTCGGCTTATGTCTGTCCGTGGCCTGGTTTGCCCACACACAATGGGAGACGACCGGCGATCTGGATGCTTACCGAATGCTACTGCGATTTCTCGAGCCAAAGATGGTGCGAGTGAACGGCAGCGAAGATCGCACCAAGGGGGATGCGGTCGAACTCGGATTGCTCTGCCACGAGCATCAATGGGCCGCCATACGATGCCTGCGACCCAACCAACGGGTGGCGCGCATGGTGCGAAAGCTGGCCAGCTTCGATCGAGGTGCGACTCGCGGAGAAAGCAGCGATACGATCAAAGATGTCGCGTGGATCATGTCCATGGCGGCTCCACGGCCAGCCTGACCCGCACGGATTCGCACTCCATTGTTAAAGACTTCGCCGCCCAGATTATGAAGGCTTTCTGGGATGTCCTGGTCGAGGCGAGCTCACCCAGCCCGGCCGAAGAGAACATTTCCAACACACGCGCCTTCGTGTCCCATACCTTTCATTGGACAGCCATTCGGTGCCGCCACGTAAGCGGGCAGGTGACCCGCATGGGCGAACGCTTGGCTGCGTTGGGAGGACGCTCGCTTCCCCACGCACAGGACGATGCGTTGGCCGATGCCCGCTGGATCATGGATCAACTCGGGGCATCGGCACGCCGGTAGCGCTTGAATGCTTGAGTGCAGTACCTCTCCCGCGTCAGCCCAGCTCGGTATTGCTGACGGGCATGCCGCGGTGCGGCGTGGTGATGAGCGAGCTCAGGTCGAACCCCTTCTCGCGGGCCGTACCCAGATACTCGTCCCTGACTGAGGCCGAGACCACCGCTTCACGGGCCAGCAGCCACAGATACTTGCGGTCGGGCGAGCCCACCAGGGCGTAGCGATAGTCCTCATCCAGACGCAGTATCCAGTAGTCGCCCTTGGTAAATGGAATCCACTTCAGCCCATCGGGCATGAAAGACACTTCCAGTTTGGCCCCGTGCGAACCGTCAACCACGGTGGCCTCACCGATCGACTGATGCGCCTTGCCATCCCCGTCCCGCGCACGGTTGTCTACCTTCACGTTGCCGTCTTCATTCAAGGAGTAGGTCGCAGTGATGTCCGTGTAATCCTCGGGCTCATGACGCATCGGTAAGCGGGCGATTTCATACCAGGTTCCGATATAGCGATTCAGATCCACCAGGGTCACGGTAGAGGGCTCATTGGAATGCGTCATGGCGGGATCACCGGGTTAGGGAAGATGTCCGCGAGGCTAGAGGGCGGGCCGTGAAGGCGCCGTTTCAGCCCGGCTAGTCGTCCTCCCAGACCTCATCCTCGTCCTGCTCGGGGAGCGGGGTGTCGTCGGGCATGACAGGCTCGAGCAGGGTGTAATCGTCCACCTCGGGTTTGGCGATCGCGCGGCTGACGGTATAGCTCTCCAGCGTCGGGACCAGCCCATGTCGCAGCAGCGATCGCGGCGTAGAGATAGAGCCGCTGAGCCAGCGCATCGCCGCTTTGCCCTCCAGGAAGATCGGTCCGTCCGGCGTCAGGGGAGCAGGAATGCTTGCATTGGGCGCGGTCAGTATCGCGAATGAATGCAGCACGCCTTCCTCGCCCTCCCAGCGCTCCCAGAGCCCAGCAGCGAGCAAGGCATTGCCGTCGGTGCGCTGGATGAAGTGAGGCCACGGCGGTTTTCGCTGGCGATCCCATTTGTAGTAGCCGCTCAGGGGCACCAGGCAATGTCGCTGCTTCCATGCATCAGCAAAGATACGGCTGCGCGGGGCGCGCTCCAGCCGTGCGGTCACGGTGGTGTAGCGGGTGAAAGGTGTCTTGGACCAGCGTGGGACCAGGCCCCAGACCATGTCAGCCACCACGATCATCCGGCCCTCGGCCATGGCCACCACCTGCGCCGGTTTGCCTTTGCCCACGTTGTAGCGATCAGGTCCAGCCACCAGCGCATGCTCGATGGCCTGCGGAAGGTCTCCGTCAAGCTGGTCCGGCTGGGCAATGGCCTGGGCGAATCGTCGCATGCCCGCAGGCTAGCGCTGGCTTGGTGAGCTCGGGGTCTAGGCGAGGCAGCTGCGTTCACCTTATGCGCATGCCTGGGCACTTACGGTCAGGCTTTCCGACTGCGAGATCGCCGCCATGAAGCACAAGCCGCTTAACGAGCAGGTCATCGTCATCACCGGCGCCTCCAGCGGCATAGGCTTGTGCACGGCCTTGCTCGCCGCCGAGCGCGGGGCGCAGGTGGTCCTGCTTGCCCGAAGCGGCCAGATGCTGGATGAAATCGTCCAGGCCATTGCAGTGGAAGGGGGCAGGGCGCATGCGATGACGGTCGATGTGTCCGACCGGGAAGCATTGCAGCGCACCCTGATCGAGATTCTCACCTTGCACGGCCGCATCGACACGTGGGTCAACAATGCCGGCGTGGCGATCTACGGCAAGCTGGACCAGGTCACCGAGGCTGACAGCAAGCGACTGTTCGAGATCAATTTCTGGGGCGTGGTGAACGGCTCGCTGTTGGCCATGCCGGCCCTGCAGTCCGCCCAAGGCACGCTGATCAATGTTGGCAGTGAGGTCTCCGAAGCGGTGGTGCCGCTGCAGGGGATGTATTCGGCCTCCAAGCATGCGGTCAAAGGTTTCACAGATGCGCTGCGCGTGGAGTACGAGCACGTCGATGAGGCGCCGGTGTCCATCGTGCTCATCCAGCCCACCGCAGTGAATACCCCTTATCCGCAACACGCCCGTAATTACCTGCCCAGCGAGCCCAAGCTGCCTAGTCCGTTGATCGATCCACACCGCGTTGCCGAGGCCATTCTGGAGGCGGCAGTGGAGGGCGGGCGCAACATCAAGGTGGGCGCCATGGCGCACCTCAATACGGCTACCAGCAACGTGCTGCCGGCTTTGGCCGATCGGATGTCGGCCTTGCAGGCCAAGCGCCAACAACATGATCAGGCCCCACGCGATCCGGATGGCACACTGTTCAAGGCCGGCCACAGCGGCCGGGTTTATGGTGTATCCAAGGATGGCGAGATCCTGGAGACCACGGCTGATCCGCGCTCACAGGGTTAAGTCATCACGCAGGCATCAGCCGGTGCGCTCGGCGATACCGCGCACGCTGAGCTCGCTCGCAATGGCCTGCTCCATCGTGGTGCGATCATCGCCTTGCATGCCACGCAGCAGCGGCTCACTGGCATGGTCGATCGCTCGCCAGAACACCAACGCATCCTCGGTGGCATCGGGCAGCTCCTCCAAGGCGGCCAGGAAGGTATCCCACGCCGGCCCGCCCAGTCGCTGCTGGGCGGCGGTACCACGATCGATCCCTAGCAACTGTGCCAAGGCCTGAAGCCGCTCGTAGACCTCCGGCTGCAGAGCCGTGGGCGATTCTTCATACACCTGCGCCCACAACCGCTCCAGAAAATGGTGCGGGTCTTCGGTGAGTGCGCCCGTGCGAATGGCGTGTTCGGCCTCGGACAGGCTGGCGGTGATCTGATCGTGGCTCAACATAGCAGCGCTCGAAGTAGGGTGAGGGTGCTCAATCGGGCATGAAGCGCTTAGGCGGTCGGGAGACGTGGCGGTGGTCCGGGACGTGCCACCGCCACAGATGCGTGGTGGCCTTGGATATCCCGATGCGCGGCGTACTGGCGGGGTGCCTTGGGGGCGGCGTGCCGTCATCGCCGACCCAGACGCCCCGATCACGGGTCACAAGATCGGCGCCGTTGAGCTCCAAGGTGATGCCAAGTCCCTGCGCCAAGCGACCGGGCCCACTGCCCAGTTCTCGATCTTGCCGGGGGTGCCCGCGGGCATCCCGGATCGCCTCCCCGCGCTGCACGGGCTCGATAGCCCGCAACAACACGCCATACCCTTCGCCTACCTCACCGCACACCGTATTGGCGCACAGGTGGATGCCATAGCTCAGGTACACGTAGAGGTGTCCGGCCGGGCCGAACATGGTGGCGTTGCGCACGGTCTTGCCGCGGTAGGTGTGGGCCGCGGGGTCTTCAGCGCCGCAATAGGCCTCCACTTCCACGATCCTGCCGGCGCGCCCGTCCGGGGCGACGATGATTTTGTTGAGAAGTTCGGGGGCCACCACGCGCGGATCGCGCCGGTAAAACGAGCGAGGCAGGGCTTTCACGGACCGCGCTCAGCCCGTCTGCAGGTTGGCAGGCCTGTGGGCGGTAAGTCGCTGGGCGATAGCGCGCACCAGCGCGCCTTGTCGACAGTGCGCCCATCGCGTGACCCACGCCTTGCCCTCTTCGGCCGAGGGCACGGCGATGCGGGAGGGCGGTTCCCCATCGTGCATCAGGGTTCGCACGACCCATGCATTGCCGGTGGGCTCTACCTGCGCCAACGGAATCTCCTGCAGGCGCAAGACCAGCCGGTTGGCTTCCTCGTGCCAGGAGAACTCGGGTGACAGCGGTTTGTGGCTGGCCATGGGGGCTCCTGCGACGCTGGGGCCGACGCTAGGTGCAGGAGCGTCAAATCCACGTCAATCACCTTTCGCATGGGGTAGGGAAGGCGGCTGCGCAGACCGGTACAAGCCTTGCATCGGCTTGCTCCATCCCTCTTAATCTCGCCTCCGTGCGTTCTCAGATCCCTTCCACTGCTGGATGGCTGGTGCTGCTGGGGATCGCCCTGCTGGCACATGCGCTATTGGCCGTGAGCTATCCGCAGCAGGTGTGGGTGACCCCGCTAGGGGCCTGCTTGCCGTTGGGGGTGGTGCTGTCGTACTGCCTGGGACAGGCCAAGGGCGCCAGCGGTGTACTCCGGGTGCGCTGGGGGCTGCTGGCCGTGGGCACCGGGTTGTGGATGCTGGGGTGGGGCATGAGCGCCTACAGCCAGCTGACCGGGGCCGACACCTCCGTGGTGCTGCCCTACCTGATGGTGTTCGCGCTGCGCGCGATCCCCTGGTTGCTGGCCATCGTGCTGACCAGCAATCGCAAGATCCTGGCGCATACGCGCCGGTTCGATATCGCCCAGTCCGCCCTGCTGACCCTTGCGGTGTGCCTGCTCTACTTTCCGCAAATTGCCGGCGGCGCCACCTTTACGATCCCGCTGACCGGCGCGCACCAGTACACCTACCACGAGCTGGTGAACGTCATCATCGCCGCAGTGGCGGTGGCCTTCGTGCCGGTGCAGCCGACGATGAGCGAGCGGCATTTTGCGATCGGGCTGGCGGCCATGCTGGTCAGCTACGCCGTCTCGGCCTTGGTGGTCAATCACCTGATCATCGGCGGGATCGCGCCGCCGCCAGGCTCGCCGTGGTTCCTGCTGATCGATGTGGCCGCCGCGGTCTTCATGGTGCACCAGATGGTGTTGGCGCAAGGCACCCCCACCTCGGACACGCTGCCGGTCAACGGGTTTCGTAGCATCGTGGTGCTGCTGGTCCCCGCCGTATCTCCCTTGGCCATCATCCTGATCAGCATCGCCTTGGCGGACTACCATGCGGTGCTGGCCGGCTCCATTGCCTGCGCAGCGCTGGGTCTGTATGTGGCCCGCTCGGTCCTGACCCAGCACGCCTTTCAACGCGCCAAGCGGGAACTGGAAGCGGCGCACGCGCACATGCGCTGGTTGGCCGAGCATGATCCGTTGACCGGCTTGCCGAACCGTCGCCAGCTGACCCAAGCCTTGAATGCGCAGTGGGATGAGCATGTAAAAGCCGAAGCCCCGGTGAGCGTCATGTTCATCGACATCGATCACTTCAAGCTCTACAACGATACCTTCGGGCACGCGGCCGGCGATGAGTGCCTGGCCCGGGTGGCAGCGCTGCTGCAACAGGCCGTGGGCACGATGCCCCAAGCCTTGGTGGCACGCTACGGTGGGGAAGAGTTCGTGATCGTACTGCCGCACACGTCGCTGGCCTTGGCCCATCGTCACGCAGAACACGTTCGTGAGGTGGTCAGGCACGCCGGTATCGCCCACATGGCCACGGCCAGTGGCAGGTTGAGCATCAGCATCGGTATCGCCTCGGCCTTTCCGGCCAGCGAGGATCCCTATCCGGCCGGGTTGCTGGAGAACGCGGACGCTGCGCTCTATGCGGCCAAGAAGCGGGGGCGGGATCAGGTCAACAGCCAGGGCCTGGATGGCAACCTGCTCCCGGCGGACCAATCCGTCTAAGCCAGCCTAGCGGGCTTTGACCAACTGATCCCAACGGGTGGTGTAGGACGGCGACAGGTTTTTCTGGTTCATCGCCCACTGCGGTTTGGCCGCCCCCGTCTTGGCCTGCCGCCAGGCCGAGGAGGCCATCGAGACCGCACCGCGCCCGAATTTGGCATTGGCTTGATCCATCACCTGCATCAGCGCGTGGGAGCGCAGATCGATGCCGGCAAACAGGTCCCCCTGATGTACATCGCCGGCCGTCAGATCCAGCAGCCCCACGCCGGCTTTCTTGTAGCGATACCCGGGTCGATACATCGCCTTGGTCAGCCCCTGGGCGATCAGCAGAACCTCCCGCGTATCGCACGTCGGTCCGATGAAGGTGAAGGCTTTGGAGGGGTGGTACTGGTCGGCACCGGCTTTGAAGGGGTTGGTGTTGACCCACACCCACACCCCACCGGCCTTCAGCGAGCGGGCGCGCAACTTTTCGCAGGCGCGCTGGGTAAAGGTTGAGACCGCCTGTTGCAGGTCTTCCACTGCGTTGACCTCACGACCAAACGAGCGGGAGACCACAATCTGCTGGCGATCCGGCTCAAGCTCCTCCAGCTCGCTGCACACCACGCCCTGCAGCTCCCGCTGGGTGCGCGCCAGTGTCACTCCATAGCGGGCTCGCAACGTATCAGCATTCGCACGCGCCAAGTCGCCGGCCGTCAGGATGCCATCGGCACCCAACTTGGCCGTGAGTTTGCGCCCCACGCCCCACACGTCCTCAACCGGATACGCATCTAACAACGGCGCGCCCGGCAGGACGGTGACCACACCATGGGCGGTCTTCTTGGCCAGTTTATTGGCCAGCTTGGCCAGCGTCTTGGTCGGGCCGATGCCCACGCAGCACGGAATACCCCCCCCATTGCAGGATCTGCGCACGGGCTTGCTGGGCGAGGAGCTCCCGTTGTTCATCCGGTACACCCTCGAAGGTGATGAAGGACTCATCGATCGAGTAGACCTCCACGCGCGGGAACCAGTGCCGAAGGACCGACACCACCCGGCCAGACAGATCGCCGTAGAGGGCGAAGTTGGCCGACAAGATCTTCAGCTGGCGGCGAATGTGGGGATCCACTTCGTGGAAGGGTTGACCCATCCGCACCCCCAGGTCCTTGCATTCCTGGCTGCGCGCGATGGCGCACCCATCGTTGTTGGACAAGATGCACACCGGCTGCTCGCACAGGGCAGGGTTGAACACCCGCTCGCAGCTGGCATAAAAGTTGTTGCCATCCACCAAGCCAAACATCTCACGCCTCGTTCGACAGGCTCACCGGCCCAGCCGCCGTGGTCTCCACCTCTCGACGGCGAAGGAATGAGAGCACGCCCTCAAAGCGTTCCAGCTCACCCTCATCGGTACTGGCGCGCTGATAGAGAGCCTCATCGTCCAGTACATCGACCACGCTGGCGAGGGCGCCGCCGTCCTCACCCGAGATCAGGCGCGTTTCATAGATGCAGACATTTGAATCGATGCGCCAGCAGCGCAGCACGTCAGCTTCCAGCCCCAGCGCCCAGCGATCCTGCTCCTCGCGGGGAAAGACACCCTCGCGCAGGCGCATCATTTCCGCCGCGCTGAAGGTATGCGCACAGCGAATCGGCCAACGGGAACCGGACATCGCAGGCGCCAGAGGTGCTGTGCGGTCTTGCACGGCGGCCATGTCAGCGCCGGACCTGTTTTCGGAACGACCAGGTGACCACACCCCACACATCCAGTTCCACCTCTTCCGGCACGACGACGGGAGGCAGCAGGTGGGCCGGATTGCCCGAGTGCAGCTCGTACCGGCCAGCCCGCAGTCGCAGCTGCTTCACCGTAAAGCCCCCCTCCCAGTTCACCATCACGATATCCCCGTGTTTGGCGTGCAGAGAGCGATCCACCACCAGCGTATCGCCGGGAAAGATGCCGAACTCGACCATCGAGGTGCCGGTGTCGGCCTCGACGAAAAACGTGGCCACCGGATTGCGTACCACGCGCTGATTGATATCCAGCACGTCCTGGTTGCCATAGAAATCTTCGGCCGGCGAGGGAAAGCCACAGGTGGCCCGCACCGGCAGCAACGGTAGGTACATGGCGGGGGGATGGTGTGGGGCAGCGCCCAGGTATCCAGGAGGCAGCAGGGTGTCGAGCATGGCCAGAGTCTCTACAAGTCAGAATCACCCGGTGAGACAGCGCCGGGGGGACAGGCTAGAGCGGACCGCCGTGGTTGCCAATGAGCGCCAGCCGGCAGGAGGCTAAGCGCTTGTCAGACCGAGGATTGCAGCGCTGCGTGGAACCGTGACATGAGGCAGACGGTCGGTTCCACGCGCAGCCGGCTAACTGTCGACCATGGTCTTCGCTGCGCATTGACGCGCGGATTGTAGGGTCTACCTCAACGCTGCCGGAGTGGGGACCATGACCAAGACCTTGCGAGAGCTGGATACGGCATTGGATGAACTGGCCGGCAGCTTGCCCGCCCAACTGGCCGATTCGCGGCCGGACGAGCACGCCGATGCACTGGCCCCGGTCATGAGCGCCCTGCTGGCAGACACACCGGCGGCGCATTACGATCATGTCTGGGGCCGGCTGCAGTGCATCCAGCGCGATGCTGGTTTAATTTTCGGTGATGATGAACTTTGCCGTGAGAGCAGATGAGCCAGTCCCTCAACCTTGCGCACTACGCGGACCTGCTCAACCAGCTCAATGCCTGGGTCTGTACGTATCCGATGACCACCGCGTTCCGGGAGAGCACCACCTACCGTGAATTCGGTCAGCTCATCGCCGCCAAGCAAGCCGAGTTGGGGCTGACCCCCGAGATCTGGAGCACGCTCAGTCACGTCCATGGGGATGCGGACCTGGACAACGCGTGGCTGGAGCACGGCATGACCCTGGATAGCCGGGAGGTGATCTGCCCGAGCTACTTCCTGGACTTGCCGATGAACGCGTATTGGATGGCCGCCTACGATCCACTCATGAAAGCCGTGGACGATTTCATCGACACCCACTGTGCCGGGACCTCTATCAGCGATGAGGCGCTAGCCGAGGTGGTCCGTCAGCACATGCCCGTCGCCAGCGCCTGAAGGGGGAGTTGGATGTGCTATTCGGCTGAGGCGTGGACCTTGTACGACAAGTTCGTGGAGGAATTCGGGGCCGAGATCGATATTGGTGAATTCTGGAAGGTGTACCTCAAGCGTGATGAGGCCTATCGGGTGCGTACCCCGGCCAAGGGGTTGCCCAAGATTCCCAAGGGCATGGATGCCAATTTCCTCCCGCCACGCTCGGCGCAAGAGCGTCAGATCCAGGAGCTGATCTCGCAGTGGAACGGCCACAAGCTGGCGCAAAGCGAGGCGGAACTGACTATCCAGCAGGCCCGTCTGGAGGCAGCCGAGGCCAAGCTGCTCATCAGGCCGACCAAGGGCGCGCTGAACGAGCAGCGCATCGCAAGCAACAAGATCAGACAGCTGCTGCGCTGGATTGAAGATGCCAAGCGCACGCGCATTGAACCGGCTAGCGACAACCGGATCTATCCGGACTGGTACGTGCCCATCCTCATCTTGGAAGGCGGCAAGAAAGTGGTGCGCCCGATGCGCTACCACTGCCGTCCCGCCGGCATGAACCCTTCCATCGATTGGACCAAGGACGGGCGGGTATCCGGGACCTACAACGCCCGTAGGGACAAGCTCACCTTGTTCTGGCGCAAGCAGTTCGGCTACACCCACGGGCTGATGCTGGCTGAAACGTTCTATGAGAGCGTCGACGATGGCATGGGAGGATCCAAGGAGATCCATTTCCGGCCGCGTACCGGCGAGACGATGTACATCGCCTGCCTCTATTCGCACTGGGTGGATCCGAACGGACAGGAGCCTGATCTGTGGTCCTGCGCGGCCATTACCGATGAGCCAGAGCCGGAAGTGGCCGCCGCCGGGCACGATCGCACCATCATCAACATCAAGCCCGAGCACGTGGATGCCTGGCTCAACCCAGATCCGAACCATCTGGATGCGTTGTTTGCCATCTTCGATGACAAGCGGCATCCGTACTATGAACTGATCCAGCAAGCGGCCTGACGGCGCTCGGCGGAAGATGCGGTTGCCTCACTATCCCAACGGGGGCACTGGCGCGGGCCAGACCGGTCAATCGTTCACGCTGACCTCGCGCGGGTATCCGCACATTGCGCGACATGACAAGCCTGACCATTCTCTACGTAGACGATGATCATCAGCATCGAGACTTGGTGGCCCAGGCGCTGACCGGCGCAGGTCATGCGGTCACGCAGGCCGCCGACGCGGCCGCGGCGCTGGATCACCTGACCAAGTCGCCTTTCGATTGTGTGGTCACCGACTACAACATGCCCGGCGATACCGGGGCGGCGGTGGCGCGCCAAGCGCGCGTACTCAATCCTCGTGCCACGGTGTGCGTGGTCTCGGGCCATCCCAAGGAGGAGATGACGGATCTGCCCACCGGAACCCTGCTGATGACCAAGCCCTTTAGCGTGCCGTTGCTGCTGGACGTGCTCACCCCGCGGTAGGCGTGGGATGGACGATCCTGCCAGCGCAGCAGCCCAGCCCTCCGGGCCACTGTTTACCCCGGATGGGCGCTATCTGGTCGTGCGAGGACGGCTCTGGCGCACCAGCGATCCGCGTCTGTCCGAGCCCGAGCGCAGTGCGCTGGTCAAGGACCTAATGTCGGCCCGAGGCGCGGTCAAGCGCGCCCTGGCCAGTGGCAACGCGCCCGACCTGAAGGCAGCCCGGCAGGCGGTGCATGTTGCGAAAACGGCGCTAGGCGAATGTGGACCGGTGTGGTGGGACGATGCCGCGCCGGACTACACCCGCACCTTGGCCAAGAACTCGCCCTACGCCCACTGGTATGCCGAGCAGGCTGGCGGCTAAGCCGACCGTGCACGGCCTATTCAACATCTGCTTCACACCTGCCGTCCTACAAGGGGCGCTCACGTTCTGGAGGCAGCCATGGCCCGTCCCATCTGGAGTGGATCCCTCTCCTTTGGCTTGTTGAACATCCCCGTCTCGCTGATGTCGGGCGAGCGGCGCACCGACCTGAGCTTCCGGATGCTCGACTCGCGCGACAAGAAGCCCATCCGCTTTGAGCGGGTCAATGCCGACACGGGTGAAGAGGTGCCGTGGAAGGACATCGTCAAAGCCTTCGAGTACGACAAGGGCAGCTATGTGGTGATCGAGAAAGAGGACATCGCCGCCGCGGCGCCCGAGTCCCACGAGTCGGTCGATGTGGAAACCTTCGTCGATGCGGCCAGCATCAACCTGCGCTACTTCGAAAAGCCCTATGTCCTCGTTCCGGGCAAGAAGGCAGAAAAGGGCTATGTCCTGCTGCGCGAGACGCTGAAGAGCTCGGGCAAGGTTGGCATTGCCAAGGTGGTCATTCGTACGCGCGAGTACATGTGCGCGGTCATGCCCGATGGCCCGGCTCTGGTGCTGATCCTGTTGCGCTACCCGCAGGAGCTGGTCGATTTCGACGAGTACAAGCTGCCTGAAGGCAAGCCGGCGGACTACCGCTTGGCGCCCAAGGAGTTGCAGATGGCTGAGCAGCTGATCGACTCGATGACCTCGGAATGGAATCCGGCCGATTACCACGACGAATTTCGTGCACGGCTGTCGGACATCATCAAAAAGCGCATCAAGTCGGCCGGGGCGACGACTAAGTTCGAGGAGCCCGAGCCCCGCGAGGATGCGGCCACCAACGTGGTGGATTTCATGTCCTTGCTGCAACAGAGCCTGCAGAGCAACAAGCGCACCCCGGCCAAGAAAGCCAGCGCGGCCAAAAAAGCCCCCACTAGCAAGCAAGCACCGGCCAAGGCTGCCAAGGCCACTTCAGCGCCCAAGAAAGCCGCCAAGAAAGCGGCCAGCCGCAAGGCGTCCTGATCACCCCAGCCCAGGAGAATCATGATGGCAGATGACAAGCGCAATACCGGCTCACCCGATCGCGATCGCATCAACCTGAGCGAAGACTACGAGGTGCAGTACTGGACCAAGGAGCTCGGAATTTCGGAAGCGCAACTGCGCTCGGCAGTGTCGGCCGTGGGCAACACCGCCAAGGCCGTGCGCGCGCACTTGGGTAAGTAAGGGCCATGAGCCTGACCGACTACCGTCGCAAGCGCAGCTTCGACAAGACGCGCGAGCCGGAGCCGGGCAAGGCTGCCCCCAAGGGCCGACGACCGATCTTCGTGGTGCAACTTCACCACGCCAGCCGGCGGCACTACGATTTTCGCCTGCAGATCGGCGATGCGCTCAAGAGCTGGGCCGTGCCCAAAGGGCCCAGCTATGACCCCTCGGTCAAGCGCATGGCGGTGGAGGTGGAAGACCATCCGCTGGATTACGCCTCCTTCGAAGGGGACATCCCGAAGGGCGAGTACGGCGGCGGCCATGTAGCGCAGTTCGATCATGGCGTCTGGAGTACCGACACCGATCCGGAAGCGCAATTGGTCAAAGGGCATCTGCGCTTTGAGTTGTTCGGCACCAAGCTCAAGGGCGGCTGGCATCTGGTGCGTTCGGGCAAACCGGCCAAGCAGCCGCAGTGGCTGCTGTTCAAGGACAAGGATGCCTATGCCGGCACGCTGGAAGCCGATGACCTGCTGGCCGATGTGACGCAGGCCCCGGCAGCGGATCTGAAGCGGGCAGGCTCGGGCAAGACGGCCAAGAAAAAACTCACCGCGTTACCGTCGAAAAAGGCACCTGCAAATGCCTGGGCAAAAAAGGCCCTGAAGCTGACACGGGCCAAGAAGGCACCCGCACCTGCAGGCCCCTTCGAGCCGCAGTTGGCCAAGCTGGGCGATGCTCCACCTGAAGGCGAGCAGTGGATCCACGAGCTCAAATGGGACGGCTATCGCATCCTGGCAACCATCGCCAAGGGTCAGGTGCGCCTGTGGTCGCGCAACGCGTTGGAATGGACCGACAAGATTCCTGACATCCGCGATGCCATCGCGCAACTGGGGCTGACCTCCGGCGCACTGGATGGCGAACTCATTGCCGGGTCCGGCACCAAGGAAGACTTCAACCTGCTGCAGTCCACGCTCTCGGGCGAGCGACAAGGCACGTTGGCCCTGGCCCTGTTTGATCTGTTACATGTGGATGGGGTGGATATCTCAGCGGCGCCGCTGATTGAGCGCAAGGCCCTGCTGCAGGCGATGCTGTCCGATCCACCGGCGCACCTGGCCTTCTCCTCCCATATCGCCGGCGATGGTCAAAGCGCCTACCAACTGGCGGGGCAGCGGCACTTTGAAGGCATCATCTCCAAGCGCGCAGACCGACCGTATCAGGGCGGGCGGAGCGAGGACTGGCGCAAGACCAAGCAGCTGGCCTCCGACGAGTTCGCCGTGGTCGGCTACACGGCCCCTAAAGGCAGTCGGACCGGGTTTGGCTCGTTGCTGTTGGCCAAGCCCGATCCGGAGCATGGTTGGCGCTACGTAGGGCGGGTAGGCACCGGCTTCAATGATGCGCTGATGCGCCAGGTCACCCAGCAACTGGCCGGGGCAGGGGGCAAGAAGCCCACCGCCTATGTGGGCACCACCGACACCGACCTGCGAGCGGCTACCTGGTTTGCACCGCGGTTCGTGGTGGAGGTGTTCTTTCGGGGCATCGGACGTCAGCAGTTGCTGCGTCAACCCAGCCTCAAAGCCATTCGCACCGACAAGGACGTCGAGGACCTGACCAGGGGGGATCGCATCAAAGCCAATCCAAAGGCGCGAGCATCCTCGAAGGCCTCCGCCACGCGCGCCACGCAAGCCAAGACGGCGAAGAAGGCAGGCAAGAAGGCGGCACGAAAAGCGAGCGACACGGCGCTGCCCACGCTCTCCAGTCCCACCAAAGTGTTGTTCCCGGACTCGCGTATCACCAAGCAGCAGGTCTGGGATTACTACCTGGCCGTGGCCGACCACCTGCTACCTGAGATCGCGGGTCGTCCGCTATCCATCATTCGCTGCCCGGCGGGCATCGAGCGGCCGTGCTTTTTCCAGAAGCACCTGACCGCCGGCCTTGAGCGCGTGGAGACGGTCAAGCTCAAGGAGGAGTCTGGCAACAATGCCGACTATCTGGTGGTGGAGGACCTGCCGGGGCTCATGGAGTTGGTCCAATTCAATGCGCTGGAGTTCCATCCCTGGGGCTCGCACGCCGATGCACCTGATCGCGCCGATCGGGTGGTGTTCGATCTGGATCCGGGGCCGGGCGTCCCATTTACCGAGATCAAGCAGGCAGCCGTGGATATCCGCAAGTTGCTGGCCCAGCTGGAGCTGGAGTCGTTCCTGCGGGTCTCCGGCGGTAAGGGCTTGCACGTAGTGGTACCGCTCAATCCCGGCTGCGATTGGTCCTTGACCAAGCGCTTTGCCCACGGCTTTGCCGATGCGCTAGCGCGCTCAGAACCGGACCGCTTCGTGGCCACGGCCACGAAAGTCAAACGAACCAAAAAGATCTTCGTGGATTACCTGCGCAATGGGCGAGGGGCCACGGCCGTGGCCTCCTATTCGATGCGTGCCCGTGCCGGGGCGCCGGTGGCGATGCCCGTGGCATGGAGCGAGCTGTCCAAACTGACCAAGGCCAATGCGTTCACGATCGATGAGGTGCCGGCGAAGTTGAAACGACGCCGCAAGGATCCCTGGGAAGGGATCGGAGCTATCAAGCAAAATCTGGCGCGATGGGCCGACGAGGACTGAGGCAGGTTCCCAGAGGCGTCAGCCTTCTTCCAGGGCCAGCAGCAGTTGCTTGATGCGATAGGGTTTGCTCAGGAACACCACACCCTCCGGTAAGGGGGGCAGCTGACCGCGCTGGTAACCCGATACCAGCACCACGCGTGAGTGCGGTGAGCGTTCCAGTGCCTTGGTTGCCACCTCCAGACCGGTGACCTCCCCGGGCATACGTACATCGGTCACGACATGGGAGTACGCCGTGTCCCCCTCGAGCATGGACAGCGCGCTGGCACCATCGGTGGCCAGACTGACCTGATAGCCGTGGCTCTGAAGGGCATCCTGCATGATGACGCGAAGATCGTCCTCATCTTCTACAAACAAGAGGGACATCTCGCTCATGTAAACGCTCCGGGTAGGGGGAAATGAAGGGTAACGGTGGTGCCGGCGCCAAGGCCGCTTTCCAGCTCGGCAAATCCGCCAGATTGGGCGGCAAAGCCATGGACCTGGCTCAAACCCAGTCCGCTGCCACGTCCGATTGGCTTGGTCGTGAAGAACGGGTCGAACACCTGGGCCTGCTGCTCGGCCGAAATGCCGACACCGGTATCTTTGACGGCCACGCAGACGTACTCACGTTGACGGTGCTCAGGATCGGCCGGATTGGCTTTGACGCAGTGAAAGCTGGTCAGGTAGAGAGCGCCACCGGATGGCATGGCATCGCGCGCATTACTGACCAGATTGAGAAGGCTGGCTTCAAACTGTCCACGATCGACATCGATCATGGGCAGGTCCGGTGCCAGATCGAAAAAAACCGACACGGCCGAACCCGCGCAGCGGCGATACAGGTCCTTGCCGCTTTCGATCAGGCGATTTAGGTCAACACGCTCTGGCACCAAATTCTGGCCGCGGCCAAAGGTCAGCAGCTGGCGCGAGAGTAGGATGCCGCGCTCGGAAGCGCGCAAGGCGGTAAGGACCATCTCAGAGACTTTCTCGTTCTGGGCCCGCGTATCGATCACGTCCAGGCTGTTGATGATGATGGTCAGCAGGTTATTGAAATCGTGGGCAAGACCCAGGGTGAGCTTGCCGACGGCCTCCATTTTCTGGGATTGCAGTAAGTCCTGACGCGCTTTCTCAAGGCGTTGCTCGGCCAGATACCGCTCGGTGATATCGCGGGTGACCTTTGCAAAGCCCACCAGCTCACCGGCATCCCAGATGGGATCGATCACCACACTGGCCCGGAACCGGGAGCCATCCTTGCGCAGGCGCCAGCCCTCGCCGGCGAAGCGACCCTCACGCTCGGCGATATGCAGGTTCTTCATCGGGATGCCCTGAGCGACATCCTCAGGCAGGTAGAAGGCTGAGTAGTGCGTGCCTTCGATCTCCTCCTGCCGGTAGCCCTTGATGCGTTCTCCGCCGGCGTTCCACGAACGGACATAGCCCTCTGCATCAAGCATGTAGATGGCATAGTCGGTGACCGAGTTGAGCAGCAGTTCGAATTGCCGCAAGCGGTCGGTTAGGTCAACGCGTTCTGGGTGGCGTGCTTGCATGCCGGATCTCCGTTGCCGCGACCCTATTGAAACGCAGGTGAAATAGTCGTGCATGTGCGACAACGTATGGCTGTTGCACAGCAGCACATAAGAGCTATGCGAATGCCATTTAGGTGAACCGCCGCTGCCTTAGTCGGCAATGCAACTCACCGCGAAGACCACACGACCGCCCGGCGGCAGCAGCGGAATGGGTGTACCGCCGGCGGCCAGCAGCTCCGCCGGGGTGGCAGGGCAGCTTGCCCCGCCACTGGGCGTGCAACTGATCACGGTGCACGCACTCAGGCCGGTACCCGGTGTGTCACGGACAATGGCCCCATCTGCGGCCACGGTTCCGGCCGCATGCGTCACGGTCACCGTGTAGTCGATGGCATTGCCCTGTACGACCTGCGTGACCAAGGACGTCTTGGTGACCGATAGGTCCACCGTGCGTGGGGTGTTAACGAAAGTGCACGTCAGGTCGTCGCCCGCCACCGGCGTGACCTGGAAGCTGCGGCCTTGACCTGGCGGCACATCGGTGGTGCCGGCGATGCTGTTTACGCAACTGTATTGCGTGTCGTACAGCGCCAGGTTGGCGGCCGGCGTGCCCGCGCCGCTTTCGGACAGCGTGTAGGTCGTGCCGGCGGTGGCGGTAAAGGCGGTGGTCGACACGCTGCTCGCCGTGCCCGTGCTGGTCGCACTCGGGCCGCCGTTGTCGATTGCCACGGTGAACTGGTCGGTCGCCACCGCGCGGCCGGCGATCGTCTTCACTAGCGTCAATCGGGGCGGGGCCTGAACGCGCAGCTCGGTGGTGTTGGTGCTCTCGGTGAATACCTCGCCGCTGGAGGCACCGGTGTAGCTCACCTGCGCCAGATTGCGGATCACCGTGCCGTCGGCGGCATCGGCGCGTACGCGCACCACAAAGCTCACCGTGGTGGAGGTCGGCTGCGTGCCAATGCAGCTTTGGCAGCGCAACAATCCGCCCTGGCTGCCATCGGCGCCGGTGCCCACGCGAAACACGGTCGTGTTTGACGCCGCTTCCGCCACGTCATCGCCCACCGTATCGGTCTTGGCTCCGGTATTCGCACCGGCGCTCACCTGCAGGCTGCCGGCCTCAAAGTCGGTATTGGCCGGGATCGCATCGCGGATCGATACATTGACCGCATTGTCCTGGCCAGTGTTCTGCAGTGTCATGGTGTAGCGGATGCGATCGCCCGCGCGCGCCTGGCCGGCGGGCAGGCCCGGATTGGTCAGGTTGGCCTGGGTCTTGGCGGTGGCCGCATCCACGGTGGGCTGGAACACATCAATGGCCGTGGCCAGCAGCGAGATCGCATAGCCCTCGCTGCTGGTGCGCGCGGTGAGGGTAGCGGAGGTCGCGCCGTTAGCCAGCGCGATGTTGCCGGGGTTGGCTAGCTGCACGATGTCGGCATCAAAGCCCAGCGTGTTGGTCAGGTTGTTGTTGGCCAGGCTGCGCTGGTTGACCACACTGCCGAGCCGGCAGATCGTGGAGTTGAAGACATCCCCAGCGGTGTTGCAGGCGTCTGACACGTTGACCAGCGAGGATCCCAGGCCTTGGAAGGTGAAGCCGTCGGCCGCGCCGCGGTCGCCATCCATCGCCATCCAGCCCAGTTGCGCAGCCACCGTCCCGCTAAAAGGCGTGCGAAAGCCGGACACCGTCAGCGAGACCTGGTTCACCGGCGCCGTGCCGGTGGTGGCGATCACCGCCAGGCCATCATTGATGGTGAAGTTGCGAAGCGGACGCGCGGGGTTCTGCACCACCAGCACCAGCGTCCAGCCGCCGAAGCGGTTCACCAGGCCGGACTGCAGCGGCAGGTTGGCCACACGGTAGGTACCCGCGCCGCTTGCACGCACGGCGGTGGTCACGTCGGCGCGGCACGTGTAGACGTGGTGCGGTTGTCCTGCGCCCCAGATGGTAGAGCGCGGCGACACGTCGCAGCCGCTCGCCGAAAGCGCCTGGTAGCCAAGCCCCGGTCGGCCGAAGCGGATCGAGGTGGCTGTTGGCGACGGACTGGGCTGGCTGCTGGCATCGCTAGCAACCAGGCCACCCCAGTACAACTGCGCGCGCACGATCTGCGCGCCGGCCGGCAAGTCTGCCGCTGCTAGGGTGGCGCTGCTGGAGTTGGTGATGCTGGTGTCGGTGGCATCGGCCGGCAGCCTGGTGGCCACCATGGTCAGCCCGTCGTTGATGGTCGCGCCGCAACTGCCGGTGGTGCCGTTGCAGGTGAGGTTGGTGTTGGCGAGGAACAGCAGGTCGCCGTTGAGCGTGGTGGTATAACGCTGGTCAAAGGCCCGGTAGACCTGGGCCGAGGCTGAGGGTGCGAGCGCGATGAGCGCGATTGCCAGCAGGAAAAGCCAGACAGTGGGCTTGTCCCGCATGATCGCCGCACATGCCTGGGCGCAATCTTGCTTGGAACGTCCTACCGAAAAGATCACGCGACCTCTCACCATGGATACAGGGCTCCGAATGATCTCAGATCATCAGCAACAAGCATGCCAAGCAAACATAAACTCAGCCCACTCCCCGAGGCCCCAGGGTGCCCAGCCAGTATCAGCGGCTGAAGTAAAGGTCGCCACGGGTTAGATCCTGACCCACAGCGTCACCTCGCATTGAACACGCAGCGCACTCTTCGTTAGATGATATCGATGCTGAACGCGACTCAGTCCGGCGACGACGACCAAGCAGCTGAACGCGCTAGAAGCGTACCTAGCGCTACCGGCGCAGTTCAGCTCGTGTCGAACTACCAGGCCAGACGATGCGCACCGGCGAATTGCCGGCCGGACACGCCAACATTAGCTGCCGTGCAAGTGGCTTATTGGTGAGCTTGTGGCCAATAATGTGACATGACACTTGGCCGCGATACGTGTGCATAATTAGCATTACCCCGTCACATCCTGTGGCGTGCGTCCTTTCGGTCGCCGTCGCGATGCGACGTGAGCAGCACGCTTAGATCAACTGACAGTCCGTCGGGGGACTGCAGTGGGGGATTCAGGCGCTGTTGGGGACGCCGTGGGGCGATAGCGTTGTTACAGGGGATTGCCAGTGAATCAGGAAGCCGGGTTGGCGCGCGTCGCCGATGACCATGGGACGGTTGTGTGCGGCCATGTGCCCATGACCTCGCGCAATTCTCGCGCTGCTCGCTCGCTAAAGCGCGTCCTCGCCCGGGCACTGCTCGTGGCGGGCAGCCTGCTGGCGCTGCCGGCCCTGGCGGCGGACCTGCAGCTCACCGACCTGTCCGACAGCGGCTACGACCCGGTGCCTGCGGGCAGCGACGTGGTCTACAGCATCACCCTGGAAAACGGTGCCGGCGATACGTCGGCCGCGACCAGCAGCATCTTCGACCTTCCCGCCGGCACCACCGCCAGCAGCCTGCCGGCGTTCTGCGCCGCGGCCGTCGGCACGCCGACGCGCATCGTCTGCAACCACGGTCCGCTGCAGGGCACGCTGGCCGGCGGCTCGCCGATCACCTTCCAGATCGGTGTCAACACCGGCGGGCAGGCGCCCGGCACCGTCACCATGCGCGGTGCGGTGGGCTTCAGCGCGAACACGCCGCCGGCCACCACGCCGATCGCCAGCCTCACCGTCACCGATCCGTTCTTCGCCGGCGACACCAATACCGCCAACAACATCCGCAGCCAGGCCACCACGCTGACCGTGGCGGGCGACCTGCGCCTGCAGAAGAGCGCCACGCCGAACCCGGTCGTCGGTGGCGGCGTCGTGACCTACACGCTGACGGTCACCAACGACGGCCCCAGCCCGTCGACCAACTTCCGCGTGGTCGACACGCTGCCCGCTGCGACGACCTTCGTCGCCGGCAGTTTCAATGGCGCCGGCTGGACGTTCGCACAGGGCTCCATGACCGCCACCCACGCCGGTACGCTGGCGGTGGGCGCCAGTTCGACCTTCAGCTTCCGCGCGCGCGTGAATGCCGGCAGCGGCAACATCACCAACGCGGCGGTGGTCGAGGCCATCGGCACGCCGGATCCGGATCCGGACAACAACGACGCCGAAGTCACCACGGCCATCACCCCGGGTGCGGACCTTGCGATCAGCAAGTCAGCCGCGCCCGCGCCGGCCATCGCAGGACAGTCCATCACCTTCACGCTGACCGCACGCAACCTGGGTCCCAGCGTCGCGCAGAACGCGAGCATCACCGATGCGCTGCCGGCCGGCTTTGTCATCACCGGCGGCACCGCGCCCGCGGCGTGGAGCTGCAGCAGCGAGGCGGCCAACAGCGTCCGTACCTGCAACCGCACCGGCGACATGCCGGTCGGCGAGGTGGCGACGATCACCATCGTGGCTACCGTGCCGTCGACGGGTCCGAACAGCAGCGGCGACGTCACCAACACTGCCACCATCACCTCGGCTACGCCGGATCCGAACAGCCCCGGCAACGGCACCAACAACAACAGCGGCACGACAACGTTCACCGTGCTCGCCGACGGCGCCGACCTGTCGCTGACCAAGGCCAAGACGCCTGAGCTGATCGCCGTGTGGGACGGCATCGGCAGCGATGCCGACAGCCGCATGACCTCGACCATCGTCGTGCGCAACCTCGGTCCGCGCGCGGCCACCGGCCAGGTGCAGGTGGTGGATGAACTGGCGGCGGGCGAGGAATTCCTTTCCTTCGCTGGCCCATGGACCTGCAGCGTCGACACTCCCTATGCGGTGCCGCCGGCGCGCCAGCGCGTCACCTGCGACCTCAACGCGGGCTCGCTGCCGTTGACGGTGAACGCCAACGCGCCGCAGCTGCAGATCGTCAGCCGCGCACGTGCGGCCGGTTCGCTGAACAATACGGCGTGTACGGGTGGTTCGAACGGCTCGCTGGAGCCGCTGACCGGCAACGGCATCAACACCGATCCTGAAACCGGGAACGACTGCAACGGCGCCGGTACACGCACCACAAACGAGCGCGCCGACCTGCGCATCGCCAAGCAGACCAACGGCCCGGGCACGGCGGACAACGTACTGAGCGCCAGCCAGACCACGGTGACCTACACGCTGACGGTCACCAACGACGGCCCCGACAGCACCACCGGCGTGGTGATCAACGACGACATCCCGGGCTTCGTTCCGGGCCGTACCACCGTCACCGCCAGCACCATTCCCGCCGGCTGGACCTGCGCGACCGGCGCCTCGGTGATCTGCCGCTCCGGCACCACGCCGCTGGCCAACGGCGCCAGCGCCACCATCGTGCTGACCGTGCAGCGTGCGCTGTTCGACAGCGCGGGCAGCGGCGCCGGCACCTGTGGTGGCGTGCCGATCAGCAATGCCTTCTGCAACACCGCCGGTGTCGGCATCGACGCGAACGTGGCGGGCTCGGTCGGCGAGGTGAACACCGCCAACAACAGCGCCTCGGACTGGCTGCAGATCGACCGCGTCGCCAACGTGCGCACGACGGCGAAGAACATCACCTCCGGCGCCACCGGCCAGGCCGGCGTCAACACCACCTATGTGATGTCGTACGAGAACCAGGGCCCGTCGATCGCGCCGGGCGTGGTGTTCCGCGACGTGTTCACGCTGCCGGCGAACGATGCCGGCTTCGTACTGGTGTCGGCCACGCGCACCGGTGGCGGCACGGCTACTTGTGCTGCGGCGGCGGGCGCGGGCGTCACGACGACACCGGCCAGCGGCGGTACGTCGTATGCCAATCCCACCGGCGGAACGGCCACGGTCACGCTGACCTGCCAACCGCTGTCGATGAACAACGGACAGACCGAAAGCATGACGGTCGTGATCCGGCCGAACGTCAACGTCGGCAACACGGGACGCACGTTCACCAACCTGGCGGATTTCTATTTCGACCGCGACAACAACGGTACGCCGGATCCGGCCACCGGCACTGATGCCAACGGCAGCTTCGACTACAACCTCAACACCGCCGACGACCAGCGTTCGGCCACGCTGCCGTTCAACAGCGGTGCGGTAGACCTGATCACCAACAAGGTGGACGTGGGCTTTACCGGTGGTGTGGATCCGGTGGGCTACAACGCCAACGACGTCAGCCAGAACGTGATCACCTATCGCCTGACCGTGCGCAACAACGGTCCGTCGCTGGCGACCAACGTACGCGTGACCGACACCATCACGCCGCAGGCAGGCCGCACCGTGCGCTATGTCGGCGCGTCGTCGACGACGGGCGGTCCCTACGTGGTGGGCGCATGCAGCGTGACCGCCGGTGCCAACCCCACCACCGGCGCGCCGATGACGCTGGATTGCCAGATGCCGGGCCAAGGCTTCTCGCCCAATCAGCCCGGCGTGGTCGCCAGCGGACAGACCAGCACACTGTACGTGCGATTCCAGTACGAGACCGCGCCCGGTGCCGCCGGCGATACGCTGCTGAACACCGTGACGGCGACGTCGGAAGAAACCGACACCAATCCGGTCAACAACACGGCCGACCAGGACACGACGATCCGTGCACGTGCCGACGTGGGCATGACCAAGACGACCGTCGTGGCGTCTCCCGACAGCGACCCCGCTGTCGCGTTGCCGCCGACGGTCACCAGCGTCGCACTGCGCCAGCCGTTCTTCTACGTGGTGGAAGGCGTCAACAACGGTCCTGGCGCCAGCCTGTCGCTGGATCGCACCGGAACCAATCCCCTCAACGGCACCGGCACGGTGGTCACCGACACGCTGCCGGCGGGCCTGGTGGTCACGGGTCCGATCACCTGGCGCAAGGTGGGACCGAATCCGGGCGGCGGTGAAGTGCCTGACGGCACCGGCACCTGCACGCAGGCGGGCAGCACGGTCACCTGCAACCTGGGCGACGTCACCTCCACCGGCCGCGTGCGCATCATCGTGCCGTCGCGCTGGGACAGCTATCCCAGCGGCGGCTCGGTTAACAACACCGCGACCATCGCCACCCAGCAGGTCGATCCGATCCCCGGCAACAACACGGTCACCATCCCGCTGACCGTCACGCGCTCGTCGCTGGCCGGCGTGGTGTTCGAGGATCGCAACCGTACGGGCGCCAACGGCGGCACGCATCAGGGCGTGGGAACCGAACAGGGCATCAACGGCGTCACCATTACGCTGACCGGCACCGATGCCTACGGCAATCCGGTCAACGTCACCACCACGACGAACGCCAGCGGCGCCTACAGCTTCGCCAACCTGTCGCCGGCCAATGCGGCCGGCTACACGCTGACGCAGACCCAGCCGGCCGCCTACGTCAACAGCCCGTCCGTGCTGCCGACCACCGGTGGCAGCGAGCCGTCGCTGGGCGGCACGTACAGCGCGGGTTCGCCGAACTCGGTGATCGCCGCGATCCCGGTCGGCGCCAACGACACCGGCGTCCGCTACAACTTCCCCGAGGTGCGTCGTCCGTCGCTGTCCGGCCTGGTCTACATCGACCGCAACTTCAGCAACGCCCACGAGGGCAGCGACGGCGTCATCGCCGGTGCGACGGTCGAACTGCTGAACGCCGCCACCGGCACGGTCATCACCACGGCGACGACGAACGCCAGCGGTGCCTACAGCTTCACCAACCTCGATCCGCTGATCGTCTACACGCTGCGCGAAGCGCTGCCGGCCGGCAACTACCAGAACCGTCCGACCGCGGTGAATCCGGGCCTGATCGGCGGTGCGGCCTGCGTCGCCGGCTGTACGCCGGGCACGGCGGTGAACGGCGATGCCGCCACCACCGACCGCATCAGCACTATCGACCTGGGGGCGGGCACCGACGGTACCGCGTTCAACTTCGGCGAAGACGCCGTGGCCGCCATCAGCGGCAGCGTCTATGTCGACCGCAACGGCAACGGCGACTTCGACGCCGCCGATGCAGGTGCGGTCAATTCGCGCCCGAACGGCGGCCTGCAGGGCGTGACGGTCACGCTGGCCGGCGCCGGTGCGGACGGCATCTTCGGCAACGGCGACGATCCGGCACCGGTGACGCTGCAGACCGACGCGAACGGCGCGTACCAGTTCACCGGCCTGGTGGTCGGGCAGAACTACCGCGTCACCGAAACGCAGCCGGCCGGTTACGGCAACGGCACCGAACACCCGACCAACGTCATCGACGTCAATGCGCTGCCGCTGGCCGGCGTGACCGGTCGCGACTTCGGCGAAACGCTGGGCTCGCTGGCGGGCGCGGTGTTCGAGGACTTCTCGACCACGCCGGCCAACAACAACAACGGCAGCTTCGACGGTGGCGAGAATCCGATCGCCAACGCCACGCTGACGCTGACCGGCACCGACCTGTCCGGCAATCCGGTCAACGTCACCGTGCAGACCAATGCGACGGGTGCGTACGTGTTCCGCGACCTGCTGCCGCCGCAGGCCGGCACCACGTACACGATCACCGAGACGCAGCCGACCGGTTATATCGACGGCCGGCACACGCCGGGCAATGCGGCGACGCCGGGTACGGCGACCACGCCCAACGTCATCGACGACATCGCGATCAGCGAAGGCCAGGCGGCGACCGGTTATCTGTTCGGCGAACTCGCCAACGCCATCATCAGCGGCACGGTCTACCTGGACCGCGACGACGACGGTGGCCAGGATGCCGGCGAGCCGGGCATTCCCGGCGTCACCGTGGTGATCGAGGGCGCGGGCCCGGATGGCGTGTTCGGCACGTCGGACGACCTGCCGCCGGTCACCCTGACCACAGACGCCAACGGCGGCTACAGCTATGGCGGTGCGACCACCGGGCAGAACTACCGCATCGTCGAGACGCAGCCCACCGGGCTGGCGAACGGCCAGGAAAACCCGACCAACACCATCACCGTCACCAACCTGCCGGCGAGCGGCTCCAGTGGCAACGACTTCGGCGAGCGCGCCGCGTCGTTGAGCGGCAGCGTGTGGCTGGACGCCGACAACGACGGCGTGCGTGATGCGGGCGAGAACGGCATCGCCGGCGTCAGCGTCGCGCTGCCCGCGGGCACCGTGGATGCGCTGGGCAACGCCGTGGCCGCGGTCGTCACCGATGCCAACGGCAACTACCGCTTCGACGACCTGCTGGCCGGTACGTATGCCGTCAGCGAGCAGCTCGCGCAACCGGTGGTCGGTGGCGTCACCACGATCAACGGCACCACCGTGGCCGGCAGGATCGGCGGCAGCGCCAGCGGTACCGCCACGCCGGTCGCGACCGTGCCCAGCGCGGTCGCCGGCATCGCGCTGCCCGCGGGCGGCGCGTCGATCGACAACAACTTCGGCGAGACGCTCGGCGTGTCGCTGTCGGGTCGCGTGTTCTTCGACGCCGACAACGACGGCGTGCAGTCCGGCGCGGCCGAGACCGGCATCGAGGGCGTGACCATCACGCTGACCGGTACCGACGACACCGGCGCAGCCGTGTCGCTGAGCACCACCACCGACGCCAACGGCGATTACGCGTTCGAAGGCCTGCGTCCGGGCACCTACACGGTGACCGAACCGACCCAGCCGACCGGCACCAGCAACGGCCAGACCGTGGCCGGCACCGTCGGCGGCACGCCGTCGGGCGCCGCCACGCCTATCACCGCTGTACCCAGCGCGATCAGCGCGATCGACCTGACCACGCCGGGCGCGAGCTCGGTCGGCAACAACTTCGGCGAGATCCCGCTCAACAGTTCCATCGGTGGGCGCGTGTGGCGCGACAGCGACAACGATGGCGTCATCGATCCGTCGGAAGACGGCATCGGCAACGTCGTCGTGCGCCTGACCGGCACCGACCTGGCCGGCAACACGATCACCCGCGAAGTGACCACGCAACCGGACGGCACGTACGCCTTCATCGAGCTGCCGCCGGGCACGTACACCATCACCGAGCCCGAGCAGCCGGCGGGCACCCTCAACGGCATCACCAACGCCGGCAACAGCGGCGGTACCGCCACGCCGCCGACGTCCACGCCGTCCGTCATCAGCGGCATCACGCTGGGCGTGGGCCAGGACGTCACCGGCAACGACTTCGGCGAAGTGCCGGCTGGTGCGATCAGCGGCCGCGTCTACAACGACGGCAACAACAACGGCGTCATCGACACGGGCGAGGGTGGCTACGCGAACGTGCAGGTGGTGCTGACCGGCACCGACGACCTGGGCCAGGCGGTCAACGTCACCGTGACCACCGACGCCGACGGCCGTTACCGCTTCGACGACCTGCGTCCGGGGACGTACACGGTGACCGAACCGACGCAGCCGCCGGAAACGCTCAACGGCATCACCAGCGCCGGCACCATCGACGGCACCGCCGTCGGTACTGCGACGCCGGTGACGACCACGCCGTCTGCGATCAGCGGCATCGTGCTGCCGCCGGGTGGCGAGTCGATCGACAACAATTTCGGCGAGATCGGCGATTCGCCCGACCTGGTGGTCAGCAAGACCGCCACGCCGGCGATCTTCACCGTCAACAACACCGCCACCTACACGCTGCGCGTGCGCAACATCGGGCAGCAGCCCAGCGCGGGCGAGTACGTGGTGGAAGACCGCCTGCCGGCCGGCCTGACGCTGGCGGCCACGCCGGTGGGCACGGGCTGGACCTGCACCGGCGCGCCGGGCGACACCCGCTTCCGCTGCGCGAGCAGCACGGTGATCGCCGCCGGCGCCACCTCGGCCGACACCATCGTCGCCTCGGTGCGCGTCGCCGCGACGGCCGCCACCGGTTCGCCGGTGAACAACGCGGTGATCGTCGAGGGCGGTGGCGAGAACGAGTTCCGCACGCCGACGCCGGACGAACGCGCCGACTTCGAAGGCAACCCGGGCGACCTGCCGGTGTGCGACCCGGCGATCACGCAGAACGCGTGCCGCCTGCCGACGCCGGTGCAGTTGTCGGCCTCGGTGTCGGGCACGGTGTGGTTCGACCAGGGCAGCGACTTCGGCCGCATCGACAGCGGCGACCGTCGTCTGTCCGGCTGGGTCGTGGAAGTGGTCAACGGCAGCGGCCAGGTCGTCGGTACCGCGACCACCGCCGTCGACGGCACGTACTCCATCGCCGACCAGGTGCCGGGCATTCCGCTGAACATCCGCTTCCGCGATCCGGCGACGGGCGTGGTGTGGGGCCTGCCGGTCAGCGGCGACACGATTGCCGGTCCGCCGGTGCCGTGCGATGCCGCCGCCGCGATCGCCAATGGCACCGCAAGTTCGTGCCGCAGCAGCGATGGCGGAAGCACGCACCTGTCGGTGGTGCTGGCGCCGGGCGCGAACCTGCCGCAGCAGAGCCTGCCGCTGAACCCGGGCGGTGTGGTCTACGACGCGACGACGCGTACGCCGGTTCCGGGTTCGCGCGTCACCCTGACGCCGGTCGGCACCTGCGCGGGCTACTCGCCCGAGCAGCACGTGCTGAACGCCGCGCTGGGCGGTTACACCGTGCAGGGCACATCGGTATCGATGACGGTGGGTGCGGAAGGCTTCTACCAGTTCCTGCTGGGTCCGGACGCACCGGCGTCGTGCCGCTTCCAGCTGGCGGTGACGCCGCCGGCCGGCTACACGTTCGAGTCCGGCATGATTCCGGCCGAGACCTCGCCGCTGACGCCGCCGTCCACGCCGGGCGAAGGCTATCCGGTGCAGACGAACGCGACCGCACCGACCGGTCCGGTCGGTACATCGACGACGTACTACCTGGAGCTGACGCTGGGTTCGGGCGTCGCCGTGCCGGTGCACAACCACATCCCGCTGGATCCGCAGATCGCGCCGGGCCTGGTCATCACCAAGACCGGCGACCGCAAGACGGTGGAAGTGGGCGACAGCCTGGTCTACACCATCACCATCCGCCAGACGGCGGGTGCGTCGATGGGCACGGTCAACGTGATCGACCGCCTGCCGCACGGCTTCACCTTCATCGATGGCACCGCGCGCGTCGACAGCGCCGGCATCGCCAATCCGCTGGGCAAGCCCGGCCCGACGCTGGTGTTCGACGTCGGCCCGCTCGCAGTCGGCCAGCAGAAGGTGCTGACCTACCGCGTGCGCGTGGGCGTCGGCAGCCAGCAGGGCGACGGCATCAACCGGGCGCGTGCCTGGGGCTGTTCGATCGACGGCGGCTGCGTGGATCCGACCACGCTGACGCCGTATCCGAATGGCGGCGTGGTGCCGTCCAACCCGGCGGAGTACCGCGTGATCGTCAGCGGCGGCGTGTTCGCCGACGAAGGCTGCGTGCTGGGCAAGATCTTCGTGGACTGCAACGTCAACCACGTGCAGGACCGGGAAGAGCTGGGCATCCCCGGCGTGCGCATGTACTTCGAGGACGGCACCTGGATGGTCAGCGACTCGGAGGGCAAGTACAGCTACTGCGGCCTGCCGCCGAAGAGCCACACGCTGAAGATCGATCCGTCGACCCTGCCCGTCGGTTCGCGCCTGACCACCAGCAGCAACCGCAACCTGGGCGATGCGGACAGCCTGTTCATCGACCTCAAGAACGGCGAGCTGCACCGCGCCGACTTCATCGAGGGCAGCTGCTCCAACCCGGTGATCGAACAGGTGAAGGCGCGCCGCACGCAGGGCGAGATCCGCGCACCGGAAACCGAGCGCAACCAGCAACCGCTGCGCTTCGAGAGCAAGCCTGCGCGCGCGCCGCAGCAGGGTACCGACTCGGCCAACCAGCGGCCGATCGTCGAACCGAGGCCGACGGCGCCGGATGAAGTCCGCAACGGGGAGGTGCAGCCATGAGCCGCTTCACCCCGCGTCCGTCGACGTCCCTGGAATCCCGTGCCATGCGAGCTTCACGTCCTTCGTTCCACCCCCTCGCGTTGGCGCTCGCCCTGGCGGTGACGCCGGCGCTGGTGCAGGCGCAGGCCGTGTCCGGCGACCAGCGCTTCACGCCGGCGATCGGCCAGGCCACGCCGCTGTATCCGCAATCGCCGGAATCGCAGCGCACTGCGCCACAACCGTTGTATGCGCAGCCCGGCAACGTCGACTACAGCATCAACGTCGGCGTGGACCGCGTCGTGGTCGAGGTCGACCGCGACGGCGTGCCGGCCGATGGCCAGTCGCCGGTCAAGGTGGTCGTGCAGCTGTACGGCGCCGATGGCAAGCCGATGGCGGGCGAGTCCTTCGCCACCATCGAGCACAGCGGTGGCCGCATCAAGCTGGCCGACGGCCGCACGGACGAATTCGGTCCGGGCCGCCTCGATGCCGATGAAGTCACGCCCGGCATCCAGCTGGCCGTGCGCGATGGCCGCGCCGAGTTCGAACTGCTGGCGCCGCACGATCCGCAGGACGTGCTGCTGCGGGTGACCTCGGGCAGCCACAGCGCCGAAGGCGTCGTCGGTTTCGTGCCGGAGATGCGCGAGCTGATCGCCACCGGCCTGATCGAAGGCGTCATCAACTTCCGCCGCAAGGGCGACAACCTGGTCAATGGCACGCAGCGCGGGGATGGCTTCGAGCGCGAGATCCGCCGCTGGGAGAAGCAGTTCAACAGCGGCAAGGCGAACGGTGCCGCGCGCGCGGCGTTCTTCGTCAAGGGCACGATCAAGGGCGAGTACCTGCTGACCGCTGCCTACGACTCCGACAAGGAGGTGCGGGCACGCCTGTTGCGCGACATCCAGCCGGAAGAGTTCTATCCGGTGTACGGCGACGCATCGCTGCGCGGTTTCGACGCGCGTTCGGCCGAGCGCCTGTACGTGCGCGTGGACAAGGGCCGCAGCTACCTGCTGTACGGCGATTTCCAGACCGGCGACAACATCGCCACGCAGACCGGCATGGATGTCGGAGCGCAGGCCGGCCAGCGCGTGCTGGGCACCTACAACCGCACCGCCACCGGCCTGGGCTGGCATTTCGAGAACGCGCGCGTGCGCGGCAACGTCTTCGCCATCGAGGATTCGCTGCGCCAGGTGATCGAGGAACTGCCGGCCGCCGGCAGCGGCCCGTACGGCCTGCGCAACAACGCCGTGCTGGAAGGCAGCGAACGCGTGGAGGTGGTCGTGCGCGACCGCAACCAGCCCTCGCGCATCGTCTCCGTGCGCCCGCTGGGCCGCCTGGTCGACTACAGCTTCGAGCCATTCTCCGGCCGCATCCTGCTCAACAGCTTCCTGCCTTCGTTCGACAGCGATCTCAACCCGGTGTCGCTGCGCATCACCTACGAACTGGACCAGGGCACCGAGACGTTCCTGGTAGTCGGTGCGGACGCGCAGTTGCGCGTCGGCAAGAACGGCGAGATCGGAGGCTCCTATGTCGACGACCGCAATCCCTTCGCCGCGTTCGAGATGGGCAGCGCCAACGTCGGCTACCGATTCGGTGCCAACACCTGGCTGGTCGCCGAAGCCGCGCGCACGCGCAGCGAGGTCAACACCAACAGCGTCAACCAGTACGGCACGCCCGGCCTGCAGGGCCTGAGCGGGCTGGTGGAAGGCGATGCCTGGCGCGTCGAGCTCGGCCACGCCGGCAAGGCGCTGGACCTGAAGCTGTTCGCCGGCCAGTCCGATCCCGCGTTCAATAATCCGGCGTCGCCGCTTTACGGCGGCCGTGGCGAGTACAGTGTGACCACGCGGTGGCGCCTGACCGACCGCTTCGAGTTGTACGCGGAAGGCCTGCGCAGCGAGGACCGGAACCCCGATGGGGGCGAGCGCGAGGCCGCCAGCGCGGGCACTCGGGTGAAGGTCACCGACAAGCTGACGCTCGACTTCGGCTACCGCGCCATCCGCGAAACCGTCGGCGCGTACTACACGTGGGCCACCGGCAGCGGCTACGGCAACATCGGCGGGCTGTCGGGTGGCTACGCCACCGGCTCCGGCGGCGGTGCGCTCGGATATGGCCAGCAGCCACTGGATCCGCTGACCGGCCTGCCGATCATCAGCAGCGGCAATCCCAACGACGTGGCCAGCGGCCTGCCGGTGGGCACCGAGCTGTCGTCGGACATGCTGCGCATCGGTGCCGGTTATCGCGCCAGCGACCGCTTCAGTATCGGCGGCGAGATCGAGCAGGACATCCACGGCGAAGACCGCAACCGCGTGGCGCTGGGCATGGATTACCAGCTGCGCGAGCGCAGCCGGATCTATGGCCGCTACGAGAAGCAGACCGGCGTCAGCGGCGTGAACGGCCTGACCCAGGACGGGCGCGAGGCGGACACGGTGGCGCTGGGCGTGGACACCAGCTTCATCAAGGACACGCAGCTGTTCTCCGAGTACCGCCTGCGCGATGCCATCGCCGGCCGCGACATCCAGGCGGCATCTGGCATGCGCAACCGCTGGGACCTGCGCGAAGGCCTGCGCCTGGATACGACGCTGGAACACACCAACGTCATCTCGGGGAACATCGGCGATTCCACCGGCATCGGCTTCGCGCTGGATTACAGCGCCAATCCACTGTGGCGCGGCAACGTGCGGCTGGAACACCGCATCTCCGACGACGTCGCCGGCACGCCGACCAACGAGGGCTACAACACCACGCTGCTGCAGTTCCTGGCCGCGCGCAAGCTGAGCCGCGACTGGACGCTGCTGGCGCGCAACTACCTGTTGCGCACCGAGTACGACGCGCGTGGTGATGTGTTGCAGGACCGCTTCCAGATCGGTGCGGCATACCGCGACACCGACACCAACCGTGTCAACGCGCTGGCCCGCTACGAGTACAAGCTGGAGAAGGACGAAAGCGGCATGGACGGCACCGGCTTCGGTTCGGATACCGGCCAGGACATCCGCAGCAGCGCGCACATCGTGTCGGCACATGCCGACTGGCATCCGTCGCGGCCGTGGTGGCTGACCGGCCGCGTGGCGGCGAAGTGGCAGCAGGACAGCTTCTTCTACGCCGACACCGGTCGCGTCGACGACGACTTCAATGCCGTGCTGCTGTCCGGCCGCATCGTCTACGACATCACCGAGAACTGGGATATCGGCGTGCTGGGCTCGACGTTCCGCGGCCAGGACGGCGCCAACCAGTATGCGTTCGGCATGGAAGTGGGTCGCTTGTTGCGGCAGAACCTGTGGCTGTCGGTGGGCTACAACGCCACCGGCTTCCGCGGCGACGACGACCTGACCGGTTACGAGTACACGCAGCAGGGCGCGTTCATCCGCCTGCGCTTCAAGTTCGACGAAGACCTCTTCCGCAGGGAAGACGCCCGCTACCGCGATCCGGTGCGCTGAGGATTACCGACATGACCCACACCAAGACCACGTTCCTGTGCGCCGCCGTGCTGGCCGGCCTCGTTTCGACCGCCCATGCGCAGCAGACGCAGCTGACGCCGGCGCGCGACCGCATCACCGACGAGGCGATCCATGCCGACCTGTCGGGCTACGAGCATACCCAGGGCCGCATCCAGGCCTTGAACGACGGCGGCCGTCCGGTCCGCGACTACCACCTGTCGAAAGCGCAGTGCTGGCTGGACGTCTCCTTCCACGAGTATTCGCGCAACGACCGCAGCGCCTTCCCGCAGGAAGCACTGACCGAGGCGGAAAAGCTGATCGTGGGCATGGAGCAGGGCGTCTCGCCGCTGCCGACCGATACGCCGCTGGTCAACGGAGCGGCGCGCGTGCGCGAGGACCTGTGGAAACGCCTGGGCGCGATCCATGGCACGCCCGGGTTCACCTGCGCGCAGCAGGCGGTCGCGTGCGGTGAAGTGGAGCTGGTGCACGCCGGCAATGAGTTCAACCAGCAGCAGTGGCGCCACGCCAAGCCGTACATCCAGATCGCCGAAGACTGGGTGAGCGATGCCGAAGCGCTGTCGCGCCAATGCGGCGCGACGCCGGCCGCGCCCGTTGGGCTGCCGGCGGACACGGTGCTGACCGCGAACGTGCTGTTCGAGTTCGATCGCTCCGGTCGCGCCGACATCCGCGCTTATTCGTTGCAGAGCCTGGACCGCGAACTGGCCCGCGTGCGCGAGGAAGGCCTGACCCTGGCCGGCATCGAACTGGTGGGCCATGCCGATCGCCTGCAGGGCCGCGGCCACGACTACAACCAGGCGCTGTCCGAGCGTCGCGCGCAGACCGTGCGTGCCTTGCTGGTCGAGCGCGGCATCGACGCGGCCAAGGTGAGCTACCGCTTCAAGGGCGATGGCGAGCAGGTGCAGCAGTGCGCCGGCGTGACGCCGCAGGCGGCGCTGCGCGAGTGCCTGATCCCGAACCGCCGCGTCGAAGTCCGCCTGCACGTCGCTCGTTGAAAATCTTAGTTACTCGATTGGCAGCGACCAGTGGCCTCAGTGGACGCTGCTTAATACGGTGCGGTAAAACTTTGTAGGTGTTTGGCAAGTACCAGATTGCTACAAGCTGCAATCTCAAATATTAGCTGGTCAACTGTAGCAGACAGAGGGGGACAAGTACCGGGGCTGGTTGAGTTAGTAGATCCAACGTTCGAGCGGGCGCTTCATGGCGAACTCCCAAATTTCGATACAGCGGGTTTAGCGTTCACTAGTTATTAGAAACGGTTGCGTCAAACACGCCCCGATCTCGGCGCAGCTAGGGTTCCTCCAGAACCGCCCGAACTCGAACAGCCAGTTCTTGCAGGGTGAACGGCTTAACGATCAGATGCACGCCAGCGTCCAGCACACCGTTGTGGATGATCGCGTTGCGGCTATAGCCGGTCGTGAAGAGCACTTTCAGGTGCGGCCAGCGGGCGAGGGCTTGATCGGCGAGCTTGCGTCCGTTGATTTCCGGCATGACCACATCGGTAAACAACAGGGTGATGCCCGGCTCTATTTCCAGCATCTTCAAGGCGGCCGCGGCCCCGTCGGCTTCCAGGACGCGATAACCCAGCTCAGTCAATGCATCCACCGACACTTGGCGCACGGCCGGCTCGTCCTCCACCACAAGAATGACTTCCTGCGCCTCGCCACGCGGCAGGGGACGAACGAGGGCGGAGGCTGCACTCTCGGCCGCAGCGCCTTGCAGGCGGGGCAGATAAACCTTCACGGTGGTGCCACTGCCCACCTCCGAGTAGATCTTCACATGCCCGCCGGACTGCTTGACGAAGCCATACACCTGGGAGAGCCCCAGACCCGTACCGCGACCCACTTCCTTGGTAGTAAAAAACGGATCGAAGGCCTTGTTAATGACCTCTGCGGGCATGCCCTGTCCGGTGTCTGAGACGGCGATCAGGACGTACTGGCCCGGTGCGATTCCCGGGTGGGCGTCGGTATACCCGTGATCGAGATGGCAGTTGGCCGTCTCGATCGTGACCCGACCGCCTTCAGCCATCGCATCACGTGCGTTGACCGCCAGATTCAGGATCACATTCTCGAGCTGGTTGGGATCGGCATGGGTACGCCAGAGGCCGCCAGCCAACACCGTCTCTAGCTGGACGTTTCCGCCCAAGGAGTGCGCCAGCAGCTCCGACATGCCAGCCACCAGCTTGTTCGCATCCAGGGCTTCGGGTTGAAGCGGTTGCTGGCGGGAGAAGGCCAGCAGGCGTTGGGTCAACTGGGCAGCGCGCTTAGCCGCTTCCATGGCAATGTCCACATAGCGTCGCGCGCGCTCATCGCCCGGATCCAGCCGTCCGACCAGCAGGTCCAGCGGACCGACGATGGCGGCCAGCATGTTGTTGAAGTCATGGGCAATGCCCCCGGTCAACTGGCCGACCGCTTCCATTTTCTGACTCTGCCGCAGCGCATCCTCGATGCGGATGCGTTCGGCTACTTCCGCCTGAATACGGCTCTCCAACTGCTCGTTGAGTTCCTTGAGCTGGCGTTGAACCAGATTCCTCGCTGTGACGTCGATGGCCACGCCAACCACGCGCATGCAGCGATCACTTTCAAACAGTCCACGCCCGGTGGCCGCTACCCAGCGAGTAACGCCATCTTCTTTGCCGATCGTCCGATATTCCACATCGTAGAGCGCACGCCGTGCAGGGTCGGCGGCCGCGGCAAAGGCCTCACTGGTCCTTTGTCGATCCTCCGGGTGCAGGCCGGCGTAGAAATCGGCCATCGAGCACGACACATGCGCCGAAATGCCGAACATGGCTTTGGTGCGTGCTGGCCAGATCAGCAGATCGTTGACCAGATCAACATCCCAAAACCCGATGTCCGAGGCCTCGGTGGCCAGACGAAGACGCTCCTCGCTCTCGGCCAACGCGGCCTGGGCGGCCTTGCGTTCGGTCAGGTCCAACATGGCGCCAATCATGCGGATCGGCTCGCCGGCAGGCCCTCTTAACACCGTCCCACGATCCAGCACATCAGCGTACTGACCATCGGCGCGAAGGAAGCGGTACTCGGCCGACCACGCGTGGCCGCCGTCCTCGATCACCGCATGAATGCTGTGGTCAATGCGCTGGCGATCATCGGGGTGGATATGCTCCAGCCACCACTGTGCACTGCTCTGCAGCTGGTCATAGCCAAAGAGGGTGGTCAGGGCTTCATTCCACACCACATCGCCATCGGACATGCGCCAATCCCAAATGGCGTCCCGCGTGGCCAAGGCGGCGAGCCGGTAGCGCTCCTCGATCTCACGGTGACTAGCTTCCACGGCCTTGCGATCGGTGATATCCAGCGATGCACCGATCAAACCGATGACCTGACCTTGCGCATCCCGCAACGGCGCCTTGGTGGACAGCCAAATCGCGCGCCTGCCGTCGGGGAAATTGATTTCTTCCTCAAGCTGCTCAAGCTGGCCGGAGGCCATGATACGTGCATCAGCGTCCATGACCGCCTTTGCCTGTACGGGGTCCTCCAGCAGTTCGGCATCAGTACGCCCCAGATACTCCTCTGGCGTCCTGCCCAACAGCTCGTTGGTACCGCGATTACCTATCAGCAGGCGACCTTGCCGGTCCTTTGCGTAGACCACTCCGGGCACCGCTTCGACAAACGTATTCAGCAGCGCTTCGGCACGGTCCCGCGCCTCTTCGACGCGGCGCGTTTGGCTGATGTCGATCAATACACCAGGCAAGCTGATGGGCACGCCTGCAGCGTCGCGATTGACCCACCCTCGGCCCTCCACCCAGCGCCATTGATCGTCCAGCCCTTGAATACGGTAGCGGTGAACGTACTGTCCGCCCCGTGCTACGGCGTCCGCGATGGCACTGCGAAGATCAAACTGGTCGTCCGGATGGACCGCTCCGATGAGATCGGCCAGTGCCCACGGTTTGGTCATCGGCCCCATGCCGAAGGCACGCTCCAGAGCGGCATCCACCCTGACCTTGTCAGTGGTGATATCCCAAATCCAGGTTCCGATAACGGCACCGGAGGCCAGTGCAACGCGACCTCGCTCATGGTCCAGCATGTCCGACGGTGCATCTGAACGGTGGGGCATGGAGGTGTCACCTGTGGGGCTATTCAACGGGGACAAACGGCGGCAGGCCCTCAGGCCACAAGCGCTGCAACGCAGTCTATCCGAGCCCGGCTGCCGGTTGGCTACCAGGCGTGGCGAGCCTCCCAGAAAGGGGCGGCTCGGCCTCGGAACCAAATCGTTCAGTGAAGTCGATCTTCATTAACTCCACGTGCATTTGTCGCTCACATCGGTGCGCGCACATTACCTGCGCGGCCACCCCGGTCGCGTATCGCAGGTACTTGGTTATGCCGAACCAGACCCCCAAAGACAAGCAGCAGAGCCCCGGTCGGAATCAGGATCAGGGTAACCAGAACACGCAGCAAAACCGCGGCAAGAACGATCAGCAGGGTCAGAAGCAGGACACCCAGCAGAAGTCGCGCAAAGACCGCGACCAGATGTAATGCCGCACGGCCGAGCGAGGAGGGCAGCTGCCTTTCTCGCTCCCTGGCCTATCGCTTGCCTGCATCGACCTCTCGACGTAGCAGCAACGTTTCATTCCCCCTCAACGACATCCCCCACTTCTTGGCACCCCGTGCCAACACCATGAAAGGACACACCCATGACACGTGACACTCAGCCCGATGCAAACAGGGATCCCATCACCGGCGCGCCGGGCTCACATCCGGTAGGGGTGGGCGTTGGCGGCGTCGCCGGGGGCGTGGCGGCCGGCGCGTTGGCCGGTACCGTTTTTGGTCCGATCGGCACCTTGATTGGTGCGGCCGTGGGTACGGTGGCCGGTGCCGCCGCGGGCAAGGGCGTTGCCGAGCGCATCGATCCCACCGCAGAAGTCGACTATTGGCGCAACGAAGCGCCCACGCGCGACTATTACTCCGGCGAGCATGACTTCCAGCGTGACTATGCCGGCGTCTACCAGGCCGGTGCCGTGGCCCGCGGCGAATACCCCAATGAGTCCTGGGACGATGCCGAGCGTCGCCTTCAGTCCACCTGGGAGGCCGATCGCGGCACGTCCACGCTGGATTGGGACCGCGCACGTCCGGCTGCCAAGGATGCGTGGGATCGCGCTGATCGCACCTACAACGCCTACGCCTGGAGCGACGACACCTACGCCAAGCGCTTCGAAAGCGCGGCCTATCGCCAGGACGGTGATGAGTACGACGACTATCGCCCGGCCTACCGATACGGCACCTACGCGCGTGGTCAGTACGCCGACCGCGACTGGGACGATGGCCTTGCCTCCGACCTGGAACGCGGTTGGGAGCGCTTCAAGGGCACCTCGCGCCTGACCTGGGAGCGGGCCAAGCATGCCGTGGCCGATGCGTTCACCTCTGACGACCGTCGTCGGAACTAAGACGCAACCCCTGTGCCGCCTCCGGGAGTGGAGGCGGCATTTTTTTGGCTTGCCTTTACCCCGTCGGTCCGCCCATCACCGGCAGCACGATGCCATTGACGTAAGACGACATCACCGGCGAGGCAAGGAACACGAAGGCCGGTGAGAGCTCTTCCGGCTGCGCCGGCCGCTTCATCGCGCTGTCTTTGCCAAACTCGGCTACTTCATCGGCCGGCTTGTCAGCAGGATTGAACGGTGTCCACACAGGACCGGGGGCGACCGCATTGACCCGAATGCCGCGCTCGAGCAGGTTGGAGGCCAAAGCTTTGGTAAAGGCGTGGATGGCGCCCTTGGTGGCGGAATAATCGATCAGCTTGGGGCTGCCGAACAGCCCGGTGACCGAGCCGCAATTGACGATGGACGCGCCACGCTGCATATGCGGCAGGCAGGCACGTGCCATGTGGATGTAGCCGGCCACATTCGTCTGCAGCGTCTCCTGCAGGTGCTCATCGGTCAGGTCTTCCAGCCGTTCGGCATGGAGCTGAAAGCCGGCATTGTTCACCAGCACATCGATACGGCCAAAGCGCTTGGCCACCTTGTCTGCGGCTTTCTTGCAGAAGTTCGAATCGCGCACGTCACCCGGAATCAGTAGCGCGGTACGACCTTCCTTTTCGATCCACTTTGCCGTTTCCTTGGCATCCTTGTGCTCGTTCAGATACAGCACCGCAACATCTGCGCCTTCGCGGGCAAACAGTACCGCCACCGCGCGACCGATCCCTGAATCCGCACCCGTAATCACGGCGGTCATCCCTTCGAGCTTTCCGCTGCCGCGGTAGTCGGGGGCTTCAAAGGCCGGTGCCAACATCAGATCGGCTTCGGTACCGGGCTTGGGCAGGTGTTGGGCAGGCATGCGCACCGGCTGCTTGCGCGTGCCGGCCTGGGTGGCCTGCTTGGTGGGCTTTTTCTTGCCGCGGGCATCCTTGCGATCGATCTGCGCCTGTAGTTTGCGCTGACGTGCCGCCGTGGTGTCAGCTGAGGTGGTGGCGGGGCGTGTGGCAGCCGTTTTTTTCTTGCTGGCCATGATGGAGTCCTCCGAAGGAAACACCGCATCATCGCGTCAGCCAGTGTGGCGGCCATGTGATGCCACGGCACCGACCGCGTATCTTGAGAGTGACGAACGCAGGCCAAAACCGTAGTTCGTTCGCAGGTGAATCAGCGCGCCGGCGGGCTCAGCGCGTGCATGATCTCAGGGATGCAGGGGCTGATTTCGCGCGCCAGAAAACCCAATGCACCCATGCGCTCAGCAAGATGTCGGCCTGCCTGTCCATGCAAGAACACCCCCCAGGCTGCGGCAATAAGGGGCTCGGCGCCGCGTGCCGCCAATCCCCCAATCACCCCCGCCAGCACATCTCCCGAACCGGAAGTGGCCAGGCCCACGCCGCCGCCTTCGTAACGCACCAATTCGCCCGTCGGGCTTGCAACCCACGTGCTTGGGCCCTTGAGTACCAGGACCACATGCAGATCTTTGGCCGCTTGTAGAGCCAACGCGGGTTCGTCGCCGGAGATCTGGTCCACCTCGCACCCCAGCAATTTGGCCATTTCGCCGGCGTGCGGCGTCAAGATCGCGGCCTGCGAGCGCACGTGAGCCTGCTTGAAACAGGTAATGGCGCCGGCATCCAGCACGAGGGTAGGGTGGTTTGGCAGCTCGCCCAGCAAACTGGCCAACGCGGGGCTGTCGCACATGCCAGGTCCGACGACGATGGCATCGGCGCGTTCGGCTTCCTGACGGCAGGCAGGACACATTCCAGAAATTTGGCCCTGCTCGTCACTGGGCTGACCCAGCACGCGCGCCTCGGGCATATGCGGGGCTAGGAAGAACGCTGAGGGGCCGGGAACGGCCATTTGCAGCTTGCCCGCGCCCGCCCGCAGGGCGGCCTGCGCGGCCAACAGGATCGCGCCTGGGATATCGACCGATCCGCCGATCACTATGACCCGGCCACGGTCTTCCTTGCTATGGGCCCCCTGTGCCGCCGGCAGTGGGTGGGCGGCCAACCATGTCTCATCCAGCACGTGATCCCGCGGCTGGCTCATTTGGGACCTGCCGGCGTGTCGGGCGCCTTGGTAACCTCAGCCAACTGCGCAATGTGCGGAACGATCAGGTTGGCGCTTTCCAGTTCAAACCGGGCACCTTCGCCGGTACCGGTGAGCTGGTAGTGGGTGATGCCGCAATTGGGCACGTCCGCCTCTCGGTCGATGTCCAGAATCTGGTGTTCATCCAGGCATTCGAGCAGATACCGAAAGCAATTCACGATCACCTGATGGGCCACGATGAGGACATGCTCGCCCACGTGATCACGCCTGAGAACCTCCAGCACGCTGCGCAGCCTCAGGATCACATCGCACCAGCTCTCACCGCCAGGCGGACGGAAGTAGAACTTGCCAACCAGTGCCCGCTGCTCGGCAAGCTCGGGAAAGGTGGCCTTGATGCCGGGCACTGTGTAGCGGTCCAGGATGCCGAATTCTTTCTCGCGAAGGCGCTCATCGATGGCGATATCCGATGCTCCATGTCCCAAAGCCTTCGCGGTGGCCAGACACGTCTGGTAAGCGCGCACGAACGGCGAGCTGAAGAACACCGTAGGACGCGCCGAGGCCGGTTGCTCTGAAAACCACTGGGCCAGTGCCACGGCTTGCTGCTCGCCCAACCTCGACAAAGGCGTATCGGCGTCGCGATGCTCCAGCTCGATCAGACGATCGCCGGCCAACTCGGCCGCATCACGGGCCACATTGCCGGCGCTTTGCCCATGACGCACGATCCAGAGATGGGCGGGCCAGTCTGTGTGTAACAGCCGCGGCATACGCATCGCTCCCAGAAAGGGGTCAGGCTAGAAACCCGCGTGTCGTGTCGTGGTGAAGTTGCGTTGATGTTAGCCTTCAAGCGCAGGGCAGCGTGGTGGCGTCCCCGTCTCCTGGATGGACCTGATAGGTGAGCACACGCTGCGCATCGACCGGACCCAGCCATGGATTTGTCTGAGCGCCGGTGGAGGCTTTAGCGCGCACCGCCACGTAGATCTGCAGGACCTCACCCTGGAAATGCTCGGGTACGTGGAACTCAAATGCACCGGTGTCGTTCCACTCCGATAGCGCCACTGAATCGGTCCCTGCGGCAAATCCGGCTAGCTGTCCCGGCGCGAGGTTGACCTGCAGCGTTATGCACGAGCCCACGCGTACCGCAATCCCGCGCTCACCGTCACCGGTCTTGAGCGCGCGTCCGTCGACGGTATGTTGAAGCTGGGATAGGGGCGCACTTGAGCTCATTAGCAGTCAACGTGGGTCTTAGAAAGCATCATGTCGGTCTCGCGCACAGAGCCAGGAAAGCGGGGCGCGGGCTTATCGCGATGACGAGGGAAGGTTACGCCCCAGACGTCGGCGATTGGCCTTAGCCATGCGCACATAGGGCGCCAAACCCGCCGTCGTGACTTGACCCAGCAGCCGCTCAAACGTCTGGTGAGAGGGCATCGGAGGCGTCGTTACCGTCCAGGGCGAAAAGGAGGTGGCCATTCGCATCCAAAAGGCCGCCCCGGCAGTACCCATGGCCACCCATGCCAGCCAGGCCGCTTCCCATTTCTCAAGGGACATGCGGGAAAGCTCTCTGCGATCGGCAGCGGAGCGCAGGCCGCCGCTGGCTAGCCGTACCACGCGATGGGAGATCACCTCTGGTGCCACGACGCTCAAATCGGTGAGTTGGCGTGCAACCTGACGGGTCGTGTTTCGGCGCATGAGACACTCCTGATGCGGCGCAGCATAGGGGCCTGGGTGTAAGGCGGGGTGAACCGATGGCTTGGCGTCGGCAGATCCACAGCCATGGCTCGGGTCTTCTAGCTCACGATGGTTTACTGGCGCGCTTTTTCTTCCACATCACGATCTGGCCCACGACCGCGGTCAGCAAAATCAGACTGTTGGTCACGATGAACACCCAGTTCTCCACCAGCCAGCTGTAGAGCACGAAGCCCAGCGAGGCGGCCATTTGGCCCAGGAACAGCCAGGTGGACACCCCCTCACTCTCGGGCGTGCTCGCTTGCTTCTGGATCTGCCGAACCAAGGTGGCCAGCAGAATGGCCGAGGCTAACCAGCCGATCACATCAGGCGACATACAACACGCTCCATCGTCGATTTAGATCCCGCAGGTGACATGAGTGAACCGCATGGATGAGACCCGAACGCCCGGCGCGGATAGCGCGATGCCGGAGGCTGAAGACCGTGCTTTCAACGCGATGCTATTTCATACCGGACAAGACTCCCGTGAAATCGCGCACGTTGACCAGGCGCTGGCGATCGACCCTAACGCCGACCAGCTGCTATGGATCGACCTTCAATCCCCGAGCCAGTCAGAACTCGCGCACCTGGCTCAAGCGCTGTCCTTGCCGGCCGCGGCGATCACCGGCTTCCTGGGCTCGGACACCAACCCCACCTTGGAAACCTGTGGCCCCTGTTTTTGGATGCGGGTGGTGGGCGTGGCCGAATCGGCGAGCCCCAACTTCACCGGGACCGTGCTTACCCTCATCGCAGGGAAGAACCTGGTGGTCACGCTTCATCACGCGCCCGTGCCCTTTTTGAACACGTTCCGAGAGGGACGCGCGTCCAGAAGTGCGGTGGGCACCTTGGGATCGGGCAGCTTCGTGGCGGCCTTGTTGGAGTGGCATCTGGGCACCTACTTCGAGGCCGTGGCCCGATTTGAAGGGGCGGTGGAACGACTGGAGGTGGAGGTGCTCTCCTCCAACCCCCGGAACTGCCTGCAGGAACTGCGGGATCTGCGCAAAGGGGCTTCTCGTCTACGGCGCATGCTGGCCCCGCACCGCATCGTCTTTACTGCACTGTCACGACCTGACTTCCGCCCCGAAGAGGACGAGGTCACCGCACGCCACTTCCGGGTCTTGGATACCCACTATGAGCGTGCGATGGACATGGTGGAAAGCGCGCGCGATCTGGTCGTGGGCAGCTTCGAGCTGTTCAGCAGTCAAACGGCGTTGTCGGCCAACCAGACGATGAAGGTGTTGACCTTCGTGACGGTGGTGGTGGGCGCCTTGGCCGTCGTGGGCGGCATCCTGGGGATGAATTTCGAGGCCCCATTCTTCAAGACCGGGGTCATCGGGTTTACCGTGGCTGTGGTGCTGATGCTCGTGCTGGCCGCTACCTCCATCTTTTGGGGCAAGCGCAGGGGCTGGTTCTAGTTACTCGGGCGCTTTGGCCGGTACAAAGGGCGACACCGGATCACTGGCCGGAAAGGTTTCCTCCAGCGCCTGATCCTGATTGTCACTCTCATGGGCCTTGCGCTCCCGGCGCTGGGTAGGCGACTCCGACGGCGCCTGGGGCGCGTCGGGGCTGGGAGGATCTTTACGGTCTCGCATTGCGATCTCCTACAAGAGAGTGGGGGGGGGCGAACCGGCCATCGCGGCAAGCCGGCAGGGAAGGGGAGATTGAGAGCTCCGAGGTGTGTGTCGGGTGAACCTGCTTTCACAAACCCTTGGCGAGGCCGGCGCTATATCAATGGCTTATCCCCAGCTAATGGAGTCAGTAATGGCAAGCAAGGGCTATGATCCGAAACAAGTGAAAGAACTTCTCCTGCAGGCGTTGGAAACCGAGCGCGGCGGCATCAAGATTTACACCGCCGCCATCGCCGCAGCAGTGAATGAGGACCTGCACAAGGAGTGGCAGGAATACCTGGATGAGACCAAGCATCACGAGCAGGTGCTGACCCAGGTTTTTGAAGAACTGGGATTGGACACCGAAGAGATGAGTCCGGGCAGAGAGGTGGTGGCGCATAACGGCGCCTCCTTGGTGGCCGCCATTGAAATGGCGCGCGCCAATGCCGATGCCGCTGCAGCAGAGTTGGTGGCCTGTGAGTGTGTGGTCTTGGCAGAGACCAAGGACCATACGAACTGGGAGCTGATCGGCAAGGTCGCCGAGTCCTCCACCGATAAGCTCGCCAAGATCCTGAAGGCCGCTTACGAGGAAGTGGAGGAGGATGAAGACCATCACCTCTACCACACCAAGGGCTGGTGCCGGGAACTGTGGATCCAGGCGCTGGGCATGCCCGCGGTGCTACCGCCGCCGGAAGAAGTCAAGAAAGTGGAAACGGCCATCGGCGCCGCACGCGCCGAGCAAGCCCGCGAGGACATGCTCTAACCCAACAAACCCGCCCACCGGCGGGTTTGTTGTCATCCACCTTTGTTCCGCGCCTTCAGGCGCGCACCTTTTGAAGCAGGCACCGACATGGCAACTTCGCGTAAACCCGGATCCAAGACCGCTCCCAAAAAGAACGTGAGCGGACAATCATCGGCTCGCAACTCCGACAGTGCCGCTGCCAAGGCGCCGAGGCGGGGGACGGGTGATCTACTTGCCAAGCAGGCCGCTGACGTCGAGGCCACCGTGGCGGCCTTGCCCTTCAATGAGAACAAGGCTGCTGAGCATGGGCGGCAGCAGGCCACCATGCCGCCGGAAGGCACCGAGATCATTCCGCCCTCGCCGTTGGTGAGCGCCAGTACGCTGGCGGAAAGCAATGAATCAGCCAAAGTGGGCACGCGTGCAGACGCCGGGGCCAACCCCACCGTGGGTTCGCTGGATCGGGTGAGGGTAGATGGCAGCGGGCAGCGCCTGACGACCAATCAGGGCGTGCCGGTGGCCGACAATCAGAACTCGCTCAAGGCGGGGTTGCGCGGGCCTGCGCTGTTGAAGGATTTCATACTGCGGGAAAAAATCACCCACTTCGACCATGAGCGCATTCCCGAGCGCATCGTGCATGCACGCGGTTCTGCGGCGCATGGCTATTTCGAGTCCTACAAGAAGCACACCAAACTGACCCGCGCCGCGCCGTTTCAGGAAGCCGGAAAGATCACGCCGGTATTCGTCCGCTTCTCCACCGTCGCCGGCGAGCGTGGCAGCAAGGACACGGCTCGGGATGTGCGCGGCTTTGCGGTGAAGTTCTATACCGATGAAGGCAACTGGGACCTGGTGGGCAATAACATGCCGGTGTTCTTCATCCAGGATGCGATGAAGTTTCCCGACCTGGTGCATGCGGTCAAGCCTGAGCCCCATCACGCCATGCCGCAGGCGGCCTCGGCCCACGATACGTTCTGGGATTTCGTCTCGTTGATGCCCGAGTCGACCCACATGCTGATGTGGCTGATGTCAGACCGGGCCATTCCACGTAGTTACCGGATGATGCAGGGGTTTGGCGTGCACACGTTCCGCTTCGTCAACGACCAGGGCCAGTCCTGCTTCGTCAAGTTTCACTGGACGCCGCTGCAGGGCACCCATGCGCTGCTGTGGGACGAGGCGGTCAAGATCTCCGGGTGCGATCCGGACTACCACCGGCGCGACTTGTGGGAAGCCATTGAGGCCGGCGCCTACCCGGAGTGGGAGCTGGGCGTGCAGGTGTTCTCCGAGCAGGACGCCGAGCGCTTCTCCTTCGACATCCTGGATGCCACCAAGATCGTGCCCGAAGAACTGGTGCCTATCACTCCCTTGGGACGGATGGTGCTCAACCGCAATCCGGACAACTTCTTTGCCGAAACCGAACAGGTCGCCTTTTGCACGGCCCATGTCATTCCTGGCATCGATTTCACCAACGATCCGCTCTTGGCCGGTCGCATCCACTCCTACGTCGATACCCAGCTCTCTCGACTGGGCGGTCCCAACTTCCATGAGATTCCCATCAACGCACCGATCGCCCCGGTACACAACAATCAGCGCGATGGTCTGCACCGCCAAGCCATTCACCGTGGCAAGGTGGCCTACGAGCCCAACTCGCTCGGCGGCGGATGTCCGTTTCAGGCCGGAGCAGCCGGATTCGTATCCTTTCCCGAGCCTGTAGAGCAGGACGAGGTGCGCGGTAAACCGGAAAAATTCGCTGAGCACTTCAACCAGGCCGCGTTGTTCTTCAACAGCCAGAGGCCGGTAGAGCAGGCGCACATCGTCGCCGCGTTCCGCTTCGAGCTGTCCAAGCTCACCGTGCCGGCCATCCGTCAGCGCGTGGTCTCCATGCTGCGTAATGCCTCCGAGGACCTGGCCGCCCAGGTGGCAGACGGGTTAGGCATGACCTTGCCCGAGCCCATGCCGCGTGCCTTGCCAAAACCGCCTAAGGCGGAAGTGACCTCCTCCGAGGCGCTCTCCATGTTCGCGCTACCCGGTCAGGTTGGGGTGGCTACGCGCAAGGTCGCCATCTTCGTCGGCGATGGCGTGGATGGGGAGCAGGTGGCGGCGGCACAGAAGGCACTGGTCAAGGCCGGCGCTGTGGGTCGACTAATCGGACCCCGAGTGGGCGCCTTTAGCGCGGCAGACGGCAGCCAGATCGATGCCGATGCGTCCTTCGAAAACGAGCCGTCCGTCCTGTTTGACGGCGTCATCCTTCCCGATGGCGAGGGAACGGCGAAAGCGTGGGCGCGCGATGGGCGGGCGGGCGAGTTCGTTAAAGACCAGTTCCGCCATCTGAAAACGATTCTGGCCTTGGGCGAGGCGGTGGCCTTCGTGGAAGGTGCAGGGGTCTTGCGCGATGAGGAGGATGCCGGTCTGCTGCTTCATAGCGACCCGCCCAAGGGTGCCATCGCTAGCTTCTTGGAGGCCTTGGCCAAACATAAGCACTTTGAGCGGGAAACCGATCCGCCGCTGCTGTAGAACCGCTGGCGGCTGGGGACGGTGAATCTGGCCGTTGATTGCAGATCCACTGTGTGGGACACCCAACGCGTGTCCCACGGCGCCGAGATCCTATCGTCAGGGTGCCGGCGGGGTCTGGTTGAAGACCGCCCAGAATTTCCCCAACACCTTCAGTGCCGACACGAATTGAGCCGGTTCCACGGGTTTGAGCACGAATGCGTTGACGCCCAGATTCCACGAGGCAATCGCATCGGACTCCTGTCGGGATGAGGTAAGAATCACCACCGGCAGGTGCGCCAGCGCGGGATCGGCGCGGATCTGCGTCAACGTCTCGATACCACCCAGTCGCGGCATCTCGAGGTCCAGCAACAAGACAGTTGGGCGGTCAACGGGCCGCTCAGAGAACTTGCCTTCGCCACGCAGGTACTCCAACACCTCCACGCCATCGAACACGCGCACGATAGGGTTGGCCAGATGCGCCTCGCGAAATGCATCGAGCACCATCTCGGCATCATTATCGCTGTCTTCGGCCAACAGGATGGTCGGCATTACAGGAGGCAACATGATCGGTTCTTCATGCGGATGAGACCGGTTCACTATACCAACTCACATACATGAATAGGGCGTACTTCATTCGTTCTTCGAGATTGATCCCCCCAAGCTTGCCGTCCCCGACAGGAGCCCGGTTATGACGTCCCAACGCACCTCGTTTTGGTATCGCAATGGCCTGTCGCTGGTATTGCTGGGCATGTTTTTGGTCTTCTTTGCCGCCCAGACGTTGACCGGTTGGCGGGCAGACAACCAGGAACGGGTGCAGCAGGGACAACCGGCGCAGCCACTGACGACCTACCTGCAGGGAGGTCACTTCCTGTCAGCGACGTTTGAGAACTGGGAGAGCGAATTCCTGCAGATGGGTATGTACGTACTGCTGACGGTGTGGCTGCGGCAACGCGGATCGGCAGAGTCCCGTGAGCTGGATCCGGCGCAGGAACAAGAACGGGTCGACCCCGGTCCAACCCCGACGCCGGTGACGAAAGGGGGGGTATGGAAGTGGATCTACGCCAATTCCTTGAGCGTGGCCTTCGGCGTACTGTTCCTGGGCGCCTTCATAGGGCATGCCTATGGAAGCTGGCTGCATGAGAACGAGCAGCGCATCGCGCAGGGTTTGGCCGCCATCCCCTGGAGCACGCATCTGGGCGGTGCGCAGTTCTGGTTTGAGTCCATGCAGAACTGGCAGAGCGAGTTCTTAGCGGTGTTGTCCATTGTCGTGTTGAGCATCTTCCTGCGACAGGACAAATCACCCGAGTCCAAGGCCCTTGCCGCGCCGCATGGACAAACCGGGACGTGATCGCAGGGCAAGGCGTCTGTCGTTGGAGCGTGTCGGTCCCAACAGGCGGGCATCGAGGGGCCGATGTCGCGCCAGCGAAAGAGCTAGCGGCTGCAGCGCTTCAATTCGAGCCGTCCGGCTCCGTGATCGGGCACCGATTGAAATTGCTGCGGAACTGACGTGATACAGCCATCACGCGCTTGCGCGCTCGATTGACGGCGCCCAGGGGGCGATGGGCCGCCAGCGCATTCCAGGGAGAGAACGCCAGCGATTTTTCCGTCTGCTCGGACAGGCCCGACCAGGAGCGTTGGGGCGGCAGCGCCAAAGTCGCCACGGTGATCCATGGGCTGACCTCTTCAGGCCAGGCGATGGAGGCATCTTCGATCGGCATGCGCTCCAGGTCTCGACACAGTTGGACGTTAAAGGCCCACAGCGCTTCCTCACTGGCCAACGCGCTCTGGATCGCTTGGCGTTGGGCATCACCTTCATTGGGGATGGCGGTGCCAGCGAGCGCTTGCAGTGCAGGCGATAGCGGGGCCAACGAGAACTTGGCCATGTACGGTCCATACAGGAATGGGACCTGGGTGAAGTAGGTTTCTCCCAAAGGATGTCGCTGCGGCTCCCCGCCCAAGCCCTTGAGCTTACCGCTCTGCAGGCCGACCGCCTCCAACGCCGCCTCGGCGCCTCGCAGCGTGGCGGAGATGACGGTCTTGGTGCGCGGCATCTTTTCGGTGGTGGCGGCCAGCAACTTGGCTGGACCGACAAAACCGGCAGGCGTGGGCGCAGTGAAGGCCGGTCCATTGACCATCAGGAAATCCTGGGAGTGCCCCGGCAGACTGCCGGCCGCACGCTCGCCCTCCACATGTAGCACCTTGAGCGCCAGTGCCCGTGGCGTGGAGACCGTATCTGGCAATTGCTCGGCAGGAGGCGAGGAAAAGCGCACCAATGCTTCGAAACACCGCGCTTTGGCAAACAGGCCGTGGGCCAATTCCGGTGGCAGGTCGCCATGGACCTGAAAGGTGCCCCGCACCAGTGCGTGCCCTTTGGCATGCACGGCACGATGGGCCACGCCTTCCTGCTGGGCCACCCGGTGGGCCATGCTCAAGAAGAGCGTTTCCAGCTCGAGGATCGCGTCGTTCTCCTCCGCTCCGATGAATTCGACGGAAGGTCGGAAAAGAACCGGCAAAGCAAACTTGGTCACGGGGTCACTTTCGTCACGGTCGGTTTTTCCTAGCCCCTGTCGGGAGCCGAAGCTGGGTTCAGATGCATGCGGGCGGCCGCTCGCGTGAGCAAGTTGATACGTTGGTGCACCCATCGGCTCGCCCAGCGCAGTGCCGCCTGCTTGTTCCTGCAGGCCATCCGCTGGGGGACCACCTCGGGCGAGGCAAACACCACCACGGCCAACCATGCCTGGCCCTCGCCAAGCACATCCACCACCGGGATGGAGGCCATGCACACGGTGTCTTTTCCGGCGCCCTCTACCCATTGAAAGTCCGGCGGTAAGGCAGGCTTATCCGAATGGGGCATAGGTCATGGCGCGCAGGGGGTCCCGAGGCAAGCTGTCAAACCGTGCGTGTAAGGTCGGTGAATCCTAACTACGCGCAACGGTGGCCAGTTGGCGATGGATGGCGGTGGCGGCGATGGCTGCCTGACCGAAGGCCACGGAAATCTGATTGATCGCACTGCTGACATCGCCGACGGCGTACAAACCCGGGATGGAGGTTTGCATGTGGGCATCGGTAAACAGTTCCCCGGAAGCCGTTTGACGGGCACCGGCGGCCGTGGCCAGTTCGCAACGAGAGGTAGTGCCCAACGCAGCGTAGACCGTGTCGAACCGATGGACCCTGCCTTGGAGATCCACGATCCGACACTGGTTGCCCGTCATACGCACCGTGGGCTCGCACTCGAACACGCCAATATTTAGCTCGCGGGCCTGCTGCAAGGATCGCTGTGAGGCCCGCGACCCGTCTTTGAGCGTCAGGGCGCTCACCCTGGCGGAAAACCCGCGCAGGAAACAGGCGTGGCGCAAGGCCGATTCCGGTGGGCCCAGGACGCCAATGGACGCATCGGTGGCTTCATACCCATCGCAGATCGCACACAGGCGCAGCAAGCCGCGCTCAATGGCCGTCTTGGGGCTCAGCACCTTCAGGGTGGGCAGCGTGTCTTCCACGCCGGTGGCCAGGATCACCGTGTAAGCCTGCAGGCTCCGTCGGGGCAGGGTGATCGTAAAAACGTCCAGCCCCACTTCGATGCGGGAGGCCACGGCCTTGATGCACGTGACCCCGTATTGGCCAGCTTGCTCGCCCAATCGGGCCAACAGAGCGCTCCCCGCCACGCCTGCCGGAAATCCGGGGCAGTTGTGGGTCTTGGGAATCCATTTCGCCCGACTCTGCCCGTTATCGATGAGCGCCACGGAGCGATGAAAACGACGCAAGTACGTGGCCGCCGTCAGACCGGCCGGCCCGCCTCCGACGATGAGGCAATCCCAAATCTTCGTTGGTGCGGAGGACTTCATGGGCATTCGGGATCGCATTATGCGTGCTGAGGTTTGACTAGCCATGCCTGTAAGCACCGTGGAATATCAATGACTACCTAAATCGTATAGCCGACTAGCGGCATAGAAGTCGATCTAAAGCCGGACGATCAAGCGGAGATCGAATGGGCGCTCGCACGGCCGTAGGAGGGGTGGGCCCCGCTTCCGCGCCCGTCCATTGGGTCGCTGAGCCGACGCCTTGGCTCAGAGCGACACAGCGACGTCTTCACGGACACGCGGACCGGCGCCATCAACTCGCGCCTCGTCATCGGACGACTGATTCCAAACATATGTGAAGTTAGCTTCGCTGGTTATCTCTCGACCGCTCGCGGCCCGGCATTTTGAGATGAAATTTGCCTTCAGGCTCTCAATGTCCGCGGTCGCTTGTGCGCCAGAGCCAGGTGGCAAGAACCCAGCCGAACCCCAGCCTGGCGGACCAGGACGAGATACGACATTTGAGAAGCATGTTGAATTGGAACTGTCGTCAGGGAGATTACGCATGGAGATCATCATCACGAAGCGCAGCGGTTTTCCCGCCGTAGGAAGGGCTCCATTGCGTCCTCGTGCTGGGGTTGCGGCGGCTTGATTAGAAAGATGCGAAGGCGGCGGCGCCGGATCGGCGGGTCGGTGTGAAGCACCTGGTCTCACGAAGTCTTGCACGTCCCCCGCTGTTCCCTGTTTCTGCAAGTCCCCCGCCTGCGCGGCAACGGTGGCCACCTGCGCCGCGGTGCTGCCCAGGAATATCTCCTGATGCGCTCGCGCTTGTCGATACTCCTCGGCGGACTCCGAAAGCGCACGCGTCGTACCCGAAACAATCGCCCCAAGCAGTGCGGCACGCTGCTCGCGACGATCGGCTGCCTTGCGTGCGTCCTCCGCCTTGCGCTCTGCTTCTGCCTTTGCCAACTGGGCCTGCCAGGTAGCGTTGGCTTGCTGCACCAGCGCGGCTGTGTCAGGGCCCGATGTCTGCCGCCAGCCCAATTGGACGAATTCATCTTCGGTCACGGCCTGCCAAGGCGGCCTGGAGCCGTCTTGCGACACTGTTTCGATACGCATCAAGCGATCAGCACTGCCGTTGAGTGTGAACACGAGCCGCGAGTACACCTTGCCGATAACCTTGTACCAGTCAGAAACGACCGTGCGGTTGTCCAAGTGGCGCATAGTGGTCTTGTAACGTGTGCCCACGGGTGAAACAGCTTCGGCCTGCAGTTCGCCGCGAACCTTTCCGGGACGGACGGTCCAGACGTCTATGATGCCGAACGAGTTGCTTTCGATCCTCAGGGCCTTTCGGTTCTCGATCCACGTAAAAGTGTCGATGACATGCAAGGTGCCTATGCTGGTGGGGTCACTGCTTTTGGCCCAGCTGGTGTCGGCCAATAAAGAAAGCACGCCCCACGTGGCCGCATGATCGGTTGTGGGAACAGTTTCGTCGCGTTGTAAGCCTGCGAAGGAGACGGCTTGCCAGCCCGATGATTCGGATGCGAGTGCTTGGAAGCCCAAAATTGAAAAGCACAGAATGACCAATGCCAGCCGGCCCATAGTCCCCATCTCTACCCCCCTAGTGCCGGATCCTGCCGGTCAGCGGGAAGACTACACCGACTCTCTGCGGTGAGGGGTACGGCAATGCAGTCGAGAGCCGATGCGCCGGCTCACAGATCGCTGACTCACGCGGTTGGATATATGGAGCAATATTGGGTGTCCGGCAAACCGGCACGGCAGCCATTATGTTGTCCTAGCAGTCGGCGCGCGGGCTCATGCTGACTTCCAGGTCATGTTCACGCCAGAAACCACCTCTGTCATTACTGCCAACTTGCACGCCTTGATCCAAGTTGATGATGGCCTCAGAAGTGGGGCGACGGCTCAAGATAGCCTTGGGTCTTGCAACGGCGGTTTTCACGCCGCCTCGACAGGTCATCAGGCTATTTTTCACCAAACTGAACTACAGGAGCCGTGTTGATGTCTGCCGTCGTTCTGATCATTGAAGACAACCGCAGTTTGGCTGAAACCGTGGGCTATTTCCTGGAAGCCAAGGGCCTGGAAGTGGACTACGCGGTCGACGGCGCCGAAGGGTATCGGCTGGCCAGTGAAAATCGATACGACGCCATCATTCTGGACGGCAACCTCCCCCGCATGGATGGCCTGCAGGTAGTCAAACAGCTGCGCACGGAGGCGCGGGTGGCGACGCCCATCATCATGGTGACCGCGCGCGATACCCTGGAGGACAAGCTGGTCGGCCTAGAGGCGGGCGTGGACGATTTCCTGACCAAGCCCTTTGCGACCCAGGAACTGGAAGCGCGCTTGAAGGCCATCATCCGCCGCAATCGTAAGGAAGTCGCCAGAGCCGTGTTGCAGGTGGGCGATCTCACGTTGGATCCTGCCTCGCAGATCGTGCAACGGGATGGACGTCGCTTGGAGCTTACGCCCGCGGGAATGCGGCTGTTGACCATCTTGATGCGCGAATCCCCGCGCGTGGTCTCGCGCCGGGAAATCGAACGTGAGCTGTGGGGGGATGATCTGCCCGATTCTGATGCCCTGCGCAGTCACATGTACAACCTGCGCAAAGCCATCGACAAGGGCTTCGCTACGCCCATGCTGCACACGGTGCAGAGCGCCGGCTACCGCCTGGCGGCGAACATCGGTCAGGCGTCCCATGCTCAGGATGCTCAGGCGGCCTGAGTAGCATGGGCCGGATTGATTCCCACGCTTTTGAGAACCTGGTGCAGCGCCTGTCCGCACAGGAAGGCGTTGCGCACTGTCTGCCGTATCCCGGCATGACGCCGATTCCAGACGGGTTCGATGCCTTCGCCAGGCAGGATGCGGCCAGGGCAGAGATGGAGTGGGGCGATGCTTGCCCTGCCTATGCCTTGGGGCTCATCACCTACGGCAGCTGTGTGCTGCCACAGGATGAGGAATATCTGGAAGTGCTGTGGGATGAGCTTGGCGGCGATTCCACGCAGGTATGGGCGCAAGCGCGGCCGCTGGTGCTGGCAACGTGGGCATGGTTGAGTAATCCACCCGCGCAGGAGCCTGGTCCAGGCGCTAGCCATGACGAGAGCGATCCCACCGGTCTGATGCACTAGCCTGTACGGGAGGTTGCTTTACACGGCCATGACATGACGGCCACCAAGATCAGGGATAACTGACTTGGAGAGGCCTATGCGTTCGAAATGTCTGTTTGCGGGGATGGTGTTGCTGCTCACGCTGCCGGGGTATGCCGCCACACCCGACAACACCCTGGCCGCCCAAGCCAATGATCCCGCAACCCGCCAGGGCATGGCCGCCCTCGTGCGAGCACAAGTGTTGCTGGATCGTGCCCATTTCTCACCCGGGGAAATCGATGGGCGCGCCGGCTCGAATCAGCGGCGTGCGGTTCGCGGGTATCAGCAGGCGCGGAAGTTGAAGGTCACCGGAGAACTGGATGAGGCGACATGGACCTCATTGAATCAAGACGCAGCGCCTGCCTTGGTGACCTACACGCTGACGGCCGACGATGTGGGACAACCCGTGGCTTCCATACCCGAGGACATGATGGCGCAGGCCACGTTGTCCTCGTTGGCCTTTGAGTCGATCGAAGAGGCCTTGGGCGAGCGCTTCCATATCTCACCCGCATTGCTGAAGGCGCTGAATCCGAACGCGGACTTTTCAAAGGCCGGTACGCCGTTGCAGGTGCCAAACGTGGCCAGCCTCACGGCGCTGCCGAAAGCGGCCAGTGTGGTGATCGACAAGTCCGATTCCACATTGGGACTTCTGGATGCCAACGGTGCCCTTATTGCACAGTTTCCGGTGTCCTCAGGGAGCGAGAAGGATCCGCTTCCTGTAGGACATTGGAAGATCGTCGGGGTCGCAGAGAATCCGACCTTCCACTACAACCCCAAACTGTTCTGGGACGCTGACCCGGCGCACGCGGAAGCCAAAATCGCCGCTGGGCCTAACAATCCCGTGGGCACGCGTTGGATCGACCTGTCCAAGAAGCACTACGGCCTGCACGGCACCCCAGAACCCAGCGCCATCGGCAAAGCCCAGTCACACGGCTGTGTGCGACTTACCAACTGGGATGTTGAGCGCGTGGCGCGTGCCGTGTCGCCGGCGCTGTCAGTGACCATGCAGGAGTAGGGGTGAGATACCTGCTTGCGCTGATTGTCGTGGTCTGCACGCTGGCCGCCTTGCTGTGGACCGGCGTCGAGATTTCGCCGACTTCCCCACCTGACGCTACCCCCAGCGCATCGGCCACCCCGACTGACGTCGGCGCAGCTAAGCCGGCCGTCGTCGCGAGCCCGGACGCGCCAATGACGCAGCTTCCATCAGATCCTGCGTTACCTGCACCGGCAGCACGCACGGATCCGTCGGGCATTCTGCTGATACCGGTGCAAGGGGTACAGGCAACCGCGTTGGTCGACACGTTTACCGATGCCAGAAGCCAGGGCCGAAGCCATGATGCGATCGACATCATGGCTCCTGCCGGCACTCCCGTACTGGCCGTGGCCGATGGCCACATCGAAAAACTGTTCACCAGCGAGCGAGGCGGACTGACGATCTACCAATTCGACCCCGCTGGGCGACTGGCCTACTACTACGCGCATCTGCAAGGGTATGCACCGGGGCTGGCAGAGCAACAGCAGATCACCCGCGGCCAACTGCTCGGCTATGTAGGATCCACCGGCAACGCCAGTCCTGACGCACCGCATCTGCATTTTGCCATCTTCGAACTTGGCCCGGAGAAGCGTTGGTGGGAGGGCACAGCGATCAACCCGTATCCAGCGCTGACTCAAAGCCAATAACGTAACTCCTGCCGTTGCCTGGGTTCGCGGCGCAGGTGCTGCTATAGAATCGGCTATTCACCCCGCGCCTAGCCGACCACAAGAATCCTTGAATGACTAAGACCACCTTGGACGCCATTGCGACCACGCGAGCTCGACTGGAAGAAGAATTGCGCGATCTGGATAAGCAAGAAGAGCAGCTACGTCAGCAGCAGGCCTCGGACGCCTACGCCAATGTGATGCAACTTCTGACCCAGTTTGGTGCCCACTTCTCTGCCAAGCAGAAAGCCGAGCTGGTGACGGCGCTGGGCAGTGGTGAGCGCGCACCGCGCAAGAAGGCATCGAGCAATAAAGAGGTAGCCCCCAAGTACTGGTTGCCACACAGCGGTGAAACCTGGTCAGGTCGAGGCCGTGCGCCTCGTGCCTTTGCTGCCTGGGAAGGCACGGCCGCCTACAAGGAATGGAAGGCACGCCACCCCAACGAGAAGTTCCCGAAGTTCCCAGGCTAGCGGCCGTATCGGTCTGTGTGAGGTCAAGGCGGTGTGACGGTAGGGGAGGGTTCTCGTCATCTTCACTGTGTTGACCTCAGTCTCGGATCGAGAAGGAGGCCCGCCATGACACGCGATACTGTGGCAGAGCAAACGCCCCAAACCGCCGATACACCCAGTCGTCACTCCGTCACCCTGCAAGTCAACGGCAACGATCACGCCCTTGAGGTTCAGGCTTGGTCCTCACTGCTGGATGTGCTGCGTGAGCAGCTCGCTCTGACCGGCACCAAGAAAGGGTGCGATCACGGCCAGTGTGGTGCTTGTACCGTGTTGATCGATGGGCGCAGGATCAATAGCTGCCTGACGCTGGCCGCGCTTCAGGCGGGCAAAGCCATCACCACGGTGGAAGGCTTGTCCGATGGCCAAGCCCTTCATCCACTGCAAGAAGCCTTCCTGCAGCACGATGCATTCCAGTGCGGCTACTGCACGCCCGGCCAACTGTGCTCGGCCGTGGGTTTGATCAACGAAGGCCGCGCCCGCACGCGTGATGACGTGCGGGAACTGATGAGCGGCAATCTGTGCCGATGCGGCGCCTATACCCAAATCACCTCCGCGGTGTGCGAGGTCGCGGGGATTGAGCAGGCACGCGATCCCCAGTGCCCCACTATTGTGGGGAGCGTGCCGGCATGAACCCGTTTACGTTGGTATCGGCCTGCGATTCTCGTGGCGCCCGACAGGCGTTGGGTCATGTGGCGCAGCAGCCGCGTATTACCCGTCCTCAGTTCATCGCCGGTGGCACCAATGTGCTGGACCTGATGAAGGCCGGCGTGACCCAGCCCAGTCGCCTGGTCGACATCAGCGGCCTGGGGCTGGATGGCATCGAATGGTCGCCCGAGGACGGCTTGCGGCTGGGCGCCACCGCCCATAACGCCGATACGGCCTATCACCCCTTGGTCAGCGAGCACGCCCCCCTGCTGGCTTCGGCGATTCTTGCCGGCGCCTCGCCCCAGATACGCAATGCTGCCACCAACGGGGGCAATCTGCTCCAGCGCACGCGCTGCATGTACTTCTACGATGTGGCGCTGCCGTGCAACAAACGTGCGCCAGGCAGTGGCTGCAGCGCCATCGGGGGCGTGACCCGTCAGCATGCCATCCTGGGCGCAAGTGAGGCCTGTATTGCCACTCACCCCTCCGACATGTGCGTTGCCCTGGCCGCCTTGGAGGCACATGTCGAGGTGGAGCGAGGTCAAGGACGCGAACTGATCGCGTTCTCCGATTTTCATCGCCTGCCCGGCGATCACCCGGAACACGATACGCACTTGCCGTCCGATGCCTTGATCACGGCGCTGGTGATTCCACCCAATCCCTATGCGGCTCATTCGGTGTATCTGAAAATCCGCGACCGCGCCTCTTATGCGTTTGCTTTGGTCTCGGTGGCGGTCGGGTTGGAGCTCTCCGATAAGGGAGCCGTGGTGTCGGCGCGCGTGGCTCTCGGTGGAGTGGCCCATAAACCGTGGCGGCTGGAGGAGGCGGAAGCCCTGCTGGTGGGCAAGCCTCCCACTGCCGAGGCGGCCGCGCGCGTGGCTGATCGGCTGCTGCAGGGTGCCATCGGGCAGGGCGACAACGACTTCAAGATCGAATTGGCCCGGCGCTTGGTGGTGCGCGGGATTACCGTGGCCGCCCACGGCACCGTCACCAATGACACGGCCCTCAAAGAATCATCTGGGGAGCAGGCCCATGAGTGAGGTCGATCCTCGCGTGCCTGTGGCCGCACCAGGCACCGGACATGTTCGCAAGGGGCAACCGCTTACCCGGATCGATGGACCGGCCAAAGTACAGGGTCAGGCCCGCTATGCCGCCGAATTCCCGGCCCCCGATCTGGCTTACGGCGTCGTCGTCAACACTGCCGTGGCCAGGGGCACGATTGTTGCGATCGATCTGGATGCCGCCCTGGCCGTGGAAGGAGTATTGGAGGTGCTCACGCACCAGCGGCGGCCCAGGATGCGGGCAGGGCGCGTATTCCATAAAGACTTGATCGCGCCTGGCGGCAAGCCGTTCCGACCGCTTTACGACGAGCATGTGGTCTACAGCGGACAGCCGGTGGCGTTGGTGGTCGCTACCAGTTTTGAGGCGGCGCGCCGGGCCGCGATGTTGGTGCGAGTGGAGGTGGCGCCCGAGCCCCACGAGACCTCACTGCGTGCGAACCTGGACAAAGGCCACAGCCCAAAAGGCATCAAGTTCGGCTACAAGCCGCCTCCCAAAGAAAAGGGTGATGCCTCAGCCGCGTGGCACAACGCCCCGTTCCGGATGCAGGCAACCTTCTATGCCGAGGCCCAGCACCACAATCCGATGGAGCTGTTTGCCACCACCGTCGTGCGGGATGCCCAAGGTTGCATGGTCGTACACGACAAGACCCAAGGCTCCCAGAACAGCCGTTGGTACGCCTCCCATGCCCTGGGGATCCCGAAGTCCCGACTGAGCGTGCGCAACGCCTTCGTGGGGGGTGCCTTTGGCTCGGGGCTGCGGCCCAACTACGCCCCGCTGCTGGCAGTGATGGCCTCCGAGTATCTGGACCGCTCGGTTCGTGTCGTACTGACACGCCAGCAGATGTTCACCTTCGGGCATCGGCCCGAGACGTGGCAGCAGATCCGGCTTTCAGCGAACGCCCAAGGCCAGCTCCAGTCTATCGAGCATGATGTGCTGACGGAAACCTCACGCGCGGAGGACTACACCGAGGTCGTGGCCAACTGGTCGGGCCAGTTGTATGCGTGCGAGAACATTCGTCTATCGCACAAGCTGGTCGACTTGGACCGGTTCACGCCGATGGATATGCGTGCACCAGGCGCGGCCCACGGCGTCCATGCCTTGGAGGTGGCTATCGATGCCATGGCCTGCGAGGTCGGCATGGATCCGCTGGCGTTTCGGCTGGTCAATTACGCCGAGGTGCATCCCATTGAGGACAAGCCGTTCTCCTCCAAAGCGTTGCGGGAGTGCTTTGCTTTGGGGGCCGAGCGATTTAACTGGTCACAACGCCCCCCAGCACCTCGTGCCACCAAGATCGGTACCGAGTATGTGGGGTGGGGGATGTCCACCGGGACCTGGGATGCCCTGCAGATGTTTGCCCGTGCCAAAGCAGTCCTGGATGCGCAGGGCCGGCTTCGCGTCAGTAGCGCGGCCTCGGACATCGGCACGGGCACCTACACCGTGATGGCCCAAATCGCCGCTGACGCCATGGGCTTGCCGCTGGAACACGTCACCTTTGAACTGGGTGACTCGACCCTGCCCGTGGCACCGGTGCAGGGGGGTTCTGCCCATGTGGCCACGATTGGATCGGCCATTGAAGGGGTCTGCGATAAGTTGCGCGCCGGCCTGCTCAAGCTTGCCAAACGCCATCACGGCGAGCTGTTTTCTGGCTGCAAGGATGACGATGTCGAGTGTGTCGAAGGGGGTTTGCGGCGCAAGGCCGGTGGGGCCAGCGTTCCGATTATTGAGCTGATGGCGTTGGCCAAGGACGGAAAACTCCGGGCCAGCCATCTGCTCCTGCCAAACCAGCGTGAGCAGTCAAAATATGCGCGGGCCACGCATTCGGCCGTGTTCTGCGAAGTGCGTGTTGACGAAGCATTGGGCACGATACGGGTCACGCGGGTTGTCAGCGCCATTGCCGCCGGCCGCATCATCAACCCCATGGCGGCGCGCAGTCAGATCCTGGGGGGCGTGGTATGGGGGATCAGCCATGCGCTGCATGAGGGAACCCATGATGATCCTCGGCTGGGGCGTTTCATGAACCACGATTTCGCTGAGTACCACCTGGCCGTGAATGCCGACATCCACGAGATTGACGTGCTCTTTGCCGATGAAGACGATCGGGTGGTCAGCCGGCTGGGGGCCAAAGGGGTGGGTGAGATCGGTCTTGTAGGGGTATCGGCGGCCATCGCCAATGCCATCCATCATGCCGTGGGCGTGAGGATCTACGACACGCCCATCACTCCAGACAAGGTCATGGCCGGACTTGCACACAGTGGGGCGATCTAGCGAAAGCGTGTGTCGATCTACTGTAGCTAGAACGCCCGACGTCGGACTCCCTGGCTTAGCTTACGCAGCCAGCAATTGCATCAGCTGATTGAGCCGAAACGGCTTTTGCAGGAAGTGCGCATACCCGGGCAGGCTGGGGAGCTGCCGTGGGGGATGGCCTGAGGCCAGAATCACCCGCGCCTGCGGCCGTGAGCGCTTCAGGTGCTCGGCCAAATCAATGCCGTTTTCCGAACCTGGCATGTGCACATCGCTGACCAGGACATCGCACGGGAAGTCTTCCAGGATCACCTTGGCGCTATGCGCATCCTCGGCAATGCGAACTTCCATGCCCGCGTCTTGAAGGACATCGGACAGCAGAGCGCGCAGCTCCACCTGATCCTCGACCAACAGCACCCGAATCGAGCCTCCCGCCGGTGTCAGATCCGAGGAAGGACTGTCCGAAGCACCCATCTGCCTGCTGTTGGTGTCGTCCACTGCCACGCGCTCCCCTGAAAAAAGTTGGAAAAGGATTGAGATAAGAGCGTGAAGAAGTTGTAAACGTAAATGAAGGTAGCATGGCGTTTTGCACTCGGGGCAAGGGCAGGCGATGAGCCAGCAGGAACAGGGGAAGCGTCACCGCGACACCATCATTTCCATCATCTCGTTGGGTTTGGCGGCCACCACCATCGGGCTGGAGGCTGTCATCCCGTTGGGCTATGCCGTTTGGCTGTTGTACTTCCTGGCCATTGGCGTGACGGTGTACCAGCGCCGGCCGTGGGTGCCGGTGGCGATCGCCGCATTGGCGTGCGCGTTGCTGGTGGTCGGTTTTAATTTGGCTCCCCCCAGTCACAATTCAGCCTTCTCCGTAGTGAATCGAACGGTGGGCGGGGTTTGCTTCCTTACCACGGCGCTGATCGTGATGCAGGCCATTCGTGCTCGCTTGCAGGCCGAGCGAGCGCTGTGGCTGCAGGAGGTGGAAAACGAGGTTGCCGGCGTGCTGCAAGGCGAGCAGACCCCTCACAGCTTGGCCGAGGGGGCGCTGCGGGTGCTGTGCGATCATCTGGGTGCCCATACCGGCGTGCTGTACCGTTTGAACGGCCAGGAACTGGTCCTGGTAGGCGGCGTTGCCCTGGCGCGCGAGGTTCCCACCCGGATTGCCGCCGGCTCTGGCCAGTTGTGGGAAGCCATCGCCAAACAAAGCGCCCGGGTAGTTCGTGGCATTGAGGCTTCCCATGTCGGTGTTGAGTCGGCGCTAGGTCGAAGCGCGGCAGTCAAATTGCTCGTGGCACCGCTCACCGCCGATGGCGCTGCCAGTGGGGCCTTGGAGCTGGGCCTGATTGAGTCCCCGGTCGATGAGTCCACGGCCATGGAGCTGCTGCAGCGGTGCGCCGATACCATTGGTATTGCCCTCAGAACCGCCATGCTGCGCAGTGAACTGATTGAGCTGCTGGAAGAAACCCAGCGCCAAGGCGAGGAACTGCAGGCCCAGCAGGAAGAACTGCGGGTGGCCAACGAGGAACTGGAGGAACAAAGCCGCACCCTGCAGCAATCCCAGGTCAACTTGGAGCAGCAGCAGGCTGAGTTGGAACAGACCAATGTGCAGCTTGAAGAGCGGACCCACGAACTCGAAGGGCAGCGACAGCAGCTGCTGTCGGCACAGGACAACCTGATGCGCAGTCGGGAAGACCTGCTGGCCGCCTCGCGCTACAAATCCGAGTTCTTGGCCAACATGTCGCATGAACTGCGCACGCCGCTGAACAGCTCGCTGATCCTGGCCAAACTGCTGGCCGACAATAAGGAAAGCACGCTCACTGCGGACCAGGTCAAATACGCCCAAGCGATTCATTCGTCCAACAATGACCTGCTGGCGCTGATCAACGACATTCTCGACTTGTCGAAGATCGAGGCAGGGCACGTTGAACTGCAGGATGACACCCTCAGCACCGAAAGCGTGGTGCAGCGCCTACGTGAGACGTTCGATCCGCTGGCGCGCCAAAAGGGGCTGGACCTGGCGCTGGAGATTGCGTCCGACGCTCCGTCCCAGTTCGTGGCCGACGGACAGCGCCTGCAGCAGATCCTGAAGAACCTGCTGGCCAACGCCATCAAGTTCACAGAGCGCGGCTCGGTCACGATGCACGTCAAGCATGACGCCCAGAATCGCGTCGGATTTGTTGTGTGCGATACCGGTATCGGCATCGCCCGCGAGCAGACTGAAGTGATCTTCGAGGCGTTTCGGCAGGCCGATGGCAGCACCAGCCGTCGCTTCGGCGGCACGGGGCTCGGTTTGGCGATCTCGCGTGATTTGGCCGCCCGCATGGGCGGGGCACTCACCGTGGAGAGCGAACCCGGCCGCGGCAGTTGCTTTACCTTGGTCATCCCCACCGATGGAGCACCTGCCGCCGATCAGGATTCGCAGGCTGCACCCTCGGCACCGCGGACCATCAGTCCGGCGAATCAGGCCACCGGCCCGATCGCAGTACCCGCCACGACGTCTACCGCACAGGCCCCCGCCAGCGCACCGGTGGCCGCCAGTCCCATCACGCGACGCTATCCAGACCGCCTGATCCTGGCGATTGAGGATGACGTCGAATTTGGCCAGGCTCTGGTCGCCCTGGCCCAAGAACTCAGGTTTGACTGTGTAGTGGCCTCCACCGCCGAGGAAGGGCTGCGATTGGCCGCTGAGCTGCGGCCCAATGGCATCCTGTTGGATATTGGCTTGCCGGATGTATCGGGCTTGAGCGTGCTGGAGCGGCTGAAGCGCGATCCAGTCACCCGTCACGTGCCTGTGCATGTGGTGTCCGCGCTGGAGCGCACCCAGGTGGCCCTGGAACTGGGCGCGGTGGGCTATCTGATCAAACCGGCTACCCGCGAGCGGTTGGCCAGTGCCATTGAACAGCTGGAACAGACGCACGCGCGCGATGTGCGCCGACTGTTGATCGTGGAAGATGATCAGGAACTGCGACAGAACCTGCAGCTTTTGCTTGCTCGCGATCAGTTGGAGATCGTCGCCGTCGGCACGATTGCCGAGGCGATCGAAAAGCTTGATGTCGCCACTTTCGACTGCATGATTACCGATCTGGCCCTGCCCGATGGCAGCGGCTATGACCTGCTGGAGAAGATGTCGACCAGTGCCACCGGCGCGTTTCCACCGGTGATTGTGTATACCGGTCGAGCACTCACACGCCATGAAGAGCAGCGTCTACGACGCTATTCCAAGAGCATCATCATCAAGGGGGCACGCTCGCCGGAACGGCTATTGGATGAGGTCACCCTGTTCCTGCACAGTGTGGAGGCAACGCTTCCCGGAGACCAGCAGCGCATGCTGCGGGAAGTCCGTCGGCGTGATGCGGTTCTGGACGGCCGCAATGTCCTTCTGGTCGAGGACGACGTGCGCAACATTTTCGCCTTGTCCAGTGTATTGGAGCCGCTGGGTGTAAAGCTGCAAATCGCGCGCAACGGACGTGAAGCGTTGGACACCCTCGTCAATCAGGACTTCGATCTGGTGCTCATGGACATCATGATGCCGGAGATGGATGGACTGACGGCCATGCGCGAGATTCGTCGCAACCCGCAATGGCAGGATTTGCCGATCATTGCACTGACGGCTAAAGCCATGGCCGATGATCGCGAGCATTGCTTGGAGGCCGGTGCGAACGACTACATCGCAAAGCCGGTCGATGTGGAAAAGCTGGTGTCTTTGTGCCGGGTATGGTGCGCGCGGCAATGACCCCCAGCGAGTTGTTCGATCTGGAGCTGGGGGTCTTGCTGGAGGCGCTTTACCGACGCTACCACTATGATTTTCGCGAATACGCGATCTCCTCCCTACGCAGGCGCGTGCGCCAGGCCATGGATCGTTTCCAGTGCGATAGCGTGGCCACGTTGCAACATCGGCTGCTCCACGAGCCGGCGCTGTTTACCCAGGCCATGCAGTACTTCACGGTCCAGGTCTCTGAGATGTTCCGGGATCCGGACTACTTTCGGGTCCTGCGGGAGCAAGTAGTGCCAGTGCTGAAGACCTACCCGTCGTGCAAGATCTGGGTAGCCGGTTGCAGCACGGGGGAGGAGGTGTGGTCGCTGGCCATCCTGCTGGATGAAGAGGGCTTGCTGGAGCGCACGGTGCTCTATGCCACCGACATCAATCCTGAGGCAGTGGCCAGCGCCGAGGCGGGGGTATTCGCATTGGATCGGATGGCTCAGTTCAGCCGTAGCTACCTGGCTGCCGGCGGTCGCGGCTCGCTCTCGGACTACTACACGACCGCTTACAACGGCGCCCTGTTCGATCGGCGCCTGAAGCGCAACATCGTCTTTGCCGACCACAGCTTGGCCACCGATGCGGTGTTCTCCGAGGTCCACTTTGTGTCGTGCCGCAATGTACTGATCTACTTCAAGCGCAGCCTGCAGGACAGGGCAGTGAGCTTGTTCCATGAGGCCTTGGTGCACCGCGGTTTCCTGGGGTTGGGTAGCAAGGAATCGCTGCAGTTTGGTGAGCACGCTGCGGACTTTGAAGTCAGCTCGCGTGCGCAGCGGCTTTACCGGAAGATCGCATGAGCTCTCCAGCGCCACGCCTTTGCGACACCGTAGACGTGATCGTCGTGGGCGCTTCAGCGGGAGGTGTGAGCGCCGTGAGGGCGCTGTTGGAGGCCTTGCCGGCGAACTGTCCGGCAGTGGTGATGATTGTCCTGCACCTGCCGCGCGATCGACCCAGTCAGGCGGCCGAACTGTTTGCACAGTACTGCGCGCTTCCCGTCGCCGAGGCAGAGGATAAGGCACCACTTACGCCGAGCACGGTTTGGATCGCGCCACCGGACTACCACTTGATGGTGGAAGATCGGGATACGATGTCGCTCAGCCTGGATGAGCCGGTCCTGTTCTCTCGTCCCGCGATCGATCCCTTGTTCGAAAGCGCAGCGGCCGTGTTTGCTGATCGCGTGCTGGCGATCCTGTTGACCGGTGCGTCCAACGATGGCAGCGAGGGTGTCGCCGCCATTCGGGCAGGTGGTGGACAAGCATGGGTACAGCAACCGGAAGAGGCCAGCTCACCCATGATGCCCGCCTCAGCGCTGGCGTATGCAGGCGCTGATGCGGTACTTACCCTGGATCAGATGCGTGTCCGCTTACGGAGCTTTCAGCCTTGAACTTGACCTTGTCCAATCCTGAGCCGGTGCGTAGCGAGCCGATCAATATCCTCGTCGTGGACGATGTGCCCGAGAACCTGGTGGCCATGCGCGCGCTTCTGCAAGCCGACGGGGTGCAGGTGCTGTGCGCCGCCTCTGGCGCGCAGGCACTGGAACTGCTGCTCGTCCACGAGGTAGCCGTGGCCCTGCTTGATGTGCAGATGCCGGAGATGGACGGCTTTTCACTGGCCGAGCTGATGCGAGGTGCAGCGCGTAGCCGGGAAGTGCCGATCATCTTCTTGACAGCCTCACCGAACGACCCCAAGCGCGCTTTCAAGGGGTATGAAGCCGGTGCGGTGGACTTCTTGCACAAGCCCATCGAGCCCCACGTCATCCTCAGCAAAACGAACGTGTTCGTCCAGCTGTTCCAGCAGCGGCAGCTGCTAAAAGAACGCGCCGAATCGCTGGAGAGAGCCCTCAAGCTCAATGAGACCATGATGGCGGTGTTGACGCACGACCTGCGGACACCGCTCTCGGCCATGCTGCTGTGTGCAGAAAAGCTGGCACTGCAGCTTCCCGGGGACGAGCGCGTCCAACGGACGCTGTCCCAACTGGAAACCAGTGGTTGGCGGATGGCGCGGATGGTGGAGCAACTGCTGGATTTTTCCCGCATCCGCTCGGGCGGCTTCCAGATCGAGCCTCAGACCATTGATCTAACGCAGGTGCTGTTGGGCGCGATCGATGAAGTAAAGCGCGTCCATGCCAACGCAGACATTGCTTTTGAAGCCGGAAATCCCTTGTCGGTAAAGGCAGATCCGGATCGACTGACCCAAGTAATGATCAACCTGGTCGGCAATGCGGTAATCCATGGCAAAGAGGGATCGGTTCGTATCGTCTTGGAAAGCGCGACTCAGGGCGCTGTGGTGGTGCGAGTCTCAAACCCCGGCCATATCAGCGAAGAGTTGCTTCCTCGCCTATTCGAGCCATTCAAGGGAGCATTCCATGCCAGCCAAGGACTCGGGCTCGGGCTGTTCATTGCTGACCAGTTCGTCAAGGCACACGGCGGCACGCTGTCGGCGACCAACGACAACGGGCAAGTCCACCTGGAAGCTCGTTTCGAAAAAATTTCGTGAGCCTGTAGGGATCTAGATCGGCATGCGCTAGCGCGTCCTACATTTCCCCTCAACGTACCTAGTCGGCAACTGGGCCAGCTCATCGCGCAAGCGCGCGAGTACAGCTTTGATTTCCTGACATGGAAGAAGGCGGACGTCGCCAGCGGCGCGCCACATTAGGTAAAGGATGATTAGGGATGTTTATCAGGGGTAGGGGGTGGCAGCTTCCGACCTATTCTGTTGAAAAACTCGGTCCCGGAGCAGGGGCGTCACGTGACCAGGCAGCCGGAAGCGGATTTGTTCGATCCGCAATGAAGCAAATGGGGGCGCGCAAGCGCCCCATGCCTTAGATCGGCACCGCAATTCCTGCTTCCGGGCCTTTCGGCATCAACCACGCCGCCATTCTTCGCAGATTTTGCGCAGTCGCCGCCAACAGGAACTCGTCGCGGGCACCTTTCAGGCCCCGAAGCCGCAAGCGATCCAGCCGCAGGATGCGCTTGAGGTGTGCGAACAGCATCTCGACCTTCTTCCGATGTCGACGCGATCGTGCGTATCGAGATGTCGTCGCCAGTTGGCGGGCCACATCGCGTGCGGACTCGTTGACCTGCCGTGCAATCTTCCGATGCGTGGTGTTCGGGCAGCACCGGGACTTGAGCTCGCATCCAGCACAGTCGTAGACGCTGCTGCGATAGATCAGCGTGTCGTCCGCCGTAGGCTTGCCAGTTGAGCGCAACGGCTTGCCCTGTGGGCAGCGATATTCGTCGGCTTCGGCCTCCCAGCGGAAGTCGGAACGTCCCAGCGAACCATCCTTGCGCTCGGCCTTGTCCCACACCGGAACGTGCGGTTCGATCGCTTTCTCGTCCACCATCCAGCCCAGCATCTCGGCGGTGCCGTAGGCCGTATCGCCGATCAGATGCGTCGGCTTGATATCGAACCGTTCCTCGACGCGATCCACCATGACCTTGGTGGCGTTCACCTCGTTCGTGCGGTGTGCGGGCGTGGCCTCGACGTCGAGGATGACGCCGGCCTTGGTGTCGATCAGGTAGTTGGTCGAATAGGCGTAAAACGCCGGGCCGCCGGGCGCGGCCGTCCACTGCGCGGCCGGGTCGGTGAGCGACACGTTCTTCGGAGGCTTACGCGCTTCCTCTGCGGCGTCCAGCGCTTCCAGGTACTCGCGTACCGGGCGCGTGAGCGACGACTCCCGGTCCCAGCTGGCATCGCTGCCCGGGACACCGCGCTGGCGGTTTGCGTCGGCCTTGATGACGCTGGCATCGATGGCGAAGCCTTCGCCTCCGACCAGGCCCTCAGCCAAGCAGCGCTCCAGCACCTTCTCGAACACGAAGCGCAGCGTGTCGCTGTTGCGGAACCGTCCATGCCGGTTCTTTGAAAAGGTCGAATGGTCCGGCACTGCATCCTCCAGCCCCAACCGACAGAACCAGCGGTAGGCCAAGTTCAAATGCACCTCCTCGCACAGCCGGCGCTCGGAGCGGATGCCGAAGCAGTAGCCCACGATCAGCATCCGGATCAGCAGCGCCGGATCAACGGAGGGGCGGCCGGTGTGGCTGTAGTGCGGGGCGAGGTGCCGATGCAGCTCGCCGAGGTCCAGGAACTGATCGATCCTGCGGAGCAGATGGTTCGCTGGAACGTGGTCTTCCAGGTTGAAGGCGTAGAACAGCGGCACTTGGCCGACTTCCTGACGTCCCATCATCGCGTGGACTTCCGCTCGATCGATGGGACGTCAGTGAATCAGCATCAGCAGGCCGATTCAACAGAGTTTTTCAACGGAATAGACCCAAAGCGGACGTTCATCAGCGCTTCCTCACGGCCCTTCGAAGTGCGGCCTGCTCAGCTCGCTGGGTCAGAATATGCATCGGCGTGTTAGCCGGACCCAGCAGCCCTAAGATCAAGCCGTATCAAGGGGATAGCCCACCCTAGCGTGCGCAGCGGACAAGTCGTATAACAGGACTCAGGGATCCGGCTATTAGGTAGCTTAGCCTCATGAAAATCCTGTCGCGTCTGCTGTTTTCAGTGATCAACCTTGGTGTGGCGGGTTGGTACCTATTGGCTGCTGCGTGGGTACTTGGGGGCTTTCGAGTTGAGGTTCTTACGGGCGCATCGTATGAGTGGCCCGTTCGTGTAGTAGTAACATCAACGGTTGTGGCCGTTCTTGGACTGCTAATTGGGATCGCAGTGCTATGCATCACCCGCGGACGGCCGTTTGGTCACGTGCTCGTCTCGGCGCTCATTGCACTGAGTTTGATTGAGGCGTGGGAGTTCATCAGCCTTGTCAGGCTCTACGGCCCTGGCAGCGGATCGTGGCTCCCGTTTGCTCTTCTTGTTTCGTGGGCTTCCGTCTGTGCCCGTTACCTGGCATCCCGGCTGAGACCTAACAATTCGTTCAAGTCGACGCCGCTTCGCGGCGCAGCCTAATTCCAGCGTTAGGCAACAAGAGGCAGTATGGATAACCTGCTAGTCATCGCAACCATTCTTGGAGGAATTGCCGCCATCGGCTACTTCTGGGACAAGGTTAGAGCGCTGTTTTCCAGGGGAGGCAAGAGGAGCCAACACGACATTGACCTGTACAAGCGGTATAGGGAGTTGATAGTTGATAGCGGAGTCGCCGACTTCTATCGGGGCCACGACTTTCTCGGCGCATTTGAAAGCGCCTACTGGTCGCCATTCTCTCGCTACGTAGATTCTTGGGGAACGATCGATCATGAATTCATCGACCCCCTTCTTAATAAGGCGCACAGAGAAGTCTATGAGAAAGCACTTGAGTTGGGCAGGACTATTGCAAAGAACACCGTTCCGATTGGAGCGACGGGCCACTTGCGATCAGTAAAGCCCGACTATCTGCCTGCCGGCCCCACGCCTGATCACATCAAGGCCGAGGCGATGGAGATCAATTCTCTAGTGCCAAGCTTCACTTTGGCGCATGAGAGGTTTGTTCGGTTAGCAAATCGGCGACTTCGTGGCGTTGTTGCCTAAAAATTCATTGAGTCCGACGCCGCTTCGCGGCGCGGCTTGACTCAGGTGTTAGACACCGCAAAATAGCTCATGACGCATCCCACGCATAGCAAGAACGTAGTCGTAGCCCTTGAGGAACTGGAGAGTGATGCGAGAAAGTTGCAACGCATCATGATCGAACTGGTTGCTCCTTCCGGGAGCCCTATGTTCCCCTTGGATTTCCTGGCCTTCGCAGCTACGAAACGACATGCCAGTACTACCAGTGCATTTGTGTCTGCCATCAATTCTTGGAACATGGTCGTTGCAAGATCACTTCTAAGAATTCACATCGACACTTCGCTCAGATTTTCTGCAGCGTGGCACGTCGAGAACCCGCATGATTTCTCCATGGAGGTTCTGAGGGGGGCACGAATAGACAAATTGAAGACTAGATCAGGAGATCGTCTTACGGATGCCTATCTGGTGAAACTCCACAAAGACAAGCATCCTTGGCTTCCCGATGTCTACGAGCATCTTTGTGGGTACGTGCACTTCTCCGGCTCCCACATCACAGATGCAATTAATGACTTGAGTGACGGGGACGGAACCGTTGAGTTCTTGATCTCCGACCAGGACCAGAGATTTCCAGAGTTCAGTTGGCTTGAAGTGGCGGGATGCTTCCGAGAAGCAACGGGCATCCTTGAGACGTACTTGCGTGGTTGGGGCACAACCAAGCAGTTGTCACCGGAGCAGCTTGAGTCACTGCGAAGCGGTGTCTAAAAACTCCTTCAATCCGAAGCTGCTGCGCGGCCTGGCTTGTGCGGTAACGTGTATCACACAGCCCGGCTGCTGCACAGGTCGGCCGAACTCAGGTGTTAACGCTCATGACAGTGGCTCAGCGAACAGTTGTCCTGTCACTATCTCTGCTTTCCCTAGCAGGCGGGATCGCTTGGCAGCTTTTCGAGCCAGGCTTTGAGCCTTGGCTGTTTGTGATTGTCGGCCTGATGGGTCTCTTCACCCAGTGGTGGCCAACCGGCAGAAAAAGCTATGCATCAAGGCGACTTTCCGGGACCGTCACTTTCAACTATTCCAATAACAATGGCCGATACGTCATCGGGCGAGAGGAAATGTTGTTTGAGACGGCGTGGAGCAAGGCAAGTGATACCTCGATCCACATCTACAAGGATCCACCCTCGATTGACTCCATCGCCATAGCCCTTGGAGTGGCTCACATAAAGGACCTGAGGAGCGTCTCTAACCTAGACTTCTCGTCGCGATCGAGAACTCCTCAAGAGGGCGACGTGGTTGTATTGAAGAATAGATACGGCAATTACGCGGCTTTGAAAGTTTCCGACATAAAGGACAGCGCAAGGTCTGACTTGAAGGATGAGATAACCTTCAGCTACGTCATAAATCCGAACGGCGGAGACGATTTCAGATGAGCGATAACGTTTCTTTCATGTCGACGCCGCGTCGCGGCGCGGCTTAATTCAGGCGCTGACCGATGTCCGCTTCTGGCCGGTAGCGGACATCTTCAGTGGTCAGCCGATACCCTTGAGCATGAGCACCAGGGGAGCATCAGATAGCGAGGCACGCTGTCGGATGTTGCAGGCTGATGCCCATCCCACTCGATCTCGAAATTTCGCTGCGCCGGATCGTCGCAACGCCGCATGTTTAGCGCATGACCACTTTGAGATGGCGTTCCAACTGACTCAACGGCGGTGCTTTCGTAACTGCCGGGCCCCAATCATCTGCATCACTGGCAGCTCATCCGGCGCAGCGACATGCTCGGGGATGAATGGCGTATCGTCGTCACAGAGCATCATCCCGTACAGCACCTCGCCGGCATCGATTTGCCAGGCTGCCTTCCTTTCGATCCTGGTCAGCTCGATCGGCTTCAACCCCAGTGGCGTGAACGGGATGCTCGGATCTTCCGGTGCCGCGGCCACTCCCAGACGAAAGCGCCCATACTTGGCAAAGGCGGTCAAGAACACGTCGAGGTTCACCGTGTCTTGCGGCGTCAACGTTTTCGAGCGCATGGCGATCATCAGCGTTTTGGTGGCGTCACCGGTGCCCCCCGCGGCCGCCGGGGCGATGCCGACCCTATAGTGGTGGCGGTGGTGTTGATCCACGTCAGTGAGAATGGCCAGCCGCAGGACTTGATCCGGTTCCAGCGTACCGATGCGGCGGTGCCAACTACGCAGAATCTTGGCGGCCTCATCGGCTTTCGTGAACATCAACTCCATGCCCGGCACGCCATCGGCCCAGAAAGTGAAGCCCACACCGCGCCAGCCGGCACGATCCCACAGAGGACTGTTGATCACCCCCACCATGCGCGTTTGCCGATGGTTGAACTGCAGCAGGTAAGCAGGAGGCGCACCGGTCTGCATCGGTACCTCCCACATACCTTTCTCGCTCGCCGAATCGGTGGCCGCTTTGAAGCGGCCGCCATCTAGCAGTTCCACCAGCGCGCAATCTGCCGGGCAGAGCGCGGCCAGCCCCGGTGAGCGGAGAGAGCTGTCGTCCAAGGCCACGGCCTGCAGCAGGTTGAACGCACGCTCATGCACGGCATCCTGGGAAAACATGCGCTTCATGTCGGTGCGGCCACCCGGTGTGCAAACATGCACGATGATGTACGCCACCGCTTCGACGGCCTTTTTCTGGAACTCCTTTGTGGTTGCATAGGACGGCAGCGTTCCGCGGGCAAAGCTCAGTCGCAGCAACGGATCGCCGCATTCGTCCTCGTCCAGCGACACCGATAGCGAGCGTGAATGTTGGGAGTCGTCGACCGTGACCAGCAGGCGATCATTGCTTGGCGCCAGACGATCTGCAAAAGCCGTGGCAGCAAATCCTTCCAGAGCCGCGAAAATCGACATCACCAATGCATGCGATTCGTACGTGGTGATGCCCTCAGCGACCACTTCACACCCGACGATGCGTGTGCGCAGCGTCTGGGCAAGGCCTGGTTCCCACTCGATGCGACCAGCCTCGGCACCCCAATCCATCTCCTGGATCGCGGCTAAGTCGGTCCCATCGGTCATGTCCTGCAAGGCCTGTTGCGGGTGACCGAGCAAGGCCAGCGTGACCTGCTCCGCCAGGTCCAGTTGACGATCGGCCAGGATGGGCGGTGCGATTGAAATAGCGTGCGCGTCCTCCGGCGTGGCCTGGACGATCGCCCACGCCAAGCGCGCCTCGATGGCTTGCCGTTCGTCGAAGTAGGCCGTCTTGGCGTGGTCTGACAAGTCCAACGCGCTGGCCATGATATCGGCGTACGACAAAGCCTCAAGCAGCAGCGGCAAGCGTCCAGCGGCCAACTCTACCCACGCCAATCGCACCGCGAAGTTGAGCGAATCGAAAGAGATCTCTGCATCCTCGATCACGCTGCGCAACGAACGGCTCAGGCCCAGCAGCAAGTGCGCGCGGGCTGCCCAGAACAATCCAACCTCGCAATACGCCCGGGAGGCGATCCAGGCTCCTTCCAAGTAGAGCTCACGGGAGTGTTGTCGCTGCAGCAGTCCAATGGCCCGCCCCAGCAGGCGCAACGCCTCCTCCGGCGCCTTGTTCTCCACCTTGTGGGTTGCGCGATCCAGGAGCTGGCGCGCCTGAGCGTGCGCGCCGAGGCGCTGGCCCACCAGCTCGCCAGCACGATCGGCGATGGCATCGATCCCCTCGACCGAGAAAGGGAGTTGGGTAAACACGGAAATCGTCTCACACAGTGATTCCACCGGATAATCGGGCAGCCGCTCGACTTCACGCAGCAACGCCTTGAACCCTTTGACGGTCTCGGCTTGCCGATGCGGATCGTGCGGGTCGGCCAAGAAGCCCAGGTGCAGCAGATGGGTGCGAGCCATGGCCGCATCAGTGGGGTGGGAGCGGCGCTTGGCGAGCGGCTCCAGTCGCTCGCATAACCGCTCACGCCGCGCCTGCAGGTTAGCGGCCGCTGGCGGCAGCCAGCCGTGGTGCTCGGCCGAATGCAGCAGGCTGTAGAGGTTGGTGAGCTGAGCCAGATCCCACGCGTTGGCCTGCTCATCCAGCAAGGCCTCAATGGTGTCAAAACCGCCGATGACCGCGGCGTAGTCATCGAACCACCAAAATGCGGTCCACACCTTCTGATAGAGCATGCGCCGTTGCCCGCGGGCGTTATGCCCACGGCGTGCGGCCTCGATCGCGCGATCGAAGCGTTGATCCAGTTCCTCGCGACGGCGACCCAAACCACGCGCCAACAACGCCGAGGTCAGCCACGCGTGCGCCAATTGCATAGGGCTGTTGGCAAAGCGCGCCGGATTTGCCAATTCTTCTTCTAGCTCGACCAGCTCGCGCGCACGGTCAGCGTCCAGTGGCCCCAACACCCCCGTAGAGGTGGCCCGTGCGGCCGGCAGGCCAAGTTCGCGTTCGGCGATGGCCCAGTGTTCATGGTCAAACACCGCCTGAAGGATCCAAGTACGGTCAAAAATGCGCACCGGGACGTTGCCGGCTCGGCGCGTGAGTTCGTTCTCAAGCGCGGCACGATCCTTGTCCCGGACGAACTGGTTGGTGACATAGTGGATGCGCTGGTATGTGCGGCCACTGGCCAGGACGTTGTCCACGTCCGAGCGTGCCTTCTTGCGCCAATCGGCCATGGCACTGATCGCAAAGGCCCATTGCTCGCTAGCCGCTTCACGGGCGGTGCCGCTCCACCAGCGCTCGGCAATGGCATCGGCCACCGCATAGGTTTCGGCATCGACCTTACTGTCGCCACCCCCGGTGGGTCCAGTCTGCGGGATGAGGTTGGGACAGACCTCCACTTCCAACAACGCGTGGATGAAGCGCTGAAACTGCGCTTCTTCGCTGCGCGCGGTGATAGTCTGCAGCTGGTACTCAAATTCGGGGCGGGTCAACGCCGCCCGCGACTCGACCAGGGAATCGGAGTACAGGGTAGGGCGTCGCCCACGCATGAACGCCGAGGGAGTCGGCGTTTGTGCGCGGACGAGCGGCGCACCTTCGGTCATCGGCAAGCCAAGGTCACTTCTTGGGCTTCTGGGTCAGCACACTACCGGCCAAGGACTTGGTCGAGCCGCTGCTGCGGCCATCGTTGAGTGCCTTGGAGGCGGTGCTGGCCGTGGTGGCAGAGGACTGCTTAGTCGTGTGGGTCTGCGACAGCGCGCTGCCGGCGAGGGACTTGGCGGTCTTGCTCGCACCCGGATCCCGCAAGACTGCCGAGGCAGTCTTGGCGACCTTGGGACCAGAGGATTCGTTCTTGGCCATGGCATCAGTTCCTTCAGTGGAAGGAGGGATCGGCCCTGGCCCCCACTGAAGGCCCAGGGCCGAGGGTTCAGGCGACCCTGCGAGGTACCTGCTGCAACTCCGCCACGTCCAGGGTGAAGTCCAGCGTGATCTGGATTGGCTCGGCCGGATTTCGCTTGTCGTTGTAGACATCCACGTCGGTCTTCAGCTGCACGCAGTCGTCCACGATCTGGTGGCGCCGCTGGCCAAAGGATTTTTGGAAGTGGCTGTGTGGTGCGTTGGGATCGTCCATGTCGGCCCACAGCGAGATCGAACGCGTGCCGCGTTTTTCCACGGCCGCATGCTTGGCGCGGTAGCGCCGCCCGTGGCGATCGACACGGTATTCCTCGCGGAAGACCTGTGCGATGTCGGTGGCGATGGCATCGATTACGGTGGTCAGGTTGGGCTTGTGCAGGCCATTGCGGTAGGCCCACTCGGCCACCGCATGCGGATCGAGCAATCCATCCGAGCCGACCTCGGCCTTGTAGCGCTCGACGTACTCTTTGACGGCATTGGAATAAGCGGACATGCGCGATGCTCCTACTGTCAGACCGTGTGGATGACGCCCCAGCCATCGGTGAGGGCCGATGAGGTGATGAACTGCCGCACCTTGACCTGGTGCTTGCGAAACAGGTCGTAGCGTCCCAATCGGCGCTGCAACTGGCCTACGACAATGCCCGGGTGCACATTCAGGCGCTGGGCAAACAAGAGCACGCGCTCTTCCTTGAAGAAGGGCGATACGCGCAGCATAAAGTTGCTGATCTCATCGGTTGAGACACAGAAGGCGGCTGCCGCCCGATTGGCCAGCGCCTCCTCCTCATCGATCTGATCGCCGGCGGATCCTTCAATGTCCTGGTCCAGGATGTACCCTCGCTCATGCCCGTGGCGTTGCAGCACATGTTCGAGCTCATGGCGCAGCACGAACCAGAAGTTGTCGATGCGATCCAGCCGCAGTGAGAGGGCCACCACCGGCTGAGCCGAGGTCAGCCAGAAGCAGGCGCCGTCAATCTTCGCGCCGGGGATCGGCTCCACGATGACAAACCGCACGCCGCACTCGGCCAGCACGCGCGCCACATGGCGGGTTTCCTCCGGGGCAGACAGCAGAGCCGACAAGCGAGGCAGGGCCTGACGCAGGGCGGCTTCGGTATACGCCCCAAGGACCTGCTCAGAAGCCAGGCGGCGCGCCCGGCACAGCCATGCCAGTTGGAGCATGCTGGGACCGTCATATGGCGCAGTCTTCTTGGCCGCATGGCAGAAAGGCACTTCCTGCTCCAGCGCCTCGATACCGAAGAAGGTGAGGAACTGCTGCTCAAGCACCTCAATGCTCTTGCTGCTTTCGATCCAGCCGCGGCGGATCATCTCGCGCACGGGAAACCGCTCATACAGTTTGGCGCGTCTGGCGATCAGGCCATCGGTGGGCCGAACCTTGGACAGTTGGTACTGGCTCTCCAGGTTCATCCAGACCTCCGGGCCCGTGCCCAGCGAATCGCCAAGCTGGATGGCCGTTTCCGGGGTGATGGCCTTCTTGCCGGCGATCAGCTCATTGATCAGGCGCACGGGACGGCCAATGATCTCCGCCAGTTCGGTCTGCGACCAGCCACGAGCTTCCAGTTCCTCTCGGAGGAACTCGCCAGGCGGGAAGACTTCGGCAACGGGGGTGTTCATGGGGCTCATCCTGGGAAGGGTTAGTGGTAATCGGCGATGGAGATAACGACGACGGTCTTGCCGTCTTCGTTTTGCCGCAGGCGCAGCAGTAGCCGCCATTGGTCGTTAAGCCGCATCGAACTTTGACCGTCCAGGTTTCCTTTCAGCTTCTCGTAGTGCAGGGACTTCATGGCGTAGAACGCGCGCTCGTCCAGGGCGGCGCGGATGAACTGCAGACGTTTTCGGAATGCCTTGACGATGGCGGCATCGAACCCTGCGGTGTACGCCGGGTCCGTTTCCAGCCTGCGCAGCGAGGCATCTTCAAAATCCACGTCCATGGCGGGCACGATACGGCGCAGGCCCTAAGATGTCAAATGACCTTATTACACTTAGTGTAATAGTGGTAATTTAATTCGAACTACCCGCGTCTACACCCGACTGGAGACATCACAAGGGAGAACACCACCCACCCCGTCCGACGTCGACTCGAACCATACCCTCGTTAGCCAAGAGGGCCTTCTCCAGCGTCAGCAGCCATCGGAGCCGCTTAGGCGCTTCACAGTAGCTAGCTGTGTTTTCACTCTGGCCTCCGTTGATCTAGCGAGAGCAGTATCAGATTGCCGCCAAGGAGGGCGGCACCATCCAATATCGATCGCCAAGATCGGTCGCGACGGTGGCAATGACCGTGGTAAGTGCACTGTCTGGCAATGTGTGTGAGGCCGAGAAGCAAAGTTTTCCCTCCGTTGAACTACGCGCCATCTTCAGGCGCCGAGGCATCTCGCTGCTCAACGTGAACTTAAGGATTTCTGCATTGCCCGGATATTGAAGGGATACCGATGCCATGCTTCTGACGGACGCCCAGCACGCATAGCGCCAGTGACCCAGGCTGTAACTGGCATCGTGGGGCTGGATAAGCCGAGCGAGTTCACTCATGTAAAGGTCGGGAAAATGATGCAGGCGAAGTTGGTGCTGCAGATACGCCATCACCTCCTGCGGTAGCAACTCCTGCCATACCCGTAACCAGGTCATGGCGTATTCCGGTTCGCGCCCGCGCTGCAATAGATAGTCTGTAAGGTAGCTTTCAAGTTCCTCGAATGGGACCGCTGGCCACGTGTACGACCAGGCCGGTGTATCCCCAGGTACAACAAAGCCCTCCAGTCCAGGATCGACCTCGATCAGCCCCAGTGTGGAGAGCGCGGACAACACCGCGTCGCTGCCCTTAGGGGTAGGGGCCACGCGCTTGCGTGAGTGGTGGGCGCGCACCACCGCCAAGAGATAGAGCGCCGCACGACCTCCCAGGTGACTCACATCGGGCAGGGTGGGGCCGTCAGGGCGGGGCGTGCTGGTCGGGTGCGGCTTTGTTTTTCTCATGGATCGTACAAAGGCCACCAGGCGGGCATTCCCGGGGAGAGGGGGCATTGGCATTGCCCCTCCTCTAAGAATATCTTAGTATCCAACTGCCCGTCATTTCGCCATGCTTACCCCTTCCAGAGGGAGCGAACGTGGCCAGGCGGACAGCTGAACACCCGGTTTTTGCGCGACGCTTGGCGTTTGTGCGCGAGCGCGCTGGCTTGTCGCAGACGCAGCTGGGCCTTCTTGCCGGCATGGATCCCTCCGTGGCCTCTCCCCGCATCAACCAGTACGAACGGGGCAAGCACGAGCCCCAACTGAAGACGGCCAAGCAGCTGGCGGACGCCTTGGGCGTGCCACCGGCGTTTTTCTACACCGAGGACGAACTGCTGGCGCAGCTGTTGCTGCAGTGGAACGACCTGTCGGTCAGTAAGAAGAAGGCCTTACTGAAGAGCCTGGAGAAAGCGCCCCGCGGAAAGACCTCCAAAAAAAGCCCCAGCCGTTAAGGGAGCAAACGATCCGCTTACTCAGGGTTGGGGAGAGGCTGGGGTGGGCGGCGTCGGAGCGCCCTCAAGCAGCGTCGCGGCTGGGTTGTGGGTCGCCTCACCGGCCTGGAAATAACCGATCGCTTGCGCCACCGAGCGATGCTCGGTCAGCGCCATCAAAGCGGGCAGGGCGATGCCTTGGCGGCCGCCCTCGGTGATGAAGCCCGAGCGCAGGCTGTGGCCGGCAAAGTCCCCATTCAATCCGGCCAGAAACGCCCGCCGCTGGACAATGGCGGCCACGGACTTGGGTGACAGCCCCGAACCCACGCGTGCGCCCCATAGGCGGCGGAAGAGGGGGCCTTCGGTGATGCTGGCCGCGCGCAGCCACGCGTCCAGCGCTGCGCCAGCCCGCCCCAGCACAGGCTTGTCGGGCGTGGCGCTGGCACTGGGGCCGGCCTGCTGGGTTTTGCTGTGCTCCAGGCGGTAGACGAAGGCGCCGTCGCCCACGCGGCGCAGGTCCTGCCAGTCGGCCGCGGCGATCTCGCTTCGCCGACGCCCGCCACTGGCAAAGCCGAACAACAGCAGCGCCGCGTCGCGCAGCCCCTCCAGCGAGCCGTCACAGGTCGCCAGCAGCGCCTCAAGCTCGGGACGGGTGATCGCGGTCTTCTTGTGCGGCCGCTCGCCACGCTTGACCGAGGCCCGGCGCCCGCGCTTAAGCAACTGCCGCACCGCTGGCGATTCGCAGGGGTTGGCGGCCTTGTGCGCCTGGTGGGCGGCCGAGAGCACGGCCACGCGGTGCACGACGGTGCTGAGCTTGAATGCGCCGGGTTTCTGCTTCAGGCCGGCGGCCACAAGCTGCGCATCCAGCGCCGGCGGCAGCTCCCAGGCCAGGCCGGTCTTGCCGCGCCGGGCCAGATGGTCGACTACGAACTGGACCACGGCCGGCTCGGGCACCGGCAGCGCGATCGGCTGGCCAAATCGGCCCTGGAACCAGGCCGCCCAGTAACGCAGCGCGCTGGCATAGCTGCGGGTGGTGTTGGCCGCCGCGGCCTCGGCCAGCAGCTCGCGCACGGCCTCGGCGGCCTGCGCCGCCAACCGATCTGGGGCGAGGGCAGGGAGGTCATCGGGACGCGGCACGAGTGTGTTAGATTTCATATGTTGTATGTATTACTTTATATGAAATAGGGCATCTACTTCCGATAACTATCCCTTATCGGCAGTAGATCCGCAACGGGGGAGGGCGACGCAAAAACTCGTCACTAGGGCTCGCTTCCTGAGACGCGGCGGCGCCACACTTCGCGTGAACTTATCGACATCGATATCGGCATCGGAGGCTGACCATGCGCATCACGGCGACCATGATTGAGCAGTGGGCAGATCAGCCCGAAGCGCAAGGCTTGCTGGCCGTGCTGATCCGACGCCTGATCGGCGCCAGCACGGAACTCACCGAGCTGTCCATCCGGGGGGCAGACACCTCCAATTTCGCCGGCTGGGATGGCGCCATCAGCGCCGGCCAAGCCACAGCTTGGGTGCCTGCGGGGCCGTCACGCTGGGAATGGGGGGTGTCCGAAACCCCCGAAAGAAAAGCCAACAGCGATCTGGGTACGCGCACCGACGACACGCCGGCGGACCAGGCGAGCGAGCTGGGCTTCGTCTTTGTCACCCCGCGCATCTGGGCCGGCAAGACTGCATGGCGACAGAACGCGGCCATCCGGACTCCATGGCGGGAGGTTCGCGCCTATGACGCCGACGACCTGGAGAGCTGGCTGGAGACCGCCGGCGGCGTGGCCTTGTGGTTTGGCGAACTGCTCGGCATCCAAGGCCCGCAAGTGCGGTCGGTCGCCAAGGCGTGGGACACGTGGCGGACCCAAACAACCCTGCCCATCACGTTCGAGGCCATCTCGACAGGTCGCGCCGTTCCCATGGAGCACCTGCAAGAGGCCCTGAGCCAAGGACATGCGCTGTTGCAGGTCCGCGCCGACAGCGCAGAAGAAGCCATTGCGATTGTGAGCGCGCAACTGGTTGCCCAGGGACTGGGCGATGTCGCCGTTTGCATCACGCACGCCGACGGCTGGGCATTCGTGGATGCCAATCCCAACCTGCGTTATCTACTGGCGGCCAATGCTGCAGTGGCGGCCGCCAGGGCGCCGCACGCCGGCCAATGTTTGATTGTCCCGGCCAGCGTCGGCGATGCCGCCGCCAGAAACCCACGGACGAATACCCCGGAGGTCGCACTAGAGCGAGTGGATGCGCAAAGCTTTGAAGAAGCGCTCGTTGCCATGGGCGAAGATCCCCGTGATGCGGCACGTCTGGCACGCAGTTGCGGGCGCTCCTGGTCCGTGTATCGGCGTCGGCACGCGCGCAATGCCACGCTCTCGCGTCCGGACTGGATGCAAGATCCCGCGGCCGAATGCCTGACCGCCGTCGTGCTGGTCGGTGCTTGGAACGAAGGCACCGCCGGCGATCGTGCCTGTATCGAGGCAGTGACGGGCCGCTCCTATGAGTTGATTGAACGTGACCTGCTGCGTTTGTCGCAGCTCGACGATGCGCCTGTGTTGCGGATCGGCAATGTATGGAAAGCCAAAGCCCCGCTGGAACTGCTGTATCTGTTCGCACCCCAACTCACCCGCGACCAGATCGCGCGCTTCTTCGACACAGCTCACGCAATTCTCGCCAAACCGGATCCGACCCTCGAACTGGAGCCCGAACGGCGCTGGATGGCCTCGGTTTACGGCCGGGTACGTGAGCAATCCGGCATCGTGATTGATTCGCTTGTAGATTCGCTGACCAAATTACGGGTCTATGCCGAAGATCACCAGCACGATGAACTTGCCCATGGCGTCGACCGACTGGTGCGTGACCTACTGATGGAGGCGGATGGGGCGCGGTGGCTTTCCCTGTCCAACGTCCTGCAGGAGTTGGCCGAAGCCTCACCCGAAGAATTCCTCCGTGCACTGGACACCAGTCTTCGCCAGCCGCTCCCTCCGGTGAAGGCTCTATTCTCTGATCGTGTCGATGACGCGATGACCGATCGCAACTACCACGTCGATTTGCTTTGGGCGCTGGAAGTGTTGGCTTGGTCGCCTCGGCACCTAGCTCGGGTGTGCGAGGCGTTGGCACGCCTGGTGACAGCCCCCATCCGCGGCAATCTCACCAATCGCCCCAGCAACAGCCTGGCGTCCTTGCTGCGGCCGTGGTGGCCGCAGACCACTGCAAGCGCCGGCCTTCGCCTGCAGGTTTTCGACCGGCTGATTCGCGACTTCGAAGACGTTGCCTGGGACCTGCTGGTGGACTTCCTGCCAGATGGTCACGGCTATGCCAGCGCCAATGCGGCCCCCCGCTGGCGCGACTATGACGCCGGCGCGCCGGGGCCCGGTGAAAGCGCAGGTTTTGCGGAGTACATGCCAGCGCTGGGACAACGGGTGCTTGACCTGGCCGAGGGACACGCGGCACGCATTGCCACCCTTGTGCGTCACCTCAACGCCTTTGCGGAGGACTACCGTGATCGTGTCATCGCGATGCTGCGCGGTGCCGTGGCCTTGCCCGACGCCCAGCGCCAGCAGGTACGCGACGCGCTACGGGAATACCTCAATCGCCAGTTCTCCTACAACAACGAGAACCCCACGGTCTTGGCCGAAGCGCACCGCTTCCGGCCACTGTTCGATGCGTTGGCGCCCGATGATCTCGTGCTACGCCACGCATGGATCTTCAGCAATGGCTGGGTCGACCTCCCGGACGGTCGAGAAGACGACTACCAGCAGACAGACGAGCTGAGAGCCAACCTTCGCGCTCAGGCTGTTGCCGAGATATTCGATGCGACTGGCTGGGTTGGTTTGAGTGAACTGGCCACGCAGGCCGAAACCCCCTCGCTGGTCAGTTGGGAGATCGCGCGGGCCGACTTTCTTGCCACCGCATTGCCGGACTGGGTCATTGATCGCCAACGCGCTTGGACGACTGAGAGCGACTATGGATTCCTGCGCGGCCTGATGCATGGACTCCCGGCCGACAGGCGCGCGGCGCTGTGGACCCAGGCCAGTGCGCTGGAGAGTGTCCATGTGATCAAGACGTTGTTATTGGCATCGCCTTTCGAGCAGAGCACGTGGACCTTCGTTGAGAACCTGCCTGCGGAACTTCGGGCCGCCTACTGGCGCGAGATCGTGCCTGGCCCGGTCTTGGGCGAGGCGGAGGAACTACGCTACATCGTCGACCAGTTGCTTGATGCCGGGCGGCATCGCGCGGCGTTCAACGCCCTGCAGTTTCACCCTGAGCGCGTCGACAGTGAACGGCTCGCTGGCATTCTGGAGGGGATTCGAAGCGGCGCCGATCCAGAGGGAGGTGCCTTGGATGGATGGCGCATCGGCAGGGCGCTGGCGGCGCTGGGCCAGGACGCGTCGTTCTCCCGGCGTGACCTCGCCGTTCTGGAATACCACTACTTTGAGGCATTGCGCGCCGGGCATGGCCATCAAGCGACGACCCTGTTCTCAGAAATGTCGACCGACCCGGCGCTATTCATGGACGTGGTATCACTCGCTGCACCCACCAACCCCGAAGCGGTGTCGGCTAGCGCTCGAACACACGCCTGGAGTGTGCTGCATAGCGGCCGCGGTATGCCGGGCATACAGGCAGGCGGCGTTGTTGACGAGCGCGCGTTCTTCGACTGGATAGATGGCGTGCTTCGGATTGCTCACGAACGAGATCTGACGGACCACGCGGCTAGCAACCTGGGAACGTGGCTCTCCGAGTGTCCCGCCGAACCCGAAGGTGATTGGCCATGTATCGTCGTACGGCAACTGCTTGAGAACCCGAGTAACGAGCGCATCCGCAACGGCTTCATCATCGGAGTTCTGAACAATCGTGGAGTTCATTCCCGAGCCATTGATGCCGGTGGGAATCAGGAACGCACACTGGCCCAACAGTTTCGCGACGGAGCGAACCGCCTGTTAGCGGCATTCCCGCGAACGGCTGAAACGCTCGAGGATATTGCCAGATCGTACGACCGAGATGCGCGATGGCATGACAACGACGCCGCGCTTTGGCGAGAGGGGACACGATGAGGAATCATAAGAATGGCTAGAAGCATTACCTCCGACGAGGTTCATAACGCCGCCGACGTTCTGCTGGCGGCCGGCACGCGCCCGACCGTGGAGCGCATACGACTTGCGCTGGGCCGAGGCTCGCCGAACACGATCGGACCCATGCTGGAAGGATGGTGGACTCAGGTCTCCCAGCGCTTACAGCATCAGCTGACGTTACCCGACGTCCCGGAAGCTGTCGCAGCCGTCATGGCGAGAGTATGGGAGACGGCACTCGAAACCAGCCGCACCCAAGCGGAGAGCGCACTGGCGCCAATGCGCGCACAGCTTTCTGAAGAACTCGCCAATGTCGAGGCACGACTGGCCGATGCCCGCGAAAACGTGAATCAGGCTCGAGCCCAACAACAGCAAGCAATGTCTGCCAGTCAGACAGCCCAGACGGCGTTAGCGATCAGCGAGCGGCGAGCTGACGAACTTGCAACGCAAGTCAGCCATCTTCAACGTCAAGGAGACGAGTTGAACCAGAGGCATGGTGCCCAAGAGACGCAACTGCAAGCCGCGCTGACGCGTCTGGAACAGGAGCGTACAGTGGCAAAGGTCGAACGCGATACGCTGCAGGCGCATTTGCGCCAGATCGAAGATCGCGCCTACACCGAGATCGATCGGCTGCGGCAGGAGCTCAAGGCGGCCAAGGCGCACCTCACCACACAAGCGCGCGAACACACCGCTGCGCTGCGTGCCGCCGAGCAGGCCCAGCGGACCGCAGAGAAAGCCCAACACGTGGCCGAGCGCGCCGGTGCCGCGGCGCAGGCTCGCGTGGACGCGCTCACCGCCGCAACACCCCCGAAAGCGCGCCCCGCCAAGAAGACAGGCACGCCCCGTCGGCGCGGAACGGCGGCTCGCTGAGAACGAACGGTCAGCCTGCTGCGGGGCGCCGATGCGGCGCCGTCAAGGCGATGCGCTGCTCGCAGTCGCGGCAGACCAGCTGAGACTCGGTTTTCAGCTGCTCCTCACCGGCGTGGCTCAGCGCGCCCTTCCAGGTGTACTCGCGCACCTGCGCGACGTGGACGTTGACGCGGTAGCCGCTGTCGCCGCCGCAACGCGGACACACCGCACCGATGACCTCCGGCGCCAGCGGCGGATCGAAGCCGACTAGGCGCCTGCATTCGGCCAATGCCTTGGGACCGATGTCCGCCAGTTGCCCCGACACAATCGCCACCCGAATCTGCTCGATGGTGAGTACGTTTCGCACTAGCAGCAGGTTGGCCGTGCGCATGCTCAGAAAAACAGTGTCGTCGCGTTCCCTCTGTGGGGGCTGCTTGCGCTCGGTCTCCATTACAGCGGCACCGCCTGGGCGTGCTTTTTCAGGATCCAACCGATCCGCGGCGCCTCGTTCGCCGGATCATGAAACTGGATCTGGATCCAACGGCCCTGCTTGTCCAGCACATGGAAGGCCTGACCGGCCGCCACCACGCCATCAGCGCGGCCGGCCGGGCTCAGCCGCAAGGTCGTTGTCCTGACGACCTGATGCGTCAACAGGTGCGGCTCCAAGGCCGCCAGCGATGCCAGCAGCTGCGCCTGCAGCTGCTGCAGCTGTTCCAACTGCGCCTGCGTCTGCTGCTGGTCCACCACCATCGCGCTGACATCGGCGTCCAGCCGATTCAGAGTGGCATCGCGCGCCTGATTATCTTCGGGGTCGTACAACTCCAACAACACGGTGAACAGGATGCCGAGAAGGAAGTACAGCAGGCTCCTATCTGGCTTGCTGGCCATCGTGGCCACCAGCTCATGCGTTTGCTGCACCATCGCCGTGAGCGTGTCCATGCGCGCATCGAGCGAGGTCAGCGTCACGCCTTCTCCGTCGACCCTGACCGTCCGCAGTGCCTGCGCGTCGGCAGCACCGTGCAGATCGAGGTCGGCTATCCCGAACCGGCGCAACAGCACTTCTCGGGATTCAAGAACGCCTGCGGCCACAAGGGGGCCCGACCATTGCTGAAACTCCGTCACGGCACGGAACAGGTCGGCGTAGCCCCCAAACTTGGGCACGGAGGCCGCCACCGCGGCGCCGATACGGACAAAGTCCGCGTCCAACGGCGGCAGGGTCACGGGGCGGGGTAGCATCCCCCCTATGGGGGGGAGCCGCACCGGTGCAGGGAGGCCGCGCGGCAGCTTGTCCAGCACTGCCCGCATCTGCGACAACGACGCGCCCAGGGGATTCTCCAACTGCGCTAAGGCATGGCCCAGCGGGTTCTCAAACTGCGCCGCGGCATATCCCAGCGGATTGACGATGCGCTGAAGGCGACGGATCTCGGACCCCATGCTGCGATCAAGGCGACGGGACAGGGCGCTTGCCTGCTTCAGCGCATCGGGAACCGCATTGACCTGCCGGAGGACCTTTCCAATCGAGTCAAACTCCATGTCGCACGCTCCGGCTCACGGCCACCTGTATGTGGTCAGCATGGTGAAGGGTCCCAAGTTGGGCGGCAAGCCGTGGACACGCCTGATCGCGCGCACGTTTAAGTTCGGCCGGCACGACGACGCTGTGGCGTGAGGTAGGGCGATGGTCCGGCGAGGACTTCCGGGGTAAGCTAAGAATTCCTTAGTTTCTGGTGACGGGAGTCAGGTATGACGCGACCGGATGAGCGTACGCGCAATCTGTTGCAGGCCGGCGCGTATCTGAAAGAACTGGCCGCCAGCCAAGCCGTGCCCAAAGCGGTGCGGCAAGAGGCATACCGACTGCTGCGGCACTATCCAACCGTCAGCGACGTCGAGGCCATTGCTGAGCACGAGGAACGGTTGCGGGAGTTGACCCAGTCGGCTTTCGTACGCCCTTATCTGACCCGCCAGATTGAACCGGATTGGTTCCGCGGCTACTCCCTGGGCCCCCATCGGATCTGACCATGAAGCCACCGAGCATGGGGGATGGAAGAGGGACCACGGCTGCGGAGGCAGAACTGGAGGCTTCGTTTGAACGGGCACGTGACAGCGCGGTCGAGGAACTCGCATTCTTCAAGCGGCTGATGGAGGCGATCGTGTACGTGCATGCGCCGGTGTCGGACGATGCGCGAACACCGCGACTGGTGCAGTTCCGCCATCCTGAAGGTTTCGATGCGATCCCGTTCTTTACCTCGTTCGGCAAGGCGCAGATGGCCAGCTCGGCGGCGGTCAAAATTCTGGGCGTGTCGGGCCGTGAGCTGCTGAGCGGTACGCGCGGGGCCACCTTGATGCTCAATCCCAACGACGGTGGCGTTGTCCTGTACCCGGAGGAGATCGCGACATGGTTGGATAGGGGCTTTCTGGCCAGGGTGGAACGGCTGGCACCGGCGGAGTTCGTGGTGGGACCTGCCATCGGCGCACCGGCTTGGCTCGCTCCTGCCATTAGCCGCAGCCTCGAGCACGCCAACTTCGTCTCGTCGGCGTATCTCCTGGAAACTCACTCGTCAGCGGACACCGAACAGCCACCTGGGCTATTGATCTGGCTGGTGGTCGACCTGGCGTTCGCCGAGCGAGCCGCTCGTCTGGTCACCACCGCCATACAGCCCTTGTGCGCCGATGTGGACGTCATCATCGACGTAGCGGTCCACGACGTATCGCAGCCTTTACCGGCGGGCCTCGATGATCCGCAGATCATGCCCGTATTCACGAGAATCACGCCAACCTGAGCGCAGCTCGCCCGTCCCATGAGCCCCGAAGACAAGCTACTAGCACTCCTTCCGGAACTGACCGAGGAAGAGAAGGATCGCCGGACCCGCGAGGGTTTGGCCGACGTGGACGCCGGACGGACGATCCCGCACGAGGAAATGCTGCGATGGGTCAGGCGGCTGTTGGAGCCTTCCTGAAGGTTCTCGATGGCTCAGGAGCGTAAGAACTGGGGCACGGAAAGCGCGTTAGCGTGATTTCTGTTGGAACTGGGGAAATCAGTGGGCAGGCAAATGCATGCATGCTTGAGTGCGAGGTCCAGAAATCCAGGCATCCATGTATGCGATTCCCAAACTATAGGCACGCTTGTCTGCGTTCACTGAGCACAAAGAGTGCGTAGCAGGATCATCCAAGAGTGCGCTGCCCACTTTCAGGAACCAGCCCAGGAGCCGGGCCGACCAGCCCAGTTCACCCCATAGGCGATTTCGCATAATGCCTATTATGTAAAAGCACTACTGATGTTGCTGGTACCAGGCCGCAGCGCCCAGCAATCCCAGCTGCCCATGCTCCACCCGCCACACCGGTACCTGCTCCAGGCGTTCGGACATCACGCCTTTGTTGAGGTAGCGCTCGAGGAAGTGGCCGTCGTGGAGGAACTTGGGAATGTGCGCGGTGACGCCGCCGGCGAGATACACGACCTTGGCGCCGAAGATGATCGCCAGGTCGCCGACCAGGCTGCCGAGCCAGCCACAGAACATCTGCAGCGTTTCAAGCGCAAGGCCGTCGCCGGATTCCGCGGCGGCGACCAGCGCGCCCGCGTCGGCGTGGATGGCCGTGCCACCGCGCAGTTCGCACAGGCAGCGGTAAAGATTCATCAGGCCGGTGCCGGACAACACGTGTTCGTTGTTGAGATGGCGACGCTCGCGCAGCAGCCGGCGCACCACGTCCATTTCCAGATCGTTGCCGGCAGCAAGTGCAGCCTGGCCGACTTCGGTAGCCAGCACACGCGGCGGATGACCTTCCATCCATAAAGCAGCACCGAGGCCCGTACCCGGACCGATCACAAGCGCCGGCGAGTTCGTGGTGCTTTCGGTGACGTGGGTCAACGGCGATAACGTGTCCCGCGCGAGTACGGGCATCGCGTTGGCGACCGCTTCGAAATCATTGATCAGCTGCACCCACGACAGTCCGGCGCCTTGGCGGGTCTGTTCGACCGAGACGGCCCATGGCAGGTTGGAATTGATCAACCGGTCGCCTTCCAGCACGCCCGCGATCGCGACCACCGCACCTTGGCAGTTGCTGCCCGCGGCGTAGTCGTGAAGGATCGAAGCGAGATTCGGATGGTCCGCGCAGGCATAGCGACGGTAGTCGTGGACCTGGTCGGCATCGACGCCGTCGGTCCAGCCCAGGCGCGCATAGGTGCCCCCCACGTCGGCAACGATGATGCGGGGATGGGCCTCTTCCGAACCACGACCCTCAGATACGCCTGCCGGCACCCTGCTCGTCATTACCGTGCCCGCCATCCGAATGCCACGCTGCCCAATGCCGAAGAAACACCGCAAGGATATCGTGTCCCTGTCGTGGCGTGGTGCGCACGGATGAAGCCAAGCCTTGACCCTACGCCAAGGTATGTCCGTCAGCGATGGCGTATCATGCGGCCATGGCCCGATTCGCGCCCCTGTTGCGTGCCCTGCTCTGCCTGCTTCTGCTGGTGAACGGCAGCGCGTCCGCGCACATGGCCGCAAGCACCGCATTGGAAGGCGCACCGGCGGCCGCCATGCTCGGCGACGCTATGCCCGCGCCACCATGTCATGAGGACATGGACATCGGGGACATGGCCGGCATGCAGGATACCGGCGACCACCAGGCGCAGGACGCCGCGCCGGACTGCTGCAAGGCCGGCACCTGTGATGGCTTCTGCACCCAGCATGCGCCTGCGCTGGTTTGGCCCCTCTGGCTGGGCACCGGCGCGCCGCTGCATGCGGCCGCGCCCGACTACGCTGCGGACGGCCACGCCTCCGCTCGCCTCTCGCACCGGCACCGACCTCCCATCCTGGCTGCCTGACGCCGCACGCGCGGCGCCGTACGAATGCCGGTCGCCTCGCGCAGACCGGTTCGCGAAAACCACGGAAACCGCCGCGGGGCTACGACCCTGCGACGGATCCACAGGATGAACTTGCATGAACCACGATGACCCCACACCGGGACGCCTGGGCGCGTTCCGTCCCACGCGCCGCCAGTTCGTCACCGGCCTGGCCACGGGCGGTGCCGCACTCGGTCTCGGCCTGGCGCGCCTGCCCGCCTCCGCCGGAACACCCGCCCGCCGCGGTGGTGCCGCGCTCGTGACCGGCACCGACTTCGCCTTGAGCATCGGCGCGATGCCGGTCGACATCACCGGCCGCACGCGGCCCGCGATCACCGTCAACAACAGCTTGCCGGCACCCACGCTGCGCTGGCGCGAAGGCGACACGGTCACCGTGCGCGTCAGCAACCGCCTGCGCGACATGACCTCGATCCACTGGCACGGCATCCTCCTGCCATCGAACATGGATGGCGTGCCGGGGCTCAGCTTCAACGGCATCGCACCGGGCGAGACCTTCCAGTACCGCTTCCAGGTGAAGCAGTCCGGCACGTACTGGTACCACAGCCATTCCATGTTCCAGGAACAGGCCGGCCTGTACGGCGCGCTCATCATCGATCCGCGCGACCCGCCGCCCTACCACCACGACCGCGAACACGTCGTACTACTGTCGGACTGGACCGACCTGGAACCCGCCGCGCTGTACCGCCGCATGAAGAAGATGCCGGAGCACGACAACTACTACCAGCGCACGCTGGTGGATTTCGTGCGCGATGCGAAGCGCGACGGATTGGCGGAGACCATCGAAGACCGCGGCATGTGGGGACGCATGCGGATGACGCCCACCGACATCTCCGACATCAACGCGCACACCTACACCTACCTGGTGAACGGCGCGGCGCCGTCGCATAACTGGACCGGCCTGTTCAAACCGGGCGAGAAGGTCCTGCTGCGCTTCATCAACGGCAGTGCGATGACCTACTTCGACGTGCGCATCCCCGGGCTGAAGATGACCGTGGTCGCCGCCGACGGGCAGTACATCCATCCGGTCAGCGTCGACGAGTTCCGTATCGCAGTGGCGGAAACCTTCGACGTGATCGTCGAACCCGCCGGCCAGGACGCCTTCACGATTTTCGCGCAGGACATGGGCCGCACCGGCTATGCACGCGGCACGCTGGCCGTGCGCGATGGGCTGGAGGCACCGATCCCGTCGCGCGACCCACGCCCGTTGTTGACGATGGCCGACATGGGCCACGACATGGGCGGACATGGCGCAGCGAAAGGCATGGAGGGCGGTTGCGGCGCGATGATGGGTGAAGGCGGCTGTGGCGCGACCATGGGTGCGATGGACCATGGCGCCCGTGGCAAGGCGTCGACCGCGCCGAATCATCCGGCCAGCGAGACCGGCAACCCGCTGGTCGACATGCAGTCGTCCGCCAGCGACCCCAAGCTCGACGATCCGGGCATCGGCTTGCGCGACAACGGGCGCCAGGTACTGACCTACGGTGCGATGCGCAGCCTGTTCGACGATCCGGACGGTCGCGATCCAGGACGCACCATCGAGTTGCACCTCACCGGGCATATGGAGAAGTTCGCCTGGTCGTTCGATGGCATCCCGTTCGCCAGTGCCGAGCCGCTGCGCCTGAAATACGGCGAGCGCATGCGCATCGTGCTGGTCAACGACACGATGATGCAGCATCCCATCCACCTGCATGGCGTCTGGAGCGATCTGGAGAACGCCGAGGGCGGCTTCCACCTGCGCAAGCACACCATCGACATGCCGCCGGGCACGCGACGCAGCTACCGCGTACGCGCCGACGCGCTGGGGCGATGGGCGTTCCACTGCCATCTGCTGTACCACATGGAAGCCGGCATGATGCGGGAAGTGAGGATCGAAGCATGAAGACCTCCCCCACCCTGCTGCGCGTTGCCTCCGCGATCGCGGCGCTCGCGGGCGCGAGCGTTCCAGCCTTCGCGCAGCACCATGACCACGCGCAACACGCTACGCAGGCGACGACCGTCTCGTCCGAGCAAGACGCTCACGCGCAGCACCATGACCACGCGCAACACGCTACGCAGGCGACGACCGTCTCGTCCGAGCAAGACGCTCACGCACAGCATGACCATGCTGCGATGACGAAGGGCGCTGCCACGACGCCGCACGAACCCATTCCGCCGGTGACCGCCGACGATTTGGCGGCCGCGTTTCCCGACATCGACCACCATGCGATGCAGCACGCCCCGGCGTTCAACCGCAAGGTAACGTTCAACCGACTGGAAGCATGGGACGCCGACGAAGGCACCGGTCAGGCCTGGGAGGGCACGGCGTGGTTCGGCACCGACACCGACCGGCTGTGGCTGAGGGTCGGCAGGGATTCGTGAGAAAAACAGCCGAATCGGCTCTAACACCATGATTCAACGAGGAAACACCCCTCGACGTCAGGCAGTTCGTGGATTACAGAACTAGGCTTGATCGAACCAGAAACCGTGTGACACAGGCATTCCTGGAGTACTGCTCAGGCACGCGTGCCCTTCTTGAATATTGGATTCAAGAGTTTCCACGCTCCTGACCCAACGAAAACACTCAAGAAGGCTCCGACCGTCGCCTGATCCATTGCAGCAGTTCCTCGTGCGGGATCGTACGTCCAGCGTCGACGTCGGCCATACCCTTGCGCGTTCGCCGATCTTTCTCTTCCTCGGTCAATTCCGGAAGGAGTGCTAGTAGCTTGTCTTCAGGGCTCATAGGCCGATGAGCTGCGCTCAAGTTGACTTGATTCTCGTGAATATGGGCAGGATCTGGGGATCATCCAGGCCCGCCGGCAAAGGCTGCGATACGTCGTGGACCGCCAAGTCGATGATGACGTCCAAATTTGAGCATAAGGGCTGTATGGCGGTGGTCACCAGACGAGCGGCCCGCTCGGCGAAAGCCAGGTCGACCACCAGCCAGATCAACAGACCGGGAGGCTGTTCGACGCCTCCTGACGAGTGAGTTTCCAGGAGATAAGCCGACGAGACGAAGTCGGCGTGCTCAAGGCTGGCGCTGATGACCGGAGCGAGCCAAGCCGGTGCCGCCGGGGCAGGTCTTACCGCGAACTCAGCCGGCGACAGCCGTTCTACCCTGGCCAGAAAGCCCGTATCCAACAATGTCGCAACCTCTTCCGGGTACAGGACAACGCCGCCGTCGTTGGGATTGAGCATCAACGTCGCGCCGCGAGTACCGGTTAGCAGCTCACGGCCTGAAACTCCCAGAATTCTGACAGCAGCCGAGCTGGCCGCCTGCGCCTTGTCGAGCGAGGTAAAGAAAGGGATCGCGTCGAAACCGTCAGGATGGCGGAACTGGACTAGCCGCAGTGTCCGCGCGTCGTCCGAGACGGGCGCATGCACGTACACGATCGCATCCATCAGTCGCTTGAAGAATGCGCGTTCCTCGGCTGCGCTGTCGCGGGCCCGTTCAAAGGAAGCCTCCAGCGCTGCCTCCGCAGACGTAGTCCCTCTTCCACGCGGCCTGCTCGGTTGCTTCATGGTCAGATGCGATGAGGGCCAAGCGGGTATCCGGAGAACCAGTCCGCCTCGATCTCGGTGCTCAAGTAGGGTCGTACGAAGGCCGACTGGGTCAGCGCTCGCAGCCGCTCTTCGTGCTCAGCAATCGCCTCAATGTCGCTGACCGTTGGATAGTGCCGCAGCAGTCGGTATGCCTCTTGCCGCACCTCTTTGGGCACGGCTTGGCTGGCGGCTAGCTGCCTGAGGAACGCGCCTGCCTGCAGCACATTGCGGGTGCGCTCAGATGGCATCGTCATGGCATCAAGAATGACTAAAACTAAGGAATGCTTAGCTTATCGCGTCTGTGGCCAGCCAGCGCACGGCGCAGTTACGGATCTTGCGAATTCCAACTTAAACTAATATAATCAATAACTTACTTCGCATAACGTCGCTTATGTAAAGCCGGGGTGCGGCCGGTATCCTTGATTGATTCCGCGCGCTCTTTCTACTGGCTTGCCGGCGCACCGCCCATGGGGCCGGTGACTGCGCCAGGCACGATCGTGGAGTTCTGCGACTCCTGCCGCGCGATGTATCCCCACGTGAAGCAACTGCTGGCCGCCCATCCCAAGGACGTGCGCCTGGTGATCCGCTACGTACCCTTCCATGGGCAGGTATCCAAGGAGGCGATTGGTGTGCTGGAAGCAGCCCGGGAACAGAAGAAGTTTGAGCCGGTGCTGGAGACCTTGATGCGAAACCAGCCTGTGTGGGCCAGCCATGGCGCGTCGGATCCGAAGAAGGTGTGGGAGTTCGCTCTCGCCGCGGGCCTGGACCGCGCACGCGCACAGCGCTATCTGGCGACCGGAGCCGTCGAGACCCTGATCAAACGCGAAGTGGCCGCCGTGGAAGCGGCCGACATTCGCGGCACGCCGACATTCTTCGTCAACGGCAAGCTGCTGTCCGAACTGGGTCCTCAGCAATTGAGCGCGCTCGTGGCAACCGAACTCCAGCGCACCCGTAAGAAGCCCTGATCTTGGCGCGGCCTGCCGAGGTATTCGGCAGGCCGTGACGACGTAGAGAAGGATCACGACGTGGTGCCGCCGCGACCGTGATGTCATCAGCTTGAGGCTGTGGCGTTATGACCTGTCCCTGTAGGCCAGCAGACGCAGCGCGTTGAAGACCACCAACAATGTGGAGCCTTCGTGCACGGCCACCGCCGGACCGATACCGAGACCGAAGATCGTGGCCGGCACGAGGAAGGCGACGATGCCGAGGCTGACGAAGACGTTCTGCCGGATGATGCCGCGCGTGTGACGACTCAAGCCCACGGCGAATGGCAGGTGCTTCAGGTCATCGGCCATCAACGCCACATCGGCCGTTTCCAGGGCAACGTCCGAGCCGGCCGCGCCCATGGCGATGCCGACGGTGGCGTTGGCCATCGCGGGCGCATCGTTGACGCCGTCGCCGACCATGGCGACCTTGTCCTGATCGCGCAGCTTGCGGATCGCCTCGACCTTGTCTTCGGGCATCAGGTCGCCCCACGCCTCATCCAGACCGACCTCCTTGGCCACGGCCTGGGCCACCTTCTGGTGATCGCCAGAGATCATGATCATGCGCTCGATGCCCATGGCCTTCAGGCGCACCAGCGCCTGCTTGGCCGCCTCGCGCGGCGTGTCCATCAAGCCGATCGCGCCGAGCTCCCGATCCCCCAACCGCACGACCATGGTCGTCCTGCCCTGCTCGCGTAACGCGGCGATGGCCGCCGCCGCGGCGGCGCCCAGGGCGGGAACTCCATCCGCGCCGAACATCTCGGCCTTGCCGATCCATACCGGCTGATCGCCCAGACGGGCTTTGACGCCGCGGCCGATCAGGTTTTCCAAGTCCGAGGCCGTTGGCAACTTGCCTCTATCCAACCGGCTGCGACCATCACGCGCGATCGCGGCCGCCAGCGGATGATCACTCAGCGACTCCACCGCAACGGCTACCTGCAGCAGCTCGGTCTCCGAGGCGCCGTCCACCGGCACCACATCGGTGATGCGCGGGCGCCCTTCGGTCAGGGTGCCGGTCTTGTCGAAGGCCATCGCCTTCAACGAACCCAGATCCTCTAGCGGCGCGCCGCCCTTGATCAGCACGCCCCCACGCGCCGCGCGGGCGATACCGGACAGGACCGCGCTCGGGGTGGCGATGGCCAACGCGCACGGACTGGCGGCCACCAGCACGGCCATGGCGCGATAGAAGCTGTCGCGGAACGGCTCATCCACCACCACCCAGGCAAACAGCAGTAGGAACGCCAGCACCAGTACCGCAGGTACGAAGATCCGCTCGAAGCGATCGGTGAAGCGCTGGGTGGCCGACTTGCGTGTCTCGGCCTCGCTCACCATCTTCACCACCCGCGCCAGCGCGGAATCCTCGGCGCGCTTGGTCACTTCCACTTCGATCGCGCCGGCCCCATTGATGGTGCCTGCGAAGACCCGACTGGCCGCATCGACGCTGTCGGGCCGGCTTCGTGCCAGCGCGGCATCCTCCACCGGCCGCTTGTCCACCGGGATGGACTCGCCGGTCACCGGTGCCTGGTTGATGCTGGAGTTGCCCTTCAGCAGGAACCCATCGGCCGGCAGACGCTCATTGGGACGCACCAGTACCCGATCACCAAGTTGCAGGTCGCCGACCGGAATCTCGGTGGTGGTCTCGCCGCGGATGACGATCGCCGTGTCGGGTGCGAGTTCGGCTAGCGCCTCGATGGCGCGCTTGGCGCGTCCCATCGCGTAGTGCTCCAACGCATGACCCAAGCTGAAAAGGAACAGCAGCAACGCACCTTCGGCCCAGGAGCCTAGCGCGGCGGCGCCGGCGGCGGCGACCAGCATCAAGGTGTCGATTTCAAAGCGCTTGAGCTTGAGGTTGTCGTAGGCCTCGAGCAGCGTGTAGGCACCGCCAAAGACGTACGCACCGATGTAGCAGGCCGTGGACAACCACCCCGGCAATGAGGCGGCGAACTTCTCGATCAGAAAGCCCGCCAGCAGCAATGCACCGCACGTCAGGGCGAAGATCAGCTCGGCGTTGGGGCCGAGCAAGCCGCCGGCGTGGTCGTGGTCGTGCTTCTCCCCCCCGTGCTCGCCCTCTTTGCCGTCATGCGTATGACCGGCGTGATCCTCATGCTGGGACGGCTTGCCCGTCGCCACGCGTGCAACGCCCATGCGCTTCAAGGAGGCTTCCAGTCCGCCCTCGTCGATCTTTTCGCGCTCGAACTCCAGGTACACCGTACCGGCCGAGCTAGCGCGAGCTTCCAGTACGCCAAACACCGAGCTCATCTGTTCGGCCACGTTGCGGGCGCGTCGCTCATGCCCGATGCCGGTGACCGTCCAGGTCACGTGACCGAAGCTTTCCGTGACGCGTGCACCCGCGGCCTGGGCCAGCTCGCGAATGCGAGCCAGCGACATCACCTGCGGATCGAAGTGCACGCACAGTTGGCCCGGCCCCTCCCCCTCGGCAGGTCGAATGTGGACGCGGTCAACGCCGGGCCGCGCGAGCAGTTCGCTCTGCAGGCGCTCGATGCACGCATCGGCGGCATCCCGCACGTGGGGAAGCACAACGGGAATGTCCAGGCGCAACTTGCCAGGGGAGGTATCCATATCGATCTCGTCAGTGCTGCGCAGATGAACCTGAGTGTCCACAGCGCAGGTGAGTGCCACGCGACAGCACGGTCGTTGCGACCGGCGCACGCGATCCCAAAGTAGGGGCTACGCCAAGGCGGCGTGCGCCCGCGCGATCACGCGATGGGTGGGCGTAAGGGGTGCGTAGAGCGCTGGGCCAGCGCCAGGACCGCAGCGATGGGCGTATAGGCCTGACCGGGGATGAGCGGCCCAGGTGCCGGGAAGTCCGGCAGAATCACCGCGTGTGCGCATACGTCCGAATGATGGAACAGGCTGTGTGCGCCTTTGGCGTCTTCACCGGGCACATCGCCGCTGGCGTCGTGCGCGTGCTGAGTGGCGCTGAGATGAGTGGTTTGGTGCTCAAGGCCATGCAACTGCCCGAGCTGGGTCAAGACCGGATGGGCCTGCACTGCCACCGCGACCAGCCACAACACGCCCAAGGCGAGCCAGGTTTTGGCGTTGGCGGTCAGGATGCGCACTCGGTGGCCCCGGCTTGCACGAATGACCCGACGATACCGAACACCCTCGCGTCCGCCAAGCGCTGTTACACCGTAACGCCTTAACAAGAAGCGCTGTTTTCTGAATTACGTGATTGTCTAACGCGCAATGGGCTGACTACCATACCCCCACTATGAAACGCGCCCTGCGCCAACTCAGCCGTCTCCTGCGCCTCCCGGCGCTGGCACTGCTGTTGTTCGCGGTGGTGGCCAATCCGGTGCTGGCGGCCGTGGGCGATATCCACGAGTCGGCCCAGGCCGTGGCCGATCATGCCGATCCGGAGCACTGCGATGTCAGCGATGACGCCACCAGCGCGGTGGTTGATCAGGATGCCGGCGATCAGGACGAGGGTTCGGCCGGCGATCTGCTGCACGCGCTGGTCCATGGCGCCCATGCGTGCGGCCACCCGGTGGCTATTCCCTCGCCCGCCCTTGTGGTCGATCCGCTCGCTCCTCAGGCGATCGCGCCTGTGCACGAGATCCAGCCGCTGGATTCCCTGCAGCCGCTGTCCCTAACCCGTCCCCCGATTACGGCCTAACGCTGCACGCCGGCTTGCCGGTGCATCGTTCTTTCGCCTAATCGGAGATACCTCATGTGGTTGCGACTGGCAGCGTGCGCTGCCTTTTTGGTCGTGCCCGTTGCGTACGCGCAGACGGGGACGGCGCCCTCTTCTACCCTTTCGTTGGACGACGCCATTGCGCGCGTTGCCACGACACACCCTGACCTGCGCATCTTCGACGGACGTCGTCAGGTCCTGGATGCCAATCTGGCATCGGCGGCCCTCAAGCCCCCGATGACCCTCGGCGCAACCATCGAAAACACGCTCGGCACCGGCAACTATCGCGGTTTCAGCGAGGCCGAGCTCACGGTCACCCTGGCTGGGGTGATCGAGCGCGGCGGCAAGCTCAACGCCCGGCAAGCCCTGGCGCTGGCCAACATTGATACGTTGGCGCCGCAGCGTGAGATGGCAAGGCTGGACCTGCTGGCCGAGACGGCGCAGCGTTATCTGGCGGTCACCGCGGCGACCAAGCGCAAGAGCATCGCCGAGTTGGACATTGTTCAACGTAGGCGCGCTGTCGATGCAGCACGTACCCGCCTGACCGCAGGTGCGTCACCTGAGTCCGTCGTGCTCACCGCACAGGCGGCCTTGGCCACGGCCGAGCTGGATCGGGATCGTGCCATTGCCGATGAAGCGGCCACGCGCCAGAACCTGGCGGCCCTGTGGAATGAGCGTACGCCCAGCTTCACCGTGGCGGCGGGCAATCCCTTGGTGCTGCCGGAACTGCAGAGCTTCGATGCACTGAGTGAGTATCTGCAGAACACACCCGAGCTTGCTGAGTTGGCGGGCGTGGAGCGTGTACGTGAAGCCCAACTACGTCTGGCTCGTACGCAAGCTACGCCTGATCTGCAGTGGCAGGCCGGTGGACGCTACAACCGTGCTACGAGCGATGTGGGGTTCATGGCCGGCATCAGCATTCCGCTGGGGTCGGCACGCCGCGCCGCACCGGGCATCCGTGCTGCTGAAGCCGAACTGGCGATGACGCCGATCGAACGCGAGTCCCTGCGCATCGATCTGTACTCCGCGCTCACCAACGCCTACGGCAATTACTCCACGGCACGGTTGGAAGTCGGCCGCCTGCGTACCGACGTGATTCCACGCTTGGAGAAGGCTGAGAAGGCCGCCGAGTACGCGTGGAAAGCCGGTGCGATCAGCTATCTGGAGTGGTCGCAGCTGCAGGCGCAACGCGTGGAAGCCAGCGTGCGCCAACTGCAAGTGGCCGTCGACGCACAAGCTGCCCTGATCGAGATCCAGCGCCTGACCGGGCAGCCGATCGTCGCCAGCGGCACCACCACCCCATAAGGATTTCCAAATGAAGAACGTTGCAAAGATTGCAGCTCCGACGTTGCTGCTGGGCGCTGTCCTGATGCTGGCCGCTTGCGGTGGTTCCAAGGACGCCGCGGAAGAGAAAACGGCGCCTGCCAAAGAGGCCAGCGCAGAGGGTGATGATCACGGCGCCGAAGGCGAAGCCGGGCACGAGGAAGGGGAAGCTGGCCACGGTGAGGAAGCCGGCGGTCATGCAGAAGAAGGTGCCGAGAAGACCACGATCCCGCAGGAAGAAGCTGACAAGAGTGGCGTGAAAGTGGCCAAGGTCAGTGAGGGTGCCATCAAGAACGAGTTGGAAGTCCAAGGCGTGCTGACGCCGATGGAAGGCGGCGTGGCCCAGGTCACTGCGCGCTATCCCGGTGTGGTGCGTGCCCTGCGCGCCAATGTGGGCGATACCGTGCGTCAAGGCCAAGCGCTGGCCGTGGTTCACAGCAATCTCAGCCTCACCACCTACACCATCACCGCACCGATCAGCGGCGTCGTCCTCAGTCGACAAGGAAGTGTCGGTGGCGTAGCCGCCGAAGGCCAGCCGCTGTTTGAGATCGGCGATCTGTCCAAGGTGTGGGTCGACCTGCATGTGTTCGGGGCCGATGCGCAGTACCTGCGTCCGGGCGTGGCCGTCACGGTCAGTCGCCTGTACGACAACGTCAGCGCTACGACGACCATCGAACGCGTGCTGCCCAGCACGTCAACGGCGAGCCAGAGCCTGGTCGCCCGTGCCGCACTGCCCAACGAGGATGGCTTCTGGCGTCCAGGCACCGCGGTCAAGGCGCAAATCACGATGTCCACCAGCGATGCGGGCGTCGTGATTCCGCAGTCGGCCATCCAGAGCATGGACGGCAAGGACGTGGTGTTTGTGCGTGACGGCGATACCTACACGGCGCGGCCGGTGAAGCTGGGTGATCGTGACTCCACGCAAGTGGCCGTGCTGGAAGGCGTGAAGGCCGGCGAGGACATCGTGGTGACCCAGAGCTACCTGGTCAAGGCGGACATCGAAAAGTCCGGCGCGACACACGCGCACTAAAGGAGACCGTCATGCTCGAAAAAATCATAAAAGTCGCGATTAATCATCGCTGGCTGGTCATGACGTTGACGGTGGCCTTGATCGCCATCGGCATCTGGAGTGCCCGTCAGATCCCTATCGATGTCACCCCCGACATCACCAACGTCCAGGTTCAGATCAACACCGAAGCGGCCGGTTACTCGCCACTGGAGGCCGAGCAACGCGTCACGTTCCCCATCGAGACGGCCATGGCCGGTCTGCCGAAGATGGAGTACTTCCGCTCGATCTCCCGCTACGGGCTGTCCCAGGTCACCGTCGTGTTCAAGGACGGGACGGACATTTACTTTGCGCGTCAGCAGGTCTCCGAGCGCGTGGCGCAAGTGAAGGCGCAAATGCCCGAAGGTATCGAACCCACCCTGGGTCCGATTGCCACCGGTATGGGCGAGATCTTCTCCTACACCATCGATGCCGATCCCAAAGCCCGCAAACCCGATGGCACGCCCTACACCGCCACCGATCTGCGTACGCTGCAAGACTGGGTGATTCGTCCGCAACTACGCAACGTTCCGGGTGTGACCGAAGTCAACACCATGGGCGGCTTCAAGCGTGAGGTTCACGTCACGCCTGATCCTGCCAAGCTGCGCTCGCTGGACCTGACCTTTGAAGATGTAGTGACGGCCCTGCAGGCCAACAACCAGAACGTGGGCGCCGGCTACATCGAACGTAACGGCCAGCAGTTCCTGGTGCGTGTGCCGGCACAGGTCTCGGACATTCCTGCCATTCAGAAGATCGTCGTCACCCGTCGTGACGGTGTGCCCATTCGGGTTCGTGATCTGGCCAATGTGGCCGACGGTGAAGAACTGCGTACTGGTGCGGCAACCCAGAACGGCCACGAGGTCGTGCTCGGCTCGGTGGTCATGCTCGTGGGCTCCAACAGCCGTGACGTCTCCCAAGCCGCGGCCGCCAAGCTTCAGGAAGCGGCCAAGAGTCTGCCCAAGGGCGTTACTGCCACGCCGGTGTACGACCGTACCTCGCTGGTGGATCGCACGATTACCACGGTCGCCAAGAACCTGATCGAAGGCGCGTTGCTGGTCATCGTCATCCTGTTCCTGCTGCTAGGCAACTTCCGAGCTGCTCTGATCACGGCTGCGGTGATTCCACTGTCGATGCTGTTCACCTTGACCGGTATGGAGCGCGGTGGCGTGTCGGCCAACCTGATGAGCCTGGGCGCACTGGACTTCGGTCTGATCGTCGACGGCGCGGTCATCATCATCGAGAACTGCCTGCGTCGCTTTGGCGAACGTCAGCATGAACTCGGGCGTGAGATGACGCTGGAAGAGCGTTTTGAAGTGGCCTCCAGCGCATCGGCCGAAGTGATCCGACCGAGCTTGTTCGGTCTGGGCATCATCACCGCCGTCTACCTGCCGATCTTTGCCCTGACCGGTGTGGAAGGAAAGATGTTCCACCCGATGGCCATCACCGTGGTGCTGGCGCTGACGGGCGCGATGATCCTGTCCCTGACCTTCGTGCCCGCTGCCGTGGCGATGTTGCTCGGTGGCAAGGTCGAAGAGAAAGAGAACTGGCTGATGCGCTGGTTCCGTGGGCGCTACGAACCTTTGCTGGATCTGAGCCTGCGTAGCGGCAAGCTGGTGGCCATCGGTGCGATCGCCCTGCTGGTTGGCAGTGGGCTGCTCGCCTCTCGCATGGGTAGCGAGTTTGTTCCCAGCTTGGATGAGGGCGACTTCGCGCTTCAGGCCATGCGTATTCCCGGCACCAGCATGACCCAGTCCTTGGGCATGCAACGCATCGTGGAAGAACGTTTGCTGCAGTTCCCAGAAGTGGAGCGAGTGTGGTCGAAGATTGGTACGGCTGAGGTCGCCTCCGACCCGATGCCGCCGTCGGTGGCTGACACCTTCGTGATGGTCAAGCCGCGTGATCAGTGGCCCAACCCGCGCAAGCTCAAGGCGGACCTGGTGGCGGAAGTTGAGGCGGAGATGAAGAAGATCCCCGGCAACAACTACGAGTTCACCCAGCCGATCCAAATGCGTACCAACGAGCTGATTTCGGGCGTGCGCGCGGACGTGGCGATCAACCTGTACGGCGATGACCTGGATACGTTGCTGGAAGTGGGCCAGAAGATCGAGGCCGCCGCCCGCAAGGTACCCGGTGCAGCTGACGTTCGCCTGGAACAGGCTGCTGGCCTGCCCATGCTCTCGGTGCTGCCCGATCGGGATGCCTTGGCACGCTATGGCCTGAATCCGGCTGACGTGCAGCGCAACGTGGCCACGGCCATCGGTGGTGAGGTGGCGGGCCAGCTGTTTGAAGGCGATCGACGCTTCGACATTGTCGTGCGTCTGCCGGAACAGCAGCGCCTGGATCCCACCGCGCTCTCGGCATTGCCCATCTCGCTGACGGCGGCCATCGCGGCCAACCAGGCTGATGAGTCGGTGGGTACGCAGGCCAACGCCGCGCAGGCGCAGGTCGTCCCGCTGAGTTCAGTGGCGCGCGTAGAGATCTCCGAGGGCGCCAACCAGATCAACCGCGAAAACGGCAAGCGACGCATCATCGTGACCGCCAACGTTCGCGATCGAGACCTGGGTAGCTTCGTCTCGGAACTGCAGTCGACTATCGACAAGCAGGTCACGGTACCGACCGGGTACTGGATCGAGTACGGCGGCAGCTTCGAGCAGTTGATCTCGGCCAGTAAGCGTCTGTCCATCGTCGTGCCGGTGACCCTGGTGCTGATCTTCGCCTTGCTGTTCATGGCCTTTGGTTCGGCCAAGGACGCGCTCATCGTCTTCAGCGGGGTCCCGCTGGCCTTGACCGGTGGCGTACTGGCGCTGGCACTGCGCGGAATTCCGCTGTCGATCTCGGCAGGCGTGGGCTTTATCGCCCTGTCCGGTGTGGCGGTGCTCAACGGCCTAGTGATGATCAGCTTCATCCGAAGCTTGCGCGAGAGCGGACAACCCATGGCCGAAGCCATTCGGGAAGGTGCGCTCACACGTCTGCGCCCCGTCCTGATGACGGCATTGGTCGCATCGTTGGGCTTCGTCCCGATGGCGCTCAATGTCGGTGCGGGTTCGGAAGTGCAGCGTCCGCTGGCCACCGTGGTCATTGGCGGAATCATCTCCTCCACGTTGCTGACGCTGGTGGTACTGCCGGTGTTCTACCGGTGGGTGCACACCCGCTTCAATCGCACCCCGGCGCACATGAAATCGTGACAGGGCACGGCGGCGGTGTACGCACCGCCGCCATACCCCGTTCCTAGCCGCTCTTTTGCATCTGTTCTTAGGAGAACACGCATGAGCACAGGGCATGATCATGGAACGTCCGAGATCCGGTACGAGAAGCCCCTATGGTGGGCGCTCGGCCTGACTTCCACGTTCCTCATCGCCGAGATCATCGGCGGTCTGGTAACAAATAGCTTGGCGCTGCTATCCGATGCGGCGCACATGATGACCGATGTCATCGCCCTCACCGTGTCGCTGATCGCGGTGCGTATGAGTCGACGTCCGGCTGATGCTCGCCGCACCTATGGCTATGCCCGTATGGAAGCCATCGGCGCGATCATCAACGGCGGTCTGTTGTTCGTGGTTGCCGGTTACATCCTGTGGGAGGCGGTCGGGCGCTTTCGTGAGCCGCCTGAAGTTGCGTCCACGGGCATGTTGGTCATCGCCACCCTGGGTCTGATCGTCAACCTGATCTCTATGCGTCTGCTACGGGCCGGCAGTGGCACCAGCCTGAATGTGAAGGGTGCCTACCTGGAGGTCTGGAGCGACATGCTCGGATCGGTGGGTGTGATCATTGGTGCGATTGTCATCAAGGTCACGGGCTGGACGCTGGTCGATCCGATCATTGCGGTGTTGATCGGCCTGTGGGTGCTACCCCGTACCTGGACCCTGCTCAAGCAGGCCGGCCATATCCTGATGCAGGGTGTGCCGGAAGGCATGGACGTAGCGGCCATCCGTAAGCGGCTTATCGAGATGCCGGCCGTGCAGGAGGTCCATGATCTGCACGTGTGGTCGCTGGGGACTGGGCAGGTCGTGCTGACGGCTCACATCGTTCTGGCGGCGGGAGTGCCCGATCCGGACACGATCCAAGTCGAACTCTCCCGGGTGATCGAGCAGCAGTTCGATATCCATGATGTGACTTTGCAGGTGGAACGCACTTCGTGCAGAAGCGAGGTGGGCCATGCCTGACCGGAATCGAGCGAGTTTCCGCAAGGTGTTCGCCCGATTCCAAGACACATCGCTCCGAGGTTCAACAAGCGCACACCGTCCGCGTTGGCGGGTGGCGCTGAGCCTGGAGCTGGTCATCCTGATGGTTGCCGTCTTCTTTGCGTTCACCGCAAACGGCGCCTTCTGGGCCAGTGTCAAAGAATCAGGCGTCCTGAGCGGCGCGAGAGAACTGCGTTTCTACATCGGGGTGACCGCCGCCCTGGTCGGCTTGCATGCGTTGCTGTTCGGCTTGGTGCTCAACCGTTGGATTGCCCGACCTGTTCTGGCGGTCCTGCTGGTGGCCACCGCTTCGGCGGCCTACTTCGCTAGCACGTATGCGGTCTATCTGGATCCGAGCATGGTCCGGAACGTGATCAGAACCGATACGCAGGAGGCGCGCGAGTTACTGACGTGGGACATGCTGGGAACCGTCCTGTTGATGGGCGTGCTGCCTGCTGCCGCGTTGTGGCTGGTGCACTTTCCTCGGGTGTCGATCAAGCGAGCGTTGTTGCGGCGGACGTTGTTCCTGGGCGCGATGTTTCTGATTGCATGCGTCGGGGTGATGGCGACGTTCCAGGATCTGTCATCGCTGATGCGCAATGACAAAGCGCTGCGCTACCTGATCGCGCCGGGCAACTACCTGGCGTCCATCACGCGCGTGCTCAGCCAAGAGGCCGGGAGCCCAAAGCTGCCGCGCCAGGTCGTGGCGGCCGATGCCCGGCAGCAGGCGCACGCGCCCTCGACCAAGTCCCACCTGTTGGTGGTCGTGGTTGGCGAGACCGTGCGCGCCCAGAACTGGGGCTTAAACGGCTACGAACGGCAGACCACGCCTCAGCTGTCGAAGTTGAACGTCATCAACTTCAGCGACGTCACTGCGTGCGGGTCCAACACGGAAGTCTCCGTGCCCTGCATGTTCTCCCTTGCTGGCCGGCGCAACTACGACCGCGAGAACATCGTGGGTTCCGAGTCGCTGCTACACGTGCTGGAGCGGGCCGGCGTCAAGACGTTGTGGCGGGACAACCAGACCGGCTGCAAGGGCGTCTGCGATGGTTTGTCCTTCGAGTCCTACCGCAAGCCGCCGGAGAGCTCGCTGTGCGATGACCAGGCCTGCCGTGATGCGGTGATGCTGCAAGGTTTGCACGATGTGATCGATGACAACCCCGGCGACACGGTGGTGGTTCTGCATCAACTGGGCAATCACGGGCCGGCGTACTTCAAACGCTATCCGGAAGCACTCCGTCAGTTTCGGCCTGACTGTCGTTCCTCGGATCTGGGCAGCTGCACGCGGCAAGAGATCGTCAACGCCTACGACAACGCCATCCTGGAAACGGATGACTTCCTGTCCAAGACGATCCAGATGCTCTCGCAAGACACCACGCACGACACGGCGATGATCTATGTCTCCGATCACGGCGAGTCGCTGGGCGAAGGCAACGTCTATCTGCACGGCTTGCCCTACTCCATTGCGCCGGACACCCAGATCAAGGTGCCGATGGTGGCCTGGCTTTCACCGGGCATGGCCAGCGGTAAAGGCGTCAACACCGCGTGCGTGCGTAGTCGGGCAAGCCAGCCGATCAGTCACGACAACCTGTTCCATTCCGTGCTCGGTCTGATGCAGGTCAGCACTACGGCTTACGACCCGAAGCTCGATGTGTTTTCGGGATGCCAGACCACGGCAGGAGCCTCGCCATGAGGCTCCCGTATTGCCCCTCACCTCTCGCCCGGCACCTGTTGCCAGGCCTTCGGCCGCTTCGAACCACGCGCTTGAAGCAGTCACTCACTTCTTCTCAAGGAGTCTCCCATGGCTGACGGTTATGGCCACCTGCCGCGTGGCCCCAAGCGTTTGATGATGGCGGCACGTTGGTCTGCTCAAGGACTGCGTGCGGCTTGGCTGCATGAGTCTTCTTTTCGTCTCGAGGTAGTGCTCGCCCTGGTGCTTGCGCCTTTGGGCCTGCTGCTGGGCGAGACCGGTGTAGAGCGTGCACTGCTGGCCACCACGGTCTTGCTGGTGCTACCGGTCGAACTACTTAACTCAGCGATCGAAGCAGTCATCGAGCGCTACGGCCCCGAGCACCACGAACTGGCCGGCCGCGCCAAAGACATGGGCTCGGCTGCGGTTTTCATGACGTTGGCGGTTACCGCCCTGACATGGCTGGCCATCTTGGCCAGCTGATGTCACCGGGCTGGAGGTTGATATGGCGTACATACTTTTTGGAGCACTGCTCTTTGCTGTGGGCTGGGGCCTGAAATCGGCGATGTCGGTTCCACACCCTGATGGCCTGACCGTCATCCTCAGCAGCACCGTCGTGCTGGTGGGCTCGCTGTTCTGGGTAGTAGTGACGCTGCACGCGCTGGATCTGCTGGTGGCGTTCAGACGCGACGATCGCCGGTACCTGTCTGAGTTCGCTGCGGCGATGCGGCCACGACTGCGTGAGTTGCTGGTGGCAACGCCGGTGATGTTGCTCGGCTTGCTCATCGCCTATCGATCCGTGGGCACCGCCGGCACCGTGGTCGCCGCTTTGGAGGCGCCGTTCTACGCGCTCGCCATCGCGTCGGCGCTGATGGCCAGACCCCTGCAGGCCACGCCCGTGCGTCGGCGACGCACGGGCATCGTGCTGAGCGTGATTTACGGCGCCCTGTTCGCGATCACGGCTGTCTTGCAATCAGTCGTGGCCACCCGTACGGGCATGCAGGGCGCCGCGCCGTGGCTGGGGGTGACGTCGGCCCTGGCCGCGATCGCGGCCTTTGTGTCGGCGGCCAAGTTCAGATCCTCGATCGAGCAGGCACGCGCTCTGTCATCGCCGGTGATCGAGAGCCTCGGCAATCCCTTTCCCAGTCATCAGAACGGGCCGTCCTCTCCCGACAGCCCATCGTCGCGTTTGCGCAAAGGTCCGTCCCCGCCGCATGGCGGGCGAAAGCGTCGACGCCGCTTCTAGATCGCGCGATCCCGCACTGAAGTTCTTGAGTCCTTTTCATCTGTTTGCACGAGCGATACGCCGATGCGTCATTCCCTTAGCGACCTTTCTCCCGGCCAAACCTGGCTCTTGATCCTGCTGGTCATCACGGCGCTGTTGGCGGGCCTGGGGCTACGCGAGCCGATGCCCGCGGATGAGCCCCGCTTTGTGCTGGCGGCCAAGACCATGGTGGAAACCGGCCAATGGCTGTTCCCCTACCGAGGTATTGAGCTCTACGCCGAGAAGCCGCCCACCTTCATGTGGCTGCAGGCGGCCAGTTATGTCTTGGTGCGCAGCTGGGATGTGGCGTTCCTGCTGCCCTCCCTGCTGGCGGCGCTGCTGACGTTGTGGCTGACGGGCGACATTGCCCGGCGCCTGTGGGGCAAGCGCACGACCGACTACACCGTGTTGGGCCTGTTCGTCTGCCTGCAGTTCGTGCTGCAAGCCAAGCGCGCGCAGATCGACATGGTGCTGGTGGGCATGACCACGCTCTCGCTATGGGCGCTGGTGCGCTACCTGCTTGAAAAGCCCAGCCCCTGGCTGCTGATGGTGGGCACCTTCGCCGCTGGCTTGGGCACGGTCACCAAGGGCGTGGGCTTTCTGCCGTTGTTGGTGTTCGTGCCTTGGCTGTGGGTGCGGTGGAAGTCGCCCCACCTCCTGCCCTCGCACCGAGGGGTGCATGTGCTGGCCGGCATTGCGGGTTTTGTGCTGGGCGCGGGTGTGTGGCTGGTACCGATGCTGGCCACGGTGGCGGCCTCATCGGATCCGGCCCTGCACACCTACGCGCGGGAAATGCTGTTCAAGCAGACCGGCACCCGCTACGCCAATGCCTGGCACCACGTAAAACCCGCTTGGTACTACCTACAGACCATGCTCACGCTGTGGCTGCCAGGCGTGCTGCTCGCGCCGTGGTTGCTGCCGGCGTGGTGGCGGCGTGTGCGTCGCGTGGACCCGCGTTACGCGCTACTGCTCGGTTGGGCGCTGCTGGTGCTGGTCTTCTTCAGTGCCAGCCCGGGCAAGCGCGAGGTCTACATCTTCCCGATGCTGCCCGCCCTGGCCATCGCGGCCGCTCCCTTGTTGGCGGGTTTGCTGCGTCGTCGCGGCGTTCGCGCCGTGCTGTGGTCCTACTTGTCGGTAGTGGTCACCGTTACCGCTGCCCTGGGGCTGTGGTTGCTGACCGCCTCACCCGAGCGCGTGCATGGCCTGCTCGACGGCCGCGGCATGGACATGGGCACGGTCAAGCAGGTCAGTGGATGGCTGCTGGGCTTCACCGTCGTGAGCCTGGTTGTGATGCTCGCCGCACGCCGGTGCGTGGTGCTTGCGCTGGTGGCCGTCACCGCCTCGCTGTGGATCACCTATGGCGTGGGGCTCATGCCGGCGCTCAGTCCGGACAGTTCTGCCAAAGCACTGATGCAGCGCGTGGAAACGACCATCGATCTGGATGCCGAGCTGGCCATGCTCGGCTGGCGCGAACAGCACCTGCTCCAGGCCGAGCGATCGGTTACCGAGTTCGGCTTCAAGAAGCCCTGGGTGGAGCAGTGGCAGCAGGCGCACGCCTGGCTCCTGCAGGACCCCACACGACGCTGGCTGTTCCTGCGCAAGGAAGCCATCGGGCCTTGCCTGGATCCAACGCAGGTCATCGACATCGGCGCCTCCAATCGACGCGCCTGGATTCTGGCACCGGGTACGGCCTGGATCCCGGACTGCGAGGTTCCGGCCACGTGGTCAGCCGATGTCAGTGAAGACTGAGTCCTCCTTCTCCTTTCCCGCACGCCCTTCTACTGAGTCCTTCGCCATGCAAAGCCCGTCGCTGCCCCGGATGCCCAGTCTGTCGGTCGTCATTCCCGTCTTCAATGAACGCGGCAACATCGGCCCGCTCGTGCAGGAGGTGGTGCACCACCTGCGCGGCAAGATCGCCTTCGACATCATCTGTGTGGACGATCGCTCCGACGATGACACACGCGAGGTGCTCGGCTGGCTAAAAGCCGAGGTGCCCGAACTGCGGGTGTTGCTGCACCATCAACGCAGTGGGCAAAGCACCGCCATCCGCAATGGCGTCAAGCACGCGTTCTCGCCCTGGATCGCCACGCTCGATGGCGATGGCCAGAACGATCCAGCCGATATCCTCAAACTGCTAGCGGCTCGCCAAGCCGCGTCACCGCAGGTGCGGCTGTTCGCCGGCTGGCGCACCGAGCGCAAGGACACGGCCAGCAAGCGCTGGGCTTCGCGATGGGCTAATCGCATCCGGCAATCGCTGCTGCGGGATGACACGCCCGATACCGGCTGTGGCATCAAGCTGTTCGACCGCGCTGCCTTCTTGGACCTGCCCTACTTCGACCACATGCACCGCTACCTGCCGGCACTGATGCAGCGCGCCGGCTGGAAGACCCTCAGTGTGCCGGTCTCCCACCGATCGCGGGGATCGGGCCAGTCCAAGTACACCAACCTAGGCCGTGCCCTGGTGGGCATCCGCGACCTGATGGGCGTGGCCTGGCTGATCCAGCGCAGCCATGTAACCGCCACCAGCGAGCTCAGTGCTGGCTCCAAGTCATGAACGTAATGGATCAGGAAATCCTATGGTTGAGCTGGACGGGCCTACATACAACGCCCTGGAAGCTCATTGGCCTGACCGGTGCGGCCTTCTTCGGCGTGCGCTGGCTGATCCAGTTCGTGGCGTCCAAACGCGCCGGCCGGCCGGTGATCCCGCGCCTGTTCTGGTACATGAGTTTGTGCGGCAGCCTGATGGCTTTGAGCTACTTCCTGTTCTCGTCCAAGCAGGATGCCGTGGGCGTCGTGCAGAACCTGCTGCCGGCCTTCACCGCCGCGTATAGCCTGTATCTGGACATACGCCATCACCGTAGCATTGGTACGAGCGCCGTAGCCAAACCCGCCTCGTCCCCTTCCGAGGACGATCACTCCTGCTAGATCGTGGCACTGGGCTGCGCGCTTGGTCGACTTTCGCGCCACGCAGCCCGCAACACGCGCACCGCCGAGCGCAGGAACAGAACCAGCAACGCTGCAGCAATCACTAGGTCGGGCCACCCCGCGCCGAAGGCCCACACCAGCGCCGCGGCCAGGATGACGGCGACGCCCTCGTAGATATCATTGCGCGAACACTCCCACGCCGAGGCCATGTTGATATCGCCGGCGCGATAGGGGTTCAGCAACCACAGGCAGACCGCATTGGCCGCCAAGTTAAGCAACGCAGCCACCCCCATGCTCTCAAAGATCGGAACACCCGGATGGGCCAAGCGCCAGACGATCTGTACGCCTACCGCGATCGCGGCCCCTAGGATCAAGAAGCCTTTGAGCAGGGCCACCCGGCCCTTCAGGTGTGCCGATGCGCCCACCACCGCCAGGCTCACCGCATAGGTCAGCGCATCCCCGAGGTTGTCCAGGCTTCCGGACAACAGGGACGAAGAGTGGGAGTGCCACGCGGCGAGGGCCATCATGACGAAGGTCGCCAGGTTGATCAGCAGCACGATCACCAGCACCTTGCGCTGCTTGGCTTGCATACCCGCTACATCGACTACCTTGCCGCAGCCACAGCATTCAGACATCACGCGCTCCGTTGAGGGGCCACTCCTGCAACCGGAAAATCACAGTTTGGGCCCGGCTAGCGTAAAGTCTGTAGTAACTACAGAGTCAAGCGATCCTTCCATGAAGATCAGTCAGGCTGCCGAAGCCAGCGGATGCCACCTTGAAACCATCCGCTACTACGAGAAGATCGGGCTGCTGCCCCACCCCACTCGCACGGACAGTGGTTATAGGGCTTATACGAGCGCCGATATCGAGCGCCTGCGGTTCATCGCGCGAGGGCGGGATCTGGGCTTCAGTCTGGAAGAGATCCGCAGCCTCCTGCAACTGGCCAGCGATGAGCGTTTGTCCTGCGACGACGTCGATCGCCTGGCGCGTACACATCTGACCGATATTCGTGCGCGCCAGGAAGATCTTCGCCGGATGGCCGATGAACTTGAGCGTGTCATCATCAGTTGCCACGGGGGACAGCGGGCCGAGTGCACGATTCTTTCGACGCTACGTCAGCCAACGCAAAGTTTTGAGGTGTAACTGTGTAGCGTTTTTTTACTATCGGCCAAAAGCGCTGCGCTTATGTTAGCAATCCCATATCAAGGAAATTGTTCAGAACCCACTGACGCCGCCACGATGCGTGGAGAGATACGTAGATTCACCCTCGCCCTGTGCGGCTTTGCGATGCTCGCCGCTCAGCTCTTCCACATCTATCTTCCCTGGCTGATTGCGCGACCGGCGATGCTCGCCTTCCTGATGCTGATGCTGTTCGGCACGCCTATGCTCCTGTTTCCGCTGGCAAGGAGCCCGATCACTCTGGCGGTTCTCGTTGCGATGGCAGGCTGGTCGCCAGCCTGTGGATCGGCGGTGAAGGCACGCCTTCTGCATCGAGGCTCGGTCCGCAGCAATCGGCGACCAGCATCGGGCCGATTCTGGCGCCGATCGCCGTCGCCGCCATCAGCACGGATGGGCAGTTTGTCGTTGCCTGGGGGCTGGCCGCGGCTTCGCTCATGCTGACGCTCAGCCTTTCACGGCTCTGGCCCCAGCGCGGCGCTGGCTCCCCCGATTGTCCCCGTCCCTGAACCTCGCGGCACGGCAGAAGTCCGCAGCTCTCGATGCCCCATCACCCGCCTGCGCGCGGCGATGAAGAACGTGTTTTCAGCTCTCGGTCAACGGCAAGAGGATGTAGAACTTGGTCAGCTTCTCGTCGGACAGCGCGCTGACCGACCCGCCATGCGCCTCGACGATGGATTTGACGATGGCCAGTCCCAGCCCGGCGCCTTCGCCCTTTCGGTGGGCGGCGTGCCCCACCCGGTAGAAGCGGTTGAAGATGCGCGAGAGCTCCTCGGGTGGAATCTTCTCGCCGGGATTCTCCACGCTGATGATGACGTCCCGATCCTTCTGCGAGAACCTCACGGTGATGGTTTCGCCACTGGGCGTGTACCGGATCGCATTGGAGATCAGATTGCTGAGCGCCCGGCGAAGCATTTCCCGATCACCGCGGATCGGTGTCGTGCGGCCGCGAAGTTCGAGCTTCACGCCTCGCTCTTCCACCAAGGCCTCGAAGTACTCGAACAGCCCCCGGACGGCGTCCTCAAGGACCACGCTCTCCAGATTCAGATTGCCCGGATCGTTCTCGGTCTGAGCCAGGAACAGCATGTCGTTGATCATGCGGTTCAGGCGCCCGAACTCTTCCAGGTTGGAATAGAGAATCTCCCGATACTCGTCGGCCGAGCGGGCCTGACCGAGCGCCACTTCCGTCTGCGTGGTCAGGTTCGTGACCGGCGTGCGCAACTCGTGGGCGATGTCGGCCGAGAAGTTCGCCAGTTGCTCGAACCCATCCTCGATGCGCCCGAGCATGTCGTTGAAGGACGCGATGGTTTCTTCCAGCTCGACCGGTACAGCCTTGGGATCCAATCGCAGATACAGCTTGGACGAGGTGATCGCGCGAATCTTCTCGTTCGCCCTGTGGATCGGAATGTGCCCCCAGCGAACCGCGAACCAGGCGACAAGGATCGCGATGCACATGACCACGCAGATGGTCCACCACTGGATGCGCTTGAAGCTCCGGATGAATTCGAGATGGCCGCCGATGTTCATCGCCACGGCGATCGTGTAGGTACCGCTCAGACTGGTGTCGCCCCCGACCTGGATGACGCCACCTCGATAGGACTTCCCGTTCTCTTCCCATATCGTCATGCTTTGCCTGTCCGCCAGAGGGACGGGAGGTGTGCGCCGGGCGAAGCTCGCCAGGTCCGGACCGTCCTTCGGCGCGTACAGCGTCTTTCCGCCGGCATCAGCGACATAGTAGTAGACCCCGTGATGCCCCCGAACCGCACGGCGCAAGGCCTGCGTATCGCTTCCGTCCTGCACCTCGCCCAGTGCCCGGATGACCGAACTGGCGATCACGCCCAACTCTTCCTCATCCATTTCGGCGAAATGCCGGTCGAGGGATCCCACGCTGACCCAGCTGAACAGCAGGAGCACCACCATCATTGCGATGCCGACGAGGCCGGTGACCCGTGCGGAGAGCGAAGCCGGACGCCGCAGAAAGGCAAACCGGTCAGGCATCCGGCAGGTCCAACGTGTAGCCCATGCCACGTACGGTCTGGATGAGCTTGGGCTCGAAGCTGTCGTCGATCTTGGCGCGCAGCCGCCGGATCGCGACGTCGATGACGTTGGTGTCGCTGTCGAAATTCATGTCCCAGACCTGCGAGGCGATCAGCGAACGCGGCAGCACCTCGCCTTGGCGACGCGCCAGCAGTTCGAGCAAGGCGAACTCCTTGCTGGTCAGGTTGATACGCTGCCCGGCCCTCGTGGCACGACGGCGCGCCAGATCCAACTCCAGATCCGCAATCTGGATGCGATCGTGCGGAATAGGCGAACCCCCTCTGCGCAACAACGTCCGGACGCGCGCGAGCAGTTCCGAGAACACGAACGGCTTGACCAAGTAGTCGTCGGCGCCCAACTCCAATCCCTGGACGCGATCGTCGACGCTGCTGCGAGCGGTCAGGAACAGCACCGGCACCTGGTTGCCTGCCGCCCGGATGGTTTGCAGGATTTTCCGCCCATCCATGCCCGGCAACATGACGTCGAGCACGATCAGGTCGTAATGCTCGGTCGTGGCCATGTGCAGGCCGTCGGGCCCATCGCGCGCCAAGTCGACGACGAACCCGGCCTCCATCAGCCCTTGACGGACGTAGTCCGCCGTCTTGTGCTCGTCTTCGACAACCAGAAGTTTCATGTCAGCCCTATGCCCGCACTCGTTCGTGCTTCCGGCTCCCGCCACGACGGATGGATCATGATGGGTCACTGGAATCTACCGAGGCGAAGCTGCCATAAGGATGACGCAAAGATTACATATCAGTAATCATTTCGTCACCATTTGGGCCGGAGCGGCGTTGAACGAGTGAATGCCAAACGATCGTGTCAGCGTCCGCGCCTCAGCAGCAGGCTGATCGCGGTTGCGGCGGCCAGCGCGAACAGGGCCGAAATGAACCAGAGGAAATCCGAATCCAGGAGGATGTTGCTGAACAGGAAGCGCCCAAACGCGACGACGGCACCGATGGCCGTGGCCCAGTACAGGCATCGCGCCCGGCCGGAGAGCAGGAAGCCTCCAATCCCCAGCAGCAGGACGCCAAATCCGGCAATGAAACCACCCCAGGTGCGGAACACGGTGCCGAGCCATTCCAGGAACGCCGGGGGCAACGTGCCTGGGTCGATACCGGTGTGCCGGATATCCTCGGGCAGAAGCGCGGGGCGCAACACTAGGAAGAACACCGCAGTCCCCATGGTGAGGAGGCCGAGCACCAGGAGCAGGATGCCGCTCAGCGCGTCCCTCCGATCGACAATGTGCTGCTTCATCGCGTCCAATCTCCACGACCGCTTCGAGCGCCGACCCGACCAGGTCGGCAAGCCAGGCTGCTACTGACACTGCAAGACGCCATCTGCCACAACGATGACGTGGTGATTACATGAATGTAATCAACGCGTAACTGACCCGACAGCGACGCCTTTCTACGCTCAGGAGGCATCGTCGCCAATTGTCCCGTCCATTCTTAACTGGCGCCCTGGAGCATCGAGATGAGCGAAATTCCTGATCGGAAGCGAGGCGGTTGGCGCAGCCCCGCCGTCCTGACCGTGTGCGTCTTTCTCTCTATCGCGGGACTCTTCCTGTGGCTGGAGCATCGGGCGCACGTACTCGGTGCGCTCCCCCTCTTGCTGCCCCTGGTGATCTGCATCGGCATGCACTTCTTCCTGCACCGCGGTCACGGCGGTCACGGTGGCCACCAGACGCATCGGGAGGAGGGCGACCGCGATGACCGGTAACCCGCCCGCCTACGGCCTCTGGTTTCTGGCGCTGGTGAACGCCGGCATCTTCATTCTGTTCGCCCTGAGCTTCTTCAAGCCGACGACGGCGCGCGACTGGCGCTCGCTGGGCGCGTTTTCCGCCTTCATCGTCGCCCTGTTCGTGGAAATGTACGGCTTTCCGCTGACGCTCTACCTGTTGGCGGGTTGGGTGGGCAATCGTTTCCCGGGACTGGACCCGCTGTCCCACGACGCCGGCCACATCTGGCCCGCACTCTTCGGTTGGTCGGGAGATCCTCATCTCAATCCGTTCCACCTGGCCAGTTACGTGCTGATCGGCAGCGGGTTCTGGCTGATCGCCGCGGGCTGGCGGGTGTTGCACGAGGCTCAACGCGCCGGATCGCTTGCCACCACCGGGCCGTACGCCCATGTGCGGCATCCGCAGTACGTGGGCTTCATCCTGGTGCTGATCGGATTCTTCCTGCATTGGCCCACACTCGTGACGGGCGTGATGCTGCCGATTCTGCTGGTCATGTACTGGCGGCTCGCCAAGCGGGAGGAGCGCGAGGTCGAAGCGACGTTCGGGGATCAGTATCGACGCTACGCGAGCGACGTGCCTGCATTCGTGCCGCGGCTTGGGCGCTTGTTCAACAATAAAGAAGGCCAGATCGAATGAGTCACCATGACCCGCACGCACACCACCAGCACGATCACGGCGCACACGTCCATGCGTCTCCACCCGGCACCGGCGCCGTCGTAAGCGCCGCCGGTTCGAGTCACGCAGGCCATGCCGGCCATGACCATGGCGCCATGGTCGCCGACTTCCGCAGACGCTTCTGGGTCACGCTGCTGCTGACCCCGTTTGTCCTCGCGCTGTCGCCCATGATCCAGCACGCGCTCGGCCTGGGCGAGGCGTTGGCATTCACAGGCGATCGTTACCTCCTGTTCGCCCTGTCGACCGTCGCCTATCTCTACGGCGGCTGGCCCTTCCTGGTCGGCGTCGTCTCCGAACTGCGCAAGCGTCAGCCCGGGATGATGACGCTGATCGCGTTGGCCATTTCGGCCGCCTACATCTTCTCGGTGGCAGTGACCTTCGGCTTTCCCGGGCAGGAGTTCTACTGGGAACTGGTGACGCTGATCGCGATCATGCTGCTGGGCCACTGGGTCGAGATGCGCTCGGTCATGGGGGCGTCGCGTGCCCTGGAGGAACTGGTCAAGCTGTTGCCCGACAGTGCCACCCGCATCGATGCCGATGGCAGCCTGCACGACGTGCCGATCAGTGCGTTACAGCCAGGCGACCGCGTGATCGTCCGTCCCGGCGCCAAGGTGCCGGTGGACGGGGAGATCACCGAGGGCTCCTCGGACTTCAACGAAGCCATGCTCACCGGCGAATCCCGCCCGGTCGCCAAAGGAGTCGGTGCCACCGCGATCGGCGGGGCCATCAACGGCGCGAACGCCGTCATCATACGCGTCACCGCAACTGGCGATGCCACGTATCTGTCGCAGGTGATCGACCTGGTCAAGAAGGCGCAGCAGACCCGCTCGCGCACGCAGGACATCGCCAACCGCGCTGCCGCCTGGCTGACCTACATCGCCTTGGCCGTGGGCGTCGGCACGCTGCTGGTCTGGTGGCTGGTGCTCGACGCGCCGCTCAACTTCGCCATCGAGCGCATGGTCACCGTCATGGTCGTCGCCTGCCCGCACGCGCTCGGACTGGCTGTGCCCCTGGTGGTCGCGGTCAGCACGTCGCTGAGCGCGAGCAACGGCCTGCTGATCCGTGACAGGGCGGCGTTTGAGCGAGCGCGCCGACTGGATGCGGTCGTGTTCGACAAGACGGGCACGCTGACCGAGGGACGATTCGGGGTCAGCGACATCGTGATGCTGCAGGAGGGCGATGAGCGCCAGGAGTTGGCCTTCGCCGCGGCGGCCGAGAGCCAGTCGGAACATCCCATCGCCCATGGCATCGTGGCCGAGGCAAAGCGCCGCGACATCGCCATCCCCAAGGCCAGCGACGTGCGCAACATCACCGGCGAAGGCATCGTAGCCAACGTGGGCGACGAGCGCGTGCGCATCGTCAGCCCAGGTCATCTGGCCCGCCAGGGCAACGCCATTACCCACGAGCGGCTGGGACAGCTCGAATCGGCAGGCAAGACCGTCGTCGTACTCGAACGCGATGGTCAGCCGCGCGCACTGTTCGCGCTTGCCGATATCGTTCGGTCCGAATCCCGGGATGCCATCGCCGAATTGACCCGGCTGGGGATTCGCTCGGTGATGCTGACAGGTGATGCCCGAGGCGTGGCCGAATCGGTGTCCAAGGAACTTGGGATCTCGGAGTACTTCGCCGAGGTGCTCCCGGATCAGAAGTCGCAGAAGATCCAGGAGCTTCAGGCCCGCGGGCTATCGGTCGCCATGGTGGGCGATGGCGTAAACGACGCCCCGGCGCTGGTCCAGGCCGACCTGGGCGTGGCCATCGGCGCGGGCACCGACGTCGCCGTGGAGTCGGCCGACGTCGTGCTCGTGCGCAGCGATCCGCGCGATGTCGGCGCCATCCTTGGCCTGTCTCGCGCCACTTACCGCAAGATGGTGCAGAACCTGATCTGGGCGACCGGCTACAACACGATTGCGGTGCCCATGGCGGCGGGCATCACCTTCGGTACGGGCTTCCTGATGACGCCTGCCATCGCCGCCGTCTTCATGTCGGCCAGCACGGTGATCGTCGCCATCAATGCCCAGCTTCTCCGTTTCTACAGGCGACAAACATGACTACGACAGATTCCTCCAGCCGAGTGATCCTTCCCCTTCCCGGCAACGAAGCATTCGCCCGCCAGTTGGCGGTCGCTGGAAGGTGGGAGCTGGGAGAGCTGGAAACCCGGCGATTCCCCGACGGCGAAAGCTACGTGCGCATCGCCGCGGAGGTGGCGGACAAGTCGGTCGTCCTCGTGCAGACCCTGGCCCAGCCCGATCCCGGCTTCCTGTCGCTTGTCTTCGCCGCCGACGCCGCCCGCGACCTCGGTGCCCGCGACGTGATCCTGGTCGCACCTTACCTGGCCTACATGCGGCAGGATCGCCGCTTCCACCCCGGAGAAGCGATCACCTCCCGGAGCTTTGCCCGTCTCGTGTCGTCGAGCTTCGACCGCCTGGTAACGGTCGATCCCCATCTGCACCGTTACCCGGCGCTGTCGGCGCTCTACACCGTGCCCGCCGACACCCTTCATGCCGCTCCGCTGCTGGCCGACTGGATCACCGGCGAGGTGGAAAGGCCGTTGGTGATCGGTCCGGACGAGGAAAGTGAGCAGTGGGTGGCGGCCATCGCCCAGCGCATCGGCGCACCCCATGCAGTCCTGCGCAAGATCCGCCACGGCGACCGCAATGTCGAGGTCGCATTGTCCGACCTGTCCGCCTGGCGCGATCGCCAGCCCGTGCTGGTCGATGACATTGCGTCCTCCGGACGCACGCTGATCGAGGCCGCGCGGCAGCTGCCTCAGCAAGGCTTCGCGCTGCCCGTGGTCGCTGTGGTGCATGCCATCTTCGCCGAGGATGCCTATCCACAACTCGCGCAGCTATGCAGCCGCATCGTCTCCACCGATGCCGTGCGTCATCAGAGCAATGCGATTGCACTGGCCCCGCTGATCGCACAGGCCCTTGCCACCGACACGGAGGCAGCGACCAGCCTCGTGCGCCATCGCCGTCCACCCGAACCTCTCGATGACATCGACCCGACGACGGGTGCCGACTCCTTCACCGCGACTTCCACACTCTGAGGATTCCTCTCTTGAAGCTCACCTCGTTCGGCGGTGCTGGCACCGTCACCGGCTCCAAGCACCTGCTGAGCCACAACGGGAAACACATCCTGGTCGACTGTGGCCTGTTCCAAGGCCTCAAGAATCTGCGCGAGCTGAACTGGGAGCCGTTGCCGATCGCGCCGAAGGAACTCGACGCGGTGGTGTTGACGCATGCGCATCTCGACCACTCCGGTTATCTGCCAAGACTCGTGCGCGATGGCTTTCGCGGACGCATCTACGCCACCGCCGCAACCCGCGACGTGGCCGAATTGATCCTCAAGGACAGCGGCCATCTGCAGGAAAAGGATGCCGAGTACGCCAATCGCAAGGGTTTCAGCAAGCACAAGCCCGCCCTGCCGCTGTATACCGTGCAGGATGCCGAGCGCGCGCTCAAGCAGTTCTCCAATGTGCCGTTCGGCAAGCCGGCCCCGCTTCCCGACGGTGCGACGCTGACGTTCCGCTACGCCGGGCATATCCTGGGTGCCGCTACGGCGGAGATCGACTGGGGCGGCAAGCGCATCGTGTTCTCGGGTGACCTCGGCCGCTACGACGACCCGATGCTGTTCGATCCGCAGCCCGTGACCGAAGCCGATTATGTGGTGATCGAGTCCACCTACGGCAACCGGACCCATGCCCCGAGCGATGCCGCCGAAGCACTCGGGGCCGTCATCGAGACAACGGTCGGCCGCGGCGGCACGGTTGTCATTCCCGCGTTCGCGGTGGGCCGCGCACAATTGCTGCTCTATTACCTCTGGAAGCTGCGCCAGGCCGGGCGCCTGGGTTCGGTGCCCATCTATCTGGACAGTCCGATGGCGATCAACGCCAGCGAGCTGCTCTGCGATCACCTCGCCGACCACCGCCTGCCCGCCGAGATCTGTCATGCCGCCTGCGGGATCGCCACGTATACCCGCGAGGTCGAGGAATCCAAGCAGATCACCGCCAGCCGATTCCCCAAGGTCGTCATCTCGGCCAGCGGCATGGCGACCGGCGGCCGCGTGCTGCACCACCTCGCGGCGTTCGCGCCCAAGCGCGAGAACACGATCCTGTTCTCCGGCTACCAGGCCGCAGGAACGCGCGGCCAGGCGATGCTGCAAGGCACACGCGAAATCAGGATTCACGGTCAATGGGTGCCGGTCAATGCGCAGGTCGCCAACCTGCCGGAATTGTCCGCGCACGCCGATGCCAACGAGCTGATGCGCTGGCTCTCCGGTTTTCGGCACGCGCCTTCGCGGATCTTCGTCGTGCATGGCGAACCGGAGGCCTCCGAGGCACTGCGCGTACGCATCGACAAGGAGAACGGCTGGCCTGTCTCGGTGCCGCGCTTCGGGCAGGTGTTCGAACTATGAACGCGCGTGATGCCCAGGTGGCCGATTCGCCGCCGACGCTACGCGCTCGGCGCCTGGGGCTTTATGCCCAACACCAGTCGATTGCGGTCATGCGCACGGATTGCCACGTGTGCCGCGCCGAGGGACTCGCCTCACGATCGCAGGTGTTGCTTTCGGCCGGTGGGCGACAGGTGCAGGCAGTGCTCTATCAGGCCGATGGCGATCTGGTTGCGCCAGGCGAAGCCGCACTCTCCGAATCCGCCTGGGAACGGCTGGGCGTCGCCGAGGGCGCCCCCATTGAGGTCTCCCATGCCCCCGCCCTGGACTCCTTGGCCAGCGTTCGACGGCGGATCTATGGCCATCGGCTCGATGCGGCCGCGCTGCAAGCCGTCGTCGCGGACGTGACGGCGGGACGCTACACGGACGTGCATCTAGCCGCGTTCCTGACGGCCAGTGCGGCCCTGCCGCTGGACGAACAGGAAACGGTCGATCTGACCGCCGCGATGATCGATGCCGGGGAGCGCCTGACGTGGAACGCTCCGGTGGTGGTGGACAAGCACTGCATCGGCGGACTGCCAGGCAACCGGACCACGCCGATCGTCGTCGCCATCGTGGCAGCCCACGGCCTGGTGATGCCCAAGACCTCATCGCGCGCGATCACGTCGCCGGCGGGCACCGCCGACACCATGGAAACATTGGCGCCTGTGGATCTTGACCTGGCCACCATGCGGCGCGTCGTGGATCAGGAAGGCGGCTGCATCGCCTGGGGCGGTGCTGTGCATCTCAGTCCCGCCGACGACATCTTCGTTCGCGTGGAACGGGAACTGGACGTGGACACCGAGGGGCAATTGATCGCCTCCGTGCTGTCCAAGAAGATCGCGGCGGGCTCCAATCACGTCGTGCTCGATATCCCGGTCGGGCCGACCGCCAAGGTCCGCACGGAGGAAGCCGCAGATCGGCTGGGCGACCGCCTGATCGCGGTCGCCGCGCACTTCGGGTTGGCCGCGACGTGCATCCGCACCGACGGCAGCCAGCCGGTGGGCCGAGGGATCGGCCCCGCCCTCGAAGCGCACGATATTCTCGCCGTCCTTCAGAACAAACCCGATGCGCCCGGCGATCTGCGGCACCGGGCCGCAGTGCTCGCCGGCGCCGCGCTCGAAATCGGCGGCGCGGCAGAGCCAGGAGCAGGCTATGCGCTGGCCTTGGCCACCTTGGCTGACGGTCAGGCCTGGACGAAGTTCCAGCGGATCTGCCAGGCGCAGGGCGGCATGCGCGAGCCGCCCAGGGCCTTGCACATCCGGCCCCTGACTGCGGCGCGTGCTGGGAGGATCGTCCAGATCAACAACCGCAAGATTGCCCAGCTCGCTAAGTTGGCCGGTGCGCCCGAGGCCAAGGCCGCCGGCGTCACCATGGAGGTCATGCTGGGAGCTGACGTCGGCATCGGACAGCCGCTGCTTCAGTTGTACGCCGACACCGCGGGTGAACTGGCCTATGCCATGGAATATGCGTCCCGGAACCCGGACATCATCGAAATCGCGACTTGAGACGTCGCGGCAGTATCTCCATTGGAGGCCAAGATGCGCCCACGTGAAACTCTGACTCGTTCAGCGAAGCGCGCTGCGGGCAGATCCAGAAGCGAAAGGGCTGTTCACGCATCACCCGTGGCAGCCGTGCCGTCGGTGTCGACAGATCATTCCGCCGAACAAGCGCTTGCAGGTTCTGCCGTGTACGACTTCGCTCAGGCAGTGGGCTACTCGCGTGACGTGTTCGAGCGCGCGGTGCTGTTCTGGGACACGCTGCGCCAGCGGGCCGACGACATGATCGCCCACGAGCGCGCGGGCAAGCCTCCGCTGCTGGACTTCGACTACGAAACCCTCCTCGATGCCCGGCGCTTCGAGCGTCCGGCCAACTACGCGCTCCTTCGCATCACGCGGGCCGGGGACCACTGCATCGAAGACTGCCTGGATGCCTCCAGGCCGCCCGTGGTGGTCGTCGATCCGCGTGCCGGACATGGCCCAGGCATCGGCGGCTTCAAGACCGACTCCGAAGTCGGTATCGCGCTGCATCGCGGCCATGCCGTTTACTTCGTCTCGTTTTATCCTGAACCATGTCCCGGCCAGACGCTCGCGGACGTGTTGCAGGCGCTGCGGCGCTTCGTGGAGGAAGTGGCGAGGCGCCATCCCGGCCTGCCTCCTGTGCTGTACGGCAACTGCCAGGCGGGTTGGGCGCTCACGCTGCTCGCGGCGGACTGCCAGGGGCTGAGCGGGCCAGTCGTGCTCAACGGATCGCCGCTGTCCTACTGGGCGGGCGCCGCGGGTATGAACCCGATGCGGCTCGCCGGAGGATTCGTGGGCGGCGTGTGGATGACCCATCTGCTCGCGGATCTGGGCAATGGTCGTTTCGACGGCGCCTGGCTCATCCAGAACTTCGAGAATCTCAAGCCGGAAGGCGTGTGGGAGAAGTACGCCAACCTCTTCGCTCATGTGGATACCGAGCGTGATCGCTTCCTCCAGTTCGAGCGCTGGTGGAATGCCTGGTACTTCATGAGCCGCGAAGAGATCGTCGCCATTGTCGAGAACCTGTTCATCGGCAACCGTCTTGAGGAAGGCAAACTGCGGATCGACGAGCACTGCGCCGTCGACCTGAAGCGCATCCGCAACCCGCTGGTGGTCTTCGCCTCCTACGGTGACAACATCACGCCGCCTCACCAGGCACTGGGCTGGATTCCCGTGGTCTATCCCGACACGAACGCGCTCAAGCAGGCGGATCAGCGCATCGTCTACCTGACCAACCCGCATGTTGGTCATCTGGGGATCTTCGTCTCCGCGAAGGTCGCCCGCTTCGAGCATCGGGCCATCCTGGAGACCCTGGCGGACGTCGAGGCATTGGCCCCGGGCCTCTACGAGATGAAGATCGACAGCCCCACCGGCGACTCGGATTGCGCGCGGTCGCAGTACACCGTCCGTTTCGAGGAGCGACAGGTCGAGGACCTGCGGTTCGATGTCCCTAATGCAGCGTTCGAGAAAGTGCGAGGGATGTCGGAGACGAACGAATTGTTCTACAAGACGTTCGTGAGTCCCGTCTTGAGCGCCATGAGCAATCCCTGGAGCGCCTCGGCGCTGGAATGGCTGCATCCGATGCGCACCAGCCGCTACCTGCTTTCGGAGGCCTTCAGCCCTTGGATGCACGCCGTCGCGGCCCTGGCGCCCCTGATCAGGAAGGAGCGGACGCCATTGCCCGCGGACAACCCCTTCGCGGCGCAGGAGCAGGCGGTGATCGCGCAGGTTACCCAGGCCATCGAAGATGGGCGCAAGCATCGCGACGAGGCGATGGAATGGTGGTTCGCGCTTGTGTTCGGCGCCATGCCGAGAAGGCTCGGTGCGGCCTGACGATTCGTGGTCGCGGCTTGGTTGCGTAGTGGATCGGCGGATGAAGGCTTAGGCGCCAGTCGTCACAAGTGACCGGAGCGCGAGATCGCCAGAACCAGGCGTAGCGACAGCAATAGGGCCAGCAAATACGCGACGACCGCGAACAACGGCATGTCGCCCCAGATGCGAGGCCCAATGCTGTGCTGCATCAAGAGCGATCCAGCAAGGTAAAGCCCCAGCGTGATCAACGCGACCGACAGTCTGTTGCCGGTCCGGCTGATGTTGGCCTGCAATGCCTCAAGCCCCCGGTGGTACATGGTCAGGCTCGGCCTGCCATCATCCACCATCGCCGACCTGAGCAGTTCCGATGCGATCGTCGACAAGCTGTCGGCCGTGCGCGCAGCACGCTCGGCCACCGGCCGCCGGCTGCGGGCCGCCTCCTTGCTCAACGAAGCGGCAAGGGTTTCGCGGTGGAGCTCGAAACTTCCCAGCAGGTTGAACTCCGGATCGAGCTGGCGAATCGTGTTCTCGACCAGGAACAGTGTTCGGATCAGGACCAGCAGATGCCGGGGCAGCCGGAAACGCTCTCCTCCGCCCAGGCGTGAGATCCGCCACACCATCTCGGCCAGCGACCACTCGGTGACGGGCAGGCTCTCCAGTTTGTCGAGAATCTCGCCGATGGCGCGCGTGTACTCGCGACGGTCCACGGGTGCAACGATGAAACCCAGAAGAAGCGCCGAATCCAGCACCTCGTCCGCATCCGCATAGGGCACGGCAGCGATCATGCGTGCGAGTGCCAGCCGCGCCTTTGGATCTAGGTATCCGATCGAGCCGAAGTCATGAAGGCACAGTCGCCCATCCGCCATCGCGAACAGGTTTCCTGGATGTGGGTCGGCGTGGTACACGCCGCGAACGAACAAGAGGTGCAGATAGGCATTGAACAACTGATCGGCAATGGCGCGCCCTCGGTCGCTTCCGGCGAAGTCGGTGACGACGCCGCCGCTGCTGTATTCCTGAACTAGTACGTTAGGCGAGACATAGGGCTCGACGACGCGGGGCATCATGACGCCTGGCAGCCCCGCGATTGCTGACTGCAAACGCCGCATATTCCGCGCTTCGTGATCCAGATCGATTTCTGCAAGCAACTGCATGCCGAGTTCGTCGATCAGCGCCAGCGGCTGTTGCCGCCTGAGCTGCGGCCACACAGGAAGCAAAATCCTCACCAGCAAGCGCAGCAGCAGAAGATCGGTCTTGACCTGGGAGACGACACCGGGGCGGCGAACCTTGACCACGGCCTCTTGCCCGTCGTGCGTACGGGCTCGATGAACCTGGGCCACGGACGCTGCAGCAAAGGGAATTGCATCGAACCGTGCGAACAGCGTTGCCGCCGGTTGGCCGAACGCATCTTTGATGGCAGCTTCGGCAAGCTGCGACGAGAACGGCGGCACCCGGTTATGCAAGTCCTCCAGCACCACGCGGTACGCGTCGGGCAGCATGTCGCGACGCAAGCTCAAGCCTTGACCGAGCTTCACGAAAGTCGTGCCCAGCCCCTCCAGCGTCTCGCGCAAACGCTCCGCCAGCACCGATGGCGTGGTCTTCCGCAGGCGCCACCATGCCAAACCGAATCCAAGGGCAGCGACCACAATCTGAATGCCACGACGCAACGATGAGATTCGGGGTGGACGCATATGACCTTCGATTTCGTGTTCGATGGCCTGATGCGGGTTGCATTCCAGGCCCTCCTACGATGGCACCACCCCGCCATCTCCCCAACCCCAAACGCATCTACGTCAGAACCACAAGCGCAGGCCGACCACCCAGCGGTTGTCGGTTCGGGAATGACCGCTGAGCCTGCGCAGGTCGGACGTCTCGCCGAAGCTCCATTCGCGCTCGAACCCGATATAGGGCGCGAACTGCCGCGTGATCTCGTAGCGCAATCGCACACCTCCTTCTACCGTGCTCAAGCCTGACCCGATGACTTCCGCCGGATCGGACTGCCCGAACCAGTTGGCTTCGACACCCCAGCTTGCGATCAGCCGGTTGGTGAACAGCATGTCGTACTCGGCCTCGACGATCGCCGCCGTCTTGCCGCCTTCTGCGACGTAACCCGTTGCGGAAACCTCGAACTTATAGGGCGCCAGCCCCTGAACGCCGAACGCGGCCCAGGTGCGCGGCGTTCCGCCTCCGCCGAAGTCACCGAAATCCCGGCGCACGCCCACCACGGCATCCCACCAGGGATGGATCGCGCGTCCGTACATCGCCTCCACCCGCGCGCGCTGCAGGTTCTCGTCCAGGGCGTGCCCCTTGGTCCTCAGCCAGAGGCGGTTGATGTCGCTACCGACCCAGCCGATTCCCTCCCAGGCGATCTCCCTGCCTTCATCCGTGTTCGCCCCTTCCAGCTGATCCATAAGCCAGAAGGAGTTCAGGCTGGTTCCATGCTTGTGGTAGTCCTTCAGCGTCGGAAATGCCGCCAGGCGATCGGCATCCGTGACGGCGGGGATGGGTTCGCGTGGCGAGTCGAACACCCCCATCCGGGAATGATCCATCTGCGAATGGTCGACCTGCGAATGGTCGACATGCGGACGATCATGCTGCGAATGATCCATCTGCGAGTGGTCGACCTGTGGGCGACCATGCTGTCCATGATCCATCTGCGAGTGGTCCATGCCGGCATTGGGAGACTGCGCTGTCGTCGCGTCCTCTTCCTGCTGGTTCGCAGTCGGACTCGACGGGACAGGCTGGCCATGACCGGCGTGCTGCGCGTGGGCGCCGACAGGAGGGAGCAGCAATGCTGCGGCCAGCGCAGCCCAACGCATCGATGTTCTCACGCTCGTCATTCTTCGACCCTCACTTCCCGGAACATCCCGGATTCCATGTGGAAGAAGAGATGGCAGTGGTAGGCCCAGCGACCGAGCGCGTCGGCGCGCACCCGGTAGCTGCGCTTCGTGCCCGGCGGCATGTCGATGGTGTGCTTGCGCAAGTGGAAGTTGCCCTGTTCGTCCTCAAGATCGCTCCACAGGCCATGCAGATGGATCGGATGCGACATCATGGTGTCGTTCACCAGCACGATGCGCATGCGTTCGCCGTAGTTGAGGCGCAGCGGCTCGGCGTCGGCGAACTTGATCCCATCGAACGACCAGGCAAAGCGCTCCATGTGGCCGGTCAGGTGCAGCTCCACCGTGCGCCCCGGCTCGCGACCGTCGGGGTCTTCGAACAGGCTCTTCAGGTCGGCATACGTCGCCACCTTGCGGTCGTTGCCGCGCAGACCGATCCCAGGATCGGACAGTCGCGGCTCCGGCGTCATGGTCCGCATGTCCACCAGGGGATTGCCCGTTTCGCTGGCCGGATGAGTCTGCATCTGCATGCCGCCGCCTTCATGCGCGGAGTGCGCGCCTGGTGCGGCCGGAACGCCGTGCCCGGCATGCGGATCGGCGGCCACGGCCCCCGCCCCGTGGCCCGCGTGGGGGTCCGGCGCCGGCGCGGCGCCATGCCCGGCATGCGGATCGGCCGATGCGGCCGCCAGTCCGGAATGGGCACCGTGGCCGCCATGCCCCATGTCGGCCATGGTCAGCAGCGGCCGCGGGTCCACCGCCGGTACCGGAGCACGCAAGCCCTCGCGGACCGCAAGCGTGCCACTGACGTAGCCGGTGCGCGCGGAGTCTTGGGCGAAGATCGTGAAGGCGTCCTGCCCGGTAGGCTCGACGATCACGTCGAAGGTTTCGGCAGTGGCGATGCGCAGCTCGTCCACCGTCAGCGGGTGGACGTACTGGCCGTCGACCTCGACGACCGTCATCTTCAGGCCCGGGATGCGGACGTCGAAGTAGGTCATCGCCGCACCGTTGATGAAACGCAGGCGCACCTTCTCACCGGCACGGAAAAGTCCCGTCCAGTTGCCCAGCGACGTGGTCCCGTTTATCAGGTAGGTGTAGGTATGCGCGTTGACGTCGGACAGGTCCGTCGGCGTCATGCGCATGCGTCCCCATGCCTCGCGATCGCTTAGCGTCGCGCTCAAGCCGTCCCGGCGCACGTCGCGGAAGAAGTCGCCCACCGTACGCTGGTAGTAATTGTCGTACTCCGACAGCTTCTTCAGCCGGGCGAACAGGCGCGCCGGGTCCATGTCGGTCCAATCGGACAGGAAGACCACGTAGTCTCGATCGTAGGAGAACGGAGGCGGATCGATGGGGTCGATGATCAGCGGCCCGTACATGCCGCCCTGTTCCTGGAACCCCGAATGACTGTGGTACCAGTAGGTTCCGCTCTGGCGGACATCGAACTCGTACAGGTAGCTCTCGCCGCGGTTGATGCCGTCGAAGCTGAAGCCGGGAACCCCATCCATGTTGGCGGGCAGCAGGATGCCGTGCCAGTGGATCGACGTCGCGTCGCCGTGGATCGAGCCGGGGGGAAGGTCATTCCGGGCCCTGAGCTGCACCCGCGTGCCTTCGCGCCAGCGCAGGATCGGTGCAGGCACCGAGCCGTTGACGGTGATGGCGGGCCGCGTCTTGCCCGTGTAGTTGACCAGGGTCTCGCCTATGGTCAGGTCGAACTGCGTGCCCGACAGGACTTCGAGCTGGCCAGGGGAGCGGAGCGCCCAGCTCTGCTTCGGCCAAAGTCCCAGGCCCAGCACTGCGCCACCCGCTGCCAATCCTTGAACGAACTGCCTTCGAGACAGCAGCAGCTGCTCGGCGGCGTTCGTGCCTGAAAGTCTGGATCGCATGCATGACCTCCTATGATCGGTATCGGCTGACATCGAGCCCGCCCGGCCCATCGCCACGATCTGGGTGCCGGCCACGCGCGCCGGAGAAAGCGCCAGCGTGGTGAGGAACGCGGGTCAGCGTGCGCATGACAAGCCACGTGACGGTGGCCGGAATGCTTGCCAGATGGGCCGCACAGGATCCAGGCAACGGTCGGGGTTGAACGCAAGGGCGTGGTGCTCGCGTCATGGTGACCAGCCTAGGAGGGGGTCACTTTCGGCGGGATGACCCATCCATTACATTCCCGTCATTTCATGGTCATTCGCCCTGCCAGAGGCCTCGATGCTTGGGCGGTTGCGCCTTACCCCCGCTGGGCCTTGCGCTTGCCGACACCACGGTCGTCGACCGCGCCGCGTCGGCGCTTGGGTTCTTTCACCGCCGCCGCAGACGGCTGTTCGAGATCGGCCAGGATCGGGCAATCGGGACGGTCGTCCCCCGAGCAGCATGTCGCCAGCTGCTGGAGTGTCGCTGCCATCTCTTGCATGTCGGCGATCCGCCGTTGCAGATCCTCGATGTGGTCCAGGGCGATACGCTTGACGTCGGCGCTGCGCCGGCGGCGGTTGCGCCAGAGCTGCAACAGGCCATCGATCTCGGCGACGGAGAATCCCAGATCCCTCGTGCGCCGGACGAAGCGCAGCACGTGGACGTCCTTTTCGGTGTAATCCCGGTAGCCTGCGTGCGTGCGGCCAGCCGGTGGAATCAACCCGATCTGCTCGTAGTAGCGGATCATCTTGGCCGATACACCCGAGGCCTTCGCCGCGTCACCGATGTTCACCTCATTCTCCTTTCGGTCCCAAGCCCGCCGCCCCGAAACTCGCCGAAGCGGCGGCACCCCTCGAAGCCGGCAGTTGGCCAGCCGACGCGGCCGTCGTCGGCGGTTGGAATCGCCGTAACCTGAGTGCGTTGCCGAGGACGAAGACGCTCGACAACGCCATGGCGCCTGCGGCGAAGACCGGCGAGAGCAAGACGCCGTACGCCGGATACAGCACACCCGCGGCAACCGGGATCAGGGCCGCGTTGTAGGCGAACGCCCAGAACAGGTTCTGCCGGATGTTGCGGATCGTCCTCTTCGACAGCGCGATGGCGTTGGGCACGCCCTTGAGGCTGCCCGACATCAGCACCACGTCGGCCGCCTCGATCGCGATATCGGTGCCCGTGCCGATGGCGATACCCACCTCGGCCTCCGCCAAGGCCGGCGCGTCGTTGATGCCATCGCCCACGAACACCAGATGGCCATGCAAGGCCCTGAGCCTGCGCACCGACTCCACCTTGCCCTCCGGCAGCACCTCGGCGACCACCTCGTCGATGCCCAGATGGCGGGCGATGGCCTCGGCCGTGCGCCGGTTGTCGCCGGTGATCATGGCCACCTTGAGACCCAACACGTGGAGCGCGGCGATGGCCTCGGGGGTTGTGTCCTTGATCGGATCGGCCACGGCGATGACGGCCGCGAGCTTGCCGCCGATCGCTGCGTAGAGCGGCGATTTGCCCTCGTCGCCCACCCGTTGCGCGTTGCCGGCGAAGGCGGTCACATCCAGCCCCAGCCGGTCCATGTAGCGGTCGGCACCGATCTGGACACCCAATCCGTCCACCTTGGCCTCGACGCCGTACCCGGTCTCGGACCTGAAGCCGGCGACCTCCGGCAAGACCAGGCCTTCGGCTTGGGCGGCCTCCACGATGGCGCGGCCGACCGGGTGTTCCGACATCGCCTCGACGGCCGCGATCCGCGCCAGCACCTGCGCCCGGTCGAAGCCCTCGGCGAGTTCCAGATCGGTGAGCACCGGCCGGCCTTCGGTCAGCGTACCGGTCTTGTCCAGCGCGACGACCTTGGCATCCTTGAGCAACTGCAAGGCCTCGCCCTTGCGGAACAACACGCCCATTTCCGCGCCGCGCCCGGTGCCGACCATGATCGAGGTGGGCGTGGCCAGCCCCATCGCGCAGGGACAGGCGATGATCAGCACGGCGACGGCGTTGACCAGCGCGAACGTCAGCGCCGGTGAGGGGCCGAAGGCGAGCCAGAGCAGGAATGTCAGCAGCGCCACGCCGATCACGGCCGGGACGAACCACGACGTCACCTGGTCGACCAGAGCCTGGATGGGTAGCTTGGAGCCCTGTGCTTCCTCGACCATGCGGATGATCCGGGAGAGCACCGTGGACTCGCCCACTGCGGTCGCGCGGAACGCCAGCGCGCCGTTCTGGTTGACCGTGCCGCCGACCACCGCGCTGCCGGCGGTCTTCGCCACCGGCACCGGCTCGCCCGTGATCATGGACTCATCGACGTAGCTGTCGCCCTCGATCACCTCGCCGTCGACCGGTACACGTTCGCCGGGCCGCACTTCGACGGTATCCCCCGGCGCCACCTCGCCGAGAGCGATCTCGGCCGTCTGCCCGTCACGGCGCACGCGCGCGGTCCGCGCCTGCAACCCGACCAGCCGCTGGATCGCCTGGGAGGCGCGCCCTCTGGCCCGCGCTTCCAGGGACCGGCCGATGAGAATCAGGGTGACGATGACGGCCGCCGCCTCGTAGTAGACGTTGACCGCCTGCGCGGGCAACAGCGCGGGCGTGAAGGTCGCGACCAGCGAGTAGGCGTAAGCGGCCAAGGTGCCGACCGCCACCAGCGAGTTCATGTCCGGCGCCAGGCGCAACAGCGCGGGGAAACCCTGCTGATAGAAGCGCCGGCCTGGCCCGAGGATCACCAGCGTCGTCAGCGCGAACTGGATGATCCAGTTCCACTGCATGCCGATGGTGCGCACGATCAGGTGATGCAGGCCGGGAACGAGGTGCGAGCCCATCTCCAGCGCGACGACCGGCAAGGTCAGCGCAATGGACACGACCACCGCGCGTTTCAGTGCCGCCTGCTCGGCCTCCTTGCGGGCTGCGTCATCGGCCTCGCGCAAGGCCGCCCGGTCGATCGGCCGTGCCGCATACCCTGCGTCGTCGATGGCCTGGATCAGCAGTGGGGAGTCCGCGCCGCCTTCCACGACTGCGCGCTCCGTCGCCAGATTGACGCGCGCCGCCATCACGCCAGGGACGGCGCGCAAGGCGCGCTCCACACGTCCGACACAGGACGCGCAGGTCATGCCCTCGATGGCGAGTTCGGTCTTCCGCACAGCGTTCGTTCGCAGGGAGGCGCTTGGGGCAACGGAATCCATGGTGTTCATCTCGCCGGTGCAATGGTCACTAAACAAGTCTGCGGGTTCCTACGGTGGGAAGGTCAACCCCTGCATGGCCCGCGAAAACCCTTGACCTTCCAACGATGGCAAGGCCCATCCTAACCGTACACAAATCAGCAGGAGGTGCCCCATGCACGCATTTCACATCCAGAACATGACTTGCGGCGGCTGCGTCCGAGGTGTGACGCGCGCCATCCAGTCCGTCGACCCGGATGCCCGGGTTCAGGCTGACGTTCATACCCGACGGGTGCAGGTCGTGTCCGAGCAGCCTAGCGAGATCGTGAAAGCCGCCCTGACCAAGGCGGGCTACCAGGCGATTGGCGTCGATCCCTGACGCGCCGCCCGGCGGAGCGTTCAAGTCCCATTGATCGGCTGCAAGCAGCGAAGGGGCTCTCGCCAGCGCGGTCGTCGCACGACGCTGTGCCTTGAGCGTGTGGGCCGGTTCGCTCAGCCGGGATCATCCGGGTGGTCGGGCGCCGCCGGTCGACGGCGCCGCCACGACCATCCTCGTTCGATCTCGATTTGCAGTGCAACGCTCAGGAAGGTGCGGATCAGCACGATCAGCGCAAGGATCGCCACGCCCTGGAGCGAGGGATCGATGGTGACGGTGCGGATGATGTCCGCGGCCACGAGGAACTCCAGGCCCAAGACGATCGTGCCGCCGAGCTCCTGCCGCAGGGCGTGATAGCGCGCCGTCATCCCGACCTTCGTGTGAAGGAAGGCGAACCGCCCACACGCCAACAGGCTTCCCAGCGTGATGACGCCGACACCGAACAACTCGAATCCAGCCACCGCGATTCCGATGGCGGCATGTGGCAAGTCGACGCTCATCGGCCTGTCCGGTCAATGGTGGTCGTAGATGCCCACCCCGCGAATGTCGTTCCAAGACGTGGTCTGGTGGCAGAGGTAGCATTGCTCGGGCTGCGCATTCCGGACACCCGCAATCGGCTTGGACATCATCGAGAAGTGCTCCTTGTAGTGGCTGAGCGGCGCGAGATGGCACTGGCCGCACTCGGTGGAACTGGGCAAGGGATGCCTGAACCCGGCGATCGACCACGTGCCGGTGCCGTGGCATGTCGCGCAATCGTTTCCGAACACCTGGACGTGAGGGTCCGTGGTCTTGTGGCAGCTCGCGCAGTCCAGCAGCGTCTCCTTGTAGGTCATGCCGCTGGCGAGCGAGACGTTGCCGGGCAGCGCCTCTGGCCTGTGCGCCTTCACGTGCGCGAGCAGCAGCGCGCCCTCGTGGCGCTCCGGAGCACGATCGAGCCATCGCACGATGATGTCGGTCAGCGCCGCATGGTCCATGCCGCGCAGGCTGCGACCGGCGTCATGTTCCTTGTGGCAGGCCACGCAGTTGTTCGTCTCGGCGATGTCGGCATGGAACGCCGTCGGCTGCCGCTGCAGGAGGGCGGTTTCGTTGGCATGGCAGGCAACGCAGGTCGCATCCTGCACCCCCTTGACCGGCGTGTGGCACGCCGCGCAATCCTCCTGCAGGAACGCATGCGCGCTGGACAGTGGGCCAGGCGAGGCCATGCTCTGCCACGTCGCGACGTGCAGCGTCTGCGGCACCGCCTTCCACAGCGCGAGTGCTGCCACCGACGCCAGCACCGCGAGCAGCGCGACGATGATCGTTCCCTTTCGACTCATCTGAACCAGCGCAGCCCGAAGTAGATGCCGGCCCAAATGTGCAGCGCCAGCAGGAGATAGAAGACGATCGAGAACGCGATGTGCGCCGACAGCCAGCCGGTGAACAGCTTGCGCACCCGCTCCTGGAACTGGATTGAGTACTGCAGGTCGCCGGCGCCGGACGCCAGCGGCAGCAGTTCGGCGCCGGCCTTGGCCGTGCCGGCGCCGCCTGCCGGCGCCTGCGCGTAGGCCCAGTACGCCCCATCCAGGAGGCGCCACAGGCCGTCGAGCTGTGTCTTCTTCTCGCGGATGTTCTCGGCGACGTAGCGCAGGTAATGCTGGCCGATGAACCCGGTGAGCACGCTCAGCAGCATCGACGCCGTCAGCGCGATCCCGAGCACGCTCTGGAACTTGTGCCCGCTATGGATGATGGCCAGCAGCGCGCCGATCAGGCCGAAATACACGTGCGCCTGCAGCAATGCGGCGAAGCTGTGCTCGCGGGTGAATGCGCGGCGTAGCGTGGCGCTGCGCTTGACCACGGTGTAGACGAGCGGCACCAGCAAGAACGCGGCGCCCACGACGCCGAACACGCCACCCCACAGGCTACCGGCGAAGAACGGAGCGCGGTGTACCAGGAAGCCCAGCCACAGCACCGCCAGCATCGACACGATGATCGTCGCGGCGATGCGATCGTGCCTGCCCATCTAGGCATCCACCGAGATGTCGGCCGACGCTTTCGCCTGGCAGGCCAGGATCATCCCCGACGAGCGGTCGAGCGGGGTCAGGCTGTCGTCCACCGCCATGGTGACCTCGCCCGAGAGCAGTTTCACCTTGCAGATGCCGCAGTAGCCCTGCCGGCACGCGTACTCGATCGGGACGCCGACTTCTTCGGCGGCCTCGAGGACGGTCTGGCCGGCGATCAGCGGCGCCCTTTTCCCGGATCGCTCGAAGCGGCATGTCACGGCCGCAGCGGTGTCGCCGGCTTGGCCCGGTTCGGGCGTCGCCGGCTTGGGCGGGCTCAGGAACAGCTCGGAGTGTATCGACGCCGGATCGATGCCCAGCTTGCCCAGCTCGTTGCGCACCGCATCCATCATCACCGGCGGACCGCACAGGTGGATGCGGCGCGAGCGGATCTCGGGGATCTGCCCCAGCAGTTCGGCGGTGATGAACCCGCGTGCGCCGGTCCACTCCTCTGATGACTCCTCACTCAACACGATGGACACATGCAGGTTCGGATGCCGACGGGCAAGCTGGTTCAGCTCGTCGTGGAAGATCACGTTCTCCAGGTCCTTGCAGGCGTAGACCAGGTCGATCCGGCCGTTCCAGCTCTGGTCGGTCAGGTAGCGGATCGAGCTCATCAACGGCGTGATGCCGACACCGCCCCCCAAGAGCACGACGCTGTCGGACTCGACGCCGCGGAAGGTGAAGCGGCCGTACGGGCCGGACGCATCGAGCAGATCGCCTTCCTGGACGTGTTCGTGGAGGTATCCGGACACGATGCCGCCGCTTTCGTGCTTGACGGTCAGGTCGCACCAGCCATGGCAGCATGGCGATGAGGCGATCGAATAAGAGCGCTTGACCTGTTTCCCTTCCGAGGGCACGGAGAGCGTGAGGAACTGGCCGGGCTCGAACTCGAAAGGCAGGGCACCTGTCCCCTCGACGGGTGCCAGGCGGAACGTCTTGACCCGGGATGTCTCCGGGAAGATGCGCGCGACCCGCAGCTTGCCGACCCAACTGCCCGTGGTGGACGCAGGCGTGCGCGCCTGCGGGGCGCCTTCGGGCGAAGCAACGGCAGGTGCCTGTACCGCGGGGCCTGGCGATGCGCCGGCACGCGGTGCCGGGGAGGACGCCGGAGACGCCGGTGCTCCCGTGCGCAACGTGGCCAGCACCGCGTTCGTACGCCGGTTGCGGGCGACGTACATCCACGCACCCAGCAAGGCAAAAGCCGACAGCAGCGCCATCGTGAAGTAGTGAAAGCCCGACAGGCCGAAGACCCCGTGCGCCGGGACCGTGGTCAGGGGATCGGTCAGATTCATTTCGCGACGGAACCAGTCCAACGCGATGCCGCGCGGCGCCTGTCCTTCGGCCAGCGCGCGGTAGGCCGACAGGCCGCTGTCAAACTCGCCCCAGGCCACGCGCATCCGATCAGACGCCTCCTGCAAGCCGGCGTAGTCGTTGCGTTGAACCGCATGCGACGCCTCCGACGACAGGGTCGCCAACTGCTGGATGCCTTCGTGCATCCGATGGTGGGCGAGCTGCTCGACGCTGGCACGCCGCTCCGGCGGAAGGTCCGGCAGCGCCATCAGTTGGGGATACAGCAGCTTGTTGAGGCGCCGATCGCGACCGCACTCGTCTCCGCGGCAGCCACGCATCATGTCGTCCATCATGCCGCCCATGGAGCCGCCCATCGACGCACCTGCCGCAGCCGGCATGCCACCAGCCGCGTCAGGGTGATGCGCGGCATGGTCGTCATCGCCCATGCCTGCGTCAGCCGGGGTTGGGGTGCCCATCGGCATGCCCTGCATCGGGCTGCTGCCTTGCATCGGTGCGCCCCCGACAGCCGGTTGCGGCGCCGCCATGTTTGCGGCTTGGTCAGCGTGATCGTCGTCGCCCATCGGCGCGTCAGCCGACGGCGTGGGTTCCATCGGCATGCCACCCATCGAACTGCTGTCTTGCGCGGCTGTCGTTCCAGCGGCCGCCGTGCTGTTGGTCTTGTTCGGTGGATGAACAGCGTGCGGATCGGCAGTTGTCTGAGCGCCGGCCGCAGCATACGCCAGCGACATCGCCAGCACGGTCAGGGCAACGATTCGCCTCCACCCCATGAAGCTCTCCGTCGACACAGCGGCCGCCTCCTACATATGGCCCATCTTCTTCTTGGCCATGCCGCCGCCCATGCTCGAATCCATCTTCTGCATGGTCGAATCGACTTGCTGCATCTGCCGCTCGCAGTTCTCCATATCCTTCTTCATCTGTTCCATGTGCTGCATCGCGGCGGACATGTCCATGTCATTGTGCGTGGACGTGTCTCCTGCCTTCATCGACATGGCCTGCTGATGCATCTGCATGCTGCCTTCCTGCATCTGGCGGCCCATCGCTTCCATGGCCTTTCCCCGTTCACGCATCATCGTTGCCATCTCCTCCATGTGCGAAGCCATGGCATCGGGCGAGGCAGGCGAATTCTGGGAAGCAGGAGACTGTGGATCTGAAGCATGTGCCGCCGGAGGATGGGGCGCCGCTGGGGCGCTTGTGCTGGCGGGCGGCTGCCCCATGGCGCCTGACTGACCATGATTGTGCTTGTCGTCATCGGCCAGCGCCGAGCCGGCGAGCGTCGCACCAAGCAAACAAACCATCACCAGCGAGGGCCGACGATAATGCCTCATGACAACCTCCGATAAGTTGGCGGCGATCCCCATTCGGGAACCGGCGGATGCGGCGCACCCACAAAAGAAACCGGTCCGCGTCTGCGGCCGGCTTGTTCGCTTCCACCCTACGTACGGCAAGCTGTCGACGGGATGACCCCGCCATTACGATGCTGCAATCGTCTCGTCATTCAACCAAGACCTTTGGATCAAGTGATGCGCGTATTGAATTCGCTCCTCTCGTGGACGCGCTCAGCCGCCCCCGAAGTGACCAGCGCATTGCAGAAATGTAATGAATGGGTCATTCAGATGAAAGAAGGGCTTTCCTAGGCTGGCACCGGGCATACCTCCCCAGCCCATCAGGAGATTTCAATGAAGTCTGTCAAAGCGTCTTGGGTCATGATGTTGTGTGCGATGTTCGCCGTAGCCATTCCGGTCTATGCGCAGCAGCCCACCGAAGAACCGGTCATAACGCTCCTGAACGATATCGCGGACAAGCCGGAGAACCATCTGGCCATCGCCGCGTATTACCGCACGCTGGCCCGCGAAGCCCTGGCAGAAGCCGAAACGCACAAGACGATGCGCAACACGTATCGCCATAATCATCAAGCCTTCAAGAGTGGGACGGCCACGGACCAAACTCTGGCCAGACACTGCGATAAGCTGGTCAAGTTGAAGGAAGAAGCCGCTACGGAATACGAGGAGCTTGCAAAGCTCCACGAAGCCGAGGCGGCAGCGAGGTAAATGGCAGACTGCAAGCTTCCATTACCCCGCTCTCCTCTGAATTGATTGGAGCGGGGAATTTTTGGGGTATCCGGATTTTAGTGTGGGAAGACCGCACTAGCCCTTCTTGTCTGACAGCTCTCGTTCGGTAGGTTTCTGGTATCGCAAGGCTTACGCGCTTTTAGCCTTCAGTGTGGGCTTTGTCTGGCGCATGTCGGTGCAAGGAAACAATCAGTGGCAGGTCACCTTGCCCCCGGCTCGAACTGGGGTTTGAGGCGCAGTGGAACGGAAAACCGGGTTAAGCCACGCGCCTAGCTCCCGTGCAGAGAATCGATCAGCGGGCACGACACAGTGCCTCGCTGCGCATGGCACTCGTTGACCAACCGTGACAGCACCGCTTCGATTCGCGTCAGGTCCGCCATCTTGGTGCGCACGTCGGTGAGCTGGAGCGCAGCCAGCTCGGCGGCTTCGCTGCAGTGAGTGCCGTCCTCAAGCTGTAGGAGTTGGCCGACTTCGTCCAGGTTGAACCCCAGCCGCTGGGCGGATTTCACGAAACGCACCCGCGCCACGTCCGCCGATCCGTAGCGGCGAATACTGCCGACGGGCCGACCTGGTTCTGGCAATAACCCCTTGCGCTGATAGAACCGGATGGTCTCCACGTTGACCCCAGCGGCCTTGGCGAAAGCCCCGATGGTCAGTGTTTGCGGATCGTTCACCATCGCGCTTGACTCCGTACTTGACTACGGAAGTAACCTTAGCGCATCACGCAACGTCTCGGAAGGAGATCCCTCACATGGCAGACCCCAGCAACGGCCGCGGTGCACTGGCCGCCGGTGGCCTCGCCGCCATCCTCGCCTCGACCTGCTGCCTCGGTCCGCTGGTGCTGATCACGCTGGGTTTCTCCGGCGCCTGGATCGGCAACTTGACCGCGCTGGAACCGTACCGGCCGATCTTCATTGGCGTGGCGCTCGTGGCGCTGTTCTTCGCGTGGCGTCGCATCTTCCGGCCGGCTCGCGCCTGCGCGCCGGACGACGCATGCGCCGTGCCCCAGGTGCGGACGGCCTACAAGGTGATCTTCTGGATCGTCACCGCCCTGGTGCTGATCGCGCTCGTGTTCCCCTACCTCATGCCCCTGTTCTACTGAAAGGAGATTGCCATGAAGAAACTCGTCGCATTGCTCGCTCTGACCGTTGCCCTCAGCGCTCCCGCCTGGGCCGCCACCAAAACCGTCACGCTGTCGGTGCCGAGCATGACCTGCGCCACCTGTCCGATCACGGTCAAGAAGGCGCTGACCAAGGTCGAAGGCGTCATCGAGGCCAAGGTGACCTGGGAGCCCAAGGAGGCGGTGGTAACCTACGACGATGCCAAGACCACTCCGGCCGCGTTGACCAAAGCCACCGAGAACGCCGGCTACCCGTCTACCGTCAAGAAGTGAGCACACGCTCATGACCGAGGCGATCACGCTGCACATCGATGGCATGACCTGCGGGTCGTGCGCCGAGCACGTCAAGCAGACCTTGGAAAAGGTGCCCGGCGTGCGTTCGGCCTCAGTGTCCTACCCACAGCGCCGGGCCGAGATTGAGGCCAGCGTAGGTACCGCCGCGGACGTGACCTCGCTGGTCGCGGCGGTATCCGCACTCGGTTACCGAGCGCAGCTTGCCGATGCGCCGGGGCAACCCAGCGACCTGCTGAACAATGCACAAGAGCGGCTGGGCGGCGAACCAAAGCGCGAGGACGATGAGGCTGCACTGCACGTGGCCGTGATCGGCAGCGGCGGCGCGGCGATGGCGGCGGCGTTGAAGGCCGTCGAGCAAGGGGCGCGTGTGACGCTGATCGAGCGCAGCACTCTCGGCGGCACCTGCGTCAACGTCGGATGTGTGCCGTCCAAGATCATGATCCGCGCTGCCCACATTGCGCATCTGCGTCGCGAGAGTCCGTTCGATGACGGCATTGCCGCCGCCTCGCCGAAGATTCTGCGTAAGCGCTTGCTGGCTCAGCAGCAGGGGCGCGTCGATGAACTGCGCCACGCCAAGTACGAAGGCATCCTGACGAGCACCCCGACCATCACCGTGCTGCGCGGCGATGCCCGATTCAAGGATGCGCACACGCTGACCGTGGCAACCGCTGACGACGGGATGCGCGAGGTGAGTTTCGACCGCTGCCTCATCGCCACCGGGGCCAGTCCGGCGATTCCACCGATCCCGGGCTTGAAAGACACGCCCTTCTGGACGTCGACCGAAGCGCTGGCCAGCGACACGATCCCCGATCGGCTGGCCGTGATCGGCTCGTCGGTGGTGGCCGTCGAACTCGCGCAGGCCTTTGCCCGGCTGGGCAGCAAGGTGACCATGCTGGCGCGCAGCACACTGTTCTTTCGCGAAGACCCCGCCATTGGCGAGGCCATCACGGCCGTGTTCCGCGCCGAAGGCATCGAAGTGCTGGACCACACCCAGGCCAGCCAGGTCGCCTATGAGGATGGGGAATTCGTGCTCACCACCGAACGCGGCGAACTGCATGCCGACCGGCTGTTGTTCGCCACCGGCCGCACCCCAAACACCCGCACGCTCAACCTCGACGCGGCCGGTGTGGTGGTCAATGCGCAAGGCGCCATCACCATCGACCACGCGATGCGCACTACCGTGCCGCACATCTATGCCGCCGGCGACTGCACTGACCAGCCGCAGTTCGTCTACGTCGCGGCGGCGGCCGGCACCCGCGCTGCAATCAACATGACGGGTGGCAACGCGACGCTGGATCTGACGGCGATGCCGGCGGTGGTGTTCACCGACCCGCAGGTCGCCACCGTGGGCTACAGCGAAGCCGAAGCGCACCACGACGGTATCGAGACCGACAGCCGCACGCTGACGCTCGACAACGTGCCCCGGGCGCTGGTCAACTTCGACACGCGCGGTTTCATCAAGCTGGTTTCGGAGGCCGGTTCGGGACGACTGATCGGCGTGCAAGCGGTAGCCCCGGAAGCAGGCGAGCTGATCCAAGCCGCAGTACTGGCGATTCGCAACCGCATGACGGTGCGAGAGTTGGCCGACCAGTTATTCCCCTACCTGACGATGGTCGAGGGGCTGAAACTCGCGGCACAAACCTTCACCAAGGACGTAAAGCAACTGTCCTGTTGCGCGGGGTAGTGGCTGGGCCTCTTACCTATGCTTCATCGGCTGAATCACAAATTCAGGCTGAAGCGCCGCCTCTTGCACAATGGGCTGAGGACTATTCGAAATACCCCTCTTCGAGTAGCCGCGCCAGCGTCGGGAGATAGGGGCCGTACTCGACCACGCGCGTGATCTTCTTCTTGCGCGTTGCCGCCGTGGTCATCCGCTGGAACACGAAGTCCGTGGTCATTGGGTCGTCGTCATCGACCAACACGGTTTCGATAACCGAGCCATCCTTGCGCGCCTTCTTGTCGTAGAGCATGCGCGCCCGAAGCACCTCGAAGCTGTAACCCCTGCCCATGCGGTTCATGTCTTTGGCCACTCGGTTGACTGACTCAGTATAGGCATTGGTAATCGGCTGCTCGAAGTAGGCGAAGATTTCGTCGTGCCAGTTGTGCACGGCGGTGGTCAGGTCCTTGAACGTGGCCGCCAATTCGGTCGGAATATTGGCCTGCCACTTCGCGCAGGCGGCTTCTGCTGCTGGGCGGGTCTTCTGATCCCAGATCGACAGAAATCCTTCCTTGAGCGCGTGGGCTTCGCTTAGGAGCGGGAACTGTTGGAACCATTCCCGCATCCGGTCCATATCTCTCCCTGTCAGGTCGTGCTGCCGCTTGAGCAGCAGGAACCGCTCGTCCTTGAGTTTGAGGCGCTGCCGGGTGGACAAATCCTTGCGAATGCGCTTGCGCAGCTTCTCCAGCGCGTCGTTCGCCATGCGCTGGATATGGAATCGATCGACCACGATCCGGGCCTGTGGCAGCGTGGCGCGCACCACCTGCCGATATACGTGGTACATGTCCATCGCCACCCACTCGACCGAGTCCTTGTCCCGCAGGTCGCGGAAATAGGGCATCAACTCGGCTTTGGCCCGGCTGGGGCGGATATCGAACACGGTCTTGCGCTCGACGTTGGTGATCATGGCCCGGTACTGGCCGATGATCTTGAGCTCGTCGATACCCAGCACCCGCGGCGTCCGGAACTGGGTCTTGGCCTCGACCTCCTCGATGAAATCGTCGAAGACGTGGCGGACCGTCTTTTCGTCCACGGCTACTTCCCGGGCAAGGGCCGCAAAGGTCTTGGAGAAGGACTGGTCGCGGATATAACGCACCAGACGCGCCGTGGCTTGGCGTTTTCCATCAAGGTCCGCCACAGGCTCAAACAAGGTCTTGGTGCAGCTTGTACAGCGATAGCGACGGCGCTGGATGAAGATCACGACGGGTTTGCCGTGCGTCGGTGTGTCCTGAAACGACTGTTCCTGTGAGCCGTGACCATGCAGGCGTCCGGTCTTGCACAGCGGGCAGGTCACCCACTGATTGACGCCTTCGGCCTTGACGACGTAACTGTCCTCGCTGGTCAGGATTTCAAGCGTCTTCAGGCTTCGCAGCTGGAGAAAGTCCGTCACTCAGCACCTTGGGCGAACCCACACTGAAATCCGACTTTTACTCTAGCACATCCGCTCAGCCGTCCAACACCAAAATCCATTCTTTGAAAAGTGATAGCTACAAAGACCCAAGGAGCCAGAACCCACACCAGATTCCGGATACCCAATTTTTACAGCGCGAGGCGACTAGTCAGGACCAATGGTGTTAGATCCGGAGCCAGGCAGGCCGCGGAGGCCATTCGGATACCGCTATTTGTGCAGCTTGCCTTACGCTGGAACCTTGCTGCGGCTTGATCTTGATCAATGCCAGTCGGCCCCAAGAGGGCTAGACTGGCCATCATGAGAGCTGGCACGTCCCCTACCCTGATCCGCCCAGCGTCCGCAGGCGCTGCTTCGGGCGTGCGTGAGCTGTCATGGTGAAGCTGCTCAGGCGATGGCGGCGTTCCCGCCCTCGTGCCCGACTGGCATGGCTGGGACTGTGGGCGCTGCTGTTGCAGCAGCTGGCGCTGGTGGCCTACGCCTGTCCGCTGGAATCGGTGGAAGCTGGACAAGCGACCCTGATGGTCGGTTGCGAAGAGATGCCCGCGCCGGATCCCGATGCTCCGGCGTTGTGCGACCAGCATTGCCTGCGCGATCACATCACCACGGCCGATGCGAAGGCCCCTCAAGTGCCTTACCAGCCGGCGCTGGTCGCCTTCGCGCTGGCGCAGGCTCTGTTGCCACCGGTACACGCGCAGTTCTATCGGGATGTTCCGGTGTGCGTGTCCGATCCGCCTCCCCTGCAGCGCTTCTGTAGCCTGCTGATTTAAGCCCCCTCCTGGATTGACCCGTGCTCGTGCTGCATGCATTGCAGCGCGCTCGTTGTCGTTTGTCCGGAGGTCTTATGGAGATGTCTTTCTTCTTGCATGCAAGGCGCAGGATGGCGTGTGGATTCGTGTTTGCCCTGGCGCTCAGTGGTCCTGTGGTGGCAGCACCGCCCGCTATCCCGATCAGCTACACAGAAGCCCTACAACGGGCGCTTGCCAACGCCCCTACCCTGCAGGTGCGCCGATCCCAGATCGATGCCAGTACTGAAGAAGCCGCGCGTGCTGGCGCGCTGCCCGACCCACGTTTGATCGTGGGGCTGGCGAACTGGCCCGTCAGCGGACCCGATGCCTTCAGCCTGCGCGCCGATGAGATGACCACCCAGCAGGTCGGTCTGATGCAGGAGTTTCCTGCGCGTGCGAAACGACGTGCCGAGCACGCGCTGGCGCAAGCGACGCTGGCGCAAGCGCGCTCACTGTCGATGGCCGAACAGCAGATGGTGGCCCAAGCGGCCGCGCTGGCCTGGATCGAGCTGTGGAGTACGCAGCAAGCCGTAGATGCGTTGGAAGGATTGCGCGAGCCGGCACGCATAGCCGAGCGTGCGGCGCGTGCTCGCTTGGCAGGTGGCACGGCCGGGGCCAGTGACGTGCTTGCCGCCCAGGCCGCCCTACTGCAGTTGGACAATCGCCTGGAGCAGGTACATGCGGAGCACGCCGCCGCGCAGGCCGGCCTGGCGCGTTGGTTGGGTATTGCACCAGAGGCGATCTTGGCCAGTGGTGTGGCACCGGATTTTTCGCAGTTGCCATTGGAGCCCACCCAACTGCTGGCCAAACTGGACCAGCACACGCCACTACTGGGCTGGGAGGCACGCCAGAGCTTAGCCCAGGCCCAGGTGGATGCGGCCGTGGCCGAAACCCGCCCGGATTGGAGTGTGGAGCTCACCTACGGACGTCGCGAGCGCGCACCCGACGGCATGGCGCGCAGCGACATGCTTATGGTGGAAGTGGGTGTGGGCCTGCCGCTGTTCCAGAAGAACCGCCAAGCACGAGGCATCGCGGCACGGCGGGCCGAGCTAGAGGCGGTGTCCGCAGAGCGCGATGAGGCCCGACGCATCCAAGCCGAGTCGGTGCAACGCGCGATAGCGCGATGGCGCGGGTTAACCGGCCAGTTGGAGCGTCAGAACACGCAGAGCCTGCCTTTGGCGCGCGATCGCGCACGCACGGCGTTGGCCGCCTACGGCGCCGGTGCCGACCTGCAGCCGTGGCTGGAAGCGCGGCGCGATGAGATCGAATTGCAACTGGAGAACGCCCGTCTGCTGGGCGAACAGGGCCGTGCCTGGGCGGCACTGGCCTATCTGCTGCCCCATGAGGAGAACACGCCATGAGCCCGACCAAAACGCGTCTCACACAGCTCGCCGTGGCCCTCGGGTTGCTGGCGCTCGGCTTTGCCGGCGGCTACGCCTGGATGACTCGAACCTCTGATACCACCCCGCCCACCGGCACGAGCGGCGCAGATCAAGCACGCAAGGTGCTGTACTGGTACGACCCCATGGCGCCGGAGCAGCGATTCGACAAGCCGGGCAAATCTCCGTTCATGGATATGGAGTTGCTGCCCAAATACGCAGATGAGGCCATGGGGGGCGGAACGCAGATCGATCCGCGCCTGCAGCAGAACGTGGGCATACGCACTCAAGAAGTGGCGGTAGAGTCACTAGGAAGTGCCGTACGCGTGCCGGGCACGCTGACGTGGGATCTGACCCAGGAAACCGTGGTCAGTGCGCGCATGGAAGGCTTGATCACCCACGTGCAGGTAAAGGCGCCGTTTACCGAGGTTCGTCGTGGTCAAGCGCTAGCCACCGTGCAGGCCCCGGCATGGAACGCTGCCATCGCCGAAGCACATGCCCTGAGCCAAGCTCAGTCCGCGGGCGCGCGTGAGCTACAGGGTGCGGCGCAACAACGGTTGCGTTCGTTGGGTGTTCCTTCTGGCGCCTCGGCCAGAAGTGGCGTCGTGCTTGGCGCAGACCACAGTGGTGTCGTGACCGAGATACTGGCACGCGAAGGGCAGACGGTGATGCCCGGTACGCCACTGTTCAAGATCAATGGGCTGGACACGCTGTGGCTGGAGGCCTCGGTGCCCCAGGCAGCGCTGGGCACCTTGCAGCCGGGGACCTCAGTGCAGGCCACGGTCAGTGCCTGGCCGGCAGAGCGCTTTGTCGGACAGATCCAGGCGTTGCTTCCCCAGGTCGACATGGCTAGTCGTACGCAGCGGGCGCGAATTGTGCTGCGCAACCCGCAGCGTCGGCTGGTGCCGGGCATGTTCGCCGAGGTTCTGGTGCAGCCCGATGCCGAGCAGGCCCTGCCAGTCGTTCCCACGGAGGCGCTGATCGCCACCGGGCGGGACAGCCGGGTCATCGTGCAGGATCCGGACGGGAGCTTCCGGCCGGTGCGGGTGAGTGTCGGACGTAGCGTGCAAGGGCGCACGCAGATCGTGGCAGGCCTGGCCGGTGGTGAACGCGTGGTCGTCTCGGGTCAGTTCCTGCTCGACTCTGAAGCCAGTCTCTCCGGTGCGTTGGAGCGCCTGGGCGCTGCACAACCGACACGCCCTGCCAGCGCATCAGGTGTGCACGAGCGCCATGACGCCGGGCACGAACCACGCACTGTCGTGCCGTCACCGTCCAGACAGCCGGCGCCTGTCGCGCCAGACACCTCCACCTCTACGCCGCCGCGCTGCCCGGTGCAGTACTGGTATGACCCGATGGTGCCGGAGAAGCATTTCGACAAGCCGGGCAAGTCACCGTTCATGGATATGCAGTTGGTACCCAAGTTCGGCCCCGCCGCAGCCGCTGATTGCCAGGCAAGCGAGGTCATGTCCGAAGCGATGGAGGGCACACCATGATCGCGCGCCTGATCCATGCTTGCATCGCCAATCGCGTGCTGGTGCTGGTTGCCGCCGCGCTGCTGGCGGTGGTCGGTATCTGGTCGGTAAAGAACACGCCGCTGGATGCGCTGCCGGACCTGTCCGATACCCAGGTCATCATCCGCACGCAATGGGCGGGGCAAACCCCGCGCATCATCGAAGACCAGGTCACCTACCCGTTGGCCACCACGATGTTGTCCGTGCCGGGCGTGAAGGCGGTACGCGGCTTCTCCTTCTTCGGTGATTCGTTCGTCTACATCCTGTTTGACGATGCCACTGATCTTTACTGGGCGCGCTCTCGAGTGCTCGAGTACTTGAGCCAGGTACGCGATCGACTTCCGCCGAATGTGAATCCGGCGCTGGGTCCTGATGCGACAGGACTGGGCTGGATCTACCAGTACGCCTTGGTGGATCGGACAGGTCAACGTGATGTGGGGCAGCTGCGTGCGTTGCAGGACTGGTTTCTTCGTTATGAGCTAAAAACCGTGCCGGACGTGGCTGAAGTAGCCAGTGTGGGCGGTGCGGTGCGCGCCTGGCAGATCCAGCCCGATCCGCAGGCGTTGGCGGCCCGTGGACTGACGGTGGCCGAGCTCATCGAGGCGGTGGATGCGGCCAACGGCGCTACCGGGGGCTCGGTGATCGAACAAGGCGAAGCCGAACTGATGGTGCGCAGCGAAGGCTACCTGCGCACACAGGAGGCGTTCGAACAGGTGCCGGTAACCGGCAACGACGGCATCCCCGTCCTGCTCGGCGAGGTGGCCACGATCAGTCGCGGGCCGGTCTTCCGTCGTGGTATCGCAGAGTTGGATGGTCAAGGTGAGGTGGCCGGCGGCGTGATCGTCCTGCGGACCGGCAAGGATGCCTTGGGGGCCATTCGGAACGTCAAAGCGCGACTGCAGGCGTTGCAATCCAGCTTGCCCGAGGGCGTGGAAGTGGTGCCGGTGTACGACCGCTCCGAGCTGATCCAGGATGCGGTACGCAACCTCACCCACAAGCTTGGCGAAGAGTTTCTGGTCGTAGCGCTGGTATGCCTGCTGTTCCTGTGGCACCTACGCTCGGCGTTGGTGGCCGTCATCACCCTGCCTTTGGGTATCCTGGCGGCCTTCATCGTGATGCACGCCCAGGGGATCTCCGCCAACTTGCTGTCATTAGGCGGCATCGCCATCGCCATTGGTGCGATGGTCGATGCAGCGGTGGTGATGATCGAAAATGCACACAAGCATCTGGAGCACTGGCGGGAGGCGCACGGCCGGGAACCTCAGGGTGAGGAGCGCTGGCAGTTGATGGCCCGCTCGGCGGCCGAGGTTGGGCCGGCCCTGTTCGCCAGCTTGTTGGTCATCACCCTGTCCTTCGTGCCGGTCTTTGCCCTGCAGGCGCAGGAAGGGCGATTGTTCTCGCCCCTGGCCTACACCAAGACCTATGCGATGGCGGCCGCAGCAGGGTTGTCGGTGACCTTGATCCCCGTTCTGATGGGCTACCTGATCCGCGGCCGCATCCGCCCGGAACAGCAGAACCCCATCAATCGCATCCTGATCGCCGGATACCGGCCCATCCTGCTGTGGGTCCTCAAACATCCAGGTGTCACCTTACTGCTCAGCGGCCTGCTGCTGGTGCTCACGTTGATCCCCTTCAGCCGGCTGGGCAGTGAGTTCATGCCGCCCTTGGAAGAAGGCAGCCTGTTGTACATGCCCACGGCCCTGCCAGGCCTGTCCGCTGACAAAGCGCGCCAGTTGCTTCAGCTCTCGGGCCGGATGATCAAGACTGTACCGGAGGTCGAACACGTGTTCGGCAAGGCCGGCCGTGCCGAGAGTGCGACCGATCCGGCGCCTATCGAAATGTTTGAGACCACCGTGACCTTCAAGCCGCGGGATCAATGGCGCCCGGGCATGACCCCTCAGAAGCTACGCCAGGAGTTGGACGCAGCGGTCAAGATTCCCGGTCTGACCAACCTATGGGTCCCGCCCATTCGCAATCGCATCGACATGTTGGCCACCGGCATCAAAAGCCCGATTGGGATCAAAGTTTCCGGACCGGATGTGGAGCAGATCGAGCGCCTGAGCCAGCAGATCGAGCAGGTGGCCAAGACTGTGCCCGGCGTGAGTTCGGCACTGGCCGAACGCGTCACGGGTGGGCGCTATGTCGATGTACAGGTGCGCCCGGAAATCGCTGCACGTTACGGATTCACTCAAGGCCAACTCCAGCAACTGATTGCCACGGTCGTTGGCGGTGATCCAATCGGGGAAACGATCGAGGGGCGCGAACGCTATCCCATCGTCTTGCGCTACCCCCGTGACCAGCGTGACTCGTTGCAGGCCTTGCAGGATCTGCCGCTGATCGCGCCAGGCGGTGTGCAACTGACCTTGAGCCAGGTGGCGGAGCTGTCAATCAGCCCAGGCCCGCCGATGCTCAAGAGCGATAACGGCCGGTTGGTGGGCTACATCTACGTGGATGTGGCCGATCGCGACTTGGGATCGGTGGTCCAGGACCTGCAAGCCGCGGTGCAGACCCAGGTGAGTTTGCCTGCCGGCTATGGTGTGGCGTGGTCGGGGCAGTACGAGTATCTGCAACGGGCATTGGCACGCCTGCAGTGGGTGGTGCCCGCGGCGTTGGCGATCATCTTCCTGGTCATTTGGATGGTGTTCCGCCGGCTCAGCGATGTATCCATCATCCTGCTCAGCTTGCCCTTGGCGTTGGTGGGCGGTTTCTGGTTGATCTGGGGGCTGGGCCATGCGATTTCGGTGGCCAGCATGATCGGATTCATCGCCCTGGGCGGCGTTGCGGCTGAGTTCGGCGTCATCATGCTGCTGTACCTGCGTCATGCCTGGGAGCAGCGCTTGGCCAGCGGTGCGCCGGAAGATGTGTCTACCCTGCAAGAGGCTATCTACGAAGGCGCCGTGCAACGGGTGCGCCCGAAGGCGATGACGGTAGCCGTCATCCTGGCCGGGTTGTTTCCGCTTTTCGTCGGTGCCGGTGCCGGCTCGGAGGTCATGCAACGTATCGCCGCGCCGATGCTGGGTGGCATGCTCACCGCACCGGTGCTCTCTATGGTGGTGATTCCCGCAGCGTTCTATCTAGTGCGGCGACGTGGATTGCGCGCGGCGCGGGGCGACCAATGAGAGACAGACTGAGCACTTGAGGTAAGTCCCCACAAAAAGACGCCAGTCATGGAAGAAGTCATGACTGGCGTCAAAGGGGAGAGTACCGCCTACATGCTTACTTATCAGTGCCCGGCGTGCGGGGAAATCTCAAAGCTCAGCGACGCCCGATCCGACACAAAATCCAAACCCTTTTGTGTAGAGGGCACCATGTGATTGGTGTGGATGTACCAGGTCTTGGCGGTGGTCACCTGGAAACTGGCTTGGCCTTGGGCATCGGTGCGCAGGAGCGTAGCGCTACCGTGCCCACCCTTGACCGGTGCGTCAGCACGATGACCGACGTACACGCGTAGGTTGGGCACTGGCGTGCCCTGCTGCAGCACCTGGAACGACAGCTGTTCGCCGACCTTCACGCTTCCAGGATTGCGGGCCAAGCGGATCTCCAGCGGATAGCCCAGCGAGGCAGCGAAATCGTCGGTCAGTTTTGTGCCCACCTGTCCAATAGCACGAGCATGCTTGGTATAGCTATAGGTGACCCCTTTGGGAAACTTGCTCGCATCATAGGTGGCCAGGGTATCGGGCAAGTCTTCCAACTCCAGGTACTTGCCGAACTCGCTGGCCGTACGCGTGCTGGTGGAGGCCATCGTCGAGACCCCCAGCAGATAGGTGCCCTCGCCCGCCGGATGCACGGTGAGCTGGCTCTGCTTGCCGACCTCTTTCCAACTGGCCAAGTCCGGTGCAGCCTTAGCGCCGCCCTGACTCAGCGAAACGTCCTGTAGACGCGCTCGGGTGACTGCACCTGCACTTTCATCGAAGGTGCCATTGTTCACCAACGCTGTGTTCGCCTCGCCCGCTGCGGTGCCGGGCTTGGAAAACGCGACAAACAGGTCGTGCGCGCCGGCGCTGCCGGCCACCGCGAACAGCAGTAGTGCGGCGGATAGTTGCGTGTTTCTCATGATGTGTAGCTCCTTGGGATCGTGGCTTACCAGTGGTAACCAAAGCGGACATTCCAGCGACGACCCAGCAAGTCGTACGTCATGGTGTCGGTGTTGGCGTTGGGGTTGTTCTGCACGAACGGCGCCTTCTTATCGAGCACGTTTTCAACGCCGGCGGAGATGTCCCATTTCTTCTTGATGCCGTAGCTCAGTTGCAGGTTGTGGTACACCACGCTGGACACATGCGAGCCGATCGTTCCGGGCACGGCGATGATGTCGTCCGCACTGCCGATGTACTGCGCCGAATAGACGCCAGTCCAACGGTTCTTGCCCATGCGCAGTGAGCCCAAGCCACGCCACTGGGTGTAGCTACCCAAGCCGCTGGTGATCTTGCCGGCGTACTCAATGGTGGTGGCACCGGCGAAGGGAGTGACGTCGTAACGCTCCAGATACGAGGCGTCCAGACTCGCGCTGGCCTGCCAGCCGGCCACATCGAACTGATACAGCACGCCGATATCAACACCTTCGGATTCCTCGCTGGCCGCATTGACCTGCTGGGACGAGAGGTAGTTGACCTCACCGGTGACCGAATCACGGGTGAAGTTGGCCGGTGAGCAGAACGGATGGGCCAAGTTCGGTGTGGTGTAGCACGCACGCAGCTTGACCGAGCCTTCAATGCTACGGATCGCATTCTCGATGCGGATACGGTAGTAATCGGCCGTGAGCGTCAGCCCCGGCGCAAACCCTGGGGTCCACACAAAGCCTGCCGTGAAGGTCCGCGCATCTTCAGGCTTGAGGTCGGGATTGCCGCCGGTCGTGGTGAGGATGGTGTTGCCCAACTGACGAAAGTTGGTCGGCACGCCCGCGGCTTGGCAGTTGGCCCGAATGACCGAGTCGGCCGGTAACGTGCTCCAGTTGCTGCACGGATCCAGCGTAGTCAAGCTGCCTTGGCCGATGCCACCGAACAACTCCGGAATGCTGGGGATGCGAAAAGCCGTGGCGTAGTTGAGACGGATCTTGAGAGGTTCGGCCACCTGCCAATCCAACCCCACCTTGTAGTTGGTGTCGCTGCCGAACAGGTCGTAGTCCGAATAGCGGCCGGCCAGGTTCAAGGTGGCGTAGTCCACCAGCGGAATGTCCTGCAACAGCGGGACGGCGAACTCGACAAACGCTTCCTTGGCCGAGTACTCGCCTTCGATCGGATCTTGACGCACGATGTTGGCGCTGCCGTTGACCACCAGCGGGTCCGGATACAGCCAACCGCGTTCCTTGCGAAACTCCACGCCCGAGGCGAAGGCGACGCTGCCGGCGGGCAGATCGAACAGGGCGCCGGAAATGGTGCCGCTAAAGCCCTGCTGGCTGTTGCCACCCGAGCCACGCTGGGTAAACAGAATGTAGTCCAGCACTTCAGGCGTCAGATTGCCGTAGCCCAGATAGTTGCCGCAAGGAATGGCCGCGCCCGGGGTGTTGCTGCACAGGCTGGTATTGAGAGTGTTTTCCACCCGGTCCAGGTTGGCAATGTTGGTCGAGCTGTCGGTGGCCGAATTGCGCCCCCAGTTCAACGCCACATTCCATGCCCAGTTATCGCCCCACTGCCCTTCCAGCCCTAGCACGGTGCGGAACGTATCGACCTCCTGCTCGGTGATGCGCGCCCCGGCTTCTTCGAGACGCCGACGTTCCAGGGTCAGGTTCTGGCCGGTGGGATTGGTGGGATTGGTGGCGGCGATCCGGATGGTGCGATACACCCCCAAGGTGTTGGGCGAAGCGCGCTGATTGGACTGGCGATTGGTCGCCATCAGTTCCGTGAACAGACGGGTGTTCTCGGTCAGGTCGAATTGACCAAAGCCACTCAAGCCCACTCGCTTGATCGGGCTGACCGCATTGAGCAACAAGTTGTAGTTGTAATTGTGCTTGGCCGGATCATAGAGCTCGTAGGAGCGTGGATCCCCGTTGGGGTCCTGGTTGAAGTTGACCACGCGACCATCGGCCAGCCGGGCTCGCCCACCGATGGTGGACGAGTTGCCCACGCACTGCAGGGTGCCGGCCACCACACCCAACGGACACGGTGCCCGCGAAGCCATGGTGATCGTGCCGCTTTCGGCATAGGTCAGGGCGCCAGACATTGAGCTGCGCTCGCCGGTGGTACCGAAGGCCAGGTTGAAGGAGCCGATCTCGCCATCGCCCTGGAAAGTCTGACCATAGCGGGTGGATAGCTCCACGCCATCCATTTCCTTGCGCGTGATGATGTTCACCACGCCGGCCACGGCATCGGCGCCGTAGATGGCCGATGCGCCGTCCTTCAGGATCTCGATGCGATCAACCAGGGCCAAGGGCACCACGTTCAGATCCACCGAATTGTTGGCGCCGGTACCACCGTTGACCACGCGTCGGCCGTTGAGCAGTACCAAGGTGCGGTTGACGCCCAAGCCACGCAGGTTGATCTGGGTGGTGCCGTTACCGTTACCCGTCCAGAAGTTGTTGGATTGCGAGCCGGCTGCACCGGCCGATGCAGGCAAGCGCTGCAGCAGCGTCTCGACCGAGACGGCACCGGAGCTCTGGATGGTCTCGGCATCAATGACCGTGGTGGGGCCCACTCCAGACATCTGGGCGCGTTTGATGTGACTGCCGGTCACCTGGACCGCATCAAAGGTGGTGGGTGAAGCGGCCGACGGCGTTGAGGCGTCGGCGCCGCCGGAGAGGGAGGCGCTATAGGAGGCATCGGGACCGGCTTGCCCTACACCGGAGGTCGGTGCGTTGCGCGTAGGCGTCGGCGTGTTGGCACCTTCTCGCACGATCGCCAGCGCGCCGCTTTGATCGCGCTTGACCGTCAGTCCGGTTCCGGCGAGCAGGCGGTTCAGCGCTGCATCCTGGGACATGTCCCCACGCGCGCCTGCGGTGCGTCGATCACGAACATCTTCGCTCAAGTAGACCAGACGAACACCCGATTGCCGGGCATAGGCTTCCAGCGCGACTTTCAGATCCCCTTCTGGAATATCAAAACTGCTCGTTTGTGCAGCGGCGGAGGCCGCGATGACCAGACCACACATGACAGCCAACGCTGTCCTCGCCACTTTCGTACGTGCCATGCATTTTCCCCAGGTCGGCGCGAATCGGCCTGATATCTGTGACGAGAGGACGGCACGCTTCCGGTATGAAATATTTCAGATTTATGTCTGCTGGCGTCTCAGTGCGGTTGGGACACGCGAATCTGATCACCCTGCGTCTCCACGCGCAGGTTGAAGCCGGTGGCCAGCAGACGTGCGAAGGCATCCACACCTGTGGCATCGAAACTGCCGCCCACACGCATGTGGGCCGTTTCCGGATCCATCAGTACCAACTGCTTATCGTTGTAGCGATTGAACTGGGCCGCCACATCCGCCAACGTGGTTTGATCGAACTCCAGGGTGCCATGGCGCCAGCTCAAGGACCGGCGCACCTTGTCCTGGGCGTTGACCGCCACCAGCGTGCCCGCCGGCTTGCTATACAGCAGCCCCCCGCCCTGCACGATCACCGGCGGCCGTCCCGGTTTGGCCACCAGCGGCTCAACGCGCACCTTGCCTTCCAGCACGGCCACTTCCAGGCGTTCGCGTTCCTGCCTGACCGAGAACTTTGTTCCCAATACCACGACACGATGCTCGCCGGCGTGGATGACGAACGGGTGCGCGGGATCGGGCTTCACATCAAAAAATGCCTCGCCCTTGTCCAGCCACACGTGGCGCAGCGAGGGGTCCACCTGCGCGCGCAGCTGCGTGTGCGTGTTGAGCTCCAGGCGGGAACCGTCCGACAGGGCGATCACCTCCCGGCCGCCAACCTCGGTGCTGTAGCGCGTGCCAGGGCCCCACCCCGTGAGGGTGAACAGCACCGCCAGCATGGCAACACTGGCGGCAATGGCCCAGCGCATCGGCTCTCGCCAACGGTGTATGCGTGGCGGCTGCACGGCGCGTACCGCCGCCAACCGGTCTGCGCGCGTCCACACCGACTTCAAACGAAGCCAGGCCACACGATGGGCGGTGTCCTGTTCCAGCCAGGCTTGCAGCTGCATCTGGTCCTGTGCAGTCCATTGCGGGGACTCGGCACGGTTGATCCATTGCGCCGCGACCTGTTCGATGTCCTTGTGTGGGCTCATGGCTGCGAACGTTCCTTGTTGAAGCGCCGTGACGGACGCTGAATCTTGCCGGTACCGCCGAGCATGAAGTCGGCCAAGGCCCGCATGCCCAACAGGGTCTGACGCTCCACCGTATCTTCGGCGATCCCTAACCGTCCGGCCACTTCGCGCTGGGATAGGCCGTAGATCTTGCGAAGTTCCACGATCTGTCGACATTTGTGGGGCAGTTTCTGCAAGCCTTGCTGCAAGCGGCGCAGTTCATCACGGGCACTTAGATGTCGCTCAGGCGTGACCTCATCGTTTTGCATGACCGCTTGCTCCACATCGGCCATCGCTTCGATGGACACAATGCGAGAGCGGCGGATACGATCGATGAGCAGGTTACGTACGGTGGTCATGACAAAGGGCTTGGTCTGCGCGGGCAAGCCCCGTCGCGCGGCTTCATAGATGCGTGCGTAAGCGTCCTGCCTAAGATCAGGAATCTCGCTGTCCTCATGTCCATGCCGGCGCAGGAAGGCATGGATCAAGCCTTCCAGCGGCAGGACATGGGATATGAACCACTCATCCAGCGCCGTGGTCACCGGGCTACTCGCTGATTCATCAGGCAGGCTCAAGCACGTCCACTCACTGGGACGAGTGCAGGGGAAAAATCCGGTACACGCCGCCCGCCGGCACGTTCGGCCGGCGGGGCTACTTCAGATCTTGAAGTCGTCGAAAGCCACCTGGCTGTCGGGTACACCCAGCCGGGTCAGCAACTCGCGTGTGGCCTTAAGCATGGCCGGCGGTCCGCACAAGTAGAACTCGCAATCGGCCAAGGCCTGATGGGCCTTAAGCAGGCGGTCATGCGCCACCTCATGCACCAGACCCCGCAATAACGCATCGTCGTTCTGCGCTTCATCCGACAGCACCAGATGCCAGCTGAAGTTCTCGTGCTGCTGGGCCAGGCGCTCCATCTCCTCGATGTAGGGCGCTTCCTTGAGACTGCGCGCGCCATACCAGAAATGGATCCGTTCACAGCCCTGCCCCGCCAACAGCGTCCGAATCATCGCGCGCAACGGAGCCATGCCGGCGCCGCCACCGATGAACACTTTCTCCCGTCCGTGAGGCTTGAGCGCAAAGTCGCCGAAGGGGCCGCTGAAGCAGACCCGATCTCCGGGCGAGAGCGTGTACAGGTAGGTTGAGCCCCTGCCAGGAGGATGGCGTTTCTTGTCCGATCGTCCAGGACTGAAGCGGGCCAGCAAGGTCAGTCGCCCCTGTGCCTGATCGACAGGCAAGGCGAGCGAATACGCCCGACGAACCGGTTCGCGGTTGACCAACTTCTCGGGCAGGTCCACGCCCGCCCACTCCTGATGGTGGTGCTCGGGCCGCACGAGCTTGTTCACCGGTACCTCGTAGTTGGGCACATGCACCTGCAAGTAAGCGCCAGGTTGATATTCCGGCCCGGGGGCCTCATCGGGCTTGAGCACGATCTCGCGCAGGAAAGGCGTCACGGCCGTGACCTGCTCCACGGTGGCGCCATACTCGGTCCACAGACTAGCCCCGCCAGCCACCTCGACATCGGTGTCTTCCGTCACGGCCAGGTTGCAGGCCAGGCGATAGCCCATCTTGACCTTGCTCGCGCCTAGGTGGGCGCGATCGGCCGCGGTGGCTTTGGGTGCCGCGCCGCGGAAGCGCACCTCGCACAGGCCGCAGCTCTGCCCTCCTCCGCAGTTGGACGGCAGTTGCACGCCTTCGCGCGCCAGCGATACGTAGACGTTGTCGCCTGCCGACGCCCGGACGGTACGCAGCCGCGTCCCATCCGGACCGAATACCGACAACTCGCGGGCCGGACGCCAGCGGCGCGGCACGAACTCGCTCCAATGGAAGCTGGCAAACAGCAGCCAGATGCCGGTCAGGGCCAACCACAGACCGCCGATCGCGGCGGTGACCACCAACGGGTTGTTGAAGTTCTTGCGCCCGGTGTAGTCCATGATGTGCAACATCCAGAACACATCGAACAGGCGCCAGGTCTTGTTGCGGTGGTAAAGCACCTCGCCCGTCTGCGCAGACAGGTACACCGTGGTGTCCTGGCCATCGTCGGTATCCACGCGCCACAGTCGGCCTTCGTGATCGCGTACCTCACCACTCCACTCCAACAGGCGCGGTGCTTTCAACGTACCGGGGCCGGTATAGGAGGCTTGCGCCAGGCGTGTGGCCCAGGCCGCGTCCAAGGCAATGGGTTGGCCGGACACGGCGTTGGCCAAGGTAATGCCCTGGGCATCGGCCAACTGATAGACCGGGGTATCCAGCAACCAGCCCGAACTGACGCGACTGACTTTCTTGTTTCCACCCAGGAAACTGGCCGGCGAACGGGCATTGGCAGGCCACTCATGGGCCGCATGCTCGTGCGCCTGGAACTCATGGCCCTGCACCTGATCGTGGTCCAGCCAGCTCATCATCACGCCACTGGCCATCCAAAGCAGCAACTGCAAGCCGATGATCAAGCCGACCCATTTGTGCAGCGTTCTCATCCAGGGCGTCATGCTGCGGCCCTCCTGCGAAAGCTGTAGAACAACAACCAGGCACCGCTGAGCACGAACACCAAGCCAACTGCCGAGGCCACGCGCAACAAGGTGTTGTTGACGTCCGAACGGGCCTCGTAGTCCATGATGTGGAACATCCACAGGAAATCAAACCAGCGCCACAGGCTGTGCCGCCGCGCCAGTAGCTCGCCGCTATAGGGCGAGAAATACAGGGTGGTTTCACCGGCATCGGCGTAGTGCACCGCCCACATGGGAACCGGGCGGGTGGCCACTTCTTGTGGCGCCTGAGTGACCCACTCGACCCGAGCTACGGGTGCCTGGCCCTGATAGACGTCTTTTGCCAAGGCGATCGCCATCTGCTGATCACCTGGGGAGAGCACCTCCCCCGTCGTGGCGTCCAGCAGGTACACCTGATCGCGCGCGTGAATCTCGTAGACATCCCGCTCAAGCAGTCGCTTGAGCTTGACCTGCGTCATGCCCGGATAGCGCCGCTGCAGTTCCTCACCGGACAAGTGGGTGGGTGCCACCAGCGGCTGCTGATGGGCATGGGCCAAGTGATCGCCATGGATGATGTCCAAGGAGATGACCGTCATGTACACGCCACTGATCATCCACAGCAGCGCTTGCACGCCAATGATCAGGCCAATCCATTTGTGGGCCTTGCGTGCCCAGAAAGCCGATTTCATAGTGATCTCGTTCGACAAGAGGACAACGCCTGCTCCCGTCACCAGGACGGGAGCAGGCCAAGCAGGTCTTACCAGTGGTATCCCACGCGGGCGTACCAACGACGACCCAGCAGGTCATACGTCATCGTGTCGGTATTGGCGTCGGTGTAGCTCTGGATAAACGGGGCTTTCTTGTCGTACAGATTGTCGATGCCGAAGGACACATCGAAAGTCTTGTTCGGTGCGTACTTGAGCTGGACATTGTGGTAGGTCACGCTGGGTGCGTGATCGCCAATGTCGCCGGGGCTAGCGTTGATGTCATCCGCCTTGCCGATGTACTGCAAGCTGTAAGAACCGGACCAGGCTTCGCGTTCCATCGTCAGCGAGGTCAAGGCGCGCCAGTGAGTAAAGCTGCCACGGCCACCAGTGATCTTGCCGGCGTACTCGATCACATCCGCGCCCGGGAACGGCCGCACGTCGTACTGGTCCAGATAGGACACATCCACGCTCAAGGTCGAATCGAAGCCAGCAACCGCGAACTCGTACAGACCACCCAGGTCGATGCCCCGTACCCGTTCGTTGGCCGCATTGACCGGCTGGGACGACAGGAAGTCCACTTCACCGGTGATCGGATTGCGGGTGAAGTTGTCATTGCCGCAGAACGGATGCGCCAGGCCCGGGGTGTTGTAGCAGATCGACAGCTTGGTTGAGCCATCGATACGCTGGATCGCGTTGTCGATCTTGATGTTGAAGTAGTCCACCGTCAGCGTCAGTCCCGGCAAGAAGCTCGGCGTCCACACCGCACCCACGGTCAGGGACTTGGCATCTTCCGGCTCGAGGTCAGGATTGCCGCCGGAGGTGGTCAGGATCGTGTTGCCCGGCTGTACGTAACCTGCCGGCACGCCGTACGCCTGACAGTTCTGACGCACTACCGAATCAGCCGGCAAGCTGCTCCAGCCGCTACAGGGATCGGTCGTGGTCAGGTTGCCCTCGGCTACGCCACCAAACAACTCGGGGATGTTGGGGATGCGGAAAGCCGTGGCGTAGTTGGCGCGCACCTTCAAGGACGGCACGATCTGCCAATCCAGGCCCACCTTGTAGTTCACGTCTTCGCCGAACAGATCGTAATCGGAGTAGCGCACGGCGGCATTGAGCGTCAGGCTCTCGGCGATCACGCTGTCCTGAAGCAGCGGCACGGCAAACTCGGCGAAGGCTTCCTTGGCCGTGTACTCACCGGCGATCGGATCCTGTTGGTTCGTGTTGGCAATGCCCAGTACCGTCAGCGGATCGGGATCGCGCCAACCACGCTCCTTGCGAACCTCGATGCCGGAGGCAAAGCCCACCCAACCGGCCGGCATCTCGAATAGCTGGCCGCTGATGTTGGCGGTGAAGCTCTTCTGGTCGTTGCCGCCGTTGTCGCGCGTCCTGAACAGGATGTAGTTGAGCACCTCGGGGGTCAGGTCGCCGTAGCCGAGATAGTCACCGCAGGGGATCGCCGCGCCGGGAGTGTTGCTGCACAGCGCGGTGTTGAGCGTGTCATCCACCCGGTCCAGGTTCGCCACATTGGTCGAGCCATCCACACCAGTGTTGCGGCCCCAATTCAGCGCGGCCGACCAGTCCCAGTTCATGCCCAACTGGCCTTCAATGCCCGCGACCACGCGGAAGGTATTGGTTTCCTGGAAGAACTCGCGCGGGCCGGCCTCTTCCAGACGGCGGCGCTGCAGCAGCAGGTCCTGGCCGGTCGGGTTGGTCGGGTGGCTGGCCGCGATGTTGATCGGGCGATAGACACCCAGGCTGCCGGGTGTGGCCAGCTGATCGGATTGGCGGTTGGTGAACATCAGCTCGGTGAACACGCGCGTGGTTTCATTCACAGTGCTGTCGCCGAACAGGCTGAAGCTCAAACGCTTGATCGGATTGACGGCATTGAGATAGGGATTGCCGTTGTAGTTGTGCTTGGCCGCCGAATACGGTTCATAGAAATCCCCGTCACCATTGGGATCCTGGTTGAAGTTCACACGCGAGCCGTCGGCTAGCAATGCGCGCCCACCGATGGTGGCCGAGCTGCCCACACATTCGAGTTGCCCGTCGACCTCACCCAAGCCGCACGGTGCGCGTGAGGCCATGTTGACCGCGCCGGTCTCCGAGTAGTTGATGCCGGCCATCAACGAACCGCGGTCCGACGTAATACCCCAGGCGAAATCGAACGACTTTTCTTCGCCATCACTTTCGAAGGTCTGTCCGTACCGCACCGCCGCCTCGGCACCGTCGTAGTTCTTCTTGGTGATGATGTTCACCACGCCCGCCACGGCATCGGCACCGTAGATGGCTGAGGCGCCGTCCTTGAGGACCTCGATCCGCTCGATCAGCGCTACCGGGATGATGTTCAGGTCAACCGAGCTGTTGGCACCGGTGCCACCATTGACCACACGACGACCATTGAGCAGAACCAACGTGCGGTTGATGCCCAGGCCGCGCAGATTGACCTGAGTAGTGCCGTAGCCGTTCTCGGCCCAGTAGGCATTGGACTGGCTGCCGGCAAAACCGGCCGAGGCCGGCAGGCGCTGCAGCAGCGTCTCCACCGAAGTGGCGCCGGAGCGCTCGATGGCTTCGGCATCAACCACGCTGACCGGACCAACACCGGAGAGCTGCAGTCGTTTGATATGGCTGCCGGTGACCTGGACGGTGTCCAGCGTCTTGGCCGACTCGCTCGTGGCGCCCTGTTCAGCCTGCTGAGCCAGAGCCACCGTGGAAAAACCGGCGCACAAAAGGGCACCGACGGATACCGCCAAAGGATTGCGCTTGAAGTACATGGGTTCTCTCTCCCCCGAAGGGCAATGCATGCGTATGACCCTGGTGCCCCAGACGTGGGGGCCTATGCGACATCAGGGCGTGCGTAGACGTCGCCAATCAATGGCGACCAAGCAGCATTAGCCGATGGGAGGTCGGAACAGCCGGGATACCTGTCGTCGCAGCGGCGGCAACTCGGGCGTAGGTAGGTAGGTGCTCGTCAGGGCGTGCCGGGCGGCAAAGATGACCGGCACACGCCCGGCGAAAAAGGTGAGCACACAGCTGCAGTCGCAGGAGGTGGTGCTGCAGTCGCACTGATGATCGTTCTGATCACCCTGCCCGGCTTGCTTGCCGCCGGGAAGAATTTTGTTGCAATCGTTACTAATCTTGGCGCGTTCATTGACACGCGCGCCGCCATGCACCGAGTGGGTGCCATTCACCGCGCCTGGGGGAGGAATGTGTCGCACGGCCATCCGCGTAGTGGCCTGCGCGCTAAGGATCCCATCCGCGCAGAGCACGAGGATCAGGAACATACGCAGTAGCACGCGAAGCGACGGCATGAGCGTGTGGCGAACCCGCAGGTTGTCTATACCACAGCAATAACACGAGGAAATTCTTAGTGTCAACTGCTTGTGCAGCACAGCATCGAAAGTGGTTGGACTGGTTGTATAGACATGTAATGCTTGGGCCATGGACGAACCCAAGCCGCACTACCAGAAGCTCAAGCACTTCATCCTGCGTCACATCACCAACGGCGACTGGCCCGCGCGCAGTCGCGTCCCCAGCGAGAACGAACTGACGGCCAAGTTTGGCTTGTCTCGCATGACAGTGAATCGAGCGCTGCGCGAGTTGACCGATGCCGGCGTACTGACCCGGGTGCAAGGCGTCGGCACGTTCGTCGCCGGCCCCAAGGCCGAATCGGCGATGTTCGAGGTGCGCAATATTCGCGAAGAGATTCAGTCACGCGGCCAGACACACTCGGTCCAAGTGCTGATCTGCGAGACGGTCGAGGCGCGCTCCAGTGTGACGACCAACTTCGGCCTGACACCCGGTACGGAGCTGTTCCACAGTCGCCTGCTCCACCACAGCGATGACAAGCCGGTGCAGTTGGAGGATCGCTTCGTGCAACCCAGCGTGGCGCCGGATTACCTGGACATCGATTTCCACACCGAGATTCCGCACCAGTACCTGATGCGTGTTGCGCCGCTGGAGCGCGCCGAACATGTGATCGAAGCCGAGACGGCAAGCAAGCGTCTGGCCGCGCAACTGAAGATCAACGAAGGCGATCCGTTGCTGGTGCTGACCCGACGTACGTGGTCGCGCGGACAGGTGGCCAGCTTTGTGCGGTTGATTCACCCGGCATCTCGTTACCGCTTTGTGGGCACCTTCCAGGTTGGCGCCCCCCTGACCCCTTGAGGATTTGATGGATACCTTGGAACGCTCCGCTTCCCCTACGCGCACCGTTCGCGCTCCGATCGGCACCCAGTTGCACTGCAAGAGCTGGCTGACTGAAGCGGCCTACCGCATGATCCAGAACAACCTGGATCCCGACGTGGCCGAGCGCCCGGAAGATCTGGTGGTCTACGGTGGAATCGGTCGTGCCGCGCGTGACTGGAAAAGTTTTGATCGCATCCTGGCCACGTTGCAGGCGCTAGAGGACGATGAATCCTTGTTGGTGCAATCGGGAAAACCGGTAGGCGTGTTCCGCACGCATCCGGATGCACCGCGCGTACTGATCGCCAACTCCAACCTGGTGCCTCATTGGGCGACCTGGGAGCATTTCAACGAGCTCGATAAGAAGGGCTTGATGATGTACGGGCAGATGACCGCCGGCAGTTGGATCTACATCGGTAGCCAGGGCATCGTGCAGGGGACCTACGAGACGTTCGTTGAGCTGGGTCGCCAGCACTATGGTGGTAACTGGCAGAACAAGTGGATCCTCACCGCCGGCTTGGGCGGTATGGGGGGCGCGCAGGCGTTGGCGGCGACCTTAGCCGGGGCCAGCAGCATCGTGATCGAGTGCCAGGAGTCTCGGATCGATTTTCGTATCCGCACCCGCTATGTCGATCACAAGGCCTACTCCATCGATGAAGCCTTGCAGATCATCGAACACAGCCCGACGCCGGTATCGGTGGGCTTGCTGGGTAATGCGGCCGAACTGTTGCCGCAGTTCGTCGCGCGCGCGCGCAATGGAGGTTCCCGCCCTCACGCCGTGACCGATCAGACCTCAGCGCATGACCTGATTAATGGCTATCTGCCCGCCGGATGGACCCTCTCACAGTGGGAACAGGCGCGCGGCGGTGACGATGGTCAGCGACGCGAGCTGGCGCAGGCTGCTGCGGCCTCGTGTGCCACGCATGTGCGCGCGATGCTCGATTTCCACGCCATGGGCGTGCCGACGATCGATTACGGCAACAACATCCGCCAGGTGGCGCTGGATCAGGGCGTGGACAACGCCTTTGCCTTCCCCGGCTTCGTGCCCGCCTGTATCCGTCCGCTGTTCTGCCGCGGCATGGGCCCGTTCCGATGGGTGGCCCTGAGCGGGGATCCAGAAGACATCTACAAGACCGATGCCAAGGTCAAAGAACTGTTTCCTGACAACACGCATCTTCACCACTGGCTGGACCAGGCCCGCGAGCGCATTGCCTTCCAAGGTCTGCCCGCACGGATCTGCTGGTTGGGCTTGGGCGAGCGCCACAAGGCCGCGCTGGCCTTCAACGAAATGGTGCGCAATGGCGAGCTCAAAGCACCGATTGTTATCGGACGCGATCACCTGGACTGCGGCTCAGTAGCCAGCCCCAACCGTGAAACCGAAGGCATGCGCGATGGCTCCGATGCGGTCTCGGACTGGCCGCTGCTCAACGCGCTGCTGGCCACCAGTGGCGGTGCGACCTGGGTGAGCCTGCATCATGGCGGCGGCGTCGGGATGGGCTTCTCGCAACACTCGGGCGTGGTCATCGTGTGCGATGGCACCGAGCAAGCCGATCGCCGGCTGGCGCGTGTGCTGTGGAACGACCCAGCCACGGGCGTGATGCGCCACGCCGATGCGGGTTACGAGCAGGCACTGGCCTGTGCCCGTGAGCATGGCCTGACCCTGCCGGCCATTCTGGAGTGAATCGCATGCTTACCCTGACACCGGGCCAGCTGACGTTGGCCCAGCTGCGGCAGATCGCGCAAGGGACTGATCCCATCGCCCTGGACGCAGATTGCTGGGACAACGTCCGCGCCTCTTCGCAGGCCGTGCAGGCCATCGTGGCCGCCGGCGAGCCGGCCTATGGCATCAACACCGGCTTCGGCAAACTGGCCAAAGTCCACATCCCACGCGAGCAACTGGAACAGTTGCAAACCAACCTGGTACGTTCGCACGCCGTGGGCATGGGGCCATTGCTCGACGATGCCTGCGTGCGCCTGATCTTCGCCACCAAGATCGCTTCCCTGGCGCGGGGCTACTCGGGTGTGCGCGAGCAGACGCTGACCACCCTGATCGCGGTCTACAACGCCGGGATCTGGCCCTGTATCCCCGCCCAGGGTTCGGTCGGTGCATCCGGTGATCTGGCCCCCTTGGCGCATCTGACCTTGGCGGCCATGGGCGAAGGCCAGGTACGCGTCGACGGGCAGATCATGTCGGCCAGCCAAGCGCTGCAAGACGCCGGGATCGCTCCCATCCGACTGGCCGCCAAGGAAGGGCTGGCGCTGCTCAACGGTACCCAAGTGTCCACGGGTATTGCGCTGATGGCGCTGTTTGCTGCCGAACAAGTCTATGCAGCCGCCGTGCTAACCGGCGCGATGAGCGTGGATGCGGCATGCGGCTCCGATGCTCCGTTCGATCCGCGCATCCACGCCGTGCGTGGCCAGCCGGGCCAGATAGCAGTGGCTGCGCACTACCAGCGGCTGCTGGCCGGCAGTGCCATTCGCCAATCGCACCTTCACAACGACACCCGCGTGCAAGACCCTTACAGCCTTCGGTGTCAGCCTCAGGTCATGGGCGCGGTGCGCGATGTCATGCAGCACGCCGCCCACGTGCTGCTGACCGAAGCCAATGCAGTCTCCGACAATCCGCTGGTATTCACCGACACCGGCGAGGTGATCTCCGGCGGCAACTTCCACGCCGAGCCGGTGGCCTTTGCCGCGGACCAGCTGACGATGGCGGTGTCCGAGATTGGCGCACTGTCGGAACGGCGCATCGCCCTACTCATCGATGCCACGATCTCCGGCTTGCCCGCCTTCCTGGTCGCCAATCCGGGCGTGAACTCCGGCTTCATGATCGCGCACGTGACCGCGGCCGCCCTGGCCAGCGAGAACAAGACCCTCTCCCACCCGGCCAGCGTGGACTCCCTGCCCACCTCGGCCAATCAGGAGGATCACGTCAGCATGGCCACCTTCGCCGCGCGCAAGTCGCGCGAGGTAGCCGACAACGTGCGCCGGATCGTGGCCATCGAGCTGCTCGCCGCCTGCCAAGGCATTGAGTTCAGGCGGCCGCTGGCGTCTTCGCAGGCATTGGAGGCAGTGCATGCACAGGTGCGTAGCGAGGTCCCCCGCTACGATGAGGATCGCTATCTGGCCCCGGAAATGCAGGCGATGGAAGCCTTGATCGAGCGGGGCGGTTTGCGCGCGTTCCTGGACTGGCCGCTGCAGGATCTGCGCGCGTGAATCTGGCGTGGCACGGACGCGTGGACCTGCCGGCCACCGCCGATACGCAACGCTGGCACCAAAGGGTGGTCTTGGACCCGCAGCCTGAGGCGCCCGGCATTGCTCTGCTGGGATTTGCCAGCGATGAAGGGATTCGTCGTAACAGCGGCCGACTGGGCGCCGCACAAGGACCCGGTGCACTTCGCAACGCCTTGGCCAACCTGCCCGTGCTCCACTGTGCTCCGCTCTACGATGCGGGCGACATCACCTGCGCGGATCAGGCATTGGAGTTGGCGCAGGCCCACTACTCCCATCGAGCGCAGCAACTGCTGGATCAGGGACATTGGGTGATTGGTCTGGGCGGCGGGCACGAGATCGGCTATGCCAGCTACGCCGCACTGCGGGGTCACCTGGGCGCATCCAACGCTCGCATCGGCATCTTCAACTTCGATGCACACTTTGATCTGCGTGAGCAAGGCAGTGCGAGCTCGGGCACGCCCTTCCTGCAGGCACTGGAGCATGCCCGCAGCAGTGGCTCCCCGCTGCAGTATCACTGCATTGGTGTAAGTCGATCCGGCAACACACCGCGTCTATTCGCCACGGCCGAGCGCGAAGGCGCCCATTACCTCACCGATGACGTGCTGTGCACCTGGAACTGGCTGGCACAGGCTGAGGTGCTGCGTGCGTGGTGTGAGGCGGTTGACGTGATCTACCTGACGCTGTGCCTGGACGTGCTGCCGCAGGCTGTGGCCCCGGGCGTGAGTGCCCCCAACCCACGCGGAGTGAGTCTGGAGGTCCTGGAAGCCCTGCTGGATCTGGTCATGGCCTCGGGCAAGGTACGTGTGGTCGACGTGGCGGAACTGTGTCCGCCCTTGGATCCGGATCAGGCCACCGCACGTGTGGCCGCGCGTTTGATCCACCGCATGGTCAGTGCGCACGCTCAATGGGGTGATACCGGCTGGCAAAAGGCAGTGAGCTAGCGGGAGCGGTCAGCCAACAGTTGCTTCATCTGCGCGATCTCCTGTGTCTGCGAGGTGATGATGTCTTGGCAGAGCTTCACCAACTCAGGGTCCTTCAGGCGATTCTCCTCGCACATCAGGATGGCGCCAGCGTGGTGGGGAATCATCGAACGGATGAACTGCTTGTCAGTGACCGCTGCTTGCGTGCGAATTCCCCACCAGCAGAACAGCATGAACGCGAGCGTCAGAGCAGCCAGAATCAGATTGCGTCGACGATCGGGGTACATGCTGGACATGAGCCACAGCTCGATCAGCAGCATGGGAGCGGCCATCAGGCCCGCCATGTAGAACTGGTTGACGTTGTTATAGACGTTGGCCCACTGATCGACCATGGCGTACATCAAGGCGTACATGGCCACGAAAGACAGGCCCATCATCAACAACAGGCGGCCATAGTGGCCTTGATGCCCTTGCTGGGCCTGGTGGGCAGGTGGGTGCGAGGCGTGCGGCTTTGCGTGCCGGGACTGCGGGTCGTGCGCGTTTTCGTGCGTACCGTGCGAAGAGGTCATAACAATCTCCGTGGGAATGGCAGAACGGCAGAAGAACCTGGGAGCCGCTGATGCGGCTCCCAGGCCGACAACACTTACATGCCCTTGCCGGCAGCGAATTCCTGCTGGCTCAGCTTGCCGTCCTTGTTGCTATCGAGCATGCCAAAGTGGGGTGCCAGCTTGTGCTTGGCCAGCTCTTCCTTGGACAACGAGCCGTCCTTGTTGGCATCGAGCTTAGTGAAGTCGGCATCGGCCGCGGCCGGCTTGTGCTGACCATGCTCCTGCTTCTTATGATCCATCGGCTTGTGCTGGCCGTGGTCGGTGGTGGGCGTGGTGGTCTGGCCACCGGCGAAGGCCGCGCCGGCCATCAGGAACAGGGCCATCATCGAGAGGGAGGCATAACGCTTCATTGCAGTACTCCTTGTGGGATATGAGCCATCAGTGACAGGAATGGCCGCGCGCAGGCTCATCGGCGCGGTCAGGGTGAGAGGTGGCAACAACGGTGGAGCCGGACAAACGCAAGGCATTGGTGACCACCGAAACCGAGCTCAGGCTCATGGCCAGGGCCGCCATCATCGGACTGAGCAAAAGGCCGAAGCTGGGGTACAGCAGGCCGGCGGCGATGGGCACGCCGATGGCGTTGTAGACGAAGGCGAAGCCCAGGTTCTGCTTCATGTTGGCCACTGTCGAAGACGAGATGGCACGGGCTTGCACGATGCGCCTCAAATCACCCTTGACCAGGGTGAGCTGGGCGCTGGACATGGCCACATCCGTGCCCGTCCCCATCGCGATGCCCACATCGGCTGCCGCCAGGGCCGGCGCATCGTTGATGCCATCGCCGGCCATGGCCACACGACGCCCTTGGGCTTTGAGTTGCTGGACCAGTTCGGCCTTGTCCTGAGGTTTGACGCCGCCACGCACATCGTCGATGCCCAGCGTGCGCCCCACGGCCTCGGCCGTCGCCTGTGCGTCACCGGAGGCCATCACCACGTGCAGGCCATCGGCACGTAGCAGGTTCAAGGCAGGCAAGGTCGTGGTTTTGATTGGATCTGCTACCGCAATGGCACCGGCCAATCGTCCATTGACCGCCAGGAACATCACGCTGGCGCCTTCCTTGCGCAGACGCTCAGCGCTGCTCTGCAAGGGCGCAACATCAGCCCCTATCGATGCCATCAAGCTTTGGTTGCCAAGCACAACATCCTGATCGGACACGCGCCCGCGAACGCCTTGACCGGTGAGCGAATCGAAATCTTGGGCGGCCACCAGGTTCAAGCCACGTCGCTGGGCTTCAGCCACGATGGCCTCGGCCAAGGGATGCTCACTGCCCTGCTCCAAGCTGCCAGCCAAGCTGAGGATCTGATCGGCATCGAAGCCGGCGTAGGAGAGCGTGTCGCGAAAGGCTGGACGCCCCTCGGTCAACGTACCGGTCTTGTCCACGATCAACGTGTCGATCAGACGTAGCTGTTCGATCGCCTGAGCATCGCGGAACAGGACCCCGACCTGTGCAGCGCGGCCGGTGGCGACCATGATCGACATGGGGGTAGCCAAACCTAGGGCGCACGGGCACGCAATGATCAGAACCGATACGGCATTGAGGACGGCAAAGGTCCAGGACGGTTCGGGTCCAAACAGGCCCCATCCGAAGAACGTGAGCACCGCCGTGGCCAGCACGGCCAGGACAAACCAGTACGCCACCTTGTCCGCCATACGCTGCATCGGCGCGCGGGAGCGCTGGGCTTGGGCTACCAACTGCACAATCTGCGCCAGTACCGTCCCGGATCCCACTTTGTCCGCCCGGATGACCAAGGCGCCCGTCCCGTTGAGCGTGGCGCCTATAACGTGATCACCGACAGCCTTCTCCACCGGAATGGGTTCACCGGTCAGCATCGACTCATCAACACTGGTGCGGCCTTCGATGACTTCCCCATCGACCGGCACCTTCTCGCCCGGTCGTACGCGAAGCAGATCACCCACGTGCACGTGATCCAGCGCAACGTCCTCTTCGCCACCATCGGGTTTGACGCGGCGAGCCGTCTTGGGCGCCAATCCCAGCAGGGACTTGATGGCCGCCGAGGTTTTGGAACGCGCCCGCAGTTCCAGCAGTTGTCCGAGCAGGGTGAGCGAGACGATGACCGCTGCCGCCTCGAAGTAGACCCCTACCCGTCCATGCTCGCGGAAAGAGTCCGGAAACAGGCCCGGTGCCACGGTGGCCACCACGCTGTAGCCAAACGCGGCGGCCACGCCGATGCCGATCAGCGTCCACATGTTGGGGCTGCGATTGCCGATGGACTGCAGGCAGCGTTCAAAGAATGGCCACCCCGCCCAGAGCACCACTGGAGCGCTCAGCACGAGCTCAATCCAGGTGCGCGCCTGCGTGGACAAGCCGGGCAGACGGTGTCCCAGCATGGCCAAGACTAGGACGATCAAGGTCAAGGGCAATGTCCACCAGAACCTTCGGGTGAAATCGCGTAACTCCGGATTGTCGTCCCCCTCCAGCGAGGGCATCTCCGGCTCCAGCGCCATGCCGCAGATCGGACAGGTGCCGGGACCTGGCTGACGAATCTGCGGATGCATCGGGCAGGTGTAGACCGTGGCGTGGGTACCGCTGGGTTGGACCACCGCTGCTGGGGCGGTCACTTCAACTTGCTGGGGAGCATCGTCCGTAGAGCGGACGGGATTGGTGATGAACCGCTCTCGGCATTTGGCTGAGCAGAAGTGATACTTCGTTCCGCCATGCAGGGCGTGGTACGGCGTTCTAGCCGCGGAGACCTGCATACCGCATACCGGATCACGCACCGAGTCTGGACCATCGCTGGCACCCTGCGGCATCGCCTTGCCGGCTTCATCGTGGGAATGAGGGGACATGGATCACTCTGGTCTGGAAGAAGGGATCGCGAGCAAACTGTCAGCTGCGTTGACCGTGCAGGACGTAAGGCTGCGTGGTGCCATCGGGCAGTACGAACTCCACCGTATAGGGTTGAACGCGTCCGTCGGGCATCTCCATGCCAGGAGAACCGGCAGGCATCCCCGGTAGCACCAATCCACGGCCTACCGGGCGCTCACGCAGCAGGCGCAGGATGTCCTGCACCGGCACATGACCTTCGACGATGTAGCCATCGATCTCGGCGGTATGGCACGAGCCGCGTCCATAGGGAACGCCCAAGCGCGCCTTGATCGGGTTGAGGTCTTCGCTGTTGTGCACCTCAACCGTAAAACCTGCTTTCTCCAGATGCTCCACCCACAGTTGGCAGCAACCGCAGGTCGCACTCTTATGTACTTTGACCAACGGCAACGGACGCTGCGGTTGAGTGACCTGCTGCGCAGCCGCCGATGTCGGAGATTGGGCGTCCGATGCCGCCTCTGAATTGACAGCCGATTCGGGGCGCGCGCATGCGGTCAGCGACAAAGCCGTGGCCAGCAGAAAGAGACAGCTGCGTGAAGTGTTCATCATGCTTCCTTAAGAGATGCCCGAGCGCCGAGGCGCTCGGGCGTGGAGCCGGGGCAGCTCCATGAAGGGATCAATGCTGGTGATCGTGGCCGTCATCGGCCTTGGGAGCTGGCTCGGCTGGTTTGGCTGGCATGGAGCCGTGCTGATCGTGCTCGCCCTCGGACTTGGCCTGCGCAGGTTGCTTTGCCGGCTCGGCCGCATGCACGTGCGTCTTGCCGTCGGCATGCACATGCGTGGTGCCTTCCTTAGGCTTGCTCATGTCCATGCCCATGCCACCTGCTTCATGCCCCTGGCCATGGCCATGGCCATCACCCATCTCTTCGCTATCACCGCCGCCATGGTGATCTGCACCCGCTTCCTCGCCATGCGAGTGCCCGCCGGTCTCACCGCCACCGTGTGAATGGCCATCACTGCTGGCTACCAACGCCTGGTAGCCGGCCTTGTCCAGCTTGGGCAGCTTCTGCAGGAAGGCCGACATGTTCCAGATGAACTCATCGTCCATGCTGCCGCCCCACGCAGGCATGCCGCTGGCCTTGATGCCGTGCTTGATCACCCAGAACGCCTCAGCTGGACCCACCGGGTGCTTGCTTAGGTTTGGTGGCGCGGGGTACAGACCCTTGCTCATCTCGGTGGCCGCCGCATCTGGCGAAAGATGACAGGTCACACACATAGCGTTGTAGTTGCCCGCACCCTGGCGGATACGCTCAGGATCATCCAGGTTCGTGGGTACCTGAAGCTTGGCGGCGCGCACCTCAATGGAACGCTCACGCGCCGTTTCAAGTAGCGCATACACCGGGCGACTATGCGGATCATCAGCGGCCACGTTGTACACGCCCAGAGAGACCGCGGCGGTTGCGACCACCGCAACCAATGCCACGCCGGCGCCGAGCCATACCCACATCTTCTTGTTGGATTTCATTGTCAGTTCCCCTTAGAACCAGGTACGAAGGCCGATGACCAAGCGCGTGTCTTCAAAAGACTCGCCATGCTCGCGTCGCATGTCTGCGGTATTGCCAAACGCACGCTCATACACCACGCCGATGTAGGGAGCGAACTTTCGGGTGAACTCATAACGAAGTCGCAGGCCCGCCTCAGCGGTACTCAGACCCGAACCTATTCCGCGCAATGGATCGTTCTTGCCATACGCCGTGACCTCCACCAGCGGCTGCAGGATCAGCCGATTGGTCAGCAGCAGTTCGTACTCGGCCTCGACATTGGCAGCAGTCTGGCCGCCTTCGCCGAGATAGGCTGTGGCGGATACTTCGAACTTCATCGGTGCCAAGCCCTGTACGCCGATAGCGGCGAAGTTCTGCGAAGCCCCCGGCTTGAAGTCATGGCGCACACCGGCCACCACATCCCACCACGTGGAGATACTGCGGCCGTAGAGCACTTCCAGATCAGCCGACTCGGTCTGACCATCTGTGCGTTCGCCTTCACTGCGGAACCAGACGCGATTGAGGTCCGTACCGATCCAACCCTGACCCTCCCAACCCAGCCCGGTGCCCGGATCGGCATCCCAGGCTTCCAGGCGATTGAGCAGTACGTAGCTCTTGATCGAATTGTCATGCACCGGATGCGCGTGTGCGGGCGCGATGGCCGCCTGACGATCAGCCTCGGTCACCGCAGGAATCGGGGTGCGCGGCTGCGTTGGTGCGACAGGCCCATGTCCCATCTGACTGTGGTCCATGCCCTCCATCGATTGCATGCCAGCTTCTGGCGTAGCGGATGCGGGCGAACCGTGGCCCATCTGCGAATGGTCCATCCCCTGCATCGCAGGCGTGGACGTGCTGGAGGCGTCGGACGCAGCGGGCTGTGCCATCTGACTGTGATCCATGCCCTGCATCGGCTGCGTCTGCGCTTTGGGCGCTGCAGGTGTACTCGCGGGCGAGCTGTGCCCCATCTGCGAGTGGTCCATGCCCTGCATGGCAGGCTCGGCTGCTTGAGCCGGCGGCGCGGCATGGCCCATCGCCGCATGATCGATAGTCGCTTCGCTGGTCTTGGCCGGTGTTGTAGGTTTGGGGGCTGGCGCAGGCTTTGATGTCGGCGCCTGATGTGCAGAGTGATCCTGAGCCTGGGTCTGCGCGCCCTGCTCCATCGGCATGGAGCCGTGCTGCATGGATTGGGCGCTGGCCGCATTGGCCAGGGCCAGCGAGATAGCCAGGGTCAGCGCAGTCAGGGTGGTATTGCGTCTATTGATGTTCATTCGTCGACCCTCACCGTGCGCATCATTCCGGCTTCCATGTGATAGAGCAGGTGGCAATGGAACGCCCAGCTGCCCAACGCATCGGCACGCACGCGATACGTACGTCGGCTGCCTGGCGGCATGTCCACCGTGTGCTTGCGCACCATGAAGTTGCCGCTATCGTCTTCCACATCGCTCCACATGCCGTGCAAATGGATCGGGTGGGTCATCATCGTGTCGTTGACCAATACGATGCGCATGCGCTCGCCGTAGTTCAGCCGTAGCGGCTCGACATCGGAAAACTTCTGACCATTGAAACCCCAGGAGAATTTCTCCATGTGTCCGGTCAGATGCAGCTCGATCTCGCGACCGGGGTCGCGTCCGTCAGGGTCTTCAAAGGTGCTCTTGAGCATGGAATACGTCAGTACATGACGGCCGTTATCGCGCAGGCCATTGCCCGGATCGTCCAAGCGCGAAGTCACGCTCATGGCTTGGTTGTCCAACAGCGGATTGTTGGTCTCGCTGGCAGGGTGTGATTGCATGCCCCCATGCTGCATGCCGGCCATGGCACCATCGCCGGCGGCGGGCATCGCGTGACCCGCATGGGCCGAGGCCTCATTGCCGCTGGCAGGTGGGGTCATGCCGGGCATGCCCATGGCTGCACCACAGCCGCCTTCCATGCCCTTGCTGCCGCCAGACATATCCATCGATCCATGATCCATGCCCATGTCTGCCATCGTCAGCAGCGGCCGGGGATCCACAGACGGAAGAGGCGCGCGTAGTCCTTCGCGCACGGCGAGCGTGCCGCTGACGTAGCCGGTGCGACCGGAGTCCTGGGCAAAGATGGTGAATGCGTCCTGCCCGGAGGGCTCCACGATCACATCGAAGGTTTCTGCTACTGCAATGCGGAACTCGTCGACCGAAACCGGATGGACGTACAAGCCATCCGCCGCGACCACGGTCATCTTCAACCCCGGAATACGCACATCGAAGTACGTCATGGCAGAGCCATTGATGAAACGCAGACGCACCTTCTCGCCACTGCGGAACAACCCGGTCCAGTTGCCCAGAGAGGTCGTGCCGTTCATCAGGTAGGTGTAGGTGTTGGCGTTGACGTCGGACAGATCCGTGGGCGTCATTCGCATCACGCCCCACATCTTGCGATCTTCCAACGTGGCCGACAGACCATTGCGCTTCACATCGCGCGCGAAATCGCCGACCGTGCGCTTGTAGTAGTTGTCATGGCCCGGCATCTTCTTCAAACGATCGAACAGGGCCGTCGGGTCCAGGTCTGTCCAATCGCTCAGCATCACGACGTAGTCGCGATCGAAGCTGAAAGGCTCTGGCTCCAGTGGATCGATCACGATCGGTCCATAAAGCCCAGCTTGTTCCTGGAAACCTGAGTGGCTGTGGTACCAGTAGGTTCCGCCCTGATGCAGGGTGAACCTATAGTGGTAGGTCTCACCACGTCCGATGCCGTCAAAGCTCAGGCCCGGCACGCCGTCCATGTTGGCCGGCAGAATGATGCCGTGCCAATGGATGGAAGTATCCGTGCCATGGAGGGAGTTGGCCGGCAATGCATTGGAGACACGCAGGTTGACCGTGGTGCCTTCCCGCCACCGCAGCAACGGCGCCGGAACGGACCCGTTGACCGTGATCGCGGTGCGGGTCTTGCCGGTGAAGTTCATCGGCGTCTCGCCGATGGTCAGGTCAAACTCGGTGCCCGACAATACGTTGGCTTGTCCGGGGCCCTTGAGCGCCCAACTGGCTTTGGGCCAGAACCCCAATCCTGCGACTGCGCCTCCCAAGGCCAAGCCTTGGACAAATCGCCGCCGCGAAGGCAGCAGCGGTCCACCATGTGGACCACGAAAATCATCATGCGACATGTAAATGCTCCAAGCGTCGTGTTGCCACCGGCAGGCGGTGGTACAGAGCGGGTGGCTGGCCTATACAGGCATGCAAGCCACACCAACGGCGCCATTGCGGCGCCTAGGGACGCTTAGCCGATCGGTGGTCGGATCAGATGAGGCAAGGCAGGCGCCGGATGCCCCAAGGGCAGCGGCATGACATCCAGGCCCAAGGCCAGTTGTACCGAAACATGCAGGCGCGCAGGCAATGCGCTCGCGCACGCGTGCACGCAGGCGCACCGGCACGCAGACGACTTGCAACAGTCGGGGCCGGCATGATCGCCGTGCCCAGTGCCAGCCTTTTCAATCGATGTGGCATCGGGATGATGCTCAGCACTGTGATGGGCGACGCAGTCTTCGTCGACTTGCACCGCGGCAGCGACTTCGCTGGCCTGCTCTTCCATCACCGGATTCATACTGACCGACGCAAACGCCGACCACGCCCCGTTAAGCACGAGCATGGCGATCAGGATCAGTCGCAGTAGAAGTGAGGAGGCTGACACGGGTGACATGGTAAATCACTTTAGACAAGGCGCGCGTGTATCGGTCGTGAACAAAATCTCAGGCAGGCCTGAGATGCCGCGCCCCGTTAGTCGCGCTAGCCGCGCCCACTGGTGTTCCATCCGGGGGCGCTCCAAAGGGCCGGGTTGAAGCGAAGTGCTGCCCATAAAGCGAGCGACCGTACGGCCTACTTCTCGGATGTGCTCTCGATCAGCTTCACCAGCTCGCGCTTCTGCTGCTTGCTGAGCGAGCCCCAGCGTAGGAGCAACTTCGCCAGCAGATCATCATCGGTGTACAGCAACGCGGCGGGGATCCCCAACGCTTGAGCCAACCGCTCAGCGGTCTCCAGCTTCGGCTCGTGCTTGCCACGCTCGTACTGGTTGATTCGGGGGCTGGCCACGTGAGGATCCAGACCGGCCCGGATGCCCAACTCCTTCTGCGACAAGCCCGTGTGCAGGCGGGCTTGTTTGAGGCGTCGAGCGAAGGTCGGTGTTGAGTCGACTGACAAAGTCACGCGCGCACCCCATGGAGACCCCATAAGGATGGCGGATGTACCCTGCCTTGCATACTAAGATATTCTTAGCTTTGAGGCAACCGGCGACCCCGGTAGCGCTGCCATCGCCAGGAGCCACGCCGCTCCCTCACCCCCGGAACCCGCATGCCCGGAACCTCGTCAATGACGCCATCTGGGGTCGCCAGCATCGAGGCGTTGGGGCTTCGTGGCACCCTTTTCCTTGCCGCGCTGCTGGCCGCGCAGCTACGACGCATACCGGTGGCGCCCACACGCCGCTCCACCTTGCTGGTGCTGGACGCCTTGCGAGACTTGGCCCTGATCCAAGTTCCCTGGCCAGCGGATCGATGGCAGATCCGACCCGATGCCGAGGTCACGCCCATCGAAGATCTGCAATGGGCTTTCGCCTGGTCTACCCACGAGCGCAGGCACCTGCTCCCGGTGCTGGAAGACCAACTCGGTGATATGGCACACGATGTAGAACTGGCGGACGCAAAACTAGAGCTGTGGGATGAACTTGCACTCTGGGAGACCGAGCAGTTTCTAGAGCAGCAATTGCTCAAACATCACTTCGACCCAGGCTGGGCACGTGATGTGGGGTTCGTGTTTCAATCCGGACCGCGGGGTCTGCCGATCGCGCAGTGGCGCTATTGTTGCTGGGCGGCGGTACGCCAAGGCGCGTCGGTGGCAATGCGTCTTGGCGTGCACGACAGCGCCCATGTGCGCGAGGCCATCTTTCAAGAGGTCAAGAAGCGCTTGCGCTACCTGATGACCAGTTCGCCCCAGCAAGGCATGTTCAAGCCCTACCATCTGGCACCGGAGTCCTCAGTAGCCAAGCTGTTCGTAGACTGGGTCGTACCTATGGAATGGGCGTACTGGACTGGGGAGCGCTATCCCGGCCGCTAGCAGGCAAACGAGTAGCCTCGTTAGTCCGCTCCCCCACCCTGCGTACTGCTGCGCCGGGTTCTCTTCACCGTATTTTGTGCCGGCGTCAGTTGATTCAGCAGGGGCTCCAGCGCTTCAAGACGCGCGTTGGCACGCAACGCATCGGCTTCAGCGCTCTGGCGGCGCTCACGCTCCTGCGCAAGGGTGTCTTGGACTTGAGCTAGCTCGCTGCGCAGGGCATCCAAGGCCTTGACGTCAGTCTTCCAGCGCTCCTGCAGTGCCATGTGGTCCGTTGCGGTCTGGCGCAACGCCACGATCTCGCTGTGTTGGCCTTCGTGGACCTGCCTCAACTGGACAAGCTCACGCTCAATCCGCCCATGGCGCTCCAGCCATTGGCCATTGTCGCGGTTAAGCACCAACAGCTCCTGATTCTTCGCGCCCAAGGCTTCATTGGCCTGACGTAAGGCTACTTGCAGCTCTTGGATCTGATGCTCGTGACGGCGAAGCTCTTGCTCGCGCTGCTCTTTGGTTGAAGCGCGGTAGTGCTCGAGCGCTTCCCGGGCGTGGGCATGCTTGTCCTCCAGAGAACGCGTATGCGCCTCGTAATCAGCCAGCCGCACCGTCATGCCGGCGATGCGCTCATTCAACTGGGCGATTTCCGCGACCTTGTCGCGCAGATTCTGCTGAAGTAGGGCGTGAGCGGCTTGCTCTTGCGTCAAGCTGGTCTCAGTGCGCTGCAGCTGACTGCCCAGGGCAGCGGCTTCCTGTTGGGCGGTGGAAAGCGCTTGTTGCTGACGCTGGAGTTCGGCCCCATGGCGTTCTCGCTCCCTGGTGAGGATCGCTTCTGCCTCCTCTTGAAGTCGCGCAGCCAGGCGCGCGACCAAGTCTTGCAAGGCCTCACTCACGGCCACCGCACGTGACGGACCGCCGCCCTCCTCCTCTTCCAGTTCACGCAAGTAGCGATGGATCGTGGTCTTGGAGCCCGTGTTGCCCAGAGCCACCCGAACCGCGTCCACGGAAGGCTTCTTGCCTTGGGCCAGCAGCGCGTCACGCGCTTTCTGGACATCCCCTTTGTAGAGTCCTGCGCGCGCCATGATGCTGTTCTCCAATTATTTCGTAATGTATTACATACCATGTAATTACATACTAATAAAGAGTGCAGGCGGCCGTTCGGCGGCGGCTTTGCTCAGGCGGGATAATGTTGAATTATCCCGCGTGATCGGCCGCCAGCCGCCTCCGGGGTGTCTCACCCGTACGAAATCCGCCCCACTGGCCCGGTTTAGTATGAACGCCATGCCGGCGTGTCCGGATGGCTCCGGGCGCCGTGCTCGCGCTGCAGTCGTACAGGGATGAACCATGCCGATCGAACGAGTCGTCATCGAGAACTTCAAGGCGTTTGGCCACCTGGATTTGCCGCTCAACCCCCACATGAACCTGATCGTGGGCAACAACGAGGTCGGCAAGTCCACGCTATTGGAAGCTATTCATGCTGTCGTGACCGGCCAATTGCACGGACGAGGCATCGCCTACGAAATCACCCCCTACCTGTTCCACCAACCGGCTGTCGACGAGTATCTGGCACGTCTGCGGGATGGACAGCCTGGTTCGCCTCCGCGGATCGTGATCGAGGCTTACCTCGGACGGGATGCCACCCTGGCTTCATTGCGGGGTACCAACAACTCCCTCGGCGCTGACATGGCCGGCATTCGGCTGCTGATCGAACTCAACGAAGACTATCGCCCCGAGTTCGATGCCTATTTGCGCGAGCACCAGGGGGGCAGCTTGCCGGTGGAGTACTACACCATCCGCTGGTATTCCTTCGCCAACAATGGCGTCACCGCCCGCAGCATCCCATTCGACTCCACGATAATCGATACCACCAGTGCCAAGACCTTTTCAGGCACGGATCGCTACATCGGCAGCATCATCGACCAGGTGCTTTCTCCGGCTCAGCGCGTGGCCTTGTCGCTGAGTTATCGCCGCATGCGGCAGAGCTTTTCCCAGGAAACGGACGTGGCGGCCATCAACACGTTCCTGGCCGAAAATGCGGGCGATGTCAGCAATAAGACGCTGACCGTGGGTGTGGACACCTCGGCGCGGTCGACGTGGGAGGCCAGTCTGTCTCCCTACCTGGACGATCTTCCTTTCACCCACGCCGGCAAAGGCGAACAGAGTGCGGTCAAAATGAAACTGGCCATGCGCGCGGCCGGTGCTGCGCACGTGCTGCTGGTAGAAGAGCCCGAGAATCATCTGTCCTTCTCCAGTATGACCCAACTGATCGACAAGATCGCAGCTCTGTCCACCGCCCAGCAAGTCATCATTGCAACGCATAGCAGCTTCGTGTTGAACAAGCTCGGCGTGGACAACGTGATCCTCTTCAGTGCACGCGGACACATAAAACTGGACCAACTGCCGACCGATACGCACGACTACTTCATGAAGCTGCCGGGTCATGACACCCTGCGGTTGATCCTGGCCAAGCAGGCGATCCTTGTCGAGGGCCCCTCGGACGAGTTGATCGTCCAGCGAGCCTTCAAGGATCACCACGGCGTGTCGCCGTTGGCCCGTGGCGTGGACGTGATCTCGGTCAACTCCCTGGCCTTCAAGCGATTTCTGCAGATCGCCCAACGCCTGGATATCCCAACCGCTGTCGTTACCGACAACGACGGCGACGTAGCCCTGCTGCAGGAACGCTACGCTGATTTCCTGAACTACATCTACTATGACTCCGATGAGGACGCACCCTCGCTGGAGCAACAATTGATCAAGGCAAATACGCTGGCGCAATTGAATCTGGTGTTGGATAAAACGTTCGCCGATGAGGCGGCGCTGTTGAAGTTCATGAAGGGCAACAAGACCGATACAGCGTTGGCCATCTTCAATAGTCCCCACTCGATCGTGTTTCCGGACTATGTCCAGCGTGCCATCGCCTAATCAGGTACTGCTCTCGGCGGCCGGTTCGGGCAAGACGACGATGTTGGTGCGCCAGTCCCTGGCGCGCCCGCAACGCCGGATCGCCATCCTGACCTACACGCTTGAGAACCTGGAAGAGATCAGGCGCGCGTTTGAACGGCAGGCTGGCGCCGTGCCGGCGCACGTGTCGCTCTACAGTTGGTACAGCTTTCTGCTGCGCGAGTGCATTCGGCCCTATCAGGCGGCGCTGTGTGCCCAGCCCCGCGTGGAGTCCATCCTCTTCGTTGAGGGCAGGACCAACAATCGTGCTCCCCGTAGTCAGGTGGCTCGTCACTATCTGGCCGGCGATCGAATATATTCCGATCGCGCCGCTGACTTTGCCGTGCGCTGCGATGAGCTTACCCAAGGCCGTGTCATCGAGCGTTTGGCGGCCATGTACGACGAGCTCTACATCGATGAGGTCCAGGACTTGGCCGGCTACGACCTGGACCTGGTCGAGCGCCTGCTCTCCAGCGGCATCGAGATCACGCTGGTGGGTGATACCCGCCAGGCGACCTACGCCACCAACCATTCTCCGCGTCACCAGCAATACCGTGGTGTGGCCATGATGGGGCTTTTCCAAGCCTGGCAGGCGCGGAACTTGTGTCAGATCCAGCATCGGGTGATCAGCCACCGCTGTGCGCAGTCGCTGTGTGATCTGGCCGATGCGCTGTATCCGCAGATGCCGCGCACCGAGTCAGGAAATAGCGAGCTGACCGGGCATGAGGGCATTTATGTGGTGGCACCCACTCTGGTGCAAAAATATGTACTGCAGTTCGCGCCCACCGTCCTGCGTTACGACCGGCGGGAAGCCTGCGATGGCTATCCTGCGGTCAACTTTGGACAAGCCAAGGGACGGACATACTCCCGCGTGCTGATCTATCCCAATGGCCCCCTGGCCCAGTTCCTGCGCACCGCTGACGCCTCCCGTATCACCTCACCGGCGAAGTACTACGTGGCGTTCACGCGGGCCCGGCAAAGCGTGGCCTTTGTCCTGGCAGGCGCCTGCGCCTGGCCAGGGCACCAAGTCTATGAGTCCCGAGACTAGTCGGGTGCTGCTCCCACGCTGCCGGCGCGCCCGGTGGGCTGCACAAGGCGTTGGTGTTCGGCCTGGCCTTTGGCCTGCTGGCGCTCTCTGGCGCACTGCTATGGCGAGCACGCGCTCCTCCGTGCCCAGCCGACCCCAGGCTGGCCGCCACCTGCACGCGATTGCGACGGATCAGCGTTTGGGTTGTGGGGCGTAGCAGCGCTCAGCACGACCTTGGGAACGGTGTTTGCCTTCGGTTGGATTGGTTGAGGGTTCGGAGGGCGGCAATGCCGCCCTCCGCTTTACCTCTTTTCGATAGGCCCACGGGTCGGTTGCGCCGGTGCCGGCCCGGGATCGTTGAATGTCAGGTGTAGTTCTGTTACGCCGAACTGAGTGGCGAGAATCTGGCCCACGACGGCCTGCACTGTGGCCAGGTCCACCGCCGATGAGGCCACTGTCACCGTGGCCTGAATGCCCAGCCCGGATGCGGCAGGCATCCACCGCAGATCGTCGACCGCCTTCACCCCGGGATCGGCGAACATCGCCGCACGCACAATTTCCAGGTCAGGCTTGGGCATGATGCTGCCTCATGCGAGCGCCGTGGTCGGGAGAACGGGCCGGTCGCGCTCTCGGTGTAACCACCGGTACAGCACGGGCAATACAAACAGGGTCAAGGCGGTCGAGGACAAGATGCCACCGATCACCACGGTCGCCAGGGGCCGCTGGACTTCCGAACCCGCACCGACATTGAGAGCCATCGGCAAGAAGCCCAAAGAAGCCACCAGCGCGGTCATCAGCACCGGACGCAGCCTGCCGAGCGCACCATCGCGCACGGCCTCATCCAGCGGATCGCCTTGTTCGCGCAGGCGTCGGATGAAGGCAATCATGACCAAGCCGTTCAACACCGCCACGCCCGATAGGGCGATGAAGCCCACGCCGGCGGAGATGGACAACGGAATTCCGCGCAGCGCCAGCGCGATGACGCCGCCGGTCAGCGCCAGCGGTACCCCGCTGAACACGATCGCAGCGTCCTTTGCCGACCCAAAGGCCATGAACAGCAGAGCAAATATGAGAGCCAAGGTGACCGGAACGACTACGGAAAGGCGCTGGCTGGCGGAGATCAATTGCTCGAACGTGCCTCCATAGGCCACCCAGTAGCCTTCCGGCATCTTCACTTCCTCGCCGATTTTGGTGCGCAAATCTCCCACGAAACTTCCCAGATCGCGTTCGCGCACATTGGCCGTGATGACCACGCGTCGCTTGCCGTTCTCGCGGTTCACCTGGTTCGGTCCACGCTCGACTTGGATGGTAGCGACCTCACGTAACGGCACGGTCCGAGGGCTACCGCCACGCCATGTCGCCTCACGGCTGGACTCATCGGGACTATTGTCCTCGGGCAACGGAATCGGCAGGTCTGCCAGCACCGCCGGATCTGAGCGCAATGTTTCGGGTAGCCGGACCACGAGAGCGAAGCGACGATCGCCTTCAATGAACTGGCCCGCTACCTGACCACCGATAGCGGTGGCCACCGTCTCCTGCACATCTCCTGGATTCAATCCATACCGTGCCAGCGCTACCGGGTCTGGGGTTACCGTGAGCAACGGCAGTCCGCTCACTTGCTCAGACTTCACGTCCTCAGCACCAGGCACTTCACGCATTGCCCGCTCGATGCGGCCAGCAAGTCGTGCGAGCTGATCCAGATCATCGCCATAGACCTTGATCGCCACGTCCGAGCGGACGCCGGAGATCAGTTCGTTCGTGCGCATCTGGATGGGCTGGGTGAACTCATAGTTGCTACCGGGGATTTTCTTGGCGGCTTGCTCCAGTTCTTCGATCAACTCTGCCTTGGGCTTGCGGGGATCTGGCCACTGATCCCGCGGCTTGAGCATGAGGAACGTGTCGGCCATCGAGGGGGGCATCGGATCGGTGGCTACCTCGGCGGTACCGATCTTGGAGAAAATGTTGGCCACCTCGGGAAACTGCGCCAATCGCTTCTCCAATGTTTCCTGCATCGCCACCGATTGCTCCAGACTCGTGCCTGGAATCCGCATCGGCTGCAGCGTGATGTCGCCCTCATCCAGGCTGGGCACGAACTCCGATCCCAGCCGCGTGGCCAGGATGCCGCACGCGACCACCAGTACCGTGGCGCCGCCCAGTACGGCCAATCGACGGCGTAGCGCCCAATCCAGCAGCGGCGTGTAGCGAGCTCGTGACCAGCGCATCAGTCGGTTATCGTGCTCGGCCACGCGTCCACGCAGGAAGGTTGCAATGGCCGCTGGCACGAACGTCAGCGACAGCATCATCGCGCCGGTCAGCGCCAGGACGACGGTAATGGCCATGGGGTGGAACATCTTCCCCTCGACGCCGGAGAGGGCAAAGATCGGCAGATAGACGGCCGCGATAATGCCCAGGCCGAACAGGCTCGGTCGAATGACTTCCGCCGTTGCCGAAGCCGTCAGGTCATATCGCTCTTGATCGTTGAGTTGCCTGCCCAGCGCATTCTGCGCCTCGCCGAAACGACGCAGGCAGTTCTCGATGATGATGACCGCACCATCCACGATAAGCCCGAAGTCCAACGCGCCCAGGCTCATCAGATTGCCCGATACGTTGCCTCGCACCATGCCGATGATGGTGAACAGCATGGCCAGCGGGATCACAGCTGCGGTGATCAACGACGCCCGGACATTGCCCAGTAACAGGAACAACACCACCACCACCAGAAGCGCGCCTTCGATCAGGTTCTTGGCAACGGTCCCTATGGTGCGATCTACCAACGCCGTGCGGTCATACACCGCCTTGGCGTGCACACCTTCGGGCAGACTGGCGTTGGCAGCCTCCAGCTTGGCCACAGCGGCCCGAGAAACGTCGCGACTGTTGGCGCCAAACAGCATAAAGGCCGTACCGACGACCACCTCATGCCCGTTCTGCGTGGCCGCGCCGGTGCGCAGCTCCTTGCCTTCGCCAACGGTGGCGACATCGCGCACGCGGATCGGGACGCCATCACGACGATCCAGCACGATGCTGCCGACCGCGTCCACATCCCGTAGCTGGCCCGGTACGCGCACCAGGAACTGCTGCCCGTTGCGCTCGATGTAGCCGGCTCCCACGTTCTGGTTGTTGCGCATCACCGCGCCAACAACGTCTTGGAGCGTGAATCCCAGGGCTACCAGTTGCGCTGGATCGGGAGTGATGTGGATCTGCCGTTCAAAGCCACCGATGGTGTTGACCTCGGTCACCCCAGGCGTGGTGCGCAGTTGCGGGCGGATCACCCAATCCTGCAGCGTCCGCAGGTCCGTGGCCGTGTACGGGGAGCCATCGGGCTTGCGGGCATCGGGCTCGGCTTCCACCGTGTACATGAAGATCTCACCTAGACCGGTAGAGATCGGCCCCATCTCAGGATCTAGCCCCTCAGGAAGCTGAGACGTGATTTGCTGCAGGCGCTCGGCGACCTGCTGGCGCGCGAAGTACAGGTCCGTCCCATCCTTGAAGACGACCGTCACCTGCGATAACCCATAGCGAGACAACGAGCGGCTGTAGTCCAACTGGGGCAAGCCGGCCATCGCCGTTTCAATGGGGAATGTCACCCGTTGCTCGGCTTCCAGCGGCGAGTAACCTGGCGCCTGGGTGTTGATCTGGACCTGGACGTTGGTGATGTCGGGCGTGGCGTCAATGGACAGCTGACGATAGCTCCACACGCCGAGCGCAATAAGCGCTGCGGTCAGTACCAGCATCAGCCAGCGATGGCGAATGGAAAAATGGATGAGGCGTTCGAGCATGGCGGGCCTCACTCTTCTTCTTCGACGGTGGACTTCTCGATGTCGGCCTTGACCAGGAAGCTCTGGGCCACCACCACCTGCTCACCGGCCTTCAGGCCTTCTAAGACTTCCACCCGTTCGGCGTCGCGTCGGCCTAGCTTCACCGGGCGCGTGTGATAGACCTCGCCCTGTTGCACGTACACCACGTCCCGATCTTCGGCGGTCTGCAGCGCGGTCACGGGGACTACCAGATCCGCTTCTGCGCGATCAACGGTAATGCGTGCTTTAACGGCGGAACCTGGCCGCCAGCGTCCATCGGCATTGCGCAAGCTCGCGCGTGCGATCGTGCTTTGGCTGGCCGTGGCGGTGCCGGGCAGCACGCGTTCCAAGGTCGTCTGCTCGGAAACGCTATCACTCAATCGGCTCACGGTCACCGGCACACCAGCTTCGATGTGCCCGGCGTCCCGTCCGAAGATATGCAGATCTACCCACAAGGTGGACAGATCTGCGATCTCGAACAAGGGCGCGCCTTCGGCGGCAGACGTGCCGACCGAGGCGGTCCGCGCCATCACCACGCCGCTTATGGGGGCGGTAACGGAATAGGTCGTCAGGCTCAAGTTGCTCTCCACCGTCGCGAGCACCTGTCCTGCCTTGACCTGGTCGCCCACGCCTACGCGAACGGCACGCACAGGACCGGGGAAACGTGCAGTCACCAGGGCGATGCGACCTTCGACCGGCGTAAGCAGCCCTTGGACTTCCTGCTCATCGGCGATCTGGCCAGGACCCACGCGGGCGGCGCGGATGCCGGCGGACTGTGCCGTTTGGGCCTCGATCGTGGTCTGTTGGGGCAGTTCTTCGTGCTCGCCTTGTTCTTCGGCCTCATGGCCTTCTTCGGCCTCGCCACGGGCATTGGGTGCCGGGCCACTACAAGCCGTCAGGGCCAATGTCAGGGCCAGCGCGATCCAGGGGAAACGGCTCATGGGGTCAACTCTCCGGAGGTGGCGGCAGCGGCAGAGGCAACCATGGCCTGGCCGGTGAGCCGTTGGATTTCGATGAGGGCACGTTGCGCATCGAGCGCGACGTCCAGTTGTTGCTGCAGAGCTGCGGTCCTTTCGGACTGCAGCTGCGCCCATTCCAGATAGCTGATGGCCCCAGCGCGATATGCACGCTCGGCCGCTTGCTCAGCCTTGGTCAGCTTGGGCAGCACATCGTCTTGAAGACGGGCCACTTCGTCACGGGCGACGGTGTAACGGCCGTGGGCTTCGACCAGGGTGGAATACAACGCCATTCCCTGCGCCTCACGTTCGATCGAAAGCACTTCCAACTCCGCCTCAGCGGCACGAATCTCTGGTTGCGCCCGGCTTCGAGCACCCAAAGGCAGCGAGATGCCCCCCACGAGCGCGGTGTCGCTTGTGTCCTGCATCCGACGCACGCCGACTTGCCAAGCCAGATCCGACGTGCCTGCTGTGCGAGCCAGATTCAAACGTGCTTCGGCAATGCGCCGCTCGTCGACAAACTGGGCCAGCTCGGGAGAACGCTGCAGTTCTGAGGAAAGGGTTTCCAGAGAACCGATCGCCGGTAGTGCGAGCGGGTTGCCAGCGACCGGCGCCGACACGGGTTCACGCTCCCCCCAGAGGGCGGCCAGATGCTGGCGTGCAGCGCTGGCTTGCTGGGAGGCCCTTGCTTGGGCCAGCTCGGCTCTTGCCAAGGCAGCCTGTGCAGTCAACAGCACCGACTCGGGTGAGGCGCCGGCCTGCACACGTTGACGAGCAGCGGCCACGGTACGCTGGCGCTGTTGGATATCGACTTGGGCAATCTTGGCGGCCTTGTCCGCTGCAACCAATGCCAGATAGCGCCGCGCCGTTTCAGCCAACAGATCCAGCCGACGAGCTTCCCGCTGAACAGCCAGCGCATCGATGCGGCTCTGCGCCAGGGCCCTGCGCGCATCCAGTTTCCCGCCTCGCTCCAGCACCGAGCTCAGACTCACGGTGAACTCGGCGCTGTCCAAGCCTCTCGCATCTCCGGTACCCAGGGCATTCTCCACCTCGGCACCCAATGTCCAAGGCGGGCGCTGATTGGCGCCCTCGTGCTCGGCCGCCAGTACCGCGGTACGTGCCTGCACCAGGCGCAGGTCTGGATGGGCTTGGGCAACGCGGTCGAATGCGTCGTCCAATGTCATGGGGTCGACCGCCCAGGCAGGTATCCCTGCACCCAGCAGCAACCAAGCGGCCAGCGCCGCACGTCGCACTTGCATAGCAACACTCCAGAAGTTCAGACCAAGGGTTAAGGACTGGCCTACGCCAGCGCTTGGCCCGCAATAGGCGGTCGGAACGGATCGACCAATGGCCCTGTGGGCACCGTCTCCACCGCGTGTGGCTCTACGGCCTGCTGCTGCGGAGCAGGAGGTGGCGCCCAAGTCATCGCCGGAGCGGCGACTGCGTGCGCGCAGCAATGCGCGAGTTGATGTAACTGATGGAGCGATTTGCCCAAGGCGCTCTCATCAGCGGCCGCGTGGGACGTCATCAGCACTGCGTGAGCGCCGGACCACGTATGGGCTGCCTCGTGCATTTCGCCCACCGCCGTAAGCACCGGGTGCCATATGGCACCCAGTGCCAGGCTCAGCGCCAGCAGCCAGCGGAACGCGGGCAGAGCTCGCACACGCATCTTCACGCGGTCGGCTTGCCCACTTGCGTGCTGGCCCGACGTGCGTCACGCAGGATCTCGATGGCTTCCTTGATCACGTACAAACCGATAAGGGTGCCAATCACATAGTCGGGATAGGGATTGGCCAGCCACCACACCAGTACGCCCGCAAGAATGACGCCGATGTTGGCCACCACGTCGGCTCGGGTAAACAGCCACGTTGCTCGCAGATGGACCTCCCCGGACTTCAGCGGCGAGAGCATGCGCAACACGATGACGTTGACTACAAGCGATAGCAGCGCGGTGCCGATCATCCATCCGCTGAGTGGTTCGGCGCCCTGTAGTACCCGTCGTCCGACCTCCACCAGCACGCCAATACCCAGCACCAGCAGAATGCTGCCACTGAGCCAAGCGGCATTGGCCTTGAAGCGGGCCGTGCGTCCGATGGCCACCAATCCAATGGCGTACGCGGTGGCATCAGACAGCATATCCAGCGCGTCAGCCAGCAGACCTGTGGAATGGGCAATCCAGCCGGCGATGCCACCAATGACGGCCATGGCCGCGTTGAGGACCAAGGCAATCCACAGTACACGTCGCTCCTGGGCGTTCTTGGCCTCGTGATGGCAGCCACAGTCACTCATCGGGTGTTCTCCATGTAATTACGCAGTTCTGAAGGAATCGGCATCGTGCGCAAGGCGTTTACCCGAGCGCCACCGGTATTGCCTTTAGGCATCCACACCCATGTCAGGGTCGCAGCGGCCATCAGGCGCAGCAGTTGTCCAGCCATTTCGCGCATGTCGTGGGCTTGCCACGCCCATCTTGCGAACGCCCAATGACTACGCACGTGCAAGCGCGTGCGGTGCTGCGAGAGCACGTGGGCCAATTCGTACCGTTTGTAGGCCGTCGTGAGATCGCCTTGTTGTAGCGCTTGATCGCCTTGCCAAAGATATTGCGCAAAGGCCGTATCCCGTTGATCTGGAGCCTCGTTAAACGGCCAGCACATCTGCGCCCAATAGCTGGCAGGCATCGTTTCCTCGCGCAACCCGACCTCGCCGGCGCGCAGCGTTTCAGGGCGATCAAGGAAGGTGCCGCACAGACGATCCCAGATCATGAAGAACTCGCCGAAGTTGACCTGGGCATCTTCATAGTCACGCTTGTGATGCCACCGATGTACTTCGGCCACGCCTAGCCAGCGACGTAGCGGGCCAACGCGGTAGTCCAAGTTGGCGTGTTGGAAAGCCAGTTGAACACTCATCAGTGTCAGCCACGCACTGATCACCAGCGGCGGCGCACCCAAGGCGACAGTCAACCCCAAGCCCGGGCCGGCCATCAGCAGTGCACTCAACGGGTGACGACGTTCTCCATTGAGCCAATACAAGCGCTCAGCGCTGTGGTGGATAGCGTGCAGTTTCCATGCCCATCGCACCCGATGACTGAAGCGGTGCATGGCATACAGGCCCAAGTCGATCACCAGCCCCGCCAGCAGCATCTGCCCGATCAGGGGCCACTGGGTCGGCCATAGGCTGCCGGCGGGCAGCAGGCCGCGAAAGGCATGCAATCCATAGGCGGTGCCGGCCAGCAGGCCAAAGTTGACGGCGCCATGCATCAAGTCGGCTTTGAGGTCGCCTTGGCTATGGCGCCAAGACGGCTCGTAGGGCTGCAGCCACTCCAGCAGCGCCACCATGGCAATGCCCGCGGTCGCCAGGATCGCCAAGGTTGGCCAAGCCGGCAGGCCATCGGCCAATACTGCGGCCGTGCCGGCCAGAACCGCGCCCATCAGGGCGGGATACGCGGCATACCGGATCAGGCGTGAGCGCAACATGGAGAGCTCCGGACACGGGTAGAGGCGCGCGGGCGGGAGGCTGGCGGCTGGACAGGGGGCAAGGTAAAGTCCGTAGCTACTACAGAGTCAAGTCGCCACATGAAGATCAGTCAGGCCGCCGAGGCCAGTGGGTGCCATCTGGAAACCATCCGCTATTACGAGCGGATCGGCCTGTTACCCCAACCTGGTCGCACCGGCAGCGGGTATCGCGTTTACGAGCCTGCCGATATCGAGCGTTTGCGCTTCATTACCCGCGGCCGGGATCTGGGTTTCAGTCTGGAAGAGATCCGCAGCCTGCTGCAGTTGTCCGGGGACGACCAGATGTCCTGCATGGACGTAGATCGGCTGGCACGCAGTCATTTGGCTGATATCCAGGCCCGGATGGAGGATCTGCGCAGGATGGCCCGGGAACTGGAGCGGGTGATCGCCAGTTGCCATGGCGGACAACGTGCCGAGTGCACGATCCTCTCTACGCTGCGACAACCGGCCGGTTGCGCGTCGGCGGAGTGCTGCCAGGCGTGAGCGATGTGGACCGCTACCTCGAAGCGGCCACGCGTCAGAACACGCAGCGCAGCTATGCCTCGGCGCTGCGCCACTTCGAGGTCGAATGGGGTGGCCATCTGCCGGCGACGCCCGATAGCGTGGCCCGCTATCTGGCCGAGCAGGCCCCCAAGGCAGCAATCAACACGCTGAAGCAACGACTGGCAGCACTGGCGCATTGGCACGCCGAGCACGGGTTCGTCGATCCCACGCGTACGCCGCTGGTACGCAAGGTCCTCAAGGGCATTCAGACGCTACACCCCCGAATCGAAAAGCAGGCCACGCCGTTGCAGCTGGCCCAGCTGACCCAAGTAGTCGGGTGGCTGGACCAAGCCACGCTGGCGGCCCAGGAGCGCGCCGACCACGCGTATGCCTTGCGTGCCATGCGCGACAAGGCGCTGGTGTTACTGGGCTTTTGGCGAGGATTCCGCGGCGATGAGTTGATCCGGCTGCAGATTGAGTACTTGGAACTGGTACCCGAGCAGGGAATGATCTGCTTCCTGCCGCGCAGCAAGGGCGACAGACAGTCGGCAGGCAATACGTACAAGGTGCCCGCTCTGTCGCGCTTGTGCGCGGTCAGTGCCACGCAGGCCTGGGTGCAGGCAGCCGCGCTAACTCAAGGCCCGCTGTTCCGGCGTGTCGATCAATGGGGCAACGTCGGCAGCCAAGGGTTGCATCCGAACAGCCTGATCCCCTTGCTGCGCGACCTGTTTCAGTCCGCAGGTCTGGAGGCCGTGGGAGGCTACAGCAGCCATTCCCTTCGCCGGGGCTTTGCGGGCTGGGCCAATGACAACGGCTGGGACGTGAAAGCCCTGATGGAGTACGTCGGATGGCGAGACGTGCACTCGGCCATGCGTTACATCCAGGGCCGCGATCCGTTCGCCCGCCAACGCGTTGAAGCCGGCCTCCAGGCCGCGCCGCCCCCCGCGCTCGCCTCGGCGGCGCTGCCAGCGCCGGCCGCGACCGTGAGCCTGACGCTGCGCCTGCTAGTGAGCCCGTTTACGCCCCGAGGCAGGGGCGCTGGCCGCGCTCGGGCACGCATTGAGGCGATGTGCCTATCCCCGTTTCAAGCCCATCGGCTTGATGCCGAGGGAAGCGAGTACCGACTCACGATGCCGGTGGTCGACGCCGCGGACATGGACGAGAGGATGGCCATGCTGCTGGATGAGATGCATCGCGTTGCCGATAACCACCACTGCTTTCTGGAAGCCTCCGTGCGCGCCGAGGACGGGCGTCACTGGGATTGACCTCAACCCTGACCAGGGCACTGCATGGCGACGCTGCACGAGACCGCGTATCCGCGCCTGAAACCTGATCCCACGGCCAAGGAACTGGACGAGATTTACACGCCCAGCGGCGGCGAAGTGCGCCTCGCACGTAGCATGGCGACCCAGCCAACCACTCAGTTGGCTGTGCTCATTCACCTGAAGATGTTCCAGCGGCTGGGCTACTTCGTGATCCTAGCCGATGTCCCAGAACGGATTCGGCAACATATTGCCCAGGCAGCCGGGCTGCGCCGGGCGCTATCCATCCGAGACTTGAATCGCTACGACGTCTCCGGCGCTAAACGCGCCCATATGGCGCGCCTGCGAAAGTTCCTGCGCGTTCGTCCGCTGGATGTCAGCGGGAGGGAATGGCTGGCAACGGTGGCCCAGGCCGCCGCTCAAACCAAGCATGTCATCGCCGACATCATCAACGTGCTGCTGGAGGAGCTGGTTCACCATCGCTTTGAGCTGCCGGGCTTCAGTACGCTGGAGAAGATTGCGGTTCAGGCCCGCGAGCAGGTGCATGAGCAGTATTACCGCAGCATCAATGAGGCCTTGACCGCGCCAGCCAAGAGCTTGATCAAGGAACTGTTGGCCGCACCGGCCAATGCCACATATACCGGCTGGAATGCGCTAAAGCGCGAGCCCAAACGGCCCACCAATAAGGAAGTGCGCTTTTATCTGCAACATATCCAACGCCTGCAACATCTGGCCCAGCAGTTGCCGGCCGTGGATATTCCGGTTCCGAAGCTGAAGCAGTTCCGCGCCATGGCGCGTGCGCTCGATGCCAGCGAACTGGCCGAACTCAAGCCGGCCAAGCGCTATGCCTTGGCGACGATCTTCATTCGGTCCCAGTACGCCAAGACATTGGACGATGCGGCCGACCTGTACATCCGGCTGATGCAGAACCTGGAGAACACGGCCCAGCAAAGACTGTTGGCCTACCAAGTAGAGCACGGCAAGCGTGCTGATACGCTTATCGCGCAGCTCAAGGAGATCCTGCAGGCTTATCAGATCGACGGAACGGACACACAGCGTGTGGATGCCATCGGACTGAGTCTGGTGGCGGACATTTCCACACTGCTGGCCGAATGCGATGAACATATGGCGTACGCAGGCCGCAACTACCTGCCATTCCTGATCCAGCCTTACAGCGTTGTCCGCCCGTTGCTGTTCAACTGCCTGGAGATCATGCAACTGCGCTCCACCAGCCAGGACGCGGGCATGGAACGCATGATCGCTGCTCTGCTGTCGCTCCGCGGTCAGCGGCGGGACATGATTGAGGCCAGCTCGATCGGTCTGGATGTTGAAAAGGATCTGGGCTGGTTGTCAGTCAACTGGCGCAGGCACGTCTTCGGCCGCAAAGCGGACTCGCTGGGGCCGGGCTGGGTGCATCGCAAGTACTTTGAGCTAGCTGTGCTGGCCCAGATCAAAGACGAACTCAAATCCGGTGATCTGTTCATTCCCCACGGGGAGCGCTACGACGATTACCGAGAGCAACTGGTGGATGAGGCCACATTCGCCCAGGAGCTGGAGGCCTACGGTGAGGTATCTGGTCTGGCCACCGAGGCCAGCGAGTTCGTGCGCCATTTGCAGCAAGAGCTGAGCTCACTGGCCGACACGGTGGATGCACGTTTTCCGGAGAACGTCCACGCCGATGTGGTGGATGGGCGCCTGGTGCTCCGGAAGCTGCAACGGCCTGAGATCTCCAGCGCCATTGCCACGGTCGATGCTCTTATCACCGAGAGGCTGCCGGCGATGAGTATCGTAGACGTGCTGATCGATGCGGCTCAATGGCTCAAGCTGCACCGTCATTTCCGGCCGATTGCGGGCACCAATGCGCGCGTGGACGATCTCATGCGCCGGGTGATCACTACGCTGTTCTGCTACGGGTGCAACCTGGGCCCGACCCAGACTGCGCGCTCAATCAAGGGCTTCAGTCGGCGCCAGATTTCCTGGCTTAACCTCAAGTACGTCACTGAAGACACGTTGGACAAGGCGATCGTGCAGGTGATCAATACGTTCAACAAGTTCGATCTGCCTGGCTACTGGGGCTCGGGCAAGAGTGCGTCGGCCGATGGCACCAAGTGGAGCATGTACGAGCAGAACCTGCTCTCGGAGTACCACATCCGCTACGGTGGTTATGGCGGCATCGGCTACTACCACGTCTCTGACAAGTACGTGGCGCTGTTCAGTCACTTCATTCCGTGCGGTGTGCACGAAGCGATCTACATTCTGGACGGATTGCTGGCCAACACGTCTGATATCCAGCCTGAAATCGTGCATGGGGATACCCAGGCCCAGAGTTATCCGGTCTTTGGTTTGTCCTACCTGTTGGGCATTCAGTTGATGCCACGTATTCGCAACATCAAGGATCTGACCTTCTTCCGCGCGGAGGCGGGTCGCCCGTACAAGAACATCCAGGCGCTGTTCGGCGACAGCATCGACTGGGGCCTGATCGAAACGCATCTGCACGACATGCTGCGGGTCACGGTGTCGATCAAGTTGGGCAAGATCACCGCTTCGACGATCCTTCGCCGGCTGGGAACCTACAGCCGGAAGAACAAGTTGTACTTCGCCTTCCGGGAGCTTGGGAAGGTCATTCGCACGCTGTTCTTGCTGCGCTACATCGATGACGTGGACATGCGTCGGACTATCCAGGCGGCCACCAACAAAAGCGAAGAGTTCAATGGCTTCGTCAAATGGGTTTTCTTCGGCGGAGAAGGGATCATTGCCGAGAACGTGCTTCATGAGCAGCGAAAGGTCGTGAAGTACAACCAGCTCGTGGCCAATATGATCATCCTGCACAACGTAGACCAGATGACACGCACGTTGGCCAGCCTGCAGGAGGAGGGGATGGAGTTGAATCCCGAGGTTCTGGGCGGCTTGTCGCCGTATCGGACCAGCCACATCAATCGGTTCGGAGACTACACGCTCGACCTGGAACGTAAGGTCGCGCCTCTCCAATTCACCGAGATCGTTTTGGAGCCCCACTGGACGCAGATCGCCGAGCCGAGAGGGTAGCGGACTCTGTCTATTCAGTTTCGACGCGAAGTGCTAATAGGCCACTTCGTGGCCTCAGCGGCGTATGAAGAAGAAAAGCACGCAACATCAAAAACTTAAAGCGGATTCGGCTGTATTTCTCACGAATCCCTGCCGACCCTCTGGCTGCGCAGCGAGGGCGAGCGGATGGGCGGCCGCACCGAGAGCGCCGATCTCGAGGTACTTTACGGCCGTAGCGTTTCACCGTGGTGGGACGTGGTAGCCGGCATCAAACACGACTTCACGCCCGGCGATGCGCGCACCTGGGCGGCGTTCGGGGTGCAGGGCATGGCGCCGTACCGCTTCGAGGTGTCGGCGACCGCGTATGTCGGCGAAGGCGGCCAGATCGCGGCGAATGTCGAAGCCGAATACACGCTGCGCATCACCAACCGCCTGATCCTGCAGCCGCTGGTGGAAGTGGACCTCGCCGCCAAGGACGATCCGGACTACGGCATCGCCCGGGGTTTGACCGGCATCGAAGCGGGGCTTCGCCTGCGCTACGAAGCGAGTCGCCGCTTCGCGCCCTATGTCGGCGTCGTGCACGAGCGCGCCCTCGGCGATACCGCGGATCTGCGGCGCGCCGAAGGCGAATCGCCACGCGATACCCGCGTCGTTGCGGGTGTCCGGATCTGGTTCTGAGGAGAACGCCATGTCCTATCGCATTCCCCTGCCCCACCTCGCGACGTTGCTGTTCGCGACCACGCTCGTCGCCTGCACACAGGCGGTCCCGGCGCCGATGGACAGCGCCCTTGCAGCGACGCCCGCGCCTGCCGTGGAACGGAAAGCCATGGAAGTCGCGACGCCGAAGATCACCGTGCATCGCGATGCGTACTGTGGCTGTTGCCACCTGTGGGTCGAGCACCTGCGCAAGGAAGGCTTCGACGTCGACGACCGCGTCGAAGAGGCGATGAGCCCGGTAAAGGAGCGCCTCGGCATCCTGCCCGCACATGCCTCCTGCCATACCGCCGAAATTGGCGGTTACGTGATCGAGGGTCATATACCGGCATCGGACATCCGTCGCCTGTTGAGCGAGAAGCCGGCCATCCGCGGACTCGTCCTGCCCGGCATGCCGATGGGTTCGCCCGGAATGGAAGTGGAAGGCGTCGATGCGCCTTCCTACACCGTGCTCGCACTGCACCGCGACGGCAGCACCACGCCTTACGCGGAACATTCGCCGTGATCCGGAAAGGGCGGCACGGACGCCGCCCTACCCCTTGACTCTGGAGCGTACTCCAGGGTGCAGACTGCAGGTACTTCGAGGAGTCCCCGCATGAACATCGGACAATTGTCCCGCCGCACCGGCGTTCCCATCGACACCGTGCGCTACTACGAAAAGCAGCACCTGCTGCCCGCGCCGACACGCAGCGCCAGTGGCTACCGGCACTACGAAGCGGACGACGTGCTGCGGCTGACCTTCATCCGCCGCGCGAAGGTCCTCGGCTTCACGCTCGAAGAGATCCGCGACCTGCTCGCCCTCAGCCGGAACGACAGCGGCGACATGGCCGGCATCCGCGCCGCCGCGGCCGACAAGCTGGCCGACGTAGAGCGGCGCCTCGCCGAACTGACGCGCGTGCGCGACGGCCTGCGGACGCTGGTCGACGCCTGCCCTGGCCACGGTGCGCTGGACCAGTGCCCGATCCTCTCCGCGCTGGGAGGCGAGGCATGAGCGGCATGCATCACCACGGATCTCAGGGACACGTTGCGACACCGGGGAAGGCTGCATGCTGCAGCAGCCACAAGGACACGTCGGCGGTCGACGAGACGATCGCCACCGATCCGGTCTGTGGCATGCAGGTGGATCCCGCCACCACGCCGCACCACGCGGAACACGGCGACACGTCGTACCACTTCTGCTCCGCCGGGTGCCGCACCAAGTTCGTTGCCGATCCCGCGCGTTATCTGGCCCCGTCGGTGGCAACGCCATCCGCTATCGCGCCACCCGGCACGCAGTACACCTGCCCGATGCATCCGGAGATCGTGCGCGATGCGCCCGGCACCTGTCCGCTGTGCGGCATGGCGCTGGAACCGATGCTGCCCTCGCTGGACGACGAAGAGAACCCCGAGCTGACCGATTTTCGCCGACGCTTCTGGTGGACGCTGCCCTTCAGCGCGGCGACCCTGCTGCTCGCGATGGGAGGCATGTACCTCTCCGTGATCCCACCGATCGTGCGCACGTGGCTGGAGTTCGCCTTCAGCACCCCGGTCGTGCTCTGGGCCGCCTGGCCCTTCTTCCAGCGCTGGTCACAGTCGATCCTCCATCGCAGTCCCAACATGTGGACGCTGATCGGCACCGGCGTGGCGGCGGCTTACGGTTACAGCGTGGTCGCCGTGCTGGCACCCCAGCTGTTCCCGCCCTCGTTCCGCGAACACGGCCACGTCGGCGTGTACTTCGAAGCCGCCGCGGTGATCGTCTCGCTGACCCTGTTGGGCCAGTTGCTGGAACTGAAGGCACGCTCGCAGACGTCCGCCGCCATTCGCGCCTTGCTCGACCTGGCACCGAAGACAGCCCGTCGCCTGCGCGACGATGGCGATGAAGAAGACATCGCGTTGTCGCATGTGCACGTCGGCGACCGCTTGCGCGTCCGGCCTGGCGAGAAAGTACCGGTCGATGGCGCAGTGATCGACGGCCGTAGCCATATCGACGAATCGATGCTCACCGGCGAACCGATGCCCGTGGAACGCGGTCCCGGCGATCGGGTGATCGGCGCCACGCTCAATGGTGCCGGCAGCTTGGTCATTCGCGCGGAGAAGCTCGGCAGCGACAGCGTGCTGGCGCAGATCGTGCAGTTGGTCGCGCAGGCGCAACGCAGCCGCGCACCGCTGCAGCGGCTCGCGGACCGGGTGTCGTTCTGGTTCGTGCTTGCCGTCCTCGGCGCGGCCCTGGCGACGCTACTGGGCTGGGGATTCTTCGGGCCCGAACCGTCGTGGACGCACGCGGTGCTCAATGCGGTTTCGGTGTTGATCATCGCCTGCCCCTGTGCGCTGGGCCTGGCCACACCGATGTCGGTGATGGTGGCCAGCGGGCGCGCCGCGCAGGCTGGCGTGCTGTTCCGCGATGCGGAAGCGATCGAAACCTTGCGCAAGGTCGACACGTTGATCGTCGACAAGACCGGCACGCTGACCGAAGGCCGTCCGGCCTTCACAGCGGTGCATGCAATGCCTCCGTTCGACGAAGACACCGTGCTGCGCCTCGCCGCGAGCCTGGACGCCGGCAGCGAGCATCCGCTGGCCCACGCCGTGGTGCAGGAAGCACGCCGTCGAGGACTGACGCTCTCGCCGGCGCACGATTTCGAATCCAGCAGCGGCATCGGCGTCCGCGGGCGCGTTGACGGTCATCGCATCGCCTTCGGCAACACCGTCCTCATGAGCGAAGAAGGTGTCGCCGTCCAGGCGCTACAGGGCGATGCCGACCGGGTGCGCGAAGAAGGCGGCAGCGTGATGTTCCTTGCCGTCGATGGCGCGCCCGCCGGGAGCATCGCGGTAGCCGACCCCATCAAGGCAAGCACCCCCGACGCCTTGCGTACGTTGCGCGAAGGCGGGCTCCGCATCGTCATGGCGACCGGCGATGGAGAGCGCACCGCGCGAGCGGTCGCCGCGCGCCTCGGCATCGATGAGGTCCATGGCGACGTTCGACCCGCGGACAAGGCTGCACTCGTTGCGCGGTTGAAGCAGGAAGGCCGTCATGTCGCGATGGCGGGCGACGGCATCAACGACGCCCCGGCCCTTGCATCGGCCGATGTCGGCATCGCGATGGGCACGGGTACGGACGTGGCCATGTCCAGCGCGCAGGTGACGCTGGTGAAGGGCGATCTGCGCGGTATCGCACGGGCCAAGGCGCTGTCCGAAGCCGCGGTGCGCAACATGCGACAGAACCTGGCGTTCGCCTTCGCCTACAACGCGCTGGGCGTGCCGGTCGCGGCCGGCGTGCTGGGGCTGTTGGGCGGGCCGATGCTCTCGCCGATGTTCGCGGCGCTGGCGATGAGCCTTAGCTCGGCGTCCGTGGTCGGCAACGCGCTGCGCTTGCGGCGCGTGCGTCTGCCCGGCGACTGATGAAACGCACGCGGCCGTTCGAGGACGGCCGCGTGGGCACTGCGAAGACGATTACTTGACCTTCGCGTAGGTGGCCTTGAAGGCCACGCCGCTCATGATGCCGCCCGCATGGCATTCGAAATTGGTGGCGCTGCGGAACTCGTTCTTCTTGAAGTAGCTGACGATGTCGATGACCGCATTGGCGCCGCGATCCTTTGCACCTTCCTGCAGGGCCTTCAACGCCGACAAGGCGACCCAGCGGCAGGATTCGGCATCGGACTTGCCCACGCCATTGGTCTTCTTGTTGGTCACGTCCTCACCGAAGCGCGACACCACCGTGGGCGTCTTCTGGCCGGCAAGGTAGAAACGCACGCTTCCGTCGATACCGGCGGCTTTGGCTTCCGGCGAGTTCACCAGCTCCTGGAACGGCAGTTCGACCCGGGTGTCGGCCGCATCCGCTCGCGGCGCCAGCACCGCCATCGTCAAGAGACCAGCGATCAGAAATCGTTTCATGGTGTTACTCCTGTTTGGGGGAAAGAGATGGGGTCGCAGCCTTCGCACAGGCTGCCAGCCGCGATGTTCGGATACCGTGCAGGCGCCGACTGCACGGCGTCGGTCATTGGATCGGCGGGACGTCCTCTTCCGGGCCGATCTCGATCGCCGCTTGGTCGTCCGGATACTCGATCCTGAAATCGCCCCGACGCAGCCAGGCGGCCGTGTCCGCGGCCAATGCATCGCTGATCTTGCTGAGCGACGAGCAGCCATCGCGGAACATCGTCATCGTGCGCCGATAGGGCTGGTACTGCCCGATGAGCTTGCCGTCTTCGTAGAGCTCGGCGCGGATCATCGCCCACTTGGGGCCCGAGAAGCCGCCACCGTCGGCGGTGCGCATGTGCATGATGCGCACGCGCAAGGTCCGTCCCGGCACCGTATCGAGGGACGCGTCGGTCAGCTCGACCTGTCCCCTGGCGTACACCACAAGATGCGCAGGGTATTCCGTCATCCAGGCGCATTCTTCGAACTCGGGATAGCCTTTGTAGCCTGCCCGCAGTTCGATTTGCGGCGATGTGCGGATGATGTCGTCGGCCAGCGCCGGCAAGGACGCGATCGCCAAACCCAGGCCCAGCAGCGCGTGACGCAACCTCATGGCGCCGCCGCCTCTGCACGGTGGAACACGGGCGACATCTGGATGTCCTGGGAAAGGTTGCGGATCCAGCGGTTGTAGTTGCCGTGAATCTCGGGCGCGCCGCCTTTCATCCGGTAGTTCATTTCCACACTGGACACGTACTCGATCTTGAAGCCGTTGTTGTCGTAACGAACCGCCACCACGACCTCATGGGTCCGTGGCGCGTAGCGCAGGGTGACGCGGCCCGGCTCGCTCTCCACCATGGTCCAGCCCCGCGTCTTGCCCGCATGCAGGATGGCCGCCTTGATCCGCGCGGCGCTGGGTGGGATCCCGTTCGTCGATTCGACCCGCTCGTAGACGGGGATATCCATCGGATCATGCTTGCCAGCGAACCCAGGTGCTGCGGCGCACGCAAACACGGCCGCAAGCAGCAGCGAAACAACACGCTTGTCCATCTCTCCCCCTGTGGATGTGGAACCTCAGTCTTTCCAGCGCTTGAAGATGATCGATGTGTTGATGCCGCCGAACGCGAAGTTGTTGTTCATCACGTAGTCGGTCTGCAACTCGCGCCCTTCCCCGGTGATGTAGTCCAGGTCGGCGCAACGCGGATCGCGTGTTTCCAGATTCAGCGTGGGGGCGAACCAGCCCTCGCGCATCATCTGCAGCGTGATCCACGCCTCGTAGGCGCCGCACGCCCCCAGCGTGTGGCCTACATAGCTCTTGAGCGAACTGATCGGCATGCGGCTGCCGAACACCGCCGCCGTGGCGGTCGTTTCGGCGATGTCGCCGTGGTCGGTGGCCGTGCCGTGTGCGTTGACGTAGCCGATCACGTCCGGCGACAGCTCGGCGTCCTCCAGTGCGAGACGCATCGCCTGCGCCATCGTGTCCGCACTGGGCTGGGTCACGTGCTGCCCGTCGCTGTTGGTGCCATAGCCGACGATCTCGCCCAGGATGGTCGCGCCGCGTGCCAACGCATGTTCCAGTTCCTCCAGCACCAGCGTGCAGGCGCCCTCGCCCAGCACCAGGCCGTCGCGGTTCGCGTCGAACGGGCGTGGCGTACTTTCCGGTTCGTGGTTGCGCACGCTGGTGGCGAACAAGGTGTCGAACACCGCAGCGGCGGTCGCATCCAACTGCTCGGCCCCGCCGGCGATCATCGCCACCTGCTTGCCGTTGCGGATCGCTTCGTATGCGCAGCCGACACCCTGGCCGCCCGAGGTACAGGCACTCGACGTCGTATAGACACGCCCTGTCAGACCGAAGAACACACCGATGTTCACCGGTGCGGTGTGACTCATCATCTTCAGGTACGTGGTGGCGTTGATGCCTTCGGTGGTATGCGCGTTGAGCATGCGACCGAAGTCACCGATGGCTTCGTGGCTGCCGGCCGACGAGCCGTACGACACACCGACCTTGCCGCTCTTCAGCACCGGATGCCCCAACAGCCCGGCCTGTTCCAGCGCCAGCTCGGTGGCGCGCACCGCCATCACCGCCACCCGCCCCATGCTGCGGGTGGTCTTGCGGTTGTAGTGCGCAGGCAGGTCGAAGGGCTCGGCCGGCGCCGCGAGGCGCGTGTTCAAGCCTTCGTACTTGTCCCAGTCTTCCATGTGGCGCACGGCATTGCGGCACTCGCGCAGGCGCAGGTGCACGCTCTCCCAATCGTGTCCCAGCGGGCTGATGGTGCCTGCGCCGGTGACCACCACGCGTCGATCTACGCGACTCATCCGACCAACCCTCCGTTGACCGAGATCACCTGGCGGGTGACATAGGACGCCTGCGGCGACATCAGGAACGACACCACGGCCGCGACCTCCTCCGGTTTGCCCACCCGCTTCATCGGGATCATCTTCAGGGCTTCGTCGACCACCTCGCCGCTGACCATTTCGGTATCGATCAGACCGGGGGCCACGCAGTTGACGGTGATCTCGCGACTGGCCAGTTCCAGCGCCAGCGCCTTGGTCGCGCCGATGATGCCGGCCTTCGCCGCGCTGTAATTGACCTGCCCGCGATTGCCGACCAGGCCCGACACCGATGACAGCGTGACGATGCGGCCGGGCTTGCGCCGGCGCACCAGCGGCATCACCAGCGGATTGAGCACGTTGTAGAAGCCATCGAGGTTGGTGCCCAACACGGCATCCCAGTCCTCGCCGCTCATCGCGGGGAAGGCGGTGTCGCGCGCGATGCCCGCGTTGCAGACCACGCCGTAGTACGTGCCGTGCTCGGCGATGTCGGCGTCGAGCGCCTGCGCGGCGGCCGCACGGTCGGCGACATCGAAGGCCAGCACGCGGGCGTCGCGCCCGAGCGCGCGCACCTGCGCAGCGACGGCCTCGGCTTCCTCCACCCGGCTACGGCAATGCACGACCACGTCGAATCCATCCTGCGCCAGCCGCAGCGCGATCGCGCGGCCGATGCCCCGGCTCCCCCCGGTGACCAGGACCGTTGTCTCTCCCCTCATTACTGCGCACTCTCCAGATAGGCCATCGCGTCCGGCGGTTCGAACACCGAGACGTTGGCGGTTGCCAGTTCTTCGCCGTCCCCCAGGATGCGGCAGCTGAACATTCCCAAGCCATTGTCGCCCAGCAGCTCGCGCCGCGCCTCCACCCGAAGTAATGCCCCGGCCCGGAACCAGGACACCCGGCTCTCGTAGCGGCGCGTGCCCAGCAGGAAGCCGATCGAAGGCTCCCGGCCCGCCTGGCGCGCATGACAACCCGCCCACGCGGCGATGGCCTGGGCCATGTACTCCACGCCCACCCAGGCAGGCACGCCCTCAGCGTGGCTGAACGGCCCCTCCTCCGGGACGCGCAGTTCGACCGCCACGGTGTCTTCGCCCCAGGCCACCAGACGGTCGACCAGCCGCATCGTCCCCCGGTGCGGCACCACGCGCTCGATGTCGTACAGCACGTCCATCTTCATTCGCCCCCGAACACCAGCACCGCGTTGCTGCCACCGAACGCGAAGGACTGGCTCAGTACATGTTTCAACGGCCCTGCAGCACGGTCGCCGGGCGCGACGAAGGCAAGCGGCGGCAGTGCGGCATCCGCGGTGCCATCCCACCAGTGCGGCGGCAGCCGGTGGCCGGTGTTGTCCACCATCGCGAGCCAGCACAGGCCGGCCTCGATCGCGCCGGCGGCGCCGAGCGTGTGGCCCGTCAACGGCTTGGTGGAACTGACCGGGACGCGCGTGCCCAGCGCCGCGGCCACGGCGCGGCTTTCCATCGCATCGTTCTGCGGCGTCGCCGTGCCATGCAGGTTGACGTAGTCGATCTGTCCCGCGTCGAGGCCTGCACGCTCCAATGCCTGCGCGATGGCCGCGATTGCGCCATGGCCTTCGGGTGCAGGTGCCGAGATGTGGTGGGCGTCCGATGTTTCGCCCCACCCTGCCAACCGTACGGGTCCGGGCTCGCGCGTCATCAGGAACAGGGCCGCGCCTTCTCCGATGTTGATGCCATGGCGATGCTGGGAAAAGGGATTGCAGCGCTCGGCCGACACCGACTCCAGCGCCATGAAGCCGCGCACGGTGAATTCACAGAGTGAATCCGCGCCGCCCGCGATCACCGCGTCGACCACGCCGGTGCGCAGCAGGCGTGCCGCGGACGCCATCGCCTTGGCACTGGAGGAACACGCGGTGGACAGCGTCCACGCCGGTCCGCGAATACCCGCTTCCGCCGCCAGGAAGCGCGAAGGCGCGCCGATCTCCTGTTGCACGTAGTGGAAGCTGGCAGGCCATTCGCCCTGTGCGCGCCAATGCGCCATCGCCTTCTCGGCTTCGCCAATACCCGACGTGCTGGTGCCCACCACGACGGCCACGCGGCTGGGGCCGTAGCGGTCGATGGCCTGCTGCACGCGGTCGTGGATCTGCAGGTAAGCCGCGCGCAGCAGCGCGTTGTTGCGGCCGCGCAGTTGCACAGGATGGTGGTCGAGCGAAGGCAGCGGTGCCACGACCCTGCCCAGTGCAAGGCCATGGCCGGCGATCAGCGTGTCGTCCGATGCCACGCCCATGGGCGCGTCGTCGCGGAACAGGGATTCGCGCACCGCAGGCTTGTCCTCACCGAGGGCGCACACGATGCCGAGGTCGTTCAGGAAAATGGCGTCGCCGTTCAAGGAAGCACGTCTCCGCCGGCCACCGATTCGATCGTCAGATCATAGCCATCGGCGACGTTGCGAACCTGCAGCGTGGTCGCATTCACGCGTTCACGGATCAGCCAGGCACGGCCCCCGTGAAGAAGCTCACGCGTACTGCCATTGTCGGAAAGCGTCCAATCGGGAGGTAGCGCCGCGCGCACGGCGTCCGCCGGCCACAAGCTGAACTGGACATCGTCGAGTACCCGCTCGCTACGCACCGCCGACGGCAACCAGGGCGCACGTTGTTCGGACAGCTGGGCGCCGTCCCACTGCAGGGTGACCCCGGTGCGGCCCATCGCCTGCACCGCCAACCGCACGTCGCGCGCATCGACTTCGAGCAATGCATCCATTTCGCGCAGCTGCGATCCGAACCGGAACACCAGGCGCTGCTGCAGCGCGAGCTCCTTCCCAAGCGTGGCCGGCGCGAGCCGCAACGGCGGCAACGCGATACCGGGCGCGCGCTTGGCCTGCGACGCGCACGCCGTCAGCAGGATGGCCAGCAGCAGGGCGATCAGCCGCTGCACAGCTGCTCCAGCACCTGCAACCGGCGCTGCGTTTCGGCGACGTACGGATTCTTCTTGTCCCAGGCGTAGCCGGCCAGGATCGAACAGATCATCCGGCGGATGTCGGGCTGCGGATCGGGATGGAAGATGATCTTCTGGAAGCCACCGGCGTACCACGACTCCACGAACCGTCGGAAGGTCTGCACGCCGCCGCGCAACGGCTCGGCGAACTCGGCTTCCCAATCCACCTTCTCGCCTGCGTAATGGCGACGCAGGCATTCGCTCGCGAGCTGCGCTGACTTGAACGCGATGGTGACGCCGGACGAGAACACCGGATCGAGGAACTCGCCGGCGTTGCCGAGCAACGCGTAGCCCGGCCCCCACAGCGAGCGCACGTTCGCGGAATAGCCGGTGATCTGCCGCACAGGCAACACCGCCCACTCGGCGTTCTTCAGCAGGCGCGTGAGGTTCGGGTCTTCGCCGACGACGGCCTGCAGGCGTTCCAGTTCGGTACCGGTGTAGCGATCGAGGAAGGATTGCTCGGCCACCACGCCCAGCGAGCAGCAGCCGTTGGAGAACGGAATGGTCCAGTACCAGACATCCACATGCTCGGGGTGCGTGGTGATCAGGATCTTGTTGCGGTCGAAACCCGCATCCACCGGGATGTGGTCGCGCACGTGCGTGAAGATCGCACCGCGCACCGGGAAGTTGGACGGCGATTCGAGCTTCAGCAGGCGCGGCAGCAGGCGACCGAAACCGCTGGCGTCGAGCATGAAGTCCGCCTCGATCGCGTACTCCTCGCCCTCGGGCGACCGCACGGTGACGCGCGGCGTTTCACCCGGCTCGGCCGCCAGCACTTCGTGGCGGTAGCGCACTTCCGCGCCCATGCGCTCGGCGCCCTTCGCCAGTACGTGATCGAAGTCGGCGCGCTGGACCTGGTAGGTCGTGCCCCAGCCCGGCGAGAACTTGTCGCGGAAATCGAACTCCGTGGTGCGTTCGCCACGCACGAATGCGGCACCGTTCTTGTACTGGAAGCCGGCCTCGACCACGTCCTGCAGCAGCCCGGCGGCTTCGATGTACTCCATGCTCTGCGGCAGCAGGCTCTCGCCGATAGAGAAGCGCGGGAACTGCTCGCGCTCGACGATCAGGACCTTGCGGCCCTGTTGGCGCAGCATCGCGGCGGCGACCGAGCCGGCCGGGCCGGCGCCGATGATCAGGATGTCAGTGCGTTCCGTCTTCATGCAGCAGTGTTTCCGTTCGTGGGGAGATGATCCGGCGCGGGCCGGAACAGCGGCGACAACAGCCAGACCAGGCCGATGCCGAACAACAGCGTCAAGCCAAAAGCACGCAACGCGGGCGTCGCCGACAGGCCCAGCAGGCCGAAGGACAGCCATGTGCTCGCTGCGCCGACACAGACCGCCAGCCAGGCGCTGGCATCACCGCGGTGTTCGACCAGGAAGATGCCGTAGTCGATGCCCATGCCAAGCAGCAACATCAGCGCCAGCACGTTGAACAACTGCAACGGCTGGCCGAGCCAGCCCAGCAGCGCCACGGTCAGCACGCCGGCGAGCAAGGTAGGCGTGATCACGCGCCAGGCCTGCCAGCGGTAGCGCAGCGCGAGCACGCCGAAGACGACGACCACGCCCGCCAGCAGCAGGCCGGTCATCATGCGTCGGTAGTGCTGCAGCAGGCGGGAAATGTCGGCCGTGCGGTCGACCCAGCGCACACCGTCGAGCCCATCCGCCTGTGCGGCGAAGGTGGCGAGCGCATCCGGGCGAGACAGGTCGTTGACCATCACTACCGAGGCCATGCCCTGCCCCACCGGCCCCAGCCAGAGATGGCGCACCGGCAATGCCGCCGGCGATGCGATGAACGTATCGAGGTCGAGCGGACGCGCTGCGAATGCCCCACGCCCCAGGGTTTCGCCCGTCGCCGCCGACAGCTTCGCCAATACCTCGTTCTCGACGCGCCTGGTCAGCGCGGCATCGGCGTCCTGTCGCTGCTGCGAAGGAAGCCAGTCGCTGAGTGCGCGGTGTCCGCCTACAAGGCCTTTGGCTTCCGCCTCGCTCAGACGCGCCACCAGTTGCTCTTCACGCTGCAGGACCTGCTCGGCATCGCGCCCTTGCACCAGGTAGAACTGCGCTGGGCTCGGCATGCCCAGCAGGCGCCCGACGTCCCGTTGCTGCGCGATCAGCGCGGGGGGAGACGACTGCAGGCTGCGAAGGTCATCGTTGCCCTGGACGCGCAGAAGCCCGGGCACCGTCACGACCAGGATGATGACCGCGAGCACGATGCCGCTCCGGCGACTCGCCAGGCGAGGCCAACCCGCCAGCGTGCCGCCCAGCCAGCGCGAGAACGCCGTCGCGCGTACCTCGCCACCGTCGAGCCAGGGGAAGGCGAAGATCACGGTGAGGAACGCCGCCGCCAGGCCGACCACCGAGAACAGCGCCATCTGCCGCAACCCCGGAAACGGCGCCAGGCCTAATGCGAGGTACGCCATCGCGCTGGTCAGCAGTGCCAGCCACAAGCCGGGCAACAGGTGGCGCAGCAACGACCATCGCCGTGCCTTGGGTTCACCCTGGCGGGACGCGAACCAGTGGATGCCGTAGTCCTCCGCCACGCCCACCAGGCTCGCACCGAAGATCAGCGTCAGCAGGTGGATCTTGCCGAAGACCAGCACGGTGACCGTCAGCGCGACCGCGCAGCCCACCAACAACGACAGCGCGACCAGCAGCAGCGGGCGTAGCGAGCGGAACGCCAGCCAGACCAGCAGCAGCACGGCCGCCAGCGAACCCCAGCCGATGGTGTTGACCTCGCGATTGGCCTGGACCGCCGCGGATTCCGCATGCAGCGGTACGCCCGCCTTCAGTACATGCAGGCCCGGTGCGGCGGCGGTCGCCGCCGCAGACGCCCCATCCAGCAGGTCCTGCAGCCTGCGTTCGCCATCCAGCTTGAAGGCGGAATCGCGCAAGGTGAACTGCAGCACCGCCCAATGACGGTCTTCGGCCTGCAGCAAACCGTCCCCATCCAGCGTCATCCCCGACGCAGCGGCCTGGGCCTGCCACCACTGCGGCCACAAGCCGAGCGGATCGCTGCGCCACTCGGTCAGGCGCGGCGCACCCATGGGACCGTACAGGGCGGCCAGCGCCGACTCGGCAAGCGTGTCCACCGGCGTGTCTTCGAGCTGCTGCCGCTGTGCCGCCGTCAGCAGGCGATCGCGATGCGGCGCGAGGACGTCGCGTGCCTGGCTGAACCAGTCTTCGGGGGAACGCTCCGCCATCAGCAGATCCGTTCCCTTCGTCGCGCGATCCTGCACGAAAGCTTCGAACGCCTGGCGCGCACGCAACACGGCTTCCGTGTCGTCCGCCCCGAGCATCACCACGACGTCGCGCGAGCTGTTGCCGGCGATCAGGCGCGTGGCGTCGGCGACAGCAGGATCTCCTGCGTCCTGCGGCAGCAACGCCAGGATGTCGCTGTCGATCCGTGGCGACTGCCAGAAGCCCCACTGGTGCCAGGCCACGGCCACCAGCGCGAGCAGCCACGCCAGCGCGAGCCAGCGCCAGCCGCGCAGCCTGCGGTCCGCTTCCGGCGACACCTGCGACTCAGTCAAACCGGCCCGCCTCTTCGCGCGTCAGCGTGGCGGGGGTTTCGCTCATGCCGTCGAAGCGGATGCGGGTGACGTCGCCGTTGGCCTCACGCAGTTCCACTTCGCGCACGTAGCGGTCGCCGGCCAGGCGCACCGACGTGAACGCCTGGGCGAGCTGGCGCGAACGCGGCGACAGCACCATTCGCCATCCCTTCCCGGCAGCGGGCTCGCTCTTCACGTCGAAGGTCGTGGTCAGTGCCTTCATGTCGCCGCTCATCAGGGCGAACATCATCGCGTTCACGGTCCGGAGCCCGGGTTGCTGGCGACCATCCACCTCGACTCGCGCACTCCCGTCGCGCTGGCGACTGACGATGCGATCGCGGGTGATGACGATTTCGGACGGAAACGGTGCGACCGTCGTCCAGATCACGCCCTTCTCGCGCGCCAGCACGAAACGGCCGGAAGAGCGCAGCGGATTGCGGAAACCGGCCACCTCTTTCTCCTGCGAGAACCCGCCCCGCAGCAACGGCACCTGTGCGACCTGCGTGCGCACCTGCGCCAACGGATCGGGCGCAGACGAATTCGCGGCACCCGCATGAACTGGGGACACGACGAAACCCAGGAGGAGCAAGGAAACCAGCAAGCGGCAAGACTTCATGGCGCAGGGACTCCCAGGCGTTCCCACAGGACCGGGGGGCACTGATACAGCATCTCGCCTGAAGCCGCGTCGACCGCGACCTGCAGCGTATGGGCACGCGTCAGGACCTCCCCGCTCGCCTCGTCGCGGATCTCGTACTCCATCTTCAGCCGGTTTTCCCACTCGGTTACCCGAGCCGATACGCGCAGCGCCTGCATGTACCGCAGTGGGCGGATGTACTTCACCCGCGTATCGACGATGGGCCACATGTAGCCGGACGCCTGCATCTGCGGATAGTCGTAGTCGAACCGCTGCAGCAGCGCGCACCGGGCGATCTCGAGGTATTTGAAATAGTGCCCGTGCCACACCACCTGCATGGCGTCGCAGTCATGGAACGCCGGACTCAGCGCCACTTCGATGCGCAGATCATCGCGAAGCTCAGCCGGCATAGACATTCCATCGCGCGGCGCGGATGTCCGTCACCAGTTGGCGAAGCTCGCCGTCGAGCGCGCGATCCTCCTCGACCAGCGTGATGCGTGCGCAGAGGTCGTCGTACATCGCGGCCGGACCTTCGCCCAGTGTCGATTGCAAGCCGACGCGCTGGCGCAAGCCGACGGCCTGGCGCGCCGCGATCAGCATGGCGGCGACGACCTGCTCGGTGAGTTCGAGCACGCGCAGGCAGTCGCGCGCGGCGATCGTGCCCATGCTGACCTTGTCCTGGTTGTGGCATTCGGTCGAACGGGAGAACACCGAGGCCGGCATCGTCAACTTCAGCGCTTCCGCCGTCCAGGCGGACACACTGATCTGCAGCGCCTTCAACCCATGGTTGATCGCCGCGCGCGGCCCGGTGGCACCGGACAGGTTCGCCGGCAGCCCATGGTTGTAGCGAGCATCGACGATCAACGCCAACTGGCGGTCCAGCAGATCGGCAACGTTCGCGACGGTATTCTTCAGCGCATCCATCGCGAACGCGATGTGGCCGCCGTAGAAGTGGCCGCCATGCAGGATCTGCTCGCGTTCGGGATCGATCAGCGGGTTGTCGTTGGCGCTGTTGAGCTCGGTCTCGATCAACTGGCGCAGGAACGGCAGCGCATCTTCCAGCACACCGATCACGTGCGGCGCGCAACGCAGCGAATACCGGTCCTGCAGGCGTTGCTCGTTGCGCGGCGGACGATCGCTGTGCAGGTCTTCGCGCAGGCGTTGCGCCACCCGCGACTGGCCGGGATGCGGTTTGGCGGCGAACAGCACCGCGTCGAAGTGGTGCGCATTGCCGTTGCTGGCGAGCACGTTGAACGCGGTCAGGCGCGTGGCCAGGCGCGAGACGTACTCGGCGCGATCGAAGGCCAGGCACGCGAGTGCCGTCATCACCGCGGTGCCGTTCATGATCGCCAGGCCCTCCTTGGGCCGCAGCGTCAACGGTGCCTGGCCTATCTCGGCCAACACCTCCGCCGCCGGGCGGATACGGCCCTCATGCAGCACGTCGCGTTCGCCGCACAGGACGGCGGCCACGTACGACAGCGGGGTCAGGTCGCCGCTGGCACCCACCGAACCCTCGGCGGGGATCAGGGGCAGCACGTCGTGGCGCAGCAGGCCTTCCAGCCCTTCCAGCAGCGGCAGGCTGACACCGGACATGCCGCGCACCAGCGACGCCAGGCGCGCGGCCAGCACGGCGCGCGTTTCGGTCGCGTCGAGGAAACGGCCCAGTCCGCAGCCGTGGTAGGTGTACAGGTGATGCGGCAACTCCGCGACCAGCGCCGGCGGAATGTTCACCGTGCAGGAGTCGCCATAGCCAGTGGTCACGCCGTAGATCACGCCTTCCTCTTGCAGCAGGCGGTCGAGGAAGTCGGCTCCCTTGGCGATGCGCGCACGGAACGCGGGCTCGCGCGACAGCACGGCCGGGACGCGTCGCTGCGACAGCGCCACCACGTCCTCGATGCGCAGGGGCGCGTCCCCGAACACGGGCGCGGCGGATTCATTCATGGCGGGCGTCATGCGTTACCTGATCCCAGAAGGGGTAGAAGTTGAACCAGTCGTACGGCGAATCGCGGACCTGCCGCTCCATCCATGCCGCGAATTGCGCAGCGTAGCGCGCCAGCGCCTCGTCGCGCGATCCGCGCGGCAACTCGATCCGCTCGGCGAAGGCCTCGAAGCGGACGCGGTAACCGTCGCCCACGTGGGTGCACGCCATGGTGAAGACCGGGCAACGCAGCGCGGCACCCAGCACGTAGGCACCGATCGGCAACGGTGCCTCGTGCCCGAGGAATGACGCCTTCACCGAACGCCCGCCCCGCAACGGCACGCGGTCGCCGGCGATGGCGACGAACTCGCCGCGCGCCACGCGCTCGGCCAGCTTCACCGCATCGGCCGGCCCCAGGTCCGTCACCTGCAGCAGTTCGACGCGGCTGCCGGCATCCAGGCGACGGATCAGCCGATTGAAGCGTTCGGCATGCGCCGTGTGCACCAACGCGGTCAGGCGGAACCCCGGCACCTGGTCGGCCATCACCTGGCACAGCTCCAGGCAACCGAGGTGCGCGGTGACGAGCAGCCCGCCCTCGCCCGCCTTCACCCGGGCCAGCACGCCCTGGCGTTCCATCGTGACCTTGTCGACCGGATAGCGTTGGCCGAGCGCCAGGATCTTGTCGAGCAGCGTCTCGGCGAACACCGCGAAGTGCCGCAGGCTTTGCCATGCCCACGGGCGCCGCGGCGGTACGCCGAGATGGTCGTGCAGGCGCGCCAGGTACTGGCCGGACGCGCGGCGCGCCGTGCCATTGAGCAGCCAGTGCACGAACACGACCGGATACACGCAGATGCGGAACGGCCAGCGCCCCAGCCAGCGGTGTACCGCACACAGCAGCAGGATGCCGCGCACGGACGTGGATTCGCCGATTTCGGCCCAGTGGTGCGAGCGATCACTCACGCGCGTCCACCCCTCGCTTTGCGCGCCAGCAGGCGTGGCAGTCGCCAGACCATGCCGAAGAACAGGCGGGTATGCATGCGGCTGATCCGCACGTTGTCGCGCCAGACATCGAAGTGGGATACGCCGTCCAGCGGGTAGGTCACCCGGGTGGGGCGATTGCGTACCTCGACGCCACGCCAGAACAAGCGCACCAGCACTTCGACGTCGAAATCCATCCGACGGCCGATGGTTTCTTCGTCCATCAAACGCAGTACTGGAGGCAGCGGATAGACACGGAAGCCGCACATCGAGTCGCGGATCTTGAACGAGAGCGTGTTGATCCAGACCCAGACATGGGTCAGGTAGCGGCCGTAGAGGCGACCCTTCGGCACGCTCGCGTCGTACAGCGGCACGCCGCAGATGATGGCGTCCGCATGCGCTTGCGCGTCTTCGAGGAAACCCGGGATGTCGCTCGGGTCATGCTGGCCATCGGCGTCGATCTGCAGCACGTGCGTGTAGCCCGTCCTGGCCGCCTCGCGGAAGCCCGCCAGCACGGCTCCACCCTTGCCCTGGTTCACCGGCAGGCGCAGCAGCCTCACGTCGGACGCATGCAGTGCCGCCAGGCGATCCAGTTCACGGGCGCAGGAAGCCCCGGAACCGTCATCGACCAGCAGGCATGGCACGCCGGACGCGCGCACGCCTTCCACCATCGTCGCGATGGCGTGCTCGTGGTCGAAGACCGGGATCACCACGAGCGGACGGAAACCGTTCGCCGCGGCCATGGATTCATTCCCCATCGGCAAACACCACGCGTCCGCTGGCATGCGGCCCGTGTTCCGACACATAGCGGAACACCAGCGTGTTGCGCTCGGCCTGCCACTCGAGATCCAGGCGGATCACGTCACCCGGCCGCGCGACACGCTGGAACTTCAGCGCCTCCATGCGGAGGAACCGCGGCGGCAACGGGAACGCTTCGCGCGCCAGCTGCACCGCCCAGTCCAGTTGCGCGACCCCTGGCAGGATCGCCGCCTGGGTGAAGTGCCCCTCGAAGACGGCCAGCGACGCATCAAGCGGCAGTTCCACCCGCGCATGCGCAGGTTCGCGCAGCGTCCAGCGCGTCTCGGGACGTTCGGGGCGGAACAGCGCCGTCAGCGCCGCCTCGGTCACCTTGCCCTGTGCGTTCGCCGGCATCGCGGCCACGAAACGCCAGCGCCGCGGGCGCGTTACCGCGTCCTGTGCACCCGCGAGATGATGCGACAAGGTGTTCGCCAGGGCACGGCGGCCCGCCGCGTCATCGGGGAGCGGAACGTCCGCTTCAACCGCGACCACGGCCGCCAACGCACTGCGGCTCCCGCCCAGCAACAACACGCGCGCTTCACGGACGGCGGGATGGGCCAGGATCTGTCGCTCCAGTGCATCCAGCGAAACCCGCCGCTCTTCCACCTTCACGATGCGATCGGCTCGCCCCAACAGGCGGAAGCCACCTACGCCATCGGCTTCGGCGCGATCCTGGGTACGCCACCAGGCGGGTTCGGCCAAGTGCGGCGAACGCACTTCCAGCGCACCCTCCGTGAGTTTCCAGTCCACGCCGGGCAGTGGCTGCCAGGCGGGCTGCTCGCGGTCCCATCGACGCCAGGCGATGCCGCCGGTTTCGCTGCTGCCCAGGATTTCCGCCGGCGGTACCCCAAGCAAACGGGCGACATCATGGGCGGCCTCGGCCGGCAGTGCGCCCCCTGACGAGAACACCGCGCGCAGGCGCCCGTGCAGCCGCGACCAGTCCAGTTGCGCTGGCAGCCGCTTCAGGTGGGCCGGGCTGGCGAACAGCACCGCATCGTGACCCTCCATGGCCGCCAACAGATCCTCAGGGAAGAACGCGCGCGGCACGATCGCGCGACCCGCCGCCAGCGGCCACAGCACGCGGAACAACAAACCGTAGATGTGCTGGTGCGAGACCGTGCCGTGGATCGCGACGTCCTCCAGGCCTTCACCGAGCGCGCGCTCCAAGGCGCGCACCTCGGCATCGAGCTGGCGGAGCCGCTTCTCGATGGCCACCGGCTCGCCGGTGCTGCCCGAGGTGAACACCACGAGTCGCGTGGCTTCGGGATCCAGTGGCGCGAAGACGCCGTCGTTCGCCACGCCTTCGCTCAGGGCCATCGTGCCCGGCCAGTCACCTGCGAATCCGTCCACGTGCGACTGAAGGCGCGCTTGGGTCCCGCTCAGTGCGTCGCCGGGAAGCACGACGGTCTTCCCCGCATGCCAGGCGCCGAACAGGGCCGCGGCAAAGCGGGTCGCATCTTCGAAATGGAGCGCGAACCTCGCGCCCGGCGCTGCCCCGAACGCCGCATGCCAGCGCACGAACTCACGATGGAACGCCGCGTGGTCGAGCACGCGCCCTCCGCTGCGCGCGAAGGTGCGGCCAGGCAACGGCTGCAGGGCTACGTCAGCCAGCGGGCACCACTCAGCCATGCGAGTGTCTCGCCCGCACGCGACGGCGTACCAGCCATTCCACGCTGAACAACGTGCCGATCAACACATAGGCGATCAGGCCGTTGTACAGGGCCCACACGCGGTCGGATGTCCACAGCGCGGTCGCTACCGCCAGCGCACCGTTGAAGACGAAGAACACACACCACACCTGGGTCACCCGCCGTGTATACACGACGCCGGCCGGTGGCAGGTCCGGTTCGGTCATGCGGGCGATGCGCTCCACCGCCGACGGCGGGAACGCCAGGCTGGTGGCGAACACGGCCAGCATCACCGCGTTGACGAGCGCGGGATACAGCTTCAGTGGAAGCGCTTCGTTCGAGACCGTGGCGAGCAAGGCAAGCAGCGTGGCGCCGGCCGCTGCGACAAGCCACACGGCCTGTCGCGTCGCGACCGCACGCAGCAACGCAAGCACCAGCAGCAGTACCGCCAGCCAACGGGGCTCGAAGCGGCCCATGGCCCAGTACACCACCAGGGGGTACGCCACCGACAGGACCACGAAGATGGCCGCGCCTATCCGGGACACGGGGCGGCCTGCGTCAGGCGGCTTCGTCGCGGATCAGTCCGTACAGCACGTCCACGATGTCCTGCACCGTGCGCACCGACTTGAACGCGTCCGGCTGGAGGTTCCGTCCCAGCAGCGGCTTGAGTTGCACGATCAGGTCGACCGCATCGATGCTGTCGATGTCCAGGTCGTCGTAGAGCTTCGCCTCCGGCGTAATGCGCGCGGGGTCGATCTCGAAGCTGTCGTGCAGGATCGTGACGATCCGTTCAAAGAGTTCGTTCTTGGTCATCTTGCCAGTCCTGCCGTCGCTCAAGCCTTGCCCTGGGCGACGACGAAATCCGCCAGTGCCCGCACGCTGGCGAAATGCCGGCGGGTCTCCTGCGAGTCGGCCGACAGGCTGACTCCATAGCGCTTCTGCAGCGCGAGTCCCAGCTCGAGCGCATCGATTGAATCGAGGCCCAAGCCCTCCACGAACAGCGGCGCGGTGGTGTCGATGTCGTCCGGGGAAATGTCTTCCAGCGACAACGACGAAATGATCAATTCCTTGATCTCGTGCTCAAGTGCCTGCACGCGATGGATCTCCCGCAAAATAGTTGGCCAGATAGTCCGTGAGTCGCCGGGCTGCCAGCGCCTCTCCCCCCGCCAACGGATCCCCCCCCTCCGTTCCGTTCAGGAACGGGGCGATCGGCAGGTCTTCCTGAACATCGATCACCATATGGAACCGCATCGGCGGCACACGATACCACTTCTCCCCTTTCCCCAGCGTCAGCGGTGTGCACGAGATGCGCACCGGGGTGACGTCCAGCCCCCCACGCACCGCGATGTTAGCCGCACCGCGCTGGAGCTTGAGGGGCTGCCCCGGCGTGGTACGCGTACCTTCGGGAAAGATCACCAGCGTCCCGCCCGCCCGGACGGCGGCGATGCAGTCCTCGACCAGCCCTGCGCCGTCGTCGTTGGATACGTAACCTGCGGCCCGGACCGGCCCCCGCATGAACGGATTTCGTGCCACCGCCGACTTCACCACGCAATCTGCGTTCGGCAGCAAAGAGATCAGCAACACGACGTCGATCAGCGTCGGGTGATTGGCAAGCACCAGAAGTCCATCGCGCGCCAGCCGCTCGCGCCCGCGGATCTCGTAGGTCATCACCCCGAGCCGCCGCATGAGTCCGACGTGCGCGGCAAAGCTGCGCTGCACGATGCGGCGGGACCAGCGCCGACGGCGCACCGGGTCGCGCACTAGCCAAAGCAGTGGCGGAAGCACCAGCACGCCAAGGATCAAGCCACCCACGCCGAAGGCGAGGAAGCTCAGGCCGGTGCCTGCCACCCGCCACGCATGACCCAGCCGCTCACGCATCGCGCCGCCATTGCCAGCGCACACCGTCGCCGCTCCATGCCAGTTGCGCATCGCGCGCCAGCAGGAAGCGCAGCACGTCCAGCCCGTGAGGCAGCGAAGCGGGCACGCCTTCGCCTTCAGCCTCGTCCGCGGCCCAGGCCAGCCGCAGGCTCGGCAGAACGGGATCGGTGGGCACCAGTCGCCAACACCAGGCGAAACCCGCGTCCGGTTCGTCCGCGAAACTGGCATAGACCGCTGGCAACGGCGCGTCGTAAACGACCAACAGCACTTCGGACGCGCCATCGGCGAGCAGCGCCGCCGCTTCGATGAACGCCGTCTCGACCGTGGCCATGCCTCCCGCCGTCGCCACATAATTGCCGCGCTCGCCCCGCAGGATGGAATACAGCGCCGCGATGGCGTTGTGCACCGACAGCCCGAACGTCGTCGGCGAGGGCGAATCGCCCGCGACGAGCGCCTCCAGCAATTCCATCGAACGCGCGACATCCCCATGCCGGGACGCGAACACCATCGGTACACCGCCCCCGTCCGCACGCTGGCACCAGAATGCGGTCTGGATCGCCATGCGCCCCAGCCGCTCGATGCGCCGGCGCTGCATCGCCGGAACTTCGGACAATGCGGGGGTTTCCTCTCCCGACGGCAACCAAGGCGCGTGCGCCCACGCCGACCACGCGGCCTGGTCCACCAGGCCCGGTGCCCACGCCGCCCATTCCTTCACCGACAAACCGATCATGCGCCGCGCGTGGCCCCGTTGTTCTTCAAGCGTCGTATTTCACCCGCATGCCGCAACGTTCGCCAGTCGTGAAATTTTTTCTACGAACGCTTGCGCATCGGAAAGAGGCTGGCTATCATTCCGCTCCTGCCAGCACGTGGGGCCATAGCTCAGCTGGGAGAGCGCCTGCATGGCATGCAGGAGGTCGGCGGTTCGATCCCGCCTGGCTCCACCAACTTCCGGACAATAGGCCGTCCGGGATGAAAATCTGGCGAAATTTTTCGTGTGTCCCCATCGTCTAGAGGCCTAGGACATTACCCTTTCACGGTAGCGACCGGGGTTCGAATCCCCGTGGGGACGCCACTCTTCTTGAAGGCCCGGGAAACCGGGCCTTTTTTTTGTTTTCGCGGCGGCCGTACGATCGTAACGTCGCTTTCGCAGGCATTTACAAGAATCTGACGGCAGACGGCGTAGAAGCGGAGTGTGCCCCGCCATCGCGTCATCGCTGGCCGGGCGCACGTCCTGAGACAAGTGCAGTGGAAGCTGGTGCCCCCTTGCCCGGAGCCTGCCGTCATGACCCACGATTCGCTTACAGACGAACTGCTTTCCCAACTGCCCATCAATCGGGATACACGGTGGACCGCCGGGTCACTAGGCCTGGATGAAGCCGCTTTCGACGCGGTCGCCCAGCGACTGCTCGAACTGGAAACCGTCGGCGCGGTCGACGTGATGAATCTTTCTCGGGACGCGAGCAACGGCCTGCGCCGGTTGAACGCCATCCGCTTCATGCGGGTGGCCTGAACCCATCAGGATCAGGCGATGGCGCGCGCTGCCTCGACGGGGCGCAGCGTGGCGACGCCATGACCCTGCTCGGCGAGATACTCCAGCCATTTGCCGAGGAAGGTGTTCATCCTCATGCGATGGCTGATGACCTCTGCGGGCGGGGGATACAACCCGATCACGTCCTGCCAGCGGCGCCCGACATAGCAATGCGTCGCTTCGGCCTGGTGCGCATCGCGATACAACCGCACGAAAGCCGAAGGATCGGGTTCGCCGGTCAGCGGGTCGCACAGGTCGTAGGTCAGCCGCAGTTCCACCGTATAGCGATGGGTCTCGATGACCTCCAGACGCACGTCCAGCCCATCGCCAATGGACGATACGTACAGGCCGGGCGCCAGGTGCTCGGGTGCGAACAGGCGCAGCAGCCGCGCGTGGTTCTCCGCATACAGCGCCATCAGCCAACCAAATCGGCTGAGCCGGGGGATACGCGCGGTACGGGCCAGGGCCTGGGACATGGCTCGATCCTACACGCGTAAATCCCCGCGCGGCAGCATTGACGCGCACCCGCGTGCGGCCTAAGTTAAGGGTCTACCGCCCGTGGATTTCCGGGCCCGTGCCGCACCCTCCCCGCTCAGTACATCTCGCGCTGCAGGCCCAGCGTGGAGAGCACCTTGCTGGAGATCTCCTCGATCGACTTGTTGGTGGTGCTCAGCGTGGGCAGGCGCTCCACCTGGAACATCGCTTCTGCCGCCGCGACCTCGCGCCTGCAGGTTTCCAGCTTCGAATAGGTCGAGTTCGGGCGACGCTCCTGCCGGATCTGCTGCAGGCGCTCCGGATCGATGGTCAACGCGAACAGCTTGCGGCGATAGGGACGCAGCCGTGCAGGCAGGCGATCGGTTTCCAGGTCGCCATCCGTCAGCGGATAGTTCGCCGCCCGCACGCCGTAATGCAGTGCCAGGTAGACACAGGTGGGCGTCTTGCCCGCGCGCGACACGGCGACCAGGATCACGTCCGCCTCGTCGTAGTTCACCGCCATGCCGTCGTCGTGGGTCAGCGCGAAGTTCATCGCGTTGATGCGGCGATGGTAGGTCTCGAAATCCACCAGGCCATGCGCCTGGCCGACGCGCGACTGGCGCTGTTCGCCCAGCTCGCGCTCCAGCGGCTCGATGAAGGGCGCGAACACATCCAGCATCAACGCGCCGCTCTCCGCGATGAGTGCGCTCAGCGCCGGATCCACGCAGGAGCTCACCACGATGGGACGAGAGCCCATCCGCTCACCCGTGCGGCGGATGCGGTCGGCGGCATCCCTCGCCTTTTCCTCGTCGTCCACGAAGGACAGCCGGTCGGTCTGGAACCGCATGCCCGCGAACTGGGTCAGCAGGCTGTGGCCGATGGTCTCGGCCGTGATACCGGTGCCATCGGACACGTAGAACACCGGACGCAGTTCAGACATGGCCACTTTCCCCCTGCTTCACCATGGAAACCCCTGTTAAATCAAGCTTGTCTGCAATTGGTATGCACTGCATCATATCGCTTCTTCCCCCTAGACACGGCCCCACGCCGACGGTCCTCGGCGCGGTGTGGTCCATTTCGGAGCAATGCGCTTGAACGAGAACATCCTGTGGCTGCACGAGCTGCGCCTGGCCGACCTGGCCCGCGTCGGCGGCAAGAATTCGTCGCTGGGCGAGATGATCGGCCACCTAGCCAACCTGGGCGTTTCCGTGCCCGGCGGCTACGCGACCACGGCGGAGGCTTTCAAGGCCTTCATCGCCCACAACGATCTGTCCAAGCGCATCTTCGACAAGCTGGCCACGCTGGACGTGGAAGACGTGCCCGCCCTGACCGCGGCGGGCAAGGAAATCCGTGGCTGGGTGATCGATGCCCCGCTGCAGCCGGACCTGGATGCCGATATCCGCGCGGCCTACACGAAGCTCTGCGCCGACAACGGCGGCGGTGACGTCGCTGTCGCCGTGCGCTCCTCGGCCACCGCCGAAGACCTGCCCGATGCCAGCTTCGCCGGCCAGCAGGAAACCTTCCTCAACGTCACCGGTGCCGACGACGTCGTGCACAAGGTCAAGGAAGTCTTCGCCAGCCTCTACAACGACCGTGCCATCGCCTACCGCGTGCACCACGGTTTCAAGCACGAAGACGTATTCCTGTCCGCCGGCGTGCAACTGATGGTGCGTTCCGGCGTGGGTGCGTCTGGCGTGCTGTTCACCCTTGACACCGAATCCGGCTTCCGCGACGTGGTGTTCGTCACGTCCTCCTTCGGCCTCGGCGAGATGGTCGTGCAGGGCGCGGTGAACCCCGACGAGTTCTACGTCTACAAGCCCACCCTCAAGCAGGGCAAGCCGGCGATCCTGCGCCGCGCGCTCGGCAGCAAGCTGTTGCGGATGGTCTATTCCGACGTACCGGGCGAACGCGTGAAGATCGAAGACACGCCGGCCGACCAGCGCGGCCGTTTCTCGATCAGCGACGGCGATGTGCATGAACTGTCCAAGCAGGCGCTCGTCATCGAACAGCACTACGGCCGCCCGATGGACATCGAGTGGGCGAAGGACGGCGTGACCGGCAAGCTGTTCATCGTCCAGGCCCGTCCCGAGACCGTGAAGTCGCGCGCCAAGGCCACGCAGATCGAGCGCTATGCGCTGGAGAAGCGCGGCGAAGTCATCGCCGAGGGCCGCGCCATCGGTCAGAAGATCGGCAGTGGCGTGGCCCGCGTGGTGCGCTCGCTGGACGACATGGTCCGCGTGCAGCCCGGTGACGTCCTGGTGGCCGACATGACCGACCCCGACTGGGAGCCGGTGATGAAGCGCGCCAGCGCCATCGTCACCAATCGCGGCGGCCGCACCTGCCATGCCGCGATCATCGCGCGCGAGCTGGGCGTGCCCGCCGTCGTCGGCACCGGTAACGCGCTGGACCACATCACCGACGGCGTCGAAGTGACCGTCAGCTGCGCCGAGGGCGATACCGGCTTCATCTACGCGGGCGCCCTGCCCTTCGAACGCACCACCACCGATCTCGCCGCGATGCCGGCCGCGCCGCTCAAGATCATGATGAACGTCGCCAACCCCGAGCGCGCGTTCGACTTCGGTCAGCTGCCCAATGCCGGCATCGGCCTGGCGCGCCTGGAAATGATCATCGCCAGCCACATCGGCGTGCATCCGCTCGCGCTGCTGGAGTACGACCGCCAGGAACTGGACGTCCGCAAGAAGATCGACGCCAAGACGGCCGGCTACGCCGACCCGGTGAGCTTCTATGTGGACCGCCTGGCCGAAGGCATCGCCACCATCACCGCCTCGGTCGCGCCGAATCCGGTGATCGTGCGCCTGTCGGACTTCAAGTCGAACGAGTACGCCAACCTCATCGGCGGTAGCCGCTACGAGCCGCATGAAGAAAATCCGATGATCGGCTTCCGCGGCGCCAGCCGCTACGTCGATGCGTCGTTCGAACCCGCCTTCGCGCTGGAATGTCAGGCCGTGCGTCGCGTCCGCGACGAGATGGGCCTGGACAACCTGTGGGTGATGATCCCGTTCGTGCGCACGCTGGAAGAAGGCCGCAAGGTCATCGACGTGCTCGCGAAGCACGGCCTGCGCCAGGGCGAGAACGGACTGAAGATCATCATGATGTGCGAGGTACCGTCGAACGCGCTGCTCGCCGAGGAATTCCTCGACATCTTCGATGGCTTCTCGATCGGCTCCAACGACCTGACCCAGCTGACCCTGGGCCTGGACCGCGATTCCAGCATCGTCGCCAACCTCTTCGACGAGCGGAATCCCGCGGTCAAGAAGATGCTGTCGATGGCGATCAAGGCCGCACGCACGAAGGGCAAGTACATCGGCATCTGCGGCCAGGGTCCCAGCGATCATCCGGACCTCGCGGAATGGCTGATGGCCGAAGGCATCGAGTCGGTGTCGTTAAACCCCGACACGGTCGTCGACACCTGGCTGCGCCTGGCGAAGACCAAGGCAGGCTGACGCCGCGCCCGACCGTCTTCACGTGAAGACGGTTAACATCGCCTCATGCCACTGCACGCCCCTGATGGGGCGTGCCGTTTTTCAGGAGCCCCGATGTCCGCCCCCGCCAAGACCCCGCCCGCCCTGCCCGAGATCCCGACCGAGCCCGCCGCGCTGATGCAGGAACTGCGCGGTATCGACTGGCTGCAGTTGCTCGAGACATGGGGCCTGAAGCTGCTGGCGGCGGCGATCATCTTCCTGGTCGGCATGTGGCTGGCCAAGCGGTTGAGCCTCGGCTTGGAGCGCGTGCTGGGGCGCACCCATGCGGACGCGACGCTGGGTGGTTTCCTGCGCCGCGCGAGCTATGCCGCGATGATGGTGCTCGTCATCATCACCGCGCTCACCTCGCTGGGCGTGAATCCGACTTCGATGCTGGCGGTGCTGGGTGCCGCCGGCCTGGCCGTCGGCCTGGCGCTGAAGGATTCGCTGTCCAACATCGCCTCCGGCGTGATGCTGATCGTGCTGCGCCCGTTCCGCGATGGCGACTATGTGCAGGCCGGGGGACTGGAGGGCATCGTCGAGGAAGTGCGCATCTTCCAGACCCGCATGCGCACGCTGGACAACCGCCTGATCGTATTGCCGAACAGCCTGATCACCACGGCACCCATCATCAATTTCACCGCCAAGCCGCGACGCCGCATCGATATCCCGGTCGGCGTGGGCTACGACGATGACCTCAAGCAGGCCAAGGCGATCCTGCTGAAGCTCGCCCAGGATCATCCCCACGTACTGGACGAACCGGCACCGAGCGTCATCGTCAGCAAGCTGAGCGAGAGCAGCGTCGACCTGATCTTGCTGGCGTGGACGAAGACCAAGGATTTCGGCGAGACCAAGAGCGACCTCACCGAAGCCGTGCGCACCGAGATCATCGGCCAGGGCCTCAACATCCCCTACCCGCAGCGCGACCTGCACGTGTACCACCACAACGGCGATGGTGCGCCGTTGGGCGACATCGTCACCAAGGGTGTCGTCGACGACGGCGACGTGGCCAAGCCGGCCACGTAATCGCCTGCCGGCTCATTCGCCGGCCAGTGCCGCCATGTGCTTGCGGTAGTGGCGCAGTTCCTCGATCGAATCGCGCACGTCGCTCAGCGCCGTGTGGCTGGCCTGCTTGCGCACGCCTTCGAGCACCTGCGGCGCCCAGCGGCGCGCGAGTTCCTTGAGGGTGCTGACGTCGAGGTTGCGATAGTGGAAATACTTCTCCAGCCGCGGCATCAGCCGGTGCAAAAAGCGCCGGTCCTGGCAGATCGAGTTGCCGCACATCGGCGATGCGCCTGCGGGCAGCCACTCGTGCAGGAACGCCACCGTACGCGCTTCGGCCTCGGCGATCGTCACCTGGCTCTCGACCACGCGCTGCCACAGGCCCGACTTGCCGTGCTGGTTGCGATTCCAGTCGTCCATGGCTTCCAACACCGCGACCGGGTGGGCGATCGCGAACTCCGGCCCTTCGGCCAGCACGTTCAACTTCGAATCGGTGACCACCGTGGCGATCTCGAGGATGGAATCGCGGTCGGTATCGAGCCCGGTCATTTCAAGGTCGATCCAGATCAGGCGGTCGTTGTTCGCGTTTTGGGATGCCATGCACCTGTCCGTGATGGGGAGTGGCCGGGGAATCCCGCCACAGGAATGCGGTCTGGCCGCATCATGTCATGATAACGCAGCCTCTTCCTGCGACCGGCCCATGAATCCTTCGACCGATCACGCCGTCCTCACCGCAATGCTGGCGCCGGCCTTCTTCCTCACGGCGACCGCATCACTGCTGCTCTCCGCCAACAACCGCCTGGCCCGCATCATCGATCGAGCACGCACACTGCTGCGCGAACTGGCGGACGTGGACGACGACGCAGAACGCGGGCTGCTCGAGAAGCGCATCGGCCTGCAGCGCTTGCGCAGCCTGATAATCCTGCGCGCGGGCCAGTTGCTGTATGCCGCGATCAGCTGCTTCGTGGGTACGAGCCTGGCGGTCGCGGTGGATACGTTCACAGGACACCGCTTGGGATCGCTACCGACCTGGCTGGCCGCCCTCGGCGTGGTCGCGATGCTGGCCGCCAGCTTGTTGCTTGCGCGCGAGTCGACGCTGGCGGTCACCGCGATCAACGAAGAGATGGACCACCGCAAGGTGAAGCGAAAGACGCCTGCCTCGACGAACTAAACCAGGGGCCTTCCGCGCTTGGCGCGGAAGTAGTTGGTCAAGCGGCGCCCCGCTTCTTCGCCCAGTACGCCCCCCAAGACCTCGATGCGGTGGTTGTGGCGTGGATCGGTGATCAGGTCGAAGACACTCCCGCAAGCGCCGGTCTTGGGATCGGTCGCGCCATACACCACCCGCGACACCCGGGCGTGCACGAGCGCCATGGCGCACATGGCGCACGGCTCCAGGGTCACGTAGAGCGTGCTGTCGACCAGCCGATGGTTGCCCAGCGCCCGGCCCGCTTCGCGCATCGCCACGATCTCGGCATGCGCCGTCGGATCGTGATCTAGGATGTTGCGGTTCCAGCCTTCACCCAACACCTCGCCGTCCGCACCCACCAGCACGGCGCCGACCGGGATTTCATCGAACTCGCGCTCGGCACGGTCCGCCAGGGCGAACGCGTGCCGCATCCAGTGCTCGTCGTCGTGGCCGGCCATCACTCCCACTCGATGGTGGCCGGCGGCTTGCCTGAAATGTCGTAGACCACGCGCGAGACGCCGCGCAGCTCATTGATGATGCGGTTGGAGACGGTGCCGAGGAAGTCGTACGGCAGGTGCGCCCAATGCGCGGTCATGAAATCGATCGTCTCGACCGCGCGCAGCGCGATCACCCACTCGTACGCGCGCGCATCGCCCACCACGCCCACCGACTTGACCGGCAGGAACACGGCGAAAGCCTGCGAGGTCTTGTCGTACAGATCGGCCTTGCGCAGTTCGTCGATGAAGATCGCATCGGCCTTGGCCAGCAGTTCGGCGTACTCGGGCTTCACTTCGCCCAGGATACGCACGCCCAGGCCGGGGCCCGGGAACGGATGGCGGTAGACCATCGTGCGCGGCAGGCCGAGTTCGACGCCGAGGCGGCGCACTTCGTCCTTGAACAGCTCGCGCAGCGGTTCGACCAAGCCCAGCTTCATGTGCTCGGGCAGGCCACCGACATTGTGGTGGCTCTTGATGACATGCGCCTTGCCGGTCTTGCTGCCGGCCGACTCGATCACGTCCGGATAGATGGTGCCCTGCGCCAGCCACTTGGCGTTCTTCAGCTTGTTCGACTCTTCTTCGAAGATCTCGACGAACAGGTTGCCGATGATCTTGCGCTTGGCCTCCGGGTCGGCGACCCCTTCCAGCGCGCTGAAATAGCGGTCGGCCGCGTTGACGCGCACGACCTTGACGCCCATGTGCTCGGCGAACATCGCCATCACCTGGTCGCCTTCCTGCCAGCGCAGCAGGCCGGTATCGACGAACACGCAGGTCAGCTGATCGCCGATCGCTTTGTGCAGCAGCGCGGCCACGACCGATGAATCCACGCCGCCGGATAGGCCCAGGATCACCTCGTCCGAGCCGACCTGCTCGCGCACGCGGGCGATCTGGTCGTCGATGATGTTGGCGGCCGTCCACAGCGTCTTGCAGCCGCAGATCTCGGCGACGAAGCGGCGGAGCAGCGTCTGACCCTGCTTGGTGTGCGTCACTTCCGGATGGAACTGCACGCCGTACCAGCGCTTTTCTTCCAACGCCATCGCCGCGACCGGGATGCGGTCGGTGGTGGCGGTGATCGTCCAGCCCGGCGGCGCTTTCGCGACGTGGTCGCCATGGCTCATCCACACGTCGATGCGCGGCGCACCCTGGTGGTCGCTCAGGCCACCCAGCAACGCGTCGTGCGCGACCAGCTGCACCTCGGCGTGGCCGAACTCGCGCGCGTCGGCGGCTTCCGTCGCACCGCCCAGCTGCGCGGCCAGGGTCTGCATGCCGTAGCAGATGCCGAGGATCGGCAGGCCGCTATCGAACACCTGCTGCGGCGCCGCGGGTGCGCCGTGCTGCGTGGTCGACTCCGGCCCACCCGACAGGATGATGCCCTTGGCGCCGAACTTCGCGATTTCGTCCGGATCGTGGTCCCACGCCCAGATTTCGCAGTAGACGCCGATCTCGCGGATGCGACGGGCGATCAGCTGCGTGTACTGCGCGCCGAAATCGAGGATGAGGATCTTGTCGGTGTGGATATTCGTCATGGTGTCCTGCGGCTATAAACGAAGAAGGGAAACGCTGGCGTCTCCCTTCTCTGGCAACGATCAGCCCATCCGGTAGTTCGGTGGCTCTTTGGTGATCTGCACGTCGTGCACGTGGCTCTCGCGCTGGCCGGCGCCCGTGATGACCACGAACTTCGGCTTGCTGCGCATGTCCTCGATGGTCGCGCAGCCCACGTAGCCCATCGTGGCGCGCAGGCCGCCGACGAGCTGGTGGATGATGCCGCCGACCGAACCGCGGTACGGCACGCGACCTTCGATGCCTTCCGGCACGAGCTTGTCTGCATCGCTGGCGTCCTGGAAGTAGCGGTCCTTCGACCCCTTCTCCATCGCACCCAGGCTGCCCATGCCGCGGTAGCTCTTGTAGCTGCGGCCCTGGAACAGTTCGACTTCGCCCGGCGCCTCTTCGGTGCCCGCGAACAGGCCACCGATCATGACCGTCGACGCACCGGCGGCGATCGCCTTGCCGATGTCGCCCGAGTAGCGGATGCCGCCATCGGCGATCAGCGGAATGCGGTCCTGCAGCGCTTCGGCGACCATGTCGATCGCGGTGATCTGCGGCACGCCCACGCCGGCCACCATGCGGGTGGTGCAGATCGAACCCGGGCCCACGCCGACCTTCACCGCATCGGCGCCGGCGTCCATCAATGCGAGCGCAGCGTCGCCGGTGACGATGTTGCCGCCGATGACCTGCAGCTGCGGAAAGCGCTTCTTGACCCAGCTGACGCGATCCAGCACGCCCTGCGAATGGCCGTGCGCGGTGTCGACGATGATGACGTCCACGCCCGCGGCCACCAGCGCTTCGATGCGCTGGTCGGTATCGCCGCCCACGCCCACCGCGGCGCCGACGACCAGGCGGCTGGCGCTGTCCTTGGCGGCGTTGGGGTTGTCGGTCTTCTTCTGGATGTCCTTGACGGTGATCAGCCCGCGCAGGTCGAAGGCGTCGTTGACCACCAGCACCTTCTCGATGCGGTGCTTGTGGAGGAGCTGCAGCACTTCGCCGTCGCTGGCGCCTTCGCGCACGGTGATCAGGCGATCCTTCTTGGTCATGATGTGGCGGACCGGATCATCGAGCTTCGTTTCGAAGCGCATGTCGCGGCTGGTGACGATGCCGACCAGCTGGCCGCCGTCCACCACCGGCACGCCGGAGATGTTGCGGGCGCGGGTGAGCTTGAGCACTTCGGCGATGGTCGTTTCGGGCCCGACCGTGAAGGGCTCCTTGATGACGCCGGCTTCGAATTTCTTGACCTTGGCCACTTCGGCGGCCTGCTGCTCGACGGTCAGGTTCTTGTGCAGGATGCCGATGCCGCCCAACTGGGCCATGGCGATGGCCAGGCGGGCCTCGGTGACCGTATCCATGGCGGCCGAGACGATCGGCAGCTTCAGCCGCAGGTCGCGCGTCAGGCGCGTCTCCAGGCTGACATCCTTGGGCAGGACGGTGGAATGGGCGGGGACGAGGGAGACGTCGTCGTACGTCAGTGCTTCAGCCTGGATGCGCAGCATCGGCGGGCCCGGATAGTTGGGGAAGCGCGATATTGTACCGCACAACGGCGCCCGATGGCCTGCGTCGGACGGTCGCGGATGGAACGGCCCGGTACCGTGGCCGCAACGCTGGAAGCGCCTCAGGCGCCCGCTTCGGCCGCTTCGAGGGTGTTCTGCATCAGCGTGGCCACCGTCATGGGCCCCACGCCGCCCGGGACCGGGGTAATCCAACTGGCCCGCTGTGCGGCCGCGTCGAAGCCGACATCGCCGACCAGGCGTCCGTCCTCCAACCGGTTGATGCCGACATCGATCACCACGGCGCCCGGCTTGACCCATTCGCCCGGGATCAGGCCCGGCTTGCCCGCCGCCACCACCAGGATGTCGGCGTCCCCCACCCGGGCCTGCAGCACCTCGCGGGGGGTGAACTTGTGGCAGCTGGTCACGGTGCAGCCGGCGATCAGCAGTTCCAGCGCCATCGGGCGGCCCACATGGTTGCTGACACCCACGATGGTGGCGTTGCGGCCGCGGACAGGCTGGTCGGTGTAGCCGAGCAAGGTGGTGATGCCACGTGGCGTGCACGGGCGCAGACCGAACTGGCGCAGCGCCAGATGGCCGACATTGGCCGGATGGAACCCGTCCACGTCCTTGCGCGGGTCGATGCGCTCGATCAGGCGGGTGGCGTCTGGAATGCCGGGAAGCGGCAGCTGGATGAGGATGCCGTGGATCTTGGTGTCGGCATTCAACTGGTCGATCAGGGCCAGCAATTGCGCCTCTGACGTGCCGGCCGGCAGGTCGTAGTCGAACGCCTCGATGCCGACCTTCTCGGCCGCGCGGCGCTTGTTGCGCACGTACACGGTCGAGGCCGGGTCGCCGCCCACCAGCACCACGGCCAGGCCAGGCCGCGTCAAGCCGCCCGCGACGCGCGCGTCCACCCGGACCTTGAGTTCGTCCAGCAGGTTCTCGGCGATGCGGCGGCCGTCCAGGATTCGGGCAGTCATGGGAACGTGGGGTGTAGAGTCGGCGCGTATTGTCCCCGATTCCGGCATGGGTGTCTGTGGAAACCGCGCGATGCGCGCATCGGACGCCGTTTCGAACACCGGTTTCGCGACCGACATCGCGCCCACCTGCCCGTCCTGGATCAACCACCGATGACCGATACCACCGCCCTGGAAGCCGCCGCCTTCCGTCGCCTCCTCCAGCACCTCAACGAGGCGCGCACCGATGTACAGAACATCGACCTGATGATCCTCGCGGGTTTCTGCCGCAATTGCCTCGCGGACTGGTACCGCGAGGCCGCCGACGCCGCAGGCGTGGCGATGGACAAGGAGCAGGCCCGCGAACACGTCTACGGCATGCCCTTCAGCGACTGGAAGGCGCGCCACCAGCGCGAGGCGACACCCGAGCAACTGGCCGCGTTCAAGGCCGCGCAGGAGCGGCATGGGTAGGCCACCGCGGATGCTGGCCTGGGCCGCGGCCGCACTCCTCGCCACCTACCTCGCGCTGTGCGCTTTGCTCTACCTGCAGCAGCGGCGACTGATCTATTACCCGCAGTTCACCCGGGTGGACGCGGCGCAGACGGATTTCGCCCTGCCACGGCCCGGAGCCGTGCTGCGGGGCTGGGTCGCGAATCCCGGTCAACGCGACGCCGTGCTGTACTTCGGCGGCAACGCGGAATCCGTCGACGCCAACCGCGAGGCATTCACCCGTGCGTTGCCCGCGCACACGGTCTACCTGGTGGCGTATCGCGGCTATGGCGCCAGCGACGGTGAACCAACGGAAGCCCGCTTGCTCGCCGACGCACTCGCCCTGCACGATGAGGTCGCCAGACGCCATCCCGCCGGTGAGGTCGATGTAATCGGACGGAGCCTCGGCAGCGGCGTGGCCAGCTACGTTGCGTCCGAACGCGAGGTGCCGGCGCTGGTACTCGTGACGCCGTTCGACAGCCTGGCTGCCGTCGCACAGGCGCACTACCCGATGTTTCCCGTAAGGTGGCTGCTCAAGGACCGCTACGACTCGCACGCGCGCCTTCCCCATCATCAGGGAAGGCTGCTGGTCCTACGGGCAGGCCGCGACGTGGTCGTACCACCTCCGCATACCGACCGGCTGCTCGGTGCCTTTCCGGGGCGCGCTGACGTGGTCGATTTCCCCACCGCCGGCCATGACGATCTGTCGCTGGATCCAGCCTACGAGGCGGCGCTCACGGCCTTCCTGGAACCCCGCACCCACTGAGCGGGCCGGCTATTCCTCTTCTTCCTCGCCGATGATCTCGGCGGCTTCCTCGTTGAGCGCCTTCGCTTCGCGCTTGGGCTTGGTGAACGGCGTCGGCGTCGGTTTGGTGTGCTTCGCGTTGCCATACAGCGCCGGGATGCCGGACCGCAGGTCGCCACCGGCGATCTCGAGTTCCAGGCGTTCGGCATCGCGCCGACGGATTTCCAGCGCGATGGTATCGGCATCCTCGCGCGAGATGCCCACGCTCACCAGCGCCGCCTTGCCGAACTCCACCGCGGACTCGAACGTCTCGCGGATCTGGTAGTCGACGCCTGCGCCGATCAGCGCCAGCGAATGCTCGCGGTCGAACGAGCGCACCAGCACCTGGGCCTGCGGGAACTCGTGCTTGACCAGTTCCACGATGCGGCTCGCCGCATCCTTGTCGTCGATGCAGATCGCGATCGACTGCGCCGTCTGCGCACCGCAGGCGCGCAGCACGTCGAGCCGTGTGCCGTCGCCATAGTAGATCTTGAAGCCGAACTCCTCGGCGCTGCGGATCATCTCGATGTCGGTATCGATGATGGTCACATCCACGTCGCGTGCCAGCAGCGACTGGCTCATCACCTGGCCGAAGCGCCCGAAGCCGATGATCAGCACGCTGCCGGAGAGGCCCTTGGCTTCCTCGATGCCCTCCATCGACGGGGCATCGGGGTGGGTGAAGCGGCGCAGCAGCAGTACGAACAACGGCGTCAGCGCCATCGACAGCACCACGATGGCGGTCAGGTTGGCATTGACGGTCGCATCGATGATCCCGGCCGCGGCCGCAGCGGCGAACAGCACGAAGGCGAACTCGCCGCCCTGCGCCATCAACACCGCGCGATCCAGCGCTTCGGCATGCGGACTGCGCGTCACCCGCGCGACGACGTAGATGCAGGCGGCCTTGACCACCATCATCGCCAGCACCGCGCTGACGATCAGCGGCCAGTTGTTCGCCACCACGCCCAGGTCGAGCGCCATGCCCACGCCGAGGAAGAACAGGCCGAGCAGGATGCCGCGGAACGGCTCGATGTCGGCTTCGATCTGGTGACGGAAGGTCGATTCCGACAGCAGCACGCCCGCCAGGAACGCGCCCATCGCCATCGACAGACCACCCAACTGCATCAACAGCGCAGCGCCCAGCACGACCAGCAACGCCGCCGCCGTCATCACTTCGCGCGCCTTGGCCGCTGCCAGCACGCGGAACAAGGGATTGAGCAACCAGATGCCCGCGGCGATCAAGCCGGCCAGCGACGCCACGCCGATGCCGATCGCCAGCCAGCGCGAGCCTTCCTCCGGCTGCACGACCTGTGGGGACATGAAGGCCACCAACACCAGCAACGGCACGATCAGCAGGTCTTCGAACAACAGGATCGAGACCACCTTCTGCCCGTGCGGCAGCGCGACATCGCCCCGCTCGGCCAGCAGCTGCATCACCACCGCCGTGGACGTCAGCACGAACCCCATGCCGCCGATGAAGGAGACAGCCAGCGGATAGCCGAATGCGAGGCCCACGCCTGTCAGCAGCACCGTGCACACCGTGATCTGCAGCGCTCCCAAGCCGAAGATCTGCTTGCGCAGGCTCCACAGGTGGCTGGGCCGCATTTCCAGGCCGATGACGAACAGGAACATCACCACGCCCAATTCGGCGACGTGCAGGATGGATTGCGGATCGTTGAACCATTTCAGGCCGAACGGACCGATCGCGAGGCCGGCAGCCAGATAGCCCAGCACCGAGCCCAATCCCAGGCGCCGGAAAATCGGCACCGTCACCACCGCCGCACCCAGCAGGGCGACGACACTCACCAGTTGGCTGGCACCCGATTCTGCACTCATGCCGCGAGTCTACCGGATGTCGCCCGGCGCGAATGTCTCAGCCGTGCTGCATCGACGAGGCGCGATCTCCGCTGCGACGGTAGTACGCACCCCACACCGTGACCAGCACCAGCACGGCGGTGGTCGATGCCCCCGCCGCCAACAGAGTGAGCCGCGACAACAACGGCCACGCAGCGATCAGCGCGGCCATGCCCAACAGGTGCGATAACGGGAAGCGGCCATAGACGACGCGCTTGAACAGCGCGTTGCCGAACAGATAGACCAGCGGCCCGCCCAACAGTACGGCAGCGTACTTCGGCGACACCGGATCCAGCGGATGCGCCACCACCAGATCGTCTGCCACCGCACTGACGATGACGCCGGCGATCAACAACACATGGACGTAGTGAAAGTACGCACCGAGGCGCCCCGGATCGTCCGAGTGCTCGATCACGTGGGCGGCGTCGCCACTGGAGGTGTCGAAGTACATCCACCACATCGCCACGCAGCCGACGAAGGAGACGCCGAATGCAACCCACACGGCGAGCCCGGGATGGTGCGCATGCGCGAACGAAGCACCGGTGGCCAGCACCGATTCACCCAGCGCGATGATGACGAACAACTGGCAGCGCTCGGCCAGGTGGCCGCCATCGATGGTCCAGTCCGAGGTCCGGGACCGTCCCAGCCCAGGCACGGGAAACCCCGCCATCGGCGATGCGTATTCGCAAGCGACCGCCAGCAGCCACAGTGCCAGGCGCGTGGAGCCTTCGCTGAGTCCCCCGGCGATCCAGAAGGCGGACGAGACCAGCACCCAGCACAGGATCCGCAGGAAATTGGGCGTCAACGCATGGCCGCGACCGAGACTGGCCAGCACGAACAGCGTGCGCCCGACCTGGATGGCGATGAAGCTGATCACGAACAACAGCCCGCGCTCGCCGAACGCCTCGGGAATGGCAGCCGATACCAGCAACGCCAAGCCCATCAACACCATCAGCATGGTGCGGATGACGAGATGCTCGGGATTGAACCAGTTGCTCACCCAGGCGGTGTATTGCCAACCCAGCCAGACCGCGAACCACAGTGTCGCGGTCTGCAGCACGCCCAATGGCGTCAAGTGCTCGAGCAGATGATGGGACAGCTGGGTGACGGCGAAGACGTAGACCAGATCGAAGAACAACTCGATGTTGGCGACTTTCGCCGGCTGACCTGGCGTGCGCAGCAAGGGGTGGATGCGTGCGTTCAAGGAGATTGTTCCGTGTTCGAACAGCGCGTCAGCGCACCCGGGCCTTGTACGCCAGCCACCATCCGGCCGCCACCGGTATCGCGAAGATCAGAAGCTGGATCGGCAACTCCTCCTGCAGCGAGTAGCCATGGGACATGCCGGTGCGCAGGTTCCACAGCACCGCGGCCAGCCATCCGACGGTAAACAGCGCCGCCACGAGGCGGCGCCTCGCAGCGCCCGCCGACCACATGGCGATCCCCACGACTACCAGCCCGACAACAATGAAGATCAGGGTCCGCATGGTGGTTGCTCCAAAGGGTTGGGCACGTTAGCCCACGGTAGCGCAAAGGTGGCCAGGGTGTGGAGGGGCACCAGGCCCCTCCCCCGCCCTTACTTGGTGGTGTAACCGCCGTTGATGAGGATCGTCTGCCCGGTGATCCACCAACCATCGCTCACCAGATGGCGGATGAAGGGCACCACATCCTGGATGTCGGTCAGCCCCGTCTTGCTGAAGGGCGACAACGCCGCGGCGGTCTTGTGATAAGCCACTGCGTCCTGCCCTTCGGCCGGGTAGAAGAACGACGTATCCATCGGGCCCGGACCGATCGCCGTCACCGAGATGCCGCGCGCGCCGAACTCCTTCGCCGCTGCCCGCGTGAAGTGCTCCACGGGTGCCTTGGTGCCCGCATACGACGCATAGAACGGCGTGAACGCACCCAGCAGCGAAGTGACCAGGGTGACGACCTTGCCGTTGTCGTTGACGTGCCGCCCGGCTTCCTTGAGGAAGAAGAACGCGGCCTTGGCGTTCACCGCGGTCATCTCGTCGTACTCGGCTTCGCTGATATCGGTGATCGGCTTCTTCAAGACCTTGCCCACCGTATTGATGGCGATGTCGGGCCGGCCGACCATCGCGACGGTATCGGCAAAGAGGCGCTCGACGCCGCCCGCCGTGGTCAGGTCGCCCTGCAATGCGACGGCACGGGCGCCGGCGTCGCGGATCGCGGCGACGGTCTTCTCCGCGTCGGCATGAGTCGCGTCGCTGTTGTAGTGGATGGCGACGGCGGCAGCGCCTTGCTGCGCGAGATCGCGCGCGATCAGGCCGCCGAGGTTCTTGGCGCCACCGGCGATCAGGGCGACTTTGCCCTGGATGGAATGATCGGTCATGGGAATGCTCCTGGCAGGGGACGGAACTCGCTGCGACGCCCTGTTTCGAGGGAACGCTGGGCAGATGCGGCGAGGCGCGTCTAAGATGCGGCGGAAGCACAACGGCGGGCTTTCACGATGTCCCATCCGCTATCAAATTCTCCGGCCTCAACTCACATTAGTGAGCCGCAGGACGCCATCGCGATAGGCCGCGATGAGGAGTTCGGTCAAGCACCGCAGTACCGGGTACTGGCCCAAGCGCACTGGTCCGGCGTCGAGTTGCTGCTCTGCAAGGAAGACATCCGGCAGCACACGCTGTGGGCCATCGATGAGCCGCGACACACCGTCATCGTCCATCTCGGTGGCACGATGCGCGAACTCGACACCGAGATCGACGGCGTCGGCGCCACGCACACCCCGCCGTCCCCCGGCGACATCTGGTTGGTTCCTGCAGGAAAACGCTACGCCAGCCAGGCCTCTGGACAGGTCATCACCTATGCCGAGCTGCGCGTGTCACCGACAGCGGACGTGGACGTGGGCATGGATCGTCGCGCTCCCATCGAGGGGCTGATGCCCCGGCTCGGCCATCGCGACGAATTCCTCCATTACAGCGTCGCGCGACTGGGGCGCCTCAGCCAGCAGGACGACGACCTGTCGACAATGATGGCCGAACGCCTGCAACTGCTGCTACGCCAGCACCTTTACGACGGCTACCGGCTTCCTGCGGTGCCGATGACAGCGCCCATCTCGCTGTCCGGCCAGAGCGCACGACAATTGAGCGACTACATCGAAAACGCGCTGGGCCAGCGGATCGCGCTGGCTGAGCTTGCTGCGCTCGTCAACATGAGCGTGCACCAGTTGCTGATCGCGTTCCGTCGCACGTTCGGCACCACGCCGGCGCAATACATCCTGGCGCAACGGTTGCGCCGGGCGCGCTGGCATCTGCTCAACCGCAACGACGACATCACCGACATCGCCCTTGCCTGCGGTTTCGCCAGCCACAGTCATCTCAGCGCCGCGTTCAAGCGGGACACCGGCATCACCCCGCGCCAGTTCCGCGACGGCCTGCGGATGCGCCCCCTGGACTGATCAGCCGACGCGACAGAAGGCCGCGTAGTCGATATAGCCGGGGAAATCCTTGCCGGCCGCGCATACCGGGCACTCCGGGTCATGGCGCAGGCGTGTCTCGCGGAAGCGCATCGACAACGCGTCGAACTGCAACAGGCGCCCAGCCAACGAATCGCCGATACCGAGCAGGAGCTTCACGACCTCCGTGGCCTGCAACAACCCGATGACGCCGGGCAGCACACCAAGGACGCCAGCCTCCGCGCAGTTGGGCGCGAACTCGGGCGGCGGTGGCTCCGGGAACAGGCAGCGATAACAAGGGAGCGCGCCGCGATGGCGCCCTGCATCGAACACGCTCACCTGCCCTTCGAATCGCTGCACCGCGCCGTACACCAGCGGGATCCCCAGCTTCACGCAGGCATCGTTGAGCAGATAGCGCACGGGGAAGTTGTCTGCGCCGTCCAGCACCACGTCCACGCCCTCGAGCAAGCGTTCGACGTTCCCGGCGGTCACACGCGCCTGCACGGCCTCGACCTGCGTGCGTGGGTTGAGCGCGCCCAGCGTCGCCTGCGCCGAAACCACCTTCGGTTCGCCGATACGTGCCTCGGTATGCAGGATCTGCCGCTGCAGGTTGCTGCGATCCACCACGTCGTCGTCCGCCAGCCGCAGGTGGCCTACGCCCGCCGCTGCCAGATAGAACGCGGCCGGCGAACCAAGCCCACCGGCGCCGATCATCAGCACGCGCGAGCGTTCGAGCCGCCGCTGGCCTTCGACGCCGACTTCAGGCAACAGCAGGTGCCGCGAGTAGCGTTCGTTGAAGTCCATCGCATCGGCCGGCAGTTCGGGCCGCACCAGTGGACGCCCTTCCTCCTGCCAGCGCGCTGTGCCGCCGGTGACAGAAGCCAGGCGCGTGTAGCCTGCCGCTTCGAGCGCCCGCGCTGCATCCAGTGAGCGACCGCCCTTCTGGCAGATCAGCACCACGGCGGTCTCGCTTTGCGGCACGTGCAGCGACGGAGACGCCAGCAGGTCCGCCTTGGCGATGCCATGCGCGCCGGCCGCTTGTCCGCTCGCGCGTTCGTGTTCTTCGCGTACGTCGATGAAGACGGCACCGTCGGCCAGCCATTGGGCGACGTCGGCGGGAGTGATTTCCTGGATCGGCATGCGGCGATTATCACGCAACCGATGGGTGCCGACGGTGTTCCGTGTGGAACGCGGTGTCGCCGTCAGTAGGGCAGCACGTCGACGATGTCGCCTTCAGCGTAGTCGCGCGGGCCTTCCGGCAACACGATCAGGGCGTTGCTGTCGGCCGCCGCACGCAACTGGTGCGAGGCATCGGCGGCGTTGGGCACGACCCGCAAGCCGCCCGTGCCATCGGGCGCCAACTGGCCCCGCAGGAATTCGAGCCGGGCATGTTCCTTGCGCCAGGCGGCCCCCATGCGTGCCTGCCATGCGGGGCGCGGATCGCCCCTACCCTGCAGGCCGTCCAGCAGGGTCCGGCCCAGGGTCAGGAAGGTAGCGAGGGTCGATACCGGATTGCCCGGCAAGCACAGGAACAGCGCGCGATCCCATTGCCCGAACAGCACCGGCATGCCCGGCTTCATGCGTACCTTCCAGAACACGATGCGGCCGTGGGAATCCAGCAGGCCGGGAAGATGATCCTTCTGCCCCGCCGACACGCCGCCGCTGGTGATGACGACATCGAACGCGGACGCGGCGTCGGCCAGCATGACCTGCATGCGTTCCGGATCGTCGGGCAGCGTGGGCCACGCGGTGGGCTCCAGGCCTTCGGCACGCAACAACCCCATGAGCAGGTCGCGGTTGCTGTTGTAGACCTGTCCGGGCAGCAGCGGCATCCCGGGCTCCACCAGTTCGTCGCCCGTCGTGAAGACCGCCACCGTCGGCCGTTTTGCCACCGTCAGCGATGCCAAGCCCAACGCAGCCGCCAATCCGATCCGCGCGGGCGTCAGCACTTGGCCCCTGCGCAACACCTCGGTGCCTGCCAGGACATCCTCGCCGATGCGGCGTACGTCTGCGCCCGCAAGCAGCCCAGCCGTCACCTCGATGCCGCCGTCTCGCTCGACGACGTTTTCCCGGATCGCGACCGTGTCGGTGCCCTCGGGCAATGGCGCACCCGTGGTGATGCGGACGCATTCGCCCGGGCCGACGCGCAGTTCGCGCGCGACGCCTGCGTACTGCTCACCGACCAATCTCAGCCAGGTTGGACCGCCATTCCGAAGGCTCGCATGGGCGAAGGCGACGCCGTCCATCCGGCTGTTGTCGAACGACGGCAGGTCGATCGGTGCGCGGACCGCATCGGCCAGCACGCGGCCGCCGGCACGGTTGAACGCCAGGGACTCGGTTTCGGTGCGGTGCGAGTGCGCCGTCTCCCGGATCAGCCCGATGGCTTCATCGACGGCGATGCGGGAGGGATACGCGCTCACTTGCTGCGCTTGACGTGCCGGATCAGACGACGCTTCTTGGCGATCTGCTTCTCGGTCAGCACGTTCTTCTTCCCCTCGTAGGGATTGGCGCCTTCGCGGAAGATGAAGCGCACCGGCGTACCAACCAGCTTGAAGCGCTTGCGGAAGAAGTTCTCCAGATAGCGCTTGTACGATTCCGGCAACACCTTCAGGCGCGTGCCGTGCACGATGAAGGTCGGCGGATTGGCGCCACCGGGGTGCACGTACCGCAACTTGGAGACGTGGCCGCGGATGCTCGGCGGCGGATTGGTCTCGTACGCGATCTCCAGCGCCTTGTTGACCTCGCTGGTGCCGAATTCCTTCGTCGCCGAGGCGTGTGCGCGGTGGATCGCCTTGAACAATTCGCGCAGGCCGGAGCCATGCAGTGCGGAAATGCGCACGGCTTCCGCCCACTCCACGAAGCCGAGCTTGCGGGCCAGCAGTGCTTCGGCCTGCTCGCGCTGGTAGGCGGTCAGGCCATCCCACTTGTTGATCGCCACCACGAGCGCGCGACCAGCGTCGAGTACTGCGCCCAGCACGGTGGCGTCCTGGTCGGTGACGCCTTCGGTGGCATCCAACAACAGCACGGCCACCTGGCATTGCTCGATGGCCTGCAGCGTCTTGACCACGCTGAACTTCTCGACCGCTTCCTCCACCTTGCCCTTGCGGCGCAGGCCGGCGGTGTCGATCAGGCGGTACTGGCGGCCATCCCGCTCCATGTCGACGGCGATCGAATCGCGCGTGGTGCCCGGCACCTCCGATGCGATCATGCGCTCTTCGCCAAGCAGGCGGTTCACCAGCGTGGACTTGCCCACGTTCGGCCGGCCGACGAAGGCCACGCGCATGCGGTCCGGATCATTGTCCAGTTCGGCGGCCGCACCCTCTTCCGGCAGTCGCTGATGCACCTCTTCCAGCAGGTCGTCGATGCCCTGACGATGCGAGGCGGAGATGGTCGTGACGTCGGAAAAGCCGTAACGGGCGAAGTCCGCCAAGGCCGTGGATTCGTTGATGCCGTCGATCTTGTTGATCACCAGCAAGGTCGGGCGCGCAGTCTTGCGCAGCCAGGCCAGGATTTCGTCGTCCAAGGCGGAAGGACCTTCGCGCCCGTCGACGATGAACAGCACGAGATCCGCCTCTTCTGCGGCCGCGCGTGCCTGGCGTGCCGTTGCGCCAGCCAAACCCTCCTCTTCGCCGGCGATACCGCCCGTGTCCACGACCAGGAACGGCGCATCCTCGTCCAGGCGGCAGACGCCGTAGTTGCGGTCACGGGTCACGCCAGGCTGATCGTGCACCAGCGCATCACGACTGCGCGTCAGCGCGTTGAACAGGGTGGACTTGCCGACGTTGGGACGACCGACCAGGGCTACGAGGGGCAACATGGAGAGGCAACCAGATGGAGAAGTGCGGGGCCGTGGGGAGCGGCCGCGGGGCACCGGGGTACGCGGAACGGCGCGGCGAGGGCGCGCCATGGTATCGGAATTGGGCCGCGCTCGCGAAAAAGGGCCGACGAGTCGGCCCTTTCCGGTCTGGCCAGGGCGCTGAATGCGCCCTTGGCGGGCGCCTTACTTGAAGCCGAAGGCCGTGAGGCCGCCTTCAACGTCCTGGACGACCAGGATGCCGTCGACGACAACCGGCTTGCCACGGATCGCCTTGCGGCTGGCCCGCGCCCGTCCGGCGACTTCGCCGTTGTCCGCCTTGAGCCAGTGCAGATAACCGTCGTAATCGCCGACCACCGCATAGTCGCCGTGGATCGTCGGGGCGGTCAGCGAGCGGCGCGCGAGGGTCGCGTTCGACCACAGGGAGCCGCCGCTGTACTTGTCCAGCGCCCAGACGGTACCCGACGGGTCGGACACCAGTACCGCACTGCTCGTTACCGCCAGGCCACCCACGCCACCGTTCTCCCGTTTCCACAACGGGCGGCCCGAGGGGCCTTCGATGGCGACGGTTTCCTTTTTGAAGCTGGTCGCGAACACCGTCGTACCTTCCAGCACGGGCGCTCCGTCGACGTCCGCCATGCGCTCCAACTCGCTGCGACCTTCTGGCGTGCCGACCGTCTGTGTCCACAGCGGACGACCGTCATTCGCCGAAAGCGCCGTTAGCGTGCCGTCGTCGCTGCCTGCGAAAAGCACGCCGGGCCCCGCCACGACGGGCGCATTGCCGCGCACCGTCAGACTGGGCAGCTCATGGGTCCAGAACCAGCGACGCTCACCGGTCTCGACACTGAGCGCCGACACGCGACCATCGTTGGTACGGACGAACACGAGCCCCTGGGCGATCGCAGGCGCCGAAATGACTTCGTTGGGCACCTTGACCTGCCACTTTTCGGCGCCGGTGGTGGCGTCCAGGGCGATCACCTGCCCATTCAATGTACCGACCACGACCAAGCCCTGCCCTGCGCCAGGCCCACCGGAAAGACGGAGGTCCGACTTGTACTGCCACACTTGCTTGCCGGTCTGCAGGTCAAAGGCGCGCACGCCCCCTTCCACCGCCGCGGTGTACACGCGACCACCGTCGATCGCCGGCGTCTGCTGGAGGCCCAGGCGCTCCTCGCCCTTGCCGGCGTTCGCGCTCCACAGCTTGGAGACCGCGACGCTTGGCGTGATGTCGACCAATTCCGCGGGCTCGCTGGGCTTTCCGTCTTGCTTGCTGCCAAACCAACCCTTGATGGTGCTGCAGCCGCCGAGGATCAGCACCAGTGCGGTGGCGGCCAGCGCGCGGCTCACCATGGTCTTACGGGAAGAGCGACTCACGCGGCACCCCCAGTCTTGGGCAGCGTGCCGCCTGCGTGCACGAGTTTCAGTTCGATGATACGACGCTGCGGCGAAGCCACGTCCAGCGTGGTCAGGGCGCGCGAGTAAGCGTCTTGCGCTTCCTTGGTCTTGCCGGTCGCGAACAGCGCGTCACCGCGTACTTCGAGGCTCGAAGCATCGCTGGCCTTGTCCAGCAGCTTGAGGGCTTCGTCATGCTTGCCGCTGTCGATCAACAGTCGGGCCAGCCGCAGGTTGACCAGCGGCTGCAACGAAGCATCGGCTGTCAGGCCGCGCAGTGTGGCGATGGCGGCATCACGCTCGCCCGCCTGGACCTGTGCCTTGGCCAACTGCAGGCCGGCGACATCCGCGTAGACCTCGTCTTCCTTGGCCAACGCATCGACCGCGGTCTTTGCCTGCTTCAGATCGTCCTTGGCGAGCCCTTCCACGGCCGCCTGGTAATCCTGATAAGCCTGTTCCTGCTTGCCCTGCTGGCCGTTCTTCCACCATTGCCAGCCGAAGATAACCGCAAGGCCAAGGGCCACGCCGCCCAGCAGGCCGACGCCATTGCTCCTCAGCCAGCTGCGGACGCGTTCGCTTTGTTCGTGCTCGTCGAGCAGATCATCAATCGCCATGCGCTCTCTTGCCCCGTCTAAGCGGGGTCTTGGTCTAGGTTGGACAGACCCGTACGCGGGTCAGTCACCGACCGGCGCTAGGGAACCCTCAGAGGATACCGTAAAGCGTGCGACGTTAGCTCGTTGGAACGGCGTCAGATCCACCGTACTCCCCGCTTGCTGAACCTCGACCGCCGTGGCATCGCCCAACTTGATACGCCCGACTTCGCCCTGCGCATAGCGACGTTCCTCGCCGGAACGTACCAGCGCTTGCTCCAGCCTGCGGCCATCGGGGGCAGTGATCTCGACCCAGCTGTCGCCCTTGAACGTCAGCGACAGCCATGCCGCACTGCGAGGCATCGGCGTCATGGACGCGACGATGGGCGTCGCCTGCGGGCGACTCGGCGGCGTGGCGGACGCACTTACGCCCGGGGCGTCCGCGGCGGCTTCCGGCACGACATCGAGCGAGGCCGTTGCAGCAGCCGGCGTTGGATTGGAGGCCGGCCGCAGCGCCATCCAGATCGGCGTCACGATCACCAGCGTCAGCACCAGGTAGATCGCCCTACGCTTGAAGCTTTCGAAGAAGTATTGCAGGGGCGGCGTATGGCCATGACTGACCAGTTCAGCCGGCGGCGTCACCGCCGTTTCCGCCTGATGCAGGAATGGCTCCACGTCCACCTTCAGCAGGCGTCCGTAGCTGCGCAGCTGGCCGCGAACGAACACGGCACCACCGGACTGGTCCCACTGCCCTGCTTCCAGGGCCTGGACGACCTTGACCGGCATCTTCAGCCGTTGGCTGACATCCTGTATCGACAGGCCGGCCTGCTCGCGCGCCGACCGCAGTGCATCGCCGCACCCCTGCGGCATGCCCCCACTTACCGTATCCATCATGGCCCTGCATTTCCCCCGGTTGTGACGTCCCGCGCGTCGGGGAACTCCGCCCGAATGCGCTGAACATATCGACTGGCAGCGGCCTTGTCGCCGAGTCTTTCCTCGATCTGTGATGCGAGTTTCAACACCGCCACGGAAGCGGGCCCCGCAGCCAGCCTCCGCTCAACGAAGGCCCGCGCCGCCAGGTACTGCTGGCGACGGAACTCAAGTTCGGCCATCGCCCCAAGTGCGGTGGTGTTGGCCGGATCGCGCGACAGCGCCTTCCGCAGGTCTCCCTCGGCACGCTCGAGCTGGCCGACCGCCAGCGCGCAATTGCCGGCGTTCGCCTGGGCGACCTCGGGCGTGCCGTAGCCAGGCGCTTGTATCGCCCTGTCGAACCAAACGAGCGATTCGGCCGCGAAGCCGTTCGCGCAGAGCCAAGTACCGTAGTTGTTCTGAGCCGAACCCTGCCGGGGCGAGAGTTCGGCGGCCCGGCGGTAATGCTGACCGGCCACTTCGGCCTGGCCGCGGCGATCCGCGACCACGGCCAGCATCGTCACGGCATCGGCAGAGTCCGGTGCCAGCTTCAGGGCGGCGTGGGCTTCCTTTTCGGCCGTCTCCAGGTCGCCGGCCTGCAGACGCTGCACCGAGCGTGCCAGCATCATCTGCACCGATTGGCGGCGTTTCACCTCGGGACTGTCCTTGACGGAATAGTCCTGGGACCGCTGTTCGCCGTCCTTGCGCTCCATCTTGGAGCGGACGAAGGTGAATCGGCTGCAGGCGGTGGCCAGCAGGAGGGGGATCAGCAGCAGGCAGATCGCCTTATGCCGCATCGTCGATGCCCTGTTCCTGCAGTTGGCGGCGGAACTCCGCCTGCCGGCGCGTGCGATCCATGACCTGCCCCTTGAGCTGACCACAGGCGGCGTCGATGTCGTCACCGCGCGTCCGGCGCACCATCGTCAGCACCTGCGCATCAAGCAGCAGCTTCTGGAACGCACGGATGTCTTCTTCCGGCGCACGCTCGTAACGCGTGCCGGGGAATGGATTGAACGGAATGAGATTGACCTTGCCCGCATCCTTCAGTTGCGCGGCGTTACTGAACTTGCGCATCAGCTGCGCGAGCTGGCGTGCATGTTCGGGCTGGTCGTTCACACCCCTCATCAGCGTGTATTCGAATGTCACCGAGTCGCGCTTCTTGTTCGCACGCAGGTAGCGCACACAGGACGCCATCAGCTCGGCGATCGGGTACTTCTTGTTGAGCGGCACCAACTGCTCGCGCAGCGCGTCGTTGGGCGCATGCAGCGAGACGGCCAGCGACACGTCGGTTTCGGTAGACAGACGGTCGATCATCGGCACCAGCCCGGATGTCGACAGCGTGACGCGCTTACTGGCCAAGCCGTAACCCAAGTCGTCGCGCATGATGTTCATCGCCCGCACGACGTTCTCGAAATTCAGCAGTGGCTCGCCCATGCCCATCATCACCACGTTGGTGAGGCGACGGTTCTGCGCGGGCACGTTGCCCAAATGGCGCGCGGTCACCCATACCTGGCCGATGATCTCGGCGGTGGTCAGGTTACGGTTGAAGCCCTGCGTGGCCGTCGAGCAGAAGGTGCAGTTCAACCCACAGCCCACCTGCGACGACACGCACAGCGTGCCGCGGTTCTTGTCGGGGATATAGACGGTTTCGACGGCGTTCTTGCCGTCCACGCCCATGCCCAGCAGCCACTTGTGGGTGCCGTCCGACGATGGCTTGTCGAACACCACCTGCGGTACGACGACCTCGGCATGTTCCTGCAGCTTCGCGCGCAGGTTCTTGCCGAGATCGGTCATCTGATCGAAGTCGGTGACGTAGCGATGGTGGATCCACTTCATCACCTGGTGCGCACGGAACTTCTGCTCGCCGAGCTTGCCGACGAAGAACTGTTCCAGCCCTTCGCGGTCAAGGTCCATCAGGTTCTGTTTCGCAGACACGGGCACGCCGATAGCCACGGACGGTGCGTCCGTGGCCAGTTTCAACTCGATCGGCGGCAGTTCGTGGCTGCTCATCGCATGTCGCTCAGCGCGAAAACACTTCGGTGGCGGCGAAAAAGTACGCGATCTCGATGTTGGCGTTCTCGACCGAGTCCGAACCGTGCGCGGCATTGGCGTCGATCGAATCGGCGAAGTCGGCGCGGATCGTGCCCGGCGCAGCGTCCTTCGGATTGGTCGCGCCGAGGATGTCGCGATGCTTCAGCACGGCGTTCTCGCCTTCCAGCACCTGGATGGCGACCGGGCCGGAGATCATGAACTCGACCAGCGCATTGAAGAACGGACGCTCGCGGTGCACGGCGTAGAAGCCTTCCGCTTCACGACGCGACAGATGCTTCATCTTCGCGGCAACGATCTTCAGACCGTTCTTTTCGAAACGGGCATAGATTTCGCCGATGACGTTCTTGGCGACGGCATCGGGCTTGACGATCGACAGGGTGCGCTCCAGCGCCATGGGGATTATCTCCGTTGGGCGGGCCACGTTACGGCCCAAGGTTAACATGAAAAACCCGCGTCGAAACGCGGGCTTAGACTAGAAAGCGTAGCGAGATTCTAACGTACCGCGTGCCGGTTTGCAGCCCTCGCACGCCGCGATTGTGCAAAGCAGCATGACTTGCCTGGGACCACCCCTGACAATGAGTCAAACAAGCGTTTGATTCAGTCCCGGAGGGGCCATGGGCAACACCACGCATTTTTCGACCAAGGAACGGATCCTGGGAGCGGCCGAAGAGCTGTTCGCCCAGCACGGCTTCGCCGGCACGTCCCTGCGTCAGGTCACCAGCCGGGCCGACGTCAACATCGCTGCGGTCAATTACCACTTCGGCAGCAAGGAAAACCTCGTCAACGAAGTCTTCCGCCGCCGGATGGACGACATGACCGCCGCCCGCCTCTCCCAGTTGGAAAAGGCCCTGGCGGAGCATCCCGCCCAGCTGGCCCCCATCCTCGCCGCCTTCGTCGAGCCGGCGCTGGCCCTTGCCCAGGACCGCCACGGCGGAGGCGCCTTCGTCCGCGTGATCGCCCGGGCCTACGCCGAAAAGAACGATGGCTTGCGCCAGTTCCTCTCGGACCACTATGGCCACGTCCTGCGCGAATTCGGAAAGGCGATCGCCGCCTGCGTGCCGGGCCTGAGCAAGGAAGAGCTGTACTGGCGGCTGGACTTCTTCTCCGGTGCCCTGACCTACGCCATGGCAGATTTCGGCCTGATCAAGCGCCCTCCGGGCGTCACGGAAGCGGCGCATCGTGAACGCGCCGCCCGCGAACTCATCCGCTTCGCCGAGGCCGGCCTGCGCGCCGACCATGTCTGAAACCCCTGCAATCCAAGGAAATTCCATGTCCAATCCATTGCTTGTACGCAAGGCGGCCGTGCTGGGCGCCGGTGTGATGGGCGCGCAGATCGCCGCGCACCTGACCAACGCCGGCGTCGACACCGTGCTGTTCGACCTGCCCGCCAAGGAGGGCCACCCGGACGGCATCGTGCACAAGGCCATCGCCAACCTGGCCAAGCTCAGCCCCGCCCCGCTGGCGAGCAAATCGCTGGCCGAGGCCATCACGCCGGCCAACTACGAGACCGGGTTGGAGCACCTGAAAGGCTGCGACCTGATCATCGAGGCCATCGCCGAACGGATGGATTGGAAGCAGGACCTGTACAAGAAGATCGCGCCGTTCGTGGCGCCGCATGCGGTGCTCGCGAGCAATACATCCGGCTTGGGAATCAACAAGTTGGCGGAGGTTCTTCCCGAAGAACTTCGCCATCGTTTCTCGGGCGTGCATTTCTTCAACCCGCCCCGCTACATGCACCTGGCCGAGCTCATTCCGGCCAAGTCCACGGACAAGGCCGTACTCGAGGGGCTGGAGACATTCCTGACCACGACCCTCGGCAAGGGCGTGGTATACGCGAAGGACACGCCCAACTTCATCGGCAACCGCATCGGCGTGTTTTCGATCCTGGCCACGGCCCACCACACCGGTGAGTTCAAGCTTGGCTTCGACGAGGTGGACGCAGTCACCGGCCCGCTGATCGGCCGCCCGAAGTCCGCGACCTACCGCACTTCGGATGTCGTGGGCCTGGACACCATGGCCCATGTCATCAAGACGATGGCCGACACGCTGCCGGACGATCCGTGGCATGCCTACTTCAAGTCCCCGAAGTGGCTGGAGGCCCTGATCGCCAAGGGCGCGCTGGGCCAGAAGACCGGTGCCGGCATCTTCCGCAAGGCCGGCAAGGACATCGTCGTCCTCGACCTGGAGAAGCAGGACTACCGCGCCGCCGACCGCACCGCGGCGCCCGAGGTGGTCGAGATCCTGAAGATCAAGAACCCGGCCGAGAAGTTCGCCAAGCTGCGCGAGAGCCAGCACCCGCAGGCGCAGTTCCTGTGGGCGGTGTTCCGCGACCTGTTCCACTACAGCGCGTATCACTTGGCCGACATCGCTGAAACCGCGCGCGACGTCGACCTGGCGATCCGCTGGGGCTACGGCTGGTCGCTGGGACCCTTCGAAACCTGGCAGGCCGCCGGCTGGAAGCAGGTGGCCCAGTGGATCGCAGACGACATCGTGGCCGGCAAGACCATGAGCAGCGCCCCGCTGCCGAACTGGGTGTTCGACGGCCGCAATGGCGTACACGGAGCGGAGGGCAGCTACAGCCCGGCCCGCAACGCCCTGCTGCCGCGCTCCTCGCTGGACGTGTACGCGCGCCAGCGCTTCCCGGACCCGCTGCTGGGTGAAGCGTTCGCGCCGGGCGAAACCGTGTTCGAGAACGACGGCGTCCGCCTGTGGACCGACGGCGACGGCATCGGCGTGATCAGCTTCAAGACCAAGATGCACACCGTCTCTGACGCGGTGCTGGCCGGCGTGCAGGAATCGGTCGCGATCGCCGAGCAGCGCTTCAAGGGGCTCGTGATCTGGCAGCCGAAGGAGCCGTTCTCCGCCGGTGCCGACCTGGCCGGTGCGTTGGGCGCGCTGCAGGCCGGCAAGATCGCCGAGTTCGAAGCCATGGTCGCCAACTTCCAGGCCACCAGCCAGGCCATCAAGTACTCGCTGGTACCGGTCGTGGCCGCTGTGCGCGGTCTCGCCTTGGGCGGTGGCTGCGAGTTCCAGATGCACAGTGCGCGCACCGTGGCGCACCTCGAAAGCTACATCGGCTTGGTCGAAGCGGGCGTCGGCCTGCTGCCCGCCGGTGGTGGCTTGAAGGAACTCGCCGTGCGCGCGTCGCAAGCCGCGGGCCCGGGCGGCGACGTATTCGCTGAGCTCAAGAAGACCTTTGAGACGATCGCGATGGCCAAGGTCTCCGCTTCCGCTGTCGAGGCGAAGGAACTGGGCCTGATGCGCGCGGGCGACAAGGTCGCCTTCAACGCCTACGAGCTGCTCCACATCGCCAAGCAGGAAGCGCTGGCGCTGGCCGAGACGGGCTACCGCCCGCCCCTGCCCGCCCGCCGCATCCAGGTCGCCGGCGACGTCGGCATCGCCACCTTCAAGATGATGCTGGTGAACATGCTGGAAGGCCGCTTCATCAGCCCGTACGACTACGAAATCGCGGTGCGCATCGCCACCGTGCTGTGCGGCGGCGAAGTGGACCGCGGCTCGGTGGTCGACGAGGAGTGGCTACTCAAGCTGGAACGCAAGCACTTCGTCGAACTGGCCCAGCAGGAAAAGACCCAGGCCCGGATCGCGCACATGCTGAAGACCGGCAAGCCGCTCCGTAACTGACCGACGACACAGGACATCGAGACATGAGCAAGCAAGTACAAGAAGCCTATATCGTCGCCGCCACCCGCACGCCGGTCGGCAAGGCGCCCAAGGGCGTGTTCCGCAACACCCGTCCGGACGACATGCTGGCGCACGTGTTGAAGTCGGTCGTGGCACAGGCCCCCGGCATCGACGTCAATCGCATCGACGACGCCATCATCGGCTGCGCGATGCCGGAAGCCGAGCAAGGCATGAACGTGGCGCGCATCGGCCTGCTGTTGGCCGGCCTGCCGAACACGATCGCCGCGCAGACCATCAACCGCTTCTGTTCGTCCGGCTTGCAGGCCGTGGCGATGGCGGCGGACCAGATCCGGCTCGGCAATGCCGACCTGATGCTCGCCGGTGGTACCGAGAGCATGAGCATGGTGCCGATGATGGGCAACAAGATCGCCATGGCCCCCAGCGTGTTCGACAACGACCATGTCGCCATCGCCTACGGCATGGGCATTACCGCCGAGAAAGTCGCCGAAGAATGGAAGATCTCGCGCGAAGACCAGGACGCGTTCGCCGTGGCTTCGCATCAGAAGGCCCTGGCGGCGCAGGCAGCGGGCGAGTTCCGGGACGAGATCAGCGCCTATGAAGTGATCTCGCGCCAGCCCGACCTTGCCGGCAACACGGTGCGCCTGAAGAAGTTGCTGGTCGAACACGACGAAGGCCCGCGCGCCGATACGTCGCTGGAGGGCCTGGCCAAGCTGCGTACCGTATTCCGCAATCCGCAGTTCGGCGGCACGGTGACTGCGGGCACCTCGTCGCAGATGAGCGACGGTGCGGCCGGCGTGCTGCTGGCCTCGGAGCAGGCGATCAAGGATTACGGCCTGACCCCGCTGGCACGCTTCGTCAGTTTCTCGGTGGCTGGCGTGCGCCCGGAAGTGATGGGCATCGGCCCGATCGCGGCGATTCCGAAAGCCCTGAAGCAGGCCGGCCTGACCAAGGACCAGTTGGACTGGATCGAGCTCAACGAAGCCTTTGCCGCGCAGGCGCTGGCCGTGATCCGCGACAGCGAACTGGACGCGTCGAAGATCAACCCGCTGGGCGGCGCCATCGCACTGGGCCACCCGCTGGGTGCGACCGGCGCCATCCGCACCGCCACCATCGTGCACGGCATGCGTCGCCACCAGAAGAAGTACGGCATGGTGACCATGTGCATCGGCACCGGCATGGGTGCGGCGGGCATCTTCGAATCGCTCTGACACGCGCAGTGCTGCAAACGACATGGCGCCGCGAGGCGCCATGTTCGTTTTCGGGCACCGGAACTCAGGCCAGGCGTGCGCCGTCGGGGACGGGCCGCTCGATCGCCGTCACGACGACGCCCGCATCGGTGTGGAAACCGGTGAGCAGGAACTCGGACAGGAACGGCCCTACCTGCTTGGGCGGGAAGTTGATGACGCCCACGATCTGCCTGCCCACGAGATCATCCACGCCGTAGAGCGCATGGATCTGCGCGCTGGTCTTCTTGACGCCATGCGGCCCGAAGTCCACCCAGACCTTCCATGCTGGCTTGCGCGCCTCGGGAAAGGGCTCCACTCGCACAACAGTGCCAGCGCAAAGATGCACTTTCTCGAAATCCGCCCAGTTGATCGATTCGTCCTGCACGCTCATACGCCCCCCACCCGTTCACGCCAGTCTTTCCAAGCGTCTTTCGATCCGGCCCACCAATAGCTCAACTGCGCGCCCAGCAATCCCGCCGGCTTCAACGCCGAGACCAATCCGTAGTCGTTGAACTCACGCCACCGCGGATCATCGTGTGCAATGGCGGCCGCCAGAACCTCGCCCGCAAACGTGGTGGGCGCCACGCCATGTCCGCCGAACGCCTGCGCCAGCCATAACCCGGGTTCGATCTGGCCGATCTGCGGCATCTGGTGACGTGCATAGCTCATCAACCCCGACCACGCGTAGTCGATGCCGATCCCGTCCAGTTGCGGAAACACCTTGAGCATGTCGCGGTAAAGCAGGCGCCGCACCTCGACCGGCGAGCGATCGAGCACGGAAATCCGCCCACCCCACAGGATGCGGGTGTCCGGTAGGGGCCGGTAGTAGTCGAAGGCGAAACGCGTGTCGTAAACGGCGGCGCCGGTCCGCAAGACCTCCTGCAATCGACCGCCCAGCGGCGCGGTCACCATCACATACGTGGCGATCGGCAACACCGCCGCATCCACGCGCGCGCGAAGGCCGGCGAGATACCCACCGCAAGCCAGGACAACATGCACTGCCTCGACTTCGCCTTCCGGCGTGCGGACACGCCATGCACCACCAGCGCGCTCGATCGAGAGGGCCGGCGACCCGGCGTGCACGGCCACGCCTGCGGCCGTCGCCGCGCGCACAAGGCCCCGCGCGTAGTTCAACGGGTGGAAGTGGAAGCCCTGAGGCTCGAACAGTCCGTCGTGGTAGCGACGGGAGTCGACCTGCGAGCGCAGCCGATCGCGCGACCACCAGGCCCAATGGGTGTCGTAATGCTCGGCAAGCAGCGCCTGGCGGTTACGCAGCACCGCGTCATCCTTGAACCAGTTCGCCCAGATCACGCCCTGCTCGGTATGCTCGCAATCGATCGCGTATCGCGCGATCCGTTCCCGGATCAGCTCGACCGCCTGGATCGTGCCGCCATAGAGTGCCTTGGCGCGGGCCGGCCCGAGCTCGCGCAGCAACGCATCCTCGCCGCGGGAAAAGCCGCCGAAAACAAACCCCCCGTTGCGCCCGGAAGCGCCGAAACCGGGCGTCCGGGCTTCGAGGACGACGACATCACGTGCCCCGCGTTCTGCAAGTCCAAGCGCTGTGTTCAAACCGGCAAAACCGCCGCCGATGACGCATACAGAAGCCTCGCGACGCCCTTGGAGGGTCGCGTGCGGGACGGACGGCGCGGCCGTCGCCAGGTAGTAGCTGGAGGCAGGTTCTGACATCGCGAGCGATTATGCAGCCAGCCGCCTGGCCCGCGAGGGTATCCCGCCCAAGGTTTACTGCAGGTCCCGTACGCCGAGTTCGCTCAACGCGTTCTGCATGGTGTCGCGCGCTGCGTCGCTGAGCTTCTCGTGGTCAAGCGCATAACGGATCGTCGCTTCGATCAACCCGATATGCGTTCCGCAGTCGAAGCGCGTGCCCTGGAAACGGTAGGCATGCACAGGCTTTTCCTGCAGCAGCTGCGCGATGCCATCGGTCAGCTGGATCTCGCCGCCCGCACCCGGAGTCGTGTTCTCCAGCAATTCGAAGATGCGGCCATCCAGCACGTAACGACCGACCACTGCGAGCGTACTCGGAGCGTCTTCCGGCTTCGGCTTCTCGACGATCGCACCGATCCGGCCCTCGCGTCCGTTGAAGGATTCGGTGGCGACGATGCCGTAGCTGCCCGTCTGTTCCGGAGCGACGTCCTGCACCGCGATGACGCTGGCGCCTGACCGTTCAGCGGCATCCGCCATCTGCTTCAATGCACCGGGTCCCCGGTTCCATATCAGATCGTCGGGGAGCAGGACCGCAAAAGGTTCGTTCCCGACGATGGGCTTGGCGCACAGCACCGCATGCCCCAAGCCGAGCGCCTCGGCCTGTGTCACGAACACCGCACGCACATGCGACGGCAGCACGTTGCGGACCAGGTCGAGTTGCTCGCTCTTCCCTGCCCGCTCAAGCTTCTGCTCGAGTTCGTATGCCTTGTCGAAATAATCGGCCACGGCATGCTTGTAGCGGTTGGTGACAAAGATCAGCGTGTCGCACCCGGCCTCGATCGCTTCATCGACGGCGTACTGGATCAGCGGCCGATCGATGATCGGCAACATTTCCTTGGGGACGGTCTTGGTGGCGGGTAGGAAACGGGTACCAAGCCCCGCGACGGGGAATACGGCCTTGCGGATACGGGTGGAAGTCATCGAGTCCTGCGAGCATCACGGCCTGGGAAGACCACGATGTTAGCGGAAGTCTCGTCATGATCATTTGACAAGGGCGTGAACTCGGGAACGGCGACGCGCAGCACTTCCCCCAGCTCGGTGGTGTCGTAGCGCGCGTGGGCGGCACGGAGGCGCTGAAGCGCCAGTTCGATGAACTCCGGCGAAACGTCGCGCGCAAAGGCCTTCATGATCTTGGAGTGCGAGGTCGGCTGGTAGCGCTCGTCGGCATGGAAGAGCGTCTCGTGCAACTTCTCGCCCGGACGCAGGCCCGTGTAGACGATGGCGATGTCGCGTCCGGGCTGCTTGCCGGCAAGACGGATCATCTGCTCGGCCAGCAGGCGGATCGGCACCGGGTCGCCCATGTCGAGCGTGTAGATCGAGGCGTGGGCCGCGCCCGATGCCGCCTGCAGGATCAGCTGGCAGGCCTCGGGGATGGTCATGAAGTAACGGGTCACTTCCGGGTCGGTCACGGTGACCGGCCCACCCTTGCGAATCTGGTCGCGGAAAAGCGGCACAACGCTGCCCGCCGAATCCAGTACGTTGCCGAACCGGACGGTCACGTAACGGGTGCTCGACCGCGCATCATCCAGGGCCTGGCAGGCCATTTCAGCCAGACGCTTGGTAGCCCCCAGCACGTTGACCGGATCCACCGCCTTGTCCGTCGAAATCAGCACGAACGTTGCCACGCCCGCTTCACGACAGGCGCGCGCCACCGTCTCGGTGGTCAGTACATTGTTTCCGACCGCCTCTCTCAGGTGTCCTTCCAACAGGGGCACCTGCTTGTATGCCGCGGCGTGGAAGACCGCATCGGGTTCGGCAATACGCAATGCGTGCGCGATCACCGCGGGGTCGCCGCAGTTGCCCAGGACCGGCAGCACCTCAAGATCCGGAAAGGCTCGACGCAGGTCACCCTGGATCGTGATCAGGGCGAGTTCGTCGATCTCGACCAGGGCGATGCGCTGCGCGCCATGGCGCGCGCATTGCCGGCACAGTTCCGAGCCGATCGAGCCGCCGGCGCCGGTGACCATGACCGTCCGCCCCCCCAACCAGCCACGGATGAGCTTCCAGTCCGGGGTCACGGACTTGCGGCCCAGTAGATCCTCGATCGCGACCTCCTTGAGGTCGCCCGGCATCGACTGGCCTTCGAGCACGTTCACCAGGCGCGGCACCATGCGGAACGGCAGCCCCGTGCTTTCGCAGATCGCGACCACACGCTGCATCGCAGGGGCGTCCAGCGAGGGCATCGCGATCACCAGCATGCGGGCGGCGGTTTCTCGCGCGACCGCTGCCGCGTCTTCCAATCCACCAAGGACAGGAACGCCCTGGAGTTTGGAGCCATGCAGGCGCCCGGCATCGTCGAGGAACGCAACAGGCTGATAGACGCCGGTCCGGCGAAGTTCGCGGACCAAGGCCTCGCCGGCTCGCCCGGCACCCATGATGAGCACGCGCGAGGCACTCTCGTGGGTGCGCTGAACCTGGCTGTCCTTCCAGGCGCGGTACGCCAGCCTGGGAAAGCCGAGGAATCCTACGAGCGCGAACGGATAAAAACCGAGTACGGCACGCGGCGTGGACCCGAACCGGTTGTAGAAGAACAGGCCCAGCACGACGCCCAGAAAACCAAGCGCGCACGCCTTAACGATGTTCCAGAGGTCGGGCAGACTGGCAAATCGCCAAAGGCCGCGGTAGAGGCCCATCCACCAGAACACAACGCCCTGCGCGACCAGCACGATGGCGATCTCGTTGGACCACAGGGGGAACTCGGGCCCATGGGCTAGCATCGCGTAGCGCAATCGGTGAAGGACCTGCCAGCAGACCCAGACCATCGCAAGATCATGGGCTGCCACCAAGGCGCGGGGTATCCAACTGCTTACTCGGTCCCGCCAGGATTCCATCAGATCCTTCTCCAGATACTAGTCGCGCCATCCCCTGCGCAATAAGACCCACAGCGCCCCTCCGGCCGCGTAGGTGCCCGCCACGACCGCCGCATGTGTTCCATGAGTCGTATTCGGCAATGTGAAGCTTAACAATAAAGTAACGCTACCGAACACCAAATAAATCACGGTTACGCAACTGTGCCCCCATCGGCGTGCGGCCCATTGATACAGATGGCTCACGTGAGGGGTCCACCAACGTTCGCCGCGCAGCATGCGCCACGCCAACGTGAAGCCGGCGTCGACAAGGAACGCACAGAGCGGCAGGAAGGTTAATGGCGCAGATTCCAGGGGCGCAGCGACGACCGACATCGTTACCAGCATCGCGAGGGCGTAACCCAGCGCGCCACTGCCCACGTCCCCCATGAAGATGCGTGCGCGCGGAAAGTTGAAGGGCAGGAATCCCGCACAAGCAGCGAACAACGCCCAAGCCACCCAAGTCACGGTCCCGCTGGCGGGCATCAACGCTGCGTATGCCAGCGCTGCCAACGCTGCCTGGCTGGCGGCCAGGCCATTGATGCCATCCATGAAGTTCCAGACGTTGACCAACACCATGGCAGCCATGAAGGCAAAGATGGCGTAACCCAGGGTGTCAGTAGCCGACCAGACCCCGAATGCCAACAGTGTTGCGGCGATCGCCTGCACACCCAAACGTAGCCAAGGCGAGAGCGGTCTGTGGTCATCCCACCAGCCGATTCCGGCTACGATCATCAGACCGGGAGCAAAGCTCCATAGCAGCCAGCGGTCCTCGGCGCCAAGCACGCCGACCGACGCGCCAGCCAGCAGGACCATGGCGACGATCGCGATGCCTCCTCCCCTCGGCGTCGGGACGGCATGACTTCGCCGTTCGCCGGGGTGATCCATCAGGTTGCCCTTCAAGGCATAGCGACGTGCCCACCAGGTTCCGATCGCCGCACCTAGGAAGTGCAGCAGCAGCCAGACAGGCAATGCCGGCATCAGACCACCGCGTAGTTGAGCAGCGGCTTGATCGTGCCCCACTCCTTGCAACTGGGGCATTGCCAGTGATGCGTACGCGCGCCGAAGCCACAGCGCGTGCAGCGGTAGCTGGGGTTGCGTACCAGCAACTGGTCGGTGATGTGCTTGAGGTCGTTGAGCGTCGCCGTGGGGTCGGCACCCTCGGCCAGGGTCAGGTCGATGAGCGCGGCTTCGCCGCGCACGGAGGGACGATCCTTGAGCTGGCGCGCGAGATACGCGCGCGCCGCCGCCACACCGTCCTGGCGCTCGACCAATTTCGTCAACGCGAGCACCGGCGCTATCCCGCGGTAGTGCTCGCACATCTCGGAGAGGAACGCGCGAGCGCCTGAGAGGTCGCCCACCTGGTCGTAGCTCGCCAAGAGGCTGGGCAGCACCTCAGGCAGGTAGTCTGGATCATGCCGGGCGGCCCGCTCGAAGGCGCGGATCGCCGCTTCGGCATTGCCCGCATCGGACTCGATCCGCCCTTCGATGATGCCGGCACGCACGCTGCCGGCGTCGGCCTCGTAGGCGCGCGCGACCGCGGTACGCGCGGCGTCGACGCTGTTCGCAGTGCGCTGCCTTTCGGCGAGTTCGCATTCGAACTGAGCGACCAGCTTTCCCATCGGCTCACCGGTGACCTCTTCGTAGCGCCGGGCGTTGTCGATGGCTTTTTCCCAATCGCGCTCGGCCTGGTAGATGCCTATCAGATGCTTGAGCGCTTGCGGTGCACGCTGGTCGATACGAGCCAAGTCGCTGAAGACCGTCTCGGCCCGGTCGAGCAGGCCGGACCGCATGTAGTCCTCGCCCAAAGCAAGCAGTGCTTGGACCTTCTGCTGGTCATTGAGATCCGGGCGCTGCACCAGTCCCTGATGCAGGCGGATCGCACGGTCCACCTCGCCACGACGGCGGAACAGGTGACCAAGCGCGACCTGGGTCTCGAACGTTTCCTTGTCCAGCTCCGCGATATGCAGGAACAGCTCGATCGCCTTGTCCGGCTGCTCGTTCAGCAGATAGTTCAAGCCCCGGAAGTAGGTACTCGAGAGCCGGCTTACCTGGGTGTCGCCATGCCGCTGTCCGCCACGCCGGCCGATGATCCAGCCGCTCAGCGCCGCCAGTGGCAGGAACAGGAAGAACCAGAACCACTCGGTCAGGAAGGCCATGGTTCAAACACCCTCGTCCGGAGAGGCCGGAACCGCGACGCTGGGAACCGCCGCTCTGTTCGCTTTGCGAAGCTTTGCGTAAAGGGGCCACACCACGGTCGCGACCACGATCAGGCCGCCGATGAGGACACCGAGGAGGAGCGACAGCATGATCCCGACGCCCGATGAGGTCTGGAACTCGCTGAAAACCAACTTGAGCGTGATCGGCTGCGTATTGAGTACGCCGATGATGAGTCCGTAGGCCAGGAACAACAGCGCGACGACCAGGCGGAAGGTATTCATCAGGCGACTCCGTACAGGACGGCGCCTAGCTTAACGGAGACGGCGCGGCAGGACACGCGCCCGAGTGCGGCTTACTCGCCGGCTTCCTCGATCGGCGTGACGTCGCTGACGCGCTCGCGCAGCTCCTTGCCGGGCTTGAAATGGGGAACATGTTTTGCCGGCAACGCAACGGATTCGCCGGTCTTGGGATTGCGGCCCATGCGGGGCGGCCGATAGTGCAGAGAAAAACTGCCGAAACCACGGATCTCGATCCGGTCGCCCTGGGACAAGGCACCGCCCATCATTTCCAGCAGGGACTTCACGGCAAGGTCGACGTCCTCGGCCTTGAGGTGGGGCTGGCGACGGCTCAGGATTTCGATGAGTTCGGACTTGGTCATCGGCTAGGGATCAGAGCGGATGTACCCGCACCGGCCCGGGCGAACCCGGGCCGGTGGGGACGGTACTGCAGGGAAACGAACGACAGGTAGCCGATTACTCGGACTTGCCGCCATCCAGCTGTGCACGCAGCAGCGCGCCCAGGCTGGTGGTACCGGTAGCGGCTTCAGCGGCGGTCTTGTTGTACTCGGCCAGCGCTTCGGCGGTCTCGGCTTCGTCCTTGGCCTTGATCGACAGCTGCAGCGTGCGACCCTTGCGGTCCATGCCGATGAACTTGGCTTCGACCTTGTCGCCGACCTTCAGGTGCTGGCTGGCGTCGTCCACGCGGTCGTAGCTGATGTCGCGGGCCGAAACATAGCCCTCGATGCCATCGGCCAGCTCGATCGTGGCGCCCTTGGCGTCCACTTCCTTGACCGTGCCTTCGACCTTCGTGCCCTTCGGGTGCGACGCCATGTACTGGCCGAACGGATCCTGCTCCAGCTGCTTGACGCCCAGGCTGATGCGCTCGCGCTCCGGGTCGACGGCCAGCACCACGGCATCCAGGTTGTCGCCCTTCTTGAAGTTGCGCACAACGTCTTCGCCGGTGGTGTTCCAGCTGATGTCCGACAGGTGGATCAGGCCATCGATACCGCCGTCCAGGCCGATGAAGATGCCGAAGTCGGTGATCGACTTGATCTGGCCCGACACCTTGTCACCCTTCTTGTGGGTGGCCGCGAAGGTCTCCCACGGGTTGGCAGCGACCTGCTTCATGCCCAGCGAGATGCGGCGACGCTCTTCATCGACGTCCAGCACCATCACTTCGACTTCGTCGCCGACCTGCACGACCTTGGACGGGTTGACGTTCTTGTTGGTCCAGTCCATCTCGGAGACGTGCACCAGGCCTTCGACGCCCGGCTCGATCTCGACGAACGCGCCGTAATCGGTGACGTTGGAGACCTTGCCGAACACGCGGCTGTTGGCCGGGTAACGACGAGCGATGTTGTCCCACGGATCCTCGCCCAGCTGCTTCAGGCCCAGCGAGACGCGGTTGCGCTCACGGTCGTACTTCAGCACGCGGACGTCCAGCTCCTGGCCGACTTCCACGACTTCGGACGGATGACGCACGCGCTTCCATGCCATGTCGGTGATGTGCAGCAGGCCATCGATGCCACCCAGGTCGACGAATGCGCCGTAATCGGTGAGGTTCTTGACCACACCCTTCAGCACCACGCCTTCCTGCAGCTTGTCCATCAGCTGCTCGCGCTCTTCCGAATGCTCGCTCTCTACCACCGCACGGCGGGAGACGACCACATTGTTGCGCTTGCGATCCAGCTTGATGAGCTTGAACTCCAGCTCCTTGCCTTCCAGGTAGCCCGGGTCGCGCACGGGACGCACGTCGACCAGCGAGCCCGGCAGGAACGCGCGGACGTCCTTGATGTCGACGGTGAAACCACCCTTGACCTTGCCGCTGATGCGGCCGGTGATGGTTTCGTTCTTCTCCAGCGCCTGCTCCAGCTCGTCCCACACCATGGCGCGCTTGGCTTTCTCGCGCGAGAGGACGGTTTCGCCGAAGCCGTTCTCGATCGAGTCGAGGGCCACCTTCACTTCGTCGCCCACGCCCACGTCGATTTCGCCGGCGTCGTTCCGGAACTGTTCGATCGGCACGATGCCTTCGGACTTCAGACCAGCGTTGATCACCACGACGTCGTTGCGGACTTCCACGACGACGCCGGTGACGATCGCGCCCGGCTTCAGCTTGGCCAGTTGGGTCTGGCTCTGTTCAAACAGTTCGGCAAATGATTCGGTCATTGTTGAATACTCAGTTGATGACACAGACCGGTGCGCACGGAAAGCGCAACGGTCCACCCGTTGTCGGCCTGCGCGGGATGCGTATGGCCGTGAGTGTTGTGGTTGGAATACCGCGCGGAGAATTCCGCACGGGGCCTTCTGCGACGCGGGAACTAGCCCGCGCGTACCGGCACCAGGGCCAGCACGCGGTCGACGACGGCGTCGATGCCGAGGCCGGTGGTGTCGATGAGGACGGCATCATCAGCCGGCCGCAAGGGCGCCACCGTGCGCTGGGCGTCACGGGCGTCGCGAGCGAGGATCTCGCGTAGCAGACCGTCGATTGTGACTGAAACCCCTTTGTCTTTCAACTGCTTATACCGCCTTTCAGCCCGCTCCTCGGCGCTGGCGGTCAGGAACACCTTATAGACCGCATCCGGGAAGATGACCGTCCCCATGTCGCGCCCGTCCGCCACCAACCCCGGCGCCTGGCGGAAGGCGCGCTGGCGCTCCTTCAGGGCGGCACGTACTTCCGGAATAGCCGCGATGGCCGAGGCCAGCGCACCGGTCGTTTCCAGACGAAGCTCGTCGGTGGCATCCAGATCGTCGACGATCACGCGCAATCCCGCCTCGGTCTCGCGGAAACTCACCCGGGTGTCGAAGGCGCAACGAACCAGGGCCGCCGGATCGGAAATGTCCAGATCCGCCCAGCTGGCGGCCACCCCGACCGCGCGATAAAGCGCCCCGGAATCGAGGTAATGCCAGCCCAGCCTCGAGGCGGCGATCCGACTGACGGTCCCCTTGCCAGCGCCCGAAGGGCCATCGATGGTCAGGACGGGAGCGAGGTCGGACATGGGGGCTTCCAGCGATCGAATGCCTCATTATGGACGCTCGCCGGCCCGGCGCCGATGGGTGCCGGCGGCGGCCTTTCGGAGCACGCGATGCAACCGCTTGATCCGGCTATGGAATTGCCGCTAGAATAGCGGGCTTCGCTTCACCCCATACATTTACGCCGAGGTTTCAACTCATGAAGGTCCTGTCCTCCCTGAAGTCGGCGAAGGCCCGTCACCGCGACTGCAAGGTGGTCCGCCGCCGCGGTAAGGTCTTCGTGATTTGCAAGTCCAACCCCCGCTTCAAGGCGCGTCAGCGCTAAGAACGGATCGCCTGCCGGGCCGCTTCACGGCGCCCCAGGCAAAGCGCAGAAAGCCGCCTCCGGGCGGTTTTTTGTTTTACGGCTTTTGTTATAAAAGGCGGGTCACCTAGGGGAACCCAACCATGAGCCGTCGCGTCCTTGCCCTGCCCTTGATCGCCCTGCTCGGCCTGTCCGGCCCGGCGTTCGCCGACACCCTGCTGGTCGAGCGTGCGCAGGAAACCCCTGCCGCCGCACCCGTCCGCGGCCAAACCGCAGCCGACGTGGAAGCCCGTTTCGGCGCCCCGCAGCAAAAGCTGGAGCCGCGCGGTGGACAGAAGCGCCAGTGGCCGGTGATCCATCGCTGGGTGTATCCGGGTTTCACCGTATACTTCGAGAAGAGCCGCGTCATCGACGTGGTGATCAACAAGGCAAGTGCCGAAGAAGTCGGCCCGAAGCCCCCCATCCGCTGACACCCGCGCGGCGCGGCCGCGACATTGATGCCATGACCGATGCCTTTCGCTTCCCCGCGGAGTGGGAACCCCAATCCGCGGTCCTGATCGCGTGGCCGCATGCCGACACCGACTGGGCCGACCGCCTAGCGGACGTGGAAGAGACCTACGTGGCGCTGGTCGCCGCCATCACGCGGTTCCAACCGGCCGTCATCTGCGTGGCCGACGACGACCTCCAGACCTATGCCGAAGCGCGCCTGCGCTCTGCGCGCGTGGACATGGACAAGGTGCATTTCGTGCCGGCGGAGTACGACGACACCTGGCTGCGTGATTCGGGCCCGATCACGCTGGGCGACGGGCATCGTTTCAAGCTGCTGGATTTCCGCTTCACCGGCTGGGGCGGCAAGTACGAAGCCAGCCGCGACGATCGCCTGGTGGGCGAATTGTCCGGCCTACAGCTCTTTCATAACTATTTCGTCCAAAGCATTGATTTTGCTCTGGAAGGCGGCGCTATAGAGACCGACGGCGCGGGCACGCTGCTGACCACCTGGCAGTGCCTGCACGAGCGTCACCCCGATGTCAGTCGCGACGTGCTGACCGAAAAACTGGCCGGCTGGCTGAAGCAGAAACGCGTGCTGTGGCTCGATCATGGCTACCTGGAGGGCGACGATACCGACGCCCACATCGACACCCTCGCCCGCTTTGCCCCGGACGATGCCATCGTCTACCAGGCCTGCGATGACGCTTCCGACGCGCACCACGCGGAGCTGCAGGCCATGGCGGCGGACATCGCCGCGTTGCGCACGGCCGACGGCCGCCCGTACCGCGCGTTCCCGCTGCCGTGGGCCCAGCCGGTGATCGACAACGGGCGCCGCCTGGCCGCGTCGTATGCGAACTACCTGATCATCAACGGCGCCGTGCTGATGCCGGCCTACGGCGACGCCGCGGACGATGCCGCCGCCGCCGTGCTGGCGCAGGCCTATCCGGACCGCGAGATCGTTCAGGTGCCCTGTCGCGCGCTGATCTGGCAGAACGGCAGCCTGCACTGCATCACCATGCAGCTGCCGGCCGGACTGCTGGGCTGAGCATCGCCTTCGTGCCACGACGCGTGGCACCGTGACATCAGTTGGGCGCAGATTGAACGTTTCGTTTACACCCTGCGTGGGCTGATCCCCGATAACGACCGTTTCCCCCGAAGGAGACGGCCGTGTACACACGACGCAAGTTCCTCACCACCTCCGCGATCGCGGCCGCCGGCCTCGGCTTGGCGGCCTGCCGCGATGCCGCCCAGGCACAAGCGCCGACCACGAGCGCGACCGCCGCCGCGGGCCCACTGAACACGCGGGCCATCCCCTCGACCGGCGAGAAGATCCCGGTGATCGGCATGGGCACCTCCGGCAGCTTCGAAGTCGGTCAACGTCCTGCCGAGCTCGACCCATTGCGCGAAGTGCTCAAACGCTTCTTCGCCGCCGGCGCCACGCTGATCGACAGCGCGCCCACCTACAGCGTGGCCGAGGACGTCATGGGCACCTTGCTCGCCGAGCAGGGCCTGACGACGAAAGCCTGGTTGGCCACCAAACTGTCCGGCGTGACCGGTCGCGAAGCGGGCATGGCGCAGTTCGAGGACACCCTGCGCCGCCTGAAGACCGACAAGGTGGCGTTGCTGCAGGTCCACAACCTGGGCGACCTGAAGACGCAGATGGCCGTGGCGCGCGAACTGAAAGCTCAAGGCAAGATCAAGTACGTAGGCGTGACCCACTACGTCGAGCGCGCGCAGGACGAACTGGCCGACGTCGTACAAGCCGAGAAGCCCGACTTCCTGCAGATCAACTATTCGGTGGCAAGCCGTGGCGCCGAGAAGCGCGTACTGCCGTTGGCGCAAGACCTGGGCGTGGCCGTGCTGATCAACCGCGCGTTCGAGGACGGCAAGCTATTCGCGCAAGTGAAGGACAAACCCGTTCCGTCTGCGCTGACCGAGGCCGGGGTGACGTCGTGGGCGCAGGCGTTCCTGAAATTCGCGCTCAGCCACCCGGCGGTCACGGCGGTGATCCCGGCGACAGGGAAACCGGACCGACAGACCGACAACCTCAAGGCCGGAATCGGTCCGGACCTGACCTCCGCCCAGCGCGACGCGCTGATCGCCGCCCTCGCCTGAGCCCTCCATGCCACACGCCCCGGACTTCACCCCGCGCAGCGCGCTGACGCGCCTGCTGTCACGGCTGTTCAACGTCGCCCCGCACGAAGCGCCTGCGGTGGGCGCCGGCCTGCTGATGTTCTTCCTCCTGTTCGCCGGTTATTTCATGTTGCGGCCGATCCGGGAAACGATGGGCGTCACCGGGGGCGTGGACAACCTGCAGTGGTTGTTCACCGGCACCTTCGTGGCCACGCTCATCGTGCTGCCGGTGTTCGGCTGGATCGCGTCGAAGGTGTCGCGCCGCCGCATCCTGCCCTGGGTGTTCGGTGCGGTCGTCGCCAGCCTGCTGGCATTCGGCCTGGCCTTGCTGGCGCAGCCGGACGACGTATGGCTGGCGCGCGGCTTCTATATCTGGGTGTCGGTGATCAACCTGCTACTGATCTCGCTCGCCTGGAGCGTGCTCGCCGATGTACTGGCCAGCAGCGAGGCCAAGCGTCTGTTCGCCCTGATCGCCAGCGGCGCGAGCCTGGGTGGCTTGGCGGGCCCGCTACTGACGACGCTGCTGGTCGGCAGCCTGGGGCATGGTGGGCTGATGCTGTTGTCGGCACTGCTGATGGGCGCGAGTGGTGCGACCGCGCTATGGCTGCACCAGTGGCGCGATGCGAACCCGTTGCAGGACGGCGGAGTCAGCACCGCCGAGCAACGACGTGCGCCGCTGGGCGGAAACCCGTTCGCCGGTGCCACCGAAGTCTTCAAGTCGCCGTATCTCGCCGGCATCGCGCTGTTCGTGCTGCTGCTGGCGACGGTGACGACCTTCCTCTATTTCGAACAAGCCAAACTGGTGGAGCAGTTGTTCCCCGACAAGGAGCAACAAACCCGCGTCTTCGGCACGATCGATACTGTCGTGCAGGCGCTGGCCATCCTCACCCAGTTGTTCATCACCGGCCGCATCGCCCAGCGACTCGGCGTAGGCGTGCTGCTGGTCGCGGTGCCGCTGGTGATGGCGGCGGGCTTCCTCTGGCTTGCGCTCGCGCCGGTGTTCGGCGTGTTCGTGGTGGTGATGGTCGCGCGCCGCGCCGGCGAGTACGCCTTCGTCCGCCCGGGCCGCGAGATGCTCTACACCATGGTGCCGCCCGGGCAGAAATACAAAGCCAAGAACTTCATCGACACCGTGGTGTACCGCGGTGGCGATGCACTGAGCGGCTGGGTGAAGCGAGCGCTGGACGTGCTCGCCGAGCACCCCGCCGCCGCCATGCTGATCGGCACGGGGGTGGCGTTGGCATGGGCCATGACCGGCCTGGCGCTGGGCCGCCAGCACCGCCGTCGCGAGCGGGCCGCGACGTCCTGAGCGCGGCACGGCGTGTTCACGCCGCGTGCGCCTGCGTGAAGGGTGGACGCGGTACCATGCGTCCCCTTCCCCGCCGCTGCCCGACCGCGCCCGATGAACCGCACCACCCTGCCCGTCGCCCTGATCCAGGAAAAGAACCACGGCGATGCCGACGCCAACCTGTCGGTGATCGAAGCGCGCGTGACCGAAGCCGCCAAGCGCGGCGCGCGGCTCGTGCTGCTGCAGGAACTGCACAACGGCGCCTACTTCTGCCAGCACGAATCGGTACGGGAATTCGACCTGGCCGAACCCATCCCCGGCCCGAGCACCGAGCGCCTGGGCAAGCTCGCCAAGCAGCACGGCGTGGTGCTCGTGTCGTCGCTGTTCGAGCGTCGTGCCGCGGGCCTGTACCACAACACCGCCGTGGTCTACGAAAAGGACGGCAGCATCGCGGGCAAGTACCGCAAGATGCACATCCCGGACGACCCGGGCTTCTACGAGAAGTTCTACTTCACGCCGGGCGACATCGGCTTCACGCCGATCGATACCTCCGTCGGCCGCCTCGGCGTGCTGGTGTGCTGGGACCAGTGGTACCCGGAGGCCGCGCGCCTGATGGCGCTGGCCGGTGCGGACCTGCTGCTGTATCCGACCGCGATCGGCTGGGATCCGGACGACGAACAGGGCGAGAAGAACCGCCAGCGCGATGCATGGGTACTGAGCCATCGCGGCCATGCGGTCGCCAACGGCTTGCCGGTCCTGAGCTGCAATCGCGTCGGCCACGAAGCCTCGCCGCTCGGCGCCTCCGGCATCCAGTTTTGGGGTAACAGCCATGTGCTCGGTCCGCAGGGCGAGTTCATCGCCGAAGCCGGTGGCGACGAGACCATCCTGATGGCCGACGTCGACCTGCAACGCAGCGAGCATGTGCGTCGCATCTGGCCGTTCCTGCGCGATCGCCGCATCGATGCGTACGGCGACCTGCTCAAGCGCTACATCGACTGAGGCCCGCACGTGCCGCTGATCGTTCGTGATGCCACGCCGGCCGACGTGCCGGCGATCTCCGATCTCTACGCCACAGAAGTCCGCGAGCACGTCAATACCTACGAGTACGACGTACCCGACGAAGCGGAGATGTCGCGTCGCATGCGCACCGTGCTCGATGGCGGCTATCCCTACCTGGTGGCCGAACTGGATGGACAATTCGCGGGCTACGCCTATGCCAGCGGCTACCGCGCCCGTATCGGCTACCGCAAGACCGTCGAGAATTCCGTGTACGTGGTGCCCGGCCTGAAGGGCCGCGGCATCGGCGCCGCGTTGATGCAAGCGTTGATCGATGCCTGCGAAGCCCGTGGCTACCGGCAGATGATCGCGGTGATCGGCGAGCCTACCAACACCGCCTCCATCCGGCTGCACGAGAAGTTCGGCTTCACCCTGGTCGGCATCTTCCGCGGCATCGCCTGGAAGCACGGCCGCTGGCTGGATACCGTGCAGATGCAACGTACCCTCGGCGCTGGCACCGACGCGCCTCCGCAAGACGAATGACACGATGACCGACACGAATACCGCCTCCGACCCGCTGCAGGGCCAACCCTACGAGATCGTCGAGCGCGACGGCGTACGCTTCACCTTGCTGGGCACGGCGCATGTCTCCCGCGCCAGCGTGGATGCCGTGCGCGCCGCCGTGGCCAGCGGTGATTACGACAGCGTCGCGGTCGAGCTGGATGCCGGCCGCCTGCAGTCGCTGACCGATCCCGATACGCTCGCGCGGCTGGACCTGGTGAAGGTGATCCGCGAAGGCAAGACGCATCTGTTCGCCGCCAATCTGGCGCTGGCCGCCTACCAGCGGCGGTTGGCCGAACAACTGGGCGTCGAGCCCGGCGAAGAATTGAAGGCCGGCGCGCTGGACGCGCAGGCGCGCGGCCTGCCGGTGCACCTGATCGACCGGGAAGTCGGCCTGACCTTCAAGCGCGCGCTGCAGTCGCTGGGCTGGTGGCAACGCACCAAAGTGGGCGCCGGCATCCTCGCCAGCATGTTCGCCGATGAGGAAGTGGGCGACGACGAGATCGAGAAGCTCAAGCAGGGCGACATGCTGGAATCGAGCTTCGGCGAGTTCGCGACGGAGAGCCCACAGCTGTACAGCACCATCATCGCCGAGCGCGATCAGTACATGGCTTCCGCGCTGCGCCAAGTGGCCGCCAACGCACCCACCGGCCAGGGTTCGCCCTATCGTGTGCTGGCGGTGGTCGGCGCCGGCCACCTGCCCGGCCTCGTCCGCCACCTGAAGGACGACGCGGAAGACCCCGCACAGCTCCGCCGCTCGCTGGAGACGGTGAAACCCAAGTCGCGCATGCCGTGGATGGAGTTGATCATCGGCGCGTTCCTGGTCGGCGGCTTCGCCTGGGGCTTCTGGCAGGGTGGCGTGGACGTCGGCTCCGACCTGCTGGTGCAGTGGGTGCTGGCCACCGGCCTGCTGGGCGCGCTCGGCTGTGCGATCGCCGGCGGGCATCCGCTGAGCATCCTCGCGGCGTTCATCGCATCGCCGTTGACGCCGCTGCATCCCGCACTGGCTTCGGGCACCGTCAGCGCCTTCGTAGAAGCGACGCTGCGCAAGCCGACCTACGCAGACTTCATGGCGCTGCGCGACGACGTGCAGACCACGCGTGGCTGGTGGAAGAATCGCGTCGCGCGTGTCCTGCTGAACTTCTTCCTCACCAGCCTGGGTACCGCCATTGGCGTATGGACCGGCGGTTTGAGGATGCTGGGCAAGTTGGTCGGCTGACGCCGATTCCAGCAAAAAAAGAGCCGGGCATTGCCCGGCTCTTTTCATTCCAGCGCCTGCATCATTCGACGTGCAGTGCCGCCACGCTCGCTGCCGTCGGCGCATCCGCCCGTCGACCCTGCGCCCGCTTGATGGCCCGGGCGGTACCGCTGCGCAGGTCATCGAGGATCGCGTAGATGGTCGGCAGGAACAGCAGGCTGACCACGGTCGAGAACGCCAGGCCGCCGGCGATCGCACGGGCCATCGGCGCGTAAGCCGGGCCGTCGCCTGCCATCTGCGTGTTGGCCATCGCGATCGGCACCATCGCCAGGATCGCCGTACCCATCGTCATCAGGATCGGGCGTAGCCGCTCGCGACTGCCTTCAACCAGCGCATCGGTCCGCGACATGCCACGCCGCCGCAGGTTGTTGATGTGCTCGACCATGACGATGCCGTTGTTCACCACCACGCCCATCAGCACCAGGATGCCGATGAATGACATGATGCCGAACGTGGTACCGGTCAGCGCGAACAGCCAGAACACGCCGAACACCGAGAACAGCACGCCGCTCATGATCGCTGCCGGGAACAGCAGCGATTCGAACACCGCGGCCATGACGATGTAGATCATCACCAGGGCGATCAGCAGATTGAACATCATCTGCCCCATCGCCTCATCGTCCTCCTGGAAGGCGCTGCCGTCGAACGAGTAGCTGTAGCCTGCCGGGAACGACATGCCCTTCAGCGTCTCCTCCATGGCCTTGCGCGCATCCGGCACCGTGACCTTCTCGGCCAGGTTGGCCTGCACCGTCAGCGTGGTCTGCCGATTGGTACGCTGGATCTGCGTGGCCGACGGCGTGATGCCCACGTCCACCAGGCTCAGCAAAGGCACCGTGCGACCGTCAGGTGCGCGCACCATGAAGCCGGCCAGATCCTCGGTGCCGTAATCCTCGGCGCCTGCGAAACGCACCCACACCGGCACTTCGGTCTCGCCACGGCGGAACTCGCGTAGCGGAGCGCCGCGGAGTGCCACGCCGACGAAGCTCGCCACCTGCTGCGAACTGAAGCCGAAGGCCGCCGCACGTTCGCGATCGACACGCACGTTGAGCTCGCTGTTCTGGTCGCCGACATCGACGCGGACGTCGCGCAGTTCCTTGCGCTTGGCGAGGATCGGCACCAGCTCGGCCGCGATTTCACCCAACGTCTGGGTGGAATCACCCACCAGCTGGAACGACACGCTCTGGCCGGGCTGGCCACCGCCGCCCTGGTTGCCGCCATCGCCGCCGATGCCGATGTTGGCACGTGCCGACTTCGGCAGGTCCTTGCGCAACTGCTCGACGATCGGCTTGGTCTCGCTCGATTTCTCCGTATCGAACTTGATCTGGGTGCCACCCCAGCCTTGCTCGCTGAAGTACGAGTAGACCTGGGTGATGCGGTACTTCTTGCGATTGGTATCCAGGAACTGCTCGACCTTGAGGATCTCGGCCGACATCTGCTCCTTGGTGTAGGCGCCCTTCCACTGGTAGTAGAGCTCCGCCTCGCCACCACCATCGTTGCCGAACATGTCGAACTTGGTGAGCTTCATCGGCACGAAGCTGACGACGATGATCAGCAGGATGCCGAGCACGCTCCAGCCGCGATGCTCCAGCGTCCAGCGCAGCAAGCGGGCGTAGCGATTCTGCATGCGCGGGATGATGCCTTTCTCCGTCTTCACCAGCGGCGGGGTCTTCAACCGCGCGGAGATCATCGGGATCAGGCTCACCGCCACCAGCCACGAGGCCAACAGCGACACCGAGATGGTGATCGCGATCTGGCCCAGGTAGATGCTGAGGAAGTTCCGCTCACCGAACAGGTTGGGCACGAACACGATGCAGTGGCACAGCGTACCCGCCGACAACGCGATCGCCACGTGGCGCGTACCGACGATCGAGGCCCAGATGGGATTGTCGGGATACTTCTCGCGCTCCTGGTAGATGCTTTCGACCACCACCACGGCGTTGTCCACCAGCATGCCGATGGCCAGCAGCAAGCCCATCATCGACAGGATGTTCAAGGTCACGCCGGCGAAGTACATGAAGCCCAGCGTCATCACGAAGCAGATCGGAATGGCCAGCGTCACCATCGACACCGACGGCCAATGACGCAGAAAGAACCACAGCACGACGATGGACAGCACCAGGCCGATCACGCCGGCTTCGGCCAATTCGAGCAGCGACGAGGTGACGTTGTCGCCCTGGTTCTCGATGATCTTGACCTGGATGTCGCTCATCTCTGGCTGGGCACGGATGGCCTCGACTTCGGCCAGCGCCTTGCTCGACACGTCGACGAGATTCGCGTTGCGCTCCTTGAAGATGTCCAGGCCGACCGCCGGCTGGCCGTCCAGGCGACGACCGTAGTCCATCCGTGCCGGCTTCAGGCGCACGTCGGCGATATCGCCCAACCGCACGTTGCCGCTGCCGACCACCAGATCGCGCAGCTGCTGCAGGTCGGTCAGCTCGCCCACCGGCTGCACGCGCAGCCGCTGCGGGCCATCACTGATCACGCCCGCCGAGATCGAGAAATTGACCGCCTGTAGCCTCGCGGTGAGGTCATTGAGGCTGAGGTTGTGCGCCGTCAGCCGATCCTGGTTGATCGCGATCTCGACTTCATTCGGCGGCGCGCCGGACACGTCCACGCGCGCGACGCCCGGGATGCGTTCGATGCGGCGCTTGAACTCGCGCTCGATCATGTCGTACGCGCCGGTCAGGTCGGTCTTGCTGGCCAGGCGTACCCGCAACACGGGCTGGTCGGTGGTGGAGAACTTGAAGACGAAGTAGCGCTGCAGGTCGTCAGGCAGGTCGTCGCGGATCGCATCCAGGCGCTCGCGCGCCTCCGACGCAGCGATCGCCACGTCGCGATCCCAGTCAGAGAACTGGATGAAGATCTGGGCGCCCTCCGCCTTGGCGTTGGACTCCATGCGCTTGATGCCGGCCATCGTCGACAGCGCTTCTTCCGCCGGGCGCAGCACCGTGCGCTCCACTTCTTCCGGTGTCGAGCCCGTGTAGGGCAGCGACACGAAGATGAAGGGCGGCGAGACCTCGGGGAAGGCTTCCAGCGGCAGTCGGATCGCTGCGATCAGGCCGATCACGAACAGCGAGATGAAGAACATCACCGCCGTGACGGGTCGCTTGATGCTGAACTCCGCGACGCTCATGCGGGTTCACCCTCGCCGTCGGGCTGCAGGGCCTGCAGGCGGCGGGCGCGACGACCGCGCTCCAGGTAGTACTCGTCCGCACGGCGGTCCAGCAGGTCGTAGACCACCGGGATGACCAGCAGCGTGAGCAACGTCGATACCAGCAGGCCGCCGATCACGGTGATCGCCATCGGCGAGCGCACTTCCGCGCCCGGGCTTCCGAACAGCGGCGCGATCGCCAGCGGCAGGAAGCCGAACAGCGTGCACAGCGTGGTCATGATGATCGGACGCAGGCGCGAGCGTGCGCCTTCCACCAATGCCTCGCGCTTGGCCACGCCGGCCTCGCGCAACTGGTTGACCTTGTCGATCAGGATGATGGCGTTCTTCGTCACCAGGCCGACCAGCAGGATCAGACCAATGAACACCACTACCGAGACCGGCGAATTGGTCAGGAACAGCGCACCGATCGCACCCACGAGGGCTAGCGGAATGGTGAACAGGATGACGAACGGATGCAGCAGCGACTCGAACTGCGACGCCATCACCAGGTACACCAGGAACACGGCCAGACCGAACGCGAACAGCAGCGAGTTGACGGATTCCTGCAGTTCCTCGCCCTGGCCGCCGATGTGCATGCCCACGCCGGCACCCAGCGGGTTCTCCGCCACGAGCTTCTGCACTTCCTGCACCGCGCTACCCAGGTCGGTATCGCGCAGGTTGGCCGACACGATGGCCACGCGCACCTGGTCGGCACGGTGGATCTCGCTGGGGCCGCTGGTGGACACCACGTCGGCGACCGCGGACAGCGTTACCGGGCGGGCGCTGCCGGGGTTGACGATCAGGCGGCGGATGCTCTCCACCGACGCGCGATCGTTCTCCTGCGCGCGCACCAGCACGTCGATCTTGCGGTCACGGAAGCTGTAGCGCGTGGCCACTTCGCCGCGCACCTTCTTCACCACCACGTCCGCGATCTGGCGCGTCGTCAGGCCCAGTGCACCGGCACGTTCCTGGTCGAAGCGGATCTGGATCTCGGGGAAGCCCTGCTCGACCGTCGACTTGACGTCGGCGTAGTGCGGGTTGGCACGCAACAGCGCCGCCAGCTTCTGGCCCGCGCGCTCGATGCTGGCCAGGTCCTGTCCGCGCAATTCGACTTCCAGCGGCGCGGAGAAGCTGAAGAGCTCCGGGCGGCTGAAGTCGACCTGCGCGCCGGGATGGTTCTTCATCGTCGAGCGCAGCGCTTCGGTCTCGCGAGCCTCGATCGCCTCGTTGCCACCATTGGCCATCACCACGGTGAGCTTGCCGATGTTCTCGCCGCTCTCGGTGGGATTGGCGTCAAGGCGCGTACCGCTGCCGCTCACGCCGTACAGCGCATGGATGCCCTCGGCCTTGGCGTGCTTGTTCTGCAACTCGCGCACCAGGGCGTCGGTTTTCGCCAGCGGCGTACCTGGCGGCAGCTTGACGGTCATTTCGAAACGATCCTGCGCCAGCTGCGGGATCAGGTCCGCGCCCAGCAACGGCACCATCGCCAGCGACGCGAAGAATGCGGCCGCCGCGAAACCCAGCACCAGCCAAGGGCGCTGCAGCGAGGCCGGCAGCAGGCGCATGTAGCCGGACTCGGCGCGATGGTACGGCGCCATCGTCAGGTCGGAGGCCTTGCGCATGACCGGCCCCACCACGGCCACCACGCCGCGCCAGATGCGCACGACCAGCCAGGCGATGCCGAAGAATGCGTAGCGGAACGTCGCGCCAATGCCATGACCACTGGCCGCGATCGGCTTCTGCCAGCGCGAGGCGGGCTTCCATTGCGGATGCGGGGCTTCGTCCGGGAACGCGAGCGGCGGGCGTCCCTTAAGCGAACTGAGCATGGGGATCAGCGTCATCGACACGATCAGCGAGATGCCGATGGCGATGGCCACCGTGAGCGCCTGGTCGCGGAACAGCTGTCCGGCGATGCCCTGCACGAACACCAGCGGCAGGAACACCGCGATGGTCGTCAGCGTCGACGCCACCACCGCCATGCTTACTTCGCGCGTGCCTACCATGGCCGCTTCGAGGATGCCCAGCCCGCGTTCGCGCGCCTTGGCGATGCTCTCCAGCACCACGATGGAGTCGTCCACCACCAGGCCCGTGGCCAGCGCCAGGCCGCCCAGCGACATGACGTTGAGGCTCAGGCCCAGTTCGCCCATGAAGAAGAACGTGGTCACGATCGACACCGGCAGCGACAGGCTGATGACGAAGGTGCTCCAGCCATCGCGCAGGAACAGGAAGATGATCAGGATGGCCAGCGCGCCGCCGATCACCGCGTCCTTCTTGACGTCGCTGATGGCGTGCTCGATGAACAACGATTGGTCGTCGATGATCGTCAGTTCGACATCCGGCGGAACCTGCTGCTTCAGCTGCTCCAGCTTGGCCTTCAGGGCCTCGGCGGTGGAGACGGTGTTCGCGTCGCCTTCCTTGTAGATGGCGAGTTCGACCGCTTCCTTGCCCGCCAGGCGGATGATCGCCTCGCGTTCCTTGAAGCCCTGCTTCACGTCGGCCACGTCCTTGAGGCGCACGGGCATGCCGCCGGCGACGACACTGCCGCCGCCGCCCGACGCGCTCTGCACCGATGCCGCCGCGGCCATGGCCTCGGCCGAGCCAGTGGAAGCGGCGATTGCCGCCATCTGCGCCGCGGCCGACGCCGCGGCGTTGTCGCCGCCGCTCTGCGTGGTCACCAGCATTTCGCGGATCTCGTTGACCGTCGCGAACTGGTTGACCGTACGCACCAGGTAACGCTGCGAGCCTTCTTCCAGGCGGCCGCCGGAGATGTTGATGTTCTCCTGCTGCAGGCGCTGGATGACGGTATCGATCGGCAGGTTGAGCTGCGCCAGCTTCTGCTGGTCGATATCGACCTGGATCTCGTCTTCCAGGCCACCGCCGACCTTCACCGCGGCCACGCCGGTGACGGGCTCGAGCTTCTTCTTCAGGTCATCGTCGGCGTAACGGCGCAACTCGGTCAGCAGGCGGATCGAATCCGCGTCGTTCTTCGGGTCCTGCTTGTTCGACAGCACCAGGCGCAGGATCGGCTCGGTGGAGGGGTTGAAGCGCAGCAGCACCGGCGCCTTCGCCTCCAGCGGCAGCGACAGCACTTCCATCTTGTCGCGGACTTCCAGGCTGGCCTGGTCCATGTCCGTGCCCCAGGCGAACTCGAGCACGACGTCGCTCTGGCCGGTACGCGAGACCGACTTCAGCTTGCGCAGGTTCTTCACGACACCGACGGCTTCTTCCACCGGTTCGCTGATGAGGGTTTCGATTTCCGAAGGCGCCGCACCGGTGTACTCGGTGCGTACCGTGAGCGTGGGATAGCTCAGGTCGGGCAGCAGGTTGACCTTCAGCGAGCCCAGCGCGATCACGCCGAACAGGAACATCGTGATCCAGAACATCGCGATGGTGACGCGACGGCGGGTGGAGAACTCGACGAGTCCTCCCCCCAGCGTGCCACCACTCCCTGCGTGGGGATCCTGCTCCCCGGGTGCGTGGCCGGGCGCGCTCATTGCTTGGTTCCGGCGGTCTTGTCGGCGTCGGCCTTGGCGGCCACCTTGGCCGGCTCAGCGCCGATCACCTGCACCGTGCTGCCTTCACGCAGCGCTACCTTGCCGGCGGTCACGACCTGGTCGCCGGCCTTGAGGCCTTCGCGCACTTCGATCCACTCGCCGTCCACGTAGCCCAGCTTGACCGGCACGCGCGTCGCCTTGCCGCTACGCACTGCGTAGACCGCCGGGTCGCCATCGTCAAGCAGCGCGACGCGCGGCACCACCAGGGCGTCGGCGCGCTGGTCGTAATCGATCTTGATGCGGCCGAACATGCCCGGCTGCAGCACGCCGTCGCTGGCGAACGAGCACACCACGCGGAACGTACCGCTGCCCGCATCGACGACCGGCGCGATGCGGTCGACGGTGCCCTGGAACACCTTGCCACGCAACGCGTCGACCGCCAGCGCGACCGGCTGGCCGGCCTTCAGCGTGGAGAGCTCGCGTTCGGGCACGTTGAGCGTGGCTTCCAGGCGCGATTGGTCGACGACGCGGATGATCGGCGTGTTGATCTGGACGAAGTTGCCCGTCTTGATCGAGCGCGAGGCGACCACGCCGGAGATCGGCGCGGTGACCGTGGTGTAGGACAGTTCCAGCGCGGCGGCACGATAGACGGCACGCGCGTTCTCCAGGTCGTACTTGATCTGGTCGACGTCGTTGGCGCTGATCATCTGCTGTTCGACCAACTGCTGCGCGCGGCGGTAGTTGTTCTCCAGCTTGCGCATCTGGGCTTCGGCCTGCGCCACCTGCAAGCGCAGGCGATCGGGGTCCAGCCGGACCAGCGCCTGCCCGGCACGCACCACCTGCCCTTCTTCCACCAGGACGGCCAGCGCCACGCCGGAGGTCTTGGCGACCACCTGGGACTCGCCCAGCGCCTCCAGTGCCGCGGTGCCGCTATAGCTGGCCGCGACCGGGCGATGGGTGGCCTTCGCGACCTCGACCGGCACCGCATCGGGCTCCTTCGGGGCCTCGCCGTTCTTGGCCTGAGCCTCCGGGGTCGGGCCGCCGCCCTTGCAGGCGGTCAGGACCAGCAGGCTGCACAGGACAGGCACCAGGGCCAGGCGCAGGTAGGGACGGCCGGAAAGGGGGCTGGGTCGGGACATGGGGTGGTACCGTGGTGGTGTTGTGGTGGTGTTGTATGAAGGTATATCACCCCTGAACAACTTCCATGCGCCGAAGGTCATGGTGACTTGCGTCGGGCGTCGTGTTCGGGGCTCCAGCCTTCGATGCGCGGGAGCGATGGAAGGTTGCTTCGCCGGCGACGCGCGATGCCGGACAACGCGCGGCCGCATTCTCCATCCGCAACGTCATCCGCGTCCCGATGACGGAAGCCGTCCGGCGGCTGGAGCGCGCTGCGCGGACATGCGGTGGCATGCCGCGCCTGTGCGCGACATTCGGTCGCAGGCTATACTTGCGTTCAGCCAAGCGCCGCGGTGGTACGCGGCGCGCGCAACCTGAGAGTTTCCCGAGAATGATGCGACTGCTGCCGCTCGCCGCTTGCCTTGCCTTGGCCGCCCTCCCGCTGGCCGCCCTGACCGCCCAACAGGAAACCCCGGCCACGCCGGCCCCGGTCGACGCTGCGGCACCTGCCGCCGCTCCCGCTGCTGCCGCGCCGAAGCCGCTGGTCGGCAACCCGGACACGGGTCGCACGCTGACCTACACCTGCCAGGGCTGCCACGGCATCGAGGGCTACAAGAACGCGTACCCGAACTTCCACGTGCCGCGGATCGGGGGCCAGTCTGCCGATTACCTGGCCAATGCGCTGACCGAGTACCGCAACGGCAACCGCAAGCACCCCACGATGCAGGCCCAGGCGCAGAGCTTCAGCGACCAGGACATCGCCGACATCGCCGCATTCCTTTCCACCGTCAAGTAAGACCACCATGCCCAACGCCAAGCACGCCCAGCGTCTAGCCATCGCCCTGCTCGCTGCCCTCGCCCTGGTGGCATGTTCGAAGGTGGAAAACACCGAGGTCTCGGCCGAGAACCCCGGCCACGCCAGCGGTGAACATGGTTCCAGCTCGTCCGCCGGCCTGCCCAAGGGCCACATCGCCAAGGGCGAGGAACTGGCCAAGGCCAAGGGCAAGGCCACCGGCCAGAGCTGCATCGACTGCCACGGTGCCGAAGGCAATGCGCCCATCGACGACACCTATCCGAAGCTCGGCGGCCAGTACGGCGACTACCTCGCCCATGCACTGCAGGCTTACCGCAGCGGCGATCGCCAGCACGCGCTGATGAGCCCGCAGGCGGCCTCGCTCAGCGACCAGGACATCTCCGACCTGGCGGCGTACTTCGGCTCGCGTCCGTCGCAGCTGCGCGATCTGCACGGCGTGCACGAGTAAGTTTCAAGCCCCCGCCGGGCATGCAGAAACGGAGCCGCAAGGCTCCGTTTTTCGTTCCGGCACCGTTACCGCGCAAACCCTCAGCTGTCGGTCGGGATCGGCTTGCGCTTCACCGGGATCTCCGGCGGCGGCCGTGCGACCGGCGGGTCCGGGAAGAAGTTGCCCAGGCCGCAGCCACCGCCCAACTGCAACACGGAGATCGTGCACTTCAGCTTGAGGTTGGTGCCCGGGATCGAGATCTCCATTTCCTTCACGTTGCGACGCACCCATTCCGCCAGCAGCGATTCGCTCGGCACCCAGTACTTGTCGAAGCTGGTGGGCTCGTAGTCGTACGGCGGGCGCTGCAACCAAGTGCCGGATTGCTCGAGGCGCTCGCGCGTCCACTGGTCGTTGTTGCCGCCGGGCGCGCCTCGTTGCGCCGTGTTGTCGCCCGCATCACCCGGCACGCGCAGGCTGCCATCGGCGTTGTACAGGCCGGGCTTGTCCTGTCCGTTCGCCGCGCTGTCGCCAGCGACGTTACGCCGGGAATTGCCCCAGTCGTCCGCACGATTCGGTGCGGCCCAGCCTCCGGATTTGGTCGTCGGTGCGACCGTCGGTGCGCCAGACGCAGGCGCCGTTCCGCGGGGCGCCGTCGACGGCGCCGGCGTGTTCGAACGTGCGGTCGCTTGAGAGGGCGTCGATGCGGCTGCATTCGCCGCTGGCGCGACGGAGGGCGTGGGCGACGGCGGCGCCGGTGACGGTTCGCTCACCTGGGCCTGCCTGACGTCGCGCTGCGGCGTGTTGACGGCACGGGGCGCGACATCGCGTGTCGGCACGGCTACGGTGCGCGGCTGCGGTAAGGGTGCCACCATTTCGCGCTCACGCACATCCAGCGGTCGCGCAGCCACGGGCGCCGCGTTGACGACGCGCGCAGGCGTCGCATTCCGCACCACGGGCGCTTCGACCGGCGCCGCGACATCGCGCGCGCGCACGCTGGCCTCACGCGGGGCCGGTTGGCGAAGTTGTGGTTCGCGCGGTGTCGGTGGCGGCAATACGTAGGCGCGCGTGGGTTCGGGCACTTCGGTCACTTGCACCGACTGCGCGGCAGGCTCGGCTGGTGCAGGCTCGGGCATACGCACGTCGGGTTGCACCACGACCACGTCGGGCGCGGCGGCCGCGAGTTCCTCGGAGGGAACCGGCACCGGTTGCTCGTCCGACGAGGCGGCTGCGGTCTGGGAGGGCGCTGCCGGCGCGGCAGACGAAGCCTGTGACGGCGAAGAAGCGGCACTCGCCGGTGCGCCTGCCTGCGGCGCGGCTCCGGGTTCTTCGGGCGCCCCCTGGCCGATCATTTCCAGGCGTACGCGACTGCTGTCGTCACCGGTGTCCGGCTCCGGCGGTGGGATCTTCACCAGCGCCACCCACAGCAGGAACAGGAAGAACGCCACATGCATCAGCGTGCTGGTGAAGCCCGCGGTCCAGCGCATCCAGCGCTCTTCGCGCGGTGGCGGTCCCCAGCCCTGGTAAAGCAACGAACGCAACGCGCCGATGCGTCCGGGAACCGGCGGTACCGGATCGGCCGGGCGCGGTGCACGCGCGGCGAACAGCGCGACAACCGAATCCGCCCGCTCGCGGGTGATCCGGCCCAATCGCTCGGGCAAGGCGCGCAGCCACAGACCCCACCCGAACGGCAGGCCGGTTTGACGCTCGACGATGGTCGCTGCCTTGCGTGGCAGCAGGTGCGCGATGACGTCGGTGGCGTTCGTCACCGGCGCTGGCGTCCGTCAGGCCGCGTTGCCGCGCGGGATGTACGGGGCGTCCCCGGTCCCGTGGTCGGTGGCATCGCGCACGGCAGTGATGCCGGGCACGCGCGCCATCAACGTTTTCTCGATGCCCTGTTTCAGGGTGACGTCGGCCATGCCGCAGCCGTGGCAGCCGCCGCCGAAGCGCAGCCAGACCACGCCGTCGCCGCCGACTTCCTCCACGGCCACCCGGCCCTTGTGGGCCGCGAGCTGCGGATTGATTTCGTTGTCGACCACCCAACGCACGCGCTCGACCAGCGACGCGCTGTCGCCGGGCGCTTCGCCCTTGATGCGCGGCGCCTTGATGGTCAGCTGGGTACCCGCACCCTTCACGACGTAATCGATCTCGGCGCCGTCCAGCCAGTGCACGCTGCCCGCATCCACGTAGAGCGTGAAGCCATCGCAGTCCACGGCCCACTCATCGCCCGCCAGGTCGCGCGGCTCGGCGAATTCCAGCCGTGCGTCCGCTTGTGCGGTGCCCGGATGCACGGCGCTCAAACGGACGCCCAGCCCGGCGAGCGACTCGCGTTCGATCAGCTTGCGGAAGTGCGCCTGTGCGCTGTCGGAAATCTGGATCATGCGGGTATTCTAGCCCCCTGCCCCACGGGCATTCACATTAACGGGCCCATTGTCGGTCTTCGTTCAGACTGGCTGCCACGCAGGAGATTCCCGATGTCCGACCTGATCCCCCTCGCCCAGGCGCACTGCGTGCCGCTGCGCGGCAGCGAACATCGGCTCCCGCCCGCCCGCATCGCCGAACTGCTGCCGCAGGTGCCCGGCTGGGAACTCGTGGAGGACGGGCACGCGCTGCTGCGTACGTTTCCGTTCGAGAACTACTACGAAACGATGGCGTTCGTGAATGCGCTCGCCTTCATCGCCCACGCGGAAGACCACCATCCCGACCTGGGCGTGCACTACAACCGTGCGGTCGTGCGCTACTCCACGCACGACGTGGGCGGTTTGAGCGAGAACGACTTCATCTGCGCGGCGAAAGCCAGCGCCTTGCTGGGAGAAGCCTGATGGACATGCTGCGTGCCCTACGCCCGGTGTTGCTGCCGGCCCTCGTCGTCGTGCTCGTCGCCTGCGGCAAGACCGAGGCCCCCGCCACGCCGGTTGTCCCGCCCACCGAACTGGCGGCGATCGACACGCCTCCGCCGGCGTATCCGCCCGAGGCCGAGTGCAATAGCGAGGGAGGCACCACCGTCCTGCGCGTGACCATCGAGAAGGACGGCGTTCCCACGCAGGTCGCGCAGGCACAGGGCAGCGGCAACGACGCGCTCGACAAGGCCGCACTCGAAGCGGTGCGTACCTGGACGTTCCGCGCCGCAACCCGGAATGGCCAGCCGGTCACGCATACGATCACCGTGCCGGTGACGTTCCCGCCGGTGCTGGAAAAGCCGACCCGCTGCTTCGCGCAGGGCAGCGCCCACTGACAGATCGCTAGCGAGGGGGCATCGATGGACGGAGTCAACCTGTGGGCCGTACTTGTCGCGGCCGTTTCGAGTTTCCTGCTCGGCGGCATCTGGTACGGCCCGCTGTTCGGCAAGGCGTGGAATGCGGCCGCCGGCATGGACCCTCAGAAGCAGGGGCACCCGGCGAAGATCTTCGGTGGTGCCTTAGTCTTTTCGCTGCTCGCGGCCGCGGTGTTCGCCTGGTTCCTCGGGCCGCAACCGCCGCTGTCGTTCGCCGTGTGCCGCGGCGTGCTTGTCGGGTTCGGCCTGGTCGCGGCGAGCTTCGGCATCAACTACCTGTTCGCCCAGCGCGGCGCGCGCCTATGGCTGATCGATGGCGGTTACCACACCGTGCAGTTCGCCCTGTTCGGGCTCGTGCTCGGCCTCTGGCACTGAGGTTGCTACGACCTCAGCGCAGGTCGTCCAGCGCCTCGACGAGTTCCTCCGCCAACGGGGCGTTCAAGACGTAAGGCGTCTTGCCGCCATCCAGGGCGAACCGCAATGACGCGGCATGCAGGAACAGGCGCTTCAATCCCGCCTGCTCGCGCAGGCGCTTGTTCACCGCCGGATCGCCGTACTTGTCGTCGCCCGCCACCGGATGGCCGATGTGCTGGGCGTGCACGCGGATCTGGTGGGTGCGGCCGGTCTCGATCCGCACTTCGCAATAGGAGTGTCCGCCACGGCGCTCCAGCACCTTGAAATGGCTCAGCGAGGCCTTGCCGTCGCGATGCACCTGGACGTGGCGCTCGCCGCCCTGGCGCAGGCCGATGTGCAGCGGCGCCTCGACGCTCATCACCCCATCGGGCATGCGGCCGACCAACAAGGTGAGGTAGCGCTTCTCGATGCCGCGCGCCCCGCCCTCGCTGTCCTCGCGCAAGAGCGCCTGCAGCTCGGACAACGCCGAGCGCTTCTTGGCCATCACCAGCAGGCCCGAGGTATCGCGATCCAGCCGGTGCACCAGCTCCAGCGTCTGGTTGGGGCGCAGCGCGCGCATGGTTTCGATGGCGCCATGACTGATGCCGCTGCCACCATGGCTGGCGACGCCGGACGGCTTGTTGATCACCAGCAGGCGCTCGTCCTCGAAGACGATGGCTGCTTCCATCCGTTTCAGGAAGCCAGCCGGCGGCCCGACCTTTTCTCCGACTTCGCTGAGACTGACGGGCGGAATGCGGACTTCATCCCCCCCCTCCAACTTGCGCTCGGCCTTCGCCCGTCCGCCATTGACCCGCACCTGGCCGCTGCGGACCAGCTTGTAGACCAGGCTACGCGGCGCGCCCTTCAGTTGGCCGAGCAGGAAGTTGTCCAGCCGCTGCCCGCCCCGGTCTTCAGGCACGGTGACGGTACGCACAGCGGTCTTGGGCGGGGCCGCCGGTTTGTCGGACGGGGGGCTAGGGGTCATGAACGCTAATCTGTTAGACTCGGGGGGCGAGATAAGGGTTTGATTTCGCTGGGAGTTGCAGTTGGGCCAGAAGCCCGTCTCCCCGCGATTCCGGCAAGTGCGCGGCCACCGCCCCAGGGGCGGCCATGTTAGCGGCTCATCGGCAGGCCCGGATACCGCCGGGTGCGTGACGGCACCTGTGCTGAACATGTCCCGTGCGGCGCGACCTCTCGAGGGAAGCTGCCGCCGGCCCGCAACACCCCATTAGAACAAGCGCTCCCGCGGCCTGCCGTGGTGTCGTAGCGCTGGAAGCCCGACCTGCCCCGCTGCGCCTGCGCAAGGGGTGGTGCAACATTCCAGAGGCGAAACGCCATGGCGTTCCGCGCGGTAGCAGCGCGCGAGGAACGCACAATGAAACGTATGTTGATCAATGCCACGCAGGCCGAAGAGCTGCGCGTGGCCATCGTCGACGGCCAGAACCTGTACGACATCGATATCGAACAGCCGTCGAAGGAACAGAAGAAGTCCAATATCTACAAGGGCCGCATCACCCGGCTCGAGCCCTCCCTGGAAGCCGCCTTCGTCGATTACGGCGGCGAACGCCATGGCTTCCTGCCGCTGAAGGAAATCTCCCGCGATTACTTCCAGGCGGGCGTGGACCACAACAAGGCCGGCATCCGCGAACTGCTGCGGGAAGGCCAGGAAGTCGTCGTCCAGGTCGACAAGGACGAACGCGGCAACAAGGGCGCGGCCCTGACCACGTTCATCTCGCTGGCCGGCCGCTACATGGTGCTGATGCCCAACTCGCCCACCGCCGGCGGCGTGTCCCGCCGGATCGAGGGTGACGACCGCGCCGCCCTGAAAGAGGCGATGGACAAGCTGAACATCCCCGACGACATGGGGGTGATCATCCGCACCGCCGGCGTCGGCCGCGATGCCGAAGAACTCCAGTGGGACCTCGATTACCTGCTCAGCGTCTGGCGCGCGATCGCCGAAGCCGCGCTGACCAAGCCGGCGCCGTTCCTGATCTACCAGGAAAGCCGCCTGATCGTGCGCGCCCTGCGTGACTACCTGCGCAACGATGTCGGCGAGATCCTGGTCGACACCGAGGAACTGCACGAGACCGCGCGCGAGTTCATGCAGCAGGTGATGCCGCACAACCTGCGCAAGCTGAAGCACTACAAGGACGACATTCCGCTCTTCAACCGCTTCCAGATCGAGTCCCAGATCGAAGGCGCTTACGAACGCAACGTCCGCCTGCCCTCCGGCGGCTCGATCGTGGTCGACCAGACCGAGGCGCTGACCGCCATCGACGTCAACTCGGCGCGCGCCACCAAGGGTGGCGACATCGAGGAAACCGCGTTCCACACCAACCTGGAAGCGGCCGAAGAAGTGGCCCGTCAGCTGCGCCTGCGCGACCTGGGCGGCCTGGTGGTGATCGACTTCATCGACATGTCGTCGAACAAGCACCAGCGCGAAGTCGAGAACAAGCTGCAGAACGCGCTGAAGTACGACCGTGCCCGCGTCCAGATCGGGCGCATCTCGCGCTTCGGCCTGCTGGAAATGAGCCGACAGCGCCTGCGCCCCAGCCTGGGCGAGTCCAGCCAGATCGTCTGCCCGCGCTGCGATGGCCACGGCCGCATGCGCAGCGTCGAGTCGCTGTCGCTGTCGATCATCCGCGTGGCCGAAGAGCACGCGATGAAGGACAACACCGGGCAGGTGCTGATCCAGGCGCCGCTGGAGATCGCCAACTTCCTGCTCAACGAGAAGCGCGGCGCCCTGCGCGAAATCGAGCAGCGCCACGACGCGCCGATCATCATCGTTGCCGACGAAGCACTGCACACGCCGCACTACGAAGTCACCCGCATCCGCGAGAACGAGCTGGGCGAAGAGTCCAGCAAGCCCAGCTACCAGCGCGGCACGCCGCGCAAGCTGCCGGTGCACGCGCTGACCAAGTCGCAGCTCAACATCCCGCCGGCACCGGTGGTCACCCACGTCAAGCACGCCCAGCCTGCCCCGGTGCGCGAAGAACGCGAACAGCCCGTGCCGGTCGTCGCACCGGCCGCTGCAGTGGCTGCTGCGCCGGTGGCAGCGCCCGCGTCCGGTGGCGTGGTCGGCTTCTTCAAGCGCCTGTTCGGTGGCGAGTCTGCGGCCGCCGCACCGGCACCGCAGGCCCGTCCGCAGCAGGACAACCGCCAGCGCAACGACCGCAACAGCGGACGCCGCGAGAATCGCGACAACCGCGAAGGCCGTGACAACCGCGGCCAGCAGAACCAGGGTCGCGGCGGCAAGCAGGACGGTCAACGCCGCGACGAGCGCACCAAGGGCCAGAACCCGCAGGGCGGCAACGCCCAGCAGCAGAAGCCGCGCAACGAGCAGCAGGGCCAGAAGGCCAACAAGCCCAAGGCCGAGGGTCAGCAGAACCCGCAGCAGCCGAAGGCGCCCAAGGTGCAGCAGCCGGCGGGCAACAAGCCGCAGGAAGGGCAGCGCCAGCAAGCACCGCGCGCGCCGCAGGCAGACCAGGCCATCAAGCCCATCGCGCCCGCGGTCGTTGCCGATGTCGACGTGGTGACGGCAGCCGCAGCCGCCACCGTCGTGGCGACAGAGGCCGTGCGTGCCACACCGGCACCCTCCCCCGTTGCCCCGATCGAGGCGTCGGACACCGAGGCGGGCATCGTCGCCATCGAAGGCGACGCCGCACCCAGTGCCGACGGCGAAGCCGGTGAAGGCGGCAGCCGCCGTCGTCGCGGTCGTCGTGGTGGCCGCCGTCGCCGTCGTGGCAACGGTGAAGCCGCGCAGGGCGAAGACGGTCTGTCCATCGACGAACTGGGCAGCGACGAAGACGCCGCACCGGTAGCCGATCGCTCGCAGCCCGAATTCGACTTCGACGATGAAGAGCCTGCACCCGCTCGCACCAACGCGCCTGCTGCTGCCGCCGTTGCCGTCGTGGCTCCGGTGATCGTTGCCGCCGACGTGGCTGCTCCGGCTGCGCCGGCGCCCGTCGTCGAACCGATCGCCCGCCTTCCGGCCCAGGTCGACGCCGCCGCCGTGATTGAAGAGGTCAAGGCCGAAGCCGAGGTCGTGCAGCCGGTGGTCGCTGCCGTCGTGCAGCAGGAAGCACCGGTCGCTGTCGCCATCGTCGAAACCGTGAAGGCGGATATCGCGGAAACGCCTGTTGTCGTGGTGGCCGATGTCGTGGAGGCCCCGGTCGAGATCGCGCAAGTCAGCGAGACGATCGCCGACGTGCGCAACGAGCCCGTGCAGATCGATCTGGTCGATGCGGTGAACGAAGCGACAGCGGAAGCCCCCGTGGTGGAAGCGCCGATCGCCGTCGTGGAAGCACCGGCGCCTGCGCCGCAACCGGCACCGAAGCCCGCCCCTGCCCCGGCGACGGGTTCGCTGTTCTTCGTCGCCGATGCGGACACACCGCCGTCGGTGACGCGCAGCCTGTTCGAACCGGTGACCCCGGCCAAGCCGGCCGACGCGCCTGCCGACGACAAGCAGGACGACACCACCTCGGAAGAACGCAGCGTCTGACGCGCTGCGCCCTTTTCGGGATGCGCTACAGCACACTGGCCGCGAAAGCGGCCAGTGTCGTTTCAGCGCGGTGGAATTCGCGCAGGATCAGAGGGCGCGGGTCGGATCCATCAGGCCCCACTGGGCCGCCAGGCGCGCCAAGGCGATGTTGTCCTGCACGCCGGTCTTCTCGAACAACCGCGTCTTGTGCGTGTTTACCGTCTTCGCGCTGAGGTTGAGCCGGCGCGCGATCTCTTCCTGGCGCAAGCCCTGCGTGAGCAGCATCGCCACTTCCAGCTCGCGCGGCGACAAGGCATCGAACGGCGAAGCGTCACCGCCCACCGTGTGCAGCGCCAGGTTCTGCGCCACGTTGCTGCCCAGGTAGCGCTTGCCGCGCGCCACGTCGCGCACGGCACGGATCAGTTCGGCCGCGTCGCCGGCCTTGCCCAGGTAACCGGACGCACCGGCCTCCAGCAGACGCTTCGGTAGCGGCCCGTCCTCCAGCACCGATACGATGATGACGCGCACGCCGATATCGGCGCGGACGATGCGCTCGGTGACTTCCAGGCCGCTGTAGCCCGGCAGGTGCAGGTCGCACAGCACCACGTCGGGCTTCAGCTGGCGCACCAGCGGCAACGCGGCTTCGCCGGTTTCGCTCTCGCCGACGACTTCGATGTCGGATTCCGTGCCCAGGATCAGGCGCATGCCCGTGCGTACGAGAGCGTGGTCGTCAATCAGGAAAACGCGGATGGTCATGGGAACGTGCCTGGGGTCTCGGGTCGAGCGTAGGTGGCTGTCCCTCGCCGCGCAATTAACATTCTATCGGCGCGATGCAGGTACATGCATTCCGGCCTATCGAGCCGCCACCGGCGCTGCGGCATACTCGGGCTTTCCACCGGGGATTCCACATGTCGAACGTTCACTTGCGCTCCGTGCTGCTGCTCGCCCTGCTCGCCACCGGCCCGGCCTGGGCCGACACCGTCTCGGAACGTTGGCAGACCCAGGTCGGCGACATCAGCGCGCATGCCGACACCACGGCGCGTGGCGATGTCATCGGCAAACGCCTCGATGCGCTGGGCATCGCGTGGAAGCGCGAAGCCTTCGAGCAGAACGGTCAGGCCGGCCAGAACCTGGTGGCCGATCTCGGCGGTCCCAAGGACGCGCCACTGCTGCTGATCGGCGCGCATTACGACCAGGTCGACGTCGGCCACGGCGCCACCGACAACGCCTCGGGTGTGGCCGCCGTGCTGGAACTGGCTGCCGCACTGAAAGCCAAGCCGCTGGCGCACCACCGCGTGCAGGTGGTGTTCTGGGACCTGGAGGAGAAGGGCCTGCTCGGCTCACGCGCCTGGGTGGCCAGCGCCGGGCGTGAAAAGCCCGCGCTGTACGTCAACTTCGACGTGTTCGGCTGGGGCGACACGCTGTGGATGATGACGCCGGAGGCCGACACCCCGTTGGTCGCCTCGTTGCGGGCATCGAGCCAACACGAAAAGCTCGCCTTCGAGCCGGGCGACAAGTATCCGCCCACCGATCACCTCGCCTTCCTCAAGGCGGGGTGGCCGGCGGTGTCGTTCTCCCTGGTCGGTGGCGATGAGATCGGCCCTATCCTGGACGTCTTCAGCGGCGGCAAGCCAGCGCAGGTACCGAAGGTGATGCAGGTGATCCACAGCCCGCGCGACACCACGGCCGAACTCGACAGCCAGCGCGTGGACGATGCCCTGCGCGTGGTCGAGCAAGGCCTGCGCGCCTGGGACCAGGGCACCGCCGCGAAGCACTGACCGCGTCCTTCGTCGCATCGGCAGTTCACGGCACCGGAACTAGAATGGGCGTGCCGCATCGCGCGCATGCCCGCTCTCCCGCGTGAACCCGCCTCTTCTACCGCCTCCCGCGCCACCGTCGCTCCGGCAATCGCTGCCGGGCCTGCTGAAGGTCCGTCGCGGCCCACCCGGTCGCTGGCGGTTCGCCCTGCGTGCCGCCGCCTGCATGGGCGTGCCAGTGCTGGTCGGTTGGCTGTCGGACCATACCGCCGCCGGACTGATGGCCGCGACGGGCGGTTTCACCGCCGTCTACGGCAGCGGCCGCCCCTATCTCAGCCGCGCACGCGAACTGGCGCTGATCGCGGTCGCGTTCGCCGCCGTCACCGCGCTTGGCCTGGCCGTCGCGCCGTTCGGCTGGCCGCTCGCCGTGCCGGTCGTCGCGCTGCTGGCGATGCTCGCCACCTGGTTCTGCAATGCACTGCAGGTCGGGCCACCGGGCGGGTATCTGTTCCTGATGGCGTGCGCAGCCTCAGCGTCGATGCTGAAGCCCCCTTTCGATCCCTGGCACGCGGGACTGCTCGTGCTCGCGGGCGGCGCCTTCGCCTGGTGCGTGCACATGGCCGGCGCGCTGGCGTGGCCGCGCGGACCGGAGAAAGCCGCGGTCGCGCAGGCTGCGCGCGCGGTACTCGCCTATCTGGAAACCACCGGCACACCGCTGCAGGCCGCCGCGCGCCACGAGGCCGCGCTCGCGCTGCATCAGGCCTGGTCCGCGCTGGTGACCTACCAACCCGTGGCGGCGCGGCCCAACGGACGACTGGCGACGCTTCGTGGCCTCAACCGCCACCTGCATCTCGTGTTCGCGCGCGCACTGGGAAGTGACGAGCGCGCATCGCCCATGCTGTTCGACGACGTCCGCCGCATCGAAACGCAGGCACTCGCCCTGCCACGCCGTCGCCCACCCGATGCGCTGCCCATCCCGACCGGCGTTCCCGTTGGGCATCCCGGTGCCTGGCATGCATTGAAGGGCGCACTGATCGAATCCGCGTCACGGCAGGTCATCGTCCGCGTGGGCGTGGCCGCCTTGCTCGCCGGCGGGCTCGGTGCGCTCTTCCATCTGGAACGCGCGTACTGGGCGGTCGCGGCGGCAATGCTGATGCTCCACCAGGGTTTCGACTGGACGCGTACCGTGCTCCGCGCGCTCGAACGGTTGCTCGGCACGTGGGCGGGCCTGCTGATCGCGGGCGCCATCCTGCTATGGCATCCGCAGGGCCTGTGGCTGGTGGCGACGATCATGCTGCTGCAGTTCGTCGTCGAGATGCTGGTCGTGCGCCACTACGCGCTGGCGGTGGTGTTCATCACCGGTGCGGCACTGACGCTCGCCAGCGGCGGACATCCCGTCGCCGCACCCGGCGAGTATCTCTTCGCGCGCGGGCTGGACACCCTGGTGGGCTGCGCGGTGGCGCTGCTGGTCTATCGCGCCCTGCCGGTGCGCAACGACGGGCGGGGTCTCGCGCCACCAATGGCGCGCGTGCTGCATGGCGTCGCCACGCTGGCGCCGATGCTGGCGGCCGGCCATGTGGACGATGTGCCGGCACGCACTGCGCGACGCGACCTGCAGCGCATGACGTTCGGGTTGGAACAGGCGTACGGATCGGCGATTGGCGCTTCGCCCCGGCAACGGGCGGCGGCCGAGGACCAGTGGCCACTGGTGGCGGCGATCCAGCAACTGGCCTATCGGATGCTGGCTGCTTGCTGGCAGCGCAGCCATGAGGGCGTCGAACCCACGCTTGCCTTCGGTCCGGCGGATGCCCAAGCGATGCAGCACGCGCTGCGCGATCTCGAGCAGCATCTGGCCGGCGCGCCGCTACCGGCAACAGCGGAGGTCACGGCATCGCTGTTCGCGGGCGAACTGCAGGCCGTGCATGCCTGCATGGCAGAACGGCCCCCGTAGGGGCCGTTGTGATCGAGAACACGCCTGGCTCTCCGGGCGGCGACGGTGTCGGACTCGCGGTCCACCGCCAGGCGCAGCATTGGAACAGGGGGTGTCCGATGCGCTGCGTTCGGTTCTCTCGTGGGGCCCTGGGTGTCAGTCTTTCAACTCGGTAGCAGGGTTGTTTCGGGAGACAGAGGGGGTGGATCCGTCGGCCCGACCACTGCGCGTGTTGTACGGGCCAGGATGCGAAGACCGCGTGTAGATCGTTCAGCCGGACTGCACGTTTTCGTAACACCCGCTGCACATGGCTTAACCCCCGCGAACAGGCCCGCCTGAATTCGCATCGACGTCACGGATGCGCGCCTACCGTACATGGCAGAGACCTGATCCCCACCGTCGTCATGATGACCTTCGACCTCTTCAATACGCCTGCCGAGGACGGCACGTACGAGCTCTCGATCAACGAGTCGCCTCCGCTGCGTTTCGATTCGCGTGGCGCCGCCCTGGGCTACGCCGTCAAGCTGGCCAACCAGCGCCACCAGCAGGGTCTGGACTACGCCATCAACATCGAAGGCGGCGACGGCCGCTGGCGCCTGTTCAACGGCTGGCGCATGTGCGCTTGAGCCGCGGGCCGGCGCCGAGGGTCGCTGTCCGCAAACGGTGAGTCTTCGCAACGCCGGCGTGGCACGCTGTGCGCCCCGTAGCCCGGATGCCCACCATGCCTGCCCTCCCCGACGCCGTCGCCCGCTTCCGTCATCTGCATCAGGGAGGCCTGCTGCGGCTTGCCAACGCGTGGGACGCCGGCACGGCTCGACTCGCAGAACACCACGGCGCACCTGCGGTCGCCACTACCAGCGCCGGTCTCGCCTGGTCTCAGGGCTACCCGGATGGCGACCAGCTCGCGGTGGATGCGCTGCTGCATGCGGTGTCCGCCATCGTGCGTGTCATCCAGATTCCCCTGACGGTCGATGTCGAAGGCGGCTATAGCGACGATCCCGCGCGGGTCGCGGAAACGGTGCTGCGCGTCGTGCAGGCGGGCGCCGCCGGCATCAACCTGGAAGACGGCAACGGCGACCCCGCGCTGCTCGCCGACAAGATCCGCGCGATCCGGCAAGCGTGCACCGCGCACGGTGTCGACGTCTTCATCAACGCGCGCACCGATGTCTACCTGCGCGGACTGGCCGAAGAATCCGCGCGCGTGGATGAAACCCTCGCGCGTGCCGCGCGTTATCGCGAGGCTGGCGCGGATGGCTTGTTCGTCCCCGCCGTTGTCGCGGAAGCCGACATCCGCGTGCTCGCCCGCGATGCTGGCTTGCCGCTCAACGTGATGCTGCGACCGCAGTTGCGTGATTTCGACGCGCTGGCCGCGTGGGGCGTGCGTCGCGTCAGCGCAGGCTCTGCGCTGGCCGAAGCCGCGTTCGGCCATGTCGGCCGGCAGATGGACGACTTCCTGCACGGCACGCACACCACGCTGCCCGACCCGCAGGCCATGGGTTACGGCGCGATCAATGCGCTGTTCGGTTGAGGTGGATTGGAGTAGGACTTTTCCTACACGGCATCGGGGTTCCACCCGACTGCGAATGTGATTCACATCCGCGACGATAGCCCTGTCCCCGGCAGCACGCCCTGCGCAGGCCACGAAAGGCCGCTCTGCAATGGAAACGGGCGCTGCCTTGAGCAAGCAGCACTGCCGGAGCCGGGGACTCCCCCTTCAGGCCCGACCGTTCTTGGTCGGGTTTTCTTTTGCCCGCGATCCGCGGATCACGGCGCGCCGGCCCACAGTTCGGGCACCTGCGCCAGGCCAAGCAACATCAAGGCGGTGGCGGCGATCAGCAGCCAACCCATGCTCCGTATCAGCAAGCTGCGCATGTGCACGTCATCCCCTGTTCCCGTGAGGTGACTATCGCGACGCAGGCATTACCTGTCAAAGGTAAATGCATTCACGCCGCGATGGCCGCGTGCTTCGCTTCATTTACCTCGTCGCGCGCATCGCCCGATTGCACCGCCTCGAGGAACTCGCGCCCCCACCGCGACAGGTCGTGATGACGCACGATGCCGTACAGGCGACGCTGGCGGTCCTCGCGCTCGGTCGGCAGCATCGCCAGCGCCTGTCGAAGCGTGCGCGCTAGATCGGCCGGGTCATGGGGATTGGTCAGCACCGCACCCTTCAACTCCGCCGCCGCACCGGCGAACTCCGACAGCACCAGCACGCCGTCGCCGCCCACCAACCCCTGCACCGCGACGAACTCCTTCGCGACGAGGTTCAGGCCATCGCGCAGTGGCGTGATCCACATGACGTCGGCGGCTGCGTAGTGCGCCACCACGCTCGCGAAGGGCAGCACGCGGGCGAAGAAGCGCACCGGCGTCCAGTCCAGTCGAGAAAGCCGGCCGTTGATGCGGCCCACGGCCTGCTCGATCTGCTGCTGCAGCGGCCGGTAGATCGTCATCTCCTTGGCGGCCGGCACGCAGACCAGCACCAGCGTCACTTCACCCTGCAGTTCCGGCGACTCGTCCAGCAGGCGCTCGAACGCCTGCAGCTTCTGCAGGATGCCCTTGGTGTAGTCCAGCCGTTCGATGGAGAGCACCAGTCGGCGCCCGCCGATCTCCTCGCGGATGCGTGCGATGTCGGCCTCCACCTCGTCGGTCTCCAGGCAGGCGCGGATGCGCGCCACGTCGGTGCCGATCGGATGCGCGCCGATGCGCACGGTGCGTCCGTCGATGCGCAGTTCGGTGGCCATGTCCTCCACGCCCACCGCACAACCGAAGGTCAGGAAGCGCGGCGCGCACGCTGTGCGCGCCACCACGTCCACCGGGAAGGTGCTGCGCACCGCGTCGGTAAAGTTCTCCGCGTGGCGCGGGATGTGGAAGCCCACGTAGTCGCAGGCCAGCAGGCTGCCCAGGATCTCGCGCCGCCACGGCAGGATCGCGAAGATGTCCGCCGACGGGAACTGCGTGTGGTGGAAGAACGCGATCTTCACGTCCGGGCGCAGCTCGCGCAGCACCGAGGGCACCATCCACAGGTTGTAGTCGTGCAGCCACACGGTCGCACCGGGCGCGGCTTCGGCGGCGGCCGCTTCGGCGAAGCGGCGGTTGACGCGCTTGAACAGCGCCCAGTCCTCCTCGCTGAAACGCGCGCGCTCCCAGAAGCTGTTGATCACCGGCCAGAACGCTTCCTTCGAGAAGCGTTTGTAGAACACGTCCACCTCGTGCTTCGTCAGCGGCACGTGGGTCGCGGTCAGGCCCGGATACGCGGCGCGGTCCACCATCGCGTGCGTGGGCAGTGGCGGCGCCTTGGCATCCTCCACCGTCCAGGCGACCCAGGAACCGGGGCGTCCGTCAGCGAAGAAGCTCAGCAGGCTGGGAATGATGCCGTTGGGCGAACTGTGCGGCTTGCGCACGCGTTCGCCATCGACGATGTGCTCCTCGTACGGCAGACGGTGGTAAACCATCACCAGTTCCGCCTTGCCTGGCTGGTGCAGCGGCGGCGCGTAGTCGTCGGCCTGCAGCAGGTCGAAGTGGGCCATCGCCTGCAGGATCCCCCCACACCCGGTGGCATCGGCATGCAGCACGTCGTCCATGCCGGTCGTCGCTGCCAGCAGCGCAGGCTCCGAATCGCCCACGCATACGCCGGGAAAGCCTTCGCCGTACATCGACAGATCGTTGAGCGTATCGCCCGCCACCAGCACGCGCGCCGGGGCCAGCGCGAGTTCGTCCACCAGCGCGGACAGCGTGCTGCCCTTGCGGATGCCACGCGGCAGGATGTCCAGGTAACGGTCGGCCGAGTACAGCACTTCGCAGCCCAGCGATGCCGCAACGGCATCCAGTTCGTCGCGCAACGTCGACAGGTGTTCCGGGTGGCAGTAGTAGGAGCAGCGCCGCTCCTGCGGCACTTCCTGCCGCACCAGCATGGGGAAACGGCGCATCGCCTCGGCGACGACATGCTCGCCCGGCCAGCAGGCTTCGATGCGCGACTGCAGCGGTTGGATCGGCTGCATGTCGGCCGTACGCAACACGGTGGCGCCGACGTCGCAGATCACGTAGTCCGGCGTCGGCAGGCCGGGATCGGCCAGCAGCGGCAGGATCGCCTCGCGCCCACGACCGGTGACCCAGGCGAGCTTCACGTCAGGATGCGCATCGACCAGGTGATACAGGCGCTTGCGTGCGTCGGTATCGCCGGCGAGGAAGGTGCCATCCAGATCGGTGGCGAGCAGCAACGGTTGCGAAGAAGATTCCAACAGGCTCATGCAGATGCACTCCAGTGGGTGGTGTGCCGCGCACGAGGCACGACGCAAGGCGTCAGAGGACGCAGGCGGGGAGTCATCGCATCGAAGGCACCGCGAAAGCGGGTGCGAAGAGGAATGCCGCGTGCGTGGCACGCTGCGCGCAAAGCGCTGCAGATGCGCGTCCATCCCCAGGTGCGGACGCAGGCATCGACTGATGCGATGCAGCATTGTAGTGCGCATCGACACCACGGAAGTCAACGCAATGTTAAGAACGTTAAATTTGAGCGGGAAAATGCCGGTTTTTCAGGCATTTCACGCGTGATCGCTTCACGGCCTACGTGCAGCACCTTCCACCAGCGCATTGATCAACGCGCGCGATGCCGCAGAAAGACGGCGATGTGGCGCATAGATCAACGAGAACGGGCGCGCGCGTCCACCGGACAGCGGTAGCACGCGCACCAGCTCCGCACCGCGCCGCGTGCACGCATCGATGATGAAGTCGTAGGTTTGGCAAAGCCCCACGCCCGCTTGCGCCAGCGAGACGACACCGAGCACATCGTCCGATACCGCGATGCGCGAGGCCGGCGTCCATTCGACATCCTCGCCCTGCATGCGAAAGAGCCATGGCGCAACACGCCCACTGCTCGGTAATACGAACGGCAAACAGGTGTGCGCCGCAAGATCGTCGAGCGTCTGCGGCGTGCCGTGCGCGGCCAGATACGCCGGTGATGCCACGACGCTCAAGGTCGCGTCTTCCAGGGTGCGCCCCACCCATCCACTGTCGGGCAAGGCACCGAGGCGGATGGCCAGGTCGAAGCCCTCGGCCACCAGGTCCACATTGCGGTTGGCGATGTTCACTTCCACCCGCACCTGCGGATGACGCTGCAGGAAATCGCCCAGCAGCCACGGCAGCCGGTAGTGACCGTAGGTGGTCGGCACGCTGATCCGCACCTGCCCTGTGAGCGTGCCAGCTTCGCCCTGCACCGCGCGCTCGGCATCGTCGATCAGATGGAAGGCGCTGCGTGCCTGCTCCACGTAAAGGCGCCCGGCTTCGGTCAGGCCGATCCGGCGCGTCGTCCGCCGCAGCAACTGGCTGCCCAGGCGTGTTTCCAGTCGCGCGATCGCCCGGCTGACCACCGACGGCGTGGTGGACAGCGCCACCGCTGCCGCCGTCAGCGAGCCGTGATCCACCACGGCCACCAGTGCCTCGACGTCGGCCAGATGATCGAATCGGCGCGGCATTGTTGCCTCCAGAGAACAGATGTCTTCCCAAGACCCCAATTTATCGCCCGAATCGCGCGGAATAAAGTGCGCGCCAACCCGGGCACCCCGCCCCACTGGAGACCGCCATGAAACGCCTTGCCCCCCTCGCCGCTGCCCTGTTGCTGGCCCTTGGCTCCGCCCAGGCCAAGGCCGCCCATGTGCTGGTGGTGCTGTCCGACGCCGACCACCTCGACCTGCGGGACGGCGAGGTCTACCCGACCGGCTTCTACCTCAATGAGCTGATGCAGCCGGTCAGGGCACTGCGCGACGCCGGCCACGAGGTCACTTTCGCCACGCCGCAAGGCCGCGCGCCCACCGTCGACCGCAGCTCGATCGACAAGGCGTACTTCGGCAATGAAGCGGCCGCGCTGAAGGCACACGAAGATCTGCTCGCGCAGCTGAAGCTGACCTCCAGCGCGCAGTCGCCCGTGCTGAGCCTCGCCCGGGTCGAACAGATCGGCTACGGCGCTTTCGATGCCGTCTACATCCCCGGCGGACATGCGCCAATGCAGGACCTGCTGGCCAGTCCCGCGCTGGGCCGCCTGCTCGGCGACTTCCACGCGCATGGCAAGCCGACCGCGTTGGTCTGCCACGGCCCCATCGCACTGCTGTCGACGCTGCCGGACAACGCCACGTTCCTGCGCCAGATGGAACGCGACAACCGTGCCGCGCGCCCGCCGCAATGGATTTACGCTGGCTACCGCGTCACCGTGATCAGCAACGACGAGGAAGAACAGGCCAAGGGTCTGCTCAACGGCGGCACGATGAAGTTCTACCCACAGACCGCGTTGCAGCAGGCCGGCGTGCAGTACCGCAGCAACACGCAGCCGTGGCAGTCGAACGTGGTGATCGATCGCGAGTTGATCACCGGGCAGAACCCCGCTTCGGCCCTGGATGTGGCGAAGGTCCTGCTGGAACGCCTGGACTGAGGCTTCAGCGGCGCCGACCGCCGCCCCGCAGCCACCGCCCGACGCGATGCCAGCGCGACGGTCGCTGCGGCGCGACGCGATAGGCCACGCTGGCGGGCACCCGCAACGACACCGTCGTGCCCTGGCCTGCGGCCGACGTGACCGCCAGCGTGCCGCCGATACGCTGGGCGCGCTCGCGCATGCCGTACAGGCCCCAGTGGCCCTGGCGTCCGCCGGCACGCAGCACGGCCTCGGGCAAACCTACGCCGTCGTCGCGAACGCGCAGGTGCAGCGCGTCGGCCTGGTAGTCCAGGTCCACTTCCACGTGGCCGGCCTGCGCGTGCTGGAAGGCATTGAACACGGCTTCGCGCGCGACGCGGTAGAGCTCGTCGCGCACCAGCCCATCCAGCGCACGCGGCTCGCCTTCCATTTCCAGACGGAACTCGGTCGCGTGCTCCGGCACGAGATCCTCGCCGAGTGCGGCCAGCGCCTCGGACAACTCGCCCGACATGCGCGCGCGCCGCAAGTCCAGCACGCGGTCGCGCGCTTCGGCCAGCACATCGTCGGCCCGCTGCAGCACCCGCTCCATCGCCGCGTGGCCGGGCGCATCGCGACCGAGCGACTGCGACACCGCATGGAAGCGCAGGATCAGACCCTGCACGCTCTGCAGCAGGGTGTCGTGCAGCTCGCGCGCGATGCGTTCGCGTTCGTGGTGGCGCTCGTGCAAGCGCTCACGGATCTGCACCGACAGATGGCGCAGGCGCAGCAGGTAGGCGATCCACAACAGCGCGACGCCCAGCAGCACGCACAGCACGAGGAACCAGGCGGTCTGGTAGTAACGCGGCGCGATTACCACCGGCAAGGCCGCACCCACCTCGTTCCAGACGCCGTCGTTATTGGCGGCGATCACCCGGAAGGTATACGTCCCCGGTCCCGGATCATTGTAGAAGGCCGTGCGGCGCGTGCCCGCGTCCTGCCAATCGGTGTCGTAGCCGTCGAGTTTGTAACGGAAGCGCACGCGCTCGGGGATGGAAAGGCTCAGCGCGGTGTAAGCGATCTGCAGGTTGCGGGTACCCGCCGGCAATTGCATCGTGCCAGCGGTAGCGGAGTGCAGCTGTCCATCGGCCGCCAGCGAGAGGATGGCCACCGGCGGCGCCAGTGGATTGCGACGGATCGCCGACGGATCGATCGACACTACGCCGCTGGTCGTCGCGAACCACAGGCGGCCATCGCCACCCTCAGCCGCTGTCGGTATGGGCCGGAACTGGGCCGGCACGCCCGGCATGCCATCGAGGAAGTCGAACCGTTCGTAGCGCGGCGTCGCCGTTTCGAAGATCGTCGCCACGTCCGCTGCCTGCACGTGCAGCACGCCGCGCGCGCCGTTCAACCACAGGTCGCCCGCCCGCGTTTGGATGATGCCGGTGATGCCGCGGAACGGACTGTCGGCCGGTAGTTGCAGGCTGCGCACGCGTCCCTGGGCGAAGCGCGCCAGCCCGCGCTCGCCGCCGATCCATACCCCGTCGCGGCCTTCCACCAGCGCGGTGACATTGCCGACCGCGAGGCCATCGTCGCGCCCCAACGCGCGAATGTCATCGCCGTGCAGGATCGCGATCTGATCGCGCGCGTAGCCCATCCACACCGCACCGTCGCGGGTAGGCAGCATCACCAGCGGCGATGACCCCGGCGGCAGCCCCTTGCGGCCACGCAGCTGCTGCCAGCGTCCGTTCGCGAGGCGATGGATGCCGGGCGTGTTCAACGACACCCACAGCACGCCGTCGCCGTCGCGCGCGATCGCCTGCACGCCGGAATATCCCGACACCGGTAGCGGAGTCACCGGCGCCAGACGGCCATCGCGCAGCGCCCACAAGCCGCCCGGCCCGCCCAGCCACACGATACCGTCGCGATCGCGATGCGCGGCGGTGAGCGGTGGCGGCAAGTCGAGTTCACGCAGCGGTCCACGGTCGAGGATCATCAACGGGCGGTTGCGGCTGCCGGCCAGCAGCGCGCCATCGGCGCCGGCGACGATCGCGAAATCCTGCGCACCGTCGGGCAGCATCGCAAGGATGACGTTGGTGTGGCGAAAACGGTCGAGTCCTCGGCTGCTGCCTGCCCAGAGGTTGCCCTCGCGGTCCTCCAGCACCGGCAGCAGGTAATCCGCACTGAGCCCATCGTCCTGGCGGAACTGCTCGATCATGGTGTTGCGTAAAGGCTGCAGCGGCTGCGCCACGCGCTGCACGCCCTCACCCATCGTGCCGGCCCACAACGTGCCATCGCGGTCGAACAACAGTCCGGCCGAAGGCGCCGCGATGACCGGTGGCGAAGCCGCGCCTTCGAGCGGCACCCGACGCACACCGCTCTCGTTCTCAGCAATCCACAGGCTCCCATCCGGCGCCTGCGCCATCTGGCTGATGCGCCCCACGCGGATATCCAACGTTTCGAAGGAGCGCGCGCCTTTCTTGAGGCGGGCCAGCGCACCCTCCGTGGCCAGCCACAAGGTGCCTTCGCGATCGGTGAACACCGATCGCGCCTGGGTGCCCGGCGCCTGCCATTCGGCCTCAACGCGGTGCCAGCGCCCTTCGCGCAGGTACACCAGTCCACTGAAGGTCGCGGCCCACAGACGGCCGTCCGGCGTTTGGGCAAAACGGAACACCGTGCTCGTCGGGAGTCCCTGCGCTTCACCGAAGTGGGTGACCTGCTGGTTGCGCAGGAAACTCACCGCGCCATAACGGAACCCGATCCACAGGCCACCGTCAGGCGTTGGATACAGCGTGGAAATGCTGGTAGCCGGAAAGGCCTGCCCGTCCGGCGGGTCGTAGCGCTCGAACGCCACCCCGTCGAAGCGATACAGACCCACCTGCGTACCCAGCCATAGGTAACCGTCGGTGGTCTGCGCCAGCGCGGTGATCTGCCCCGGTGCGCCCTCGCGCACCGTCCACGCCGTGTGGTGGAACTGGGCGATCTGTCGTTGCGGGTCCAGCGCATGCGCGAGCTGTGAGTACGCCACCAGCCACGCACAGGCCAGCGTCGCGCACCACGCACGCACGCACGCGCGGCGCAGCGCTCCGGCCCGCCCGATCTGTCTGTTTGCAACGCTGGCCAACCTGCCCCCTTCGACACCGCCGACACGATGGAAGAACGCCTCGCCTGCCCTCCCCCAGGGTGCTATTCCCTGGCGGGGAACAGCACGGCGATCAGGTGCGCACTTTACCCGAGCGACGGGGTGTTCCGTGTCGCCATCGTGGTGCACACAGGTGTCAGGGCACGAACACCTTGTCGCCGTACTCCCACGTCCACGGCACGCCGGTCTCGCCCAGCACGAACGCCACCAGCCGCGGGAACGCACGCTCGGCGCGCACGTCGTTGCCCAGGATCACCACGCAGCGCTGGCCTTGGCGCACGCACACCCAGGTATTGCCGGTGGAATCGTTGTGCCCGCCCTTGTAGAAGCCACGCCCTTGCGGGCCGTCGAACACGACCACGCCCAAGCCAGCAGCGAGGTCCTTGCGACGCTGTGCGGGTGGCAGTTCGTCCTGCAACGTGGGGAACTGCGAGGGCGTGGTGATCGGCAACTGCGCGGCCGTCATCGCCGCGGCGCTGGCTGGCGACAAGCCTTCGCCCCGGATCAGTGCCGCGGCGAAGTTCGCCAGGTCGGCGATGGTGGTATCCATCGAACCTGCCGCGCGCACGCGGCCGCGTTCGTCGTGCGGCTCGACCGTGCCGTCCTCCCTCCAGCCATCGGCGAGGTTGGTGGCGAAGTCCGGGCGCCAGACCATGCTGGTGTTCGGCATGCCGAAGCGGTCGAACACGCGCCGCTGCATCTCCGCCCCCAAGTCCAGCCCCAACCCACGCTCGAGGACGTACTGCAGCAGGATCAATCCTTCGCCCGAATAGGCGTAGCGCGCGCCCGGGGTGAAGTGGATGCGCAGCTTCTCGTCGGGTTCGAGAAAGGCAAAGTTGGCGAAACCGCTGCTGTGGGTCAGCAGCATGTGCGCGGTGATGGTCTTCCAGCGTGGATCGCCGGCCAGGTCGGGCCAGGGGCCGTAGCCGTCCTCGGCGGGATAGTCGGTGAGCGGCTTGTCGAAGTACTCGCCGATGGGCCGGTCGAGGTCCAGCTTCCCTTCATCCACCAGTTGCAGCACGGTGTAGGCGAACACGGTCTTGGTCAGTGAGGCGCCGTACATGACGGTCGCGGTCTGCAGCGGATCACCCTGGGCGTTGCGCTGGCCGTAGGCCGCCACGTGCACGACCTTGCCGGCGTCGATCACGGCGATGGCCAGGCCGTTGGCCTCCGCGGCTTTCATCGCCGCGGCGGCTTCGGCGTCCAGTGCGGCACGGGTGGGAATGGGAGGCACCGTCCCTGCCGCCATCGCGGCGAACGGCAACAGCGCGAGCAGACAGGCTCCGATCAATGCACGCATGACCCCTCCTATGCGAGGTAAATCATACGGGCCTGGCATCACGACTTAAGCGCCGGAAGTCATGGACTATCCGGGCTGGACGCCAGCCAGGTCATGCGGCGGCAGCTCGAAGCCCATGCAGCCGCAAGGCCACGGATACTGGAACAGTATTCGTGGCCTCCGACGCCAGGCATGGCGCCGGTCAGCGGGCTTCGGTAATGCGGAGGATCTTGCCGCTGGTGTTGATGGCGAAGACGATGGTCTTGCCGTCGCGGAAGTACGTCCAGTTCTCGCCTTCACGGGCCCCGTACTGGTTTTCCAATGGGGTTACCAGGTCGGGCTTGCCAGCGATCTCGACGAGCCTGCCGATACTGTCCCCGCTACTGACCACGCGATTACCAAAAGCGTAGGTATCCGCCAGTGCGGTGCCGGCGGCGAGCATCAGGGCAAGGAAGATGGCGATCTTGCGCATGGAATTCCCCTATCCGTTTGGGTGAGTCGAGTATAGACCCGAACGCCGACGCTACAGCGACAGGATCCGCATCAGGGCCACGGCGGCCACGGCCGACGCCAGCCACACCGCCACGCGCTTGATCAGCGCGCTGTTCAATCCGCCTTGCCCCGCTTCGCGCGGCTGGTTGAACCCGACCACCAGCACATGCATCGGCAGCGCGATCACCAGCAGGAACGCGAACACCCAGTTCAAGGTCTCGTCCCCCAGTCGCGGCCAGACCAGCGGCATCACGACCCCGGCGAACAGCCCCGCGATGGCGGCGGTGATGAGCGTGGGGGTGAGTTTCATGCGCGGCGGCGTCCGGTCGGGTGGTCACCGCAGTCTAGCGGGCGGCAATGGGGGGGAGAGCACCGCGCGGGTTAGCGAATGGTCTTAGACGCCATCAATGGCGGTTCCTGTCCGCGGAAGACACCACTTCTCCTGAATTGGCGTCGACCACGACCTCCGGAGACTGCGGCCCGACCTTGCCGCCCTCGGTACCGAAACTCACCACGTACACCAACCGCGATTTGCTGGCCTGGTCGACGGCGATCGAAAGTTCCGAGGTAGTCATGATGGGTTTGCCAGAACCTGGCACGGACCGCGCCCAATGCTGGGTGGCGAAATACTCCGCCTGACTCCCCGACAACCTGGGCTGGATGTTCGGTACATCCCTGTGGACGTTCTTCGTCACCCTTCCGAAGGTCGAACGGATGCGGCCCTCCTTGTCTTCGGACACGACAGCTTGCTGGCCATGGATGGGGATGCCGCGATAGAGCTGGATGTATCGGTAATAGGATCCGATCTGGTCCTCCGAATAGTCCTTGATCCGAAGGCTGTACTCCGGCCCCAACCCCAGGGCCGTGGCGTGGCGCTGCGCGTTCTGGGGTGAATTCTTCGCAGCACGCCCCAAGGGCGGTGCTCTCTTGTTGATGGCATCCACACCTTGCCCTGGGAGCCTCTGCGTCTCGGCGGCCAAGGCGTGCCCTCCCGTGTGAAGAGCGCAGGCTACAGTGACGAGTGTGAGCGCGAGCGAACGCTTGATCATCCTTCTCTCCTTGTTCTCGGGAACTGTGGTCTGACAGCGCTACGTTTCTAGCACACGCAGGTGACGCTACACCGTGGTGCACATCATGATGAAGGGTGTAAGCACTCAGGAGGAAGGCAAGAACTGAGCCGCCTCGACGAGCTCCACGCCCGGCGCTGATCGCAAACATGCCGCCAACTGCGGCACGTGCCCCTGCCCATAGAACACCACCGCGCGATCGCCCGGCTTCAACGCCTGCAGCAGGCGTGCGCAGATGGCGAAATTCCGCTTCGCCCACGCGGCATTGAGCTCGACGCCGGGCTGTTGTTCACCGCTGCCGTAGCGCAGGAACTCTGCGTAGAAGCTCGCGGCCTCTTCGGTAGCGCGCGTGGTGTTCATCTCGCGCAAAACGCCTCCGATGCTGTGTGTGGCTTGCATTGCGGTGATGCGCGTCGTAATGCCTTGGGCCTGCGCCATCAGCGCCTGCAGGTCGTCCGCCCTGCCGTTCGCCTGCGCCCACGCACTCAACGGTTCGAACGGAAAGTCGCCCGGAACATCCAGCCCATGGACATTGGCCAGCCCCAGCTGTTTAGCCAACCGGAATCCCAGCTGCACGACTTCGTTGCTGGACGGCGGCAGCGTGCCGGCGAGATAGCGCGTGTACTGATCGCGCGCGGCGTCGGCGGGCCACTCGACGCCGACGAAGGTCGGCTGGAATGTCGCGAGGCCATCGGTCACCGCCTGCAGCTCCGCCTGTCGCTGGGGCACGGTGACGTCCACCGCGTCCACGTTGGCCTTGTCCTGGCCCGGATTGCTGAAGTGGTAGGTGCCGATGACGATCACGCGCGCCGGAGGGTCGGCTGCCAAAGCGGCGCTGTGCAACAGGAACAGCGCAAGTACGAGGAGACGAGACATGAGCTGTTCCTCCCTCCGCCATGAGGCGGTTGCGAACGTGGCGGAGAGAGTGGGATTCGAACCCACGGTAGGCTTACACCTACGGCAGTTTTCAAGACTGCTGCCTTAAACCACTCGGCCATCTCTCCGTTTTAACTACCCTACCGCGGCGCTGCGCGCCGTACGGCAGTTTTACCATCGACCTGCGGTCGATGTTCGCTCCGGCCTTCGGCCTACGCAGTCAAGACTGCTGCCTTAAACCACTGGGCCATCTCTCCGTTTTCTGGAACTTCCCGCGACCGATCGCGGTGCATCGCCGCCCTACCCCTGCGGCGCGCCCGGCCCCATGCAGGCCGGCGCGCATTTTCGCACGAACCCCGCGGTCGTGGCCTACGAGGCTTTCTTCACCTTGGCGGCCTTGGCGTTGTCGATGGCGACCGCGATCGCCTTTTCCTTTTCTTCGGCGCACTTGCCGCCGCAATCCAGGCGCGAGGATTCGATCTGCTGCGGCAGGTGCTCGGCCAGGAAATCGATGAACACACGCACCGCCGGCAACATGCCCCGACGCGAGGCGAACACCGCGTGGCAGATGCCCTGCGGGAGGCTCCATTCCGGCAGCACGACTTCAAGCTCGCCCTTGCGTACGGCCTCGGCGCAAACCGTCTCCGGCAGCAGCGTGATGCCGTAGCCGTCCTTCGCCATCGATTGCAGCAGCGGGAAATCGAACCCGGCCAGGCGCGGATTGAGTTCGATCCGGCGCACTTCACCGTCCGGACCGTGCAGTTCCCAGCGCTGGCGTGCTTCGTCCTCGCTGATGCTCAGGGTGACGTGGTCGGCCAGGTCTTCCGGCACCTTGGGGCGGCCGGCGCGGTTGAGGTACTTCGGGCTGGCGACCAGCAGTTCCTGGATCTGGCCGAAGCTGCGCATCACCAGGCTGCCGTCGTCGTCGAGCTTGGCGCGCACGCGTAGGGCCACGTCGTAGCCCTCGTTGATGATGTCGACACGGCGGTTGTTGACGTGCAGCTGCAGGCGCACCTTCGGGTACTTGTCGAGGAAGGCCGGCAGGATCTTCGGCAACTGCATCTGCGCCACCGCCACCGGCACGCTGACGCGGACCACGCCGCGCGGTTCGGCGCTGAGGCGATCCACGACCTCGCGCGCGGCCTGCGCTTCGGCCAGCATCGTCTGTGCATGGCGGTGCACGCTCATGCCCACGTCGGTCACCGCGAAACGACGCGTCGAACGCTGCAGCAAGCGCACGCCCAGATCCGTCTCCAACTGGCTGATGCGCCGGCTGAGACGGGACTTGGGAATGCCCAGCGCGCGCTCGGCGGCGGCGAATCCGCCGTGGTCCACCACCATGGCGAAGTAATAGAGATCGTTGAGGTCGTGCTGCATCTAGAGTTCCGCCTATAGAACAATCAGTGACGTTAGACCACGTTTATCCCACCAATGCAACGATCTAGAGTGCGCTCCAACGCGGTTGAGGCCGCATCCCGACCGGAGACACCCCATGAAACTATTGCATATCGACAGCAGCGCCCTGGCCGCCAATTCGGTCAGCCGCCAACTCACCGCCGCCATCGTAGCCCGTTGGCAGGACAGCGTGCCCGGCCTGGAGGTCACCTACCGCGACCTCGACACCGACCCGCTGGTCCACCTGACCAATGCCGTACTGGGTGGGGGCGACACCGCCGCCGCACAAGCCGGCGAAGCAGCCATGCAGGAATTCCTGGCCGCCGACGTCATCGTCCTGGGCGCCCCCCGCTACAACTTCGGCGTGCCCTCCACGCTGAAGGCCTGGATCGACCGCGTCGCCGTGGCCGGCCGCACCTTCAAGTACACCGAGAACGGCCCCGTGGGCCTGGCCGGCGGCAAGAAGGTCATCGTGGCCGAGGCCAGTGGTGGCGAATACGCCGGTACGGCGATCGATTTCGTGGCGCCGTACCTGAAGCAGGTGTTCGGCTTCCTGGGCATCACCGACGTCGAATTCATCCGCGCCGAGCGCGTGGCCTACTCGCCCGAGCACAAGGCCCAGGCGATCGAAGCCGCATTGGCCAGCATCCCGGCCCCGCTGCGCAAGGCCGCCTGAGCCACTGCAGGTCGAGGGACGGGGCCGGTATGCTGCCGGCATCCGTCCTGCCTACCTGCCGATGCCCGCCCGGCTAGCCACCCCGGAACAGATCGACACCGCGCAGGCCATCGCCTTGCTGCAGGCCGCCGCCAGCCCGGTGCATCGCGCCGGGCTGGCGCGTTACGGGATTCCGGATACGCACGCGCTCGGCGTGCCGATGCGCGACATCCAGGCGCTCGGCAAGCGCATCGGCCGCCAGCCCGCGCTGGCGCACCCGCTGTGGGACAGCGGCATCTACGAAGCACGCCTGCTGGTCGCCTTCATCGCCGATCCCGTGCAACTCACCGCCACCCAGATGGACCGTTGGTGCCGTCAGTTCGACAACTGGGCGGTCTGCGACACGCTGTGCCTGCACCTGTTCGATCGCAGTCCGCATGCCTGGGGCAGGATCGATGCATGGGCGCGCAAGCGCGGCGAGTTCGAAAAACGCGCAGCGTTCGCGCTGCTGGCCGGCTTGGCGGTGCATGACCGCCATACGCCCGACGCTCCCTTCCTCGACGGCCTCGCCTTGGTGGATGCCGCGGCCGGCGACGAGCGCAATTTCGTCAGCAAGGGCGTGAGCTGGGCACTGCGCGCCATCGGCCATCGCAATGCGGCGCTGCATGCGCGGGCGATTGCGCTGGCCACGCAGTTGGCGGCGTCCGACGATGCGACGCGGCGCTGGATCGGCAAGGACGCGCTGCGCGATCTCAACCGCACGGCCGTGCGCACGAAGGTGGCGAAGGCCACCAAGGGACGCACGAAGAACGCCTAGCGCCCGCGAACGGCGGGCGCCCCGGATCAGGCGATCTGTGCGGCGCCACCCATGTACGGGCGCAGCACCTCGGGCACGGTGATCGACCCGTCGGCGTTCTGGTAGTTCTCCATCACCGCGATCAGCGCACGGCCCACGGCGGTGCCGGAGCCATTGAGCGTGTGCACGGGCTCGGGCTTGCCGGTGGCCGGGTTGCGCCAGCGCGCCTGCATGCGGCGCGCCTGGAAGTCCTCGCAGTTGGAGCACGAGGAAATCTCGCGGTAGGTGTCCTGCGACGGCAGCCAGACTTCCAGGTCGAAGGTCTTGGTGGCGCCGAAGCCCATGTCGCCCGTGCACAGCAGCATGCGGCGGTACGGCAGGCCCAGTTTCTCCAGCACGGTTTCGGCGGCGCGGGTCATGCGCTCCTGCTCGTCGTAGCTCTCCGACGGGCGCGCGATGGAGACCAGCTCCACCTTCTCGAACTGGTGCTGGCGGATCATGCCGCGCACGTCGCGGCCACCACTGCCGGCTTCGGAGCGGAAGCACATCGAATGCGCAGTCATGCGCAGCGGCAGGCGGGCGTCGTCGAGGATCTCGTCGCGGACGATGTTGGTCAGCGGCACTTCCGAGGTCGGGATCAGGTAGCGCTTATGCTCGCCAAGTTCGGTGGAGAACAGGTCTTCCTCGAACTTCGGCAACTGGCCGGTACCCCGCATCGAATCAGCGTTGACGATCACGGGCACGCTGGTCTCTTCGTAGCCGTGCTCGTTGGTGTGCAGGTCGAGCATGAACTGCGCGAGCGCGCGGTGCAGGCGCGCCAGCTGGCCGCGCAGCACGGTGAAGCGCGCGCCCGACAGCTTGGCGGCGGTGTCGGCGTCGAGCCAGCCGTGACGGGCACCGAGCTCCACGTGGTCCTTCACGTCGAAGTCGAACGCGCGCGGGGTGCCCCAGCGGTGCTGTTCGACGTTGCCGGCTTCGTCGCTGCCGACCGGCACGCTGGCGTGCGGCAGGTTCGGGATACCGAGGGCAATGGCTTCGATCTCAGCGCGGATCTCGTCCAGCTTCACTTCCGAGGCCTTCAGCTCGTCGCCGAAGCCCGCCACTTCCGCCATCAGCGCGGCCACGTCCTCGCCCTTGGCCTTGGCCTGGCCGATGGCCTTGGAGCGGGTGTTGCGCAGGTTCTGCAGTTCCTCGGTGCGCTTCTGGATCTGCTTGCGCGAGGCCTCCAGGTCGGCGATGCGGGACACGTCCAGATCGAAGCCGCGGCTCTCCTTGAGGCGCTGGGCGAGTTCGGCGGGCTGGGTGCGGAGCAGGACGGGATCGAGCATGGAAACAGCGGTCTGGCGAAGGAAGCGGGCATTATCGCCCAATCGCGACCGGTTGCCCGCGCGATTAACGCCGGCTGTGCAAGAATCGGCGCGACCTTACCGGTGACTCCCATGTCGGCCCCGCAACAGAACGACCCGCACTTCACCTTCCGCCTGCCCCGCACCGCCCTGCGCAACGCCGCCATCGCCTTCGGCGCCGGCCTGCTGCTCTTCGTGATCGTCTGGTGGGCCAGCCGCGACGACGGGTTCTACACCGCCGAGCCCACGCTCCCCGGCAAGGCCGCTCCCATCGAGGCGCTGCCCGAACCGCTGTCTACCGGCGACGGCGCCAGTGGCATGGAAGAACCGGCTCCGCGCCCGGCCAGCGAGGAGCGTCCGCAGCTGGTCGAAGAAAAGCCGATGCCGACCCCGGTCGACGAGACGACTGCACCCACTGCGCCGACGGACACCACACCCGTCGCACCGGTCGTCTCCCTGGCCCCCGGCGACGTGCCGGTGCCGATCCCCGGCCAGACCCCGGCCCCCGAATATCCGCAGGCCGCCATGCGCAACGGCGACCAGGGCACGGTGATGGTGCGCGTAGAAGTGGGCACCGATGGCGTGCCGCTGTCGGTCGATGTGGCCCAGCGCAGCGGGTCGCGCGATCTCGATCGCGCCGCGGTGGACGCCGTGCGCCAGTGGCGCTTCCAGCCCGCCCAGCGTGACGGCCAGGCCGTGGTCGGCGCGGTGACGGTGCCGATCGATTTCAAGATGCGGTGAGCATCCGGCAACCGTAGACACGGCATGCATCACAGAGGCCTGTCAACGACATGACCGTGTTGATGGTGGGGTTCGCGATTTTCGCCGTTGCTCTTGGCGGGTTCTGGCTACTGTATGGCGTGGTGGTCTGCACGCGACTGGTAGACGACGGCGTTGTCGTCACGAACGAGCACGAGTGGGACCCGATCCTCCGCAACTGGCCAACCGTTCAATTGCGCGCCTATCGCAAACAGCTCGCACCCGAAGAAACCACGCGATGGTTCAACTGGTACCTGTTCAACGCGAGAACGATTCTGCGCGTGCTGACTCTCCTGTACTTCATCACGTTCATCGCCGTGATGCTGCGGAACTAGACATCCTGCACACAAGTCTGAACCCGCGTTTCAATAGCTGAACTTCAATCTGCTCGCTTCATCGCTCGATCACGCATTGCAAACATCGCTGCGTAAAGACTCGGCCCCGTTCCAACGCGGAACCCACAACGCGAAACGGAGGTTCACATGTCGATGCCCACCAACAACGAATACCGCACGCCGGACACCGTCGAAGACACCACGGTGGAACCGCGCCGCACCACCTCGCCCGTGCTGCTGATGCTGCTCGCCTTCGCCGTCACGGCAGCAGGCCTGATGTGGTGGACGCAGTCGCGCCATGCCGGCACTGAAACACCGGTCGCCGCATTGCCTGCCCCGGTGGCGGATGACGCCGCCAATGCGCCGGCCAATGAACGCGCTGCCGCCACGGCAGACCGCAAGCGCACCGAACGCACCACGGCCACGCGCCCGGCGTCGGTGAGTCGTGATGCCCGCCCGCTGGCCGGCAACGCCGAGCCGAAGTATCCGGCCTCGATGCTGCGCGCCGGTGTCGGTGGCACGGTTGTGGTGCTGGCCGACGTCGATGCCCAGGGCAACCCGATCGACGTACGCGTCGTCGAACGCAGCGGCGAACGCGATCTGGATCGCGCTGCCGTGAGTGCCGTGCGCCAGTGGCGCTTCGAGCCGGCCATGCGCAATGGCAAGGCGATCGCGACCAGCGTGAAGGTGCCGGTGGACTTCAAGCCCATCTAAGCGCCGCAATGCTCCCCACACGGAGCTGACGAGGAAAGGAAAGGGGGACGCGGGCAGGCGTCCCCCTTTTTTGTGGTCCGCTGCCGGCCTCAGGCCTTTCGCAACGCGAAGCCCGCCCCCGTCGCCAACCCGTCGTAGTTCGGGAACGACGTGGCCACGTTCGCCACGTCGCCGATGCGCACGTCGCCGGCAGCGAGCTGACCAGCGATCGAGAAGGCCATCGCGATGCGATGGTCGCCGTGGGAATCGACGGTGCCGCCCTGCAAGGCACCGGGGAAGATCGTGGCGCCGTCCGGCGTTTCGTCCACGCGCAGGCCCAGCGCGCGCAGGCCATTGGCCATGCTGGCGAGACGGTCGGACTCCTTCACCCGCAATTCCGCGGCGCCGCGCACGACGGTGGGGCCCTCTGCCGCGGCGGCCGCGACGAACAGCGCCGGGAACTCATCGATCATGTCGGGCACCAACGCCTCCGGCACCTCGATGCCCTGCAGTGGCGCATGGCGGACGACCAGGTCCGCCACCGGCTCGCCGCCGTGTTCGCTGGCGTTCTCTTCGGTGATGTCCGCGCCCATCAGCCGCAGTGCCTGCAGCAGGCCGGTGCGGCGCGGGTTCAGTCCGACCGCGCGCAGGCGCAGCTCCGAACCGGGAATGATGCTGGCCGCGACCAGGAAGAACGCCGCCGACGAGAAGTCGGCCGGCACGGCGATGTCGGTCGCCTTCAGGCGCTGCCCGCCGCGCAGGCGCGCGAAGCCGGGGGAGAAGTCGATGTCGACACCGAACGCCTTCAGCATGCGCTCGGTGTAGTCGCGCGTGGGGTGCGGCTCGCGCACCACGGTCTCGCCTTCTGCGTACAGGCCAGCCAGCAACACGGCCGATTTCACCTGCGCGCTGGCGACTTCCAGCGTGTAGTCGATGCCGGCAAGGGCTTGTCCGCCGTGGATGCGCAACGGCGGCAGGCCGCCCTCTTCGGTGTCGATGCGCGCACCCATCGTGGACAGCGGGCCGGTGACGCGGCGCATGGGACGCCTGGACAGCGATTCGTCACCGATGAGCACGCTGTCGAACGATTGCGCGGCCAGCAGGCCGGCGAGCAGGCGCATGCCGGTGCCGGCATTGCCGCAGTCCAGCGCGCCGTCCGCGGCACTCAGGCCGTCGACGCCCACGCCGTGCACGACGCGGCGCGACGGCGAGGGCGTTTCCATCCGCACGCCGAGGCGCGAAAAGATCGCGGCGGTGGCGCGGGTGTCCTCGCCTTCCAGGAAGCCGTCGATCGTCGACGTGCCGTCGGCCAGCGCGGCGAACATCACCGCACGGTGCGATACCGACTTGTCGCCGGGGATGTCCAGGGTGCCGCGCAGCGCGCGGCCGGCGGAGGCGATCCAGTCTTGCTTGCTGCTCATCAGGTCTCTCGGTTCATCGGCCCATGCGCGGGCCCGGGCAACGGATCAGGGCACCGCGACGGGGTACGACCCCAGTACCTTGATCTGCGCCGAATGCTGTTTCAGTTCCGCCAGTGCCTGCTTCATCGACTCGTCGTCGATGTGGCCGGCCAGATCGATGAAGAAGCCGTACTCCCATTTGGCGTGGTGCGACGGCCGCGACTCGATCCGGTTCATGCTGATGCCGTGGCGGGCGAACGGGCTGAGCACGTCGAACAGCGCGCCGGGCTTGTCGTGGATGAAGACCAGCACCGAGGTGCGGTCGTGGCCCGACGGCGGGAAGATGCTGCGGCCGATCACCAGGAAACGCGTGGTGTTGTCCTTGTCGTCCTGGATCGGGCTCATGACGACCTTCTTCAGGCCGTACACGTGCGCCGCGCTCTCGCCCCCGATGGCAGCGGCATCGTCGTTGCCACGCGCGCGGCGGGCGCCCTCGGCGTTGCTCGACACCGGCACCTTCTCCACCTTCGGCAGGTTGGCGCGCAGCCAGCCCGCGGTCTGCGCGAACGACTGCGGGTGCGCGTAGATGCGCTCGATGTCGTCGATGCGACCGGTGCGCGACATCAGGAACTGGTGAACGCGCAGCTCGACTTCGCCGCAGATCTTCAGGTCCGAGGTCAGGAACATGTCCAGGGTGATCTGGATGGTGCCTTGCCCCGAGTTCTCCACCGGCACCACGCCGAAATCGGCGTTGCCACTGGCCACCTCCTGGAAGACCTCCTCGATGCTCGCCAGCGGCAAGCCATGCGCCGAGCGGCCGAAGTGCTTCAGCACAGCCTGCTGGCTGAAGGTCCCCTCCGGGCCGAGGTAGCCGATCTTCAGCGGCTCCTGCTGCGCCAGGCAGGCGGACATGATCTCGCGGAAGACGTGCACCAGCACTTCGTCGCTGAGCGGGCCCTCGTTGCGGTCCACCACCATGCGCAGCACCTGGGCTTCGCGCTCGGGACGGTAGTAGTCCACGGCGGCGGCCAGCTTGCCCTTGGCCTTGCCGACCTGGTGGGCGAAGACGGCGCGTTCGGCGATCAGGGACTGGATCTGGCGATCGATGCCATCGATCTTGGCGCGCACGTCGGAGAGCACCGGGGCGGGCGTCGCCTCGGTCTTCTTGCCCTTGGCAGGCTTGGCGGTCTTCTTCGGCTTGCTGGGTTTGGATGCCATGTCGTTTTCCGTAGTCCCGTCGCCTCCCTGTGGGAGCGACGTAAGTCGCGAAAGGTTACCGGTAACGCTTCATCGCGACTTACGTCGCTCCCACATCGGGATGATGCGGTCGATTATCCGTTGCGTTGCTGGAAGTCGTGCATGAACCGCACCAGCGCCTGCGCGCCTTCCACCGGCAGCGCGTTGTAGAGCGAGGCGCGGATGCCACCGACCGCCTTGTGGCCTTTCAGCGCCAGCAGACCGGCCGCCTTGGATTCGGCCACGAAGCGCGCGTTGAGGGTGTCGTCGGGCAGGAAGAACGGGATGTTCATCCGCGAGCGCGCCGCCGGCGCCACGTCGTTGCGGTAGAAGCCGCCGGACGCGTCGATGGCGTCGTAGACGAGCGACGATTTCACCGCATTGCGTCGCGCGAACTCGGCCACGCCGCCTTCGGCCAGCATCCACTTGAACACCAGGCCGGCGAGGTACCAGTTCCAGGTCGGCGGCGTGTTGAGCATGGAGTCGCGCGCCGCATGCGAGCGGTAATCGAAGATGTCGGCGCGCGGCTGGCCGGCGCGTTCGAACAGATCCTTGCGGATGATGACCACCGCCACGCCGACCGGGCCCAGGTTCTTCTGCGCGCCGGCGTACATCACGCCGTACTTCGATACATCCAGCGGCTCGGAGGCGATCGATGAGCTGAAATCGGCGAACAACGGCACCTCGCCCACGTCCGGGGTGTCGCGGAACTCGACACCGTGGATCGTTTCGTTGGCGGTGATGTGCACGTAAGCGGCACCGGGCGTGAGCGTCCAGGTATCGCGCGGCGGGATGTCGTGGAACCCACCACCCTCACCGTCGGCCGCGATGTTGACCGTGCAATACGGCGCGGCTTGCTTGATGGCGGTCTTGCCCCAGTGGCCGGTGACCACGTAGTCCACCACTTGCCCGGGGCCGGCGAAGTTCAATGCCAGCAGGGCTTGGTGGGTGGTGGCGCCACCGGACAGGAACAGCACCGCGTAGTCGTCCGGGATGCCGACCAACCGGCGCAGGTCGGCCTCGGCCTCGGCCGCGACCGTAATGAAGTCCTGGCTGCGGTGGCTGATTTCCACGATGGACGCGCCGATGCCGTTCCAGTCGAGCATCTCGGCCTGCGCCTGCCGCAGGACCGATTCGGGCAGGGTGGCGGGACCGGCACTGAAGTTGAACGCGCGCGTCATGGGGCACCTGAACAGGAGGGTCCGTAGTATGCCGCAGCGCATCAGTTGCAGGGGCAACGAAGCGGACGCAGGAGCATGAATGGCGTACGCCGTGCATCCTGCGAACACCCGACTACGTATAGGCTGCACGTGGATCGCTTGCGCGGGAATTTTCCGACGGGAATGCGATCCAACCGCTACCCCCTTGCCGGAGAAGTCCATGTCCCTGCGCGACGCCTTGCGGATCCCCGAGTCCCGGATAACCGACGAATCCGTCTATCGGGATCGCCGCCGCCTGTTGCAGGCATTCGCCGCCGCGCCTGCCCTCGCCTTGGCCGGCTGCGCGGAGGCCGAGCCCCCCGCACCCCCGAAGGTCGTGGTGACGCCGGAACAGGCGCGTTCGGGTTTCCGCACGGCAGAGACCCTGACCCGCTACGAGGACGTCGCCAGCTACAACAACTTCTACGAGTTCGGCACCGGCAAGGCCGACCCGTCGACCGCGCGCAAGACCCTGAAGACCTCCCCCTGGTCGGTGGTGGTGGGCGGTGAGTGCGCGAAGCCGGGCAAGCTGTCGCTGGAGGACCTGGTGAAGGGGCTCACTCCCGAAGAACGCATCTACCGGCTGCGCTGCGTGGAGGGCTGGTCGATGGTGATCCCATGGCTGGGCGTGCCGCTGAGCGAGGTACTGAAGAAATTCCAGCCCACCTCCAAGGCCAAGTACGTCGCCTTCACCACCCTGGCCGACCCGGTGCAGATGCCGGGCGTGCGCTACGCCTCGATCAACTGGCCTTACCGCGAGGGCCTGCGCATCGACGAAGCGATGCACCCGCTCACCCTGCTGGCCACCGGGCTGTATGGCAAACCGCTGCCGCAGCAGAACGGCGCGCCGCTGCGGTTGGTAGTGCCGTGGAAGTACGGCTTCAAGAGCATCAAGTCGATCGTGGAGATCAAGTTCGTCGAGCGCATGCCCGAGACGGCCTGGCACGACCTGCAGCCATCCGAGTACGGCTTCTTTTCCAACGTCAATCCGAACGTGGACCATCCCCGCTGGAGCCAGAAGACCGAGCGGCGCATCGCCGGCACCCAGAGCAAGCTGTTCGCCGAACGCATCCCGACGCGCCTGTTCAACGGTTACGCAGACCAGGTCGCCTCGATGTATGCCGGCCTGGACCTGAAGAAGTGGTACTGAGCCGGATCGATGCGTAAGACCTCCGCTGGCCTGGTCGCCGCCAAGACCACCGTCCATGCGCTTGCGCTGGTGCCCCTGGGCATACTGGCCTGGCAGTTCGTCGATGTCTGGCGGACCGGTAGCGATGCGCTGGGCGCGGATCCGGTGGCGGAGATCGAACACCGTACCGGCCTGTGGGCGCTGCGCCTGCTGATGGTGGCGCTGGCCATCACACCACTACGGCAACTGACCGGCCAGCCGGTGTTGCTGCGGTTCCGCCGGATGATCGGGCTGTATGCGTTCTTCTACGCCAGCGTGCACCTGACGGCGTACCTGGCGCTGGACCTGCGCGGTTACTGGACGCAGATCTTCGAGGAGATCGTCAAGCGCCCCTACATCACCGTGGGGTTCACCGCGTGGCTATTGCTGGTGCCCTTGGCGATCACCTCGACCCAGGGCTGGATGCGGCGCCTCGGCCGGCGCTGGGGCCAGTTGCACAAGCTGGTCTATGCGATCGGCGTGCTGGCCGTGCTGCACTTCTGGTGGCTGGTGAAATCCGACATCCGCGAGCCGCTGCTGTACGCGGTCATCCTGGCCGCGCTGCTGGGATGGCGGGTGTGGAAATCGTTCAGCCGGCGCCGAACAACAACAGCGCGCTGAGCGCGGCCGCCATCAGCAACGCGGCAAGGAGCAACCAGGGCCAGCGCCGTGCAGACCGCACCGCGGGACGCGTGCGGACCTCGTCCGCCTGCGCTTCATCGTCCATGTCCGCGGCAAGGGCGTCGTTCCCCTGCGCGCTGGGCGCCCACGGCACTTCCAATACGAAACGGTGCTGCGCGTCGAACACCACCTGGTCACCCGCGACCAACAGCGCGTCGCGCACCGCAACGCCGTTCACACGGGAACCGTCGGCCGAACCCAGGTCGCGCAGCAGGACGCGGTCGCCGCGGAGCTCCAGCCGCGCGTGCCGCTCGGCGAAGGTCGGGTCATCCACGCGGATGTCGGCATCGCGGGCGCGGCCCACGATGCAGGGGTGCTCCAGCGACACGCTGCGACCATGGAACTTGCCTCCCAGTCCTCTCAGGACCACGCGGGCATCGCCTTGACCGGCATCGGCGTCGCGCACGTCGGTGGCCGACTGGAAGCCAGACTGCAGCAGCAGCTCCACCCCTTCCACGTACACCGCATCGCCGGGTCGCAGCACCGCCATCCGCTTCACCGGCCTGCCGTTGATGTGTACGCCGCGCATGCCATTGGCGACCTGCAGCCAGAGGCCGCGGCGGTCCACGCAAATCTGCGCGAGCAGTGCGCCCTGCAAGGCATCGCCGACCCCGATGGTGCCGGCCGCTTCGCGCACGATGCGGTGCACGCCGGTGGTCAGCGGCCGGTCGGGCGAAGGACGGTTGGTGAAGTGAAGTCGGAGGTTCTGCACGCGGCGTGAGCCTATCAGGTTGGCGTGCGCAGGGCAGCCCCGGCTTGGCATGGCGCGCGGCGGCCGCGCACAATACCGGCGAACCGAGGGAGTACACGCATGGCCAGCATCGATATCCAGCACGCGCATTCCAAGTCCCCGAAGCAGGCCCGCAAGGCCGTCGAGGATGTCGCCAAGAAACTGGCCGAACGCTTCGACATGGACTATGGCTGGGACGGGGATACGCTGAACTTCAGCCGCTCCGGCGTGGAAGGCAAGATCGCATTGCTGGCCGACAAGCTCCGCGTCACAGCGAACCTGGGCTTCCTGCTTTCGGCCATGAAAGGACCGATCGAAGCGGAAATCCGCCGGGTACTGAGCGACAAGTTCGACTGAGGATCAATCGCGGAAGGGATCGGGATCGGCCGCGAACAGGCGGCGCGAAATCGTCCTCTCCGCCTTCTCGATGTCGCGCACGAACGCCTTGCCATCGCCCAGCGCGGCGAAGGCCGCGAACCCCCGCTCCAGGAACCCCTGCAGCTCGCCCAGGCCGGTGGCCTTGGCCGGTCCACGCGACAGTTTGAGCAGGGTGGCTACGCCCGGCGTCTTCACCGCCTGCGCCAGGCCTACGCCGACTTCCGCGATCAGGTCGATCTGGTGTCCACGCAGTCGTGGCAGGCCAACCTCGCGGTACGCGCGGCCGTAAAGGTCCGCGTCCAGCTTGCGGCGACTGGGCGCCAAGCGATGCAGCGCCTCGGCCATCCGCATGTCCAGGGCATGGGTCAGCGCCCCCAGCTCGATGCCATGGGCGACGGTCCCCAGCACGGCCCCCGGCAACAGCCGTTGCATCATTGGCATGACCTTGGCCACGTTGGCATCGCGGCGACTGAAGTCGTGGTCGCCATAGACATCGGTCAGGAAGAACATCGCCGCCGCGCGGCGCTTCGGGTCGTTCAGGAAATGGGTGAAGCTGGTCTCCAGCCGCGCGGCCTGCCAGCGCCGCAGTTCGGGCAGCCAACGCAGGCGGTTCCGCGGCTCGACGTCCGGGTCATGCAACGCCTGATGCCAGGCCAGCCGCCTGCCCACGCGTTCGATCAGCGGATTTCCTCGGGCCATGGGTGACATGATCCGGGCCGGCCGGGCGCCCCGCAAGCCGCAGGCCGGTCGGCTACACTCGGGCGGCAAGGTCATCACGGGTAGTACATGCTTTCGATCCACAGCGCGCGGAAACGGGGCCACAACGGCAAGATCGGGCTGGCCATCGCCGGCGGCGGCCCCATCGGCGGCATGTACGAACTCGGCGCGCTGCGTGCCCTCGACGAAGCGCTCGACGGCCTGGACCTGACCCGGATGGACTGCTACGTGGGCGTCAGCTCCGGCGCCTTCCTCGCTGCCGGCCTGGCCAACCGGATGGGGACGGCCGAGATGTGCCGCATCTTCATCACCGGCACCAGCGACGACGCCGAATTCCGGCCCGAGACCTTCCTGCGCCCTAACGTCAGCGAATACCTGCGTCGCGCCGCGAGCCTGCCGGGGCTATACGCCGACTGGCTGTCGCGCCTGGTCCGCAACCCGCGCCGGGCCACGCGCTGGTCCGACCTGTTCCTGCGTTTCGGCGGCCTGGTGCCGACGGGCATCTTCGACAACGAGGAAGTCGAACGCTTCCTGCGCGACATCTTCAGCCGGCGCGGTCGCAGCAACGATTTCCGCACGCTGGACGCGGACCTGTTCGTGGTGGCGGTGGACCTGGACAGCGGCGAAGCGGTGCGCTTCGGCGAGGAAGGCTGGGACGACATCCCGATCTCGCGCGCCGTGCAAGCCAGTTCCGCCCTGCCCGGCCTGTACCCGCCGGTGGAAATCGGAGGTCGGCATTTCCTCGATGGCGCGCTGCGCCGCACGATGCACGCCAGCACCGTGCTGGACCGCGATATCGACCTGATGATCGGCATCAATCCGCTGGTACCGTTCGATGCCAACCAGGCGGCCCCGCAGGCCGACGAAGCCGAACAGGTCGGACTGGCGAGCGGCGGATTGCCCGCCGTCCTGTCGCAGACCCTGCGCACCCTGCTGCAGTCGCGCATGCAGATCGGCATGGAGAAGTATCCGCACCGGTACCCTGACATCGACCAGTTGGTGTTCGAGCCCAACTCGGACGACAGCGAGCTCTTCTTCACCAATCTCTTCAGCTTCTCTTCGCGCCACCGCGTCTGCCAACTCGCCTACCGCAACACCCTGGCCGACCTGCGCAAGCGCGCCGCCGTGCTCAAGCCGATGCTGGCGGCGCATGGCATCCGCTACAACGACGACATCGTCAACGACCGCCACCGCTCGATCCTCGACGGCCTGGACGTGACCCCGCGCATGACCGAGACCACGGCCCGCTTGCGTCGCGCCTTGGACGATGTGGACCAACTGGTTTCCAGCCGCCGAGCCGCCCGTCGCCCGTGATCCGATCACGGGTGCGTCACCGGCTGGTGTGAAAACTCTAGACAGCGCTCCGATTCTGGCGCGCAATCCCTGCCACCACATCGCCGACGGAACGCCATGGCCACGTTGAAGAAATCCGCACGCAAGAAGACCGCATCCGCTACTTCCTCCAACAACGAACAACTGCAGGCCCAAGCCGAGCAGCTCTCCAAGCGCCTGGGCGAATCCGCGCAGCAGGTCTGGCTCGCCGGCGTGGGGGCTTTCGGGCGCGCGCAGGCCGAAGGCACCAAGCTGTTCGAGACCCTCGTGAAAGAAGGCCTCTCGCTGGAGCAGATCACGCGCAAGACGGCCGGCGGCAAGGCGCAGGCGATGCGCGATGCGGTGGAAACCACGGTGGGCCAGGCCCGCGAGCGCGCCTCCGATACGTGGGATCGTCTCGAGAAGGTTTTCGAAGAACGCGTGCATCGCGCACTGCGCCGTCTCGAAGTGCCGAGCCGCGAAGACCTCTCCGCCCTGATCGATCGCGTCGACGCGCTCAATGCCGAACTACGCAAGCTGGGCGGCGTTTCCGTCGCGAAACCAGCGAAGGCCCGCAAGACCGCGGCCGCCAAAAAACCGGCACCGGCAGCGAAGAAAACGCCCGCCAAACGTGCATCGCGCAAGAAGGCTGCACCATAAGGTTGCATATGCTTTTTCGTGTGCTTTTCTGAACAGAATTTTGTTGCGAAGCACCATCGAATGGCGTAACAATCATTCCAGCCCGCCAGTCCACCGAAGTTCGTTTGCTCCCCTCCCCTTACGGCTTCGGACTGGCGGGCTTTTCCATGCCCGCCCACATCGCATCCTCCATCAGGAGTGACGCGACAACAGACACTCCGTGGCGCGCCGGGTAGAATCGCGGCTTCGAATAACAAAAAGCGCCTCCGCGACGCATGTCCATCTGGCTCCTTGGCCTGGCCGTCACCCTGGTGACCGGCATGGCGGCAACCGCCTATCTCTGGTTGGTCCGCCGTCCCCGCGATGAAATGTCCTACGGCCTGCATGCCCTGTCCGGGCTGCGCTGGCGCGAGTTCTCCAAACTGGTGCTGTCGGCGATGGAGCGTCGTGGCCTGGCGGAGGCCAGCCCGGAACCGCACGAATCCCGCGAACCGCAATCCACTTTCCTGCTCGCCCGGGGCGATGAACGCTGGCTGCTCTCATGCAAGCACGGCTCGGCGTACCGGATCGCTGCTGCGCCCGTGCTGGAACTGGCCGCGAGCATCCGCTTGGGCACGGCCCACGGCGGCATTCTCGCCACCGAAGGCAACGTGGAGAAGGAAGGCCGCGACGCGGCCCAAGGCAACAACATCGAAGTCCTGGACGGCCCCCGCCTGTGGCCCGAGGTCGTCGATCTGATCGAACCGAGCCTGCGCGAACAAGTGATGACCTATGCGGCCGCTCGCGCCAAGCGCCATATCGGCATCGCTTGGTTCGGTGCCATCGCACTCGGTGCGGCCGCCATGGCCACATGGTCCGGCCAGCAAAGCGGCTCTGCCCCCGTCGAACGCACCCTGCCCGCCGCGACGCAGGCAGCGCCCGCGCCTGCAGCGACTCCGCTGCCTCCGGCCACCTCGGGCAGCTTCAAGGAACCTACCGAGGAAGAACTGGAAGCCCAGATGCGCGAGGTGCTAAAGGCGCTCGCCAAGACGCCCGGCATCACCCGCGGTGTATGGCAGACCAAGCTGACCCTGAGCGTGGACCGCATCGCCAGCGAAAAGGAAGTCTGGCCGTGGATCTGCCTGGAACTGGAGCGCTACCCCGCCCTGCGCACCACCCGCGTGCAGCTCAATCCACCGCCCGGCAGCAGCGAGCCCGTGCGCTGGCGCCAGTGCAAGACCCTGTAGGGCGGGGCACCGCGACACTGGGTCGCTGTGCATCCGGCTCTCATCACCGGATGATTCCGCGGTCTTGTTTCCGCGTGCTCCCTCGATGACAGACGCCCCAACTCCCTACGATCGCATCGGCGGCGAGGCCGGCCTGCGTCGGATGACGCAGCGCATGTACGCGCTGATGGACACCCTGCCGGAAGCCGCCGCGGTGCGCGCGCAACATCCTGGTTCGCTCGATGGCAGCGAGCAGAAGCTGTTCGAATTCCTCAGCGGCTGGCTCGGCGGCCCGCCATTGTTCACCCAGAAGCACGGCGCGCCGATGCTGCGCGCCCGTCACCTGCCCTTCCAGATCGGCATGGCCGAAGCCAGCGGTTGGCTGGCGTGCTTCCATGGCGCCATGACCGAGACGGTGGAAGACGCGGACTTGCGCGACTTCATCTGGTCGCGTATCGAACCGCTCGCGATGCACATGCGCAACCTGCAGGCGGTGCCGTTGCGGTGGTCTGAGCCACAGGGCACCTGACGCCACATCCCCAGCCACGCCGCCAGCAGGGCTGCTACCAGTGCACGCCCCGCATGAGCGCGGCGAATGCGATCTGCTCTTGGCTCGGCGCTGCTTCCTTGAGCGCCTTGCGGTCGCCCTTGGCAGCGGCCGAATCCGGGAACAGTTCGAACGCGGTGTTCATCACCACTTCGTAGGCCTTGGGCGCCACGGCATTCACCAGCGCGGCGAAAATGCCCAGGCGGGTGGCGATGCGGCTGGGCTTCTCGATGATGGCCTTGACCAGCAGGTCGGCCGCCTCGTCCGGCGACAGCGTGGGCACACTGTCGTACATCTTGGTGGGCGCGATCATCGGCGTTTTCACCAGCGGCATGTTGATCGTGGTGAAGCTGATTCCCTTGCCCGACAGCTCGCCCTGCGCGCAGCGACTGAAGGCATCCAGGGCCGCCTTCGAAGCCACATACGCCGAGAAGCGCGGCGAATTGGCCAGCACGCCGATCGAGCTGATGTTGATGATGTGGCCCTTGCGGCGTTCGGTCATCTTCGGCAGGAAGCCCATGATCAGGCGGATGCTGCCGAAGTAATTCAGCTGCATCGTCCGCTCGAAATCGTGGAAGCGGTCGTAGCTGGCCTCGATGGAGCGGCGGATCGAACGGCCTGCGTTGTTGATCAGGATGTCCACGTGCCCGTGTTCGTCCAGCACCGTCTTCACCAGCCGGTCGCAGTCCGCCATGTCGGAGAGGTCCGCGGTGTAGGCGAACACCTTGCCGCCCGCCTTCTTCATGTCGTCGCGGGCCTTGAACAGTTCTTCCTCGCCGCGCGCCACGATGATCGTGGTGGCGCCCGCTTCCGCGACGCGCTGCGCAGTGGAAAGGCCGATACCGGACGAACCGCCGGTGATGACGACCACCTTGTTGCGCACCTTGCCCTTCAGCGAGCGGTCGACGAACAGGTCCGGGTCAAGGTGGCGCTCCCAGTAGTCCCACAGGCGCCATGCGTAGTCGTCCAGGCGCGGCACGGCAATGCCACTGCCTTTCAGCGCCCGCTCCGTTTCGCGGCTGTCGAAGCGCGTCGGATAGGTGATGAACTTCAGCACTTCCTTGGGAATCTTGAAGTCGCGCAGCAGCATGCCGATGAAACGCCGCACCGGTGGCAGGTTGCCCACCGCCATGCGGATGCTGCCGGGCACGAAGGCGAACATGCGTGCGTCGATGCGCATCGTCATCTCCGGCGCATGGCCGGCACGGCAGAACGTGTTGAGCACTTCGCCGACGCGCATCGGCTCCGGGTCGGTCAGGTGGAAGGTATGGCCATCCAGCTTCGGCTTGTGCGCGATGTGGTCCATTGCGTCGGCGACGAAATCCACCGGCACGATGTTGATGCGCCCCCCTTCGATGCCGAGCACCGGCACCCATTGCGGCAGCAGCTCGCGCAGTTTCTTGATCAGGGTGAAGAAGTAGTACGGGCCATCGATCTTGTCGATTTCACCCGTCTTGGAGTGGCCCACCACCATGCCGGGGCGGTAGATGCGCCACTTGATGCGCTTCTCGTTGCGCACCAGGCCTTCGGACTCGTGCTTGGTCCTCAGGTAGGGATCGTCCAGGCCCTCGGCTTCCTCGAACATGTCCTCGCGGAAGATGCCGGGGTAAAGGCCCGCGGCCGCGATGGAACTGGTGTGGTGGAAGCAGCCCGCTTTCAGCGCGGCGGCAAGGTCCAGCGCGTGCTGGGTACCGTCGATGTTGGCCGCCTGCTGCGATTCGCGGGTGGCCGTCAGGTCGTAGATGGCCGCGAGATGAAAGAAATGTTTCACCTTGCCGGTCAGCGTGCGCAGCTGGGCGGGGGTGAGTCCGCATCGCGGCTTGGTCATGTCGCCGTGCACCACGGACACGCGCTTCATGTCCCAGCCGGCCTTCTTGGCGATGGCGTCGAACTTCTTCTGCGAGTCCTTCCGGACCAGCACGTAGACCGTCCCGCTGCGCTTGAGGAGGTTGCCGACCAGATAGCGGCCAATGAATCCCGTGGCGCCCGTGACGAAATAGCTCATGACGACCCAACCCTCGATTGTGTGGGCCGGCCCCTCCGACCGCCCTGCGGCCTACGTTGCCAGAGCCGTTGCGGTTCGACAATCCCGCCGCGGATTGACCGCCTGCACCACCCGTGGTGTGATGGCCGCGATCACTGGGAGGGATCATCCATGGCAGATCTGAAGACCGCGTTCGACCAGGCATCCAAGGACATCCAGACGCTGTCCGAGCGCCCGGACAACGACACCCTGCTGCGACTCTATGGCTTGTACAAGCAAGGCTCGGAAGGCGACGTCAAGGGCGACAAGCCCGGTTTCTTCGACTTCGTCGGCACCGCCAAGTACGAAGCCTGGGCCAAACTCAAGGGCACCGCGCCCGAAGACGCCCAGAAGAAGTACGTGGACCTGGTGAAGAAACTCACCGCGTAGTGGCGCGCGATACCCGCCAGCGCATCCTCGAAGCCGCCCTGGCGATGTTCAACACGCAGGGCGAGCCTCACGTCACGACCAATCACATCGCCGACGAGCTGGAGATCAGCCCCGGCAACCTGTACTACCACTTCCGCAACAAGGACGACATCATCGAGCAGCTCTTCGCCCGCTACGAAGAGCGCATGGATGCCGCCCTGACGCCGCCTACCGATCGCCTGCCCGGGCTGGAAGACATCTGGCTGCAGCTGCACCTGGTGTTCGAGTGCATCTGGGATTACCGCTTCCTGTACCGCGACCTGGTCGAGATCCTGAGCCGCAACCGCCGCCTGCGCCTGCGCTTCGCCCGCATCCTCAAGCGCGCCGACGACAGCGCGCTGGCGGTGATGCGCGGGCTGGGCCATGCCGGGGTGATGCGTGCCTCGGCCGCCGAACTCGCGGCGACCGCGACCAACGTATTGGTCATTTCCACGTTCTGGTTGAACTACGCGGCCACCCGTGGCGAAAAGGACGAACAGGCCGCGATCCGACAGGGCATCGTGCAGGTGATGATGCTGGTGGCGCCGTTCCTGCGCGACGCCGAGCGCGTGCATCTCAACACGCTGACGCAGGCCTATACCGACTGAAGCGCGCCTACGCGGCCGCCAGTACGTCGCCCAGACGGGTCGACGCCGCGCGCAGCTGCGGCAGCAGGCCACGATCATCGAGTATTTCGAAGTCAGGCCCCACCAGGGCCATCAGCGCGAGCAAGGCTTCCACCGACTCCGCGCCCAGCTCCAGCACGCAGTGGTGCGCATCGCCGGCCTCAAGGATGCCGCACCAGGGCGGTACGCGCGTGGCCTGCTCCTCGATGGAACCCGGCAGGCGCAACCGCACCTGGAAGCGCGTGAACGGCTGGGTGATCGACTTGGCGACATAGTCGACCACATCGCCTGGGAACGGGCGCGGCGGGAACTGCATGCCGGTGTCGTGCAGCGCCTGCACGCGATCGACCCGAAACGTCCGCCAGTCCTCGCGCTTGAGGTCCCAGGCCACCAGGTACCACCGACTGCCGGTGTGCACGAGCCGCAGCGGCTCGATCAGCCGTTCACTCGCCTTCTGGCTGCGGTCGCGGTACTGCATGCGCAGCCTGAAGCCGTCCCGACAGGCGCCGGCGATGCGCAACAGCGCATCCACGTCCGAGGTCGGCGCACCGCCTGCCAGCGAGAGCGTTACCGAGTACAGCGCGCTGGCGCGCTTGCGTAGCCGGGCCGGCAGCCACTGGTCCAGTTTCGAGAGCAGCCGCAACGAGGTGTCTTCCATCCGCCCCACGCTGGCGGCGGCGGTCCGCAGCGCCACGGCCACGGCGACCGCCTCGTCGTCTTCCAGCAGGACGGGAGGCATCGCGCTTCCGGATCCCAAGCGATAGCCGCCGCCCAGGCCCGGGGAAGCGTCGATGGGGTAGCCGAGTTCGCGCAGCCGCTCCACGTCGCGGCGCAACGTACGGCGATCGATGTCCAGCCGCTGGCTCAGTTCCGCACCCGTCCAGTGACGGCGCGACTGCAGCAGCGACAACAGGCGGAGCAGGCGGTTGGAGGTGCTGAGCATGGACCCAGTATGGCCCCTATTGCGGACTGATTCTGTCCTCGATAGCAGCCACACTGATTACTCATCCACCGGGAGCACCCGTCCATGGCCGTTCAGACCTACCGCGGAAGCTGCCATTGCGGCGCCGTCCGCTACGAAGCGGACCTCGACCTGGCCGCAGGCAGCGGCCGATGCAACTGCTCCATCTGCACCAAGACGCGGTTCTGGGGCGTGGTCGTGCAGCCCGGGGCATTCCGCCTGCTTCAGGGAGAGGATGAGCTGGGACGGTATCGGTTTGGCACCCTCGCCACGGAGCACCTGTTCTGCCGGCACTGCGGCATCAGATCGTTCGGCCGGGGCGAGCTGGAGGTCCTCGGCGGCCGATACGTCTCGATAAATCTGGCCTGCCTGGACGACGTGGCGCCCGAGACCTTGGCCCAGGTGCCGATCCGTTACTTCAACGGTCGCGACAACGACTGGTTCTCCGAGCCCACCGTCACACGACACATCTAGATGAATGAAAACGCCCCGGTGAACCGGGGCGTCAGGGTCGTGCTGGCCTTAGGCTCAGGCGCGGCGCGTGCGGCGGGCCGCGGGTTTGCGCGGCGCGGGCTTACGCGCCGTCTTGGCTCGTGCGGGCGCCGACTTGCGGCTGCGCGACGCCTTCCGCGCGGGCTTCTTCTTCAGCCCCAGCTTCACCAGCACCGGCTCCAGGCGCGCTTCCACGTCTGCGCTGAACTGGCCAACACGGGCTTCGCCCTGTTCGCGGGCGTCCGCGAGGCGACCGAGCACATCGCGCTGCGTGGTGCTGGCGAACGTGGCAGCCTGCTGGCGTGCGGCATCGAGGCGCTGGGACGCATCGGCGACAGCGGCCAGGGCTTCGCGGCGGCCCACGACGATCAGGCCCAGACCTGCCAGCCACACGTGGCGCAGGGTCGGCTCGAGGGGTTTGCGGGCATTCTTCTTGGTGGCCATGTTCAGTTCCACGTGCCGCACCACGGTGGCCGGCTTCCTTGATGCGATGCTGCCGTCGGCGGCTTGAGCAATCACACTATTGGCCGCTCTCCGCACGGATTGCGTAGGGGTTGCCTGAGGACGGCGTTCGCGGCCATGCTCGCGACATCCTGGGAGGGACGACAGATGGCAGCGAAGTCTTCGAAGTGGGCCCCGTTTCCGCACGACGCCAAGGCCTATGCCTACGCAGGCGATGCGCTCAAGAAAGCCTGGCCTGCCCTGCATGCGGGCGACCAGGAGCCCTACCCCGACGAGAAGCGCGCCAAGGCCTTGATCGCCGCGGCCGGCAAGGCCGCCAAAGGCATCACGGCCGACGATCTGGCCCAACAGCTGCAGGACGCGTGGCGTGCCTTCCATCGCGGCGACTTCCAGGCGGCGTACGAGGCCGGTGAGACGCTCGGCCCGCTGGGCGCGTCCGTCGCGGTGAAAGCCATCGGCATCCACGCCACGTACCTGGTGGACGACGAAGCCGAACAACTCAAGCGCTTCGAACAGGGCGCCAAGCTGGCCGAGGCCGCCATCAAGGCACTGCCCGATGACGCCAACAGCCACTACCGCCACGCCTTCGCGCTCGGCCGCTACAGCCAGGGACTCAGCATCGCCAAGGCGCTCAAACAGGGCATCGCCGGCAAGGTCCGCACCTCGCTGGACGCCGCACTCGAATTGGCCCCGAAGCACGCCGAGGCGCACACCGCGCTGGCGCTCTACCACGCGGAGATCATCGGCAAGATCGGCGCGATGATCGGTGGCCTGACCTATGGCGCCAAGGCGGGCGAAGCCGAATCCCACATCAAGACCGCACTGAAACTGACGCCCGACTCCCCGATCGCGCACGTCGAGCACGCCAACGTGCTGCTGCTCCTGCACGGGGACAAGAAGGAAGACGCCGCTGCCGCCGCCTATGAGAAGGCCGGCAAACTCAAGCCCCGCGACGCGATGGAAGCGTTGGACGCGGCGCATGCCAATGCGCAGATCGAATAGGAACGCCGCCCTCGCGCTCGCATCGGCCCTGCTGGCCGCAAGCGCGACGCTGGAGGCGCAGGTCATCGCGCCCCCCTCTCCTGCCCCGCCGTCGCCCGCACAGGCGACGGATACGCTGGTGGACGCCCTGACCTGCAGGACATCGGCTGGCGACATCGCCGGCCTGCTGAGCAGGCTGCGGCGCGAACGGCCCGCCGAATTCATGCAGACCGAGCGTCAGTACGGCACGCCGAAGATGGATCTCTACCGGCTCGACGAATCCGTGGACGCCTGGGGCAACGAAGGCGATGCGATCGTCATCACCGACAATCGCGTGTTGCTGCTGGTCGACGCGCCCATCGACACGGCCAGCGCGCGCCTGGAGCAGTCCCTGGCGGACAGCCGCGACACGCCGCTGTCCGGCGCGCTCGATGACCTGCATGCGCTGGTGGTCTACTCCGGCGAGCATCCCGGCATGCAGCAACGCACGTTGATCGGATGCGAGTACCGCATGCCTGGACTTTCCCTGCTCGCCAATCCGGACGACGCCTGGCGTACGCCGACGCCGTAGCCCGATACCTGCGCCGGGGCGCACGACACCCCCTTCCTTCTGCTCAAACCGCACGCACGACGCGTCGTGACCGGCCCGGTGTGTCTTGGCGTGCCCGCGGGGCGGCCTTAACGGCAGGCCACAAGCCATCTTTAGGGCAGATGTCACGTTTCCGACGTTTCCCGCGAACCCTTGCACCGCAGGGGTTTCGAGCCCCTAACACATTTTTTTGCAGCTGCCCTAAAGGTTTTTTTGGCAGCGCCGTTATTCATTTCGCAACACGAAGACGACTAGCCCAACAAAACAAACCGGCAGCGTCTTTTTCCCTTCAACGCCGTGAATCCAAATAAGAGGAGACGAACATGGCACAGGTAATCAACACGAACACGATGTCGCTCAACGCTCAGCGCAACCTGAGCACCAGCGGCGCCTCTCTGGCCACCACCATCCAGCGCCTGTCGTCGGGCCTGCGCATCAACAGTGCGAAGGACGACGCCGCCGGTCTGGCCATTTCCGAACGCTTCAGCACGCAGATCCGCGGCCTCGACGTCGCCGTCCGCAACGCGAACGACGGCATCTCGCTGGCCCAGGTCGCCGAAGGCTCGCTGACCGAGATCGGCAACAACCTGCAGCGCATCCGCGAGCTGGCTGTGCAGTCCTCCAACGCCAGCAACTCCGCTTCCGACCGCGCGGCGCTGAACGCCGAAGTCAAGCAGCTGACGTCGGAAATCGACCGCGTCGCCAAGCAGGCCGACTTCAACGGCACCAAGCTGCTGGACGGCACCTTCACCAGCCAGCTGTTCCAGGTCGGCGCGAACGCCGGCCAGGCCATCGCCATCGACAAGGTCGTCGACGCCCGTGCGCAGACCCTGGGTGGCGTTACCTTCGCCAACGTCTACGCCGGCACCGCGCTGGGCGTCGACGCCGCTGCCGCCGACACGACCTACTCGCAGCTGCAGATTTCGGTCACCCCGACCGGCGGCAGCGCGAGCACGGTCAACATCGGCGCCTTCGACGTGAAGGCCGGCCAGTCGATCACGCAGGCCGCCGCCGCCGCCATCAACAACAAGCTGGGCGAGACCGGCGTGTACGCCGAGGTCAAGGCCGGCGTCATCAACCTGACCTCGGTCAAGGGCGGTCAGGAATTCGCCCTCGCCTTCGGCGGCCCCGCCGTCACCGGCGCCACGGTATCGACCGCCGCCAACCTCGGCCTGACCGAGACCAGCACCAACGGCGGCGACCTCGCCACCACGAACAGCTTCGTCCAGGGCCTGGACATCACCACCTTCGCCGGCGCCCAACGCGCCCTGGAAGTGGTGGACAAGGCACTGACCTCGGTCAACGGCGCGCGCGCCGACCTGGGCGCGATCCAGAACCGCTTCACCTCGGTGGTCGCCAACCTGCAGACCAGCTCGGAAAACCTGGCCGCTTCGCGTAGCCGCATCCGCGACACGGACTTCGCCAAGGAAACCGCCGAACTGACCCGCACCCAGATCCTGCAGCAGGCCGGCACGGCCATGCTGGCCCAGGCCAACCAGGCGCCGCAGAACGTATTGAGCTTGTTGCAAGGCTGAACCTAGCGTCCCCGGCGGCACGGCGGGGAATCGTTGGACAACATCATCCCCCGTGCAGAAAACGCCTAAGGAGTCGAACTCATGGCACAGGTCATCAACACCAACACCATCTCGCTGAATGCCCAGCGCAATCTGAGCACCAGCGGCGCCTCGCTGGCGACCACGATCCAGCGGCTGTCGTCCGGCCTGCGCATCAACAGCGCCAAGGACGACGCCGCCGGTCTGGCCATCTCCGAGCGCTTCTCCACCCAGATCCGCGGTCTCGACGTCGCCGTTCGCAACGCGAACGACGGCATCTCGCTGGCCCAGGTCGCCGAAGGTTCGCTGACGGAAATCGGCAACAACCTGCAGCGCATCCGTGAGCTGTCGGTCCAGTCGGCCAACGCGACGAACTCCTCGTCCGACCGCGCCGCGCTGAACGCCGAAGTCAAGCAGCTTACGTCGGAAATCGACCGCGTCGCCAAGCAGGCCGACTTCAACGGCACCAAGCTGCTGGACGGCTCGTTCACCAGCCAGCTGTTCCAGGTCGGCGCCAATGCCGGCCAGGCGATCGCCATCGACAAGGTCGTCGATGCCCGCTCGCAGTCGCTGGGCAACGTGAAGTTCGCTGCCGACGTGACCGGTACGGCCATCGCCGACGCCGCCGCCAACGGCAGCATCGCCGGCCTGACCATCAACTCGGTGGCCATCGACACCGTCGCCTACACCACCGGCACCACCGGCGACGACATCGCCAAGGGTCTGGCCACGGCAATCAACGCGAAGATGGGCGAGACCGGCGTGTACGCCTCGGTGACCGCCGACCAGGTGACCCTGAACTCGGTGAAGGCCGGCAAGGATCTGGTCGTCGGTGGCACGGTGACCGGCTCGGGCCTGACCGCCGCCACCACGACGGCAGCCGCCACCGCCACCGCTTCGTTCGCCAAGGACCTGGACATCACCACGTTCGAAGGCGCGCAGAAGGCCCTGGAAATCGTCGACGCCGCGCTGACCTCGGTCAACTCGGCCCGCGCCGACCTGGGTGCGGTGCAGAACCGCTTCACCTCGGTGGTCGCCAACCTGCAGACCAGCTCGGAAAACCTGGCCGCTTCGCGTAGCCGCATCCGCGACACGGACTTCGCCAAGGAAACCGCCGAACTGACCCGCACCCAGATCCTGCAGCAGGCCGGTACGGCCATGCTGGCCCAGGCCAACCAGGTGCCGCAGAACGTGCTCAGCCTGCTCCGCTAACGCGGCGCTAGGCACCGGGGCGGGCGTCTCTCCCGCCCGCTCCGGCCAGGCATTCCTTCCTCGCTCCACTCCAGGACTTTCCCATGGCACAGGTCATCAACACCAACACCATCTCGCTGAATGCCCAGCGCAACCTGAGCACCAGCGGCGCCTCGCTCGCCACCACCATCCAGCGCCTCTCGTCCGGCCTGCGCATCAACAGCGCCAAGGACGACGCCGCCGGTCTGGCCATCTCCGAGCGCTTCTCCACCCAGATCCGCGGTCTCGACGTCGCTGTTCGCAATGCGAACGACGGCATCTCGCTGGCCCAGGTCGCCGAAGGTTCGCTGACGGAAATCGGCAACAACCTGCAGCGCATCCGTGAGCTGTCGGTCCAGTCGGCCAACGCGACGAATTCCTCGTCCGACCGCGCCGCACTGAACGCCGAAGTCAAGCAGCTGGCCTCCGAAATCGACCGCGTCGCCAAGCAGGCCGACTTCAACGGCACCAAGCTGCTGGACGGCTCGTTCACCAGCCAGCTGTTCCAGGTCGGCGCCAATGCCGGCCAGGCGATCGCCATCGACAAGGTCGTCGACGCCAAGGCTGGTTCGCTGGGCGGCGCGATGTTCGCCACCGCCACCTTCACCACCGCTACGCCGGCCGATGGCGTGACTGCGCTGAAGATCGAAGGCCTGCAGCTGACCAACGCCGACGGCGCCACGGTCACCATCGACACCGTCGATGTCGCCGCACAGGGCACGGCCGCGGGCACCCGCGACGCCGCCGCCAAGGCACTGGTCACGGCCATCAACGCCAAGATCGGCGAGAGCGGCGTGTACGCCGAACTCGGCGCGGCGGGCGCCGTCAGCCTGACCTCGGTCAAGGACAGCGTGGGCACCAACGGTGCGTTCAAGGGCATCGCCATCGAAACCGGCACCTGGACCGGCGGCACCGCCCCGGCCGACGTCACCGCCAGCACCGTGGCCACCACCAAGCAGTACGCCTCCAACCTGGACATCTCCACGTTCAAGGGCGCGCAGCAGGCACTGGAAATCGTCGACAAGGCGCTGACCTCGGTCAACTCGGCCCGCGCCGACCTGGGTGCGGTGCAGAACCGCTTCACCTCGGTGGTCGCCAACCTGCAGACCAGCTCGGAAAACCTGGCCGCTTCGCGTAGCCGCATCCGCGACACGGACTTCGCCAAGGAAACCGCCGAACTGACCCGCACCCAGATCCTGCAGCAGGCCGGTACGGCCATGCTGGCCCAGGCCAACCAGGTGCCGCAGAACGTGTTGTCGCTGCTCCGCTAAACCGCTTCACAGGAATCGTTGCCCGACGCGGGCGTCCCGGACGGATTCGTCTCCCTCCGATTGGCGCCGGGATGGATGGCCTTGCCATCCATCCGCCCTCCACCGGCTTGGTGGCGGGCGCCGGGCGTTCCTTCTGCTCCTGATCGCACCACCCCTTCTTCCAGGTCCGCGCCATGGCACAGGTCATCAATACCAACACGATCTCGTTGAATGCCCAGCGCAACCTGAGCACCAGCGGCGCCTCGCTCGCCACCACCATCCAGCGTCTCTCGTCCGGCCTGCGCATCAACAGCGCGAAGGACGACGCCGCCGGCCTGGCGATCTCCGAACGCTTCAGCACCCAGATCCGCGGCCTCGATGTCGCCGTGCGCAATGCCAACGACGGCATCTCGCTGGCCCAGGTCGCCGAAGGCTCGCTGACCGAAATCGGCAACAACCTGCAACGTATCCGCGAACTGGCCGTGCAGTCGGCCAACGCGACCAACTCTTCCTCCGACCGCGCCGCGCTGAACGCCGAGGTCAAGCTGCTGACCGCCGAGATCGATCGCGTCGCCAAGCAGTCGGACTTCAACGGCACCAAGCTGCTGGACGGTTCGTTCTCCAGCCAGCTGTTCCAGGTCGGCGCCAACGCCGGCCAGGCCATCGCCATCGACAAGACCGTCGATGCGCGCTCGACGGCCCTGGGCAAAGTACAGTTCGGCTCGACCTCCGGTGTCGGCGTCGCGACCGGCACGGCCACCGCCGACGGCAAGATCACGGGCATCTCGGTGACCAACCCGATGGGCAAGACCATCGCGATCGACGATGTCGACGTGAAGGTCGGCGATACCGGCGCACAGGTCACCGCCCGGATCATGGGCGCGATCAACGCCAAGATGGGCGAAACCGGCGTCTATGCAGAATCGACCGGCACAACGGGCTCGTACTACACCGTTGGCGACGCATTGAACGGCAGCGGCGCAGCGGCCGGCATCACCATCGTCTACGGCACCAGCGGTGCGGCGGGTATTACCTCGGGCGTCGGCGTTACCGGCGGCGCACCCGGCGCGGGTGAGGTCAAGGGCCTGTCCGACCTGAACGTGACCACTTTCCTCAACGCGTCGCGCGCGGTGACCATCGTCGACAAGGCGCTCACCGCCGTGAACTCGGCGCGCGCCGACCTCGGCGCGATCCAGAACCGCTTCACCTCGGTGGTCGCCAACCTGCAGACCAGCTCGGAAAACCTGGCCGCTTCGCGTAGCCGCATCCGCGACACGGACTTCGCCAAGGAAACCGCCGAACTGACCCGCACCCAGATCCTGCAGCAGGCCGGCACGGCCATGCTCGCCCAGGCCAACCAGGTGCCCCAGAACGTGTTGTCCCTGCTGCGCTGAGGCGCAGCCGCAAGACCCGCAGTCCTCCTAGTTCTCTGTCGTCCACGGACGGATTCGTCTCCCTCCGTTTGGCAGTACCCCAACCCCTCCGGCGACGGAGGGGTTTTTTTATGCCCGCCCAGTGCCGGTCTGGCACAAACCCTGCATGGATCCGCGCGCACGCATTTCTCACCAGCCGCCGGACCCACGGCGGCGGTGGGAGACGGAGAAATGCGGGCTAAAGAACGGCTCCCGCAGGCCGTTACTGGAACTGTACGGGCGGGCCGCATTCGCCAACGGATGACGGCCCGCCCGGCCACCCTTTTGCGGAAAGGGCGCGACAGGAGAAACGGCAATGGCAGATTACTCGCTTGGTTACGGCGGCATCGGTTCGGGGCTGGATATCACCGGCATGGTCGAACAGTTGGTCGCGGCCGACCGCAAGCCCGCCGACAACCGCCTGAATCGCATCGAGACCCAGGCCAAATTCAAGCTATCCGCGATCGGCACGGTCAGTTCGGCGTTCAGTTCGCTGGATACCGCGCTGAAAGCGCTGAAGTCCGCGACCGCCTTCGATGTCCGCACCGTCAAGTCCGGTACGGACACGGTGCTGGGTGCCAGCGTCGCCAGCGGCACGCCCAACGGCATCTACAACGTGGAAGTGGTCTCGCTGGCCACCGCCAACAAGTGGATCACCAACACCCCGGTCGCCAGCGGCGAAACCTTCGGCGCCGGCCAATTGACGCTGACGGTCGGCGGCGAATCGCTTGCCATCGATGTCGCCGAGGGCGCCACCCTGCAGGACGTGCGCAGCGCCATCAACGATGTCGCGCGCAGCAAAGGCGTCCAGGCCACCGTGCTGACCTCCAATGACGGCCAATACCTGTCGGTGTCCTCCGACAAGACCGGCGCGTCCAACGGCCTCACCCTCGCCTTCACCTCCGGCGCCACCGACCTGCAGAACCTGGTCACCAGCCTGCAGGAACGCGTGCCGGCGGCCGACGCCGAAGTCACCATCGATGGCCTGACCGTTACCGCGAGCGGCAACAAGATCACCGAGGCCGTACCCGGCCTGACCCTGGATCTGAAGGCAGAAGGCACCAGCACGGTCACCGTATCCACGGACACGGCGGCGGCCAGCAAGCTGATCCAGGATTTCGTGACGGCGTACAACACCGCGCTGGGCGCCATCAGCGCGTCGACCAAGTACGACGCCGAAAACAACGAGCCCTCCGCCCTGACCGGCGACGCGCAGATGCGCAGCGCGGCGGGGCAACTGCGCAACATGATGGGCAACCTGCTGGGCGACCTGGCCGCGCAAGGGCTCGACGCCAAGACCCTGGGCCTGCAGACGAAGGGGTATCCCTCGTCCGACGGCACCCTGGTGTTCGACAGCAGCAAATTCGCCGCCGCGCTCGCCGCCGATCCCCAGAAGATCCACACCGCCTTTACAGGCGAAACCGCCTTCGCCGGCACCCTGCAGAAGGCGGTGGGCAGCTACATCGGCACCGACGGTGCGTTCACCCTGCGCAGCAACGGCCTGAACGCGCAGATCAAGGATGTCGCCACCCAGCGCACCGCGCTGGATGCGCGCATGGAAGCCGTCGGCAACCGCTACAAGGCGCAGTTCGTCGCGCTGGACAGCATGATTTCGCAGATGAACACCACCAGCAGCGCGCTTGCCCAACAGCTGGCCTCGCTCGCCAACCAGACCGGATAAGCCCCGCCGGGTCCGCCGGAGCGCCCGTGCGGCGCCGGGACCCCAGGAGAAATGGAATGTCACTTCAATCGTATGCCGCGCAGTACCGCAACACCGGCCTCAGCAGCGCCGTGATGGAGGCCGACCCGCATCGCCTCGTCGCCCTGCTCCTGGGTGGCGCCTGCGAACGCCTGCGCCTGGCGGAAGCCTGCGTGGAGCGCGGCGACCTGGCGCGCAAGGGCAAGGCGATCGGCGAAGTCAGCGCGATCATCGGCCACCTCAACGGCTCGCTGGACCATGAAGCCGGCGGCGAGATCGCCGGCAGCCTGTCGTCGCTGTACGACTACGTGCAGACCCGCCTGATCGAAGCCAACCTGCACAACGACGCCTCCGCGTTGCGCGAATCGCTGGAACTGCTGGGCGAAATCGAATCGGCATGGAACGCGATTCCCGCCGAACAGCGCCAGGCACCGGCCATGGCGGCCGCGCGATGAACACCACCCCGGCCCTCGCCGACCTGTTCGACCAGCTGGATGCGATGCGCACCGCGCTGCACGCCGACGAACTGGATGGCGTGGAAGCCCTGCTCAACCGCCACGACCGCGATGTGCGCGCGTTCCTGCACGCCGACGGCGGCCGCAGCGCCGGCTACGACGCACTGGCGACATTGCTGCGCGCGCAGCTCGAACTGCAGCAGGACATGCAGGCCGCGCGCGAACAGGCACGCATCCGCATGCAGTCCACGCAGCGCGCCGACCGCGCTGCACGCGCCTATCTCTCGGTCGTCGGGGGCTGACCCGTGGCCGCGCCCGTCGTGCTGGTGGAGCATCCGGCCGAACACACGCTGTTCGACGGCGCGCTGACCTGCGACGTGGTACTGCCTGCCCGCTTTACCCTCGGCGCGCGCCCGGTGATGCAGGCCCCTGCCGAAGCCCTGCTGCAGGGCCTGGCCGTGGCCGAAGACGTCCGTGGCGATGACCCGGACGACCGCAAGGAAGCGACACCCAGCCAACAGCGCATCGAAGCCAAGCTCGACCTCGTCCTGTCGCTGCTCGGCCGCCTCGCGCGCCGTCACGACGACCTGCTGCCGGTCACCGCGTTGCGCTGGTCGCATCGCGGCCTGCGCCTGGACATCGCCGCGCCGCTCGAGGCCGCCGATGGCAGCGACGGCGTGGTGACGCTGCAACCGGCCGCTTGGCTGAGCGATCACATCGAATTGCCTGCGCGCGTGCTGGCGCAGGTGGAAGGCACTCACGGACATCATCTGTGGCTGCAGTTCGAAGGCCTTAACGGCGGACTCGCCGAAGCCATGGACCGGCACCTCTTCCGGCTGCATCGCCGGCAGGTCGCCGAAGCGCGCCAGTCGCAACTGTCACCGCGCAGGTAAACGCGTTTCGCGCAATCGGCCCGCGCGCTCCGCGCAGAGAGTGCCGTCATCACACACCACGATTGCGCCACACCCGACTTCAACAAGGGGGGCGGGCGCTCAAGTGTGACTCACGTCGTGGTTTCACGTCTCCATCGCGATTGTGAATTGGCGTGACAAGACGCGACCGTTATCGTGACATGACCTGCAAAGCGGCAACGACTGGCTCCTCCCCGTGCGTGTACTCATCGTCGACGACCACACCCTGGTCCGCGCCGGCATCAGCCGGCTGCTGCAGGCATTGCCCGACGTGGACGTCGTGGCCGAAGCCTGCAATGCCCAGCAGGCCCTCGACATGGCGGCCATCCACCGTCCCGACGTGATCCTGCTGGACCTCTCGCTGCCCGATCGCAGCGGTCTCGACCTGCTGCCGCTGCTGCACGAATCACTGCCGCAGGTGCGCGTGGTGATGATGTCGATGCACAACGATCCCACCCAGGTCCGCGTCGCGCTGGACCGCGGTTGCGCCGGCTTCGTCGTCAAGGAAGCCGCGCCGATGGAACTGGAGCTCGCCCTGCGTGCCGCCGCCAGCGGCCAGGTGTTCCTGAGCCCGCAGGTGTCCTCGAAAATGCTGGCGCCGATGCTCAATCCGCAGCGCCCCACCGGCATCGCCGCCTTGTCGCCGCGCCAGCGCGAGATCCTCCGCCAGCTGGGCAGCGGCATGAGCAGCAAGGAAATCGCCGCGCAGCTGGGCATCAGCGTCAAGACGGTGGAAACGCACCGTGCGCGCATGATGGAATCGCTGGGCTGCCGCCGCGCCAATGATCTGCTGCTGCTGGCCGCGCGCCACCAGAACGAACTGGCCTGAGCCTTGCAGTACCCCGGGGGCGACACCGCTTCCGTGACGGAATCCCGTGATCGCAGCGCCCCGTCGGGCATCCACCTTCGACATTAAACCGACGCTGTAGGGGAAACCCTGACGGCCGGTCCGGCGTGCCCGTATCACAACCAGAAACGCCCCGATTTTTTTTCCGTCACCCGAGGCGGAAAGTAGTCACACGATGTGAAGCCGCCCTGGCACGCCATCGAATCGGGGACAACGGGGATGAAGACGGGACTTTCCGCCCAGCTGGGCCAACAGCTCCACCTGACGCCGCAGTTGCTGCAGTCCATCCGCCTGCTGCAGCTCGATGGCCTGCAGCTGGAAATGGAAGTGCGCCGCGCGCTGGAACTCAATCCCCTGCTGGAGATCGAGGACACCCACGACGCCGCCACGTCCGGCGACCTGGACGAGATGCCCGCGCAGGACGTTGCCGCCACCGAAACCGCCGCGTTCGACGAACTGCCCGAATCCAATCTGTGGGACGTGCCGGGGGCCGGCTGGCAGGACGGCGACGACGACCGCATGCAGCGCGTGGCGGCCGGCGAATCGACCGACCCGCATGTGCGCGTGCTCGACCGTTTGGCGCTCGAGCTGGACGAGCGCGCGCTGGAAGTGATCGCGTTCTGGCTGGAACACACCAACGAAGGCGGGTACCTGGAGCAGGCGCCCGATACCCTTGCCCTGCTGGCCTCGGCCCGCTTCGACCTGCGCACCGACGTCGTCCTCGGCCTGCGCGATCGCCTGATGCGCGGCGAATTCCCAGGCCTCTGCGCCGCCGACGTGCGCGAATGCCTGCTGGTGCAGCTGGACTGCCTGGACGGCCGCGTGCCCGCACGCCGCGTGGCCCAGCGCATCGTCGCCGAAGGCCTGGCGCTGCTCGCCGCCCATGAATACGACGCCCTCGCCCGCTTGCTGGACCTGGATACCGACCAGGTGATGGAAGGCGTGCGCCTGGTGCTGTCGCTGGACGCCCGCCCGGGCGCCTCGCTGGCACCGGCACCGTCCGGCTACATCATTCCCGACGTGGTCGCCTGGCACGCCGACTGTGCCTGGCGCGTGGCCCTGAACCCGGCCAGCACCCCGCGCATCCGCGTGAACGCGATGCAGGAACGCGCCCTGGAACAGGCCGAGGCCTCGCCCGGCGCCGGCAAGCTGCGCGAGCTGCTGCAGGAAGCGCGCTGGCTGACCCGCGGCCTGTCGATCCGCTACGACACCCTGCTGCGCACCGCGCGCGCCATCGTCGAACGCCAGGCCGGCTTCCTGGCCCACGGCGACGAAGCGATGGCCCCGCTGACGCTGAAGGAGATCGCCGACGAGATCGGCATGCACGAATCCACGATCTCGCGCATCACCACCGGCAAGTACATGCAGACCCCGCGGGGCACGTTCGAGCTGAAGCACTTCTTCGCCGTGCGCCTGGAAGGCGCCAATGTGTCCGGCCCGGCCGTGCGCGCGATGGTGCGCCGCCTGATCGACTCCGAACCGGCGGGCAAGCCGCTCGCCGACGAGGCGATCGCCGGCCTGCTGGCCCGCCAGGGCATTCACATTGCCCGCCGAACTGTGGCGAAGTACCGGGAACAGCTCGATATCGCTCCCGCCCGGGAACGCCGACGCGCTACCGTATCCGTCTTGGCCAAGGCCGGATAACGGAGCGCGACCGCAATGAGCAAGATCACCGTACTGCTGGTGGACGACCACGAAGGATTCATCAACGCCGCCCTGCGCCACCTGCGCAAGGTGGAGTGGCTGGATGTCGTGGGCCGCGCCAGCAACGGCCTGGAAGCCATCGAACGCTCCGAGACCCTGCGTCCGGACGTGGTGCTGATGGACCTGGCCATGCCGGAGATGGGCGGCCTGCAGGCCACGCGCCTGATCAAGACCCAGGACGCGCCCCCCTTCGTGGTGATCGCCAGCCACTTCGACGACGCCGAGCACCGCGAACACGCGATGCGCGCCGGCGCCGACGACTTCGTCAGCAAGCTTTCCTACATCCAGGAAGTCTTGCCCATCCTCGAACGATTCAAAGAGCGCCGCCATGAGTGAATCCCGCATCCTCGTCATCGACACCGACGCCGCCCGCGCTGAACGCCTGGCCGGCCTGCTCGAGTTCATGGACCTCACACCGCGCTGGGTCGTCAGTGCCGGTGACGTGGATGTGCAGCGGCAACGCCCGCACGATTGGCTGGCCGTCGTGGTCGGTTCGATCGACGACCAGAAGGCCGCCGATGCCTTCTTCGGCTGGCTGGGCAAGGCGCAGCTGCCGCCGCCGGTCCTGCTGCTGCAGGGCGACACCGCCGCCTTCGCCAGCGCCCATGGCCTGCACGAAGCCGGCGTCTGGGCGCTCGAAAGCCCCATCCGCCACGCGCAGCTGGAAGCCTGCCTGCGCCGCGCCAGCCTCAAGCGACTGGATACCGAACACCAGGCCCAGCAGGTCAGCACCAGCGGCCCCACCGGCAACAGCCCGGCCGTGACCCGCCTGCGCCGCATGATCGACCAGGTCGCCGCGTTCGACACCACCGTGCTCGTGCTGGGCGAATCCGGCACCGGCAAGGAAGTCGTCGCCCGCGCCATCCACGACCAGTCGCCGCGCCGCGATGGGCCGTTCGTCGCGATCAACTGCGGCGCGATCCCGGCCGAACTGCTGGAAAGCGAGCTGTTCGGCCACGAGAAGGGTGCGTTCACCGGCGCGCTGACCGCGCGCAAGGGTCGCTTCGAGATGGCCGAAGGCGGCACCCTGCTGCTGGACGAGATCGGCGACATGAGCCTGCCGATGCAGGTCAAGCTGCTGCGCGTGCTGCAGGAGCGCAGCTTCGAGCGCGTCGGCGGCAACCAGACCATCCGCTGCAACGTGCGCGTGATCGCCGCCACCCACCGTAACCTGGAACAGCGCATCGCCGACGGCCACTTCCGCGAAGACCTGTTCTACCGCCTCAATGTGTTCCCGATCGAAATGCCGGCGCTGCGCGAGCGCGCCGACGACCTGCCGTCGCTGGTCGCCACCATCGCCGCGCAGCTGGCCCGCACTGGTCGCGGCGAGGTGCAGTTCGCCCACGACGCCCTGCTGGCGCTGCGCCAGTACAACTGGCCCGGCAACGTGCGCGAGCTGACCAACCTGGTCGAGCGCCTGGCCGTGCTGCATCCGGGTGGCCTGGTGCGCGCGCATGACCTGCCCAAGCGTTACCAGCCCGAACACCTGCCGGAAGCCGAGGCCGTGCCGGTCGCCGCGACGCCGGCACCTGCCGCCGTCCACGCCGCTCCCGTCGTAGCCCAGGCCGCCGCCCCGGCGCCGAGCGCCGAGCGCCTGCCGGAAGCCGGCATCGACCTGCGCGAACACATCGCCCAGATCGAACTGAACCTGATCCGCGACGCACTCGACCGCGCCGGTGGCGTGGTGGCGCACGCCGCGCAACTGCTGGGCCTGCGCCGAACCACGCTGGTGGAAAAGCTGCGCAAGTACGGCGTGGAACGCGAAGACGCCGCCCTGGCGACGGAAAACTGACTGGCGGCGGGCGACGGTTCCGGCACAGGTCTTGCAGCTGATACGGCAAGACACACCGACGACCGAAGCACCCGCCCATGTCCGACGTCACCTCCATCCTCTCGCAGATCCGCAGCTACCAGCACCAGCTGGGCACCCGCGCCGTGGAGCCGATGCCGAACCCGGGCGCATTCACGCCCAACGGGGTTGGCCTCGAACAGCCCGGCGTCAAGGCACCGAGCTTCGGCGAGACGCTGCAGAACGCGCTGGAAGGCGTGAACAGCGCGCAGAAGAACGCCGGTGCGCTGGCCCAGGCCTTCGAACTCGGCGACCCGCGTGCGGACCTGGCCCGGGTGATGGTGGCGGCGCAGCAGTCGCAGGTCGCCTTCCGCGCCACCGTCGAGGTCCGCAATCGCCTGGTGCAGGCCTACCAGGACGTCATGAACATGCCGTTGTAAGCCGTACCTCCTGACCCGTCCCCTCCACGAACCGACCCATCGCCATGGCCCTCACGCTGTCCAAGGAAGCCCTGAAGGAATCGCTGACCGCCGACAAGGCAGGCGCAGCGTTGACCAAGATCGGGGACGCGCGCGTGTTCAAGCAGATGGGCACGCTGCTGCTGATCGCCGGCGCGGTCGCGCTGGGCCTGTTCGTCTTCTTCTGGTCGCAGAAACCGGCCTACACCCCGCTCTACACCGGCCTGGACCCCAAGGCCACCGCCGAAGCCACCGACATGCTGCGTGCGGCGCAGATCCCGTTCCAGCTCGACCAGTCCACCGGCGCGATCTCCGTGCCGGAGGAAAACCTGCACGACGCCCGCCTGAAGCTGGCCGGCGCCGGCCTGGCCGAAAGCGGTCGCCTGGGCTTCGAGATGATGGAGCGCGACCCGGGCTTCGGCGTCAGCCAGTTCGTCGAGAACGCGCGCTACCAGCACGCGCTGGAAACCGAACTGGTCCGCACGATCACCACGCTGCGCCCGGTGCGCGATGCACGCGTGCACCTGGCCATTCCCAAGCCGTCCGCCTTCACCCGCCAGCGCGAAGTCGCCAGTGCGTCGGTGGTGCTGGACCTGCGCTCCGGCGCGATGCTGGAACGCAACCAGGTGGATGCCATCGTCCACCTGGTGTCCTCGTCGATCCCCGACCTGGCGCCGGAGCGCGTCACCGTGGTCGACCAGAGCGGCCGCATGCTGACCATCAGCGACCCGAACAGCGAGGCCGCCCTCAACGCCGCCCAGTTCGAGCGCGTGCGCAAGCTGGAAACCTCCTTCAACGAGCGCATCCGCGAGCTGCTGGAGCCACTGACCGGCCCGGGCCGCATCAATGCCGAGGTCGCGGTGGACATGGACTTCTCGGTCACCGAAGAAGCCCGCGAGACCTTCGCCAACGACCCGGTCAAGATCCGCAGCGAGCAGGTCAGCCAGAACACCGTCGCCGCCGCCGGTCCCGAAGGCGTGCCCGGCGCGACCAGCAACACGCCGCCCGGCCCGAATGCCGCGGCCGCGACGAATCCCGCCGCGCCGACGGAGACGTCCAGCAGCGCGACCCGCAACTTCGAGATGGACCGCACGCTGCAGCACACCCGCCAGCCGGCCGGTCGCGTGCGCCGCGTCACCGCCGCCGTGCTGGTCGACCACGTGCCGCGCACCGGCGAGAACGGCAAGGTCGTCATGACCGCGCTGGACGCCGCCACGCTGGCCCGCATCGAGGCGTTGGTGAAGGAAGCCGTGGGCTTCGACGCCGCGCGCGGCGATTCGGTCTCGGTGATGAACGCACCGTTCGTGCGCGAAACCGACAAGGCCGAGGAAGTCCCGTTCTGGGAAAGCCCCTGGCTGCACAACCCGATGGTGCGCGACATCGCCCGCTACGGCATCGGCGCGCTGGTGGTGATCCTGCTGCTGTTCGGCGTGCTGCGTCCGGCGATGCGCCAGATCATCGACCCGAAAGCGAAGAAGGCCCAGCGCGAGGACGATGACGGCATCGACGTGACCGTGGTCGACGACGACGAACACCACGCGCGCGCCGCCACCGCCCTGTCGCACGAAGAGCACCCGCCGCTGCGCGCCCTGCCCTCGGATGCCTATGAAGACCGCCTGCGACAGGCGCGCGAAGCGGTGAAGACCGATTCCAAGCAGGTCGCGCAAGTGGTCAAGGACTGGGTGGCCAGCGATGAATAACGCACAGGACAATGCCCTCAGCGGTGTGCAGCGCGCGGCCGTGCTGCTCCTCTCGCTCGGCGAGCAGGACGCGGCCGAAGTGCTCAAGCACATGAACGCGAAGGAAGTGCAGAAGCTCGGCATCGCCATGGCGACCATCTCCGGCGTCAGCCGCGAGCAGGTCATGCAGGTGATGTCGAACTTCGGCGAAGCGCTCGACAAGCAGACCTCGCTCGGCATGGGCGCCGACGACTACGTGCGCAACGTGCTGGTGCAGGCGCTGGGCGCCGACAAGGCCGGCAGCCTGATCGACCGCATCCTGCTGGGCCGCAACACCACCGGCCTGGACACGCTGAAGTGGATGGACCCGCGCGCGATCTCCGACCTGGTGCGCAACGAGCATCCGCAGATCATCGCCATCGTCCTCGCCCACCTGGACAGCGACCAGGCCGCCGACACGCTCAAGCTGCTGCCCGAGCGCACCCGCACCGACGTGCTGCTGCGCATCGCCACGCTGGACGGCATCCCGCCGAACGCGCTGAACGAACTCAACGAGATCATGGAGCGCCAGTTCGCCGGCAACCAGAACCTCAAGGCCTCCAGCATCGGCGGCGTGAAAGTCGCGGCGAACATCCTCAACTTCATGGATTCGGGCCAGGACCAGGCCATCCTGGGCAACATCACCCAGGTCGACGCCGACCTCGGCGCGCGCATCCAGGACCTGATGTTCGTCTTCGACAACCTGGCCGACCTGGGCGATCGCGAACTGCAGGCGCTGCTGCGCGAAGTCCCGAACGATCGCCTGGGCCTGGCGCTGCGCGGCGCCGACGCCAAGGTGAAGGAGAAGATCACCCGCAACATGTCCCAGCGTGCCGCGCAGATCCTGCTGGAAGACATGGAAGCCCGCGGCCCCGTGCGCCTGTCCGACGTGGAAGGCGCGCAGAAGGAAATCCTCGCGATCGTGCGCCGCCTGGCTGACCAGGGCGTCATCTCGCTGATGGCCGGCGCCGAGGAAATGGTATGAGCGCGCCGTCGCCGATCCGCTGGATGCCGGCCCCGCTCGACGTGGTGCTGCAGGCGGCTGCCGCCGCCCAGGAAGTACCGCCGCCGGTCCCGCCGACGCTGGAAGAGATCCAGGCCATCCAGGACGCCGCCTATCGCGAAGGACTGGAACGTGGCCTGGCGGAAGGCCACGCCGAGGGTTTCTCCCACGGCCAGGCCGAGGTGCGCCGGCTTGCCGCCCAGATGGAAGGCATCCTGGACAATTTCTCGCGCCCGCTGGACCGTCTCGAAAACGAAGTCGTCGCGGCGCTGTCCGAACTCGCCGTGCGCATCGCCGGCGCCCTCGTCGGCCGCGCCTACCAGACCGATCCGGTGCTGCTGCAGGAACTGGCGACCAGCGCGCTGGATGCCGTCGGCGGCGCGCAGCGCGAAGTCGAACTGCGCCTGCACCCGGACGACATCGCCGCGCTCACGCCCGTGCTGGCGATGACACCCCATACCCGCCTGACCGCCGACACCAGCCTCAGCCGCGGCGACCTGCGCGTGCACGCCGAAAGCGTGCGTATCGACGGTACGCTTGAAGCGCGCCTGCGCGGCGCACTGGACACCGTGCTCAACCGCGGAGCCCGCGCATGAGCGCCCAGCCGCTGGAATGGCTGACCGCGCGCGACCTGCGCCTCTCCGCGCGCCTGTCGCAGATCAATCCCGACCTCGGCGGCCGCGGCTTGATCCGCGAAGGCATCCTGCGCCGCGCCGTCGGCCTGACCCTGGAAGCCATCGGCTGCGAAGCGCCGATGGGCGCCACCTGCAAGATTGAGGTCGTCGATGGCGGCTGGGTCGATGCCGAAGTCGTCGGCTTCTCCGGCGAGCGCACCTACCTGATGCCCAGCGCCGAACTGCACGGCCTGCTGCCGAATGCGCGCGTGGTGCCCTCGCGCCGTCGCGGCGGCGTGGAAGTCGGTGAAGGCCTGCTGGGGCGCGTGATCGACAGCGACGGCGTGCCACTCGACGGTCGCGGTCCGATCCGTGCCGAAGGCAGCGTCGGCCTGTCCGGCGTGGCGATCAACCCGCTGTCCCGTGAGCCGATCACCCAGCCACTGGACGTCGGCGTGCGCGCGATCAACGCGCTGCTCCCGATCGGGCGCGGCCAGCGTGTCGGCCTGTTCGCCGGCTCCGGCGTCGGCAAGTCCACGCTGCTGGGCATGATGACCAAGTACACCGCCGCCGACGTGATCGTCGTCGGCCTGATCGGCGAGCGCGGGCGCGAAGTCCGTGATTTCGTCGAGACCACGCTGGGTCCCGCCGGCCTGGCGCGCGCCGTCGTCGTCGCCAGTCCCGCCGACCGTCCGCCGCTGGCGCGCCTGCAGGGCGCCTACCGCGCGACCGCCATCGCCGAGTGGTTCCGCGACCAGGGCCTCAACGTGCTGCTGCTGATGGATTCGCTGACCCGCTTCGCCCAGGCGCAGCGCGAGATCGGCCTGTCGGTCGGCGAGCCGCCCACCACGCGCGGCTATCCGCCTTCCGTGTTCGCACGCTTGCCGGCGCTGGTCGAACGTGCCGGCAACGGCGCGAAGGGGCGCGGCTCGATCACCGCCTTCTACACCGTGCTGACCGAAGGCGACGATCCGCAGGACCCGATCGCCGACGCCGCGCGCGCCATCCTGGATGGCCACATCCTGCTGTCGCGCCGTGTCGCCGACAGCGGCCTGTACCCGGCCATCGACGTGGAATCCTCGGTCAGCCGCGTCGTCACCGAAATCGCCGACGAAACCTGGCGCGACCGCATCCGCAAGCTGAAGCGGCTGCTGTCGGCCTACACCAGCAACCGCGACCTGATCGCCATCGGCGCCTACCAGCGCGGCAACGATCCGACCGTGGACGAGGCGCTGGAACGTTGGCCGGAAATCGTCGAGTTCCTCGGCCAGGACGTGGCGCACGCCGCCGACCTGCCGAGCAGCCGCGCCGCACTGGAAACCCTGATCCAACGCAACGCCCCCGTCGGCATTCCGATGCCCGATGGTCTGCAGTAACGCCAAGGACCCCCTGTCATGATGCAGTCCCGCCGAATCGATCCCCTGCTGCGCCGCGCCCAGGAGCACGAGGATTCCGTCGCCCGTGATCTGGCCGAACGCCAACAGACGCTGACGCTGCAGGAATCGCGGCTGGAGGAACTGCGGCAGTACGCCGAGGAATACGCCAACAGCCAGATGGCCGCCACCAGCCCGGCACAGCTGGCCAACCGCCGCGCATTCCTCGATCGCATCGACCAGGCGCTGAAGCAACAGTTGCAGACCGTCGATCGCAGCCGCGCCAACGTGGACATCGAACGCGACCGCCTGCTGCTCGCCAGCCGTGACAAGCAGGTGCTGGAACAGCTGGCCGCCAGTTACCGCGTGCAGGAAAAGCAGATCGTCGACCGCCGCGACCAGCGCGAGATGGACGACCTCGGCGCGCGCCGCGCGCGCCTGGCGGCGACCACCACGCAGGAAGGCGACGCCTGATGCCCTCGCCGATGGCCGCGTTTGCGCCCGCCCCCAGCGCGCCCGCGACACCGGGCGCCACCACCAAGCCTGCGGGGCAAGAGGGAGCGAAGGACGCGGCCAAGCCCGCGTTCGACGACCTGGTCCGCCGCCCCGCGCCGCGTGACGACGCGCCCGTGCGCAAGCCTGCGCAGCGCGATGCGGAACCGCGCGAAACCCCCACCAGCGAAGTGCGCACGCTCCACCCCCAGGATGACGCGACCGACAACGCGGTTGCGGAAGACGAGATCAAGCAGGACGACGCGGCACCGATCGCGCTGCTGGCCCTGCTCGACGCGGCGCCGAACACCGTGCCCGCATCGGCCTCCGTGCCGGTGGCAGGCCCTGCGGTGCCCGTCGATGCCCTTGCGACGCCACAGCCTGCCAGCACCCCGTTCACCCCGGCGACGGACGCGGTGCTGGGCCAAGGCGGTGCGCGCGTCACGCTGCCCATGGAGACCCTGCTGGCGACACCCGTCGTTACCGATGCCCCCGCGGCCGCGCCCGACGCCCCGGCAGCGCTCGCCACGCCCGTTGCCGATGCGCCCGCCAAGGCGCCGCTGCAGAACCTGCTCTCCTTCGCCACCCACCTGGCCACGGGCCAGGTCGCCGCCGCCCTGCCCGAGGTGGTCGCCCTGGGACGCGACATCGTCGAGGCGTTCCGCAGCGAAGATACCGACGGCACCACCCCGACCGGCAACCTGCTGGCGGGCGTTGGCGCATCCAACGCGTCGCTCGGCCTGGCCCGCACCGAAACGGTCAACGCGATGGCGGCACCGTCCGCCGATCTGCAGGGCGGCCACTTCGACGAGGACATCGGTGACGCCGTCCGCTGGATGGCGGACCAGAAGATCGGCCACGCCCACATCAAGGTCACCCCGAACGACCTGGGTACGGTCGAGATCCGCCTGCGTTTGGACGGAGACCGCGTACACGCCGACTTCTCCAGCGCCCAGGCCGAAGTGCGCCAGGCGCTCGAATCCAGCCTGCCCCGCCTGCGCGACATGCTGGGGCAGCACGGCTTCCAGCTCGCGCACGCCGATGTCGGTCACCAGCACGCACCGCCGTCGCAGGGGGGCAGCTCCCTTGCCGGCGAAGATCGTGGAGACAGCGCCGAACCCACCGTCGAGACGCCCCGCACCGTCCGTATGACCGCCCGCGGCCTAGTCGACGCGTACGCTTGAGGGCTGAATCTGCTCTTGTGGGAGCGACGTAAGTCGCGAAAGTCGGCGATCGGTGTTGATGCGTCCTCCGCGGCCAGGCGTCTCGGCTTCGATATCGCGACTTACGTCGCTCCCACGTCAGCACGTCCCGGTCACCTCCCGTCAAAACCCCGTCGGCTCCGCCTCCACGCCACGGCACACCGCTTGCATCACCTGGGCTGACCCCTCAGGAGATCCACCGCCGTGGCAGCCGACAAGAACGCCAGCAAGTCCAAGACCGACAAGGCTGAGAAGCCCAAGGGCGGCAAATCGCTGCTGACCATCGGCCTGGTCGCGCTCATCGCCGCCGGCGCTGCCGGTGGCGGCGCCTGGTACTTCACCAGCCACGGTGCGAAAGAAGAGAAGCCGGAAGGCCCGAAGGCCGCCAGCCCGGGCACGGTGCCCGCGCCGGCCCAGTACTTCGCGCTGGAACCGCCGTTCGTCGTGAACCTTGTCGGCGAGAGCGGCGGCGCGCGCTACCTGCAGGTGGAAGTGCAGCTGATGACGCGCGACCCCGAATCGCTGAAGGCCATCGAGTTGCACGCCCCGGCCATCCGCGCCCGCTTGCTGATGCTGTTCGCCCAGCAGGATGCCGCCGGCCTGATGTCGCGCGAGGGCAAGGAACGCCTGCAGAACGCCGCGCTTGGCGAGGTGAAGGCGCTGCTCGTCGCCGAGACCGGCAAGCCCTCCGCCGATTCGCTGTTGTTCACCAGCTTCGTGATGCAGTGACGGGAACCCGCCGCCATGACCAGTGACCTGCTTTCGCAAGACGAGATCGACGCCCTGCTCAACGGCGTCGACTCCGGCGCGATCGAGACCGAGGAACCGCCGCACGACCCCACGGTCGCGCGCACCTACGATTTCGCCAGTCAGGACCGCATCGTGCGCGGCAGGCTGCCGACGCTGGAGATGATCAACGAGCGCTTCGTGCGCACCTGGCGCATCGGCCTGTTCAACCTGCTGCGCCGTTCGGCGGAACTGTCGGTGCGCGGCATCGAGACGATCAAGTTCGGCGACTACCTGCATTCGCTCTACGTGCCGACCAACCTCAACCTGATCAAGTTCAAGCCGCTGCGCGGCGTGGGCCTGATCGTGTTCGAACCGAAGCTGGTGTTCACCATGGTGGACAACTTCTTCGGCGGCGACGGCCGCTATCCAGCCAAGATCGAAGGCCGCGAGTTCACCCAGACCGAAATGCGGGTGATCCAACTGCTGCTCAAGCAGACCTTCACCGACCTGGTCGACGCCTGGGCGCCGGTGATGCCCGTGGATTTCGAATACATCACCAGCGAGGTCAATCCGCACTTCGCCAACATCGTCAGCCCGCGCGAGTACGTGGTGGTCAGCCGCTTCCATGTCGAGCTCGACGGCGGTGGCGGCGACCTGCACGTCACCCTGCCGTACTCGATGCTGGAGCCGATCCGCGAGCTGCTCGACGCCGGCATCCAGTCCGACCGCGTGCACGACGACGACAGCTTCCGCGAGACGATGCACCAGCAGCTGCGCCAGGCGGAGGTCACTGTCTCCAGCGTGCTCGCCGAGAAGCGCATCAACCTGCGCCAGCTCACCCAGCTGAAGGTCGGCGACATCCTGCCGATCGATCTCCCCCGTTCCGTGCCGGTCTGCGTCGAGCAGGTGCCGGTCTTCACCGGCGAATTCGGCATCTCCAACGGCCAGAACGCCGTGAAGATCGTCGCCAAGCACCCGCCCGGCAGCGGCAAGGCACCGCAGATTTCACGCCAGGCCCTCACCCCTTTCGCTTTCCAGGACGCCACACCATGATTCCCGAGAACGAAGACCTCGCGACCCTCGACGACGCTCAGGCCGAGACCCACGCCGCCGAACCCGACATGAGCCTGGACGTCATCCTCGACGTGCCGGTGACGTTGTCGCTGGAAGTCGGCCGCACCCGCATGCCGATCCGCAACCTGCTGCAGCTCAACCAGGGCTCGGTGGTGGAACTGGAGCGCGGCGCCGGCGAACCGCTGGACGTGTTCGTCAACGGCACGCTGATCGCGCATGGCGAAGTCGTCGTGGTCAACGACCGCTTCGGCGTGCGCCTGACCGACGTGGTCAGCCCCAGCGAACGCATCCGCCGCCTGCGCTGAGCCCGACGATGCACGCCTTCGCCCTTCTCGCCGCCGCCGCGGCGCCCGCCCAGAAGATCGGCCAGCACGCGCCCTCCACGCCCGGCATCGGCGGCGCGCTGGTCGGATTGATCCTGGTGCTGGGCCTGATCCTCGGCCTGGCGTGGCTGCTCAAGCGTTTGCCAGGCGCTGGCCTGGGCATCCGTCCCAGCGAACAGCTGCGCGTGGTGTCGATGCTGTCGGTCGGCGCCAAGGAGCGCGTGATGGTGATCGAAGTCGGCAAGGAACAGCTGCTGATCGGCGTCAGCGCCGGCGGCATCACCGCCCTGCACACCCTGCCCGAACCGCTGGTCGTCGCGCCTGCGCCGACGATGCCCAACTTCGCCGAGCTGCTGGCCAAGCGCCTGCGTAAAGAGACCTGAGATGCGCCGTTTCGTCCTTTCCCTGATCTGCCTGCTGTGGCTGTGCGCACCGGTGCTGGCACTGGCCCAGGCCGCGCCCGCTGCGCAGCCGCCTGCCGCCGCTCCCGCCGCCGCTCCGGCCACGCCCGCCGCACCGACGGCGCCGACCCTGCCTGCCCTGCCGAAGGTCAACGTCGGCCAGGTCGGCGACAACACGGTCAGCCTGCCGCTGCAGACGCTGCTGCTGATGACGGCGATCACGCTGATCCCGTCTGCGCTGCTGGCGATGACCGCGTTCACCCGCATCATCATCGTGCTCGGCCTGCTGCGACAGGCGCTCGGTACCGGCCAGACGCCCTCCAACCAGGTGCTGGTCGGCCTGGCGCTGTTCCTCACCATGCTGGTGATGATGCCCGTGGGCGAAAAAGCCTGGGCCCAGGGCATGGCGCCCTATCTCAACGGCCAGATCGATTTCTCCAGCGCCTGGACGCTGACCACCGGACCGCTGCGCGACTTCATGCTGGCGCAGGTGCGTGAGACCGACCTGATGACCTTCGCCGGTCTGGCCGGCCACGGTGCCTACGCGAGCGCGGCGGACGTCCCCTTCCCGATCGTCGTCGCCTCGTTCATCACCAGCGAGCTGAAGACGGCCTTCGAAATCGGCTTCCTGATCTTCATCCCGTTCGTGATCATCGACCTGGTCGTCGCCAGCGTGCTGATGTCGATGGGCATGATGATGCTCTCGCCGATGCTGGTGTCCGCGCCGTTCAAGATCCTGTTGTTCGTGCTGGTCGACGGTTGGGTGCTGATCGTCGGTTCGCTGGCCGCCAGCTTCAACGGCGTCTGAGGAGACCGGCATGAGCCCCGAACTCGCCCTCACCGAACTGCGCGGCGGCCTGGAAGTCGCGCTCTGGGTCGGTGGCCCGCTGCTGTTGGTCGTGCTGGTCGTCGGCGTCGTTGTCGGCGTGATCCAGGCAGCCACGCAACTCAACGAGCCCACCATCGCCTTCGTTGCCAAGGCCATCGCGCTGACGGCCGCCCTGTTCGCCACCGGCAGCTATCTGCTCGGCGTGCTGGTGGAGTACACGACGGCGCTGTTCCAGCGCTTGCCGCACCTGATCGGCTGACGACGGCCGCAACGCGATGGATGCCGCCACCCAGATGGTGATCGACGGCCAGCAGGCCTTCGGCATGATCAACGCCATCCTGTGGACGATGCTGCGCACCGGCGCGCTGCTGATGGCCGCGCCGCTGATCGGCACGCGCGCGGTGTCGGTGCGTGTACGCGTGATCATCGCCGGCGCGCTGGCGATGGCGCTCGCGCCGTTGCTGCCCGGCACGCCGGATCGCATCGCCTTCGACGCGTCCACCGTCCTCAACGTCGCACGCGAACTCGCTGTCGGTGCCAGCATGGGCTTCATGCTCCGCCTGGCGTTCGAGGCGGGCGCGCTCGCCGGCGAACTCATTTCGCAAGGCACGGGCCTGGCCTTCGCGCAGATGTCCGATCCGCTGCGTGGCGTGAATTCCGGCGTCGTCGGCCAATGGTTCTACCTCGCCTTCGGGCTGATCTTCTTCACCCTCAACGGGCACCTGGCGATGGTGTCGTTGCTGGTCGACAGTTATCGCTCGCTGCCGATCGGCAATGCGCTGCCCGACGTACAGCAGATGCTGGAAGTGGCGCCCATGCTGTTCACCCACATCCTGCGCGCGGCCGTGGGGCTCGCCCTGCCGGTGATGGTGGCGATGCTGGCGGTCAATCTGGCCTTCGGCGTGCTGGGACGCGCCGCACCGGCGCTCAACCCGATCCAGCTCGGCCTGCCTACGGCGCTGCTGCTGGGTCTGTTCCTGCTGGCCCTGCTGGCGGGCGAACTGGGCCCGCCGGTCCAGCGCGTCTTCGACCTGTCTTTTGACGCAGCGCGGCAAATCAGCGACTGACGAAATCCTGGTTACCGTGTGAAAACGTGTCCGCGGGCCCGATTCGCGGCACGCACGTGCGCGTTTCACGGCGGATGTGCGGAACCTGTTCCAATAAATGCATGAATCCGGGCAGAATGCGACTGTGGGAGGGGCAACATACGCCAGCGAACGGAATGGGCCGATGCCCACGCCGGTGTCGGAGCGCCTTCCCGCGCAAAACCGGAGGATGCCTGTGAGTTCCAACCCTACGCACAAGCGACGCACCAGCCAGGAGACGCGGGAAGCCGTCCTGGCCGCCGCACGCCGCCTGTTCTTCACCAAGGGGTTCGACCAGACCACGCTGATGGACCTGGGTGAAGAGACCGGACTCAGCGCGCGCGGCGTCATCCTGCACTTCGAAACCAAGGCGGACATCATCGCCACCCTGCTGATCCGCGATTACACGGCGCGGCGGGCACCGATGGTGGAACGGCCACAGGGATCGACACACGCGCAGCGCATCCTGGATTTCTATTTCTGGATGGCGCGCGAGGATGCCGCCAATTTCATCGCCTTCCCGGCCTTGTGGAGCGTCTCGGCGCGCTGGTCGCCGACGGTAGAAGCTGAAATGAATGCCGCACTGCGCCGCATGCGCGAACCCGTGCGCAACGAACTCAGCCGCGGCATGGCCGCCGGTGAATTCCGCGGCGTGGACATCCAGCATGCCGACGACATGATCTGGCAGAGCTACCAGCACGGCCTGCGCGCCGTGTCGGTCAACGGCGGCACGCCGGCGATGGCCGTGCCTCAGGTATTCAAGACGCTGGAAGCGCTGACGGCCTGAGGCCGCCAGCGGCTTCACCAGTCGGCACGCAGCCCGAAGCTGCCCTCCCACGCGCGCTTCGTCCCCTTCGCATTGCCGACATCGCGCGTGTGATCGAGCGCGAAGTACAGGCTGACATGCATGCCGAGGCGCGCAGCTACGCCGCCGCCCAGTTCCAGTGCGTTGTAACGCTGCGCCGTCGTGATCTCGTCGGCATCCAGCCGCACCCGATCATCGCCACCGAAGCCATGCCACACATTGAGCTTGAGGTACGGCTGCCAATGGCTCCGCTGGCCGGCGAAGTCGCCCGCAAGCCGTAGCCCGAAGCGACTGCTGAGCGCAGCATCGGTGTCGATCGACACGTGCGCGAACGCATCGTCCCGGTCGTCGAAGGACGCCCGATGCCAGATCACCTGCCACTGCGGCTCCAGCGTCCAACGCGAAGCCGCACGCCAGCGGAACGACAAGCCCGCCTCCAGCGAAGCGGTCAGCCCGTCACCTTCAAGGTCCACGCCTACGCCGCGCACGGACGTGGCGTCGCCGTCGTAGCGGCTCGCCATCAGCACCGCGTCGAAATAACCGCCTGCAGGCCCGACCCGCGTCCAGCTCAGGCCGAGATGGGTGTCGTCCAGCTTCACCGTGCCGGTGGCGAGATGCTGCCAGCCGAGCGCGAACCCGCGCACGTCGCCGTCCGCCCGCACGCGACCGAGGAACAGGCCGACATGGTCGCGATCGCCACCGTCGGTTTCGCGCGCATGCAAGTCGACGCCCGCTTGCACCCCCCATACCGTACCGTCGAACGTGGGATCGACGCTCCCTGACCAGCTCTGCTCCACGTCCTGTCCGATCACGCGGCCCCACGCCGCGCTCAGTCCGCCTTCGTTCTGCAACAGCGCTTGGCCGCCGAGACGTTCGTGGAAGGTTCCAAGCGATGCCACCGCGAGCTGATGGACCACCGGCGGTACGACCGCATAGGTAGGCGTTTCGACGCGATAGAGCAGGATCACGGAGCCCGTCGCAGGCACGGCCTCTGGATTCGGGCGTGGCGGTGGAGGCGGTGCTGGCGCATCCGGCTGCGACGGCACGGGAATCGAGGGCGGATCGTCCGGCACGTGCGGGATCGGCGGCGGCGGCGCGGGAGGCGCGACATCCGGGGGCTCAGGTGGCGGCGCCGGCGGTGCGGGGGGTGGCTGTTCCGGATTCGGCTCATCCACGCCTTCCGGCGGCGGAGGTGGCGCGGGCGGCAAGGGTGGCGGTGGTGGCACCACCGGCGGCGGTGGCGGTGGCGCGGGGCCGTCGCCGTCTGGCTGGGTGGGATCCGGCGCGGGTGCGGGCGTGGGCGGCGGTGCTGTCGGCGGCGCGACCAGCGTCGAGCGCAGGTACCAGTTTTCCGAGCTGCCGTCGGAGATGCCGCCCTTGAACAGGAAGTACTCGAACGCGCCCGCGGCCACCGGACTGAACAAAGCGAAGGCCGTGTCCGTGGAACTCGCCCCCGCCAGCGATTGCACGACCAGGATGCCGTCCAGCAACGTCGCACCACCCTGCCCGCCCAGGTTGACGATCTCCAACCCGGTCGTACCGCTCGCCGTTCCGCCGGACAGAATCAAGCGGTCGGATGCGGAAGTGTCGTCGCCAAGCACCGTCTGCAGGAACACCGCCGCATTCTGGCCGATGTAATTGCCCACGATGGTGAAGGTATCGCTCGCACCCGACGTGCCATTGGTCAGATCGATGCGACCTGCGTTCACCAGGCCCGCCATCTGGCCATCCGTGAAGGCGCGCAGTACGGCATGCGCGCCGCCGCCCGCGAACAATGTGCTGCTCGCATCGACATCCAGGACGCCGGTACCGCTGCCGGCGTCACCCAGCACCAGATCGCCATCGAAGACCAACTGGCTGTCATTGCGCGCGCCGATCGACTCCCACCCTTGGTACCGCGCTACGCCAGCCGTCGTCACGTTGTCCAGTTGCAGTGCGTCGGTACCGAGGCCGCCCACGAGCGAGGGCATCGCGCCCAGGTGTGCGTTCCCCAGGTTGCGCAGCGATGCCGCGTCGTTGCCATCGCCCAGATCGATGGTGCCGTAGACGATGCCGCCGCTGTCCCACGTGAAGCGGTCGTCGCCAGTGCTGACGCGCACCTCGCCCCGTATCACGCCACCACGAACGGTCACACTGTCGTTGCCGCCGCTGACGCTGACGTTGCCGCCGATGTAGCCGTCGGTGAGCACGATGGTGTCGTTGCCGAAGCCAGTCACCAGGTTGCCGTCGATGACCCCGCCCGACATCTCGAACACGTTGTCGTCCAACTTCATGTTGACGCGACCGATGCGGCCACCCGTCATCACCGCGCGGTCGCCATCCTCGAAGGCACCGACAATGTGGCCGCCGGTCATCAGGAACGTATCCAGTGCGTCCCCCTGCAGAAGCGCGCCTATCTGGCCACCGCGCATCACGAAATCGTCCACGCCACCGCCCTGTTGGACGGTACCGGTGATCGTGCCGCCACGCATGTCGACCTGGTCGTTGCCACCGCCCTGGTCGACCTGCTGCAAGGTGCGCGCTTCCATTACGAGGACGTCGTTGCCCTCGCCCTGGCTCACGCCACCGGAAATCGTTCCACCCAACATCTCCAACCGATCGGCACCCGCACCGAACTCCACCCCGCCCACCGTGCCCCGGATCGTTCCGCGATTGACCAACGTGCCATTCGCGGTACCGGCGAAGACAACGCCCACGCCTGCCAGCGCTTCAATGCTGCCCTCGTTCACCACCGTACCGCCGCCGGTCAGGACGATGCCGCGCCCGGACTGGCTGGCGATGCGCCCGGTGGCTTCGTTGGTCACGCGCGCGGCGGTATTGACGACGCTGATGCCGTGGCCCGCGCCACCGAGTGCGGTCAGGGTTCCACGATTCACGACGGTGTTTTCTACGCCGCCGTCGACGTGGATCGCGCTCGCTCCCGTGCCGCCGACGGTGATGGCGCCTGCGTTTTCCAGCGTGTTCGCGCTGCCGCCCAATGACAGCAGCCCGTTGGCGCCCGCACCCGTCGTGGCGATGGTGCCGGTGGCGGCGTTCGAGAGCAGGTTGCGGCTGCCGTTGGTCTGGATACCGTCTGACGTGCCACCCGCGGTCACGATGCGGCCGGCGTTGGTCACGACGTTGTCGTTGCCCTGTGCGAACACCGCATCGAGGGTATTGCCGGCCGCGAGTTCGATCGTGCCCTGGTTGTCGACCCGGCTCGCATCGCGAATCTGCACGCCCGGCCCGCTGGCAGGCGTGAGCGCGCTCCCGGAAAGAATGGTCACGCCCACATCACGGCTGTCGGGCGCTGCGACCACGCCGCCGGTGGCGGGATTGGGTGCGGATGTGTCGCAGACGACGCGCTGTCCCGTGGTGGGCGCGAGGGTATCGCACGCGCCCCATGCTGCGGACGACACCGCCATGGCGGTGCAGCCGAGCCACCCTGCGATGGCGAAGGAAAGTCGATCGGTTCTGGGGAACGGCATGGTGGGGCTTCCTCGTTCCAACGGTGCTGTGCAATCGGCGTCGGGATGGAGCCGGGCGATCAGGCCCGCGCCTGCGGGTGGCGCAGGCGGATGTCGTCGGGCGGACTATGCGACACCTCGCTCCAGAACCCTTTCACGTGACGCTCACGCGACGCGGGCCGCCCGCGCGCTCGCAGTGATGGCACGCACACGACTCCAGAAACGAAAACGGCCTCCGCGAGGAGGCCGTTCGTCGTTCCGGAAACGGAGCGCTCAGTCGCGTCCGTTGCCTTTCCCATTGCCCTTGCCGTTGTTGCCCTTGTTGCTGTTGCCGGGCCCCTTGCCGTTGCTGCCCTGCCCATGGCCCGCGTGGTCCTGCTTCGCGGGACCCGCCTGCGCGGGCTTGCCACCGTTGCCGCCCTTGCCATGGCCAGGACCATGCTTGGACCAGTCCACGCTGACGCGCTGGTCGACACGGATCGGGTAGCCCCAGCGATCGTAGGTGCCGACAGCGCCGTTCTTCAGCGCGTGGAACTCGCGCGAGCCCGGCTTGATACCCATCTGCTTGGCGAGATTGCCCCAGCCAATGCCCGGGTTACGGTCGTAACGATGCACGACGTCGAGGCAAGGGATGCCGAGCGCGCGCGCGATCGCGCAGGCGAAGTACACGTCGGCCGGCGCCCACCCGCGACGATCCAGCAGCTCGAGCACCAGCGAGCGTGGCGCTCCGTAATAGCCGGTCATTTCCGACACGAACGGGTCGCGGTAACGACGTCCGTAATCGTTGATTTCGCCCAGGCGCGTATCCACCCAGACGTCGCCGGTGCGGATGTTGTAGCCCACGGTCTGCGCGTGGGCCGGCATGGCGGTCGCCATGGCAAACCCCAGCGACGCCACCATCACAGCGGTCTTCAATGCCTTCATGTCCGGTCTCCTCCGATGCGGTGGCGAGAGTCTTGGCGCGACCGGCTGAATGCGCAATGACGGCTTGGGCATTGTGTGAGAGGTCCGTGCAGGTCGACCCGGCGCGGCGTCGGCAAGCGTGACCGGCATCACTCCCGCCTTCGGGCCAAGGCCTACACTGCGCGGGCGCCGGGGTGGCGCAGCCGACCGATCCTGTTCCCGTTGAGCGACGAATACACCGACTCCCATCGTCCGCATCCGGCCCTCGAGATGAAGCCGAAACGCCGCGATTTCCGCTTGGACATCATCGTCCTGCTGGGTTCCATCACGGCGGTGACCATCGCGTCGTTCGGCACCTATCGTGCGTTCGCCGGACAGTGGCCGATGGCCTGGCTGGACCTGGGCATCGTCGTGGTCGTGTGCTTGCCGGTGGTGTACGCCTGGCGCAGCGGCGACAGCGTCCGCGCAGGGAATGCGTTGGCCGTTCTCAACTCGCTGGCAACGTTCGCCGCCTGCCTGGTCACCGGGCACACGGCGCTCAGTTGGACCTACCTCGTCCTGTTGACCAACTTCTTCATCGCGCACCGCTGGCTGGCGGTGGGCTGCAATGTCGCGCTGATCCTCGGAATGCAGCTGATACCGGGCTTCTTCCACGATGGCGTGCATGCCGCCTCGGTGCTGATCAGCGCACTCCTGGTCACCGGCTTCTCGCATGTGTTCGCGGCCAGGACACAGGACGATCGCGCTCGCCTGGAGCGCCTCGCTGCGCTCGACGCACTGACCGGCCTGCCAAACCGACGCAGCATGGAGCGCGTGCTGTCCGATGCGGTCGACGCGTTCCAGCGCAGCGGCCGCGGCTTCGGCCTGGTGGTGCTGGACCTGGACAAGTTCAAGGAGGTCAACGACCTCTACGGCCATGCGGCTGGCGATGCCGCCATCGCCGACCTTGCGTCGATCCTGCGTTTCGAGATGCGACGCAACGACCAGGTGTTCCGGTTCGGCGGCGAGGAATTCGTCGTCCTGCTGGAAGTGGATTCCAGCGCGGACCTCGAAGCCGCCACCGAGCGTCTGCGCAAAGCGGTGCGTGGCGCGCTGCGTGGACCGGGCGGGCGCATCACGATATCGCTCGGTTCTGCGCTGCTGCGCGAACAGGAGAAGACCTGGCACGACTGGTTCTCGCGTGCCGATGCCGCGTTGTACCGCGCCAAGTCGGCCGGCCGCGACAACTACGTCATCGCGGACGACCTGTTCTAGGCGATGTCAGCCGCGCGCTTCCTCGCGGCGATGCCACCATCGGTACAGCACGGGCAGCACCAGCAAGGTCAGGAGCGTGGACGACACGATGCCGCCGATCACCACGGTCGCCAGCGGGCGCTGCACTTCCGAGCCCGCGCCCACGTTCAACGCCATCGGCAGGAAGCCGAGCGAGGCCACCAGCGCGGTCATCAGCACGGGTCGCAAGCGACCCAGCGCGCCGTCGACGACGGCAGTGTCGAGTACCACGCCCTGCTCACGCAGCTTGCGGATGAAGGCGATCATCACCAGGCCATTGAGCACCGCCACCCCCGAGAGCGCGATGAAGCCCACGCCCGCCGAGATCGACAACGGGATGCCGCGCAGCGCCAGCGCCACCACGCCGCCGGTCAGCGCCAGCGGTACGCCGGTGAAGACGATCGCCGCATCCTTCCACGAGCCGAACGCCCAGAACAGCAGCGCGAAGATGATGACCAGGGTGACCGGCACCACCACGCCCAGGCGCTGGCCCGCGGAGATGAGCTGCTCGAAGGTGCCGCCGTAGTCCACCCAGTAGCCGGCGGGCACCTCGATCTCCGCATCGATCCGCTGCTGCAGTTCGGCGACGAAGCCGCCCAGGTCGCGACCGCGCACATTGGCGGTGACCACCACGCGGCGCTTGCCGTTCTCGCGATTCACTTGGTTCGGGCCCAGCGTGGTCGCGATCGTGGCGACCTCGCGCAGCGGCACCGTTCCCGGCGCGCCGGAATCCCAGCCCGGCTTGCGGGTGGACTCGTCCAGGTTGCCATCGCCGCCCAACGGGATCGGCAGGTCGTGCAGTGCGGCGGGGTCCTGTCGCAACGCTTCCGGCAGTCGCACGACGATGTCGAAGCGACGATCGCCCTCGAACAACTGGCCGGCCACTTCGCCGCCTACGGCGGTCGCGACGGTGTGCTGCACATCACCCGGATTAAGGCCGTAACGGATCAGCGCCTGGCGGTCCGGGGTGATCGTCAGCAACGGCAAGCCCGTTGCCTGCTCCAGCCGCACGTCGGCGGCGCCATCCACGGCCTTCGCCACCGCTTCGACCTGTTCGCCGAGCTTGACCAGCGTATCCAGGTCGTCGCCGTAGACCTTGATCGCGACATCCGCGCGTACGCCGGAGATCAGCTCGTTCATGCGCATCTGGATCGGCTGGGTGAACTCGTAGTTGTTGCCCGGGATCTGCTTCACCGCGGTTTCGATCTCGGCCACCAGCGCTGCCTTCGTCTTGCGTGGATCGGGCCATTCGTTGCGCGGCTTGAGCATGACGAAGGTGTCGGCGACCGAGGGCGGCATCGGATCGGTCGCCACCTCCGCGGTGCCGAGCTTGCCGAACACGCGATACACCTCGGGGAACTGTTTGATCCGCGCCTCCAGCGTGGATTGCATGTGCACGGCCTGGTCCAGGCTGGTGCCGGGAATGCGCATCGCGTGCATCGCGATGTCGCCTTCGTCCAGGCTCGGCACGAACTCCGAACCCAGGCGCGTGGCCAGCAGGCCGCACAGCACCACGGTCGCCAACGCGCCGGCGACCACCGGCACGCGCCGGCGCAGCGCCCATGCCAGCGCCGGAGCGTAGGCACGGCGCGCCCACTGCATCAGCCGCGTGTCCTTCTCCTGCACCTTGCCGCGCAGGAACAGCGCGATGGCGGCGGGCACGAACGTCAACGACAGCACCATCGCACCGGTCAGGGCCAACACCACCGTGATCGCCATCGGGTGGAACATCTTCCCCTCCACGCCAGTGAGCGCGAAGATCGGTAGGTAGACCGCGGTGATGATGCCCAGGCCGAACAGGCTGGGCCGGATGACCTCGGCAGTCGCGGACGCCGTCGCATCCAGGCGTTCCTCTTCGGTCAGCGCGCGTCCGAGTGCGTGCTGCAGCTCGCCGAAGCGTCGCAGGCAGTTCTCGATGATGATGACGGCGCCGTCCACGATCAAGCCGAAATCCAGCGCGCCCAGGCTCATCAGGTTGCCGGACACGCCGCCACGGACCATGCCGGTCAGCGTGAACAGCATCGCCAGCGGGATCACCGCCGCGGTGATGAGCGCCGCACGCACGTTGCCCAACAGCAGGAACAACACGGCGATGACCAGCAACGCGCCTTCCACCAGGTTCTTCGCCACGGTGCGGATGGTGCGGTCGACCAGCGAGGTGCGGTCGTACACCGGCACGGCGCGTACGCCGGCCGGCAGGCTGCGGCCCGCTTCGGCCAGGCGCGCCGCGGTGGCCTGCGCGACCTCGCGGCTGTTGGCACCGATCAGCATGAAGGTGGTGCCGAGCACGACTTCGCGGCCGTCCATCGTCGCTGCACCGGTGCGCAACTCCGGACCCTCGCCGACCTGCGCCACGTCGCGCACGCGGATCGGCACGCCGTCGCGCCGGTCGAGCACGATGTCACGGATGCCATCCAGGTCGGCGACCTGTCCGGGCGCGCGCACGAGGAACTGCTGGCCATTGCGCTCGATGTACCCCGCGCCGACGTTCTGGTTGTTGGTGGAGACTGCCGTGACCACGTCGTGCAGGGTGAAACCGAGCGCGACCAGCCGCGCCGGGTCCGGCGTGATGTGGATCTGTCGCGCAAAGCCACCGATGGTGTTCACCTCGGTCACGCCGGGCACGTTGCGCAACTGCGGCCGTACCACCCAGTCCTGCAGCGTGCGCAGGTCGGTGGCGGTGTACGGGGTGCCATCCGCCTTGCGCGCCGCCTCTTCGGCTTCCACCGTGTACATGAAGATCTCGCCCATGCCGGTGGCGATGGGACCCATTTCGGGCTCCAGTCCCTCCGGCAACTGGGACTTCACCTGCTGTATGCGCTCGGCAACCTGCTGGCGCGCGAAATACAGGTCGGCGCCGTCCTTGAACACCACGGTCACCTGCGAGAGTCCGTAGCGCGAGATCGAGCGGGTGTAGTCCAGTCCAGGAAGGCCTGCCAGCACCGTCTCGATCGGGAAGGTCACCCGCTGTTCCGATTCCAGCGGCGAATAGCCGTCCACCTGCGTATTGACCTGCACCTGCACATTGGTGATGTCGGGCGTGACGTCGATCGGCAGCCGGCTGAAACTCCAGCTGCCAACGGCGATCAGTGCGATCGTCAGCGCCAGCATCAGCCAGCGGTGCGCGATGGCGAAGCGCAGGATGCGTTCCAGCATGCCGCGCGGTTCGAAGGGCGTCGGTTCAATGGTCATGCGAGGCCCCCGATTTCTCGATGTCGGCCTTCACCAGGTAGCTCTGCTCCACCACGACCTGGTCGCCCGCCTTGAGGCCCGACAGCACCTCGACGCGCGCGGCATCGCGCTTGCCCAGCTCGACCGGGCGAATTTCGTACGTGTCGCCGACGCGCACGAACACGACGTCCCAGTCGCGGAACGTCTGCAAGGCCGCCACTGGCACGACGAGCGCGGCGGGCTGCTGTTCCACCGTGATCCGCGCCTTCACTGCCGAGCCGGGCCGCCAGAGGCCATCGGCGTTCGCCAGCGTTGCGCGCGCCACCGTGCTCTGACTGGCGGTGGCCGTGCCGGGCAGCACGCGCTCCAGCGTGGTTTGCGCCGTCGCGCCGTCGCTGAGCCGCGTCACCGTCACCGGCACGCCCGGCACGATGTGCTGGGCATCCGCGCCGAAGATGTGCAGATCCACCCAGAGCGACGACAGGTCGGCCACTTCGAACAACGTGGCGCCCTCGCCGGCCACGCCGCCCACGGTGGCGTTGCGCGCCAGCACCACGCCGGAGATCGGCGTGGTCACGGTGTACGTCGTCAGGCTGAGATTGCTCTCGACCGTTGCCAGCGCCTGCCCGGCCTGCACGCGATCACCGACATTGACGGCGAGACGACGGATCGGCCCAGGGAAGCGTGCCGCGATGTTGGCCACGCGCCCTTCCACCGGCGTCAGCAGGCCCTGCACCTCGTGTTCGTCGGCGATCACGCCCGCCTGCGCGGGCGCGACACGGATCCCTGAATCCTCCGCGATCGTCGCGGCAATGGTGGTGCGGCCCTCGTAACTGTCATAGGTCCAGCGCAGCGGCTTGCCATCCACCGTCGCGACCACCTCGACATCGAAGGAATGGGGTTCGCCGACCACGCTCTTCGCCAACAGGCTGCCATCGGCCTGCGGCACGAGCGTGTGGGTTTCGCGCACGTTGCCCAGGCGGACGAGCCGGACTTCGACGGTGCCCGCCGTCGCCGGCAGCGGCTTGCCCTCGCGGTAGAGCCACGCCTGGTAGGTCGGCGGCGTGCCGCTCTCGGCGATGGCGAGTTCGACGGTGACGCCGTCCTGTGCCAGCAACCGGCCGCCATGTTCGCCGCGCGCGGCTTCTTCCGCGCCGTGTTCCTCGCCTTCGTGGCCGTGGCCCTCTTCGGCGTGGTCGTCCTTGCCGCCACAGGCGACCAGCAACAGGGAAAGCGCGAGCGCGCCGATCAGGGGTCGCAGGGTCATGGTGTCGTTCCTTCCGGTGAAGCGGCGGGGGCGGCGACGAACGCCTGTCCGGTGAGCCGCTGGATTTCGATCAGGGCCGCCTGCGCGTCGAGCGCGGCGTCGAGTTGCTGGCGACGCGTCGCCGTGGTTTCGGATTGCAGTTGCGCCCATTCGAGGTAGCTGATGGCGCCCGCGCGATACGCGCGCTCGGCCGCCTGCTCGGCACGCAACAGGCGCGGCAGTACATCGGTGCGTGTGCGCTGCACATCGAGCTGCGCCACCCGGTAACGACCATGCGCGTCGGCCAGGGTCGAGTACAGCGCGATGTCGCGCGATTCGCGCTCGATCTCCAGCGCCGCGAGGTCGGCCTCGGCGGACCGGATCTCCGGCGCGGCGCGGCGCGCACCACCCAACGGCAACGACACGCCGCCGACCAACGCCATGTCGCCGCCGTCCTGCATCCGACGCACGCCCACTTGCCAGTCCACATCGGGTGTTGCCGCAGTGCGCGCAAGACGCACGCGCGCTTCACGCACGCGACGTTCGTCGGCGAACTGGGCCAGCTCCGGCATGCCGTCGAGCAGCGCCGCCAAGTCCGCCGCACTTGCGACGTCGGGCAACGCCAGCGGATCGGCCGGCACGATCTCGAAACGCGGTGCGCGTTCGCCCCACAACGCGGCCAGATGCTGGCGCGCGGCGACCTCCTGCTGCTCTGCGCGCGCCTGCGCGAGTTCGGCGCGTGCCAGGGCGGCCTGCGCGGTCAGCACCACGGACTCCGGCGAAGCGCCCGCCTGCAGCCGGTGACGTGCACCGGCGACGGTCCGCTGGCGCTGCGCGATGTCCTGCAGGGCGATGGTCTTGTGGGCGCGCGCCGCGGCGACAGCCAGATACCGGCGGGCGACGTCCGCCAGCAGGTCCAGTCGCTGCGTTTCGCGCTGCAGGGCCAGCGCATCGATGCGTGCCTGCGCCAGCGTGCGCCGCGCATCCAGCTTGCCGCCACGTTCGAGCACCCCGGCGAGGGTCAGGGTGGCCTCGGCCTGGCGGAAGGCGCGGGCCTCCCCGCTGCCGAGGGCGTTCTCGATCTCCAGCCCCGCGCGCAGGGCCGGCTGCAGTGACGCAGCGTCGTAATCCGCCTGTAGCGCGCCACGGCGGGCATCGAACAAGCGCAGGTCGGGATGGAGACGGGCGACGCGCGCGATGGCGTCGTCGAGCGTGAGGACATCAGGGGGAACAGCGGGCGATGGCGCCTGCGCGTGCACGCACGGCGCGATCGCGAAGGCGGCCAATGCCGCCAGTCGCAACCACATGGGAAATCTCCGGAAAGTCGGTGATGGACGCCGGGCGACGGAACGTCAGCCCGGCACGGGCATCACGCGACGATCGGAGGACGCAGCAGGGAAGTCGGCTGCGGAGAAGGCACCGGCACGGTGTCGGCCATGGGTGCCGCACACGCGGGCGGCATGCCGGGCAGCGCGAGCGGTGCCGGCACGATGGCCGTCAGGTGGCCGCAGCAATGGCTCGCATGCATCAGCGCATGCAGCAGGTCGCCCTCGCCGTCGTCGCCATCGGCATGTCCGTGGGCGGGACCCGCGTCGTCGTGGTCGCTGACCGCATGCAGATGCTCGCCGCCGCTGCCCAGCTCATGCAGGTCGCCCAGCGAGGCCAGCACCGGATTGGCCAGCACCGCCAGCAGCAGCAGCGCCAGCGCCGGCAGGCGAAGCAGGAAGCGGCGTTGGCGGAGGGCGCGGAACAGCATGCCTACATGCTAGCCGCGCGACGCGCCGTTAGACAATTCCACGTCGCCGCCCGCCCGCCGACTGGAACGGGACTTGCAGCCATCGCCCCGACCCCGTCGGAAACACGCCATGTCTGAGCAGGACGAAAGCGGCGAACGCACAGAACTTCCTACCGAAAAACGCCGCCGCGAAGCCCGGGAACAGGGCAACATCCCCCGCTCGCGCGAGCTGGCGACGGCGGCGGTATTCGGGGCGGGCGTGCTGGCGATCACCGCCATGGGGCCTTCCCTCGCCCGCAACACGCTGGGCTGGATGAAGATCGCGCTGACCCCCGATCCCGCCCTGATGCGCCAGCCGGACCAGCTGTTCGGCCACGTCGGCCTGCTGCTGCTCAAGCTGCTGGCGGTCGTCGCACCCGTAGCCGGCATCTGCGTGCTGGCCGGCCTGGCCGCGCCGATCGCGATGAGCGGCTTCCAGTTCTCGCAGAAGGCGCTGATGCCCGACTTCAAGCGGTTGAGTCCGGCGGCCGGGCTCAAGCGCCTGTACGGCGCGGAGAGCGTGGCGGAGCTGTTGAAGTCGCTGCTGCGCGTGGTGCTGATCGGCGGCGCCGCGGCCATCTGCCTGAAGCTGGGCCTGAATCCCCTGCGCGAACTGCTGACGATGCCGCTGGAACAGGCCGTGCGCAGCGGCCTGGGCTTCACCAGCACCCTGCTGCTGGCCACCACCGGCGGTTTGATCCTGCTGGCCGCCCTCGACGCGCCGTACCAGAAGTGGAACTGGCTGCGGAAGCTGAAGATGACCCGCGAAGAGCTGCGCAAGGAAATGAAGGAAAGCGAGGGCAGCCCGGAAGTGAAGGGCCGCATCCGCCAGATGCAGCACCAGCTGTCGCAGCGCCGGATGATGGAAGACGTGCCCACCGCCGACGTGATCGTGGTCAACCCGACCCACTACGCGGTCGCGCTGAAGTACGAGGCCGGCCAGATGGGTGCCCCCCGGGTCGTGGCCAAGGGCGTGGACGAACTGGCCCTGCGGATCCGCGAAGTCGCCGACGCACACCGGATCGCCATCGTGTCGGCGCCGCCTTTGGCACGCGCCTTGTATCGCGAAGGTCAGCTTGGCCGAGAAATCCCCGTGAGACTGTACGCCGCCGTCGCCCAGATCCTGTCCTACGTGTACCAGCTACGTGCCTGGCGCGTGGGCGACGCCCCGCACCCGGACATGCCCGCCGTGGACGTGGATGAGCACGGGGGCAAGGCATGAGCGCACAACCGGCCTCCGGCGGCATGCGCTGGATGGACATGCTGAAGAACGGCCTGGGCGCCCCCCTGGTCGTGCTGGCGTTGCTCGCCATGGTGGTCGTGCCGCTGGCCCCGGCCGTGCTGGATGCGCTTTTCAGCTTCAACATCGCCATCTCGCTGGTGGTGCTGCTGGCCGTGATCTACGTGAAGCGGCCGCTGGATTTCACGATCTTCCCGATCGTCCTGCTGATGACCACGATGCTGCGCCTGGCGCTCAACGTGGCCTCCACCCGCGTGATCCTGCTCAACGGCCAGGACGGCCACGAGGCCGCCGGCAAGGTCATCGCGGCCTTCGGCGAGTTCGTGGTGGGCGGCAACTACGCGGTCGGCATCGTGGTGTTCGCCATCCTGACCATCATCAACTTCGTCGTCATCACCAAGGGTGCCGGCCGCATCGCCGAGGTCTCGGCACGCTTCATCCTGGACGCGATGCCCGGCAAGCAGATGGCCATCGACGCCGACCTCAACGCGGGCATCCTGACCCGCGAGGAAGCCAAGGCCCGCCGCGAGGAAGTCCGTGCGGAAGCCGACTTCTACGGCTCGATGGACGGCGCCAACAAGTTCATCCGCGGCGATGCCATCGCCGGCATCCTGATCCTCTTCATCAACCTGATCGGCGGGTTCGCCGTAGGCATGTTCCAGCACGGCATGCCGGCGGCGGATGCGGCCTCGACCTACACGCTGCTGTCGATCGGCGACGGCCTGGTCGCGCAGCTGCCCGCCCTGCTGGTCTCCTCGGCCGTGGCGATGCTTGTCACCCGCGCCTCGCGCTCGGAGGACATGGGCCAGGCCGTGATGGGCCAGGCCTTCGGCCAGCACAAGGCGCTGGCGGTGGCCGCCGGCGTGCTGGGCCTGGTCGGCCTGGTGCCCGGCATGCCCAACGTCGCCTTTTTGACGCTGGCCGCCGTGCTCGGCTACCTGGCCTGGAAGATGTGGAAGCGCACCCAGGAAGGCCCCGAGGCCGCCGGCGGCGATGTCGCCGCCCTGCCCGCGCCGGGTGCGCCCGACCGCAACGCCGAGCTGACCTGGGACGAACTGCGCCCGGTCGATCCGCTGGGCCTGGAAGTCGGCTACCGGCTGATTCCGCTGGTCGACAAGAACCAGGGCGGCGAACTGATGTCCCGCATCAAGGCGGTGCGCCGGAAGCTGACCCAGGACCTCGGCTTCCTGATCCCGCCGGTGCACATCCGCGACAACCTGGAACTGCCGTCCAACGGGTACCGCCTGCTGGTGCACGGCGTGCCGGTCGCCACTGCGGAGATCCACCCCGATCGCGAGCTGGCCCTGGACCCGGGCGGCGCGTTCGGCGCCATCGACGGCATTCCCGGCAAGGATCCGGCGTTCGGCCTGGATGCGGTCTGGATCCAGGCGCACCAGAAGGCCACGGCCGAATCGCTGGGCTACACCGTGGTCGATCCGGCCACCGTCATGGCCACCCATCTTTCGCACCTGGTGCGCGAACACGCCCCGGAACTGCTCGGCCACGAGGAAGTGCAGCAGCTGCTGTCCCAGCTCGGCCGCAACGCGCCGAAGCTGGTCGAGGACCTCACGCCCAAGGCGCTGCCCCTGGCCACCGTGGTGCGCGTGCTGCAGAACCTGCTGATCGAACGCGTGCCGATCCGCCAGCTGCGTCGCATCGTCGAGGCGCTGGTCGAGTTCGCGCCGCAGAACACCGATCCGGCCGCGCTCACGGCCGCCGTACGCACCTCGCTGGGGCGCTTCATCGTGCAGGAGATCTCCGGCATGACCCCTGAGCTGCCCGTCTACACCTTGGCGCCGAATCTGGAACGCGTCTTGCAGGACAGCACCCAGGGAACCGGCGCGGCGCTGGAACCGGGACTGGCGGAACGCCTGCACCAGAGCCTCGCCGACGTGGTGACCAAGCAGGAAGCCCGCAGCGAGCCTGCGGTGGTGCTGGTACCGGGAACGGTCCGTGCCGCCCTCGCCCGCCTGGTCCGCCACAGCGTCCCCTCGCTGTCGGTGCTGGCCTACAGCGAGGTTCCCGAAGACAAGCGGTTGAAGCTGGTCGGCACGATCAGCTGATACCGGGAGCAGCAGAACCCGACGCGACACCGAACCGGATAGCACGCCATGAAAATCAAACGCTTCGTCGCTCCCGACATGCGCACCGCCTTCGCCCTGGTCCGCCAGGAACACGGCCCGGATGCGGTGATCCTGTCCAATCGCGTCACCGAGGACGGCGTGGAAATCGTCGCCGCCAGCAATTACGACGAAGCGCTGGTGAAGCACACCCTGGACGCGATGCGCCCGGCCAACGCCACCGCGCCGCTGCATCCGCTGCTCGATCCGGCCGCACCGAACCGCACCACGAACACCGACGCGCATGCCGCGGCACCCGCGCCGAGCGCACCGGTCCTGTCGCCCGCCGAAGCCGCCGCCAGCTACTTCGCGCGACGCCAGACGGCACAGGCACCGGCCGCACAGGCAACCGCCGTGCGCACTGAAACCCCGGTCGTCGCGCCGCGCACGCCCGCGGCACCCCTCGCCGCCACGCCGGTCGCGGCTGCCAACGAAGCGCCGCCGCGCTTCACGCCCAGCCAGCCGCTGCGCGAGATCGCGCCGCAGCTGATCGAACCCGAATCCTTCGCCTCCAAACTGGCCGCCTGCCTGCCGGCACCGCCCGCCAACGAACCGGGACCGGCCATCGCCCCGACCAACGACGCCATCGCCGAGCCCGTCACCGCGCCGCGTGCGCGTACCGCCGTGCGCGCGGACGTCGATGACACCCTGGACCTGGATACCCTGCTGCCGTCGATCGCACCGCCGGTCTCGCTGCCGGAACCGGCCCCCGCGCCGAAGGTGGCCAGCTTGCCGGCCGCACGCACGACCACGGCGACCGCCATCCCCGCCCCCTCCGCCGTCACCGTGCCGACGCTGACCGTCGTGACCGACGAGACGGCCGATGCCCGCGAAAGCGACGAACAACTGGTGCACATGCGCGGCGAGCTGGCCGCGATGCGCGAAATGATCGAACGCGAGATGCACCGCCTCACCGACGAGCGCCTGCGCGGTTCGCCGGTGCGCATGCAGGCGATGGAACTGATGGAGGACTACGGCTTCGACGCCGGCATCACCCGCGACATCGCCCTGCAGATTCCTGCCGACACCGAAGCCCATCGCGGCCGCGGCCTGATGCTGGGCCTGTTGTCGAAGAAGTTGCCCGTCACCGAGATCGACCCGCTGGAAGCGGGCGGCGTGATCGCGCTCGTCGGCCCCACCGGCGCCGGCAAGACGACCACCATCGCCAAGCTGGCGGCCTGCTTCGCGCAGCGCCACAACGCGCGCGACGTCGCGCTGGTCACCACCGACACCGTGCGTGTCGGCGGTCGCGAGCAGCTGCACGGCTACGGCCGCCAGCTCGGCATCGCGGTCCACGAAGCCGACAGCGCGCAGAGCCTGGCGCTGGTGCTGGAACGCCTGCGCGACTACAAGCTGGTGCTGATCGACACCGCCGGCCTGGGCCAGCGCGACCGCAACCTCGTCGGCCAGCTCAACTGGCTGCGCGCCTCCGGCCAGGTGCAGACCCTGCTCTGCCTGCCGGCCAACTCCCATTTCTCCGACCTGGACGAAGTCGTCCGCCGCTTCAGCACCGTGCAGCCGCAAGGCGTGGTGCTGACCAAGCTCGACGAAACCGGTCGCCTGGGCTCCGCGCTGTCGGTGGTCGTGGACCACCAGTTGCCGATGGCCTGGGTGACCGACGGCCAGCGCGTGCCCGACGACCTCCACCGCGCCAACAGCGCCCACCTCGTGCTGCGGCTGGACCAGCTGCGCCGCGAAGCCGACGAACCCTGCTCGACCGAGGCCACCCATGTCGCCTGACCACCTGCTGCAGACCAATCCGCGCAGCACCCCGCCGATCCCGTCCGCGTTCCATCCGGTGCGCGTCATCGCCATCACCGGCGGCAAGGGCGGCGTGGGCAAGACCAACGTCTCCGTGAACCTGGCGATCTCGCTGGCCGAGATGGGCAAGCGCACGCTGCTGATGGACGCCGACCTGGGCCTGGCCAACGTGGACGTGCTGCTCGGCCTGTCGCCGAAGTTCACCCTGGCCGATCTCGTCGCCGGCCGCTGCCAGCTCGAGGACGTGCTGCTGGAAGGCCCTGAAGGCCTGATGGTGGTGCCGGCTTCGTCGGGTTTCCGCCACATGGCCGAACTGACGCCGGCCGAACACGTCGGCCTGGTCAACGTGTTCTCCGAACTGCAGCGCGCCCTCGACGTCATGGTGGTCGACACCGCCGCCGGTATCACCGACAGCGTGCTGACCTTCTGCCAGGCCGCGCAGGACACCGTCGTGGTGGTCTGCGACGAACCGGCCTCGATCACCGACGCCTACGCGCTGATCAAGGTGCTGGCGCGCGAGCGCGGCCTGGACCGCGTGCACGTCATCGCCAACATGGTCCGCGATCCCAACGAGGGCCGGAAGCTGTACGAGAAGCTGGCCCGCGTCTGCGAACGCTTCCTCGGCGACGTCGCCCTGCACTACCTGGGCGCCGTGCCGCAGGACGACTGGCTGCGCCGCGCCGTGCAGCGCCAGCAGGCCGTCGTGAAGGCCTACCCGGGCAGCCCGTCCGCACGCGCCATCACCGACATCGCCCGCGTCGCCGCCCGCTGGCAGCCGCCGCAGGGTGCCCGCGGCAACGTGGAGTTCTTCGTCGAACGCCTGATCCAGCGCGGGGTGGCCGCATGAACACCGCCGCCGCCCAGTACCGCGCCGTCCAGCGCAGTGCCGCCACCGACTGCGTCACCCAGCATGCCGACCTCGTGCGCCGCATCGCCCACCACCTGGCGGCACGCCTGCCGGCCAGCGTGGAAATCGACGACCTGATCCAGGCCGGCATGATCGGCCTGATCGAAGCCTCGCGCAGTTACGACGCCGAACAGGGCGCTTCGTTCGAAACGTATGCCTCGATCCGCATCCGCGGTTCGATGATCGACGAGATCCGCCGCGGCGACTGGGTGCCCCGCTCGGTGCACCGTCGTGCGCGCCAGGCCGCCGCCACCGTGCGCGAGATCGAACAGCGCACCGGCCGCGCCGCCATCGCCACCGAAGTCGCTTCGGCGATGGAGATGCCGCTGCCGGAATACCTGCGCCTGATGGAAGACGCCGCGCGCGGCCAGGTGTTGAGCCTGGAATCGCATATCGACGACCACGGCGAGCCGAACACCGCGCGTACCGGCGGCCCGTCGCCGCAGCAGAACCTGGAGCGCAGCGAATTCCGCCAGCAACTGGTCAAGGCCATCGGCCACCTGCCGGAACGCGAGCAGCTCGTCCTCTCGATGTACTACGAGAAGGAACTCAACCTGAAGGAGATCGGCGCGGTGCTCGGGGTCAGCGAGTCGCGGGTCTGCCAGATCCACGGCCAGGCCATGGTCCGCCTGCGCGGCCGCCTGCAGGTCTTCGAGAAGGCCGACGCCGGCCTGGAAACGGACGACTGAAGAATCCCCGCGGCCTGCCGATAAAGCTCCGGTAGGCCGCCGCGTGCAGCCCCTGCCCTGCCCTCGCCCCTCACCGGGCACGCTTTACTGGAGTTCGATGTGACCGCCAACAAGAACATGCGCATCCTGATCGTGGACGACTTCTCCACCATGCGCCGCATCATCAAGAACCTGCTCAACGACCTCGGCTACACCAATACCGCCGAGGCCGAAGACGGCAACAGCGCGCTGACGGCGCTGTCGCAGGGCAGCTTCGAATTCGTGGTCACCGACTGGAACATGCCCGGCATGACCGGCATCGAGCTGCTGAAGGCGATCCGCGCCGACGAGCGCTTCAAGACGCTCCCCGTGCTGATGGTCACCGCCGAAGCCAAGCGCGAGCAGATCATCGAAGCCGCGCAGAACGGCGTGAACGGCTACATCATCAAGCCGTTCACCGCGCAGACCCTGGAAGAGAAGCTCGGCAAGATCTTCGAACGCCTGGGAGCAGCCGCCTGATGAACGCCGTCGCCGACGTCACCGGTGCGCGCGCCGCGCTGGTGGAACGGCTGCAGCACGCGCTCGACGCCCTGGAACAGGGCGACGAAGCTGGCTGGCGCCGTGAACTGGACACCATCGCCGCCTGGCGCACGCAGCCGATGATGCAGGGCCTGGGTCGCCTCGCCCGCGAGCTGGCACAGACCCTGGGCGAGCTTCCGCCAACCGATGCGGGCGAACTCGACGACGCCTGCTCGCGCCTGGACCACGTGGTCGAGATGACCGAACAGGCCAGCCACAAGACGCTGGACCTGGCCGAACAGTGCCGCGGCTACGCCACCCAGCTGAAGGGCACCGCCCTGTCGGCCGAACAGGCCGCCTTGGTGGACAGCATCGGCAAGGGCCTGTCGGAAATGGCGCTGGCGCAGAGCTACCAGGACCTCACCGGCCAGATCATCCGCCGTGTCGCCGGCATCGTCCGCCGCGTGCACGAGGGCTTCGGTGCGCTCGGCCTGCCGCCGCCGGAGAAGAAAGAGACTTCAGAACTCGCCGGTCCGGCCGTTGCTGGTCTAGACCGCAACGCGTTCTCGCAGGACGACGCCGACGACCTGCTCTCCGGCCTGGGCCTGTAGCCCACGCCGGGCGCTGCGGAACCGGAGACCTGCCATGCGCCACCGTTCCGTCCATCGTCATCCGCTCCTCCTGCTGTTCGTCGGGCTGCTGCTGGCCTGCGACGTGATCGCCCGGCGCCTGACCGCGCGCCGCGCCGCGTCGCCGCGCCTGGTCCACCCCGCCCGCTGATCGACCGCTTCCGGTAACCGCCCGTCCATGTCCGCCGTCACGCCCGAAATCGCCGCCGACTTCCTGATCGAAGCGCAGGAAATCCTCGATCGCCTGGGCGAACAGTTGGTCACGCTGGAACAAGACCCGTCCGACAGCGAACAATTGAATGCCGTGTTCCGCGGTTTCCACACGCTCAAGGGCGGCGCCGGCTTCCTCGGCATCCAGGCGATGGTCAACCTCTGCCACGCGGCGGAAGAAACCCTCGGCCTGGTCCGCGCCGGCCAGGCCGCGCTGGAACCGCATCATTTCGACGCCGCCCAGCAGTCGCTGGATTATCTGCAGCAGATGCTGGACGCAATCGGCGCAGGCGAAGAACCGCCGCACGCGCCGCAGGCGCTGATCGACCAGTTCGACGTGCACGGCAGCGCACCGGCGGCCGCCCCTGCTGCCGCGACGTCGACCGCGCCGGCCGCTGGCGATCTGATCAGCGACGACGAATTCGAAGCGCTGCTCGACCAGTTGCACGGCGATGCCGCGCCCACCCAGGTAGCCGCCGCAGCGCCTGCGCCGACACCGCGCCCCGCACCGGCCGCGCCCAAGCCCGCACCGGCCGCCAAGCCGGCGGCGAAGGCCGGCGGCGAAGCGGAACAGACCATTCGCGTGGACACCAAGCGGCTGGATGCGATCGTCAACCTGGTCGGCGAACTGGTGCTTTCGCGCAATCGCCTGAAGACCCTGCGCGCCCGCATCCGCGACGAAGAACTCGACCGCGCGGTCAGCAGCCTCGATATCGCCACGGCGCGCCTGCAGAACGCGGTGATGCGCACGCGCATGCAGCCTGTCGGCAAGGTGTTCTCGCGCTTCCCCAAGGTGGCGCGCGACGTCGCCCGCCAACTGCAGAAGGAAGTCGACCTGGAACTGGTCGGCGCCGACACCGAGCTTGATCGCAACCTGGTCGAAGCCCTGGCCGATCCGCTGGTGCACCTGGTGCGCAACGCCATCGACCACGGCATCGAAGTGCCGTCGCTGCGCGATGCCAGCGGCAAGCCGCGCCAGGGCCACGTACGCCTGTCGGCGCAGCAGGAAGGCGATTTCGTCACCATCGAGATCCGCGACGACGGCGCCGGCATCGATCCCGAACGCCTGCGCGTCAAGGCGCTGGAGAAGGGCCTGATCGATCCCGAGGCCGCCGCGCGCCTGTCGCACGACGAATGCCTGCAGCTGATTTTCCTGCCCGGCTTCTCGACCAAGGCCGAGGTGACCGACATCTCCGGCCGTGGCGTGGGCATGGACGTGGTGCAGTCGCGCATCCGCGAACTGAGCGGGCAGATCACCATCCATTCCGACGTGGGCCGCGGCAGCCGCTTCGTCATCCGCGTGCCGTTGACGCTGGCGATCCTGCCGACGCTGCTGGTGCAGGCCGGCGAGCCTGTCTACGCCCTGCCGCTGGCACGGGTCATGGAAGTGCTGCACGCGCCCGCCGCCAGCCTGCGCTGGTTCGACGGCCGCGCCGTGCTCGACCGCCAATCGCACACGCTGCCACTGGTCGACCTGCGCGACTGGCTGCAGGTGGAACCCACCGCCGCACCGCTGCTCACCATCGTGGTGCTGCAGATGGGCGACCAGCGCTTCGGCCTGGTCGTCGACCAGGTCCGCGGTCGCGAGGAAGTGGTCATCAAGCCGCTGCCGCGCGCCGTGCGCGGCCTGCCCGGCTACGCCGGCGCCACCCTGATCGGCGACGGCCGCATGGCCCTGATCCTGGACGTGGACGGCCTGCGCGCGACCGCATAGCGCGGCAGGCTGTCGTGGGAGCGACGTAAGTCGCGATGACCGCGAGGCGCGGTGCGGGCGAATCCAGATGCCTGAAGGAAAGAACTCGCGACTTACGTCGCTCCCACGTGAGAGATCGGTGTGTGATCCCGGTCGCGACTTACGTCGCTCCTACAAGAAGCCCAGCTCAAGTCCACCTGAATCGGGCCGATAGATCGTTACATGGACATCTTCAGCCTCATCGGACTCCTGCTCGCGCTCGTCGCGCTGGTCGGTGGCAGCATCCTGAAGGGTGCGGGCCTATCGTCGCTGTGGTCGTCGGCCGCGTTCGTCATCGTGATCCTCGGCACCCTCGCCGCGATCCTGGTGCACACGCCGCCGCCGGTGTTCAAGCGCGCCGTCGCCATCGTGCGCTGGGTGATCCGCCCGCCGGGCAACGACGGTGAGGCACTGATCGCCGAGATCGTCGACTGGAGCAACATCGCGCGCAAGCAGGGGCTGCTGGGCCTGGAGCCGCTGGTCAACCAGCAGGACGATCCCTTCCTGAAGAAGGGCCTGCAGATGCTGGTGGACGGCGTGGAGCCGGAATCGATCCGGCACATGATGGAAATCGACCTCAACGGCCAGGAGCACCAGGACCTCGCCGCTGCGAAAGTGTTCGAAGCCATGGGCATCTACGCGCCCACGCTGGGCATCATCGGCGCCGTGTTCGGCCTGATCGCCGTGATGAAGAACCTCGCCGACCCCAGCAAGCTGGGCCACGGCATCGCCGCCGCGTTCACCGCGACGATCTACGGCATCGCCTCGGCCAACCTGTTCTTCCTGCCCATCGCGAGCAAGCTCAAGAGCGTCATCGGCGGGCGCAGCCGCGAGCAGGAAATGATCATCGAAGGCCTGATCGCCATCGCGCAGGGCGAGAACCCGCGCAACATCGAGGCCAAGCTGGCCGGCTTCCTGCACTGAGCCGGCGCGACCATGGCACGCCGGCACAAGCACGAGGAACACGCCAATCATGAGGCCTGGGCGATCCCCTACGCCGACCTCATGACCCTGCTGCTCGCCTTCTTCGTGGTGATGTACGCCATCTCCACGATCAACGAGGGCAAGTACCGGGTGATGGCCGACGCGCTGACAGCTGCATTCGGCGGCGCTCCACGCACGATCAACCCGGTCCAGGTGGGCAACCACCAGTTGCAGGGCGCCGACTTCGACCGTCCTTCACCGATCAAGTCCGGTGCCAAGCAAGGCCCGTCGGCCCCTTCGCCGTCGCCCAACGTCACCCTGCTGGCGGCGATGGCCTCGCAGATGAACCTGGCGCTGGACGCCAAGGGCCTGCAGAGCGCCCAGGGCGAGCTGAAGCGCATCGCCGACGACCTCGAGCGCGCATTGGCGCCGCTGATCGACGAGAAGCTGGTCACCATCAAGCGCTCCTCCTTGTGGCTGGAAGTGCAGATCAACAGCGACATCCTGTTCGCCACCGGCTCCGCGACGCTCGACCCGCAGGCGCAGGAGACCGTCGGCAAGCTGGGCGCGGTGCTGGCCGATGTGCCGAACTCGGTCCGCGTGGAGGGTTACACCGACGACCGGCCGATCCGGACCTCGCAGTTCCCCTCCAACTGGGAACTGTCGTCCTCGCGCGCGGCCAGCGTGGTGCACCTGTTCGTCCGCGACGGAATCCCGCCGGAGCGGCTGGCGATGATCGGCTACGGCGAGTTCCGCCCCATCGCCGACAACGCGACGATCGAGGGCCGCAACGCCAACCGCCGCGTATTGCTGATCATCCTGGCGAGCCCCAGTGCTCCGGCACCGGAATTGCATGCTCAGCAGGAAGCCGTCGCCCCGCCGTCAGTGATCTCGCTGCCGCCGTTGCCGACGCACGCCGCGACGCCCATGCCCGGAGCGCCGCCGGCGCCCCAGGTCCATGAAGGAGTCCAGTGATGCGCGTGTGGGCGATCGCCAACCAGAAAGGCGGTGTTGGCAAGACGACCACCACCCTCGCCCTCGGGCGCGGGCTGGCGATGCGCGGCTATCGCGTGCTGCTGGTGGACCTGGATCCTCATGCATCGCTGACGCGTGCGTTCGGCGTGCCCGCCGATCCGCAGCCGGCCGGCGTGCTGGACTTGTTCGACGAGAATCCGCCCGAGCTGGCGCGCCTGGCGCGCGCCACCGAGATCGAGAACCTCGCCTTCGTCGCCGCGCAGACGCCGCTGGCCACGCTGGAGCGCCGCAGCGCCACCCAGCCCGGCCTGGGCCTGGCGTTGTCGAATGCGCTGACGCGCGGCGGCACCGCGTACGACTACGTGCTGTTCGATTGCCCGCCCACGCTCGGCCTGCTGATGGTCAACGCGCTGGCCGCGGCGGACCACGTCATCATTCCTACCCAGACCGAACCGCTGGCGTTGCACGGCCTGAAGGGCATGTGCCGCACCAGCGAGATGATCGAACGCTCGCGCCGCCGCGCGCTGCCGGTGTCGATCCTGCCCACGCTGCACGACAAGCGCACGCGCACCGGCGCCGACACGTTGAAAGCCATGCAGGAGACCCACGGTGAGTCGGTCTGGAACGATGCCATCCCCAACGACACCCGCATCTGCAGTGTCGAAGCGCTGACGCATTCCGCGCCGGCCGCGCAGTATCCCGGCCGCGGCCTGTCCGCCTACCGTCGCGCGCTGGACTGGCTGCTGCTGACCGAGGCGCGCGCCACGGAGCAGGCGGCATGACGACGCCCGCCGTCCTCGACGATTACCTGCAGGACCTGCTCGGCGATGTCGGCATTGCGCCGGCACCGTTGGCGGAAGCGCCGCCCGCCGTCGTCGTCGAACCCCCGTCCGCGCCCGTGGCCGAGGCGAAGGTGGTCGAGGCGCCGGTTATCGCGCCTGACGTTCCTGCCGCACCTCCGTCGGCACCGGTCCTGGCAGTCGCACCCGTCCGTGCCGGCGCAGAAGCCGATCTGATCACCGACGACGAATTCGAAGCCCTGCTCGACCAGTTGCATGGCGATGGCGTCCCGCAGGCGCCAGCCGCACCCGCTGCGACGCCCGTGCAAACGGCGGCCCCTGCGCTGGCCATCGCGCCGTCGCGCGCACCGGCGGGCGAGGCGATTTCCGACGACGAGTTCGAAGCCCTGCTCGATGCGTTGCATGGGGATGCCGCACCCACGGCCCGCGCCCCGTCGCCGGCGCCCGTCGCGGAGCCACCGTCGGCACCCGCTGTACCCGTGGCACCTGCGATGCCGCGCGCCTTGCCGCCGCTCCCTACCCACCCGTACCTGCAGACGCCGGTCGACACCGGCCAACGCCGCCGGGCGACCGAACGCAAGACGCGCTGGCTACGCCTGCGCTGCGACCAGCAGCACTACGCGCTGGAGTTGCTAAAGGTGCAGGAAGTCGTGCTGCCCGCCATCCTGTTGCCGCTACGCGGCGCCGCACCGCACATGCTCGGCGTGATGAACCTGCGCGGCCAGGTGGTGCCGGTGATCGACCTCGGCCTGTACCTCGGCCGACGCGCGATCGAACCCGACGCGACCACCCGCATCGTGGTGCTCGAGGAGCACGGCGAGATCCTCGGCCTGCGCGTCAGCGCGGTGGAGGACGTGGCCAACCTCAGCGACCACCAGATCGAATCCCCGGACAACGCCCGCGTGGGCCGTATCGCCAACCCGCTGTTCCGCGGCGTGGCGCGGCTCAATGAACGCGCGGTGATCCTGCTGGACGCCTCGCAGCTGCTGACCTGACCCATGCACCGCACCCCGCGACAGTCCGACGCGCGTCACACATTCACGTGCACCTCTAAAGAGCCATCGGCCCGCGCCGATACCTGCTCTAGAGCCGCCCTTCCGGAGACACGATGAGCGCAGTGCCCCTGGGTGACGACCTCGGTATCGAGGCTGCCACCGACCTCAAACAGCATCTCGCCATGCACGTCGCCGACGCGGCGCCGCTGGTGCTGGATGCCGGCACCGTGCAGCGCATCCACACGGCCAGCCTGCAGGTGCTGTGCAGCTTCGTGCGGCAGCGCCAGCAAGCGGGCCTGGCCACCGACTTCGGCGCGGTCAGCCAGAGCTTCCGCGACGCCGCACGCCTGCTGGGCGTGGGACGCCAGTTGGGCCTGCCGGTCGCCGACGACATCAACATCAATACGCAACAAGTGGAGAACGCCGCATGAGCGCACGCATTCTGGTAGTGGACGATTCGGCCTCGATGCGACAGATGGTCGCCTTCGCCCTCAGCTCGGCGGGTTTCTCCGTGGACGAAGCCGAAGACGGCCAGGTCGCGCTGGGACGCGCGCAGGGCCAACGCTTCAATGCCGTCGTCACCGACGTGAACATGCCGAACATGGACGGCATCTCGCTGATCCGCGCTTTGCGCGGCCTGCCGGACTACAAGTTCACGCCGATGCTGATGCTGACCACCGAATCGGCCGCCGACAAGAAGGCCGAAGGCAAGGCCGCCGGCGCGACCGGCTGGCTGGTCAAGCCGTTCAATCCGGAACAGCTGGTCGCCACCGTCCAGAAAGTCCTGGGCTGATCGCCCCACCCTTCCCCCGTACACCGTCTTCCGCCACAGGTCTCCGTCGCAATGAACATGGACATGCAGCGCTTCCACGCCACGTTCTTCGAGGAAAGTCGCGAAGGACTCGAGGCCATGGAGGCGGGGCTGCTGTCGCTGGAACAAGGCAGCCGTGACGGCGACCTGATCAATTCCATCTTCCGTGCGGCCCACTCGATCAAAGGCGGCTCGGCCACCTTCGGCTTCGATGCGATCGCCGGCATGACCCACGTGCTGGAAACGCTGCTCGACGAGTTGCGCGCCGGCCAGCGCGCCGTCAGCCCGCCGGCGGTGGACGCGATGCTCGCCTCGGTGGACGTGCTGCGCGCGTTGCTCGCCGAAGCCGAACACGGTACGCCCGCCGATCCTGCCGCCGTGCAGGCGATCAAGGATCGCCTCAACGCGGTGCTGACGGGCGAGGACGCCCCCGTCGCGGTTGCGGCCGCGCCGAAGGCCGACGAGACGCCCGAAGGCTGGAAGATCGGCTTCACGCCGGCGCCATCGCTGTTCATGAGCGGCAACGATCCGCTGCGGATCATCCGTGAGCTGGAACACCTCGGCCCGCTGGAAGTCGCCTGCCGGCTGGAACGCCTGCCGGGCTTCGATCAGATCGACCCGCTCGAAGCCTATCTCGCGTGGGACCTCGGCCTGATCGGCAAAGTGCCGCGCAGCGCCGTGGACGATGTCTTCGCCTGGGTCGTCGACGATTGCGAGCTGGACATCCAGCCGATGCAGCGCGATGCCATCCCGGTCGCCGCCGTCGAAGCCGCCGCAGCAGCGCCCGCGCAGCTCGTCGGCGCCGCTGCCCCCGCGCAGGCCGGTGCCGCTCCGGCGCAAGCCGCCGCCAACGACACCGCCGAAACCTCCATCCGCGTCAGCGTCGACAAGATCGACGGTCTGATCAACCTGGTCGGCGAGCTGGTCATCACCCAGGCCATGCTCAAGCAGGTGTCGGGCGTGCTCGACCCCGCCCAGTGCGAGCGCCTGTTCGCCGGCCTCGACCTGCTGGAGCGCAACACGCGCGATCTGCAGGAAGCCGTCATCGGCGTGCGCATGCTGCCCGTGGACGCGGTGTTCCGCCGCTTCCCGCGCCTGGTCCGCGACTTGTCCGCCCGCCTCGGCAAGCAGGTGCGCCTGCGTACCGTCGGCGAAGGCACGGAACTCGACAAGGGCCTGATCGAACGCATCGCCGACCCGCTGGTGCACCTGGTCCGCAACTCGATCGACCATGGTCTGGAAATGCCCGATGTCCGCGCACAAGCCGGCAAGGACGAGACCGGCACGATCACCCTGGCGGCATCGCACCAGGGCGGCCACATCGTCATCGAAGTCAGCGACGACGGCCGCGGCCTCAATCGCGAACGCATCCTCGCCAAGGCGGCCGAACGCGGCATCGCCGTGCCGGAGAACCCGACCGATTCCCAGGTCTGGGACCTTATCTTCCAGCCAGGCTTCTCCACCGCCGACGCCGTCACCGACCTGTCCGGCCGTGGCGTGGGCATGGACGTGGTCCGCCGCAACATCCAGGCCCTCGGCGGCGAAGTGCAGCTCGAAAGCGCGGCCGGCCAGGGCACGCGCGTGGTGATCCGCTTGCCGCTGACGCTGGCCATCCTCGATGGCATGGCGGTGTCGGTGGGCGACGAAACCCTGATCCTGCCGCTGAGCTACGTGCTGGAAGCACTGCAGCCGGTGGCCGAGGACGTGCGCACCGTGGCCGGCGACGGCCGCGTGCTGCGCGTGCGCGGCGAGTATCTGCCGATGGTCGCGCTCAACGAGTACTACCGCTACGGCGACGCGCGCGCCGAAGACCCGCTCGTCGTGGTGGTCGAAGCCGATGGCCAGAAACTTGCACTGGAAGTCGATGAACTCATCGGCCAGCAGCAGGTGGTGGTCAAGAATCTCGAGAACAATTACCGCCGCATCGACGGCATCTCCGGCGCCACCATCCTGGGCGACGGTCGCGTCGCCCTGATCGTCGACATCGGCGGGCTGGTGCGCACGCGCCGGATGCAGCAGGCCGCCTGAACCCCTTTCCCCGCGTGACCGCTCCCGTCGCCGTCTCCCGGCGACGACGGTGACGCACGCCTTTACACTCACGGTATCCGCATGAAGTACGCACTTTCCCTGCTCGCCCTGGCCCTGGCGGCCACCCACGCACCCGCGCATGCCGCGGACGGCGCAACCAAGGCCGCTGCCTGGCCGCCGAAGATCAGCTTCGCCGACGGCACCGAACTCAGCCTCGGCGGCAATCTCCAGTACGACTTCAACCAGTTCTCCGGCGAAGGCTACAACGGCGCCGTGCTGGAAGACGACGATGCCTGGCGCCGGCAGGAACTCGGCTTCACCCTGCGCCGCAAGGGCGTGTACGACCTCGGCGTGACCTACGACTTCCAGGCCAAGAGCTGGAACGACGTGGCGCTGCGCGTGGAAACCAAGGCCTTGTTCGGCCGCGACCTGGGCAAGGTGCGCATCGGCCAGATGAAGGTTCCGCTGGGCTTCGAAGGCAACACCGCCACGCGTGCGGTCAGCTTCCTGGAAGCGTCGCTGCCCACGCAGGCGTTCTACGAGAACCGCCGCAGCGGCATCGACTGGGCTTTCGAGCGCGACCGCTACCTGGTCAATGCCGGCTACTTCTTCGAATCCGACCTGCTGGGCAACAACAAGGGCGACACCGCCGCCGTGCGCCTGGCGTGGACACCGCGCAAGGCCGCTGGCGACGTGCTGCACCTCGGCCTGGCCGCATCGCAGGAACGACCGGACAGCGAGGTCAACGGCCTCGGCGTGACCGTCTACCCGAGCGTGCGTTGGCGCGCCAAGCCGGAAGCCGCCCTGACCGCGGTCCGGCTGGTGGATTCGGGCACGCTGACCCGCGTGGACCGCATCGAGCGCACCGGCCTGGAAGCGCTGTGGATCCACGGCCCGTGGTCGGTGCAGGGCGAGTACCTGCACCAGGAGACCGCGCGCGATCTCGGCCTGCCGTCCTACTCGGCGGACGGCGCGTACGTGTTCGGCAGCTGGTTCGCCACGGGCGAATCGCGCGGTTACAGCGGCGGCAATGTCGCCAATCCAAAGCCCAAGGGCCGGTACGGCGCCGTGGAGCTACTGGCGCGCTACAGCCGCATCGACCTGGACAGCGATGGCATCGCCGGCGGCCGCCAGTCCGATTGGACGCTGGGTGCGAACTGGTACCTGACGCAGTACTTCAAGTTCCAGGCGAACTACGTGAAAACCGACGCCACGCGCGGCGCTTTCTCCGCCGATCCGTCCGTGTTCGAGCTGCGCGCACAGCTGCAGTTCTGACCGCTCCGCCCCCCTGCCCCGCGCCGCCGGTCACGGTTCGCGCGGGGAGCCGGCGACAGTTTCGTAAGCACGCTTATCTTTCGGCCGAACGGCCGTAAAGAACCCTCCCGATACGCCGCTACTCCACGTGCAGACAGCGCAATGTCGCTGCGCAGGCACGGGAGTGAGGCATCGATGCCTGGCGTCATGGAAGTCCCACCGACTTCCGCCGCATGCACGCCTTTGATGTTCCACCGGAGATCCAAGATGACCTGGTTCCAGAACCTGTCCATCGCCCGCAAGCTGGCGCTGGCCTTCGCTTCCACCACGCTGCTGACCCTGCTGCTCGGCGCGTTCTCGCTGTGGCGCCTGAATGACGGCAACGCGCAGATCCGCGACGTCAACGAGAACTGGATGCCCGCCGTCCAGCACCTCGGCGAAATGCGCGCGCAGCTGGGCGAGTACCGCACGTTCGAACAAGCGCAACTGGGCAAGCAGGGCGACGCGGCCGAACTGGCCGACTACGACAAGCGCCTGAAGGACACCCGCGCACTGATCGACGCCGAGGAAGCCGCGTACAACGCGATCCCGGCCGAGTCCTCGGACGAAGAGCTGGCGCTGTACAAGAAGGTCGAGTCCTCGCGCGCAGCCTACTTCGAGGCGCACGACCGCATCGCCGCGGCGATCGCCGCCGACGATTTCGACACCGCCAAGGCGATCTCCGGCAGCGATTCGCGCAAGCTGCGTCGTGAGTTGTTCGACAACCTCAAGACGCTGTCGCAGTACAACGTGGACCACCTGTCCAAGAACGTCGAGGCCTCCCGCCAGGCGCACGAGCGCACGGTGATCACGCTGATCGGCGGTCTGGTGCTGGTGCTCGTGCTCGCATCGTTGCTGGGCTTCACCATCAGCCGCTCGATCGCGCGGCCGGTCGCCGATGCGGTGCGCGTCGCCAACGACGTGGCCGCCGGCCGCCTGGATGCCAAGATCGACACCAGTCGCCAGGATGAAGTGGGCCAGCTGCTCTCGGCCATGCAGCGCATGCAGGTGCAGGTGGTCTCGCTGATCGCCGCACTGGCCGAAATGACCCGTCGCCACGACGAAGGCCAGATCAGCTTCCGCATCGACGATGCGAACTTCCCCGGCGACTACGGCCGCATGGTGCGCGACACCAACACCCTGGTGGCGCAGCACATCGGCGTGAAGATGAGCGCCGTCAATGTCATGCGCCGTTATGCGGTTGGCGACCTGTCCATCGACATGGACCGCCTGCCCGGCGAGAAAGCCGTCATCACCGAAGCCATGGACATGTGCAAGGCCAACCTGTCTGCGATCAACGGCGAGATCAAGCGCCTGTCGACGGCGGCTGCGTCCGGTGATTTCACCCAGCGTGGCGACGTGGAGAAGTACCAGTACGACTTCCGCGACATGGTGGAAGGCCTCAATGGGCTGATGAAGACCACCGACGGCAACCTGGCCGAAGTGTCCGAACTGCTGCAGGCCATCGCCCGCGGTGACCTGACCGCCCGCATGGAAGGCGACTTCCATGGCGTGTTCGCCACCATGCGCGATGACGCCAACGCCACCGTGGCCCAGCTGACCGAGATCGTCGGCGGCATCCAGATGGCGGCCCTGAGCATCAACACCGCCGCCGGCGAGATCGCCTCCGGCAACAGCGACCTGTCGCGCCGTACCGAGCAGCAGGCTGCCAACCTGGAAGAGACCGCCGCTTCGATGGAGGAACTGACCTCCACCGTGCGCCAGAACGCCGAATCGGCCCGCCAGGCCAACCAGCTGGCCATCGGCGCCGCCGGTGTCGCCTCGCAGGGTGGCGAGGTGGTCGGCAAGGTGGTCTCCACCATGACCGACATCGAACAGTCTTCCAAGAAGATCGCCGAGATCATCTCGGTCATCGACGGCATCGCCTTCCAGACCAACATCCTGGCGCTGAACGCCGCGGTGGAAGCCGCGCGTGCGGGTGAACAGGGCCGCGGCTTCGCGGTGGTCGCCTCGGAAGTGCGTACCCTCGCCCAGCGCTCGGCCAATGCCGCCAAGGAGATCAAGGGCCTGATCGAAACCTCGGTGGACAAGGTCGCCGATGGTTCGGCCCTGGTGAACCAGGCCGGTACGACCATGAGCGAGATCGTCGCCAGCGTGCAGCGCGTGACCGACATCATGGCCGAGATCTCCGCTGCCTCGCAGGAACAGAGCGCCGGCATCGAACAGGTCAACCAGACCATCACCCAGATGGACGAAACCACCCAGCAGAACGCTGCGCTGGTGGAGGAAGCCACGGCGGCCGCGCGCAGCATGGAAGAACAGGCGCAGGTGCTGACCGAGTCGGTGTCGGTGTTCAAGCTCCAGGCCACGATGAATGCGCCGGTCCGTCGCGTCATCGCCGACGCCATGGCACCGAAGGCGGCCCCGCCCAAGGCCGTGGCCCGCAAGCCCGCCCCGCGCAAGCCCGAGCCGGCCTTCGCCGATGGCGACTGGCAGGAGTTCTGAGCCCATAAGGATCAGCGCTTCGCTCGAACGACGGCCCGGATTTCCGGGCCGTTTTCGTTCCGAATGCGCGAGCCTGACAGGAGAACACCTACCGCTCATCGGGAAAGTACGTTCATGTACTTAATGCTGGAGCCGCGACGCCGATATCGCTTCCGATAACTCAGCCCACCTCCGGCCCTCATGAATCGACTCGCGCGCCTCTCGCTCGGCAGTAAGCTCTCGCTCCAGGTGACCGTTGCCGTCGCCATCGTCCTGCTCCTCCTCGCCTTCGTGGTCCAGCGCCAGTCCAGCCGCGCCATCGAGGACCGCGCGCTCGCCGACCTGGACGTCGCCGCACAGGTCATGCTGGAGTCCGTCTCCCTGTACGACCGCACGCTCTCGGAAGGCACGCAGCGCATGGCGGACAGCTTCCGCGCCACGCTGCCGTTGGGAGACGTCTCGGTGGATCCTGCGCGCACGATGCCGATCGGCGACAACGAAGTCCCCGAACTACGTTTCGGCGATCAAGTCGTCAACCTCGACTTCACCGACGTCGACCGGTTCACCGAGGCCACCGACGTGGTCGCGACGCTGTTCGTGCGCAAGGACGATGAGTTCATCCGCGCCACCACCTCGCTCCGCAACACCGAGAACGAACGCGTCATCGGCACGGCGCTGGACCACAAGCACCCGGCCTATGCGCTGATGCTCGAGGACAAGCCGTACACCGGCCGCGCGCGTCTGTTCGGCCGCGACTACATGACCCATTACGAACCCCTCGCCGATGCCGAAGGCAAGACGGTAGGCATCCTGTTCGTCGGCCAGAATTACGGCGATGGCCTGGCCGCGCTGAAGGACAAGCTCCGCAATACGCATCTGGGCGAAGCGGGCTATTTCTTCGTCGTCGACCTCGCCGAAGGCGACCATCACGGCACGCTCGCCGCGCACCCGGCTAGCCAGGAGTCGTCCTACACCACCGTGGTCGATGCCGAGTCGCAGCCCGCGATGAAAGCCCTGCTCGAGCAGGATCACGGCCATGACGTGCTCGATATCGCCCCCAAGGCGGGCGAGCCCGCCGAACCCGCGCTGGTGGCCGTGAAACGCTTCGCGCCATGGAAGTGGGCGCTCGTGGCCGTGGAACCACGCTCGACGGTGGTCGCTTCCAGCCACGCGCTGACGATCAGCATCCTGGTGCTGTCGTCGCTCGCCCTCCTGGCCATCGCCGTGCTGACATGGATTGGGGTGCGCCGGGTGGTGTCGCACCCCCTGCGCGCCGCCGTCGAGATCGCCGAGCACGTGGCAGCGGGCAAGCTGGACAGCAAGATCGACACCCGGCGCCAGGACGAAGTCGGCCAACTGTTGTCGGCCATGCATCACGTGCAGACGCAGGTCGTGTCGGTGATCGGTGCACAAACCGAGATGACGCGCCAGCACGATGAAGGCAGCATCAGCTACCGCATCGACGACAGCCGATTCCCCGGCGAGTACGGCGCCATGGTACGTGCCACCAATGCGCTGGTGGCCTCGCATATCGCGGTCAAGATGCGGCTCGTCGAGGTCATGCAGCGGTACGCGGTCGGCGACCTGTCGCTCGACATGGACCGCCTGCCCGGCGAGAAGGCCGTGCTCACGCAGACGATGGATGCGACCAAGGCCAGCCTGTCCGCGATCAACGGCGAGATCAAACGCCTGGCCTCCGCTGCCGCGGCAGGCGACTTCTCCCATCGCGGTGACGTCGACAAGTATCAGCACGACTTCCGCGACATGGTGGAAGGCCTCAATGGGCTGATGAAGACCACCGACGGCAACCTGGCCGAAGTCTCCGAACTGCTGCAGGCCATCGCCCGCGGCGACCTGACCGCCCGCATGGAAGGCGACTTCCATGGCGTATTCGCCACCATGCGTGATGACGCCAATGCGACGGTCGCCCAGTTGACCGAGATCGTCGGCCATATCCAGGATGCTTCGCGCAACATCAACACGGCGGCAGGCGAGATCGCGTCCGGCAATCTGGACCTCTCGCGTCGTACCGAACAGCAGGCTGCCAACCTGGAAGAAACCGCCGCCTCGATGGAGGAACTGACCTCCACCGTGCGCCAGAACGCCGAATCGGCCCGCCAGGCCAACCAGCTGGCCATCGGCGCCGCCGGTGTCGCCTCGCAGGGTGGCGAGGTGGTCGGCAAGGTGGTCTCCACCATGACCGACATCGAACAGTCTTCCAAGAAGATCGCCGAGATCATCTCGGTCATCGACGGCATCGCCTTCCAGACCAACATCCTGGCGTTGAACGCCGCGGTGGAAGCCGCGCGTGCCGGTGAACAGGGCCGCGGCTTTGCCGTCGTCGCCAGCGAGGTCCGTACATTGGCCCAGCGCTCGGCCAGTGCGGCCAAGGAGATCAAGGGCCTGATCGAAACCTCGGTGGACAAGGTCGCCGATGGCTCGGCCCTGGTGAACCAGGCCGGTACGACCATGAGCGAGATCGTCGCCTCGGTGCAGCGCGTGACCGACATCATGGCCGAAATCTCCGCCGCCTCGCAGGAACAGAGCGCCGGCATCGAACAGGTCAACCAGACCATCACCCAGATGGACGAAACCACCCAGCAGAACGCTGCGCTCGTGGAAGAAGCCTCCGCCGCTGCCCGTTCCATGGAAGAACAAGCCCAGGCGCTGACGGCCTCGGTGTCGGTGTTCAAGCTGCAGGCCACGATCAGCGCCCCCGTGCGCCGGGCCATCGCCGACACGGCAACGCCGAAGGCCGCACCCAAGGCCGCGGCCCGCAAACCGGTCCCGCGCAAGCCCGAGCCCGCTTTCGCCGACGGCGATTGGCAGGAGTTCTGATCGTCAGCGATGGCGCTCCCATTGCACGCAAGCGGCCCGGCACGACCGGGCCGCTTGCGTTTCGCGTGTCGCTAAAGATCGTGCGACGCACGCCGATACAGCCTGTGACGCCTTCCGCAAGGCCTGCGACCCTGTTCCTGCCTGTATGACCGACTCCACCGACGCGCCGCTGGACGAGCCGATCCGCTACGAGGACGAAGAAAAGTTCCTGGTGCGGGGCGAGCACGCGATCCGGCAGATCATGCAGTCGCTGATCGACAAGCGTGCGCTCGTCAGCGGATGCGCGATGCCGCGCAACCACACCTTTCCCACCTCGCTGGTGGAGGTGCTGGAGGATGACGATGCGATCCTGATAGACGGTAGCGCCAGCGAAACCATCAATCGCAGCATCGAAGAAGCCTCGCACATCACCTGCGTCTCGCGCCTGGACCGCATCCACGTGCAGTTCCGCCTGCAGGGACTCACCCGCGTGATGCAGGGCGGCCAGATCGCCTTCCGCGCCGACCTGCCGGAAAGTGTGTTGCGCCTGCAGCGGCGGGAGTTCTACCGGCTGCAGGTGCCGGTGACGCAACCGCTGGAATGCGCCATTCCCCAGCATCATCCCGATGGCGAAACCACCTACGATCGCTACCGCGTGCTGGACATCAGCGGCGGAGGGCTCGCGCTGGCCGTGCAGGCGGAGAATCCGCTGCTGCGTCCGTACAAGGAATTTCCGGGTTGCATGCTGCACCTGCCCGACAGCGGCCCGCTGAGCTTGCGGCTGATGGTCAAGAGCCTGCACAGCCAGCTCAACCAGAACGGTACCGAAAGCTGGCGCGCGGGATGCCAGTTCACCGACCTGCCGCGCGGCGGCGATGCGCTGCTTCAGCGCTACATCTTCCGCCTCGAGCGCCAGCGCAGCGCCCGTGATCGCGGCGCGGCGTGACCCCGGTCGACCTTTCGTCGATCCATCGCCCCATCCGCTCAACCTCGCGCCGGGCGCGCCGATACCGGTTGTGACGCTGCCGTGACGGTCCGGCCCTGACGGATCCGCTGCGTGCGACGCACCGCCCTATCGCACAGCCCCTCCGAGGTCGCCATGCCCGCTCTGCTTCGTACATCCTCCCGCAGCATCGCCACCCGGGTGATGGCCGGCACCGCCGTCCTCGCCCTGCTGGCCTTCGGCGTAGCCGCGACGGCCAGCTACTTGCGCAGCAGCGAGTCCCTGCTGGCCGCCGCCCGCACGTCGATGGACGGGCTGGCCAATCTGGAAGCGGAGCGCATCTCGGGCGAACTCACCGGCGCGTTCGACACGAACGAAGCCCTGGCGAATGCCCTGCTCGCGCAGCGCGCCGGCGAAGGCATCGACCGCGCGGCTGCCAGCGCGGTCTTCAAGCGTCAGCTGGAAGCGCATCCGGAATGGGTCGGCGTCGGCACGCTGTGGGAACCGGATGCGTTCGATGGCAAGGATGCCGACTTCGTCGGCAGCGAAGGCCACGACGACACCGGCCGCTTCATGAGCTACTGGGCCTGGAGCGACGGTGCGCCGCTGCTGGAAGCCCTGCGCGACTACGAAGTGCCGGGCGCCGGCGACTGGTACCTGCGGCCGCGCGAACTCAAGCGCGCCGTCGTGGCCGAGCCCTACGTCTACAAGATCGCCGGCAAGGACGTGCTGATGACCACGCTGTCCACGCCGGTGGTGCAGGACGGCACCTACCTCGGCGTGATGACCGTGGACTTCGCCCTGCAATCGCTGCAGGAGCGCATCGGCAAGCTGACGCCGATGGGCGCGGGCTTCGTGCGCCTGGTCACCCCCGGCGGCGTACTGATCGCGGACCGCGACGCCACGCGCGTGGGCAAGCCATTCGATGATGGCGACGGCGGCGCCGTGCTGAAAAAGATCGCTACCGGTGAGTCGGTGTTCCGGGAAACCGAGGGCAGCGACGGCGAAGCACTGGTGGAAGCGTACGTGCCGCTGTCGATCGGCAAGGCGCAGGAGCGCTTCATGCTGGGCGTCGTGGTGCCGCGCAGCGTGGTGATGCAGGACGCACGCGCCGTGCTGTGGACCATCGTCACGGTCGGCGTGCTCGGCGCGCTGCTGCTGTGCGGCGCCATCTACTGGCTGCTGCGCCGCCAGGTCGCGGCACCGCTGGCCGGTGCGGTCCGGGTGGCCGACGACATCGCCCGCGGCAAGCTGGACAGCGTCATCGACGCGGGACGCGACGATGAGATCGGCACCCTGATGCAGGCCATGCGCACGATGCAGGGCAACCTGCGCGAACGCATCGAACGCGACGAAGTCGTCGCGCGCGAAAGCCTGCGCATCCGTACCGCATTGGAGGAAGTGACCACCAACGTCATGATCGCCGATGCCGACCGGACCATCGTCTATGCCAACCGGCCGCTGATGAAGATGCTGGCCGATGTCGAGCAGGACCTGCGCCGCGACCTGCCCGCGTTCGACGTGCGTACCGTCGTCGGCAGCAGCATCGACATCTTCCACAAGAAGCCCGAACACCAGTCGCGCATGCTTGCCCAACTCCAGGGCACGCACCGCGCGCAGATCACGGTCGGCGGCCGCATCATGCAGCTGATCATCAGCCCCGTGAACGATGCCAGCGGCCAGCGCGTCGGCTACGTCGTCGAATGGGCCGACCGTACCGCCGAAGTGATGGTGGAACAGGAAGTCACCCGCATCGTGCAGGCCGCCGTGCAGGGCGACCTCAGCGGGCGCATCGGCGAGTCCGGCAAGCAAGGCTTCCTGCTCGGCTTGTCGCAGCAGGTGAACAGCCTGCTCGCCACGATCAGCGGCAGTGTCGACGCCGTGTCCGGCGTGCTGCGCGCCCTGTCCGGCGGCGACCTGACCGCGCGCATGGAAGGCGACTTCCATGGCGTGTTCGCCACCATGCGCGATGACGCCAACGCGACGGTCGCCCAGCTGACCGACATCGTCGGCCGCATCCAGGATGCTTCGACCTCGATCAACACTGCCGCCGGCGAGATCGCGTCGGGCAACTCCGACCTGTCGCGCCGGACCGAACAGCAGGCCGCCAACCTGGAAGAAACCGCAGCTTCGATGGAGGAACTGACCTCCACCGTGCGCCAGAACGCCGATTCCGCTCGCCAGGCCAACCAGCTGGCCATCGGTGCGGCTTCCGTGGCCTCCCAGGGTGGCGAAGTCGTCGGCAAGGTGGTCTCCACCATGACCGACATCGAACAGTCTTCCAAGAAGATCGCCGAGATCATCTCGGTCATCGACGGCATCGCCTTCCAGACCAACATCCTGGCGCTGAACGCCGCGGTGGAAGCCGCGCGCGCCGGTGAGCAAGGCCGCGGCTTCGCGGTGGTTGCCTCGGAAGTGCGCACCCTCGCCCAGCGTTCGGCCAGTGCAGCGAAGGAGATCAAGGGCCTGATCGAAACCTCGGTGGACAAGGTCGCCGATGGTTCGGCCCTGGTGAACCAGGCCGGCGCCACGATGGGCGAGATTGTCGCCAGCGTGCAGCGCGTGACCGACATCATGGCGGAGATCTCCGCCGCCTCGCAGGAACAGAGCGCCGGCATCGAACAGGTCAACCAGACCATCACCCAGATGGACGAGACCACCCAGCAGAACGCTGCGCTGGTGGAAGAAGCCTCCGCCGCCGCCCGTTCCATGGAAGAACAGGCCCAGGCGCTGGCCGATGCGGTATCCACGTTCCGCTTGGCCGATGGCGACCAGGTGGCACGGCTGGTGCAGGAACGCGTAACCCGCATCGCGGCCGGTACGGCACCCCGTCCCACTCCCGCCCACCATCCCTACTGACCCACTAAAGAATCCCCGCCCGGGGCCGATCTAGGCCGTGACAGGCCCGCCCCGGGCAACCCCACCCTCTTACCGGCTGCAACAGGAGCCCGACGAATGAGCGACAAGAAGAGCCAGGCCACGGCGACCGCCGAGGAGTTCCTCAGCTTCACCCTGGGAGACGAGCACTACGGCGTCGATATCCTGAAGGTGCAGGAAATCCGCGGCTACGATTCGGTCACCCGCCTGCCGGATGCGCCGGACTACATCAAGGGCGTGATCAACCTGCGCGGCACCATCGTGCCGGTGATCGACCTGCGCCTGAAGCTGCGATTGAAGGAAGCGCGCTATGACGCCTTCACCGTGATGATCGTGCTGAACGTCGAAGACCGCGTGGTCGGCATCGTCGTGGACAGCGTGTCCGATGTGATCGGCCTGGCTGCAGAGCAGATCCGCCCCACGCCCGAGTTCGGCGCCAGCGTCGATACCCGCTTCATCTCGGGCATCGGCACCGTGGACGACCGCATGCTGATCCTCCTCGACATCGAAACGCTGATCGACAGCGCCGATCTCGGCCAGCCGTTGCCGGAGCAGGTCGCGGCCTGATCCCGCGGCACGCACACACGAGGGGACCACGGGCCATGAGGCCTGCGGTCCCTTTTTTTCTGCGCGCACGTCGTCGGTCGCATACCCGTCTTTCGTCGTAGGGGCCGTAAAACCCCTGAATTTCCTGCAGCCACCGCCGCTATTGCAGGTACGGGCATTCCGCCCGCGCAGGCCCCGCGCCTGACCCCCGAGATCCCGCATGAACATCAACGCCAAGCTCGCCCACGCCCTCTCCAACGTTCCCCTCAAGCGCAAGTTCTTCCTCCAGACCCTCCTCGTCGCCGTTGGCACCATCGCGCTGGCCGTCGTCGCCGCCCGCATGCAATACCTCGACCTGACGGGCACCCGCCAGGCGGGCCTGAAAGCGCAGACGGAGATGGCGCTGGGCGTGATCGAGGGCTACGCCAAGCAGGTGGAGGCCGGGACGCTCGACGAGTCCGCGGCGAAGGAAGGCGCGCTGGCCACGCTCGCCACGATGCAGGCCAACAAGGGCGTGGACTATTTCTTCGTCACCGACGAAGCGCCGGTGATGCTGATGCACCCCACCCGGCCGGACCTGATCGGCAAGCCGCTGCAAGATGTGCAGAGCCCCGACGGCAAGCACATCTTCCCGGAGTTCGTGCGCGTGGCGAAGGCCGGCGGCGGCACCGTGGACTACAGCTGGGCCAAGGCCGGCGAAGAAGACCCCGTGCCGAAGACCTCTTACGCCGCGCTGTACCAGCCGTGGGGCTGGGTGATCGGCACCGGCGTCTATATCGATGACACCCAGGCGCAGGCGCTGCAGTTCACCTTGATCATGACCCTGGCGGGCGGCCTGTTGGTGCTGCTGAACATGCTGATCGGATTCGTCATCGGCCAGTCCGTCCTGCAACCGGTCTCACGCGCGCTCGCCGCGATCAAGGGCGTCTCGCGCGGCGACCTGAGCGTGCGCATCGGCCGCCACGGCCGCGATGAGGTCGGCCAGATGCTCAAGGCGACCGACGAGATGGTCCACATGCTCGAGCGCTTCTCGCTGGAGACCCGCGAGATGATCCGCCTGCACGAAGCCGAGGACATCAGCCACCGCATGCCGGAGGATTTCCCCGGCGTGTACGGCGAGCTCGCCGCTGGCATCAACACGATGATGTTCGAACACCTGGATGCCTTCCGCGATGCGATCGGCATCCTGCAGCGCTACGCCAACGGCGACCTCAGCCAGGATGCGCGCCGCCTGCCCGGCACGCGGGCCTTCCTGCACGAGGCAATGGACACGGCCAAGACCAGCCTGCTGGCCATCAATGCCGAGATCAACCGCCTGGCCCAGGCTGCGGCCGCCGGCGACTTCGGCGTGCGCGGCGACGAAGCGCGCTTCCGCGACGACTTCCTGGCGATGGTGAAGGGCCTGAACGCAATGATGGCCACCAGCGATCGCAACCTGGCGCAACTGTCCGCCCTGCTGCGCGCGATCGCCGATGGCGACCTGACCGCCCGCATGGAAGGCGACTTCCATGGCGTGTTCGCCACCATGCGCGATGACGCCAACGCCACCGTGGCCCAGCTGACCGAGATCGTCGGCGGCATCCAGATGGCGGCCCTGAGCATCAACACCGCCGCCGGCGAAATCGCGTCGGGCAACTCCGACCTGTCGCGCCGTACCGAGCAGCAGGCTGCCAACCTGGAAGAAACCGCAGCTTCGATGGAGGAACTGACCTCCACCGTGCGCCAGAACGCCGAATCGGCCCGCCAGGCCAACCAGCTGGCCATTGGCGCCGCCGGTGTCGCCTCGCAGGGTGGCGAAGTGGTCGGCAAGGTCGTGTCCACCATGACCGACATCGAACAGTCTTCCAAGAAGATCGCCGAGATCATCTCCGTCATCGACGGCATCGCCTTCCAGACCAACATCCTGGCGCTGAACGCCGCGGTGGAAGCCGCGCGTGCCGGTGAACAGGGCCGCGGCTTCGCGGTGGTCGCCTCGGAAGTGCGTACCCTCGCCCAGCGCTCGGCGAACGCCGCCAAGGAGATCAAGGGCCTGATCGAAACCTCGGTGGACAAGGTCGCCGATGGCTCGGCCCTGGTGAACCAGGCCGGTGCGACCATGAGCGAGATCGTCGCCAGCGTGCAGCGCGTGACCGACATCATGGCCGAGATCTCCGCCGCCTCGCAGGAACAGAGCGCCGGCATCGAACAGGTCAACCAGACCATCACCCAGATGGACGAAACCACCCAGCAGAACGCTGCGCTGGTGGAGGAAGCCACGGCGGCCGCGCGCAGCATGGAAGAACAGGCGCAGGTGCTGACCGAGTCGGTGTCGGTGTTCAAGCTCCAGGCCACGATGAATGCCCCGGTCCGTCGCGTCATCGCCGACGCCATGGCACCGAAGGCGGCCGCGCCCAAGGCCGTGGCCCGCAAGCCCGCCCCGCGCAAGCCCGAGCCGGCCTTCGCCGATGGCGACTGGCAGGAGTTCTGAGCCCCTCGGAGCGGTCGTGGCCCGCCACGCCGCGCCGGCGTCCTGTGACCGCCTTCAAGTAATGCCGTGCCCGGCCGATATGTCACCAGAAGGCACTCTTCCCTGGCTCCCGATGATCGTCGCAGTCCCCGCCACCGCTGACGCCAGCCCCCCACGCAAGGACCTGCCATGCTCCGTCGTACGTTGACGTCGCTGACATCATTGCGTGATGGACCCGTGGCGCCCGCAGAAGCACCACAGGGCAGCCTCTGGCAGGTACTGGAGCAGTCGGTGGACGCCGCGTTCGTCATCGACGGCCGCCATCGCATCGTCCTGTTCAACCCGGCCGCCGAAGCACTGTGGCGATGCCGTCGCGAAGATGTGCACGGCACGCCCTTCATGCGCCTGTTGTCCAGCCCCCAGGTGGATGCCAGCGCCGCTCCTGAAGCCACGCTGGCCCAGCTGATGGGCAGCCACCGCGACGCGGTGATCCGGCGTCCCGATGGCAGTGAAGGCGCCTGTTCCGTCTCGATGTCGAAGATGGTCGTCGACCAGCAGGTCTTCCACACCGCCTTCGTCCGCGACACCAGCGACCAGCAACGGCAGCTCGAGCGCCTGCGCCAGCTCTCCATCGTCGTGGACAAGAGCGACAACGCGATCTTCGTCAGCTCCCCGGAGCGCGAGGTCGTCTACGTCAACAGCGGCTTCACCCGCATGCTCGGCTACCGGCTGGAGGAACTGCGAGGCATCAAGCCCGCGGAGCTGCTCTCCGGGCCGCATACCGATGGAACGCTGGACGAACGCATCGGCCGCGCGATGGCGGACGGCGAGGGCCTGCAGACCGAAGTCCTGCTGTATACCAAGGCCGGCCGCCCGTTATGGCTGTCGGCCGCGATCAATCCGGTTCACGACGAGGATGGCTCCCTGCTCGGCCTGGTGAGCGTGCTCAGCGACATCACCCAGACCAAGATGCACCAGGTGCTGCACAACAAGGTGCTGGATGCGCTGGTGCACGAATGGAGCGTCGCCGACGTGATGACGCTGATCTGCCGCGAGGTGGAGCACATCGCGCCGGAGCTGGTGGTCTCCATCATCACGGTCGACAACGAGGGACTGATGCATGCCCTCGCCTCGCCCAGCCTGCCTGAAGCCTGGGCGCGCAAGATCGACGGCATGTCGATCGGTCCGCGCGCGGGCATCTGCGGCGCCGCTGCATGGCGCGGACGCACCGTGCTGGTGAAGGACATCGCCAGCGATCCGCTGTGCGCCAACACCCGTCACCTGACCACCCCGCTCGGCCTGCGCGCCTGCTGGACCCATCCCATCAAGTCCAGCAGCGGTCGCGTGCTGGGCACGCTTTCTTTCTACTACCGCGAGAACCGCGGCCCGGACGAATTGCACGAACGGCTGGCCGACACCTGCCTGCACCTGTGTTCGCTGACGTTGGAACGCGAGCAGACCAATGAGCGCGTGCACCAGCTCGCGTTCTACGACACGCTGACCGGTTTGCCGAACCGCATCATGTTCAGCGCGAAGGCCGAACAAGCCTTGGCCAACGTCGCCCAGGCCAATGGCACGGCCGCCGTGCTCTTCATCGACCTCGACCGCTTCAAGCGGGTGAACGATGCGCAGGGCCACTCCGCCGGCGACGGGCTGCTGCGCGACATCGCGGCCCGCCTCAGCGAGGAACTCGGTGGCGTCAGCATCGTCGGCCGCCAGGCCGGCGACGAGTTCGTCGCCGTCCTGCCGAATTGCAGCGCCGAACAGGCCGGCAGCGTCGCCGAACGCCTGCTGGGTGCCGTCGCCGCGCCCACCGCCGCCGGCCTGATGACCCTGCATCCCAGCGCTTCGATCGGCGTGGCGATGTTCCCCGACGATGGCCGCGACATCGACCTGCTCGTGCGCCACGCCGACATGGCGATGTACCGCGCCAAGAGCGACGGCGGCGGCGGTTTCCGCTTCTTCAGCGTGGACATGAACCGGCTGGCGCAGGAACGCGTATCGCTGGAGACTGCGCTGCGCGAAGCGCTGCGTCTGGACCAGTTGCAACTGCAGTACCAGCCGCAGGTCGGCGGCAGCGACGGGCACCAGTTGTACGGTGTCGAGGCGCTGCTGCGCTGGCACCACCCCGATCTTGGTGTGATCCCGCCGTCGCGCTTCGTACCGGTCGCCGAAGAATGCGGCCTGATCGCCGACCTGAGCCTGTGGGTACTGCGCCAGGCCTGCGTGCAGATGGCCGACTGGCGTCGGCGCGGCGTGGACATCCCGCGCGTATCGATCAACGTCTCCGCCATCAACTTCCGCGACCCGCAGCTGTCGCTGCAGATCTCCGACCTGCTGGACGAACACGGGCTGGAGCCACAGCACCTGACGCTGGAGATCACCGAGAGCGTCATGCTGGACCCCGACCCGGATGTGCTCGAGAACATCGAAGCCATCTACGTGCTCGGCGTGCGGCTCTCGCTGGACGACTTCGGCACCGGCTATTCCAGTCTCAGCCACCTGCATCGCCTGCCGATCAGCGAACTCAAGCTCGACCAGAGCTTCGTCCGCGACATCGACACCAGTGCCATCGCGCGCACGCTCACCACCTCCGTCCTGCGCATCGGTGAAAGCCTGGGCATGAAGGTGGTCGCGGAGGGCGTGGAGACCGAATCGCAGCACCGCTTCCTGACCGAACAACGCTTCCCGGTGCTGCAGGGCTACCTGTTCTCGCCGCCGCTCCCGCCAGCGCCGCTCGAACAATGGTTGCAGGCTCACCACTACACCGCCGCGCGCGAAAGTGCCGGCGAGCCGGTCGCCGCGGCGTGACGCGATGCGCCGGACGTCCGGCGCAGAAAGTGTGACCACTTTCGCAGTCGCATCCACCCCGCCCGCCCACGTCGAAGAGCGGACTCAAGTTTGCGCCGCGTCCGCCGATCTCAGGCATTGAACCCTTACCTCCCTTCTGGCCCTCCGGAGACATCATCATGAAAATCGCTTCCGTCCTGACCCTGTCCATCGTCGCTGCCGGCGCCGCCCTGTTGATGCCGGCCTCCCCGGCGAACAGCCAGTCCCAGGTCGACAATGCGATCCCGGCGGACATGGCTACCCGCTTCACCGGCAAGAGCGGCACGGTGTGCGGCAAGGTCGGCAAGGCGCGCTTCGCCGAGAACACCGAGGGCACGCCGACCTTCCTGTACATGGGCGGCAATTTCCCGCGCCACACCTTCACCGCGCGCATCCCGGGCGACGCCCGCGCCAAGTTCAAGCCGGCGCCGGAAGAACTGGAGGGCAAGGACGTGTGCGTGATCGGCACGATCGAACGCGACAGTTCGCGCGCGGAAATCGTGGTCAGTTCGCCGTCCAACCTGAAGCTGGCCACGATCCGCTGATCCGATCCGTTTCGCTGACGGGGTGCATGCGCCCCCGTCTTGCCCTGGTCGCACTTGAGAGCGGCGCGTCGCGCGCCCGGTAGAGGAAACAATCCCCATGCAGCGGATCAAGAACTTCAAACTGACGACGAAGATGATGCTGGCCTTCGGCGTCGTACTGGCGCTGATGCTGGTCCAGGGCATCACCGCCTTCATCGGCCTGAACTCGCTGAACGGCGCCACCACCCAAGTCACCGGCAACGTGTTGCCCAGCGTAAAGGCCGCGGGCGACCTGCAGAGCATGCTGGGCGAGTACCGCACCAACTCCTACCGGCAGCATGTGCGCGCCAGCGATGCGGTCAAGGCGGAAGCCAAGGCGCTCGCGGGGACCACCGAGAAGAAGATCGAGCAGTCCATCAAGGACTACTCCAAGCTGATTGCCAGCGCCGAAGAGAAGAAAGCTTTCGACGCGTTCATCAAAGAATGGAAGGCGGCGCAGCAGTCCTACGCCGATGTGCAGGAAATGCTGGACCTCGGCCTGCCCGACGACGCCGTGGACACTTTCATCGGTGCCACCCGCGACCAGCATCGCAAGGCGACGGCCGCGCTGAGCACGCTCATAAACGTCGTCGACCAGCAGGCCAAGGCGGCCAGCGCCGATGCCGACAGCACCTTCACCGCGTCCAGCACGCTGATGATCGTGATGCTGCTGGCGGGCATCGTGGGCGGCCTGGCCCTGGCCTGGTTCTTCGCCCGCGCGATTGCCAATGCCGTCGGCGAAGCCGTGCGCGTGGCCAACGACGTGTCCGCCGGCAAGCTCGACGGCAAGATCGATACCAGCCGCCGGGACGAAGTGGGCCAGCTGCTCACCGCGATGCAGCGCATGCAGACGCAGGTGCAGTCGGTCATCTCCGCGCAGAGCGAAATGGCCACCCGCCACGACGAGGGCCAGATCAGCTACTGCATGGACGACAGCCAGTTCCCGGGTGAGTACGGCCGCATGGTGCGCGACACCAACGCCCTGGTGGCCTCGCACCTGCAAGCCATCGGCGATGCGCTGAAGATCATGCAGCGCTATTCCGTCGGCGACCTGAGCCAGGACATGCCGAAGCTGCCCGGCGAGAAGGCCAACCTCACCGAGACGATGGACGCCACCAAGGCCAACCTGTCGGCGATCAATGCCGAGATCAAGCGCCTGGCCATGTCGGCGGCCTCCGGCGACTTCACCCAGCGCGGCGACGTGGACAAGTACCAGTACGACTTCCGCGAAATGATCGACGGCCTGAACCAGCTGATGGAAACGACCGACGAGAACCTGGGCGAAGTCTCCGAACTGCTGCAGGCCATCGCCCGTGGCGACCTGACCGCGCGGATGGAAGGCGACTTCCACGGTGTGTTCGCCGCGATGCGCGACGATGCGAACGCCACTGTGGCCCAGCTGACCGACATCGTCGGCCGCATCCAGGATGCTTCGACCTCGATCAACACCGCCGCCGGCGAGATTGCATCGGGCAACTCCGACCTGTCGCGCCGTACCGAGCAGCAGGCTGCCAACCTGGAAGAGACCGCCGCTTCGATGGAGGAACTGACCTCCACCGTACGCCAGAACGCCGAATCGGCCCGCCAGGCCAACCAGCTGGCCATCGGCGCGGCCGGTGTCGCCTCGCAGGGTGGCGAAGTCGTCGGCAAGGTCGTCACCACGATGCGCGATATCGAGCACTCGTCGAAGAAGATCTCCGACATCATTTCGGTGATCGATGGCATCGCCTTCCAGACCAACATCCTGGCGTTGAACGCCGCGGTGGAAGCTGCGCGTGCCGGCGAACAGGGTCGCGGCTTCGCCGTGGTCGCTTCGGAAGTGCGTACGCTGGCCCAGCGGTCGGCCAATGCCGCCAAGGAGATCAAGGGCCTGATCGAGACCTCCGTCGACAAGGTCGCCGATGGTTCCAAGCTCGTGAACCAGGCCGGTGCCACGATGAGCGAGATCGTCGCCAGCGTGCAGCGCGTGACCGACATCATGGCCGAGATCTCCGCCGCCTCGCAGGAACAGTCGGCCGGCATCGAGCAGGTCAACCAGACCATCACCCAGATGGACGAGACCACCCAGCAGAACGCCGCGCTGGTGGAAGAAGCCTCCGCCGCTGCCCGCTCGATGGAAGAGCAGGCGCTGGTGCTGTCCGAGTCGGTGTCGGTCTTCAAGTTGCACCATGCCGCGGCACCGGTCGCCGGCAAGCCCGCCGCCGCCAGCAAACCGGCCTTCGCCGTGGTGAAGCCTGCCGTCCGTCCCGCCCAGGCGGCGCTGGAGCCGGCCCTGGCCGATGGCGACGACTGGCAGGAATTCTGAGGCACGCCGCTTGCATCGCATCAGGCCAGCAGTACCGGTTCCCTGTCCCCGCGACAGGGAACCGGCCATGGATCGGCCCTAGCCCTACCGTCCCGAGAATCCGATGTCCGTCAGTACCCGCCCCTCTCCCCCGGCTGCCACGACCCGACGGACGACGACCCCGCCCCTACGCGACGGCGACGCGTCGACGGCGGCGCGCGACTTCGAGTTCGACGACCGTGATTTCCGACGCGTCGTCGACCTGATCCGCCAGCGCGCCGGCATCGCCCTCGCCGACGGCAAGCGCGACATGGTCTACGGCCGCCTGTCCCGGCGCTTGCGTGCGCTGGGCCTGCGCAGTTTCAAGGACTACCTGGACCAGCTCGAACGCGATGGTGGCGACGAGTGGCAGGCGTTCACCAACGCATTGACCACCAACCTCACTTCGTTCTACCGCGAACCGCACCATTTCGAACGGCTGCACGAGGAGCTTCGGCGCCGTGCGAACGACGGTCCGCTCAAGTTGTGGTCATGCGCGTCATCGACCGGCGAAGAACCGTACTCGATGGCGATCACGGCCTGCGAGGCCTACGGCACGCTGACCCCGCCGATCCGTATCCTCGCCACCGACGTCGACACCCAGGTGTTGGCGACCGGCGAACGCGGTGTTTATCCCGTCGAACGTATCGCCAGCCTCGATGCAGGCCTGAAGAAGCGCTATTTCCAGCGTGGCACCGGGCCCAACGAAGGGTTCTGCCGCGTGCATCCCGCGCTGCGCCAGCTGATCGAATTCAAACCCCTCAACCTGCTGGCATCGCGTTACGACGTCGCCGGGCCGTTCACCGCGGTGTTCTGCCGCAACGTGATGATCTATTTCGACAAACCGACCCAGCGCGCGATCCTGACCCGCCTGGTACCGCACCTGGCCGACGACGGCATGCTGTACACGGGCCACTCGGAGAACTACCTGCACGCGGCGGACATCATCCAGCCGTGTGGGCGCACGCTGTACCGGCGCGCGACGAAGGCCGCATGAGCGCCGCCGCCGCCGCGATCGCCGAAGGCAGCGTGATGCGCTATCACGACGCCCGCTTCAAGACCGAAGCCGCCAAGCTGCTGCCGACCCAGTACCTGGTGATCGACAACGACACCGCCCTGGTCACGGTACTGGGTTCGTGCGTTGCTGCCTGCATCCGCGACCCGCTGCTGAAGCTGGGCGGCATGAACCACTTCCTGCTGCCGGACGGCAACGTCGGCGACGGCGCGCCCGCGCGCTACGGCAGCTATGCGATGGAACTGCTGATCAACGACCTGCTCAAGCGCGGCGCCGCGCGCAACCGGCTGGAAGCCAAGGTCTTCGGCGGTGCCAACGTGCTGAAAGGCTTCACCAGCAATCCCGTCGGCACGCGCAACGCGGAGTTCGTCCGCCGCTACCTCGATGCCGAACGGATTCCCGTCATCGCCGAAGACCTGCGCGGGATCCATCCGCGCAAGGTCTGGTACTTCCCCAATTCCGGGCGCGCGGTCGTGCAGCGGTTGCCGCATGCCCACGATGCCGAGGTGCTGGCCGCCGAGTCGGCCGCCCGTGCCCGCCTGTCCAGGGCCCCCGTCACCGGAGGCGTGGAGCTGTTCTGATGAGTAGTACCTCTCCCTGCCGTGTCCTGATCGTCGATGACTCGGCGGTCGTGCGCCAGATCCTCACCGAAATCCTGTCGCGCGACCCCGGCATCGAGGTCGTCGGCTCCGCCGCCGATCCGCTGCTCGCCCGCGACAAGATCAAGCGGCTCAACCCCGACGTGATGACGCTGGACGTCGAAATGCCGCGCATGGACGGCCTGGCCTTCCTCGAGAACGTCATGCGGCTGCGGCCGATGCCGGTGGTGATGATTTCCTCGTTGACCGAGCGCGGCGCCGACACCACGCTGCAGGCGCTGGCCCTGGGCGCGGTGGATTTCGTTTCCAAACCCAAGCTCGATGTCGCCAGCGGCCTGCAAGCGTATGGCGAGGAGATCATCGCCAAGGTCAAGGCCGCGTCGAAGGCGCGCGTGCGCCCGCTCGCCCGTACCAGCGCACCGCGCGTGGACCTGGACGCGACGCTGCCGGCGCCGCCCGCCCTGCGCTTCCGAACCACCGACCGGCTGATCGCGATCGGCGCGTCCGCGGGCGGCACCGAAGCGCTGCGCGTGGTGCTGGAGCAGATGCCGGCCGACGCGCCCGCCATCGTGCTGACCCAGCACATCCCCGCCGGCTTCAGCCGCGCCTTCGCCGAACGATTGGACCGGCACTCGGCGATGGCCGTACGCGAAGCCAGCGATGGCGAGGCCATCCTGCCAGGCCACGCCTACCTGCCGCCGGGCGGTCAGCACATGCGCGTCATCCGCGACGGTGCCCGCTGGCGCTGCCGCATCGATGATGGTCCGGCGGTGAACCGCCATAAGCCCGCCGTCGACGTGCTGTTCCGCTCCGTTGCGCAGAGCGCGGCGGGGAATGCGGTCGGCGCCATCCTCACCGGCATGGGCGACGACGGCGCACGCGGCCTGCTGGAAATGAGCCAGGCCGGTGCGCCGACCCTGGTCCAGGACGAAGCCAGCAGCGTGGTCTGGGGCATGCCGGGCGCCGCCATGCGGCTCGGTGCCGCGAAAGAAGCCGTGCCGTTGGAACGCATCGCCCAGCGCCTGCTGGACCTGGCGGCGGCGATCGCCTGAACGACGGAACTCCCGCTGCGGGACTGATGTGGGAGCGACGTGAGTCGCGATGACGGCTGGCGATGCCTGAACGAAATGCATCGCGACTTACGTCGCTCCCACGACAGCGTGGCCGCGAAGCGGCTACCTCCGTCACAGATCGCCCACCACCGCAAAACCGCCGGATTTCCCGCCTAAAGAGCCGTTCCGCACGGCCGATACTCCACAGTGAGCTTCATCAGAGAGCATCCATGTACTCGCGCATCCTGGTTCGTCTGGCGGCACCCCTCATCCTGACCCTGCTGTTCCCGTTGTCGGTCGGCTTCGACTGGCCCAATGCCCTGCAATGGGCGCTGCTGACGTCGCTGACGTTGGCCTGGCTGATCTTCGCCTGGCTGACGGCGGTCAACAGCCATGTCGTGTCGCCCGAACACGCCACCGTCATCCGCGAGCAGGACGCGTTGCTCACCGAGCTGCGCCGCTTCGTGAACAACGAGATCGAGGGTTCGCGCCACGAGATCGACCGCGCTCGCGAACTGATCCGCGAAGCCGTCAACAGCCTGGGCGGCAGCTTCGACGCCATGAACCGCAAGTCGCGGGAACAGAGCACGGCGATCTCCCGCATCATCGACCGCAACGGCGACGGCGACCGCGCCGGCGTGGACGTCGCGCGCTTCGCCCAGAACGCCAGCCAGCGCATGGAGCAGCTGGTCGAAGCACTGGAGCAGGTCGCCGGCCAGAGCGGCACGACGGTGCACCACATCGACGACATGGCCCAGCACCTGGACGGCATCTTCTCGTTGCTGGAAGACGTCAAGTCGATCGCCGACCAGACCAACCTGCTGGCGCTGAACGCCGCCATTGAAGCCGCCCGCGCCGGTGAAGCGGGCCGCGGTTTCGCGGTGGTCGCCGACGAAGTGCGCAACCTGTCCGAGCGCTCGACCGCCTTCAACGAGCAGATCCGCAAGCTGGCCCACAGCTCGAAGGAATCCATCGCCAAGGTGCGCGATACCGTGTCCAACATGGCCTCGCGCGACCTGGACCGCTCCCGCGAGGCGCGTTCCGAAGCCGCCGGCATGCTGAACCAGGTGGCCGCGATCAACGCCTCGCTGGGCGACGGCATGCGCGAAGTCTCGATGTGCGGCCACGCCATCGACGCCAGCGTCGCCGATGCGGTCCGCTCGCTGCAGTTCGAAGACATCGCCACCCAGTCGCTGGGCAGTGCGGTGACCCACCTGGATCGCCTGACCGCGATCAACAAGGAAGCGCTGGCCCTGCAGGAGCTGCTGCATCGCTCCGGCGGTGCGACCGACAACGAGCTGCTCAGCGCGCTGCGCCTGATCGGCAACCGCCTGCGCGACCAGCGCACGGAGTGGGAGCGTCCGCCGCACAAGCCGGTGGCGCAGCAGAACATGGGCGCGGGCACGGTCGAGCTGTTCTGACCCTCGCGCCACGATTCGGCTGGACCCTCTACGGGGCGATCGCGATGCGGTCGCCCCGTCTTCGTTCCGGGACCGGGGTTTCGCATGCCCGCGCGGCACGGCTGGCATACTGCGGCGACTTCTCCTCGTTCCCGCCGATGCCCACGCCACCGCCGTCCGCGCTGCTGCTCCAGTTGTTCCGCCTGCAGGAAGCCGAGCGTGCGCGCGTCGGCCGCGCCCTGCACAACCAGGTGGGCCAGGCGCTGTCGGCGATCAAGATGGGCGCGCATCTCGTCCAGTCGGAAGAGGACGCCGCGACGCGCGCCGAGGACCTGCACGAGATCATCCGCGCCAGCGATGAGACCGTGGCGATCCTCCGCGACCTGCACGCCACCCTGCATCCGCCGCAGTTGGACGCCATCGGCCTGGACGCGGCGCTGCGCGCGGAGATCGAGCGCACCTTCGAGCCCGGCACGGTGTCGTTCCGGCTCGATCCGTTGCCGCAGGCGCCCGATGCCGGAGTCGCACTCATCGCTTTCCGGATCGGCCAGGCGCTGATGCGCCCGAGTGGCGCGATGCAGGTCGCCCTGGACGATGACGATGACGGCGACGGCTTCGTGCTGACCGTGCAGGATGCGGCCGTCGAACCGGCCGATATCGCGTTGTGGCAGGCACTGGCCGCCGCGGTGGGGGGAGGCCTCGACGCAGAAGGCAGCACGTGCTGGCGACTTCGCCTACCCTATGGCCCCACATCCGCGACGCCCATCGATCCCGCGTGAACACCGAGCACGCCCACCTGCCCCGCCTGCCGCGCCTCGGCGCCGGCGAACCCGACCTGCAGCGGATGATCGATGCGGCGAATGCGGGTGGCACGCCGCTGATGCTGCTGTACCTGGACATCGACCACTTCCGTTCGATCAACGAGAACATGGGCGTCGAGGTCGGTGACGAAGCGCTCGCCATCCTCAGCGACCGCCTGCAGCGCGCGCTCGGCCCGGATGCGCGGGCCTGGCGCCATGGCAGCGACGAGTTCATCGTGGCCGTGCCGCGGCTGCCGGGCACGCTGGCGCCGGAGGCCTTCGGCGACTTCCTGCGCGAGCAGATCGAACTGCCGATGACGGTGCTGCCCTACACGCTGTTCCTGACCGGCACGCTGGGCGTCGCGCTCTGCCCGGAGCACGCCGACAACGCCTCCAGCCTGCTCCAGTGCGCCGAGAGCGCCATGGAACAGGCCAAGCACGAAGGCATGAACCTGGTGCGCCTGTACCGTCGCGGCGCCGCGATCACCGCGCGCAGCGACAGCATCATCGCGCGGCAGATCGTCAATGCGATCCAGCACAACGAACTGCGCCTGTTCTACCAGCCGCAGATCAACGCGCACGACGGACGCGTGGTCGGCATGGAAACGCTGCTGCGCTGGTATTCGCCGGCGCTCGGCCTGCTGGTGCCCGAGCGTTTCATGCACGTGGCCGAGAAACTCGGCGTCATCGTGCAGATCGGCGACTGGGTGCTGCGCAACGCCTTCAAGCAGGCGCGGGTCTGGCGCGACTGGGGCTTCGATGACTTCGAGATCGCGGTCAACGTCTCCACCCTGCAACTGTTGCGGCCCAACTTCGTCTCCGAAGTGCTGGAAGCCCTGCAGGAAGCCGGCATCCCCGCGCAGATGGTCGTGCTGGAAGTCCGCCAGAACGCGCTGGCCAAGGACATGAACCTGGTCCACCGCACCCTGGCCCAGTTGCACCGCGAAGGCGTGCGCCTGACCCTGGACGATTTCGGCATGGGCGATTCCAACCTGGATTCGCTTGTCCGCTTCTCGGTGGACAAGATCAAGATCGACCGCAACTTCGTGAAGGGCGTGCCCTCGGGCAACCGCGAGGTCGCCATCACCTGCGCCATCATCGCGATGGGCCACCAGCTCGGCATGAAGGTGATCGCGCACGGTGTGGAAACCGACATGCAGCTGGGCTTCCTGCGCCGCAACCAGTGCGACATGTTCCAGGGCCATCTGTTCGGTGAACCGATGACGGCCGAGGACGCCGGTGCGGTGCTGCGCCGCCGCTACCTGCGTGCCGACGCCTTCGCGGCGACCAAGCCCGACCGCACCCTGCTGCTGCTCGACGACGAAGAGAACATCCTGCGCTCGCTGGTGCGCCTGTTCCGCCGCGACGGCTACCGCATCCTGGCCGCCAGCAACGTCACCGATGCCTTCGAGCTGCTCGCGACCAACGACGTGCAGGTGATCCTGTCCGACCAGCGCATGTCCGACATGAGCGGCACCGAATTCCTCGGTCGCGTGCGCATGCTCTACCCGGATACCGTCCGTCTGGTGCTGTCGGGCTACACCGACCTGGCCACGGTCACCGAGGCGATCAACCGTGGCGAGATCTACCGCTTCCTGACCAAGCCGTGGAACGACGACGACCTGCGCGAACACATCCGCCAGGCCTTCACCACCCACGAGAACCAGCCGCACCACCGCGCGCATGCCTGAGGCGGCAGCCTGGTGCCTGTACCTGCTGGAGTGCCGCAACGGCGCGTACTACGCGGGCATCACCAATCGCCTCGATGCGCGCTACGCCGCGCACGTGGCCGGCACGGGCGCCAAGTACACGCGGGCGAATCCACCGGTGCAGCTGCTGGCCAGCCGCGCATATCCCGACCGCAGCGCGGCGTCGCGCGCGGAAGCGCAACTCAAACGGTTGCCGCGGGCGAAGAAGCTCGCGTTCTTCGCCCCCCTCTAGGCTACGGCGTCACGCCGCGTCGGCGGTCGGCTGGCGGATCGGCAGGGTGATGCGGAAGCAGGCGCCGGCACCGGGGATGTTGCGCGCCTCGATGCGGCCGTTGTGCTTCTTCACGATGCCGTAGGAAATCGACAGGCCCAGGCCCGTGCCGCTGCCGACCGGCTTGGTGGTGAAGAACGGGTCGAAGATCTTCTGCAGGATCTCGTCCGGGATGCCGTGGCCACTGTCCTGCACGTCGATCCACACCTCGTCCCCTTCCACGCCGGTGCTGACGGTGATGGTGCCACGTTCGTCGATGGCGTGGCTGGCATTGAGCAGGATGTTCATGAACACCTGGTTCAACTCCGAGGGACGGCACTGCACCAGCGGCAACTTGGCGTAGTGCTTCTCCAGCGTGACCTTGTACTTCAGCTCGTTCCAGATGATGTTGATCGTGGAATCCAGGCCCGCGTGCAGGTCGGTCGATTTCCAGCTGTCGTCGCGGCCGGAATAGGAGAAGTCCTTGAGGTTGCGCACGATCGCGGTAACGCGCTCGATGCCCTCGCGCGACTCGGACATCAGCTGCGGCAGGTCGCCGGTGATGAAGTCGATGTCGTAGCGGTCCCGCATCTCCTGGATCTCCGGCAGCATCACCTTCGGGTCCGGCAGGCGCAGCGCGCGCTCGTACACTTCGATCAGCGAGAACAGGCTGTGCAGGTATTCCTGCAGCGAGCCGAGATTGGAATGGACGTAACCGATCGGGTTGTTGATCTCGTGCGCGACGCCCGCGGCGAGCTGGCCGATGGACGCCATCTTTTCGGACTGCACCAGTTGTTCCTGCGCGCCCGCCAGGCGCACCAGGGTCTGCCGCAGCTGTGCATGGCGGCGCTGCAGTTCCTGCTGGCGCGCATGTGCCTCGCTGACGTCGTGGAAGACGATCAGGCAATAGCCGCCATCGCCGGTGTCGTGGCAGTACGCGCGCACCTGCAGCACCAGGCCGTCGGCCAGGGTCAGGTCGCCGTTCCAGCGCCCCTCTTCGCGGGCGACACGGATCGCCTCCGGCGGCAACAGGGCTACCAGTGCCTCGAGCGCATCGCCTTGTTCCGGCACCAGCGCGCGTGCCGACGCATTCGCATGCATCGGACGGCCATCGCCGCGGCACAACAGGTAGCCGTCGTCCATCAGCTCGCCCAAGGCCATCAGGTCGGCAAAGCGCGGCGCCCGCTCGTGCGGGAAGGCGTCATCGGAAGGTTGCGGGGTTGGTGCGCTGGCCACGGTCGCGATCGGCGGCGGCGATGGGGGGCCAGTATCGTGTGGTGCCGGGGAGCCGGCAAGTTGCGGCGTCGCAGTTCGCGATGCCGGAGGTACGGTGCTCAGGCGACAGCCAGCGGACGGACCGCGGAAACCGCCGTGGTCTGGCCCTGCGCGTCGTAGGCGCCAGTGCTTTCGCTGCGGCCCAGGTGGCGCAAGGCCCAGTTCACTTCGCGGCGGCGACGCGCCAGCAGGATGCCGTTGGCATGGTTCAGTTCGGCGAGCTCGGACAAGCGCGCCTGCAGTTCGGCGGGAAAGCCGAAGCCTGCAGCGGCGGCTTCCAGTGCACGCAGTGCATCGAGCTTCTCCTGCGTGGAGCGGACGAGCGCTTCCACGTCGTGCTCGACGATGGCGCGACGCTCCTCTTCCAGGGCCGCGGACAGTCGCTGGAGGGGCGCAGTGCTCATCCGGTTCAGCCGCCCAGCTGGTCTTCCAGGCCAAGCATGCCGTCGGCGATGGCCTCGGCATTGATCTGGTAGGTACCGGACTGCAGCGCTTCACGCACGGCCTGCACGCGGGCCTGGTCGATCGCCGGAGCGGTCGACAGTTCGCGCTGCACGGCCTGGAGGCTGGCGGCCTCACCGGTCAGGCGCAGGCTGTCGCTGCCGCTGCTGGCTTCCACCGCCTGCGAACGGTCGGCACCCGCCGGGGCGACACGGCCGCCCACGGGACCGGTGCTGCGTACGGCGGCGGGGGGAGTGCCTTCGATTTTCTGGCTCATGTTGGTTCACCTGTAACAGGGTTCATCGAGGTTATCGGCCGCGGCCACGCCAACTTTAGTGACGGATTCCACAGTTCCGTAGAAGGCCGGATTGTCGCCGGTTCTTCCACCCAGCGTCGGTATCGGCCCCCTATCGGACAACTTGAGGGGCGATTCGAACTTTTTTTCATCGGCTGACCCAGACGTCGCCGCCCGGCCCGACCACGCCCTGCACGACGCGGCGCGAGGAGAGGTTTTCCACGGTCACCCGTTCGTTCTCGCCGGCGTCGCCCAATGCCTTGCCGACCACGCGCACTTCCACCCCGCCACGGCGGGATACCAGCGCGACGTTGTCGCCCCGGCGGATCAGGCGCTGCGCCACCAGGTCGGACGCCGACAACACGGCACCGGCCGACAACGTACGGCGCGCGACGCGGCCGATGGCTTGAGCGGGATCGGCCACGGCCGCGCCGACGATGCGCGAAGCGTCGCGGGTTTCGGGAATGAAGGCGTCGGCGGTGATCGTTTCGCCCGGCGCGATGCCACGGCTCAGCACCAGCACGGTCTGGCTGCGACGCACGCGTACCGGTACGAACAGGCGCCAGCCATCGGGGCAGCTGACCTCCACGCTGTTGCTGCCCTGCACGCGCGCGACCAGCGACGCGCTACAGCGCGGCAGGCGGAGTGCGGGATCCAGCGTGGCCTCGGCCTCGGCACCCGCGGGCATCGCCCCGAGCGCTGCGGCCTTGATGCTGTCGACCGGCTGGAAATCCGCCGCCAGGACGGCGCACGCGGTCAGTCCGCCGATCAGGGCGGTGGTGAGGCGCAGCAGCATGGGCGGGCTCCGTCGGTTCATCGGCGGAAGACGTGCAAGCGGTGTGCCAGAAGGATGTCTCCCTAAGAGTCTCAGCAGAGATATGGGTACTCCAGCATGGTGCCGCTCGCCGCGGGGGCCTCCTTATCTTTGCTTGTGCAAAGAAAGGAGCAAAGAAACACACCCCAGGCGGCACGCCCTGCGCTTCGCTCCGGGTCCGCGAACGGTCCGGGAACTACGTAAGGCACATCCATGTGCCATACGAAAACGCCGCCCATCCGGGGCGGCGCCCTTCGGGTTTTACCCGGCCCACTCGCCGTGCCTCATGGGGACCCTGAACAGCCAGGTCAAAGGCCTGCACGCCGAATCTATCCGTGTCGGCTTTCGGGGTCCCTTTAGGTCCGGCAGTCACGGCGGGTAAAACCCGCAGGGCGGCGCACAAGGATGTGCGCCGTTTTCGGCCGGGGCAGGATGCCCCGTCCGAAAATCCCCGTCGGGACTGCGCACACGCCGCGCAGCGGTGGGCGGACCGCCGGGGGGTGTTTCTTTTGCCTACTTTTCTTTGCACAAGCAAAGAAAAGTAGGGCCCCCGCGGCCAGCGGCACCATGCCAGGCCGCACGGATGGCACCTGCGCTCAAGACCCCCACCCCCCGGCCGATATGCTGGACATGACCCAGGACCTGCTCAACCGCATCGACCAGCGCACCCGCCTGGCCGGCCACAACCGCCTCGCCCTGCTGCTGTTCCGCCTGGGCGGGCGTCAGCTTTTTGGCGTCAACGTCTTCAAGGTGCAGGAAGTCCTGCGCCGGCCCGACCTGTTCCAGCTGCCTGGCCTGCCTGCGGAATTCGTCGGCGTCGCCGACGTCCGTGGCCGCTCGGTGCCGGTGCTGGACCTCGGCCTGAGCATCCGCCACCCCGAGCGCGATCCGAGTCCCGAGAACGCACCGAACTACCTGGTCGTCACCGAGTTCAACCGCTCCATCCAGGGCTTCCTGGTCAGCGGCGTGGAGCGCATCGTCAACATCGCGGTCGAGGACATCCATCCGCCGCCGGAGCTGGGCGCGGAAAACAGCTTCCTGACCGCCGTGACGCGCTTCCAGGGCGAGCTGATCCAGGTCATCGACGTGGAAAGCGTGCTGGCCGACATCTGCCAGTCGCGCATGGACGCCACCCTCGCCCCCGAGATGGCGCTGTCGCCGGATGCCCCACCGATGCAGGTGCTGGTGGTGGACGATTCCCGCGTGGCGCGCTCGCAGATCCGCAGCGTGCTGGAGCAACTGGGCGTCACCGCCACCCTGCTCTCCGACGGCCGCCAGGCGTTGGACCACCTCTTGCAGGTGCACGCCGCCGGCGAGAACCCGGCCGAGCGGTATGCGATGGTCATCTCCGACATCGAGATGCCGGCCATGGACGGATACACCCTGACGACGGAAATCCGGCGCCACGCGGGCCTGTCCGGCCTGTATGTGCTGCTGCACACCTCGTTGTCGGGCGTGTTCAACAACGCCATGGTCGAACGCGTGGGCGCCAACGCCTTCGTGGCGAAGTACAGCCCGCACGAGCTGGCCGAGCACGTGCTGTTCCGCCTGAATCAGGTCGCCGCCGCACAAATGGCGGCGGCATAGTCTTATCGCGATGCGATAAGACCCCCAGGATCCGCTACGCGAATCCCGGGCCCCGCCGCACGCTGCCGATCCCCCCTTCGCGCCGCTGGCGCGAATCGCCCCCTTACCAAGGGGCCATCAAGACGCCAGGTGAGGCGTCGACCGTGTTCTGGCACACGCCTTGCAGCATCCCCGGCAACGGTCTGCCGGAGCGGTGCCATGTCCAATCCCATCTCCAATTACCTGGGCGTCCATGCCGCGGCGTTGCCGCTGCGTGAACAGCGCATGCAGCTGATCGCGAGCAACCTGTCGAACGCGGACACGCCCAACTTCAAGGCCAAGGACCTCAACTTCCAGGCCGCCCTGGAGCAGGCCGCCGCCAAGGCCTCGCCCCTGCAGACCACCCACGAGCAGCACCTCACCCTGCTCGATGCCGGCCCGCGCGTGTTCGAGCGCGCCGGTGTGCAGCCCAGCCTGGACGGCAACACCGTCGATGCCGACACCGAGCGCGCCGCCTACGGCCGTGCCGCGCTGGAATACCGCGCCTCGCTCAGCTTCATCGAATCCAAGGTGCGCACGATGCTCACCGCCATCACCGGCCAGTAAGGGGACGCGCCATGAGCAACCTGCCCATCTTCGACGTCGCCGGCTCCGCGCTGCAGGCGCAGTCGGTGCGCTTGAACACGATCGCCAGCAATCTCTCCAACGCGGATTCCATCGCGTCTTCGCCCGAGGCGGTCTACAAGCCGCTCGAACCGATCTTCCAGGCCCGCCCGCTCAACGCGGACGGCTCGCTGACGTCGGTGCAGGTGAAGGAAATCACCCAGAGCGAAGCGCCGCCCATCAAGCGCTACGAGCCCGGCCATCCGATGGCCGATGCCGATGGCTATGTGTATGCACCGGACGTGGATCCGGTCGCGCAGATGGTCAACCTGATCTCTGCTTCGCGCGGCTACCAGGCCGGCGTGGAAGTGCTGAACACCGCCAAGGAACTCGCCCTGGCCACCCTGACCATGGGCCGCTGACGCCCCGACGACTGAGCGAACACGCACATGACCACCGTCAACGGCGATCCCTTCGCCGCGATCAACACCAGCACCACCGGCGCGGCGACCACGGCGAAGAAGGCCGACACGCTGGGCCAGGCCGACTTCATGCGGCTGATGACCCAGCAGCTGGCGAACCAGGATCCATTGAAGCCACTGTCCAACAGCGAGTTCGTCGCCCAGCTGGCGCAGTTCTCCACTGTGCAGGGCATCAGCGACCTCAACGGCACCGTGAACGGCTTCACCGCTGCGCTGACCGGAGACCAGGTGCTCAAGGGCGCGTCTCTGGTCGGCCATTCCGTCGTGGTGCCGTCGGATTCGGTCGCGCTGCCCGCCACCGGCAACGCAAGCGGCCTGGTGATGTCGCCTGGCGCGGGCAAGGTGACCTTCGAAATCACCGACGCCAGCGGCGTGGTGGTGGACACGATCGACGTCGAAGCCAGCGGCAAGGGCGAGACCGCGTTCTCCTGGGACGGCGTGAAGGCCAATGGCGAGCGCGCCCCCGAAGGCAAGTACTCGATCAAGGCCACCCACACGGCCACCGACGGCACCGCCACCGCACTGAACACCTACGTCGACGCCACCGTCGACAGCGTGACCATCGGCTCCGATGGGCTCTACCTCAACCTGCCCGGCCTGGGCACCGCCCCGCTCGACTACGTGCTGCGCATCGGCAAGTCGGCGACCTGACACCCACGCTCCCACCGTACCCCGCAAGGAGTCTTCCATGGCATTCAACAGCTCGCTGTCCGGCATGAGGGCGGCCAATGCCGACCTCAACGTCACTTCGCACAACATCGCCAACGTCAACACGACCGGCTTCAAGGAGTCGCGCGCGGAGTTCGCCGAGGTGTTCTCCACCACCGGCTACGGCCTGACCCGCAACAGCATCGGCGCCGGCGTGCGCCTGACCAACGTGGCCCAGCAGTTCTCGCAGGGCGACATCAACCAGACCGGCCGTTACCTCGACATGGCGATCGACCGCGAAGGCTTCTTCACGGTCAGCAACAACGGCACCAACGTCTACACCCGCGCCGGCAACTTCCAGCGCGACCCCAATGGCTACGTCACCACGCCGGAAGGCTACCGCCTGCAGGTGTTCCCGCCGCGCGCCGATGGCGTGGGTTTCGACACCGGCAACATGACCGACCTGCGCCTGCTGACCACCGACAGCCCGCCGTCGCCGACCACCAACGTCGAGCTGGGCGTCACCCTGCCCGGTAACGCCGCACAGCCGACGATCACGCCGTTCTCGCCGGCGGACAGCGCCAGCTACAACGAGACCACCTCGGTCACCGTGTACGACTCGCTGGGCGTGGCCCACCAGCAGACCGTCTACTACGTGAAGACGCCGAACCCGAACGAGTGGAACATGCACGTCTACGTGGACGGCACCTCGATGGGCGCCGCGACTCCGGTGCAGTTCGACAACAACGGCGCGCTGACCGCGCCGGCCAACGGCCAGGTCGCACTGGCGCCGTTCACGCCGAGCACCGGCGCGGGCGTGCTGAACATGACGCTCGACATCAGCGGCACCACCCAGTACGGCGAGCAGTTCTCCAAGCGCATCCAGAACCAGGACGGCTACGCCACCGGCAAGCTCAACGAGTTCAGCGTGTCGGAAACGGGCGTGGTCTACGCCCGCTATTCGAATGGCGAAGACCGCGCACTGGGCCAGGTCGCGCTGGCGAACTTCTCCAACCCGCAGGGCCTGGTGTCGCAGGGCAACAACACCTGGACGCACAGCTACGCCTCGGGCGATCCCCGCATCGGTGCGCCGGGCACGTCGGATTTCGGACAGGTGGCGTCGGGCGCGCTCGAATCCTCGACCGTCGACCTGACCGAGCAGCTGGTCAACATGATCGTGGCGCAGCGCAACTTCCAGGCGAACTCGCAGGCGCTTTCGACACAGGACCAGATCACCCAGGCGGTGATCAACATCCGCTGACGCGGCGCACGCCGACGGAGACTGACGCATGGACAAGGCCCTCTATGTCGCAATGACCGGTGCACGCGCCTCGCTGCAGGCGCAGGGCACCGTGTCGCACAACCTGGCCAACGTGGACACCAAGGGGTTCAAGGCCGCGTTGGCCGGCACCGAGGCGTACAAGATCCAGGGCGAGGGATTCCCGTCGCGCGTGGACGCGGTGTTGATCGATCCCGGCTTCGACGGCCGCACCGGTTCGCAGATGGTCACCGGCCGTTCGCTGGATATCTCGCTGCAGCCGAACCGCTGGATGGCCGTGCAGGCCGCCGACGGCGGTACGGCGTACACGCGCAATGGCGAGCTGAGCGTTACCCCGAACGGCCAGCTGGTCACCGCCGGCGGCCGCGCGGTGCTGGACGACAACGGCAACCCGATCGCGGTGCCGCCAGCGCAGTCGATCGACATCGGCGCCGACGGCACGGTCTCGATCATCCCGCAGGGCGAAGGCCCGCAGACGATGGCGATCGTCGGCCGCATGCGGATCGTGGAAGCCGCGCAGTCGCAGTTGGCGCGCGGCGGAGACGGCCTGATGCGTCCGTCCGATCCGCAGGCCCCGGCGCTGCCGGTCGCCACCGGCAACAGTCTGACGATGGGCGTGCTGGAAGGCAGCAACGTGGATGCGGCCGGTGCGCTGGTGCAGATGATCCAGTTGCAGCGTCAGTTCGAGATGCAGGTGAAGGTGATCCGCACGGGCGACGAGATGGCGCAGTCGTCGAACCAGCTGCTGCGGTTGGGTGGTTGATCGCTTCAACCGAAGCCACCAAGGTTTATTCGTCGGCTTTCCAACACGTAATTCTTGCGCGCTCGCCGCGGGGCCCTACTTTCTTTGCTTGTGCAAAGAAAGTAGGCAAAGAAAGCACACCCCAGGCGGCACGCCCTCCGCTTCGCTCCGCGTCCGCGAGCGGACCGGGAATTTTCGTAAGGCACATCCATGTGCCATACGAAAACGCCGCCCATCCAGGGCGGCGCCCTGCGGGTTTTACCCGGCCCACTCGCCGTGCCTCATGGGGACCCGAAGGCAACATCAACAACAAAAGCGCGCGCCGATCCATCGAGTGCAACTCCTGGGGCCCCTGAGGTCCGGCAGTCACGGCGGGTAAAACCCGCAGGGCGGCGCACAGCACGTGCGCCGTTCTAGGCCGGGGCAGGATGCCCCGTCCGAAAATTCCCGTCGGGACTGCGCACCCGCCGCTCAGCGGCGGGCGGACCGCCGGGGTGTGTTTCTTTTGCTTACTTTTCTTTGCACAAGCAAAGAAAAGTAAGGCCTCCGCGGCCAGCGGCACCATGCCGAAAGACCAATCACGCCACCGGCCCTGCCGCCGGAAAAATGCCGGTACCGGCCAAGGGGCCATGACCAAGGTCCCATTTCGGCCCAAACCCAAGCGCCAGAACCACGACACCCGTTTCGGCACAGGACTTGCCTGAGAGGGGGCGAGGAACCGTATCGCGCGGTTCCACCCCTTCACCCGCGAGGAACCACGCCATGAACCAAGCCCTCTGGGTCGCCAAGACCGGACTGGACGCGCAACAGACGCGCATGTCCGTGGTCTCCAATAACCTGGCGAACACCAACACCACCGGCTTCAAGCGCGACCGCGCCAGCTTCGAAGACCTTCTGTACCAACAGGTCCGCCAGCCCGGTGGCTCCACCTCCTCCCAGACCCAACTGCCGTCCGGCCTGCAGCTCGGCACCGGCGTGCGCGTCGTGTCGACCTCCAAGGACTTCCAGCAGGGCAACCCGCAACAGACCGGCCGCTCGCTGGACGTCATGGTCAACGGCCGCGGCTTCTTCGAAGTCCTGCTGCCCGACGGCTCGCCGGCCTACACGCGCGACGGCTCGTTCCAGATCAACGCCCAGGGCGAACTGGTCACCAACAGCGGCTACCCCGTGCAGCCCGGCATCCAGGTGCCCGAAGGCGCGCAGTCGATGACCATCGGCGCCGACGGCACCATCAGCGTGACCATGGCCGGCCAGGCGCAGGCGCTGGAGATCGGCTCGCTGACGCTCACCGATTTCGTGAACCCCTCGGGCCTGCAGGCCAAGGGCGAGAACCTCTACGTCGAGACCACCGCCTCCGGCCCCGCGCAGAACGGCACGCCCGGCCTCAACGGCCTCGGCAGCGTCGTGCAGGGCTCGCTGGAAGGCTCCAACGTCAACGTCGTGGAAGAGCTGGTGAGCATGATCGAAACCCAGCGCGCCTACGAAATGAACGCCAAGGCCATCTCCACCACCGACTCCATGCTCGGTTACCTCAACAACAACGTCTGATCCGCCTGACGCACTCTTCCTCGAGGCTCGCCATGAAGCGCTCCACGTCCGCCACCACCCTCGCCTGCGCGCTGGTCCTGTTGCCCGGTTGCGCGCGCTACTACGGCGACGTGCGTCCCTACGCACCGATGCAGCCCATCCAGCCGGTGGTCGCGGCGCAGGCGCCGGCCACCGCGGGTTCGATCTACCGCGCGGGCCCGGGCCTCAATCTGTACGCCGACCGCCGCGCGCGCGACGTGGGCGACCTGCTGACGATCAACCTGGTGGAGAACACCACCGCGCAGACCTCGGCCACCACCTCGGTGGACAAGCAGAGCGAAGTCAGCCTGGCCGCGCCGAACATCGCCGGCGCCCCGCTCACGCTCAACGGTCGTGACCTGCTCAGCGCCTCGATCAATGGCGACCGCGGCTTCAGCGGCGCCGGCAACAGCGCGCAAAGCAACAAGCTGCAGGGCAGCGTGACGGTCACCGTGATCCAGCGCCTACCCAACGGCAACCTCGTCGTGCAGGGCCAGAAGAACATGCGCCTGAACCAGGGCGACGAGATGGTGCAGATCCAGGGCATCGTCCGTCCGGCCGACATCAACCCGGACAACAGCATCTCCTCCGGCAAGGTCGCCGATGCGCGCATCGCCTACGGCGGCCGCGGCGCGATCGCGCAGTCCAACTCGATGGGCTGGCTGGGCCGCTTCTTCAACTCTCCGATCTTCCCGAACTGAGCATCGTGATGGACGCCAACGAAGCCAACCGCGCTGCACCGGCACCCGCGAAGAAGCCGCGCCGCATCGACACCTACACGCTGCTGGGCCTGCTGGCCTGGGTCGGCCTGGTGCTGATCTGCCTGGCGCCGGCCGCACGCGCCGAGCGCATCAAGGATCTCGCCCAGGTCGGCGGCGTGCGCAGCAATCCGCTGGTCGGCTACGGCCTGGTGGTCGGCCTCGACGGCACCGGCGACCGCACCAGCCAGGCGCCCTTCACCGTGCAGAGCCTGAAGAACATGCTCGGCGAGCTTGGCGTCAACGTCCCGGCCAACGTCAATCCGCAGCTGAAGAACGTCGCGGCGGTCGCCATCCACGCCGACCTGCCCGCCTTCGCCAAGCCGGGCCAGCCGATCGACATCACCGTGTCCTCGATCGGCAACGCCACGTCGCTGCGCGGCGGCAGCCTGCTGATGGCGCCGCTGCGCGGTGCCGACGGCGAGGTCTACGCGATCGCCCAGGGCAACCTGGTGGTCGGCGGCTTCGGCGCGCAAGGCAAGGACGGCTCGCGCGTGTCGGTCAACGTGCCCAGCGTGGGCCGGATCCCGAACGGCGCCACCGTCGAGCGCGCCATTCCCAATGCGCTGGACAGCGGCGAAGGCACCATCACGCTGAACCTGCATCGCGCCGACTTCACCACGGTGTCGCGCATGGTCGCGGCGCTGGAACAGAACTTCGGCGCCGGCAATGCCTACGCGCTGGATGCGGTCACGGTCGCGGTGCGCGCACCCGCCGATATTTCGCGCCGGGTGAATTTCCTCGCCCAGATCGAAAACCTGGAACTCACTCCCGGCAGCGCGCCGGCCAAGGTCATCGTCAACGCGCGCACCGGCACCGTGGTGATCGGCGCGCAGGTGAAGGTGATGCCGGCGGCGGTCACGCACGGCTCGCTGACGGTGACGATCACCGAATCGGCGAACGTCAGCCAGCCGAACGAATTCTCCCGCGGCGGCACCACCGTGGTGACCCCGCAATCCAGCGTGTCGGTCAGCCAGGAAGGCAACCGGATGTTCAAGTTCGAGGGCGGCACCTCGCTGGACGAAATCGTCCGCGCAGTGAACGAAGTCGGTGCCGCGCCCGGCGACCTGATCGCGATCCTGGAAGCCCTGAAGCAGGCCGGCGCCTTGCGCGCGGAGCTCGAGGTGATCTGACATGGCCAGTGCCCCGCTCAGCGCCCTCACCCCCTCTCTGCCGCTGGCCGACGCCAGCGCGAAGGCCGACAACGCGCGCATCCACGAGGTCGCGCGCAAGCTCGAGGGCCAGTTCGCGCAGATGATGATCAAGTGCATGCGCGAAGCGGGCTTCGGCGATTCGCTGTTCCCGGGCGAGAACCAGGTCTTCCGCGACATGTACGACCAGCAAATCGCCACCGCGATGTCGCAGGGGCGTGGCCTGGGGCTCGCCCCGATGATCGCGCGCCAGTTGGGCGCCACCGATGCGGCCACGCCCGCCGTGCCCGCCACGACGGCGCTGTCGGCCTACAAGCGCCTGCTGCCGGGCACCGACGCCGATTCAATGCTCGATGCCATCGCGGGCCGCGGCATCGGCGGCCGCGACACGCAGGGCGCTTCGGCGATGCCGGAGACGATCACGTTCGACACCATCACCGTGCGTCCCGATGCGGCCTGCGACGAGGTCGAACAGGTCGCTTCGGCCGACCCGTCCCAATACGCCCGCAACACGCCGGAACGCTTCGTCGCCGAAATCTGGGGGCATGCACAGAAGGCCGCCAAGGAACTCGGCGTGGACCCGCGCGCACTGGTCGCGCAGGCCGCGCTGGAAACCGGTTGGGGCAAGCGCCAGATCAAGACCGGCGACGGCGACAGCGCGCACAACCTGTTCGGCATCAAGGCCACCGGCTGGAAGGGCGAGCGCGCCCGCACCGCCACCCACGAATACACGAATGGCGTGAAGCACACCGAAACCGCGGACTTCCGCGCGTATGCCTCGCCCGCCGAGAGCTTCGCCGACTACGTGCGGATGCTGAAGAACAACCCGCGTTACCAGCAGGCGCTGTCCGCCGGCAAGGACATCGTGGGCTTCGCACGCGGCCTGCAGCGCGCCGGCTATGCCACCGACCCGACCTACGCCAACAAGATCGCCTCCATCGCGAACGGCCCCACCTTGGGCAAGGTGCTGTCGACGATCGGCACCACGGTGGCCGGACCGGTCGGCAACGCCGTGGGCAACGCGATCGGCAACGCGCTGCGGCGCTGACCAGGGGATAACGCATGTCGAACCTTCTCGCCACCGGCAGCAGCGCCCTGATCGCGTTCCAGCGGGCGCTGTCGACCGTCGGCCACAACGTCGCCAACATCAACACGCCGGGTTACTCGCGCCAGCGCACCGAATTCGAAGCGCGTGATGGCACGTACTTCGGCTACGGCTACCAGGGCAACGGCGTGCAGATCGTCGATGTGCGCCGGATGGCCGATTCGCTGGCCACCTCGCGCCTGCTCGACAGCGGCGGCGAACTCTCTCGCCTGCAGCAGCTGTCGGTGATGTCGACGCGGCTGGACCAGCTGTTCTCCGAGAAGGCCACCGGCATCAGTGCGCCGTGGTCGAGCTTCTTCGACTCGGTCAATGCGCTGTCGTCCAATGCGGCCGGCTCGGCCGACCGCGAAAGCGTGCTCGCCCAGGCGAACGCGCTGGTCACCCGCTTCCGCCAGATCGACCAGCACCTCGACGGCCTGGATACCGAGGTCAACGCCGGCCTCACCGCCGCCACCGGCGAAGTGAACCGGCTGGCCAAGGAAATCGCCCAGCTCAATGGCCAGATCGGCGGCAGCAGCAGTCCGTCGGGCGATCTGCTGGATCGCCGCGACCAGCTGATCAGCGAACTGGTCGCCTTCACCGGCGGCAACGCGATCACGCAGGACGGCGGGCTGGTGAACGTGTTCAGCGCCGGCGGGCAACCGCTGGTGGTCGGCACCTCGGCCAGCACGCTGGTCACCGTGGCCGATCCGTATCGGCCGGAACGCCTGCAGGTCGCGCTGGAAACCAATGGCCAGCGCGTGACCCTCGACAAGCGTGCGCTGGGCGGCCAGATCGGTGGCCTGGTCGAGTTCCGCACCACGGTGCTGGACCCGGCGATGGCCGAACTCGGCCGCATCGCCACCTCGCTCGCGCAGACCTTCAACGAAGGCCACCGCGCAGGCATGGACCAGTACGGCCAGATGGGCGCGGACTTCTTCTCCCTGCCCGCCCCGCGTCTTTCCTCCAACGCCAACAACACCGGCAACGCCAACCTGACCACGTCGGTCGGCAACGTGGCCGGCCTCAATGCACAGAACGTGTTGCTGCGCTTCGACGGCACAGGCTGGGTGGCGACGCATCCGGATACCGGTGCCAGCATTCCGATGACCGGCACCGGCACCGCTGCCGATCCGCTGGTGGTCAACGGCATCGAAGTCGTGCTCGCCTCCGGTACGCCGGCGACCAACGACCGCTTCCTGCTGCAGCCCACCGCCGGCGCGGCCGGCAACCTGAGCGTGGCGATCACCGATCCGAGTCGCATCGCCGCCGCGACGCCGGTGAAGGCGACCACTGACCTGGCCAATACCGGCACCGGCAAGCTCAGCGGCCTGAAGGTCACCGATGCCGCGAACGCGGGTCTGCTGGCCCCGGTCAACATCGAATTCATCGACGCCACCCAGTACACCATCAACGGCACCGGCCCGTTCGCCTACACGCCGGGCCAGACCGTCGCCTACAACGGCTGGAGCGTGGTACTGGACGGCGCGCCCGCCGCCGGCGACACCTTCCGCGTGAGTCCGACCGGCGCCAACTCCAGCGACAACGGCAACGCCAAGCTGCTGTCCAACCTGGATGACGCACGCGTGCTCAACGGCGGCACGCTGACCCTCAACGGCGCGATCGGCGGGCTGACCACGCAGGTCGGTTCGGCGGCCCGTCAGGCGGACTATTCCGCGCAGGCGCAGCAGGTCATCCACGACCAGGCACAGGCCGCGCGCGATGCGATTTCCGGCGTCAACCTGGACGAAGAAGCCGCCGACCTGATGCGCTTGCAACAGGCCTACCAGGCGGCGTCGCAGATCATCGCCACCGCCGACACGCTCTTCCAATCCCTCCTGGCCGCGACCCGCCGATGAACTACCGCATCTCCACCGGCATGATGTACCAGCAGTCGATCACGACGATGCTGGCCAAGCAGGCGAAGCTGGCGCACACCCAGCAGCAGTTGGCCAGCGGCCAGCGCCTGGTTACCGCGAAGGACGATCCCGTGGCCGCCGGCACGGCCGTCGGCCTGGATCGCGCCGTCGCCGAACTCGAACGCTTCGGCATGAACGCCAATGCCGTGCAGAACCGCCTCGGCTTGCAGGAAAACGCGCTGACCCAGGTGGGCGATGCGATGGCGCGCGTCAACGAACTCGTCATCCAGGCCAACAACGCCGCGATGGGCGAAGACAGCCGCAAAGCGATCAGCACGGAGCTGAAGGCGATCTACGCCGGCCTGCTGGACCTGGCCAACAGCACCGATGGCGCCGGACGCTATCTGTTCGGCGGCACCAGCGACGGCAGCGCGCCGTTCGCGATTTCCGGCGGCGGCGTGATCTACAGCGGCGACCAGACCCAGCGCCAGGTGGAAGTCGCGCCGGACATGTTCGTCGCCGACACGTTGCCGGGCAGCGAAGTCTTCCTGCGGCTGCGCACGGGCGATGGCCGCATCGACGGCCAGGCCGCCACGGGGAACACCGGCACTGGTCTGCTGATGGGCTTCAGCGTCACTGACTCCACGGCATGGACCGGCGGCACGTACACGCTCAGCTTCGGCGCGGGCGACACCTACCAGGTGGTCGATGCCGGTGGCGCGGTGGTCACCAGCGGCACCTACGCCAAGGGTGAAAGCATCGCCTTTGCGGGTGTGCAGATGCGGATCGAGGGGCAACCGGCCAACGGCGACAGCTTCACCCTCGGCCCAGCCGGCTCGCGCGATATCTTCGCCACCGTGCAGGGGTTGATCACCACGCTGGACACCAACCCCACCACCGACGCGCAGCGCGCCGCCATGCAGAACAACCTGCAGGCCGCGATGCGCGACGTCGCCACCGCGCAGAGCAAGATGATCGACGCGCGCGCCAGCGGCGGCGCACAGCTGTCGGCTATCGACGATGCCGCGGCGTTGCGCGAAGCCAACAACGTCACCCTGCAGGGAACGTTGTCGACCCTGCGCGACCTGGACTGGGCCGAGGCCATCGGCCGCTACCAGATGGAGAACACCGCGCTGCAGGCCGCACAGACGGTCTTCATGCAGATGCAGTCGCTGTCGTTGTTCAAGCTGATGGGCTGACGACGGCGCACACCCTTTTTCAAGCAGTCCTTGCCCTCCCGCCGCGATCCCTCGCGGCGTTCTTTTGTCAGGCGGCGGGCCGCACCCGGAACACCACGCTGATCCGCGGCCCCTGCGTGCGCCGGGTCTTCGGAATGCCGTGCTCGTGGGTGCTCTGCGAGGCATGGCTCATCGACAGCACGCTGCCCGGCGCCAGATCCACCGCCACCGTCTCGCGACGGCCTTCGCAGGCACGGATCAGCATCCGCCGCGGCGCCCCCAGCGACACCAGGGTGATCGGATGGCCCGCCGCCACGGTATGCAGCTTGTCGCCATGCATGGCGACACTGTCCTGGCCGTCGCGGTAGAGGTTCATGCCGATGCGCGAATACGGCGCAGGCGCCCTTGCCTGCACGCATGCCAGCAGAGGCGCCAATGGCAGGCCGGCCGGTAACGCATCCACGGCGTAGTTCGCCAGCAGCCGCGGCACGTCGACGATGCGGTCGTACATCGGGCGCTGCAGGTGCGTCCAGGCCGCGCCCGCCTGCAACTGGTCGAACCAGTGTCGTGCGGTCGCGGCGTCGATGGCGTCCGGCCAGTAGCGGATCCCGCCTTCGGCATCGTCCACCAGTTGCACCATCGCGGGGGCGAACAAGTCATCGGGCCGCAGGGAAAGCGCGTGCATCGTCGTCCTCAGTGGAAATCGCGCGAGCTGGTATGCAGCTCGCCGAGCAGGTGGCTGAAGTCGTGCAGGTCCTGGGCGATCAAGTGGCGCACGCCATCGACGTGCTCCCAGCGCCCGCGCACGCCCAGCAGGCGCGCGCCCAACAAGGCCTTGCGCCGGCGTTCGGCGATGCGGGCCCAGACCACCACATTGACCACGCCATGCTCGTCTTCCAGGGTGACGAAGATGACGCCGCTGGCCGTCCCCGGTCGCTGGCGCTGGGTGACGATGCCGGCCACGTGCACACCGCGCCCGTGCGGCAGGTCCTGCAACTGGCGCGAATCGACCACGCGCTGCTGGCGCAGCCGCTCTCGCAGCAGCGCCAGCGGATGCACGCCCAGCGTCAGTCCGGTGACGCGGTAATCCGACAGCACGTCTTCGACCTGGCTCGGCGCGGGCAGCACGATGTCGTCCTCGTCGGGACTTCCCGGCAACAGCGGGCGCTGGCGCTCGACGCCGGCCACCGCCCACCGTGCCGCGTGGCGATGGCCGGTCAGGGCCTGCAGGGCGCCCGCTTCGGCCAGCGCATGCCGGGCCTTCTCATCGAGGTTGGCGCGCAGGCAGAGGTCGCGCACGTCCGCGAACGGCCGCTGCGTGCGCGCAGCGACGATCGCGTCCGCCGTCGCCTCGGACAGGCCATTGACCTGGCGCATGCCCAACCGCAGCGACGCCTGCCCGCCATCATCCAACCCGACGCGCGCATGCCCGCCTTCCAGCGTGTTGTCCCACGCACTGCAGGTCACATCGACCGGCCGTACCTCGATGCCGACCCGTCCGCCCTGCCCTCGACGTGCGTCCTGCACGATCTGGCTGGCCGAATAGAACCCCATCGGCTGCGCATTGAGCAGTGCACAGACGAAGGCCGCCGGTTCGTGTCGCTTCAGCCAGCAACTGATGTAGACCAGCTTGGCGAACGAGGCCGCGTGGCTCTGCGGGAAACCATAGGAACCGAAACCCTTGATCTGCTCGAAGATCTGGTCGATGAAGTCGGATGAATAGTTCTTCTCTTTCATCAGCCGGCGGATCTTGTCGCGGTGCGGCGCCATGTCGCCGCCCCTGCCCCACGCCGCCATCGAACGGCGCAGGCCATCGGCTTCCGACGGCGTGTAGCCTGCATGGATCACCAGCTCCATCACCTGCTCCTGGAACAACGGGATGCCCAGCGTGTTGCCGAGGATGGCTTCGATGCCATCCGAGGGATACGTCACCGGGTCCTTGCCCTGCCGGCGCCGCAGGTACGGATGCACCATGCCGCCCTGGATGGGGCCGGGCCGCACGATGGCCACTTCGATCACCAGGTCGTAGAAATTCTTCGGCTTCAACCGCGGCAGCATGCTCATCTGCGCGCGCGACTCGATCTGGAACACGCCGACGGTGTCGGCGGCCTGGATCATGGCGTAGGTAGGCTCGTCGCCTGCGGGCGGCTGGTGCGCCAGGTCGATCGTGTAACCGCGATGCTTGGTCACCAGCTCCACGGCCTTCTGGATGCAGGTCAGCATGCCGAGGGCCAGGCAATCGACCTTCAGCAACTTCATCGTTTCCAGGTCGTCCTTGTCCCACTGGATGATGGTGCGGTCGTCCATCGCCGCGTTCTCCACCGGCACGACCTCGGACAGCGGTCCGTCGTTGATGACGAAGCCACCGACATGCTGGGAGAGATGGCGCGGATGCCCGCGCAGCTGCGTCGTCACCGCCAGCACGCGGTGGATCAATGGATTCTCCGGATCGAACCCGGCTTCCCGCAGGCGCTGCTCCATCGGCGCCTCGCCATTGCCCCAGCCGAAGCATTCGGCCAGCAACGCGATCTGGTCCGGTGGCAGGCCGAAGGCCTTGGCCACGTCGCGCACCGCGCTCTTGCCGCGATAGCGGATGACGGTGGCGGCCAGCGCCGCACGGCGGCGACCATACTTTCCGTAGACGTACTGCAGCACTTCTTCGCGCCGCGCGTGCTCGAAATCGACATCGATGTCCGGTGGTTCGCCGCGCTCCTCGGACAGGAAGCGCGCCATCAGCAGTCGGCTTTCGGCCGGATTCACCACGGTGATGCCCAGCGCGAAACAGACCGCCGAATTGGCCGAGGAGCCGCGCCCCTGGCACAGGATGTCCTTCGACCTGGCGAAGCGGACGATGTCCTCGACCGTCAGGAAGAAGGCTTCGTACTTCAACCGGGCAATGAGCGCGAGCTCCTCGTCGATCTGCGCGACGATGGCGGGTGGCACGCCGTCCTTCCAGCGGTCCCGCATGCCCCGCTCGGTCAACGCGCGCAACCAGCTGGCCGGCGTGTGACCGTCCGGCACCAGTTCGGCCGGGTAGCGATAGCGCACTTCGTCCATCGAGAACGTGCAACGCCGCGCCAACGCGGCCGCCCCTTCCAGCAACGCATGCGGATGGATGTTGCCCAACGCCCGGCGCGTGCGCAGATGGCGTTCGCCGTTGCGGAACAGGTGCCCACCGCATTCGGCCAGCGGTACCGCATGGCGGATCGCCGTCATCGTGTCCTGCAGTGCCCGTTGCCGGCGCACGTCCATGTGTACGTCGCCAGCGACCACGGCCGGCATCGCCAGCCGTGCCGACAGGTCGAGCAACTGCTGCAGGCGGGCGGCATCGTCCTGCTCCCGATGCAGCTCCACCGCCAGGTGCGCACTCGCGCCGAACACCTGCTGCAGCCATCGCCCTTGCGCTTCGTCCGGCATGCGGGCGGGCAGCCACAGCGCGAACAATCCGCCCGTTTCCGGATCGCCGTCGCCCAGTACCCGCTCCACGTCCTGCCGCGTCAATGCATAGCTGCCCTTGGGGCTCGCGCGGCGCGCGGTGGTGATCACTTCGCACAGGCGCACGTATCCGGCGAGGGTTTCCACCAGCAACACGCACTTCAGGCCGCACTTCAACGTGAACTCGCTGCCGACGATCAGCTTCAGCCCGGTGGCGCGCGACGCTTCCAGTCCGCGCACGATGCCGGCCAACGAGCACTCGTCGGTGATCGCCAGCGCGTCGTAACCGCAATGCTTGGCGCGGACGAACAGGTCCTCCGCACTGGAGGCGCCACGCAGGAAAGAGAAATCCGACAGGCAGTGCAGTTCGGCATAAGCCGGCAGGCCGTCGGCGGCGGGCGCATCGTCATTGGCCGCCGCATGCGCCCGCAGCCGATGCGCGGTCTCCCAGGCGCGCGGGACATGCGCACCCGGGTAATCGCCGCGCTCTTCGTCGCGGCTCACGCGAACCACCCGTGCAGCATCCAACCGCCCTGCTCACCCGGCGGCGCGAACGCCCAGGCGCGCTGGCCCTGCGACGTCTCCAGCACGTAGTAATCGCGACGCGCATCCTCGCCGTCCCACCAGCCGCTCTCCAGCCGCTCCGGGCCGGAGACGATACGCGGGTGCGGATCGCGCAGCGGCACCGGTTGCGGCAACAACCAGGTCGGGCGCGGCGGGCGCAAAGGTGCCTGTTCGATGCGCCCGCCATCGCCCTGTACGCGTCGCCACGCGCGTTCCGGGCGTGGATCGCCGGCCGGTGCCACGCGGTGCACCGCGTCGTCGCCCAGGCGCGCGCGCAGGCGTTCGCGCAACTGCGGCCACGGCAGTTGCTGCTGCGGTCGCGTATCGAACAGATCGCGCGCGGCCGGCACGAACGGGGGCAGCTCGCGTGCCAGCAGGCGCACGCCGACCACCGGCTGCGCGATCTGCACGCGCTCCAGGCGGTTGCGGGTGAGTTCGAACAGCATCGCCGGCTCGCGCTCGGCGGCCAGCAGGCCCACCTCGACATCGGTGTGGCCTTCCTCGTGCTCCAGCCGCAGCACGAAGCGCTGCACGCCGCCGTCGCGGATGGACAGGTAGGTGCACAGGTCGCCGATCAGGCGCCGGAGCGGAAACAGCAGCGCCATGTGGCTCTCGACTTCGTAGCCGAGTTCGATCCGCGCATCGAAGTGGTCCGGCGGTGCGTAGTACGCCAGCGCGTCGTCGGCCTGGCCGTACAGGCGATCCAGGTGGTCGAGCACCGGCAAGCCGAAACGACGGCGCACGCTGTCGCGTGGCAGGTCGCGCAGCGTGCGCAGGTCGCGGATGCCCATGCGATGCAGGCGTTCGCCGGCATCGTCCGGCAGGCGCGCGCGGCGCACCGGCACGCGGTCCAGCATCTCCGCCATCGCCGCCGGCTGCATCACCGCCAATCCGTCGCGCAGGCCGGCGAACACATGCGCCGCGCGCGGCGTGGGTGCCAGCGCGAGACGATGCTGGAAACCCAGCAGTCCGAGTTCCTCGCGCAACCGCGCCTCGATGCGCGGCCAGGGCCCCAGCAGGCGGAAGCTGGCGCGCACCTCCAGCACCAGGCAGCCCGGCCACTGCGCGCTGACCAGCGAGCTATGGCGATACGCCCAGGCGGCGAGGAACCGCTGCCAGCGCGCTTCCGCCGAGGGATCGTGCTCGACCATCGCGAACTCCGGCAGCAGCGCGTGCGCGGCGGTCAACCGCATGCCGGCCCGCAGGCCCGCCTGCGCGGCGGCGGCATTCACCGCCTGCAGGGTACGCAGTTGCACGGCACCGCCGACCAGCGCCAGCGGCGCGTCGGGGTCAGGCAAACGCCGGAGGACGGCGTCCAGCGCCAGCTGCGGCAGCAGTACACAGGCCCAGAGCATGCGCGGGCCTCAATGCGCGACCAGCGCGAACGAGTGCGCAGGCGCCGGCCCACCCCGGCATTTGCGCACCTGCCACTGCGTACCGCCCTGCGCATCGCGCGTGGCTTCCACGCGCAGCGCTGCGGCCGAGGGATTGGCCGTGTGGCGACGGTCGCGCAGCGCGAAGCCCAGGCATTCGCCGCTGTCGGCCGCCACCTGCAACCGGCGCAGCGCAGGCCCGTCGGCGTGCGTGGGCCAGCCCAGCACGGCGGCGCAGGCACCGCTGCGCAGGCATTGTTCGAACGCCCACAACGCATCGCGTGGCGCGGCTTCGACGATCTCCAGCATCGCCAGGTCCACGCCCGCGGCCTGCCAGGCCGGCGCATACGGCACGTAGGGCGGCGCGATCACCGCTACCGCACTGCCCGCCTGGGTCATCCGCGCCAGCGTGGGCAACAGCAAGGCCAGTTCGCCCACGCCGTCGGCGGGCAGCAGCAGTTCGGTCAGGGCGCGGCGTGGCCAGCCGCCTTGCGGCAGCAGCGCGTCGAGCGCCGCATGGCCGGTGGGTTCGCCATCGGCGGCGATCGCCGCACTGCGTCCCGCGTGCCACAACGTGCGCGCGGCCAACAGCGTGTCGAGGGCGACGACGGCGCCCATCTCAACCGCGGCGCACCAGGCCGCAGTACACGCCTTCGATGGCGAAGTCCTGCCCCGGCTGCACTTCGATCGGCGCGTGCGCGGGATTGCGCGGCAACAGGCGGATACGCCGGCGCTCGCGCTGCAGGCGCTTGATGGTCAGCTCGCCGTCGATGCGGGCCACGACGGTCTGGCCGTCGCGCGCCTCCGGCGTGCGGTGCACACCGACCAGGTCGCCGTCGACGATGCCGTCGTCGATCATCGAATCGCCCTGCACCTTCAGCAGGTAATCGGGCTGCGGCGAGAACAGCCGGCGGTCCAGCCACACCTGCTCGTCCAGGCCGATGTCGGCGCCGATCGGCTGGCCGGCGGCCACCCGGCCCAGCACGGGCAACGGCAGCAGGTCGGCCATGCCGCCCGGCAGGCGCAGGCCGCGCTTCTGGCCGGGAGCCTGTTCCAGCAGGCCATCGGCGACCAGCGCCTGTACGTGCTTCTGCGCAGCATTGCGGGAGGCGAAGCCGAAGGCCCCGGCGATGTCCGCCAGGCTGGGCGCGCGTCCGGCCGCCAACTCCCGGCGCAGGAAGGCCAGGACGGCGGCACGTTGGGGAGGCAGGTCGACGGGATTCATGGGTGTACATTTGTACACCCATCCGTCGCACAAGGCGAGACTGGCAGGGGCGCCGTGTATCGGCTAGCGAACCCCTGCCCGTCGGGCGATCAGGCCGCCTGTTCCTCGGCGCGCTCGACCAGGGTTTCGGCCATCTGGCGCCAGTTGGGCAGCTGGTCCAGCACGCCCAGCGACTTCAGGTAGCCCTCGTCGACCGGCTCGTTGCTGGCCAGTGCGCCGGCCACGTGCACGGCACCGGGCACCCAGAAGCTGCGCAGACTGGAACGCTGCGGCTGGCGATGGAAGGCGACCGCCTCGACGATCGGCATCGGCAGTCCCCACAGGCCGAGCAGGTAGGCGCCCGCCTCGGTGTGGCCGGGACGGTCGTCGTCCTCGCTCGCCGGCGTATCGCGCTCGTCGCGCACGCCCGGCAGCAGCAGGCCGATGTCGGCCAGCAGCGCCGCAGTGGCGCCGAGTTCGGAACTGGTGCGCGGCAGGATCTTCGCCGCCAGGCGCGAGGCCAGCAGCGCACGGTTTTGCAGCGCGGCACGGTCGACACTGGAGGTGGTCTTCATCGAGAACACCTCGCTGGCCAGCACCAGGTCGCGCAACGTGCCCAGGCCGAGCCGCGTCACGGCGGCGCGCAGGTCCGTGACCGAGCGGCCATTGGAGAAGTACGCCGAATTGCACAGCTGCAGCACCTTGGCCGCGATGGCCGGGTCGCCCGCCACCAGGGTGGCGATGTCGTTGGCGGTGCCTTCGTCTTCTTCCAGCGCGCGGGTCAGCGCGAAATAGAGGTGCGGCGGTGACGGCAGGTGTTCGACGCGGCCGATCGCCCGGCGCAGGCGCGGGCTGTCGAGCAGGTCGCGCAGTTCTTCCAGGCTGTGGATCGATTCCAGCACCGTTTCCGACGACAGCGGCAGCGGCAGGAAGCGGTGCGCCACGCCGATCAGCTTGATCGGTGCGGACAGGCTGTCGGCGCTGCCTTCCAGCAACGCGATGCGGATCGTCTCCGGGCGCAGCGTACGGATCTGGCCGAGCAGCGTGGCCGGCGGCAGGTCCGGCAAGCCGGGGCCGACCATCACCACGTCGACCGGCCCGTTGGCGACCGCGAACATCGCCGAATTGCCGTCGACGACCGTCTCCACGGTCCATTCGTCTCCCATGTCGCCGATGTAGTCGGCCAGGTCGTCAGGCAGGCAGGCGGTATCGCCAACGTACAGAATGCGCAAGGCACGGCCCCTTTTTCTTGCAGGTTCAATGCATGCCACGCGGTCGCGGGGCACGGACGGGATGAAATCTAGCAAGAATGTCGGCCGCCCCTGCCGCTTCTTGAACGGCGATGTGGCGTAGTGCGCAGCGCTTCACACTCCGCTGTCGGTGGATCCCCGACAGCGCGGCATGTCAGAAGCGCAACATCCCCAGCAACTGCGGTCCGCGGTTGTTGAGTTCGAGGTTGCCGTCGAAGCGGGAACGCTCGAAATCGAGGTCCACGTCGTTGTAGTTGTAGCGCAGTGAGAAGCCGAAATGCTCCCACGGGAAGTATTCCAGTTCCACTTGCGCGTCCAGCGCATCGCCGGTGACGTTGCCGCTGTTCTTACGCGTGTAGGCCAGCGAGGCGCCCCAGCGCCAGTGCGCCGAGAGCGACTGCGCGTATTCGGCGCGCAGCATCGGCGCCCAGGCGTCTTCCGACAGATCATTCGCATACGCCACCGGTGTGCCGCCGACGGTGGCGGTCGCGTCGAGATCGGCGGCGATGTCGTAGCGCATCGCGCCCAGGCCGATGCCGAAGGCGCGCTTGCCGTCCTGCAGGAACATCCAGGTGTACGACACGCCGGTGATGTCCAGGTCCAGGCGGCCGGTGAAGGCCGCATCGACCGGATAGGTGTTGTCGGCGATCTCCAGGTCGCGATCCAGGAAGCGCACGCTGGCGTCTTCGTAGTCGTAGCCGAACGCATCCAGCTTGTGATGGCGCGCCTTACCGAAGCTGCCGCCGATGCTCCACGCCAGCGCATCCTGCCGGTCGACGAACCCCAGGTCCCGCTGGAAATTGACATGGGTGCCGAGCGAACCGTCGCTGGCGTCCCACCGCGTGTCCAAGTCGTGGTCGGCCCAGTAGCGCCCCGCGCCGATATAGAAGCGATCGACCGCAGGCAGCAGGTCCTGTGCGGCAGCGGTGGACGGCAGGGCTGCGCAAAGCAGCAGGCCGAGAACAGCGGGACGGTGCATGGGACGGCTCCTGTGGCAGGGCGGACAGGCAGTGCGTCTTCGTGGATTCCGACGATGCCAGCATCCGCCCGCCCATTGGCCGGGTCAAGGCGGCGCGCAGGTAAACACGCTTCCCTTTTCCGCTGCATCCGCGTCCGGCGCCGACAGGTGCATCAGCAACCGCGCCAGCGTCACCACGTCCTGGTAGTTGTGCTGCAGCACGCGTCGCAGCAGGCCGGCATCGCCGCCCCGCAGGTACTGCAGCCACGCGCCCGGGGCTTCCGAACCCGGCAGGTCGTCCTCGCGGACGATGCCGAGCGCATGGCGCTCGATGGTGCCGAGGCGACAGTTCTCCCACACGCCGCGATAGCGACGTCGCGTGGGAAACAGCAGGTCCAGGTGTTCGAGTCCGGCCAGCGGCGTGCCCTGCCGCGCCAGCCGGTAACGCGTGGCCAGCAGGGGGGCGTCGTAGCAGCGGCCGTTGTAGCTGACCAGTCGCGTATCCTCCGCCAGCCAGCGCGAGAACTCGCGCAGCATCGCCGGCTCGGCGGACAGGTGCGTGATCAGCAGCTGGCGCACGCGCAAACCGCCGGGCACGAAATCCGACGCGCCCACCATGAAGGCACGTGTACCGGTACCACCGGACAGGCCCGTCGTTTCGGTATCGAAGAACAGCATGCCGGCGGTGGGCAACGGGCCGGTGCGCGCGAACGTGCCGTCCACGTCATCCGGCACGTTGTCGAACGGGAGCACGTCTTCGAGCAGCAACAGCCCCGGCGCGATCTCGGTGCCTGGCAGGTGGCGGTCGCGCGCGGGCACAGGCAGCGCCGGGCGCGCGCGCTCGCGGATACCCAGCATGCGCCGCAATGCCGCGATCGGTTCGGGCTCGGGGACCGCCTCCGCGATGCGCGCCACCGGTGCCGGTGCCGGTGCCGGTGCCGCCGCATGGCCTGCCTGCAGTCGCAGCCGCTGCAAGGTCTCCAGGCTGATGCTCATGCAGCGTCCAGCAGGTGCAGCACGCGCCTGGCTAGCGCACGCGGCGTGGTGTCGGCGTCTTCGTCGGCGGCCAGTACCGGGCCTACGCAGGCTGGGCACCCGGCCTTGCAGTCGCAACGGTCCACCAGGTCCGCCGCGCGGCGCACCAATTCCTGCTGGCGCCGCCACAGCGGCTCGCTCAAGCCGATGCCGCCAGGATAGTTGTCGTACAGATACACCGTCGGCACGAAGCGATCCCCGGATGTCGGCGACAGCAACTGGCCTTCGCCACCGCGCAATTGCCCCCTGCCCTGCGTATCCGGCAATGCGAACCACGCCCCGTCGCCATCGCCCACCGCTTTCTGCAGGTCGCGCCCCTCGGCCATCACCGCCACCGTCGCCGCGATGTGCAGCGCATGCGCCGCGCCAAGGAAGCCATCCAGTGCCTCCTGGCGCGATCCGAACGAGGTTTCCAGCACCTGCGGCGGCAGTTGCCACCACAGGCTGGTGGTGTGCATCTCCTGGTCCGGCAGGTTCACCGGCCCGTAGCCGATGTTCTCGTGCGTGTAGTAACGGATCTTCTTGTAGCCGGCGACGCGTCGCACCACATGCACCTCGCCATGGTGACAGGTGCCCTGCCCCGCGATGCCGCCATCGAAGCGCTCCAGCACCTTCAATTTCGTGTAGTCGATGGCGTCGGTGTAGTAGTCCACGTGGGTGCGGGTGACGTAGGCCTTGCGGCCTTCCCAATCCAGCCGTTCCACCTGGTACGGCGTGGACTGCACCATGTGGATCGCGCCTTCGTACAAGGTCAGTGGCGCGGCACTGAAATCCACTTCGGCGATGATCACCTGGCGTCCATCGGTGCGGTCCACCACGACGAAATTGCCATCCGCCACCGAGCGCAGGCTTACCGCGTTGGCCGGATAACTGTCGGCGATCCATTCGTAACGATCGCCCTCGCGATGGACCACGCTGTCCTCGTCCAGCAGTTGCAGGAACGGCGATGGATCGACGGGCCCGTACATCTCGCCGGCCAGGAACGGCAGCTCGAAGGCGGCGCAGCGGATGTGGTCGAGCAGGATCATCGGCTGGTCGGGCGCGATGCGTGCATGTTCGGGTGGGCTGTCGGCGAAGAACTCCGGGTGCCGCACGACGTACTGGTCCAGCGGCTGCGAACTGGCCACGAGAATGCCCAGCGACGCTTGCTGGCGACGACCCGCACGACCGAAGCGCTGCCAGGTCGCGGCGATCGAACCCGGATACCCGTTCAGCACCACCGCATCCAGGCTGCCGATGTCCACGCCCAGTTCCAGCGCCGAGGTGGACACGATGCCGTCCACGCGTCCGTCGCGCATCGCACGCTCGGCCTCGCGGCGCTCGGTGGGCAGATAGCCGCCGCGGTAGGCGCGGATGCGCGCCGGCTTGCGCGGATCGTGGTCGAACACGTCTTTCAGGTACTTCGTCAGCACCTCCACCATCGTGCGCGACTGCGCGAATACCAGCGTCTTCAGCCCGGCCTTGATCGCCACCCGCGCGATCCGGTTGCTCTGCGACCGCGCCGATGCCCGCAGGCCGAGATCGGGATTGACCACCGGCGGGTTCCACAGCAGCACGTGCTTGTCGCCGGTGGGCGCTCCGGATTCGGTGATCGCCTCGACATCGGCCTCGATCAACGCCTCGGCGTGCGCTTTCGGGTTGCCGATGGTGGCCGAGCACAGGATGAACTGCGGGTCCGCGCCGTAGAACGCGCACACGCGCTTGAGCCGGCGCAGCACGTTGGCGACATGGCTGCCGAACACACCACGGTAGGTATGCACCTCGTCGATCACCACGTAGTGCAGGTTCTCGAAGAACTGCGCCCACTTCGTGTGGTGCGGCAGGATGGCCTGGTGCAGCATGTCCGGATTGCTGACCACGATGTCGCCATGCAGGCGGATCGCCTGGCGCGCATCGCCCGGCGTATCGCCATCGAACGTGAACGCCTTCAGGCCGAGATCGCCGGCGCGACTGAGATCGAGCAACTCTGCGACCTGGTCCTGCGCCAGCGCCTTGGTCGGGAACAGATAAAGCGCCTTGCCCTTGCGCGAGAGCGCCGACGCCACCACCGGCATCGTGTAGCACAGCGACTTGCCCGAGGCGGTCGGCGTGACGATCGCGAGGTGTTTGCTCGCCTGCGTCGCCGTCCACGCCTCGGCCTGGTGCGAATACAGCCGGCCGATGCCACGCGCGCGCAGTGCGGCGGCGAGTGCCGGCGGAAGATCGGCAGGCAGTTCCTCGTACCGTCCTTCGCGTCCTGGAATGACGAATCGCCCCGTCACGCGGTCGTGGTACTTGCCCGCCAGCCGCTCGGCCAGCGCGTTGCCGTCGCCAGGCTCCGCGGGCAACACCGCTGCATCGCGGGCGTAATGGCGGACCAGCGAGGTCTGGGCGGGCATGGCGCATCTCGTTGTGGGATCGCGTCATGAAACGATGCGTGCGTCTCAACCGCTGAGACTGAGCGGTGGCTGATCGGGCGGACGCATCTCAGCTTTGTGATAAGCGTTTGAAGGGATTTGTCACCCACCGGTAACGCGCGGCGGGTTACCACGGCATGACCCCCGCCGGAAGCGCCCGCCCATGAATCGACACCTCTATCGCGAGCAGCTCGACACCCTGCGCCAGACGTCTTTCCGTTCGCCCGATCGAACCGACGATGCATTCGCGGCCTTCACCGCCTACGACTACGGCCGCCGCCGCCGGCTGCATCCCGACGTGGCCTGGGAAGACGCTTGCCGCGCCTACGCCTTCGCCGCGGCTTCCCACGCGGATCACGGCGGACAACACCTGAATCTCGATACAGAACTTGAACTCGAAGACCACTGGGAGCGCCTGCGCGGCGAGAGCGGACCGGACTGGCCCATTGCGCGCACGCTGCTGCGCGAAGCATGGCGGTGGCTCGACGAACATGAACCAGCACCGGTGCGCATGCACTGACGAACGGTTGGCCGGCATGCGCATACCGGTGCGTGTCCCCTTATGCAGGGGCCGAACAACAAGACAAGAACCGGCAGATCATGGACTGCGTGCCCGCGCGGACGCAGTTGGGAGACGTTGCCACAGGGGGTCGCGCTGTCGGAGGCGCGGCGGGGACGGGAACGCGGTTGTCATGCCTCGGTAAGCCGTGTTTCATCCAGCGGGTCCATGCTCCGCCAGGCCTTGCGCCAGGGAGTGGGAACGCATGTCATGCCTTCATCAACCGATCGCCCCGGCCTGGGCGGACGCGCACGCCCCGTGTGCCGTCATCAATATCCACGCCGAAATGGTTTTCTGGGCCGACACGTATGCCAGTCAGCCCTTCCATCGCCCCGGCACGCCGTTCCGCCACTACGTGCCTACGCTGAAGTTCGCCTACGACGTCTACCTGCTCTCGCACCGGCAGTCGCTGCAGGAACTGCTGCCCAGCCTCCCTGCGCGTTACCACGTGGGCATCGTGCGCGGCGTGCGCCTGGACTGGCCGCTCGCACAGGCCGTCATCGAGCGTGTGTGGGAACGTCTCAACGCGCCGCTGGAAGACGATCCACCGCTGTTCGCACCCTCGCCTGCAGCGTTGATGGACGAGCGCACGATCCTCGCTGCGGCGATGCGCCAGCGATGAGCTTCACGCGAGACATGCAAAGGTGAATAAAAACGCGCCGGCGCGGTTAAATGCCGGTTAAAACGCTCTTTATTTCACTTAAGCGTCACTCTGGCGAACCAACACTCGCCGTGTCAGACCACCACACGACACGGGGATCACCATGGCCAGTCTGCACCACCGCAACGCCCACCACGCCACCGCGCAGATCGTCGACATCGATGCCGAGCTCGCGTATTGGAAGACGCGTCTGAACGAAGACACCTTCCAGGTCGTCGGCGCTACGGTCGGTGATCTGGAGCAGTGCCTGAAGGTGGGCTACGACGCGTATCTGCTGCACCACCAACGCGAGTTCGACGAGATCGCGCCGGCGCTACGCGACCGCCTGCAGCGCTACTGCCCCGACACGCCGATCGGCTGGTACCGTGCGCAACCGATCATGCGGGCCGTGTGGCAGCGGCTGAAGCCCGCCACCGTCGGCCACGTCTGAAGCGAAGCAGCCTGCCGCCGTTCAGGCGTGCAGGCCGAGGGCGTGTTCGATTGACGCGAACAGCGACTGGATCTGCACGGGCTTGGTGACCACCGCCGCGCAATCGTGGCCATCTTCCTGCGTGCCCGGTTCGCGCAGGCGGATGACCGGACCGTCGAAGCCCGCCTCCTGCAGCACCGCCAGCACATCCGCTGCCGACAGCAAGAGGATGTCGTCATCCAGGATCGCCAATGCCGGCAGCCCGATGCGGGCGATCTGCTGCAACGCGATGGCACCGTCGGGTGCCATCATCGGGTCGTAGCCCTGCGCCGCCAAGGCATTGCCCAGCAGCGAAAGCCGTGTGGCATCGCCATCGACCAGCAGGATGCGACGGCCTTCGCCGTCCTGGAAGACCGCACCTTCGGGAGCGCTCCATTCGAGCGAAGCCGCCGCGGGCAGCCACAGCTCGAAACTCGTCCCGTGGCCCACGCGGCTCTCGACCTGGATACGGCCTTGCACCGACTCGACGATGCGCTTGCACGACATCAGACCCAGCCCGGTACCGCTGGACTTGGTGGTGAAGAACGGAGTGAACAGTTGATTGCGTGTGGCCTCGTCCATGCCGCTGCCTTCATCCGCCACCCGGACCACCACATGGTCGCGCCCGTCCGCATCGGTCGCGCGCCGGGCCGACAGCGTCAGCGCGCCGCCCTGCTCGGCCATCGCCTGGATGCCGTTGAGGCACAGGTTGATCAGGCACTGCTGGAACTCGGTGTAGTTGCCTTCGATCAGCAATCCGTCTTCCGGCATTTCGATCTCCAGCCGCACGCGCTTGGAGAGTGAGCCCTGCATCAGCAGCTGGACGGCCTGGAACAACGCCGCCACTTCGATGCGTTCGCTCGCCTTGCGCGAGCCGCGGACGAAGGACAGCATCGAGTCGGCCATCTCGTGGCCACGCTTGCCGCTTTCCGAGATCACCGCACCGAGGCGCAGGATCTTCGGGTCGTTGCTATACGTGGATAGCAGGTCGGGCACGATCAGCAGCGGCTGCAGGATGTTGCGCAAGTCGTGGCTGAGTCCGGCCGCGAGCATCGCCAGGCAATCGAGCCGCTGCGAGCGCATCAGTTCGCGTTCCGCGTATTCGCGCTCGCGCTCGAGGCGGGTTTCGCGGATGGCGCGTGCCACGGCCGACGGCAGGCGCACCGGACTGTGCTTGAGCACGTAGTCGCTGGCGCCTTCCTGCAACGCCTTGACGGCCGCTTCCTCGCCGATGGTGCCGGAGAAGAACACGAACGGCAGCCTTCCGTCGTGGGAGCGCACGATTTCCAGGGCCTGGTAGCCGGAAAAACCCGGCAGTTCCATGTCGGACACCACCAGGTCGAACGGTTCGCCCGCCAGCGCCGCCGCCATGCTGGGCGCGTCGTCGACGCGCACGAACTCGGCGTCGAGTCCCGACTCCTGCAACTGCTCGACGAGCAGTTCGGCATCGAGTTCGGAATCCTCGACCAGGAGGATCCTCACCCGCCCCAGCGGTGTTCCCGTCCGCGGCATCGATCAGCCCTGCGCCGGGGTTTCGTTGATGACGGCCCAGAACGTGCCCAGCGTCTTGACCGCCTGGAAGAACTGGTCGATGTCCACCGGCTTCACCACGTAGGCATTCACGCCGAGGTCCCAGCTGCGCGCCAGGTCGCTCTCTTCGCGCGAGGACGACAGGATCACCACCGGCAGGTGCTTGAGCTGCTCGTGGTTGCGGATGTTCTTCAGCACTTCCAGGCCGTCCATGCGCGGCATCTTGATGTCCAGCAGTAGCACCGACGGCAGGCCTTCCTCGCGGTTGGCATGCGCACCGCGTCGCAGCAGGTAGTCCAGCGCTTCCACGCCGTCCTCCACGTGCACGATGGGGTTGGCCAGGTTGGCCTCGCGCAGCGCGTCGATCGCCATTTCGGCGTCGGCCAGGCTGTCCTCGGCCAACAGGATGGTACGGATGGCGCTCATGCGTCTTTCTCTCTGGAAGATGGCGCATCGAGCGCCGCGGGAAGGGTGAAGAAGAAGGTCGCGCCCTGGTCGGGCGCCGATTCGGCCCAGATGCGGCCGCCATGGCGCCCCAGCACGCGGCGCACGCTGGCCAGGCCGATGCCGGTGCCGGCGAACTCGCTGGCCTTGTGCAGTCGCTGGAACACGCCGAACAGCTTGCCGGCGTAGGCCATGTCGAAGCCCGCACCGTTGTCGCGCACGCTGAAAAGGTGGCTGCCGTCGTCCTGCAGGCGGTGCTCGACTTCGATCACCGACAGCTCGCGCTGGCTGCTGTACTTCACCGCGTTGCCGAGCAGGTTGCCCCACACCTGGCGCATCATGTTGTCATCGGCGAGCACGATGGGCATCGGCGAGATCCGCCACTCCACCCGTTCGGCGCGCCCGTCGCCTTCGTTGGCGTCCAGCATCGCGCGCGCCTCGGCGACCAGCGACTGCATGTCCACCGCCTGCAGGCGCAGCGCGCTGCGCCCGAGGCGCGAGTACACCAGCAGGTCGTCGATCAGTTGCGACATGCGGCGCGCGGAATCGCCGATCACGGACAGGTAATGGCGGCTCTTGTCGTCGATGTCCTCGCCCAGGTGCCGGCCCAGCTTGTCCGAGAAGCCGGCCACGTGGCGCAGCGGCGCACGCAGGTCGTGCGACACCGAATAGCTGAAGGCCTCCAGCTCGCGGTTCACTTCCGATACCTGCTCCACCTTGCCTTCAAGCTGCCGGTTCAGCGCGGCGATCTCCTGCTGGGCCGTCTTCTGCAACGAAACGTCGCTGACCGTCACCAGCACCGCATGGTCGTCCTTGTCCGGCAGCGGCATGCGGCGCGCATTGAGCAGCACCGTGCGGCGCAGGCCGTCGGCGGTGTCCTGCTGCAATTCGTAATCCCACAGCTCGCGGCCGCGCGCGAGCACGTCGTCCAGGCGCTGGCGCATCAGCCGGTCCTGCCAGGCATCGCCCAGCTCGTCCAGGCTACCGACCCTGTCGCCCTTGCCGATGCCATACAACTCGGCGAAGGCCATGTTGTGCATCTGGATGTGCTGCTCGGCATCGAGCAGCACGATCGGTTCGCGCACGGTATCCAGCATCACCAGCGCGCGCTGGCTGGCGCGGGCCGTCTCCTTCTCCGCATTCAAGCGGCGCGTCACCTGCCGGCCCAGCGACAGCAGGACGAGCGACAGCAACAGGAGCTGCGCACCCATCGCCACCAGCGCCAGCCACTCCGCCCGCTGGCGTTGCCGCTGCGCGTCGATGTTGCGCTGTTCCAGCAATTGCCGTTCGTCGCTCAGGATTTCCGTCAGCAGGGCACGGATCGGGAAGCGCGTCGCCAACGGCGCCACGACACTGCCACGGTAGGCGTCGGGTGCTTCCAGCAGTTGGTCGATGACCTCGACGCGCGCATCGACCAGTTCACGCAGGCGACCGACGCGCACGAGTTGCTCGGGGTTGTCGGCCGTCAACCGGGCCAGGGTCTCGAAGCGCTCGGGCAACTCGCGCATGCCGGTGGCCATGCGGTTGCGCGCCAGTGGGTGGTCCGCGCCCAGCGCGATCATCATGCCGGACGATTCGATCTCGCGGACGTCCAGCGCCAGCGCCATGACCGCCGCTTCCACTTCGTGGGTATGCGCGACCGCATCGGCCGCGTCCAGGTTGGCGCGCGACAGGCGCTGCAGCAGGATCACCGGACCGACGACGATCAACAGGATCACCAGCCCCAACAAAGGCAGGCGCCACTTTCCCCACATCATGCGGGCGCGATCGTCGTTCATGGTCCCCTGGCGTCAGATGAACGCGCGGGCGACTCCGACAGTCCCCGCGCGGAAATGTCGGGGGATGCTAGCGCAGGACAGTGATATTGGGAATGAAGGCCGACCGTTCAGCCTGGGCGTTCAGGAACGTGGTGCCACGCACACCCGATCACGCCCTTCCCGCTTCGCTTCGTACAGCGCCTGGTCGGCGCGCCGCATCTGTTCGCGCAGCGATTCGCCTGCCACGTGCTCGGCGATGCCGGCTGACAGCGTGGCGACCACACCGTCGTGTTCCTTGCCGAACTCGCCGCGCACGCGCTCCGCGAACGCGCGCGCGGACAGCGCATCGTCGCCTTCCAGCAGCACGGCGAACTCCTCGCCTCCGATCCGTGCGGCGCAGCCCTCGTCGCCGCCGGTGCGGGCGCGCATGATCGCACCCAGTCGTTGCAGCACCGCATCGCCGCCGTCGTGCCCCAGGCGATCGTTGATGTGCTTGAAGTAGTCGATGTCCAGCACGACCAGTGCAACCGGCACGCCGGCCGCGGTGGCCCGTGCATGCGCGCCATCGGCGCGCTCGCTCCAGCCATTGCGGTTCAGCAGGCCGGTCAACGCATCGGTGTGCGCCTGCTCCACCAGGCGGCGGCGCATCTGCCACGCCGACACGGCGAAGTCGGTGCGATAGCCGGCCAACACCAGGCCGAACCCGATGGTCGTCAGCGTGTACAGCCAGTACAGCGCACTGCCCGTACCGGGCGCCCCGTGCAGCACGATGCGCAACTGCGCCATCACCACGATCAACAGGGCGAACGCCAGCAGCGAGACCGGCCGCACCATCAGCGCCATCAGCGCCAGCGGCAGCAGTTGGAACAAACCCGTGCGCAGCGCGAGCTGTCCAGTCGCGCCCGGCAGCGGCATGCTCATGAAGATGCCCGTCAACAGCGTCGCCACCAGGGTCAGGATCAGGCGCTGCTGCCACTGGGTCAGGCGCGCCACGCCGGCGGCACACGCGGCCACCACGCCCGCGACCACCAACTGCAGCCAGGCCGGATAACCGATCGTGGGCGTGGCACCCACCAGCTCGAACGCAGCGATGATCGCCAGCAGCACCGCGCCGCACAGCAGCACGCCGCTGACGATGGGACGGGTGGCACGCAGCTGCGCCTGGGTCAGGTCTTCGCGCTCGGATGCGTTCAAGCCCCGCGTGGAATCGCGCGCAAGCAGGCCGCGCAGACTGCGCAGCATGCCGGGCGCCACCACGGGCGAAGCGGGAAGAGAGCGTGCGCGCATGCGCGATTCCTGGCCAACGTCACCCAGGCGGTGCAACTCCCGTGCCAGCGGGCTCGCGCCCGCCGCCGCAGGGTTTCGACGGCGCCGGCGCCTCATCGGGCGCGGCTCCGGGCCGCGTCCGACTGACGCGTTGCGTCGTTTTCAGGCTCCCCGTGCCCATCCCCCATGGCGGGACCTAACCGCCGAACGCGGCGCGCATGCGCGCTTCGTCGGGCTGTTCGATCACGCCCTTCTCGGTGACGATGGCGTCGATCAGCGCGGCCGGGGTGACGTCGAACACCGGATTCCACGCGGCCACGCCCTCGGCCACGATGCGGGTGCCGCCAATGCCCAGCAGTTCGGCCGGGTCGCGTTCTTCGATATGGATCGCGTCGCCGTTCGGCGTGGCCATGTCGACCGTGGACGACGGCGCCACCACCATGAACTTCGCGCCGTGGTGGCGCGCGGCGATCGCCAACTGGTAGGTGCCGATCTTGTTGGCGGTGTCGCCGTTGGCACAGATGCGGTCCGCACCCACCACCACCCACTGCACGGCCCCGGTCTTCATCAGGTGCGAGGCGGCCGAGTCGGCGATCAGGGTTGCGGGAATGCCGTCCTGCTGCAGCTCCCACGCGGTCAGCCGCGCGCCCTGCTGCCAGGGCCGGGTCTCGCCGGCGTAGACCTTGCCGATGCGGCCCTGGGCCACGCCGGCGCGGATCACGCCCAGCGCGGTACCGAAGCCGGCCGTGGCCAGCGAACCCGTGTTGCAGTGGGTCAGCACGCCGCTGCCCTCGCCGATCAGCGCCGCGCCCAGCTCGCCCATATGGCGGTTGGCGGCCAGGTCTTCCTCAGCGATCGCCAGCGCTTCCAGTTCCAGCACGCCGCGCCAGTCGCTGCCGGCGCTCTTCAACGCCGCGCGCATGCGGGCCAGCGCCCAGGCCAGATTCACGGCCGTGGGGCGGGCCGCGTTGAGGCGCTGCAGGGCGGGTTCCAGCTTCTCCATCGCCTCGGCCGGCGTGGCGGCCATCACCTCGCGGGAAGCCAGCACCACGCCCCAGGCGGCGGCGATGCCGATCGCGGGCGCACCGCGCACGGCCAGGTCATGGATGGCCGCGGCCACCTCGTCGCTGGTGGTGCAGCTCAGGTACTCGACCACGAAGGGGAGCTTGCGCTGGTCCAGCAGTTCCAGCGCGCTCCCGGTCCAGCGGATCGGACGGATGCGGTCGTAGCGGGCGTAATCGATGGGGTCGGTCATGGGGCCATTGTACCGGCCCCTCCCCGTCTCTCCTCACACCGGCGGCATCACCAGCTGCGGAACTCGGCCCGACAGCCGTCGGTCACCCAGACGCCGCGGGCATCCTGGCCCCAGGTGCGGCCTTCAATGCAGGCGGCATTGGACAGCTGGCGGACCAGCTGCACGCGACCGCGGCCGTCCACGCCGCAGGTACGGGTGCGGCCCTTCTCGGATTCGCAGCGGAACGTCCGGCCGTTGCCGTAGCCATACCCGTTGTCGTAGCCGCCGTTGTTCCAGCCGCCGCCATTCCAGCCATTACCGCGACCGTACACCTCGAACTCGGCGCGGCAGCCACGCGACACCCAGATCGCGTTGCGATCCTGGCCCCAGCTGTAACCTTCGGTGCAGCGCGCCTTGGACAACTGGCGGACCAGCCGCACGTCGCCACGGCCGTTGATGGCGCAAGTACGCGAACGGCCGTCGTTGGATTCGCAGCGGATGCGCTGGGCGCTACCGTAGCCGCCCCCATTGCGACCGCTGGCGAATTCGGCGCGGCAGCCGCGGTCGACCCACACGCCATCCCGCGTGCGGCCCCAGGTGCGCCCTTCCTCGCAGCGCGTCTTGGAAATCTGCCGCACGATCTGCACGCCACCGCGCGTATCCAGGCGGCATTCGCGGTAGCGGTTGTCGTTGGAATCGCAGCGCACCACCTGGCCGCCGCCGTAATAGCGATCGTCGTACTGCGGTGCGGCTTTCGCCGCGACGGCGCCGAACAGTGCGACGGTGCCCAGCACCAGCGTTGCGATCAGGGAGCGTTCCATGGCGTGCGTCCTCGTGGGTGTTGGAACGCAATCTACGCAGCGATCATGAACGCGCGCCCACGTAATCGTTTGCAGCCAAAGCCGCGACCGTGGCGTGTTTGGCTGGCTTTCAGGCGCGCGCGAAATCGAAGGCGACCACGTCCGCGATGCGCGGCGTATCGAGCATCGCCATCAGCAGCCGGTCCACGCCGAGCGCGACGCCCGCACAGGCCGGCATGCCATGCGCCAGCGCGGCGAGGAGGCCTTCGTCGAGGGCGGGCGCATCCTCGTCCCGTGCAGTACGCGTCGCCACATCGCGTTCGAAGCGCAGGCGCTGCTCCGCCCCATCGGTAAGCTCGTGGTAGCCGTTGGCCAGCTCCAGCGGGCCCAGGTAAAGCTCGAAACGTTCCGCCACCGGCACGCCGTCGCGCTCCACCACCTTGGCCAGCGCGCATTGGCTGGCCGGGTAGTCGTGCACCACGCGGATCTCGTCGCGACCGAAGGTCGGCTGCAGCCGGTGCGTCATCAGCAGGTCCAGCCAGTCGTCGCGGGTCAGGCCCTCGCCGTCGATGGCGATGCCGGCCGCGGCGTTGCGCACGGTATCCAGATCGGCCGTCATCGGATCGACGCCCAGCTGCTGCCGGTACAGATCGCGGAAGCTCACGCGCGACGCGGTCGCTTCGCGGCCGATCATCGACAACGCCGCCTGCACCAGCGCCACCGTCTCGTCCATGAGCGGTTCCAGCGTCCAGCCCACGCGGTACCACTCGAGCATGGTGAACTCCGGGTTGTGCCGCCCGCCCGCCTCGCCATCGCGGAAAACCCGCCCCAGTTCGAAGCAGTCGCCCACGCCGGCGGCGAGCAAGCGCTTCAGCGGGAACTCCGGCGAGGTGCGCAACCAGCGCCTGCGCGACGCACCGTCGGTGCGACCCGAGAACTCAAGCGCGAACGAGGCGATGTTGGCGTCGGTATTGCCCGCACGCGACATCATCGGCGTCTCGACCTCCAGCACGTCGCGCGCGAAGAAGAACTCGCGCACCAGCCGGTTGACCCAGGCCCGCAGGCGCAACGCGTCGCGCGAACCTGTCGGTGCCCAGTCGAGGCCGGCGACGCCTTCGCTCCAGCCGGGCCCCGGTCGCCAGCGGCTCACGCGCCGCTCCCGTGCTGCGCCAGGAACGCCAGCAGCTGCGCCTCGTCCCAGACCTCGATGCCCAGCTCCTGCGCCTTTGCCAACTTGGAGCCGGCGGCTTCGCCCGCCACGACCAGATGCGTCTTCTTCGACACGCTGCCGGCGACCTTGGCGCCGAGCGCTTCCAGCTTCTCGCCGGCTTCGTCGCGACTCATCGCCGCCAGCCCGCCGGTGAGCACGACGGTCTTGCCGTCGAGTGGACCCGTGACGGTGGCGACCTCCTCCGGCGTCACCTGCAACAGCGCCTCCAGCGCCGCCCCGGTGCGCGACAGCAACTGCGCGTTGGCCTCGTCTTCCAGCCAGGCAGCGAAGGCGTTGGCCGAATCGCTGGGCAGGCCGGCGGTGACGAAGTTGTGCACCGGCGCATCGAGCAGCGCCTGCACCGACGGGAACGCGGAGGCCAGTTGTTCGGCGCGCACGCGGGTGACCTTGGGAATCTCCAGGTCCACCAGTAGCGTCGCCAGGTCCAGCGTCGCACGCAGCTTGCCCGACGGCGGATGTGTATCGCCGATGACGACACCCCGCGCCAGCAGATCGTCGATGGCCTGCTGATTGCCGGGCTGGTCGAGGAAATGGCCCAGCGACCGCGCCACTTCGCCGCCGATGTCAGGCACCCGCTTGAACAGCGGCCACGGCAGCCGGCGGATCAGTTGCAGGTCGCCGAACCACAGCGCCAGCGCCTTGGCCGTGCTCTCGCCCACGTGCTGGATGCCCAGCCCGAACAGGAAGCGCTCCAGCGTGGTCTGTCGGCTGCGGTCGATGGCCTCGATCAGGTTCTCGGCCCACTTCGTCGCTACCTTGCCGGCCTTGACCCCGCTCTTAGTAAGTGCGAGCGGGGTGGTGCCGTCGCGCTCGTCCACGCGGCGTTTCATCTCGAGCAGATCGTCGACGGTCAGCTTGTAGAGATCGGCCACGTTCTGCACGAAGTCGAGGTCGCTGAGGTCCTCGACGAAGCGCTCGCCCAAGCCCTCGATGTCCATCGCACGGCGCGAGGCGAAATGGATGATCGACTCCTTGCGCTGCGCCGGGCAGGTCAGCTCACCGCTGCAGCGCCACACGGCCTCGCCTTCCTCGCGGACGATCTCCGAGCCGCACACCGGGCAGCGCGTCGGCATCTGCCACGGCACGGTGCCGGCGGGGCGGCGTTCCGGCACCACGCCGACCACTTCCGGGATCACGTCGCCGGCACGGCGCACGATCACCGTGTCGCCGTTGCGCACGTCCAGGCGCGCGACCTGGTCGGCGTTGTGCAGGGTGGCGCGGGTGACGGTCACGCCACCGACGTGCACGGGCTGCATCAGCGCCCACGGTGTCACCGCGCCGGTGCGGCCGACGTTGACCTCGATCGATTCCAGCACCGTCATCTGTTCCTGCGCCGGGAACTTGTGCGCGATCGCCCAGCGTGGCGCGCGTGAGACGAAGCCCATCTCGCGCTGGCCTTCCCCGTCGTCCAGCTTGTAGACCACGCCGTCGATGTCGAACGGCAGGCCGTCGCGCGCTTCGCCGATGCGATGGTAGTAGCCGAGCAGGCCGTCCACGCCTTCCACCACGTCGCTCAGGCTGCTGACCGGGAACCCCCAGCCGCGCAGTTGCTTCAGCGTGGCCGAATGCGAATCCGGCAGTTCGCCGCCCTCGACCAGGCCGGTGCCGTAGGCGAAGAACGCCAGCGGTCGCTGCGCAGTGATGCGCGGGTCGAGCTGGCGCAGCGAACCGGCCGCGCCGTTGCGCGGATTGGCCAGCACCTTGCCGCCGTGCTTGCGCGCGTGCTCGTTGTACTTCTCGAAGTCCGCGCGCGGCATGTAGACCTCGCCGCGCACTTCCAGCACGGCGGGCCAGCCGGTGCCGCGCAGCGTCAGCGGGATGGCCTTGATGGTGCGCAGGTTGAGGGTGACGTCCTCGCCGGTGGCGCCGTCGCCACGCGTCGCGCCCTGCACGAACGCGCCGTTCTCGTAGCGCAGGCTGATGGCCAGGCCGTCGAGCTTGGGTTCGGCCGAGAAGCGCAGCGCCGGGCGCTTGAGCTTGTCGGCGATGCGGCGGACGAAGTCCTGCACTTCTTCGTCGCTGAAGGCGTTGCCCAGCGACAGCATCGGGATGGCGTGGCGCACCTCGGCGAACTTGCCGGCCGGCGCATTGCCCACGCGCTGGGTGGGCGAATCGGCGGTGACCAGCTCGGGGTGCGCGGCTTCCAGTTCGTCCAGCGCGCGCAGCAGGCGGTCGTACTCGGCGTCCGGGATGCTGGGCTCATCGAGCACGTGATAACGATAGTTGGCGTCCTCCAGCTGGCGGCGGAGGTCGGCGATGCGGGCAGCGGGGGTCGGCGGCGTCATGGGTGAATTCTAAGGCCGCGGGCCGTGACGGGAGATGCAAGCCGGGCGGGTCGAGGGCCGTCCCTGCCCTCCGACGCATTGGGTGCCTTCAGCCGCCGGACCGTCCGCAAGGCTCGGAATCCCAACGATGGAGCTCAGAAGCCCCATCGATGGAGCTCCGAGTGCGATCGATGGGGCTCGGAATGCCATCGATGGGTTTCCGAATGCGATCGATGGAGCTCGTGCATGCCATCGATGGCTTTCGGCGTGTGATCGATGGGGCTGGGGAGCTCGATCGATGGAGCTCGGAATGTGATCGATGGGCCTTTGCGTGCGATCGATGGCTTTCGGAATGCCATCGATGGAGCTCCAGTGCCCCATCGTTGGCATTCTGGGCCTTGCGCGCGAAGCTCGGAGGGTCGTCGATGGGGTTCGGAACCCGATGTCCAACTCAATGTGACTAGCCCGCCACCCAATGTCGGGCCGGCGGTCACGGCATGCCCGCACCCACCGTCATCCTCACCGGGATGCCGGCGGGGTCGAATCCGTCCAGGCAGTAGACGTTGATGCCGTAGTAGTCCGGGGTGACGCGCTTGCGGTGGAACGGGTAGATGCCGCACACCTTGCAGAAATGGTGGTGCGCGGTGTGCGTGTGGAACTGGTAGTCGGCGAGCACTTCGGCGCCGGCCAGCAGGCGGAACGCGCTTTCGTGCACTTTCACCATCAGCGCGTTCTTCTTGCGGCAGATCGAGCAGTCGCACTGCGTCAGTTCGGGAAAGTCGGTGTCGATCTCGAAGCGGATGGCCCCGCAGTGGCAGCTGCCGGTCCAGGTCTGCAGGGGGCGGCTCATGCGAGCCCCGCGTTGGCAGGCAGGAACCGCGTGACCTTCTGCTTCAGCAGTTGGATGAGCACGGGATCCATGAAGTCGTAGTCGTCGGGGATCTCGAGGCAGATCACGCGCTTGCCGTTGAGGTGCGCGCGGAACCGCTTCGCGAGGCGATTGCGATGGGCTTTCTCCATCACGAAGATCAGGTCCGCCCACGCCAGCACCTCCGGTGAGACCGGCGTGCCGGCTTCATGGCCCAGACCGGCGGATGCCGTCTCGATCCCCGGCCAGTCGGCGAACACCTGCTCCGCCGTCGGACTGCGCAGGCGATTCTGGGTGCAGATGAAGAGGACGTTGCGGGGCATGGGAGAAGTGTGCAGCAGGACACGGCCGCAACCAAGGCCAGCACCGTGGTGCCGCTTCCAGGGCGCAACTCAAGCGCTTCCGAGGGAATGTTAATTTACGCCGGGCGAGCCCTCGTGCATGTTGGCGTTCCGTTCTTGCTCAAGAAAGATCCCCATGGTCGCTCGAAAGACAGCGCTGCTGCTCTCCGTCTCCGGGCTTGTGATCGCCGCCATCGCCATGCTCATGCTCTCCTCCCTGCGTAGAGCCGGAACACCCGATCATGCTTCAGCCAGCCGACGATCCAGCGCCCCTGAGATGATGCGGGAAGACGCGATCCACGCCGCCGGCCACCCTTCTGTCGCGACGAGCGCACAGGACCCCACGCCTGATTTCGAATCGGCGCCGGACCTCAGGCGTTTCCTCGACAGCATCCTGCAGAGGGCAAAGTACGGGGATCCGGAAGCTCAATGGGCAATGTTCCAAACCCATGAATACTGCAAGGGATACGCGAGGAGTCCGGCTCGCTTCTCCATGGAAACGGAAGCCCTGGCGAACGGCATTCCGCAGGGACAAGCATCCCGGCTGAAGGAGGCCCGAAGCCGAGTAAGCGATCGCTGCCGGAACATCATGCCGTCCGATATCCCGTCGGAAGCCGACCTGCTATCGCTGTTAGCCGACGCGGCGGGATCGGGTCACCTCGCTGCGAAAGCGTCCCTGCTTTCCCTGGATGTTGACCACGCCTCGCCGGACGAAGATGTCCGGCAGATCACCCAGCACGTCAGGCAATCCCGCGACCCACAGGCCTACCTCGCGATCTCCAATGCAATGGGCATTGGCGCAAGTGGGAGAGAGAACGTCTTCGGCGATGTATCCGGTACGGAATACGCTACGTATGCCTGGCAAATAGCAGCTTGTAGGAGAGGACTGGCATGCGGACCAAGCAGCGCCATCATGACGTCGTACTGTTCGGCCGGGGGTGTGTGCGGGCAATTCACCGACCTCAGGGACTTGATACTCAACGGGCTGGTGCCATCGCGTGACGCCGCGAGAGTGGAGGAAATGGCTGCGGGTCTGTAACCCGCCGAAGAAAAAGATGCCGCCGGGACCTGCCGTTTCGAGTTCGTTTCGCTTCAGACCCAGCCATTGTGATCAGCGCAGGATCTTCTCCATCGCCTTCCCCTTCGCCAACTCGTCCACCAGCTTGTCGAGGTAGCGGATCTTCTGCATCAACGGGTCGTCCACGTCCTCGACGCGGACGCCGCAGACCACGCCCTTGATGAGCGAGGCATGCGGATGGAGTTGCGGGGCTTCGGCGAAGAAGGTTTCAACGTCCTTCATGGCTTTGATCTGCTGCTCGAGTCCGGCCTGGTCGTAGCCGGTCAGCCAGCGGATGACTTCGTCGACTTCGGCTTTCGTCCGGCCCTTGCGTTCGGCCTTCTGCACGTAGAGCGGGTACACGCTGGCGAAGGCGGTGGTGAAGATGCGGTGGGCGGTCATCGCTTCGCTCACCCAAGCCTGTCCGCTGCTTGAGCATTCGAACGATCCGAAATCGCCATGGCCACATCGACAAACCTAGTCAATGCTTTAGCGGTCATGTCATTCCATGCGGATTTCAGCTCACGCGTATTCGATCTTGTCAGCGGCAAATCCTTATCGGGAACTCCCGCGATGTCTGGAAAAGTACGCCAGAACGTCAATGCGCTTTGGGCTTCTTGCTGGAGGTCAAACAATAGCTCTATATCTACTGATTCCAGTCGATGACTGAACTGAAGTAAGCGCTCGGCTTCCTGCCAGGTTCCTTGCAAATGCGCCGCTAGCGTTTTCCACCCTTTGCCGTCCAAGACCTCAAGCCTTGCGCGCATGCTCGGCTGAAGAACTTGCACGCCAACGCGCATCACCTCCCTATTAATTTTCTTCAAATCGCCAGATTGGAGAATCTCATGGTTGAGAACTTCAGTTCCGAAGCCGAGGGAGCTACGCAAGCCACTGACCGATGCGTTTGAGAGGTTGCGCAGCCGATCTGCAATTCGAACCGATGTACCCATCCAGGCTTTCTTCTCGTGCGCCTTAAGTACCCAGTCGACATAAGCAACCGTGATAACAATTCCGATTAGCTCAGTTGCTAAATTGAGAAGAAACCCATCGGTATATGTGTACGAGTTAAGCCAAATGCTTACAGAAGCAAGCGCCAGTAGCGGCAGAGCCAGCTTCAGGAGAAGTGCTTTCATCCCAGCATCCTTTAGACCTCGACTGCCGCCCAACTACAGTTGATCTACAGAACTAGCCAGATTGCACCGCGACTCACCACCGCGGCGCCTTCGTCAGCGGCGGCGCTTCGTGCTGGCGGTCGTAGGCGCGCAGTTCTTCGCGGATGTGCTGGATGCGCTGGCGGCCGAGGGTATTGCGGCTGTCGTCGAGGACCACGCCGCCTAGCAGTTCGGCCATGCGTTCGACGTTGGGGACCAGCTTTTCCCACGCTTCCAGTGCGGTCATCGGCGCCGGCAGCGTGAGAAAGAAGGCGATGGCCGGGGTTTCCAGTTCGCGGATGTGGGCCATGTCGAAACTGCCCGGCTGCATGATGTTGGCCATGCTGAAGACCGGGCCGCGTTCGGGGTGGCCTTCCACCAGGCGGTGGAACACGTTCATGTGGCCGAAGGTCAGGCCGGTCTTCTCAGCCGCGACCACGATGTCCTCGCCGCGCAGCACGTGGCCGGCCTTGGCCGCGACGTAGAGCGAGACGATCTTGTCGAAATCCTGGCTGGGGCGCTTGCCCAGGTCGCTGTCCACGCCGGCGACCGGCGTGCCGCCGGCCAGGCCGAGTTGCGGTTGGCTGACCCGTTCGCCGCTGTAGTCCTGCACCTGCTCGCTGGTGTCGTCGCCGGCGATGCTGGGCTCTACACGCGCGGTGTCGCGCTCGGTGGTTTCGATGCGACGGCCCTGGCTGGGCTTCTTGGGGCGTCCGAACAGGAAGATCGCCGCCAGCAGCAGGACGCCGGCGACGAGGATTCCGATACGAAGCATGGCCATGTCGGACACAGGGGATTCTCCGGCAGGTTGGGATCGATCAGGGTCAGGCGGCGCCGGCCAGGCGGGCGGCCTCTTCGAGGTCCACCGACACCAGGCGGCTGACACCGGGTTCCCGCATGGTAACGCCACTGAGCTGGTGTGCGGCTTCCATCGTGGCCTTGTTGTGGGACACGAACAGGAACTGCACCTTCTCGCTCATCTCCTTGACCATGTTGGTGAAGCGGCCGACGTTGGCTTCGTCCAGCGGCGCGTCCACCTCGTCCAGCAGGCAGAACGGCGCGGGGTTGAGCTGGAAGATGGCGAACACCAGCGCCACCGCGGTCATCGCCTTCTCGCCGCCGGACAGCAGCGAGATGTTCGACACGCGCTTGCCCGGCGGGCGCGCCATGATCGCCACGCCGGTATCCAGCAGGTCCTCGCCGGTCAGTTCCAGGTAGGCGTGGCCGCCGCCGAACAGGCGCGGGTACAGCTGTTGCACGCCGGCGTTGACGCGGTCGAAGGTGTCCTTGAAGCGGCCGCGGGTCTCGCGGTCGATCTTGCGGATGGCTTCTTCCAGCGTGTCCAGTGCGGAGGTCAGGTCGGCGTTCTGGGCTTCCAGGTACTCCGAGCGCTGGCTGGCTTCGCCGTATTCGTGGATGGCGGCCAGGTTGACCGGCTCCAGGCGGCGCATGCGGCCGTCGATCTGGGTGACGGCCTGCTCCCACTCGCGGATGTCGGCGACCTCCGGCAGCGTGTTGACGACGTCTTCCAGCACGAAGCCGCCGGCCACGACCGCATCGGACAGCTGCTCGGCCTTCAGCGCGAGCGCCTGCTGGTCGAGCTTGCGCTGCGAGATGCGCTCGCGCTGGGCCAACGCCTGCTCATCGCGCTGCTGGCGGGTCTGTTCGTACTGGCGCAGTTCGTTGTCGATGCCGTCGAGCAGCGCGCGCGCTTCGGCCAGTTGGCGGTCGGCGGTGACGCGATGCTCCAGCGCGGCCTGGCGCTGGGCATCCAGTTCCTGCACCGGCGAATCGCCTTCGTTCAACTGCAGGGTGAGTTCTTCCAGGCGTGAATCCAGCTGGCCGCGCTGGCCGCCCATGCGGTCCAGGGCCTGGCTCAGCGAGACGATCTGGGCGCGCTGCGATTCCAGCGTCAGTGCGAGTGCATGCGCGGTGTCGCGCGAGGTGCGCGCGGCTTCGCGGGCCTGGTCACGGGCGTCCACGCGTTCGCGGCGCTCGCTTTCCAGCGCCTGGCGGGCGGACTCGAGGTCGCCCATGCGGCCGACGGCATCTTCCAGCTTCGCACGGGCTTCGCGGGCCTGCTCACGACTGGCGTCGAGGGTTTCGACGAGTTGGGCGATCTCGCCGTCGATGCGTTCGATGCGGGTGCGGGTGGCGTCCACGCGGCCCTGCTGGCTCTGCAGCTGGCCGGCCAGTTCCGACACGCCGCGATGGGCGATGTACAGCGTGCGCTGGGCGTCTTCGCGCTGCTGCTCGGCGGCCAGCAACTGGTCGCGCAGGCTGGCCAGGCGCTCTTCGAGTTCGGCTTCACGGGCCTGCAGCGTTTCGATCTCGCCGCGCAGCGACTGGATCTCGCGCTCGCGCAGCAGCGCGCCCTGCTTGGCCGCGCCGGAGCGCAGCACGCGCACCCAGCCGTTGCCCAGGCGTTCGCCGTTACGGGTGATGACGGAATCGCCGTCGGGTAGCTGCGCCTGCAGGCGACGCGCTTCGGCGAGGTCGTCGGCGACATGCAGACGGGCCAGCAGGCGACGGATCGCGGCCGGGCCCTGCACTTTCGCGGCCAGCGAAGTCGGCGAGAAGGCGACGTCGCCCGCTTCGCCCGACACCAGCGCGATGCGGCCCTCGCCGAGTTCTCCCAGGGCGTCGACCAAGGATTCCGGTGCGTCGACCAGCACGCCTTCGATCAGCTGACCGAGCGCGCCTTCGACAGCGTTCTCCCAGCCCGGCTCGACGGTGAGCTTCTCGCCCACGCGCGCCGCGCTGTCCAGGCCGCGCGACTGCAGCCAGCTCATCGCGGCGCCCTGCTCCTGGCCGAGCGCGGCGTGCTGCAGCGTCTCCAGCGAGGACAGGCGGCCGCGGGCTTCCTGCGCGCGCTTGCGAACGTCGGACAATTCGGTCTGCGTGCCGCGCTGCTGCTCCTGCACGTCGGCGGCACCCTGCTTGCGCGTCTCGACCTGCTCGGTCAGCGTTTCCAGCGATTCTTTCTGGGTGTCGTGCTGGAGTTGCAGCTGTTCGAACGCGCTCGCCAGCGCGTCGAGGTCCAGCCCGGTACGCTCGCTCGCCAGCGCTTCGCGGCGCCGGTCGGCTTCGAGGGCCTGACGGTCGAGGTAATCGACGCGGGTGCGTTCCACGTCGCCGGCGCGCGAGGCTTCGGCCGTTTCGCGGCTGTGGGTTTCCCAGCGCTGCTGCCAGTCGGCCAATGCCGTCTCGGCCTCGCGCAGGGCGTCCTGGCGCATGAGGTCTTCTTCGCGCAGCTGCTCGAGCTGCGGTTCGGCATCGGCGACCGAATCGCGGAGCACGTTCAGGCGGGTTTCGTCACCGCTGATGTGCTGGCCGAGTTCCTGCAGCGCGTTGTGGGCTTCGTCGCGCGCCTTCTTCAGGCGCTCGGCGAGGTCGCGCTGGTGCTGGATCTGCTGTTCGACGCGGGCCAGCGTGCTGCCGACCTGGTAGACCTCGCCCTGCGCCTTGTTGAGGCCGTCGGCGGCTTCCTCGCGGCGCACGCGGTCGGTTTCCAGCAGGCGCTCGGCTTCGCGCTGTTCGGCGATGAGCTGCTGCAGCTTGGTTTCTTCCTGGGCCAGCTTCTCGCGCAGGCCCTGCAACTTGCCGTCCAGGCCACGGTACTCGAGCGCTTTCCACTCGGCGTCCTTCACCCGGCGCTCTTCCTGCAGGGCCTTGTACTGCTCGGCCTGCTTGGCCTGGCGCTTGAGGTGCTCGAGCTGCTTGCCGATTTCCTCGCGCAGGTCGTTGAGGCGGTCCAGGTTCTCGCGGGTGTGGCGGATGCGGGTCTCGGTCTCCTTGCGGCGTTCCTTGTACTTGGAGATGCCGGCGGCTTCTTCCAGGTACACGCGCAGGTCTTCCGGGCGGGCCTCGATGATCTGGCTGATCATGCCCTGCTCGATGATCGAGTAGCTGCGCGGGCCCAGGCCGGTGCCGAGGAACAGGTCGGTGATGTCGCGGCGGCGGCACTTGGTGCCGTTGAGGTAGTAATTGCTCTGGCCGTCGCGGCTGACCTGGCGCTTGACCGAGATTTCGTTGAACGCCGCGAATTCGCCGCTGATGGCGTGGTCGCTATTGTCGAAGATCAGTTCCACCGTCGCCTGGCTGACCGGCTTGCGCGCGGAGCTGCCGGAGAAGATCACGTCGGTCAGCGAATCGCCGCGCAGGCGGCTGGCCGAGCTCTCGCCCATGACCCAGCGCACCGCGTCGATGATGTTCGACTTGCCGCACCCGTTCGGCCCGACCACGCCGGTCATGTTGGTCGGCAGGTGGAGCACGGTGGGATCGACGAACGATTTGAAACCGGACAGCTTGATGGTGGAAAGGCGCATGCGGCGGTGTCTTCCGGGCACCGCGACCGGACCGAGCCGACGCGCTGCCGCAAGTATGTAAAGGGATCAGCTTTGATTGCCAATCTATTGATTTATATGGCAATCCAATGCACCCAACGGCGCACCAACGAATGAGTATAGCGGCCCCCGCCACGCCGTGCCCGGGCCTCCGGCCGCCGTACGCCGCCCCGGGCTGGAAGTACGGGAAAGGCCCGCGCCTGTTAGCATCGCAGGCCGCTCCACCCCTCCCCCCTCCCACACCAACGGCCCACATTCCGTGTCTCTTTTTGCATCCGTCGAACTGGTGCCCGGCGACCCCATCCTGGGGCTGACCGAGGCCTACAACGCCGATCCCCGTACCCAGAAGGTCAACCTGGGCGTCGGCATCTATTACGACGAACAGGGGCGCATTCCCCTGCTCGACTGCGTGCGTCAGGTGGAACAGGCGCTGGCCGCCGCCGCCAAACCGCGCGGCTACCTGCCGATCGACGGCCTGGCCGCCTATGACGCGGCGACCCGCGAGTTGGTCTTCGGCAAGGAATCGGCCCTGGTCGCCGCCGGCCGCGTGGCCACCACCCAGACCGTCGGCGGCAGCGGCGCCCTGCGCGTCGGCGCGGACCTGCTGAAGAAACTGTTGCCGCACGCGACCGTGGCGATCAGCAACCCGAGTTGGGAAAACCATCGTGCGGTGTTCGGCGCTGCCGGCTTCGACATCGTCGACTACACCTACTTCGACGCGGCCACCCACGGCCTGGATTTCGCCGGCCTGCTCGCCGACCTCGGCCAGCTCAAGCCGGGCACCGTCGTACTGCTGCACGCGTGCTGCCACAACCCCACCGGCGCCGACCTGACGGTCGACCAGTGGAAGCAGGTGGCGGGCGTGCTGAAAGAGCGCGGCCTGTTCCCCTTCATCGACATGGCCTACCAGGGCTTCGACAAGGGCATCACCGAAGATGGCGCGGCCGTGCGGATCATCGCCGAGGCTGGCATCGACAGTTTCGTCGTCGCCAACTCGTACTCGAAGTCGTTCTCGCTCTACGGCGAGCGCGTCGGTGCGCTGTCGGTGGTCGCACCCGATGCCACCGCCGCCAAGGCGGTGCAGTCGCAGGTCAAGCGCATCATCCGCACGATCTACTCCAGCCCGTCCACGCACGGCGCCGCGCTGGTGGCCGGCGTGCTGGCCAGCCCGGAGCTGCGCGCGCTGTGGGAGAACGAGCTCGGCGGCATGCGCGAACGCATCCATGCCCTGCGTGCCGGCCTGGTCGACAAGCTGGCGGCGCTGGGCGCGCCGGAGTTCGCCTTCATCCAGCAGCAGGCGGGCATGTTCTCGTACTCCGGCCTGGGCAAGGCGCAGGTCGACCGCCTCCGCGATGAGTTCGGCATCTACGCCGTCGGCACGGGCCGCATCTGCGTGGCTGCGCTGAACCAGCAGAACCTGGATTACGTAGCACAGGCCGTCCACACCGTCAGTCGCCGCTGACGGCGAAGACGCCCGTGTAAAAGAAAAGGGAGGCTTCGGCCTCCCTTTTTCGTTCAACCCAGCCGCATGCCGCTGTCCGGATCGAAGAAATGCGGCACGGCGTTCTCCAGGGTGACGCGCAATGCGTGACCGGGTTCGGGCAGGTGCTGCGGTGGCATGCGCGCGACCAGTGCCTGGCCGGCATAGGACAGATTGACGAAGACCTCGTTGCCCACCGGCTCGATCAGCTCGACCTGCGCCTCGAACGCCGGCTTGCCGATGCCGGCCGGCTGCAGGTGCTCAGGTCGCAGTCCCATCGCCACGCGGCGTCCGAGCCACGCGTTGGAGACCGGCGCCGGCCCCAGCGGCACGGCCGCACCACCGTCGAGCACCAACCGCAACCCTTCGTCCTGCTGCAGCGTGCCCTGCAGGACGTTCATCGCCGGGCTGCCCAGGAAGCCGGCGACGAACAGGTTCGCCGGCCGGTCGTACAGCGCCATCGGCGTGTCGATCTGCTGGATCTCGCCATCCTTCAACACCACGATGCGCTGGCCCAGCGTCATCGCTTCGACCTGATCGTGCGTCACGTAGACCATCGTCGCGCCCAGCTGGCGATGCAGCCGCCCGATCTCGGTCCGCACGGAGTGGCGCAGCTTGGCATCGAGGTTCGACAGCGGTTCGTCGAGCAGGAATACCGATGGCTCGCGCACCAGCGCACGCCCCAGCGCGACGCGCTGGCGTTGTCCGCCGGACATCTCGCGCGGCAGCTTGCCCAGCATGTGGGTCATGCCGAGCGTGTCGGCCGCGGCGTTGACCCGCCGCTCGATCTCCGCACGCGCCACGCCGCGCAGCTTCAGTCCGAAGGCGAGGTTCTCGGCCACGGTCATGTGCGGGTACAGCGCATAGCTCTGGAACACCATCGCGATGTCGCGATCCTTCGGGGCCACGTCGTTCACGCGGCGACCGCCGATCAACAGGTTGCCGTCGGTGATGTCCTCGAGGCCGGCGATCATCCGCAGCAGCGTCGACTTGCCGCAACCGGACGGACCCACCAGCACCATGAGTTCGCCGTCGGCGATCTCGAAACTGGCCCCGTGCACGGCGACCTGGCCGTTGTCGTACACCTTGCGCACGCGGTCGAGTTGGACACTGGCCATCACTGCTCCGGTCGGGCATCGCCCGTCTGCTGGGTTGCCGCCGCCGGGCCCCTCCCGGTCGCAGCCGCCACCCTCGCGGGCGACGTGTTCGCTTCCCGTTCCGTGGGCGGGGAAGTTGCGCTATTCTGCCATGTAACCGTTTTCACAGCGCAAGCGGCCCCGGCGCCGATGTCCTGAAGTCCCCACCGCACATCCTGCCGCCCATGCGTTCTTCTTCGCTCCGCACGCTCGCCCCCGCTCCCGCGTATGCCGGAATCGCGCATACGTATACGCATGTCGCATACGCGAGCGCCGCGACATCCCCGCGGCGCAGGTGCGCGCTATCATGCGCCGCCCACGCGACGTGGCCACTCCACGGCAATACAGGATCGACCAGGCGAATGCAGCGGACCAGTTTCGGAAGCCACACTGCAGCGAACAGGATGTTTCCCGCATGAGCAACGCTGATCGCGTCCTCCTCGCCGATATCGGCGGCACCAATGCGCGCTTCGCGCTGGCCGATCCGCATGCCGAGGTTCCGCTGCTCGACGACAGCGTGCGCGAGTTCGTGGTGGCCGATTTCCCGTCGCTCGCCGATGCCGCACAGCACTACCTCGACGAGACCGGCGCCACTGCCCAGAACGGTGTGTTCGCCGTTGCCGGCCGCGTCGATGGTGACGAAGCGCGCATCACCAACCATCCCTGGGTCATCTCGGTGAACCGCACGCGCCAGGCGCTCGGTTTCCAGGGCCTGAAGCTGGTCAACGATTTCGCCGCGCAGGCCATGGCGGTCTCGCTGCTGACGCCGCGCGACGTGGTCGCCATCGGCGGCGCGCGCTGGAACCCCGCACCGCTGTCGGTGCCACGCACGTACGCCGTCATCGGCCCCGGTACCGGGCTGGGCGTCGCCGCGCTGGTGATCCGCGACGGCCGCGCGTACCCGCTGGAAACCGAAGGCGGCCACGTCAGCTTCCCGCCCGGCACGCCGGAAGAAATCCGCATCCTCGAAATCCTGTCCGCGCAGTTCGGCCGCGTGTCGAACGAACGCCTGATCTGCGGCCCCGGCCTGGTCAACCTGTATCGCGCGCTCAGCGAAATCGCGGGCGAGGATCCGGGTGGTCCGCTGGAACCGAAAGACGTCACCGCGCGCGCCGCCGCCGGCGATCCGCGCTGCGTGCGCACGCTGGATGTGTTCTGCGCCGTGTTCGGCGCGATCGCAGGCGACCTGGTGCTCACCACCGGCGCATGGGATGGCGTGTTCCTCACCGGCGGACTGGTGCCGAAGCTGCTGCCGTCGCTGCAGCATTCCGGCTTCCGTCAGCGCTTCGAACACAAGGGCCGGTTCTCGCCGGCGATGGGCCGCGTGCCGACGCTCGCGAACGTGCACCCGCGTCCCGGCCTGCTCGGTGCGGCGGCGTACGCCGTCGAGTTGTTCGGCTCGGGACAACCCGCGCGCGCCTGAGGTTTCGCGCATTTGCGCGCTGCATCGCAGCACGATGCAGCGGTGTGCACCAAGACTGGTCTGGCTTTGGTCGCTTTCGCGCCTGCGTCAAAGGCGGTAGAAAGCAGCATGCCGTCGCCGTCTTCCTCCGTCCTGCCGCTCCGCACGTGGAGCCCCGGGTGCGGCGCGCTTCTCACGACCTTTTCCGCCACGACATGCAGAATTCCCACGTCTGCAGCCTAGCCCTACGCCCATGAGCCTGCACCCCCGCATCCAGGAAGTCACCGAACGCATCCGCCAACGCAGCGCCCCGTTGCGCCGCGCCTATCTCGACGGCATCGATGCCGCGCACCACGGAGGTCCGCAGCGCGAGCGACTGAGCTGCGGCAACCTGGCGCACGCGTTCGCTGCCTGCGGACCGACCGACAAGGGCCGCCTGCGCGCCGATGCCACGCCCAACCTCGGCATCATCAACGCCTACAACGACATGCTGTCGGCGCACCAGCCGTTCGAGCATTACCCCGAGATCATCCGCCAGGTCGCGCGCGACCTCGGCGCCACCGCGCAGGTTGCCGGCGGCGTGCCGGCCATGTGCGACGGCGTGACCCAGGGTCGTCCCGGCATGGAACTGTCGCTGTTCTCGCGCGACATCATCGCGCAGGCCACGGCGATCTCGCTGAGCCACGACATGTTCGACGCCGCGCTCTACCTCGGCGTGTGCGACAAGATCGTGCCCGGCCTGCTGATCGGCGCGCTGGCGTTCGGCCACCTGCCCGCGGTGTTCGTACCGGCCGGCCCGATGACGCCCGGCATTCCCAACAAGGAAAAGGCCGCCGTGCGCGAGCGCTACGCCGCTGGCCAGGCCACGCGCGAAGAATTGCTTGAGGCGGAGGCCGCGAGCTACCACGCTGCCGGCACCTGCACGTTCTACGGCACCGCGAATTCCAACCAGGTGCTGCTGGAAGCGATGGGCCTGCAATTGCCGGGCACGTCGTTCGTCAATCCCGACCAGCCGCTGCGCGACGTGCTGACCCGCTCCGCCGCCGAGCGCGCGCTGCGCATCACCGCGCTGGGCGACGACTACCGGCCGATCGGGCGCCTGATCGACGAGCGCGCCATCGTCAACGCGATGGCGGCGCTGATGGCGACCGGCGGTTCCACCAACCACACGATCCACTGGATCGCGGTCGCACGCTCGGCCGGCGTGGTGCTGACGTGGGACGACATGGACCTGATCGCACAGACCGTGCCGCTGCTGGCGCGCGTGTATCCCAACGGCGAAGCCGACGTGAACCGTTTCGCCGCGGCCGGCGGCACCCAGTTCGTCTTCCGCGAATTGCTCGACGCGGGCCTGATGCACGACCTGCCGACGATCGTGCCCGGTGGCATGCGCGCGTTCTGCGACGAGCCGCGTTTGCAGGACGGCGGTCTCGCCTATGCCCCCGGCATCGCGCAGAGCGCCGACGAGGACGTGGTGCGCCCGGTCGCGCGTGCGTTCGAAGCTCAGGGCGGCCTGCGCCTGCTGCGCGGCAACCTCGGCCGCTCGCTGATCAAGACCTCGGCCGTGAAGCCGGAGTACCGCTTCATCGAAGCGCCGGCCGTCGTCGTCGACGACCCGCGCGCGCTCAACAAGCTGCACGCCGCCGGCGCGCTGCCGCAGGATTTCGTCGCCGTGGTCCGCTACCAGGGCCCGCGCGCGAACGGCATGCCGGAACTGCATTCGCTGGCGCCGCTGCTGGGCCTGCTGCAGAACCAGGGCCGCCGCGTCGCGCTGGTCACCGACGGTCGCCTGTCGGGCGCGTCGGGCAAGATTCCCGCCGCCATCCACCTGACGCCGGAAGCCGCGCGTGGTGGTCCGCTGGCGAAGCTGCGCGAAGGGGACATCCTGCGCCTCGATGCCGAAGCCGGCACGCTCGAAGCGCTCGTCGACGCCACTGAATGGGCATCGCGCGAGATCGCACCCAACACCTCACCTGCCGCGCTGGACCTGGGCCGCAACCTGTTCGCGATCAACCGCGACGTGGTGACACCCGCGGACCGCGGCGGCATGTCGGTGTCCTGCGGCCTGCCCTTCCACGACGGCACGTGGGAGTACGATGCGGAGTACGAGCTCGGCGATGCCATGTATGCCGCCGACGCGCCGCACGAAGCCAAAGACGCCTGAGCCCTCCTTCTTCCAGACTCTCTCCGCATGACCATCGAAGCCCGCCAGCAGAAAGCCGAATCCCTCCTCCGCGCCGCCGGCATCCTGCCGGTCGTCACCGTGCACACGCTGGACGAGGCGCGCCGCGTTTCCGAAGCCCTGCTCAAGGGCGGCCTGCCGGCGATCGAGCTGACGCTGCGCACGCCGGTGGCGATGGAGGCGCTGGCGATGTTGAAGAAGGAACTGCCGGACATCGTGATCGGCGCGGGCACGGTGCTGACGACCGAACAGATCACGCAGTCCATCGATGCGGGCGCGGACTTCCTCGTGACGCCCGGTACCCCGCCCGCACTCGCCGATGCGCTCGCCGCCGCCGACATCCCGGTGGTGCCCGGCGCCGCGACCCCGACCGAACTGCTGTCGCTGATGGGCCGAGGCTTCCGCGTCTGCAAGCTGTTCCCCGCCACCGCCGTGGGCGGTCTGGCGATGCTGAAAGGCCTGGCCGGTCCGCTGTCCGAGCTGAAGATCTGCCCCACCGGCGGCATCACCGAAGACACCGCGGCCGATTACCTCTCGCAGCCGAACGTCGTCTGCATCGGCGGGTCGTGGATGGTGCCGAAGAGCTGGCTCGACAACGGCGAGTGGGACAAGGTCACCGCCAGCTCGGCCAAGGCCGCCGCCATCGTCAAGGGTGTGCGCGGCTGAGGCAGCCAAAGGGTTAGCCGTCGAGATGGAAGAGAACGCATACGAGACACTGACGTTTCGCGCTGAGATCTCACTCGATCAAAGCGCGATGTTCGGTCGACCTGGATTTGGCTCCGGTATACGTCCAAATCATCGTCTACCCGGCAGAGATTATTACGTCTTTGGGCAGATCGATTTCATCGACATCGACTGGCTAGTACCAAGCGAAACATGTGAGGCGACCTGTGTTTTCGTGGTCCCCAAGCAGGATGTCGCCACGTTCGTTCCCGGCTTCCGCTGGGAATTCTCGGAGGGTATTCGTCGCGTCGGCTTTGGCCACATCTTATGGATCGATAACACTTAGCGACCCATCATCCTTTCGGCGAAGGACTACGCTATGTATTTGCCGGCAGCGTCACAGCGACACGCTGTCGCCGCCAGCTGAAGGCCAGCACGCCATACCAGCCGACCATCAGCAGGCCGAGCCACCACTCGAAGATGTTTTCCCAGCGGTCTTTCGCCACAGGGTCCGAGACCGCCAGCCCCGCCACGACATTCGCGATGCCCAGCCCCAGCATCGCCATCGCGATCCACGACATCCACGCGATGACGCTCGCTGGCAGTGCCTGCATGCGCGACGCGCGACGCATCAGCGCCAGTTGCGCGAGATAGCCGAAGCCGAAGTACACCACCACGCCGTAGCGGCGCAGGAAGCGGTAGGCCTCGCCTTCGGTGCCGAGAAAAGTGGCATAGACCGCCAACGCAATCGCCGACATCGCACCTAAAGCAAGCATCAGCCGGCCTCCGCGTAGCCAGAGCCGGGCCAGCCACCACACCAGTGCGTGCAGCACGGCGCACGGGATCACCAGCAGTCGGAACAGGTGGTTGCCGTCGCCATGACGGGCGGCGCGGCTGATCGACACGCAGCCCTCGAGATACGGCACGCAGGCCGGAACATGGCCGGCCTGGATCGACAGCAGGTAGGCCGCATGCGCCGCGACCAGGAACAGCAGCGCGATCAGCAGCGGCAGCGGCCAGAGCGGCATTCGGGGGTCATCGGCGTTCATGGCAAGAGGCGCTGGCAGGAGCCGCGCCTACTCTATCCCCATCCGTCGTGCGCTCAACGTGCGCGGATACTGACCTTCGCCGGCAGCGTGGTGATGCGCAGCTCGCCGTCCTTCCACTGCGCCGGTTTGCCGTTGACGCGGGTTTCGCCCGGCTCGCTCGCGTACGGCCACGGCAACACCAGGCCACCGGCCGGCAGCGTCATGCCCGCCTTCACGTCGAGCTGGAGCTGCCCGTCCGTCTTTCGCAGCCGGTAGCCGAGCGCGCCGTTCGGCGTGCGCAGCCCGTCGATGGCGATGCCCTCGCCGTCCAGCCACGCCGCCGGCACGCCCGCCGCCAGCACGAGGCTGTCGTCGGCTTCGCGGGTGTAGGCGAACATGTCCAGCGCCGAGCGCACGAAATCCGAGGCGACCCACGCATGCGGAAGATCGCCGACGAAGAACGGCTTGCGCGGCGTGCGCGACACCACTTCCGCCCACTGGTTCCAGGCCTGCGGCGCGCGATCGTCGAAGAAGAAATCCAGCACCTCCCACGCCCGCTCGCGCCACCCCAGCCGCACGAACGCGGCCACGTTGCGCCACTCGTACGGCGTGTAGTCCTTCCATTCGCGCTGGCCATCACGGCGCTGCACGAACTCGCGCCAGTAGCGCTGGAAGGTGTTGTCCAGCAAGTCGGCCGGCAGCATGCCCTGTTCGCCGCCCGGCGCCAGCGCGATGGTGGTCGAGGTCGGGTCGAAGTCGCCGATCTCGGCCGCCCCGGGCAGGTAGTCGATCTTGTTGCGCTCGGTGGCCGCACGCAGCGAGGCGTAAAGGTCGTCGCGGAACTGGTCGCGCGACGCGGCCATGCGTTGGGCTTCGCCCGCCTCGCCCAGCGCTTCGGCCACTTCGACGGCATCCTTGTAACCGCGCAGCGCCCAGAAGTTGTCCCAGTACGAATGCATCGGCTTGGCCGAGTAGCCTTCGTGGCTGATCGAGGCCGGCATCATCCCGTAGAACGCCGCGTTGACCGCGCGGTTGGCTTCCGTGCGCTCGCTGAGGCGCAGTTCTTCCATGTAGGCGAACGCGCCCTGCACGTGCGGCCACATCGCCTTCAGGAACGCCTTGTCGCCCGTGTAGCGGTAGTACTCGGCGATGTTGAAGATCAGTTCGCCGTGGCTGTCGTTCTCCGGCACCGGGTCGCTGCCGCGGTCGTCCACGCAGCACGGCACCTTGCCATTCTTGAACTGGTACGGCGCATACCACTCGACGTACTCCTTCACCACTTCCGGACGACCCAGGCGCAGCAGGCCTTCGGAAATCATGGCGCCGTCGCGAATCCAGCTGCGCGAGTACGAGCGCGTGCCCGGCTGCAGGCGCGGCCCGATCCGCGAGATCAGCATGTGCGCGAGTGCGGTGCGCAGGGTGTCGGCGACCGGCTGGCCTTCGGCCGGCACCTGCAGCTTCATTTCGTCGAGCTTCTTCCGCCAGGTCCCCGCTATCGCCTGCTGGTCGCGCGCCGCATCGATACGCGCCGGCAACGCGCCTTCAAGCGGTGCGACCCAGTCGATGTCCCGGCTCGCACCGGGCGCCAGGGTGAAGCGGTAGATCACCGCGCCAGAGGCCAGGCCCGTCGCGTCGCCGTCGACCGATGCGGTGGCCGCCTTCGACGCGTCGCTCTCTTCGATGCGTTCGCGCACCATGCCTTCATCGAAACGCGACGCCAGCACGGCATCCGGCGCGGCGAACCGCAGGCTGGCACGTCCGTTCACGCTCGCCACGCCATCGCGCACTGCGAGCGCATGGATCGGGCTGAAGCCGCCGGTCGTGTTGAGGAACTGGCTGGGCGGATTGACCTGCCACGGCTGCACAGCGAGGGCAATCGCATAGTCGCGCGGCGCGGTGCCCGTGTTGGTCAGGCGATAGCGTGCGACCACGCGCGAGTCGCCGGGCGTGCCGGCCGCGAACGCCGTGGTGGACAGCGAGAACTGCGGGTGCGTCCAGGTGACCGTGGGCATCGGCAAGTAGCCGTCCTGCAGCGACTGTGTCGCCTGCACATCGGACCAGCCGACCCAGCGGCCATCGACCTGCACGAACGGCTCGACGCTGATGCCGCCCTTTGCGATCTCGATCGCGCCGTCCTCGCCGATCAGGCCCTGCTCGCGCCCGCCGTCCAGTCCGACGATGGTCCAGTACGGCTGTTCGCCGCTGAATCCGCGTGGGAACCAGCCCTTCGGCGCATCGGCCGCCATCGCCTTGATCACGTCGTTCGGATGCGCGGCGAACGCCAGCGGCTTTACGTCCAGCCCGGCAAGCGCGAACGCGTTGCCCGGGCCGTCGCCGATCACGATGCGCACGTAGCGCGCTTCCGATTCCGGCAGCGCGAGGTAGTCGCGCCCACCGTTGCCGTCCACCACCGTGCGCACGTCGCGCCAACGCGCACCATCGTCGGACAGCTGCACGAGGTAGTCGGATGCGTGTTGACCCGCCTTCCAGTCGAGCACCAGGCCGCCGAACTCGCGCACCTTGCCCAGGTCTAGCGTCAGCTGCGGGTCCTGGTTGCCGTGCAGGTCCGCGGACCAGGCGGTATCGGGTTTGCCATCCACCGCCAGCGACGCGGCACCGGCGGGGAACGCGACGTTCGCGCTCGCCTTGCCGGTCAGCGGCGCGCCGTCATCGACGGGCAACGGCTGGAAGGTCAGCTGATCGAAGCAGACCGAGCCCTTGCCGCCGACGTTGTTGTAGATGGTGTATTCGAGCTTGACGCTCTTGCGCAGCACGCGATCCGGATCCGGGCCCCAGGCCTTGTCGATGTGACGCGTCTTGTAGCGCACCGGCGTCCACGCGGTCGGGAAGTCGTATTTCGGCCGGTTGACCCACCATACGTTGTCGCCGCTGGCATCGATGACCTTGAACTGCAGGTCGTTGCGTGGCGAGTCACCGCGCAGCTGGAAACCGAACTGGTAGTTCTGCGGATACTCCAGCACCAGGTCGCGCTGAATGCCCGCATGGCCCGACACACCGTTGAAATCGTAATCCAGGCACATCGCCTTGCCGTCGACGCCCTCCACGGTCCGCAGCGCACCACTGACCTGGTTGGAGGTGACCACGCGCCACGTGGACGCGTCATCGAACGCATCCAGTACGCGCACCGGATTGGCCGCGTGGGCGCTGGCGCAGACCGCCGCGAGCGCTGTCCATCCGGCCGTGAGGCGGGCGAAAGTCGACACCATGTTGTGATCTCCGTCGGAGGGCGACAGCGCGACGGGCTCAGCCCTTCACGCTGCCCAGCAGCAAGCCCTGGATGTAGTAGCGCTGCAGCACGAGGAACAGCAGCAGCACCGGCAGGATGGTGACGACCGAACCGGCCATCATCAGTTCGTAGTCCATCACGTGTTCGCGCGACAACGCCGCCAGCGCCACGGGAAGGGTCTGCAGCGCATCGTCGCTCAGCACGATCAACGGCCACATGAAATCGTTCCAGGCGCCGAGGAAGCTGAAGATCGCCAGCGTCACCAGGATCGGCTTCAGGCCCGGCAACACGATCTGGAAGAAGATGCGGGCCTCACTGGCGCCGTCGATGCGCGCGGCCTCGAGCAGTTCGTCGGGGATCGAGCGCGCGTACTGGCGCACCAGGAAGATGCCGAAGATCGCCGCCATGCCGGGCACGATGGCGCCGGCATAGGTGTTCACCAGGCCCATCTGCTTCAGCAAGAGGAACAACGGCATCATCGCGACCTGCGCGGGGATGACGAGCGCGGCAAGCAGCGCGCGGAAGGTGCTGTCGCGGCCCTTGAAGCGCAACTTGGCGAACGCGTAGCCCGCCATCGTGTTGAACAGCAGCGACAGCAGCATCACGCTGGTCGAGACGATGAAGCTGTTGATCAGATAGCGACCCATGCCGGCGCGCACGAACAGGTCGCGGTAGTTGTCCAGCGTGGGAGCGGCCGGCAGCAGTGGCGGCGGGAAGTGTCCCGCCTCGCCGGTCTGCATGAAGGACACCGACAGCATCCACAGCAGCGGCCCCAGGCTGAGGACGGCCAGCGCCACCAGCAGGCCGTTGACGACGATCGAAGCGAGGCGCTGGTTCATTCCACGCCCCGCTTGCGGGCGAACCACAGCAGGCCGCTGGTGACGGCCGTCATCAGGATGAAGAGCAGGAACGCCACCGCCGATGCATTGCCCAGGTTCCACCACTTGAAGCCTTCTTCGTACATCAGGTAGAGCACGCTCTTGGTGCTCTCCAGCGGGCCGCCCTGGGTCATCACGTAGGGCTCGGCGAACAACTGGAAATACCCGGCCATGGTCAGGATGCCGACCAGCAGCAGCACCGGCCCCAGCTGAGGCAGGGTCACGTGGCGGAACTGCGCCCAGCGCGAGGCGCCGTCGATGCGCGCGGCTTCGTAGAGATCCTCGGGGATGCTCTGCAGGCCGGCGAGGAAGATGATCATGTTGTAGCCGAAGTTCTTCCACACGGCGAACAGAATGATGGTCGGCATGGCCCAGGTCGGGTCGCCCAGCCAGTCCACCGGATCGATGCCCACCCAGGACAGTCCCCAGTTCACCAGGCCGTACTTGGTGTGGAAGAGATAACGCCAGATCACCGCGACCGCGACGACCGTGGTGACCACCGGCGCGAAGAACGCGGTGCGGAAGAAACCCTTGAAACGCCCGAGCTTGGAATGCAGCAGCAGCGCCGCACCCAGCGAGACCGCGACCGACAGCGGAACGCCGACGACGACGAAGTAGACCGTGTTGCCCAGCGATTTCCAGAACAACGGGTTCTGCAGCAGGCCGACATAGTTGTCCACACCGACGAAGCGCAGGTTGCCGATGTCGGCCAGCGCATAGATGTCGAAGTCGGTCAGGCTCAGCACGAACGCGGCCAGCACCGGGAGGCCGAAGAACACGACGATGACGGTCAATGCCGGCGCGGCGAACAGCCAACCTGCGAGCGCATGGGTCGACCTCATGGCGCGGCCCCTGCCTTGTCGGCGTGGTCCAACATCCAGCGCCGCTTCTCGAGGATGCGGTCGGCGCGACGATCCAGCTCCTCGACGGCCTGATCCACCGTCAGGCGCCCGTTGGCCACTTGCTCGCCGACCAGCCGCATTTCCGTGGCGATGCGCTCCCACTCGGGCACCTTGGGCGTCGACACGGCGCGTTCCAGCTGCTCGCGATAGGCCTTGGCGTACGGATCATCGGCCAGCGCCGGGGTCAGCCACGGGGAGCGGCGCGGCGGCAGATCGCCCGTCAGCGCATGGAATTCGGTCTGCACCTGTGGCGACGACAGCCAGGCGATGAGTTTCCAGGCCGCGGCCTTGTTCGGCGAGTTCTTGAACACCACGAAGCTGGTGCCGTTGGCGAGCGAGGCGCCAGGGCCGTTGGGGCCGGGCAATGGCATGGTCATCCAGTCATCCTGCTGGGCGGCGGGCAGGCGCTCCTTGAACTTGGCGATGTTCCAGGGACCGGAGATGTAGAACGAATAGAAGCCCTTGCCGAATTCGTCCCACACGTTCGAGATCTGGTTGTTGGTCACCACCGGCGCCCACTGCTGGTCGAACATCTCCTTGTAGAAGCCGAGCGACTGGCGGAAACCTTCGCTGCGGAAATTGCCGTACCGGCCACCGTCGCGCAGCAGCGGCTCGGGCTGCTGGATGGCCAGGCTCAGCAGCGGTTCGAACTCGTTGAGCGGCAGCAGGATGGAGTAGTTGCCCTCGCCCGCCACCTGCTTGACCTTCCGCAACGCGATGCGCCACTCGGCCCAGCTGGTGGGCAGCGTCGTCACGCCGGCTTTCGCCAGTACATCGCGACGGTAGAACGGCAGGCGCGTCTCGACATACCACGGCACCGCGTACGCGCGCCCGTCGATCACGCCGGTGTCCCAGACGCCGGGGAAGAAATCCGCCTGGTCGAAGCCCGGCGTGGCGGCGATCTGGTCATCCAGCGGATCCAGCGCACCGAGCGCAGCGAACTCCGGGATCCAAGTGTTGCCGATCGGGCACACGTCGGGCAGCGAATCGCCCGCGAACGCGGTCAGCAGTTTTTCGTGCGCCGACAGCCACGGCACGATCTGCAGATCGACATGGATGTCGGGATGCTGGCGTTCGAATTCGGGCAGCAGTTTCGCCACTACCTCGCCTTCGTAACCCATCACCCAGAAGCGCACCGTGGTGCGCGTATCTTCCGTGCGTGCGCAGCCTGCCAACGCTAGGACAAGGCCGACGATCGCGAGCAGGGAACAGCAGCGCATCAAGGTCCGCCTTCCAACGAAGGCGGCCCTGATGCGTGCTGGAGAGAACGACGCTGGCACGCGCTCGACCATGCGTGCAGCTTACTCCGGCTGTTGCGGACGCGCCGCCTCGGGCTGTGCGGCCTGGTTCGCGCGCGATTCCGCGGTGCCCAACGCACGTGCGGCGGCGGCATCGAGATCCGGCGGCGCGGTGGGCGCCGTCGGCGCGGTCTGCGCTGCCTGCTCGGTCTTCGCATCCAGCCAACCGCCTTCGAAGCCGGCCTTCTTCAAGCCTTCGCGGATGTACGGGTTCTTCTTCATCACGTTCCAGACGAACTCGCTGCGGTAGTTCGTGATCATCGCGAGGATCGGGCCCTGGTCGATGCCGATGTAGTCGCTGGCCACCCAGCCCTTGCCCGGCACGATGCGGCCGGTCTTCAACGGGATGTCGTAGTCGAAACTCGGGTTGAACGAGTCGAGAAAACCGTAGCTCGAGTAGAGATAGTCACCGTAGCGGCGGTGCATCTCCTCGGTGGCCGGGATCACGATCTCAGGCGCGAAAGGCAGCGAGGCGATCGCCGCGGTGGGCGCGATGGTGCCGTCGTCGAAGTTCTCGCGGAAGCCGGCGCCACGCGCAGAGTAGTGGCGGAACTGGCGCTGTTCGCCGCGATACTCCTGCAAGGTCTGCTGCGGGCCATCCGAGGCGGTCAGGCCCCAGACGTTCTCGCCGTAGTCCTTCCACTTCATCGGGTTCTCGGTGGCGTAGGCACGCTGGGCGTAGGTCGCGCGACGGCTGTTCTCGAAGTAGTCCATGCCGCGTTCGCGCATGTAGGCATCCTGGATGCCGCGGAAGTCGATCCAGACGTGGCTGTACTGGTGACCGAAGTGCGGCGCGAAGGTCAGGTATTCCTGCCCCTGGAACACGCCCCACAGCTCGCCATAGCTGCGCGTCCAGACTTCCCATGCGTCCTGGCCCACCGGATGCGTCGGCGACGCCATCGCCAGCACGTAGACCATCATGGCTTCGTTGTAGCCCTTCCAGTCGTGCGGGATGGTGCCGCTTTCGGGGAACCAGCCCATCGAGATCAGCGGCTTGTTGTTCTGCAGGAACGTCCAGTCCACGCGCTTGTAGATCGTATCGGCGATCTCGCGGATCTCTTTCTCGCGCGCGTCGTCGCGGTCGTAATACGACTGCGCGAATAGCACGCCCATCATCAGCAACGACGTGTCCACGCTGGAGAGTTCGACCCAGCTGTTGAAGCGCTGGCCGGTGTCCATGTCGAGGAAGTGGTAATAGAACCCCTTGTAGCCACCCCGCCCTTCCTTCTGCGCGCCCTGCGGCACGTCGCGCAGGAACTTCAGCGTGGTCAGCGTGCGGTCCACGGCCTGGGTGCGGCTGACCCAGCCGTTCTCGATGCCGATCGGATACGCCGTCAACGCATAACCCACCGAGGCGATGCTGGCGAAGGGCCGCGACGGATAGCGGTCGGGCGTCAGTCCATTCACTTCGTTGGTCGTATCCCAGAAGAACTGGAACGTACGACGCTCGATGTCGCGGAACAGCGGCGGCAGTTCCGGCTTGGCCGGCGGCTCGGGCTTGGCGGCCACGGCCGGCGCCGCCGGCTTGGCCTCGGGCTTGGGCGCGGGCTCCGGGGTTTTCTGGCAAGCGGCGATCGTCACGGTGAGGAGGAACGCCGTGATGGTGCGCGTCAACGGAAAGCGGGCTTCGTTCGTGGTCATCATGCTGAGCTGTAAACGTTTACATACGAGAGCGGAACACTGCACGCCGGATCGGCGACAGGTTTCGCCGGCGGTTCAAAGGAAAAGGGGAATTCCGGTGCCTGGGAGGCAAGGGGCGGATAAGGCACGAGCTTCCGTCGCTGGATGGACCGGCGACCGTCGTTCCTGCGCTGTTGCACTCACGCGCAACACGCGTCGGGTAAGCCACTCGTGCGTCACGTCCGCCCTCCACGGATGACATCTCACCAAGGAAATGTAACCGTTTTCATCGGCCATGGCAAAAACGGCCAAGCCCGATCTCTTCCGCCCGCAAGTCATTGTTTCTGTGAAATAAAATAAATGGCGAGATGCTGCACCGCAGCGTCAAAAACGCCACTCAGGTTCAGCTCACTGCAGGCGCACGGCAGTGCCGCTCGATGAAGGCCTGGTGTTTGGGCATCGCCTGCACGCAGCGGTCGATCGTCTGCCGGACATTCGCCACGAAGGCCTCGACCTCCGCTTCCGACAACCGATCCACCAGGGGTGAGTACGCGCTCGGCACGATGCGCTGGCCCAGCATCACCTGGATCCAGCTCTGCAGCGCGAAGAACTCCTCTCCGTCCCGGTAGAAACGTCCACTGTTGCGAAACAGATCAATGTTGGCTTGCAGCGTGTCGGGAATCGGCATCTCGCGGCACTCGCGCCAGAACGGCTCGTCGCGTTCCACGGCCTTGTAGTGCAGGATCAGGAAGTCGCGGATGTGGTCGTATTCGAAATGCGTGCGTTCGTTGTAGCGCGCCACCAGGCCCGGATCGATGCCCTGACGCGGGAACATGTCCAGCAACCGGAGAATCGCGGTCTGGATCAGCAACAGACTGGTCGACTCCAGGGGCTCCATGAAACCACTGGCCAATCCGACCGCCACCACGTTGCGGTTCCAGAACTGTTTGCGCTTGCCGGTAACGAAACGCAGAGGCCGCGGCTCTGCCTGAGCTTCGCCATCCAGATTCGAGAGCAGCGTGCTTGCAGCTTCGTCGTCACTGAGGAAGCGGCTGCAGTAGACGAGGCCGTTGCCGGTGCGATGCTGCAGCGGAATGCGCCACTGCCATCCCGCGGTGCGCGCCGTCGATCGGGTATACGGCGTCGGATCGCCCACGCGCGCGCACGGCACGGCGACCGCGCGATCGCACGGCAACCAATGGCTCCAATCTTCGTAACCGGTCTTGAGCGCCTGCTCGATCAGCAAGCCACGGAAGCCGGAGCAGTCGATGAACAGGTCGCCTTCGATCCGACGGCCATCGGCCATGACGACGGCCGAGACGAAACCGTCTTCGGGACGAAGTTCCACGTCGACGACCTTGCCTTCGATCCGCTCGACACCCTGCCCTTCCGCGAATCCTCGCAGGTAACGTGCATAGAGCGTTGCATCGAAGTGGTAGGCATACGCGACCGATGCCAGCGGCGAGGTCGGCGGGACATCGTTTGCACCGGGCAGGAACCTGTCCTCGCGCGACGCCACCGTCTGCAACTGATAGGACCCGATGTCGCCGACGTCTTTGCCGGCGAGCAACAAACGCAACCAGTAGTGATGGAATGCGGCCGGCCCAGGGTCATGCCCCACCGTACCGAACCCATGCATGTAACGGTCGCCGATGCGTGCCCAGTCGCGGAACTCGATGCCGAGCTTGAACGTGCCTTGGGTGGCGCGGACAAATTCCGCTTCGTCCAGCCCCAGCGCTTGCGCATTGAACGTGCGGATGTGGGGCACCGTGGCCTCACCGACACCGATGATGCCGATCTCGTCGGACTCCACCAGCCGGACCTTGCAGGTCCGGTCCAGATGCCTGACCAGCGCCGAAGCGGCCATCCAGCCGGCCGAACCGCCACCCACCACCACGACTTCGCGAATCGGATTCCGGTCCATCTCCCCTCCCCATATGACGGGACCCGCTTGCGCGGGTCCCGAACATTGCCGATGACGTCGTCCCCGTTACCAGGTCAGACGCGCACTGACGAACAGCGTGCGAGGCGGCGTGTAGCTGGTGACGCCGAGCCCGGAGCTGATCACGCTTGTTTCCGGATCGTAAACACCACCGGAACCGAAGGTCGTGCGGTAACTGCTGTAGTTCGCTGCGTTGGTCACGTTGATCATGTCCGCGCGGACTTCGAACGCCATGTCCTCGGCAATGTCGAAACGCTTGGACAGCGACAAGTCAAGCTGCTTGGTGCCGAGTGTGCCGGGAGCGTCGACAGACACGATCAACGGCGGCACGGCCGTCGTCGAACCGTACTCCCACCAGCCCGCGACGAGATTACCCGGCGGCGGTGTGGCCAGCGTGACCTTCGCGGAGGCGGTGATGCCCCACGGCAGATCATAAATGCCGGTCATCACCAAACGATGGCGCGAAACCGCCTTCAGATCGATGAAGGGATATTCCTCAATGGTGGCTGCGTCGAAAGAATAGTGCTCGTCGCCACCGCGATTGCCCCTGGCGCGCGAGAACGTGTACGCGGCGGTGAAACCCCAGCCAGACTCTTCGGTATACGGCTTCTCAGCGGACAGGAGCAGTTGCGTTGTCTTGGTCTCGATGCCGTTGTCCCCCAGGATCAGCGAACCGAAGCCCGGCGGCGAGTGTTCCCACGGCTGCGCGATATCGTTGGCGTTCCAGGACGGCGCGTCATAGAAGTTGCCATTCGGGTAGCGGTTGCCCAGGGTGAAGACAAACCCTTCCTTGCTGTGGACGTATGCCACGGTCGCCGACGTATTCCATTCGCCGATGGTGCCGCGGATACCCAACGAGTACTGGTCGGAGTACGGCGTGACCAGATCGTTGTTCATCAAGTCGATCTCGCCATTGCGGTTGCGGACGTCGACCAGCGAATAGAGCTCATCCATGCCATTGAGGTAGCGCGGATCCCAGTTCACGCAGGTGGCGGAGACGGGAGCGCAACCCGAGCTCTCTACGAAGTTGATCCGGTAGGTCGAAAGCGCCGATTTGACCTGCTCCAGACCCATGTAGTCGTACAGGTTGCGGTCGTAGCTGCGGCCCGCACCGCCGAACAGCACCCAGCGTTCGTCGCCGGTCAGGTCGTACGAGAAGCCCAGGCGCGGCGCCCAATTATTCTTGTCGGCCTTGCGGTTGTTGCCGGTGCTGATGTAGTCCTCGATATTGACGCCACCGGCGCGCAACTGATCGGCGTATACGCCGCCCGAGTTGCTGCCCGTTCCGGGACCGTACAACGCGTCGACCACTTCCTGCGGGGTCTGGAAGTCCAGGTAGGACGGGATTTCTTCGTAATCCCAACGCAGGCCGAGGTTCAGTTGCAAGCGGTCGGTGACATCCCAGTCGTCCTGGATGTAGATACCGTACTGCTTAGACTTGGTCGTGACGATTGGTGAGGCCCCTTCGAACGGAGCGTTGAAGTTCACTTGGTAAGGGATCGTGTTCGTGCCGATCGGCAGGTACGCGCTCGGCGTCTCCGAGCCGTCGTTGACGGCGTAACGGAAAGTCGGATTGATGGCGGAGTTCTCGCTCTGCGTCAATTCGACCGACTTGTACTTCACGCCCATCTTGACGACATGGTCGCCCATCCACTCGAACGAGTTGAACGTCAGGTCGTTCTGGAACGCGGGACCCTTCTGTCCTTTGCGCTGGATCGACAGCGCGCTGGTGGAGTCGCTGGTAATCAGAACCTCGTTCTCGCGCAGTCCGCGCGTAAAGACGGACTGGTTGCCAATAATGTAAGCAGCGGGATTGAACAGCGCATCCTCATACGTCACGCGCGCTTCGTTTAGGTACGACTCGCCGTAGTGCATCCAGCGCAGGTCGTATCGCTTCTCGGTATTGAAATTAACCTTCGCAGCGCTGTCCGTTGTGGTACCACCATTACCGCTGACAGCCTCCTCATCGCGATACTTGGCGGAAAGCTCGAGGCGGTCGTTATCACCGACATCCCAACTGATCTTCGCGAAGTAGAGATCCTCTGCGAATGGCGACGTCGTCGGCCCGTACTGGGCACGGATTCGATCTGGCAGGAAATCCTGATAACTAGCGCGGTTGGCAGGCACCGCCACCGGATCGACGTTCAACACGAAGTCCTTGGCTTCGTAGCTGAAGAAGAAATGCATCTTGTCCTGGATGATGGGGCCACCCAGCGCGAAGCCGTACTCGTTCTGCTTGGTCTTGTCCTTATCGGTACCAGCCGCTTCTTCACCGACGGTCCGCTGGCGCATCGAGGTGTTGGTGTAACGCGTGAACACCTCACCCTTGAACTCATTGGTACCCGACTTGGTCTGGGCGATGACGGCGGCTGAGCCTACCTGATCGAACTCCGCCTTGTAGTTGGAGGTCACGACCTTGTACTCGCCGATCGCCAGTTGTGGGAACGGATTGCCCGCACTCTGGTCTTGGCCCGACACGCCACCGGTCAGCACATAGTTCTTCTGGCCAACGCCATCGATGTAGACGTTGATCGCGCTGGTCTTCTGGGCACCGCCGCGCAGTTGGGACTGGCCATTGCCCTGCGAAGTGGTGAACTGCATGCCCGGCACGGTGTCGGCGAACTCGAGGAAGTTGCGCGTCAGCTGCGGGACGGTGTTGATCTGCTTGAGCGACACGTTGGTGCCTACCTCGGAAGTCTTCACTTCCTGCAGCGGCGGTGCGGTGACGCGCACGGTATCCAGCGTGGTCGCATCGCCTGCCGGGGCGGCCGGCGCTGCGCCTGCGAGATCCAGATTGACCGACGTCGCGACCTGCAGGGTCACCGTACGTTCTGTGCCGCCCGAGGTCACCTTGTAAGTACCCGGCGCCAAGCCGACCAGCGCATAGCTGCCATCGGCGGTCGCCGTGACCTGACGCTTGGTGCCGGTGGCGGTGTTGACGGCGGTGACCTGCGCACCGGCTTCGGCCTTGCCGCGCAGCGTGGCGTTCGACGACTGGGCGATGGCATGGCCACTTGCGATGACCAGCACACTGGCCAACGCACACGTCAGCAGCTTGCGCTTGGGTTGGAATGTGGAACGGTTGCGATGCTTCATTGGCTCTCTCCCTCCAAAAAGTTGTTTCATTGCTGGCCGGCTTGATGGCCGCCTGTAATCGGTTACAAGCCCGCCTAAAAAAAAGCGGGTGCCTCTTTCTCGCTACTTCTTCGCTTGGGGCACCGCTCCGATGCTCGATTCCCGCACGATCAGTTCGGGAACCAGCGTCGCCGACGGCGCCACGCGCTCGCCATCGGAATCGATCGTGTCCAGCAACCGGCTCATCGCCTGTCCACCCAACTCGGCAATACTGACCCGCATCGTGGTCAAGGTCGGGTGAACAAAGCGCGCCAGCGGAATGTCGTCGAAGCCCGCGAGCGCAACATCGTGCGGTACGCGTATGCCGGCTTCGTTGAAGGCGTAGAGACAACCAAGCGCCGTCATGTCGTTCGCCGCAAACACCGCCTGCGGCCGCTCCTTCATCTGGGCGATGCGCTTGCCGGCTTCGTAGCCGGCGGACTCGCTGAAATCGCCCTTGAACTCGTGCGGCGAAGCACCGGGAACGACGCGCGCTAATGCATCGCGATAGCCACGCAGGCGCTCGCGTGCGTCGAAGTTGCCTTCCGGTCCGCCAATGAAGGCGATGCGCTGGTGGCCGGCCTGGGCCAGATGTTCGACCATCGCCACAGCCGCGCTGTAGTTATCGATCGTCAATGCGGGATATGCCGCTTCGTGCACGTCGGTATTGATGAGTACGACAGGCAGCGCCGACGGCAGGTTGTCCACCAGGAAGCCGGGCTGGTCCGTATAGGGCGACAGCACCAGCAGACCGTCCACGCGGCCGCGCATGGCGCGCAAGGCCTCGCCCTGCTCTTCAGGGTGGCCGTGGTAGCTGGACACCAACAGATGTTGGCGACGAGCGCGGGCCACCTGGTCGATGCCGCGAATCAATTCCGAGAAGAATTCGCCGTAGAGATCGGGCAGCACCACGCCGATGGTCTGCGTACGGCGGCTGCTGAGGCTGCGGGCGGCGGCATGGGGCTGGTAACGCAGGCGGTCGGCGGTGGCCAGAACCTGCTGGCGCACGGCTTCGGCGACGTTCTCGTGACCGTTCAAGGCACGCGAAACGGTAGCCACGGATACCCGTGCCTCACGTGCGACATCCTTGATGGTGACCGAGGTTCGCGCCATTCCCCGCCCCTCCGCGGTGATGACTGCTACAAGTGGCGCGGACTGTAACCGTTTTCACGGAAACGTGTAAAGCCCGCGTTATTCGATGCCAAAAAGACCAGAAATTCAGACACTTGCGCGAGTCTTCAGGTACTCGCAGATATTTTGCGATGCAGCATATTCACGCATGCTGCATCGCCTCACATTTACTTGGCCGCCACGTCGAACTTCGCTTCGCGTGTCGCCTCCGAGCTGCCGCCGACGAAGACGGTAAACGTGCCCGGCTCCACGACGCGCTGCATGCGGTCGTCGAGCATCGATAGATCATCGAAACCGAGCGCGAAGGTGACGACCTTCGATTCGCCCGGCTTCAACGCGACACGCTGGAAGCCACGGAGCTGCTTCACCGGACGGGTGACGCTGGCGACGTCGTCACGCACGTACAACTGCACGACCTCCTCGCCTGCCCGCTTGCCGGTGTTGGTGACGCGTACGCTGACCTGCTGCTGCAGCGCCGACGGCGCCAGCGTCTTCTTCGACACGACCGGCGCGTCGTAGCGGAACGTCGTGTAACTGAGGCCGTGGCCGAAGGCATAGAGCGGCGTCCACGGCACGTCGAGGTACTTGCTGGTGTACTTCTCTTCCTCGCGCGGCGGGCGGCCAGTGTTCTTGTGCGCGTAATAGATCGGCACCTGGCCGACGTTGTGCGGGAACGTCACCGGCAACTTGGCCGAAGGATTCACGTCGCCGAACAGCACGTCCGCGATGGCGGGACCCCCTTCCACGCCGGGGAACCAGGCTTCGAGGATCGCGGGCACCTTGCCTTTCAAGCCGCCGATCGACAGCGGCCGACCATTGAGCAGTACCAGGGCGACCGGTTTGCCGGTGGCGGCGACGGCAAGCGCCAGCTGTTCCTGCACGCCCGGCAGGTCGAGCGTGGTGCGGTTGTTGGCCTCCGCACTCATGTCCGGGTGTTCGCCGAGGAACATCACCACGGCGTCGGCCTGTTTCGCCGCGGCAACGGCCTCGGCGAATCCGCGGGTGTCCTGGCTGTCGATATCGGCGCCCTTGGCCACGACGATCCGCGTCTTGTCGCCAAGCGCGGACTTCAGGCCTTCCAGCGGCGTGATCGCATCTTCCTCGCGCCCCGCGACCGCCCAGTTGCCCAGCATCGCGCGACGATGGTCCGCCAGTGGCCCGATCACGGCCAGCGTGCGCACGGACTTGGATAGCGGCAACACGTTGCCTTCGTTCTCCAGCAGCACCATCGACTTCTGCGCCATCCGACGCGCGGCGGCGCGATGCTCCGGCGTGAGTGTCATTGCGCGTTCGCGCGCGCCATCGGCCGTGCAGGAACGATAGGGGTCGTCGAAAAGGCCAAGCCGGTACTTGGCATTGAGCACGCGACGCACCGAGGCATCCACTTCCGCCATCGGCACGCGGCCTGCCTTGACGGCAGCTGGCAGGTCCTTGACGTAGATCTGGCTGACCATGTCGACATCGACGCCGGCGCGCAGGCCTAGCGTGCCGGCTTGTTCCGGATTGGCGGCCACGCCATGCGGCATGAGTTCCATCACGCCGGTGTAGTCGCTGACAAGCAATCCGTCCCAGCCCCACTCCTTGCGCAGCAGGTCCTGGATCAACGGCCGGTGTGCGTGCATCGGCACGCCCGCGATCTCGTTGAACGAGGCCATGATCGACTGCGCGCCCGCATCGACGGCCGCCTTGAACGGCGGCAGATAGACCTCGTGCAGCGTGCGCTCGGAGATGTCGGCCACGTTGTAGTCGCGCCCGGCTTCGGCTGCGCCGTACGCGACGAAATGCTTGGCCGTGGCCAGCACCGCATCCGGCTTGCGCAGGTCGTCGCCCTGGAAGCCGCGCACACGTGCCGCGGCGAGCACCGAACCCAGATAAGGATCTTCGCCCGCGCCTTCCACGATGCGGCCCCAGCGCGGGTCCCGCGCGATATCGACCATCGGCGCGTAGGTCCAATGGATGCCGTGCGCGGCCGCCTCGATCGCGGCGACGCGTGCGGCGTGCTGGACCTCATCCGGATCGAAGCTGGACGACTCGCCCAGCGGTACCGGGAAGACGGTCCGGTGGCCGTGGATCACGTCATAGCCGAACAGCAGCGGGATCCCCAGTCGCGATTCTTCGACGGCGATCTTCTGCAACCGGCAGGTCAATGCCGCGCCCTGGGTGCCCAGGTAGGAGCCGATCTCGCCCCGGCGGATCTGGTCCTCGTTGCCGGCCATCGCGGCCGGGCCGGTGTTGTTGCCCACGCCCGGAGGCTGGTTCAGCTGGCCGAGCTTCTCCTCCACCGTCATCTTTGCCAGCAGGGCGTCGACGAAGGCGGTTTCGGCCGGGGTGGCGTAGACCGGCGGCTTGGCCGCGACGGGAGCGGCCAGCAGGGCAGCCAACAGGCCCACCCGCAAGGGATGGGGTGCGAGGGGATGGTGGTTACGGGTCATGGCGCCCTCCCGGCGATACGAAAGGGGGCGAATGTAAACGTTTTCACAACGCACTGCATGCCGCAGTGCCGGAAAACGAGACGGGGTTCAGCCCACTTCGTCCGGCGTCCGCGCCTCGATGGCCAGTGCATGGATGTCGGTCTGCATCATCTCGCCCAGGGCGGCGTAGACCGCACGGTGGCGGGCCAGCGGCGCCTTGCCGGCAAACGCCGGACTGACGACCCTCACGGTGAAATGGCCGCGCCCGTCGCGGGCACCCTCGTGCCCGGCATGCTTGTGGCTGTCGTCCACCACCTCCAGCGCGGTCGGCTGCAGGGCGGCCTGCAACGCCGCGCGGATCCGGTCGATCCGGCTCACGGCAGGACCTTGCGGAACGGGCGCACGTCCACCCGGGCGTAGACGCCCGCGTCCACATAGGGGTCGGCATCGGCCCAGGCGCGCGCGTCCTCGAGCGAGTCGAATTCGGCGATCACGATGCTGCCGCTGAAACCGGCCGGGCCCGGGTCCTCGGCATCGATCGCCGGACAGGGGCCGGCCAGCAGCAGGCGACCCTCGTCGCGCAGGGCGGTCAGGCGGGCCAGGTGGGCCGGCCGGGCCTCCAGGCGCTTCGGCAGGACGTCGGCCGCGTCATGGCCTTCAATGGCATACCACATGGTGTTCACTCCGGAGTCGAAGCCTGAATTGTACGTGCCGCTCCGCCGCACGGCGCTGGACACGGTCCCGGCCAGCGCTTACCCTGTCTTCCATTGCACGGCCGGAAGCAGCGGCCCGTCCAGGGGAGGCACCGGCCACCACGGTCCGCCCACCCCTCCACGGGGACACCGGGATGTTCGATTCGCTGCCCCCACCCGCCCGCGCCCGACGACCTCTCGCTGTCTGCCTCCGCGGCCCCCGCGGTGTGCATTGCTGGTTGCTGTAAGGGAAGCGTTCGCCCTGCGACGCATGATGTTGTTAGCGCATTGCCGGAACCGCGCCGCCCCTGCCGCGCGCCGCACGCATGCCGAGGCTGTGATTAGCACGATGGCTGTTTCTTGATGAGCCCAGAACTCGCGTCCGACGCGACTCAGACCAACCCGTCCACCCATCCGCAGCAGCAGGAAATGCCGCTGGCGGTCGTGCATGGGCAGCCGGTGCTGCAGATCCCGCAGGACCTGTACATCCCGCCGGATGCGCTGGAAGTCATCCTGGATGCCTTCGAGGGCCCGCTGGACCTGCTGCTGTACCTGATCCGCCGGCAGAACCTGGACATCCTGGATATCCCCGTCGCCGAGATCACCCGGCAGTACGTGGACTACATCAATGTCATGCAGGAGTTGCGCTTCGAACTGGCGGCCGAGTACCTGGTGATGGCCGCCATCCTGGCCGAGATCAAGTCGCGCATGCTGTTGCCGCGACCGGTTTCCGAGGAGGGCGACGAAGGCGATCCGCGCGCCGAGCTGGTGCGCCGCTTGCAGGAGTACGAGCGCTTCAAGCAGGCCGCCGAGGACCTGGACGCCCTGCCCCGCCAGGACCGCGACACTACCCCGGTGAGTGCCGACGTGCCGGACCGTGCCGCTGTGAAGCTGCCGCCGCCGGTGGAACTGAAGGAGATGCTGCTGGCGCTGCACGACGTGCTCAAGCGCGCCGAGCTCTTCAGCGGCCACGCCATCCGGCGCGAGGCGCTCAGCGTGCGCCAACGCATGGGCGACGTGCTGACGCGGCTGGAGGACGGCAAGTTCCACCGCTTCGAAAGCATGTTCACCGTCGAGGAAGGCAAGCTGGGCGTGCTGGTGACCTTCCTGGCCATGCTGGAACTGGCCAAGGAACAGTTGCTGGACATCGTGCAGGAAGGCCCGCTCGCGCCGATCTACATCAAGTCGCTGGCGTTGAACAACACCAACGAACCGCTGCAGTTCTCCAGCGAGTTCGACGATACCGACGCCGCCAACGACACCCCCTGACGCAGCCGCCCCGCGCCGCTGCCTGCACGAACGACAGGACCGCATGGATCAATCGCTCATCAACCGCATCGTGGAAGCCGCGCTGATGGCCGCCACCCAGCCGCTCACGCTGGCGCAGCTGCATGGCCTGTTCCCGGAAGAGGAACCGGCGCCGGAAGGCAGCGTCGAAGCTGCCTTGCAGTACCTGACCGAGGCTTGCGCCGACCGCGGCGTGGAGCTGGTCGAAGTGGCCTCCGGCTACCGCTACCAGGTCAAGGCCGACGTGCATGGCTGGGTCGCGCGCCTCTGGACCGAGCGCAAGACCAAGTACACGCGTGCCACGCTCGAAACCCTGGCCCTGATCGCCTACCGCCAGCCGATCACGCGCGGCGAGATCGAACAGGTCCGTGGTGTGGCCGTCAGCAGCAACATCATCCAGGCGCTGGAAGAGCGCGAATGGATCCGCGTGGTCGGTCACCGCGACGTGCCGGGCAGGCCCGCGCTGTTCGGCACCACCAAGGGCTTCCTGGATTATTTCGGGCTCAAGCGCCTGGACGAACTGCCCCCGCTGTCCGAACTCCGGGACATCGGCGAACTGGAACCGCAGTTGCCGCTCGACGGCGCCCCGCTGCCGGTCAGCATCGCCAGTGGCGATGCCCCGGTGGACGGCCATGACGATGACGCCGGCGACGATGAAGACGGGCACGGCCTCGACGCATCGAACGACGGCGACCACAACGAGAACGAAGACAACGCATCGGACGACACCGGCGAAGACGCCGGCAGCACCGATGATTCCCACCCCCAAGATGACGACGCCGCTGCTTCCGATGAGGAAGACCGGGCACCGTCGGAGCAAAAGCAATGAGCAACACCCCGAAGAAGACCACGCTGGGCAAGCTGTCCCTGAAGCGTGAAACCGCACCCGTCGAAGCTGCGCGCCTGGAAGAGCGCCTGCACAAGGTGCTGGCGCAGGCCGGCCTCGGCTCGCGTCGTGCGCTGGAACAGCGCATCGCCGACGGCCTGGTCAAGGTCAATGGCGAAACCGCGCAGACCGGCTTGTCGGTCAAGGCCGGCGACAAGATCGAACTGGACGGCAAGACCTTCGTCGCCAGCGCGCTGACCGAGCCGGCCCGCGTGCTGATCTACAACAAGCCCGAAGGCGAAGTCACCACCCGCGAAGATCCCGAAGGTCGCCCGACGATCTTCGAAGCGCTGCCGGCCCTGAAGGGCGCGCGCTGGATCGCGATCGGCCGCCTGGACATCAACACCACCGGCCTGCTGCTGCTGACCACCGACGGCGAACTCGCCAACGCGATGATGCACCCGTCGTACGAAGTCGAGCGCGAATACGTGGTGCGCGTGCGCGCGCCGGAAGGCCAGGAAAGCGTGCCGGACAACGTCGTCGACCGCCTGCGCCGCGGCGTGGCGCTGGACGACGGCCCGGCCAAGTTCGACGAGATCGAGCGCATCGGCGGCACCGATTCGCACGACTGGTTCCGCGTGGTCGTCAAGGAAGGCCGCAACCGTGAAGTGCGCCGCCTGTGGGAATCGCAGGGTTGCCAGGTCAGCCGCCTCAAGCGCGTGCGCTACGGCAAGGTGAGCCTGCCGCAGCCGCTGTTGCGCGGCCAGTCGCAGGAACTGGCGGACGCGCAGGTGGAATCGCTGCGCAAGGAACTGGGTCTTGAAGACGGCGCACCCGCCGCACTGACGCTGCAGCCGGTCATCGGCCAGCGCAAGGCCTCCAAGTCCACCGTGCATCTTGGTGGCGGCCGCAGCGGCAGCGCCTACGTCAACGGCCACAACACGGCCGACGAAGGCCGTGAGCTTCGCCGCTTCGACCACGTGCGCGAAGACCGCGGCCGTGGCCGAGGCAAGAAGCCCCACGGCGGCCTGACCGTCAGCGGCGAACAGGCCGCCAAGCAGTCGCAGAAGCCGTTCAAGCAGCGCGCGCCGAAGGGTCCGAAGCCGCTGCCGGATGGCAATCCCGCCGCCTTCCGCAGCTGGTACGTGCCGGACGGCGTGGACACCGGTCCTGCCGGTCATCGCAATGCCGGTCCCGGCGGCCCGAAGAAGCCCTACGGTGGCAAGCCCGGCGGGCGCCCCGGCGCGGGCGGCAAGCCCGGTGGTGCGGGCAAGCGCGGTCCCGGCGCAGGTGCCGGCGGCTTTGGTGGCAACCGCTTCGGCAACGACCAGGGCGGCGGCTTTGCGGGCGAGCGCGGCCCGCGTGGCGCGCAGGGTGCTGGCGCGGGCAAGCCGCAGCGTGCGGCGCGTCCCTACGGCCACCCCGGTAATGCCCCGAGCTTCCCGTCGGATCATGCGAACCCCGGGTTCAATCCTTACGGCCAGCAGCCCCGTGGTCCCCGGCCTCAGGGTCGTCCTGGTGGCGGCAACCGGCCGCAGCACGCAGGTCCGCGTCCCGGTGGTCGCCCCGCGGGTGGCCGCGGCCCCGGTGGACGGCCCGGCGGCGGTGGCCAGCGCGGACCGCGCGGTGGCGGTCACGGCTGAGTGAGCCGCTGATTGAAACGAAGGCGCCCCATGGGGCGCCTTTTTTCTTGGGTGTCTCCGACATCTCCGCTGGCTTCACTGTCGCTTCATGGCGACCCCGCAGAAGCGCCGCACCTTGGAGGCTCCCCAGGAACGGAGCATCCACGCGCATGCAAGAAACGGACTACGACGTGATCGTGGTGGGTGCCGGTTTCGCCGGCATCGCGTGCGCCCGGACCCTCGCGCAACACGGTGCGCGCGTCTGCGTGGTGGATCGCAAGCGCGATCTCGGCGAGCGCATCCACACCACCGGCATCCTGGTGGCCGAAGCCCTGCTTCACCCCTGCCTGGCTGGCCTGCCGGCTGCGCAGATCCGCGCCGTACCGCACGTCCGCCTCTACGCGCCGAACCTGCGCAGCGTGCGACTCGCGGCACCGGACTATCGTTTCTATACCACCGACACGCCTGCGTTGATGCGCTGGCTTGGCGATGGCCTGGTCGAACGCGGCATCACGCTGCGCCTGGGCACACCTTTCCGAGATGCGGAGCGCACCGGAGATCGTTGGAGGCTACCGGGCATCGGGCGCGCACGCTGGCTCGTGGGCGCCGATGGCGCGACATCGCGGGTGGCGATGCGCCTCGGCCTGGGTCGCGTGGACCAGTGGCTGTACGGCGTCGAGCACGAGTTCGATGGCGTGGCCCTGCGAGAACCGGATGCCTTGCACTGCTTCATCAGCAAGCACTACGCACCGGGCTACATCGGCTGGGTCGCACAGACACCGACGGGCGTGCAGGCCGGGTTGGCGCGTCGTCATACGCCAGGATCGCCTGTCGTGCCGGACATCGACGGCTTCCTTCGCCACACCGCCGTGATGACGGGCCTGTCCGCACCCGGACGCCCCGACAGCATCCGCGCGGGCCTGATCCCGTGCGGAGGCCCGGTCCACGCCTGGCAGCGGGATGGCGTGGTGCTCGTCGGCGATGCGGCCGGCATGGTGTCGCCCGTCACGGCCGGCGGCATCCATGCCGGCTTGCGCCACGGCAGCGCGGTGGGCGAAGCGCTGGCATGTCGCCTGCAGTGTCCCGATGCGGGCGACATTCCGGTGGTGACCCGCGCCGTGCCTGGCTTCCGCACGAAGCGGGCATTGCGCTGGGCCTTCGACCATGCCCAGTTCGATGGACCGTTCGACCTGGCCCTCAGGACACCCTTCATGCGCTTGGTCGCCGAACGGCTGTACTTCCACCGGCGCGGCCACGTAGTGCCGGCGCCGGATGTTTCGCCGTCGATGGATTGAGCACGATCAAGGCCGAAGCGCGGGCGTCGGCTACAATGGGCCGTTGATTCAATAGCCAAGATCCCCCTCATGTCCTCCGCGTTCGGCACCGAAACGGTGCTCGATGTCCGTCACTGGACGGACGCCTACTTCAGCTTCACCACCACCCGCGACGACGGTTTCCGCTTCGAGAACGGCCAGTTCGTGATGATCGGCCTGGAAGTCGATGGCAAGCCGCTGCTGCGCGCCTATTCGATCGCCAGCGCCAACTGGGAAGAACAGCTGGAGTTCTTCAGCATCAAGGTGGCCAACGGTCCGCTGACCTCGCGCTTGCAGCACATCAAGCCCGGCGACTCCGTGCTGATCGGCCGCAAGCCCACCGGCACCCTGCTGATCAGCGACCTGCATCCGGGCCGCAACCTGTACCTGCTCGGCACCGGCACCGGCCTGGCGCCGTGGCTGTCGGTGATCAAGGACCCGGAAACCTACGAGCGCTTCGACAAGGTCATCCTGACCCATGGCGTGCGCAGCGTGGAAGACCTGGCGTACCGGAACTATTTCGAGAAGGAACTGCCGCAGCACGAGTTCCTCGGCGAGACCATCCGCGAGAAGCTGCTGTACTACCCCGCGGTCACGCGCGAGGACTTCCCGAACCGTGGACGCCTGACCGACCTGATGGCCAGCGGCGAAATGATGCAGGCGCTGGGCATCGAGGCGCTGGACTCCGAGCACGACCGCGCCATGATCTGCGGCAGCCCGCAGATGCTGGCCGATTTCCGCGCGCTGCTGGATGGCCGCGGCTTCACCGCTGCGCCGCGTATCGGCACCGCAGGTCAGTACGTGTTCGAGCGCGCCTTCGTCGAGAAGTAAGTCCCCGGCCCCGACAGCCTTGGGGGCCCGTCGACGAACCGCACAACCCGCCCGGCGGGTGCTACGCTCGCCCGCAACGTCCTGGGGAGGACAAGCGAATGATGCGTAGCCTGTGGCTGGCGGTCCTGCTGGCGGTGACGACGTGGGCCCATGCCGCCGATCCGGTCAAGCAGCCCGGGATAGGGGAAGCACCGCCGCCCATCGGCCTCAAGGACCGCGAGGGCAACGCCATCGACCTTGCCGCCCTGCAGGGCAAGGTGGTGGTGGTGACGTTCTGGGCATCGTGGTGCGGGCCGTGCCGGCGCGAACTGCCCATGCTGGGCAGGGTCCAGGAGATCGTCGGCCGCGAGCACCTGGAAGTCATCGCGGTGAACTTCAAGGAACCGCGCCGCGACTTCAATGCCGTGATCCGCGCGAACAAGAACCTCAAGGTCACCTACGTACACGACGAGCGGGGTGTGGTCAGCGACCGCTATGGCGTCACCGCCCTGCCCAACATGTTCATCATCGGCCAGGATGGGCTGATCGCGCAGACCCACCGCGGCTACTCGGACGATGTGCTGCAATCCTTCACGCAGGAGCTTCTGGACCTGTTGCCCGAAGAAGCACTGCAGCGCCGAGTCAATGCGCAGTGACGCTGGCCGCACGCGCCCGACTGTTTTCAGTATTGGTCGCCCTCACGGTGCCGCTGAGCGCATGTCTTCCGGGCGGCGGTGATGCGCGTGCCCCAATACCGCAGGCGTTGGTGCCTGCGGCGGGGCCGGCGACCCGGCTTGTCGTGGTGCTGCCGGGTCGCGGCGACGATATCGCCGGATTGCGCGCGAGCGGTATCGCGCCCGCGGTGCAGGCGGCATGGCCTGACGCGGATGTTCTGTTGACCGGCTTGGGATTCGCCTACTACATGCAAGGCCGTGCGCCTCAACGGCTGCATGAGGAGGTGATCGAGCCCGCACGCAAACGAGGGTACCGCCAAGTCTGGCTGCTCGGGGCGTCGATGGGCGGAATGGGAACCCTGATGTACGACCGCGCCTATCCAGGCGATGCGGACGGTCTGGTGTTGCTGGCGCCTTATGTGGGAGATCGCTCGCTCATCAACGAGATACGCGCCACAGGCCTGTCACGTTGGCAGCCGGGGCCCGTTCCGCCCGACGTGGACGCCGACAATTACCAGCGCGAGCTCTGGCGCCACCTGCAGGCTTGGCAGAAGGACGCGCACCGTACGGACTCGGTTTGGCTGGGATACGGCGCTCAGGATCGCCTCGCACCCGCGATGCCGCCCCTGGCCGGGCTGTTGCCGAAAGGGCACGTGATCGTCGTTGAAGGCGGCCACGCCTGGAAGGTATGGTCGCCCCTGACGCAACGTCTGCTTTCAGGGGCGGGCCCGGCCCGCCTCGACGCTCAGCGCTCCCCGTAACGCAACCACAGGGCCGCCGCGGTTTCGTCTGCAAAGACGCGCGCATCGAATCCGTGTTCGTTGGCCAGCAGGCCGGCGAACTCGACCTGCGGGATCTGCTCGGCATGGCGCTCCACATAGGCGATCCGCACGGCCTCCATGCCCTGCCCCTGCATGGCCTGCACGAATTCCAGCAGTTGTCCCGGCGGCGGCGGTTCCCCCTCCATGTCGTCCACCACCAGCAGACCTTTCGGCTGCACCCGGCGCACTTCCTCGGCGATCGTGCGCCAGTACGCGAGCGTGGTGTCCAACGTTCCGTTGGCACCCGTCGCCCAGGCGCGCAGCCCGTAATCCGTCGTGGCGAACTCGATATGGAACAACGGGCCGTCGCCCGTATCCATCAGGGGACTCACGCGAGCGCGGCGCGGATGTTGTCCGCGAGGGATTCCGGCGTATCGGTGGGGGCGTAGCGCTTGAGCACGCGGCCATCGCGGCCGACCAGGAACTTGCTGAAGTTCCATTTGATCGCACTGATGCCCAGCAGCCCGCTCTTTTCCTGCTTCAGCCACTTCCAGAGCGGATGCGCGGCGTCGCCGTTCACGTCGACCTTGGCGAACATCGGGAAGGTCACGTCGTAGTTGAGCGAGCAGAAGTTGCGGATTTCCGCCTCGTCGCCCGGCTCCTGGTGCCCGAACTGGTCACAGGGAAAGCCCAACACCACCAATCCCTGCGGGCCGAATTCGCGCCACAGCGCCTCCAGCCCGGTGTACTGCGGCGTGAAGCCGCACTTGGACGCCACGTTGACGATCAGCAACGCCTTCCCCTGGTATTCCGAGAGCGACCGCTCGCGGCCGTCGATGTCCTGGGCGGAAAAGTCGTAGGCAGTGGTCATGCGCGGTCTCCGGGAAAGGCGCTATCAGACACCGCCCGGGCGCACAGGGCAAGGCACCGTGCAAGGAGGCCGATGATCGGCTAACGTGGCCGCGCATCGGATCCAGGACGCTGCCCATGCAAGAAGCCGCCGATCCCGCCAGCCACGCCAGCCTCTACATCCATGTCCGCATCCTGCTGGGCATGATCGTGGGCCTGGGATTGACCCACCTGCTGCGCCATGCGGCGCGCATCGTCGAACGCCCGCGTGCGCACCCTGTCTACGGGGTCCACCTGGTCTGGGCAACCTTCATGTTCGTGTACCTGCTGCACTTCTGGTGGTGGCAATTCAGCCTGTCGCACCAGGCGCACTGGAATTTCAACCTGTACCTCTACGTCACCCTGTACGCGCTGCTTCTCTACCTGCTGTGCGCACTGGTGTTCCCCGAATCGCTGCCGGAAGGCGCGGGGTATCGCGACTATTACTACGGGCGCAAGCACTGGTTCTTCGGACTGCTCGCGCTGATGTTCGTCGTCGATGCCGGCGACACGCTGATCAAGGGCAGCGCATACGTCCAGCAGTTGGGTGCTGAATACTGGGTGCGGAATACCGTGTACATCGCGGGCAGTGTGGCGGCCATCCTCACGCGCCACCCGCGCTTCCACGGCGTGTTTGCGGTAGCTGCGCTGCTGTACGAACTGAGCTGGATCTGGCGGCGCTACGAGAACCTGGTGTAGCGCCGCTGCCGCGTCAGCGTGCCGGCTGCACCTTGACCGGCGTGGAGAACGGCGCGATGCCGAGCGCCTCGTGGATCTCGGCCGGGTAGTACGCCTGGCCGCCCTTGATCACCAGCGCCAGCTTGCGCACATCGGCGATGTTCGCCGTCGGGTCGCCATCCACCAGCACGAGGTCGGCGCGCTTGCCCGGCGTGATCGAGCCGGCATCCTCAAGCGTGCGGGTGTACTTGGCGCCGTTCCAGGTAGCCACCTGGAGTACCTGCGACGGCGTCAGCCCGGCTTGCACGTACAGTTCGAGCTCCCGCTGCAGGGTGAAGCCGGGCAGTTCGTCGGTGCCCGCGACGATCGGCACACCGGCCCGATACATGCGGCCGGTGAACTCCACCAGTTTGTCGAAACTGCGCTTGTAGCGCGCACCGGTTTCATCGTCCTTGATGTCCATCTCGGCCGCGCGCCGGCTGCGCTGCACATCCGGCGGCAGGTGGTCGGCGACATCGGCGACGATCGGCGACAGCTGCCCTTCGCGCTGGTGGATGAACTCGAACGTCGCCAGCGTCGGGTCGATGACGATCTGCTTCTTCGCCAGCTCCGCGATGAAGTCCTGCACCGGCTTGCTGTCGAAGTCCAGGCCATCGGTCTTGTCCGCGACCAGGTAGAAGCGCGCCAGCGTCCGCGTGTCGGTTTCCGGGGTGACGAAGAAATTCAGCATCACCTGGTTGATGTGCTGGATCTCGTCGTAGCCCTGCTCCACCACGTCCTGCGCGCGCAGGAAGGCTGGCACGTGGCCACTGACCCGCAAGCCGCGCTGGTGGGCGTAGGCCGTCGTGTCGCGCAGGATCTCCTTCGGGAACGAGTTGTAGATCTTGATCTGCGGATAACCGTGGTCGGCGTACCAGTCGATGGCCTGCTTGGCGCCGGCCAGGTCCTTCACCACGAATCCGCCCTGCGACGAATGCGGACTCTGTCCTTCGATGTAACCTGCCGGAATCACCCGCGGATGCATCAGCGTGCCGGCCTTCTCTTCGGCCATCAGCTGCTGCAGCGTCGCGTTGTCATTGCCCATGTCGCGCGTGCTGGTCACGCCGGCCGCCAGATGCAGGCCGCCTTCCCAGCTGCCCGCATGCACATGCATGTCGTAGAGGCCGGGCAGCAGCACGCGGTTGCCGGCATCCACCACGTTATCGGCCGCGACCCTCGATTGCCCCACCGGCGACACCGACAGGATCTTGCCATCCCGCACGACGACGTCCGCCGCCGCGCCGAGGACGGCTTTCTCGCTGTCGAACACGCGCGCGTTGCGGATCAGCGTGGTGCCCGGCAACGGATGCGCCAGGCGCTGCTGCATCGCGACCAACGCTTCGCGCTCGGCGATCTTCTGGCGCGCTTCCAGTGTGTTGGCGGTGCCTTGCCAACCGTCTTCGATCAGCTGCAGGAAACCCGGATAGATGTAGGCGAACATGCGCGGTTCGGCATCCCGCGTCACCCACACGAACGAGGGCGTGAACCCGATGCCGGTCAATGCCAGCAGATCGACGGTGCGCGACTGATCGCCGCTACGGATGTCCACGGATGCGATCTTGCGCTGCGTCAACGTGCCACTCGGCACCAGCGGCAGCTTGCCGTCCGGTCGCTTGGCCAGCGCCGCCAGCGCGACAGAGGTCGATGCAGGCGTGCCGCCCAATGGCGTGTACAGCGCCGTGCCGGTGAAGGTGTGCGTGCCGGCATCAGAGGTGCTCTTCCACTGCCCTCGGTCGCCGTCGCGGGTGAAGGTTTCGTCGACCGGTGCACCGAACGTCGATACGCCCTTCACCTGGTATTGCTGGAAGGTGCCATCCGGTGCCAGGCGGTATTCCTCCTTCAGTTCCGGCCCGCGTCCGTTGTCCTTGAAGATGAAATCCACCCGGGTAACGCCGTCATCGCCGGTGGTGACCGTCTGTTCGCCCGCCTTCTTGCCGCCATCCACCAGCGCGACGTACTTCAGTGTTTCGGCGGCCAGCGCCGAAGGCACAAGCAGCAGCGCACAACAGAATGCAAGGACAGGCTTCACAGGACTCTCCGTCAAGGGGCGCTCGGGGCATTCTGGCGCAGATTGACCGGCTTTCCGGAGGCATGCCCATGCCTTTCGTCATGGGTCCGGCCCCACCCCCTGGGTTACCCTTGACCATCTACCCTGTCAGGACGTCGTGCTTCATGACCACCCGCCTCGCCATCGCGCTCGCCGCGACCCTCGGACTCGCCATGCCCGCCTACAGCCAGGCCGCCACGCCGGCCACCCAGGCCGCCCAGGCCGCCAATCCCTTCTCCGCGGAAAGCCCGCTGCCGCTGCACTACCCGCAGTTCGACAAGATCAAGGACAGCGATTTCGCACCCGCCTTCGATGCCGGCATGGCCGAGCAGCTGAAGGAGATGGATGCCATCGCCAACAACCCGGCCGCGCCGACCTTCGAGAACACCATCATCGCGATGGAGAAGAGCGGCCAGGTGCTGGACCGCGCCACCACCGTGTTCTTCAACCTGGTGGGCACCGATACCAACGACGCACGCAACAAGCTGCGCGCCGACTACTCGGCCAAGTTCGCCGCCCACGGCGACGCGATCAGCCTGAATCCGAAGCTGTTCTCGCGTGTCAAGGCGCTGTTCGACAAGCGCAATGACCTGGGCCTGGACGCGGAAGGCGTGCGCCTGATCGAGCGTTACCACACCAGCTTCGTGCGCTCCGGCGCCAATCTCAACGACGCCGACAAGGCGACGCTGAAGAAGATGAACGGTGAACTGGCTTCGCTGGCGACGACCTTCAGCGACAACGTGCTGAAAGACGTGAACGCCTCGGCCGTGGTCGTCGACGACGTGAAGCAGCTCGACGGCCTGACCGAAGCGCAGATCGCCACGGCCGCCGAAGTCGCCAAGAAGCGCGGCCTGGAAGGCAAGTACGTGCTGACCCTGCTGAACACCACTGGCCAGCCGCCGGAGTCGCAGCTGACCAACCGCGCCCTGCGCCAGCGCCTGCACGAGGCCTCGGTCGCGCGCGGCAGCCATGGCGGCGAGTTCGACACCACCGCGCTGGTCTCGCGCATCATGAAGCTGCGCGCCGATCGCGCGAAGCTGCTGGGCTATCCCAACCATGCCGCCTACGGCCTGGAAGACCAGACCGCGCGCACGCCGGAAGCCGTCAACGCGATGCTGGGCAAGCTGGCACCGGCCGCGGTCGCCAACGCCAAGCGCGAAGCCGCCGACCTGCAGGCGATGATCGACCAGGAACAGAAGGCCAAGGGGCAGCCGACCTTCGCGCTTGAGCCGTGGGACTGGGCGTTCTACTCCGAGAAGGTCCGCGCCGCGAAGTACAACTTCGACGAATCGCAGCTCAAGCCGTACTTCGAGATGAAGAACGTGCTGGAGAACGGCGTGTTCTTCGCCGCCAACCAGCTGTACGGCCTGACCTTCAAGGAACGCACCGACCTGCCGAAGTACCACGCCGACACGTGGACCTACGACGTGTTCAACGCCGATGGTTCGCAGCTGGCGATCTTCATCTTCGACCCGTACGCGCGCGACTCCAAGCGCGGTGGCGCATGGATGAACTCGTACGTGTCGCAGTCGGGCCTGACCGGCGACAAGCCGGTGGTCGCCAACCATCTGAACGTGCCCAAGCCGCCGGCCGGCGAACCCACGCTGATGACGTGGGACGAAGTGACCACCACGTTCCACGAGTTCGGCCACGCGCTGCACGGCATGTTCTCCGACGTGAAGTACCCGTACTTCAGCGGCACCAGCGTGCCGCGCGATTTCGTCGAGTACCCGTCGCAGGTCAACGAAATGTGGGCCGACTGGCCGTCGATCCTGGCCAACTACGCCAAGCACTACAAGACCGGCGAGCCGCTGCCGCAGGCATTGCTCGACAAGGTGATCGCCGCCTCCAAGTTCAATGAAGGCTTCAAGACCACCGAATACCTGGGCGCCGCCATGCTGGACCAGCGCTGGCACCAGATCACCGCCGACCAGGTGCCCGACGCGGCCGGCGTGATGAAGTTCGAAGCGAATGCACTGACCACCGATGGCATCAGCTACAAGCCCGTGCCGCCGCGCTACAAGACGCCCTACTTCAGCCACATCATGGGCGGCTACTCGGCCGGCTACTACGCGTACATCTGGTCGGAAGTGCTCGACGCCAACAGCGTGGAATGGTTCAAGAGCCATGGCGGCCTGAAGCGCGAGAACGGCGACCACTTCCGCAAGACGCTGCTGTCGCAGGGTGGCAGCCAGGACGCGATGAAGCTGTTCCGCGACTTCGCCGGCCACGATCCCAAGATCGAGCCGTTGCTGGAGAAGCGCGGCCTGACGGCACCGGCCGCTGCGCCGGCCGCCAAGCAGGTCAAGTAAGCGACTTCCTCGTCGCCCACCACGCCACCTTCGGGTGGCGTGGTTTTTTATGGGTTACGCATCCGCCCGGTTGTCCACATCGCGTGTGGATGAGTGCTGCACGAATCTGTGGATAACCGTCGTGCGGCGTTGCAAGCCGGGGCTGTCAAGCCGCTTGGCGATTATTTCGCCACACCACCGGAACCCTTACTCGCCGAAGGCCCCGGCCAACGCGGCGTAAGCCTTGCGCTGCTCATCGGTCTCGGCGCGCGGCGCGGTGATCTCGAGCTCGACGATCTGGTCGCCCGGCGGCGTTCCCGGCAGGCCGCGGCCACGCAGGCGCAGTTTGCGGCCGGAATCCGAATCCGGCGGGATCTTCAGCTCCACCGCGCCTCCCAGCGTCGGCACGCTGACCGACGCGCCGAGCGCGGCTTGCCACGGTGTCAGCGACAGCACGTGGATGATGTTGCGGCCGTCCACCTCGAACTGCGGATGCGGCGCGTACTCCACTTCCAGCAGCAGGTTGCCGCCCTGGCTGCCCTGCCCGGCCAACCGGATCACCTGCCCCGGCTTCACCCCGGTCGGCACCCTGACGTCGAGCTGGCGGCCGTTGACGTTCACCCGCACGCTGCCGCCGTCGTGCACGGCCTGCAGCGGCACCGCAAGCTTGGCGCGCGAATCACGCGGACCCTGCGGCCCGCGCGGCGTGGCCTGCTCCGCGCGCCCGCGCCGGCCGAACAGGCCTTCGAAGAAATCGCTGAACCCGGCACCGCCACCGCCGCCGCCCGCACCGCCGAAGATCTCTTCGAAATCGAAATCCTGCGACCCTGGCCCACCGCGCCCGAAATCCGGCGGTGGGCGGAATTCCTCGCCGGGACGATAGCCGCGCGCGCGCAGCTGGTCGTAGGCCGCGCGCTTCTGCGGATCACGCAGTGCTTCGTAAGCCTCGTTCACGGCCTTGAACTGGTCCTCGGCACCGGCTTCCTTGCTGACATCCGGGTGGTACTTGCGGGCCAACCGCCGATAGGCCGTCTTGATCTCGGCATCACCCGCCGAAGGTTCGACGCCCAGTACCGCGTAATAGTCTTTGAACTGCATGCGAACTCCGCCGTTTCCGTAAGCGGCCCGCACCCGGGCGCCACGGCGCAATTCTAATCGCCCGCGGTGTCGGCGGCGTGGACGCCATGGACCCGCGGCGGCATGACGCCGGCGCGCTACACTGGCCCGTATATCCCCACTCCAAGGCAGTCCGATGAGCATCCAGGTTGGCGAACGCATTCCCGAAGTGACCCTCAAGCGCATCCGCGAGGGCGTGGAGACGGTGGATACCATCGCCCTGTTCGACGGCCGCAGGGCGGTCCTGTTCGCCGTGCCCGGCGCGTTCACCCCGACCTGCTCCGAAAAGCACCTGCCCAGCTACGTGCAGCACTTCGACGAATTCCGCAAGCGCGGCATCGAGGTGTTCTGCGTGTCGGTGAACGATCCCTTCGTCATGCAGGCGTGGGGCAAGACCCAGCACGTGCCCGAGGGCCTGCAGATGCTGGCCGACGGCAATGCCGACCTGGCCAAGGCCCTCGGCCTGGAGATGGACGCCAGCGCCTACGGCATGGGCATCCGCGCCAAGCGCTTCGCGCTGTACGCGGAGGACGGCGTGGTGAAGCATGTCTTCGTCGAAGCCCCCGGCGAGTACAAGGTATCCGGCGCGGAACACATGCTGGAACAGCTCGGCTGATCGCCAGCGCCCGCGACGGCTGGACCGTCGCGGGCCTTCATCCCTAGCGCAACACCTCGAACCGCACCCGCGTCCACGCGCCGCTTCCGGCCAGCGCGGTGAGCTGGTGTTCGCCAGGTTCGTCGAACTCGCGCTGGAACGCTTGCGCGCCGTCTGTTTCCGCGATCCATCGGCCATCGAGCAGCCACTGGATGCGAGATTCCGTTCCCAGCGCACGCGGCTGCAAACGAACGCCGTGCGGACTGCCCGGCGCGCGGGCGAGCGTGGCGCGATCGTTCAGCCCTTCGATGCGCAGCTCCTCGTTGGCATCGCGGCCATCGGGTTGGCAATCCGGCGACAGCGCCGGCAGGCGCGACGCCGCGCGTGTCTGCGCGGACAACCAGGGCGATGCCAGCGCGGGCCAGCGCGCGATCTCGGTGCTGCGCACGTCATGCGGGCGCGAACATTCGGCGGAAAGACGCAACCCGGTGCGCACGTCGATGTCGAAGCGCTCCCGCCCGACGCTCCACAGCCGTGCGTCGCGTTCGGCGAAGGTGGGCGGCACGTTGCCGCCGAGCGTCCACGCGTCGCGCTTGCGCTGGCACAGTGAGGGTGCATCCGGTTCCGGCGGCAGGCCGAGGGGCCAGCAGATGTCGGTCGCGGCGACATCGATCGGCCGTGGACGCGGCTCCGCATCGCCGCGTGCCCGCGGCAGGCTGTCGATCACTTCGAACATCAACGGCAGTGCGGTGACTGCGCCGTACTGCCCGGGCAACGGCGTGCCGTCGGGTCGCCCCACCCACACGCCGACGGTGTAGCGACGCGTGCCGCCCAACGCCCAGGCATCGCGGAAGCCGTAGCTCGTTCCTGTCTTCCACGCGACGCGTGGGCGGCCGCCGGTATCCAGCACACCGCTGCCATAGCCCGGCCGCGGGTGCGCTTCCAGGATTTCGCGGATGATCCACGCCGCGCCGGGCGACAGCAGTCGGCGATCCGAAGACGGGTCCTGCGTCGTGTAACGCACGCGGCCCGACAGTCCCTCGCGGTTCAGCGCCGCATGCGCGCCCACCAGGTCCTCCAGGCGCGCGCCCGTGCCGCCCAGGATCAGCGACAGGTTGGGCTTCGCGCCGCGTGGATAGCGCAGCGCGAGGCCGTTGTTGGCCAACCGCGCCGAGAAGCGATCCGGCCCAACACGGTCCAGCAAATCCACCGCAGGCACGTTGAGCGACAAGCGCAGCGCGTCCGCCGCACTGACGGGACCATTGAACGCGGCATCGAAATTGCCCGGGCGGTAACCATGGAACGACTGCGGCGCATCGACCAGCAGGCTTTCGGAATGGATCAGGCCGTCGTCAAGAGCGAGCCCGTACAAGAAAGGCTTCAACGTGGAGCCAGGCGAGCGCCAGGCTTGCACCATGTCGACGTGTCCCAGCCGCTGGCGATCGCCGAACGCGACCGATCCCACATAGGCGCGCGCCTCCATCGTCGCGTTGTCGACCACCAGCAACGCGGCCGACGTGCGCGGGGGCAGCGCCGAGAAGTAACCCTGCACGCGCTCCTCCAGCGTCCGCTGCAGGCCGGCATCGAGCGTGGATACGATCCGTGCCGCGCGCGGCTGCTGCCGCCGCAGCCGCTCCGCCAGCAACGCTGCCTGCAGGGGTGGCTGCAAGGTTCGTGCGACGACCGGCTCGATGCGTGCGTCTTCGACTTCTGCGGTCGACCAGACGCCGAGGTCGGCCATGCGCTGCAGCACCTTGTCGCGCGCGGCCTGCGCCGCGTCGGGACGGCGATCCGGACGCAGTCGGCTGGGCGACTGCGGCAGCACCGCCAGCAACGCCGCTTCCGCATGCGACAACCGCGACGCCGGCTTGCCGAGATAAGCCCAGCTCGCGGCATCGACACCTTCGATGGTGCCGCCGAACGGTGCGCGTTCCAGGTACAGCGTGAGGATCTCTCGCTTGGACAGGTGCGCTTCCAGCTGCACCGCGCGCAGCATCTGCTTGGCCTTGCCCCAGGGCGTGCGCGAGTGCCGGTCCAGCATGCGCGCCACCTGCATGGTCAGCGTCGATCCACCGGACACCACGCGCCCGTGGCGGACGAACTGCCCGGCCGCGCGCACCAGCGCCCAGGGATTGACCCCAGGGTGCCGCCAGAACCAGCGGTCTTCGTAGTTCAACAGGGCCTGCAAGTAGAGCGGCGACACCGTCTCGGGTGCCGCGGGATAGCGCCAGACGCCGTCGCGGTCGGCGAAGGCGCGCAGCGGCGTGCCGTCGCGCGCGACCACCAACGTGCTGGTGTCGCGGATCTTGGGCAGCGGTGGCGGGAAGGCAAAGTCGAGCACCAGCAGCGCGATAAGCGCGGCAACCGTGCCCCATCGTAACCAGGGCAACCAGCGCCGCGCGCGCGGTAGGGCGCCAGCGAAACTCCTCAGGCGCTGCGGGCGTGCTTCGTACTTCATCCTTGCCCGGCACCTTCTCCCCGTACGCGGGGAGAAGGTGCGCACCTCATGGCTGCACCACCGTGATCGTCGCCGGCGAGGCCTTGCCCACTCCGCGGATGTCCGGACGGTACATGTCCTCCACCAGCGACGGCGGCACGGTGTAGGTACCGGGCGTGACCGCGCGGACGAGATAGAACAACTTCGCCGTGCCGCCACGATCGAGCTTCAGCGCTGCCACGTAGCGGTCATCACGAAACTCCTCGTGCTTGACGTCGGCGGCGCTGCCGCGATCACTGATCGCGATGCCGTCCACGACCACCTCGGCCCATTGCTTCGCATCGCCCAGATTGAAGTTCTCGATCTCCAGGCCGGCCGGCAACAGGTCGGTGAACAAGGCATCGGGCATCGCCACGTTGGCGGTGATGCCCACGCGCACGATCAACGCCTCGCCTTCCTTCAGCGTGCCGCCCTTCCACTCCTGCCCGTCGGTCGTGTAGTACCGGCGCTCGATGCCAACCTGGCGGTTGTCCGGCGCCGGCGCGCTGCGCGGGATGCCGGCCACGTCCAGCGAGGCGTACAGCGGCGGCGAGCCTTCGGGTACGAAGCGCACCCCGCGTGCCAGCGCCGCGTGGTCGACGCTCCGGCCGAACAGGCGCACCGGCGCGACGGTTTCTGCGTCACCACCGATGCTCCACTGGCCGGAGACCAGCTTCGTCTGGTCCACCATCAACGCCTTGCCCAGCCGGGCCAGCGCCACCTGCTCCTGCGTACTCAGCCACAGCCAGCCACTGTTGCGGCGCGCATCTAGCTCGCGGCCCAGCGAGATCGCGCGGCGATCGTATTCGGGCTTGGCCAGCTTGCGTTCGTGCACCAGCGCGATCATCAGCGCATCGTCGCGCAGCTTCGTGCCGTAGTCGCCCAGATACTCCGGTCGGTCGCCGGTCTTGGCGAAGCCTTCGGCGATCGCCTTGGCGCCGCGATTGCGGTCGCCCTGCAGCGTCAAGGCGATACCCAGGTGCACCAGCGGCAGACCCGTCAACGTCTTGCCACGTTCGTTGTCGTACAGCGCACGCAAGGTACCGAGCGGTGCGCGATTCACCCGCGCCAGCACATACCCCGCATAGGCCTGGTTGGCGAATTTCAGGTGATCGCGACGGTCGTAGCCGTAGAACTGCGCGCCGCCGGCAAGCAGGTCTTCGTTGAGGCGCGTCAGCGCTTTCTGCAGCACGGCGTCCGGCACGGCGAACCCGCCTTCGCGCGCATCCAGCAGAAACTCGGCGATGTAGGGCGTCAAACCGGGATTGACGTAGTCATCGTTGCCCCACATCGAGAAGTGGCCATTGGCCACCTGCATCGAGGCCAGGCGACCGAACGCGCCTTCCATGCGCTCGCGGCGCTTCTTCGCATCGAGACCATCGATGCCCAGCAGCTTCGCGGTGGCGTCATCCAGTTCCAGCGCCGCATAGCCCTTGCTGGTCGTCTGTTCCGCGCAGCCATACGGATACTCCAGCGCGCCCTTCAACGCACTGGCGAACGGAATCGGCGGCAGCGCGCTGACCGTCATGCGTGCGGTCACCGACCCGGACATCAATCCATCCGCGAACCCCGCGCCCATCTCCACGGGCGACAGGCTGTCCAGCACCTGCGTGCGCGAGCGCAACACGGCCGGCCAGCCCGCGCGTACCGGAACGTCGTAGCGGCGGTCTACCTTGAAGCCGTTGCCCTCCACGCGAACGCGGACCTGTGCCGTCGTGTAGCCCTCGCCTGCGGTGATCGGGAACGTCAGCGTGCGCTTGGCATCGATGGCGAGGTCGGTGCTGCGGTTGCCTTCGCCGATGTTGAGCGGCCCTTCACCGTTTACCAGGACCTTGAACGCACCGGTCTTGCCGGTGAAGTTCTGCACGTCCAGCGTCACCGTGCTCTTGTCGCCCGGCGCGAGCACGCGCGGCAGGCTGGCTTCGGCCACGATCGGCGCACGCACCACGGTCTCGCGGTCGCGGTTGCCGTAGCGCGTGTCGGAATAGACCAACGCCGACACGCGCAGCGTCCCGTTGAAGTCGGGCACCTTCAGCGCGACACGGGCATTACCCTTGCCATCGAGCTTCACCGGCCCGGAGAACAGGTCCACCGTCTGCACGCGCGCCGTCGGGCGCTTGGCCTGCGGCAACGCTTCCAGCGCCATGTCGCCGCCGAAGCGGATCTTGGCGCTGCCGCCTTCGAAGCTCTCGATCACGCGACCGTAGATGTCGTACGCGTCCACGCCCAGGCGACGCTGGGCGAAGAACTGCGCATTCGCATCCGGGACCGGGAAGCGGGTGATGTTGAGGATGCCCACGTCCACCGCGGACACGGTGACGTGCGCAGTCTGGCCCGCCAGTTCCGGCACGCTGACGCTCGCCCGCAAGTCCTGCTCCGGCCGCATCTGCTTCGGCACCGACAGACCGACGGCGACGCGACGGTCGCGGCGGTCCATCGGCACGTGCGCCACGCCCACCGCGCGGGCCGGCGTGATCTTGCTGGGCGCGGAACCGCCACGGAACACCAGCGCAGTGACGTAGACGTCATGGCGCTCCCACTCCTTGGTCACCGGGATAGAGAACGTGCTGCCCGGCTTGGCCTCGATCGCCTGCACGTACAGCATGCGGTCGGCTTCCGCCATCAGTAGCCCCTTGCCCGCATGCGGCGGCGTGATGGTCACCTTCAAGGTGTCCCCGGCCTTGTAGCCGGTCTTGTCCAGCGCCAGCTTGACCTTGTCGGGGCGCGCATCCAGGCCGCGGTTCTGGTCGTCCCAACTCCAGCCTGCACGGAACGGATAGCGGGTAGTCAGGCCGGTCGCCGGGTCGAACACGTCGAGCCGGTACTCGCCCCACTCCACCGGGAAATCCACTTTCGAGGCACCGGCCCCGATATCCAGCGTGCGCGTGTCCTTGTTTTCGAACCGACGGGTGAAGTCGTAATCCCAGCCGCCGTCTTCGTCGTAGTTCCAGTGGTAGTCGCGCAGCTCGCGCACCAGCGTGGCCTTCAGGCCCTTCGCCGGCTGCGGCTTGCCGGCGGCATCCACGCGCACCAGTTCGAAACCGGCATTGGCGTTGGCGTCGGCGCCATCCTTGTCGTCGAACAGCGGACGGATGCCGACCAGCGAACCGGCGGGCCACAACACGCGCTTCAGCGTGCGGTTCACCGTGCGGCCGCCGGTCTCGTAGACGCTGCCCGACACGATCGCCGCAATGGTGCTGCGCGGCTTGGCCTCGGTGGGCAGCGCGATGTCTTCCTGCAGCACGCCGTTCTCGGGCAGCGTGGCGTCGATGACGTCCTTGGCTTCCTTCGGCAGCTCCAGGGTGGGATCGCCGAAGAAGTAGCCCGGCAACTGCTCCAGCGGATGCTGTTCCACCGCGACCGCAAGCTTGGCGGTGAAGCGGTTGCCGCTGGCCGGCGCACCGTACAGGTACGCCGCGGTCGCGGTGAGCTTCAGCGGCTCGCCGGGCTTCAGCACCGGCTGGGCCGCATCCAGATCCAGCTTCATGCGTTCGGGCAGGAATTCCTCGATGCGCAGGGTCATGCCCTGCACCGCCTCCTTGCTCGCCGGATCGGTACGGAATTCCACCTGCCAGCGACCGGTCGGCGCCTCCACCGGGATCGCCTGCTCGAAGCTGAAATAGCCCTGTGCACCGGGCTGCAGGCGGGTCTCGCGGAACACCTTGCCGTCCGGCTGCTTCAGCCGCAGGAACACGGGCTGTCCCCCACCCTGCTTGGGTGCGGGAACAGGCTTGCCGTCGTTGTCGCGCAGCAGCGCGGAGATACGCACCGTCTCGCCGGGGCGATACAGGTCGCGACCGGACCAGGCGAACACATCGAACCAGGCTTGTTCGCGACCGGCCACGGCGAATTCGGACAGGTCCAGCGCCGGCTGGTTGAACGGCAGCATGGACACGTCCTTGCCGCGCGTGGCGACCAGCACGTGGGCGGCGTCGAGCGTGTACTTCAGCAGCGCATTGCCGTTGCCGTCGGTCTTGCCGGCAAGCACGGCTTCGCCACGCGCGTCGAGTACTTTCAACTCGACGCCACCGATGGCCGCGCCGTCCTGCAGCGACGCCGTGTGCACGAACAACGTGTCCTTGTACGCGCGCGTGTGCAGGCCGATGTCGCTGACGGTGAAGAAAGCGGTCTCGAACTCGCCGGCGAACTTGCCGGTGCGCTTCATCACCGCGAAGTACAGTCCAGGATCCTGCAGTTCGCGGATGTCCTGGATCGGCAGGTAGGTCAGCACACGCTCGTTGGGCTTGCCGCCCAGCACGAACCGGTTGAGGTAGACGGGCTCGGCGAGGTCGCCGATCGGCGTGCTGTCGCCGTAGTCGCTGTCCAGGTCCCAGCTGCCGCGGCGACCGCCGCGCTGGTACTCGGCGAAGAACTTCGGCAGCTGCTTCTCGCTCACGCGCAGGAATTCCACGTCCACTTCCGGCACGTTGATCGACACCACCGGCAGGCCCCGGCTCTCGCGCGCCGGCAGCACGCTACCCTGCGATGCGAAGCCCACCGCCGGGTCCAGTTCACCGGTATGCACCTTGCGCGTGTCGTCCTTGCCCAGGCGCGTGCCGTCGGCGGCGGACAAGCCGGCCTTCAGGGTGACGTCGTAATCCTTCGCGGCTTCGACCGACGGGAATCGCAGGATCAGGCCCTTGTCGTCCAGCACCCAGCTGCCCTTCACCGCGGCGCCATTGGCGTCCTTCACCACCAACAGGTCGTCGAAATCCTGCGAGCTCACCAGCGGGCGGCTGAACTCCAGGGCGATGGCGAGGTCGCCGTCGTGCTGGTCGGGATAAGCGCCGACGAGGGCGAAGCCCTCGACCCTCGCCGCTTCAGCCTTGATCGGTTCGCCGCTGGCTTCCGGTAGCTGACCGGTTTCATTGCGTTTGCAGCCGGCGACGGCCGTAGCAGCCAACAAGGCAATAAAAAACGCGCGCACCCAGCGGCTACGCGCGTTCGTCCTGTTCCGATGTACCGATCCCATGTGCCATTCCCTGCCGTGGTCGTGTCGGCAGTATAGAACGCAGGGATGGAGGCGGCGGGGTCATCGCCCACGCGCCTCCAGGGTCGGTCAGGCCTCCGGGGAGGTTTCGCTGGCGTCGGATGCGGTCGGTGCCGCGCCGATGCCGCCCTCGGCGCCCTCGCCTTCGTCCTCGTCCAGCGACGCATCCAGGCGTTCCACCGCCTGCAGCGTTTCGCCGTCGGACAGGCGGATCAGGGTGACGCCCTGGGTGTTGCGGCCCACTTGCGAGATTTCCGCCGCACGGGTGCGCACCAGGGTGCCGCCATCGGAGATCAACAGGACCTCGTGGTGGTCGGACAGCTGGATAGCACCGACCAGGCGGCCGTTGCGCTCGGTGGTCTTGAGCGCGATCACGCCACGCGTACCACGGCCCTTGCGCGGATAGTCGCCCACGGGGGTGCGCTTGCCGTAGCCCCGCTCGCTGGCGGTCAGGATGTCGCCATCGCCGTCGACGACGACCAGGCTGACCACTTCGGAGCCGGCCTCGACGATGGCGGTGCCGCCTTCGCCGTCGGCGGCTTCGCCCTCGTCCTGCTCGCCCTCGACGTCCGCATCCACGCCTTCCGCCAGGCGCATGCCGCGCACGCCGGTCGCGGTGCGGCCCATGGCGCGCACCAGCGCTTCGGAGAAGCGCACGGCGCGGCCGTTGGACGCGAACAGCATGACGTCGCGCTCGCCGTCGGTCAGTGCCACGCCAACCAGCGCATCGCCTTCGTCCAGGTTGATCGCGATCTTGCCGCGCGCCAGCTTGAACGCGAATTCGGTGAGCGGCGTCTTCTTGACCGTGCCGTTCTTCGTCGCGAAGAAGACGAACTTGCCTTCCTCGTAGTCGCGCACCGGCACCACGGCCTGGACTTTCTCGCCGGGCTCCAGCGGGATCCAGTTGATGATCGGGCGGCCGCGTGCATTGGAACCGGCTTCCGGCAGCTGGTAGACCGGCAGCCAGAACACCTTGCCGCTACTGGTGAAGGTCAGCAGCGTGTCGTGCGTGTTGACCAGCCACAGCTGGTCGATGAAATCCTCTTCCTTGGTCGCCGCCGCACTGCGGCCGCGGCCGCCGCGCTTCTGCGCGCGGTAGGCGCTGGCCGGCTGGCGCTTGGCGTAGCCCGCGTGCGACAGCGTGACCACCATGTCTTCCGGGGCGATCAGGTCGAGGATGTCGAGATCCTCTTCGCTGTGGCGGATCTCGCTGCGACGCTCGTCGCCGAACTCGGCCTTGACGTTCAGCAGCTCGTCGCGGATCACCTGCAACAGCACGTCCGGGTTCTCGAGGATGCGGATCAGGCCGGCGATCACTTCCAGCAACTGGCGGTATTCCTCGGTCAGCTTCTCCTGCTCCAGGCCGGTCAGGCGGTGCAGGCGCATTTCGAGGATCTGCGTGGCCTGCGCCTCGCTGAGCTGGTAGCGGCCGTCGACGAAGCCGATGGCGGCCGGCAGGTCTTCCGGACGCGAGGCTTCCGCGCCGGCGGCGGCCAACAGCGATCCCACCAGGCCCGGTTCCCAGGTCTTGGCGAGCATGCGCTCACGCGCTTCCTGCGGGTTGGCCGACGTCTTGATCAGCTCGATCATCTCGTCGATGTTCGCGAGCGCGACCGTCAGGCCTTCCAGGATGTGGGCGCGGTTGCGCGCCTTGCGCAGTTCGAAGATGGTCCGGCGGGTCACCACTTCGCGGCGGTGGCGGACGAAGGCTTCCAGCATCTGCTTCAGGTTGAGCAGCTGCGGACGGCCGTCGACCAGCGCGACCATGTTGATGCCGAACACCGATTCCATCGGCGTCTGCAGGTACAGGTTGTTGAGGACGACCTCGGCCGATTCGCCGCGCTTGACCTCGATGTAGATGCGCATGCCGTCCTTGTCGGACTCGTCGCGCAGCTCGCTGATGCCTTCGAGCTTCTTTTCCTTCACCAGCTCGGCGATCTTCTCGATCAACCGCGCCTTGTTCACCTGGTACGGGATCTCGGTGACGATGATCGACTCGCGGCCGTTGTCGTCGTTGACCTCGATGTCGGCCTTGGCGCGCATGCGCACGCGGCCGCGGCCGGTGCGGTAGCCGGCGATGATGCCGGCGGTACCGTTGATGATGCCACCGGTGGGGAAGTCCGGGCCGGGGATGTACTGCATCAGTCCGTCGACATCCAACTCGGGGTTGTCGATCAGCGCGATCAGGCCGTTGACCACTTCCGACAGGTTGTGCGGCGGGATATTGGTGGCCATGCCCACCGCGATGCCGGCCGAACCGTTGACCAGCAGGTTCGGGAAGCGCGTCGGCAGGACCGTCGGCTCCAGTTCCTTCTCGTCGTAGTTGGGCTGGAAGTCGACGGTTTCCTTGTCGATGTCCGCCAGCAGCTCATGGGTGAGCTTGGCCATGCGCGCTTCGGTGTAACGCATGGCGGCCGCGGAGTCGCCATCGACCGAACCGAAGTTGCCCTGGCCATCGACCAGCATGTAGCGCAGCGAGAACGGCTGCGCCATGCGCACCAGCGTGTCGTAGACCGACTGGTCGCCGTGCGGGTGGTACTTACCGATCACGTCACCGACGATGCGGGCGGACTTCACGTGCGGCTTGTTGGCGTGGTTGCCCAGTTCGTTCATCGCGAACAGGACGCGCCGGTGGACAGGCTTGAGACCGTCGCGGACATCCGGAAGCGCGCGCCCCACGATCACGCTCATCGCGTAATCGAGATAGCTGCGACGCATCTCGTCTTCGAGGTTGACGGGGATGATTTCCTTGGCGGTATCGGCCATTCGGGTTCCGTGTTTCTCTGATTGTCTCGGGCCTGAATCCGGGCCAAAGCACGCCTAGCCGACAAGGGTCGGCGAGGCAGCGACAGGCGGGGATTCCGGCGGGTTCTGCAACCTGCGGAGTGTATCACAACAGGCGTGCCAGACCGGCCTTTTCGGCCACAGAAACAAGCACTTATGGCGCCATCGGAAGCGCGCTCGAACGAATCGCGGGTGGTCGGCGCGCCAGCATGCGCCGACAGCGCACCCCAGACACGAAAAAGCCCGGCCGAGGCCGGGCTTTTCGCTGGAACTGGTGGGCGGTACAAGTTTCGAACTTGTGACCCCTGCCGTGTGAAAGCAGTGCTCTACCGCTGAGCTAACCGCCCGAATTCGTCGGGGCGCGCATGATAAACGGGGACCGGGGAGCCGGTCAACGCACCGGCCTCAGCGGTCCTTGGTGTCGCACAGGGCGCTGACACGCCGAGGCGGCGCAAACGCGTCGCTGCGGGCGTCGGCCCAGAAGTCCCGGAACACCGCATGCGCCGGCACCCGGTCCAGCAGTTCGCCTGGCTCCAGGAACCGGTACAGCGAGGCCAGCGAGCGCACTTCGATCGGCGACACCCGGCGCAGGATGTGTTCCGGCCCCAGCTGCTGCGGGTGCTCCAGGCCGGCCGCGCACAGCATGTCGCGCAGCGCCTTCAGCGTGTTGTCGTGGAACTGCTGCACGCGGACCGACTTGTCGCCTACGTCCAGGTGCTTCCAGCGCTTCGGATCCTGCGTGGCGACGCCGGTAGGGCAACGGTCGTTGTGGCAGCTCTGCGACTGGATGCAGCCCAGCGCGAACATGAAGCCGCGGGCGGCGTTACACCAATCCGCGCCCATGGCCATCGTGCGGGCGACATCGAAGGCACTGATGATCTTGCCGGCGGCACCCAGTCGCACCTTGTCGCGCAGGTTCAGGCCGACAAGCGTGTTGTGGACCAGCAGCAGCGCCTCGTGCATCGGCACGCCGACATGGTCGATGAACTCCGCGGGCGCCGCGCCGGTACCGCCTTCCGCACCGTCCACCACGATGAAGTCCGGCAGCAGGCCGGTCTCCTGCATGGCCTTGGCGATGCCGAACCATTCCCACGGGTGGCCGATGGCCAGCTTGAAGCCGGTCGGCTTGCCGCCCGACAGCTCGCGCAGGCGCGCGATGAACTGCAGCAGCTCCACCGGCGTGGAGAAGGCGGAATGCCTCGCCGGCGAGACGCAATCGTGCCCCATCGGTACGCCACGGGTCGCCGAGATTTCCGCGCTGACCTTCGCTGCCGGCAGTACCCCGCCGTGGCCTGGCTTGGCGCCCTGCGACAACTTCAATTCGATCATTCTTACCTGGGGCGAGCGCGCATTCTCGACGAAGCGCGCCTCGCTGAAACGTCCCTGGTCATCGCGGCAGCCGAAGTAGCCGGAACCGATTTCCCAGACCAGGTCACCGCCCTTCTCGCGATGGTAGGGCGAGATCGAGCCCTCGCCAGTGTCGTGATAGAAACCTCCGCGTCGCGCGCCCTCGTTCAGTGCGCGCACGGCGTTCGCCGATAGCGCACCGAAGCTCATCGCCGAGATGTTGAACACGCTGGCCGAATACGGCTGCGCCGAGCCTGCGCCGATGACCACCCGGAAGTCGTGCGAATCCACATGCGTCGGCGCCATCGAATGGTTGATCCATTCGTAGTCGACGCTGTACACGTCCTGCTGGCTGCCGAACGGCACCACGTCCATCACGCCCTTGGCGCGCTGGTACACCAGCGAACGTTGTTGTCGCGAAAACGGTACTTCGGCCGTGTCGCCCTCGATGAAGTACTGGCGGATTTCGGGGCCGACCGACTCCAGCCCGTAACGGAAATGCGCCAGCACCGGGTAATTGCGGCGCAGGGTGCTGCGCGTTTGCAGCACATCCCACGTGCCGAGCACCGCCAGCGCGCCGAAGAGCGCAACACCCCACCAGGCCACGGGCCAGGACAACGCCAGCACCAGCATGCAGGCCGTCAGCAACACCGTGACGGCATAGGCGAGGTAACGCTGCATCGGCAGTCTCCCGTGGGCCAGTCGCGATTCTAAGCCAAGCCCTGCGACCGCACGCCGCAGGAGCCGCTTTGCGGGTCGCGAGGGTTGATCCGGATCAATGCCGGCATCCGGATGCAGTGCGAGCGTGGCGGCACCACAACCCAGGGGAGACCGACATGCATCCGATCCTTCGCGAAATCCTGCTCGAGCCGGTCGGCTGGCTGGCCATCGGTGGCAGCATCGTCATGGTGGGCATCGCCTTCGCAGTGGCGATGTTCGTGCGCAAGAAGGTGCGCGAGGAAGAGAAACGCCAGCGGCGCTGACCGTATCGTCGAACTGGTGCCCGGAGCCGGAATCGAACCGGCATGGCCTCGCGGCCGGCGGATTTTAAGTCCGATGCGTCTACCAATTTCGCCATCCGGGCACTGGGATAGCCTGCCTCAGTCGTGCCGCCTTGGAAAGCGGCACGCTTCCGATCACCGGAAACAGCGAAGCCCCGCGTGCGGGGCTTCGGCGTACTCCCCGAGGGGAGCGAATATGGAGCGGGAAAAGGGACTCGAACCCTCGACCCCGACCTTGGCAAGGTCGTGCTCTACCAACTGAGCTATTCCCGCATGGACGATGCATGCATCGCCGATTCTACATTGGAGGCCTCGAGCGGAATCGAACCGCTGTAAACGGATTTGCAATCCGGTGCATCACCACTCTGCCACGAGGCCGAACTTCTTCAGCGGATCCATATTGCGCTGCAATCCACCGAATTACCACTCTGCCACCAGCCTGGCGGCGACCGCGCCAGACAGGCGCAATCAAGGTACGCCTTCCTGGCGCCCTACAACACAAAACCCCGCGAACGGGGTTTTGTGGGCCGCCCCTCTCGGGACGATAAAACTGGAGCGGGAAAAGGGACTCGAACCCTCGACCCCGACCTTGGCAAGGTCGTGCTCTACCAACTGAGCTATTCCCGCGTCGTGAGAGGCGAAATTGTAGCGGGTTGTTCGGAAGTGTCAACCGTCTTTTTCTCGCCGTCGCGCAGGATCGGCCATGCGGCGAGCAGGTACTGGATGCCCGACCACAGGGTCAGCAGGGCCGCAATGGCCAGCAACCAGTCGCCCAGCACGAAGACCCACCGCCCCATCCAGATGTCGGACAGTTGCTGCGAACCCGGGGTGGACGCGTACAACAGACAGGACAGCGCCACCATCTGCACGATGGTCTTGATCTTGCCCAACGCAGCGACTTTCACGGTGGCGCGCTGACCCAGTTCGGCCATCCACTCGCGCAGCGCCGACACGGCGATCTCGCGCCCGACGATGACGGCCGCCCAGATCGCCATCCACATCGTGGGGGTGTCCTGCACGATGAGGAACAGCGACACGGCCACCATCAGCTTGTCGGCGACCGGATCCAGGAAGGCGCCGAAGGCTGAATACAAGTGATATCGGCGCGCGATCCATCCATCCAGCCAATCGGTGACCGCCGCCAGGATGAAGATGAACGCCGCCGCAAAATTGGTCCACGTGTACGGCAGGTAGAACACCAGCACCAGCACCGGGATCAGCAAGATCCGCAGCAGTGTGAGCCAGGTGGGAACGGTCAACTTCATCGAACTTACTCGGTTCCGGCCTCGGGCGACGGCAGCCCGTGCAGGTTAGCGTAGATTCGCGCCGCGAGCGCGGCATTCACGCCTTCGACGCGTGCGATCTCATCGACGCCGGCGGCCTTCAGGCCCGCGAGCCCGCCGAAATGCTTCAGCAGGCTTGCGCGACGGCGCGGCCCGATGCCGGGAATGTCCTCGAGCTTGCTCGTCATGCGGGCCTTCTGGCGCTTGCCGCGATGGCCGGTGATCGCGAAACGGTGCGCCTCGTCGCGCACCTGCTGGATCAACTGCAGTGCCGGTGAAGCGGCGCCCGGACGCAGCTCGCGCCCGTCAGGTAACACGAGCGTCTCGTGGCCGGCGCGCCGCTCTACGCCCTTGGCCACACCGACCAGGGTGACCCCTGTGACACCTAGGTCGGCCAGCACGGCTTGCGCCTGCGCCAGTTGGCCGGCACCGCCATCGATCAGCAGCACATCGGGCATCACGCCCCCCTCCTCCACCGCGCGCCGGAACCTTCGCTCGATGGCCTGGTGCATGGCGGCGAAATCATCGCCCGGCGTGATGCCGGTGATGTTGTAGCGACGGTACTGCGAGCGGACCGCGCCGTTGGCATCGAACACGACGCAGGACGCTACCGTCGCCTCACCCATCGTATGGCTGATGTCGAAGCATTCGATCCGCTTGGCGACATCGGCCAGGCCCAACAGCTCCTTCAGCGCTTCGCTGCGTGCGGTCTGCGCGTTGCGGCTGGTGAGCTCCGTGGTCAGCGCTATTTCCGCGTTGCGCTTGGCCAGTTCCAGATAGCCGGCGCGTTCGCTGCGCACGTTCCATTTGAGCTGCACTTTGCGGCCGGCCGACGCGGCAAGCGCGTGCTCGATCAAGTCCGCGTCCGGAATCTCGCGATCCAGCACGATCTCCTGCGGCGCGGGCTGCTCGGCGTAGTACTGGGAGACGAAGGCGCCCAGGACTTCTTCCGCGCTGTCCTCGCCATTGGTCTTCGGGTAGAAGGTACGGGTGCCCAGGTTGCGTCCATCGCGGAACGCCAGCAGCAGCACACAGGCCTGGCTTCCCTGCATGGCGCAGGCCAACACATCGAGATCCGCCGCGTGCCCATCCACGTACTGGCGCGCCTGCAGGGTTCGGATCGAGGCGACGAGGTCGCGCAGGCGCGCCGCACGCTCGAATTCCAGCGCGATGCTCGCCTGCTCCATCGCCTGGGTCAGCTCCTTGGTCAGCTCGTCGCTGCGGCCGTCGAGGAACAGGCCGGCCTGCCGCACCGATTCGGCGTAATCCGCCTCGGCGACCAGACCGACGCAGGGGCCGCTGCAGCGGCCGATCTGGTACTGGAGACAGGGCCGCGACCGGTTGCGGAACACGCTGTCCTCGCAATTGCGGATGCGGAACAGCTTCTGCATCAGGTTCAGTGTTTCGCGAACAGCGACCACGCTCGGATACGGGCCGAAGTAACGCCCCGGGACCGCGCGCGCGCCACGGTGGAACGCAATGCGTGGCCATTCCTCGCGCGTCAGCAGCACATAGGGATAGCTCTTGTCGTCGCGCAGGAGCACGTTGTAGCGTGGCGTCAGCGACTTGATCAGCTGGTTTTCCAGCAGCAGCGCTTCGGCTTCCGTGCGAGTGACGGTCACATCCATGCGCGCGACCTGGGTCAGCATCGACAGAATGCGCGGGGATTTGGGCGAGTTGTTGAAGTAGCTGGTGACGCGCTTGCGCAGCGCGCCCGCCTTGCCGACGTACAGCAGCGCGTCGTCGGCGGCATACATGCGATATACGCCGGGAGCGGTGCTCAGGCCGGCGGCAAAGGCCTTGCCGTCAAAGGCCGGCTGGGGACTACCGCTCATTCGTCGATCGGAACGTGGCTCAATTCGCCGGTCGCAATATCGTAGCGCAGGACCGCATGGGCATCGGTCTCGGCGATCCAGACCGCGCCCGCGGCGACGGAGAGGCCAGCGGGCCCATGCAGGGCGCGTGGCAGCGAGACGGTCGTCAGTTCGCCACCGCCCAACCGCAGCGTGCGCAAGGTGCCGTTGCCGCTGTCGGCGATCCACATGACCGGCGCGTCGGGGCTCAAGGCGATGGCCTGGGGGTGCTGCAGGCGCGCGCCTTCACGCGGGCCATCCTCCGCACCGAATGTCCAGACGCCCTGCCCCACCAGCGTCTGCACGGTGTCGCCGCGCAACTGCATGGAGCGCAGCGACGAACCCACGGCATCGCAGACGTAGAGTGTCTGCAGTACCGCCGCCAAGCCCGCGGGCTGCGCGAACGCCGCCATCGGTCCGCTGCCGTCACGGACATCGAGCTGCCCTGAACCTGCGCGCGCGCGGAGCTCGCGCGTCCCCAGGTCGTAGCTCCAGATCCGGTTGTCCCCGGCCATGGCCAGGAATATCTGGTTGTTGTTCACCAGCAGCGCCTGCGGCTGGTTCAGCGCCACGTTCCGCGCCACGTCGACCACGCCGTCGGCCGGCTCGCCCGCGCGGCCGTTGCCGCACAGCGTGTCCACCGTGCTGGTGGGAAGGTTGATGCGACGCAATGCGTGATTGCCCGTGTCCGCGACGTAGAGCGACTCACGCACCAATGCGAGCCCCTGGGGGCGACGGAAGGCCGCATGGTTGAGCTCGCCGTCAGCGAAATCCGCCGTGCCCATGCCGAATTGCCGGATCACCCGCCCCTGATGGTTGCACTCCAGCACGCGGTGATGGCCGCTGTCCGCCACGAACAAGCGGTCCGGCGTGGCCACGACGCCCGTCGGGAAGCACAGCGGCATCCGCGGCTCGGGGTGCGACTCCCGGAAGCTGCGCAGGTCGTCGTCCAGGGGGGCATGCAGGCCGTCGCACAACCGGGCGATCTGGCGCTCCAGCTCCTGCAGCCCATCGGCCCCGACCGCACGATGACGCACCTGACCTTCGCCGTCGATCAGCAGGACGGTCGGCCAGGCGTCCACGCCATAACGCTGCCAGGCGACCCAATCGGCATCGTGCGCCACTGGCAGGGCATTGCCATGCCGGCGGAGGCGCTTGAGCGCTTGTTGGGGATCACGTTCACTGTCGAATCGCGGCACATGGATGGCCAGTGCCTGCAGGCGGCCCAGGTACCTGGCCTGGAGCACGGCCAGGTCGTTCAGCCGTTGTGCGCACCAAGCCGAGGCGCTGTTGACGAACGCCAGCGCAACGATCCGCCCCCGCTGCTCGTGCAGCGTGGTCGCCGGCGCATTCAGCCACTGCAGGCCACGCGGCAGTTCGGGGGCCAAGGTCATGTCCGTCATCATCCCTGATTATGCCCAAGTCTCAGGCGGTGGAGAGCCGGGCCACGACCGCCTGTGCGGCGGAATCGACCAGTCGCCAGACCTGTCGGAAGTCTTCCGGCCCTCCAGTATAGGGGTCCGGCACCTCGCCGCCCGGCTCGATCCCGGCCCAGTCCAGCAGCAGGACGACCCGGTCGCGGCGCGTAGCCGGCGCCAGCTTGCGGACATCGCGCAGGTTGCTGGCATCGGCGCACAGGAGCCAGTCGTAGTCGTCGAAGTCGGTGGGCCGGAGTTGGCGGGCGCGCTGGCCACCAATGTCCACGCCATGGCTGCGCGCGCAGGCGATGGCGCGACGGTCCGGCGGTTCGCCGGCATGCCAACCGCCCGTGCCCGCTGAATCAACCTCGACCTGCCCCGCCAGGGGCGAAGCATCAAGGCGCGCCCTCAGCGCACCCTCCGCCATGGGCGAACGGCAGATGTTGCCCAAGCACACCACCAGCAGTTTCATGCACCGCCTTTCAGGAGGGTTTCGGCGCGGTCCAGATCCTCTGGCGTGTCGACGCCGGGGGGAAATGGCGCCGGCGTCAGGGCCACGGCGATCCGGTGACCTGCCTCCAGTACCCGGAGTTGCTCGAGCGATTCCGCCTGCTCCAGCCGACCCGATGGTAGCGAGGAGAAGCGGCGCAGGAAGCCTGCCCGATACGCATAGATGCCGATATGGCGCAGCCATTGTCCCGGCGGCAGTTCATCGCGGGAGCGCGCGAAGCCGTCGCGGTGCCACGGAATGGGCGCGCGACTGAAGTACAGCGCATCGCCATTGGCGGCACGCACCAGCTTCACCGCGTTCGGGTCGAACAGCATGGCCGCGTCCTCGATGGGCACCGCCAGCGTCGCCATGGGCGCACCGCTGTCGGCCAGCGCTTCGGCCACGGCGCGGATACCGGCAGGCGGCGCGAAGGGCTCGTCGCCTTGCAGGTTCACCACCAGCGCATCGTCATCCCAACCGGCGATGTCGGCGCATTCGGCCAGACGGTCACTGCCCGAAGCATGACGCTCGGACGTCATCGCCACCTGCACCTCGGTGCCCTCGAGCGCATCGCGAATACGGGCATCGTCGGTGGCGACCCAGACCTGCTGCGCGCCGGCCGCCAGTGCCCGTCGTGCAACGTGGACCACTAGGGGCGTGCCGCCGAGCAGGCGCAGCGGTTTGCCCGGAAGTCGCGAGGCGGCGTAGCGGGCGGGAATGGCGACGACGAAAGGGGGCATGGCGATGGACACCGGCAACAAGGTCAGGGGGACGGACGCGGCGGCGCACCCAGCTTGTCGAGCAGGGCGATCCAGAAGGCTTCCGGCAGCTGGGCGGCGACCGGCACGCTGTAGAACCAGTCGTTGGCGAAGGCGGCGCACTTCACGGCGTCCTTCTCCGTCATCAACACGGGGAGTTCGCTGCCGAACGCGAAATCCTCCGCGCGGTAGTCGTGATGATCGGCGAAAGCATGCGGCACCACGCCCAGGCCCCACGCCCGCAGCATCGCGAAGAAACGCGGCGGGTGGCCGATGCCCGCAACCGCGTGCACGCGCTGCCCCGCGAATGACGAAAGGGCGCGCGGACGCCCGCCGCGCAGCGGTATCGCGACTTCAGGCTGCAACTGCATCGGCCATTCGCCGAACGCCGCTTCGGCGTCGGGCGAGGCCAGGTTCACCACACGGAAATCGCATTCGGCCGAACGCTCGACCGGTTCACGCAGCGGGCCCGCCGGCATCATCCGGCCATTGCCGTACCGGCGCGCACCGTCGATGACCTCGATCTCGATGTCGCGTCGCAACCGGTAGTGCTGAAGGCCGTCGTCGCAGACGATCACGTTGCAGCCGGTAGCGGCGAGGGCGCGCGCTGCCGCCACGCGGTCGCGATCGACGCGGACACGCGTGCCTGTCTGGCGTGCGATCAACAAGGGCTCGTCGCCGCCTTCTTCGGGCGCAGTGGCGGCATCGACCCAGCGCGGCGTTGCTTCGTCGCGACGGCCATAGCCTCGGCTGGCGACGCCCGGCTTGAAGCCCGCCGCGCGCAGGCGCTCCACGAGCGCGATCGTCAGGGGCGTCTTGCCGGTGCCGCCTGCGGTGATGTTGCCGACCACGATCACCGGCACGCCGACGCCGAGGCGGCGCAGCACGCCGGCACGGTAGAGCTTCAAGCGCAACGCGATCAGCGCAGCATAGACCCCGGACAGCACCCGGGCCCACAAGGGCACGGGCGCATCACCGAACCAGTAAGCGGGGGTCTGCGCCTCGCGCTTGCTCACCCCGGTTCGCCCTCACGGAACTGCATCTGGTGCAGGTGCGCATACAGGCCACCCTTCGCGATGAGCTCGGCATGCGTGCCCTGCTCCACCAGCCGCCCCTGATCGAGGACAAGGACCTGGTCGGCATGTTCGATGGTGGACAGGCGGTGGGCGATCACCAAGGTGGTGCGGTCGGGCATCAGCTTCTGCAGGGCGTTCTGCACCAGCCGCTCGGATTCGTTGTCCAGTGCCGCGGTCGCTTCATCGAGGATCAGGATCGGCGCGTCTTTCAGCATGGCGCGGGCGATCGCCAGGCGCTGGCGCTGGCCGCCCGACAGTCGCCCACCCTTGTTCCCGATCGGCGCCTGCATGCCTTCCGGCAGTTCCTGCACGAACTCCATCGCGTTCGCGCCACGGACGGCCGCTTCCATGCCGGCGACGTCCGCCCCCTGCAGTTCGCCATAGGCCACATTGGCCGCGACGGTGCCGTCGAACAGCATCACCTGCTGCCCCACCAGCGCGATCTGGCGGCGCAGGTCGGCGAGCGGGTAATCCTGGAGCGGATGGCCATCGAGCAGAATCTGCCCGGACTCCGCTTCGTAAAACCGCGGGATCAACTTGATCAGCGTGGACTTGCCGCTGCCCGAGCGACCAACGATCGCGGTAACCGTACCCGGCCGCGCGGTGAAGCTGATGCCGTCCAACGCCGGACGCGCCTGCCCCGGGTAACGCGTGGTGATATCGCGGAATTCCAGCAGGCCTTTCGCGCGGTCGAGGTTGCGGCTGCCTGAATCCTTTTCGTCGTCCGCGTCCAGCACCGAGAACAGGCGCTGCGCCGAGGCCACCCCGCGCTGGAGCATGTTCTGCACGTTGGTCAGCTGTTTGAGCGCGGGGATGATCGCCATCATCGAGATCATCAGGGTGACGAAGCCACCTGCCGTCAAGCGCCCCGCCATCGCTTCCCGGCCTGCGAAGAACAGCAGCAGCGCCAGCCCGATCGCGCCCATCAGCTGGACCATCGCCGAGGAAATGCTGCGCGTGGCTTCGACCTTCATCGCCAGCTTGAGGTTGGCATTGGCCAGGCCTTCGTAGCGCGTGAGCTCGCTGCGCTGGGCGCCGTAGACCTTCACTTCCTGCTGGTTCGAGAGCGTCTGGTCGGCGGCCTGCATCATTTCCGCACCGCTCTCCTGGATACGGTGGCTGATGCGACGGTAGCGCTTGGCCACCTTGTCCATGATCCACGACAGCGGCGGCGCCATGACCAGGATCGCCAGCGTGACCTGCCAACTGGTCCAGAACATCACCACCAGCGCTGCGATGATCTGCAGGACCTGTTGCAGCATCACCTTCATCGCGTCGACGGCCGCCTGGGCCATCTGGTCGGCGTCGGAACCCAGGCGGACCAGCATCGCGGGCACCGGCTCGGTGTCGAAGCGCAATCCCGGAAGGCGTAGATACTTGCCCAGCACGTTGACGCGGACATCGCGTGCGATGCTGCGCGCCGCCTTGCCCATCCCCATGTCGGTGACGTAGCCGGCGATACCGCGGATCACGAACAGCCCCACGATGGCCAGCGGCAACAACAGGCTCTTGGCCCGGTCGCGATCGATGAAAGTCTCGTTGACCACCGGCTCCATCAGCTTGCTGAAGGCGCCACCCGCGGCAGCTTCGATCAGCATGCCGAGCCCCGCCAGCAACAGCAGGCCGCGGTACGGCCGGGCGAACGTCATCAGCCGCCTGTAGACCTGCCACGGCGATTGCGTATCGCTCACTTCTGCGCCTCCGGCGCGGTCGCGATGTTGATCTTGCGGAATCCCAACTGGCCCAACGCATCCAATGCGGTGACCACCGCCTGATGCGGTGTGCGGGCATCTGCGCGCAGCAGCACCGGACGGGCGCGATCGCTGCCGGCCACCTGTTCGAGGGTCTGCTTCAGCGCGTCGATGTCGGTGCGCAGCACTTCATGTTCGTCCACGAAGTAGCGCCCGTCCGCGTTCACCAGCACGCTCAGCGCCTTGACCTGCGCGGCGACCGGCTCGCCGTTCGCGCTGGGCAGTTGCAGCTGCAGCATCGAACGCGCGTCGAAGGTGGTGGTGATCACGAAGAAGATGATCAGCACCAGGATCACGTCGATCAGCGGCACCAGGTTGAGATCGGGCTCGTCCTGCGCGCGGTCGTCACGGATACGCATGCGGCGGCCTCAGGAACCCGTCGCCGCCGGCGCGGCCGCCGGGCGTGGCACCACGCGCGGATGGCGGGCCTCCAGGGCATCCATCAGGGCGCTGGCTTCCTTTTCCATCTCCATCACGTAACCGGTCACCCGGCCGCGGAAGTAGCGATGGAACAGCAACGCGGGGATCGCCACGATCATGCCGGCCGCGGCACAGACCAGTGCCTTGCCGATGCCCCCGGCCAGCGCGTTGACGTCGCCGACGCCGCTGTCCTGGATGCCCAGGAACATCTGGATCATGCCCACCACGGTGCCCAGCAGGCCAAGCAGCGGACCGGCGGACGCGATGCTGCCCAGCGCATTGAGGAACTTCTCCATGCGATGGACCAGGTGACGACCGGTGTCCTCGATGCGCTCGCGGATCTGGTCGCGCGGCTTGTTCCGTACGTCCAATGCCGCCGCCAGCAGTTCACCGAGCGGCGAGTTGCGGCGCAGGGATTCGATATGGGCCGGTTCCAACTGGCCGCGGGCGGCCCAGGTACGGACTTCCTCGCCCAGACCAGGCGGCAGGATCTCCTTGCGACGCAGCGACCAAAAGCGTTCCACCACGATGCCCAGCGCCAGCACGCCCAGCAGCAGCAGCGGGATCATCGGCCAACCGCCGGCCTTCACCAGTTCCAGCACGTTCAGTCCTCCGGCGCATCGGGCCGTCCGTCTTCAGGCCGATAGGATAGCCCACCGGCCCGCTGCCGCCGCACGGCGTCCCACAGACGCGCCTGGTCGTGACGCCGCTCACGGACCGAGAGCCCGTCGCGTCCCAGCCAGACGCGCACGGCGCCGCTGGATTGCGTGTCCAGCACCTCGGCGCCCTCTTCACGCCAGCGGGCCACCACCTCAGGCCGCGGATGGCGGAAGCGATTGCCAAAGCCGCTGGATCCCACCGCCAAACGCGCACCAGTGGCACGGACGAAGCCGCCTGCAGAAGACCCCGCACTGCCATGATGCGGCAGGACCACCACGTCGCTACGCAACCAGGCGGCCTGCCTTGCCGTCAACCCCGACTCGACCTGCGAGCCGATGTCGCCCGGCAGCAGGATCGCTCCCTGCGCCGCTCCCACCCGCAGGACGCAGCTCGCCTCGTTGCCGAGATAGGGGAAATGTGGAGGCGGGTGAAGAAAGCGGAACTCCACGCCGTCCCAACGCCACGCCGCACCACCGAGGCACGGCGCGTCGGATTCCAGCGAAGCGCCTGCGGGCGCCAGCGTGGTCGCGACCGGAACCGCTTCGCGGACAGCGGCGACCCCACCGGCATGGTCGTTGTCGCCATGGCTGACAACCAGCGCATGCAAGCGAGGCACCCCCAATCCCCGCAACGCGGGCACGACGGCCCGCTCGCCCGCGTCGAATCCCTCTTCCACTGCAGGCCCCGCGTCGTACAACAGCGCATGTTCCGCCGTGCGCACCAACACGGAGAGCCCTTGCCCGACGTCGATCACCACCAGCTCCACTTCGCCCTCGCGGGGCAACCCGCGATCGGGCCACAGCAGCGGCAACCACAACAACGACGCCAATACCTTCCCCGGCATGCCCGTCGGCAGCAGGATGATGGCGGCGCCCACCACGGCCAGCGGCAGCGCCCACGCGGAGGGCTCTGGCAGCCACCACAAGGCGAAACGGCTGTCCGCCAGCCAGGTGAATACCGGCCATGACACGTCGAAGCAGATTGCGGCGGCACGCCACGCCATGCCGCCCGCGCCGGGATGGACCAGCTCCGCCAGGGTGCCGATCAGCGACAGCGGCACGACGACAAGACTCCACCACGGAATGGCCAGCAGATTCGCCACGGGACCCGCCAACGAGGCCTGCCCGAACAGCGCGGCCGTCAGCGGCAACAGCCCCAGCGTTGCGACACCCTGTGCGGGCAGGAACGCTTTCGCCCCGTGCAGCGAGGCAGGCAGGCACCAGGCCAGCCAAGCGACGCCGGCGAAGCTCAACCAGAAACCGGGCGCCAGCAGCGACAGGGGATCGAACACAAGGATGGCGAACATCGCCAGCATCAGCGCATCGACCACGCGTGCGGGACGCCGCGAGGTGCGCGCCAGCACGACCACCGCGATCATGAGCACCGTGCGCAGAGTGGGTAACGCGAACCCGGCGATCGCCGCATAGCCCAGCGCCCCCGCCAATGCGAGCCACCCGATGGCCTGCGGCCGAGGCATCCACCGCGCGAGCGCCGGAAACAGTCGCCATGCCGCAGCTGCCAGCAGCGCGAACGCGCCCGCTACCAAGCCGACATGGAAACCGGAGATCGCAATCAGATGCGTCAGCCCAGACGCTCGCAGCACTTGCCAGTCGTCCTGCAGCAGCCCACGCGTATCCCCGAGCGCGAGCGCACGCACGAAACGGTTCGATGCGGCAGGCACCTCGGCTTCGATGCGGGCCGACATCCTGGACCGCCAGGCATCCATACCGCCGCCCGCTTCGAGCTTCATCGCACGCCCAGGCTCACGTACGTAGCCGGTGGCACTGATTCGTTGTGCCATCGCATACCGCTCGGCGTCGAAGCTTCCGGGATTGGCCAACCCACGAGGTGCCCTCAGCCGCAGTTGGAAGCGCCACCGTTCGCCCGCGCCTAGCGCACGACGAGGGCCGATCGTCTCGGCGCCATGCTCGTCGTACCACGCGACGCGTACCAATCGCCCACGCAGGGGCAACGGCTGGCCGATGCCGTCATCGACACGGAGCAGGAAGCGGGTACGGCGCGCCTCGGGCTCGGGCAAGCCTTCGATGCGACCGCTGAGGGAAACCTCGCGCCCCTCCCACGCCACGGGCAGCTGGGAGCGCAGACTCCACCCCGCATGCAGCCCTGTCCATGCCAGCCCCACCAGGGCTGCGCCTATCCAACGCCACCTGGGCGATGCCACCCACCATCCCAACCCCGTCGCCAAGCCGATCCACAGCGCCGCCACGCCGGGCAATTCGCCTCGCCACAGGGTGCAGAGCGCACCTGCAAGCCAGGCGACCGCACAGGCGACACCGAGCGGCGCCACGACCGCGCGCTCCGCCGACTCACGCATCGCCGACACGATCGAGCGGGGTTCGGACACCACCCGCGCCTCGATTGAGTACATGCGTATAGATCTGCGTCGTCGAGACATCCTTGTGACCGAGCAATTCCTGCACGGTGCGGATGTCGTAGCCTGCTTCGATCAGGTGTGTGGCGAAAGAGTGCCGTAGCACATGCGCCGTCACCGGCTTGGCGATACCCGCCGCGCCGCGGGCCCGCTTGAGCGCGCGCGCGAGCATGGCTTCATCGAGGTGGTGCCGTCGCCATCGGCCATCACGCGGATCCAGACTGATGGCTCGCGCGGGAAACATGTATTGCCAGCCGAGTTCGCGCGCCGCATGGGGATACTTCAGCGACAAGGCATGCGGAAGCCACACCTCCCCTGCACCGCGCGCCAGGTCCTGAACATGCAGGACCTGCACGCGCTCGACTTCCGCCTGCAGCCCGGCTACCAGCGATGCGGGCAGCACGGTGCGCCGATCCTTGCCGCCCTTGCCTCCCCTGACGGTGATCTCGTTACGGGCGAAATCCACGTCCTTCACGCGCAACCGCATCCCTTCCATCAGCCGCATGCCCGTGCCGTAGAGGAGCTGCGCCAGCAAGGCCATACGTCCCTCCATCTGCACCAGCATCGCGCGCATTTCCCGCTGCGACAAAACGGTGGGTACGCGCTGCGGCCGCTTGGCGCGCACCACATCCTCCATCCAAGCCAACTTCAAGCCCAGCACTTCGCGATACAGAAAAAGCAGCGATGACAGCGCCTGGTTCTGTGTGCTCGCCGCCACCCTTTCTTCGACAGCCAATCCGGTCAGGAAAGCCTCGACCTCAGCCGCCCCCAGCTCGCGCGGATGGCGCTTGCCATTGGCAACAATGAACCGACGTATCCATCCCAGATAAGCGCGCTCCGTGCGCAGACTGTAGTGACCCACGCGCAGTCTGCGCGTCACCTCCTCAAGCAGCCCCCTGCGCCCACCAGCAGATACCGCCCCATCTTTGCCGTGATAATCCATAAGCAACGCATTCCGTGCGAATAGCACGGACAACGTCGCATGCCTGACACTCACAAGCGCTAGGGCAAGGCATTGATATCAAGTAAGAAAGTCCTGATTGACGCCTGCCGGGCCAAGCTGAATACTCGGAGCTATCACCCCAGATTGGGGTCTATTAGGCGTTAGCTGCAAACAGACATGGCCGCGATCTTTGTATTCACTTGCTCATGCTGTGGGGAGCTTCATAAGGGCTCGCCCAGCTTCGGGTACAAGACTCCAATGCCTTTTGACCACTTGTCAGAGCACGACAAGCAATCAATCGCGCAGATCAACGACGACCTTTGCAAGATCGATCACCCGGAGGGCACCGACTACTTTGCTCGGGTTGTTTTGGAGCTTCCCATTCACGGGACTGAAGAGCCGTTCCTTTGGGGTGTCTGGGTTTCGCTTAGCAAAGAGAGCTTTGACAAGTACACGTCAACCTGGGGCGAGCATGATGAATCCGACAGCTACTTTGGCTGGTTCAGCAATCGCCTTCCGTACTACCCTGACACAATCAACCTAAAGACAAATGTGCGGCCCAGAAATGGCAGCGCAAGACCATATCTTGAGTTGCAACCGAGCGACCATCCACTAGCCGTCCACTATCATCATGGCCTGAGCGCTCAAGAAGCTCAGAAGATCGCAGAAGAGGCTATGCATGGACGCAGCTAACAATTCATTCAAGCCGAACCCGCTTCGCGGGTCGGCTTAATTCAGGCGTTAGGGCGCATGACAGATCACCCCGAGCTCCATGAACTCCACCGTCAGTACTCGGACAGTCAGTCCAAGTATGTTTACTTTCTATTGGCAGCGGCGGGCGCTGCCATGGGATACGCGCTGCAAAAACTCGATGGCTTGCCATTGTCTTGGCAGGCTGCTCCGGGTCTACTCGCTGTCGGCTGCTGGCTCATCAGCTTCTTCTGCGGCTGCAAGCGTATTACCTGGACTCAATCAACCATGTACGCCAACTTCGCACTTCTTCAAATGCAGTACGGCCTCCATCCCGAGCAACCGCCCCCGCATCTTGCACATGCCGCCATGTCTGGCGTTCGCAAAGCAATAGAGAACAACTCCAATTCTGCAAGCAGGTACTACCGTTTCCAGTTCTGGTTTCTAGCTTTGGGTGTAGCAGCATTCATTGCATGGCGCGTGCTAGATATGATTAGGCTCGTCCCGGATGCGCCCTAACAATTCATTCAAGCCGAACCCGCTTCGCGGGTCGGCTTAATTCAGGCGTTAGGCCTCATGAGAAACCCACTCCGTTCCCTGGCAGTCTTCTACGCAGCGCTCGTGGTTCTTGTCGCGATATGGGCCATGTCCGTGGACATTGGATTCTTGCACTCCTCGCGAGAGCACCTATTTCCGGACATGCTGCTCCTGTTCTTAACTGCCCCAACATCGCTTTCCATTGCAGTTCTTACTGCGACCTTCCCAAAGGCCTTCCAGTCGCCCTTCGCACAGCTGGCGTGGATGATATTTTGCGGCCTCGCACAAGCAGCCGTACTATTTCTAGCATCAAGGCTGATTCCGGCTCATCGGAATGAGGCCTAACAATTCATTCAAGCCGAACCCGCTTCGCGGGTCGGCTTAATTCAGGCGTTAGGCCCGCATGGAGGGATCTTGGCACCCGAACAAATCTACATATCTCTCCTAGTTGGAATTCGTAGGCGGTTCGACGCTATCGAGGCGCTCGACAGCATTCAAGCAGATTCCTTTAGCAAAGCTGAGTTCACTGCCTTTCAAAGTCGAAAAATTATTGAGGCGATCGCCTTCAGCTGCCTAGTGGCGCTTCACAACGGCCTAAAGATCATTCCAAACGATTCAAAAGGCCAATGGAACGCTGAAGTGATACTAAAAAGACTCAAGAAGAGACACCCTGAAACCTTTCCTGGACCAAACAAGTTTCGTCGACCTCTGCCGGAGGACAACGCCCCTGAGGATGCAAAGATCGTGTTCTTAGGAGTTCCTGAGCGTCGCCTGACACATGATTCTCTAATCGAGATGTATCAGCGCATGCACAGTTGGCTGCACGAGATCAATCCCTACACCTCCAAGAACAAAGACACGTTCCTCCAAGATCATGCCTCGCAGCTCAAGCAAGACGTGCAAAAGCTCCACGAGATGCTGGAGTGCCATTTCATTTCCATCAGTGGTGAGGGGTTCATGGCATTTCTTTCCCATCCTGCAACGGGCGCACCGCAGGTCATGTCGCTTTCTAAAGTGCAGGCCTAACAATTCGTTCAAGCCGACGCCGCTTCGCGGCGCGGCTTAACTCAGGCGTTAGGCAGCATGGACGTAGATCAGGTTGCCGTTGTTGAGATCGATCAAGAGGGGCGCTTGCTTGTTGCGCCAGCAACCCACGAGTTCCCGTTCGCGTACCGCGAGGCAATGGAGGTGTCATGGGACTTAGCCACCCGGACACTCGGCTCCCCGATTCCGCGAGAATGGAGCTACGGCCGTTGGTTTCAGATAATCCAATCGGTCGCATCTGCGCAAGGGGTAACGCTTGTCTTGGGTTCCAGCACCCGCTGGGTCAACGTGCCTGCCGATATCCAGACCGACATCTCGGAGGCAGCGGTTCATGCTGCCTAACAGTTCATTCAAGCCGAACCCGCTTCGCGGGTCGGCTTAATTCAGGCGTTAGGTGCCAATGGAATTTGAGTCGATACGTCCAGTTCTAAGCGGTGTGGCAGGTGGCATCATCGCCACTTGGCTCACGTCTCGCTGGTCTCGTCGACTCCCTTCAAGGCACAACGGCAAGTCACGCGACACGCTCCTTCGGCAGCATCGTCCTGCAGTCTGGACGGCCAATGCGCTTTTCTTTGCAGGTCTTGTATTCGGTGTTCTCCTGTATCGGATTGGCGGCTTTGACAGTTCTGACTGGCGACCACTTGGACTTGGCTTTGGTCTGGCGTCGGTCTTGCCGCTCATAGCCATCTTTGCAGTGTCCATCATCTCTGGCAGAGACCCGCGGGAGGGATATGTTGCGTTTTCGTTGGGCCAGGGCACGCCTCTCTGGGCTACTTACGGCCTACTTGGCGCAGGCTCGGTTGCTTTTGTGTTCGCAGTCGCTAGCCTTGGCACCTAACAATTCATTCAAGCCGAACCCGCTTCGCGGGTCGGCTTAATTCAGGCGTTAGGCCGCATGGGAAAGAACGTAGCGAGACGGCGTCTAAAACGGCCATCCATGTTTGTTGTGACCTTTGGGTCAATGCTTGGGCTTGTGGTAGTCGGCTACGGCTCGATCATGCTCTTTCTAAGGCCGACCGGAACTGGGCCCTGCAGGGTCAACTGCGGTTTGGAGCAGGCGTTCCTGACATTTCTCGGCCAGCCTCTGTACAACCTCCTCTTCGGCCTAACGTGGGTCACGCTTGGATTGGCCCTTATCGTCCTCCTCACCTATGCTCGCGTCCGGAGACAGTCATGAGCATGCAGCCTAACAATTCATTCAAGTCGAACCCGCTTCGCGGGTCGGCTTAATTCAGGCGTTAGGCCCTACATGCAGCTCTGGAAGCTTTTCATTGTTGTCGGTCTACTCTCGCTCAGCTTGGCGGCACTTCTGATCGGCTTGAGCATCTACGAGGCGACCAGCATCCCCGCCTACACAGACCCACCACTCGGTCAGTCGTTTGTTGTTCCCCTTATTGGGGCTGGCATCATTGCAATAGGCTATGGCGTCGGATACAAGCGTCGGGGCTAGCTTCAGCGGTGTAGGCCCTAACAATTCATTCAAGCCGAACCCGCTTCGCGGGTCGGCTTAATTCAGGCGTTAGGTGGGGAGGACAAGATGGCGATAACTCCGGGTTTAGTTGCATTCCTGCTCACCACCGCGGGCGATCCAGCTTGTGCCGTCACCTTGTTCAATTCCTCTGGGGTGGACGTATCAGTCCCTATGGAGGGTCGTGCTCTTGTACTAGAGCCGACCGATAGCGCGGCTGTCCAGGTCACTTCGCTGTCATCCCTCGATTTTGGCGCGGTCAACCACCGTTTCCTGGTTTCGCCAGCGATGCTCGTTCTTTGTCCGGCCTCACGCCCGGTTGAGGTTGAGGCTCGCTCGGACGGACAGCTCTGGATTAGAGGTGTGGACGAGCAACCCGAGGGCATGCCGCTCAAGCCGGCTCAGTTGCAAGACCTCACCGGCTCCCCACCTAACAATTCCGTAAGGAGCTTCCCGTCAAGCCCGGGTACATGACGCTCTTGCCTGTAGCTTGAAGGCCGTTGCTGTTCTCAGGTTGTCGTTTGATGCTGCGGTGCTGCCAGTGCGATTCGGATTCAACGGTTGCCAGACTGCATTTCCGTAATCGGTCTTGTTGGGCGTTTTGGTACTCGCCCGGACCAGGGTAAAAACCGCGCCCGGAGGCCTCTTTCATTCATCGGTTTCGCCCATGCCCCAGGGATCAGCTTTGGCATGCGGTGGCGCCGAACAGTTAGTCAGGCTCTCTCCAGGTGGGTCTGACCCGTTGTCTACCGTGCTCGCTCGGGCGGTGAAAGCTGTTGTGAATCAGGCCGTTTGGAACGGCCGTGTGCTTCGCGGTCGCTGCACCATCGGGTGCTTCAGCCACGCGTGTGCGTCGTAGTCCTCCTCGCGTGCCAGCATCGCCCACAGCTGGCGTGCGTGTTTGTTGGCGATGGCGACCAGCACTTTGCCAAACGGCAATCGCGCGACCAGATCGCGGATCCACAGCTGTTCTGGCGTGGCCTTCTCGATGGCGACCGCCTTGGCGCGCTGCAGGCTGCTGCGGGCGCCCTGGATCAACAAGGTTCGAAGATAGCTATCGCCTCGACAGCTGATCGTACCCAGTCGCGATTTTCCACCGCTGGAATGCTGTGTCGGCGCCAGTCCCAACCACGCCGCCATCTGGCGACCGTTCTTGAACTCGCGCGCATCGCCCACCGTCGCCACCAGGGCGTCGGCGGTCAGCGCACCAACACCGATGACCTGGCGCGCACGAACGCACCGGATGTCTTTCGAAGCCGTCGACGCGATGGCTGCATCGCACGCCACAATGCGCTCAATCACTGTCTTCCAATGCAGTGCGAGGTCGTCGATCAGGTGCAGTAGCGCACCCGGTAGTTGATCGCGGATCGCCAGATCACCCACGGCGTGCCGCAGCGCCTGATCCTGTCGGGCCACGACCACACCGAACTCGGCCAGCAGGCCACGCAGTCTATTGCTGGTGGCCAAGGCCTCGACCTTGTAGCCTTCCCGCACCCGATGCACCGCCAGCCGCGCCTGCTGGTCGATGGATTTCACTGGCACGAAGCGCATGTTGCCTTGCCGGGCGGCGGTCGCTATGGCTTCGGCGTCGTTCCGGTCGTTCTTGGCTGTTCGGCTCTTGCGAAACGGGGTCACGAACTGTGCAGCGATCAGCTTGGGGACGAGCCCCAGGCTCAGGCAATACCGCGCCCAATGGTGCGCGCCGCTACAGGCTTCCATGGCCACGACGGTACCCGCGGGCAACTGCGCTAACCATGACCCTAGGGCGTCGCGTCGCAGGTCGCGTCGCTGCCGGACGTGTCCAGCGGCATCCAGCTCGCAGGCCGAGAACACCAGTTTTGCCAGGTCAATGCCAATGGTTATAGTGGCCACGGGAGACTTCTCCTCTGCGTTGATTGAGTCGCAACCCAATCATGGCCCTCGAGGCCGAACGGCAGTGCCGTCGGAGGGGAAGTCTCCTTTTTACTCATTCAAGCCGATCCCGCTTCGCGGGTCGGCTTAATTCAGGCGTTAGGCGGCTATGGCAAGTCCGGCGCAACTAAGTACTGGAACCCGAGTCATCGGCTGGCTGTGGCTTCTCATGGCTCCAGCTATTGCGGGAATGGCGCTTATCTCGACGGTTAAGTCGGAGACGACCTATTGGATCCAGGTCGCTGCCTTCTCAACTGTGGCGCTAGCCGGCGCAGTCGGAGGTGTAGCGACTGGACTTCGCTACCTTTGGGGGGTCCGCTTGCTGCACCTACTCTCATGGGCTGGGTTTGCGTATTACGTCGGATCCGGGCTGCTCGCTCTTTTCTTTTCAGTTTCCTCGGGCAAGTTCTCCCCGGCGGTATTTCTCATCGTGGGGCTAATAATGGCGCCCGGACTCGGCTTTGCCGCGCTTGCAGTCGCACTGCGCGCCAGCCTCCGGGCTCAGAGTACGCCGCCTAACAATTCGCCCAAGCCGACACCGCTTCGCGGCGCGGCTTAACTCAGGCGTTAGGCCGCAATGCGAGTTCACTTTATAGCTGAGATTTATCTACTTCCAACTCAAGCCGCTGGCCGATCCTCCCCGCTTTCATCTGGCGAGTGGCGCACCATCCTCGGCACCAACAACGAGTATTGGTCAGCCCGAATTGTCTTCACAGGCACTCCATCGCCCGGCGACACCTTCCTGGCGGCGGTACAGTTGCTCGTTCCAGATGCAGTTCAGAACTTTCCCGCAGATACTGAGTTCACGGTCTGGGAGAATGGCAACAAGGGGACTGGCCGCGTCGTGTCGGTTGAGGCCTAACAATTCATTCAAGCCGAACCCGCTTCGCGGGTCGGCTTAATTCAGGCGTTAGGTGCCATGTCGAGCCATCCGCCGGACCTAGAAGCAGAGATCTCCTTCTTGCCCACGGAGCAAGGCGGTCGTAGCGCTCCTGCTCCCTCCGGCTATCGTGCTGCGCACGATTTTGGAGTCGGAGGCATGCTCAATGACGCAATGCACGAGTATGTCGGATGCCAGTCCATTGCCCCAGGCTCATCGGCAAAAGCAAATCTCTGGTTCCTCGCTCCTGAATACCAGTCTCGCCGCCTCCATCCTAGCTTTAGGTTCCCTGTGCAAGAGGGTTCGCGTATCGTCGGGCACGGTGTCATCCTCAGCGTCATCAACCCGGAGCTGCGAGATGGCACCTAACAATTCATTCAAGCCGAACCCGCTTCGCGGGTCGGCTTAATTCAGGCGTTAGGCCTGCCGAGAGCCAATGACGGACCAGACAGATCAGATCAAGGTGCTCGCGAGCCTGTCCTAAATTTTGTGTAACCGGGCCCTTGGCAGGAAACTGCCGCCAGACCCGGAGACACGATGACAACCCGCAAGCACGAAGTACCTGAGGAATTGTTGGCCAGCTTGATGGCCAACTACAAGAAGCCCGAAGACCTGATCGGCGAGAACGGCCTGCTCAAGCAGCTGACCAAACTGCTGGTGGAGCGGGCGCTGGAAGCCGAGATGGCCGAGCACCTGGGCCATGAGAAGCACGACCCGGTCGGCAACGCCGAGGGCAACGCCCGCAACGGCAAGAGCCGCAAGGTGTTGAAGGGTGACTTCGGCGAGATGCCGATCGAGGTGCCGCGCGACCGGCAAGGCAGCTTCGAGCCGCAGATCGTGCCCAAGCACCAACGGCGCTGGAACGGCTTCGACGAGCGCATCCTGTCGTTGTACGCCCGCGGCATGACGGTGCGCGAGATCCAGGCGCACCTGCAGGAAATGTATGGCACGGAAGTGTCACCCAGCCTGATCTCCTCGGTCACCGACGCGGTGGTCGACGAGGTCAAGCTGTGGCAGGGCCGGCCGCTGGATGCGGTGTATCCGATCGTCTACCTCGACTGCATCCACGTGAAGGTGCGCGAGGGCGCGGTGCGGGTGAAGGCGGTGTACCTGGCGATTGGCGTCACGCTGGCCGGCGAGAAGGAAGTGCTGGGCCTGTGGCTGGCGCAGACGGAAGGGGCGAAGTTCTGGCTGCAGGTGGTGACCGAGCTGCGCAATCGCGGCGTGCAGGACATCTTCATCGCCTGCGTCGACGGGCTGAAGGGTTTCCCCGAAGCGATCGAGGCCGTGTTCCCGCAGACGCTGGTCCAGCTGTGCGTGGTGCACATGGTCCGACACAGCCTGAACTACGTGACCTGGAAACGCCGACCGGAAGTGGCCGCCGACCTGAAGCGCATCTACACCTGCGCCACGGCGGCGGAAGCCGAGCAGCGCCTGTCCGAGTTCGAGGCCAAGTGGGACGCCGAGTACCTGCCGATCAGCCAATCGTGGCGTCGCAACTGGGCGCGGCTGACGCCGTTCTTCGACTTCGCCCCGGAGATCCGCAAGGTGATCTACACCACCAACGCGATTGAGTCGGTGAACTTCAGCCTGCGCAAGCTGACCAAGCACCGCGGCGCGTTCCCGACCGACGAAGCGCTGGTGAAGCTGATGTACCTGGCGCTGCGCAACATCAGCAAGAAGTGGACGCTGCCGATCCGCGACTGGAAGGCCGCGTTGAACCAGTTTACGATCCAGTTCGAGGGACGACTCCCTCAGCTGTAAACCGAAATCCGGTTACACAAAAATCTGCACAGGCTCGTGCTCGCGTTCGCTCTCTATGAGATGCGTCTTCTCTTGGCGAGCTATCTCGGCAGTGACAACCCCGGTGATCATCCAGTTAGAGTCGCAGCCCATCTGGCTTATGCGCTCCACAATCAGGCATATGCTGCCTGGCAGCACGGCGAGTCCTTCGACGCCGGCAGCGCCATCTCAAGCATCGCGTCAGTAGACAAGCTGCTCGGCAGTAATCTTATGCAGCAGTTCGCTCTGGTGGCCCCTCCTCGTGGACAGGCCTAACAATTCACTCAAGCCGAACCCGCTTCGGGGGTCGGCTTAATTCAGGCGTTAGGCCGCATGAAGAACATCTTGGCAAGTTCCTCTATAACCCTCGGCATAGCCATTCTTGTCTACGCGCTGGCTTGGATCCTAGGTTTGCTTCCCGTTGACTTCATGCTTCCCTTCGACGGCCAGGCTCACTCTCACTATTGGCGTGTCGTTCCAACCGTTTCACAAAGTATTGGTTACCTGCCGTACGCTCTCGCGATTCTCGGGTTGGCGATTCTAGTTGCGGGATTAGCTCTTCGTCGTAGGCTGCGCAAAACTGCGGCCTAACAATTCATTCAAGCCGAACCCGCTTCGCGGGCCAGCTTAGTTCAGGCGTTAGGCCGCTCATGAGAATCGATGCGTTTGACAACATCTCGCTGGAGGACACATTCGTTCTCTCGTGGCACTACGCATCAGATTCGCTCACATTCAGCGTCCTCGCGAGCCTCTTGCAAAGCCACCCGGAAGCAACGCCGCCCGCAAGTGGTGACTGGGCTTGCTATCACCTCGGCCTTATCCGGTTTTCTAGTGTTTCTTCTGTTAGCGGCCTGCTCCCACAAGACGCTGTTCTACCCACACAAGACGCTGACGGCAGCCTGGATTACGGCTGCATTGACGAGCTTTCGCTTGTGCGACTAGGCGAGTACCGTATTGCTGGGGAGTTCGGGGTGGTCACGGTTGCCGCGAGGGAGGTTTCACTTGTACTTGCCACCGCGACGTAACAATTCATTCAAGCCGAACCTGCTTCGCGGGTCGGCTTAACTAAGGCGTTAGGCAGCCATGAAAGCATTCTTATCGTTCGGAGCAGCAGCGCTCATAGCTACCGGTTGCTCTACCGCGCCTCCACTTATCACCACCAACGAGCCTAGTCTTACGCCCGCGCCCGAGACCATGTTGGGCACCTGGGAGTTCACGACTACGGACAAGGACGGCATTCGTAAGTCCGCCTTCCAGCTCAGTGATGCACCGGCGGACACTTGCATTTCCGGTCAGTGGTTCAGGGCAAAGGTGATCTCGGCGGGAGGACTCAAACCGTCGGACCCGGCTTACACCTATTCAAACGGACGCCTTGAGCTCCTGCTAACAAACGGACTCTGTGATGCATACACTTCGTTTGTGGGGACAGTTTCTGGCGCTCAATTTGACGGCACTTATGTTTCCTATGGGCTATTTGGCGGCACAGAGCATGGCAAGGTTGTCGGTTTTCGGCGCCCTTAGCTGGCCGCCTAACAATTCATTCAAGCCGAACCCGCTTCGCGGGTCGGCTCAATCCAGGCGTTAGGCTTCAGCTATGGGATCTAGGGCGCAATCGGAATGATCACGCAAACGGTCAAAGGCACTTGCCACTGCAAAGCGGTTGAGTTCGAGGTCGATCTGGTGAACGGTTTTGAGAATGTTCGACGCTGCAACTGCTCTATCTGCAGCCGCAAGGGGGCGATCATGGCCGGCGTACCTTTGGAGCGACTCAGAGTCACGCGAGGCGCAGACAAGCTCTCGCTCTATCAATGGAACACCAAGATCGCAAAGCACTACTTCTGCAGTATTTGCGGCATCTACACACACCATCAGCGCCGAAGCGTTCCAACCGAGTATGGCTTCAACCTTGCTTGCATCGATGGGATTGACGTGTCCGCCATCGGCAACATCGGGGCAAGCAATGGCGCGGCACAGACGCTTGTCTCGCCCGCGCCCTAAGAGTTCGTTCTAATCGAACCACTTCCCGGTCGTCTTATGGCGTCATTCACCCCACCAACGGCGATCCGCTCGTGCATCCATCCGATCCCGCAATGTTGTTGTTTGAAGTTATCCGGTGGGGCAACGACTCGCATGCCGCACCCATGGGAGGACCAGACGGTCCTGACACCTGCTTCCTCGTAAGAGCCCGGTCTGTGGAGCAAGCAGCCACACTGGTAGACCAGCAACTCGCCCGCACACCGAGTGACGTCGTGGACGCATGGTCGGCGGCCGCCTACCTATTGGGTACCGAATCATCCACGCAATCCGAAGAACGGATCCTTCGCGGCCCGTACATCCAACACGCTTATCGCCACGGCTGGCGGCACTGGTATCGGCAGGGCGCGCGCGAACCATGGATGGAAACCCCGCAGGCCTGACGTGTCATTCCGGCCGAAGTGATGCTTCGACCGTCACGCTCCTGGCGGCAGCCAGGCGCGGGAAAGGACAATCAGACAGCTTCCGGCGCCAATTCGCGTAGCTTGCCTTCATGGAGTTCAAGCACCCGATCCAGTCGACGCGCCAGACGACGATCGTGGGTCACCAGCACCAGACTGGTTTTCTGCGCGCGATTGAGCTCGAGCATCAGGTCGAACACGACGGCAGCGGTCTTCTCGTCCAGGTTGCCGGTCGGTTCGTCGCCGAGCACGCAGGCGGGTTGATTGACCAGGGCGCGAGCGACGGCGGCGCGCTGGCGTTCACCACCCGACAACTCGCCGGGCTTGTGCTCGAGGCGATGCCCCAGGCCCACCGATTCCAGCAACGCCTTCGCGCGCGCGGCCGCATCGACCGTGCCGGCGCCGCCCAACATCACCGGCATCATGACGTTCTCGAGCGCGGTGAACTCGGGCAGCAGGTGGTGGAACTGGTAGACGAAACCGAGTGAGGTATTGCGTAGCTGGCCGCGCGCGGCATCCGATAGCGACGACATCTTCTTGCCGGCCACGTAGACCTCGCCGGAGGTGGGCGTGTCGAGCCCGCCCAGCAGATGCAGCAAGGTGCTCTTGCCCGCACCCGACGCACCAACGATGGCCACGGTCTCGCCCGGCTGCACGTTGAGCTCCAGGCCGTCGAAGACCGGGGTGCGCAGCTTCCCTTCGGCGTAGGTCTTGCCCAGCGCTTCGGCATGGATGACCGCAGTGCGGATGGACTCATTCATAGCGCAGCGCCTCCGCAGGCTGGGTGCGGGCGGCACGCCACGCGGGGTACAGCGTGGCCAGGAAGCTCATCGTCAGCGCCACGGCCGCGATCAGCACCACTTCGCCTGCGTCGAGTTCGTACGGCAAACCGGTGATGTAGTAGACATCCGAGGGCAGCAGGGTGACCTTGAACACGGCCTCGATGGCCGCGAGGATGTATTCGAGGTTGATGGTCAGCAAGATGCCGCCGATCACGCCCAACACGGTGCCCATCACGCCAATCAGTACGCCCTGGACCATGAAGACCTGCATCACGCCGCGCGGCGTGAGGCCGAGCGTGCGCAGGATGGCGATATCGGCCTGTTTGTCGGTGACCAGCATGACCTGCGAGTTCACCAGCGAGAAGGCACCCATCAGGATGATGAAGGACAACAGGATGCCCATCACCGTTTTTTCCATCTTCAGCGAGTGATAGAGGTTGGCGTTCTCGCTGGTCCAGTCGCTGATCCGGTAAGGGCCTTGCAGGCGCAGCGCGAGGTCGCGCGCCACGTCCCAGGACTGGTACATATCGTGCAGTTTCAGGCGAACACCGGTCACGCCCTCGCCCATCCGCAGCACGCGCTGCAGGTCGCCCATGTGGACGAGTGCGAGGTTCCGGTCCACGTCGTTGTGGCCGACCGCGAAGATGCCGGTGACGGTGAAGCGTTTGATCTTGGGCATCGCACCCATCGGCGTGCCCTGGAAGTCGCCCGCGGTGACCACGACGCTGTCGCCGACGCCGACGCGGAGCCAGGCCGCCAGTTCCTGGCCCAGCAGGATGTGGAATTCACCCGGCTTCAGCGAGTCCAGCGTGCCGGCCTTCATCTTGTCGCCGATCACGGAAACCTTCGGCTCCTCGCCGGGCAGGATGCCGGTGACCAGCGCACCCTGCGGATCCGCATTGCCCGTCAGCATCGCCTGCACGTTGATGAAAGGAGCGGCACCCGACACGCGCGGGTCGTCCATCGCGATCTTGGTGGCATGCGGCCAGTCGTGCATGGCCTCGCCTGCCCCCATTACCGTGGCGTGCGCCGTGGCCTGCAGCAAGCGATCGCGGATTTCGCGCTGGAAGCCGCTCATCACCGACAGCGTGGTGATCAGGATCATCACGCCGAGGGCGATGCCCACGACCGAGGCCAGCGAGATGAAGGAGATGAAACCGTTGCGGCGCTTGGCGCGGAGATAGCGCAGGCCGATGGCGACGGGAATGGGTTTGAACATAGACCCCTATGGTGCCATCGCTCCACCCGGCCGCCCAGCATCGCCACCGCCCGCAGCAAGGCGCAGTTCACGCCGGGCTCGGGCAGGCAGCGTATCGGGCCACCAGGCCGCATGCTGCCAGCGTCCGCCCGGCGACTCCCGCCAGCGCAGGAACGCGAGGGGGCCCCGCCAACGGAGCTGGGCATCGTGGAGAAGGGCCCCGTCGACCGTGGGAGGCCTATCGTCGCCCGGGAACCAGAACGTCCGCTCCGGCTGCACGCCATGGGCGTGGGCGAGCCACAGGCCGCGGGCGAGCGCCAGCACGGCGCCCGGCCAGGCGAACGCGCGCGGCATTTCGCATATCAGGAGGGACGCGGCCGCCAGCAACCCCTCGACGACCAGGCATGCCTGCAACAGGCGCGACGGGTGCCACTCAAGCCGGCAGCTGACGGATCCGTTCGACCAGCGCGGCGAGTTCCGCATCGGGACACTGCTCGTAGCCCATGAACCAGCGCCAGAGCTTATCGTCCTCGCAATCCAGCAACCGTAGGAAAACAACGCGCTGCGGCTCGGATTCGGTCGCCCAGCTGCGGTCGAGATAACGACCGAACAGCTGGTCCAGTTCGCGCATCCCGCGCCGGCAGCGCCAACGGATGCGCTTGAGTTCGGGATCGTCGCTCATATCGCGGCCAGCGCCAGCGCGAGGCGCACCCAGAACGCGATCAACACCAGCGTTGCCAGCGCATAGGCCACGAAGCGGGTCATGACATGGTTGAAGGTGCAGTGCACCAGGCTGTGCACCGCCCGCAACGCGACGAACGCCCATGCCAGCGCGAGCGACACCGCATCCGAGACGCCGAGCTGCGCCGCCAGCAGCACGCCGGCATAGAACAGCACCGGCAGCTCGAAGAGATTGCGGAAGTTGTCCGACGCGCGGGTATCACTCAGCAGGCGCACCGAATCCGCGGCATTCGCCAGCGATTGCGCGTGGATGCGCTTGCGGGCCATTTCCCCCAGGCGGAGCTGGTACAGCCTGACCCACACGAGGAAGGTCAGGCCGGCCATCGCCACGGCGGGCCAGAGGATTGCCGTGGCAGGTCCGTCGCTCATGCGGTCAGGCGCGACGCGCCATCATCAGCTTCTTGATCTCGGCGATCGCCAGCGCCGGGTTCAGGCCCTTCGGGCAGGTCCGGGCGCAGTTCATGATGGTGTGGCAGCGGTACAGCTTGAACGGATCTTCCAGATCGTCCAGGCGCGCACCGGTGTCCTCGTCGCGCGAATCGATGATCCAGCGGTAGGCCTGCAGCAGGATCGCCGGGCCGAGGTAACGTTCGCCGTTCCACCAGTAGCTCGGGCAGCTCGTCGAGCAGCAGGCGCACAGGATGCACTCGTACAGGCCGTCCAGCTTCTTGCGGTCTTCCGGCGATTGCAGGCGCTCGCGATCCGGCGGGGCCGGGGTCTGCGTGCGGATCCAGGGCTTGATCGAGGCGTATTGCGCGTAGAAATGGGTCAGGTCGGGAACCAGATCCTTCACCACCTCCATGTGCGGCAGCGGATAGATCGGCACTTCCGCCTTGCCGCAATCGCCGATCGCCTTGGTGCAGGCCAGCGTGTTGGTGCCATCGATGTTCATCGCGCACGAACCGCAGATGCCTTCGCGGCACGAGCGGCGGAAAGTCAGCGTGGGATCGATCTCGTTCTTGATCTTGATCAGCGCGTCCAGGACCATCGGGCCGCACTTGTCGAGATCGACTTCGTACGTGTCGGTGCGCGGATTGGCGCCGTCGTCCGGGTTCCAGCGGTACACCTTGAAGGTGCGCACGTTCTTGGCGCCCTTCGCGGGGAAGTGCTTGCCCTTGGTGACGCGCGAGTTCTTCGGGAGCGAAAATTCGGCCATGTGTCAGGTCTCCCGGGCTCAGTAAACGCGCGGCTTGGGCGGCACCACATCCACGTCCTTGCTGAGCGTGTACATGTGCACGGGGCGGAAATCGAAGCTGCACTTGCCGTCTTCGGCGACGTTGACCAGCGTGTGCTTCTGCCAGTTGACGTCGTCGCGCTCCGGGAAGTCCTCGTGCGCGTGCGCGCCACGGCTCTCGTGGCGCTGCTCGGCCGAGTTGATCGTCGCGACCGCGCTGAGCAGCAGGTTGTGCAGCTCGTAGGTCTCGATCAGGTCGGAGTTCCAGATCAGCGAGCGGTCGCTGACCTTGACGTCCTGGAAGCTGGAGAAGATGTCGGCCATCTTGTCGCAGCCTTCCTTCAGCGTCTTGCTGGTGCGGAACACGGCGGCGTCGGCCTGCATCGTGCGCTGCATGTTGTCGCGGATCACCGAGGTGGGCGTGTCGCCATTCGCGTTGCGCAGCTTGTCCAGGTGCGACAGCGCCTTGTCGCAGGCATCGCCCGCCAGCGGCTTGTGCGACGAACCACTCTTGATGGTCTCGGCGCAGCGGTTGGCCACCGCGCGGCCGAATACGACCAGGTCGAGCAGCGAGTTCGAGCCCAGGCGGTTGGCGCCGTGCACCGATACGCAGGCGGCTTCGCCGATGGCGTACAGGCCGGGCACGACGGCATCCGGGTTGTCGCCGACCTTGCGCACCACTTCGCCGTGGTAGTTGGTCGGGATGCCGCCCATGTTGTAGTGCACGGTCGGGATGACCGGGATCGGCTGCTTGGTCACGTCCACGCCGGCGAAGATGTGGGCGCTTTCGGCGATGCCGGGCAGCTTCTCGTTGATGACTTCCGGACCCAGGTGGGTCAGGTCGAGCAGGATGTGGTCCTTGTGCTCGCCCACGCCGCGGCCTTCGCGGATCTCGATGGTCATCGAGCGGCTGACCACGTCGCGCGAGGCCAGGTCCTTGTAGTGCGGTGCATAGCGCTCCATGAAGCGCTCGCCATTGCTGTTGCGCAGGATGCCGCCTTCGCCGCGCACGCCTTCGGTGATCAGGCAGCCCGCGCCGTAGATGCCGGTCGGGTGGAACTGCACGAACTCCATGTCCTGCATCGGCAGGCCGGCACGCATCACCATGCCGCCGCCGTCGCCCGTGCAGGTGTGCGCGGAGGTCGCCGAGAAGTAGGCACGGCCGTAGCCGCCGGTGGCCAGCACCACGCCATGGGCGCGGAACAGGTGCAGCGTGCCGGTGGCCATGTCCAGGGCGAGCACGCCGCGGCAGGCGCCTTCTTCGTCGAAGATCAGGTCAAGCGCGAAGTACTCGACCATGAAGCGCGCATCGTGCGCCAGCGACTGCTGGTACAGCGTGTGCAGCATGGCGTGGCCGGTGCGGTCGGCTGCGGCGCAGGTGCGCTGCGCCGGCGGACCTTCGCCGTACTTGGTCGTCATGCCACCGAACGGGCGCTGGTAGATCTTGCCCTCCTCGGTACGCGAGAACGGCACGCCGTAGTGCTCCAGCTCGATGATGGCCGGGATGGCCTCGCGGCACATGTACTCGATGGCGTCCTGGTCGCCCAGCCAGTCCGAGCCCTTGATGGTGTCGTAGAAGTGGTAGCGCCAGTCGTCCTCGCCCATGTTGCCGAGCGCGGCGGAGATGCCGCCCTGCGCTGCGACGGTGTGCGAGCGGGTCGGGAAGACCTTGGTCAGGCAGACGGTCTGCAGGCCCTTGGCGGCCAGGCCGAAGGTCGCGCGCAGGCCGGCGCCGCCGGCGCCCACCACGACCATGTCGTACTTGTGTTCGGTGATCTTGTAAGCGGACATTGACTCAATTCCCCAGCGCGATGCGGGCCACGGCGAAGACGCTCACGATGGCGCCCAGCACGGCGATGAACTTGACGGTGGTCTGCACCGCGAGGGCGAGCAGCGAGTTGTGAACGTAGTCTTCCAGCACGACCTGCAGGCCGAGCTGGGCGTGCCAGAACATGGCCACCAGGAAGCCCACGAGCAGCACGGCATTCCACGGCTTGGACACGGCAGCGGTGGCGGTGACGTAATCGGCGCCGATCAGGCTCAGCACGAACACCAGGAACCAGATCGTCAGCGCGACCAGCGCGGTGGCGGTCAGGCGCTGGTGGACGAAATGCTCGGTGCCGGTCTTCGCCGAGCCCAGGCCGCGCGCATTCTTGATGGGCGTGCGGAAGTTGCTCATGCGCCACCTCCCAGCAGCACGTACGCCCACACCAGGGCGGTGATGACCAGGCTGCCGATCACCGACAGCCAGCTGTTGCGCACGAACGTGGCGATGCGGTAACCGATCGCGAAGTCCTGCACGATGTGGCGGATGCCGTTGCACAGGTGGTAGGCGAAGGCCCAGGTCCAACCGAACAGGAACAGCTGGCCGTACCAGGCGCGCGCCAGGTCGGTGAAGCAATTCCAGGCTTCGGGGCCGATCATCAGCGTCAGCAGGCCCGCGGTGATCACCAGGGCGCCGGCGGCGAGGACGATGCCGGTGGCGCGGTGCAGGATGGAGGTCGCCATCTGGATCTGCCAGCGGTAGACCTGCAGATGGGGGGAAAGCGGACGTTGTGGAGTCGCCATTGACGCGCTCGTTGTCTCGGCTGGGCGGTCGTGACCGCGTTGGCTGAAACGCTGCTCAGAAATCGATGCAGCGCCCGTTCTTTTCCCAATCCCCGTAACGCGTGGGCTCGGGCCCGTCGCGTCCGCCGATCTCCTTCGCCACGGCCGTTCCCCCTGCCCCGTCGCCCGCTTGCGGGGTCGAGGTTTCGGGTGGCTGTGTTCCGGGATCGGTGTCGGGAGTCGGGGGTGTTTGACCTATCATGGCGGTCTCGCAACGCACAAAATTTTAATCCCCACCCCCTTGGCTGACAACCTTTCCCGTACCACCGCGCCGTTTTTCGCCCTGTCCGACCACGCCCTGGTGACGCTGGAAGGGCCTGATGCGGCGGCGTTTGCACAGGCCCAGTTCGCCAACGACGTGGCCGGCTTGCCGGCCGGGCAATGGCAGTGGAACGCGTGGCTGACGCCCAAGGGACGCGTGATGGCGGTGTTTGCGCTGGCGCGGCTGGCGGAGGACCGCGTGTGGCTGGTCCTGCCGGACCACCCTGCCCCCGCATTCGTCGAGTCCCTGCGACGTTTCGTGTTTAGACGAAAGTTGAAGATCGAGCTCCCCGTCGATACGGCGATCAGCGGTGCTTTCGCCGCACCCGTCGTGGCGCATGGCGCGACGCTGGCGATGGACGACGGCGTGCTCGAACTGGACTGGAGCGGGCAAGGCGGCCCCCGCACGCTGCGTGTCGGCGCGCCGGCCGTCGATGACGTTACGGCGCAGACCATGTGGCGTGCCGCTGACTTGCGCCATGGTCTTCCGCGCCTTCCCGATGCGCAACGCGAGCAATGGACGCCGCAGCAACTCGCGCTGGACCGGCTGGCCGCCTACAGCGTCAAGAAGGGTTGCTATCCGGGGCAGGAAATCGTGGCGCGCACCCATTTCCTCGGCAAGGCCAAGCGCGCGTTGCAGGGCTTCCACGCGGCAGGCTCCATCGCTCCGGGTGTCATGGTGCGCGACAGCGAGCGCGACATTGGGGAAGTCGTAAGCACCGTAGCGGACGGTCCGCAGACCCTGCTGCTGGCTGTGCTGCCGCTGGACCATACCGGCGAAGGCTTGTCGGCCGATACGCAGGCGCTGGCGCGCGTTCCCTTGCTTGACGGCTTGAACCGCTGACGATTCTGCGTGGCGATTGATCCACGTCAATGACGTGGACGGCGGCGTGCCTAGACTGCCGTGAACCCAGGCACGAGGACACGCGCATGCACCACGACGTCATCATCATCGGCGCCGGCCCAGCTGGGTTATGCCTGGCCAAGGCCTTGTGCGATCTCGACCTCAAGGTCGCCCTCGTGGAGCGCCAGTCGCGCGCGGCCATCGCAGAACCTGCGTTCGATGGCCGCGAAATCGCGTTGACGCATGCTTCGATGCGCCTGCTGCGCGACCTCGGGATCTGGCAGCACCTGCCCGACGACGCCTGCTCGCCCCTGCGCGCCGCGCGGGTGATGGAAGGCGACAGCCTGCACGACATGCGCATCGACGCCGCGCTGGCCGGCAAGGAACAGCTCGGCATGCTGGTGCCGAACCAGCGGATCCGCGAAGCGGCATGGAAGGCCGTCAGCGACCTGCCCGGGCTGGATTTCTTCGATGGCGCGCGCATCCATGCCGTCCGCACGACCGACGACCATGCCGGCATCACCCTCGGCGACGGACTCCGCCTGGAAGCACCGCTCCTGATCGCGGCTGACAGCCGCTTCTCCGAGACGCGCCGCGCGATGGGCATCGGGGCCGATCAGTACGATTTCGGCAAGAGCATGCTGGTCTGCCGCATGCATCACGAACAGCCGCATCAGGGCGTGGCGTGGGAATGGTTCGGCCAGGGGCAGACACTGGCGCTGCTCCCGCTTAAGGAACACGAGTCCTCCGTGGTCATCACCCTGCCCGACGCCGCGGCGCGACGCCTCGCCGCGCTGGACATCGACGCGTTCGCCTGCGAGATGGAGCAGCGTTACGGGCACCGCCTGGGCCACATGAAGCTGGAAAGCAGCCGGCATGTGTATCCGCTGGTGGGCGTCTATGCGCGCCGGTTTGTCGGGCGCCGGTTCGCGCTGGCCGGAGATGCAGCGGTCGGCATGCACCCGGTCACGGCGCATGGCTTCAATCTCGGCCTGGCCAGCGTCGAGCGGCTGGCTGCCATGGCGCGCGACGCGATCCAGCGCAAGGTGGACCTCGGGTGCGCGGAAGGGCTGGCGCACTACGAGCGCCGCCATCGTCGCGGCACGCGGCCGCTGTACCTGGCCACGCGCGCCATCGTGGAGCTGTACACCGACGACCGTACGCCGGCACGTTTGCTGCGCGAGGGGGTGCTGCGAGCGGGTCGGCGACTGACACCTTTCCGACGCGCACTCGCGGGCATGCTGGCCGACGAGAGCCCGAACGACCGCCGCCCGCTGCAGCGCCTGCGCGATGGCCTGGCGCTATTGCGCCCGGCCTGACGGCTCAGGCCAACCAGGCTTCGATACGATCCAGGAACAGCTGCAGGCGCTTGCGCAGGCGCTCGTCGGCGATATCGCCCGCCGCATCGATCTGGCCTTCGCGATACTGGATGGCGATCTCGGGCTGCGGCAGCACCGCCACGTCGACCGCCGCCAGTACGTTACGCAGGTGTTGCTGGGCCGACACCGTGCCATGCGCGCCCGGTGAGGTACCGACGATCGCCGCGCGCTTGCCGCCGAAGGAATTGCTGCCACCGGGACGACTACCCACGTCGATGGCGTTCTTCAGCACGCCAGGAATCGAGCGGTTGTACTCCGGCGTGATGAACAGCAGCGCATCGCAGGCTTCCACCTGCTGCTTGAACTGCCGGCCCGCCGCCGGGAAATCCGCATCGTCGTCCTGGTCGTACAGCGGCAGGTCGCCGATGCCGATCTCCTCGAACGCGAAGCGATCGCCGGCCAGCCGCTGCACCGCATGCGCGAGCTGCCGGTTGTAGGAGCCCTCGCGCAGGCTGCCGATGATGATGCCGATGCGGGGCGTAGGCATGTGCGTTCCTCGATCAGGGAGTCGCCATCATGCCAGCCGGTCGGCGGCCGCGACGATATCCTCGTCGCCCGGCAACACGAGGAAAGCCGCGCCAGCCAGCGGCGTGTAGGTATCGGCGCCGACCACGCGCTGGAACGGGCGCGCACGGTAGCCCGCCTCGGCGATCGCCGTGATGACGCCCTCGCCCACGCCGGCCGCCTGCCGGCCCTCATCCACCACCAGGATGCGCTTGGCCGTCTTCGCCTGCTCGGCGATGAAGGCGGCATTGAGCGGCACCAACCAGCGCAGGTCGACCACACGCACCTTCCAGCCATGCTTGCGTTCGATGGTCCTTGCAGCACGCAGGCTCATCGGTACGCCATTGCCATAGGTGAAGATCACCAGATCGTCCGCGCCTTCACCGTACACGCGCCCCTCGCCCAGAACCATCGTCTCGCTCTGCGGCGGATACGGGAACAGCCACTGTCCGTCGCCGGCTTCGTACAGGTCCTTGGTCATGTACAGCGCGATCGGCTCGAGGAACAGGGTGACGCGCCCATCCACCTTCGCCAGCGCCGCCAGCGTGCGCAGCATGGTGGCGGCATCATCGCCACGCGAGGGGCACCCGACGACCAGTCCCGGGATGTCGCGCAAGGCCGTGATCGAATTGTCGTTGTGGAAATGCCCGCCGAATCCCCGCTGGTACCCGAGGCCGGCGACGCGCACGACCATCGGGTTGCGGTACTGGTCGTTGCTGAAGAACTGCAGGCTAGCCGCCTCGCCGCGGATCTGGTCGCAGGCGTTGTGGAAGTACGCCAGGTACTGGATTTCCGGCAGCGGCAGCATGCCCATGTTGGCGTAACCCTGGGCCAGGCCGAGGATCATCGTCTCGTCGAGCAGCGTATTGAACACGCGGCTGCCCTTGAACGCCTTCTGCAGGCCCTTGGTGACCGTGTACACGCCGCCCTTCTGGGCCACGTCTTCGCCGAACAACAGCGTCTCCGGATACTTGCAGAACAGGTCGTGCAACGCGTTGTTGATCTGGATGGCGAGATGCCGCGGCGGCAACTTCTCGGGCAACTTGTCCTCGCTACCGAAGGCGGCCACGCGGACATCGTGCGGTGCTTCGCGCGCGGCTTCCGCCGCCACCGCGCCGGGCGTGTAGGGCGCGAGCGGCGCCATCACCTGATCCAGCGTCGTGATGCGCGGACGGCGGTCGGCATCTTCCGCGGCAGCGAAGCAGCGCTTGCGCATGGCTTCGTATGTCGCGAGCAGAGACTCCTTGGTGTACAAGCCCGATGCCAGCGCGACCGCGGCGCTGCGCAGCAGCGGATCGGTCGCCTCGACCGCGCACAGTTCCTCCAGCGGACGCCATTCGATCTCGAAGTCGGTACCGGCGTGGCCCATGATGCGGGTGGTGCGCAGGTGCAGGAACGTGGGACGGCGCGTGCGCCGGCAATGCTCGACCGCGGCCTGCACTTGCCCGTAGCCCGCGGCGAGATCCAAACCATCGGCATGGAAATAGTCCAGGTCGGCGCGGTCGCGGAAGTTGCGCCCGATCCAGCCGTCCGGCGTCTTCACCGAGATGCCGATGCCGTTGTCCTCGCAGACGAACAACACGGGGGCCGGAAGCTTCTGGTAAGCCGTCCATGCCGCCGCGTTGAACGCGGTCTGTGCGGTGGCATGGTTCGAGGACGCATCGCCGAACGAACAGATCGCGATGCTGTCGTCGGGAATCGGCAGCGCATGGCCGATTCCGATGCGGCGCGCCTGTTCGATCGCCACGGCGGTGCCCAGTGCCTTGGGCAGGTGCGAGGCGATCGTCGAGGTCTGCGGCAGCACCCACAACGGCTTGCTGCCCCACACCTTGTGGCGGCCGCCGGACGCGGGGTCTTCCGCGCTGGCAGCGAAGCTCAGCGCGGAGTCCATCACGGGATCCATGCCGGGCAGCTTGCGGAAGCGTTCGGCCATGAACCCGCCGCTGCGGTAGTGCAGGAAGGCCGGATCGGTATGGCGTGTCGCACGCGCCACCATCGCATTGCCTTCGTGGCCGCTGGAACCGATGGTGTAGAAAACCTTGTTCTGTACGCGCAGCACGCGCGCCATCAGGTCGAGATGGCGGCTCACGAGCTGGGATTCGAGCAGCTCCACGAAGCCGGTCGCATCCAGCGCGCTGCCGGGTAGCACGGGATCGCCGTGGGCCGGCGCGGTGCGCACCTGGCCGTCCCATTCCCTGACGAACTCGACGAAATTCTGGTCGCAGATCTCGGCCCGGTTCAGGCCCTTCATGCGTGCGGGAATTGCTTTGGCAGTCATGTGCTCGCTCGGATCAGGAGGACGCCAGGCGTGCGGCGACATCGTCGCTCACGCCGGGCATGGGAACGAAACCCGGCCGGGCGCGTACGCGGGCCAGCCAGGCAGAGATATGCGGGTATGCGGCGAGGTCGAAGCCGCCGTCGTCGGCGCAATGGGTGTAGGCGAACAGCGCGATGTCGGCCACGCCGTAGTCGTCGCCGGTGAACCACGCCGCGCCTTGCAGGTGCTTCTCCATCACGGCCAGCGCCTGGGCGCCGCGTTCCTGCAGACGAGGCAGGTCGGCACGGCGCGGCGAATCCACGGGCGTCCATCCGCGGATGAAGCGCGCCACCGCGATGCAGGGCTCGTGGCTGTACTGTTCGAAGAACAGCCAGCTCAATGCCTGCGCACGCTGCCAGGCATCGGCCGGCAAGTACGGACTGCCCTCGGCCAGCCAGCAGAGGATGGCGTTCGACTCCACCAGGATCGCGCCGTCCGCGCGCTCCAGCATCGGCACCTTGCCGTTGGGGTTTTTCGCCAGGTAGTCCGGCGTGCGGGTACCACCGTTGGCGCTGTCGACCTCGACCCACGCGTAAGGCCGTGCGAGCTGTTCGAGCAACAGGCGCACCTTGTGGCAGTTGCCCGAGGTGGACATGCCATGGACGGTGACGGGATCAGGCGACATGCGGGTGCTCCGGCGATACGGGAATGCGGGCGGCCTTGGCGAGATCCTTCTCCCGACCGAACGCGAGCAGGATGCGGCGTTGCTCATCCAACGTCGGAACGCGCACTTCATGGCCGGCGACGTCGAGGCGCAGGTCGTCGTGCACCTGCACGGGCCGCCATCCCGCGGCTGTCATCAGCTCCAGTCCGCCCATGACTTCCACCGGCATCGGCAGATGCACGAAGCGCGCGAACGCGGAACGGAAGCGGGTTTCGTCTGCGGGGCGGTAGGTCGCATCGACATGATCGATCCAGGCCTCCCGCAATTGCAGCGCATCGCGACGGCTGCAGAGTACGTCGATGTCCTGCGGTGCGACGTTCGGAATATCCGCCAGCACCATCGCGGCACTGCCGATGATCCACCAAGGATCGCGGAACGTCCGCGCCAGCTCGGGCAAGGCATCGTGCAGGCCTGCGTGCAGCGCGGACGTTGGCGTCACGGTTGGGCGACCCTGCGTGCCTGCCACTGCGCGCGCGTCTGGCCCCAGACTTCGACCGGTTTCTCGTGGTGCGGTTCGGGCAGGCGATCCATCCGCAGGTAGGCCGAACCGAGTTTCGCAGCGACCGCCTTCGAGTTCGCGTTTTGCGGGTCGATGGTGTGGATCACGTCCTCCCACCCCAGGTGGTCGAACGCCCAGTCCACGCTCGCCGTCGCCGCCTCGGGCGCGTAGCCACGCCCCCAGGCCCCGCGGGCGATGCTCCAGCCCACCTCGGTGCCCGGCCAGCCTTCCGGCTGCCACGGCCCTACCCGGCCGATCCAGCGGCCGGTCGCTTTCTCGATCACCGAGAACATCCCGAAGCCCTGCAGATGCCAACTGCCCAGCGTCGCCGCCAGGCTGCGCCATGCCGGCGAACGGGCCTGCGTGCCGCCGATGTAACGCATGGTCTCTTCATCGGTGGCGAACGCGGCCCACGCTTCGTAGTCCTCCCGCCGCGGCAAGCGCAGCAGCAGGCGGGGCGTTTCGAGTTGGAGTTCGGAAAGGTCCATCGGTGCCACGTCATCCCAGAACGGAAGGCCACCCACGCGCTGAACACCCGCTCCGCGCGCGCCTCAGCCGCGCGCGATGCGGCGCTTCCTCAGAACGCGTTGATGCCCGTCAGCTCGCGGCCGATCACCAGCTGGTGCACGGTTTCCGTGCCTTCGTAGGTAATGACCGATTCCAGGTTCAACGCGTGGCGGATGGCAGCGTGCTCGGTGGTGATGCCGGCGCCGCCCAGCAGGTCGCGGCATTCGCGGGCGATGTCGATGGCCATGCGGCAGTTGTTCCATTTCGCCAGCGACACCTGCGAAGGCGCCATGGTGCCGGCATCCTTCAGGCGACCCAACTGCAGCGACAGCAACTGCGCCAGGGTGATCCGGCGGGCCATCTCGGCCATCTTGATCTGCGCACTCTGCGTGGCCGCCACCGGGCGGTCGAACAGGATGCGTTCCTTCGTGTAGGCCAGCACTTCGTCGAGGCACGCGATGGCGGCGCCGATCGGGCCCCAGGTGATGCCGTAGCGCGCCTGGGTCAGGCAGCCCAGCGGGCCCTTCAGGCCTTTGACGTTGGGCAGGCGGCTGCTGTCGGGCACGCGCACGTTGTCGAAGAACAGCGCGCTGGTCACCGATGCGCGCAGGCTCATCTTGTGCTTGATCTCCTGCGCGGTAAACCCGGCCATGCCCTTCTCGAGCAGGAAGCCCTGGATCCCGTCGTCGGTCTGCGCCCAGACGATCGCGATGTCGGCCAGGTTGCCGTTGGTGATCCACATCTTCGATCCGTTGATGACCCAATCGTCGCCATCTCGGCGCGCGTGGGTCTTCATGTTGGCCGGGTCGGAGCCGCCGTGGGGTTCGGTCAGGCCGAAGCAGCCGATGACCTTGCCGGCCGCCATGTCCGGCAGCCAGCGCTCACGCTGTTCTTCGCTGCCGTAGGCATAGATGGGGTACATGCACAGCGAGGACTGCACACTGACGAAGCTGCGGATACCGCTGTCGCCGCGCTCGAGTTCCTGGCAGATCAGACCGTAGCTGACCGCGTTGAGGCCGGCGCAGCCGTACTTTTCCGGCAACGAGGAACCCAGCAGGCCAAGTTCGGCGATCTCCGGCACGAGTTCCTTCGGGAAACGCCCCTGATCGAAAGCGTCACCGATGATCGGCCGTACACGCTCATCGGTGAAGCGCGCCACGGCGTCCTGGACAGCGCGCTCCTCTTCGCTCAGCAGGGAGCGGACATCGAACAGGTCGTACGGGTTCAGGGCCATCGCATTTCAACCGGCGTTTGAGGTATCCAGCGATTGTATGCGGTGGCCGTCCGCGCCGGTAAGCGCCAGTCCGCAAAGCGAAGGCCGGCGAAACGCCGGCCTTCGAGGGGTGCCACGTTGAAACGCAGGTCCCGGCCGGGACCGCGGGATCAGCCCTGCTTGGGCGTATCCACGCTGGCGGTCTGGGTGACGACCTGGCCGTCGATCACCGGCAGGCGGGCGCCCGGCTCCTGTTCCATGCGGATCGTCTTTTCCTGGCCCTCGAAACGGTAGGTCACGTCGTAGCCGACCACCTTGTCCGTCGTGCCCAGGGCGATGCGGCTGCCCGGCTTGCTGTCCATGCGCATCGTGCCGGTGGTGCCGTCCGGGTTGCGGTAAGTGACGTTGTAGCCGGTCACGCGCGAGGACTCGGACGTCGCATTCTCGGTATGGCACTGGCGCTCGGTACGGCTGACGACCTTGCCGCCGACGTGGCGCTTGTCCACCTGGTTGCCGATGGCGCCACCGGCGACTGCGCCGGCTACCGTCGCGGCCTTCTTGCCGCTGCCGCTGCCCACCTGGTTGCCCAGCAGACCACCGATCACGGCGCCCGCGACCGTGCCGCCGACGTTGCCGTCGCGCTCAGGCGCACGTTCCTGCACGACCACGTCCTGGCAGACCTCGCGCGGCGTGGTGCTGGTCGTCGTCTCGCGCACGGCTTCGGTACCGATCACCGTGGCGTACAGCTTCTCCGAACTCGTCACGGGAGCGGACTTGACCACTTCGGCGTACTGCAGGGTGCCTACCGGGATCTGGTTGTCGGTCGAGGCCGCATCGTCCGCGACCAGTGCGCCATCCGCGGCCGTCACCAGGCCGGCATCCGCCGGGCCCTTGTCGCCGCCCTTGAGGAAAGCCGCAGTGGCCACACCGCCCACCAGCAGCGCGCCGACGGCGACAAGAATCGTTGTGGTATTGCTCTTCATCGCTGCCTCCAAGTCGGGCCTCGCCCGGTTCACATTGGTCATCATTGCACCACTGCGAACCTGAACCAAGTACCCGCGAACGGCCACGAAAAACAACGGAAAATGAACGATTCCGTGACCTGCCGATCATGCTAGCGTGACGCCCATCCCAACGCGTTCGAGTGCCGACGCCATGCCCAGCCCCATCCTGCTGCCCTTCCTCGATTGGGCGCGCAAGTTGCGCTACCCCACGCTGTTCAAGATCACCGCGGGGCTGTTCGTGGTGACGTTGTTCCTGCCCGATCCGGTGCCGTTCGTGGATGAAATCCTGTTCGGCCTCGGCACGCTGCTGCTCGCCAACTGGAAGCGCAGGAAAGACCCGCCCTCTTCGCTCGAGGCGCCCGACGCGCACCGTTGACGCCATGCTGGTCGACAGCCACAGCCACTTCGATGCGCCCGAGCTGGACGCCGATCGCGCGTCCGTGCTCGCACGTGCACGCGCCGCCGGGGTGACGCGCCAGGTGGTGCCTGCCGTGACGGCGGCGTCGTGGCCGAAACTGCGCGACGTCTGCGCGCAGGATGCGGGCCTATTCGCCGCCTATGGCTTGCATCCGATGTACCTGTCAGAACATCGGCCCGCGCACCTCGACGACCTGCGCACCTGGATCGAACGGGAAAAGCCGGTCGCCGTCGGCGAATGCGGCCTTGATTTCTTCGTGGAAGGGCTGGATGCGGAGACGCAGCAGCAGTACTTCGATGGCCAACTCCGACTCGCGCGCGAGTTCGACCTGCCGCTGATCGTGCACGCGCGTCGTGCGGTGGACGCCGTGATTACGTCGATCAGGCGGGTCGGCGACCTGCGCGGCGTGGTGCACAGTTTTTCCGGCAGCCCGGAACAAGCGAAGCAGCTGTGGCAGGCCGGCTTCCTGATCGGCCTGGGTGGCCCGGTGACCTACGAACGCGCGAACCGACTGCGCACCCTCGCCGCCACGATGCCGCTGGATTACCTGCTGCTGGAAACGGATTCGCCGGACCAGCCCGATGCTGGCATCCGCGGGCAACGCAACGAACCTGGGCGGCTGCCGGTGATCCGCGACGTCATCGCCGGGCTGCGCGACCTTGCACCCGACGAGCTCGCCCGGGCCACCACGCGCAACGCAGAACGCTTGTTCAAGCTACCGTCGCACTGACGACGCGGGATTTCTTCAACAGTAGTTCCAGCGCCTTGCCCACCATCGCGAACGCGAAGGCGCCGGTGATGTGCGTCGCCGCACCCAGGCCGACGCCGCAGTCCAGCTTCAATGCCGCATCGGCGCCCAGTTGCGGGCGCAGGCCACAGACGGTGCCATCGGCCTGCGGGTAGTTCACGTTCTCCAGCGAATAGACGGCTTGCACACCGAAGTAGCGGTCGCGGTTCTTCGGGAAATTGAACTCCGCGCGCAGCTTCTTGCGGACCAGCGCCAGCAAGGCGTCGTGCTCGGTGCGCGAGAGATCGCGCAGGCGGATCTGGGTGGGATCGGTGCGCCCTCCCGCCGAACCGGAGACCACGACCGGCAGCTTCCGTCGCCGGCACCACGCGATCATCTCCACTTTCACCCGGAAGCTGTCGCAAGCATCGAGCACCAGGTCGAAATCGCGGTCCAGCAACTCGCCCATGTTGGAAGCGGTCAGGAACTGCGGAACGACTTCGACGTCGATCAACGGATTGATCGCGCGACAGCGGTCGGCCATCGCCTCGGCCTTGTTGCGGCCGTACTGACCTTCCAGTGCAGGCAACTGGCGGTTGGTATTGGAGACGCAGATGTCGTCGGCGTCGATCAGTGTGAGATGACCCACGCCCGAGCGTGCAAGGGCTTCCACCACCCACGACCCGACGCCCCCCATGCCGACGATGGCCACGCGCGACGCCGCGTAGCGTTCCGTCGCGCCCACGCCGTACAGGCGATCGATGCCGGCGAACCGGTCCCGGAGTTCTTTCTTCATCTCACTAGTGTAAGCCGTGGCGCGAACCGTGACGGCCGTCGTACCATCGCCCCGTCACCTACAAGGAGCCCGCCACATGGCCAGCCAGCCCGAGACCAAGAAGCCGTCCGCCGCTTCACGCTACTTCTTCCTCTTCCTGATCGGCCTTGTGGTGGGCGCCATCTGTACCGTGATGGCAATGCGTGCGCTGCAGGCGCGCCAGGATCCGTTCCCCCACAGCGTCATGCACGTGATGGGCAAGCATGCCGGCCAGCTCGCCGACAAGGTGAAAGAGAACCGCTGCGCCGCCACCGACACCATCCCGCACGTGCGCACGCTGCGTGCAATGGCCAACGACCTGGAGCTCGCGTTTCCGGGACTGGCGGACGATGCGCGCTTCAAGAGCCACACGAGCCAGTTCCGCGCCGACCTGGATGCCGCGCTGAGCGCCCCACCGACCGATTGCGCCGCTGCGTCCACGCTGGTCGAGAAAGTGGGAGCCGACTGCAAGGCCTGCCACCAGGACTTCAAGGGTTGACGGCGGCCTCACGCCTCTGAATCCCACCTGACATCCGGGCCGCGCAAGCGGCCCGATTGTCATCACGTTCACGCGCCCCTGCCGAGCATGTGACACGAGAGGACCCGGCACACGCACGGGCCCGTCGCACACCAGGAGGCTCCCCATGAATACGCGTCTGCTCGTCATCGGCCTGACCGCTACCGTCGCCCTCGCCGGTTGTGCCAGCACCTCCCCCGGCTATGGCAGCAGCGGCTACGGTGGCGGCTACAGCGCGCCGGCCAATCGCTACTGTGCGGACTGCGGCATCGTCGAACGCATCGATGTGGTCTCGTCCGGCCGCAGTGCGCCGTCGGCGACAGGCGCCGTCCTCGGCGGCATCGTCGGTGCCGTCGCGGGTCGCCAGATTTCCGACCGCACCGGAGGCAGCGAGGGCAACAAGAACGTCTCGACGGTCGCTGGTGCGGTGGCCGGTGCGGCCGCTGGCAACGCGATCCAGAAGCGCACCACCGGCGACACCTACAACGTCACGGTCCGCATGGACGACGGTCGTCGCGTGACCATCAGCCAGCACGACCTGGGTGGCATTCGCGAGAACACCTATGTGCGCATCCAGAATGGTCGTGTCGTATTGCGCTGAAGACCCATCCTGAGAGCCAAAGAAAAAGCCCGGCAGATGCCGGGCTTTTTCTTGCGGAGCCCGCGCCAGGCGCGGTACGCGTTACGATCACTCAGGCGGGTTCTACCGCATCGGCCTGCAGGCCCTTCTGGCCCTGCACGACGGTGAAGGTGACCTTCTGGCCTTCCTTCAAGCTCTTGAAACCCTGGGTCTGGATGGCGCGGAAGTGTACGAACACGTCTTCGCCATTCTCGCGGCTGATAAAGCCGAAGCCCTTGGCATCGTTGAACCATTTAACGGTTCCGGTTTCACGCTCGGACATCTAGTTGCTCCTTGGAACGGGTGGTGGTTACGCCTCTCGGCGGCTGGTTGCAAGGAGGACACGAGGTACAAGCGATGCAGCGGATCATTGGATCTACCCCATCAGGCCACGGTGCACGGTGACCTTGGCAACGACAGCGGCCGCACAGTAACCCGGCATTTGGCAAAATGCAAACGCTTGAACGAGAAAGTCAACCCCCCGGCAAGCCCTTGATTCCCTAGGAGAATTGTTTGGACATCCAGTATCTGTACTACGCCGTGGCCATCGTGTTGATCCTCGTGGGCATCGCCGGGGTCATCCTCCCGGCCCTGCCCGGCCTCCCGCTGGTGTTCGCCGGCATGCTGCTCGCGGCCTGGGCGGGGGATTTCCAGCAGATCGGCTGGGTCACTTTGGTGGTGCTGGGCCTGCTGACCGCACTGTCCTTCGCGGTCGATATTTTCTCCACGACGATCGGCGCACAGCGGGTGGGCGCCAGCAAGAAGGCGCTGCTGGGCACCGTCATCGGGACCTTTGCCGGCCTGTTCTTCATGCCTATCGGCCTGCTGGCAGGCCCTTTCATCGGCGCCCTGATCGGTGAGCTATGGCATGGACGAGAGTTCCGCCAGGCCACGAAAGTCGGCCTCGCGACCTGGCTGGGCATCGTGCTCGGCGTCGTACTCAAGCTGGGGCTGGCCTTCGCGATGCTGGGGCTCTTCGTCTTCGCCTGGTTCTTCTGACCTTCGCGCGCCGGCTGGCAGAATGGCGGCGCCCCCATCGAGCGACCCCTGCATGACGCATTGCATTCGACTGCTCCCCCTCGTAATCGGAGTTACGTGCGCACTGAGCGCCCATGCGCAGGAAAGCGCGCCGGTCGTGACATCGGCCGAAGCCTGCTTCCTGCTGGAGAACGACGCCCAGCGCCTGGCCTGCTACGACCAGGCCCTGGGACGCACCGCCGCCGACACCCGTCGCGCGGATGAAGAAGCGGTGGCGGCGAAGGAAGCCGAGGCCGCCGCCCGCGCCAAGGCCCGGGCCGAAGCCCGCACCGCCGCCGAGGCGCAGGACGATGATGTGGCCCTCAGTGAGCGCACCCGTCGCCGCCTGGGGGCGTGGTTCCGCGCGGACGACCCGGCGGACGCCGACCTGATCGCCAACGCCGGGCGCGGTTCGTTGCTCGACAGCCGCTGGGAGCTGGCCAAGGACTCCAAGCTGGGTGTCTTCCAGCTGCGCGGCTACAAGCCGGTTTACCTGCTGCCCGCCTTCTGGACCAGCCAGGTCAACGAGACTCCGACCTCGCCGAATCCCGACAACACCGTCACCACGCCGCAGAACCTGCAGGACATCGAGGCGAAGTTCCAGCTGAGCTTCAAGACCAAGTTCGCCGAGAACCTGTTCGGCGACAACGGCGACCTGTGGGGCGCCTACACCCAGAGCTCGCGCTGGCAGGTCTTCAACGGCGAGGAATCGCGCCCGTTCCGCGAGACCAACTACGAACCGGAAGTGATGCTGGTGTTCCGCAACAACTACAGCATCGCCGGTTGGAAGGGCCGCATGGCCGGCATCGGCATCAACCACCAGTCCAACGGGCGCAGCGATCCGCTGTCGCGCAGCTGGAACCGGGTGATCGCCACCATCGGCCTGGACCGCGAGAACTGGGCGTTCGTCGTGCGGCCGTGGTATCGCGTGCCGGACGGGAACGACGACGACAATCCGGACATCGAGGATTACATCGGCCGTGGCGACGCGATGCTGACCTATGCGAAAGGCGGCCACGTGTTCACCGTGCTGGGACGACACTCGCTGCGCGGCGGCGACGATTCGCACGGCGCGTTGCAGGTGGACTACGGCTTTCCGATCAACCGCACCTTCCGCGGCCATGTGCAGGTCTTCCATGGTTACGGCGAAAGCCTGATCGACTACAACCACAAGGCCACCTACCTCGGCCTGGGCATCTCGCTGCTGGACTGGTACTGATGGACGACGTGACGATCTACCACAACCCCGGTTGCGGCACCTCGCGCAATACGCTGGGGCTGATCCGCAATGCCGGCATCGAGCCGCGGGTCATCGAATACCTGCAGACGCCACCTGATCGCACGACGCTGGTGTCGCTGATCGCGGCCATGGGCACGCCCGTGCGCGAGGTCGTCCGGACCAAGGAGGCGCTTTACTCGGAACTGGGCCTTGCCGACGCCGATGATGCGGCACTCATCGACGCCATGCTGGCCCATCCGGCGCTGATCAACCGCCCGATCGTGGTCACCGCCCTGGGCACGAAACTGTGCCGCCCTTCGGAAGCGGTGCTCGACATCCTGCCGCAACCGCAGCGCGGCGCCTTCAACAAGGAAGACGGCGAGGCAGTCGTGGACGCGGCCGGAAACCGCATCGTCTGACGTAAGATCGGGCGCAGGACCTGTTTCGCCTGCCAAGGAAGCCAACCATGCTGCGCCCGCGCCGTTCGTTCTTCGCCTATGCCTCTGCCCTGTTGGGCGTGCTCAGCCTGATGGCGGTGCTGTGCTTCCACTATCCGGAACTGCTGACCAGCAAGGAGTTCCGCGCGGCGTACAACGAACAGTTCGCCCGCCACCTGCTGCTGGTCGGGCTGGTTGCGGCGTTCGTGCTGGGTACCGTGGCCATCCTGCGCGACCGCAACAAGCGCATCGCGCTGATCGGTGTGGGCGGAGCCACGCTGGCGGTGCTGCTGGGCGGCACCAACGTGCAGTTCGACGCCATCGGTAAGACACCGTACTCGCTGGGCCTGGACTGGTTCGTGATCTCGCTGTTCTTCTCGGCGCTGGTGTTCGTGCCGCTGGAACACTACCTGGGCAAGCGCCGGATCTCGCCGTTGCGTCCCGGCTGGCGCACCGACGTGACGTACTTTTTCATGAGCCACATGCTGGTCCAGTTCATCCTGATCCTGGTGACGGCCTCCACCTCGACCATCGCCGGCCTGGCCGCGTTCCCCGCGCTGAAGGACGCCATCCAGTCGCTGCCGGTCTGGGCGCAGTTCCTGATCGCCGTATTCGTCGCCGACCTCGCGCAAGCGCTGCTGCACCGCGCGTACCACAACATTCCGTGGCTCTGGCGCTTCCATGCCGTGCACCATTCCAGCCGCGAGATGGATTGGCTGGCCGGCTCGCGCATCCATATCGTCGAGATCGTGCTGACCCGCAGCGCGGTGCTGTTGCCGCTGCTGGTCCTCGGCTTCTCGACGCCGGCGGTGAATGCCTACGTGATCCTGGTGGGCCTGCAGGCCGTGCTGGCGCACGCCAACCTCGGCATCCGCTTCGGCTGGCTCGAATACCTGCTGGTGCTGCCGCGCTACCACCACTGGCACCACGCGCGGCACAAGGATTACCTGGACGTGAACTACGCCATCCACCTGCCGCTGGTGGACATGCTGATGGGCACGTTCAAACTGCCACCCAAGCAGGAAGCGTGGCCCGAAGAATACGGCGTGATGAAGCTCGAAACGGTTCCGCGCGGCATCGTGCGCCAGCACCTGATGCCGTTCCAGGGCGGCCGGAAGTTCGACGAGTACGTGGACTGAGTTGCCAAGGCAATCGGTGTGGGAGCGACGTGAGTCGCGAAACTAGGTGACCCAAGCGATGCGAGCCGGAGAAAAGCTCGCGACTTACGTCGCTCCCACAAGACGCTTGTCCACTACGTCCAATCGGTCAACCCTTCCCGCGCATAGACGTCCTTGAAGCTCGGCAGCGCCTTCATGCGCTGTGCGTAGGCCTGCAGCGCCGGCCAGGCATCGGTGGGCTTGGGCATGTTGCGCGACCAGCGCATCAGCATCGTCAGCAGGAAGTCGGCCGCGGTGCGCTGCGCGCCCAGCAGGTAAGGGCCATGCGCTTCGAGATGCTCGGCCACCTGTCCCCACGCCTTTTCCAGCTTCGCCCGTGCGTGCTGCTGGGTGGCCTCGACATTGGCCTCGCCGGCGATCTCGTCGGAATAGAACCACGCGCGGTACGCGGGCATCAGCGTGTTGGCGCAGAACAGCATCCAGCGGTAGTACTGCGCACGCTGCGTGCTCGCTACCGCAGGCGCCAGTTCGGCACGCGGATGCGTATCGGCGAGATGCATCAGGATCGCGGCCGTCTCGGTGATCACCTGCCCATCCATCACCAGCGTGGGCACCACGCCGGCGGGGTTGAGCTTCAGGTACTCCTCGGATTTCTGGTCGCGCTTGTCGAAGTCCAGCTCATGCAACTCGTGCGGAATGCCCAGCTCGATCAGCAGCCAATGCACGACCAAACTGGCAGTGCTGCGGGAGTAATACAACGTCGTCGTCATGCATCGGCTCCTGGAACCCACGGCCCTCGCCCGGCAGGCGAGGGAGACAGCGCTTATGCCACCACTACCGGAATCTTCCCGATCCGCGCCTGCCACTCCTTCGGGCCGGTCTGGTGCACCGAGGTGCCCTGCGAGTCGACCGCGACGGTCACCGGCATGTCCTGCACGGTGAACTCGTAGATCGCTTCCATGCCCAGGTCGGCGAAACCGACGACCTTCGCCGCCTTGATCGCCTTGGAGACCAGGTACGCCGCGCCGCCGACCGCCATCAGGTAGGCCGACTGGTGCTTCTTGATGGCCTCGATCGCCGCCGGGCCACGCTCGGCCTTGCCGACCATGCCCAGCAGGCCGGTCTGCGCCAGCACCTGTTCGGTGAACTTGTCCATGCGGGTGGCGGTGGTCGGGCCCGCCGGGCCGACGACTTCATCGCGCACGGGATCGACCGGACCGACGTAGTAGATGAAGCGGCCCTTCAGATCGACCGGCAGCGCCTCGCCCTTGTTGAGCATGTCGACCATGCGCTTGTGCGCGGCATCGCGGCCGGTCAGCAACTTGCCATTGAGCAGCAGGACTTCGCCCGGCTTCCAGTTGGCGACGTCCTCGCGGGTCAGCGTGTCGAGGTCCACGCGACGGCCCTTCGATGCGTCGTAGGTCAGTTCCGGCCAGTCCTCCAGCGACGGCGGGTCCAGCATCACCGGCCCGCTGCCGTCGAGGGTGAAGTGCGCATGGCGCGTGGCGGCGCAGTTCGGGATCATCGCCACCGGCAGGTTGGCCGCGTGGGTCGGGTAGTCCTTGACCTTGATGTCGAGCACGGTGGTCAGGCCACCCAGGCCCTGCGCGCCGATGCCGAGTGCGTTGACCTTCTCGTACAGCTCCAGGCGCAACTCTTCGGCGCGATTGGACGCGCCGCGTGCCTGCAGGTCGGTGATGTCGATCGGCTCCATCAGTGATTCCTTCGCCAGCAGCATCGCCTTCTCGGCGGTGCCGCCGATGCCGATGCCTAGCATGCCCGGCGGGCACCAGCCGGCGCCCATCGTCGGCACGGTCTTCAGCACCCAGTCGACGATGGAGTCGGACGGATTGAGCATCGCGAACTTCGACTTCGCTTCGGAACCACCGCCCTTCGCAGCGACGATCACGTCGACGGTGTTGCCCGGCACGACCTTGACGTTGACCACGCCCGGCGTGTTGTCCTTCGTGTTGGTGCGCTTGCCGGCCGGGTCGGCCAGCACGCTGGCGCGCAGCTTGTTGTCCGGATGGTTGTAGGCGCGGCGCACGCCCTCGTGGACCATGTCCTCCACGCCCATCGTGGCGTCGTCCCAGCGCACGTCCATGCCGATCTCGAGGAACACGGTGACGATGCCGGTGTCCTGGCAGATCGGCCGATGGCCTTCGGCGCACATGCGCGAATTGATCAGGATCTGCGCGATGGCGTCCTTCGCGGCGGGCGACTCCTCGCGGTCATAGGCCGACGCAAGGCTCTTGATGTAGTCGACCGGGTGGTAGTAGCTGATGTACTGCAGGCCGTCGGCGATGGACTGGATGAGGTCTTCTTGCTTGATCGAGGTCATGGGACGTGAAGCCGGGGGCTGCCGGTGGGGTAGCGGGCGGAAGCGCCCATTTTAGGCCAAAGTGACTCCGTGCCCGGCTGTCACGCCACGTCGCCCTGCCCCGTCTTTGGTCGCATGAACGCCGAAAACACCTTCGAAACCCACCGCTCCCGTCTTTTCGGGCTCTCGTACCGGCTGCTGGGCAGCCGCAGCGACGCCGAGGATGTCGTCCAGGACACCTGGCTGCGCTGGCAGCAGACCGACAAGACCGGCATCCGCGACCCCGAGGCCTGGCTGGTCACCGCCGCCACCCGTCTGGGCATCGACCGCCTGCGCGCGGCGCGCGTGCAGCGCGAGCACTACACCGGCCCGTGGCTGCCCGCGCCCTCGGACATCGACGAGGCCCCCGGCCCGGAGCGCACCGCCGAAGTTTCGGAACAGGTCTCGCTGGCCTTCCTGGCGGTGCTGGAACGGCTGGGCCCGGAAGAGCGCGCCGCGTTCCTGCTGAAGGAAGCCTTCGACTACGACTACGCGCAGATCGCGCCCCTGCTCGGCCAGAGCGAAGCCAATTGCCGCCAGATGGTCCACCGCGCGCGCGAACGCGTGCAGGCGGGCCGTCCGCGCTTCGATGTGCCGCCGGAGAACCACCGACGCCTGCTGGAGCGCTTCATGGACGCCGCGCGCCGCGGCGACCAGCCTGCGATCGCGGCCCTGCTTCGCGAGGACGCGCAACTGGTCTCCGACGGCGGCGGCAAGGGACAGGCGGTCATCCGTCCGTTGCTGGGCGCGATCCGGATCGCGCGCTTGTTCTGGGCCGCGTATCGCCGGCAGGACCCGGCCATCGCCTGGCGCATGGGCACGGCCAACGGCGAACCGGCGATCCTGCGCTACCGCGATGGCGTGCTGGTCGCGGTGATCGTGGCGATGAGCGACGGCGAGCGCATCAGCGAGATCTTCACCGTGGCCAATCCGGACAAGTTGGGCACGGCTGTCACGGCGAAGGACGGTGGCGCGTCCTGGTAGTGAAGGTGGCCGGTGTGGCCGCCATTGAGGCACTGCCATGAGCATGAAATTCCATCGCGTCGACTATCCCAAGCATGTTCCCGAGGCCTTCCGCGGCCTCTACGCCACCAGCACGGCCGTCCACAACGGCGTGCTGGGAAAGGAGTTCCTCGAACTCATCTTCCTGCGCGTCTCGCAGATCAACGGCTGCGCCTACTGCATGGACATGCACAGCAGCGCACTGGTCAAGGCCGGGGTGGAGTCGCGCAAGCTGCACACGCTGGCCGGTTGGCGAGACAGCCGCTTCTTCGATGCCCGCGAAGGCGCGGCACTGGCCTGGGCGGAGCAGCTGACCACGTTGCCCTCCGGCGCACCGGCCGACAGCACCTATGAGGCGCTGAAGACGCATTTCGACGAACACGGCATCGCCGAGCTGACCATGGCGGTGGCCACGATCAATGCCTGGAATCGCCTGGGCGTGGGGATGCAGCCGATCCTGGCCTGATCCGCGGCGCTCGCCGGCCCAGTGCGTGGGCGGCACAATATGGGGATGGATACCCTGGTGCTCATCCTCGACCTGGTCGGCACGTTCGTGTTCGCGCTCAGCGGCGCCATGCTGGGCGTGCGCCGCCGCCTGGACATCTTCGGCGTGCTGGTGCTGTCGTTCCTCGCCGCGACCGCGGGCGGCATCACCCGCGACCTGCTGATCGGCGCCACGCCACCGGCCGCGCTCAGCGACTGGCGCTATCCGGTCACCTCGCTGGCGGCGGGCGTGGTGACGTTCTTCCGGGCCTCGTTGATCGAGAAGCTGCACCATCCGGTGCGGCTGTTCGATGCGATGGGCTTGGCGCTGTTCGCGGTCGCCGGCACGCAGAAAGCACTGGAATACGGCATCGCCCCGCCGATGGCGGCGGCGATGGGCATGCTGACGGGCATTGGCGGCGGCATCGCCCGCGACCTGCTGCTGGCCCAGGTGCCGCTGGTGCTGCGCGCCGAACTCTACGCCGTGGCCGCGCTCGCCGGCGCATCGATCGTCGCCCTGGGGTACTGGCTGATGCTTCCGCCCCTGCCCTGCGCGCTGGTCGGCGCGGCGGTCTGCTTCGGTCTGCGCATGGCCGCCATCACCTTCGGCTGGCATCTGCCGGTGGCGCTGCAGTCCGGCGGCGACGGCGAACCACCCGGCCCACTGCGCTGAGGTCCGTCCCCGTGCGCCCAAGCGTGCACGGGGGCCGATGAGCCGTGCCGCATCGCGGGGCGCATGGCCTTAGCATGGCGGCATCTGCGTCCGTCCCCGTCCACCGCCATGGCCATCGCTGCATCCCACTCTCTCGACATGCCCCGCCAGCAGGCCTTCTGGCTGCTGCACCTGGGCGGCTGGGGCGCCTACTTCGCGCAGGGTTGCCTGTATGCGGTCGCGCACGGCAAGCCCTCCGGGTACTGGGTGGTGCCGCTGACGGCGACGATCACCGGCGCCGTGGTCACCCTCGGGCTGCGCTACCTGCTGCGCGCCTGCTGGGGGCTGCCACCGCGCCGTCTGCTGGCGGTGATGATGCCGGCCATCCTGCTCAGTTCAGCGGTCATCGATTTCGTCACCCGCGAGGCGCTGGTCGATTTCTGCGAAACCTGCCGGCCCTCCACCCGCCTGGAATTCCTCGCGTACTCGCTGGGCTACATCTACGTGGTGCTGGCCTGGGTGGGCGCCTACATGGGCATCAAGTACTACCGCCAGCTGCAGGGCGAAACCCAGCGCGCGCTCGCGGCACGCAGCATGGCCCACCAGGCGCAGTTGAAGATGCTGCGCTACCAGCTCAATCCGCACTTCCTGTTCAACACGCTCAACGCGATCTCCACCCTGATCCTCGATCGCGACAACGCCACCGCCAATCGCATGGTGCAAGGGCTGTCATCGTTCCTGCGCCATTCGCTGGACAACGATCCGATGCAGCGGGTGACGCTCCGGCAGGAACTGGACGCGCTGACGCTCTACCTGGACATCGAGAAGATCCGCTTCGCCGAGCGCCTGCGCATCGAGACCGACATCGACGAGGACTGCTGGCGCGCGTTGCTCCCCAGCCTGCTGCTGCAGCCGCTGGTCGAGAACGCCATCAAGTACGCCGTCGCCAAGCAGGTCGCCGGCGGCCTGCTCCGCATCGAGGCCCAGCGCGATGGCGAGCAGTTGGTACTGCGCGTGATCGACGACGGGCCGGGTTGCAGCAGCCTGGAGGGCAGCGAACTGCCGCCGGGCAAGGGCGTGGGCCTGCGCAATACGCGCGAACGCCTGCACGTGCTGTACGGCGACACCGGCGGTTTCTCGGTGCGCAATCGCGAACGTGGCCTGGAAGTGTCGCTGCGCCTGGCCTTCGAAACCTCGCAGACTCTCGGGGACTGACGCATGGATGCTTCCTCCCGATCGGAACCTGCTCCCCGCCTGCGCGCCCTGATCGTCGACGACGAACCGCTCGCGCGTCGCGGCCTTGAAATCCGCCTGGCCGCGCATCCCGACATCGAGATCGTCGGCCAGTACGGCGACGGCGCATCGGCCATCGCCGGCCTGCGCGAGCACCGCCCGGACCTGATGTTCCTCGATGTGCAGATGCCCGGCCTGGATGGCTTCCAGACACTACGGGCGATCCCCGCCAGCGAGATGCCGCTGGTGGTATTCGTGACCGCCTACGATCATTACGCGATCCGCGCGTTCGAGGCGTCGGCCACCGACTACCTGCTGAAACCGGTGGAAGATTCGCGGCTGGCCCAGGCGCTGGCCCGCGTGCGCCAGGCACGCGCCCAGCGCGAAGCCAGCGGCCACTGCGCCCACCTGCTCGGCCTGCTGGGCGAACTCAGTGGCCGTCCGCCGCTGGACCTGGACGAGGCCCTGAAGCCGGATGCACTCGACCTGCTGCGCCGCGAGGAGAAGCTCGCCGTGCGCGATGGCGGCCGCACCGTGCGCGTGGACCTGCACAGCATCCGCTGGATCGATGCCGCCGGCGATTACATGTGCATCCATGTGGACGGCGACGAAGCGAACGGCACCACGTTGATCCTGCGCGCGACGATGCGCGAACTGGAGAAACAGCTGGATCCGCAGCGCTTCCCCCGCATCCACCGCTCCACCATCGTCAACGCGCGTCGCGTGGTGGAAATGCGCCCGCACACCAACGGCGAAAGCTTCCTGCGCCTGGACTGTGGCCAGGAACTGAAGCTGTCGCGCAGCCATCGCGACAAGCTGGCGGTATTGCTGTAGGCGTCGCCGGCTTCTTGTGGGAGCGACGTAAGTCGCGATGACGGACGTTGAGACGGCCATCGCGACTTACGTCGCTCCCACAACAGCACCGCTCATCGCGCGTAACGCGAATTCTCAAGACTCGGTTCGTCGTCGCGCATCCACCACTCGCCGCAATGCGGCTTACCGCATGACTTCCGGGCCATAACGCCGCTCGTCACTGCGCGCATCGTGCGCACCGCCGACCACCACGCGGAACGTACGATGAAACTCACTGACGCCTCACTGCGCAATCCCGCCGCCGTCGCCGTGGTGGTGGCGATGGTCTGCGCATTCGGCCTGCTGAGCCTGGGCAAGCTGCCGCTGCAGTTGTTCCCGGACATCGAGCGCCCGCAGATGTCGATCCAGACCGGTTGGCGCGCGGCTTCGCCGCAGGAGATGGAATCCGAGATCGTCGAGCCGATCGAAACGGTGATGCAGGGCCTGCCCGGGCTGGAGGAGATGACCTCCAACGTCAACGCCGGCAACAGCTTCATCAACCTGACCTTCGCGGTCGGTAGCGACATGGACGCGATGCTGGTGGAAGTGCTCGCGCGGATGAATCGCCTGCAGCCGCTGCCGCGCGATGCGACGCCCCCCGTGGTGCAGGCCGGCGCGGACAACGCCAACAACTCGCTGACCTACTTCTTCGTGCAGAAGTTGCCCGGCACGCGCGGCGACATCCTCGACTATCGCCAGCTCATCGAGGACCGGATCGTGCCGCGTCTGACGTCCGTCGATGGCGTTGCCGGCGTGGAGATCAATGGCGGTGCGGAAGAAGAGCTGACCATCACCCTGGACCTGTCGCGGGCCGCGGCGCTCGGCATCCAGATTCCCGATGTGGCTGCCGTCGCCGCGCGCGCCACCGATGTCTCCGGCGGCGTAGTGGAAGCCGGTCGCCGTGAATACGTGTTGCGCTTCGCCGGACGCTATTCGCCCGAGGCGCTGGGCAACCTGATCCTCGCCTGGCGCGATGGCCGGCCGGTACGGCTCGCCGATGTCGCCACGGTGGAGGTCAAGCGCCCCGAGCAACGCTTCTTCGCCTACCAGAACGGCAATCCAGCGATCGGTTTGCGCATCCTGCGCGAGAGCGGCGCCAACGTGCTCGACACACTGGACGACGTGAAGCAGGTCGTCGCCGACGTGCGCGAGCAGGAACTCAAGCCCCTGGGCCTGGACATCGCCCAGAGCTTCGACGCGTCGGTCTTCATCAACCGTGCGCTCGGCCTGCTGTCGGGCAGCCTGACCGCAGGCGTGCTGCTCGCCGTGGGCTGCCTGTGGTGGTTCCTGCGCGATGTGCGCGCCACCGCACTGATCGCGTGTGCGATTCCCATTTCACTGCTCGCCACCTTCATCGTGCTGCAGCTGACCGGGCGCAGCCTCAACGTCATCTCGCTGGCCGGCCTGGCCTTCGCCGTGGGCATGGTGATGGACGCCGCCGTCGTGGTTGCGGAGAACATCGTGCGCCTGCGCGAGCAAGGCCTGTCGGCCACGCATGCGGCGCTGGAAGGCACGCGTCAGGTCGGCGGCGCGTTGGTCGCGTCCACGCTGACGACGGTCGCGGTGTTCCTGCCGGTCATCTTCATGGACGACGTCGAAGGCCAGCTCTTCGCCGACCTGGCGCTGACCATTTCCATCGCGGTGGGCATATCGCTGCTGATCGCCGTCACGGTGCTGCCCGCCGCGGCCGGCAGTTGGCTGCGCACGCGGCCTGGCGAGGAAAACCAGCATCGCTTCTGGTCGCGGCTCAGCGACTGGGCCTTGAAGACCACCGAAGGCCGGCCGCGCCAGCTCGCCTGGGTCGGCGGCCTGGTGCTCGCACCCGCCCTGCTGGCGGTAGTGCTGATGCCGCAGATCGACTACCTGCCGCCGGTGAAGCGCGCCGCGGTGGACGCGTTCTTCAACTTCCCGCCGGGGATGAGCCCCGAACGCGTGAACCGCGAGATCGCCCCCGCATTGCTGGAGCGCATGCGCCCGTACATGGAGGGCGAGAAGGGGCCGCAGCTCAGCAACTGGTACCTCAACCTGTGGCCGGGCGGCGGCACGCTGGGTGCGCGCGTGGTCGATCCGGACGACATCGGCGAACTCGAGCGCATCGTGCGCGACGAGATCGTGGTCGGCTTCCCCGATACGCGCGCTTTCGCCAGCGAAGGCGAGTTGTTCGGCAGTTTCGGTGGCTCGGCGCGCGCCATCGCCATCCACCTGCAGCACAGCGACGGCGATGCGCTGGCGCATGCGGCGGAGGCGGGAAGAAAAGCATTGTCCGAGCGTTTCGCCGGCGCCAACGTGCAGGCCTGGCCGAATGCCGACGGCGGCACCCCGGAGCTGCGCGTCAATCCCGACGACCGGCGCCTGGCCGAAGTCGGCTGGCGGCGCCCGGAGCTGGGCACGGTGGTACGCACGCTGGGCGACGGCCAATGGCTGGGCGAGCATTTCGATGGCGACCGCCGCCTGGCGATCATCCTGCGCAGCAACGGCGAGGACGACATCGCGCGCCTGGGCGATGCCCCGCTGGCCACGCCGCAGGGCGGTGTGCTGAGCCTGGCCGACCTGGCGCAGGTGGACACGGTGCTCGCGCCGAACCAGCTGCGCCGCATCGATCGCCGTCGCACGGTCACGCTTACCGTCGATCCTCCCGCGGCGATGTCGCTGGAAGAAGCGCTGGACATCGTCAACGAGGAGATCGTGCCGACCCTGCGCGACAGCCTGCCGCCGGATGCGGCCATCCGCATCTCCGGCAGCGCTGACCGCCTCGGCGAGGTGGTGCGCAGCATGGGCATCAACTTCGCGATGGCGCTGGTCGTGCTCTTCATGCTGATGGCCGCGATGTTCCGCTCGCTGCGCGACAGCGCCTTCGTCATGGCCACGCTGCCGATGGCCGTGCTGGGTGGCGTCGCCGGCCTGCGCGTCCTCGACCTGGTCGCCGGCCAGACGTTGGACCTGCTGTCGATGATCGGTTTCATCATGCTGCTGGGCATGGTGATCAACAACGCCATCCTGCTGGTCGCCCAGACGCGTGAAGCGCAGGCCGACGGCGCATCACTGGACGACGCGCTCAAGCAAGCGCTCGAACAACGCCTGCGCCCGATCCTGATCGCCGCCCTAACCGGCGTGCTCGGCGCGCTGCCGATGGCGATCAATCCCGGGCCCGGCGCGGTCATCTATCGCGGACTGGCCGCGGTGTCGGTCGGTGGCGTCGCGCTCAGCCTGCTGTTCACCGTGGTGCTCGTGCCTGCGCTGCTGCGCCTGGCCGGCCGCACCGCGCCACGTGCCATCGCCGAAGACCTGCCGCTCCCCCATCCCGTTTCCTGATCCCCTGCTCCGGAGAACGACATGCGTACCTTGCACAAATCCCTCATCGCCCTCGCGCTGGCCGGCGTCCTCGCCCTCCCCCTGCTCCGGCTGGACGCCGATGCCAGCGCCCCTCCTGCCGCGGCGGATGCGCCGCCCGCCATCGTCAGTGTCGCGCCGGCGGTTCGCACTGATTTCGCGCCGCGCCACTGGTCGCCCGGCAGCATCATCAGCCGGCAGGACGCACGGGTGGCGAGCGAGTTGGAAGGTCGTGTGCTGCAGGTCGCCGAGGTCGGACAGCGCGTGCGCGCCGGTCAGGCGCTGGCGGTGCTGGACGACACCGCACTGCGCCTGCGCGAGCGCGAGAGCGAAGCCGACCTCGCCCGCATCCAGGCCCAGCTCGATCTCGCCGCGCGGCAGGAGCAGCGGTACGCCCAGCTCGCCGCGCAACAGAACATCGCGCGCGCGCAATACGAACAACTGCGCGCCGACCGCGACGTGCTGGCGCAGGACCGTGCACGCGTGCAGGCCCAGCTCGCGCAGCTCCGCTACCAGCGCTCGCAGATGGTGGTGCGTGCGCCGTTCGACGGCATCGTCGCCGAGCGGCATACCCAGCGCGGCGAGTACCTGGTGACCGGTGCATCCGTGGCACGACTGGTGGACACCGCAGCGCCGGAAGTACGCGTGCGCGCCCCGGTCGACCTGGCCCGCCACCTGGAACGCGGCACCCTGGTGCGCGTGCGCAGCAGCGGCGCCGAACGCGACTATCCGGTGAGTGCACTGGTCCCGGTCGGCGATGAAGCCTCGCGCCAGCTCGAATTGCGGATCGCCGTGCGGGACCTGAAGGTCCCGGTGGGTACCGCGGTGGACGTCGGTCTGCCCAGTGCGGAAACCCGCAGCGTGGTCGCCGTCCCGCGCGATGCGGTCATCCTGCGCCGCGAAGGCGACTTCGTCCTGCGCGTGGACGCTGCCGGCAAGGCAGAACGCCTGGCAGTGAAGACCGGCGCGGCCGTGGACGACCTGGTCGAAGTCAGCGGCGACGTGCGCGCTGGCGACCGCCTGATCGTGCGCGGCGGTGAACGCGTCGAGCCCGGCCAGGCGGTGTCCGTGCAGCCGCTGGCGGTTGCGCTGGCGATGCGCTGACGCGAGCGTCAGCGCTCGAGTACGCGGGCACGGCCGGGGCGCGCGGGCGCACGCCCTTCGCCCGGTGCGCGCAGTACCGGAATCGCGGCAGCAGGCGACGTAGGCGCGGGACGCGAAGGAATGAGCGGCTGCGAGCCGTTCATGCGGACGAGGAATCGCGCGGGATCAAGGATTTTCGCCGCATCCAGGCAATCCAGGAACGGATACTGCCCTCCCGAAGCGGCGTCGTTCAGTCGCAACGGCGAAAGCTGCATGACCGCCATGCGTTGATACGGCGTGGCCAATGGCGCCGCCTGGTGCAGAGCCGCCGCGCAGGCGGCCACCATCGGTGCGGCCTGCGAGGTGCCGCCATAGGACGAGAGGCCACCGTTCAAACCGGCCGACTGGACGAATGCACCCGCGGCGAACAACGCCGTCGTCGTGCTGCGATTGCTGAAGCAAGTCGGCTGCCGCGGTGATCGCGAAGCCTCCGTGCAACCGAGGAAGGTGGTCGATCCCGCCGTCATGTCCCAGGTCGCCGCCACACCGAGCACATTGCTCAAGCAGGCCGGCGCGGCCATCCGTTGCAGATCGCCCTGGTTGCCGCTGGACGCCACCACCACGGTGCCTTGCGCATTCAAGGTATCGACGGCGCTCTTCAACGCGCTGAGGTAGGACGCCGACGCATCGCAGGCGCCTGCGAACAAGTCCCAGGTGCCCAGGCTGAGGTTGACCACGGTGGTGTCGGGATGTTGGGTCGCGATCCAGTCCAGCGCGGCGACCACGTCCGACGTGCAGCAGAAGCCGTTGCCGCCATCCATCACCTTGATGGCGACCAACTGCGCGGCCGGCAGCGCGCCCCGCGGCGCCACATTGCCGGCGCCGACCATGATGCCGCTGACGTTGGTGCCGTGGCCATGATCGTCTTCCGCAGCGCCTGCACCCGACTGCGTGGCCTGCCCGTTCGGACAACAACCACCGCTGCCGGAAAGCCGCGAGCAGAAGCATTGCTGGGCCACCACGCGCGGCGCCAGATCCGGGTGATCGGTATCCACGCCGGTATCGACGACCGCGACCTTGATGCCGGTGCCATCGAGTCCCACGCCCTGCAGCAGGTCCACCCGGTTGAGCACGGAACTTTCGTCCGCCGCGACGGCGCCGCCAGTGCCTCCCCGGTCCACGTCCACCTTGCGCACCCACACATTGCGTTCGAGTCGGCGCAGGACATCGGCGTCGGCCTCGATCACCAGCGCGGGCACGCGCGCGAAGCGCCGATGCAGCCGGTATCCGGCGGCCGGCAACGTGCCGAGCACCGCATCGCCCTGGCGGCGCAAGCGCTGTTCCTTCGCGATGGTCAGGTTGCGCGGCGTCCCCGCCGCACCCGCCCCGACGTCATCCATCAGCACCACGACGCGCGCACGCCCCTGCTGTTGCGCCACCTGCTTGGCCTGGAACGACACCTTTTCCGTGGCAACCGCCTGCGCGCCTGCCAACAGCAGGCACGCCATCACGACGAGCTTCTTCATCTCGACCCCCTGTGAGTTGGGCTAGATTACCCGCATCGCGGCATCGCCGCCGGCCAGCGCCCCCCTGATGCCGCCATCGCGCAACGCCCGAGCCACCGGACCCAACCTGCGCGAACGCTTCGATGCGATGCGCAACCTGGCGCCTTTCCTGCGCCAGATCTGGCAGACCAGCCGCACGCTGACCCTCGCCAGCCTCGGTCTGCGCGTCGTGCGCGCGTTGATGCCGGTGGCCACGCTGTACATCGGCAAGCTGATCATCGACGAAGCGATCCGCCTGGTCGGGCTGGGCCTGGGGTTCGATACGCTGGGCGACGCATGGCGCAGCGGCCAGCTCGACACGCTGCTGGGATTGCTCGCGCTGGAATTTGCGCTCGCCATCGTCTCGGACCTGTTGGGCCGACTGGTGAGCTACGCCGATGCGCTGCTGTCGGAACTGTTCACCAATGCCACCAGCATCCGCCTGATGGAGCACGCGGCGCAGCTCGACCTGGAGGACTTCGAGGACCCCGACCTGCAGGACAAGCTGGACCGCGCGCGCCGGCAGACCATGGGGCGGATGAACCTGATGAGCCAGCTGTTCGGCCAGGTGCAGGACGCCATCACCGTCGCGAGTTTCGCCGCCGGCCTGCTGGTGTACGCGCCATGGCTGATCGCATTGCTGGCGCTGGCGCTGGTGCCGGCCTTCGTGGGTGAGGCGCACTTCAACGCGCTGGGCTATTCGCTCAACTTCCAGTGGACGCCCGAGCGTCGCCAGCTGGAATACCTGCGCCAGATGGGCGCCAGCGTGGAAACGGCGAAGGAGGTGAAGATCTTCAACCTCCACCGGTTCCTGATCGACCGCTACCGCGCGCTCGCCGAGAAGTTCTTCGCCGCCAACCGCGCGCTGGCGCGCCGCCGCGCGCTCTGGGGTGCCCTGCTGGCGGGCCTCGGCACGCTGGGCTATTACGTGGCCTACGGCTACATCGCGTGGCGCACGGTGCGCGGCGATTTCAGCATCGGCGACCTGACCTTCCTCGCCGGCAGCTTCCTGCGCCTGCGCCAGCTGCTCGAAGGCCTGCTGATCGGCTTCTCGCAGGTGGCCGGACAGGCGCTCTATCTGGACGATCTGTTCTCGTTCTTCGAGATCGAACCCGAGATCGCCTCGCCCGCGGATCCCGTCCCGGTGCCTCGGCCGATCACCCGCGGCTTCGTGTTCGAGAACGTCGGCTTCCGCTATCCCGATGCCGAGCGCTGGGCCGTGCGGCACCTGGATTTCGAACTGCACGCCGGCGAGGTGCTGGCGCTGGTGGGCGAGAACGGCGCCGGCAAGACCACGCTGGTGAAGCTGCTCGCGCGCCTCTACGACCCGGATGAGGGCCGCATCCTGCTCGATGGACGGGACCTGCGCGAGTACGACCTCGACGACCTGCGCGCCAACACCGGCGTGATCTTCCAGGATTTCGTGCGCTACCACCTGACCGCGGGCGAGAACATCGGCGTCGGCCGCATCGAGGCCATGCACGACCAGGCGCGCGTGCGCGCCGCCGCCGCGCGCGCGATGGCCGACGAGGTGATCGAGGGCCTGCCGCGCGGTTACGACCAGCTGGTGGGCCGCCGCTTCAAGGACAGCGTGGATCTTTCCGGCGGCCAGTGGCAGAAGATCGCCATCGCGCGGGCCTACATGCGCGATGCGCAAGTGATGATCCTGGATGAACCGACGGCGGCCCTCGATGCGCGATCGGAGTTCGAGGTCTTCCAACGCTTCAAGGAATTGTCGGACAATCGGACCGCCGTGCTGATCTCGCACCGTTTTTCCAGCGTCCGCATGGCCGATCGCATCCTGGTGCTCAATGAAGGCCGGCTGGAAGCCAGCGGCACGCATGAGCACCTCATGGCCCAGGGCGGCCGCTATGCGGAACTGTTCGAACTGCAGGCCGCCGGCTACCGCTGACCTTCCCCACAGGAGACACGACGTTGCGCCACGTTCCCCACCGACTCGCCACCGCCCTGCTCCTCGCGCTGCCGCTGGCCGCGTGCAACTCCTCCGCCAAGAGCGACGCCGAAGGCCAGGCACCGGCGGCGGCACAAGCCGCGCCCGCCAGCCAGCCCGCGCAGACGCTGACCAGCGCCAAGGGCCAGATCCGCGTCACCCAGGTGGCAAGCGGGTTGGCCCATCCGTGGTCGCTGGCTTTCCTGCCGGACGGCGGCATGCTGGTCACCGAGCGCAGCGGCGCGCTGCGTCGCGTCGGTACCGACGGCGCGGTATCCGCCCCGATCACGGGCGTGCCGAAGGTATTCGCCACCGGCCAGGGCGGCCTGCTCGACGTCGTGCTGGCCCCGGATTTCGCCAGCACACAGCGCATCTATCTGAGTTACGCCGAACCCGGCGACAACGGCACCGCCGGCACGGCGGTCGCCTACGGCACGCTGGCCGGCGATGCGCTCACCGACGTCAAGGTGATCTATCGCCAGGAGCCGAAGGTCGACGGCCCGAATCATTTCGGCTCGCGCCTCGTGTTCGACGGCCAGGGCCATCTCTTCATCAGCCAGGGCGAGCGCAACAAGCGCGCGATGTCGCAGGAACTGGACAAGCTGCAGGGCAAGCTCGTGCGCCTGAACCTGGATGGCAGCGTGCCGCAGGACAATCCCTTCGTCGGCAAGACCGGCGCACGCCCGGAAATCTTCAGCTACGGCCACCGCAACATGCAAGGCATGGCGCTGGACCCGCGCACCGGCAAGCTCTGGCAGAGCGAGCACGGCCCGCGAGGCGGCGACGAGATCAACCTGCCCGAGGCCGGCAAGAATTACGGCTGGCCGATCATCACCTACGGCATCAATTACTCCGGCCAGCCGATTCCCGAGGCGGAAGGCAAGGCGAAGGACGGCATGGAACAGCCTTTCCACCTGTGGGAGAAGTCGCCGGGCGTGTCCGGCATGGCGTTCTATACGGGCCAGCCGGACAGTCCGTGGAACGACAGCGTGTTCCTCGGTTCGCTGGCCGAGCGCAACCTGATCCGCCTGACCCTGCAGGGCGACACGGTGCTGGGCGAGGAGCGCCTGCTCAACGAGATCGGCGAGCGCGTGCGCGATGTGCGCGTCGGCCCCGATGGCAACGTCTACGTGGTCACCGACGAAGAAGACGGCAAGCTGCTGCGGATCGAACCGCCGAAGGCGCCGTGATCATGCGCCCTCTGATTCGCACGACGGCACTGTTCGTCCTTGCCATGGCGGCGGCCACCGCCGCGCACGCGCAGTCGCCCACCGACTACACGCAAGCCAAGCAGCGCGCCGACGCCGATGAGGCCTCATTGCCGGCGGCCACGTCGCAGGCGATGCGCGATGCGCAATCGGGCGTACTCGGCGATGCGATCGCCGAATGCGCAACGCCCAATGCCGACACGGCGCCGTTCGTGATCGTGGCCGAGCTGGATGCCGGCGGCGCCGTCCGCCGCACCTGGCGCGATGGCGCAACGCCGCTGGCGATCTGCGTGCAGAAGCAGATCAACCGCAAGACGTTGACCGCACCGCCCCGCGCTCCGTTCTACACGTCTTTCGAACTGAGTTTCACGCCATGACCGATGCCGCCGACATCAACGCCTTGCTGCGTGCGCGGTTGCCAGCGGGCATGCCGTTGCAGATTCCGCCGCCCTGCCTGGTCGACATGCAGGGCGAGCCGGTGGAGTACGTGGAGGGCCAGTCGCTGGCGATGCGTTTCCCGGTGCTGCCGCGCTACCAGAACCCGATCGGGCACATGCAGGGCGGTTTCATCGTCGCGGCGTTGGACAACACGCTGGGCCCGTTCTCGTACCTGATCGCCCCACCCAGCGTGACAACGTCGCTCAATACGCAGTACCTGCGCCCGGTGACGCAGGAGATGCCGCACATCACCTGCCATGCGCGGTTGGTCGAACGCACGCGCAATCAGTTGTTCCTCGCCGGGGAGGTCCGCGACGACGCGGGCCGGGTGTTGGCGATGTGCCAGGCGGTGTGCCAGATCCTGCCGCAGAAGGCAGGTTGATCACGCGGCATCCGTCGGCGGCGGCGTCGCAGCTGTCATGAGCGTGATGTGCACAGAAATGCTTGAACGCATCGCGTTCACGCCTCTTGCGGTTGAACCCATGGAGACTGGTCATGGCGCCGCTCGCCGCGGAGGCATTCTTTCTTTGCTTGTGCAAAGAAAGAATCAAAGAAACACACCCCAGGCGGCACGCCCTGCGCTTCGCTCCGGGTTCGCGAGCGATCCGGGAATTTTCGTAAGGCACATCCATGTGCCATACGAAAACGCCGCCCATCCGGGGCGGCGCCCTGCGGGTTTTACCCGGCTCACTCGCCGTGCCTCATGGGGGCTAGAAAACCGGAGCAAAGGCAAAGCGCGCGTCGATCCTTCAGTCGCGGCTCTCGGGGCCCCTGAGGTCCGGCAGGCACGGCGGGTCAAACCCCGAAGGGGCGGCGCACAGGACGTGCGCCGTTTTCGGCCAGGGCAGGATGCCCCGGCCGAAAATTCCCGTCGTGACTGCGCACCCGCCGCGCAGCGGTGGGCGGACCGCCGGGGTGTGCTTTCTTTGCTTACTTTCTTTGCACAAGCAAAGAAAGTAAGGCCGCCGCGGCCAGCGGCACCATGTGTACTTGCCGACCAACGCGACGCCGCAGGCCCTGAAAACCTGCCGTAGCAGCTCAGCGCAACTCGAACCGATCCGCATCCAGCATCGCCGGGAACTTCTCCCGATGCGCCGCCAGCGCCGCCGCCGAGATCGTCGACGTCGCCACCCCCTCGCCCGCCGGCAACTCCACCACCGGCTGCCCCAGGAAATCGATCACCGCACTGTCGCCGCTGTACGCGTGCCCATTGCCATCCGTGCCCGCACGATTGACCGCCGCCACGTAGCACAGGTTCTCGATCGCCCGCGCCCGCAACAACGTCTTCCACGCATACGCCCGCGGTGCCGGCCAGTTCGCGACGAACAACTGCAGATCGAAATCCAGCTGTCCCGGCCGCTCCACGTCGTACCGGTTGCGCGCGAACACCGGGAAGCGCAGGTCGTAGCAGACCAGTGGATTGATCCGCCAGCCCTTCCATTCGAGCGTCAACCGCTCGCTGCCCGCGGCATACCGCATGTGCTCGTTGGCGTAGCGGAACAGATGGCGCTTGTCGTAGTGCTGCAAGTCGCCATCCGGCGTGGCGAACAGCAGACGGTTGAATACGCCCTCCGCCGTGCGCAATTGCACACTGCCGGTGATCGCCGCATTGAGCGTCGCCGCCTGCTCGCGGATCCACGCCACCGTGGCACCGTCCATGCCTTCGGCCTGGTCGATGGCCTCGTTGCTGAAGCCGCTGGTGAACGTCTCCGGCAGGACGACCAGATCGGTCTGCCCCGCGAGCGGCGCGATCAACGCCCCGTAGTAGTCGCGGTTGCCCGCCGGATCGTGCCAGCGGGTCTCGCCCTGGACGAGGGAAATCCGGAGATCCTGCATGCGACTACCGCCATCGTTGAATGAATGCGCTCAAGTGTACTTTCGGATGAAGGCGAAGTAGACCAGCACGGTGCTGACGACGATCAACGTCATCCGCATTCCATGCGACGCCAGCTCCCCCAGACTGAGCACCAGATAGGTGCCCCACGAGATGCCCCACGCGAAAAAGAACAGTAGACGTTCCCGCGCCCAGGGTCCTCGCCCGATCACGCGCTCGTTGAACAGTCGCCGCTTGAGCAGCCGCGGCCACCATAGGGTGGCGGCCAGTCCGATCACGCCATGGACGGCGACCAGCATCCCGAGCGCGATGCCGACCCATCGAACCAATGTCCAGAACACGTCCATAGAGCCTCCTCCTTGAGCCTCCGCAGGGAGAGGCCTACAAGTTCTTCAACCGCGCGATCGCCGCATCCAGCGTCGCCTCGTTCTTGGCGAAGCACAGGCGCGCCAGGCGCTGGCCGGCCGGCGGCGTTTCGTAGAACGGGGACAGCGGGATCGCGGTGACGCCATGCTCGACGGTCAACCACTTCACGAACTCGGCATCCGGCAGGTCGCTGACCGCCGAATAATCGACCAATTGGAAATAGCCGCCCGGCACCGTCAGCGGCACGAACTTCGTGCCGAGCAGCTGCTCGCGGAAGCGGTCGCGCTTCTCCTGGTAGAAAGCGCCCAGTTGCTCGTAGTGCTCCGGTTCCTGCCGGATCATCGCGGCGAAGGCGTGCTGCGCCGGCGCGAACGTGCAGAACACGTTGTACTGGTGGACCTTGCGGAACTCCGCGCTCAACGCCGGCGGCGCGATGGCGTAGCCGATCTTCCAGCCGGTGCAGTGGTAGGTCTTGCCGAAGCTGGAGACGACGAAGGCGCGCGCGGCCAGCTCGGGATACCGCAGGATCGATTCATGGCGGCGGCCATCGAACACGATGTGCTCGTAGACCTCGTCGGAAATCAGGTAGATGCCGGTGCCTTCCAGCAGCGCGGCCAGCGCGCGGATGTCCGTTTCGTCGAACATCGCGCCGGACGGGTTGTGCGGGCTGTTGACGATCAGCAGGCGGGTGCGCGGGGTGATCGCGGCGCGCACGCGGTCCCAGTCCACCGCGAAGGTCTGCGGGTCCAGCGGCACGTGCACGGCGCGCGCACCGGCCAGGTCGATCGCCGGTTCGTAGCTGTCGTAGGCCGGGTCCAGCACGATGACTTCTTCGCCCGGGCGCACCACCGCGTGGATGGCATTGAACAGCGCTTCGGTCGCACCGCTGGTCACGGTGATCTCGGTGTCGGGGTTCACCTCGCGGCCGTAGCAGCGCAGCACCTTCTCGGCGATGGCCTGGCGCAGCGGCGCCACGCCCGTCATCGGCGCGTACTGGTTGTGGCCGGCGCGCATGGCGGCGTCCAGTTCGTCCACCAGCCGCTGCGGCACCGCGAAATCCGGGAAGCCCTGCCCCAGGTTGACCGCGCCGTGCTCGGCGGCGAGCTGCGACATCACGGTGAAGATGGTGGTGCCCACCTTGGGCAGCTTGGTCTGCGGCTGGAACATCCCGGTTCAGGTACTCGGCGGAGGGGGAGCACGGAGTGTACGCGCTCGACGTTACGCGCGATGATGCGGCCATGGCCGAACACAGCGTTCCTGCCGACGGCGCCGCGAACGGGGAAGTCTCCGACGCCGAGCGCGCGCGGCTGGCGATCGCCTGGGCCGCGGCGCACTACTTCGTCACCATCGGCCGCAAGGAATGGCTGTTCTGCACGGGCCTGTCCGCCCCCGAGGTCGAACGCCAGGTCATGGCGGACCGCTATCTGTTCATCACCGCGTGGAATCCACCGCCCGGCGAGGCGTTGCGCGCGGACAACGACGCCGCGCAGGCTCGGCTGGAAGCGCGCGTGCAGGCGCTGGGGCTGGTGCTGCACCCGGCGCTGGGCTGCGACAACCGCGGTGGGATGGTCGAGTACGGCTGCCTGGTGCTGGATGCCACGCTGGCCCAGGCCGACGCGCTGGCACGGGAATTCGGCCAGGGCGGCACCCTCTGCTGGAGCGCGGGCGAGCCGGTCCGCCTGCGGATGATGTGGCCGCGCCCGGCCAGCGCCGATGGCGACCCGCACACGGATTGGGTGGGCTAGGACGGGGCCTCGCGGGGCGCGACCGTATGTCGCAGGCGGCCTGACGGGTGACACCGTTTAGAATGGGCGGCTGAGCCCCAGGACACCCCAGCCTCCCGCCCGGGAACGCCCGATCCGATGACCGACGCCGCTCCTTCCCATCCGCCGTTGCTGTCCGCCCAGGGCCTGGCGTTCTCGCGCAACGACGAACCGGTGTTCGGGCCGCTGGATTTCGCCGTGGATGCGGGCGAGGCCCTGCTGGTGCAAGGCGGCAACGGCGTCGGCAAGACCACCCTGCTGCGCGTGCTGGCCGGCCTGCTCCGCGCGGATGCGGGCCATATCGACATCGATGGCCATCCCGCTGGCCCCGCACGCCGCGCCCACGCCATGGCCTATCTGGGCCACCTGCCGGCGCTGAAAGGCGATCTGAGCGCGCTGGAGAACCTCAACTTCCTCTGCGGCCTGCACGGGCGGCGCGCACGCCAGATGCCGGGTAATGCGCTGGCCATGGTCGGGCTGGCCGGCTACGAGGACGCCCTGGCGCGGCAGCTCTCCGCCGGCCAGAAGAAGCGTCTCTCGCTGGCCCGCCTGTGGCTGTCGCCCTCGCCACTGTGGCTGCTGGACGAGCCCTACGCCAACCTCGACCTGGACGGCATCACCTTGGTCAACCGGATGATCTCCGCGCACCTGCGCGATGGCGGTGCCGCGCTGGTCACCACGCATGGCGCGTATGCCGCCCCGCCGGTGCAGACCCGCATGCTGCTGCTGGAGCGCCCTGCATGAACGCGGCGCCTTCGCTCTTCCAGACCGCCCGTGCGCTGATCGTGCGCGACGTGCAGTTGCTGTGGCGCCGCCGTGGCGATGCGCTGCAGCCGGCGCTGTTCGCGCTGTTGGTCGTCGTACTGTTCGCCCTCGGCCTCGGCACCTCGCCGCAGGCGCTGTCGAAGGTCGCGCCCGCCGTGCTGTGGGTCGCGGTGCTGCTGGCCGGGCTGCTGTCGCTGGACACGCTGTTCCGCGGCGATGCCGAGGACGGTTCGCTCGAACAATGGATCCTCGCCCCCGTGCCGCTGGCCTGGCTGGTGCTGGTGCGCGTGTTGACCCACTGGGCCACCACCGCCCTGCCGCTGGTGCTCGCCGCGCCACTGCTGGGCGAGATGCTGCACCTGCCGCGCAGCGACCTGCCGATGCTGCTCGCCACGCTCGCGCTGGGCACGCCGCTGCTGAGCCTGCTGGGTGCGGTGGTCGCCGCCCTGACGGTCGGCATGAGACGCTCTGGTATCCTTGTGGCCCTGCTGGCGCTGCCGCTGTACGTGCCGGTGCTGGTGTTCGGCGCGGGCGCCGTGGCCGCCAACGCGCAAGGCCTGGATGCCTCCGGCGCCCTCCTCTGGCTGGCCGCCGGCCTGCTGCTGTCGTTGCTGCTCGCCCCGCTGGCCGCCGCCGCGGCGATCCGCATCGCCCTGACCTGAAGACCGACGCTGCGCATGAATCCACTCGTCCGCTGGTTCCACCAACTCGGCTCGCCGCCCTACTTCGACCGCTTCGCGGCGCGCTGGACGCCGTGGTGCTACCTCGCCGCCATCGTGCTGCTGGGCGTGGGCCTGTGGCAGGCGCTGTTCGTGGCCCCGGCCGACTACCAGCAGGGCGACAGCTTCCGCATCCTCTACATCCACGTGCCGAGCGCGTGGATGAGCATGTTCGTGTTCGGCCTGATGGCGTTCTACGCGGCCATCGCGCTGATCTGGCGGATCAAGCTGTGCGAGATCCTCGCGATGGCGTGCGCGCCCACCGGCGCGGCGTTCACCATCATCACCCTGGCCACCGGCAGCATCTGGGGCAAGCCGATGTGGGGCACGTGGTGGGACTGGGACCCGCGCCTGACCACCGAACTCATCCTGCTGTTCCTCTACCTCGGCGTGATGGGCCTGTACGGCGCCATCGATGACCGCCGCAACGCCGCGCGCGCCGCCGGCCTGCTGGCCATCGTCGGCGTGGCGATCCTGCCGGTGATCCGCTACTCCGTGGTGTGGTGGAACTCGCTGCACCAGGGCCAGACCATCCGCGTGTTCGGCGAGTCCAGCATGGACAGCAGCATGGTGCTGCCGCTGGTGCTGATGGTGGTGGCGACCAAGTTCTGGTTCGCCGGCTCGCTGCTGGCGCGCGCCCGCGCGGACAACCTGCGTCGCGAAGCCGGCAAGGACTGGGTCGCCAAGCTCGCCGCCACCAAGGGAGCCACGCCGTGACCTACCTCGAATACGTCATCGGCGCCTACGCCGTGTTCGCCCTCGTGCTGGCGTGGGATTTCCTCGCGCCGCGCCTGCAGGTGCGCCGCGAACTGCGCGCCGCCCGCCTGCGCGCATCGCGCGAGACCCGTCGCAACGCCGCCCCCGCCGACCTGGAACGCTGACCGCATGAATCCCGTCCGTCGCCGCCGCCTGTTGTTCGTGCTGCTGGCCCTGCTGGTCGCCGGTGCCGCCACCGCGCTGATCGCGATGGCCCTGCAGCGCAACGTGGCCTACCTCTACACCCCGGCCGAAGTGCTGCGCGGCGATGCCAGCGAGCGCGCCCGCTTCCGCCTCGGCGGCATGGTCGAGAAAGGTTCGTTCAAGCGCGAGACCGGTTCGCTGGTGTCGCAGTTCCGCGTCACCGACGGCGATGCGCAGCTCACCGTGCGCTACGAGAAGATCCTCCCGGACCTGTTCCGCGAGGGCCAGGCCGTGGTCGCCACCGGCACGATGCAGGACGGCGTGTTCGTCGCCGAAGACGTGCTGGCCAAGCACGACGAGACCTACATGCCCAAGGAAGTCGCCGACAAGATGGGCAAGGCGCACCAGAAGCACGACGTGCAGGCCGCACCGACGGGGCCGGCGAATTGATCCGGGCCTCCGTCGCCCATTTCCTTCCCGCATCCGGCGGGAAGCACGGGACTCACCATGCTGCCTGAACTCGGACAAATCGCGCTGATCCTCGCGCTGCTCACCGCCGTGCTGCAGGCGCTGCTGCCACTGGCCGGCGCGCACCGCGGCAAGGCCGCCTGGATGGACATCGCGCGCCCGGCCGCCTATGCGCAGTTGTGGCTGGTGATGCTGGCCTTCATCGCGCTGACCGTCGCGTTCGTGCAGCAGGATTTTTCGGTGAAGTACGTCGCCGACAACTCCAACTCGCTGCTGCCGATGGTCTACCGCTACACCGCCGTGTGGGGGTCGCACGAAGGTTCGCTGCTGCTGTGGGCGCTGGTGCTGGCGATCTGGACGGGCGCAGTGGCGCTGTTCTCGCGCGGACTGCCGGACGTGGTGATGGCGCGCGTGCTTGGCGTGATGGGCGTGGTCGCGGTCGGCTTCCTCGCCTTCCTGATCTTTACCTCCAACCCCTTCATCCGCCTGCTGCCGTCGCCGGGCGAAGGCCGCGACCTCAACCCGCTGCTGCAGGACCCGGGGATGATCATTCATCCGCCGCTGCTGTACGTGGGCTACGTGGGCTTCGTGGTGCCGTTCGCGTTCGCGATCGCCGCGTTGCTCGATGGCCGCGTGGATGCGCGCTGGCTGCGCTGGACGCGTCCGTGGACGAACGTCGCCTGGGGCTTCCTCACCCTCGGCATCGCGCTGGGCAGCTGGTGGGCGTACTACGAGCTGGGCTGGGGCGGCTGGTGGTTCTGGGATCCGGTCGAGAACGCCAGCTTCATGCCGTGGCTGGTCGGCGCGGCGCTGATCCATTCGCAGGCGGCCACCGAGAAGCGCGGCACCTTCCGCGGCTGGACGCTGCTGCTCGCCATCGCCGCGTTCTCGCTGTCGCTGCTGGGCACGTTCCTGGTGCGTTCGGGCGTGATCACCAGCGTGCATGCGTTCGCCGCAGACCCGAGTCGCGGCGTCTTCATCCTGATCTTCCTCGGCATCGTGATCGGCAGCTCGCTGCTGCTGTACGCGTGGCGCGCGCCGCAGCTGGCCGATGACGATGCTTCGGCGAAGTCGTACTTCGCCGCCAACTCGCGCGAGACGCTGCTGCTGGCCAACAACCTGCTGCTGACCGCCGCCTGCGCGATGATCCTGCTGGGCACGCTGTACCCGCTGATCGCCGATGCGCTGGACCTGGGCAAGATCTCGGTCGGCCCGCCCTACTTCAGCCTGTTGTTCATCGTGCTGATGGCGCCGCTGGTGGCGCTGGTGCCGTTCGGCCCGCTCACCAAGTGGCAGCGCGACAAGGCTTCCCGCCTTGGTGCGATGCTGCTGCCGTGGGCGCTGTTGGCCATCGTGCTGGCCGTGGTCGCGTACTTCGTCGCCCCGCAGGGCAAGCTCAAGGCGGCCGCCGGCATCCTCGGCGCGGCATGGGTCGGCCTGGGCACCGTGCGCTTCATCTGGTCGCGCCTGCGCGCCAATGGCCGCTTCACCCCGGAAATGCTCGGCATGACGCTCGCGCACACCGGCATCGCGGTGTTCCTCGTCGGTGCGTTGCTGGTGGAGGCGCTCAACGTGCAGCGCGAACTGGCGGTGAAGCCGGGCCAGACCGTCGAGGTCGGCCGCTGGGGCTTCCACTTCCAGGGCGTCGATGAAACCCAGGGCCCCAACTACCTGTCCGACCGCGGCCACGTGCAGGTCCTGCGCAACGGCACGCCGGTGACGCTGCTGCACCCCGAGAAGCGCGCGTACGCCAGCGGCGGCCAGGTGATGACCGAAGCCGGCATCCGCCCGGGCGTGCTCGGCGATGTCTACGTCGCCATCGGCGAGCCGCTCGGCGACGGCGCCTGGTCGCTGCGCGTCCACATCAAACCCTTCGTCCGCTGGATCTGGCTGGGCGCCGCCCTGATGGCGCTGGGCGGCTTCGTCACCGCCGCCGATCGCCGGTTCCGGAACCACAAGACATCCGAGGCGCGCCCCGCATGAACAACGCTTCCGAACTCCCGCCGTCGCCGCCGCGCTCGCGCGGCGCGCTGACCTTCGCGCTGGTCATCATCGGCTTGTTCTTCGTCGGCCTGATGGGCCTGCTGTACTACGGTGTGAAGCAATCCGACCGTGCCGGCCGCGATGCGTTGCCCTCGCCGCTGATCGGCAAGCCGGCGCCCGCGTTCGCGCTGCCGCTGCTGCACGAGCCCACCAAGCGCGTCACCAACGCCGACCTCGCCGGCCAGCCCTACGTGATGAACGTATGGGGCAGCTGGTGCCCGGAGTGCCGTGTCGAACATCCGATCCTCACACGGTTCGCATTGACCAAACGCGTGCGCTTCATCGGCTACAACCTCAAGGACGAGCGCCCCGATGCGCTGCGCTGGCTCGAGCAATTCGGCAACCCGTACATGATGGTCATCGCCGACGTGGAAGGGCGCGCCGCGATCGATTGGGGCATCTACGGCGCGCCGGAAACCTTCCTCGTCGACGGCAACGGCGTGATCCGCTGGAAGCACGTCGGCGCCATCGACCAGGCCATCATCGACCACCAGCTGATTCCCGCGCTGGAGAAGATCGAAGCCGGCCGATGAACATCTCTCCCGTCCTCCTGCTGCGTGCACTGCTGCTGGCCATGCTGGTCGCCGTCGCCGCGCCCGCCTTCGCCCAGGCCAGCGACCCCACGCCGCTGCAGTTCCGCGACGATGCCGAGGAAGCCCGCTTCCACGCGCTCACCGCCGAACTGCGCTGCGTGATGTGCCAGAACCAGTCGCTGGCCGATTCCAACGCGCAGATCGCCCACGACCTGCGCCGCGAAGTGCTGGACCTGATGCGCCAGGGCAAGGACGACGCGCAGGTGAAGCAGTTCCTGGTCGACCGCTACGGCGAGTTCGTGCTGTACAAGCCCGACGTCGCCCCCGGCACCTACATCCTCTGGTTCGGTCCGCTGTTGATGCTGCTCGCCGGCGGCGTGTGGGTGGGGCGCATCGTCGCGCGCCGCGCGAAGCAGCCGGCCCCGACCACCGACGACACCGACCAGGAGTGGTGATGACCACCTTCGTGATCCTCGCCATCGTGCTGTCCATCGCCGTGCTGCTGGCCGTGCTGTGGCCGTTGTGGCGCACCGCCAAGCCCCTGGTGATCGGTGGCGTGGTCGCGCTCGGCATCGCCACCTTCGCGCTGTACCGCGTGGTCGGCACGCCCGCCGCGCTGGAACCGCAGGCCACCGCGCCCGGCCCCGCCACGCTGGAGGAAGCCATCGGCCAGCTCGAAGCCGAACTGAAGAAGAAGCCCAACGAACCCGAGGGCTGGCGCCTGCTCGGCAAGTCCTACGCGGCGCTGCAGCGTTATGGCGATGCGCAGAAGGCGTTCGAGCGCGCGGTGCAGTTGATGCCCGACGACGCCGACCTGCTGGTGGAAGCCGCGCAGGCCCGCCTGTTCAACAACGCCGACCGCAAGCTCGATGCGCAGGCGATGGCGCTGCTGGACCGCGCGCGCCAGATCAATCCGGGGCACCAGCGCGCCGCGTGGTTCGTCGGCCTGGCCCAGCGCCAGGAAGGCAAGCCCGCCGAGGCCGCGAAGACCTGGGAGCCGCTGCTGGCCCAGGTGGATCCCAACACCGCCGCCACGCTGCGCACGCAGATCAACGAAGCGCGCGCCGAAGCCGGCCTGCCGCCGCTCGCCGATGCGGCGCCTGCGGTCGACGCATCGCCTGCACTGCTGACGGTGACGGTCGACCTCGCACCTGCCCTGAAGGACAAACTGGCGCCAGGCGATACGCTGTTCGTGTTCGCCCGCCAGGTCGGCGGCCCGCCGATGCCGGTCGCGGCCAAGCGCCTGCCGGTGGCCGTATTCCCGATGACGGTCGCGCTGAGCGACGGCGACAGCCCGATGCCGACGCTGAAGCTCTCGCAGCTGCCGCAGGTGCAACTGGTGGCGCGCATCTCCAAGGGCGGCGCCGCCACCGCGACCGCCGGCGACCTGGAAGCCACCGCCATCACCGCCGACGTGAAGCCCGGCACCGCCTACACGCTGACGATCGACCGCGTGGTGCCGTAAGCGCACGCAACACCGCGATGCAGCGGTGAAATGGCATCGCCGGGCGGCATTGCCTACACTGCCCGGATGACCGAATTCATCCCCCCCGGCACCCGTTTCCATCCCCTGCCCTCGCCGTTCCGCATGAAGCGTGGCGGCGAGCTGCACGGGGCGCGGGTGGCGTACGAAACCTGGGGTTCGTTGAACGAACGCCGCGACAACGCGGTGCTGATCGTCACCGGGTTGTCGCCCGACGCGCATGCCGCCCGCAATCCCGGCAATCCGGAGGAAGGTTGGTGGGAGCCGATGCTGGGCCCGGGCAAGCCGATCGACACGGATCGGTGGTTCGTGGTTTGTGTGAACTCGCTCGGCAGCTGCAAGGGTTCCACCGGGCCGGCCTCGATCAATCCGGATACCGGCGCGCTGTACCGTCTCGACTTCCCCGAGCTGTCGGTGGAAGACGGCGCGAATGCCGCCTTCGACGTGGTGCGCGGGCTGGGCATCGAGCAGTTGGCCTGCATCATCGGCAATTCGATGGGCGGCATGACGGCGCTGGCCTACCTGCTGCTGCATCCAGGCGCCGCGCGCACGCACATCAACATTTCCGGCAGTGCGCAGGCGCTGCCGTTCTCCATCGCGATCCGCTCGCTGCAGCGCGAGGCGATCCGCCTGGATCCGCACTGGAACCACGGCCAGTACGACGACGACACCTATCCGGAGTCCGGCATGCGCATGGCGCGCAAGCTGGGCGTGATCACCTACCGCTCGGCGCTGGAGTGGGATGGCCGCTTCGGCCGCGTGCGGCTGGAGTCGGACCGTCCGGACGAGGAGCCGTTCGGCCTGGAGTTCCAGGTGGAGAGCTATCTGGAGGGCCATGCGCGCCGGTTCGTGCGCCGCTTCGATCCCAACTGCTATCTCTACCTGAGCCGGTCGATGGACTGGTTCGACCTGGCGGAGTACGCCGACGGAGGCGTGGAAAAGGGCCTGGCCAAGCTGCGGGTGCAGCGGGCGCTGGCCATCGGCGCCACCACGGACATCCTGTTCCCGCTGCAACAGCAGCAGCAGATCGCCGACGGGCTGGCCGCCGGCGGTGCGCAGGCGGAGTTCCTGCCACTGGAATCGCCCCAGGGCCACGACGCCTTCCTGGTGGACTACGACCGGTTCGGGCCGGCGGTGCGGGACTTCCTGGCGGGGATCTGACCCCCCGCTTCAGGAAAAGCAGACCATTTCCGCACCGCACGACGCCCTCCCCGGCCCGGGCGGCTAAAATGGCCCCACTTCCTGACCCGGGCCATGCCATGACCCTCGATTTCCCCGGCGCCGACAAACTGGTCGCCTCGCTGGATGCCGCCGTTGCCCTGGGTGACGACCGCGCCATCACCGATGCGCTGCGCAAGTCGCTGTGCGAACTGATCTGCGACGAGGACGTGCGCCTGCCGGCCTGCGTGCTGGAACCGATCTCCGACCACTACGCGCGCCGCGAGCTGTACACCAGCCCGGAGCACGGTTACAGCGTCATCGCGATGACCTGGGGCCCCGGCCAGGGCACGAAGATCCACGATCATTCGGGCATGTGGTGCGTGGAAGGCGTGTGGCGCGGCCGGCTGGAAATCACCCAGTACGAGTTGGCCGAGCACGACGAGGTGCGCTACCGCTTCATCCCGGCCGGCACGATCGAGGCCGGCACGGGTTCGGCCGGCAGCCTGATCCCGCCGCACGAGTACCACACCATCCGCAACCCCAGCGACAAGGCGGTGGCGGTCAGTCTGCATGTCTACCAGCGCACGATGGTCCGCTGCGGCATCTACACGCCGGAAGAAGACGCAGGCACCAGCGGCTGGCAGCGCCGCGGCGAGCGCCTGTTGGGCACCGACCAGGTCAATTGAGCCCTGCACGCTCCCGCTCTGTCAGCGGGAGGCCTTGCTCGGCTATACTTCGCGTCCGCGCCGGAGTGGCGGAATGGTAGACGCAGCGGACTCAAAATCCGCCGCCCTTAAAAGCGTGTGGGTTCGAGTCCCACCTCCGGCACCAAGATCAAACCCTGGACCTCCAGGGTTTTTTCGTTTGTGGGGCCTGAGCACTCCGCAGGGTGGACTCGAGCCGTAGGCGACATTCAACGACAGCTAGGCCAGGTACCCGTTAAAAGCTGCGTACGCGTAAGACGCCACGAAGTTTCTTCAGCTTGATCGAAGTTTTATGCCGCAGCCATCAGTCCCAGCGCCCTATCCACAGACACGAGAAGAGCATCGTCTCGCGGAAAGAACTGGCGGCACTTCTCGGCATGTCCGAGTGCACGCTCACGACTCCTGTGAGATGGGGATACGCCCTTGCGCAAACTAATCTCAATTGCCCTGAACAGAACAGCGTAAGGATGGGGGGTAGGTCGCCAACCTCTACGCTGCTCGCCTTTCAGAGCATCGTCTAGAAGACCTGTAATCATCTCCAGCTTTTCAGCAGTTGGCACCCCTTCACCCTCAAGCTCGCGTGTGAGAAGCGAAGCTAGCGTTGTTTTGGGGAACGGGTGGTCTTCAATAGCAACCGCATGACGCGCGAACTGAATTGCTTGCGGGAGATCGGTTTCTTGCAAGAGCAGCGCTCTCTGCTCCCAGTATCTCGAGTTCCATTCCCAACGATCCTTCACCGCGACAAAGAAGCTCTCAGAGTGATCGCCAAGCAAAGGCTTTACAACACCTTCCGCGCTAAACAGGCGACCAGAAAGCCTAGCCTCAGGAGTCCGCCTCACGATAGCGCGGCGATTCACGTAAGGAGCCAATGCGAGCGCCAAGTGCTGAAACATAGTGGACAGCAGTTGCGGTCTGCTTTTTGAAAGTACTTGCAGAATTCTTTCGCCAAGTATCGGGTTAAGTGGCAATACGTAGTCGCCGTCCGATGAGTATGCAAGAGGGAGGGCAACCGCGCTAAGTAGCTGAGCATTGAGGCCATCATTGCGATGGGCACGCTTCAGAACAGAATAGGAAACTCCACCTGAGTAGCAATATTCCGAAAGCGCAGCAATCCCGTAACTCTTTTGCTCGTCAGCGCTAGCATCATCCAACACTGAGCGAATTATCTGCTCAAGAGGCTTGAAGTCATTCAATATCCTGCAGCCGGCCACCGCAACCGAATCGTTAGTGAGCATACTTCCAAACTTACTGGGGTTTCGAAGAGCATCTTTCGAGCCCACTAGACCGGATTGGCGATACTTCTCAATAAGGTCAGCATACTGAATTGCATTCCAATTTGGCACATGAAATTCGATCGGTTTGATACTTCCGAACACTCGTCTAATGTGATCCGCTCGGTAGTCTCTATCCGCCACGAGAATCGCGAGCGGAACTTTATTTGGCAGATCCAATACTACCGACAAGATGCTCGTAGCATGGTCTGCAAAACTATCTATGAGCAGTAGGGCAGGCTTGGTAAGAGCCGACAATGCTTGCCTAGTGTTCTCAAGATCTATTGATGCTTTTCCGGAAAGATTGAAAATGAGCAGCCCATCCATTGCCAACGAATAGGCTGATCGACGTACTAGCGTCGTTTTTCCAGACCCAGATGATCCCAGAACAAGGAAGAAATCTTTCTTCGGCCGAAAGTCGTTTAAGTAGTTCTTTAAAGATGCCGTTAGCTCAATTTCCAGATCAACAGGGAGGTCCAAGTTTGACTCGAAATCGGACCACCTTGGTGCCGAACCGTAAAAGAAGGGCGAGATCTCTCCATCCGGATTTGCACTAGCTTGTTTCACCAACTCAAAAGAGCTGAAGAATTCCACTTGCGCGGAAGGATGCAAGGATTGAGAAAAAACTTGCGACAGAGACGGAACTATCAATGCGGAGGGGGATGGGGAGGGCCCGAACACTTCCTCTACCCAGATTAAAAAATCGTGCAGCGTTGTCTTGACAAGCGTCAGGCCGTGAAGGTCGCAGAGTTTTCTTGTAACAGCATCCGGAAATGGTTCGATTAGCAGCGATGGCCCGCGATTGCTTCTTTGCGAAGAAGGCGTTCTACCTTGAAGGTAGTACTCTAGGTCAGGTTCATTGAGACTCGTGCCAGCAAGGACAAATGGCTCGGTTTCAAGTATCTCAGAGAGCACGTGCATCCATGGATTGAGCTCCCTTGTGACGCGCCCGTAGTCAGCAGTGGAAAACACATATCCGCTTTCCGGCTTCCTGACAAATCCATGTAGATGTACAACCCCAACAGTACCGAGGTTCGATGACGTCTCGTACTGTTCGTCAAAATTGTGCGGCACAGCGGTCTGCCTTGCTTGTGCCGACCCGTACGCATTCTCAAGCACATCATCAATATTGAAGGTGTATATGGAACGCCAAACATGACGCGCAACTGCGAAGGCCGTAGCGCCAGGACTACAGTTCAAATAGGGCTCAGTGAGGTGAGTCGTGATCTCGTCTGGTGAAAGCAGGAGAGAAACACGTGACAGAGAAGTTGTTGCGGATACGCCTTTCACTTCACAGAGCTTCTTTGTCAGATTGCTAGCTGAAAGAAGCGGCTCGCCCTTCGAGTTTGTGCTGTCCAGCGACGCACCACTACCGAGCAGCAGGTTGTAGTGACCTCTAAACAGGCTCGCCTTAAATGACTCTACCAACTCTTCTGGAAGCATCGATAATTCTCCATGAGGCCTAACCACTTATTGACCGGACCCCTGGATCCGGATAAACGAATCCTCCACAGCACACCGTATGACTGCCTATCAGATGAGGAGTTTCGATACTAGGTCGATGGAGCCCAGCTAACAAGCCAACCAATAGCGGGGGTCAAAAGACCAAGGGCTGGACCGAGCGAACTAGAGCTCAACATCGCGCAACTTACGACATCCCGGCATTGGGCCTCGTAAGCCCCCCCAACCTATCGCTGCAAACCATCCGCTATCCCTGCGTCAAACCGACCCGCGAAGCGGGTTCCGCTTGAACGAACTGTTGGGTGCTACTTCTTTGGCCGTTTGATCTTGAGCAGGTCGGCGTTGAGGAATGTCCTTCCTGCACACGTGCGATTGTATTGCTCTGCCGCCAGACGCTGCGTCTCTGATATTTCAGCCATCCGCAATTTGTACTCGTCGTGTCGCTCGCCGATTTCGTTGTGCTCTTCGATCTTTGCGTTGTAAGCATCCATGCGAAAACTTTCGCCGGCCTCGATGGCCATTTTCATCTGATCGAGTTCACCGCGGATCTGCCCTTGTTGTTTGACGAGATCGTTACTCTCCCTCACCTGGACGTTGTAAGCCTTCCTCTGGCGTTCCATATCATCGTCCAGAGACACGCATTGCCTAAGCTCGGCCTGGTTGAGTGGCGGCTTCGTTTGATTTCCCTTGGAGAGCACAGGTGGCGTGACGCTTGAGAGTGCAAGTCCCGTTGCAAGCAGCAGATAGCGCATGATTTCCCCGTAGTAGTGCCCAACTACCTGATGGCCCGATCTTGGTCCGGCTATACACCCTGCCCGCAGCGCACCGTAGTGCACCGTTTCGCTGGCCATCCCCCTGGTGCGGCTCGATCTTAGGGTGGCTGGGCCTGCCTAACAAGACGACGTAACTTGACCCCGCAGCGCGCAGAACGCGCACGCTCGCTGACGTCTGCCCACTGGGTAAGGCATCCCGGCCCCCAGTCGTTCCCGATCCGCCACTGCGTGCCGGGGCAGCGGCCGCGGGCTCAGTTCGGGAACATGGGTTCGTCGCGATGGGCGATATCGCGCCCATCACCATAGGGAAATGGCCCCGCCACACGTCTACCTTGATGGATGGGCGCAGTTCGCGGCCCGTGCACTGTCGGACGATGATCAAAGACCACCCGAATCCGTACCTCCAGGCCTCGCTCCGCGAACTGTCCGCCGCCCTGGATCGGTGTGCACGTCAACGGCGTGCGGCGAGTGGGACCGTAGAGCGCGAGGACATGGAACACCTGCTCCTCGCCGCCGCCAAGCGCCTTGCCCCCAAGGACAGCAACCCGGGAGAGCCAGTCAAGCACGTACGTGCGGGTGCGGAGGTCCTTCCAGACTTCTGGTCGCGCTACGAACGCGAGAAGCGCACGATGCGTTGGCACCTGTTCCACCAAGCCGCCGAGGCCGCCGGACTCACCCCTGCGGACCTCGACGAGTACCTCACGCTGACGGGGCGCCCCCTGATGGATCGCGCCCTGGAAAGCGAGGAAGGCCACCGCGAAGCCCTGGATTGGATCGAAGAGGCCCGTCGTATGGATGATGAAACGCTGGCGGGGCATTGCGGCCCCGCCATATTGACGCTCAGTAGTCCTGAAGCTTGACCCACGCCCCTCCCGCATCAAGGGTGTACAGACCCTTTGCGGCGCATCTGTCAGTAGTTCCATCAAGACCTTGGGGCTTAAGGATGGTTGATAAACCTGCAAGAAATGCGGTGTTGTCAGAATTGTCTTTGATGCCGGAAAGCTGCCAGCCATCGACGATCGACACGTCCAATCCCGCCTTCCCCAAGCCCGCCCTCGACGTAATCTGATAAGGGCGGCTGAAGTCTGGAACATAGAATGGCTTGCTGGCGACGCAGCTGTACGCCGGGTTCTTGCATTCCTTGTCGTCGCCACAATCGCGTTTCTCAACTATCTCAAGAACGAGTTGAGGGTGATAAACCACGTATCCTTCCGGTGAACCTTTTGTTCCCCAGCTGCCCGCCCCTACACGACTTTTTTCTATCGGCTGGATCTTGATCCCTGCACAACCTGTAACAACAACGGCGGCCAAAGCGACACCTAATATCCTTTTCATGGCGATGCCCCAGTTACAAACCCCTGCTTTCGCTACAACGTCGGCGCGCACTGCCCTAGGCCATGGGGAATCCATGGGACAGGGACACCAGGATTTGCCCTCCGCCACCCGCCACAGAAAACCGCTAAGCGATTGAACTCGTTGGATTAAACACGAACCGGCACCCCGTCCATGCGCCTCCGGACCCGCTGCCCTCACGAGCGCGCGGACCAAGACCATAGGCTAGGCCGCACGACGTAGAGACCAACACCGCACGCCTCTGACCTCCTCGCGTCGGGACTCGCAGCTCACCTCAACGATCTCAGCGCCCGCCACAGACAACAAAAGGGGGCTCCACGGCCCCCTTTTGTCATGCACTTACTCGAAGAACTTCGGCACCTACGCGGGCGCCCCACTCCCTACTACCGGCGCCTCCTCTTCCGACTCTCCCCTCGCCCGCTTGGTCTTGAAGCGCGTCGAGAGCTGCTTGCGCAACGAGTCCAGGCCCGCGCTCTTGCCGGCGAGCTTGAGCAGCTGATACCCCTCCACGCTGTTCGACATGATGTCGCTGCCCAGCGCCGTCTCGGTGTCCAGCATTCGTTGGTACAACCGCATCACCAGCACCGTGCGCGCCCGCAATGCATCCAGCGCCGCCACATCGCGCTGCAATGCCGGCAGGTCGAACGTCGGCGGCAGGATCTGCGGATTGCTGGTCAGCACGTCGACGGCCAGCCGGCAGAACGCCTCCGACCTGTCGCCCATCTTGTGCAGCCTGCGCCGCTGGACCTTGTCCAGCGCCACCAGACCGCCCAAACGGGCATTCAGTGTGTCCAGCGCGACGTCGATATCGGCCAGCGCCTCGTCTTCGAATGTGATGTCTACGATGTTCTGACTCATGATGCGTCCTTGTCTCCTTGTCATGGGAACGCCCGCCCTCCGGCGAGCACCTCCACTGTAGGCCGCTGCGCGCGGAGAATCCTCTAACATTTGTGCCGTGCGACCCGCGCGATACACGCATCATCTGTCGCGCCATACACGGCATCATCGTGCGACACCGGTGCCTGCATGACCGGGCATACCAACCGGTATCCCCGGCGATACCAAGAGGCATGGCGCGACCTGTCGAAGGGCAGGTGCCGTCATACCGCGGAGGTCTGCGTCGACATGCGCCGATATCGCGCGCCATGACCCGGCGACTGTCCGTTGATATCGAAACGCGTGTCCGTGCATAGGGCGCGGCATCGCGCGTGATGCACCGGGGTATCACAGGCCACGCCCTGCCCTATGGCACGCCATGTCGGCGCGTATGGCGCGCAGGATGCAGGGACATCGAACGCCACCCTGCCGATCATCCCGGCCGTACCCTGGCACACCGCTCGCCACCTGCAGCGACATCCGCGGGGATGGAAAAGAAGGCGGCCCCGGCACGCGCCCCTATCGGCTGCGACGGCGCGTGAGTGAGCGATGCATGCGACGCCGCTCGTCGCGCACATGAAAAGGGAGGCGCGCTGCGCCTCCCTCCATGAATCCGTATAACGCCGCGGGTGTGCCGTGAGAACGCGGACTACGCCGACGCGCGCGTCACTTGCGGGCTGAACGTCCGCGCTTCTTGCCGGCGTTTGCCGCCGAGTCCGCGCGACTCTGCGCGAACTCCGGGAAGGTTTCCTCGATCGAGTCCTTGTCCGGGAGGATGTAGAACACCCCACCCTTCTCGAACGTCGGCTGCATGATCTGCTCGTAGAACGCCGGTGCCACGTTGATGCAGCCGTGCGTGATGCGATTGTCGTCGGGCGTGGGCGATGCGAGGCGTTCCACGCGCTTCTCGGCCGGCACGCCGGTGGCGGTCGGATGGATCGAGACGGCGGACTCGTAGTCCACCCACAGCACGCGTCCCGCGTCGATGGACGGACCGAACCCGCCCACGAAGCGACCTGCGGGGGTCGTGCGATCGCGGCCGGGGATCTCGCGCAGCGCAAGACCGGCCACGCCGGGCGCCGTGTGGTCGCCGACCGCCGATCCGAAGAGTCCAGGGGCTGCGCCGCGAGGCCGGCCGTCGCCACCGAATACCAAAATCTGCGCAGCCGCCTTGTCGATGATTGCGAAGGGATAGCCCTGGCTGTCGTTGGTCGCGACGATCCAGCCCGCGAGCGCGATCACCGTGTCGGACACGTCCTGGCCTTCGGGAAGCTGGTCGGCGGCAGCGGCCGCTTCTTGCTGGGCGTCACGCTCGGCCTTGGGTGCCGCCGCGCTCGCAAACGCCAGCGTCAGCAGCAGCGCACCGGAAGCGGCACGGATCGCAGGATGTAGGCAGGTACGAATGGCGCAGTTCCTCACAACAAAAACCACTATCAGAAGAGAGCCCGGCGGCCAGAAGCGGCCGCCGGGGTCTGGGTCTCACGATTCCTCACGAACCGTGCAAGCGCGATCAGCCGCGCGGCACGCGACGCGGGGCCGATTCCAGCTGGCGCACGCGGCCTTCGATCTGGTCCAGGCGCTGGTTGGCCTGCTGCGCCGACTGATTCGCCGCATCGGCGCTCTGCGCCGCACCCTGCACCTTCGTGTCGAGCTGATCGAGGCGCGAGTTGATGCCTGCGAACTCGTCGTCATAGGTGGCGCAGCCGCTGAGCGCCACGCCTGCCACCATCGCCACACCGAGCACACGCGCCGTCGTCATGAATCGCTTGTTGGTAAACATTCCAATCCTCCTTCGTCTGGGAGCTGGGAATATAGACGTGTTTCCGGCCGGTGCTGCAACGTACCTTCAGCCAAGATTGGCGTACGTGGAGGCAGCGTGAAATTGCGGGAATATTTGCGTATTCCCATGCGAATCCATCGATTCAACCACTTGGAATCGCTGGACGTGATCGGCGATCACACCGTATCCGTGCCGCTGATCGCAACGCGACTGACGGACGGTCGCCCCTTTCCATTCAACAACCTGCCGATCACCGTGTGCCGGACCAGCAGTTGGTAGCTGACGAACGACACCAGCAGCGTGATGACGATTGAAGACATGAACTTAACAATCCAGTGCAGCGGCATATCCAACAACCGGTACTGGACGGCGAGCAAGACCGGCAGGTGGACGAGGTAAACCCAGTAGGCGCTGTCGGAGAACCAGCGCATCGTGGCGCTGCGCGAACCCAGCCATCGCCGCGCAGCGAGCAGGCACCAGAGCGTCATCCAGAAACCGGCGCAGGCTTCCAGCCAGGCTTGCACGCCGCGCAGTACGGCGGACGGTGGCACGTCGAGGAAGCCCTGCGTCCACAGGAACAACGCGGCGTACGCAACCACCGCACCCGCCAACAGGAAGGGAGCCAGCGGCCGCAGGCGATCAAGCAGGCTGTCGTGGTGGAAGAGCTGGTAACCGAACGCGAAGTACAACCCGAAGAACACCAGGGCCCAGAGCGCCGGCACGAAGAACTCCGGTGCGGGCCACGGCACGCCGACCAGCGCCAGTGCGGGTGCCGACAGCACCGGGAACCCCACGATCCATGCCGCCACGGGCATTGCGGCGAGCCTGCGCCCGATCCGCCCCATGCCAAGGGTCGACGTGATCCACACCAGCAGCGTGAACAGCATCAGGTAGAACAGGAACCACAGGTGCCCCCAACTCGGCAGCGAGGGCATGGCGCCATGCTGGTCGAGGTAGGTGCGGATCCACGCCAGGGCCGGCGATGGCTGGAGTGCGGTTTCCGCCGCCCGTTCCGTCAGCCAACGCATGCTGGCGAGGACTGGCCAGGCGAACACCACCAGCGGCAACAGCACGCGCGCGCAACGGTTGCGGAACAGGCCCGCCATGCCGCGACGCGCCACCAACAGAGCCGCGAAGTACCCCGCGAGCGCGAAGAACAGCGGCATGCGGAACACGTGCATGAACCACGCCACCGCATCGACGACCGTCGACCCGCCCGCATCCGCAGCGGGCCAGATCGGCCGCATCACCGGGCTGTACGCGAGCGCCGCGTGGAAGACCACGCCGGCCAGCATGGCCAGGGCGCGGAGGTTGTCCAGGGAGTGAACGCGATCGCCGCCTTCCACATCGTTGCCCTAGAGGAAGGAGCGCTTGCGCGCGTGCACCCAGCCGGCCGCAAGGATGGCGATCGCGATCACGGCGAGTTCGCCCCCGATCAGGGCCAGCACCTGCGGACTCCAGACGATGGCGTCGCCCTGCAGGTGTTCGCGGATGCCGTGCAGGGTGCTGACCCAGTAGAGGAACGGACCGATCAGCGTCATCAGCGCCAGCATCGCGAAGACGTTCCAGCCTTCGGAATCCACCGCGATCACCACGCACAGCGACACGCAGAAATTGGCCAGCATGAACAACCCCACCACCACCAGCCACGGCACCGTGCCGTCGGCGCGCGGCGTGCCAAGCACCAGCGCCAGCAGGCCGCCGCAGACCAGCAGGAACGGCACCAGGAAGATCGTCAGGTTGGCTAGCAATTTGCCCCAGAACACGTCCATCGGCGTGACCGGCAGGCTCATGATGAAGGGCTGCGTCTGCTCCTTGCGCTCGGCCATCACCGAGGACTGGATGGCATAGGACCCGACCACGAGCAGCAGCACCAGCAGCAACAGCGCACCGGCCGACGCCAGCAGCGGCGTGCCCATGCCCACCAGACCCAGCGCCAGCAGCATGCCGCCGAGAAAGCCGGCGAGTTGCTTCTGGTAGACCTGCCAGTCCTTGACGATCAGCTTGCGGACCATCGCGCCATCGGATGCGAGCCAGTTCATGCGTTGTTCCCTCCGCGGACGGTGGTGACGAAGATGTCTTCCAGCGCCATCGGCTCGACCGATTCGATGGCGAACCCGAGCGACTGCAGCGCGGGCACCGTGCCGGCATCGAACGCGCCGGTCTTCACTTCGACCAGCGGCGCGCTGTCGCGGACCGAGGCCACGCCCGGCAGCCGGCGGATCGCATCCGTCCCTTCGCCGCGGCACAGGATCCGTCGCCAGCCATCGAGGAAGGATTCCTTGTCGCGCGAGGCAACGACCCGCCCGCCATGCAGGAAGGTGATGGAATCGGCGATCTGCTCGATGTCGGCGGTGTTGTGCGAGGAGAACAGGATCGAACGCGCCTCATCGCGCAGCACGTCGGCCAGCGCGTCCAGCACCTCGCCGCGCGCGACCGGGTCCAGGCCGGTGGTCGGCTCGTCCAGCAACAGCAAGCGCGGATGGCGCGCGAAGATCAGCAACAGCAGCGCCTTGACCCGCTGCCCGTGCGAAAAGCCGCCCAGCGCCTGCTGCGGCCGCAGGTCGAAACGCGTCAGCAGGTCCTGCGCGTAGGCCTCGTCCCAATCGGGATAGATGCTGCGGACGAAATCCATGTGCCAGCGCAGCGTCTGCCCGCGATACAGACGCATGTCGTCGGAGGCGTAGCCGATATCGCGCTTCACCGCGACCTGAGCCTGCGGCATCGACTGGCCGAGCACCTCGACCCTGCCGCCATCGGCACGGACCAGTCCCATCAGCATGCGCAGCAGGGTGGATTTTCCGGCGCCATTGACGCCCACGAGGCCCATGACCTGGCCCTCGGGAAGTTCGAGATCGATATCGTGCAGGGCGAATGCGTCGTACTGCTTGCGCACGCCTTCGAGCGCGATGGCGGGTGTCATTCGGGTGTCCTTCGGTCGGGATTCGTGGGCTTCGGCATGGCAGGCTCGCTGGACAGCGCTTGCTCGACGCGATCGAGGACCTGTCGCCCGTCGAGCCCCAGCTTCCTGGCCGCCTCCAGCAAGCCGGCCAGTTGGGATTGGAATTCCTGCGCGGCCAGCGTCTGTGTCGCGTCCAGGGTCTCGGCAACGAACGAGCCCTTGCCCTGGCGCGTGACGATCACGCCGGCGCGTTCAAGCTCCAGGTACGCGCGCTTGACCGTGATCACGCTGACCCGGCTACCCGCCGCCAGCTCGCGGATGGAGGGGAGAGGCGCACCAGCCTTCCACGCCCCCGCCATCACCTTGGCGATCACCTGCTCCATGATCTGCGCGTACATCGGCGTGATCGAATGGGGCGACAGCAGCAGATCGGTATCCATGCAGCCCTTGGGTGGTGGGATTCAGCCGCGTTGCAGAGGCTTGTGTTCGCACCGACCCGCGGCCTGAGCGCCTGAGCCGCCCTGATAGCCGGTTGGCCTGACGCACCACAGTCTGTGCATAGTCAGTATACACAGCGATTAACAGTCGTCAACGGGCGAGAAATCCAGGCCGGGAAGACCCCGGCGCCTGGATCCCGCTGCGCCACCGACCTGGCAGTCGGCTCAGTAAGTAGAGGGGGTCAGAGCGCTGTCCTGCGTTGACCACGCATCAAGGACAGCCACTCCGACCCCTGCTTCGATCGTCTGTCAGTAAGCCGATCCGCCGGCCTGGGTCGAACTCAGTACGCCGACTTCGGCCGTGACCGTGTAAGTCGTTCCGCCCACCGGCGCCCAGGTGACGAGATCGAAGCCATCGCCGGCGGCGATGCGCGCCACGCCGATGTTGCGATAGGTCAGCGGTTGTTTGGCCGCGCACACCTGCGGCAAGCCTGGCGCTTGCAGGAAATACACCTTGCCCTCGCCTACCACGCTTGCGTAGCCACCATTGGCCACCAGCAACGCGGTCGCTTCGTCGACGGCGATGCCACGTGGCGCCGCACGCCAGCCGCTGGCCGCCACGCGGCACAGGAACGCGAGGTTGCGACCCATGCGGTCGCGCGCGGCGAAGTGGGGATCGCCGATGACGCCCTGCAACGGCGCCACCGCAGCGAAGTCGCGTTCGAAGGTCAGGTAGCGGTTGAACGGATCGGCCAACGCCTGGCTGCTGGTCGCGCCCTGGCTGGCGTTCGCGCTGTAGACGAACTGGGTCAGTACATTGAGACCCGCACTGGTACCACCCACCGGTACGCCTTGCGCGATGCGCGCATTGAGCGTGGACTGCACCGGCGTGCCTTTCCAGAAATTGATGTAGTTGGACTGATCGCCGCCGGCGATCCATACCACTTCCGCCTTGGCGATGATCGCCGCGACGTCCGCATGGTTCGCCGCCGCCGTGCTCGGGATGATCAGGGTGGCGACCGAATTGACGTTCGGACACAGACCTTGCACGTACGGGTTGTAGGCATCGGCACCGGTGGCGCGGATGATCAGGAAATCCCCGTTTCCACCCCGGTTGCACAACCATTGGAAAGCGGCGTCGACATCGGTGCCGCCGCCCATCAGGACGGTGCCGGCCGTCGTCGTGGGTGAGACATCGCTTGCACTGCCGACGCGGACATAAGTGTAAGGCGGGGCCTTGGCGGCGATCGCGGACGAGGCCAGGACCGAAGCGAAGAGGAACACGAGCAGACGACGCATGGAACACCTCAGGGTTGGGGTGACAACAACGCTGACGATCCAGTCGTGCCGATCCCCCATGCCCCCCTCTCCCTGCGTGTACGTCATCCGCGCAGGGCACGGGGTGGCTTCATCGCGGCATGACGCGCGAAGCCGATAGCGTCACGGCGCCTGCAACGGAACCGGGCCACACCCCCCAAACCTCTCAACCCTCGCCCGCGTGCCAGCCCGCATAATCGGTTTCCGGTACACAGGTGGCGGAACACGCATGAAGACGATCGGCCTGATCGGCGGGATGAGCTGGGAATCGACGGTGCCCTACTACCGTCTGGTCAACGAAGGCATCAAGGCGCGGCTGGGCGGCCTGCATTCGGCGCAGGTGGTGCTGTACAGCGTCGACTTCCACGAGATCGAGCGACTGCAGCGCGAGGGCGATTGGCACGCCGCGGGCGAACTGCTGGCCGATGCCGCGCGTCGCGTGCAGGCCGCCGGTGCCGACCTGCTGGTGCTGTGTACCAACACCATGCACAAGGTGGCGCCGCAGATGGAGGCGGCCGTGTCGATTCCACTGCTGCATATCGCCGACGCTACCGGCGCCGCCATCACGGCCGCCGGGCATCGCACCGTCGGCCTGCTCGGCACGCGCTTCACGATGGAACAGGACTTCTACCGCGAACGCCTGCGCGAAGTGCACGGCCTGCAGGTCATCGTGCCTGACGCGGACGACCGCGGCCTCGTCCACGACGTGATCTACGACGAGCTATGCCGCGGCGTGGTGCGCGACAGCTCGCGCGAGGCCTATCGCCGCATCATGGACGCTCTGGTGGCGAGCGGCGCCGACGCCATCATCCTCGGCTGCACCGAGATCGGCCTGCTGGTGGGCGCGCAGGATGCCCGCGTGCCCTTGTTCGACACGACGGCCCTGCATGCGAATGCCGCCGTGGACGCCGCGCTGGCGGAGTGACGTCGCCTATCCGGCGAGGTAGAAATCCATCGGGATCAGCTCGACGGCCCACCCGCCCTCTTCTCCCAGGGTGGCGGCCGGGTGCATCGAGGCGATGCGCAGCGCTTCGTCGTGGCTGTCCGCCTCGATGATGAAGAGGCCGCCGACCACTTCCTTCGACTCGGTGTAAGGCCCGTCGCTGACCTGGGTCTTGCCGTTGGCCGGGCGCAGCGTCCGCCAGCCTTCCAGATCGCCCAGCGAGGCGGAAACCCGCACTTTGCCGGTCGCGCGCATCTTCTCGTCCAGGGCGGGACACTGGCTTACCAGTGCCTCGATGTCGTCCGGATGCATCGCGGCGAATTTCTCGGGAGTGAAATAGGCGAGGCCGAGGTACTTCATGGGCATTCCTTCGTGCAGTGATGTCTTGGCGACGAAGCGGGAGGCCGGAATTCGACACGCCGCCGCGCGTGGCCACCAACGTCAGTCGTCTGAGCGCCGGTAGTGCATCGCGACCGCACCGCAGCGCAGCGGGGTCGCGGAAACCAGTGCAAGCCGTCGCGTGCCGGGGAGCCCGCTCTGGTACAGCGTCGGGCCGCGGCCGGCGATCCTGGCGTGGACGAGGAAGCGGTACTCGTCGATCAGGTCCAGCCGGTCCAACTCGGCGGCTAGCGTGCCACTACCGAGCAGCACGCCGGCCGGCGTCGCATCCTTCAACTGCTGCACGCCCGCGCGCAGGTCGCCGGCGATGCGATGGCTGTGCGCCCAGGGGAAGTCCTCGCGCGTCGACGACACCACGTACTTCGGCTTCGCCTCCAGCTTGGCCGCCCACTCACGGGTCGCGGGCGGTGCTTCCACTTCTCCGCACGCCACCCTCGGCCAATAGCCTTCCATCATTTCGTAAGTGACCCGCCCCCAGAGCATCGCGCCGTGCTCATCCATCAAGCGGGTGAAAAAGGCATGCGTCTCCTCGTCGGCGATGCCCTCCCGGTGGTCGACACAACCGTCCAGGGTGAGGTTGAGGCTGAAGGTCAGCAGTCCCATGGGGCGAGTACCTCGCGGCTTGAGCCGGATTGCGTGGACGGATGCCTTGACGACGAATGCCGAAGACGGGAATCGACAGGGCCGGGACCGCCTAGATCGGCGCTTCGATCTGGAAGATGGGCAGGTATACGGCGGCCACCAGCAAGGGAATCATCACGGCCAGACTGATGCCGCCGATCAGGCAGGACACCCAGGCCCGGCGATGCGGCGTCGGCCAATAGAACCCCGCGCACAGCGAAAGGAGAGGAAGAAGCCAGAAGACGGCGTTGTAGTACACGAACAGCCGGGTGATGAAGGGCAGTTCGACATCGAGAGACGCGAACATCTGCCGGAAGTGCGGAACAATCAGAACAGGGATGGCCGCCGCCGTGGCCGCCATCAGGATGCCCGTCACCAGCAGGATCTTTTCTCCCTGGGTCCTCATCCGCCCCTCGCCCGAGGGATATCGGGGCTCTGGTTGGATCGTGCGAGCACGATGCGCGCCGATTCGGCGAAGTCGTGGATAGCCGCCGGATCGGTGGTCCATGCGCGCCCGTTCGAACCCGCATAGGCGTGCAGGAAGTCGGATACGGTCGTGTCACCGCGCGCGAGGTAGGCGCCCACAAAGTGCTCCATGATCCGATAGGCGTCATGCAGGCTGACCCGGTTCTCCAGTGCGTCTTCGAGCGACTCTTGTTGGTCTGTCATGCGTGGCCCCGAGGCCGCTGGGAGATCCGAGGGTATCCCATTACGCCGCCATACAAAGCGCTAGTCTGGCGGCCGGATGGCCGGCGCATGCTGCGCCATCAGTTCCACGATCCAGTCGATGAACACGCGAAGCTTCTGGCTTACGTGCCGGCTGGGTGGAAATGCGACGTACATCGGCATCGACGCCAGTTCCCACTCTTCGAACAGGGCGACCAATTCGCCGCGCGCCAGCGACTCACGCGCCATGTAGGTGGGTAGCCACAGCACGCCGAGGCCGGCGAGGCCCGCGGCCAGATAGGCATTGCCGTCGTCCAACGACAGTACATGCCTTCCCTGTACGCGCACTTCTTCATCACCACGCCGCATCGGCGACATCAAGGGGCTGCCGGTACGTGCGCTGCGATAGCCGACGATGCGGTGCCCGGCCTCTTCCAGCACCTGCGGGTGCGCCGGCACGCCCGCGCGCGCCAGATAGGCCGGTGCGGCATACACGCCCAACGCCAGGTCGGCGATATGGCGTGCGCGCAGCGATGTATCCGTGAGCGCCCCGCCGCGCACCACGCAGTCCACGTTCTCGTCGATCAGGTCCACCTTGCGATCGCTGACGCCCAGGTCGAGTTGGATGTCGGGATAGCGCGCATGGAAATCGGGCAGCGCAGGCACCAACACGTGGCTCGCCAGCGGCGCCGGCACATCCACGCGCAGTCGGCCACGCGGTGACGCGGACGCCGCCGACAGGCTGGTTTCGGCATCGTCCAGATCCGCCAGCAGCCGCACGACCCGCTCGTAGTAGGCCGCACCGTCGGCGGTCACGTTGACCTTGCGCGTGGTGCGGTGGAGCAGCTTCACCCGCAGGTGCGTCTCCAATTGCTGCACCAGCTGGGTGATGCGGGTCTTGCTGGCCTGCAGTGTGTCGGCAGCCTTGGTGAAACTGCCGGTTTCGACCACACGGACGAAGGCCTGCATCGCGTCGATACGGTCCATGCGCTTTCCAAGGGCAGCCGGGATTGTTTGGATTCTACAAACAGTGATCCCTGGATCGGCGTGTTTATCCCCCGCTCCGCGCTGCCTAGAGTCTCCGCCATGACCCGGGCCGCATGGCCCATCCACAGGAGCACTCCCATGGCATCCCGCGACGCCGTCTTTCCCGCCGGTCGGCACGAGCTTTACGCCCTGCACACCTATTCCGCCGCGATCCGCTCGGGGGACCTGCTGTTCGTCTCCGGCCAGGTCGGCAGCCGTAGCGATGGTTCGCCCGAACCGGACTTCGAAGCCCAGGTCCGCCTGGCATTCGCCAATCTGGAAGCGACCCTGAAGGCCGGCGGCTGCGCGCTCGACGACATCGTCGACGTGACCACCTTCCACACCGACCCGGAGCGCCAGTTCGAGACGATCATGCAGGTCAAGGGCGAGGTTTTCCCCGTGCCGCCCTATCCCAACTGGACGGCGATCGGGGTGAACTGGCTCGCGGGCTTCGACTTCGAGATCAAGGTGATCGCGCGGATTCCGGGTTGAGGCGATGCGGGAGGACGCATCCGCACGCCTCCTGTCCTGATAGACGCTTGCTGCGCGTTGGTGGAAGAGCCCGCGCCGCCTTGACCGGATTCCAACGCGCCAGGCCACATCCTCCCCTGGCACCGAAGGTCCCGGCCCCGCGCGATGAACCTGCTCGAACGCGAATCGCAGCTCGATCTCATGCAAGGCCTGCTTGAGGCGGCCCGTGGCGGCACCGGCAATGTCGTGCTGGTCGGCGGCGAGGCGGGCATCGGCAAGACGAGCCTGGTCTCCGCGCTGTGCGAGCGACGCGGCACGATGAACCTGTGGTGGGGCGCCTGCGATGCACTGCAGACGCCGCATCCACTTGCACCACTGCACGACATCGCCCGCGCCAACGCCGTCGGCTTCGGCACCGACATCGACACGCTGGGACGGTTGCCGCTGTTCGGCGCGGTCCTGACCGAACTGCAGGCGTCGCCGACGATGCTCGTCGTCGAAGACGCGCACTGGGCCGACGAGGCCACGCTCGACCTGCTCCGGTTCCTGGGCAGGCGGCTCGCGCACGTACCCTGCCTGCTGGTGGTGACCTATCGCGACGACGAGGTCGCCGCGAATCATCCGCTACGCCGGCTGATGGGCGATCTTCCCCGGGCCAACGTGACCCGCCTGCAGGTGCCCCGCCTGACCGCACAAGCGGTGGAAACGATGGCGCACGGCGCGCTGCATGCGCACGAAGGGCTGTACGAGGTCACCCAGGGCAACCCGTTCTTCGTCAGCGAGATGCTGCGGCGTGGCAGCGAAGCCGTGCCGCATGGCGTCGAAGATCTCGTGCTGGCGCGCTTCGCCCGGCTGGGTTCGGATGCGCGGGACGTCGCGCAGCTGACCGCGATCGTGCCCCGCCACCTCCAGGGCTGGTTGATGGACGCGGTGCTGGCACCGTCGGTCGCGGCGATCGAGGAATGCCTGGACGCCGGCCTGCTGCTCGCACAGCGGGAGACGTTCGCCTACCGGCACGAACTTGCGCGCGTGGCGGTGGAACGATCGCTGTCCGGCCCGCGTGCGCAACAGCTGCATGCACGCGTGCTTGCCGTGCTCGACGGCCCCCACCAGGCACGCGCGCCACTGGCGTGGCGCGTGCATCACGCCGCCCGTGCCCATGACGGCGACGCGGTGCTTCGTCTGGCGCCGGCGGCCGCCGAAGAGGCGCGACGCAGCGGTGCGCACCGCGAAGCGGCTGCGCACCTGCGGACGGCCCTGTCGTTCGCCGACGCGCAGCCGGACCCGATCCGCGCGGCGCTGTTGGAACGCCTCTCCTACGAGTGCTACCTGACCGACCAACTGACGGATGCGCTCGCGGCGAGAACCGCGGCGCGTGATCTCTGGGCGAGCCTGGGCGAGCGCCTCCGTCAGGGAGACGCGACGCGCTGGCTCTCGCGCCTGAGCTGGTACAACGGCCAGACCGCCGCGTCACGGGCGCATGCGGAAGACGCCATCCGGTTGCTGGAAGATCTGCCGGCGGGAAGCGAACTCGCCATGGCGTACAGCAACCTCGCGCAGCTCCACATGCTGCAAGGACAACGTGCGGACGCCATCGCGTGGGGAACGCGCGCGCTGGATCTGTCGGTCGAACTGGGCGACAAGGAAATCGAAGCCCATGCGCTGAACAACATCGGCACCGCGCAACGGGAAGGCGGCGACGATGCCGGCGCCCTGGCGATGGAGCAGAGCCTGCGCACGGCATTGGCCCACGGTTTCGAAGAACATGCGGCGCGTGCTTACGTGAACCTGGCCTACGACGCCGTCGTCTGCAGGCGGCTGCCGGAGGCCCGGCAGTGGCTGGTGGAGGGACTGGCCTACTGCGAAGCGCGCGACCTCGACGCCTGGGCCGGCTACCTGGCGGCGATGCAGGCATGCGCGTGGCTCGCATCCGGTCACTGGGACGACGCCAGCGAACAAGCGACGAGACTCTTGCGCATGCCCCACCTTGCGCCGATCAGCCGGATCATGGCGCTCACCGTGCTGGGCCATGTGCGCGCAAGGCGCGGGGATCCGGACGCGGCCCCGTTGCTTGAGGAAGCGCTCACGCTGGCGCTGCCTACGCAATCCTTCCTGCGTATCGCCCCGATCGTCGCCGCGCGGCTCGAAGCCGCCTGGCTGGCGGGCGAGGCGCTGTCTCCAGGCGAAGCGATCACGGCGCTGGCTTCGGCCGACCTGGGATCGCGCTTCCACCAGTGGATGGTGGACGAACTCTCGCTTTACCTCGACGTGCCGAGTTCCGACGGCGCTTCACCCGTGCGCACATCGCCCTTCTCCTTGCAGCTCGAAGGGCGCTGGCAGGAAGCGGCAGACGCCTGGCGCGCACTTGGCTGCCCGTATGAGCGCGCGCGCGCGCTCGCCGACGGAGACGACGACGCGCGACGCGACGCTCTGGCCCAGTTCGAGGCCCTGGGCGCGGGCCCGATGGTGATGCGCCTGCGCCGCGAGCTGCGCGAAGCCGGCGTCCGTGGCGTGCCGCGCGGGCAGCGGGCCTCGACCCAGTCCAATCCTGGCGGCCTGACCTCGCGCGAGGTGGAAGTCCTGGAGTTGCTCTGCGGCGGCTTGCGCAATGCCCAGATCGCCGAGCGCCTCTCGCGCTCCGTACGCACAGTGGATCACCACATCGCGGCCGTGTTCGCCAAGCTCGGGGTGGGCACGCGCACCGAGGCCATGGCCGCTGCGCTGGCGCTCGGCATCCGCCCGAGAAATAGGTAATCGCGGCACCCAATCTGGGCAAGTCCGCCGACGCGGCGAGGAAGACGGCTCCGTAGCCTTTCCCACACAGCAATCCGCTGTGACAACGACGGACTCCCGATATGAAGATCTCCCTCCATCCCCTGCGCACGCTGGCGGTGGCCGCCCTGTGCGCGCTGACGCTGAGTGGCGCCGCGATGGCCAAGGACGCAGGCACCGCGTCCAGCGCCAACCACCGCTACGTCATCCAGCGTTCCTTCCCCAAGGGCGCACTGGACGGCCTCGACGCCGCCACCAAGGCCAAGGTCAACCAGACCAACGCCCGCTTCGGCGTGAAGTGGCTGATGTCCTTCGCCAACGGCGACAAGACCAAGACCTTCTGCATCTACGAAGGCCCGACCGAGGACGCCATCCGCCAGGCCGCCAAGGCGAACCACCTGCCGGTGGACACCATCACCGAAGTGCCGGTCACCCTCGACGCGCACTGAGCCCCACGTGCGCGACCGCAAGGTCGCGCCGAACCGATACCCCTCACTGGAGACACTCCCATGCCCCGCTACATGATCGAACGCACCTTCCCCACCGGCCTCAACATCCCCATGACCGACGTGGGCGCGCGCGCCTGCCTCGGCGTGGTCGCCACCAATGCCAAGGAGGGCGTGACCTGGGTGCATTCCTACGTGAATGCCGACAAGACCAAGACCTTTTGCGTCTACGACGGTCCGGACCCGGAAGCGATCCGCCGCGCCGCCGGCGACAACAACCTCCCGCTGGAGCGCATCACGCAGGTAAACGTGCTGGCGCCCTATTTCTACCGCTAGGCCGGAGATCGCTCATGAACCGCTCACTGGCCGTGCTGTACGGCGCCGCCTGCTACACCGCGTTCCTCGCCACGTTCCTGTACGCCATCGCGTTCGTCGCCGGGTTCGGCGTGCCGAAGCACATCGACAACGGGGCTCAGACCCCGTTGTGGACCGCGCTGGCCATCGACATCGGTCTGCTAGCGCTGTTCGCCGTGCAACACAGCGGCATGGCGCGACCCGCCTTCAAGCGATGGTGGACGCGGTTCGTGCCGCCCGCGATCGAACGCAGCACGTTCGTCCTCGTCAGCAGTGCGGTGCTGGCGCTGCTGTTCTGGCTGTGGCGCCCGCTGCCGCAGGTGGTCTGGCAGGTGGATGCCGGCCTTGCGCGTGGCGTCCTGTGGGGTGTGTCGTTGTTCGGCTGGCTGCTGGTATTGACCAGTTCCTTCACGATCAACCACTTCGAACTGTTCGGTCTGCGCCAGGTCTGGCTGCATGCGCGGGGACGCGTGGCGAAGGACGAGCCTTTCGTCATCCGCGCGATGTACCGCATCGTGCGGCACCCGCTGATGCTGGGCTTCCTGATCGCCTTCTGGGTGACCCCGACGATGACCATCGGGCACCTGTTGTTCACCGCCGTCGTCACGGGCTACATCTTCGTGGCGGTGAAGTTCCTGGAAGAACGCGACCTCGTCGCGATGCACGGCGACACCTACCGCGACTACCAGCGCAAGGTGCCGATGCTGCTGCCCGGGCGGAGGCGTTCGTAGCCTGGCAAGTGCCTTGGAGGGCCGTGGCAGAGAACCGCGGCCCTGCTTTCCGATCACGACACACCATCGCGCACGCCTGTACCTCGTCTCGCGCGCGACCCGTCGGTGGCGTCGCGCTAGGCTGGGGCCCTGCCCTGCACAAGGTCCCTGGGAGCCCGCCATGCCCCACTCGTCCGATCCTTATACGCCGATCAACTGCGAGTTCCACGACGTACTGGAGGCCACCGCGACACGGAGGACGGCGGCCATCATCCGGTTCCTGGATGACGATGGCACGCCGCAGGAACGCGAAACGCGCATCGTCACCCTCTCCGCCCGGGACGGCGTCGAGTACGCCGAGCTCGGCACCGGCGAACGCATTCGCCTGGATCGACTGATCGCGGTCGGCGACAGCGTGCTGGCGGACTTCGCGCCGTCGGCCTGAGCGACGGTGATGGCGCCCCACATCGGTCGGCAATTACTTGAGCGTCGCCACATCCAGGCCTTTCACCAATCGCGACGCCAGGCGCTTGTTCTGCAATTGCGCCAGCCACCACTCCAGCGCACGCCCCTGGTGATCGCCGCGCCAGGCGACATAGAGCAGGTTGGGTTCTCGCGGGTCCACCATCTTTTTTTCCACCAGGTCGCCACGCTGGAGCAATCCGGCGACACGATCGCGTGGCAGCCAGCCCACACCAAGACCTTCGCATTGGGCCTGGATCTTGGCGCGCATGCTGGGGACCGCCAGCGACGGCTGACCGCCCAGCACGCCATACCCGCGCACCTCCACCCTGCGCGACGTATCGGCCACTACGACCGCTCGATGCTGGAGCACGGCCGCACGTTCGACGGGTTCGTGCACCTTGGCCAAGGGATGGCGCGGGGAAACCGCGAACACCCAGTCCATCACGCCCAGTTCGAACCAGCGCAGCCCGGGGATCACCGGTGGTTCGTTCGTCGCCCCCACCACCAGGTCGGCGCGCCCGTCGCGCAAGGCGTCCCACGTGCCGGTGAGGACTTCATGGGTGATGCGCAGCGTCACGCCGGACTTCAAGGCATCGAACGCACGGATCACCGGCAGCAGCGTCTCGAACTCCAGGATCTCGTCGGTGACGATCCACAAGCGGTCCTCCCATCCACCCGCGATCTGCCTGACCCGCTGGGTCAGGCGCGACACATCCAGCATCAGGCGCGCGGCTTCCTGTGCCAGCAGGTGGCCTGCCGGCGTCAGCTGCAGGCGATAGCGGCGACGGTCGAACAGCAGCGCATCGAAGCGCGCTTCGAGCTGCCTTGCCGCATGGGACACGGTGGATGGCGCCTTGCCGAGCCGGGCGGCCGCCCGGGACAGGCTGCCACTCTCGCGAATGGCTTCCAGCAGGGCCAATTCATCGGCTGACAACATGTTCGATACCTTCGAACGAGTCCATCGCGATTGTGGCACGGAAAGCCGCCAGGGCACCGCCAATATGCGCTCACAGCATTGGGCTGGCATCGAAGGACTTCACCATGAACCGCTTCAACAACAAGACCATTCTCGTGACCGGTGGCAGCAGCGGCATCGGCCTGGCGGCCGCCAAGGCGTTCGCATCGGAAGGCGCCCGCGTCGTCATCACCGGCCGCGACGCCGCGTCGCTCGACCAAGCGAAATCGCAGATCGGACCCGACACGCTCGCGCTGGTGAACGACGCCGGCCGCCTGGCCGACGCGAAAGCACTGGGCGCGGCGCTGGTGGCCGCCGCCCTGCGTCTGGACGCCGTCTTCCTCAACGCCGGGACGGCGAAGTTCGCCGCGTTCCCCGACGTGGACGAAGCCCTGTGGGACCACGTCTTCGACACCAACGCGAAGGGCCCCTACTTCCAGGTGCAGGCGCTCATCCCACTGCTCAATCCGGGCGCGTCGATCGTCATCAACGGCTCCATCAACGCCCATATCGGCATGCCGAACAGCTCGGTGTACGCCGCCAGTAAGGCCGCGTTGATCTCACTGGCGAAGACCCTGTCGGCCGAACTGCTGCCGCGCGGCGTCCGCGTCAACGTGGTGAGTCCCGGCCCGGTGGCGACGCCGCTGTACGGCAAACTGGGTCTGGATGCCGCTTCGCTGGAAGCCACGGCAGCGCAGATCCAGAACCAGATCCCGCTGGGCCGCTTCGGCACGCCCGACGAGATCGCTTCGACCGTACTGCACCTGTCCTCGCCCGAGTCGGCGTTCATCGTCGGCACCGAGATCATCGCCGACGGCGGCATGAGCCAGCTCTAGGCACCCCGCACCCCGTCCTGGCCGACGGATACGCGTTCCCGCGTTGCCACCGGGTATCCGCCGGCCTTGCGACACCCACCCCAAGGAGATCGTGATGAACAGCTTGCTGCGTACCGTCCAGCGCGCGACCACGGCGCTGCTGGTGATCCTCGGCCTGCACCTGCCCGCCCAAGCGGCAGGCAATACGGCCATCCACGACCACACCGCGACCGTCAACGGCGTCACCCTGCACTACCTGCAGGCCGGCGAAGGCGACACGTCCCCGGTGGTATTGCTGCACGGTTACGCCGAGACCAGCCACATGTGGCGACCGCTGATGCCGAAACTCGCCGATCGCCATGTGGTCATCGCGCCCGACTTGCGCGGCGCGGGCGCGTCGTCCAAACCGGACGGCGGTTACGACAAGAAGACGCTTGCGCAGGACATCCATGCGCTGGTGGCGTCGCTGGGCTATCGCAAGGTCAAGATCGTCGGCCACGACATCGGCTTGATGGTGGCCTATGCCTACGCGGCGCAGTATCCCGACGAGGTGGAGAGCATCGTGCTGATGGATGCCTTCATCCCCGGCGTCGGCGACTGGACCAAGGTCTGGCTGCTGCGCGACCTGTGGCATTTCCATTTCTATGGCGAGACGCCGTTGAAGCTGGTCGATGGTCGCGAGCGCACCTACTTCGAGCACTTCTGGAACGACTTCGCTGCCGATCGCACCCGCTCGATTCCCGAGGCCGACCGTCAGTTCTACGCGAAAGAGTACGCACGCCCGGGCGGCATGCGCGCCGGCTTCGAGTACTTCCGGAACTTCGAGCAGGACGCGAAGGATTTCGCGGGCTTCGCGCAGACAAAACTGACGATGCCGATGCTGGTGCTGTCAGGCGAAAAGGCCGGCGGCCAGTTCCTGATCGACCAGGGCCGGATGGTGGACGACAACGTCGAGGGCGTCATCATCCAGGGCTCGGGCCACTGGCTGATGGAAGAGGCGCCCGGGCAGACGATTCCGGCACTCGTCGCCTTCCTGGACCGATAGCATCAGGCCCCGTGCCCGTTTCGTCGCGACGGGCACGGTTTCGTCGCATCGCACTTCCCCGCTACGGTCCCACGTGCAAAGCTCCCGCGGCCCTCCCTGCCCCGGACCGACATGAGACTGCTGCTGGGACTTCTACTGACGGCGTGCGCCTTCCCTTCCTTCGCGCAAACGAAGGACATCGTTATCCCGGCGGGCCTGCGCGACGGCCATGTGGATGCGGCGATGACCACGGTGGCACGCGAGGCGCTGGCGGTCTATCGCGACGAAGATCCCCAGCGCGACCTCGCGACCCGATTCCGGTTGCAGCTCGCCGCCGGCCGATACACGCAGGCGATCGACAGCATCGACACACTGCGCGGCTTGCGCAAGGATCCACCGTCGCAGCCGCCGGTGTTCCTGCAGTACGAGATCCATGCGCGCGCCAAGACACTGCAGACGCAGCGCGGGATGGCCTACGCCCCGGCATGGCGGCAGGCCTTCGCCGAGCGTTTCGGCGCATTGGACGACCGGACGGCCCTGCAAGCGGAGTTCTCGTTCGGCACCTCGCTCGCCAGGGTGCGAGGCGACCTGGATGCAGCGCTGGCGAAGGTGGCCGGCCGGTCACGGCTGCCGCTGCCCGAGGCCATCGACCTGGTCCGTGCATACCAGGTGCATGCCGCGTACGCGGCGTTCCAGCCGTTGTTCGCGGCGGCATTGAAGGACGACGACGCGCGCCGCTACCGGATCGACCGCGACGTGCTGGTGCGGACGCCGGAAGGAGTCGGTATCGCCGCGCTGGTCGTGCGTCCCGCGAACGCACCGCGCTTGCCTACGCTGCTGCAGTTCACCGTCTACGCCAACGACGACGTGGCCTGGGGCGATGCCAAGACGATGGCCGCGCATGGCTACGTGGGCGCCGTGGCCTACAGCCGTGGCAAGGGCCGTAGTCCCGATGCCAATGCGCCCTTCCGGCACGACGGCGTCGATGCGGCCGCCGTCATCGATTGGATCGCAGCGCAGCCCTGGAGCGACGGCCGCGTGGGCATGTTCGGCGGCAGCTACAACAGCTTCGCCCAGTGGTCCGCGCTGAAGCAGCGACCGCCGGCGCTAAAGGCGATCGCGACATCGGCGTCTGCCGCACCCGGCATCGACATCCCGATGGAAGGCAATGTCTTCCTCAATTTCATGTATGCGTGGCCGCTGTACACCGCCAGCAGCCGCTGGCTGGACGATGCGCGCTACGGCGACAGTGCACGCTGGGCGAAGCTCGATCGCGACGCGTATGCGAGCGGTCGTGCCTACGGTGAGCGGCCGCTGATCGACGGCAGTTCAAATCCGCTGTTCGCCGAATGGCTGCAGCACCCCGCCTACGACGCGTACTGGCAGGCGATGATCCCGCAAGGCGACGAGTTCGCCGGCATCGACATCCCGGTGCTGGCCACGACGGGGTATTTCGATGGTGCACAGGCTGGCGTATTGCACTACTTCCGCGAACATCTGCGCCACCGCCCGGACGCCGACCACACGCTGGTGATCGGCCCCTACGAACACATCACGATGCAGACCGGCGTGCCGCCCACCGTGCAAGGCTATGCACCGGACGCCGCCGCGCGGATCAACCTGCAGGCGTTGCGGCTGGCGTGGTTCGACCATGTGCTCAAAGGCGCACCGAAGCCTGCGCTGTTGGCTGACCGCGTGAACTGGCAAGCCATGGGAACCGATGCCTGGCGCCACGCGCACACGCTGGAGACCATGGCGACCCGGCGCCAATCGCTTTGCCTGGCGTCGGGGGCGGCCGCAGGTACTTACGCACTCTCTCCGCAACCGCAGCCTGGCGTAGTGGCCAGGCAGCGCGTTGATTTCCGCGATCGCAGCGATGCCGACTGGACGCCGCCGCAGAACGTGCTCAATCCCCGATTGGATCCGCACGCGGGCCTGGTCTTCACCGGCGAGGCGCTGGCGCGGGACACGGAACTGGCGGGACCGTTCGATGGCATGCTCGATTTCACCCTCAACAAGCGCGACGTCGACATCGCCATCGGCGTGTACGAGCTCACTGCCGAAGGCCAGTTCTTCGACCTCGCCTGGTGGTTGCAGCGCGCGAGCTACGGCGCGGATCGCCGCGAGCGCCGCCTGCTCGACCCCGGCGTAGCGCAGCGCCTGGCCGTGAAGGACACGCGCCTGATCGGCCGCAGGTTGGCGGCCGGCAGCCGACTGGTGGTGACGGTGGGCGTGAGCAAGCAGCCCGACCGCCAGCTCAACCTCGGTAGCGGCAAGGACCCGTCGGAAGAAACCTTGGCCGATGCCGGCGAGCCGCTCGAGATCCAGTGGCAGGGCAGCAGCTGCCTGTCGTTCGGCGTGCGCGAATGAGGCACACGGGTGCATCGATGCAATCGCTTCGGACGGGCTGAGTCCACTTCCGTCGCCGACCGGGGCGTTTCGTCGCGAACCGGTTGTCCGCAGCGCCGATGCAGCACGAGGATGGCGACGTACCGATGACCGGTGCCCTGCCCCTAGGAGCCTCCATGAAGACCCTCGTCGCGCTCGCCGCCTGGTGCATCCTGTTCGTGCTGTGCTGGCCGCTGGCCTTGCTGGTGCTGGTGCTGTGGCCGGTCGTCTGGCTGTTGTCGCTGCCGTTCCGCCTGGTGGGCGTGACCTTCTCGGCGCTGTTCGCCTTCCTGCATGCGCTGCTGATGCTGCCTGCGCGCCTGCTGGGTGCGGGTCCGCGCGCCTCGGCCACGCCGGCATGACCGCCGTGCGCCTGCCGGGGCAGCACCCGATGAAGAAGCTCGTGCCGGTCCTGCTGGGCCTGGGGCTGTTCGCGTTCGCCGGGCGCACGGCAGCCCAAGCTCCATCGCCCGACCGCACGCCACAGGATCTGTCGCAGATCGTGGCCGAGCTCGATGGCGCCGTATTCGATGCCTTCAACCAGTGCGCCGATCCGGCACAGCTCGCGCGCCATGCCGCGTACTTCGATGCGGGCGTGGAGTTCTACCACGACAACGGCGGCGTCACCTGGACGCGCGACGAGATGATCGGCCGCACCCGCGAGAACGTATGCGGAAAGTACCAGCGGCGCCTGGTCCCGGGCTCGCTGAAGGTCTATCCGATCCGCGGCTACGGGGCGATCGCCCAGGGCGAACACACGTTCTGCGCGACCGGTGGCGACGACTGCGGCGGCATGGCCGACTTCACCATGGTCTGGCGCGAACAGGAGGGCCGTTGGCAGATCACCCGTGTACTGAGCTACGGTCACCGCCCCGCACCGGCCACGCCCTGAACCGGCCACGCCCTTAATCGGCGACTTCGCACTCGCTTCACACAGGCACCCTCGCCCGCCCATGCACGGCATGGACGCTACGCCTGCGCTCCTGCAGGCTTGGGAAACATGACGATGGCGAGCATGCCGCTTCCTTCCACCACGACCCGATGGATCCGCCGGCTGCGCCCGCTCGCGTGGGGCGGCGCCGCGGCATTGCTGCTGACGCCGTGGGTGGCGATGCGGTTCACGTCCGAGGTGGCATGGACGGGATCGGACTTCGCCGTGTTCGGCGCGATGCTGCTCGCCGGCTGCGTGGCGTTCGAGCTCGCGGCCAGCGCGGCACGCGCACCGGCCTATCTCGCGGCCAGCGTGATCGCGCTGGGCGCGGCCTTCCTGCTGGTGTGGGCGAACCTCGCGGTCGGGATCGTCGGCGAGCCTTCGCATCCGGCCAATCTGGCGTTCATGGCCATTCCCTTGGCTGGCGTCATCGGCGCCCTGCTCAGCCGTCGGCGGCCGCGGGGCATGGCATCGACCCTGGTGGCGATGGCGGTGTTGCAGGTCGTCGCGGCAGGAATCGCGGTGCCGGCGAGCGCACAGGAACCGCGTGGGTTCCTGCTGGGCTATACCGCCGCCTACGTCGCGGTCTGGCTGCTGTGCGCGGCGCTGTTCCACAAGGCGGCCGACACGGCGCCGCGATAGCGAAGATGTACGGGGTCAGCGTGGCTTGCTGTGCCACAGCGCGTTGACGATGACCCAGCGACCATCGAAACGGCCCATGTGGAAATGGTCGACGAACCACGGCGTCTCCAGACGCACGGCCGCGGTCTCGGCGGTGACGTCCAGCACGCGGCAGCTGCGGTTCCACTGTTCCTTCGGCGTCTTCAGCACACCCTGCCGGGTCAGCTCGACCAGTTCGTCCTTCGACATGCGGCGCAGGCCGAGGCGCTCGTACGGCGTGTCGCCCACCACGGCGCGCTTGGCCAGGTCCGGATGCAGCGCGCGCGACACGCGCGCCGGGTCGCCTTCGAGCTGGCCGTCGATGTAGTCCAGGCAGGTGGCCTCGATGGCGGCCAGGGTGGCGGCATCTGCCGTGGGGGCGGGTGTGGTGGCGACAGCTGCCGCCATGACCAGGGAAAGCAACGACATCGAGGGCTCCTTCGCGTCTGTTCGGGGGAATGGCCTGCAGGCCTGCCCGATCAGACGGGAAGGACGCGACGGGCGGGCCATGCTGGCGCATGCGTAGGCCGCGTCCACGTGCCGGAAGTTGGCCGTGGGGGGCTCTCTTTAGTCCTCGGACAGCCACCGTCGGAGTTGCCGATCGGCGACCCCGCGCCGCAAGCGCCTCAGGGCAGCCAGAGCTTCTCGAGTTCGCGAAAACCCCACGTGGCGGGGGACTCCACGCTGACGATGCGTTCGCGGTCCCCGGCGGTGGCCAGGTCGATGTCCGTCATCAACAGATGGGTGCGCGACTTGGCCGAGTAGAACACGCGTACGCGCGGCGCCAGCAAGGTGGCCGGGTTCTGTTCCACCACCACCGCCAGACGGTCGCTGGACAGCCGCACCAAGGCCCCGATGGGATAGATGCCGACGCTACGCACGAAGGCCTTCAGCAGCGTTTCGTCGAAGTGGCCCTTCCAGCCCGCCATGCGGCGCAGGGATTCGGCCGGATCCCAACCGGCCTTGTAGGGCCGGTTGGACGTGATCGCGTCGTAGACATCGCAGATCGCGCTCATGCGCGTCAGCAGCGGAAGTTCGGTGCCGGACAGCCGCTGCGGATACCCCGCGCCATTGACCTTCTCGTGATGGTGGCGGGCGATGTGGAGGATCGCTTCCTGGGTGATGCCGCCGTCGCGCAGCAGGCGCTCGCCATGCACGGGGTGCTGGCGGACGATGTCGAACTCCTCGTCGGTCAGCTTCCCGGGCTTGTTGAGCACGTCCTGCGGCAGCAGCGCCTTGCCCATGTCGTGCAGCAGACCGCCGAGCGCGGCGTCGCGCACCTGGTCTTCGGGCAACTGCAACTGGCGCGCCAGCATCGCCATCAGCGCACCCACGGCGACCGAATGCAGGTAGGTGTAGCTGTCGGCGTCCTTCAGCCTCGCCACGCTGACCAGCGCGGTGGGATGTCGATCGACCGAACCGGTGATCTCATCCAGAAGCGGCAGCACGTGGCCGGCGTCCACGCCACGCCCCAGCCGCACTTCGCGGAACATGGCCTCGACCGCCTCGCGGCCGTCGTCGCAGATCCGGCGGGCACGGGCCAGTTCCGCGCCGAGGCTCGCACTGCCGTCGGGGACGATGACGCGGCGGCGCTCGGGAGCGCTGGCGTCTTCCGACGCGGGTTCCCCACCGATGTCCGGTGCGGCTTCGGCCGCGTCCATCCCGGCCTCCGCATCGTCCTCGACCTCGCTGCGCGCCAGGTCCACGACCACCTGCTCGACCCCGCTGTCCTGCAATTCGGCCAGGCGCGCCTCGTCCAGCAGGAACGAAGTCCGCCAGAAAGGATGCTGCATCCACGGGCCGACCAGCTTCTGGACGAACATCCCAGTGCGCAGGTCGGCAACGTCGAGGGTCCTCAGCATGCATGGCTCCGGCGGGCTGGGGTCCAGTATTCTCCCTGGCGACGACCGGGAACAGCGGGGGAACCCCTACACCCCGGAATCGATATCGGCACGGGAGGCCGCATGCTGAAGACCTACACCGGCAGCTGCCATTGCGGCGCGGTCCGTTTCGAGGCGGACATCGACCTGACCCAGCCCACCTTCCGCTGCAACTGTTCGGTCTGCCGGCGCAACCGTTTCTGGCCGGCGATCGTCATGCCGGATCGGTTCCGTCTGCTGGCAGGCGCCGATGCGCTGGCCGAGTACCGATTCAACAGCCTGCGCAATTCGCACCACTTCTGCCGAACCTGCGGCGTCAGGCCCTTCGGTATCGGCAACAACGTGCCGGAGGGCGAGCGGATCTACGGGGTGAATCTGGGGTGCCTTGAGGACGCGACGCCCGAGGAACTCGCGGCCGCGCCGATCACCTATGTGGACGGCGCGCACGACCGCTGGCAGGACGCCCCCGCGCTGACCGCTTATCTGTAGCGACTCTCACTTGCGGCCGGAAAAGCCCCCATCCGATGCCGTGAACGGCGTCATGTGATTGCCACACTCACGCGCCCTTTTGCTAGGCTGGACGAACGTCATCCAACGGTCGCACGCAGGAACTTTCCGTGAGCATTTCCTCTGATTTTCTGGAAAACGTTTTCAGCGACCCCCACGCCGCCGGCGAATCGCCGCTGCGCCCACGCCCCCAGGTGGAACTGTGCCGTCGCGGGGAGATCCGCGCGGAAAAATTCCTCGACGCGGCCACCGAGGTCTTCGCAGAGAAGGGATACCAGCATGCGCGACTGAGCGAGATCGTCGCGCGGGCGGGCGGATCGCTGGCCACGCTGTACCGCATCTTCGGCGACAAGGAAGGACTGGCCAGCGCCATCCTCGAACGCCGCCTCGACATGCATACGCACCTGCTGCGCGACCTCAACCTGACCGAGTTGCCGCCGGAACAGGCGCTGCGCCGCGTGGCCATCCGCATGGCGCAGGTCATGGCACGCACGGACTCGCAGGTGGTCTATCGCATCGTGATCGGCGAAGGCCAATCGTTCCCGGCGCTGCGCGACTGGTTCTTCGATCAGGCCGTGGCGTCCATCCGTTCCACGCTTGCCGACTATTTCGAGCAACAGGTAGCTGCAGGACGCATGCAACTGGCCTCGCCGAAGGCCGCCGCCGCGCAGTTCTACATGAGCCTGTTCGGCGACCAGATCGTCCGCCTCGCGGCAGGCAGCAACCAGCTGCCCGATGTCGACACGCTGGAAGCGCAGGCGCTGGCTGCAGTGGAGCTATTCCTGCAGGGCGCGCTGCCGCGCTGATCCAGGACGCGCACGGCGACGCCGCTCTTGTTCGAGCGACTGCGGCGACAATCGACCTCCTGATTCACGCGCGAAACGCGACATGGAAGATCGCGCGCAGCGGGCAATGCATGCGAGAAGGCCCAGTCACGTCGGGAATGTCCCGGGTGGCTGGGCCCTCCTTGCCGATCCGCATTGATAAGGGTTCTCTGCGGGCTTCGGACAGCGCCGACGCTACGCGTCCCAATGTGTGCAGCCGGTGAAAGACCGTGCGCCGTCCGTCGGTCAGCCCGGCCACCACCCCTTGCCCGTCAGCGCATAGCGATCGGCCGCGCGCTCGAACGGATTGCGCACGCTGACGCCACCGCACAGCAGGTAGACCGGAAGGAACAAGGGGCCCAGCACCATGTACTGGTACACGTGTGCACGCTCGTGGTCGCCCAGCCGGATGCGCGGGTGCTGCATGCGCCCGGCACGATGTTCATACGTGATGCATTCCGATTCGAGCGTATCGCCGGTATGCAGGATGCTGTTGCCGAAGGTGATCGCGCCGCCCGGGCCCCAGGGCCAGCGATGGAATACGACGGCGAAATCACGCCGGCTCCATTCCGCGCGCGCGCCGAACGCCATGCCGATCACGCCAGCAAGGACACCGATCAAGGTATTGGGCACCGCCCATACGATGCCGAGCACACGCGCGAGCCACAGCGCGGGCGACATGGATCAATCCTGCTCGGTGGGCATCAACAGCCAGAGGATCAGGTAGACGAGGATGCCGGGGAACGCCGCCGACGCGATCGAGACGATCACGAAGATCACGCGCAGCAGCGTGGAGCTCCAGCCGAAGCGGTGGGCGATGCCGCCCATCACGCCCGCGATCATGCGGTCGTTCAACGACCTGGCAAACGGCTTGGATACGGTACTCATCGCCAACTCCCCACGGTTGTCCGCGGCCAGTCTATCGCGTCAGCGCGCCCGTGCGGCTGAACCGCGCAGCGCGTCAAGCTTCGCCTTGAACCAGGTGGCGGCCGGCTGCGCCGGCTGTCCCGGACAACGCACCTGATAGGCGCGCCCACTGATGCTGCTCTTGCTGGCGGCGCGTTCGATGAACTGCTCGGCGGTGTCGGCCAGGTCGCGCTTCAGCAGGTAGTCGTACTTGCGCTGCAAGTGCTTGCGCGCCTCCTCGCGTCCGTGCCACGTGCCGTTGCGTTGGAACTCGCACGACGACGCCGACAACGCGTCCATCAGTCCCTGGATCTCGCGCTTTGCCGCTGCCGAGGGCGCGGCATGTGCCGCGACAGGCAACAGCAAAGCCAGCAGGACGACGAGACGTCGCTTCGACAGGTTCATCGTGCGCGCTGGCCCAGCCAATGATGGATGGCCGTCGGCACTTCGCGCTGGGCGCGGCTGGACACATAGATGCCGATGTGGCCGCCCTTGAAGCTCAGCTCGGTGTAATCGGCCGTGCCGACGACGTCCTTCAGCGCGCGCGAGGCATCCGGCGGCACCAGGTGGTCCTGTTCGGCATAGATGTTCAACACCGGCATGTCGACGAAGCCCAGGTCGACCGCTTCACCGCCGATCTGGATGCCGCCCTTGATGAAGCCGTTGCGCTGGTAGAACTGGGTGATGAACTGCTTGAACGCTTCACCCGCCAGGTCCGGCGAATCGAAGATCCACTTTTCCATCCGCAGGAAGTCCTCGATCGCGCGCTTGTCGTCGAGGATGTCGACCAGCCCCACGTACTTCTGCAGGTTCAGCCGGAACGGCTTTAGCATCAGGTAGCAGGCGTTCATCATGTCGGCCGGCACGTTGCCCAGCGCCTCGACGAACAGGTCCACGTCCAGTTCGCGCGTCCAGTGCGAGAGCATGTTGTCCGCGGTGTGGAAATCCACCGGCGTGACCATCGTGATCAGGTTCTTGACCTTCTCGGGATGCAGCGAGGCGTAGCACAGCGAGAACGCGCCGCCCTGGCAGATGCCCAGAACGTTGACCGCATCGCGGCCGCTGCTGTCGCAGAGGTGGTCCACTGCTCCGTCGATGAAGCGGTTGATGTAGTCGTCGAGCTCGAGGAAGCGGTCCGACCGGTCCGGGTAACCCCAGTCGATCACGTAGACATCCTCGCCCTGCGCCAGCAGGCCCTTCACCAGCGAGCGGTCGTGCTGCAGGTCGACCATGTACGGCCGGTTGACCAGCGCGTAGACGATCAGCAGCGGCACCTTCGCCGTCGGTGCCTTTTCGCCGACGAAGCGGTACAGCACCACCTTGCCGTCGCGCCAGACTTCCTGCTTCTGGGTGGCACCGTAATGGACGTCCTCCACTTCCGGCAGCGTATGCAGGCCGGCGGAGAGCTTCTGCGTCAGCGTGGTGGCCTCCTGGGCCAGCGCTTCGGCGGTGAAGTTGAGCGGTCCGTTCATTTGCCTTTACCCCGCTTCGCCTTCTTGGCGGCTTTGGGCGACTCGGTGGTCGCGGCGCGCGTGGCATTGCGCGCCACCCAGTCCTTCATCGAGACCACCGATGCCGGTTTGGCCGTCGCAGGCGGCGCAGGTTTGGAGCGTGGGGGCGCAACCTTCTTCGGTGGTGCCTTCGCCTTGGCCACCGGCGTCTTCGACACGGCCGTGGCGGCCGCCTTCTTCGTTACCGCCTTGCGTGCGGGCGCGCGCGATTTTGCCGGCGTGGCTTCCTGTCGCGTGGCCACCGGCGCAACCGCGGCGATGGCGCGACGGGCGCGTTTCTTGGGCGCCGCCTTCTTCGCGACGGAGCGCGCTTTCTTCGCGACCTTGGGCGCTGGTGCGCGACGGGCCGGCGCGCGCTTCTTCATGGCCTTGGGTTTCGCGGACGCATCCGCTTTCACCGTCGGCTTCGCCTGGTTCGGTGCCGGGGTTTCGAGCGGTGCCGCGGTGCGCTGCACGGGCTCCCGCCGCGCGGGCGCCGCCTGCGCGCGCGTCAGCTTTCGCAGCGCGCGCTCCAGTTCGACGATCTTGCGATGCGCGGAATCGACTTCGGTGCGCGTGGGCATGCCGAATAGATTGCATACCTGCTCGACTTCACGCTGTACGCCCAATCGCAGGCGCGCCTGTGCGTTCGCCAACCCGCCGTAGACATGGCGGAAATCGTCGGACATCGCGACCTTCGCGTACGCTTCTTCCGCCGCGTCGATCCACAGGTCGAACAGCGCGCGCGCATTCTGCAATTGGCGACCGGGTTCGGCGTGCGCTTCAAGCTTGCTTTCGAAAAGCGTGAACGCGCCTTGCGCCACCTGCAACATCAGCTGGTCGTACTCGCCGACCCGGTGCTGGTAGTCCTGGTACGCCTGCGCGAGCTGCTGCCAACGCTCCTGATGCTCACGCGACAGGCCGAACGTGGGCAGGTGCAGCCAGCGGTCACCGTCCCGTTGCAGGTTGTCCAGCCAGGGGCGCACCTGCTGCATCCAGCCATCCAGGCCGTGCGCACCACCCTGCATGTGGCGGAAGATGTCGGCGAACGGGTTGTGCGCCGGGGTGGGCTCGGCCATGCCGAGCGCGGAGCGCCAGGCACGGCCGATGTCGGTGGCGTCATGATCGCGGCCGGTGAACTGCGCGGCGACCTGCTGCATCTGGCCGAACCACTGGCTGGCCTGCTGCTGGAAGCGGCCCACCACGTCGTTGACCTGGGGTTGGCTACCCGGCACCAGTTTCGACCACCAATCGACGGTCTGCTGCCAGCCGGGGACCGCGCCGGGCATGGCCATCGTCGGCGTTGCGCCGGCCTGCCGCAGGGCATCGCCCCACAGGCTCCAGTACTGCTGGGCCACCGATTCGAAATCGCCCGGCCACGGTGGAACGAAATTTGCCATGTGCCCTCCCTTCCCGACCGATTCTAGCCGCGGCCGGCGGCGCATGCATGACGCGCCTTCACCTCACGGCTCAGGGCTTCGGGATGTGCAGGGTCTTGCTGATCATCAAGGTGCCGGAGATGGCGTACAGCAACACCAGCGGATGCAGCAGCCAAGGGCCGAGCTTCACCGCACCCAGCCACAGCTGCGGGCCCACGTGGCCGAGGTAGGCCGCGATGGCCAGCAGCACCACGAGCAGCAGGCTGGTGGGGATCGGCGTGCCTTCGAAATACTTCACCTTGTCGCCGCCCCCGGCCAGCGACTCGGCGGTGACGTTGTAGCGCGCCAGGCGGCTGACACCGCAGGCGACGAAGTACGACAGCACCAGCCAGTCCCAACCGCCCTGCATGCCGCAGGCGTAGGCCAGCGCCGCCGGCGCCACGCCGAAGGAGATCACGTCCGCCAGCGAGTCCAGTTCGCGCCCGAGGACCGATGCCTGGTTGCGCCAGCGCGCGACCCGGCCGTCGAGGGCGTCGAAGATGAAGGCCAGCGGGATCAGCGCCATGCCGATCATCAGGTCGCGCAGGATGCCCTCCTGCAGGAAGCGCATCGCGGCGAAGATGGCGCCGGTGCCGCAGAAGGCGTTGCCCAGCGTGAACCAGTCGGCCAGCTGGAAGTCGCGGATCATCGAGAAGTGTCGGGGCATGGCGGCACGCGTGACCAGGAACGGCCTACAGGGTAAGCCGAACCGGGTGAATCCGTCGTGGGGGCGACCGGTTCCCTTGTAGGAGCGACGTGAGTCGCGACCGTAGACCTGGCCAGTCCACGTAGTCTGGCCATGCGAGAGATCCTGGCCGCTCCATCGCCGCGGTCGCGACTTACGTCGCTCCTACAGAGACGCTCTACCGCGGGATCGCGAACTGGCTCGCTTCGACGCTGCCGGTACCGCGTGGCTTGGCGTTGATCAGCGCGTTGGCCGGCAGTTCGCGGCTGCCGTCCAGGGTGGCGCTGACCTGGTCCAGTGCCGCGTAGACGTAGGGCAGCAGCGGCACGTAACGCGTGCCGTAGGCAGGCAACGCGAGGAAGCCGTCGAAGTGCTGCGCGTTGCGCACCTGCCAGTAGCGCACGTCAGGATTCGCGGCGCGCGCGGCCTGCACGTACGGTGCGCTGGAGAACGCCGGCGGCACCAGTCCATCGTCCAGGCCATGGATCACCACCACCGGCCGCCGCGTGCGCGGGAAGCGCGCGGCGGTCTGCGCGATGCCGGCCTGCACGCGGCGCGCATCGTCGCTGCTGCCGGTCTGCAGTGCACGCAGGCACTGCAGACCCGGCAGGGTGAAGTCCGGCGGCGCCAGTTTCGTGTCCACGATGCCCACGCCCGCCCCCGGCGGAATGCCGCTGCCGTCCGACCACCACGCGGCACGTTCGGCGGCGCTCGCTGCGCGTGCGCTGAAGTCCGGGTTCTGCGCGGAGAACGCATGGCCGCACGGATGCTCGCCGACGCCGTAGCGACCATAGGCCGAGGCGTAGGTGACCGCGACCGCACGCCACAGGTCGAAGCCCACGCTCAGCGCGCCTGCCACCAAGGCTTCATCGGTCCAGCCATTCGCCTTCAATTGCGCACGTGCGGACGCAGCCTGCGCCTTGACGTCCGCACCGGTCACCAGGCCGGCCGCCTTCAAGGTGGTGCAACGTGCCGTCCATAGCGGCTCGACCTGCGCGCGCAGCGGCGGCTGCGGCAGCGAATCCGCCGGCAGGTCCAGCAGTGCGCACGGCATCAGCAGCGCGGCTTCGGTCGTGTAGTCGTACAGCGAACGCGCACCCGGCGCATCGGCCGCCAGGATGTTCGGTTCGCCCGCGACCACGGCATCCAGCCAGCCACCTTCTTCTTCGCTGGCGCGCAGCACGGCACCGCCGCCGTTGGAGATACCGACCGCGATGACGCGCGTGTTGTCGAAACGGAACGGCGCCGCCTGCGGGAACGCCTGGTCCAGCGCGGCCAGCGCGAACTCGGCGGCCTGTTTGACGTGGCGGCCCCAGTCCGCTTCGGGGTTGTCCTTGGAATGCGCGTGCTTGACCGCCACGCCACTGGCGCCGACCGGTGCGTCGGGCACGAAGGCCAGCGCATCGGTGCCCAGCGCACCCACGGTACCGTCCTCACGTGCGCCCTGCTGCGCGTCGAGATCGAAGTAATCCGTGCCCGCTCCCTTGTCGGTGTAGGCGATCGCGCAGCCTTTCGGCAAGCCCCACGGAGCGGCGACCGCGATGGCACCGTAGACGCCACGCGAACCCGACGATGCGGTGACCACGATGCAGCGCTTGGTCGCATCGAAATTGTCCGGCACCTGCACCAGCACGCGATGCGGTTGCGCCGCGCCCGGGACTTTCGCCAGCGCGGAATACTCGCGGCCGGGCACACTGGCCACGCTGCCGTAGGCCTGGCCATAGGCGCCGGTGAGCGACAGGTCGGCGATGCCGCGCCAGTTCGCCCAGATCGCGCGACGACGCAGTTCGGCCGCCGTCGGGTGCGCCGGATCGGCGAACGCAGGCGCGGCCATCGCGCGCAGGCCGTCGAGTCCCAGGCCCGCGGTGAGCAGATCGTCGCCGCCGCGGTGTTCGGTGATGCGCTGGGGCTGGATCATGTGGGCCTCGGGCTTGGGCGGCGCGCTGCTGCAGGCGGCCAGGGCCGCGCCGAGCAACAGGCCGCAGGAAATGCGCGTCTTCGCGTTCATGCGTGGAAAGCGTCCAGGGTTCCGGTCAGTGCCACGAAACTACCCTCCGCGGGAAGCGCCGTCATCGTACTTTGGTACCACGAACGGATCCTGCCTGCCTGCTACCCTAGCCGCAGCACGCAGGAGCCCCCATGCAGAAGACCCACACCCTCCTCATCACCGGCGCGGCCAGCGGCATCGGCGCCGGCATTGCGTCCCAGCTAGCCGAAGCGGGCCGCCACATCATCGTCAGCGACCTCAACCTGGCGGCCGCCGAGGCGGTCGCGGTGCAGATCCGCGCCGACGGCGGTTCGGCCGAAGCGGTCGCGCTGGACGTCACCTCGCAGGACAGCATCGATGCCGCGCTCGCGGCGGTCTCGCGCCCCATCGACGTGCTGGTCAACAACGCCGGGTTGCAGCATGTGTCGCCGCTGGAGGACTTCCCCATCGAAAAGTGGGACTTCCTCGTGCAGGTGATGCTGGTCGGCGTGGCCCGCCTGACCCGCGCCGTGCTGCCGGGCATGCGCGAACGCGGCTTCGGCCGCATCGTCAACATCGGCAGCATCCATGCGCTGGTCGCCAGCCCGTACAAGAGCGCCTACGTGGCGGCCAAGCACGGCCTGGTCGGTTTCTCCAAGGTGCTCGCGCTGGAAACCGCCGACACCGACATCACCATCAACACCGTCTGCCCCAGCTACGTGAAGACGCCGCTGGTGGACAAGCAAATTGCCGACCAGGCGCGCACGCGCGGCATCTCCGAGGCCGACGTGGTCAGCCAGGTGATGCTGAAGCCGATGCCGAAAGGTGTCTTCATCGGCCTGGACGAACTGGCCGGCATCACCGCCTTCCTCACCTCGCCGGCCGCGCGCAACATCACCGGCCAGACGATCGTCGTGGATGGCGGCTGGACCGTGCAGTAAGCCGCACCGCATGCCCAACCTCCTGATCGCCGACGACCACCCGCTGTTCCGCGCCGCGCTGCGTGGTGCGGCCGCCGATGCCGTGGCGCAGTTGTCGGTACGCGAAGCGGAGTCGCTGGACGGCGTCATCGCCACGCTGGAAGCGCACGACGACATCGATCTGGTGCTGCTCGACCTGCATATGCCCGGCAACCACGGCCTGGCCGGGCTGGCGGCGATCCGTGCACAGTTTCCCGCAGTCGCCGTCGTGGTGGTGTCCGCCAACGACGATCCGCGCGTGGTCCGTCGTGCGCTGGACCATGGCGCCGCGGGTTATCTGCCGAAAAGCTCGGGCCTGGACGAACTGCGCGACGCCATCCGCAGCGTGCTCGCCTGCGAGCAGTGGCTGCCGGCCTCGCTGCGCGGCGCGGTGGCGCGCGCGCAATCGTCCGAACACGACACCGAACTGGCCGGTCGCCTGGCCAGCCTGTCGCCGCAGCAGTTCCGCGTGTTGACGTTGGTGGCGCAGGGGCTGTTGAACAAGCAGATCGCCGACCGCCTTGATGTGCAGGAGCGCACCGTGAAGGCGCACCTGTCCGCCATCTTCGACCGCCTCGGCGTGCGCAACCGCACCCAGGCCGGCGTGGTGCTGCGCGAACTGGAACTTGCCGACCCGGCACGACAGATCGAAGGCTGAGGTTCCACGCCGTTTCCACGGACGGCGCGATGACGTGGAACCAAGCGTGGATCACCGCTGATGTGCGGTGATCATAAATTCGCCACACACCTTGACAGCGTTGTGCCGCAACGTGTGCCAACGCTTATCCACATGTTGGTCGACAGACCATCCACATGCGGTGTGGACAACCCGGAAACCCGACCGTCACGGACTGGTCAAAATTTCGCCACACACCTTGACAGGCTTGCGGTGCAAGGCGGCCGCGCGGTTATCCACATGCTTTCCCCAACGTCATTCCACAGGGGGTGTGGACAACGCCACGCGGCACGCGATGCGTGGAACCTCGTGCCTCAGATGCGCGAGTAGTCCCACGAGACCATGCGGCCCTCGTGGTACGGCATGACGCCGTGGAAGCCACGCGGATCGTCGTCGAACACCAGCGGCAGGAAGTGGCGGTCGCCGTCCCACAGCGGCAGTTCCATGATCTTCTCCACCGGCACCCATTCCAGCGTGCCTTCCGGATTGCGTTCGAACGGCGTGCCGCTGTAGCGCGTGATGAGGAAGACGAAGCCCAGCCAGTCCTCGCCGTGCTTGCCGAAGCCCGGCCAACTGATCGTGCCACGCAGCGTCATCGCGTCGCAGTCGATGCCGGCCTCCTCGTGGATCTCGCGGCGCATGCCGGCCACCACGTCCTCATCCCGCTCGATCTTGCCGCCCAGCCCGTTGTACTTGCCCAGGTGCTGGTCATCCGGGCGCGCGTTGCGATGGATCAGCAGCACCTGCGAACGATCGGGCGAGAGCACGTAGCCGAGGGTGGCGACGATGGGGGTATAAGGCATGCGCGAACTCCGGAATCCAGGCGCGCATTCTAGCGTTGGCGGTCGGGAGACCGACTCAGGAAGCCGCCACAGCCGACGCGCGCGCCGCCAGCAGCCGGTCCAGCACCGACTTCAACGCCAGCGGCCGCACCGGCTTGGCCAGCAGCGGCAGGTCGGCATCGCGCACCGCGCGGCGTACGGCGTCGGTCTGGTCGGCGGTGAGGATCAGGCACGGACGACCGCCGTGCGTGGCGCGCAGGCGTTCGGCCAGCGCCACGCCGGTATCGCCGTCATCCAGGTGGAAATCGAACAATCACAGGTCCGCCGAACGCTCACGCAGCGCCATCTCCGCGCCTGTGCTTCCGCCCGCGATGGCCACGCTGCAGCCCCACCCTTCCAGCACCTGCTTCAGCGCGGACAACGCCGCCGGATCGTTGTCGACGGCCAGCACGTGGCGACCGGCGAGGCCCGGCTTGCCCACGGCCACCGGCGCAGGTGCGGGTGTCGTCACCCGCACCAGGTCCACCGCGAACACGGCACCCTGCCCCAGCCGGCTCCGCAACGACAGCGGCGCTTCCAGCAGCGCGGCGATGCGGTCGGCGATCGACAAGCCCAGTCCGAGCCCCTGCCCGGGGACATCGTCGCCGCGACGGAATTCCTCGAAGATCCGCCGCTGCTCCGCTTCGGCGATGCCGGGCCCGGTGTCCCACACTTCGACGCGCAGCCGGTCGCCGCGGCGACGCACGCCCAGCAGCACGCCGCCGCGCACCGTGTAGCGCACGGCATTGGCCAGGAAATTCTGCAGGATGCGGCGCAGCAGCTGCGGATCGGTGTGCACCCACGCACGCGTGGGCACGATGTCGAACGACAGCCCGCGTTCGTTCGCCAGCATGCGGAACTCGGACGCCAGGGGTTCCAGCACCTCCATCAGCGGGAGGTCGCGCGGCTCCGGCAGCAGGCCGCCGGCTTCCAGGCGCGACATGTCCAGCAGGCCGGTCAGCAGGTCCGTGGTGGAATCCAGCGCGCCGCGCACTTGCAGTGCGGTATCGCGCTGACGCGCTTCCGGCAGCTGCTGCGACAGTGCATCGGTGAACAGCTGCGCGGCATGCAGCGGTTGCAGCAGGTCGTGGCCGATCGCGGTCAGGAAGCGGCTCTTCGCATCGTTCGCATGCTCGGCCTCGCGCTTGGCGGTCTCGAGCAATGCGGTGCGTTCGGCGACGCGTTGCTCCAGCGTTTCGTTCGCCTGCTTGAGCTGGCGTTCGGCCTGGCGCGAAGCGGTCACATCGGTGTAGGTGGCGACGAAGCCGCCGCCCGGCATCGGATTGCCGCGGATCTCGACGATGCTGCCATCGGGGAACACGCGCTCGGTGAGGTGCGCCGTGCCGGCGCGCATGAAGGCCAACCTGCGCTCCAGCGCGCGTTCGTCCTGGCCGCGCTGCGGCATGCGCGCCAGCGCCCAGCGTGTCAGTTCGGCGATCGGTCGCCCGACCTGCAACATCTCCGCCGGAAATCCGAACATCTCCCGGTAGCGCCGGTTCCACGCCACCAGCCGCTGCTCGCGGTCGATCACGCTGATGCCCTGGCTCATGTTCTGCAGCGCGGCTTCCAGCACCTGCTGGTTGAAGCGCAGGTCCTGCGAGACCTCGCCGACGATCGCGGCCACGGTATCGAGGTCGCCGCTTTCGCGGCGCGCGGCATCCAGCAGCAGGCGGGCCGACGCGGAACCGAGCACCGCGGACAACTCGCGCTCCAGGCGCGCTTCGATCACGCCGGGCACGGGGCCGGTGCGCGGCGCGTCGGCCAGCAATTCCTCGACCCGTTCGCGCGGCAGGAAGCGGCGGCCCGCATCGCGCAACGTCTTGCTGTCGAAGCCGCGACTGTCGGCACGGCGCGGCGTGTGACCGCGCCAGCCCATCACCAGCAGCGTCACCGCCGTCCCGCAGAACAGGCTGACGCCGACCGCACGCCCCAGGCGGCTCCACCCGGTCAGGCCGAAGAAGCCGTCCGGCGACAGGCCCGCGATTCCGAACGGGCCCTCCTGCAACCACGCCGGCGACAATCCGCGCGCATCCATCGTCACCGGCAACAGCAACAGCCAGGCCCAGACCAGGAAACCGATCACGATGCCGGCGATCACCGCCCGCGGCGGCGTCTGCGGGCGCCAGATCGCGAAGCCCAGGGCGGGCGCGAGCGTGGCCAGCGCGGAGAACGACACCGCGCCCACGTCGGCCAGCGCATCGTTGCCGGCGACCAACCGACTGTAGGCCCACGCCAACAGCATCACCGCGACGATGCCGATGCGCCGCTGCGCCAGCACCGCACCGCGCAGGTCGCCGCCGGTGCCGCGCAACCAGCCACCGCGCAGCAGGCCCGGTGCCAGCCAGTGATTGCCGATCATCAGGCTCAGCGTCAGCGTGCTGACCACCACCATGCCGGTCGCCGCGCTCAGGCCGCCGAGGAAGGCGAGCAGCGCGAGGCCCTGGTGCCCCTGCGACAGCGGCAGCGCCAGCACGTAGAGATCGGAGGGCACGGCATCGCCGAACATCGCGCCGCCGGCACGCGCCAGCGGCAGCAACGGCGCTGCCATCAGCACCATGTACAGCGGGAACAGCCAGCGCGCCGTGCGCACATGCCGCTCATCGCGGCATTCGACCACGCCCACGTGCACCTGGTGCGGCAGGGTGAACATCGCCAGCACGCCGAGCGCGACCAAGGGCAGGAAGCCGTAGGTGGTCGACGGCGGCGCCTGCACCGGCGGCACTTCAGGCAGTTCGGGCAGGCCCCACCAGACGAACACGCCCAGCGCCAGCATCGCGGCCAGCTTGAACAGCGACTCGAACGCCATCGCCAACACCAGGCCACGGTTGTGCTCCACCGCGCTGGCGCGCCGCGTGCCGAACAGCATCGCGAACACCGCCATCGCCAGCGCCACGTACAGCGCGCTGTCCTGCCAGGCCGGCAGCGCGTCGTTGCCGGGCGAACGCGTCAGCAACGCAAAGCTCATCGCCACCGCCTTCAACTGCAGCGCGATGTAGGGAATCAGGCCCAGTGCCGCGACCAGGGTGATGGTGGCCGCCAGCCAGCCGTCTTTGCCCAATCGGGTGGCGATCAGGTCGGCCAGGGAGGTCGCGTTGGACTCGCGCGCCATGCGCACCAGCCGCACCAACAGGAAGGCGCCGAACGCGTAGAGCAGGATGGTGCCGACGAAGGTGGGTGGCAGCGGCCAGCCGTAACGCGCGGCCTGGGTCACCGTGCCGAAGAAGGTCCACGAGGTGCAGTAGACCGCGAGCGACAACGCGTAGATGTAGGGCCACTGCACGGCAAGCACGCGCGGGTGGCGTTCGGCATACAGCGCCGAACCGAACAGCACGCCCAGCCACAGCAGCCCCGCCAGCACGACCATGCCGACGCTCAGCATCCGTCCGTCCCCCGGTGGTCACGCGCGCGCATCGGCATCGCGGCAGCATAACGCAGCGACGGCGGGCTTTCGCCCGCCGCCGTTGCATCCCCAAGGTGGAACCCGTGCGCTATCAGAAGTCGTAGCGCGCGGTCAGGCTGTACTGGCGCGGCGGACCGTAGAAGCCGGTCAGCACGCCATAGGCGGCGATGTTGTAACCGGTGGTGCGGTACTCCTCGTCGGCCAGGTTGGTGCCCTGCAGCGACATGCTCCATGCATCGTTGAGCTTCCAGATCACGCCGGCGCTGACCAGCCCGTAGCCGTCCTGCTTGATCAGCGGGCTCAGATCGGTGGTCGGCCACACTTCGGACTGGTACGAGTAGCCCACGCGTGCGGACAGGTTGCCGCCATTGGCCAGGTCGGTGCGGTACTCCACGTTGATCGCGCCGGAGAATTCCGGTGCGTTGGTGAAGCGCTGGCTGTCGGCCACGTTGACGCCGCTGGTGATGAACTCGTCGTACTTCGCGTCCAGCCACGCCAGGTTGCCGCTGATCAGCCAGTTGGCCGTCGGCAGGAACTGGTACTCGACTTCCACGCCGTTCACCGTGCCCTTGCCGGCATTGGTGAAGTCGCCGAAGAAGCTCTGCGAACCGTTCGGCAGCGTGTACGAGGTGAACACCGACAACTGGATGTCCTCGTATTTGTTGTGGAACGCCGAGAGGTTCAGGAACAGGCGCTGGTCGAGGAACGACATCTTGCTGCCGATCTCGAAGCTGTCGACCGATTCGTCGTCGAACGGCTCGCCCGAGCGCGGCACCGCAGTGGTGTTGGCGCGGATGTTGTAGCCACCCGACTTGAAGCCGCGCGAGGCCAGGCCGTAGACCATGATGTCCGGGGTGACCTGGTAGTCCAGCGAGACCTTAGGCGAGACGTTCTTGAAGTTGACCGTCTTGTTGAAGTTCGCCGCCGTGCCCCAGGAGGTTTCGTACTGGTTGTTGGTGTAGAAGCGGTTCAACGCGATGGCGTGCTTGTCTTCGTCCGTGTAGCGCGCGCCCACGTCCAGCTTCAGGCGGTCGGTCAGGTCGAAGGTCCAGTCCGCGTACAGCGCGACGCTCTTGGTGTTGACCACGCCCTGGGTATCGCCGAACAGCGGGTTGGTCAGGCCGGTGGCCAGCAGCGGGTTCCAGAAGTAGTTCAACACCTGGCCACCGGCGTCGCCGTTGAACCAGTACAGGCCCATCACGCCGCGGGCGCGGCCGCCGCCGTCGTAGTTGGCCTGCAGTTCCTGGCTGACCTGGCTGTCGCTGTAGAACGCACGCACGTCCACCAGCGGGCGTGGCGTGGTGTCGAAATCGATGTTGGTCTCGGTATCCGACTCGCGCTTGGCGGCAACGTACTTGAACGCCCAGTCGTCGCTCGGGCGCCAGTTGACGGTCACCGAGGCGCCCTTCATCTCGGTGTCGTTGATGTTCTTCATGCCGCTGCGGATGTCGTAGCGGTCGTCGGTCGGCGGGTAGGTCGGGGCCAGCGGGTTCGGCGCCAGCATCTTCGCGCCACGCACGCCGGACTGGTCGTCCATGTAGTCGAAGGCGAACTGCACGTCGAAGTCGTCTTCCGAGTACGCACCGAGCTGCGCGCGGATCGCATTGATTTCCTTGTCGCTGACTTCCTGGCCGGTGTAGGTGTTCTCGCCGAAGCCATCTCGGTTCATGCTGGCCACGGCCACGCGGGCGCGCAGGCCGCTGTCCTTGCCGCCGATTTCGCCGCCCAGCGCCGCCTTGACGTCCAGCTGGTTGTAGTTGCCCACGGTGAACGAGGCGAAGCCGGTGGTCTCCTGCGGCAGGCCGCGCGAGATGTACTTGATCGCGCCGCCGATGGTGTTCTTGCCATACAGCGTGCCCTGCGGGCCGCGCAGCACTTCGATGCGCTCCACGTCGAACACGTCCAGCAGCGCGCCCTGCGGACGGGCGATGTAGACGTCGTCCAGGTAGATGCCCACGCCCGGGTCCACGCCCCACAGCGGATCGGCCTGGCCCACGCCGCGGATGTAGGCGGTCACGGTGCTGGTGGAGCCGCGTGCCGCGTACACGGTCAGGTTCGGCACCTGCGCGTCGAGGTCGCCAAGGTCCTTGATGTTGAGCTTGTCCAGCGTCTCCGGCGTGAACGCGGTGACGGCGACCGGCACGTCCTGCAGGGTCTCCTCGCGCTTGCGCGCGGTGACCTTGACCGAATCGAGCGTGGTGGCGTTGGTGGCTGGCGTGCTGGCGGCCGGCGCGGCGTCCTGCGCCAATGCCACCGGCACGGATGACAACAGGACACAGCCGATGGCCAGGCTCAGGTGCTTGCGCTTCATGGGTCTCCCCCTCCCGGGTATGACGTTGGCGGCGGGCGGATGCCGCCGATTGAAGCGAACACTAGGGGGTGGCCCGCGCGGAGGGCATCGTACCTTCGTACAGTGGGACGGCCGGCATGGCCCTGCCGATACTCGCCGCACTGCAACCGGCGCTGGCCGAGGAGTGTTGGATGTCGTTCCTGATCGTGCTGGCCGCGCTGTGTTTCCTGATGTTCGTGGCGTACCGCGGCTACAGCGTCATCCTGTTCGCGCCGATCGCGGCGCTGGGCGCGGTGCTGCTCACCGATCCGTCGCTGGTCGCGCCGATGTTCACCGGCCTGTTCATGGACAAGGTGGTCGGCTTCCTGAAGCTGTACTTCCCGGTATTCCTGCTGGGCGCGGTGTTCGGCAAGCTGATCGAGATCTCCGGTTTCTCCAAGGCGATCGTGAAAGCGACCATCAAGGTGGTCGGCGCGCAGCGCGCGATGCTGTCCATCGTGCTGGTGTGTGCGCTGCTGACCTACGGCGGCGTGTCGCTGTTCGTGGTGGTGTTCGCGGTGTATCCGTTCGCGGCGGAGCTGTTCCGCCAGAGCGACATCCCGAAGCGGCTGGTGCCGGGCACCATCGCGCTGGGCGCCTTCACCTTCACCATGGATGCGCTGCCGGGCACGCCGCAGATCCAGAACATCATCCCCACCTCGTTCTTCGGTACCACCGGCTGGGCTGCGCCGGTGCTGGGCACGATCGGCGGCATCTTCATCCTGATCGTCGGCATGACGTACCTGGAGTGGCGGCGTCGCGTGGCCGCGCGCAACGGCGAGGGCTATGCCGGCAGCGAGGAACTGCGCAACGAACCCGAACCCTTCAAGGGCGATCGCCTCGCGCATCCGCTGATCGCGATCCTGCCGCTGCTGCTGGTGGGCGTGGCGAATTTCCTGTTCACCCGCTGGATCCCCGGCTTCTACGGCGACAGCCAGTCCTTCATCCCGGCCGTGATCGGCAATCCCGCACCGGTGGTGCAGGAAGTCTCGAAGGTCGCCGCGATCTGGGCCGTGCAGGGCGCGCTGCTGGTCGGCATCGTCTCGGTGATCGCGTTCGCGTGGAAGCCGGTGTTCGCCAGCTTCGCCGAGGGCACCAAGAGCGCCATCGGCGGCGCGTTGCTGGCCTCGATGAACACCGCCTCGGAGTACGGCTTCGGCGCCGTCATCGCCGCCCTGCCCGGCTTCCTGGTGGTAGCCAACGCACTGCAGGCCATTCCCAATCCGCTGGTCAACGAAGCGATCTCGGTCACCGCGCTGGCCGGCATCACCGGCTCGGCCTCGGGCGGCATGAGCATCGCGCTGGCGGCCATGGCGGACAGCTTCATCGCCAACGCGAACGCGGCCGGCATCCCGATGGACGTCCTGCACCGCGTGGCCTCGATGGCCTCCGGCGGCATGGACACCCTGCCCCACAATGGTGCGGTGATCACGCTGCTGGCCGTGACCGGCCTGAGCCACCGGCAGTCGTACAAGGACATCTTCGCCATCACCCTGATCAAGACGACGGCCGTCTTCGTGGTGATCGGCGTGTTCTACGCCACAGGTCTGGTCTGAAGCCGCTTTCCGTGTGACCGGGCTGTGCGCGCGGTCGCATACATCGTGCGTGACTTGGCCAATACTCCGGCCATTCTGGGGACTGTGGGAAACACCGCATGGCGCGCTATACCCTCCCGTGGCGCCGGTTCGCTGCGCGTGGACCGATCCGCCGGACCGCCGCCGGTCCGGTCCTCCGTCATGAAGCGGACATCGAAACGCCCTCGCTGCGACCGGTTGCCGACCTCGGCACCCAGGTCCACCAGCGCCTGAACCGCCTGTACGGCTGGAAAGGGGGCGAACAACCCAGCCCCAAGGACACGTCCCCCGCCCCGGAGGCTCCCGCCACGGTGGAGAGTGGGGGTCGCGTGGCCGTCGGCCAGACTACGCCGCGGTTGCTGACCCTGGCACGCCCGCCGTTCGCGGTGCAGGCGCTGAACAATCTCAGCTACGGCGCTACCGCCACCACCATCGCCGAGTTCAATGCGCTGGGCAGCACCGACCGTCAGCGCCTGGCCAACTACGTGGACTGGCAGCTCAACTGGGATGCCATCGACGACAGCGCCGTCACCAATCGTCTCACCGCAAGCGGCTACACCACGCTCAACAAGTCGCTGAGCCAGTTGTGGGCCGACCACGTGGTGCCCGACCCCGAGTACAACACGCGCATGCGTCCCGCCAACGAGGTGCAGCGCGCGGCCTTCGTGCGCGCGGTGTACTCGCGCCGGCAGTTGCGCGAAGTGCTGGTGAACTTCTGGCACGACCACTTCAACGTGCTGGGCACGGACTTCAGCGTGGGTCCGGTGTTCGTGCACTACGACCGCGACGTGATCCGCGCCAACGCCAAGGGCAACTTCCGCACGATGCTGGAAGGCGTGGCCCAGAGCACGGCGATGCTGTACTACCTGGACAACATCAGCAATTCGCGCTCGGGCCCGAACGAGAATTTCGCCCGCGAACTGCTTGAGCTGCACACCTTCGGCGCGGAGAACTACCTGGGCTTCATGGACCCGTTCCAGGTCCCACCCTGCCCCGAGGATCCTGCATACCCGATCGGCTACACCGACATCGACGTGTACGAGACCTCGGCCGCCTTCACCGGCTGGTCGGCCAAGAACGCGCACTGGCAGTTCCCCAGTGAGAACGACGGCACCTTCGTCTACCGCCAGTCCTGGCACGACGCTGGCCCGAAGTTCCTGCTCGGCATGTTGATCTACCCCGAGCAGCCGGCGATGAAGGACGGCCGCGACGTGCTGAACCGGCTCGCCAGCCACCCGCGCGTGGCCAAGTTCATCTGCAAGAAGCTGATCCGCCGGTTCGTCAACGACACGCCCAAGCAAGCGCTGATCGACAGCGCCGCGGCGATCTTCCGCGCGAACTGGCAGGCGCCCAATCAGATCGAACTGGTGATGCGCCACATCCTGAACTCCGACGACTTCATCAACAGCTTCGGGCAAAAGAACCGCCGGCCGTTCGATGCGTCCGTGGCCGCGATGCGCACGTTGGGCGGCGACTGGACGCTGCGCCTGGACCACAGCCGCAGCAACGACTTCATGTGGCTGTACGGCTTCACCGGCCATGCGCCGTACAACTGGCCGGCGCCGAACGGGTATCCCGACACCGGGCTGGCGTGGTCGGGCTCCAACTCGTTCGCGATGACCTGGCGCGTGCTCGGCTGGCTCACGGAAAGCAAGGACGGCGAAGTGCCGTTGCATCCGGTGGTCGACACCACGCGCGCCAACGTGCCGGTCGCCAACTGGACCGCCGCCAACCTGGTGACGTGGTGGTGCACGCGCCTGCTGGGCTACCAGCCGGAAGCGGCGCGCAAGCAGGCGCTGGTGGCGTTCATGGCGCAGAACGGCGACGCGAATACCTACGTCATCACCGACACCAACACGTGGCAGGGCAGCGACCTGAAGCGGCACTACAACCACGAGCGCTTGCGCAGCCTGGTGGCGCTGATCCTGATGACCCCCGAATTCATGAGCCGCTGAGGGCCCGCCATGCGCGATTTCAAACTGACCCGACGCGAATTCGTCAAAGGCTGCGGCAGCGCCGCCATCGTCAGCGCCACCGGCGGCACACTGATGTTCGCCGACCCCGTGGAAGCCGCGGTGAACAGCTACGACACCGTCGTGCACCTGTTCCTGCGCGGCGGCCTGGATGGGCTGAACCTGGTCGTGCCGACCGGCGGCGTGGACCGCGGCTTCTACGAGGAAGCACGGCCGAGCCTGAAGATCGAGACCAGCGGCGCCTACGGCGCGTTGCCGCTCACCCTGTCCGGCGGTGCGGACACCGGCTTCGGCCTGCACCCCTCGGCCACGGGCCTGCGCGATCTGTGGAACGACGGCAAGCTGGCCATCGTGCACGCCTGCGGCATGGCGACCACGGTCACGCGTAGCCATTTCGATGCGCAGCTGTACATCGACCTGGGCACGCCCGGAAAGTACGGCTCACCCACCGGTTGGATGACACGCGCGTGGGAAACGCGACCGAACGGCACCGGCACACTGCCCGCTCTCGGCATCAGCGGCACGCAGCCCGCCGGCCTGATGGGCGCGGTGGATGCGATGACAATGAGCAGCCCCTCCGACTTTTCGCTCAACACCACCGCGTGGAGCTGGCAGCGTACGCGGTCGGATTCGCCCGCCGGGCTGCGCGGCGTGGCCGAAACCGTGGGGGCGTTGTGGAACGGCCAGACCGGGCTCGAGACCGCCGGCCGTCGCGCCGATGGCGCACTGCGCCTGATCGGCCAGCAGGGTTACGCCAGCCTGCCGGCGAGTTGGCCGACCGGCAACTTCGCTCAGCAGTTGTGGACCATCGCGCAATCGATCCGCTTCGACCTGGGCCTGCGCTACGCCACGCTCGATCTCGGCGGCTGGGACACGCACGAAGGCCAGGGCACCGCCGGCAGCGGCTACAACTACTACCAGAACAAGATCAACGAACTTTCCGCCGCCCTGGCCGCGTTCTACGCGGAGCTCAACGGCACCGGCGAGATGGCGCGCGTCACGGTGGTGGTGCAGTCCGAATTCGGCCGCCGCGTGCGCGCGAACGCCAATGGCGGCACCGACCACGGTTACGGCAATCCGATGCTGGTGCTGGGCGGCGCGGTGAACGGCCGACGCTTCTACGGCAGTTGGCCTGGACTGAATCCGGAAACGCTCTCGCCCACGTTCGGCGACGTGCCGGTGACCACCGACTATCGCCGCGTGCTGTCGGAAATCCTGATCCGCCGCATGGGCAACGCCAACCTCAGCCAGGTATTCCCGGGTTACGCCGGCTACGCGCCGTTGGGGCTCGTGCAGGGCACCGACCTGGCGCCGAAGCTGGAAGAGGCCGCCGTCACGGCATCGATTCCTTCGCTGGTCGTGCCGGGCGCGGCGACCGCAACACCTTCGGACAGCGCCACCGCCGAACGCGTCGTGCCCGACTGGCAGCGTCGCGGCCCGGTGGATCGCACGCTGGTGCGCCGGGAGCGTTGAAGCCCGGCGCGCGACGGCTGCGCGCTTGAAACCTGGGATGTCGCTGTGGTGTGCTGGCCCCCCCAGGATGCGGTACCGACCGGATGTCCCGACGCCCCTTGCTGTTCGCTTCGATCGCCCTTGTACTTGCGGCCGCCGCCGGCGGCCTCGGCTGGCTGGGAGGCCGCGCCAGCCAGGGTGCCCCGTCCACTGAAGCGCGCGGCGTGGAAGACGCCGGAAGCGCGGCACCTGCCGCTGGCGCCACCGCCTCGCCGCGCACGCCGGCCCAGCGTCCACCGGATCGGCCGCTTCCGCCGCTGGCGCCGCCGCTGCGCGACATCCTGCCCGAACTGAAACGGCGTGCCGACGCCGGCGAAGCCGCGGCCTCGTGCCGGCTGGCGGCCGAGCTGGATTTCTGCGCGCAGATCCGCATGCGCCTGGCCAGCGCCGCCGACATGCTCCGCGACGGCACCGACGCCTCCGTGCGCTTCGGGCAGATTGATCCCAACGCCATCCCGCAGGAGCGGGAGGAGCAGCGCCAATCCGAGCAGGCGCTGGTCGCGCGCAGCGAACGCCTGCTGGAAGAAAGCGCGCACTGCGAGGGCGTGCCCGCGTCCACGCCCGTGCAACGCGTGCAGTACTGGCGCAGCGCCGCGCTGGGCGGCAACCCGATGGCCCTGCGGATGTACGCCAGCGGCAACGCGTTCCGGCAGGAGAGCGTGCTGGACCAGCTGGACGCATTGCGCGTGTACCGGAGCGAAGCCGAATCGCTGGCCCTGCGTGCCGCACAGTCGGGGGATCGCACGATGGTGATGGCGCTGGGCCACGCCTATTCGCCCAACAACCGGGAGCAGCGTCGCTCGCTGCTGGCGCAGGCGGTCAAGCCCGATGGCGCACGCGCCCTCGCCTTCTTCCTGCATGCGCAGACCCAGTTGCCTGCGCCGCCGGCGACCTCGCCGCGCAGCGCCAACCGGCAGGCCATGCGCGACAACCGCCTGACCCGTTCGATCCGCGAACTGGAAACCCAGCTCGACCCCGCCGCACTGGCGCAGGCGCGCCAACTGTCCGCCGACATGGCGCGCGACTACGCGCCACCGGCGATGCCGTCCTCCAACGACACCTCGCGCGCCGAAGCGCGAGGCCTTCCGGGCGGCATGCTGCGCGCCCAATGCAGCGACGATTGATGCGCCGCCACGCGCGCAGGCCTCAGCCCTTGCGCGCGTGCCACGCCTTCAGCAGTTCGGCTTCCTTCTCGCGCGGGATGCCCGCACCCAGTTTCGCCTGGCGCTCGGCCGGCAGGCTGCGGAACCACGCCAGCAGGTCTTCCACCGTGGTGGCGAGCGGACGGAACGTCAGCCCCGCGGCGATCGCACGCTGGTTGCTGACCGCGCCGTAGCCCGCGTACGGGTTGTCCTTCGACGGCACCCAGATCGGCAGGCCGACCTCATGCTCGTCCAGGAACGCCGGCGGCACGTGGGTGAGCGTCATGCCGCCGCCGGTGACGGCCTGGCAGCCGTAGAGCATGGCGTCCATCGACAGCGAATAGTCCGGGCCGCACGCGTTGAACGTGCCCAGCGTGCGCGCCTCGGCCAGGCGGATCATCCATTCACCCAGGTCGCGGCCATCGATGATCTGGATGGGGTCGTGGCCATCGCCCGGCACCAGGATCTCGCCTCCCTGCGCCACGCGGTGCGGCCAATAGGTGAAGCGATCGGTCTCGTCGCGCGGACCGACGATGTAACCGGGCCGCACGATGGTGACGTTCTTGCCGAACTGCTTGTGCGCTTCGGCTTCGCTCAGCGCCTTCAGTGGGCCATAGAGGTTCTCGATGTCGGCGCGCAGCGTCTGCTGCGTTTCGGCCATCGCATCCTTGCCCTTGTACTGCGCCAGCGGCGAGGCCTCGTTGATGCCCGGCTTGCTGCCGTCGGCATACACCGAGATGGTGGAGATGAAGAGGTAGTGGCCCACGTTGCCCTTCAGCACCTGGCCCGCATCGCGCACCCAGAACGGCAGGCTGGTGGGGTTGTCGATGCACACGTCCCACTTGCGGCCCTTCAGCGCGGCGAGGTCGCCGGTGTTGCGGTCGCCGTGCAACTGCTCGACGGCCGACGGCCATTCCGGCGACGGGCGCTTGCCGCGGTTGAACAACGTGACCTTGTGCCCGCGCTTGAGCGCGTAGTCGACCTGGAACGGCCCGGTGAAGCCGGTGCCGCCGAGGATCAGGATGTTCAGCGGCTTGGCCGCCTTGCCCACGGGCTTGGCTTCACCAGCGGCGGTGGCGAACGACGGCAGCGCGGCCGCGGCAGCGGCCAGCGCGCCCAGCTTGAACAGGTCACGACGGGTGGTCATGCGGTGCTCCCCAGCGGTGTCAGGAATCCGACTAGATAGCACCGCCCCGGTCGGCAAACCCCTGCCGGAAGTCGTTGTGACTTCCTGTGAACGCTCGGTATGGCCGGGACGACGGAGGCCGTCCGTGTCCCGAGCACGGCGCCGATGGGCCGGCCTTCGACACCGTCCACCTCATGCGCCGCACCCCGCGTGTCATGCGCGACCCGCGGGGACTCGTCGTCGACTCTGGAGGAGTCGCCGGCGAGATTCGGCCTCTGACACGTCAGCGGAAAAGACGCGCGCGTGACCTTCAGAGTCTCGCCGGCGACACGAGGAATGTCGCGCACGAGCCAGATACGCTTGTCGCTTCAAGTGCCGAAGCCTCGCCGCCGACATGCGGCGGGTGGACCGCGATGCTTCGCGCCTTGCAGCCGACACTCAGCGATTGGCAGCCGACCTGTCGAGGCTTGCACCGCGAAGCCCGGACACTCGCGCTCGAGGATTTTCGAGTCGCACCCGAAGCACATGCGACTCAACGCTGGGAATCGGAAGGTCGCCGGCGAGTCTTCTTGCTTTGCGAGTCGAGCGTGTCGGGTGAGCCGTCACCCCTGCCCCGCCAGCGTCCATGCACGCTGCCTCACGAGCGAGACCCACGACGGCCGTCTTTGCCCTTCCCGTGCGTTGGTTCCCTTGGGGACCCCTGCCCCATGGAGAAACGCGATGCCCGCTTCGCAGTCATTGATGACCACCCGTCGCGGTGAGTTCCGCACGCTGTACCGGGCCCTTGCCCGCAAACCGGAAGCCTTTGCTTCCACGCCCATCGTGTTCTGCGAAGGCGACTCGTGGTTCTCCACACCGCTGTCGATGAACCTGCTGGACTGGCTGGTGTACCCCGCGCCCGAGGACGAAAAGAAGGGCGTGCCGCTGTTCGGGGCGGGCGGCCTGTTCTTCCGTACCGAGGACAGCGGCGACCTGGCGGTCGACATGTTCACCGCGCGCGGCATCCGCGATCTGTCCTCGTGGTACCGCGGCTTCGCATTCGACCTGGTGCTGATCAGCGCCGGCGGCAACGACTTCGTCGATACCTTCCTGCAGACCACGTTCCGCGGCGCGTCGCCGATGAGCCCCACGGCAGCGTTCCAGCGCGTCGTGGACACTGGGCGCTACGCCGAGGTGCTGAACCGCTACCGCGCCTTCGTCACCGCCTTCCAGGCCATTCGTCCGCACACGCCCATCCTGGCGCACACCTACGACTACCCACGCGAGCTGGGCCGCGCGGCGCAGCTGACCCTGGGCAACCTGGGCGCCGCCGCGCTGTTGAAGAAAGGCGTGGGCCCGTGGATCGGCAACAAGGTCGCGCATGTGCTGCCGCGCATCGAACAACAGCGCGAGTTCGCGCGCCTGCTGATCGACGGCTTCGTCGACCGCGTGCTGGTGCCGCTGCGCGACGACCGCACCACCGGCAAGGTCTTCGACTTCGTCGACCTGCGCGGCGTGCTGACCCGCAGCGACCAGTGGTTCGACGAGATGCACCCCACCGGCGCTGGCTTCGCCACCCTGGCCAATACGTTCCGCCGGCAGATGCGGGCGAAGCTGGAGATCAAGCTGGGCGGCTGAAGACGCGGCTCCCGGACCCTCGTGGCCGGTTTCCCCCCCTATCCACGTATCACGGGTGTGGACAGGGGGAAGGACACCTTGACGAATCTTGATTCGAACCGGCCCGTGCGGCTGGGCATTGTGGGCTGCGGGGCGATCACCCGCGAGGCGCACCTACCGGTGATCATCGGCGACCGCCGGGTGGATCTGGCCGTGCTCTGCGACCGTGACCGCGGCAACGCCACCCATGCCGCGCATGCCAGCGGCGTCGACGCCGAGATCGCGACCGACATCGCCGAACTTGCCGGCAAGGTCGATGCCGCGATCGTGGCGGTGCCCCCGCGCTTCCATGCGCCCATCGCGATCCAGCTGATGGAGATGGGCATCGACGTGCTGTGCGAGAAGCCGCTGGCGATCACCGCGGCCGACGGCCGGAAGATGGTGGACGCCGCGCGCCGGACCGAACGGATCCTGGCCGTCGCGCTGATGATGCGGTTCTTCCCGCACAACCGCTGGCTCGCCGACCTGGTGGAGGAAGGCGAGATCGGCGAGGTCCGCGAGGTCATCGTCGAGGACGGCGCACCGCTCGATTGGCCGATGGCCAGCAACAGCTATTTCGACCGCAACGCGACCGGCGGCGGCGTGCTGTTCGACAGCGGCGTGCACCTGCTCGACCGCGTGCTGTGGCTGTTCGGCGACCTCGGCGACATTGCCTACGAGGACGACGCCTTCGGCGGCTTCGAGAGCAACGCCAAGCTGACCGGCACGCTGCAGATCGGCGGGCGCGCGGTGCCGACACGCATGGAGTTCAGCTGGTCGCACCGGCTGCGCCGCAGCATCCGTGTCGTCGGCGAGCGCGGCACGCTGGAAGCGCACACGTCCGACCCTCGCACCCTGACCCTGCACCGGAGCACCCGCCGCGGGCCGATGGAAATGCAGATCCTGTGCGCCAAACGCTGGGACGGGCGCAGCCACTATCGCGCGCAGCTCAACGACTTCATCGGCGCGATCCGCGAGCGCCGCGCGCCGTTCGTCACCGGGGAATCGGCCCTGCAGGCGCTGTCGGTCATCGAGACGGCGTACGCACGGCGGACCTCGATGGCGCAGCCCTGGCTGGCGCGGCGGGAGGCCACGGCATGACCCCCAGGAAGATTCTCGTCACCGGTGCCACCGGCTTCATCGGTTCGCGCCTGTGTGAAATGCTCTCGCTCGAGTTCCGCGTGCCGTACCGCGCGATGGTCCGCGACTTCTCGCGCGCCGCGCGCATCGCGCGCCTCGACGCCGAGCTGGTCGCCGGCGACATGCTCGACGCCGCCAGCCTCGCCCGCGCGGTGGAAGGCTGCGATGCCGTGATCAACCTCGCCCATGGCGACGACGAAAGCGCGCAGAAGCAGACCACCCAACTGATCGACGCCTGCACGCGCGCGGGCGTGCGTCGCGTCGTACACATCAGTTCGATGGCCGTGCACGGCCCCTCGCCGACGCTGGACGTGCTGACCGAGGCCACCGCGCCGATCGAACGCTGGGGCGAAGCCTATTCCGACGCGAAAGCCGCCGCCGAGGCCGTGGTGGTGGCCGCCGGCAAGCGCGGTGCGCTGGAGACGGTGGTGATCCGCCCGACCATCGTCTACGGGCCGTACAGTTTCTTCGTCACGCCGATCGTGCACGATGCGCGCGGCGGCAAGATCAGCCTGATCGATGGCGGCCGCGGCCTGTGCAATGCGGTCTACGTGGACGATGTCTGCGAAGCGATCATGGCGGCGATCCAGCGCGACGACGCCGTCGGCGAGGTATTCCTGATCAACGGCGACACGCGCATGACGTGGGGCGAGTTCATCACCACGTTCGCCGGCATGGTCGAGGGCGAGAAGACCGTCCACGACCATGCGCTCGACGATATCACCGCGTACTGGAAGTCGAAGCAGCCCAACGCGCGCGACAGCGTCAAGGCGGCGATCCGGCTGGCGGCTTCGCCGGCGTTCCATGCGCAACTCGGCACGATTCCCTCGCTGGGCCAGCTGATCCGCGGCGCCAAGGAAATGGTGGCGCGCCGGATCACGCCGGAGCAGAAACTCAAGATCAAGTCGCGGCTACGGGGACGCGGCGCGCCCGCACATGTCGACGAAGCGCCCTCCGTGCGCATGCCCAGCGAAGGCCGCGTGGTGCGCGAGGCCTATCGTGCGTGGGTCGCCAACGATCATGCCAAGGCGCGATTGGGCTGGAAGCCGGCGCATTCCTTCGAGCTCGGTGCGCAGCGCACGGCGGAGTGGATGCGGTTTGCGCGGTTGATCTGAGCAGCGCGCCGAGTCGGCAACGCCAAGACGATGGGTAACGCCTGCGATTCAAGCCAACTTGCGGGCTAGTGCCAGGTGTCTTCCAGATAGCGTGGCCGGCAGGCCAGGTAACCGCCGACCAGCAGCACGCCGACGCACGCGGCGAGGAACGCCATCGGAAGCGCCCAGCCATGGGTGTATTCGTGCAGCAGGCCGAACGCCAGCGGTCCCGCGCAGGACAAGGTGTAGCCCACGCCCTGCATGAAGCCCGACAGCGCGGCCGAACCCTCCGGCGTGCGCGTGCGCAGGTTGATCATCGTCAGCGACAGCGGGAAGGTGCTGGGGCCCAGGCCGAGCAGCGCCACCCACAACGCGGGGGCCGCTATCGGCGCCAGCAGCAGGCCGGAAAAAGCGGAAGCGTAAAAGCCGGCGCAGACCACGACCACGACGAAAGGATTGCGCATGCGGACCGCGATCAACGGCATGGTGAGCGACGCCACCAGTCCCAGCGTGGAGAACAGCGCCACCATCGTGCCGCCCAGTGCGGGCGTGCCGCCGGCTTCGACCAACAGCTTCGGCAGCCAGGTGAACATCGAATAGGTCACCAGCGAGGTCATGCCGAACATCAGTGCCATGCCCCAGGCCACGGGCGAACGCCACGCGCGACCGGCGGGGCGCGGGGCAGCGAGTTCGGGCGCCTCATCGTCGACGGTGACGGCGGCATCGTGCGCGCGTGCCAGGGGCGAGGCCTTGCTGCGTTCCTGCCACAGCACCAGGCACCACGGCACCGCCGACGCGGCGGCGAACACCGCCCACAGGCCCAGCGAGATGCGCCAGCCGGCGGCTTCCATCACCGGCACCGCGACCAGCGCGGGCAGGATGGTGCCGGCCTGCAGCACGGTGATGTACAGCGTGCTGACCGTGCCCACGCGATCGGCGAAGTAGCGCTTCACCAGCGGCGGCAACACGATGTTGCCGATGCCCATGCCGGCGAGCGCCGTCAGCGAGGCGGCCATCAACGCGGTGGTGTCGCCTGCCGCACTGCGCAGCAACAGACCCAGCATGGCCAGCAGCATCGCCAGCAACGCGGTCCGCTCCAGGCCGATGCGATGCGCGAGCGCCGGCGTCGCCACGCCGAACAACGCGAACGCGGCCGTTGGCAACATGCCGAATACGCCGGTCATGGTCGCGCCAAAACCGAACGTATCGCCCAGCGTGTCGAGCAACGGCGTCAGCGAGGTGACGGCCGTGCGCAGGTTGAACGCCGACAGCACGATGCCGAGCAATACCAGCCCGCGGCCGGACCAGAGCGCCGCCGGTGCGCCCGCGCGTGTGTTCGTCGAATCCATGGCCGCCATTATCGTCGACCGTGTGATCGCTTTCTTCGCGCGCATGGAGACGCTGTGTCCTGCGTGCCCGGTGTTTGGAAGAGGGACAAAGAAAAAGCGGGCCGAAGCCCGCTTTTCCGTATCGCGTCGCGATGTCGTGCGGCTTATTCGGCCGACACGCCCTCGCCTTCTTCCACGGCCTTGATCGACAGGCGGATGCGGCCCTGCTTGTCGACTTCCAGCACCTTGACCTTGACCACGTCGCCTTCCTTCAGCGCGTCGCTGACCTTCTCGACGCGATCGTTGGAGATCTGCGAGACGTGCACCAGGCCGTCCTTGCCCGGCAGGATGGTGACGAACGCACCGAAGTCCATGATCTTGGCGACTTTGCCTTCGTAGATGCGGCCCGGCTCGACGTCGGACGTGATCTGCTCGATGCGGGCCTTGGCGGCCTGGCCAGCAGCGCCATTCACCGAAGCGATGGTGATGGTGCCGTCGTCCTGGATGTCGATCTGGGTGCCGGTTTCCTTGGTGATGGCCTGGATCACCGAACCGCCCTTACCGATCACTTCGCGGATCTTGTCGGGGTGGATCTTGATGGTGATCAGACGCGGTGCGAACTCGCTCAGCTCCTGGCGCGGCGACGTCATCGCGTGGGCCATTTCGCCCAGGATGTGCAGTCGGCCGGCCTTCGCCTGCGTCAGCGCCTGCTTCATGATCTCTTCGGTGATGCCTTCGATCTTGATGTCCATCTGCAGCGCGGACACGCCGTTGGCGGTACCGGCGACCTTGAAGTCCATGTCGCCCAGGTGGTCTTCGTCACCCAGGATGTCGCTCAGCACGACGAAGTTGTCGCCTTCCTTCACCAGGCCCATCGCGATGCCCGCGACCGGTGCCTTGACCGGCACGCCGGCATCCATCAGCGCCAGCGAGCTGCCGCAAACCGAGGCCATCGAGGACGAACCGTTCGATTCGGTGATTTCCGACACCACGCGGATGGTGTACGGGAACTCTTCCATCGTCGGCATCACGGCGAGCACGCCGCGCTTGGCGAGGCGGCCATGGCCGATTTCGCGACGCTTCGGGCCCATCATGCGGCCGGCTTCGCCCACCGAGTACGGGGGGAAGTTGTAGTGGAACAGGAAGTGGTCCTTCCACTCGCCGCCGACGGCGTCGATGACCTGACCGTCGCGCGCGGTGCCCAGCGTGGTGACCACGATGGCCTGCGTTTCACCGCGGGTGAACAGCGCCGAGCCATGGGTACGCGGCAGCACGCCGACCTTCGAGGTGATCGGGCGGACGGTGTCCAGCGCGCGGCCGTCGATACGGACCTTGGTGGCCAGCACGGAACCACGCATGGTCTGGTATTCCAGCTCGCCGAATTCCTTCGACAGCGCGCCGGCGGCCCAGCCGTCGGCTTCGGCACGACCGGCCAGCTGCTGCAGGACGTCCTTCTTGATGGCCGAGATCGCGTCGCGGCGCTGCAGCTTGTCACGCACCTGGAAGGCGCTGTCGAGCTGGGTGCCCACGGCTTCCTTCAGCGCGGAGATCAGCGCTTCGTTCTTGGCGGGCGCGGTCCAGTCCCAGTTCTTCGTGCCGGCTTCGACCACCAGCTCGTTGATGATGTTGATGACCTTCTGCATTTCGCGGTGGCCGAACATCACGGCGCCCAGCATCACGTCTTCCGACAGCTCGGCGGCTTCGGATTCGACCATCAGCACGGCGTTGGAGGTACCGGCGACGACCAGCTCAAGCTTGGAGTCCTTCAGCTCGCTGACGGTCGGGTTCAGCACGTACTCGCCGTTGATGTAGCCGACCTTGGCGGCACCGATCGGGCCGTTGAACGGCGCGCCGGTCAGGGCGACGGCGGCGGACGCGCCGATCAGGGCCGGGATGTCGCCGTCGATTTCCGGGTTCAGCGACATCACCGTGGCGATGACCTGCACTTCATTGCGGAATTCTTCCGGGAACAGCGGACGCAGCGGGCGATCGATCAGGCGGGAGATCAGCGTCTCCTTCTCGGTCGCGCGACCTTCGCGCTTGAAGAAGCCACCCGGGATGCGGCCGCCGGCGTAGAACTTCTCCTGGTAGTCGACCGTCAGGGGGAAGAAGTCCTGGCCTTCACGGGCCGACTTCGCCGCCACGGCGGTGACCAGCAGCACGGTGTCGTCGAACTTGACGACGACGGCGCCGCCGGCCTGACGGGCGATTTCGCCGGTTTCCAGGGTGACCTGGTGCTTGCCGTACTGGAAGGTTTTGGTGATTTTTGCCACGGGGGTTCCTTGAGGTGCCTTGTGCGGGTTGGACCTCACGCGACCCTTGTCGCGTGCGGCTGGCCGGAAGCGTCCGGCCGGTGGTGCTGTGAGGGGCGGGCCCGGTGCGGCCAGCGGGTGCAGCGCATTCCGTTCCCTGAAATGCAAACCGCGGCGCATCTCTGCGCCGCGGTGGGGGGTATATCAGCGACGCAGACCCAACTTCTCGATCAAGGTCTTGTAGCGCTCGTTGTCTTTCTTCTTGAGGTAATCAAGCAGGCTGCGGCGGCGGTTGACCAGCTGCAGCAGGCCACGACGGCTGTGGTGGTCCTTCTTGTGGGTCTTGAAGTGGCCGCTGAGGTGCTCGATGCGGGCGGTCAGCAGGGCGACCTGGACTTCCGGGGAGCCGGTGTCGTTGGTGCCGCGGGCGTTCTCGGCAATCACTTTCTGGGTATCGACGGACATGGTTTCTCTCTGTTGGATGCGTGACCTGCAGGAACGCGGGCTGTCCTCCGCGCGCACCGCCTGGTTCGCCGTTGATGAAGCGGGGAAATGAAGACGGCCGGTGAAAACCGGCGGCGCATTGTACGCCGCGGGCGCCTTGTGGAACAAGGTTTTATTGGCCGCCGCGCACCGTGAGGGCGGCTTTGGCCGTCCAGGTGAACAGGCGCTGCGGCGACAGGACGCCGGCGGGATCGACGGTCGCCAGCCCCAGGACCCGCCCATCGGGCCCATGCACGGCGGCCGGGCCCTCGCAGGGGGGCTGCCCCGGCAGGCGCTGGCCCAGCCCCAGCCGACGGGCGCCTTCGGCGTCCACGTCGACCCGCGGGAACCCAGTCAGACCCGCCTCGATCGGCAGCAGGCAGGCGTCGAGCGCTGCTTCCCCGCCCTCCGCGGCCAGAGTCTGCAAGGCTTCCAGGGTGAACATGCGCGGCTCCCTGAACGGCTCCACCCAGAGGCGGCGCAACACGCCAACATGGGCGCCGCAGCCCAGCGTCTCACCCAGGTCGCGGACCAGGCTGCGCACATAGGTGCCCGAACCGCATTCCACCCGCAGCGACAAGCGTCCAGGTGCGATGTCCAGGATCTCGATGCCGTGGACCTCGACGTCGCGCTCGGGCGCTTCGATGACGTCGCCGCGACGGGCCTTGGTGTAGAGCGGCTCCCCACCCTGTTTCAGGGCCGAATAGATCGGGGCGCGCTGGCGGATGCGGCCGGTCAGCGGCGCCAGCGCGGCCTCGACGCTCGCGCGGTCCAGCAGCGGCACCGGGCGTTCGCGCAGCGGCGCACCGTCGGCGTCATCGGTATCGGTGGTGGTGCCCAGCACCGCGACGGTGTCGTAAGCCTTGCGGGAACCCAACAGCAAACCGGCGATCTTGGTCGCCTCGCCGAAGCACAGGGGCAGCAGGCCGGTCGCCAGCGGGTCCAGGCTGCCGGTATGCCCGCCCTTCTCCGCCCGGAACAGGCGCCGCGCGACCTGCAGGGCGGCGTTCGAACTCATGCCCTGGGGCTTGTCCAGCAGCAGCAGGCCATCCAGCGGACGGAATTTGAGCTTCGGCAGCGACATCGGAGCGCGCGCATTCCTTGGTGGGAGCAGGCTTCCTGGCCCGCATGGGGTCCATGCCCGCGATGCTGGTGCACCGACGCCGCCATGGCCACAGGCCAACGGAGAGCGTGGGCTACCGCCTTACGCGTTGTCGTCGTCGGCCGGCGGCGGCGGCAGGTCGCGCAGCAGGTTCTCGATGCGTTCGCCGCGATCGACGGAATCATCGTAGTGGAAATGCAGCTCCGGCACGTGGCGCATCTTCACGCGACGCGCCAGTTCCATGCGCAGGCCCCAGGCGAGTTCCTTCAGGCCCTTCACGGCCTCGACGGAACGCTCGGGCATCAACGCGGTAACGAACACCTTGGCGTGCGCCATGTCGCGGGTGACTTCGACGTCGGACACGCTGACCGACGGCAGGCCGTGCTCGCGCACGGCCTCGTGCACCAACGTACCCAGCTCCCGGCGGAGCTGGGCGGACACGCGGTCGGTGCGATGGAACGACTTGGTCGGCATGATCAGAGCGTGCGCTGCACTTCGATGCGCTCGAAGCACTCGATCTGGTCGCCCGGCTGGACGTCGTTGTAGGCCTTCACGCCGATACCGCACTCGGTGCCGTTACGCACTTCGTCGACGTTCTCCTTGAAGCGGCGCAGCGATTCCAGCTCGCCCTCGAACACCACGGTGCTGGCGCGCAGCACGCGGATCGGCTTGTTCCGCTTGACCACGCCTTCGACGACCATGCAGCCCGCGACCGCACCGAACTTGGAGCTGCGGAACACGTCGCGCACTTCGGCGATGCCGATGATCTCTTCGCGGATCTCCACGCCCAGCAGACCGGACGCCACCTGCTTCACCTGGTCGATCACGTCATAGATGATCGAGAAGTAGCGCAGGTCCACGCCGTTGGCTTCGATGATGCGACGCGCGGAGGCGTCGGCACGCACGTTGAAGCCGATGACCGTGGCCTTCGAGGTGACCGCGGAGTTGGCGTCGGACTCGGTGATGCCGCCCACGCCGGAGTGGATGATGTTGATGCGGATCGATTCGTTGGACAGCGCCGTCAGCGAGTGACGCAGCGCCTCCACCGAACCCTGCACGTCGGCCTTGATGATCAGGTTGAGGCTGAGCTGGCCTTCGCCCTTGCCCAGCTGCGCCATGATGTCTTCCATGCGGCTGCCGGCGGACTGCACCAGGCGCGACTCGCGGCGCTTGGTGTCGCGCTGCTGCGCCACGTCCTTGGCCAGGCGCTCGTCGCCGACGACGACGAAGTCGTCGCCCGCCTCCGGCACGCCGGAGAGACCCAGCACCTGCACCGGGATCGACGGACCCGCCGACGCCGGCTGGCCGCCGGTTTCATCGAACAGCGCACGCACGCGGCCGTACTGGATGCCGCAGACCAGGTAGTCGCCCTTCTTCAGAGTGCCCTGCTGCACCAGCACCGTCGCGACCGGGCCGCGGCCCTTGTCCAGCGAGGATTCGATGACCACGCCGCTGGCGCGGCCGTCTTCCACGGCCTTCAGTTCCAGCAGTTCGGCCTGGATCGAGATGGCGTCCAGCAGGTTGTCCACGCCCTGGCCCGTCTTGGCGGAGATTTCCACCATCTGGGTGTCGCCGCCGAAATCTTCGGCGACCACTTCCTCGGCCAGCAGCTCGTTCTTCACGCGCAGCGGGTCAGCGTCGGACTTGTCGATCTTGTTGACGGCCACGATCAGCGGCACCTTGGCCGCCTTCGCGTGCTGGATGGCTTCGCGGGTCTGCGGCATGACGCCGTCGTCCGCGGCCACGACCAGCACCACGATGTCGGTCAGCTTGGCGCCACGGGCACGCATCGCGGTGAACGCGGCGTGGCCCGGGGTATCCAGGAAGCTGATGACGCCCTTCGGCGTTTCCACGTGGTAGGCGCCGATGTGCTGGGTGATGCCGCCGGCTTCGCCGCTGGCGATCTTGGTGCGGCGGATGTAGTCCAGCAACGAGGTCTTGCCGTGGTCGACGTGGCCCATGATGGTGACCACCGGCGGACGCGCGACCTTCTCGCCCTGCTGCTCCTCGGAGTGCGCGAGCAGTTCGTTCTCGACGTCGTTGGCGTCGGCGTGCACAGCCTTGTGGCCGAGCTCTTCGGTGATCAGCGCAGCGGTGTCGTGATCGATGGACTGGGTGATGGTGGCCATCACGCCCATCTTGAACAACGCCTTCACCACGTCGCCGCCCTTCAGCGCGAGCTTCTGCGCGAGGTCGGCCACGGTAATCGTCTCGCCGATCGCCACTTCGCGCACGATCGGGGCGGTCGGGCGCTCGAAGCCGTGCGCACCGCCGCCACCGCGGCTCTGCTCATGGCGGCGCGGCGGCTTGGGCTTGCCGCGCGAAGCGCCGCGACGGGCACGATCGGCCGCGGACAGGTGCAACTGGCCGGCGAAACGGCTGGTGTTGTCGTCGTCCTCGACGCCGGCGACCATCGCGTGGGAACCACGGGTCTTGTGCTTGGCGGCGGCGGCATTGTTGCGGTCGTCGGTGCGCGGCGGATCCTTGCGCACGACCATCTTCGGTACGTGGTGGCCCGGGGTACTGGTCTTGGCCGGACGCGCGGTCTCATCGCCATCCACGGCCACGGCACCGGCCGCCAACGCGGCGGCCTCGGCATCGGCCTGCGCGCGCGCGGCATCGGCCTCGGCGCGGGCAGCGGCCTCTTCCTGGCGGCGGCGCTCGAGCTCTTCGGCGCGCTTGGCATCTTCCTGGGCCAAGCGCTGCTGTTCATCGAGGTTGCGCTGGCGGGATTCCTCCAGCTTGCGCAGGATCTCGGCGCGTTCCGGATCGGCCTCGTTCTGCCAGTTGGTGCTGGCGGATTCGGCGTCGGTCGGCTTCACGTAGGTGCGCTTCTGGCGCACTTCGACGTTGACGGTCGTCTTGCTGCGACCGGCGGCGACGGTCACTTCCTGGACCTTGCGGCGGGCCAGGGTGATCTTCTTGGGCGCGGCATCATCCGCGACGCTCTCGGCCTTGCCGTGCGAGCGCTTGAGGAAGCCGAGCAGCTTCACTTTTTCCATGCTGGTCACGACCTGGTCGGGACCACTGAAGCTCATGCCGGCCTCGGCCAGCTGCTCCAGCAGTTTTTCGACCGGCGTGTTGACCAGTTCGGCAAGCTTGCGGATGGTGGTTTGCTGCGACATTCGGATCCTAGGTTCTGTGTTGCGCCCCTCCAACCCAGAAGGGAACGCGGATTCTAAGCCCTGCGGGTGCCAGGGCGGTGTTCATCGCTGGCTCATGCGCCGCGTTCCAACCGGGCGATCTCCTCGGCGCGGGCGGCGAGGATGAGCGCGGCGGCGCGCGCGTCGTCCAGACCCTCGATACCGAACTCGACCACTTCATCGGCAGCCAGGTCGGACAGGTCCTCGCTGGTACGAACGCCGTGCGAAGCGAGCGCGAACGCGGTCTCTTCGTCCATGCCTTCCAGGGCCAGCAGGTCCTCGGCCGGGTGGTTCTCCTCCAGGCCCTCTTCCTCGGCCAGCGCCTCGTTCAGCAGCGCATCGCGGGCACGCGAACGCAGCTCTTCGACGATGTCCTCGTCGAAACCTTCCACGGCCAGCAGTTCGCCGACCGGCACGTACGCGATTTCCTCGACCGTGCTGAAACCCTCGGCGACCAGGATGGCGGCGATCTCGTCGTCCACTTCCAGCTTGTCCATGAACAGCTGGCGGGCGACGGCCTGCTCGGCCTCGCTCTTGGCCTGGACCTGGTCGGCGGTCATGACGTTGAGCTGCCAGCCGGTCAGGCGGCTGGCCAGGCGGACGTTCTGGCCGCCCTTGCCGATCGCCTGCGCTAGGCGGTCTTCCGCTACGGCCAGGTCCATCGAGTGCTTCTCTTCATCGACGATGATCGACTGCACTTCGGCCGGCGCCATCGCATTGATGACGAAGGTGGCCGGGTTGTCGTTCCACAACACGATGTCCACGCGCTCGCCGTTGAGCTCGTTGCTCACGGCCTGCACGCGCGAACCGCGCATGCCGATGCAGGCGCCGATCGGATCGGTGCGGGTGTCGTGCGCGAGCACGGCGATCTTGGCGCGGTCGCCCGGATCGCGCGCGCAGGCCTTGATCTCGACCAGGCCCTGGCCCACTTCCGGCACTTCCAGCTTGAACAGCTCGATCATGAATTCCGGGGCGGCGCGGCTGATGAACAGCTGCGGGCCACGCGGTTCGTAACGCACGTCGAACAGGTAGCCGCGGACGCGGTCGCCGGCGCGCAGCACGTCGCGCGGGATGCCCTTGTCCTTCGGGATGAAGGCCTCGGCGTTGCCGCCCAGGTCCACGTAGATGTTGCCGCGCTCGGCGCGCTTGACGACGCCGGTGACCAGCTCGCCCACGCGGTCCTTCCAGGCGTCGACCACCTGTGCGCGCTCGGCCTCGCGGACGCGCTGCACGATGACCTGCTTGGCGGCCTGCGCGGCAATGCGGCCGAAATCCGGGTTCTCGATCTTCTCTTCGATCCAGTCGCCCACTTCGGCGCCTTCGGCTTCGTCCTCGGCGTCCATCAGGCGGATCTGGCGATCCGGCGATTCCATCACCACGTCGTCGGCCACCACTTCCCAGCGGCGGAACGTCTCGTAGCTGCCGTCCTTGTGGTCGATGGTGACGCGCACCTGCACGTCCTGATCCAGGTAGCGCTTCTTGGCGGCGGACGCCAGGGCGGCTTCGATGGCATCGAAGATGACTTCGCGCGGCACGCCCTTCTCGTTGGCCACCGCGTCCACGACCAGCAACAATTCCTTACTCATTGATCACTCCGCGCGCGGCTTGCGGGCCGCCGGTTGGTTGGGTTTTTTCTTGGCTTTCTTGGCCGGCGCACGCTTGGCGTCGCCAGCCTTGGCGGGAGCCTTGCGGGCACCACCGGGTTTCTCGGGCGCCAGGCCCAGAGCCGCCCAGTCGGGAACCAGGCGACCCTTGTCGATGTTGTCGAAGGCGACTTTCAGCTCGGTGCCGTCGACGGTGAACACGATGTCGCCACCTTCGATGCGGCTGATCACGCCCTGCAGCCGGCGACGGCCATCCTGCGGGAGCTTCATGACCACCTTGGCCGAGTCGCCGACGAAGCGGACGTACTGGGCCAGGCTGAACAGCGGGCGGTCCACGCCGGGCGAGGACACTTCCAGCGTGTAATTGCCGGTGATCGGGTCTTCGACGTCCAGTTGCGCGGAAACCTCGCGGCTGACGGCTTCGCAGTCCTCGATGTTGACGTGGCGGGTGGCGCGCTCGGCTTCCTGCACGTCGATGTACAGGCGCAGCGTCGCGCCGCCGGGGGCCGGCAGGTACTCGATGCCGAGCAACTCGAGCCCCAGCGCCTGGACGGTCGGGGCGAGCAGTTCGACGATGTGGTTGGCCTTCTCGCTCACGTGGTCTGTGCCGTGGTGTCGTGGATGCGGATCGGATGACGCCAGAAACGACAAGGGGCCCTACGGGCCCCTTGTCCGATAACGCTGGATGTCGGTGCAACGACGGGAACATGCGTCGTTGCGTGCCCGAGTTGCCCGGACATCGAGTCGGCGACACCGACCGATGAACCGGAAAACTTGGTAGCGGGGGCAGGATTTGAACCTGCGACCTTCGGGTTATGAGCCCGACGAGCTGCCAGACTGCTCCACCCCGCAGCAGAAGCGAAATTATGATGAATACGGCGGTGCATTGCAAGCCTTGCCATGCACCAAATTGAAACAACGCGTTCATCGCGCGTCGCCGGTGGAACGCCACCGGCAGCAATCAAGGGCTTGCGCCCCTCAGCCGGCGAACGCCAGCTTGCACCACGCCATGATCGGGTTCCAGGCAATGCCCAAGGCCAGCAGGGCCAGCGCGTTGACGCCAAACACCAGCGGCACTACACGGTCCGCACGCGGCGGCGGCAACTCGCCCACGGGTTCGTCGAAGTACATCACCTTGATCACACGCAGGTAGTAGAACGCACCGATCACCGCGCACAGCACGCCCAGGATCGCCAGCCACAGGAAACCGCCATTCAGTGCGGCACCCAGCACCACCAGCTTCGCCCAGAAGCCCAGGAACGGCGGAATGCCTGCCAACGACGCCATCACGCAGAGCACCAGGCCGGCCTGCCAGGGGTTGCGGGCGTTCAGGCCCTTGAAATCATCGATCTTGTCGGCTTCGAAACCCTGGCGCGACAGCACGATGATGGCGCCGAAAGCGGCGGCCGACATGATGGCGTAGCTGATCGCGTAGAACAGGGCCGCCGAGTAGCCGACTTCGCCACCACCGGCGAAGCCGACGAGCAGGAAGCCCACGTGCGATACCGTGGAGTACGCCAGCATGCGCTTGAGGTTGGTCTGCGCGATGGCGATGACGTTGCCGATCACCAGCGATGCCGCGGCAAGGCCAGCGAGCAACCATTGCCACTGGGCGGCCGCGGGGCCCACGCCGTCCTGCAGCAGGCGGAACGCCATGCCGAAGGCCGCGAGCTTGGGCGCCGCGCTGATGAACAGCGTCACTGGCGTCGGTGCACCCTGGTAAACGTCAGGAAGCCACATATGGAACGGCGCCGCACCCAGCTTGAACGCCACGCCGGCCACCATGAACACCACGCCCGTAAGCAACAACAGGCGCTGGTCTCCGCCGCCGGCGAGCGCATCGCCCGTGGCCTGGAAGATCGCGGGCAGGTGCAGCGAAGCGGTGGCACCGTACACCAGCGACATGCCGTAGAGCAGCAGGCCCGATGCGAGCGAACCGAGGACGATGTACTTCATCGCCGCTTCGGTCGACAGCCCGTCGTCGCGGTTCAACGCGACCAGGGCGTAGGAGCAGAGCGCCAGCAGTTCCAGGCCCAGGTACATCATCACCAGGCTGCCCGCGGACACCATCATCATCATGCCGGCCGTGGCGAACATCACCAGCACGGGCGCTTCGCCCGGATACAGGTTGCGCTCGCGCAGGTAGGGCCAGCCGTAGACCAGCGACAGCGCGCTGACCGCGACGATCACGACCTTGCTGACATCGGCCAGGGTGTCGCGCACGAACATGCCGCTGAACACACTGCCCTGCCCGCCCACACCCGTGGCCAGCATCCACACCACGGCGACCATCACGGCCAGCGCCAGGGCGTGGGTGACCACGCGGCGGGAAGCATCCAGGAACAGGTCCAGCATCAGCAGCGCGAACGCGCCGGCGATGAGGGTCAACTCGGGCAGCAGCGGCTGCAGGTCGGCGGCGGAGATGGGCATCGGCGTCGTCATGGTTCTTCCTTACAGCTTGCTGTTGGCGAGCTGCATCGCCAGTTGCGCGATCGACGGCTCCATCAGGTCGGTCAGCGGCTTGGGGTATACGCCCAGCGCCAGCACGCACAGTGCGAAACCACCCAGCACCACCGCCTCGCGCAAGGAGACGTCCTTCAGTTCGGCCACGTGGGCATTGGCCACGTCGCCGAGGATCACGCGCTTCACCAGCCACAGCGTGTAAGCGGCGCCGATCACGAGCGTGGCGGCGGCGAAGAAGGCGATCAACGGGTGCTGCTGGAAGCTCGCCAGGATCACCATGAACTCGCCGACGAACCCGCTGGTACCCGGCAGACCCGAGTTGGCCATGCCGAACAGGATGAAGAATGCACCGAACCACGGCATCGTGTTGATGACGCCGCCGTAGTCTTTGATCATGCGCGTGTGCATGCGGTCGTACAGCACGCCCACGCAGGTGAACATCGCGCCCGAGATGAAACCGTGGCTGATCATCTGCACCATCGCGCCCTGCAGGCCCAGTCGCGCGCCGTCCAGGTTGCCGTAATCGCGCACCAGGGTGAACGCGATGAAAATGCCCAGGGTGACGAAGCCCATGTGCGAGACCGACGAATAAGCGATCAGCTTCTTCATGTCGTCCTGCACCAGCGCCACCAGGCCCACGTAGACCACCGCGATCAGCGACAGCACGATGACGAAAGTGGACCACTCGTGACCGGCATCCGGCACGATCGGCAGGCTGAAGCGCAGCAGGCCGTAACCGCCGATCTTCAGCGCGATCGCTGCCAGGATCACCGAGCCCGCGGTCGGCGCTTCCACGTGCGCATCGGGAAGCCACGTGTGCACCGGGAACATCGGGATCTTCACCGCGAACGCGATCAGGAAGGCAAAGAACAGCCAGGTCTGCTCCTTCGCGGACAGCGGCATCGCGTACAGGTCGGCCAGCTGGAAGCTGCCTCCCTTGACGTACAGGTACACCAAGCCGACCAGCATCAGCACCGAGCCGAGGAACGTGTACAGGAAGAACTTCAACGACGCGTAGATGCGGCGCGGACCGCCCCAGACACCGATGATGAGGAACATCGGGATCAGCATCGCCTCGAAGAACACGTAGAACAGCACCGCGTCGCTGGACGCGAAGATGCCGTTGGTCAGGCCTTCGAGGATCAGGAACGCAGCCACGTACTGGGCCACGCGCTTGTTCACCGAACCCCACGCACCCGCCAGCGTCAGCACGGTGATCAGCGTGTTGAGCAGCAACAGGGCGACGGCGATGCCGTCGGCACCCAGGTTGTAGTGGATGTCGAAACTCGGGATCCACGCGTGGCTTTCGACGAACTGCAGGCCCGGGTTGGCGTAGTCGAAGCCGCTCAGCAGGCCCAGGCTGAACACGAAGGTCAGCACCGCCACCGCGAAGCTCAGCCATCGGGCTGCGTTCGCGCGGGCATTGCCGAGCGCGAGCACCAGCGCGCCGCCCAGGATGGGCAGCCAGATCAGAACACTAAGCAGGGGCCAGTTCGACACGTTGTGATATCCGTTGAGTTCTTCGCCAGGACGTTCCGCGAGCGGCTACGTCAGGTCGTTACTGCCAAAACTTGATGACCGCGCCCAGCAGCAGGATCAGGCCGATGATCATCGCGAACGCATAGTGGTACAGGTAGCCGGACTGGGTCTTGCGCAGCAGCTGCGCTCCCAGGTCCACCAGCTTCGCCGTGCCGTTGACCGCCGCGCCGTCGATGACATGGCTGTCGATCGCACGCGAGGCCTGGCCCAGCTTCACGCCACCACCGGCGAAACCGTTGATCCACAGGTGGTCGGCCCAGTACTTCTTGTCCAGGATGTTGGTCAGGAAGGCGCCGACCGCACTGCTGCGGATCTTGCCGGGCAGCTCGGGCTTGAACAGGTACAGGAACGTCGCCAGTGCGAAGCCGCCCAGCGCCAGCCAGAACGGCGGCATCTGCATGCCGTGGATCGCGTACTTCACCGGGCCGTGCCAGAACTCGCCCTTCAATGCCGCCACCGTGTCCGAACTGGGGGTGATGAAATCGATCGCACCCAGGAAGAACGGGGTCGCCTCATGGTGGCCCGCCCAATCGGTACCGAACAGCATCGGACCGATGGTGAAGAAACCGATCACGATGGACGGAATCGCCAGCAGCACCAACGGCAAGGTGACCACCCACGGGGACTCGTGCGGCTCGTGCGCGCCGTGATGGCCATGTCCGTGATCGTCGTTGGCATGGTCGTCGTGCGCGTGATCGTCATGCGCATCGTGCCCGTGGGCATGATCGTCGTGCGCGTCGCGGAACCGTTCCTTGCCATGGAAAGTCAGGTAAAGCAGCCGGAAGCTGTAGAAGCTGGTGACGAACACGCCGAGCAGCACCGCCCAATAACCATAGTTGGCGATCCAGACGCTCGGGCCGTGCACGTCTTGCGGCGCCATCATGCCCATCTCCGCGATCTGCCCGCCGAACTCGTGCGCCACGTGCTGGTGGTGCTTGGCGGCCTCGATGATGGTGTCCTTCGAATAGAAACCCGAGAAGAACGGCGTACCGACCAGGGCGAGCGTGCCGATCAGGCTGGTGATCCAGGTGATGGGCATGTACTTGCGCAGGCCGCCCATCTTCCGCATGTCCTGCTCGTGGTGCATGCCGATGATGACCGAGCCGGCCGCCAGGAACAGCAGCGCCTTGAAGAAGGCGTGCGTCATCAGGTGGAACACGGCCGCCGAATAAGCCGACACGCCCAGCGCGACCGTCATGTAGCCCAACTGCGACAGCGTGGAATACGCCACCACGCGCTTGATGTCGTTCTGCACGATGCCGATCAAACCGGTGAACAGCGCCGTAGTCGCGCCGATGAACAGCACGAAATCCAACGCGGTCTGCGACAGCTCGAACAGCGGCGACATGCGCGCCACCATGAAGATGCCGGCGGTCACCATCGTCGCGGCGTGGATCAGCGCGGAGATCGGCGTCGGGCCTTCCATCGAATCCGGCAGCCACACGTGCAGCGGCACCTGGGCCGACTTGCCCATCGCACCGATGAACAGACAGATGCAGGTCAACGTGGCCATCGACCAGACGACCGGCTGGTCGAGGATCTGCGTGGTGTGGCCGAACATCGTGACCGCGCCGGACCAAACCGGGGCCACTTTGCCCGCCAACATGGGCGCATTGGCGAACACGGTGGCGTAGTCCAGCGTGCCGAACATCAGCAGCACGCAGCCGATGCCCAGCAGGAAACCGAAGTCACCGACACGGTTGACCAGGAACGCCTTCATGTTGGCGAAGATCGCCGTGGGACGCTTGAACCAGAAGCCGATCAGCAGGTAGGACACCAGGCCCACGGCTTCCCAGCCGAAGAACAGCTGAAGGAAGTTGTTGCTCATCACCAGCATCAGCATGCTGAAAGTGAACAGCGAGATGTAGCTGAAGAAGCGCTGGTAACCCGGATCCTCGGCCATGTAGCCGATCGTGTAGACGTGGACCAGCAGCGACACGAAGGTCACCACGACCATCATCATCGCGGTCAGTTTGTCGATCATGAAGCCGACATGGCCGGTGTAGTTGCCGACTTCGAAGAACGTGTACAGGTTCTCGTTGAACGGCGACGCGCCCTGCGCGACCAGCTGATATAGCACCCAGCAGGACAGCGCGCAGCTGACCGCCACACCCAGGATGGTGGCCGTGTGCGCGCCCGCGCGACCGACCAGCCGACCGAACAGGCCAGCGATGATCGAGCCCAGCAGCGGCGCCAGCACGATGGCCAGCAGCACGTTCTTGGAGAGGAGGACTTCCATACCGGTCATCGGTGCATCAGCCTTTGAGCGTATCGACTTCGGCCACGTTGATCGTGCGCCGGGTGCGGAACAGGGTGACCAGGATCGCCAGGCCGATGGCGGCCTCGGCCGCGGCCACGGTGAGGATGAAGAACACGAAGATCTGTCCGGCGGCGTCGCCCAGTTCGCGCGAGAAGGCGACGAAGTTGATGTTGACCGACAGCAGCATCAGCTCGATCGACATCAGCAGGACGATGACGTTCTTCCGGTTGAGGAAGATGCCGGCCAGGCTGATGCAGAACAGCACCGCACCCAGCGCCAGCAAGTGGCCTACGGAAATCATGCCTTGCCCTCCCCTTCCACCGGCGCGCTGGCCGGCACTTCGCGCACCGGCTTCTCGGCCGGCATCGACACCATGCGGATGCGGTCGCTGGCCTTGACCCGCGACTGCTCCGCCGGGTCCTGCGTCTTGTTGCCCGTGCGCTTGCGCAGCGTCAGCATGACGGCGGCCACAACGGCCACGGTCAGGATGACGGCGGCGAATTCGAACGGCAGCAGGAACTCGGTGAACAGCGAGCGCGCCAACCATGCCGTGTTCGAGACGTCGGCGGCAGCGGAGGCGGCGTTGTCCGGGAACGGCGTGGCGGTGCGCGCCTTGATACCGATCAGCACCAGCATCTGGCCCAGCATCACCACCGCCACCAGCAGGCCGATGGGCAGGAACTTCACCCAGCCCTCGCGGATCTTCACGATGTCGATGTCGAGCATCATCACCACGAACAGGAACAGCACCATCACCGCACCCACGTAGACGAGGATCAGGGCGACGCCGAGGAACTCGGCGCCTACCAGCAGCCAAGTGCAGGCCACCGAGAAGAACGTCAGGATGAGGCACAGCACGGCATGCACCGGGTTGCGCACGCTGATCACCGCGCCGGCGGCGATGACCGCGACGGTGGCGAAGGCGTAGAAACTGATCAGGACCCAATCCATGCTTCGGACCTCAACGGAAGGCGGCGTCGGCGGCGCGGCGCTCGGCGATCTCGGCTTCCAGCCGGTCTCCGATCGCCAGCAGCTGCGGCTTGGTGACGATGTTCTGCCCGCGCTTGTCGAAGTGGTACTCCAGCACGTGCGTTTCCACGATCGAGTCCACCGGGCAGCTCTCTTCGCAGAAGCCGCAGTAGATGCACTTGAACAGATCGATGTCGTAGCGCGTGGTGCGGCGCGTGCCGTCCTCGCGCGGGGCCGAATCGATGGTGATCGCCAGCGCAGGACACACCGCTTCGCACAGTTTGCAGGCGATGCAGCGTTCTTCGCCGTTCGGATAGCGGCGCAGCGCGTGCAGGCCGCGGAAGCGCGGCGACTGCGGGAACTTCTCCATCGGGTACATCAGCGTGTACTTCGGCTTGAAGGTGTACTTCAGCGTCAGCCACAGGCCCTGGAGCAGCTCCAGCAGCATCAGGCTCTTGAAGTAGTGCACAACCTTGCTCATGTCTTACACACCCTTCTCGAACACGCCGAAGAACACCAGCAACGCCGTCACCGCGATCCAGAAGATCGTGAGCGGGATGAACACCTTCCAGCCCAGGCGCATGATCTGGTCGTAGCGGTAACGCGGGAAGCTGGCACGGAACCAGATGTAGGCGCTGGCGAAGAACAGGACTTTCAGCAGCAGCCACGGCCAACCGCCGGTCCAGATCCAGTTGATCCACGGCGACACGTCGGCCGTGATCCAGCCCTGCAGCGGACTGAGCCAGCCGCCGAGGAAGAACAGCGACACCAGGAAGCTGACCAGGATCATGTTGGCGTATTCGGCCAGGAAGAACAGCGCGAACGCCGCACCCGAGTACTCCACCATGTGGCCGGCCACGATCTCCGATTCGCCTTCCACCACGTCGAACGGCGAACGGTTGGTTTCGGCGACACCGGACACCCAGTAGACGATGAAGAGCGGGAACAGCGGCAGCCAGAACCACTCGAAGAAGCCGGAATCGCCCGCCTGCGCCATCACGATGTCGGTCAGGTTCAGGCTGCCAGCGGCGATCAGCACGCCCACCAGCGCGAAGCCCATCGCGATCTCGTAGCTGACGACCTGCGCTGCGGAGCGCATCGCGCCCAGGAACGCGTACTTCGAGTTGGACGCCCAGCCGGCGATGATGATGCCGTACACGCCCAACGAGGTCATCGCCAGCAGGTACAGCAGGCCGGCATTGGCGTTGGACAGCACCAGCTGGTAGTCGAACGGCACCACCGCCCACGCGGCGAACGCCGGTGCGAGCACGATCAGCGGCGCGATCACGTACATCGCCTTCTGCGCGCTGCTGGGCTGGATGATTTCCTTGAACAGCAGTTTGAAGACGTCGGCGAAGGCCTGGAAGATGCCCATGCCCACGTACATCGGCCCGTGGCGCACGTGCATCCAGCCGATCAGCTTGCGTTCCCAGACCACGTAGAACGCGACCGAGATGATGACCGGCATGGCGACCACCAGGATCTTCAGCACGATCCACAGCACCGTGCCGATGTCGCCCAGCCCGAAGAACCACTCGCGCAGGGGGCCGACGGCGTTGATCAACAGTTCGTTCATGCGCTCACCACCGTCACGCGTCCGGCACCCAGGGGGGCCGTGGCGCCGTAGCCACTTTCGATCCAGGCCGCACCCGCCGCGACGCGGGCATCGACCACCACCGGCAGCGCCGCGGTACCGATCCCGTTGCCGACCTTCGCGACCTGGCCATCGGCCACGCCGGCGGCCTGCGCATCGGCCGGGTTGAGCACGATGCGCGCGCCGACATTCAGCGGATGCGCCTGCAGCGCTTCGGCGCGGCGGACGGTGCCGTCCGTGCGATAGATCGCGGCGCTGACCGCGAGCTCCAGGCCCTGCCCTTGCGCCGCGGGCGCCGCGGACTTGGCGATGGAGACCGTCTTCGGATGCGCAATCGCGTCGCGCATGCCCGCGGCGTCGGCAAACTCGAAACCGGCCAACTGCAGCTCGCCACCCAGGGCACGCAGGACCTTCCAGCCCTCGCGTGCTTCGCCCGGCAGCTTGCCGGAGGCCTGCGTATGCTGGTTCTTGCCATCGAGATTGGTCAGCGTTGCCTCGATTTCCGGCAGTGCGCCGATCGGCAAGATCACGTCGGCCACGTCGCGCGTGGACTTGCAGGCGAAGTGGCTGAACGCCACGACCTTCGACGAAACCAGCGCCTTGGTAGCCGCCGGCGTATCGGCGAAATCCAGGCCCGGTTCGATGCCGTAGATGACGTAGGCGTTGCGCGGCTCGGCGAACATGCCGGCGACGTCGCGAGCGCTCGGCAGCACGCCCTGGCGCGCCAGGCCGACGGCATTGGCGCCCTGCGGGATGCGGCACAGCGAGGCGCCCGTCGCGCCGGCGAACTCGCCAGCGGCGGCACGCAGCGCAGCGGCCTGCGGATGATTCTCCACGATCCCGCCGACCAGCACGACAGCGCGGTTGGCGCTCTTCGCGACCTCACGCAACGCGGCGTCATTGAGGGCGCCGCCCAGCTGCGACGGCGCGACGATCTGCTTGCCGGCCACGCTGAAGGCGAAATCGAAGTCGACCGGATTGACCACGTGCACCTTGGCGCCCTTGCGGACGGCCTTGCGGATGCGCTGGTGCAGCAGCGGCAATTCGTGGCGCACGTTGGTGCCGAACAGCACGATGACGTCGGCCTGCTCGATCTCCGCCAGCGGCAGCGTGAACGGCTCGGCGACGGCGCCGTCGGAGAAGTCGCGGTTGTTGATGCGGTGGTCCAGGTTGCCGGTACCGAGGCCTTCGGCAAGCTTCGCCAGCAGGCCACCCTCCTCGTTCGACACCGCCGGGTGCACCAGCACGCCAAGGCTGTCGCCGCGGTTCGCGCGCAGGATCTCGGCGGCGGCGGACAGGCCTTCGGCCCAGGAGACGTCTCGCCACTCGCCGTTGACCTTCTGCAGCGGCTTCACCGCGCGGTCCTCGGCGTACAGGCCCTGGTGCGAATAGCGGTCGCGATCGGACAACCAGCATTCGTTGACCGCCTCGTTCTCGCGCGGCACCGTGCGCAGCACCTGGCCACGGCGGGCGTGGTGGAACACGTTGGAGCCCATCGCGTCGTGGAAGCCGATGGATTCGCGCGCGATCAGTTCCCACGGGCGGGCGCGGAACTGGAACACCTTGTTGGTCAGCGCGCCCACCGGGCAGACGTCGATGACGTTGCCGGAAATCTCGGTGGTCAGCGGCTTGCCGTCGTAGGTGCCGATCTGCAGGTTCTCGCCGCGATACATGCCACCCAGCTCATACGTGCCGGCGACGTCCGCGGTGAAACGCACGCAGCGCGTGCACTGGATGCAGCGGGTCATCTCGGTGGCGACCAGCGGACCGATGTCCTCGTCCGGCACCACGCGCTTGCGCTCCTGGAAGCGGCTGACCGAACGGCCGTAGCCCAGCGACAGGTCCTGCAACTCGCATTCGCCACCCTGGTCGCAGATCGGGCAGTCCAGCGGGTGGTTGATCAGCAGGAATTCCATCACGTTGCGCTGCGACTTCAACGCCTTGTCGCTGCGCGTGGCGATCTTCATGCCATCCATCACCGGCGTGGCGCAGGCCGGTGCCGGCTTCGGCATCTTCTCGACTTCCACCAGGCACATGCGGCAGTTGGCCGCGATCGGCAGCTTCTCGTGGTAGCAGAAGCGCGGGATCGGGATGCCGGCCTTGTCGGCCGCCTGGATGATCATCGAACCCTTGGGCGCGGCCAACTCCTGCCCGTCGATGAAGACGGTGACGTGGTCGGGCGGCAGGTTGGGATTCACGGGCTGCGCACTCACGCGGCCACCTCCAGGTTGGAACGGACCACCTTGCCGTCCCGCTCGTCATCGACGAGGAAACGCTTGTTGACGATCGCGTATTCGAATTCGTGCCAGAAATGGCGCAGCATGCCCTGCACCGGCCACGCGGCGGCTTCGCCGAACGCGCAGATGGTGTGGCCTTCGATCTGACCCGCGGCCGCGCGCAGCGTCTGCAGGTCCTCGATCGTGGCCTTGTGCTCGGCCACGCGGGTCAGCATGCGGTACATCCAGCCGGTGCCTTCACGGCACGGCGTGCACTGGCCGCAGCTTTCCTTGAAGTAGAAGCGCGCGATGCGCTGGCACGCACGCACCATGCAGGTGGTGTCGTCCATCACGACCACGGCACCCGAACCCAGGCCGGAACCAGCCTTCTGGATGCTGTCGTAGTCCATCGTCAGGCCCATCATCACCTCGCCCGGCAGCACCGGCATCGAGGAGCCGCCCGGAATGACCGCCTTGAGCTTGCGGCCTTCGCGCATGCCGCCGCAAAGCTCCAGCAGGTCGGCGAACGAGGTGCCCAGGCGGATCTCATGGTTGCCCGGACGTGCGACGTGGCCGGAGACCGAGAAGATCTTGCAGCCGCCGTTGTTCGGCTTGCCGAGGCTCATGAACCACTCGGCGCCATTGCGCACGATCGCCGGCACCGACGCATAGGTCTCGGTGTTGTTGATCGTGGTCGGCTTGCCGTACAGGCCGAAGTTGGCCGGGAACGGCGGCTTGAAGCGCGGCTGGCCCTTCTTGCCTTCCAGCGACTCCATCAGCGCGGTTTCTTCGCCGCAGATGTAGGCGCCCGCGCCGAGCGCGTTGTACAGGTCGATGTCCACGCCGGAGCCGAAGATGTTCTTGCCCAGCCAACCGTGTTTGTAGGCTTCAGCGGTCGCTTCTTCCAGATGCTCGAAGGGCTCGTGGTGGAATTCGCCGCGCAGGTAGTTGTAGCCCACGGTCGAGCCGGTGGCGTAGCAGGCGATCGCCATGCCCTCGATCACCGCATGCGGGTTATAGCGCAGGATGTCGCGATCCTTGGCGGTGCCCGGCTCGGATTCGTCCGAATTGCAGAGGATGTACTTCTGCATGTCGCCCTTGGGCATGAAGCTCCACTTCAGGCCGGTGGGGAAGCCCGCGCCGCCACGGCCGCGCAGGCCGGACTGCTTGACCATCTCGACGACGTCGGCCGGCGGGATCTTCTCTTCGATGATCTTGCGCAGCGCGGCGTAGCCGCCGGTCTTCAGGTAGTTCTCGTACGACCACGGCTTGTCGAAATGCAGCGTGGTGTAGACGGCCTGGTGCTCCTTCGGAGCAGGACCGACCGGGCCGTAGCCTTCGGAATAGTGGGAATGGCCTGCCATGCGCTTACTCCAGCCCGTCCAGCAGCTCGTCGACCTTCGCCGGCGTGAGATTCTCGTGGTAGTGGCCGTTGATCACGACCACCGGCGCGCCGCAGCACGCGGCCACGCACTCTTCTTCGCGCTTCAGGTACACGCGGCCGTCGGCGGTGGATTCGCCGAGCTTGCAGCCCAGCTTCTTCTCGGCATGCGCGACCAGGTCCTGGGCGCCATTGAGCCAGCAGCTGATGTTGGTGCAGAAAGCCACGTTGTTGCGGCCGACTTTCTCGGTCTCGAACATCGAGTAGAAACTGGCGACCTCGTAGGCCCACACCGGCGGCAGGTCGAGATACTTGGCGACGGCGGCGATCAGCTCGTCGGTCAGCCAGCCCTCGTTCTGTTCCTGCGCGGCGTGCAGGCCCTGCAGCACCGCGGAGCGCTTGCGGTCCGGCGGGAACTTGGTCAGCCAATGATCGATGTGCGCGCGCGTCTCGTCGCTCAACGCCACCAGCGGATCGACGTTCTGCGCCGCTTCGAAATTACCCGTGGCCCTCATCGGTCCACCTCACCAAAGACAAGATCATAGGTACCGATCATCGCGACGACGTCGGGGAGCATGTGGCCGCGCACGATTTCGTCCATCGAGGACAGGTGCGCGAAGCCCGGTGCGCGAAGCTTCACGCGGAACGGCTTGTTGGCGCCGTCGGACACCAGGTAGCAGCCGAACTCGCCTTTCGGCGCCTCGACCGCGGCATAGGTTTCGCCGGCCGGCACGCAGTAGCCTTCGCTGAAGAGCTTGAAGTGGTGGATCAGCGCTTCCATGTCGTCCTTCATTTCCTCGCGCGAGGGCGGAGCGACCTTGAAGTTCTGCACCATGACCGGGCCGGGGTTGGCCTTCAGCCACTTCACGCACTGCTGGATGATGCGGTTGGACTGGCGCATTTCGGCGACGCGGACCAGGTAGCGGTCGTAGCAGTCGCCATTGACGCCGACGGGGATGTCGAAATCGACCACGTCGTACTTCGCGTACGGCTGCTTCTTGCGCAGGTCCCACGCGATGCCCGAACCGCGCAGCATCGCGCCGGTCATGCCCAGCGCGCGCGCCTGTTCCGGCGAGACCACGCCGATGCCGACGGTGCGCTGCTTCCAGATGCGGTTGTCGGTCAGCAGCGTCTCGTACTCGTCGACGCGCTTGGGGAACTCGTTGGTGAAGTCTTCCAGGAAGTCGAGCAGCGAACCCTCGCGCGCCTGGTTGAAGTGGGCCAGGGACTTGCCCTTGCGCCACGGCGATTCCTTGTACTTCGGCATGCGGTCCGGCAGGTCGCGGTAGACGCCGCCGGGACGGTAGTACGCCGCGTGCATGCGCGCACCGCTGACCGCTTCGTAGCAATCCATCAGCTCTTCGCGTTCGCGGAACGCGTACAGCATGACCGCCATCGCGCCGAGGTCGAGCGCGTTGGAACCGATCCACATCAGGTGGTTCAGGATGCGGGTGATCTCGTCGAACATCGTGCGGATGTACTGCGCACGCTCCGGCGCCTCGATGCCCATCAGGGTCTCGATGGCGCGCACGTAGGCGTGCTCGTTGCACATCATCGACACGTAATCCAGGCGATCCATGTAGCCGATCGACTGGTTGAACGGCTTGGATTCGGCCAGCTTCTCGGTACCCCGGTGCAGCAGGCCGACGTGCGGATCGGCACGGACGATCGTCTCGCCGTCCATTTCCAGGATCAGGCGCAGCACGCCGTGCGCGGCCGGATGCTGGGGGCCGAAGTTCAACGTGTAGTTGCGGATTTCCTGCTTGGCTTCGGCAGGATTGCTAGCGAACGCGGTGCCGGATTGCGGATTGCTCATGCCTTGCCCTCACGCGCCGCGGCTTCGCCGGCGGCGGTCTGGTAGCGCGCATCGTCGCGGATCACGCGCGGCACGCCGACGCGCGGTTCGACCGAGGTGACCGGCTCGTACACCACGCGCTTCTTCTCTTCGTCGTAACGCACTTCGACGTTGCCGATCAGCGGGAAGTCCTTGCGGAACGGATGACCGACGAAACCGTAGTCGGTCAGGATGCGGCGCAGGTCCGGATGGCCTTCGAAGATGATGCCGTACAGGTCGAACGCTTCGCGCTCGAACCAGTTCAGGCCCGGCCATACATCGGACACCGATGCCACCACCGGCAGGCCGTCGTCGGGCGCGAAGCAGCGCACGCGCACGCGACGGTTGTGCTGGTACGACAGCAGGTGCAGGACCACGGCGAAACGGTTCGGCCGGGCGGCGTCGCGCGGACGCTGTTCCCAGCTGAAGCGACCCGGGCCGAAGCCTTCGACGCCGCGGCTGAAGCCTTCGGACGACACGTCCGCGGTATCCCACTCGGCACTGCCGTAACCCAGGTAGTCCACGCCGCTGACGTCGACGGCCTGCTCGAAGCCGAATTCGTCGCGCAACGCGAGCGCGACGGCGTGCCACGATGCCGACGGCACTTCCAGGGTGACTTCGCCGCGCGGCTCGGCGACGCTGACCGTCGCGTCGGCGAAGCGCGCGCGCAACTGGTCGGTGAAGTTTGCAGCTTGCTCAGCCATGGGGCGTGGCGTGCTCTAGAAAGGGAACGGGGGAGAGACGGATCAGCGCGCGATGGTCTGCGTGCGCCAGATCTTCTTCTGCAACTGCAGGATGCCGTACACCAGCGCTTCGGCCGTGGGCGGGCAACCGGGCACGTAGACGTCCACGGGCACGATGCGGTCGCAACCACGGACCACGGAGTACGAGTAGTGGTAGTAGCCGCCGCCGTTGGCGCAGCTGCCCATCGAGATCACCCACTTCGGGTCGGGCATCTGGTCGTAGACCTTCCGCAGCGCCGGGGCCATCTTGTTGACCAGGGTGCCGGCGACGATCATCACGTCGGACTGGCGCGGCGACGGGCGGAACACCACGCCGTAGCGGTCCAGGTCCAGGCGCGAGGTGCCGGCATGCATCATCTCGACCGCGCAGCAGGCCAGGCCGAACGTCATCGGCCACATCGAGCCGGTACGCGCCCAGTTCATCAGCGCATCGACGCTGGTGGTCACGTAGCCCTTTTCCAGCAGCGGGTTGTCGCCCTCGGGGCGCAGGATGTCGTCCACCCGCCCTTCCGGGATCGGGTTGTTCATCAGACGATCGACGGTCTGGATCACTCCCATTCGAGCGCTCCCTTCTTCCAAACGTAAATGAAGCCGAGGAACAGCATGCCCACGAACAGGCCCATCGTGACCAACGCACGCGGGCCGAGCTCCTGGAACACCAGCGTCCACGGAACGATGAAGATGATTTCCAGATCGAAGACGATGAACTGGATGGCGATCAGGTAGTAGCGCACGTCGAACTTCATGCGCGCATCTTCGAAGGCCTCGAAGCCGCATTCGTACGGCGACAGCTTCTGCGCGTCCGGACGGCGGGGGCCGAGGAACCGTCCGACCACCATCAGCGCGATGCCGATGCCGGTGGCGACGATCAGGAACAACAGGGTGGGCAGGTAATTGGCCAGCACTCGCTTGTCTCTTCTAGTCCTTTCCGCCCGACCGCATGCGACTGCGTCCGGGCCTGAACGGGGCTCGCGCCATCAACCGGGGCCCGGCGTTCGCCGCGGCCCTGGCCAGCGGCGCAGGGGCATCGGGACTTCCGCACGGCCCGGAGCCCGACGGCACATCCACCTTGGCGTACCGGCGCATACCGCGCCGATCCACCCTCCGCGGGCCCCCTTCCGCAACACGTACCGGGCGCCCGATGAATCGACGGGATTGTAACGGTTGGTGAACTGGGTAGTAAACGATTACCCGCGCGTATCGCGATGCGCGGGCCAACAAAAAAGTGCCGGTGTCAATTCTTTCGCGCAAATCAAGAAGGACTTGAAACCGTATATGGGACAGTAGGTTAGCTCCTTTCGGGGCCGCTTAGAAGAAGAGCGGCGTTGTCGGCTAGGAGCGACATAGGAGCGTTGGGAGAGAAAGCCGCATCGCACTGTGTAGTGCTGGATTGCCGAGGAACGGCGGGCCTGTCGCATCATCATAGCCCAACAGGCTCGGCGGCATCCAGAATGAAGAACGCGCAGCCTGGGCTGCGCGTTCGATGGATGCCGTTGAATAGCATGCGGTGCAATCATGGCGGCTTCGGTGGTGTGCTGCGGGTCGCCGTGCCCTTCCTGAATCCTCGATCCCCCGCCATGAACGCTTCCAGCATATGCGGGATCAGCGTCGCCGCATCAACGGCCTCGCCATACGCCTGCGCGTGTAGCGCGGCGTAGCGGTCGAGGTCGACTTTCAAGCTGGTCGGGCAAACGAAAGTCAGCTTGGTGCTCTCGGTCTTCGGCAGCGGGCCGAGCCGCAGCTTCTTGGTCGTGCTCATCGTGAAGTCCCCCGGTTGAAGAACAGCGGCTGGTACGGCCGCAGCACCAGATCCCGGTTGACGATGATGCGAACCGGCAGGCCCGGCCGTTGCGTTAAGGTCGGCTGGATGTTGAGGTTGCGCCGGGTCATCTCCTGGCCGACCTGATTGATGCTGTCCTGCGCGCTGTCGCGCCCAGCGATGATGACGCGATCACCATCCTGCCGGTTCTCCGGCGCGGCCAGCTCGGCACCGACGCCCAGCAGCGTGGTGAGTGCCGCACCGGCAAAGATGCGGCCCCAGTGGTAGTCCACATCGTCCTCCAGCCCGGCATAGCCGGCTGGGTCGGTGCCGGCCAGGTTGTCGAGCGTGAGCGAAGACGTGTCCGGCAGGATGATCCGGTTCCAGACGACTTGAACGCGGCTCTGCCCGTAGCTGACCTGGCTGTTGTATTTGCCCAGGATGCGCGAACCCTGCGGAATCAGCAGGAAGCGCCCGGTGGCTGTGTCATAGACCGGCTCCGTCACCGTGGCGATCACGTCGCCGGGCAAGTCCGACTTGATGCCCGTCACCAAGGCACCTGCGACCACTGTTCCGGCCATAACCTGATACGGCGAAATTGGCAGAGTCAGATTGCCGGAATTACGGGTTTCAGTGGGGCCAGCTTTCATGAAAGCCTCTTTCTGGTCTTGCCGGTTTTGCACCGCTGTCGGGTCAGCAGGTTGGGCCGCCGTGGAGGCCGGCCCGGCCGCCAGCGGGTCAAACGCCGCATTGGCGGCGAAGCCCGGCGCAGCGGCCACCTGTGTCTGCGCTACCGGCGCCGCATTCTGCCCACCCGAGCGGAAGAACACGGACGAGGCCGCGGCCACCTCGGCTTCTTTTCGCAGGGCATCGTTCGGGTCGTGACCGGGGGCCGCGTAGGCAGCCGTCGCCGGTTGCTGCGACTTCACGATAGCCGGGCCAAGATCGCCCGGCAGCGGTGGCCCTAGTTCGGGAACGGCAGGCAGCAACGCCGGCGGCAGCTTGGAATAGTCCGTCGGCAGCGCATCCAGTCCTTCCGACTTTGACACGCGATCGACGTTGTAAAGCTCGGTCTGCTCGCCTGTGCTGCGTCGATGAGGTTGCAGCGACCACATCAGCGCGCCGAGCACGGCGACCGCTAGGACGCCGGCAAGGATGGCCAGCGAGCGCCGGTTCAGGCGTGTGACTGGACGCGGCTGGGCGCGCAGCGCCACTGCCTCCGGCGCCACCTTGTCCGCCTGCGGCGCGGCAAGGTCGGGAGTGTCATCCTGGCTCATGGTCAGTTCCTCCGTGCAACACCATCGGTGCGCTCGATCCGCACCACGTCGCCGCCATCGCCGCCCAGCCGCAGTTCGGCCGCGCCGAACAGGCGATCCACGACGTAGTACGGCGAGCGAAAACGGTAGTTCACCAGTTGCCCGTCGCCCTGCGCGCCGATGACAAACAGCGGCGGCAGCTCGCCCTGGGCGATGCCCGGCGGGAACTGGATATAGACCTTCTCTCCATCATCGAAGGCGCGCAGAGGCTTCCACGGCGGGTTGCTGCCCGATACCGCGTAGCGGAAGCGGATCTTGTCCAGCGACAGGCCCGTATCGACAGGCGTTGTTGCCTGCGCTGCCTGCGCCTGGCGCTGCAACGCGAGCATTCGGTCTTTCGGATAGTCCCAGGACACCGACGCCATCCATGCCCTCTCGGTCGAGGTCAGCTCCAGCAGGTAGGTGCGCCGACTGGTGGTGATGACGAGATTGGTTTTCAGACCGGAGCGGATAGGCTTGACCAGCACATTGACGCGCAGATCGGCCCCGCCGCCGCTGGACGTGTCGCCCACGATCCAGCGCACGGTATCGCCGGCGGCGACCGTTACCAGTTCCTCGCCCGGTTGAAGCGAAACCACCGTCACGCGCCCCGGCGACGCATAGACCTGATAAAGCGCGCCATCGGTGAACGGCCACACCTGAATCGCGTTGACGTAGCCCTCACGGGTAGGCGCGATACGCGCTTCTGCATTGGCACGGGAAACGCGCACCTTTTCGTCGGCCGGCTCCGGCGCAACGGGGGCCTCATCGAGTTCCGGCAGGGGCTTCAACTGCGCCGGCAGCGCCAGCGGTTCAGGGACGGCGACGACTTCGACGGGCTTGGGCGGTTCGGGCAACGGCTGGGCCAGCACCGTCTCGTCGAGCGAGATGGATGGCGGCGGCTTCCCCTGCGAGGCGCAGCCCGCGAGGGCCAGCAGCGTCAAAGGAACAACGTAAAGGCGGAAACGAAGTTTCATGGTTTGGCTCCTTCGGAAGAATCCAGTTCGCGGCTCCATGACAGGCCGTTGACGTAGATACCCAATGGGTTCTTGAGCAGGCGCTGTTCAGTACGCGGGGTTTGCAGGACGGTCGAAAGCACGGCGTTCCAGCGTTCGGTGCCGGCGGGCGCACCGTTGACATAGCGCTGCTCTGTCCAGCGCACGTTGAAAGACGTGTCGCTCGCGCGAACCACGCTGGTGATTTGCACCGTTACCGATTCCTTGCCGATGCGGGCGAATGGGTCATTGGTGCGGGCGTAGTCGTTGAGCACCGCCGCGCCCTTGTCGGTGGTGTAGTCGTAGGCATCGAGCCAGTTCTGCCGCACCACGATGGGGTCGATGGACAGCGAGCGAACCAGCGTCACGAAGCGCGCCAGGTGGTGCGCGATCTGCGCGTCGCCGGGCCGGTACGGCGTGGCGGCCTCTCCCACGGCGCGCACCTGCCCGGCTTGATCGACCTCGATGACATAGGGCGTCACGATGGACTGCGCCGAGCGCCACACCAGGCCGCCGGCCATCAACAGCGCGAGCACTAGGCAGCCGAAGGCCATCAGGCGCCAATTCTTCGCCTGCACGCGGGCGGAGCCGATACGGTCGTCCCACACCTGGGCGGCGGCTTGATACGGGGTGGCAGGCTGCGGCGTATCGGCGTAGCGCACCTGCGGTCGTTTGAATCGCATGGGTGTTCTCCTTGAAGGTTAGGTATCGGAATCCCGCAGGCTCGGGCCTTGCCCGGAGCCGCCGCCGTCGCCGCCGCGCAGCGTGTGGGCGGCAGTGGTCGCGGCATGGGTAGCCTGCTGGCGGCGGTGCATCCGCTTGGCCCAGGCCGGTTGCTCTTGCTTCTGCGAGCCTGCGGTGCCGTCTGCGGTCTGGCCGGGGCCAGCACCGTCGCTGCCGGCTTCTGTGCCGTTCCAGCCAGCGCGGAAGGAGTCGGCCACCTTCTGCCCAACAGCGGAAGCACCAGAGGTGACGCTGCGGCCTGCGGCTTGTGCGCCAGTCTTGGCGACATTGCCGAGGCCAGCCGCCGCGCCCTTGGCACCGCCGCCGGCCGCAGCGGAACCGGCCTGGAACGCCGATCGGGCACTGCCGGCCGCCGAAGTCGCGGCACGCGCACCGGCACCGGCCAGCTTTGCGGCCGCCGGGGCCATTCGTGCCCCGGCCATGACGGCGCCGCCCACGCCCGTTACGGCGGCGCCGATGGCAACGCCGGTGCCGACAGCCCCGACCGCAGCACCAGCCATCGCGCCCGCACCAAGCTGTGGCGCACCGGACACCAGGCCGGTGGCGATACCGGGGCCGAAAATGCCCAGCGCCAGCAGCGCGAGCGAGGCCAGCATCACGACCAGCGCGTGGTCGATGGATGGTTCGTCGGGATGCACCTGGAACTCGGCGAACAGGCCTGAACCGATGCCGACGATGACGGCCAGCACCAAGACCTTGATGCCTGACGACACCACGTTGCCTAGCACCTTTTCCGCGAGGAACGAGGTCTTGTTCCAGAGTGCAAACGGGATCAAGACGAAGCCGGCGAGCGTAGTCAGTTTGAACTCGATCAGCGTGATGAAAAGCTGTACGGCCAGCACGAAGAAGCAGAGGATCACCACCAGCCAGGCGATGAACAGAACCACGATAGGGTCGATGTTCACGAACACCTCGGGGAACCCAGCCATGTCCCCGATCTGTTCCAGAATCGGCGCGGCTGCGTCGATGCCGGTCTTCGCCAGCCGGCCCGGCTGAAGGAAGTTCTCCATCGTGATGGCCGAGCCGGTAGCGGTAATTCCCAAGCCGGCGAACGAGCGGAACACGATGCTCGCCAGCCAGTTGAAGTTGCCGATGATGTAGGCGAACGCGCCGACACAGAGCACCTTGCGCAGCAGCTTGGCGATCACGTCGTCGCCCTGGCCGGTGGCGTGGCTCATGGCCCAATACAGGCCAGCGATCGTCATGTCGATGACGATGAGCGTGGCGGTGAGAAATGCCACTTCGCCCTGCAATAAGCCGAAGCCCGAGTCGATGTAGCGCGAGAACGTATCGAGGAAACGGTCGATGATGGTCACGTCGTTCATGGCGAATCCTCGGGCGGAGTGAGCGGAACGGCGCCCTCTGGCAATTCATCTGCGGGCGTATCGAAGCTCGGCGGAATCGGCGGGAGTTCAGCCAGCGAGTTGTATTCATCCGGCCCGGTATGGCCGGCGAAGAAGCGCCGCCGGAAGGCTTCAGCGGCGGCGCGGCAGGCATCCTCGCCCACGGCCTGCCGGTCGGCCGCGCATTGCCCGCGCAACGCCTTGAGCCGCACCGGATCTGCGGCCAGGGCGTCGGCCAGGTTCTCGGCCGGCTGCTGGCCGCACGCGGTCAGCAGCACGGCCATCAGGACGGAAGCGCATCGCATGGCCGCCTCCGGTCAGTTGTTATAGAAGTTGACGGACTGCGGCGTGTACGGCGTGCCGGTGCCCAGAAAGCGCCGCCGCACTTCGCGGGCGCGCTCCATAGCCGCCGCTTGCCGCGCCAGTTCCAGTGAAGCGGCCCGGTCTTGCGTGATCTGGAGCTGCTGCGCCTGGATCGACTGCTTGGCCTGCAAAGCCAGGAGCTGGTTCGTCGCCTGCATCGCTTGCAGCGCGCCGGTGGCCGACTGGCTCTGGCTCACGAGATCGGCCAGCGCGCTTTCGTCTTGGGCGAGGTTCTGCGACACCTGCGCCTGCATCCGCATCGCGGTGTGCAAGCCGTTCAAGGTGTTCTGCCAGCGTTCGCGGGCGTCCTGTGCCATGCGGTCGCCGCTGATGGTGGCGGCGTACTGTTCCGGGTACAGGCGGGCGAACGTGGCATCCATGCTCTGCACGTCGTAGGCCAAGCCGCGCGCCTCGGCGATCAGGCGCTCGGTGGTGGCGAGCGTCGAGCGCAGGCGGTTGACGATGTTGAAGTCGAGATTTGCCAGGTTCCTGGCCTGGTTCATCAACATCTGCGCCTCGTTCTGAAGCTGGTTGATCTGGTTGTTGATCTGTTCCAGCGTGCGCACGGCGGTCAGCGTGTTCTGCACGAAGTTGGACGGGTCGAACACCGTCAGCGCGGATGCGGGCTGCACGGCCAGCAGCGATACCGACAGCACGGCAGCGAGTGAGACAGAGAGCAAACGGGGCTTGGTCTTCATGGTGAAACCTCCAGCGGTTGAGAAGCGAGAAAGGAAGCTGCCGCCGGAGCGGACGGCAGCAGGTCGGCGGCCCAGCCGAGGCCGCGATGGCGCAGCCACGCGCCGGCGAAGCCGGGAGCGCCGGCCTGCGTCAGCACGCGGTCAATATCGCGTTGGTCTTGAGGGGTGGATGCGCCCGCGAATGCGAGCGCGACAGGCCCCAGGTCGAGGTCGAACAGGCGATTGCCGAGGCGCGACTGGTAGTAGTAATCGCGCTTGGGCTGTGCGGTCGCCACGATCTCAATCTGGCGGCTGTTCAAGCCGAAGCCTTCGTAGATCGTGCGAATCTGCGGCTCGGTGGCCTGCGGGTTAGGTAAGAAGATCCTGCTCGCGCAGCTTTCGATGATGGCTGGCGCGATGGTCGAGTCCTTGATGTCGGCCAGCGACTGCGTGGCAAAGATGACGCTGACGTTCTTTTTTCTGAGCGTCTTGAGCCATTGCCGGATGCGGGCCGCGAAGGACGGCTCATCGAGGAACAGCCACGCTTCATCGAGGATCAGCAGCGTGGGCGCGCCGTCAAAACGTTCGTCGAAGCGGGCGAACAGGTAGCGCAGCACTGCTTGCACGGCGGCGGGGCTGTGCATCAGTTCTTCCATCTCAAAGCCCTGCACGTCGGCCATGCCCAGCCGGTCGTGGTCAGCGTCCAGCAGCTTGCCGTGGGCGCCGCCCAACACATAGGGCGCGAGCGCTTGGCGCAGCGCGTTGGACTGCAATAACACCGACAAGCCGGTCATGGTGCGCTGCTCCACTGGCGCACCGGCAAGGCTTCGCAGCGCCGACCAAATGGCAGCCTTCTCGTCCGGGCCGACCGTCACGCCTTCGTGCAGCAGCCGGCCCTCCACCCATTCGGCGGCCCAGGTGCGGTAGCCCTCGTGGGCTATTCGCGCGAGTGGCTGGAAGGCGATGCCGCCATCGGCACCGAGGTCGTAGTGCTCACCGCCAAGGCCGAGGATGGTGGCGCGCATCGAGCGCCCCATGTCGAAGGCGAAGATCCGCGAGCCGAAGTAGCGCCGGAACTGCATGGCCAATATGGCGAGCAGCACCGACTTGCCCATGCCGGTCGGCCCGGCGACAAGGGTGTGCCCCACGTCGCCGATGTGCGTCACCAGCCGGAACGGCGTCGCGCCATCGGTGCGGGTGACGATCAGCGGCGGGCCATCGAGGTGTTCGTTCTTCTCCGGCCCAGCCCATACCGCTGACATCGGCATCATGTGCGCCAGGTTCAGCGTCGAAACGATGGGCTGACGCACGTTCGCGTATGCGTTGCCGGGGACGGACGACAGCCAGGCATCGACTGCGTTGAGGGTTTCGGGGATGGTCACGAAACCCCGGCCCTGGATGACGCGCTCCACCATGCGCAGCTTCTCGTCGGCCACGGCCGGGTCGGCGTCGAGCACCGTCACCGTGGCGGTGAGGTAGCCGAAGGCGACTTGATCGCTGCCCAGCTCCTGCAAGGCGGCATCGGCGTCGGCGGCCTTGTTGCTGGCATCGGTATCGACCAGCGGGCTTTCCTGCTGAAAGATCGTTTCGCGCAGCAGCGCGATGACGTTCTTGCGCTTGGCGAACCATTGGCGCCGCAAGCGCCCCAATTCCCGTTCCGCCTCGGCTTTGTCCAGGCACAGGAAGCGCGTACTCCAGCGATACGCAAAGCCCAGGCGGTTGAGGTCGTCCAAGATCCCCGGCCAGGTCGAGGTCGGGAAGCCTCGTACCGACACCACGCGCAGGTGCTGATCGCCCAGCATGGGCGCCAGGCCGCCGACCAGCGCGGCATCGGCCAGCAGTGCGTCGATATGGAACGGCACGTCGGGCACGCCGACGCGATAGCGCCGCGTGGAGACTGTGGCATGCAGGTAGGTCAGCGTCTGGCTATCGTCCAGCCAGGCAATCTCCGGCATCACACCATCGAGCAGGTCGAACACGCGATCGGTCTCTGCCACGAAGGAATCAAGCCGACCACGCCAGTCCACACCCTCAGTGGGCCGGTTCTCGTACAGCATCCCAGCCGCACGGGCGCGAGACTCTTGCGGCGGTAGGTGTTGCAACGTGAAGTGATAGACGCTCTCGAAATGGCCATCCGACTCCTCGAACGCCGCGCGTCGCTCCTCATCCACCAGCCAGGACAGTGGTTCGGGAAAGGAGGATTGCGGATAGCTCGATGCCCGCATCCGCTCGGCCTCGATATAGAAGGCCCAGCCAGACCCGGTACGGCGAAGCGCGTTGTTCTGCCGCGCCGACGTGGCAATCAGCTCGCCCTGTGTCGCACTGTCCAAGTCGGGGCCGCGAAACTGGAACGTGCGTTGAAACGAACCATCTTTGTTCAGCACAACGCCCGGCGCGACCAGCCCGGCCCAGGGCAGCCAGTCGGCAAGCAAGGCCGGGCGCTGACGATATTCGGCAAGGTTCAGCATGGCGTCCTCCCCTCACACGTCCAGAAGCGGGCGGTGTTTGATATGCCGCGCGAAGACCTGCATGAACTGCGGATCGACGCGCGCACCCCATACGGCCAGCGAGTGGCCGACGATCCAGAGCACCACGCCGGGAATCCACAGTTGCAGGCCCAGCCCGACGGCGGCGGCTAGCGTGCCGTTGGCAATCGCCACGGTGCGCGGCGCACCGCCCAGCAGGATCGGCTCGGTCAGCGAGCGATGCAGCGGCACTTCAAAGCCCGGAAGATCGGTGGCCTTACTCATACGACGGCCCCTCCGGAGAAGCTGAAGAACGACAGGAAGAACGAGGACGCGGCGAACGCGATGGACAGGCCGAACACGATCTGGATCAGCTTGCGAAAGCCGCCGCTGGTATCACCGAACGCCAGCGCAAGCCCCGTCGAGATGATGATGATCACCGCCACGATCCGGGCGACTGGCCCTTGGATGGATTCGAGGATGGAGGTCAGCGGCCCTTCCCACGGCATCGAGGAACCGGCGGCCTGCGCCGTGCCCGCCAGCAACAGCATCAGCGCGGCCAGCAGCAGCCCTTGCCCTGCGGGACGGGCCAGGTGGCGCAGCCGCGCCATGCTGGACAGGCGAGAAATAGGATTTACGGAAAGACGGAAAGCATCAACGTGCGTCATGGCAGTTCTCCAGGTTGGTCAGGGGTCGAGGAAGGCGCAGCGGCAGCGGCTGCAAGAGGAACCGGCGGCAGCTCGGGAAACGGCGTTTCCAGCGCATCTGTCAGGCGATAGCCCGCACCGTCGAAGCCGACGACACGGGAGATGGTTTCGACGTGACGTTTGCGGCCACGGCCTGCGATGTGAATCACCACGTTGACCGCCTCGGCGATCAGGGCGCGGGGCGGATTCACTGCCACTTCGAGGATCAGTTGCTCCAGACGCAGCAGTGCGCCCAAGGCGGAGCCGGCATGGATGGTGGCAATGCCGCCGGGGTGGCCGGTGCCCCAGACCTTCACCAAGTCCAGGGCTTCGCCGCCACGCACTTCGCCGACGATCACGCGGTCAGGCCGCAGGCGCATCGTGGCCCGCACCAGCTCGGTCATTGTGACGACGCCGGCGCGGGTGCGCAGCGGCACATGGTCGCGGGCCGCGCATTGCAGCTCGATGGTGTCTTCGAGCACCAGCACGCGGTCGCCTGTGGCGGCGATCTCGGCCAGCAGCGCGTTCGCCAGCGTGGTCTTGCCGGTGCTGGTGCCGCCGGCGATCAGGATGTTCTGCCGCTCGCGCACGGCGCGGCGCAGGAACTCGGCCTGCCCGGCGGTCAGGATGCCGTCGGCCACGTAGCGATCCAGGCCGATGATGCTCACGGCCCGCTTGCGTAGCGCGAAGGCTGGCCCCGGGGCGGCCGGAGGCAGGATGCCCTCGAAACGCTCGCCGGTTTCCGGCAACTCGGCGGTCAAGAGCGGCTGGCCGCGATGCACCTCCGCGCCGACATGCGCGGCGACCAGGCGGATGATGCGTTCACCATCGGCCTCGGGCATCTCCACGCCCAGCGGCGAGCGACCCGACGACAGCCGATCCACCCACAGGGTGCGATCGGGGTTGAGCATGATTTCCACAACATCCGGATCTTCGAGCGCAGCGGCGATCAGCGGCCCCATCGCCGTGCGCAGCATCTGGATGCGGCGATCCTGGGACGCCGCGGCGGATGAGCGAGATTCAGGCGGAATCTGCGGAACGGCACTCATGACGCACGCTCTGCAGCTCGCTCATCGGCGGACGCCATCGCTGCTGCGTCATCCATCCGCATCGGATCGGGGTGCAGTTCCTCCACCACGTCGCGCACCAGACTGCGGCCACGCAGCAGGTGGCGACCCAACTGCTCGACGAACTGCTCGAAGCGCGCTTTGCCCTGGGCGCGGGCCGCGTCCTTGTGGGCTTCTGGCACCGGCGTGCTGATGGTCAAGAAATAGCGGATGAACAGCGCCAGCGTTTCGATCTGGATGTTCTGGTCGCGCTCCATGCGTTCGGTCTGCCGCGACAGTCGATCCAGCCGCTTGGCAATGGCGGCCTCACGCTGGTCGCCCGCATCGGGTGACAGCCAGGACGCCAAGGCCGCTGCGACGATGGAGGACTTGGACACGCCTTTCTTGGCGGCAAGTTCATCCAGGCGCTTGGCGTGCTCGGGCTGGATGAAAAGATTGAGGCGGTATTGGCTCATAGGTCGATTCCGTCGTTGGGGTCGAGAGAAGCCAGCCGGGCCGTGCGCTGCATGGCCGGGTCGAGCTGGCCGGGAAGCGGGAGCGCCAGGTCGTCGTCATCGAGCAGCTCCAGGTCGTTCGCACACGCGTCCAACTCGGGCTCGTAGGCGACGGTTTCGGAGAGTTCGAGCTGGCGGCGCGGGCCGCCGTCATCGGTGCCGCCCGGACCATCGGCGGATACCGAGGTCGGCGCCGTAGGTACGGCCGGGATCGCCAAGCCGCTCCAGTCGTCGGGGCGGGCTGGCGGCGCGTCGGCGTACCTCCCGACTGCGAGCACGGGCGGTGGCAGGACGCGATCCTTGAAATTGGCGTCGACGTAGTAACGCAGCTTCTTCGCGCGGATCGGGGCAACGCTGGACACCATGACTACGGCGTCCTCAGGTGGAAGCTGCATCACCTCGCCGGGCGTCAGCAGCGGACGTGCAGTTTCCTGACGCGACACCATCAGGTGCCCCAGCCACGGAGCGAGGCGGTGGCCCGCGTAGTTGCGCTGCGCGCGAAGCTCGGTGGCGGTGCCGAGGGTTTCGGAAATCCTTTTCGCCGTCCTTTCGTCGTTGGTGGCGAAAGTCACCCGGACATGGCAGTTGTCGAGGATGGAATGGTTCTGCCCATACGCCTTGTCGATCTGGTTCAGGCTTTGAGCGATGAGAAAGCTGCGGATGCCGTAGCCGGCCATGAAGGCAAGCGCGGACTCGAAAAAATCGAGGCGACCCAGCGCCGGAAACTCGTCCAGCATCAGCAGCAGCTTGTGCCGGCGCGCGATGCCATCGCTGCCGTCGAGCGATTCGGTCAGCCGCCGCCCGATCTGGTTCAAGATGAGCCGGATCAGCGGCTTGGTGCGGCTTATGTCGGAGGGCGGCACCACCAGATAGAGCGATACCGGGTGCTCGGCGGAAATCAGGTCGGCGATGCGCCAATCGCAGCGCGATGTGACTTCGGCCACGGTCGGGTCGCGGTACAGGCCGAGAAACGACATGGCGGTGGAGAGCACGCCCGATCGCTCGTTGTCCGACTTGTTGAGCACTTCGCGGGCAGCGGATGCGACAACCGGGTGAGGCGCATCGCCCAGGTGCTTCGTCGTCATCATCCGGTGCAGCGTCAGCTCGAACGGACACGCCGGGTCGCTGAGGAAGTTGGCGACGCCGCGCAGCGTCTTGTCCTCGCCTGCGTACAGAACATGCAAGATTGCACCGACCAGTAGCGCGTGGCTGGTCTTCTCCCAATGATTGCGCTTCTCTAACGCACCTTCAGGGTCAACCAGAATGTCGGCGATGTTCTGCACGTCGCGCACTTCATGTGCGCCGCGCCGGACTTCAAGCAGCGGGTTGTAGGCGGCCGACTGCCTATCGGTGGGGTTGAAAAGCAGGCAGTGCGAAAAGCGCGAACGCCAGCCCGCCGTGATCTTCCAGTTCTCTCCCTTAATGTCGTGAATGACGGCGGACGCCGGCCACGAAAGCAACGTAGGCACCACCAAGCCCACGCCCTTGCCCGAGCGCGTGGGTGCGAAGCTCAGGACATGTTCCGGCCCCTCATGTCGGAGGTATTGGTCGTCGTGTTGGCCGAGGAAGACGCCCGCCGGGAGGGTCAGTCCAGCTTTGCGGATGTCGACGGCATCGGCCCAGCGTGCCGAACCATAAGTCGTAACCAGCCGCGACTGCCGAGAACGCCATACCGACATGGCGATGGCGACGAGTAAAGCGAACAAACCGCTACCACCCGCAATCGCACCGCCTGTGTCGAAGACGTGCGGCGCGTAGGCATCAAAGAAGAACCACCATTCGAACAAGCGCCACGGGTGATAAACCGGTACACCTAGAAGATCGAACCAGGGCGATCCGAGGCGTACTTGATAGCCAAGGGTCGCTGCTGTCCATTGTGTGGCGCCCCAGACGCCGGCGATCACGATGCCGATTACCACAGCGATCTGGCCGAACAGAACGTTCGTCCCTTGCATGACCTGTCCTCCGATTTCTCCTGCGCTGGTGTCTCATTGAAAGCGTTGCACAGGGGGTGTCGCAGGCGTCAGGATCGGTTCTGGGCTAGTGCCGGTCAAAGACCGTTCGCAGCACAATGGTCGAGGGAAAAGAAAGAATGAGCGCGGTGGCGAGTCAAAGAAAAGCGCCGCAAGCGAAAGCGCACTGCGGCGCATACAGAGTTCCAAGCAAGTTACCCAAAAAAAGCCGTCAATGGGCCTTGCTTCCACTCATAGGCAATATTTAGATATCATGAAAAACGATGATATTTAAGATTGGAATAAAAATGAAAAATATCAAGAGTATGGATCTCAACTTGCTCAAGGCGCTGGACGCATTGTTAGACGAACGCAATGTGACACGGGCGGCGGCCCGTCTGGGACTAACCCAGCCGGCCTTGAGTGGCATGCTGACGCGGTTGCGCGAGAGCTTCGGTGACCCGCTTTTCGCGCGCTCGCAGCGGGGTATCGTTCCAACGCAGCGGGCGCTGGATCTAGGGATGCCTGTCAAGCAGGTGCTCGCCGAAATCGACGCGCTGCTCCAGCCACCTTCCTTCAATCCGGCCACCGCACAACTGACCTTCTCCATCGCCGCGACGGACTATGCGCTGCGTGCCGTTGCTGTCCCATTTCTATCGGCACTTAAACGGCACGCACCGCGTGTACGAGTCTCATTAGTGCCAGTCGAGAGCGGGCAGCTACAGAACCAGCTTGAGCGCGGTCAGATCGATTTAGCCCTCCTGACGCCAGAGATCACTCCGCCAAATCTGCATGCCCGAGAGCTGTTCAAGGAACACTATGTGTGTGTCCTGCGGGAAGACCATCCTGCGGCTATGGGGCGCAAGCTGACCGTTAAACAGTTCTGTGCTCTCGACCATGCGCTTGTTTCCTACGATGGTGGAGGTTTCCGCGGCGTCACCGACGATGCGCTAGAACAGTTGGGCAAACGACGCAGCGTCACACTGTCGGTCAAGAGCTTTCTGATCTTGCCAGACATCCTGCGTGCCAGTGACATGGTTGCGATCTTGCCGAGCCGCTTGGTCGCCGGTATGGACAAGCTGGCTATCTCCCTGCCGCCGGTGAAGATACCGGGGTTCACCAAGACGGCTGCTTGGCACGAACGCACCCATCACGATCCAGCACATCGCTGGATACGAGCACTGCTGTTCACTTCCTGTGCTAACAACAAGTAGGCAAGATCGCTCCTATCGTCATGCTCAGCACAACTCTACCTCGCACTACAAATAAGCAATCAGTCGGCTCAATTGGAGACGCGCCCTTTCGTAGCGCCGCTGCGAGATAGCCTAGTCGGTGGATGGCAGAACCTAGGCCTTGATATCATATTTTATGATATCAAAAATAGAAACTTAGGATTTCACTTATTGCAGATGGAGGCTCATGATTTGCTCCATGACCACTTGAATGACGCAGCCACCCCTGTTGCGTCATCGACATTTTGTGAAGGAGCTTCGATATGAGCAAGCAACAGAACGCCATCCTCTGGCCCGAAGGCTACACGCCGGGCTTTACTGAGAATTTCGCCTCCAATGAGATCATCGCCGCCGGCTTGAGCGCGGCCGACGTATGGCCTCTACTCGTCACACCATCGCTGTGGCCAAGCTACTACGCCAACTCGGCTAACGTGTGCTTTCATGACGGCAAAGGCCCGGTACTGGCCGACGGCGATCGGTTTTACTTCGAGACCTTCGGCTTCCCGGTAGAGGGGCAGTGCAACGAATACGTGCCACCTGCGGATGGGCAACCCGGCCGCGTGGCCTGGCACGGCTGGTCCGGCGAGGAAGGCACAGATACGCGCCTGGATGTGCATCACGCCTGGCTGGTTGAGAACCTGGACGGCAGGCGCGTGCGCATCCTCACGCAGGAAACTCAGAAGGGCAAACCGGCCGAGGAGCTGCACAACGCCAAACCCAACCCGATGATCAACGGCCATCAGGACTGGCTCGACAGCTTGGTCGAGGCAGCGCGCAAAGCCAAGCAGGCGTAGTGGTCTCCGGCCGCTTGATCCCAAGCGTCTGAACGGAGAAAACCATGATGAGAACTCCCCTCAGGATTCTGCTGGTCCTGACTTCGCAGGCAACGATGGGCGACGAACTGCTCAACCGCGAATGGTTCCGCAGTCGGACCGAAGCGAAGGTGCTGATCGAACGTTGGCGACAGTTCTACAACGAGCAGCGGCCGCATAGCGCGCATGCTTACAAACCGCCGGCGACGATCCGGCGCAACTGGATCCAATCCGATAGCATCCCCTCCGAACTCACTGCCTGACTGGCTACAAAGTTCGTACTCAGGTCACCTTGGCGCAGGCACTGAAGGTGGAGCCACCCGGAATGGGTGCTCCCACCGCCTTACGCGCACTGGCTCGAACTCTCCCGAGGCGCCGGCAAGCTCGTCACATAGCGACTAGAGAGAGGAGGTGACCGTACGAGTTCCCAGCGCCCGATCCACTCTGGGAGCTGGGTCGCCTAGCGACTACGCTACCAATGGAGCTAGCGATCAACTCGATAACTTGAGCGTGATAACGCCCAGGATGATCAACGCCACGCCAAGGTATCGCATCAGGGAGGTTGGGTCGCCATAGAAATGAATTCCGACTAAGAAAGTTCCCGCCGCTCCGATACCCGTCCACACCGCATAAGCAGTCCCAATCGGTATCTGACGCTGAGCAAGCCATAGGAAGGCGCCGCTAATTGTCATGAAAGAGACGGCTACTGCGACCCCACTCCAACGCGATGTTGGCTCTTGCGCCATTTTCAGCCCGACCGGCCATCCGATTTCAAACAATCCAGCCAAAACAAGATAGATCCAACCCATTGCGATTCTCCTTCAAATTTTTCATATCCGGCATACATACTCCGGCATGACCACCAGCTTAGAACTTCGGCGGCTCTTTAGGCGTGGTGTGGGGCACATCGCCATCTTCGTAAAAGCGCTTTCGCGTAGCCTCGGCAACCCGGTTACATAGTTGGTCGCCCAGCATTGGTCGATCCAACTTGCATTGCTTGCGCAACTCTTTCAGACGCTCAGGATTGAGCGCTAATTCATCGACTGTCGGAAGGTTGGCTTTATCTGGTTTCCCAGATGGGCTGCAGGCTGCCAATGTCGAGGAAAGCAATATGAGAGCAATCTTCTTCATGGTTAATTTTCTTTGGGAGATTGTGTGATGGTTTACCGCCGACCTTTGGCATCTGGAGATTTGATCGAATGAACGCGTTCCATGAAGCGAGTCAGCATTTCTGACGGCTCGCTGGCCGGCCGTAGTAGATAGGTCGTGAGCATTGGCGAACGTCCAGTCAGCGGCCGTGCGACCACCCCCTGTTCCCTGCTGGCTGTGATATGCGCGCCTCCTGTGAGGCCTAGTGCAAGTCCCGCCGAAACCAGGACCATCATTAGATCGCTGGAAGTCACGCGTTCGGCAATCAGTGGCTCTATGTCCACGCGACGTAGCACCCGTTCAACTTGCCGAGCATGGCCCTCACACGCCACCGCGTCGCAGAGCACCAGCGGATACCGCAACAGCTCTTCTAGGGGAATCTGTTTGTGGGATAGCAAGGGGTGCCGTGCGGGCACAGCTACCATCAGAGGGTCACTCCACACCGGCACGGCGATGATGCCTTCGCCGACTTCATCCGATTGAGCGAAGCCGAGATCGTACAGTTCGCCACACAATCCCTTGATTTGCTGTGCCAAAGGCACCTCGAAGAAGCGAACTTCCACTTCCGGCTCTTCCTGCCGGCAGAGCGCCAACAACGCAGGCAGGCGCGATGGCGTGATTCCATCAGACAATGCAATACGGAGCTGGCAATGAAAGCCATTGGCTGCGGCGTTCACACTGTCGCGCGCCTGCTGCAAAGCTGCGAAGACACGCGGCACGCTCTCAAAGAAGAGCCTGCCCGCACGAGTCAAGCGGGTGCTCCGAGTGGTTCTCGCAAATAGCGCTACGCCCAACTCTTCCTCAAGTTCCTTGATGGCGCGCGACAGCGGCGATGTCTCTATGTGGAGGCGCTCTGCGGCTCGGGCAAAGTGCAGCTCCTCTGCCACCGCCAGAAAGTAGCGCAGGTGTCGAATTTCCATGTTCGCATTCCTCATCACTCAGGCCTCACCACCTTCGCCTTGCGTCACGCTATTTAGCTAGCCTTCGCAAGCTGCTCCAGCATGTTTCTGCGATCAAACAGGAGAGCCGGATAATGCTTTTGCCAGGACGCCCCATTGCATGGCTGTCTCGGCCCGCGTGCGGATCAGCGAAGCCTGCGCTGACAGCACCCCGGCCTCAGCCTCGGCCACCACCGTGGCGTCCACTTGTCCCGCCTCGAACAGACGTCGGCTGCGATCGAGCTGACGCTCCGCGACTGCGACACCCTCGGCCTGATGCTCCAGTGCTGCGTGCTGCGTATGCCAACCGAGATATGCGTTCTCTACGTCCTGCAAAGCACTCAACAAAGTGCGCTCGAACTCCGCACGGGCAGCTCGGCTGCGCGCCTCTCCGGTCTCGATGCCGGCACGGATCGCGCCACCATCGAAGATCGGCAACGACACCCCGGCCCCAAGTGAAAAAATGTTTCCAGTGATGCGGGTTCCCACACTCTCTACGCGCTGCCGTCCGCCGCTCAGGTCCAACACCAGCCTGGGGAAGCGTTCGCCTTCGGCTGCGTTCCAGCGCGCGGTTTCGGCGGCGAACTTCGCTTCGGCGGCGCGCACGTCGGGCCGCTCACTCAGCAGGTCCGCAGGTATGCGTGTCGGTGTCCAGTCCGGGACGGCGAGCGACGCAAGAGTTGGGGAAGCTGCAGGCGCTCCGGGCGTTTGTCCCACTAGTACATCGAGTGCATGCGTCGCCTCGCCGCGCGCACGCCGCAGTTGCTCTTGCTCCACGCGCAGTGCGACGACGCCGGCGCGGGTACGCTCGATGTCGAAGCCGGTAGCTTGTCCGGCCTCGAACTTCCGTTGCATCAGCAAGACGAGTCGTTCTGCGGATGCCAGCCGCGCCGCGGCTAGCGCTTCGAGCTCACTGGCTTGGCGCTGCTGCACAGCCGCCGACACTGTTTCAAACGCGACCTGCCACCGCGTGGCAACCCACGCTTGTTCGGCTGCCACCGCATCCAGGCGCGCACCTTCTGCTGCCTGCGAAAGCCGTCCCGACAGGTCTGCCTCCCACGATGCGGACAACGTGGCGCGGCCATCATTGCCGATTGCAACGTTCTCTGAATAGTCGCGTCCTCGAGTTGCCTGCGTGCCCGCGGACAACGAGGGGAGCAGGGAGGCCCGTGCTCGCCGCGTGGCGGCCGATGCCTCGTCCACGCGCGCTCGCGCAATCGTCAGTTCGGTATTGCGCTCCAGCGCCGCCCGGACCAAGGCATTGAGGTGCGGATCGCCGTAGGCCGTCCACCAATCGACGGGAAGAGTACGGCGGGACGATTTGTCCAAGATGCCTTCACCTCCCTCTTCATTTGAGAAATGGGCCGGTACATCCAGGCGAGGTGGATCGGCAGAGTGCGGGGCATGGCTGCAGGCCGCAAGAAGCAGTAGCGGAGAAATCATGGCAATGAGGCGATAGCGTTCAAGAATTTGAGACATGGCAGCTCCTTGCGTTCCGAAAAAGTCTTGACGGACTGTTGTATGGCTTCTACTATACCGTCTGGACTGTATATGACTCAAGCTTTTTTGGAGCACGACCATGCCGCCCCGCGCGAAAACAAAGTTGCCCCCCCGTCCACTGCCCATAGCAGCGCCGATGCGCAGCCCGGCCTTCCAGCAAGGAGCCCAGCGAACTCGCGACCGCATCCTGCAGGCCGCCCGCGAACTGGTGCTGGAGGAAGGTGCCAGTCGCTTGACACTGGACGCCGTCGTTGTGCGGGCCGGGTTGAGCAAAGGGGCGTTTCTCTATCACTTCAAGACCAAACGCGATTTGTTCGTGACACTGATCGACGAGATGATCCGGGCGTTCGACGCGGTACAAGCCAATCACGAGCGCAGGTTTGCCGGAGATCCGGACCCCTGGCTGTCGAGCCAGGTGGAAGCGATGCCCGACGACGAGATGCAGAAGATGGGCGCAGCGCTGCTCGCGGCAGCTGCGGAAGATCCAACACTTCTCGACCCACTGCGCGAGTGGTACCGCGTGCAGTACGAACGCGTGCGTCGATCCCCGCGTGGCACCGAGACCGCGGCACTCATCATGCTGGCATTGGATGGCGCCCTGTTCGCCGATCTTCTGGGTTTGCCAATACTCGCACCCGCAGAGCGGCGGCATTTCTTTCGGGCGCTCCAGGATCTCGCCTCGGGCCATCTCGAACTTGTCCCGGCAAAAGGACGCACATGAGTCGCGTCCGTAGCGGTGTCATGACCGCGTGCGCACCGCGCTCCTTGGCGGTTGCTTGCACACTATCCATTTCGACTCTGCTCTCAGGGTGCGGAAACTCGCAATCCACCGTATCCGAGCCTCCGCGCGCAGTGAAGCTCGCCGCCGCGCAGTCGGATCTCCCGCATAGCTCTCGCATCGAATTGACTGGCTCGGCGCGAGCAACCGAGCGCAGCATCCTAGGATTTGAAACAGGAGGACGGATCGCCAAGTTGAACGTCGACGTGGGTGAACGGTTCTCCCGCGGCCAAGTCCTGGCAGAACTTGATGCGCAACCTGACCGGCTTCGCGTGACACAAGCGCAAGCATCCCTGGCGGCCGCCGAAGCCGGCCTGATGGATCGACGTGTACAGACAGATCAACAGCGCCGGTTGCTCGAAAGCGAAGTCATCTCCCCTGCTGCGTTCGAGAGCGCGAAGGCGCAGCTAGCGGTCGCAGAGGGTCAAGCGCGCACTGCCAAGGCGGCGCTTGGCCTGGCCGAACGAGCACAACGTGGCACGATGATCGTCGCTCCTTTCGATGGTGTCGTGGCGGAAAAGCTGGCTTTGGCGTTCACCGACATTGCTGCTGGTGCGCCGGTATTTCAGGTCGACGGCGTGCGCAGTGGCACTGAGATCATCGCGAACGCGTCTACTACACAGGCACCTCACATAGATGTCGGCCAACGCGCAGAACTGAGCTGGAGCGGAGCCGAACAACCAATCCGAGCGGTGGTACGTCGTGTCGGTCTGCGCGCCGAAAATGGCTCGCTCCTACCCGTGGTGCTAGTGCCTGAAGATAACGCGCAAGCGCGCGCACTTCGGCCAGGTATTCCCGTACAGGTCGTGCTCGACGCACCTGCGGCAACCTCCAAGACCTCTCGGCCCGAGACTGTATCCATACCTTATGCCTCGCTGGTGCTCGGCACGAAGCCGGGCGAGGCTTCCGTCTTCGTCTACACCCCTGAAGATAAGAAGGTGCACCGTCGCGCGGTGCGCTTCACGCCGGTACAGGAAGGAGACAGCGCGCGCGTCCTCGCTGGACTCAAGCCCGGCGAGACGGTGGTTGCCGCCGGAGGAGGATGGCTCACCGATGGACAGCCAGTGACACCACTGGAAGCCACCACTCAATTGACCAAGCGCTAACGCGATCCACCAGGTTACTTCATCATGAAGATCACCGAGATGGCGCTGCGCGCCAGTCGACTTACCTACTTTGTAGCGCTCATCATTTTCGTCGCCGGCATCGCGACCTTCCTGAATTTTCCTTCTCAGGAGGAGCCGACTGTCACGGTCCGCGATGCGATGGTCACGGCGTTGAACCCGGGGCTGCCCGCCGAACGCGTTGAGCAACTCATTGCCCGGCCGATCGAGGAGCGCTTGCGCGAACTGGCAGAGGTCAAGCGCGTGACGAGCACCGTGCGCGCAGGCAGCGCCATGATCCAGGTCACGATCTGGGACCGCTACACCGACTTGGCACCGATCTGGCAGCGCGTCCGGGCCAAGGTCGCCGATTCGAAGGATGCCTTACCACAGAGCACGATGGGGCCTTTCGTCGACGAAGACTTCGGCCGCGTCGCGGTTGCCTCGATTGCGGTCACTGCACCAGGTTACTCCATGAGCGAGATGCGCGTCGCGCTCAAGCAGATGCGCGACCGCCTGTACACCGTGCCTGGTATTGAGCGCATCACTTTCTACGGCCTGCAGGAAGAGCGCGTCTATCTCGAATTCGATCGGCCTAGGCTCGCGCGATTGGAGCTGACACCACAGGGGGTGATCGACCAACTCGTCAAACAGAACGTCGTCGCTTCGGGTGGACAAATTGTTGTCGGCGGCATCAATGCAACCTTGGCGGTCAGTGGCGAAGTGCGTGACGCTCCCTCCCTGCGAGCAATGCCGATCGCGCTGCCACGACCGCAAAGTAGTACGGCGCCCGTGCCGACGATCGCATTGGGTGAACTGGCGCAGGTGAGTGTGCGGCCAGCCGATCCGCCGGAATCTGCTGCCATCTACAAAGGCCAGCCCGCTGTCGTCATGGCGGTTTCGATGGCCTCCGGTCAGAACGTGGAGCAGTTCGGAAAAGCGCTCAAAGCACGGGTTGCAGACCAGGAGAAGCTGCTGCCGGCGGGTTTCGATCTGTCATACGTCACTTTCCAGGCCGATGTCGTCAAGCACGAGATGGGCAAAATGAACCACGTCATGATGGAGACGATCATCGTCGTCCTCGGTGTCGTCGTGCTATTTCTCGGTTGGCGCACCGGGATCATCGTGGGCATGATCGTGCCGTTGACGATCCTCAGTGCACTCATCGTCATGCGCGCGATGAACATCGAGCTTCAGAACGTCTCGATGGGCGCCATCATCATTGCGCTCGGCTTGTTGGTGGACAACGGCATTGTGATTGCCGAAGACATCGAACGCCGCCTGGCCGGTGGCGAAGATCGTAAGCATGCCTGCCTCGAGGCGGGCCGCACGCTCGCCATTCCGCTGCTCACGTCCTCGCTCGTGATCGTGATCGTGTTCTCGCCGTTCTTTTTTGGCCAGAACGCCACGAGCGAGTATCTGCACAATCTCGTGGTCGTGCTGGCACTGACGTTGTTCGCTTCGTGGCTGCTGTGCCTGACTGTCACGCCCCTATTGTGCTACCACTTCGCCAAACCCCATCACAAGCAGGAGCAGGGCGACGCCTATGACACCCGCTTCTACCGTGGCTACCGGCGCGTACTGGAGTGGGTGCTCCACCATAAGGCGGTCTATGTAGCGTCGATGATCGCGGCGCTTGCCATTGCGCTGTATGGCTTCACCACCCTGCCGTACGATTTCATGCCCAAGTCCGACCGGCTTCAGTTCCAGATTCCGGTGCAGCTCGCCCCCGGTACCGACTCGCGCGAAACGCTCGCCCGCGTGAAGCAGATCAGTGGTTGGCTGGGCGACACGAACATCAATCCAGAAGTCTCCGATCACATCGGCTACGTCGCCGATGGTGGCCCGCGCTTCATCCTTAGCCTGAATCCACCACTGCCGGCATCGAACATCGCGTACTTCGTTGTCACATTGAAGCCGAAGAGCGACATCGACGCCGTCCTCGCCCGCACCCGCAGCTACTTTGCGCAAGCACATGGCGACGTGCGCGCCGAGCCCAAGCGTTTCTCGCTCGGTGCGACCGAGTCAGGGACTGCCATTTATCGCGTCAGCGGTCCGGATGAGGAGGTATTGTTGGGGGCCGCGTCCAAAATCGAAGCAGCGCTGCGCAAGCTGCCCGGCACCATCAACGTCAAGAACGATTGGGATACGCGCGTTGGCCGCATCGACGTACGGGTCGACCAGGACCGCGCGCGTCGGGCGGGCGTGACGACTGAAGACATCGCTGGCGGGCTGGATGTCCGCTACAGCGGCAGATCGATCTCGGTTATTCGCGACGGTGACACCTCCGTCCCGATCGTCCTGCGCAGTATCGTAAGCGAGCGTCGCAGCACGGCAGACGTAGGCGCGACGCTCATCTATCCCACCAACGGCGGTCCAGCGGTGACGCTGGCTCAGGTCGCAGACGTATCGCTCGCGAGCGAGCCCTCGGTCATCCAACGGCGCAATCTCATCCGCACGATCACCGTGCAAGGACAGAACACCTCTTACACCGCCCAGGAGATCATCAACCGCCTGGCGCCTAGCGTCGCTGCCCTGGACCTGCCCGCGGGCTACTCGGTTGAACTTGGCGGCGAGATCGAGGAAGCCGCCGAATCGAACGCCGCGCTGTCGACCTACATGCCCCTCGCATTTCTGGCGATGCTGATGCTGTTCGTATGGCAGTTCAATTCTTTCCGCAAGCTCGGTGTGATCCTCGCGACGATCCCTTTCACGCTTATCGGCGTGGTATTGGCTCTGAAGCTGACCGGCACACCTTTCAGCTTCATGGCGACCTTCGGCGTACTGGCCCTGTTCGGGATCATTGTCAACAACGCCGTGCTCTTGCTGGAACGCATCGACCAGGGGCTAGCGGAAGGCCTGCCACGCCATGAAGCCTTGGTTGGGGCCGCGATACAACGGCTTCGTCCAATCGTGATGACCAAGGTCACCTGCATTTCGGGACTGGTGCCACTCATGCTATTCTCCGGACCATTATGGAAAGGGATGGCGATCGCGATGATCGGTGGGCTGGCACTCGGAACGCTGGTGACGTTGGGCTTGATTCCGCTGCTTTACGAAGTCCTGTTTGGAATCAAGCGAATTGGGCCGTGGAACCTGAGTGTCGCCACCGCGCATGGAGATCGCTCATGAGTCTCTTGCGAGCCGCCGCGTGCTGCGCATTCTCAGAATTCGTATGCACCCACGCTTCATGCGTATGTCTCGCTAGGCTTATGCGATTCAGCACCCATCCGCTGATCTGGAAATCCTGGTCGATTGTCATTGCCGCAGGGGTTCTAGGAGCGGGCTATCCACTGGGCCTGCGGGCCATCACGGCGGGCGGTCCGATGCGCTGGGTCGGCCTCTGTGTGGCAGTGACGTGCATGGCGGCCAGCGGCGCACTTTTGTGGTTCGCGCTCAAGCGGATTCCGATCAGCGCGGCCTCTGCAGCCTGGGCAGGAATCGGGCTACTTGGAAACTTGGGCGTCGGCGCCCTCCTACTAGGCGATGTCGCATCGGTAACGCGCTGGTCTGGCACCGCCCTCATCGCAGCAGGCATTGCCTGTCTTAGTTTCGTTTGATCAAGGAGACCCATTATGAAGAGCAAAACTGCATTGATCCGCGGCGGCATCTTTTTTTGCGTAGCAGGCGCGCTCTCTGGATGCGCGACCAACAGCATGACGCGCTCCGGATTTCTCGGCGACTACGAGAAGTTATCGCCGACACGATACGAGAACGTACTGATGTACCGCGCAGCGGGATTCGAGCCCAAGCGTTATGCCGCTGTCGTGGTGGAAGAAGCGCAGATCAAGACCGCCTCGGGTCGCATCGATGGGCTCGATGACGCGCAGCAGCGCGAAGTGCTAGACCATGTGACGAGCGAACTGAAACGCCAGGAAGGCAAAAGTCCCGCCCCCCCAGGTGGCGCGGGACAGGTTCGGGTGCGTGTAGCGGTCACCGAACTGCAGACACCGAATCGGGCAGTCAATGCAATGACGACCCTGCTGGTTGGACCCGTGACGACGGGTGGTGCCAGCCTAGAGTTCGAAGCAGTCGATTTAAGGACGGGACGCCGGGTTGCTGCCGCCAGTTGCTTCGAGCGCGGCAACGTCATTAAAGAGTTCGCCGGTTCGTACACATTGCTGGGTCATGCCAAAGCGGCGATCACGAACTGCATCGAGCGCATCGACAGCGCTTGGCGGGACACGCAGCCATGAGCAACGCTTCACAGGCTTGGCTCCGGCAGGATGCCATGGTCGGCGGTGATCACAAATGGCTGGCGGGTGGCGACTGGACGATAGAGCACTACGCCAGTCTGGCAAAATCCGTGTCCGCCGCCCGCATCAGTCATGCCGAGGGGTACGCCACTCCCTTACTCGACTGGACGCAAGTCCAGAGACTGGACACCGCCGGCGCGGCTCTGCTGGTGGAAATTCTCGGGCCAGACTCGATACTCGACCGGCCGGAGGCAGCTCCAAATCTGTCCTCGGATCGCCTCGCCCTAATGAGAGCGCTGGCCGCCGCTGCTACCGATCAGCAGAAGACGGAGAAAGCAGCGGTGAGCGGGAATCCTCTGCTCCGCGGTCTGGGACGCATAGGCCTGACCTTGGAACAGGGCTGTCGTGCGTGTCTTGGTCTGGCCGGGTTCGTGGGCCAGATCATCGAAACATGGAGCCGTACCGTTCGTCACCCGCGTCGCTGGCGCGCGACCTCGGTGATCGCTCAAATCCAGCGATCAGCGGTGGACGCCATTCCCATCGTGGCGCTACTGAGCTTCATGGTAGGAATGGTGGTGGCGTTCCTGGGAGCAACGGTGCTGGCCAACTTCGGTGCGAGCATCTTCTCGGTGCATCTGGTCGCCTTCTCGTTCATGCGCGAGTTCGGAGTGCTGCTCCCGGCCATATTGATTGCAGGCCGTACCGCAAGCGCGTACACCGCCCAAATCGGTTCGATGAAGGCAAATGAAGAGATCGATGCGCTTCGCTCCAACGCGCTCGACCCCATCGAGTTACTGGTGCTGCCACGCGTGCTGGCGCTTCTTGTGTCCTTGCCACTGCTCACCTTAGTAGGCATCTTGGCTGGCATTGCGGGCGGCGCCACCGTATGCGCACTGAGCTTGGAAATTCCTCCCGCACAGTTCCTTGCCATCGTGCAGGAAAAAATCGAGGTGCGCCATTTTCTTGTCGGAATGAGCAAGTCCCCGCTCTTCGCGGTGATGATCGCCGCTATCGGCTGCCATGAAGGGTTCAAGGTCGCCGGTAGCGCTGAGTCGGTAGGCGACCACACGACGTCTAGTGTCGTGCAATCAATCTTCATGGTGATCCTGATAGACGCCATCGCTGCACTGTTCTTCATGGAGATGGGCTGGTGAGCGCGGTGAAGCAAGACACCGACAACGGTGTGCGACACGCTATTGAAGTGCGCGGCCTGGACAACAGGTTTGGAACCCAGCAGGTCCATCAGGACCTAGACCTGGACGTGCGGCGCGGGGAAATCCTTGGCGTGGTGGGAGGGTCAGGCACCGGGAAATCCGTGCTCTTGCGTAGCGTCGTCGGGCTGCAGAAGCCGCATTCGGGCGTGGTCCGTATCGGGGGGCGCGACCTACTGCGAGCCCAATGGCTTGCGCGCGCGCGTATGGAGCGAAGGTTCGGCATTCTGTTCCAGAAGGGCGCGTTGTATTCATCGCTGACCGTCTTGGAGAACGTCGCTCTTCCTTTGATCGAGCATGTCGGTCTGGCGCGGCCTCTTGCCGAGCGTTTGGCAAGAAGCAAGCTGGGCTTGGTGGGGTTGCCTGCCGGAGCGGGAGACAAGTATCCGGCCTCGTTGTCCGGAGGCATGGTGAAACGAGCAGCACTGGCGAGAGCCTTGGCGCTTGATGCGAACATCCTGTTTCTTGACGAACCCACCGCAGGACTGGATCCAATCGGGGCTGCATCTTTCGACCAATTGATTCTGACCCTGCGCAATGCACTGGGCCTCACGGTGTTTCTGGTAACCCACGACCTCGATACGCTGTACACCATATGCGACCGTGTCGCGGTCCTGGCGAACCAGAAGGTACTCATCAACGACGGCATCGAGGCAGTCGAGCGCTTCAAGCACCCGTGGATACAGGAATACTTTCACGGCCCCCGTGGCCGTGCGGCCGCACAGGCCACTGGTGCTTCCAGCCAAGAGACGCAGCCATGAAACCCCTCCGCATCTGCATCATTCTTCCGTCGCGCACGCATTGGGCTGGGCGCACGCAATATTTAAACTCTGAGAACGAGGTGGTCTGATCATGGAACCACGTGCCCATCATGTATTCATTGGTCTGTTCGTCGTGCTGCTCGGTGCGATTGGTATTGGCTTCGCGCTTTGGCTCAGCGACACACGTTCCGACCACGATTACCAGTATTACCGGATTATGTTCGATGAGCCAGTGACCGGGCTTACGCCCGGCAGCCAGGTTCAGTACAGCGGAATCACGATTGGCGAAGTCGTTGCACTTTCTCTTTCACCGCGAGACCCAAGGCGGGCGATAGCGCGCGTACGCATCAATGCCACCATCCCGGTCCGGCAGGATACCCGCGCTGAATTGGTCATCACGGGAATTACCGGCAACGCGGTGATCGAGTTGAGCGACGGTGGGCCAAACGTGCCATTGCTGGATCGGAGAGAGGACGAGGAACCGTTGATCCTCGCACCACGTTCGGCGATGGCATCCCTGGTCTCCGGTGAGGGGAACAGCATGACGACACTCAACGGCATCTTGCTGCGCACGCAGGAGTTACTGTCGAAGGAGAATTTGGCTCTTGTGCACCGCAGTCTGGTGAATCTTGAACAGACCACGGGCGCGGTCGCTGACCAGAGGGCCGAGATCGCGACGTTAATCAGCAATCTGACCGAAGCAAGCAGAGAATCGACAGCTGCCGTGCGCCAAGCAAATAGCACTCTTCGCGATGCCAACCTGCTACTAAATAACGATGGTAAGCAAATCATGGTGAACACGCGTGATGCAACGGCATCCCTCGAACGCGCCGCTTTCAGGGTTGAGACGCTACTGCAAAACAATCAGGAATCGCTGAACCAGGGCTTGGCCGCCACAGGTCCTGCCATGCACGAACTCCAGCAGGCGCTGGCCAATCTAAACACCGTGCTGCGCCGACTGGATCGCAATCCGGCGCAATACCTGCTCGGTGGAGAGAACATTGAGGAAACCAAGCCGTGAACACTTCCGCCAGGATGATTCCCGTCGCTGCCGTGACTATGACGCTAGTACTCGGCTTGTCCGCGTGCAGTGTGCTTCCCAAAGCAGCTCCAATGGTCACCTACAAATTGCCCGACTATCACATCGCCCAGGCGGAGAGTACGCCGCGCGCCGTTCCGGGACCCGGGGCGCTGCGCGTCTACGCCCCTGAGAGTAGTCGCGTCCTGGATTCGGAGCGGCTGTTCATTGCGCAGCCCGATGGTCGCTTGTCGGCTTGGCAAGGAGTGCGTTGGGCCGACCCCGCACCGGTGCTGCTGCGTGACCGAATCGTCGAAGCCTTCATGCGCGATGGGCGGTCGACTTCCGTGATTACCGATAGCACCCCAATGAGCGCCGATATGGAGTTGCGCAGTACGCTGCGGGCGTTCCAGCTCGAATACCGCGGCACTGAAGCGATCGCCGCGGTTCGGCTCGATGTGCAACTGGTCGATCCGGCCAAACGGACTGCTATTGCCAGTAGACGCTTCGAAGCAATCCAAGCCACAGGCAGCAAGCGAGAGGCCGATGTGGTGAGCGCGTTCGGTGTCGCCACGGATATATTGGCCGGGCAGATCGTTGAATGGGCAGTTCAGGTCGGGGCAGCGCGTTTGCGAGTTGCACCGGAATTGGCAAGCAACCATGCACCCACAGCGTCGTCGATAAGCACAGACTAGTCGTCTTAACGGAGCACAGAAGCTAGGGCCAAAACGCTGCTCGACACCTTAACTCGGTACGACAGCCTACGGCCCCGATCCAATCCCAGGACCTCTTTGCCGTCCAACCTCCCATGACACACCGCCGCCGCGTACAGTCGCGGCGATCTGCTGCCCCAGTCGTGGCTCGATTATCGGCCGCCAAGGCACCAGACTGAATCCCATGCCGTCATCGAGCAGCGCATAGCGACCGCTGGCGAGCATGACCGAGCGCCGGTAGATGCCGGCTACGCGCTGCCCGTCTGTGACGTGCCGATGCTCCAATCCGCTATCGGCGGCAATGTGCTGGGCGGCCTGCGCCAGCTCCCGATTGCGCAGCGTTTCCAGCAGATTCCGGGAGAGAATCAGCCGCTGCCCGCGCCGCTGGGCCAGCCCCTGTTCTTCGAGGAAGTCGGCGCGCTGCTGCAAGGCTTGCCTAGCATCGCCGCCAAAGCCCAGGTCGCCCAGTCCCTTGCCGCCGCCGATCAACTGCTGATCCAGCCAGGTCGCGCCGATGACGCGGGCCTGCCGTTCAATCGGCAGATGCGATTTCAGTTCGACCGCCACGCCGCCCAGCCGCTGCGCGTCGTACTGGCGGCCACGCTCGGCCAAGTCGTCCGGCACCTTCCATAACCCCTCGGCCACGCGCTCCACGATGCCGGCCCGCCGTAGGGCTTCCAGCCGGCGGATATGGGCCGCCACAGCCTCTTGCGGGTCGCGGCCGGGCTTGGCTCGGCCTTGCTCGATCGCCAGGTGGTGATCGGTGCGGTACAGGCCATTGCTCGCCAGCGTGGCGATGTTCTTGTCGGCCGCCCGCACCTCGGCGGAACCGCGTACCTCCACCACCGCGCCGATGGGATAGTTCGCCAGCTCGTCGCGGGCGTCCAACGCGACGTAGTGGGCTTTGCCGTCCAACCCGTCGATGACCAGATAGCCGCGGTCGTGCAGCTCGTCGGCCAGACCCTTAGCAGCCACGCGACCGACGATAGTGCGGCCGTCGTCGCCCGGCTCGAACACCGCCAGCTCGCGAGGCTTGCCGCTCATGGCCCGCTGCATCGTTCGGATGATGTCGCCACGCTCGCCCAGGGCACGCAAGGTCTTCTCCGCGTCCGCATGGACGGCCCAGGTGCCGGGCTGCACCTCGTCGGCCAGGCCCAGGCGCTGCAAGTGTTGCAGGCGGCCGATCAGCAGCAGGCGCTGGCGTTGCAGCCGGGGTTCGTTGAAGCGTTCGATCTGCACCCGGCCATCCTCGCCGGCCTCGCGCTGCAACGTGCGGTCGAGGCTCGTCCACCGCTCTTGCTCCACCTCGCGCTGCAAGGTCTGCTGGATCTCCAGTTCGGTGCGCGGCCCCAGCCATTCCGTCGCCAGCTCGGCGGCGCGATGGCGGAAGCCGTGGGCGATGTAGTCGCCCGCGATGATGAGGTCTTTGCCGGTATCGTCGCGTCCGCGCACGATCAGGTGCGTGTGCGGGTTGTCGGTGTTCCAGTGATCGACCGCCACCCAATCCAGCCGCGTCCCCAGGTCGGCCTCCATCCGGTTCATCAGGTGCCGGGTGTAGGTGCGCAGGTCGTCCAGCTCCGCACTGTCTTCAGGTGAGACGATGAAGCGGAAATGATGTCGGTCGTCCTGGCAGCGTTCCTTGAAGGCATCGAGGTCGGCTTCGTCGGTCTGCGGCCCGTAGGCACGGCCCGGCTCGCCGTTCCGGCCGGCACCGTCGCGCTCGATGTAGCGCAGGTGCTTGGCGAGCGACTGCGGACTGGCGTTGCGCTGGTTGACCAGCAGCGTCTTGATGGTCACGCGCCGTGACATAGGGGTCAGCTTTGCGCCTGCGAAGCGCGCCGCCGTATGGCCGCGTCCAAGCCGTGAGCCGGGCCGCTGGCCGGCGTGCTGGCCGCTCCCGCCAGCGGTAGGACGGCGCACCGCCGACTTGCCGCCGCTGGCCTTGCCAGCCTGCTTGAGCACCTTGGAAACGAAGCTCTGGCCCTGGCCTTTGCCTCGGTTCTTCGGCGCGCCAGGGCGCACCCAGAAATCATGGTCGCCGCGGTCGGTCATGGCTGTGCTCCCTGCAAGCTCCGGCGTGTCCGAGCGTGCGAAGCACGCGGACATGCCTGCATCGGCGCGTGCCTCGCGCCCCACGCGGCACGGCGGCGAAGCCGCGCCGTGCCGCGCCACCCCCACGTGCAGACTGGCTTTGCGGGCGGCAGAGTGCCGAACCCTTTTGTCTTGCCTTCCGCCTTTGCCCCTCGCTCCCGCTCCGGGCATCGGCGGCCCGGCGGCGCTGCTGCACGAGCAGCCAGCCCGCCGGCGAACACGCCAATGGCCGCAGGCCAGGCGCGTTCGAGGCAAGACGCCTGCACGTTGGGCGGCTGCGCCGAAGGCAGCGCGAAGTGCGGTGCGAATGCACCCGCACTGCACGCGCGACGACACGGCGACGAACAGTAGAACGACATGCCCGATGGCACGATGAGAGGCGCGGCAAAGTGCAGCGAATCGGCGGCCATCATGGACGTGTCTCCAGCCAGATCGGATGCGCAACGCCGATCACGGCGAACGCGCTGACCGGCCCGAAATAGCGGCTGTCGAACGACGCCGGGTTGGTCGCGCTCAACAGGAACAGTTCGCCCGGTTGGAGACGGCGGCAAAGCTGCAAGGATGGCAGCGGCCGGCCCAGCCGGTCGGCAGGCAGGGCGGCGGCCACCGGCACGCCGTCGATGCGAACCTGGCCGGCGACGATGCAAACGTGTTGTGGCGCGACTGCGCCCACACGTTTGAGCAGCGGAACGCGGGTCGGCAGGTAGCCGCGCTGCGCAGCCAGCATGGCGGCCCTGTCGGGCAGCGGCATCAGCACGATGCTGTCCACGGACAGCGGACGTGGCCGCGAGGCGGTGCGCGGGTCGAACGGTTCGATGCGATACCAACCGACCGCCACGCTGTCGGACGGGTTGTAGGCCATTCGCGGCAGGGGCTGCACGAACGCCGCCCAGGCCAGCGCAGCGAGGCCGACGGTGGCGAAGCCTGCCAGCACGAGGCGAGCGCGCAGGCGCGAGCGAGGATGCGGCACGGGGCCGGTCGTGGAAATCGTGGTCATGGCAATGCCCTCCCGGCCAGCCAGGCGGCGTGCCGTTCTGCGGTGTATGTGGGTAGCGCCGAGCGCGCTGCGAGCCGGTTCGCGAGCGTGCGCCAGTACGCGGGCGATGTGTCTGCGGCTGCGATGCCCAGCGCCTCGATGCCGTCGATGCGTTCCAGCACGGCGCGCACGTTGGCATCGCCTTCGGCGTGCAGCAGCAGACGCGCGCCCGGCTGCACGCCGGGGATGCGCTGCACGGCGTCCAGCGGCGTGGCGGTCTGCATCACCATGAGCTGCCAGCGGATCGTGCCGTAGTCGTTGGCCTGCCAACGGATGCGGCACAGAACCGCGTTCGGCAGGAACACGGCGCAGCGCCGCCAGCGGTCGAGCTGGAGCGTGCGCGCCGGTTCGCCGAAGCGCAGGTAGAGCTTGAAGCGCGGTTCGATGTAGGCCAGCGCCACGCGCGTCAGCGGCACGTTGCCGGCCTGGCCGGCGAGTGTCGAAGGCGCCGGCGGCGGCGCAGCCGTGGGCGCACTTGCTTTGGGGGTGTGGGCGGTCGAAGCGGATGCGTTCACGGCGTGCCCTCCGGGGGAAACTCCCGCTCCAGCAGGTCGCGCAGCAGTTCGGCTACGGTCACGCCTCGCGTGAAGGCCGACACCTTGATGCGCGCCCGCATGGCGGGCGTGATGTCGAGCGTCAGTCGAGCGGTGTAGAGGTCGCCTTTCTGCACGGCATCTGCGTCGCCCTGGCGAATCCACGCTTCGGCGTGCGGATTCGCTGGGGGACGCGCACCGATGCCGACGCGCTTGCTGCGTGGTGGTGGCTTCCCAGTCATGTCGGCCACCGCAGCAGTTCGTCGGTGAGCGCGGCGATCTCGCGGGCAGCGGCGCTGTCGGGCGCGGTTTCGCGGGCGAGCCGGCCAGCGGCTACGCTGTCGGCAAAGACGATGCGCTGGTGGATCTCCGAGCGCAGCGCGGGCAGCGGCTGTTCGGCCAGCGATTGCCGTGCCTCCCTGCCGATGATGGTGGTGCTGACGCGCCGGTTGATGACGAAGGCCGCGCGCAGCGCTGGCCGGAACACCTGTGCTTCGCGGATCAGTGCGACCATCTCGGCAGAAGCCCATACGTCGTAGGGGCTGGGCTGCACGGGGATCAGCACGCGCTCGGCCGCCAGCAGCGCGGAACGCGCGAGGGCGGCGATGCGCGGCGGGCCGTCGATGATGATGTGATCGGCCCGCCTGGCGAGTTCTGGCGCTTCCTGATGCAGCGTTTCGCGGGCAAGGCCCACGGCGCTGAACAGACGGGGCAGGCCCTGCTGGCTACGCCGCTGCGTCCAGTCGAGCGATGACCCCTGCGGGTCGGCATCCAGCAGGATGACATGCAGGCCGCGCATCGCCAGTTCGCCGGCGATGTGCGTGGCGAGCGTGGTCTTGCCGACGCCGCCTTTCTGGTTGAGAAACGCGAAGATCATGGCGCGGCCCTCCGAGCTGGAAAGCCGGCCTGGCCGTGCCGTTTCGTGGTTGTCCACCGAAACGGCGCGCTTCTACTAAAAGTTATGTATTTCTTGTTAGGTAAGTTAGAGGGAACGCAAACCCGCGCCGTTGTTGGCTTTCCGGCGTTTTCGTACTCCTGATAGCACGAGGGTCGTACTCCTGATAGCACGATACCCGGTACTCCTGATAGCACGAGGCCGTCCACAGGTTCTCCCGCAGTTATCCCCGTGCCGCGTGCGGCACGGGCCGGAAGGTCAGCAGCTCGGTGTTGTCGTCCGGCATCCGCTCGATGCCGAGGACGTAGCCGGGCAACGACTGCCGCGCCACCAGGGCGCGCACGTCGTAGGCGAAGTCCGAGAAGCGGGCCGCGCTGCCGGATTTGCGGTACAGGTGTCGGAAGTCGAATTGCCAGCCGTGCTCCTGCCGCCCGCCATGCTTGCGCACCAGGCGGTACAGCCAGCGTTCGATACCGCCCTTCAAGCGGAAATAGGCCGGGTCGATGGTCAGCACCAGGGCGGCGTCGAGCACGCCGGCATAGAACCAGTCCGGCAAGATCAGCTCGATGCCCAGCGGGGTGCCGCTGGCGTCGGCGAGTTCCTTCCACTCGTTGATCCACGAGAAGCGATGCAAGCGCCTTCCCGTGGTTTCGCGGATGGACGTGGCCACCGTGGTCGATTGCAGCCGGTCGAGGGCGGCCTTCAGGCGCTGGTAGTCGTTGAGGGACGTGCCGCGCCCGATGAAGCGCAAAATCTCGTAAGGCGTGGCGCGTATCCAGCGCGACGGGCGCAGGCCCGCGTCGCGCGCCTCCACGATCTGCGAGGCGGCCCATATCAGCACGTCGGCATCCCATATCGTTGCGATGCCGTGCTCCTGCGTGCCTTCCACGCGAATGGTGACGTTCCCGCTGCGGAAGTCGATCGGCGCCGTGCGCCGCGACTTGGCAAGCGAGAAGAACGGAAAGGCCATCAAGTCCTGGGAATCGCGTGGCGCCATGTCGCCCGGCAGCGCGCGGAACAGATCGAGCTGTTCGCGCTGCGGCAAGGCTTGCCCTGGCGGGCTGGACATGGCGAAGGCCACCCACGCGCCGACGATCAGCGGCCATCACGGTAGTCGCCCGCGTGGCGCTCGGCGTATTCGGGATCGGACGTGGCCTCGTAGCTGCGCTGGTCGGCCCAGGCATCGAGGTCGGACACCGCGTACATGACGCGGCGGCCGAACTTGCGGAACTTGGGGCCGCCGCCGATCACCCGCTGCTTCTCCAGCGTGCGCGGCGACAGCCGCAGGTAGTCGGCGGCTTCGTCGTTTGTCAGGTAGCGTTGAGGCTGCGAGGTCGCAGTGACGGCAGCGGCGGCAGGCCGCGAGGGAGCAGGTCGCATGGGATGTACCTCCATCAAGCCCGGCCACACCACGCGGCCGGATAGAGGCACTCTCAAGAAAGCAAGGCTTCTTGCTAAGGGACGATTCGCACGGGTCGAGAAACGTCCCCCCTAATGCGACGGGAACATTGGAAGCTGCGCTAGTCGGCGGTAGCCGCCGTGCATCAGCTCATCGCCGCGGCGTACCAGCCGCCGTACGCGGGCACGCAATGCACTGTCTTTGTGCCAGTCGGCCGCGACGGCATCCGCGCCGAACAGACCTTCGCCCACCTCGCGCAAGGAGGCTCCCGCGAGGGTCGCGTCGAGCGCTTGCAAGGTATGCAGTTCCAGCAGCGCGGCGGGCGTGGGGCGGGAGCGGGCTGTTGCCACAGGCGTGGCCACGGTTGCGGCAGATAGCGCATCCAGCTTCGCAGCGAGCGTGCGGTAGCGCGCACAGGGCGTGGCGCAGGCGCGTGTGGCGTAGAGATAGGCCGAACCATCTTCCAGGTCGGGTGCGAGTGCCAGCCGAACGCAGCAGCCTGGCCAATGCGATACGAGCACCAGGCGCTTGCCGTCGTGGGTCAGTTGCTTGCGCCCAGGAATGCGCCAGAACTCGAAGGTATGCGCATCGGGTGGTGGGTCGGCGTCGGGGTATAGCTGCACCACGGCATCGTGATCGGGGAACCAAGCAGGATGTGCGTCGCGCGCATCCAGGCCGGGATCTTCCAGCAGGCGCAGGCCCCAGGCCTGCGCCGCATCAGGCTTGCGACGCCGGCGTAGCCAGTCGCGCCGGTAGCTTGGATTCCTGCGCAAATACTCCCAAGCCAGCGCTGGGCCATCGAGGTGCAGCGTGTAGAGATACGCGGCCGTGGGATACCAGTGTTGGCTGCTGCGGTCAGTCATGGCGAAACCTCCCTGTTTCTGGGAACGTCGCCACAATTCCGCTGTGCGGGAGCTATCGAATCGCCATCAAGTGGTCATCAAACTCGGGTTACGCTTTAACTGCTGGTGTCAAGACAGATTCGCTCCAGTGCATTGCCGAAATCGTCTAAATGCGACGACTGCACCGCCCGGAAATGGGGTGCAGCATTGAACACCGTGCCGAATCTCGCGCCTGGCATCATGACTGTTTTGGTCAGGAGCGCACCACCCTGGTGCAAGCATGCGGATCAAGACTTGCCAGGTCTTGGCTAAGACCGAAATAGTCACAATGCGATACTTTTTGCCTGGTCGCGCTGGAATGCGTCAATCGGTGATCGAACCGTTTTCCTGAGCCAGTCGAACGTATTCCGACAGCGGCCGCGTCGGCTGGAAATACCGATCTCGTATCACGGGCTGCTTGAGCGGCCCGACGATGGACGCCAGATCGGACAGCTTCACCGTCGCCAGGGCAGGCATCCCGATCCCGAGGTCGATCAGGCCGTAGGCCGTATCGCCATCGGTCGGATCGAGCGCGGCCAATAGCCAGGTCGCATGTGCGTCCGGTGTGAACAGGCGCACCACGGGCAGCGGGTCACATTCCTGGCCTGCGGCGCGGGTGAGGCCGTGGGCCAGTAGGTGCACCCGGTCTTCCTCGGTGACAAGCGTGGTCAAGGCCGCGCCCCTTCCACGAACACACGCAATCGCCGAGGCGCATCTGTGCCTGCGGACGGATGCACGTATGCGCAAGCGCACGAAGCCGCAAAAGCGGAGAGGCACGAAGGCGTATTGGTGGAAGTCAGGAAAGACACGGATGCGGTTCCCTGGGTCTGAGGAAATCCGCAGATGCGGATCTCCGTAAAAGCACGGAAAAGGAAAACATCACCACCAAATGAACACTATAGATTGTAGTCCTATAGGGCGCAATGGGCTGTCATCTTGGTTTTTTGGGGAAACCATAGGTGGCAGCGAAGAACTCATTGGCAGCGGCGATTCGGACGGTAAGGAAGGCGCGTGGTTTGAGCCAGGAAGCGTTCTCCAACGTGTCCAGTCGCACCTACATGAGCACGCTGGAGCGCGACCTGAAAAGCCCAACCATCCAGAAGCTGGCCGATCTGTGCGAGGTCATGGAAGTGCATCCGCTCACGCTGCTCACATTGGCTTATGCCGGTGACAGCACCCGCGAAGCTGATGAATTGCTGGCACAGGTGCGCCAGGAACTCAGGGCGATATTGGAAGAGCCCGACACGCCTTAGCGCGTTGGCGTGTGGTACTGAATTGCAGCAAGCGGAGCGCGCAGCGCCGCAGGCGCGAAGGCGTGAGGGATTGAAGCCGGATGGCCGTGACGGCTTGCCGGCACGGGGCGAAGCCCGAAAGCCCGGCGGCGCTTACAGCGCCGACACGCCACACACCGCTCGTTGACACGGATTGCGAGCCACAAGGCACGCATGCAGGCCCGCCGTGACGGGCGTATCCAGCACGCGGCAGCAGCAGAAATCCTGCGCGTGCGGTGCTGCGATCAGCAGCATCGCGCCCCGCCGCAGTGGGCGGGACGCGGTAAGCGGCTGTCAGGCCGCCTTCGGCTTGTTGCGCGACCAGATCAGGTCGTGCGTGCCGTCCTCGTTCTCGATCAGGCGGGCATAGACCGTCGCCGGGAACGAAGGGTCGTCGATGGATACGGACAGGTATTCCCGCCCGGCCTCGCTGGTCTTCTTCCACGCTGCGCCGACTTCGTGGCCAGCCGCTTGCAGGTGGAAGTCGGGGGCGTTCTCGGTGTCGCCCTTGTCGTTGGGAACCAGCTTGACCTTGACGTTGAGCGTCAGGGTGCGAAGCGTGCCGGTGAAGCCGTCTTTCTCTGCGGTGAAGGTGCCGATGTTAGCCATGATGTTTCTCCTTTCGGGTTGAACAAGGTCGCGCCAGTGCGTCCTTGTTGTGATCCGGCCGGCGGGGGATGGGCTGGTCGCACCGCACAGCGGTCGCAACAACGTGGAGAACCTGGAAGCGAAAAGAATTTGTCCCGCGAGGAATGCGCGCAGCGCAGGGGAAATTGTTTTCGCTGCAAGGTTGCGGCCATCAAGCACAAGGCGCAGCCGCGCCACCGCCAGGATTCACAACAAGACAAGGACGCACAGGCCGCCCGCTCCCGAATGGAGACGTGGCCAACTCGGCATCCCCGCGTGACGGCTGCACCGGCTTGCGCCCTGACGCGGGCCAGGTCAATGCCCCGACGACAAGGCCAGAGCGCCCCTGCCGCAGCTCACGGCCACATACTGAGGCGTGGTGTGGAAGCTCCATAGAAGCGAGGCTGGGCGGCGTGTCGGTGAACCGTCTTTCGTGACGTACAGACAACGAACCGCCAGCGTCGGGGACGGCACGCTTTCGTGCAACCTGCCGCAGCAAGCCGGGGCGTAGCCACACCAGCCCCGCCCATTGCGGCGGGGCTCGGTCGAATCGTTGGCGGCGCGATGCGCCGCCACACTTGCTGGCTTCGTGGATTTCGCGCACGAGCGCCCTTGTGCGTGGCCCCATCGCCGCCTGTCCGAAGGCGGCGATGGGGCGTTTTGGCTTTGAGCAGTGAAACCGGGCGCGGCCACCGCCGCGCCCGGAGTTTTCGACCACCGGCCCCAAGGCGGCACGGCTTGGGGCCGGTGCGGCTCGTTATTCCTTGGTTTCGATGATCCACCACACGGCGCGCGGCAAGGCGCGGCCCGTGAGGGGATGCAGATCGGTCAGGTCGGCGCGGGCCGTCCAGCCACGCGGCGGACGGTAGCCGCGCACGTCGCCGTCGCCGTGCCAGCGGCGGGCGCGCACCGTGCCGGAGGCATAGGTCGCAGCTATGCGGGGGCGGTTTGCGGGTTGGTGGGTCATGGCAGGCATCCTCAACATGAAGCGCCCCGGCCGGAACCGGGGCGCTATCTACGGTGCGAAGTCACGCGGCCAAAGCCTCGGCCTGCGGCTGGTCATCCGCCACGGCGGCCACTTCTTCCTGTGCTTCGGCTTCGCCATCCGCCGGCGCGTCCTGCCCGGTCTGCTGCGGGCCTTCGGTGCGGAAGATGGCGGGCATCCAGCCGGTGCCAGCGGCGAGCCGTTCGGCTTCGCTGGCAATGTCGCCCTTCTTCAACTTCGCCAGTCGGGTGACGTGCGAGGGCGCGAACCCGCCAACGGCTTCCAGAATCGCGGCCTTCGGCACATGCCGGAAGTAACCCTCATTGGTGGGCTGCCACCACGCGGCCATATCCAGCCCCACGGCCTGCGCCAGTTCCGCGCCGGGCTGGTGCGGCGTGGCGCGAGGCGTCACCACGTCCACCGTGGAAGCTAAGCACACGGCCAACAGCCGCACCAGTTCATCCTGTGATTTCGCCAGCAGCGCGGCGAACAGTTCGGCGCTGTCCTCCGGCAAGGTTTCGCCTGCCACCTGTTGCAGTTCGCGCAGCGCCACGGCGGCGGGTGATTCCGGCCAGTCCGGGGCCATGCCTTCCAGCCGGTCTTGCACCGTGAGGCGCACACCCAGCGGCAGGTCGTGCCCGTAGTGCCTTTCCTGCAAGACGGTCTGCACCATGCCATGCACCACGGCGGCCAGCGCTGCTTGCGGATGCCGTGCAACTTCGATTTGCAGCGCAGCGGTACGGTGCGCGCTCAACCGCTGCGCCAGTCGGTCAGACATGGCGGCGGTCTTGGGCTGCTCGTCGTCCTCGCCTGCGTCCTCGTTCGCGGCTTCGCCTTCGCTGCCGAAACCCTGCCGCAGCCGCTCCAGCGTGCGCAGTGCCTTGGCCTCCGCTTCGCGCAGCAGCCCGCGATGAATCGCGGCCTGCCCGTCGCGGTCGATGGTGACAATGGCACCGGCTGCGGCCTTCACGTTGGCCGCATAGTCCAGCAAGCCATCTTCCAGCGCCTGCAACTGCTCGCCCAGGCGTTCGCCTTCTTCCTGCAAGGCATCGGCCTTTTCCTCGTCCTCGTCGTCCAGCGCGGCATCCACCGCCTCGGCCAGTTCGTGCAGCTTGGTTTGCAGCTTCTCGATGCGCTGCGCGTCGCGCTTGTTCGGACTGCGGCGTTCCCTTGGCGCACGCTGGAAGGCTTGCAGATCGGCATGGGTCATGCCCGGCGTGGCATCCACCCACGCCCAGCCCTCGGCCTGCACCTTGGCGGCGATACCTGCCAGCTTGTCCTGCGCCAGCCGTTCCAGCAGTGCGGCATCGGTCAGATACACGCCTTTGTCGCCCTCCGCGAACAGGTCGCGGCGGATGCCACCGCCTTCCTGCTCGTAGCCGTCCAGCCCGACAAAGCGCACCAGCGGATGCCGGTAGGCGTCGATTTCGCGTTCGGTCAGGCGGTCGCGCAGGTTGTGCGGGCCGCGCTGCCATGTGGGCGCATCGTAGAACGCGGCTTCCTGCGCAGCATGGTCGTCGGTGATGGCGAGGGCCATCAACTGGTCAAGGCTCACGGCCTCGGCCCGGTAGTCGGCCAGCAGGCGCGGCGACACGTTGGCGAGTTTCAGACGGCGCTGCACCACCAGCGGCGTGACGCTGAAATCCGCTGCAATGTCCTCGATGCTGCGGCCTTCGGCCACGAGCGCGGCGAACGCCTCGAACTGGTCGGCGGGGTGCATGGCTTCGCGCTGCACGTTCTCGGTGAGGCTGGCCGTGCGGGCGGTGCCATCGGCCACCAGCAGGCAAGGCACCTCCCATTCCTTGCTAATGCGGTGCTTTTTCGCCAGCAGCTTCAACGCTGCGAGGCGACGGTCACCGGCCACGACCTCGTAATGCTCGCCATCGGCGGCGGCAATCACGATGAGGTTTTGCAGCAGGCCGACACGCTGGATGCTGGCGGCGAGTTCGGGAATGGACATGCGCGGGGTCTTGCGCACGTTGCGGCCAGTGGGACGCGACACCAGCCGCGACAGCGGAACCAGAATCAGGTTCTTGGTCGGATCAGCGGCTTCCAGCGGGATAGCGGCGGCGGTGTTGATGGCGCGGGCTTCGGTTTGGGTAACGGCGTTCATGGTGATAACTCCTATCGGTTCAGGGATGCAGCAGCGAAGAAAGCGACAAGGGCTGCTGCCTGCCCCTGCCGCGTGGGGATTCAGGCTTTCAACTGGCGCATGCCATCGGCCAGCAGCCAGAGGGCGCGATTTAGTCGGATGTTTTGGTCGATGCCCTGCACCGGGCGGGTTTGCTGTCGGCGCCCGTTGGCGCTGCGGCCACGCAGCCCGCCTTGGGTCAGGTTTTCTTGGGTGCGGTTGAACACGCTCCACAGGTCGGGGCGGCGGTCGTCGAAGCGGCGCGGCATCAGGATTTGCGATTCCGTGATGGGCGCGGGCTTGTCGGGGTCGTCGTACTTGAGGGCGAGCGCGGCGCGGGCGAACACTTCGGATTCGCCATCGTCCAAGGTGATGCCGCGCATGGCATCGCGCGATTCCTTCACCCGATCGAAACCGCTCAAGACTTCGTAAGCCCCCTCAATGACCAGACCGGCCACGTCGCCTTTATGGGGCACTCGCACATCGGCCACGGTGTTGCCGCAGACAAGGCCATTGCTGCACACGAACCGGAACATTCCGGCCAGCATCTGATAGCTGCTGGTGCCGTCGTGCGAGTTCAGCAGCACGATTTCGTTGGCCTCCGCGCCGTTGATCTGGCTGGCATGGCGCAAGCGAATCATGTGTTTGGTGTGCTCGCGCTTGCCTTCGTCGCGCACGCGGGTTTGCGTCACCATGAAAGGCTGGAAGCCTTCTTTGCGAAGCTCGGTCAGCACGGCGGCGGTGGGGATATAGGCGTACCGCTGCGAACGGCTCTCGTGCGGGGCATCCGCGAAGATGGACGGGGCCACGCGGTGAATCTGGTCGTCGGACAGCGGGTAATCGCTGCGCAGCGAGGGGGAGCGGAAAGCGAAACGGGATGCGAGTTGCATGGTCTTTCTCCTGACAAAAGAGGTTTGCTGTTCACACCGCACACCGGATTTCTAGATTCGGAGCCCAGCCTTTCGGCTGTTTGGTGCGGTCGGCACGAGGAACCCGGTTGGCCCTGTTGCCACCGTCTTTCCTGAGTTCATCGCCCGCGCCCAAAGGAGCGCGCGGACGGGGGCCGTCAAGGAGCCAAGCGCAGGGTTGGTGCGGCCCGCAGGCGCAGCCGAGGACACGGCCCTGCGCGCCTTGACGGCACACGGTCGCGGGCTACGGTCGCGGGTAAGGTGATGAAGTCAGGGGAGACGGCTGGACAAGGCAACGGCCATCCCTTTGTGCTGACCGCACGCAAGCGAAGCGCGCAGGCCCGAAGCTGGAAGCCGGGCCGTAGGCGTCAGCGATGCGGAAGGCTGGCGAAGCCAGTCCCGCCAGGGATGAGCGACTAGCGAACCTGGAGCAGCGCGATCCGCGAAGCGGAGACGCAAGAGGACTCTTCGTTTACCATTTGTTTCGCAAGCAAATGATGGGAAAGCAAGAACACGGAGATATAGAGATGATTGTCTGCATCAACCGCCTCAAACAGTTCGGAATCTTCAGCGACTTCAATGGAACGAAGATCCAAAAGTTCGGCCGGTACAACCTGGTCTATGGTTGGAATGGAACAGGCAAGTCAACGTTATCGAATCTATTCTCTTGCTTTGAGCTTCGCTCGATGGTTCCCCGCTTCAGCACGGGCCAATTTTCAGTAGTTCTGGAGGATGGCTCAACGATCACGGAATCCACACTCCACTCATCCCAATTGAATATTCATGTTTTCAATCAACGCTTCGTGCATGAGAACATTGATTGGGACAAATCCGTAAAGAGCATCCTTCTTATTGCGAAAGAGAAGATTGATGACTTGCAGAAGCTGGAGAAGCTGAAGAGCGAGCTTCAGTCGAAAAAGAAGGCTCACGACGACAAGCAAAGCGATATCAAGAAGCAGCGTGAGGCATTAGAGAAGTTCCTGACCAATGCTGCCAAGAAAATGAAGCTTGGACTTCAGGCGATTGATACGAGCGACAGTTATTACTTGAATTACGACCGCCGCAAGCTCTTCAACTTCATACAGAATAACGGCGAGACAATTATCAAGGCGGAGTCGGTTCTTCCAGATGAGAGGGTTATCGACCTTACGAATGCCGCCAAGCCAGATCAGCTTCCAAGCATTGCTTTCGCCTCAACGGCCATTGAGCCGGACTACTTTAAGAAAGCGGCGGGCCGCATCAGAGATTTGATTGGGACTACGGCGGTCAATCAAGCAATCCAGCGGCTGACCGATAACCCGGAAATCCGCGAATGGGTTCAAGCAGGCTTGGAAATCCATAAAAACCACGACTCGCAATCCTGCGAGTTCTGCGGCTCTCCGTTCGCCCAGCTTCGTGCCGAGGCGCTTGCTGCCCACTTCAGCAAGGAGTTCACGGAGTTTCAGAGCCGACTTCAGAACGCGGCGACATGGATTGAATCTCAAGGCGCTCCAGCTAATCAGTTTCCCGCATCGACCGAGTTTTATAAAGAACTATCGGCCGAGGCAGAGAAGCTTCAAAAGGACTACGCAACTGCTGCTGAAAAGATCGACCAGCAAATCGACGCCTGGCGGGAAGCCCTGAAGGCCAAGATCACAGACCCTGGGAAGACAGACATTCAGATCTCGGATGTGGTTGAAGACGATGTCACCAATTTCAATGACATCCTGAAATCGATTGTTGCTCTCGTTGGAAAGCACAACAATAAGACTTCAAATTTCAAATCTGAGACCTCAAAAAGCAAGGTGGCACTGGAGCTTCACTTTGCTGCGGCTGAGGTGCAAGAGTTTGACTATGCTGGAAGTGAGAAGAAGTGCAATGACCTTGAGTCAGAAGCAAAGAACGACCATAAGGAAATTGAAAAAATTAGTCTAGAGGTCGGAGCCATAGAAGCGGCGCTCTCGAATGAAACGGTCGGGGCAAAGGAGTTCAATGACATCCTGCATCGCTTCATTGGCCGCTCTGAGCTTTGCCTGAACTTCAATCAGAAGAAGAAAGGCTATGAGATCATCAGAAACGGGGTTGGTGAGCACGATGGGAATTTGAGCGAAGGTGAGAAAACTGCGATTGCATTTGTCTATTTCATCACGAAGCTCAAAGAAAATGGAAATAACATCAAGGATACGATCGTCGTCGTTGACGATCCGGTCTCAAGCTTTGATTCTAATCACTTGTTTCACGCCTACTCGTTTTTGAGAACGCAATGCACTGAAGCCAAGCAACTTTTTGTGCTGACTCACAACTTCACTTACTTTAAGCTAGTGAGAGACTGGTTCACTGGCACCAATAGGAATCGAGTCAAAAAAGGCAACGCCGAGAATTGCTTCTTTTATCGCCTGGATGCGCCACCTGGCTCCCCTCGTCACTCCCTACTTGTGGATGCCGACGACTCACTCAAGAACTACGGTTCCGAGTACCACTATATCTTCAAGAAGCTCTACGAATATAGGGCGCACACAACACTCAATCGAGATGAGGCGTTCTTGACCGCCAACCTCGCCCGAAAGCTTGTTGAATCGTTTTTCACCTTCAAATATCCAAGGCGTCGAAGCGACATTAGTCAATTGATGGAGGCTGGCCTAAAAGATTGCACCATCACGACACCAGAGCTTAAAGAAAAAATCTACCGCTTTATCAATAAGTATTCACATAGCGACGTTATTGAGATAACAGAGGAATCCGCAGAAAACTTGGCAGGCGAAAGCCACAGCGTCATCGGGAACATCTTCCAGTGGCTGGAAGAGGTGGACAAGAAACATTACGACGAGATGATTCAGGTTGCGACGGCCTGAGCATCAGGCCGCGAGGGCCATAGCTATGCCACCAGGCGCAGCAAAAAGGGGCCGAAGCCCCTTGGGCTAGATCAGCCCATGCTCGGCGAACGATGCCGTTTCGTTGCCCGCAACGATGATGTGATCGAGCACGCGCACGTCCACCAGACCCAACGCTTCCTTGAGCCGCTGGGTCAGCGCCCGGTCAGCCGCGCTCGGCTCGGGGTTTCCGCTCGGATGGTTGTGCGAAACGACGACCGCCGCCGCATTGAGCCGCAGCGCCTCCTTGACCACTTCGCGCGGATACACCGACGCACCGTCAATAGTGCCGTGGAACATCTCCCTGTATTCGATCAGACGATGGCGCGTATCCATGAACAGCACTACGAACACCTCATGCTCGAAGCTGGCCAACTTTGTACGCAAGTATTCCTTGACCGCCGCCGGCGAAGTGAACTCTGCTCCGCGCCGCATTTTCCGGTCAATGACCTGGCGCGCAGCTTCCAGAATGTCGTCGGCCGATGCCGGTAGATAGCGCCCGTGCGCGTCGCGCACCAGCAGACAGGAATCGAACGAGGGAAAGGACAGTTGCGACATGATCGTGCTCCGGTTGCTCGGGCGGAATTGCCCGGAACCGGCGGCAGCACGGCGCAGCGCAAGCAGTCAGGGGTCGCAGACGGCCGCCAGGACGCAAGCGCGCATGGCGCGCGCCGCCCTTGACGGCGAGAACGCCGTGATACGGTGAAGGGAACAGCAAGACCGCCCACACCCGCCCACTGCACAGAGTCGATTTTTGGCAAGCGGAGCGCGCAGGCCCGGATCAACGAGCCGGGACGGAGGCGTCAGTGATGGAAGCCCGACAGGGGCGAGACTCGCGCAGCGAAGCTCGATGCGCAGCACGACAGCGCGACGGCGGCACGCCGGGACGCCCGACTGCTTGGGACAGGACTACTCGTTGTCCGTCTTGCGCTGCTCGATTTGCAACTGCGCCCGTTGCGTTGCCTGTTGCAGCCGCTCCACCAGCACGCCCCTCGGCGGCAAGGCGGTCAGATACTCGGCAACGTGGATGCCGGACTTGTCCAGCTCCAGCAATTCGATCTGCTCGCGCTTCTTGCCGGTGCAAAGGATGATCCCGAGCGGCGAGGCTTCCTCCGGCTCCCGTTCGTGCTTGTCTAGCCACCGAAGGTAAAGCTCCATCTGCCCTTTGTAGGCCGCCTTGAAGTCACCTACCTTCAACTCCACCGCAACCAGCCGCCGCAGCTTGCGGTTGTAGAACAGAAGGTCAAGGTGGAAATCCTCGTCGTCGATCGGAATGCGCTTCTGCCGGGCGACGAATGAGAAGCCCGCGCCCAGCTCCAGCAGGAAGGACTCCATTTCACGGATGATCGCCGCTTCCAAGTCGCCTTCCTGCCAAGTGTCCCGCAGGCCCAGGAAGTCGAGGATGTACGGGTCGCGCATGACCAGGGCCGGCGACATGCGCTGCGCATCGCGCAGGGTCGCCAACTCCTGCGCTATGGTTTCTTCCGGCTTTTGGGAAAGCGCCGTGCGCTCGTACAGCATCGAGTCGATACGCTCGCGCAGCGTCCGCACGCTCCAGCGTTGGGTGCTGGCCATCTGTGCGTAGTAGTCCCGCTGGAGCGGGTCTTTCAGCGGCATCAGGGCGATGAAGTGCGTCCAGCTCAATTCTCGTATCAGTGATACGAGAATTCGCTCGTCGGGGAAGGTGGCGGCGAACTGCACCATGCGGCGCAAGTTCTGCTCTGCAAAGCTGCTGCCGTACTCCTCCACCAACTGCGCAGCCAAGGTGGGCAGAACTTCCTTGCCGTAGGCGCCCCGGCGCCTGTCCAAGACCTGCGTGTGGATGCGTTGGCCGATGCGCCAGTAGAGCATCGTAAGCTCGCTATTCACCGTCGAGGCGGCGCGCAAGCGCGCCGCCTCGATCAGTGCCCGAATGTCGCCCAGCAGCGCCGCGGGCGCTGCGAGCGATGCTGCTGATGGCCGGCGCCCGTTCATGCCACCGCCTCCGCAAGCTGCCGCGCGCCCGTGATGGCTTGGCGGCGGCTGGCCACCAGCTCGGCCGCCTCGCGCACCGGCTTGTCCTCGGTGTGGACGTAGTGCATGAACATCGCCACGGTCTTGTGGCCCGTCAGCTTCATTCCCACTTTGGTCGGCACACCGGAATTGGCAATGTCGGTGGTCGAGCGATGACGGATGCCGTGCGTGCCTACGTGCGGCACGCTGGCGGCCTTGAGCGTCCGGCACCAGCCGCCATAGTGCTCGCCAAAGGTCAGGTGCTTGGCCGGGTCGTTCGGCGACGGCAGGACGTAAGGGCAGCCTTCCAGACGCGGCGCCGTCGAAAGCAGCCGATAGGCTTCCTCGCTCATGGGCTTGGAAATGCCGCCAACCTTGCTGTCGGGCCACACCACGCGCCGGTTCTCGAAGTCCAGCCAGCTCCATTCGAGCGGGCAGATTTCGGAGCGCCGCGCCGCAAACTCGAATTGCAGCCGGATCGCCAACGGGATGACGTAGTTCTCCAGCCCCTCCGCCTCCAGTTTCTCCAACTGGCGGAAGATCCGCACCATTTCCTCGTCCACGATGAGCCGGGTTTCCTTGCCCGGCGGGTACATCGGGACGTGGCGGCACGGATTCGTGCCGTCCGGGCGGAAGCCCCAGACTTCGGCCAAGTTGAACATCTTGCGCAGCACGCCGAAGGTCTTGTTGGCCTCGGTCGGCTTGTAGGCCAGCTTTTCCATGAGCCCCGCAATGTCGGGCCGCTTCACGTCATGCACCTTCTTGCGGCCCAGCAGCGGGATGATGTTGCGGTCGATGACGCCCTGGTAGCCGTCCTGCGTGCTGACCTTGTTGCGCTTCTTGGAGTAGTCCTCCATGAACTTTTTGCACAACTCGGCCATCGTGGGCGCCTTGCGCGCCTCGGCCTTGGCACCGCCGGGATCACCACCCCGGCGAACCTCGGCCAGCCAGTCCTGCGCTTTGACCCGCGCCTGTTCGACGGTTAGCTCCCCGTAGAGTCCCAGCGAGGGCTTGCGGGGCTGGCCAGAGTTCGTGCGGTACTGGAGCATGAACACCCGGCGTCCCGTCGAGGTAATCTTGCAAAGGAAGCCGGGCACGACGGTATCCCGTAGTTCGATGTCCTTCGCCTGGGGTTGCGCCGACTCTACGGCGGTCTTGGTGAGCTTGATCTTTGCCATGATGACTCCTTGGAACGACCCGGATTCCAGGAGCCAGATAGGAGCGGCGCGAGGGAGAACCGGGTCAAGTTTCAGAAAGCACCGGCATATGATGGAAGCGCGTAAGCTATTGATAAACCTGCTGTATCGGGCTACGTCGCAGTCCAGCGAACTACCGGGCTGGAGTCATCGTGAAACAAAAAACCCGCCTCGCGGCGGGTTTTTCACCAGTTCCGCTGGGTAGCGGTCCTGTTTGCTGCTGGTGCCCAAGAGGGGACTCGAACCCCTACGACTTTCGTCGCTACCACCTCAAGGTAGTGCGTCTACCAATTCCGCCACCTGGGCTTTGAAACCTGCGCGGCTGCGAGCCGCGCCATTGTAGCCGGGCTCAGCCGCCTTGCGGCGGCGTAACCGGCGCCTGCTGCTCGCCGGCGGCCGGCGCGGGCGCGGCTTCCTGCGGAGCGGCGGGCACGGTGCTGGCGGGTGCCGGCGCCTGGATCGGCGTGCTGGGCACGGTCGACGGCTTCGGCAGTTCGCCCACGGGCGCTTCAGCCGGCGCCGGCAGCTGCGACATCACGCCGAGGTTCTGCTGCGTGGTCGGTCGCGCGCTGTGGGTCGCGTACCAGGCCATGAACAGGCTGATGCCGAAGAACGCAACGGCCAGCCACTTGGTGCTCTTGGACAGGAAGTTGGACGCGCCACGCGCGCCGAACACCGTGCCGGACGCGCCCGCACCGAAGCCCGAACCGGCCTGCGCGCCCGAGCCGCGCTGCATCAGGACCAGCGCGATGATCGCGATGGCCACCAGCACGTACACCACATTAAGGATCAACATCCACATCGGATTCAGTCTCAACCGGTTGAGTCGCCGGGCCCCCATGGGCCGGCGTTGCCGGGGTTACCCCCGACCGGCCGCCGCTTGCGCGATGGCCAGGAAATCCCGGGCGACCAGGGAAGCGCCGCCCACCAGCCCTCCATCGACATCGGGCTGCGCAAACAGTTCCGCGGCGTTGTCGGGCTTCACGCTGCCTCCATAGAGGAGGGTCAGTGAATCGGCAATTCTAGCATCGCGCGCGGCCACTTCGCCACGGATGAACGCGTGCACCGCCTGCGCCTGTTCCGGCGTGGCAGTCAGGCCGGTCCCGATCGCCCAGACCGGCTCGTAGGAAATCACGGCATCGGCGAAGGCCTGCGGACCCGCGAGGTCGAACACGGCCTCGAGCTGCTTGAGGATGCGGAACTCGGTCTGGCCGTCCTTGCGCTGCTGCTCGGTCTCGCCGACGCACAGCACGGGAATCAGGCCGGCGTTCTTCGCCGCGACGAACTTCCGGGCCACGAGTTCGCTGCTCTCGTTGTGGTACTGGCGGCGCTCGGAGTGGCCGACGAGGCCGTAGCGCGCGCCCACGTCGGCCAGCATGGAGGCGGACACTTCACCCGTGTAGGCGCCTTTTTCGTTGCTGCTGACGTCCTGCGCGCCGAAGGCGATACCGCGATGGCCGTAGTCTTCGATCAGCTCGCCCAGGTAAGGCAGCGGCGGCAGGACCAGCAGGTCCACGCCGTCCAGCGGGAGGCCGGCGACCAGTTCGTCCATCAGCGCGGTGGCGAAACCGCGGTTGCCATGGAGCTTCCAGTTACCCGCCACGAGCTTGCGACGCATAAGACCAATTCCTGTCCAGTTCGGGCCGCGCAGTCTAACGGATGTTGGCCGGCGCACCTACCCGCCGCGGTATCGTGAGGACAGACACGACATCGCCCCGGACCGCCCATGACCGACGCCTCCCCTGCCCGCTCTCCCGGCCGCGCCCTGGTTACCGGTGCTTCCAGCGGCATCGGCGAACAGATCGCGCGCGAGTACGCGCGCCGCGGCGTGCCGTTGGTGCTGACGGCCCGGCGGGTGGACCGTCTGCAGGCGCTGGCGGACGAATTGGCCGCGCAGGTGCCCGTGGATGTCATCGCCTGCGACCTGGCCGACCCGGCGGCACCGGCAGCGCTCGTCGCCGAACTCGGACGCCGCGGCATCGCCGTGCGGATCCTGGTCAACAACGCCGGCTACGGCGTGCCGGGGCGCTACCGCAGCAACGACTGGTCCATCCATGCCGCCTTCCTGCAGGTGATGCTCACGGCGGTCAGCGAACTGTGCTGGCGCCTGCTGCCGTCGATCCGCGCCAGCGGCCAGGGACGCATCATCAACGTGGCCTCGTTCGCCGCGTTGATGCCCGCAGCGGAAGGCCAGACGCTGTACGCGCCGGCGAAGAGCTTCCTGCTCAAGCTGAGTGAGGCCCTTGCACTGGAGAATGCGGATCGCGGCGTCCACGTGACCGCGTTGTGTCCGGGCTTCACTTACTCCGAATTCCACGACGCCACGGGCACGCGCGCCCGCATGCAGGTGTCTCCGACGATGTGGCTGCAGGCCATCGACGTCGCGCGCGCCGGCATCGACGGCAACGAGCGCGGCGACGTACTCGTGGTGCCCGGCTGGCGTTACAAGCTGATGCACGCCATCGTGAAGCTGCTGCCGCACCGGCTGGCGCTGGGCATGATGGCGCGCAACTCCCGCAAGGTGCGCCCACTCGACTGAGGGGCCGGAAACGCACGACGCCGGCAAGCCGGCGTCGTGGGAAGCAGGTGCCGCGGGAAGCGGCGCGCTTACTTCAGCTTGATCTCGCGCAGGCGCTCTTCCAGGTAGCCCTGGGCGGTGATCGCTTCCGGGTAGCGCTTGGGATTCTCGGCGGTGATCGTCGAGGGCAGCACGTCGATCAGGAAGTCCGGGTTCGGATGCAGGAAGAACGGCACCGAGTAGCGCGGCTGGCGCGCCTGTTCGCCCGGCGGATTGGTCACGCGGTGCGTGGTCGACGGATACACGTGGTTGGTCAGGCGCTGCAGCATGTCGCCGATGTTGACCACGATGGTGTCGGCGTCGGAGGTGAAGGGCACCCACTCGCCCTGCTTCGACCGCACCTCCAGGCCCGCCGCGCTCGCGCCGACCAACAGCGTGATCAGGTTGATGTCCTCATGCGCGCCGGCGCGCACGTTCGGGATGTCGTCGGCGGTGATCGGCGGATAATGGATCGGGCGCAAGATCGAGTTGCCCGAGTTCGTCTTGTCGACGAAGTAATTCTCCGGCAGGCCGATGTGCAGGGCCAGCGCCGACAGCACGCGCGAGCCCAACTGGTCCAGCGCCTCGTACAGGCCGTAGCCATGCTCCTTGAAACCCGGCACCTCGACGGGCCACAGGTTCGGCGGCATGACGTCCCGGTACTTCGAATCCTCCGGGATCTCGCGGCCGATGTGCCAGAACTCCTTCAAGTCGAAGTGCTTGGAGTCCTTTGCGGTTTCCACGCCGAACGGCGTGTAGCCGCGTGCGCCGCCGCCGCCCGGCACGTGGTACTGCTTCTTCACGTCGTCGGGCAGTGCGAAGAAACGCTTGAACACATCGTAGGCGGCATCGATCTGCTCTTGCGGGATGCCGTGGTTGCGGATGCCGGCGAAACCCCATTCGCGGTAGGCCGCGCCGAGCTCGGCGACGAACGCTTCGCGATCGGTATCGAAACGGGTGATGTCCAGGGTGGGAATGCGGGCACTCATGCGGGTTTGCTCCAACAGGTTTGTTGCGCGGGGAACGCCATGGGAACGTTCCCGCGCCAGAGATTCATTGATCCAGCTCAAGCCGCGGCAGCGGCGCGCACGGCATCGGCAAGGGTGTCCAGCGTGCTGCGTACCAGCGCATCGTCGTCCGCCTCGACCGTCACGCGAACGACGGGCTCGGTGCCGGACGGACGCAGGAACGCACGCCCGCGCCCGGAAACGGCCGCCTGCGCCTGTGCGAGCGCGGCCTGCACGCTCGCCGCCTCGGTCGGCTTCGCGCCGTTGGCCAGCTTCACGTTGATGGTCTTCTGCGGCAGCATCGTCAGCCCGTCCAGGGCCTCGCGCAGCGTCTGCCGGCGACGACGCAGCGCCTCCAGCACCTGCAGCGCGGCGATGATGGCATCACCGGTGGTGGTGCGGTCCAGGCATAGCAGGTGGCCGGAAGCTTCGCCGCCGAGCACCGCATTGCCTTCGACCAGCGCCTGGTGCACGTAACGGTCGCCGACCTTGGTGCGGACGAACGGGATCTCGAGCTTGCCCAGCGCGCGCTCCAGGCCGTAGTTGGTCATCAGTGTGCCGACCACCGGGCCGCGCAGGCGGCCACTGGCCTGCCAGTCGCGCGCCAACAGGTAAATCAGTTCGTCGCCATCCACGGGCACGCCATCGGCGTCGGCCATCAGCACGCGATCGCCGTCGCCGTCGAAGGCGACGCCCAAGTGGGCGCCGGTTTCGCGCACCTTGGCGGCCAGGCTTTCCACGTGCATGGAGCCCACGCCGTCGTTGATGTTGATGCCATTGGGCTCCGCACCGATGGTGATCACGTCGGCGCCCAATTCGCGGAACAACGCCGGCGCGATGTGGTACGTGGCGCCATGCGCGCAGTCCAGCACCAGCTTCAGCCCCTTCAGGTCGAAGCGGCGCGGCACGCTGGCCTTGCAGAATTCCATGTAGCGGCCGACTGCGTCGCGCGTGCGGATCGCCTTGCCGAGCTTCTCGGATTCGGCGGTGAAGAACGGCGCGTCGAGCGCGGCTTCGATGGCGAGTTCGGTCGCGTCGTCGAGCTTCTCGCCTTCGGCCGAGAAGAACTTGATGCCGTTGTCGTAATGCGGGTTATGCGAGGCACTGATGACGATGCCGGCGTCGGCGCCAAGGGTGCGGGTCAGGAACGCCACGCCGGGCGTGGGCATCGGGCCCATCAGCTGCACGTCGGCACCGGCAGCGACCAGCCCGGCTTCGAGCGCGGCTTCGAACATGTAGCCGGAGATGCGCGTGTCCTTGCCGATCACCACGACCGGGCGGGCATCGCCGGCCTTTTCGCACAGCACGCGCCCGAGGGCGTTGCCCAGGCGCAGCACGAAATCGGCGGAGATCGGACTGGTGCCGACACGGCCACGGATGCCGTCGGTACCGAAATATTTGCGACTCATGCGGTCACCAGTTCGCTGTCCTGCGGCTTGGGCTGTTTCATCAGCAACGCCAGCAGGTCCGCCAGGCGGTCACGCATCTCGCGGCGGTCGCAGATCTGGTCCACCGCGCCGTGCGCCAGCAGGAACTCCGAACGCTGGAAGCCTTCCGGCAGCGTCTCGCGCACGGTCTGCTCGATCACGCGCGGACCGGCGAAGCCAATCAGCGCTTCCGGCTCGGCGAGGTTGATGTCGCCCAGCATCGCGAAGCTCGCCGACACACCGCCGGTGGTGGGGTGCGTCATCACCGAGATGTACGGCAGGCCGGCCTCGCGCAGCTTGGCCAGCGCAGCCGAGGTCTTAGCCATCTGCATCAGCGAGAACAGGCTCTCCTGCATGCGCGCGCCGCCGCTGGCGGAGAAGCACACGAACGGCGAACCGATCTCGAGCGCCTTCTCCGCGCCCAGCGCAAAGCGCTCGCCGACCACCGAACCCATCGAACCGCCCATGTAGGCGAAATCGAAGGCACTGGCGACCAGGTCGCGGCCCTTCAACGTCCCCTGCAGGGTGATCAACGCGTCGCGCTCACCGGTGCTCTTCTGCGCGGCCTTGATGCGGTCGGCGTACTTCTTCTGGTCCTTGAACTTCAGCACGTCGGTCGGGCCCAGCGCAGCGCCGATCTCGCGGGTGCTGCCGGGGTCGAACAACGCGGCCATGCGGGCGCGGGCGCGGATCGGCATGTGGAAGCTGCACTTTGGGCAGACCTCCAGGTTCTCTTCCAGCTCCGGCCGGTACAGCACCGCGCCGCAGCGGTCGCATTTTTCCCACAGCCCCTCGGGGACGCTGCGTTTGCTCTTGCCTGCGTTGCCTTCGGTGCGGATGCCCGACGGCATCAGTTTGCTGAGCCAGCTCATGCGTGGTCTTGCTGCCTGCCCCGGGAGGGGCCCAATGGATTAGCGCGGCAGTTTAGCTCAGTCGTCCATGCACAACCGTACGGTGGCTCAGCCGTCCAGGGCCGCGCGCAACGGCGCCAGGAAGGCTGCCGCCCGCGCTGGCGCGCCCTCGCCCGCCTCGGCCAGCGCCTCGACCAGCGCGCTGCCTACCACGACGCCGTCGGCATCGGCCGCCATCGCCGAGGCGCTGGCCGCATCCTTGATGCCGAACCCGGCCACCACCGGCACGCGCGAAGCCTGCCTCAGTTGCTTCACGCGCTCGCCTGCCGCGCGGACGTCAAGGCGATCCGAGGCACCGGTGACGCCGGCGAAGCTGACGTAGTACAGGTAACCCTGCGCGGTCTCGCACAGCATGCCCAACCGTTCAGGGGATGTGGTCGGCGACGCCAGCGCGATCAGCGCCAAGCCCTCCCGGTTGAAGGCCGCGCGCGTCTCCTGCGCCTCTTCCGGAGGCAGGTCGACCAGCAGCACGCCATCGACGCCGGCTGCGACCGCATCCTTCGCGAACCGCGCGGCGCCGTGGATCTCCACCGGGTTCAGGTAGCCCATCAGGACGACGGGCGTGGCGTCATCCTGCTGGCGAAATACTTCCACGGCTTCCAGTACGTAGCGCAGCCCGGCGCCACGCGACAGCGCGCGTTCGGAACTGCGCTGGATGACCGGGCCGTCGGCCATCGGATCGGAGAACGGCACGCCGAGTTCGATCACGTCGGCACCGGCATCCACCAGCGCGTGCATCACCGGCACCGTGGACTCCAGCGACGGGTCGCCGGCGGTGATGAACGGCACCAATGCCTTGCGGCCTGCGGTCTTGAGTTCGGCGAACTTGGTTTCGAAGCGGCTCACAGGCTGATCCCCTCGCGTGCGGCGATGGTGTGCACGTCCTTGTCGCCACGGCCGGACAGGTTGCACAGCACCAGCTGGTCCTTCGGCAGTTCGCGTGCCAGCTTGATCGCCTGGGCGACCGCGTGGCTGGATTCCAGCGCCGGCAGGATGCCTTCGGTACGTGTCAGGCGATGGAATGCGGCGAGCGCTTCGTCGTCGGTGACGCCGACATACTCCGCGCGCCCGCTGTCCTTCAGGAACGCATGCTCTGGCCCGACGCCCGGGTAGTCCAGTCCGGCGGAGATGGAATGCGTTTCGATGATCTGGCCGTCGTCGTCGCAGATCACGTAGGTACGGTTGCCGTGCAGCACGCCGATGCGTCCTGCCGACAGCGACGAGGCATGGCGACCGGTCTCGATGCCGTCACCGGCGGCTTCGGCGCCAACGATGCGCACGCCGGGATCGTTGAGGAAGGCGTGGAACAGACCGATCGCATTGCTGCCGCCGCCGACGCAGGCGGTGATGGCATCCGGCAGGCGGCCGTAGTCGGCCAGCATCTGCGCCCTCGCCTCACGACCGACCACGGCGTTGAAGTCGCGCACCATGCGCGGATACGGGTCCGGACCGGCGACGGTGCCGATGATGTAGAAGGTGTCGTGCACGTTGGTCACCCAATCGCGCATCGCTTCGTTCAGTGCGTCCTTCAACGTGGCCGAGCCGCTGGTCACCGGCACCACGGTCGCGCCGAGCAACTTCATGCGATAGACGTTGATCTTCTGGCGCTCGATGTCGGTGGCGCCCATGTACACCACGCACTCCAGGCCCAGCCGGGTGGCGACCGTGGCGCTGGCCACGCCGTGCTGGCCCGCGCCGGTCTCGGCGATGATCCGCTTCTTGCCCATCCGGCTGGCCAGCAGCGCCTGCCCGATGGTGTTGTTGATCTTGTGCGCGCCGGTGTGGTTCAGGTCCTCGCGCTTGAGCAGGATCTGTGCGCCGCCCACTTCGCGGCTCAGGCGCTCCGCGTGGTAGATCGGGCTGGGCCGGCCGACGTAGTGCTTCAGGTCCTTGTCGAAGGCAGCGATGAAGGCCGGATCGACGCGGGCAGTGTCATAGGCCGCGGCCAGTTCCTGCAGCGGCCCGATCAGCGTCTCGGCGACGAAGCGACCCCCGTGGCGGCCAAAATGACCCTGGGCATCCGGGTAGGCGTGGAAGTCGGTGGCAGACGGCATGATCGGTGGTCCAGAGAGCGATGCTTCACGTTATCGCACACCGACCCTCTGGAATATCGACTATTCCGGCTAAATACGTGAGATAAACTCACGACATGGCCCGCCCGCTCCCGTCATTGAATGCCCTCCGTGCCTTCGAGGCCGCCGCCCGCCTGGGCAGCGTCAGCCAGGCGGCGGTCGAACTGCACGTCACCCATGGCGCCGTCAGCCGCCATGTCCGCGCCCTGGAAGAGGCCCTCGGCCGGCCGTTGTTCGTCCGCGACGGACGGGGCCTGGCCCTGACCGCCGACGGCCATCGCCTGCGCGACACCGCGGGCGAGGCCTTCGGGGTGCTGCAGGCGGGCTGGACGGCCCTCCAGCGCGGTCCGCGCGCAGCCGCGCTGGTGCTGGGCTGCCCGGGCAGCCTGCTGGCGCGCTGGGTGATCCCGCGGCTGGAGCGCCTCGCCACCGAGCTGCCGGACCTGAGGCTTCATTTGTCCGCTCAGGAAGGTGCGATCGATCTGGCGGCCGCCGGGCTGGATGCCGCCCTCCTGCTGGGCGAGGCGCCCTGGCCGGCGGGTTGGCAGGTGTGGCCGCTCGCGCCGGAACGGATCGGGCCCGTGCTCAGCCCCCGCCATGCACGGTTCGATGCATTGCGCGACGCATCGCCGGAGGCGCTGCTGGACGAACCCTTGCTCCACACCACCTCACGGCCGCAGGCCTGGCCACGCTGGCTCGCCGCCCAGCACTTGGACGACACGCCGCGCCTGGGTACCGGCTTCGATCACCTGACCTACCTGCTTGAAGCGGCGGTCGCCGGGCTCGGTGTCGCCATCGCGCCGCGCGAACTGGTACTGGCCGATCTCGACAGCGGCCGACTCGTCGCGCCGTGGGGGTTCACCGACACCGGCGGGACGTGGGCGTTGTGCGCCGCACGCGGGAATCCGGATGCGCGGTTTCCGTTGCTGGCCGACTGGCTGCGCCGGGATTTGGCGTCCGCCGCCTAGCCGCGGGCATCCGCCACGCGCACGGCGTCGACGAAGCGTCGCATCTTCTCCGCGTCCTTCTCGCCGGGCGCCGTCTCGATCCCGCTGGACACATCCACGCCCCAGGGCCGTGCCGTGCGCAGCGCCAACGCGACGTTTTCCGGTGTCAGGCCGCCTGCGAGCAGGCACGGCTTTCCGGTCGCCACCGGCATCTGCCGCCAGTCGAAACGCTGGCCGCTGCCGCCCTGCTCACCCGCCGCATGGCCATCGAACAGGAAGCCGCTCGCGTTCGGATAGGCCGCCAGGCTGGCGAATGCGCTTTCGCCCTGCCCGCCCATCGCGATCGCCTTCCAGAACGGGCGACCCATCGCGACGGCGAACGCATCGTCTTCCGCGCCATGGAACTGCAGCACGTCGGGCTGGAGGGTTTCGACGATCTGCTCGATGTCCTGCCGTGGGTTGTCCATCACCAGCGCGACCACGCCGATTTCTTCCGGCACGAGGTCGCGCAGCATGCGGGCCTGGCCGAGCAGCAACCGGCGCGGACTGCGCGGCGCGAATACCAGGCCGATGTAGTCCACGCCCAGCTCCACCGCCAGGCGGACGTCCTCGGCGCGGGTCAGCCCGCAGAACTTGATGCGTGTATGCATGGCGGCAGGGTAACCCGCCGGCTCAGCCCACGGTGGCAGGCAGCGTCACTTCCGTCGGCAGGCCCCATTCGGCCGGATACAGGGGGCTGACGAAGACCAGCCCGTCCGGCGGCGCCGTGGGCCCCGCGACGGTGCGGTCGCGGCCTGCGAGCAGTTCCGCGATCCACGCCTCGGGGCGTTCGCCCCGCCCCACCACCAGCAGCGACCCCACGATGTTGCGCACCATGTGGTGCAGGAACGCATTGGCCTGCACCTCGACGACCACGCGCTCGCCCTGCCGCGCGACCGAGATCGCATGCAGGTTGCGCATCGCGTGGGGCGACTGGCAATGCACGGTGCGGAAGGCGCTGTAGTCGTTTTCGCCCAGCAGCACCTGCGCGGCGCGGTGCATCGCGTCGGCGTCCAGCGGCATGCGTTCCCAGCTGAGGTACTGGCGCTCCAGCGCGGGTCGCGCGAGCCGGTTCACCAGCGAGTAGCGGTAACGCCGCGCACGCGCGGAAAACCGGGCATGGAAGTCGTCCGCCACCGGCTGGCACCAGCGCACGCAGACGGCAGGCGGCAGGCGTGCGGTTGCGCCCAGCAGCCAGCCCCGCGGCGTGCGCGCGACATCGCTGTCGAAATGGACTACCTGGCATTGCGCATGCACGCCGGCATCGGTGCGGCCCGCGCAGATCGTGTCGACCCGCGTATCCGCCACCGATGACAGCGCGTTCTCCAGCGCCGCCTGCACGGTGGTGTCGTCCGGGGTGCCGGACTTGGTCAGCCGCTGCCAGCCCAGGAATCCGCCGCCGTCGTATTCGACGCCCAGCGCGTAACGCATCAGTGTTTCACCCGGTCATCCGATCTCGCGTAGCAACTGCAGCGCTTCGTCGCGCGCGCCGGCATCGGCGCCCGCGGCGACTTCGTTCAGCAGGTCGCGTGCCGTGGCGACATCCCCCAGATCGAGGTAGGCGACGGCCAGCTCCAGACGATCGCGGCCCGCGGGTGCCGCAGCAGGCGCTTGGGTCGCGGCCGGCGCACCGCCGGAATGCCACGTCGGGCCCGATGCTTTCACGGGTGCCGGTGCAGGCGCCGGTGCAGGCGCGGGTTTCGGCGCCGGCTTGGCGGGTGCCGCGGCCGGCACGATCACCGGCTCGAGCACGGGCGTCGGTTCGGTCGCCACCGGTTCGGCCGCGGGGGCCGGCATGACGGCGGCCAGTTCGGCGGCGCGGCTGGACGAAGGCGCATCGCCGAGTACGGTGCTGCGCGCGACCGGTGCGAGGCGACGGCGGCGCTGGGCGAAGCCCCAGGCCAGCGAACCGACCAGCAACAGGCCGAATCCGGCCCAGGCCCACACCGGCACGCCACCGTCGCTGCCGGATGCCTGCGCCAGGCGCTGCTGCGCGGCGGCCAGGTCGCTGTCCTTCATTGCGAGCAGCTGTTCCTGCTGGGTCTTCAGCTTCTCCAACTCGGCGACCTGGGTGCGCAGCTCCTGCACTTCGGCATCGCGCGCGGCCAGGTCTTCCTTCGATTGCTGCAATTGTTCGTTCGCCAACATCTCGCCCTCACCGCCGGCACTGACGCCGGACTGCGTTCCAGAACCCGATGCGCCTGCGGCGGCGGGTGCGATTTCCAGGCGCGCATCGGCGACCGGCGCCGTGCGCGGTGCCGACGGCGCTGCAGCAGCCGGTGCCGGCTCGACCACCGCGGCTGGCTGCGGAATCGGTGCGCGGGCACGTCGCCATTCGGCGATCTGGCTGCGGACCAGTGCGGCCGCCTCGTCCTCGAGGATGGTCTGCGCTTCGGCCGATTCCGGCACGCGCAGCACCGCGCCCTGCTTCAGCAGGTTGATGTTGCCGTTGATGAAGGCCTCGGGATTGGCGCGCAGCAGCGCGACCATCGCCTGGTCCAGCGTATAACCCTGCGCGCGCGCCAGCGGCGCCGCGACCTGCGACAGCGACTGGCCGCGGCGCACGGGCGCCAGTGCATCGCCGGGTGCGACCTGCGGGGCCGGCGTCGCCGCGACGGCAGGCGAAGGGGCGGGTCGCGTCGGCGCGGGTGGCGGCACCTGCTCGGCCGGCGCGGGTTCGGGCGTGGCAGCCACGACAGGCTCGACGGGCCGCGCGATGGTGTCCGCCGGTGCGGCGACCGGCGCGTCGATCACCGGCTGTTCGGCCGCTGCCAGCGTGCCCGGCGTGCTGACGAGCGCGGAGTACTCGCGCACCAGGCGGCCTTGGCCCCAATCCACTTCGATCAGGAAATTGACCGCCGGCACGTCCACCGGCGTGCGGCTGGTGACACGCACGACCGGGCGTCCGGCTTCATCCAGCGCGACGCTGAAGTCCAGCTCGTTGACCAGCCCCTGCGGGCGCGGCAGACCGACGCGCTCGAACGTCGTCGGCGACGCCAGCCGCGCGCGCAACTGCTCCAGCTCGCCCGGCTCGCTGGAAATAATCGGAATCTCGGCCAGCAGCGGCTGGCCGGGTTGCGATTTGACCTTGATCTCCCCCAGGCCGAGCGCGAGGGCGACATTGCTCAGCAATGCCAGCCCCAGCCCGATCATGCCGGCCAGGCGGAGTCTTGCCGTCCGAGGTCTGTGCTTCGGTTTCACGGCCCTTCCCCCATGTTTCCCGGGCACGACTATAGCCGCTCAGCCGCCGTTCGCCACCAATTCGGCCAATTGCACGGCGTTCAGGGCCGCGCCCTTGCGGATGTTGTCGGCGACCACCCACAGGTTGAGGCCGCGCGGATGCGAGAAGTCCTCGCGGATGCGGCCGACGAACACCGGGTCGCGGCCGGACGCGTGGGTCACCGGCGTCGGATAGCCGCCCGCCTTGTGCTCGTCCACCACTTCCACGCCCGGCGCGGCACGCAGCAACTCGCGCGCCTGCTCCGGGGTGATCTTCTCCTTCGTCTCGATGTTGACGGCTTCGGAGTGGCCGTAGAACACCGGTACGCGCACCGCGGTGGGGTTCACCTGGATGTTGTCGTCCTCGAGGATCTTGCGCGTCTCCCAAACCAGCTTCATCTCTTCCTTGGTGTAGCCGTTGGGCAGGAACTCATCGATGTGCGGGATCAGGTTGAAGGCGATCTGCGCCTGGAACTTCTTCGGCTCGATCTCCTGGAACGCCAGCAGCTGCGCGGTCTGCCGGCCCAGTTCCTCGAGGCCCGAGCGGCCGGCGCCCGACACCGACTGGTAGGTCGCCACGTTGATGCGCTCGATGCCGTACTTGCGATGGATCGGCGCCAGCACCGGCATCAGCTGCATGGTCGAGCAGTTGGGGTTGGCGATGATGCCGCGCGGGCGGTTCTTCGCCGCATGCGGGTTGACCTCCGACACCACCAGCGGCACATCGGCGTCGTAGCGGAAGGTCGAGGAGTTGTCGATCACCACCGCACCGGCGGCGGCGAACTTCGGCGCGTACTCCTTGGACACACCGCCGCCGGCGGAGAACAGGGCGATGTCAACGCCGGTGGGGTCGAACGTGTCGAGATCGAGCACATCGACCTTCTGGCCCTTGAACTCGACCTGCGTGCCGGCGGAACGCGCCGAGGCAAGCAGGACGAGCTTGCCGACGGGGAAATCGCGCTCGGCGAGGATGGACAGCATGGTTTCGCCGACGGCGCCGGTGGCCCCCACGACGGCGACGGTGAAGCTACGGTTTTGGTTGCTCATGGAAGATGGTTTTCGCGAAAAGGGAGTGAAGACAGCGGACAGGAGGGCTGTGTTCGGGGAACCTGCGGGCGTGCCTCAGGCTCCCTGTCGTTTGGCGGTGGTGATGCCGGCGGTGGTGGCGAGCGCTTCCGGATTCACCGGTGTCGGCGGACGTCCGGCCTGCGGGCCTTCGCCGAGCGCGGCGATCAGGTTGTCGATGGCCAGTGCCACCATCGCGCGGCGGGTGGCCAGGCTCGCGCTGGCGATGTGCGGCGTCAGCACCACGTTGCGCAGCGCCAGCAATTCCGGACGCACGGCGGGCTCGCCTTCATACACGTCCAGGCCGGCGGCAGCGAGACGGCCGTTCGCGAGCGCGTCGGCCAGCGCGACTTCATCGACGATGCCGCCGCGCGCGATGTTCACCAGCGTCGCACTCGGCTTCATCTTCGCCAGCGTCACGGCATCGATCAGGTGATGGACCTGCGGCGAATACGGCAGCACCAGCACCACATGGTCGGCGCGGCCGAGGAGATCATCGAAGCCGGTGTAGCTCGCGCCGCATTCCCGTTCGACCGTGTCCGGCAGGCGACTGCGGTTGTGGTACAGCACGCGCATGCCGAAGCCGCGCGCACGACGGGCGATGCCCTGCCCGATCCGGCCCATGCCCACGATGCCCAGCGTGCTGCCGTGCAGGTCCGCGCCCAGCAGGGTGCTGAACGACCATTGCTGCCACTGGCCTTCACGCAGCCAGCGCTCGGCCTCGGTGATCCGGCGTGCGGTCGCCATCAGCAGTGCGAAGCCGAAATCGGCCGTGGTCTCGGTGAGCACGTCCGGCGTGTTGGTGGCGACGATGCCGGCCGCGGTCAGCGCGGGGACGTCGAGGTTGTTGTACCCCACCCCGACGTTGGCGATCGCACGAAGATGCGACGCTTCCGCGATCTGCGCCGCGCCGATCTTTTCGTTCAGCGTCACCAGCGCCCCGGCGCTGTCGCGCAGCGCGTCGGCGATGGCCTGGGGGCTGTGTTCGGTGACGGACTCGGTCGCGTGCACGTCGAAGTGCGCCGCCAGCCGTCCGACGAGATCGTCGAACAGCGGTTGCGACACCCAGACGCGCGGCCGCGATTCAGCCATCGACGCTGCCCGGCACATGCGGCGGCACGTCGCCGACGTCGCCGCACTGCGCGCGATGGCGCAGGGCCTGGTCCATCAGCACCAAGGCCATCATCGCTTCGGCGATGGGCGTGGCACGGATGCCTACGCAGGGGTCGTGGCGGCCGGTGGTGATGACGTCGACGGTGTTGCCGTCCACGTCCACCGTGGCGCCCGGCAAGCGCAAGCTGGACGTCGGCTTCAGCACGATGGAGGCGGTGACCTGCTGGCCGGTGGAGATGCCACCGAGGATGCCACCGGCATGATTGGACAGGAAACCGTCCGGCGTCATCAGGTCGCGATGCTCGGTGCCCTTTTGGGTAACGGCCGCGAAACCGTCGCCGATCTCCACGCCCTTCACCGCATTGATGCTCATCAACGCGGCAGCAAGATCGCCATCGAGCTTGCCGTAGATCGGTTCGCCCCAGCCGGCGGGCACGCCGTCGGCGACGACATTGACGCGCGCGCCGATGGAATCGCCCGACTTGCGCAGCGCGTCCATATAGGTTTCCAGCGCCGGCACCTGCGCCGCGTGCGGCCAGAAGAATGGGTTGTCTTCCACCGCGCTCCAGTCGAAGCCTTCGGGGGTGATCGGCCCGAGTTGCGACAGGTAACCACGCACGCTCACGCCATAACGCTGCTGCAGCCACTTCTTGGCGATCACGCCCGCGGCCACGCGCATCGTGGTCTCGCGTGCGGACGAGCGTCCGCCGCCGCGCGGATCGCGGATCCCGTACTTCTGCCAGTAGGTGTAGTCGGCGTGACCGGGCCGGAACTGCCGTGCGATGTCGGCGTAGTCCTTGCTGCGCTGGTCGGTGTTGCGGATCAGCAGCGCGATCGGCGTGCCGGTCGTGCGCCCCTCGTAGACGCCGCTGAGGATCTCGACCTCATCGGCCTCGCGGCGCGCGGACGTATGCCGCGACTTGCCGGTGGCGCGACGCTCCAGGTCGTGGCGGAATTCTTCCGGCGCGATCTCCAGCCCGGGCGGGCAGCCGTCGACCACGCAGCCGATGGCCGGCCCGTGCGATTCGCCGAACGTGGTGACCGTCAGGAGTTTTCCGAAACTGTTGCTGCTCAAGCGCCGCTCCGCGGATGGGAACTATCGGTGCCGGGTCTTCAAGCATCGCATACCGGCCACCCTATTGTGCAGTGCGCCAACGTCGTTCGCGACGGTTGCAGGCGCAACCGCTGCGGGCACCGCAAGGGATTCCGGCGCCTTATTTTCGCGTGGCGGCGAGCGCGGTGATGCGCGCGTTGTGGCGGATCAGTTCCGCGCATTCGACCGCGAAGATGCCCATCTGGCCCACCTTGAATTCGATCCAGGCGAACTCGACGTCCGGCAGCAGCCTCACCAGCGCGTGTTCGGACTCGCCGACTTCGCAGATCAGCAGTCCGTCCTGGCTCAGGTGCAGCGGCGCATCGCGAAGGATCTTCAGCACCAGGTCCAGGCCATCGTCGCCGGCGCGCAGGCCGAGTTCCGGTTCGAAGGAGTACTCCTTCGGCAGCGCATCGGTCTCGTCGTTGGTGACGTAGGGCGGATTGGTCACGATCAGGTCGTAATGGCGACCGGTCAGCCCGGAGAACAGGTCCGATTTCACGAAGTGCACGTTGTCCGCGTGCAAGCGGGCCTTGTTCTCCGCCGACAGCGCGAGGGCGTCGTCGCTGATATCGACGCCATCGACCTGCCAGTCGGGGTGGTAGTGCCCCATCGCAATGGCGATGCAGCCCGAACCGGTACACAGATCGAGCGCGCGATTGACCTCGCGGCCGCCCAGCCAGGGCTCGAAGCCGGCTTCGATCAGCTCGGCGATCGGCGAACGCGGCACCAGCGCGCGCGCATCGCTCTTGAAGCTCAGTCCGGCGAACCAGGCCTCGCCGGTCAGGTAGGCGACCGGTACGCGCTCGCTCACGCGACGCTCGAACAGCGCCAGCACCTGCGCCTTCTCGGGCGTGGTGACGCGCGCCTGGCCATAGGCCGGGCCCAGGTCCGGCGGCAGGTGCAGGGTGTGCAGCACCAGGAAGGTCGCCTCATCCAGCGCGTTGTCGTAGCTGTGACCGAAGGTCAGGCCGGCGGCGTTGAAACGGCTGGCGCCGTACCGGATCAGGTCGATGATGGTGTGCAGTTCGGCGGCGACGTCGGCGGTCATGGCAAGGCTTGTGAAGACGCCGGAACGGCGAAGGCCGCCGATTATAGGGGCTGCCCCGGTATCATGGCCGCCTTGCCGCCGCGCCCATGCGGCGCCGGCCCACGGGCCGCACCCTGTTTCGTGGGAATCCCCAGCGCATGTTCAACAAGAAGATCGGCCTCATCCTCGTCCTGGCGCTCGCCGCCGGCCTGGGCCTGCTGGCCGCGCAGAAGTTCTTCGGCCCGGTGACCCCGGCGACGCAGTGGCCGCCCACCGAGGCGGTGACCCTGTTCCCGCAGGCGCGCCCGCTGCCGCCGTTTTCGCTGCGCCAGTCCGACGGCACCCAGTTGGCCGACGGCGAGCTCAAGGGCCACTGGACGCTGGTATTCCTGGGCTTCACCTTCTGCCCCGACGTCTGCCCCACCACGCTGGCCGAACTCGCCCAGGCGCAGGCGCAATGGAAGGACCTGCCCGACTCCACCCGTCCGCGCGTGCTGTTCGTGTCGGTGGACCCGGAACGCGACACGCCCACCCGCATCGGCGAGTACGCGCATGCCTTCCATCCCGACACGATGGCCGCGACCGCGGACGTGCCGACGCTGGAGAACTTCGCCAAGTCGCTGGGCTTCGTCTTCATGAAGGTGCCGGGCGATGGCTTCGACCAGAACCCGAACGACTACAGCATGGACCACTCCTCCGCGATCGGCGTGCTGGACCCGCAGGGCCGGCTGGCCGGCCTGATTCGTCCGCCGTTCCAGCCCAAAGCGATCGCCGCGGACATGCGCGCGCTGACCGAGGCGTCGTCGAAATGAGCCTGCTGACCTCGCTGACCTACGTCCTGCCGCACCGCTTCCTGTCGTCGCTTGCGCGGAAGCTGGCGTACTCCACCTCGCCGGGCACCAGCCGCTGGCTGATCGATACGGTGACGAAGAAGTTCAACGTCGACCTCGGCGAGGCCGCGAATCCCGATCCGCGTTCGTATCCCAGCTTCAATGCCTTCTTCACCCGCGCGCTGAAGCCCGGCGCCCGCGTCGCCGATGCCGATCCGCGCGCACTGCTGATGCCGGCCGACGGCCACATCAGCCAGTGCGGCCCGATCAAGGACGGCCGCATCTTCCAGGCCAAGGGGCAGTCGTTCACGGCGACCGAACTGCTGGGCGATGCCGCGGCGGCGGAGCCGTTCCGCAACGGCCTGTTCGCTACGGTCTACCTGTCGCCGCGCGATTATCACCGCGTGCACATGCCGTGGACCGGCACGCTGCGGGAAACCGTGCACGTGCCCGGCCGGCTCTTCAGCGTGGGCACCGATGCGGTAGCGAACGTGCCGCGCCTGTTCGCCCGCAACGAGCGCCTGGTCTGCCACTTCGACACCGATTTCGGCCCGATGGTCTCGGTGATGGTCGGCGCGCTGCTCGTTTCGGGCGTGGAAACGGTGTGGAGCGGCGAGGAAATCCCCGCTTACGGCACCGCGATCACCCGCAAGGACTACCGTGGCAAGGGCATCACGCTGGAGCGTTTCGCCGAGATGGCGCGCTTTAACTACGGCTCCACGGTGATCGTGCTGCTGCCGCCCGGCGTGGCAACGCTGACGCCGGAGCTGCAGGCTGAATCGCCGGTGCGGTTGGGTCAGCGACTGGCGTCGCTGGCCTGATTCCACCCCCGGTCACCTGCACTGATCGCGCGATGCACCACTGCGCGATCCAGTAGGTCGCCAGCACGAACGTGCTCGCCAGCGGAATCGGCGCGCTGAAGCGATCCAGTGCCAGCAAGGCATCGGACGCCACGAAGAACGCGCCGCCGATCGCCGCCACGCGTGTTTTGGTATCAGGATGTTCGCGCCACACGCTCGCTGCCTGTGCCGCCATGCCGGCCAGGGCAATGACGTACACGATCACGGGCAGCTTCAACTCGTTCGGCAACCCGGGCCACAGCCGGGCGAGTACGCACGACGCGACCACGGCGTAGACGACGACGGGCCAGCGCACACGCCACCATCCGCCGCGCTGGCGCAAGGCCCACAGATACGCGAGGTGGGCCAGCAGGAAACTGCCCAGGCCGAAGACGAAGCCGTCGAACGGCAACATCAGGAAGATGTCGCCCGCCGTGGAGAGCACCAGGCCGATCCCGATCCAGCGTGCGTATAGCCCGGTTCCACCCGTGCGCCGACGCGCCATCGCCAGGATCAACAGCGTCGTCAGCGGCTTGAAGACGTAGTGCAGGCCACGTAGCCCGTCGATCTCAGCGCCGAGGATCGCCAACGCCGCGCTGGCAGCGATGGCGAGTATCCAGACGACACGACTGCCTTCCCTGGGCGTCGCCATCGGTTACTTCTTGCAGCTTTCCAGCGTGAGCTCCTGGCCCGGCCGCACGGCGTAGGCCGGCGCCTTCAGGTTGTTCGCGCGTGCGAGCTTCTTCTGGTCGCATTGGAAACGCTTGGAGATGCGCCCCAGCGTGTCGCCCTTGGCGACGCGGTACTCGCGGGCCTGCTTGGCCTTGGGCTCAGCGGGCTTCGGCTCGCCGGTCGCCACCGTGGTCGGGACGCCGGCTACCGGCATCACGTCGCCGACGGCGACGTTGCCGGTGAGCTGCGTGCGACGGATGGCGGCGGCGGGATCCGCATTGACCAGCGTGCGGGCCAGCTCGGCGCGTGGACCGTTGATGCAGTAGCGCGCATAGAGACCCGCGATGCGCGCGCTGGCTTTCAGGGTGGTGCCGGCTGGAATCCACGTCTCCGGCTGGTAACGCGGATTGAGGTTGCGCAGCGTGCGCATGTAACCCTCGCGGGTGCCGCCATTGCCCAGGCAGATGGTCAGCTCGTAGATCGAGGCATCGCGCGCCAGCTTCAGCGGCGCCGGCTGCGCGTTGACCTTCGGGAATTCCAGGCCGTACTGGCGCGGGTGCAGGAACAGCCACGCCGCCGCAATCACCATCGGAACGTAGTCGCGCGTCTCGCCAGGAAACTGGCTATAGACCACGTCGTCCCAGAACCCAAGACCGCTGTTCTCGCGATAGACACGTGCGGCACGGCCCTCGCCACCGTTGTAGGCGGCTAGCGCGAGCTCGATATTGTTGTTCAGGCCTCGCATGCGCTCGTTGATGTACGCCGCGCTGGCCTGCCCGGAGGCATAGGGGTCGTAGCGCGTATCGAAGCCGCTGGCATCGCGGCCGAGCCCGAAGCGCGCACCGGTGTTGAACATGAACTGCATCGGTCCCGCCGCGCCGGCACGCGAGGTGGAATGCACTTTGCCGTTGGATTCCTTGGCCATGATGCCGAACAGCAGGGCTTCCGGCAGTCCGCTGCGCTCCCAGGCGGGGTACAGCTCGGCGCGCATGTTCTGGTAGTTCTCGTAGCTGTCGATCAGCGCCGGCCGCATGTCGGTCAGCCAGCGGCGGATACCCGCCTGGATGGCGGGGTTGTACTCGACCATCCGGTCGAACGCGTGGCGCTGGTCGTTGAGCAGGGCCGCGGTGCGGGCCGTCTCCGGCACCGCGGTGCCGGCGGGCGTTGCATGGTCGGTGCCGTCGTCCAGCGCGTCGATCGCGTCGCCCTCGTCCTCCGCGTCCGCGGTCTGCCCGTCGGCATTGTCCTTCAGCAGCCGCTTGTAGCTGGCCAGCAGCGTGTGCACCTGGCAACCGCGCTGCTTGATGCAGGCGTCCAGCACGTCCTCCATGTCCTCCAGTGCCGCATCGCTCTCGCCTGCACCGCGGGGATCGCTGTTGGCCACCAGCACCAGCCCGTCGCGGTACCGCTTCTCCGCCACGGCCATGCGTTGCTCCAGCGCTTCGACGGCGGCGCGATCACGCGCGGACACGCGCTGGGCATGGGAGACGGGCGAAACCAGCAACAGGGACAAGGTGGCCAGGACAGGCCAGTAGCGCAGGCAAGCAGGAACTGCGAAGGACATCAGGCATGCATCCAGAGTGTGAGTCGGGAGGGTAGCCCCGCCCGCGCGCCGCGGGCAAGGTCAGGCGTCATGGAATGTTGCACCGCCGCTCATGTACTGCCGCTAGAATCGGGCCATCACCACGCGAGGTTGAACATGGATCCGATCCTGCTGGGCAAGGGCGTCACCGACGACATTCCGGTCACGCTGCAGCCGAAGTTCGGCAACCGCCACGGCCTGGTGGCCGGCGCCACCGGCACCGGCAAGACGGTGACGCTGATGACGCTCGCGGAGGGTTTCTCGCGAATGGGCGTGCCCGTGTTCATGGCCGACGTGAAGGGCGACGTGGCCGGCCTGGCCGCCGCAGGCGACGGCAGCGAGAAGGTGCTGCAGCGCGCGAAGGACATCGGCATCGCCGACTACGCGCCGGGCGCGAATCCGGTGATCTTCTGGGATCTCTACGGCAAGCTGGGCCATCCGGTCCGCACGACCGTCAGCGAGATGGGCCCCACCCTGCTCTCGCGCATCCTGGAACTCAACGACACCCAGAGCGGCGTGCTCGACATCGTGTTCAAGCTCGCCGACGACCGCGGGCTGTTGCTGCTGGACCTGGAAGACCTGCGTGCCCTGCTGGGCCTGGTCGCCGCCGAGCGCAAGGACATTTCCACCAGCTACGGCCTGGTGAGCACGCAGTCGGTCGGCGCCATCCAGCGCGCGCTGCTGCGGCTGGAGCAGGAAGGCGGCGAGATGTTCTTCGGCGAGCCGGCGCTGGAACTGGCCGACCTGATGCGCACGAATACCGATGGCCGCGGCGTGATCGGCATCCTCGCGGCGGACCAGTTGATCCTGAAGCCCCGCCTGTATTCCAGCTTCCTGCTGTGGCTGCTGTCCGAACTGTTCGAGACACTGCCGGAAGTCGGCGACCTGGACAAACCCAAGCTCGTGTTCGTCTTCGACGAAGCACACCTGCTGTTCGACGACTCTCCGCCCGCGTTGCAGCAGCGCATCGAACAGGTCGTGCGGCTGATCCGTTCCAAGGGCGTGGGCGTCTACTTCTGCTCGCAGTTCCCCGACGACGTGCCGGACAACATCCTCGGCCAGCTGGGCAACCGCGTGCAGCATGCGTTGCGCGCGTTCACGCCGCGCGACCAGAAGGCGGTGAAGACCGCCGCCGAGACCTTCGTGCCGAATCCCAAGCTCGACGTGGCCCAGGCGATTTCCAAGCTCGGCACCGGTGAGGCGCTGGTGTCGACATTGCAGGACAAGGGCATCCCCTCGCCCGTGCAGCAGACGATGGTGTCGCCGCCCCGCTGCCGGATGGGCGCGATCAACGAAGGCGAACGCCAGCAGGTGCGCAACGGCAGCCCTGTCGGCGGCAAGTACGATACCCGCGTCGATCGCGAGTCCGCTGCGGAAATGCTCGCCAAGCGCGCCGAGACCGCCACGCAGGCCGCCCAGGCGCCGCCCGCGAAGACCGAGCAGGACGATCCCGACGCCGGCGGCTTCGGCCAGGCCGTGAAGGACGCGGTGTTTGGCACCAAGCGTCGCCAGGGCATGATCGAGACGATGGCCAAGCAGACCACGCGTACGGTCGGCACCAAGCTGGGCAACCAGATCGTGCGCGGCATCCTGGGCAGCATCTTCGGCGGACGTCGCTGATCACGCGCATGAAGTGGAGTTTCGTACCGTTGGCCTGCGCGTTGTCGCTGGCGGCTTCCGCCGCCAATCCGGCGCCGTCGACGTTCGCCGGCACGTTCTTCGGCAGCCTGCCGGCCGAAGCCTGCGCATCGCAGGACGTGTTGCTCGACCTGGGGGCTGACGGCCGATACGTGCTGCAAGCGCATTGCCAGGACGACTTGCAGGTGGCACCCAGGCGCGCCGGCCGCTGGTCGGTGACATGGAATGGCACCTGCGTGCAGCTCGCGCCGGAAGACGGTCGACCTGCGCAGGAGTTCGCCATCCATGACGACGATCTGCTGGTGTTGACCGCGGGTAGCTGCATCGAGCCGGTCGAGGACCCGCGCGGGCGCACGTTGCAGCGCGCGGAAGCCGCCGGAGAACGCTGACGTGTCGCGCTGGCGCCCACCGGGCGAGAAGAGCACCGCCCTGATCACCCGCGAAGGCCATGATCGCCTCAAGGCGGAGTTGGACGATCTGTGGCGCGTGCGCCGCCCCGAGGTGGTGAAGGCCCTGGCCGCTGCCGCCGCGGAGGGCGACCGCTCCGAGAACGCCGAGTACACCTACCGCAAGAAGCAGCTAGGCGAGATCGACCGGCGCGTGCGCTACCTGAGCAAGCGGCTGGAAGTGCTGCGCGTGGTCGACACCGCGCCCAGCGATCCCGACGCCGTGTTCTTCGGCGCCACCATCGAGCTGGAGAACATCGCCAATGGCGAAACCTCGCGTTACCGCATCGTCGGCCCCGACGAGACCGAGGCGGCCCGCGGCTGGATCAGCATCGATTCGCCGCTTGCGCGTGCATTGTTGAAGAAGCGCATCGACGACGAATTCTCGGTCGAACTCCCCGGCGGCGTTACCCACTTCGTGCTGATGGATGTCAGCTACGCGAGCTGATCGTCACAACGGTCGCGGGTAAACGCGGCCGTCCCGCAAGGGACGGAAGTAGTCCTCCTGCCCGTAGAACGCGGCATCCTGTCCTGCGTGCCACCCGGGAATGCCGGCCAGTGGCAGCGGACGCAATTCGCTTGGCGCAGTGAGGATCGCGCCCGCCGACATCGATTCGATCACCTGCTTGAGCACGTCTGCCGGATCGCCGAGTACCACCAAACACTTGCCGACCAGCAAGCGCCCGGGCACCAGCACCTGCTCCATCAGCGCATGCCCCACCACCGCAGCGACGGTGATGCCGCCGTCATGCCAGCGTGCGGCGTTCGCACGGAACAGTGCCGCCCAGTCGTGCCGATCCCACAGATCCAGCAGTGCTGCATCGCGCACCTGCACGATGACGCCGCTTTCATCGAACTGGGTCAGTGCTTGCTGCGCGGGACTGCGCTCACGCGAGCCCATGCGCGCGATGTGCCTGCACTGCTGCTGGTTGAGCGCGTGCTTGAGAGCCGGATGACGCAGCCAGACCATCGCGTTGAACAGGTCATGCCAGTTATCCGCACGCGTGGCGATGCATCCCTGCGCGGTCCGTGCTTCGTAATGCAGCCCGTCGGCAAGCAAGCCGGCATCCTGTCTCGCGAAACGAGTACCTGAGAGCGGCATCCGCGCATTGAGGGCCTCGATGTCGGGCCAGTGCGGGGCCGTCAGCAGGTCCCGGTACTCGCCATACCCATCGAACAGGGGATGCCGGAAGCATGCGGCATCGACGTGCCCGCGCAGGGGAGCGACGAAACGACGCCGGCCGTTGCCAGCATGCGCGCCCGTCGCCGGCGCGGTCACAGCACCTTGACGTCGAGCGGCCGGCCCGCCGTTTCGACGATGGCATCGCCAATCAGGTCGTGCTCGTCGCTCTCGGTGATTTCCACGTCGACGAACTGGCCGACGCGCAGCCCCAGTTCGCCGCCATTCTGGATATGCACCAGTCCATCGATCTCCGGCGCATCGGCCTTCGAGCGCGCGACGGCGATATCGTCTTCGATCAGGTCCACCAGGCACTGCTGCACCGTGCCGATCTTCGCTTCGAGGCGCGCGGCGGAGATCTCCGCCTGCTTCTCCATGAAACGGGCCAGGCGCTCCTGTTTCACTTCCTCCGGCACCGGGTCCGGCAACAGGTTGGCCGCCGCGCCTTCGACCGGCGAGTAGGCGAACGCACCAACGCGGTCGAGTTGCGCTTCATCGAGGAACTGCAGCAGTTCCTCGAACTCCTGCTCCGTCTCGCCGGGGAAGCCGACGATGAAGGTCGAGCGCAGGGTGATGTCGGGGCTGATCGAACGCCAGCGCTTCACGCGCTCCAGCGTCTTGTCGACGGCGCCGGGGCGCTTCATCAGCTTGAGGATGCGCGGGCTGGCGTGCTGGAAAGGAATATCCAGGTAAGGCAGCACCTTGCCTTCGGCCATCAGCGGAATCACGTCGTCGACGTGCGGATACGGGTAGACGTAATGCATGCGCACCCAGGCATCGAGCTCGCCCAGACCTTCGCACAGCGCCTTCATCCGCGTCTGGTACGCCTTGCCGCGCCATTCCCGTTCGGCGTACTTCACGTCCACGCCGTAGGCAGACGTGTCCTGAGACACCACCAGCAGTTCCTTCACGCCGCCGCGCACCAGGCGCTCGGCCTCGCGCAGCACGTCATCGACCGGGCGCGACACCAGATCGCCGCGCATCGACGGGATGATGCAGAAGCTGCAGCGGTGGTTGCAGCCCTCGGAAATCTTCAGGTACGCGTAGTGGCGCGGCGTCAGCTTGACGCCGTAGTCCGGCACCAGGTCGACGAAGGGATCGTGCTTCGGCGGCAGCGCCGCGTGCAGCGCTTCCATCACGCTCTGGTAGTCCTGCGGACCGCTGATCGACAGCACGTCCGGGTATTGCTCGCGGATCTGCTCCGGGCGCTTGCCCAGGCAGCCGGTGACGATGACCTTGCCGTTCTCGTTCATCGCTTCGCCGATGGCATCGAGCGATTCGGCCACGGCGGAATCGATGAACCCGCAGGTGTTCACCACCACCACGTCCGCCGCGTCGTAGGTCGGCACGATGTCGTATCCCTCCACGCGGAGCTGGGTGAGGATGCGTTCGGAATCGACCAGGGCTTTCGGGCAGCCGAGGCTGACGAAGCCCACCTTGGGGTTCTGCAGGGACATGGGAGTACGGCGGCGGCGTGTACGGGGCCGCGGATTATAGCCCCGGGCCATCGGCAGGCCTGGCCGGGCCGTTCAGACTGCACTCCCCGCACACCCCGCGGCGCCTACACTAGTCCGCCCCCAAGAGCGGAGCGCACCCATGGGCCAATGGCTGCCTTTCGAGTCCCCACACGGCCGCATCCATGCCTGGCGGGCCGACCCCGAGGGCGCGCCGCGCGGTGCGCTGGTCGTGGTGCAGGAGATCTTCGGCGTCAATCCACACATCCGCACCGTGGCCGAGGGCTTCGCGCGGGAGGGTTACATCGCGCTGGCGCCGGCCTACTTCGATCCGATCGAACCCGGCGTGGAACTGGAGTACGACGCCGCAGGCATCGCACGCGGGAAGTCGCTGATCACGTCACTGGGCCTCGAACGTGCAGCGGACATCACCCGCGCCGCCGCCGAGTCGCTGGCAGGCGAAGGCAACGTCGGTACCGTGGGCTACTGCTGGGGCGGCACGGTCGCTCTGCTGGCCGCACTGCGGCTGGGTCTGCCGTCGGTCAGCTACTACGGGGCGCGCAACCTGCCCTTCCTCCAGGAAACGCCGCGCGCGCCCGTGATGTTCCATTTCGGCGAACGGGATGCGTCCATCCCTCCGGAGATGGTCCGGGCCCATCGGGACGCGCTGCCGCAGATGGAAGTTTTCACCTACCCCGCCGGCCATGGCTTCAACTGCGACCTGCGCGCCGATTACGATCCCGTCAGTGCGCGCCTGGCGCGCGAACGCACACTCGATTTCTTCGCACGGAACCTCGCATGACCGACTTCGTCCTCGATCCCCGCCTGGCTGCCGACAGCGCTTTCATCGCCGACGGACCGCTGTCGCAGGTCCGCCTGATGGACGACACCCGCTTCCCGTGGCTGCTGCTGGTGCCACGCGTGAACGGCGTCAGCGAATGGCTGGAACTGGACGGCGGACAACAGCGCCTGCTGCTTGCGGAGATCAACCAGGCCGGGCAGCTCATCCGTGCGCAGACCGGCGTTGAGAAACTCAACATCGGCGCGCTGGGCAACATCGTGCGCCAGTTGCACGTGCATCTGGTGGGACGGCACGAAGGCGATGCCGCGTGGCCGGGGCCGGTATGGGGCAGCGGGAGCGCCATTCGGCATGCTCCCACCGCCTTGAACGCGCAGGTCGATGCCTGGCGCCAGCGCCTGGCATAAGGATCAGGACGTCTTGACGACCCGGGTGCCGGCGATCAGGTCGTGCACGCAGCGCTGATCCGGACGGAAGATCATCAGCGAATCGACCAGCAGGTAGATCACACCCAGACAGGGAAGATTTCCGATCGCGTGCGTCGGCAGGTAGCGCTTCAGCAGCAGGTCTGCGAGCGACGGCTTGTTGCCCTGCAGATCGACGATCTTCAGCGACAGCAGCTTCTTGCCCCAGGTCTGTCCCGTCATCTGCAACGGATAGCCCTGGATCAGCACGAACACGAGGAAGCCTACGGCGGCCCACAGCAGCGTGGTACCCAGCGGCATCAGGCCGAATCCGCCCGAACGCCCCGCTTCGAACGCCGCCTCCCAATAGCCGCCCATGAACATGAGCGGCACCATCACCACCAGGGCGATGCAGCCATCGATCAGGACCGCAACCAACCGCAACGCACGGATTGCCGGGTCGAGCGCGGTGCCGGGCGTCGACGCGACCTCCGCATCAGGCGTGCGATAGGGGTCCTGCGGCATTGGAGGCGGTGCTTGCATCGTGCTTCCCTGCGTTGCGATGGGTGAAATGAACGATCAGGTGCGCGGCAGCGTCACGCCGGTCTGGCCCTGGTACTTGCCGCCGCGATCCTTGTAGCTGGTCTCGCAGACATCGTCGGCATCGGACTGGAAGAACAGCATCTGCGCGACACCCTCGTTCGCGTAGATGCGCGCCGGCAGCGGCGTGGTGTTGCTGAATTCCAGCGTCACGTGGCCTTCCCACTCCGGCTCCAGCGGGGTCACGTTGACGATGATGCCGCAGCGCGCATAAGTACTCTTGCCGAGGCACACCACCAGCGTGTCACGCGGGATGCGGAAGAATTCCACCGTGCGCGCCAGCGCGAAGCTGTTCGGGGGGATGATGCACTCGTCGGCCTCGATGTCCACGAAGCTCTTCGGATCGAAGTGCTTGGGATCGACGATCGTGGAGTTGATGTTGGTGAACACCTTGAACTCGCGCGAGCAGCGCACGTCGTAGCCGTAACTGGATGTGCCGTAGCTGACGATGCGCTCGCCGTTGGCGTGCTTCACCTGCCCCGGCTCGAACGGTTCGATCATGCCCTGCTGCTCGGCCATGCGGCGGATCCAACGGTCGCTCTTGATGCTCATGCAAATCCTGGTGTGTGGGGCGAAGGCCACGCGGACGGCGCGCGGCGGACGGGGAATTGTAGGGCGGGCCCCCGCCCGCCGTCTGCGTCGCGCGCTAGACCAGTGAGGACAGGATGGAAAGCGGGGCGCGCGGGCGCTGGGCCAGCGTGGCCGCCATGACCCGTGCCGTCTGCCGGTAGGCCTGCGCCACTGCCGAATCGGGCGCAGCGACCACGACCGGCTGGCCGGCGTCGCCCTGCTCGCGGATGGCGATGTCCAGCGGCAGCGAGCCCAGCAACGGCACGCCGTACTGTGCCGCCATCCGTTCGCCACCGCCCTGCCCGAACAGGTGCTCCACGTGGCCACAGTTGGAGCAGGTATGGACGGCCATGTTCTCGACGATCCCCAGCACCGGCACCTCGACCTTCTCGAACATCTTCAGCGCTTTCTTGGCATCCAACGTGGCGATGTCCTGCGGCGTGGTGACGATGACCGCCCCGGCCACCGGGATCTTCTGCGCCAGCGTCAGCTGGATGTCGCCCGTACCCGGCGGAAGGTCGATCAGCAGGTAATCCAGGTCGCCCCACAGCGTGTCGTTGAACAGTTGCATCAGCGCCGAGGTGGCCATGGGCCCGCGCCAGATCATCGGCGTGTCCTGGTCGACCAGCAGGCCGATGGACATGGCCTCCACCCCGAACGCCCGCATCGGTTCGATCGATTTGTTGTCCGGGCTGTCCGGCCGCCCCGACAGGCCCAGCATCGCCGGGATGCTGGGGCCGTAGACGTCGGCATCCAGCAGCCCTACGCGGGCGCCTTCGGCCGCCAGGGCCAGGGCCAGGTTCACCGCCGTGGTCGACTTTCCTACCCCGCCCTTGCCCGATCCGACCGCGATGACATTGCGCACACGCGGATGGGGGGAGAGGTTGCCTTGGACGGCATGGGTGCGGGGGCGCTCGGAATTTTCTTTGTTTTCAGTCACTTGATGGGACTTCACGCCATTGTGGTGACGTCATTGTCGCACTGCGTCCGCAGCCACCGAAACCTGAACAGGCCACTCATAACCGTGAAGGCTGCATCACACACGAGAAATAATTCTGTGATACGCGCAACACATTAATTCCGTGTTAATGTCGGGTTGCATGGACGCTTTTGCGCGGCCTGGACCGATGGGAACGGTCCTCTTGCGAGCCGCTTACACGTACGGATTTCTAGGGGATTCACCACATGACTTACGGAAACGCGAAAGCGCTCCGGCGCAATCCGCTTGGCGCGGCGAATGCCGCGCCCTGCTGATCCCGGGCGCGGCATTCGCCCAGGACGCCACCACCAGCTCGACCCCGGAAGGCGAAACGACCAACCTCGGCAAGGTGCAGGTCATCGGTTCGCGCATCAAGCGCTCCGAGATTGAGGGTCCTTCGCCTGTCACGGTCATCACGGCCGAACAGATCAAGCAGGAAGGCTTCAACACCGTGGCCGAGGCGATCGACACGCTGAGCCAGAACACGGGCTCCGTGCAGAACGACTTCAACGCCGCCGGCGGCTTCACGCCGAATGCCAGCCCGGTGAACCTGCGAGGCCTCGGCCCCGGCCGCACCCTGCTGCTGATCAACGGCCGCCGCGCGAACGACTATCCGTTCCCCTACAACGGCCGCAGCAACTTCCAGAACCTCAACAACATCCCCGCCGCGGCGGTGGAACGCATCGAGATCCTCTCGGGCGGCGCATCGGCCGTATACGGCTCCGACGCCGTCGCCGGCGTGGTCAACATCGTGTTGAAGACCAACTACGAAGGCAACATCCTGAAGGTCAAGGGCCAGACCTCGACCGACGGTGGCCGCGACGTGGCGGACATCCAGTGGGTCGGCGGCAAGACCGGCGACAACTGGAGCGTGACGTACGCGTTCGAGTCGTACAACGCCGAAGCCCTGTGGGGTTACCAGCGCGACTTCATGGATTCCGCTGCCGACAACCCAGCGCCTCCGGGCACCTACCCGTTGGCGCTCAACAATGGCCGCGGCGGTTATCAGCCACCGATCGGCATCCAGATCCGCCGCATCAGCAACACCGGCTCCACGCTTGGCTACGTCATGCCCGCGGGCCGCGACTGCAGCGGTAGCTCGCTGTACGAGTATCACTTCTATACGAGCGCAACCACGGGCGCCAATCTCGGACCCGGCTGCGGCTACGACCGCTACCCGGCTGAGCAGACCGTCGCCAATGGCAGCAACGATCTGTCCGGTTACGTCTACGGCACGTTCAATTTCACCGATAACCTGGAAGGCTGGGCCAGTGCGATGGCCTTCCATTCGCGCAGCAGGCTGGGCGGTGGTGTCGAACAGTGGTTCGGCGGCCCTCAGCCAAACGCGACCTTCTATGACCCGGGTCTCGGCATCCGTGCCCTGCCGATTCGCGCGATCACGCCAGAATCGTACGGCGGATCTGAAGGCACGTTCCAGAAGTTCGAGGAAGACTCTTTGGATCTGGCCGTCGGCCTGCGCGGCTCGTTCGCCGATCGCTTCGACTGGGAATTCACCCTGGGCGGCGCCCAATACGAAATCGTCCGCGATCGCCCGCGCATGACAGTGGCCGGTGCCACGTCGTACTTCATGGGCAACCAGCTCGGCGTGACCGGTCAGGGCGCATATACGGGCTTGGCGGGTATTCCGAATGGCCTGCCTGTCTATCGCCTCAACCTGGATCGCTTCTACGGCCCGATCAGCGCGGCCGACTATCGCGCGATGTCGACGATGGTGCACTACGAAGCGGTCTCCCGGAACGCTGCCGCGAACTTCGTGCTTTCCGGCGATTTGTTCGAACTGCCTGCGGGCCCGCTGTCTTTCGCCAGCGTGATCGAAGCGTCTCGCCAGAGCTACGATCTGGACAGCGATGCGCGCATCCTGCCCACGGTCCGTTCGATCTACAACCTGACCGGCACGGGCGGCAGCGGTGAGCGCAATCGTTACGCTGCTGGCGTCGAGTTCAAGGTGCCGATCTTCAGCATGCTGACGGCGAGCTTGCAGGGCCGCTACGACAAGTACGACGACGTCACCGACGTGGACGCTGCGAGCACATGGGGTGCAGGCTTGGAGTTCCGTCCCTTCGACGGACTGCTGATCCGCGCAAACTATGCCACCAGCTTCAAGGCGCCGGACATGCACTACGTGTTCTCCGAGCCTAGCGGTTCGTTCGGCACGGTAACCGACTACTACCGCTGCTACCTCAACGGTATCGGCACGAGCGACAACGTCTGCGGCAACTCGGGTGGCAATTACCGTTACTCGGTGTTTACGACCTCGCAGGGCGCGCCGGAACTGAAAGAAGAGACCGGCAACTCCTGGACCGCCGGCTTCGTGTGGGATGTCACCGAGCAACTGTCGCTCGCCGCCGACTACTACGAAATCGAGCTCAACGACGTCGTCACCGTGCAGAGCGGCACCGATATCCTGGCGGCGGAACTGGGCTGCAACACCGGCCTGTACCCCAACGGCTCGGCGTATCCGCACGCTTCGAGTAGCGGTTACTGCCAGATCATCCAGGGCCGCATCAGTCGCAATGCCGAAACTGATGCGTTGACCGAGATCCGCAGCGGACCGATCAACCAGTCGTTCCTGGGTACGAAGGGTGTCGACGCGACCGTGCGTTACCGCTTGGACACTGATCGCTTCGGTGACTTCAGCACCTCGCTGCAATGGACCCACGTGCTGGAGCAAACCCAGAAGCTGTCGGTCGACCAGCCGATCCAGAGCTACCGCGACTGGAACAGCAATCTGGACAACCGCAGCCGTGTGCGCTGGACCATCAACTGGTCGAAGGACGACTGGATGGCCACGGTGTTCATGAACCGCCTGGGCAGCACGCCGATCTGGGATCCGACCGTACCGGTGGCTTACTCGGACTTCGATACGCGTATCGGTCCGTACATCACCTGGAACGCGAGTGTGGCCAAGGACATCACCGAGAAGCTGAACCTGCGCCTGTCGGTGGTCAACGTGTTCGACAATCACCACCCGATCGACAAGACCAACTACACCTACCCCTACTTCTGGCGCGGTTTCGATGCCATTGGTCGTCAGGTGGGTCTGGAAGCGACCTACAAGTTCAACTGATGGGTTGAGCGGCTCTGCAACACCTGGACCCGGCGGCGACGCCGGGTCTTTTACTTCTGGCGTCGCCCTGGCCTCAGCGGCGACGCCCTCATGACCATCGAAGGCGGCGCGCCGCCACCAAGGAGCTCAAGATGATGCAAAAAGGAGCATTGCTCGTCCTGGCCGGTCTACTGGCCGTGACCGTTGCCGATGCGCACGCCGCATCGCCGCAACCGGTCCGCGACTTCGTCAGCCACGCAGCCTTCAGTACCGCGAAGATCTCGCCGACCGGGGAGTATCTGGCCATCACCGTGGACAGGGGCGATCAGGACGTCCTCACGACGATGCGGACCAGCGACCTGAAGATCCTCAACGTCAGCCAGCTGCCCGACAAGAAGAGCGTCGGCTCTTTTGACTGGGTCAGCCCGAATCGTCTGATGTTCAGCGCAGTACGCAAGATGGGCGGCTACGCCCAGCCCTTCAGCACGGGCGAATGGTTCGCCGTCAACGCGGACGGCTCTCAGCCTCGTCCCTTAATTTTCTACGGCACCCAGGACACCACCCAGCGCGCGAAGACGGTCACTTCCGAACGCTTCAGCCTCGTCGACACGCTGCGTGACGACGACCAGTTCGTCATCATGGACGTGCGTTCGCCACGTTCCAGCGAGGGCGCGGGCACCGAACTCGTCAAGCTCGACGTCTTCAATGGCCGCCGCACCTCGCTCGGCCGTGCGCCCAAGGAAAACTGCAACGTTACGCTGGACGAGAACAAGCAGGCGCGTTTCGCCGTGTGTTCTTCCAGCCGTAACGAAGATGGCGAGTTCGACGAACGCACCGAGCTTTATCGTCGCGACGGACGTGCCTGGACGCTCGTGAACGCGTCCAAGTCCGGCGGCAAGCATCTCGGCGTCGTCCATACGAACCGCAACGGCACCGTGTACGTCAGCCAGGACGATGGCGTGGCGCCCGCCGCGCTGGGCACGCTGGACACCACCTCCGGCGAGTTCAAACCCTTGTTCCAGGACCCGGTGGCCCAGATCAGCAACCTCATCTGGTCGACCGACGATACGGCGCTCATCAGCGTGGTCACCGAGGCCGGGGCACCTGCCGTCAAACTGATCGACGAGGCGCATCCCGACGCCGAGCTCTATGCTTCGCTCGCCTCCGCGTTCGAAGGGCAGATGGTCGATTTCTCTAGCTACACGACGGATGGCAAGAAGATCATCGTCAGCGTCTACAGCGACCATAATCCGGGCGAGCTCTATCTGTACGATCGCGAGTCCGGCAAGGCGCGCTTCCTGATGAAGCGGCTGCCCCAGCTGGACCCCGCGAAGATGGCGTCGGTCATGCCCTTCAATTTCGTGGCGCGCGACGGCAAGCGCATCCATGGCTACCTGACGATTCCCAACGGTTCGAACGGCAAGAACCTGCCCCTCATCGTCAACCCGCATGGCGGCCCCATCGGCCCTCGCGACGACTGGGCATTCAGTGGCGAAACGCAGTTGTTCGCAAGCCGCGGCTACGCCGTGCTGCAGGTGAACTATCGCGGTTCCGGCGGCTACGGCCGCGGCTTCCAGAATGCGGGACACCAGCAGTGGGGCCAGGGCATCCAGAACGACATCATCGACGCCACCCAGTGGGCGATCCAGAAAGGGCACGCAGACAAGGACCGCATCTGCATCTATGGAGGCAGTTTCGGCGGCTACTCCTCGCTGATGGCGCCTATCCGAGCACCTGGAATGTTCAAGTGCACCTTCGGCTACGTCGGCGTGTATGACGTGGAAATGATGTTCGAGAAGGGAGACATTCCAAGCACCGAGTCCGGCCAACGCTATCTGCGCCGTACGCACGGTTCCGACAAGAAAGTGTGGGCCGAAAACTCCCCGGCACGACGCGCCGCAGAAGTGAAGATCCCGGTCTATCTGGCCGCGGGTGCCCGCGACGTCCGGACGCCGCCGGAGCAGACGGAACTGATGAACAAGGCACTGATCGCCGCCGGCAACGCACCGGAGGGAATGATCATCCAGTCCGGCGAGATGCACGGCTTCTACGATGTCGACAACCGGGTGAAGCTGTATACCGAAATGCTGTCCTTCTTCGACCGACACATCGGCGGCAAGGCCAGCGCAGGCGCTGCCGACGCGAAATAGCAGACCGATCGAGCGTGCATCCCATGGTGTCTCGCCCATGACTTCCGAGACGTGACCGGCGCAGTAGCGCCGGTCACACTGCGGATTCAACCGTCAACACACGTGTCGGAGTGCACATGGGCCACCTCAGGACGATCCCACTTCTCCTACTGCTCGCAGTTGCCGTGGCCACCCCACTCGAGGCGCGCGCGGACAAGCCACCATCCGACCCCACCCGCGACGCGATGATGCTCAGCGCGGGCTTCCTGACCGGGCATCCTGACCTGCGCTATCGCCTGCTGGGGCTCAAGCGCTTCAAGGCCGGCGAATTCGAAGAGGCGTTCCGCTTCTACCAGCGCGCCGCCTACTACGGCGACAAACCCTCCCAAGGCATGGTGGGCGAAATGCTGTGGACGGGCCAGGGCACGACGCAGGATCGCGCACTGGCGTACGCCTGGATGGACCTGGCGTCAGAGCGCGGCTACATGGGATTCCTCGGCCTGCGTGAACGCTACTGGGAACAACTCAGCGCGGAAGAGCGCGCCCGCGCGGTGGAGGAAGGCCAGGCCATCTACGCCCGGTTCGGCGACGAAGCAGCGCAGCCACGCCTCGCCAACGTACTGAGGCGCGAAAAGCGCAGGTCGACCGGCAGCCGCACGGGCTTCACAGGCAATCTGCAGATCTACATCCCGGGTCCGGGCGGCTTCATACCGATCGACGGCAGCAAGTTCTACGACGATCGCTACTGGGATCCGAAGCAATACCAGGCCTGGCACGACGATATCTGGATGAAGCCCCGCATCGGGCGCGTGTCCGTGGGCAGTGTCGAACAGGTGCCTGGCACCCCTCCCCCTGCATCCCGCATCCCCGCCGCCGCCCCGCAAATCGACGCGCAAGAACCCGAGACGCCGGAGGCCGACGAAAGCGGTCTCGGCACCCGCAAGGACGGCTGAACAGGCTTCTTCCATACGCCGGCGGATGCGGTATAACTGCCGCATCCCGTCGGCGTCGCCGGCGGGCCTGACCTACATCCCTGGGAGGGGAACATGCGCAAGACCCTGATGGCCATCTGCCTGGCCGCCCCGCTGATGGCCCTGTCGCTGGTGGCCTCCGCCGCCGACCCGGTGGTGGGCCGCTGGAAGACCATCGATAGCGAGACCGGCAAGCCCAAGTCCTATGTCGAGATCACCCAGGCCGCCAACGGCGCAATCAGCGGGCGCATCATCGAACTGATCAACCCGAGCAAGCCCAACCCGACCTGCGACAAGTGCAAGGACGATCGCAAGAACAAGCCGATCACCGGCATGGAGATCATCCGCGGCATGAAGGCCGAGGGTGGCGGCGACTACGCCGGCGGCACGATCCTCAAGCCCGACGAGGGCAAGGTGTACAAGTCGAAGATGGAGCTGATCGACGGCGGCAAGAAGCTGGAGGTGTCCGGCTGCATCGCCTTCATCTGCAAGTCGCAGACCTGGATCCGCCAGTAAGCTTCACGCGCCAACGATTCCTGCGGGCCCGGTCATGCCGGGCCCGCTGCGTTTCGGGCGTCGGAAGGGCCGCTGCGGGTCCATGCGATAATCGCGAACCCCCGTCACGAAGCCCCTCATGAGCCGCACCGCCCTCGTCACCAATGCCCTGCCCTACGCCAACGGCCCGCTCCACCTGGGCCATCTGGTGGGTTATGTCCAGGGCGACATCTGGGTGCGCGCGCGGCGGATGCGGGGCGATACGGTGTACTTCGTCTGCGCCGACGACACGCATGGCACACCGATCATGCTGGCCGCCGAGAAGGCCGGGGTGACACCCGAAGCCTTCATCGCGAACATCCAGGCAGGCCACGAGCGCGACTTTGCCGCGTTCGGCGTGGCGTTCGACCATTACGACTCGACCAACTCGGCGGCCAACCGCGAATTGACCGAAGCGTTCTACCAGCGGCTGGACGCCGGCGGCCACATCAGCCGCCGCACCGTGGCGCAGTTCTACGACCCGGCCAAGGGCATGTTCCTGCCCGACCGCTACATCAAGGGCATCTGTCCCAACTGTGGTTCGGCGGACCAGTACGGCGACAACTGCGAAGTCTGTGGCGCCACCTATGCGCCGACCGATCTCAAGGAACCGAAGTCCATCCTCTCCGGCAGCACCCCGGAGATCCGCGATTCGGAACACCACTTCTTCGACGTCGGCCGCTTCGAGGCGTTCCTGCGCGAATGGCTGGCCGGCGACGTCGCCGTGCCGGGCGTGAAGGCGAAGCTGCGCGAGTGGCTGGATGCCGAAGGCGGCCTGCGCTCCTGGGACATCTCGCGCGATGCGCCCTACTTCGGCTTCGAGATCCCGGGTGCGCCCGGCAAGTACTTCTATGTCTGGCTCGACGCACCGATCGGCTACCTGAGCAGCTTCAAGAACCTGTGCGCCGAGCGCGGCCTCGATTTCGAACCGCACCTGGCTTCCGGTACCGAGGTGGAGCTGCACCATTTCATCGGCAAGGACATCGTCAACTTCCACGGCCTGTTCTGGCCCGCCGTGCTGCAAGGCACCGGCCACCGCGCGCCCACGCGCCTGCACGTCAATGGCTACCTGACCGTGGATGGCGCGAAGATGTCGAAGTCGCGCGGCACCTTCATCATGGCGCGCACCTACCTGGATACCGGGTTGGAACCGGAAGCGCTGCGTTACTACTACGCAGCCAAGTCTTCCGGCGGCGTGGACGACCTCGATCTGAACTTCGGCGACTTCATCGCGAGGGTCAACGCGGACCTCGTCGGCAAGTTCGTCAACCTGGCCAGTCGTTGCGCCGGCTTCGTCGACAAGCGCTTCGGCGGCAAGCTGGCCGATGTCCTGCCCGATCCCGCCATGTACCAGCGCTTCGTCGACGCGCTGGGCCCGATCGCCGACGCCTACGAACGCAACGAACCGGCCACCGCGCTGCGCCTGACGATGGCGCTGGCGGATGAAGCCAACAAGTACATCGACGAAAAAAAGCCTTGGGTGATCGCCAAGCAGGAAGGCGCCGACGCCGAACTACAGGCGGTCTGCACACAGGGCCTGAACCTGTTCCGCATCCTGGCCGCCGCGCTCAAACCGGTGTTGCCGCGCACGAGCGCGGAAGCCGAAGCCTTCCTCGGCGCGCCCGTCGAAACCTGGGCGGACGTCGCCGCGCCGCTGCAAGCGCACACCATCCAGCCTTACTCGCCCCTGTTCACCCGTATCGACCCGAAACTGATCGACGCCATGACCGACGCCTCCAAAGACACCCTCGCCGCCGTGCCCGCACCTGCCGCACCCGAGAAGAAAGCGGAGGCCAAGGCGGCGCCCGCCCCGACTGACGCGAAGGACGCGGGCGGCACCATCGGCATCGAGGATTTCGCCAAACTCGACCTGCGTGTCGGCCAGGTGCTGGAGTGCGGCTTCGTGGAGGGCTCGGACAAGCTGCTGCGCTTCCTGCTGGATGCCGGTGATCTGGGCCAGCGGCAGATCTTCTCCGGCATCCGCGGCAGTTACGGCGAGCCGGAAAAACTCGTCGGCCGCAAGGTGGTGTTCATCGCCAACCTTGCGCCGCGCAAGATGCGCTTCGGCTTGAGCGAAGGGATGATCCTGTCGGCCGGCTTTGACGGTGGCGCGCTGGCGCTGCTGGACGCGGATGCCGGCGCCCTGCCCGGCATGCCGGTGCGCTGACGCCCAGCGCATCATGACGGCGATGGACGCCGCGCTCGTCGAACGCCTCGACCGCCTGCTGCCGCAGACCCAATGCGGCCAGTGCGGTTTCGATGGCTGCCGGCCGTATGCGGAAGCGATGGCCCGCGGCGAAGCGGGCATCGACCATTGCCCGCCGGGCGGCGATGCCGGCGCGCGTGCGCTGGCGAACCTGCTACGGGTGCCTGAGCGCCCCTACGATCGCAACCGTGGCACGCACGCGCCACCCATCGTGGCCGTGGTGGTGGAAGAAGACTGCATCGGCTGCACCAAGTGCATCCAGGCCTGCCCCGTGGATGCCATCATCGGTGGCGCCAAGCACATGCACGTGGTCATCGATGCACTGTGCACGGGCTGCGAGCTGTGCGTGCCCGCATGCCCCGTGGATTGCATCGAAATGGTGCCCGCGGCGCCGTGATGCCGCGGGACCGATGTCAGCGGGTTCCCGCTTTGCAGGCGGAACAGATGCGCTCCACCTTGTAGCCGCGCGCGCGCAGTTTCTCGACCACCCCATCTTCGCCCAGCAGATGCAGCGCGCCAACGACGACCAGCGCATCGTCGTCGCCCGGCTGATCGAGGATCTGCCGGATCTTCGGCACCCACGCGTCATTGCGCTCCACGTTGATGCGCGTGTAGAGACGCGGGTACTGGCGCTTCATGTCCGCCGCCATGCCGGTCCAGAGACTTTCGGCGTCGCCACGACGCCATGCGGCATGCAGGCGTTCGGTTTCCACCGAGCCCTTGGCGGCCTGGTCGAGCGCCTCGATGATGAACTGGCGTTGCTCCGCGGCATCCATGCCGTCGAGCACGCCGATCTGTTCCTGGGCGAGCTCCAGCCCTGCCGTGGGCTTACCCGCTGCCTTGGCCTTGTCCATGAAGTGGTTGTCCAGGCCCAGCTTCGGATCCAGGCCCTGCCGGGTCATCTCCACGATGCTGATGGTCAGCCCGACGAACCAGGGTTCGAAGCTGTTGAACGCCACGATCGGCATACCATTCTTGGCGGTCCACGCCTCAAGCCGCGTCCAAGTCGCTGCATCCAGTTCCTGCTGCAGCGTCTTGCCATCGCTGCGCAGCGCCGCCTGCAGCATCAGCTGCTGCACGGCCGTGGACTGCATCTCCGCCGGCGCCAGTTCGAACATCAACCGCTCCGCATCGGCGAACGCCGCTTCCACATCGCCCGACAGCGGATAGTCGCTAGGCCGGAGCAGATGGAACGACCCGAGCAGGTACACCGCGTTGTCCTTGTCCGACACCTTCCACAACAAGGGCACCGGCGCGGCGGGGGCTTTGGCGGTATCCGCGGCCAGCACGGAGGCGCTGGCGAGCAGGCCCATGGCGACCAGGGATTTCAGCAGCATGTGCAACTTCATCGGTTCCTTCCTCAAAGCACTTTGATCGGTTTGGCGTACGCCTTCTCGCCTGCTTCTACCAGCAGGTCCAGGCGGTTCTCCGCTGGCGGCAACGGGCACGTGGCGTACGGCGTGAACGCACACGGCGGGTTGTAGGCGCGATTGAAGTCGAGCACCACCTTGCCGTCGCGCGGCGCTTCGGCATCGAGGAAGCGCCCGGCCGGATAGCTGCCGTGCCCGCTGGTGCGGTCGGCGAGCACGAAGAACAACGGACCATCCGCCGAGCCCAGCGCTTCGAGCAGGAACGTCTTGCCGTCGCGCTCGAACTCCACCGCGCCCGGATTGGGCGACTCGTTCGCCACGCCGATCACATCGACGATGGTCAGCGTCTTCCCCGGCGGATGCGGAATGTAGCGGCCCTCGATGCGCCAGCTTTCCAGCGCGGGCCAGTAGTCCAGGCCGACGAACTGCGTGCGGGATTCCGCATCGGCGTACTTGACGCGCAGGGCATGGCGGCCGCCGCGCTCGATCACCGACAGCGCGCCCTTGCCTTCGTCGAAACCGATCACGCCCGGCGTTGCATCGCGATCGCTTTGCAGTTCGACACGGCCTTTCAGCGGCTCGCCATTGAGCGTCAGGTCCACGCCGCGCTCGGGCGTGAAGAAGATGCGGCCATCCTGCTGGGTGATCATGCCCATCTTGGGCGGCCCGACGACCAGCTTGATGCCGCTGGCGGGACCGCTGCCGATGAAGTGCGATTTCAGTTCGATCCAGTGCAGGCCCACGAGGCTGGTCCAGCCATCCGCTGCGACCAGTTCGTTCTTGCGCTGCTCACGCCATGCCGTGTTGTCGGCCAGGAAGCGTGCGTCCACGACGTTGCCGGCCGCACCGGCTTTCTCGTCCGCATCGCCACACCCCACCAGCAAACCCAGCAGCATGGCCATCCCCAGCCATCCTGTCTTCATCCCCATGTCAGCGTCCTCGCAGGAACCAGCGGTCAATCTCATTCAAGGAAAAGCGCGCCCAGGTCGGGCGGCCGTGGTTGCATTGCCCCGAGCGCTCGGTGATTTCCATCTCGCGCAACAGGGCGTTCATTTCAGGCAGCGTGAGGCGGCGATTGGCGCGCACCGCGCCGTGGCACGCCATCGTCGCCAGCAGTTCGTCGCGCGCGGCCGCTACCCGGCGGCTCTCGCCATGTTCGCGCAGGTCGGCGAGCACGTCACGCAACAGCGCTTCCGGATCGGCATTGGACAACAGCGCCGGAATGCTGCGCACGCTCAGCGACTGCGGTCCGGCGCGGGTGATGTCGAAACCCAGCAGGGCCAGCGTACCGGCTTCACGTTCCGCCACGTCCGCCTCGCGCTCGGCGACGGCCAGCACGCGCGGCACCAACAAGGGTTGCGCGCGCAATCCGATGCCGTCGTGCGCGTGCTTCAATTTTTCGTAGCCGATGCGCTCATGCGCGGCATGCATGTCGACGACGATCAAACCGTCGGCGTTCTCGGCGAGGATATAGATGCCGTGCAACTGGGCGATGGCGAAACCCAGCGGCGGCACGCCGTCCGGATCGTTCGCCGGCATTGCCGGCATGGTGGGCGCGGGATAGTTCGCCATGGCGCCCGGCGACGCCTCGGTCGCCGGCGCATACAGCGCAGCGTAGGCGGCCGGCGCTTCCGCCACCGACAGTCCCAACGGTGACTGCTGCGTCGGCATCCAGGCCGACGGAATCGAACCGGCAGGGCGCACGGCGAAGGACGACGCCACGGTGTCCTGCGGCACGACACCCGCGCGCGTCTCCGCGAGCGCCTCGTGCAGCGTGCGATAGACGAAATCGTGCACCAGCCGCGTGTCGCGGAAACGGACCTCGTGCTTGGCGGGGTGCACGTTCACGTCGACGCGCGTGGGGTCGAGTTCGAGGAACAATACGTACGCGGGCTGGCGACCGTGGAAGAGCACGTCCTGGTACGCCATCTTCACGCCGTGCGCGATGTTGCGATCGCGCACGGACCGCCCGTTCACGTAGACATACTGCTGGTCGGCGCTGGCACGCGAATAGCTGGGTTGCGCGATCCACCCGTGCAGGCGCAGACCGGCGGCCGCATGATCCACGCGCAGCGCGCTGCGGGCGAACTCTTCGCCCAAGGTTTCGTCCAGGCGCGCGAGCGACTCGAGTTCGTCCGCCTTGTAGCGCCGCGAGGGACGACCGTTGTGCGACACGCGCAGTTCGATGTCGGGGCGCGCCAATGCCAGCGAGCGCAACCACTCTTCGATGTGGCTCATCTCCGTGCGTTCGGCGCGCAGGAACTTGCGCCGCGCGGGCACGTTGTAGAAGAGCTCGCGGACCTCCACCGTGGTACCGACCGCATGCGGCTTGGGCGACACCTCGCCAAGCTTGCCCCCGTCCACCTGCAGCGAGGCGCCATGCGCATCCTGCTCACGGCGCGAGGTCAGCGAGAACCGGCTGACCGACGCGATCGACGGCAGCGCTTCGCCTCGGAAACCCAGCGTCGCCACCGCTTCGAGGTCATCCAGCGAGGCGATCTTGCTGGTGGCATGGCGCGACACCGCCAGCGGCAGTTCTTCCGGCGCAATGCCGCCGCCGTCGTCGCGGATGCGGATCAGGCGGACGCCACCTTCTTCGAGATCGATATCCACGCGGCGCGCACCGGCGTCCAGCGCGTTTTCCACGAGTTCCTTGACGACGGACGCGGGGCGTTCGACGACTTCGCCTGCGGCGATCTGGTTGATCAGGGTGTCGGGGAGTTGGCGGATCGGCACGTGCTGGCGGCGCAAGACGCACCGTCTGGGGGATTCAGCCGTGATGATAGCCGAGCGAACGCGCGATCAGGGCGCGCCAGCGGCTCCGCCTGCCGCAACACTGCGTGCCTCGGCCTCGGCCTGGGCGCGCGCCGCGAACAGCGTGCCCGGCGGGGGCTGGCGGGTGAAGTAGGACTGGATGCCGTCCAGCACCGCGCCCGCCACCTTGCGCTGATGCGCGGGGTCGAACAGGCGCTTTTCCTCGTCCGCATTGGAGATGAAGCCCGTCTCCACCAGCATCGCCGGCATGTCGGAATTGCGCAGCACTTCGAAGTTGGCGAACTCGATCTGCGGCTTGTGGGTCTTGCCCAGGTCCTTCAACGAGGTCAGCACGTGCCCCGCCGCGTCCTGCGAGGCCTTCATGTGGCCGCTCTGGGCCAGGTCCAGCAGCACGTTGGACAAGGTGTCCTTGGTCAGGCGGACGCCACCGACCAGATCGGAGGCATTTTCCTTGTCGGCCAGCCAGCGCGCGTGCTGCGAGGAGGCGCCGCGCAGCGACAGCACGTAGACGGACGAGCCCCAGGCGCTGCGGTTCTCTGCCGCATCGGCGTGGATGGAGACGAACATGTCGGCCTTCGCCGCGCGGGCCTTGCGGGCGCGCTGCGGGCGTTCGACGTACACATCGGTATCGCGGACCAGGTACGCCTTCATGCCGGGCGTGGCATTGATCTGGCGCGCCAGTTCCTTGGAGATGGCCAGCACCGCGTGCTTTTCGTAGCGACCGCTCGGGCCGATGGCACCGGGATCCTGGCCACCGTGGCCCGGATCGATGGCGATGACCAGCGGACGCATGCCGGCGGTGACGACCGGCGACGGCGCAACGACGGTCGCGTCGGGCGCGCCAGTCGCTGCGGTCGAACCCGGCATCGGGGTCGGCTGGCCCGTCGCGATCGTGTAGGTGGGCGGCGGGTTGCCGGAATTCGTCGTGACGACAGCCGTGGTCGCTTGCCCGTTGAGGATGGCCTGCGGCGACGGCGCTGCACTGGACGTGCTCGCAGGGGGCGACGTGGCAGGCGCCTGGCCCGCCTGCGCCACCTGTGCCGTCAGCAGCGCGGTCGCGCGTGCGGCATCGGCCTGCGCCTGAGATGGGGAGGTCGCGGTGGGTGCCGTCGTCGTCACGGCCGTCGGTGCGCTTGCCACCGTCTGCGTCGGGGCGGCAGGGGCAGCACCATCGCCCGGCCATTCGATCACCAGGCGCGAGGCGTCGCCGGCCTGTTCCATGCGCGGATTGAGCGCGGCCACCGGCGAGGCGAGGTCGAAGACGATGCGCAGGGTGTTCGCATCGGGTTGCCCCGTGCGCACCGCGCGCACGATGCCGGCCGGTGCCGGCAGGCGCAGGCCGGCGCGCGCCTTCGACGCGGGCAGGTCCACCACGAGCCGATCAGGGCCTTTCAGACTGATGGTCTTGTACTGACCCGCGCCGGCCAGTTGGATCTCGGCGCGCGTGCCGGTGGCGCCCTGCGCCAGGCTGACGCCGGTCACTTCACCCGCCCAGAGCGACACAGGCAGCACGGCCAGCAGCCCCGCGAAGGCGGCGCGCAGCATGACGGTGGTGGGCATCCCCGGGCTCATGCCGCGGATTCAAGCACCATCAGGTCACGAATGCAAGACGTTTTCCCTTAATAATCCGCAACCTGGAAGATGTTCCTAACCAGGCTGGGCAACTGAAGCCTGCAACTGGGCTTCTTCGGCCGCCCGCGCCAGCCATTGCTCGCCGACCCGGGAACCCGCTTTGCACAGGACCGACCTTCCGGTGCCCTCGACCGCCAGCGTGACCACCAGGTCCGCCGGCGGCAGGGATGCGCCGCCACGCTCGGGCCATTCGACCAGCCAGAGCACCGCTGCGCCTTCGTCCAGGCCGAGGAATTCCAGTTCCCCCGCATCGCCGATGCGGTACAGGTCCAGGTGCCAGGCTTCGCCGCCTTCGACGGGATAGCGCTCGACGAGGGTGTAGGTCGGGCTGCGGATCGCACCGCCCACGCCCAACGCACGCAACAGCGCACGCGCGAGCGTCGACTTGCCTGCGCCCAGGTCGCCCTGCAGGTGCACCACCGCGAACGGTGGCCGCGTGCGTGCAAGCGCCTGGCCCAGGGCTTCAGTGGCGTCGCTGTCGGCAAGGAACGTGTGCATGCGCCGATTCTAAGTGCTGGCGCCGACCGGCGCAGGCATGGCTCAGGGATTGGCGAGGCGCCGCAGGTGCGGCATCAGGTCGGAAGGCAACAGGCCACGCTGCCCGTCCCATGCTGCTGCGTCGCCCGCGAGCGCATGCAGCAGCGCGCCGGCGCTGGCCGCGTCGAATGCCGCAAGACCCTGCGCGCGCAAGGCGGCAATCACCCCGGTCAGCACATCACCCATGCCGCCGACGGCCATGCCGGGATTGCCGGCATCGATCACGCGCAGCGCACCGTCGGGCGCGGCGATGATCGTACCCGCGCCTTTCAGCACGACGACGCAGGCATGGCGCTGCGCGATCGCGCGGGCGGCGGTGAAGCGGTCGGCTTGCACCTCGGCCGTCGTGCAACCCAGCAGGCGTGCGGCCTCGCCAGGATGAGGCGTCAGTACCGCGTCGTGCAGCGCCTGCGGTGATGCCGCCAACAGATTGAGTGCGTCGGCATCGACGACCAGCGGCCGCCCGCTGCGCCAGGCCTGCTGCAGCAACGCGCGCGCCCATTCGCCCTGCCCCAGGCCCGGCCCGATCGCGATGACGCCGGCGCGCGCCAGCATCGGCGCGAGGTCCTCCGAGGATTCGACGCCGCGCACCATCGCTTCCGGACGGCGCGCGAGGATCGCATCGACATGCGCCGGTCGCGTCGCCACGCTGAGCAGGCCGGCACCCGCACGCAACGCAGCTTCCGCACACAGGGCGACCGCACCGCCGCTGCCTTCTTCGCCGCCGATGCACAGCACATGTCCCGACTCGCCCTTGTGCGTGTTGCGACGGCGCGGCAACAGCCAGCGCGCCAGCGCCTCGTGATCGAGCAAGGTCGCGTGTTCTTCCACACCATCGAACGCACCGGCCGGCACATCGAGATCGTCCAGGGCCAACGCACCGGTGTATTCCAACGCGTCGCCGGTGTGCAGCCCGGCATGCCGCGCGATGAACTGCAGCGTGCGTGTCGCCACCACGGCCACGCCGGGCACGCCGCCGCGATCCGCATCGACGCCACTGGGCACGTCGAGCGAGAACACGGGCAGCGCCTGCGTGTTGAGCGCATCGATCAGCGCGTGCGCGCCCGCGTCAGGCGCACGCGACAGGCCGATACCGAACAGGGCATCCACCAGCAGGTCGGCGTTCGGCAACGCGCCATCGAACAGGGTGACGCGCCCACCCGCCGCGACGTAGTCCGTGCATGCGTGCTGGGCGATGGGATTGGCCGGCACGTGCTCGGGCAAATGCGCCACTTCCACCGACCGCCCCGCACGGTGCGCGTGCCGGGCCAACACGTAACCATCGCCGCCGTTGCTGCCGGGCCCGCAGACCACGACGACGCGTTGCGCGTCTGGCCAATGCATCAGCACGTGCTGCCACGCCACCTGGCCGGCACGCTGCATCAAGGTGTAGGCATCGCCGCCCAGCGTGCGCGTGGCATTGGCATCCAGCGCCCGCGCGGCGGAAGTGGAATACAGGGGCACGGTGCCTGACATGCGCGGATTCTAGGACCGCTCCGGGTTGCGCGGAAGTGAATGCCGCCAGGCCACCTATACTTTCCGCATGCCGTCTCCCTCCTCGCCCTCGCTGCCACCCGATCCCGCGACCCTGGCCGCCCGCGTGCGCGCGCTGGCGGGCGAGTTCGGCTTCCAGCGGTGCGGCATCGCCGGTATCGAGTTGGGCAAGGACGAGGACTATCTCCGCGACTGGCTCGCACAGGGCCTTTACGGCTCGATGGCGTGGATGGCGCAGCACGGCGACAAGCGCTCGCGACCGCAGGACCTCATCCCAGGCACGCTACGGGTGATCTCGGTCGGCCTCGACTACGGCCGCAACGACAGCGACGACGCCTGGGACACCCTGGCGGATGGCAGTCGCGCCTATGTGGCGCGCTACGCGCTGGGACGCGACTACCACAAGCTCATGCGCAACCGGCTGCAGAAACTGGCGGAGCAGCTGCAGAAGGAATTCGGCGCCTTCGGGCACCGCGTGTTCGTGGATTCCGCACCGGTACTGGAGCGCGCGTTGGCGCGCAATGCGGGCCTGGGCTGGATCGGCAAGCACACCTGCCTGATCGACAAGGACGGCGGGTCGTGGTTTTTCCTCGGCGAAATCTATGTCGACGTGCCGCTCCCTATCGATGCGCCCGCGACCGCGCATTGCGGCACCTGCATGCGCTGCATCGAGGTCTGCCCTACCCAGGCGATCACCGCGCCCTACCGGCTCGACGCGCGTCGCTGCATTTCCTACCTGACCATCGAGCACGAAGGTGCGATTCCGGAAGACCTGCGGCCGGCGATCGGCAACCGCATCTTCGGCTGCGACGATTGCCAGCTGGTGTGCCCCTGGAACAAGTTCGCCAAGCGCACCGACGAACCCGATTTCCGCGCCAGGAACGATCTGGACACCGCGACCTTGCCGCAGTTGTTCGCGTGGGACGAAGCGGAGTTCCTGCGCCGCACGGAAGGATCGGCGATCCGCCGCAGCGGCCATGAACGCTGGCTACGCAATATCGCGGTCGCGCTGGGCAATGCACCGACGACGCCCGACGTGCTGGCGGCACTGGCGAGCCGCCGCGAGGATGCCTCGCCGCTGGTGCGCGAGCACGTGGCCTGGGCGCTGGGCAGGCACCCGCGCCCGGCCGACGACGCGCGGAATTAACCGCGCGCCGCGATCTCCGCCAGCAACGCCTGCGTGACCGGATCCGAGGCAGCGCGTTCGCCCTTGAGGGCCGGCAGCAGGCCGTTGGCCAGCTGCTTGCCGAGCTCGACGCCGAACTGGTCGAACGCGTTGATGCCCCAGAGCACCGACTGCGCATAGACGCTGTGCTCGTACATCGCGATCAGCCCGCCCAGCGACTCCGGCGTCAGCGCGTCCAGCAGGATCAGCGTGCTCGGCCGGCCGCCCGCATAACTGCGGTGCGGGTCGTCGCTGTGCTGTCCGTTGGCGAGCGCTTCGCTCTGCGCCAGCAGGTTGGACAGCAGCGCGAGGTGGTTCTCGGCATACGGCGCATCGCTGTTGATCGTGCCGACGAAATCCAGCGGCACGATGCCCGTACCCTGGTGCAACGCCTGGAAGAAGCTGTGCTGCACATCGGTGCCCGCACCGCCCCACCAGACCGGCACGGTGTCGACGCCGACCGGGCTGCCGTCCAGCTTCACCGACTTGCCCAGGCTTTCCATCACCAACTGCTGCAGGTAGGCCGGCAGCAGCGCAAGGCGCTGGTCGTAGGTCATCACGCCCTGCGCAGCGTGGCCGAGCACGTTGCGGTTCCACACGGCGGTCAGCGCGTGGCGTACCGCGATGTTGTCGGCCAGCGGTGCGCCGATGGCATGCGCATCGAAAGCCGACGCGCCTGCCAGCAGGCGTTCGAAACGATCAAACCCGATCGCCAGCGCGATCGGCAGGCCCACCGCCGACCACAGCGAATAGCGGCCGCCGACCCAGTCCCACATCGGCAACACGCGCTCTGGTGCGATGTCGAAGGCCGCCGCAGCGCGTTCGGGATTCGCGCTGACCGCATACAGGCGTTCGCTGCCGCCCAGCCAATCACGCAGGATGCCGCCGTTGAGCAGCGTTTCCTGCGTACCGAACGTCTTGGAGATCAGGATCGCTGCCGTGCGCGCGGGGTCCAGGGGTGCCAGCGTGCGTTGCGCCGCTGCGCCGTCGACGTTGGACAGGAAATGCACGCGGAAACGTCCCGGCAGAGGATCCCGTAACGCATCGGCCACCAGCCTCGGGCCGAGATCGGAGCCGCCGATGCCGACGCTGACGATGTCGGTGACGCCGGTCGCTTCCAACTGCGCGATCAAGGACGCCATGCGCTGGCGGACATCGAGCGCGCTGGCATAGGCCTCGCGCGCCACGACCGCGTCGGAATGCTGCCCGCGCAGCGCGGTATGCAACGCCGAACGACCTTCGGTGACGTTAACCTTTTCACCGTCGAACAGGCGACGGAACGCACCCGCGAGGTCGGCGGCCTGCGCCTGCGCGAGCAGGGCCTGCCACGCCTGCGCGTCGTAGGACTGGCGTGCGAAATTGAAGTACAGCGGACCGGTACGCAGCGTGTTGGCCGTAACACGGCCGGGCTCGCGCGTCAGCAGTTCGCTCAGCGGGGTGCCGCGCAGGCGCGCGGCGTGGGCGTTCAACGCGTCGGAGCCGATGCTCATGTCAGGCCGCCTGCTTCGGGATGCTGCGGTTGGTGTGGGTGATGCGGTTCTGGCCGTCCACGTACACCAGGGTCGGCTGGAACTGGTCGGCCTCCTGTTCGCTCATGCCGGCGAACGCAGCGATGATGATCAGGTCGCCCACCTGCACGTGGCGCGCCGCGCCGCCGTTGAGGGAGATGATGCCGCTGCCTTCATCGGCCCGGATCGCGTACGTCGAGAAGCGCGCGCCGTTGGTGACGTCCCAGATGTGGACCTGTTCGAACTCGCGGATGCCGGTGGCATCCAGCAGCAGGCCGTCGATGGCGATGGAGCCTTCGTAGTTCAGCTCCGAATGGGTGACGGTCGCGCGGTGGATCTTGGTCTTGAGCAGGCTGAGGTGCATGGGGGCGCAATCTGGATCGGGGACGCGAAGTTTAGCCCCTCGCGCCCGGTGCGGCGTGCACGATCGTGCAACACCGCGTCCACTATCGCCGCCGTCAGAATTCCAGGTTGTCGATCAGCCGCGTGCGCCCCAACTTGGCCGCGATCAGCGCGACCCGCGCGCCCTGCTCGCCCTCGGCCGGTTCGCCCAGGTCGTGACGACGGACGACGGTGTAGTCGACCACGTAACCCACCTCGGTGAGCCTGCGCGCCGCATCCGCTTCCACCTGGGCGCGCGACTGCCCCGCCAGCAGGCCTTCACGCATGGCGATCAGCACCTTGCGGATTTCGGCAGCACGCGGTCGCTCGTCCGCGGACAGGTACTGGTTGCGCGAACTCATGGCCAGGCCATCGGGCTCGCGCACGATGCTGCCGGCGAGGATCTGGATCGGGAAGGCCAGGTCAGTGACCAGCTGCCGGATCACCGCCAATTGCTGGTAGTCCTTCTTGCCGAAGGCCGCCACGTCGGGCTGCACCTGGTTGAACAACCGGCCGACCACCGTGCACACGCCATCGAAATGGCCCGGGCGGTGCGCGCCCTCCAGCACGCTGCTGACACCGGGTACGTGCACCCTGGCAGCGAGCTCGACGCCGAACGGATACATCGACTCCACCGTCGGCAGCCACAGGACATCGCAACCGGCGCCTTCGAGACCGCTCATGTCCGCTTCCGGCGTACGCGGATAGCGGGTGAAGTCCTCGTTGGGACCGAACTGGGTCGGATTGACGAACACGCTGGACACCACGCGGTCGGCGTACTGCCTTGCCAGCATCACCAACGAGTAATGCCCGGCATGAAGATTGCCCATCGTGGGCACGAAGCCCACCCGCAGGCCCTGCTGCTTCCACTCCCTGACGCGTGCGCGCAGCGCATCCAGTTCGGTGATGGTCTCGATCATCGGGGCCCCTGTGGCGTGTCGGTGCGCGCGGCGCGGTCAGTAGGAATAGGCGTCGTCGGGGAACGCCCCGCTGCGCACCGCGTCGGCATACGCGCGTACGGCGCCCGCCACCGAACCGCCTTCGGCCAGGAAATCCTTGACGAACTTCGGCCGGCGATGGCCCGTGTCCAGGCCGATGAAATCGTGCAGTACCAGCACCTGCCCATCGCAGCCGGGACCGGCGCCGATGCCGATGGTGGGAATGGCGATGTCGGCGGTGATCGTCGCCGCCAGCGGCGACGGTACGCATTCCAGCACCAGCAGCTGCGCGCCCGCGTCGGCCACCGCGCGCGCATCCGCGCGCAACTTCGCCGCGGCCGAATCACCGCGGCCCTGCACCTTGTAGCCGCCGAAGGTCAGCACCGACTGGGGCGTGAGGCCGAGATGGCCGCAGACCGGAATGTCGCGTTCGACCAGGAAACGGATCACGTCGAGCTTGTGGCCCGCGCCTTCGAGCTTGACCATCTCCGCACCCGCCTGCAGCAGCACGATGGCCGCATCGAGCGCGCGCTCCGGCGTGGCATCGGACTGGAATGGGAGGTCGGCGACCAGCAGCGCGCGATCAAGGCCGCGTGCGACCGCCCGGGTGTGGTACGCGATATCGTCCACCGTCACCGGCAGCGTCGAATCGTGACCCTGCACCACCATGCCCAGCGAATCGCCGATCAGCACCAGGTCCACGCCGTTGCGGTCCAGGACGCGGGCGAAACTGTTGTCGTAAGCCGTCAGCATCACCAGCTTGCGCCCTTCGCGCTTGGCGTCGGCGAGAGCGGGAACGGTCCAGGGCTTGCTGTCGGCGTGCGTACTCATAGCCCCGCATTATCCACTCATAACGGATGGATGTTGGACATTTCGAGCGCGGACACAGCGTCCCGCGCATCGCCGTAACCCGGGATACGGGCGTCGGGCAGGACTTCGAGCAAGGGAACCAGCGCAAAGGCGCGTTCATGCAGGTGCGGATGCGGCACGTGCAGGCCCGGCTCGTCGACGACGGCATCGCCGTACAGCAGCAGGTCCAGGTCCAGCGTGCGCGGCCCCCAGCGCTCACCTTCGACACGCTGCCGCCCGAACGCGGCCTCGACCGCAAGCAGTTGCGCGAGCAGCGCGCGCGGCGCCAGCGTCGTGTCCACGAGCGCGACCGCGTTGATGAAATCGGGCTGGTCTTCGCGCCCCCACGCCGGCGTGCGGTACAGGCGCGAAGCGCTCAGCAAGGCGATGCCTTCACAGGCATCCAGCGCCTCGAAGGCACGCTGCAGCGTGCCGGCGGCATCGCCGAGATTGGCCCCCAGGCCGATGCAGGCCCGGACTTGCCGCGTCATTCGGCGGAAGCAGCCGCGCCACGGCGGCGACGGCGGCGACGGCGCTTGGAGGGCAGCGCATCGTCGCCCTGCAGATCGTCCACGGGAGCGCCGACGCCCAACGCCGCCGACAGTTCATCGCCTGACTGGGTCTGCGCTTCGCGCCAGAACGCCACGTCCTCGGCATGCTCGGGCGAAGCTTCCAGGCGCAGCACCAGGAAATCGAACGCCGCTCGGAAGCGCGGGTGCGAGAGCAGCCGAACCACGCGCTTGCGCTGGCGATTGCCGAAGCGCGTCTGGAGCAGCCAGATTTCCTGCATCGGCAGCGAGAAGCGGCGCGGCAGCGCGACGGTGTTCAACTGGTGCAGGGTGACGCGGTCGGCCGCACGGCGCTGCGCTTCTTCGGCATGCACGCCGGAAGCCTGCAGGCCCATCAGAGCGCGGCAGTACGCCGGCCACAGCAGCAGCGCGAACAGGAACGCCGGCGATACCGGCTCATCGTTGGCCACGCGCTGGTCGGTACCGGCCAGGCCGGCCATGACCATGCGGCGCAGCGCACCGCTGCGGTTGGAGGCCAGTGCAGCCGCGGTTTCCGGCAGCAGCACCTTCAACAAGCCGAAGCGCTCCAGCCCTTCGAAACTCGCGACCGCGTGGCCGGACAGGAACAGCTTCAGGATTTCCTCGAACAGGCGTGCCGGCGCGGCTTCCGCCAACAGCGGCGCCAGCGGCGCGATCGGCGCCGCCGTGTCGGCTTCGATCTCGAAGCCCAGCTTGGCGGCCAGGCGCACGGCACGCAGCATGCGCACCGGGTCTTCGCGATAGCGCTGCTCGGGATCGCCGATCAGCTTCAGCTGGCGCGCCATCACGTCCTCGAAGCCACCGACGTAGTCGCGCACCGAGAAATCATCGATGGCGTAGTACAACGCATTCGCGGTGAAGTCGCGGCGGACGGCATCGTCCTCGATGCTGCCGTATACGTTGTCACGCACCAGGCGGCCGTTCTCCATCTCGCGATCGCCGCTGCCGTCGTCGCTGTTGGCACGGAAGGTCGCGACCTCGATGATCTCGCGGCCGAACACCACGTGCGCCAGGCGGAAGCGACGACCGATCAGGCGGCAGTTGCGGAACTGCTGGCGCACTTGTTCGGGCGTCGCATCGGTGGCGACATCGAAATCCTTGGGATGCCCGCCGACCAGCAGGTCGCGCACCGCACCGCCGACCAGATACGCCTGGAACCCGGCATCCCGCAGGCGGTAGAGCACGCGCAGCGCGTTCGGGCTGATGTCCTTGCGCGAAATGGTGTGCTGGTCGCGCGGGATGGTTCGCAGAGCGGTGGGCGGCGTAATAGCGGCGGTTCCATGCAGAAGGGGTTACGCGGCGGCCCGGATGGATTGCCCTGGGCGGTGCCGCCGCATATACTAATCCGCTACGCCGGTTTCACCAAAAACGCTCCCTTCGTCTAGTGGTTAGGACGTGGCCCTCTCAAGGCTAAAACAGGGGTTCGAGTCCCCTAGGGAGCGCCATCCGGCGAGGCGCCACGGATTGAGAGCCGCGGCCAAGCGATCGTACGAAACCCCGCCACGGCGGGGTTTCGCGTTTCCGGCCCCTGCATTAAAGACGGTTTAATCGCTTCGGCCTAGCATGGGGGCCCGCCGTTCCCGAGGATGTCCCGTGCAGCGCCTGCTCCTGGTCGAAGACGATCGTATGCTGGGCGATGCGCTTGCCGCTGCGCTCGCGCAGGACGGCTGGTCCATCGACCGTGCCGAGGATGCCGCCGCCGCCCGACTGGCGCTGGTGGACCACGGCTACACCGCCGTCCTGCTCGACCTGGGCCTGCCCCGCGGCTCCGGCCTCGACGTGCTGGCCGCCCTGCGCCAGCGCTACGACACCACCCCGGTCCTGATCATCACCGCCCGCGATCAGCTGAGCGACCGCGTGCGCGGCCTGGATGCCGGCGCCGACGACTACATCGTCAAGCCCTTCGAGGCCGGCGAACTCGGCGCACGACTGCGCGCCGTAGTCCGCCGCACCCAGGGTCGGGTGGCGCCGGTGCTGCGCCATGGCGACATCGTGCTGGACCCGGCGGACCGCTCGGTGCGCCAGGGCGATCGCCCGGTCCGGCTGGGCGTGCACGAATACCGCACCCTGCTCGCACTCATGGAACGTCCCGGCCGGGTGATCGCGCGCGAAACGCTGGAGTCGCTGGTCTACGGCGGCGACGGCGCGATCGAGAGCAACACCATCGCCGTGTACATCCACCAGTTGCGCAAGAAGCTGGGCGACGGCGTGATCGCCACCGTGCACGGATTCGGCTACCGCCTGGGAGACGGCGAATGAGTCATTCGCTCAAGTCCAAACTGCTGCTCGCGGTGATGACACCGCTTGCGCTCGGATGGGGCTGCTGGCTGGGCGGCCAGCACCTCCAGATGACGCGCCAGCAGAAAGGCCATGACGACCTGTTCCTGCAGGAGGTCAGCGAGCAGATCCTGCTGTCGATGCCGGCCAACCTCACCGCCTTGGGCGATGGTCCGCGCCTGCGGCTGCCCACGCGCCCCAGCATGGCCGGCCGCAAGTTCGACGCGCTGCGCTACCAGGTGTGGATCCTTGGGCGCGACAAGCCTGTGGTGCTATCCGAAGGCGCGCCGACCCAGCCGCTGAAAGCGGATTTCAAGCCGGGTTTCGTGGTCACCGAAGTAGCCGGCGAACCCTGGCGCGTCTACGCCGTCACCGACGCCGGCGGACGCATCCAGGTGCAGTCCGGCATGTCGTTGTCCGCGATGCGCGCGGAGCTGGCGTACTGGGTGAAGGTCAGCGTGTGGAGCGGGATCGTCATCCTGCTCATCCTCGGCATGACCGTCGGCCTGGCCATCCACTGGAGCCTGCGCCCGATGAACCGGCTGCGTCGCGAGATGGCACAGCGCGAAGCGCACGACCTCGCTCCCCTGCCCTCCGCCGGCCTGCCCCGCGAGATCCGGCCGCTGGTCGACTCGTTCAACCTGCTGCTGGAACGGCTATCGGACGCGATGCGCGGCGAGCGCCAGTTCCTTGCCGACGCGGCGCATGAACTGCGCACGCCGCTGGCGGCTTTGCTGACCCAGACGCAGGTAGCCTTGCGTGCCGGCTCGCAGGCCGACGCGCGCGCCGCGCTGGAGCCGCTGGTGCAGGGCATCCAGCGCACCTCGCGGCTCGCGCAGCAGTTGCTGGATTCGGCGCGCGTGGATGCCTCGCCGCTGCGCGAGGATCAGCCGACCGTGCAGTTGCCCGACGTGGTCACGATGGTCGCGCGCGAGTTCGAATCGATGGCCGCGCGACGCGGCCAGACCATCAGCGTGCACGCCGAGCCTGCCAGCGTGCGCGGCGACCTGGACGACCTCGGCATCCTCGCCCGCAACCTGATCGACAACGCGGTGCGTTACTGCGGCGAGCACGGGCGCATCGAGATCGCCTGCGGTACCGAGGACGATGGCCGCACGGCGTGGCTCGCCGTGCGCGACAACGGGCCGGGCGTGGCACCCGATGAGCGCGAACGCGTCTTCGAACGCTTCTTCCGCGGCAGCCACGGCAATGGCGAACGCGGCAGCGGCATCGGGCTATCGCTGGTCCAGCGCATTGCACAGGCGCACGAAGCGGAGATCGACGCGGGTGACGGTATCGCCGGCCGCGGCTTCGGTTGCCGGGTGCGCTTCATCGCCGCACCCGACAACACCTGACGGCCGCTACTCGGCACGCCACCACGGCTGCGTACCCTCGGGCTGGTGGATCGCCAGCGGTGCACCAATGACGGGCGTGGCGATATCCACGCCCGCATCGCGCGACAGTCCGTACAAAGTCTCCATCGGTTCGCTCCAGCGGTGGAACGCCAGGTCGAACGTACTGTTGTGGATCGGCACCAGCCAGCGTCCGCGCAGGTCGAGATGGGCCTGCAGTGTCTGCGCCGGCAACATGTGCACGTCCTGCCATCGGCGATCGTAGGCACCGCATTCCAGCAGGGTGATATCGAAAGGCCCGAAGCGGTCGCCGATGGTGCGGAAGCCGTCGAAATAGCCGGTGTCGCCGCTGAAGAACACGCGGGTATCGCCGGCCTGGATCACCCACGACGCCCACAGCGTCTTGTTGCGGTCGAACAGCGTACGCCCGGAGAAATGCTGCGAGGGCGTCGCGGTGAACTGCACGCCGTCGATGTCGCTGTGCTCCCACCAGTCGAGCTGGCGGACCTTCTCCCGCGGCACGCCCCAGCGCACCAGGCGATCGCCGACACCCAGCGGCGTCAGGAAGACATCGGTCTTCGCGGCAAGCGCGATGACGGTGTCGCGATCCAGGTGGTCGTAGTGATCGTGCGACAGCACCACGGCGGACAGCTGCGGCAAGGCCTCGAGCGACAACGGTGGCGCGTGGAAGCGCCTGGGGCCGGCCCATTGCACGGGCGACGCGCGCTCGGCGAACACAGGATCGGTGAGCCAGAAGCGGCCCTGGAGTTTCAGGAGCACCGTGGAATGCCCCAGGCGATACACCGTGCCATCCGGCGCCTGCGCCAGCTGGTCCGCCGACAGCGACTGCACCGGAATTTCGCTGGCGGGCACCGTGCCCGCCGGCTTGCCACCGACCAGGAAGTCCCACCAGAGCTTGCTGGTCTCGCGCCAGCCCAGCGGGCGCGGTTTGCGCTCGTTCTGGAAGCCGTCTTCACCGTATTGCGGCGATTGCGGATAGGCGAGCGTGCTGCAGCCGGATGCCCCGGCGTAGGCCGCAGCCGTTGCCGACACGCACACCGCAGCGGCCATGCGCTTCCACCGGCGACGCCGGGGCGCCTTGGCTTCGATCTGCTTACTCATCGCGCAAACTCCGCATCGATGTGGGAAACACGTACTGGATCATCGAGGCCGCCGCGGCGTGCCCCGGCAGCATCAGCGCGCTTTCCTGCGCCACCGGCACCTGCCAACGCAGATCGATGCAGCCCAGTTCGTCAGCCATCGCGCGCGCCGCGTCGAACAGCGCCGAGGCGGCATCGGAGGGTCGGGCGTCCGCGGATACGAACAGCGACTCCAGGTTGAAGTAGTAGGCGCGCTCGATCATCGAGAAGCCCACGGTGCCGAACGCATAACCCTGCGGCACGCCATCGCGCTCGGCGATCCACGCCCACGCGCGCAACGGGGCTTCGAACAGGGCCTCCATCAGCTCCAGCACGCGACCGCCGGCGGCGCGCTGGGCGCTGGCTCCCGTCGGTAGTTCCGCCATGTGGCGGTCGCAGAGCTGCATCAGCGCGGCCGCATGGGTGCGGGTCACGCGGCTGACACGGACGTGGGGCACGGGTGCGATGGCGCGGATCGCGGGCGCAGCGATGGCTTCGCGGCGCCGGGGAGCTATGGTCAATGACATGGGGAGTTCCTCAGGAAGGAGACGGGCTTGGCCTAGAAGCCGCGCGAAATACCGATGAACAACGACGCCGCCTGGTCCTTGCCCTCCTCCACCAGCGGACTGTCGCGCAGTGCGTCCGGCAGCGCGCGGTACTCCACGTTGCCGAGCAAGGCCCAGCGCTTGGCGAACGGGTGGACCACGGTGACGCTGGCGCGCGGCATCGTGGCCGCGCCGGGACGGTAAGCGACCACGCCGCGCGCGACCTCTTCGTCGAGCGTGCCGTAGTAGTAGTTGGCCATGTCGTCCGACAGGCGCACGGCACCCACCGAGGGAATCACCCGGGTGCGACCCAACGACAACGGGTAGCTGTAATCCAGCGCGACCGCGTACCCGTCGCTGGTGCCGGTGACGTCGCCACGCACATCGAGCTCCAGCTTGCCGGCGACGCCTTTCCAACTGGCCGCCATGCCGAGGTCGGCACTGTCGTCGCGGTCTTCGAGCAGGTTGCGGTCGATCCCGCGCCGCGCCAGCTCGGCCACGCCGAAGTCGTCCGCATCGATGCCGTCCAGGCGGCCGGCGACGAAGGCACGCAGCTCGAAACGGTCGTCCGCATGCAGGCGATAGCCGAACGCGGCGCCGCGCAGGTAGAAACGGTCGCCGTCGTAGGCGATGTTCGGATACAGGCGCGTGCGCGTGCCTTCGCCGGCGTACTCGCTGTCGCGATGGACGACCGCCAGGCCGGCGCTCCAGCGCGAGGAGACCTCGTCCTGCGCCTTGGCATCGGTGCGCTCGACGATCTGCGCGGCGGCGGACAGGGGAAACAGCAACAACAGGGGCGTGCAGGCGCGCAGCGCGCTCATGGGGGCCTCGACATGGGGGAACCGGATACCCGGCCACGCCATGCTCCCGCAGGCTCTTTAAGAACTCCTTAAGCCCGCTTCAGAGGTCGATGATGCCCCGCCGGACCGCGATGGTGACCGCATGCGTGCGGTCGTTGGCGTCCAGCTTCGCGAGGATGTTCTTCATGTGCGCCTTCACCGTCTCCTCCGAGATGGTGAGCAACTGGGCGATGCGCTTGTTGCCGTTGCCGTCGGCCACCTGCCGCAACACCTCGATCTCGCGCAGTGTCAGCGCGTCGTCGGACGCATGTTCGGCGATGCCGGCGGCGATCTCCGGTGGAATCCGCCGGCGACCGGCGTGCACGCTGCGGATGGTGTCGACCAGTTCGCGGCGGAGCATGCTCTTGAGCAGGTAGCCCGAGGCGCCGGCCTTGAACGCACGCAACGCCTGGGCATCGCCCTGGTAGGTGGTCAGTACGACGACCTTCGCATCCGGGAATTCGCGATGGATCGCACCGATGGCCTCCACGCCGTTCATCTCCGGCATCTGCAGGTCCATCAGCGTCACGTCGGGGCGGCAACCCCGGAACACCTGCAGCGCCTCGACGCCATTGGCGGCCTCGCCGACCAGCTCCATGTCGGACTGGCCTTCGATCACCGCCGCGATGCCTTCGCGCAGCAGGGGGTGGTCATCGACGGTCAGGATGCGGATCGGCATGGGCGTGGTCTGGGCGGATGCCAGGCACCGGATCCCGGACCTGTCTCGCCACGATACGGGGGGCGTCGCTACGCAGGCAACTACACGGCCGTTGGCGCGTGCCGCCCACCCCCATTCGGGGGATCGGGCACTTGCCCCGATTGGGGTTATCGATGACGCAGCCACACCCCACGATGGCGCTGGCTTGCCGCCTCCCTGCTGCTCGCCCCTCCCCCACATCGCCGATCGAGGACACCGCCGTGGATGCCTCCCCGTCCCTGTTCCCGCACGTCTCCGTCGTTGCCGCGCCGTCCGCCTGCTACGTGTCCCCGCCCGATGCGCATCTGGAGAGTCGCGGCTTGAGTCCGCGTGCGTTGACGCGCGCGCTGGACTACATCGAACGCCATATCGGCGACACGATCACGCTCGCCGACATCGCCGGCGCCGCCTGCATCAGCCGGTTCCACTTCGCCCGCCTGTTCCGCGTCAGCACGGGCCGGAGCCCGATGGAATTCGTGCTCGCCAAGCGCATCGCGCTGGCGAAGGAACAGCTTGCCCGCGGCCCGCAGAAGATCTCCGCCACCGCGGCCTCGCTGGGCTTCTTCGACCAGAGCCATTTCACCCGCACCTTCCGTCGGATGACCGGCTATTCCCCACGCGAGTTCTGCCACCTGCACGCGCCGGTAACCCGCACGGCGTGACCCTGCCTGTCGCCGCCGGACCGTGCGGCGACCCTTTCCCCGGAGTCCTGCGATGGCCAAGGTCCTGATCCTCTACTACTCCGCCTACGGGCATATCGAAACCATGGCCCACGCCGTCGCCGAAGGCGTGCGCGCGGGTGGCGCCAGCGTCGACATCAAGCGCGTGCCGGAGCTGGTGCCGGAAGACGTGGCGAAGAAGTCGCACTTCAAGCTCGACCAGGCCGCGCCCGTGGCGACCATCGCCGAACTCGCCGACTACGACGCCATCGTCGTCGGGACCGGCACGCGCTTCGGGCGCATGTCCTCGCAGATGGCGAACTTCCTGGACCAGGCAGGTGGCCTGTGGGCCAAGGGTGCGCTGCACGGCAAGGTCGGCGCCGCGTTCACCTCCACCGCCACCCAGCACGGCGGGCAGGAAACCACGCTGTTCTCCATCATCACCAACCTGCTGCACTTCGGCATGGTGATCGTCGGGCTCGACTACGGCTTCGCCGGGCAGATGAAGCTGGACGAAGTGACCGGCGGCTCGCCCTACGGCACGACGACGATCGCCGGCGGCGACGGATCGCGGCAACCCACGCAGAACGAACTGGACGCCGCCCATTACCAGGGTCGCCGCGTCGCGGAAACCGCGATCAAGCTGCACGGCTGACGTCCGCGGGTAGCGCGCACGCCGATGCAAGCCGGCGTGCGCGCCGGCGCGCCACAGTGGCGCGTTTCCTACACATCTGGAGCCCGACATGCCTACCGCCTCCCCCGCCGCCGGCAAGACCCTGCTCACGCCGAGCGACCACACGCTGGTGCTGATCGACCACCAGTCGCAGATGGCGTTCGCCACCCATTCCATCGACGTGGCAATGCTGCGCAACAACGTGGCCCTGGTCGCGAAGGGCGCTGCCGGCTTCGGCGTGTCGACGCTGCTGACGACGGTCGCCGAGAAGTCGTTCTCGGGCCCGCTTTTCCCCGAGATCCCCGAAGCCTTCCCCCACGCGAAGGTGTACGACCGCACCACCATGAACTGCTGGGAAGACACGGCCGTCATCGGGGCAGTGAACGCTTCCGGGAAAGGCCGTATCGTGCTCGGCGGCCTGTGGACCAGCGTGTGCATCGTCGGGCCGGCCCTGTCCGCACTCGACCAGGGCTTCGAGGTCTACGTGATCGCCGACGCCTGCGGCGACGTCACCGCCGAGGCGCACGAGCGAGCGATGCAACGCATGATCCAGGCCGGCGTGCGCCCACTGACCAGCGTGCAGTACCTGCTGGAATTGCAGCGCGACTGGGGGCGCAGCGCGACCTACGACCTGACCACCGGCATCGCCAAGTTGCATGGCGGCGGCTATGGGCTCGGCATCCAGTACGCCAAGAGCATGTTTGGCGCGTCCGAGGGCGGCCACTGACGGCGCGCGCGATGGCCGCCCACGCCGCTTCCGTTGCGCATGCAGGCACGACATCGGCCGGATTGCTGGTGTTGCGTCTCGCTGCCGGCGGCTTCCTGCTGCCGCACGGCTTGGGCAAGTTGCTGGGTTGGTTTGGCGGACCCGGTGTCGCAGGCTTCGCCGCCGAACTCCAGCACTTCGGCCTGCCCTCCACGCCACCGTTGCCCCTGCTGCTCGCTGCGCTGCAGACCCTCCTGGGCCTGATGGTGGTCGTCGGTGCATTCACGCGGGTCGCGGCCTTGGGTTCGGCGGCGTTCCTTGGCGTGACTGTCGCCTTGAACCTGTCGCACGGCTGGTTCTGGATGCACGGGGGCATCGAGTATCCCCTGCTGTGGGTGCTGGCCAACCTCGCGGTCGCACTGACCGGCGCAGGCGCCCTGTCCATCGATGCCCTGCGCGCGGCGCGCACGGAGGGCGCGCATGGCCGTTGACGATACGCGCCGCCAGGTGCTGAAGACCGTGGCGGCTGCCGCCACGCTTGCGGCACTGCCTCGCGATGCCCGCCCCGGAGATTCCCGCATGGCCGACCTGATCCTGCGCAATGCGCGCATCACCACGCTCGACACGGCCCTGCCCTCGGCCAGCGCGATCGCCTTCGCCGATGGCCGCGTACTGGTGGTCGGCGACGACGCCCAGGTGATGGCGCATGCCAACGAAGGCACGCGCGTCATCGATGCCGGCGGGCGCCGCCTGGTACCAGGCCTCAACGACAGTCATACCCACCTGATCCGTGGCGGGTTGAACTACAACCTCGAACTGCGCTGGGACGGCGTGCGCTCGCTGGCCGACGCGATGGCGATGCTCAAGGCGCAGGTGGCGATCACGCCGGCGCCGCAGTGGGTGCGCGTGGTAGGCGGCTTCAGCGAATCGCAGTTCGCCGAGAAACGCCTGCCGACGCTGGACGAACTCAACGCGGCCGCGCCGGACACGCCGGTCTTCATCCTCCACCTGTACGACCGCGCGTTGCTCAACCGCGCCGCGCTATGCGCAGTGGGCTATACGAAGGACACACCGAACCCGCCGGGCGGCGAGATCCAGCGCGACAAGGCCGGCAACCCGACCGGCCTGCTGCTGGCCAAACCCAATGCCTTGATCCTGTACGCCACGCTGGCGATGGGGCCGAAACTGCCGGCGGAATACCAGCGCAATTCCACCCGGCATTTCATGCGCGAGCTCAACCGCCTGGGTATCACCTCGGTGATCGATGCGGGCGGCGGCTTCCAGAACTATCCGGAGGATTACCGGATCATCGAGCAGCTGCACGCCGACGGGCAGCTGACCGTGCGCATCGCCTACAACCTGTTCACCCAGAAGAAGGGCGAGGAGCTGGCCGATTTCCAGCGCTGGTCCGCGATGCTCAGGCCTGGCCAGGGCGACGACCTGCTGCGCCACAACGGTGCCGGCGAGATGCTGGTGTTCTCGGCGGCGGACTTCGAGGATTTCCGCGAACCGCGCCCGGACCTCCCCGCCACGCTCGAGGGCGAGCTGTCCGGCGTGGTGCGCTTCCTCGCCGAGCAGCGATGGCCGTTCCGCATCCATGCCACCTATGACGAGAGCATCACCCGCGTGCTTGACGTCTACGAGCAGGTGAACCGGGAAGTGCCGTTCGATGGACTGCACTGGATCGTCGACCATGCGGAAACCATTTCGCCGCGCAACATCGACCGCGTTCGCGCGCTCGGCGGCGGTATCGCCATCCAACATCGCATGGCGTACCAGGGCGAGTTCTTCGCGCAGCGGTACGGCAAGGAGGCGCTGCGGCATACGCCCCCGGTGCGGCGCATGCTGCAGGCCGGCGTGCCGGTCGGCGCCGGTACCGATGCCACCCGCGTGGCCAGTTACAACCCGTGGGTGGCGCTGTACTGGCTGGTCAGCGGGCGCACGCTCGGCGGCCTGCAGATGTACGGCGACGACAACCGGCTGGAGCGCGAGGAAGCACTACAGCTGTGGACGCACGGCAGCGCGTGGTTCTCCACCGAGCAGGCCCGCAAAGGACGATTGGCCGTCGGCCAGTTCGCCGACTGCGCGCTGCTGTCGGCCGACTTCTTCAGTGTTGCCGAGGACGACATTCCCGACATCACCAGCGTATTGACCGTGGTGGACGGACGCATCGTGCACGGCACCGGGCCGTTCGCGCCGCATGCGCCCGCGCTGCCCGCACCGACGCCGGACTGGTCGCCGGTCAATCGCTTCGGCGGTTACCAGGGCGGCACGCTCGCGCAAGCCAGCGCCGCGCTGGCGCATGCGCACGGCCCGGCCTGCCGCGTGCACGCGCACGAGCAGGGACACGCACACGCGGCGCACCGCGTCGTCCCCACGCGCGACCTGCAGGCATTCTGGGGCACGCTGGGCTGCGCGTGCTTCGCGTTCTGACCATGTCCGCGTCTGACACGCATGGCCCCTGGTCACCACTGGGACAGCCCACGTTCCGCGCGCTCTGGCTCGCGATCCTGGTCGGCAACATCGGCACCTGGGTCCACGATGTCGCCGCCGCGTGGATCATGGCCGAGACCACCAATTCCCCGCTGATGGTCGCTGCCGTGCAATCGGCCACCACGTTGCCGGTCGTGGTGCTGGCCATCGTGGCCGGCACGCTGGCCGACATCGTGGACCGGCGGCGCTACCTGATCCTCGCGCAGCTGTGGATGCTGCTCGTGGCCAGCACGCTCGCCGTACTCGCCCACCTCGACCGCTTGGGGCCGTGGATGCTGGTCGCGCTTACCTTCGCGCTCGGGATCGGCGCGGCGATGGCGATGCCGGCGCAGCAAGCCACCACGCCGGAACTCGTGCCCAGGCCGATGCTGGGGCCCGCGGTGGCGCTGGGATCGCTGAGCATGAACATCGCGCGCGCCATCGGACCGGCACTGGGCGGCCTGATCGTCGCGCAGGCCGGCATCGCCTGGGCGTTCGCCGTCAACGCGGTGACCTTCCTCGGCGTGGCCATCGTGCTGTGGCGCTGGCGCCGCGCGCCGACCGCCTCGGTATTGCCGCCGGAAACCTTCGGTATCGCCCTGCGCGCGGGGCTGCGCTACGCCTCGCGCGACAGCGTGCTGAAGGCCGTGCTGGTCAAGGCGGGCTGGTTCTTCACCTTCGCCAGCGCGCTGACCGCGCTGCTGCCGATCGTGGTGAAGCAGGACCTGCACGCGAGCGCGGGCACGTACGGCCTGCTGCTGGGTTGCATCGGCGTGGGCGCCATCGGCGGCGCGATGCTGCTGCCCGGCCTGCGCACGCGCATGGATCCGGACCGGATGGTGCTGTACGCGACGCTGACGTATGCCGCGTGCATCCTCGCCATCGCGTTGCTGCGCTGGGTGCCCCTGCTGTATGCCATCGCGCTGCTGGCCGGCTTCGCCTGGATCGCGGTGTTGTCTTCGTTGCAGATCGCCGCGCAGACCGCGGTGCCGGCGTGGGTGCGCGCACGCGCACTGTCGCTGTACATCGTGGTGTTTTCCGGCGGCATGGCGGCGGGCAGCTTGGGGTGGGGTTGGTTGGCGCAGACCTTCGACACGCCGCGTGCGTTGCTGGCCGCCGCCCTCGGCACCGCGGTGGCGGCCCTCGTGGGTGCACGCTTCCGGTTGGGCGAAGCCGCGCACGTCAACGCGACACCATCCGGCCACTGGCCGCAGCCGGTGGTCAGCCCGGACCTGCACGACGATCGCGGACCGGTGCTGGTGACAATCGAATACCGCGTCGATCCGGCGCGGCGCCACGACTTCCTGCAACGCCTTCAACCACTCGGCCATGCGCGGCGCCGGAACGGCGCGCTCCAGTGGGGCGTGGCGGAGGACAGCACGCAATCCGGCGTGTACCTGGAGTACTTCGTCGATGCCTCATGGCGCGAACACCTGCGCCAGCACGAACGCGTGACCGAAGACGAGCGCGTCCTCCAGGAGGCCCTGCTCGAGACGCTCGTCGATCCCGCGCAACGGCCGCAGGTACGTCATTTCATTGGCGGTGCGCCGGGCGCCATGTTGCCGGCAGCACTTTCGACCCACGGAGGTTTGGCATGAATTGGAAATTCATCGCCGGGCTCCTGCTCGGCTTCGGCATCGGCTTCGGGTGTCGCGTCTTCGGCGTGCCGGTGCCCGCGCCTCCGGTGCTGGTCGGTGCGTTGCTGGTCGTGGCGATGACCAGCGGCTACATGCTCGCCGACGGTGCCATGGTCAGGCGTGAAGCGCGGCATCGACGCGATTGCGGCGGGCCGACCGGCCAGGGCGCGCGGAGCGACGCGCCATGATCACGGCACTGATTGGCATCGCCCTCGCCCTCGCCATCGGCTTTGCCTGCCGCTGGCTCGACATTCCGGTGCCCGCGCCACCGCGCCTCCAGGGGGCACTGCTGGTGGTCGCGATGACGGCGGGCTTCCTCGCCGCGGACCGGCTGCTCGGCTGAAGCAGGCGGATACGAAGAAGGGTGCGACATGCGCACCCTTCGCTTCGTCACGCCATCGCGCTTACTGCATCGTCGGCAAATCGAATACCAGCACCTCGGCGCCGATGCCCCGCTCGATGCTGACCAGCGGCTCGTCCCGATACAGCAGCGCGTCGCCGGCCTTCAACGCCTGGCCATTCACGGTCGCTTCGCCGCGCGCGATGTGCACGTAACCCAGACGGCCCTGTGCGAGGCGCAGTTCGCCTTTTTCGCTGCCGTCGAACAAGCCCACGTACATGCGCGCGTCCTGGTGGATGCTCACCGAGCCGTCGGCACCGTCCGGGCTGATGGCCAACCGCAGGCGGCCCTGCTTGTCGGTGGCGGGGAACGACTTCTCTTCGTACGAAGGCTTTACACCCTGGCGATCAGGGATGATCCAGATCTGCAGGAAATGCGTGGTGCCGGTTTCGCTGTAATTGAACTCCGAGTGCTGCACGCCGGTGCCGGCGCTCATGCGCTGCACGTCGCCGGGCACGATGCTGGAACTGTTGCCCATCGAATCCTTGTGGCCCAGCGCGCCTTCCAGCACGTAGCTGATGATCTCCATGTCGCGATGGCCGTGTTCGCCGAACCCGCGGCCGGCGGCCACGCGGTCTTCGTTGATCACGCGCAGCGGACCCCAATGGACGTGCTTGTCGTCGAAGTAGTTCGCGAAGGAGAAGCTGTGCCAGGAGTCCAGCCAGCCGTGGTTGGCGTGGCCCCGCTCGTGGGCAGGACGCAGGGTGATCATGGCGGGAACTCCTTCAGTGGTGGATGTGGCGCGCAGCATGAATGAATGCATTTATGGAATAAATAAGGCTAAATCTAATTACTTGTTCCATTAATGGAATTATAGCTGCTGGGCGACACCAGCGCGCCCATCCATCGAGCCTGCCCGCCCGCTGCGCCGGCGTCGCGGATCCTGGTGCGCGCCGGGGCCATCATCGGAGCCGCGTCATCGCGTCGCAGTGAAGGCAGTCGAGGATGCGGGGCGGCAATTCCCCTCACCCCAGTTGGCCGTGTGCATTAAACTTGCGCGGTTTCCGTTCGAGCCCGTGTCTTCATGCCCTTCGTCGTCACCGAAAACTGCATCAAGTGCAAGTACACCGACTGCGTGGAAGTCTGCCCGGTGGACTGCTTCCACGAAGGCCCGAACTTCCTGGTGATCGACCCGGATGAATGCATCGACTGCACCCTGTGCGAACCGGAATGCCCGATCAACGCGATCTATCCGGAAGACGACGTGCCCGCCGGCCAGGAAGGGTATGTCGCGCTCAATGCGGAACTGTCCAGGGCGTGGCCGGTGATCACCACGCGCCAGGACCCGCTGCCCGACGCGAAGGAATGGGAAGGCAAGCCGGACAAGCTTCCGCTGCTGGAGCGCTGAACATCCCCGATGCAATGAAAAAGGGCGCCGATGGCGCCCTTTTTCTTTCCAGCAATGCTGCCGGCGGGATCAGCCGCCGAGCTTGGCCTTCAGCGCCGCCAGCAGTTTGACCGCCGCCGGGTTGGTGGCCGGCAGACCACGCGGGTCCACCGCGGACACATAGGCACCGGCGTCCACCGCGCTCACGCGCACCAGGAAGCTGGCGCCTTCGTAGCTCACGTCGTACGTGCCGAGCAACTGCGCGCGGCTGGCGATCGTCGCGCCCTCGACACCGGCCAGCGCCTCGCCGACGCGGGTGAACGCATCGTCACGGCTGCCCGCGACGGTGAAGCCACCCGCCGCATTAGACGTGGCACCGGCGGAAGCGGCCGGACCGACGTTCGGCACCTGCATCGCGCCGCTGGTGTTGGGCACGTTGAGATCCGGCGGCACTTCCAGCGGACGGGCTTCCGGCGCGAGCGCGTAGTCGCCCTTCGCATCCTTCTTGAACCACGAGCAGCCGGCGACGGAGACGGCCAGCAGCACCAGGGCAAGCGGACGCACGAGGGAAGACGAAAGACGCATGAAATTCTCCTGGGTTCAGGCCGCGATCGTTTCGCGGCTGGATTGTGCTTCCAGCGACTGGGCCAGCGTGGCCAGTCGGTCGGCAGTGGGGGCATGGGTATCGGACAACGACAGCAGCGGCAGGCGCAGGCCGTGGCCGATGCCCTGGCGCTGCAACAGCGCCTTGACGGGAATGGGGTTGGACTCGACGCCGAAGAAGGCGTAATGCTCTTGCAACTGCTCATCCAGCGTGGCGACCGCATCGGCATGCCCGCCGCGCGCCAGATCGCACAGGCGACGGAAAGTGCGCGGCAACGCATTGGAGCCGACCGAGATCAACCCATCGGCGCCGGCCAGCATCGCGCGACCCGCCGTGGGATCGTCGCCACTGAGGATCGCGAAGCTTTCGCTGCGCAATGCCAGCAACGCGGCCATGCGCTCGGGTTCGGCCCGTGCTTCCTTGATGCCGATGATGTTCGGATGGTCGACCAGCTGCGCCACGGTTTCCGGCAGCAGGTCGCAGCCGGTGCGGCCCGGCACGTTGTAGAGCACGACGGGCAGTCCGCCCTGGTCGGCGACGGCACGGTAGTGCGCCACCAGGCCCGCCTGCGTCGGTCGCACGTAGGGCGGCGTCACGACCAGGGCCACGTGCGCGCCACCCTCGGCGGCGCGACGGGTGGCGGCAATGGTCTTGGCGGTGTTCATCTGGCCGGTACCGGCCAGCACCGGCAGCGCGCCACCCACCGTTTCCACGGCGATGCGCAGCAGCGTGTCGTATTCCTCATCGGAGAGCGCCGCGGCTTCGCCCGTCGAACCGGCCACCACCACGCCCTGCGTGCCACCGTCCAACTGCTGTTTGAGCAGCGCGCGCCAGGCTTGCAGGTCGAGTTCGCCCGACGCCAGGAAGGGCGTGGCCAGTGCGGTGATGCTGCCGGAAAGGTGCAAGGGAGGTTCTCGGTGGGAGGATCCGGGCGCCCGGCGGCGCAAGTAAGCGCGGTTATCCCGGCACGCCCGCAATGTCCGCCGCATGTTACTTGCGGGCTCAAAGGGCGGGCAAGTATGCTGCCAGCGTCGCCGGGCACTGGCCCGGCTGCCATTCAGCCAGACCGCAATGCCGGAAGCTCCTTTGACCGATTCCACGCCCCGGCCTTCGCCGACCGAAAACCACCTCCTGATCACCGCCTACACGACGCATCCGGAGTCGCCGCTTCTGTCGGTGACGCGCCGGATCGCGGACAGCGGCTGCAATCTGGTGGACGCACGGCTGTCGACGGTGGGCCGCGATGTCTCGGTGACGGCACTGGCCACCGGCTCCTGGGATGCGGTCGCCAAGCTGGAGGCCATGCTGTCTCGCCTGGAGCGCGATGAGGGCCTGAAGCTGGTCTTCTACCGCACCGGCCCGAAGGTGGTGCAGTCCAACCTGCTGCCCTACATCGTGGAAGTGGTCGCCGCGGACAAGCCCGGCATCCTGTTCCAGCTGGCCGACTTCTTCGACCGCCAGGGCATCACGATCGAGAATCTGCAGAGCACGCGCTACCGCGCGATGCAGACCGGCGCGGAGATGTTCTCGGCGCAGGTGACGATCGGTGTTCCCGCCAACATGCACATCGCCGCGTTGCGCGACGATTTCCTTGAATTCTGCGACCATCTGAACCTGGACGCGATCATGGATCCGATGAAGTTCTGACGATGACGGCCAAAGGCGCGAACGCTCTGCCCAAGTCGACACTGAAACTGCCGCTGGCGCTGTCCGGCGGCGAGACCGCTACCCTCGCCGACTATGCCGACCAATGGCTGGTGCTGTACTTCTACCCGAAGGACAGCACGCCCGGCTGCACTACCGAGGGCCTGGACTTCAACGCGCTGTTGCCGAAGTTCAAGAAGCTCAACGCCACCGTACTGGGCGTCTCGCGCGACTCGGTGAAATCGCACGACAACTTCTGTGCCAAGCAAGGCTTCAAGTTCGCCTTGGTCAGCGACGCCGACGAGAAGCTTTGCCAGGCCTTCGACGTCATCCACGAGAAGAACATGTATGGCCGCAAGGTGCTGGGCGTGGTGCGCAGCACCTTCCTCATCTCGCCCGACGGCCGCATCGCGCAGGAATGGCGCGGCGTGAAGGTACCCGGCCACGCCGAGGCCGTGCTGGAAGCCCTGAAGGCCCACCAAGCCCAGTGACCAAATCCTCTTCCACTCCGACCACCATCCCGCGCCGCGGCGGGTCATGGTGGCGCGCTGCTGTGCGCGTTTCCGCGGCACCCGTTGTTGCGTCTTGTGTTCACACATCTTCCTCCATGAGGTTGCCTGAATGACCCGTAGCAAGCGTATCTATGTGTTGGACACCAACGTGCTGATGCACGACCCCACCGCGCTGTTCAAGTTCGAGGAGCACGACGTCTACCTGCCGATGCAGGTGATCGAGGAGTTGGACAACGGCAAGAAAGGCACGTCTGAAGCGAGCCGCAACGCGCGGCAGGTCAGCCGCTTCCTCAACGAACTCGTCGAGGCCTCCGGCCTCGACAATGTGGCCGCCGGCATCCCGCTGGTGCAGCCGAACAGCCTGCAGCTGCGCGGCTCGAAGAGCGCCGGCCTGCTGCGGTTCCAGACCAGCCATTTCGAAGCCGGCAAGAGCTTCGGTGCGGTCATCCCGGACAACGCCATCCTCGGCGCGATCCTCGCGCTGAAGGAGCAGGAGCCCGAGATCCCGGTGGTGTTCGTCTCCAAGGACATCAACCTGCGGATCAAGGCGGCGATCGCCGGCATCGTGTCGGAGGACTACGAGAACGACCGCGCACTGGACGATTTCAGCCTGCTGTATACCGGCGCGGATCCGCTGCCCGAGGATTTCTGGCAGCGCTACGGCAAGGACCTGCGTTCGTGGACCGACAAGGGACGCACGTACTACGAAGTGACGATGGAGAAGGATGCGGGCTGGTATCCCAACCAGTTCCTCTACCTGCCTGGCGACGACGAATCCGAATTCCGCGTCGCGCGCGTGGACGGCGACAAGGCCACGCTGCAGATCGTCGACGATTTCCGTCACAGCCAGCACGCGGTGTGGGGCATCAACGCGCGCAACCGCGAACAGAACTTCGCGCTCAACGCGCTGATGGACCCGGAGGTCGACTTCGTCACCCTGCTCGGCACCGCTGGCACCGGCAAGACGCTGCTGGCGTTGGCGGCCGGTTTGGCACAGACGATGGACCAGCAACGCTACCGCGAGATCATCATGACCCGCGCCACCGTCAGCGTGGGCGAGGACATCGGCTTCCTGCCCGGCACGGAAGAGGAAAAGATGACGCCATGGATGGGCGCGCTGACCGACAACCTGGAGGTGCTGACGCACAACCAGGAAGGCGGCGCATGGGGCCGTGCGGCGACCAACGACCTGCTGGCATCGCGCATCAAGATCCGCTCGATGAACTTCATGCGTGGCCGCACGTTCCTGAGCCGCTACCTGATCCTCGACGAAGCGCAGAACCTCACGCCGAAGCAGATGAAGACACTGATCACCCGCGCCGGCCCGGGCACCAAGATCGTCTGCCTGGGCAACGTCGAGCAGATCGACACGCCCTACCTGACGGAGACGACATCGGGCCTGACCTACGCGGTGGACCGCTTCAAGAACTGGGCGCACAGCGCACACATCACGCTGCGGCGTGGCGAGCGCTCCCGCCTGGCGGACTACGCGTCGGAAGTGCTGTAGCCGGTCTGCGGCGGCATGGGCCTTCACCTTCCCCGCTGGGTATGGATCGGCGCGGTTGCGCTGGCCTGCGTGGCGGGGATGGTCAATGTCATCGGCTACCTCGGTTTCGAACACCAGGCGGTCAGCCACCTGACCGGCACCACCAGTCTTTTGGGTGCGGCGCTGGCGCAGGGCAATCTGCGCGCGGTGATGCACCTGTGGGGCATGCTGATCGCCTTCTGCCTGGGCGCCATGCTCAGCGGGCTGATCATCCAGGATCAGACGCTCAGGCTCGGGCGTCGCTACGGCGCGGCGCTCGCGCTGGAAGCCTCGCTGCTTCTTGCTGCGATCCCGTTGTTCAAGCAGGAGCAGATCTGGGGCGCATTGCTGGCCGCCACCGCGTGTGGCCTGCAGAACGCGATGGTCACCACGTACAGCGGTGCGGCGGTACGCACCACGCATCTCAGTGGCATGTTCACCGACCTGGGCATCGGCCTCGGCCACCTGCTGCGCGGCATGCCACTGCAGGTGCGGCGACTGACGCTCAGCGGGTTGATCATCAGCGGCTTCCTTGGTGGCGGCGTGCTTGGCGCGCTGCTGTACCGGCAGTTCGGTTACGACGCCTTGCTGGCGCCCGCCCTGCTGACTGGCCTGACCGGCACGGGCTACGTGGTCTACCGGCAGTGGCGACAACGAGGATCGGTCGCCGACGCCTAGGCCAACCAGGGCGACGCGGTGGCACAATCCCCGCATGACGCCTCCTTCCGTGGTTTCCGCCCTCACCATCGCCGGCTCCGATTCCGGCGGCGGCGCGGGCATCCAGGCCGACCTGAAGACCTTCGCCGCGCATCGCTTGCACGGCGTGTCCGCGATCGCCGCGCTCACTGCCCAACACACGCGCGGCGTGACGGCGGTGAACGTGCCGCCGATGGATTTCCTGCGCGCGCAACTGGACGCCTGCTTCGACGACTTCGACATCCGTGCGGTGAAGCTGGGCATGCTCGCCACCGCCGAGGTGATCGGCGTGGTCGCCGGCGCCTTGCGCGATCATCGCCCCGCGACGATCGTGGTCGATCCGGTGATGGTCGCGACCAGCGGCGCCAAGCTGCTCGAAGACAGCGCGCTGCACGCGCTGCGCACGCAGTTGCTGCCACTGGCGCACGTGCTGACGCCCAACCTGCCTGAAGCGGAATTGCTGCTCGGTCGTCCTATCCCGGACGCATCCGCCATGCGGTCCGCCGCGAACGATCTTCTCGCCCTGGGCGCGCGTGCCGTCTTCCTCAAGGGTGGCCACCTGCCCGGCGACGGCGACGTGGTGGACCTGTACGTCGACGGGTCGGGCATGACGGAAACATCGCATCCCCGGTTGGCCGTGGAGGCGCACGGCACCGGCTGCACGCTGGCTTCCGCCATTGCCGCGCGTTGCGCGCTGGGCATGCCAATGAAGCAAGCATGCCTGGCAGCCTCGGACTACGTGCATGCGGCACTGCGCGGCGGCTATCGTCCCGGCCGCAGCGACATCCTCGTGCTCGACCACTTCGGAGCCGCGCCCGACGCATGAACACCTTCGACATCGACATCGCGCCGCTGGAGATCCCGCTGCGTTCGCAGGATGGCCATGGCTACACGCTGCTGGCGCGCATTCCCGCGGCGGCAACGTCCGCGCTGCTGTGGATTCCCGCCCTTGGCGTGGCCGCACGCCACTACCTTCCGTTCGCGGACATGCTGGCGGCGCGCGGCATGGCGGTCTTCGTGCACGAGTGGCGCGGCAACGGCAGCAGCACGCTGCGGGCCGGTCGCCGCCAGGACTGGGGCTACCGCGAGCTACTCGGCACCGATCTGCCGCTGAGCCACGCCGAGGTGCAACGCCGCTTGCCCGGCTTGCCGCACGTGACCGGCGGCCATAGCCTGGGCGGACAGCTCGCGGCCTGCCACCTCGGCGCAGAGCCGACGGCATTCGAGCGGTTGTGGCTGGTCGGCAGCGGCACGCCGTACTGGCGCACCTTCCCCGGCTTGCGCGGCTACACCCTGCCCCTGTTCTATCAATTCGCCCCGTGGCTGGCCCACGCATGCGGCGCCCTGCCCGGCCGCCGGCTCGGCTTCGGCGGCGACGAGGCGCGCGGCCTGATCCGCGACTGGGCGCGGGTCGGCCTCAGCGGACATTACCGCGCGGCGGGCTGGCCGGCGGATCTGGAAGCCGGCATGCGCCAGGTGCGCATCCCCATCGACGGCGTGCTGTTCGACGACGATTGGCTGGCGCCTGAAAGCTCGCTGCGCGCACTGATGGCGAAGATGCCCGATGCCCCCTCGCGCATCGAGGTGCTGCATCACGCCGCCCTCGGCACGCGCGCCGACCACTTCGCGTGGATGAAGCAGCCGCAGGCGGTGGTGGACGCGCTGCTCGCCTGACCGCTGGGTCAGCAACCGACGACGATACAGTCGCGGCCTTGGGCCTTTGCGCGGTAAAGCGCGCCATCCGCACTGTTGATCCAGTCGGATACCGACGCGATGCCAGGATGAGGCTCGGACAGACCGATACTGACCGTACAGCGCAATCCGCGGGCCGAAAAGGAATACGCCGCCACCTGCCGACGCAACCGCTCCGCGGCCACGATCGCTTCCTCCCAACGCGTGTTCGGCATGACGATGCCGAACTCGTCGCCGCCGTAGCGTCCGCCGGTGTCGCTATCGCGCAGGCACGCCTTCAGCAGCCGCGCGAATTCCTCCACCACCTCGTCGCCGACGGTGTGGCCGTAGCCGTCGTTGATGTCCTTGAAGCGATCGATGTCGATCAGGACCAGCACGGCAGGACGCGTGAGCCGCTGGTAACGCTGGAGTTCGGACGTCGCCGCATGCAGCCACTGCTGGCGGTTCATCAGTCCGGTGGCGGCATCGAAGCGCGCCATCTTCTCCAACAGCACCTTCTGCTGACGGGCCTTGCGCGACAGCGAATGCGTCGCGATGCTGATCGCCATCGGGTAGATCGCCAGGAACGGCAGGCAGGCGAGCACGACGGGGTAGCTCGTGAAAGGATCGAACGCGAACCCCCATGCCGCACTCGCCGCCAGGCAGGTCAGCACCATCGCAGCAAGCGTGCGCTGCGCGAAGCGGCCGCCACCGATGATGATCTTGTCCATCGTCAGCATCACCGCCAGCAGGACGCTGGGCAAGGCACCGAAGTGCATCGCGGCGATCCAGAAACCGCCCATCGCCGCGTCGAACGTCAGGTTCTGGAACTCGGCCTGCAGCGGTTCTTCGACCTGGGCCTTGACCCGCAGGTAGGCCACGTGGGGCCACAGCACCGCGTTGGCGACCAGCAACCCCCACAGCCAGGGCGAAGCCCCGTGCTCCCATAGCACCGCTGCGACGCAGATGCCTCCCAGCCCCAGCCCCAGCGCGCGCATCCGGTACATGCGCAAGCCGTAGCGTGAGCGGTTCTGTTCCGCCATGTCGCGCGCAGCATCGATGGGCAAGGGGATCCAAGGGTGCCGGGTTGGCCGGATTTTCGACCAATCGCGCCGATGGCACCAGCCCGCGCCGTACGGTCGCAGGCTCCGTTATGCCAACCCGATCACATCGTCGCACTCAGGCGGCGGGATATCCCTGCGGATTCAACGACTGCCAACGCCATGCATCCCGGCACATGGCCTCCACCCCGAGTTCCGCGCGCCAACCGAGCGTGCGCTGTGCGAGCGAAGGATCGGCGTAGACCTCGGCGACGTCGCCGGGGCGTCGCGCCACCACCTGGTACGGGATCTCGCGCGCCGCCGCGTCGGCGAACGCCTTCACCAGTTGCAGCACGCTGATGCCCTGGCCGGTGCCCAGGTTCACCGTGAGGTTGCGTCGCTCACGCGCGACGAAATCCAGCGCGTCTGCGTGCGCACGGGCAAGGTCCATGACGTGGATGTAATCGCGCACGCCGGTGCCGTCCAGCGTAGGCCAGTCGCCGCCGAAGACGCTCAGTCGCTCGCGGCGCCCGACGGCCACTTGGCAAATGAAGGGCATCAGGTTGTTGGGTATGCCGCCCGGGTCCTCGCCGATCAGCCCCGATGCGTGAGCCCCCACGGGATTGAAGTAGCGCAGGTTGACGGCATGGAAATCCGGATCGCTCTGGCAGAGGTCGCCGATGAGCTCTTCCATGACCAGCTTGGTACGGCCGTAGGGATTGGTGACCTGCAGGTGGGCATCCTCTCGCACCGGCACGCTGGCGGGGTCGCCGTAGACGGTCGCGGAGGAGCTGAACACCAGACGCTTCACCCCGGCCTGCTGCATGCCGTGCAGCAGGTTGAGGGTGCCGCCGATGTTGTTGTGGAAATAGTCCAGCGGCCGCTCGCAGGATTCGCCCACCGATTTCAGCGCGGCGAAGTGGACCACGGCGTCGAAGGGCTGCCGGGCGAAGAATCCGCTCACGGCTTCGCGGTCGCGCAGATCCAGGGGCTGGAAAGGAACCGGTCCGCCGGTGATCTGCTGCAGGCGTGCCAGCACGCCAGGCGAGCTGTTGCTGAAGTTGTCGGCCACCACCACCTCGTGGCCGCGCTCGACGAGCACCACGTAGGCATGCGCGCCGATGTAGCCCGCGCCACCGCACAACAGGATCCGCATCTCGACTCCCCCGGTCGTGTCGCCGTCCATTCCCGTGGACGATCACAAGGGATACGCAAGCGACGCCCCAATCAGGCCAACGACCGCAGGGTTGTCCTGCGTTCGACGGTTTGGACGTTGATCGGCACGACAAGGGGCACGGACCCGGGGAACGTCCGCACCGCGCCACCGTATAGACTCTTCTACACGCGACACCTACAGGGGATTTCCACATCGATGAACGCTCCACTGCCCACCCTGGACCAGGCCAGGATCGCCGTGATCGGACTGGGGTATGTCGGCCTGCCGTTGGCCGTGGCCTTCGGCCGCAAGTACCCCACGCTGGGATTCGACATCAACGGCAAGCGCGTCGGCGAACTGCGCGAACACCACGACCATACGCTGGAAGTCTCCGCCGACGAGCTGCGCGACACGCCGCAGCTTGAGTTCAGCGACGATCCGGCAGCCTTGGCTTCGTGCAATGTTTTCATCGTCACCGTGCCCACGCCGATCGACGACTACAAGCGCCCGGACTTGCGGCCGCTGGAGTCGGCGAGCCGGAGCGTAGGCCGGGCGATCGCCAAGGGTGGCGTGGCGATCTTCGAATCGACGGTCTACCCCGGCGCCACCGAAGAAGCGTGCGTGCCGATCATCGAGCGCGAATCCGGCCTGGCCTTCAACCAGGATTTCTATGCGGGCTACAGCCCGGAACGCATCAACCCGGGCGACAAGCAGCACCGCCTGGAAACCATCATGAAGGTCACGTCCGGCTCCACGCCGGAAGTCGCGGACTTCGTGGATGCGCTGTACGGCAGCATCATCACGGCCGGCACCCACAAGGCCAGCAGCATCCGCGTGGCGGAAGCGGCGAAGGTCATCGAGAACACGCAACGCGACGTCAACATCGCGCTCATCAACGAATTGGCGCTCATCTTCCACCGCCTCGGCATCGACACCCACGAAGTGCTGGAAGCCGCGGGGACCAAGTGGAACTTCCTGCCGTTCCGCCCCGGCCTGGTCGGTGGACACTGCATCGGCGTGGACCCGTACTACCTGACCCACAAGGCGCAGCAGATCGGCTACCACCCCGACGTGATCCTGGCCGGCCGGCGCATCAACGACGGCATGGGCAGCCACGTGGCGCGCCGCGTGGCCAAGCTGATGGCGCGCCGCAACCTGCCCACCGCCGGTGCGAAGGTGCTGGTGCTGGGCCTGGCATTCAAGGAGAACTGCCCGGACGTGCGCAATACGCGCGTGGTCGACATCGTGGCCGAGTTGCGCAGCTACAACGCGCAAGTGGACGTGCACGACCCCTGGGTGAACGCAGACGAAGCCAAGCACGAATACGGGCTCGATCTGGTGGCGGAGCCCCAGGCCGGCCAGTACGATGCGGTGATCCTCGCCGTCGCGCACAAGCAGTTCAGCGCGCATGGCGCCGAGGGCATCCGCGGGTTCGGCAAGCCCGGCGCGGTGGTCTTCGACGTGAAGCGCGCCCTGCCCCGCCACGCGGTCGACGACTGCCTGTAATCCCTTCCTCCCCCAGGAGTACCTGATGCGCGTATTGGTCACCGGCGCCGCCGGCTTCATCGGCTCCCACCTCAGCGAGCGCCTGCTCGCCCGTGGCGACGAAGTGCTGGGCTACGACAACCTCAACGCGTATTACGACCCCTCGCTGAAGGAAGCGCGGTTGGCCCGCCTGACGCCGAAGGACGGCTTCAGCTTCGTGCGCGGCTCGCTGGAAGACCGCGCCGCGCTGGACGCCGCGTTCGACGACTTCAAGCCGCAGCGCGTGGTGAACCTCGCGGCGCAGGCAGGCGTGCGCTACTCGCTGGAGAACCCGCAGGCGTACGTCGACAGCAACATCACCGGCTTCCTGAACATTCTCGAGGCCTGCCGCCATCGCGGTATCGAGCACCTCGTCTACGCCTCGTCCAGCTCGGTCTACGGCGCCAACCGCAAGCTGCCGTTCGCGGTGGAGGACAGTGTCGACCACCCGGTCAGCCTGTACGCCGCCAGCAAGAAGGCGAACGAGCTGATGGCGCACACCTACAGCCACCTGTTCAACCTTCCGACCACGGGCCTGCGCTTCTTCACCGTCTACGGTCCCTGGGGCCGGCCGGACATGGCGCTTTTCCTGTTCACCCGGAAGATCCTGGCCGGCGAGCCCATCGACGTGTTCAACCACGGCCGCCACACGCGCGACTTCACCTACATCGACGACATCGTCGAGGGCGTGATCCGCACCCTGGACCGCGTCCCCGGCGCCGATCCGGACTACGACCCGCTGTCGCCGACGCCGGCCAGTTCGCTCGCCCCGTATCGCGTCTACAACATCGGCAACCACCAGCCGGTGGAGCTGTTGCGCTACATCGAGGTCCTGGAGGAGTGCCTGGGCCGCACGGCGGAGAAGCGGCTGCTGCCGCTGCAGCCGGGCGACGTCCCCGACACCTACGCCGACGTGGAGGCGCTGAGCCGCGACACCGGCTACTCGCCCTCCACGCCCATCGAAACGGGCGTGCGCCGCTTTGCCGAGTGGTACCGCGCGTTCTACCAGGTCTGAGGCCCGCACCGCCGGGCGTCGTGCGCCCCGCATTGGCCGGATTCCCGCGTTGCCCCCGTTGTAGTGGGCATCAGCAGATACAGGGGATCCTCGATGAAACGCGTCTTCACCGGCCTCAGCGCCCTCCTCCTGGCCGTGTTCCTGACGTCCTGCGCGACGTCATCCGGCAGCGAGAGCGCTCCGCCCGCCACCAGCACGTTGGCCACGGATGCCTACCACATCGGGGTCGACGACATCGTGCAGGTCTCGGTGTGGCGCAACCCCGAACTGGGCATCACGGTGCCCGTGCGTCCGGACGGCATGATCTCCGTGCCGCTGGTGGGCGACGTCGCAGCCGGCGGCCGCACGCCGGCCGAAGTGGCGAAGGACATCCAGGAGCGCCTGGCCACCTACGTGCGCGATCCGCAGGTGGCGGTGATCCTCACCGACCTCCGCAGCCATGAATACCTCTCGCGCGTTCGCGTCACCGGCGCCGTCCGCCAGCCCGTCTCGCTGCCCTACCGTCCCGGCATGACCGTACTGGACGCCGTGCTGGCCGCTGGCGGCATCACCGAGTTCGCCGCTGCCGATCGTTCCGACCTGCATCGCAAGACCCCTGAGGAAACCCGCACCTACGCCGTGCGTCTGGACCGCATCCTCAACCGGGGCGACCTGAGCACCAACTACACCGTGTCGCCCGGCGACGTCATCACGGTCCCCGAGCGTACCTTCTGATGAGCCAGAGCAACCTTCCCGCACGGCGCGGCTATTCCGCGCCGGCTGCGCCGTCCACTGCGCTTTCTCCCAACGACCTGGCGCCCATCCTGATCCGCGAGGCGCGCCGCCATCGTGTGGCGCTGGTCGGCATCTTCGCCGCCGTCGCGCTGCTGACGCTGGTCGTGGGCCTGCTGGTGCTGCCCAAGAACTACACCGCGTCCACCACGATCCTGGCGCAGGAGAGCGACATCATCCAGCCGCTGCTGGAAGGCCGCGCCGTGGCCACCGAAGTCGTCGACCGCGCGGGCATCGCCCGCCAGGTGATCTATAGCCGCAAGGTGCTGGAAGACGCGATGAAGACCGGTGGCTGGCTGGAAGACAAGCCCAGCGCCATCGAGCAGGACCGCCTGATGGAGCAGATCAAGGGGCGCATCGCGATCACCAGCCCGCGTCCGAACCTGATCCAGATCACCTATCGCGACAGCGACGCCAAGCGCACCTACGATGTCACCGAGCACCTCGGCGAGATGTTCATCAAGGAAAGCCTGGCGGCGAAGGAACGCGAGAGCCGCGAGGCCTACGAGTTCATCGACAAGCAGGTGCAGGACTACCACGCCAAGCTGCTGGAGGCGGAAGAGCGCCTGCGGTCCTACCGCTCGGCCAACACCGATGCGCAGCCCGGCAGCGCCACCGACGCCAACACCCGCATCAGCGCGTTGCGCACCACGGTCGAGCAGACCCGCATGTCGCTGCTGGAACAGCGCTCGCGCGAGGGTGCGATCGCGTCGCAGCTCTCGGGCGAATCCGCGGTGACCGCCGTGCAGACGCGCGAAAGCCTGTATCGCGGCCAGTTGCTAGAGCTGCAGGGCCAGTTGGACCGGCTGCTGCTCAACTACACCGAGCAGCATCCCGACGTGGTCCGCGTGCGCCATCAGATGGCCGACCTTCAGCAGGCCATGGCCAACGAACAGAATCGCCGCGCGTCCGCGCCGCAGGGCACCAGCCCGTTCGACGAAGCGCAGATGAACCCGCTTTACCAGGAGCTGCGCAGCCAGCAGGCGCAAACCCGTCGCGAAGTGGCCGCCACGGCGTCGCGCATGGCGATCGCGGAATCGATGCTGGGCGACGAGCTCAACCGCAGCCGGCGCATCGCCGATTCGGAGAGTGCGCTGGCCGAGCTGACCCGTGACTACGAGGTCAACCGCGACATCTATCAGGACCTGCTGCGCCGCCGCGAGAACGCCCGCGTCTCGATGCAGCTCGACCGCGAAGAACGCGGCCTGACCCTGCGCGTGCAGGACCCGGCCACCATGCCGCTGCGCCCGACTGGCTTGCGCTTCATGCACTTCGCCATCGGCGGGCTGCTGATGGCGGTGGGCATCCCGCTGGGCCTGCTGTTCCTGCGCGCGCGGTTCGACCCGCGCATCCGCTCGGCGCAGCAACTCCAGCGCATGACCGACCGTCCCCTGTTGACCGTCGTGCCGACCTACCACTCGCCGCGTGATCGCCGGCAGGAGTTCAGCCGCAACGCGATGAGCGTCGGCTTCCTGGCGCTCGTCATCCTCGCGTACGGGCTGGCGTTCGGCCTCAAGCAGCTCGCTGCCGCCTGAGGCCCTCGCCATGAACCCACACGCCACCATGGAAAAGCCCGTGACCCCGGACAACGATCGACTGCACGGCGTGCCTCACCGCGCCGAACCCTCCCGCTCGCTGGCCCTCATGGACGAGCCCAAGGCGCTGACGCCGCGCGAGCTCGAAGATCGTCGCGTCATCCACCGCAACGACTCGGTCCGCGAACAGGCCGATGCGTTCCGCGAACTGCGCACGCGCCTGCTGACGCTGGGCGGCGAGCGCAATTTCGTCACCCTGGTGGCGCCGGTTTCGCACGGCTGCGGCGGCAGTTTCGTCGCCCGCAATCTGGCGGCCGCCTTCGCGTTCGACGACACCAAGAGCTCGCTGCTGATCGATTGCGACGCGCTGCACCCCACCCAGCACACCGCGCTGCACGTCGATGCAGGCCATGGCGGCCTGATCGACTACCTCGAGGATTCCGACGCCGACCTGGGCAGGATCCTCTACCGCACCGGCGTGCCGCGCCTGCGCCTGATTCCCAGCGGCCGGCAGCGCGAGATGACCGGCGAGGCGTTCAGTTCGTTCCGCATGCGGGCCATGGTGGACTCGCTGCGCAGCCGCTATCCCGATCGTTACCTGGTGCTGGACAGTCCGTCGGTGCTGGGTTCGCCGGATGCACGCATCCTGTCCGAACTGGCGGATCTGGTGGTGCTGGTGGCAGGTTACGGCAAGGTCACTCCGGACAAGCTGGAAAAGGCCATCGGCAGTTTCCCCGCCGACAAGGTGGCCGGCGTGGTGTTCAACGAAATCCCCTGAGAACGCCAAGGAGCCTCGGCATGCGACCTTCCCGCCTCCGCATTTCCGCGCTAGCAGCGTCCGTGCTGGCCGCGTTCTCCGGCCATGCCTCCGCCGCGCGCGTCGACTACACCATCGACCTGGGCATGGAGCGCAACAGCAACGTGACGATGGCGCCGTCCAATCCGATCGAGCAGCGTTACCTGCGGAGCGGCATCGGCTTCAGCATCACTGAAAGCGTCTCCGCCCTCCAGCTCAGCCTGGACGGGCGCGCCGAATACAGGGACTACGAAGACGACATCTTCGCCGATACGGTCGATGGCACGTTGTCGGGAAGGATGAATTGGGTCGCCATTCCCGACCGGCTCTTCGTCGTGGTCGAAGACAACCTCACCGTGCAACCGGTGGATTCGCTGGTGCCCGACGGACCCGGCAACCGCCAGCAGGTCAACGTCTTCTCGGCCGGTCCGACGATGCTCTTCAACTGGTCGCCGCAATTGCACGGCCAGGCGGAACTGCGTTACGTGAACAGCGACGCCGAAGTGACCGAGGAGTTCAATTCGCAGCGCCTCGCGGCCGCTTTGCGCACGATCCGGGAGCTGACGCCCACCAGCCGCATCTCGCTGAACCTGCAGGCGCAGCGCGTGGATTTCGATGACGACGTCGTCGCTCGCGACTACAACCGCTACGACCTCTACGGCCGTTACGTCCGCGAACTGGCGAATTTCCGGTTGGGCGCGGACCTGGGCTATTCGCGCATCGATTACCGCCAGGGCGAATCGCGCTCCGAACCGCTGCTGCGCGCCGACGCCGAATGGACGCTGTCGCCGCACAGCCAGCTGACCGCCGTGGTGTCGAGCCAGTTCTCCGACACCGCAACCGATGCACTGGCCGGCATCCAGTCCGAATCCACCGTGCCGGTCAACGTCCTGACCGGCGACGCGGTGGTGAACGCATCCCCCTACGAGGTCCGCAGCCTGGACCTCGGCTACAGCTACACCGGCACGCGCTTGAACCTGTCGCTGACGCCGTTCGTGCAGAAGCGCGACTACGTCGATTCGGACGAGTTCGACCAGAAGACGCGCGGCTCACGGTTCGACCTGCACTGGCTGATGCGGCGCGGGCTCTCGCTGGGCACTTACGCCACCTGGGAACGCCTGGACTACACCCAGCTCGGGCGCGAGGACAAGACGACGCGGGTCGGTGCCAGCCTGGAATACCAGTGGGTACGTCGCTGGGCGGTGCGGTTGCACGCAGAGCGCTACAAGCGCGAGAGCACCGACCTGAACCAGGACGTCGCACAGAACATCGTCTACCTGAGCGTCGCTTACTCCAACCGTTGAGGGCACCGGCATGCGCGCCTCGCCTTCCAAGCTGAAAACCCATGGCATTCCCAGCGCGATCCTGCTCGGGTTCGCCCTGGTGGCCGCCGCGATCGGCCATTGCGGCGCCGCGGATGCGCCCGAAAGCACGCCACAGTCCGCCGAGCGGGCCGTCGCGGCCCCGCCGCCCACCGCAGCGCCTGTCACGGCCCCGGCCGTGGCGACCGGCGTGGACCAGTTGAAAATCGATCTATCATCCGTGGACCGGCGATCGCCCGCCTTCGGCCGCTTCCGCAGCTGGGTCGACAGCGCCGTGTCCGGCAGTCCTGGCTATGCATTCTCTGCCAGCGACGCCGCCTTGATGGCGTTGTCGGGCGGCGGTGACAAGTATTGCAAGCTGGCCATCCGCATGGTCGAGCAAGAAGTGAGCGAGGCCGAAAGCGCCATCGCTTCGGGCGGACGTCCGGCCATCGCGGGCGACTCCTATCTCGAGGTCGGACCCCGGATCGCCGATCTGGCGATGACGCTGCATGCATGCCGGCCCGACATCGCTCCCGCCCAGCAACAGCGCTGGTCCGCTCTCGCCGAGCAGGCCGTCTGGAACGTCTGGAACCCGGCGCGCGCGCAATGGGGCGGGCGCACCCACGCGTGGACGGGCTGGTCGATCGACAACCCGGGCAACAACTACTACTTCAGCTTCATCGAAGCCACCATGTACTGGGCGCTGGTGAGCGGCAGCCCGACCTGGATGGAAGAACTGCGGCAGCGGCGCCTGCCGCCGTTGAAGGCCTACTACGCCGACCTGCCGGGCGGCGGCAGTCGCGAGGGCACCGGTTACGGCGCCGCGCAAATGCGCCTGTTCGGTCTCTACCGCCTGTGGAAGGACAGCACGGGCGAAGACCTGGCCGCGGCGAACACGCATGCGCGCGACAGCATCCCCTACTGGGTGCACGCCACGGTGCCCACGCTGGACCGCTTCGCTCCCATCGGCGACCAGGCGCGCAGTTCGGTGCCGGAGTTGTTCGACTACCACCGTCGCCTAGTGCTGGAAGCGCGCCAGCTGACCACGGACGCCGATGCGCTGGCGCTCTCGTCCTGGTGGTTGCGCAACATCTCGGTGCCGCGGATGAGCCAGGGATTCAATTCGCGCTATGACCTCCTGGCCGCCGGCGAATCGAACGAGGCACCCAAGGCATTGGTCTACTACGCGGAAGGCGCCGGCCACCTGTTCGCGCGCAGCGACTGGGGCAAGGACGCGATGTGGATGTCCTTCGTCGCCGGTCCCTACAACGAAAGCCATGCCCACCAGGATCAGGGCGGCTTCACTCTGTTCGCGCGCGACTGGCTGGCCGTGACCGAAAACATCTGGACCCACAGCGGCATCCAGCAGGGCACCCCCGTGCACAACGTGGTGCGGTTCGAACGGGCAAACGCCGATGCGCAGCAATGCGCCGCGCCGCGCGGCGACACCGTCGTACACCAGTGCGAGTCCACCCGCTCCCGTTCGAAGGTGACCGTCACTCCCCGCCCGGATGGCGGCGTGACGGCGCTCGCTGACCTGACCCCGGTGTACCGCGACAACCCCGCCCTGCAGTCCTGGCAGCGCCGTATCGACTTCGGCGGACGCAAGCTGCTGGTCCGCGACGACTTCCGGTTGGGAGCGGGTACCCGCGCCATCTTCCAGGTCAACGTACCGGAGCGTCCGGTGGTCCAGGGCAACGAAGCCGTGGCGGGCCGGTTGCGCATCCGCGTGCTTGAACCGGCCAACGCGACCCTGCGCGTGCATGCCTGGAGCGACGACGATCCCCAGGAATTCCGACGGGGATGGCGGGTGGACGTGGCCGGCGGCCAGGATGGCTATACCGTCGAACTGAGCGAAAAATAAGGGCCTTTACCGACCTGCCCGGCGCCCCAGAGCGCACCGGGCAGGCCATCACACTCCCGTGAACTCCCCTGCCGCCGGCTGAACCGGCGCGCGTTTCTGTGACCCAGGGCGTCCGTTTTGGAAAATGCCCCACGTTATGATCCGCCCCGCCGTTGCGCGGATCGCATGTAGCGAGGGGGCGCTGCAGCGGGTAGCCACCAGCCTCAGGGCTGTCGTCTTCCAATTCTTTCGTGCGCGGTTTTCTTGCCAGGAGAACCCCCTTGTCGCGCACGCCCGTTTCCCCCCGCACCGCCCGCCGGCTCCCCGTCGCCCTGTTCCTCGGCGCCGCCGCACTCACCTCCCTGACCGCTGCCAGCGCGGCTGGCGGCCTGTTCGGCCAGCGCGCCCAGGCCCTCGCCTCCGACGCCTGGAGCCAGGCCGAGGACGACTTTGCCGACCTGCGTGACGCCGGTCGCGACAACGTCATCCGCTTCTGGACCCGCACCACCTCTTCCGCCAAGGCGGCGCGCCGCGCACGCGAACGCGTTGCCGTGACCCCATCGGTCGGCAGCCTGGGCAGCAGCACCCCCTCCACCGGTACCGACTCCAGCCCCGTGCTGAGCAGCGGTGGGCGGGTCAGCTCCAACTCCTCCCGCCCGCGCGTGGTCAACCTGCCCCTGCCGGTGCCTGCCGTGGACAAGAGCTCCGCCGCCTACACCCGCTTCAAGGGTTGGGTGGATTCGGCCGTCGCCGGCAGCCGCGGTTACGGCTTCAGCGCCGCCGAGGCCGCGCTGATGTACCAGCTCTCGCCCGAAGCCAAGTACTGCACCCTGGCCATCCAGATGGTCGAAGAGCAGGTCACCGCTGCCGAATCGGCGATCGCTGGGGGTGGCCGCCCCGCCGTCGCCGGCGACTCCTATCTGGAAGTCGGCCCGATGATCGCCGACGTAGCGTCGACCATGACCGCTTGCGCAGGCAGCATCACCTCCAGCCAGCGCACCCGCTGGTCGGCCTACGCCGAGCAGGCCGTGTGGAACGTCTGGAACTACAACAGCGCCCAGTGGGGCGGCCGTGCCCAGCCGTGGTCGGGCTGGTCGGTGACCAATCCCGGCAACAACTACTACTACAGCTTCGTCGAAGCCACGATGTACTGGGCGCTGGCCAGCGGCAGCAGCACCTGGTTCAACTTCCTGCGCGACAACAAGCTGGCGGCGATGCAGACCTACTTCGCACGCCTGCCCGGCGGCGGCAGCAGCGAGGGCACCGGCTACGGCACCTCGCACATGCGCCTGTTCTCGCTGTACCGCATCTGGCGCGATGCCACCGGCTACGATCTGGCCAACGCCAGTAGCCATGCATCGGACAGCATCCCGTACTGGATCCACGCGACCGTGCCGACGATGGACCGCTTCGCGCCCATCGGCGACCAGGCGCGCAGCTCCGTTCCGGACCTGTACGACTACCACCGCCGTCTCGTGCTGGAAGCGCGTTCGGTCAACACCAACCCGGTGATCCAGAACCAGGCGACCTGGTGGCTGAACAACATCTCGATCGCGCGCATGGGGTCTGGCTTCAACTATCGCTACGACCTGCTGCCGGCCGGCACCACCGCGACCGTGCCGACCGATCTGGTCTACCACGCGCGCGGCGCCGGCCACTTGTTCGCCCGTACCGGCTGGACGCGCGACGCGATGTGGGTGGCGATCGTCGCCGGCCCGTACAACGAGAGCCACGCCCACCAGGACCAGGGCTCCTTCACCCTGTTCTCCGGCGACTGGCTGGCCGTCACCGCGAACATCTGGAGCCATAGCGGCATCAACCAGGGTACGGACGTGCACAACCTGGTGCGCTTCGTGCGCAACGGCACCGTCGCGCGTCAGTGCGAATCCACGACGAAGGCATCGACGATGACGGTCACGCCAGGCAGCGGCGGCGCGTTCACCGCGGACGCCAACCTGACGCCGTCGTTCTGCAACGCCGACGCGGTGACGAACTGGCAGCGCAACTTCAACTTCGCCAACCGTCGCCTCACCGTGCGCGATACCTTCAGCATCACCAGCGGCACCACCGCGACGTTCCAGGTGAACGTACCGGTCGCGCCCACCCTGGTGAACAGCCGTGAAGCGACGGCCGGCCGCCTGCGCGTGCGCGTGCTCGAGCCGGCGAACGCGACGATCAACTCCAACTTCAGCAGCGGCAAGTACGTGGAAGACGGCGCTCGTTTCCGCATCGACGTACAAGGCGGCACCACCGGTTATGTGGTGGAGCTGAGCGAGATCTGATCCTCAGAGGCCGTACAGCGTCTGCCGCCCGCGCTTGCGCAGGCGGCGACGCATGTCGAGCAAAGGTGTCGGCACGTAGCTGACCGACATCAGGCCGATCCGCTCCAGCGTCGGCCGCTCGAACAAGGCGCGCACCAGCAGCCGGCGTGCCGGCGAGGGGCAGCGTGCATGGATCAGGTGGCGCGCGAAGTCCGTGCGGATCGCGCGCAGCTTCCAGCGGATATCGCGACGCGGCAGCCCCAGCGATTCGCCGAGTTCGCGCGCGTTGCGTATCTCCGCCAGCGCACAGCGCTCGATCCTGCTCGTCAGGCTGCCTTCGGCTGGCGTGTAGTGGCCGACCAGTCCTTCACAGGCGCGCACGCGCCAGCCCGCGTGCGCGATACGCAGCCACAGGTTGTAGTCCTCGGCACCGATCAGCTCCGGCGCCTCGAAGAAGCCGCCCAAGCGTTCGAAGACACTCCTGCGCACGACCGTCATCGACGTGCAGATGCGGTTCGCTCGCCACAGCAGATCGAAGTCCATCTCTCCCGGCAGCAGCAATCGATCCAGGCGCGCGGCGCCATGCAGCAGGCCGACATCTTCCTCTCCCGCGAGCGCCAACTGCACCTGCATCTTGTGCGGCAGCCAACTGTCGTCCGCATCCAGGAACGCGATCCACGCGCCGCCCGATGCACGGACCCCGGCGTTGCGCGCGGCCGCAGGGCCAGCATTCTCCTGCTGCAGCAGGACCACGCGGCCGCCGTAACCGGCGACGATCCTGGCGATCTCCGCGCGGTCCGGCGATCCATCGTCCACCACGACCACTTCGCGCGCGGGCAAGGTCTGCGCCATCACGCTGTCCAGCGCATGCGCCAGCGTGGCGGAAGCATTGAAGGCGGGGATCACTACCGTGTAATCGGCGGCCGTCACGGGGGAAGACGGTGCCATGATCAGGCGGGCCTCGACACGGGACTTCGCTTGAGCAGCGCGTGCGCCATGTAGTGCAGCATGCACCAGGCGGAGCGCGGCCAGTTCAGCTGCTCGGTCTCGCGATAGATGCGCCATTGCCACCCGGCCGCGCGCAGCTTGTTCGCCGACACGGAGCCGCCACGCACCAGGTAATACGCCAATGGACGCGCCTCCGGCACGCGCTCGGCGTGGCCGGCACGGCGCACCCGGTCCAGCCAGAACACGTAGTCTTCGTGCCCCATCTTCTGGAAGGCCACCTCGCCGAGCGAGCGCACGTAGATGCCCGTGAGGTTGCCGATCCGGTTGCTGTAGAGCATGCCCGCATAGTCGACGCGCTCCGGCGGCACCACCATCGTGAGCGCGCGGCCATCCTCGGCCACCCGCTGATAGGCGGTGTAGCAGACGCGGGCGCCGGTGCGGGCCATGTGCGCGAGTTGCAGCGCGAGCTTGTCCGGGTCCCACCAATCGTCGCTGTCCAGGAAGGCGACATGGGTGCCCGTTGCCTCCTGCAAGCCGCGGTTGCGTGCCGCGGCGACGCCGCCATTGGCCTGGTGCACGGCCACCACGCGGGCGTCGCGCTTGGCGTAGGCATCCATGATCGCGGCCGAGCCATCGCGCGAGCCATCGTTGACCAGGATCAGTTCGACCTCGCGATGGCTCTGCGTGAGCACCGACTCGATCGAACGCTCCATGGTCGCTTCCGCGTTGTATACCGGCATCACCACGCTGACGAGCGGGATGCGGATGTCCGTCGCGGGCGCCGCGGCGTTCATGCCGCCGCCTGCGCCTGTCGACCGCCGGCCCACGATGCGCGCGGCGGCGGCAGGTGGTAGTCGCGGTAGTCGCCGGGATTGCCTTGCATGCCGGCTTCGGCGGCCTTCACGATGTTGTATGCCTCGCGCGCGCTGACATAGTGCAGCACGTACTTCTGGCCGTCGTTGTAGGCGGACTCCAGGTAGTCGTGCATCGCATCCACCGGCGGTCCCAGCAAGGTGTCGATATCGCCTTCCTGGGTGCCGTGGGTATGGATCTTCACGAAGACCCACTCCGGCTTGCCCTCGACATGGACACCGGCCTCAATCCAGGCATCGACGCGTTCGGGCGTAGGCGGCTGTCCCTTGCGCACGTCGGCATTCTCGATGCGCGGCACCAGGCCCATGCGGCGATCCTTCCAGTTCAGGCCCAGCGGACCCTGGATGAGCATCAGGTCGCCGGTGGCCTGGCCGCCGACGCGCACCGGCACGCCGGTGTCGTGCGACTTGGGCGCATGCGCGTCGTCGGTCGCGTAGTAGATGCTGTTGATCGTGCGCGTCTGCGTGTCGCTCGGCGCCGACGGCAGGGTGAAATCGGCGTAGCAGCCCAGGTCGCGGAGCAGGATCAGTTCGTTGTCCAGCCCGCACCACCGTCCATCGGGACGCGAATTGTCCAGGCACCAGTTGCCGTGGATGAAGCCGAAACGCAGTTCTCCGGTAGCGGGGTCGCGGGGCAGCGCGCCGTGTCGCTCGTGCAGCACGCGGCAGAACCGGGCCATGCCTTCGTTGAAGTTCGCTTCGGTGTCGTTGTCGTGGTGCAGGTGCACCTCGATCTCGCCATAACCATCGCTGCACAGGGCCGACAGCTTGTCGAGATACTCGGGAACGTACTCTTCCTCGGGATAGAAGAAGCTGTGCTGCGGCGGCCGCCCATCGGCGTCGCGGTGACGACCGGCCAGCGTGCGGTAGTCTCGGCACCAACGATCGACGCGCTCGCGCTGCTTGGCTTCGTCGGCGCCATGCCACATCGGCTCGAAGTGGTCGACGAAGCAGAACATCACGTGCACAGGACCCGCCGACGCAGGCACGCGCGGCCGGCGAAGGTAGCTGCCGATCCAGATCTCCATGTTGCGCGAACGCAACAGCTTCCACACGGCCAATGCGGCCACCGCGAGAATCGCGACCGGAACCGCCAGCCAGACCAGGATGTTCAAGCGTCCCCCTTGGTTTTCCAGCGTGCGCTCACGCCTTCGTCACCATCGAAAACGCGGCAACGGCGGCACACCGGCCATCGGGGATCAGTGGAGATGCGGTAGCGCGCGCAGTTCGAATCCTTGCGCCTTCCAGGCAGGGATCAGTTGGCGCAGCAGTGCCAGCGAATGCGCGCTGTCGTCGTGCATCAGCACGATGTCCCCCGCGCGAGGCGGGTGCCGTTGGATCGTTTCGAGCAGGTCCGGGACGGGCCGCCGGCTGTAGTCGAGGCTGTCGTAGGACCAGTAGTCGATCCGATGCCTGCGGCTGGCGAGCTTCGCCAGCATGGGCAACGTCAGCACGCCGCGCGGGGGGCGGAACGCGTGCCGAACGCGGCCATCGATGCCTTGAAGCACGCGCTCGGTGCGATCGATCTCTTCGAGTTGCTGCGCGAGCGTCAGCGAATCGAAGATCGGATGCGAGTAAGAGTGGTTCCCCAGCGTGTGGCCTTCGGCGGCAATCCTACGGGCCAGGTCGGAATGGCGCTCCGCCTCGCGCCCGATGAGGAAGAAGCTGGCCTTGGCATCGTGCTCGGCCAGCAGGTCCAGCAGCTCGGGCGTGAACTCCGGGTGCGGACCGTCGTCGAAGGTCAGGTACAGCGTGCGTCCGTCCCGCGCAGGGCCCGCCGTCGCCAGCCAGCCATTGGGCAGGAAGCGCAGCAGTTTGAGTCGTCGCGGACGTGGATTCATGGTGATGCGCTGGGGGGAGAAGGACGGCTCACGACAGGCGTCCCTGTACGGCCATGGTGCACGAATCGCAATCCTGCGAATCGTAGAGGCCATGGTACCGCTCCGCCATGGTCCGGAACGAGGCCTCGGCCTGCGCCCAGGCCTGGCCCGCGCGCCCCATCCTGCCCGCCTCGTCGCCTCCGCGCAGCAGCGCGATCAGCGCCGTCGCGAGGGCGGCCACGTCGGCGGCCGGCACAAGCCGGCCATTGACGCCGTCGCGGACGATCTCGCGGTTGCCGCCCACATCGGTGGCCACGATCGGCAATCCGGCCGCGCACGCCTCCAGCAGCGCGATCGAATAGCCTTCGCTGGCCGACGAGAGCGCGAACACGTCCATGCCCGTCAACAGCCGAGGCACATCGTGGCGGTCGCCCAGGAACCGGACCGCATCCGACAGCCCCGCCTGCTCGGCCTGCGCTTCCAGCGCACCGCGCAGCGGTCCGTCGCCGACGATGGCGAGCACCGCTTCCGGCACCTGCATGCGGACCTTGGCGAACGCGCGCAACAGCAGCGCGTGGTCCTTCACCGGCTGAAGCCGTCCGACGGTGCCGATGACGCGGCTGCCAACCGGCCACCCCAGCTCAGTGGCCAGCGCCTGGCGCCCCGCCGTGTCGGCGGGCTTGAATCGCTCCAGACGGATCCCGTTCGGCACCGACAGCAGGCCACGCCGCGGTCGAACGCCCTCGGCCGCGAAGCGCTCGCGCGCCGCTTCGCAAACAGCGACGGCGTAGTCGGTGAAACGCATGCTCAGGCGGTACAGCCATTCCTGGCGTCCACTGCGCACCCGCCCACCCATGCCGTGGCGCGTGTTGATGCGGCACTTCAAAGGCAGGCCCAACGATGCGATGACGGCGTAGTAGTGCGCCATCGCGTTATGGGTGTGGAGCACGGCGCCCGGTGACTGCCGGATCAGCGCGCGGGCGCGCCGCAGCGCATGCAGATCCATCCCGGGCCGCTTGCCGCAAGCATCCACGCGCACGCCGCTGGCGAGCAACTCCTTGGCCAGCAAGCCCAATTTGAAGAGGCAGATCACCCGGCACTGGTGCCCCGCTTCGCGCTGACTGGCGATCAGGTCCACCACGGTGCGCTCCAGGCCACCACGATCCAGGTTCTCGACGAAATGCACGATCTCCACGCTAGCCCTAACCCCTTAGTTCAGACACGGTGACACGCTGCTTGCCGGTCGGCGTCAGCGGAATTTCGTCCGTGAAGCGGAAATCCAGGGCAACGCTGTCGCCCACTACCTTGACCAGTTCGCGCCGCACGAGTTCGATCACCGACGGATCGAAGCCTTCGTCGCGCACGATCAGGATCTCGAAGGCATCCAACTGCTTCTGCACCACCTGGTAACGACGCACGCCGGTCGCGGCCAGGAAGGCGTAGACGATGTACTCGCCCGGCACGAACCGCCCATCCGGCGTGCGCAGCGCGTCCAGCTTGCGCCCATCCACGCTGGCCAGCCGCGGCAATCCGCGCCCGCAGGCACAGCGCCCGTGGCCCGGCGTGGCCAGGTCGCCGTTGACGTAGCGCAACAGCGGCATGCCGTAATTGTGCAAGTCGCTCACGACCAGCTCACGCGGACCGTCCGCGACGGCGCCGTCGCCGTGGCCCAGCTCCACCACCAGGTGGTCGGCGTTCACGTGCAGACCGTCTCGATGCTCGCACTCCGCCGCGATCAGCATGAACTCGCGGCAGCCATAGGTGTTGTAGGCCGGCGCACCGAAGGCCTGCTCGATGCGTTGCTTCTGCGATGCGTGCAACGCCTCCGCCGCGCCCAGGATGCGTACCGGCGCGTGCACGCGTCGACCACTGGCGATCAGCCAATCCGCCATTTCCACGATCGGCGCGACATAGGACACGATGGTCTCCGGACGGAAGCGATCGATCGCGTCGGCGTACTCGGCCATGCGCGCGCGGTCCATCTCGAACGCATTCAGCATGCAGCGGTTGAAGGCGCTGTGGTAGAGCCGGTCCTTGCGCTTCTGTGCGCCGATAGGCGTACCCCACAGGTACAACGTGCGTTGGCCCAGGCGCGCACCCGCCCAACCGTAGCCGCGCCACATGACCGCGACGCGACGCTCGTAGCTCTCGCGCGTGTACCCGAACTTCAGCGGCTCGCCGGTCGAACCGCCGGTGGTCTTGTAGAGCAGGTCCTGCCTGTACGGATCGGCGATGAGACGATCGAAGTTGGCACGGATCGTTGGCTTGTCGAGTACCGGCAGGCGGGCGAAGTGCGCGAGGTCGCGGATGTCATCCGGCGCCGAGATACCCAGCGCGCTCCACGTTTCCCGGTAATAGGGCACCTGGTCCCAACAGTGACGGATCAGCTGCTGCAGCTTCTGCCACTGGAGCGCGTCGATCTGCTCGGGCTCCAGCCATTGCTGGCGCTCGTACTCGCGCAAGTAGGACAGCGTCTTGCGTCCGCGCAGGCCCGACTCATAGGCCGGGAACAGCACATGGCGGAAAAGCGGTTCGTAAAGACCTGTCATGAGATCCCCTCCCCTGCTCGATCGTGCGCCCAGGCCAGCAGCCGCGCACCGGCGCGCGGGCGACCCGCGGCGAATCGCCGGTGCAGTTGCTGGAGATGTTCGATGTCGTCGCGCGTCCAGCAGCGCAACAGCAGCGTGAACAATGCATACGAAAGCACCAGCAGCACGCCGCCCAGCAGCACCGCCGCCCATGGCACCAGGTGCCCACGCAACGGCCATGCCAGCGCCGCGGCCAGCGCGCCTGCCAGCAGCACGCGCCCCAGCGCACCCCAGGCCGGCCGCGCATGGCTCACCTTGATCGCGAGGGAGATGTACAGCGTGGCGTTCACCGCCGCCACGGTCAGGTACGCGGCCACGGCACCTACCAGCGCGTAATGCGCGATCAGCACGGCGGCCAGCGTCAGCTTGAGCGTGCCGCTGGTGATCGCGAGCACCAGGATGCTGCGCTGCCTGTCCGCACTGACCAGCAGGCTGGACGCGCCTTGCGCCATCGTCGTCATGCAGGTGGCGAACAGGCATGCGGAGAACAGCGGTCCGGCCGCCCAGTACTCGCGCCCGTACAACAGATGGATGACGTCATCGCCGAACACGAGGCCGAACGCCATCAGCGGCACGGCCAGCAGCGACAGGTAATGCGTGGTGCCGACGAAGCGCCGCGCCGCGACCTCACGGCCCTGGCTCAGGGCATTGGCCATCATCGGCAGCAGCAGCGCGCCGAACACGCCCGGCACCAGGGCCGCCGCGCCCACCGCGAGCTGGTAGGCCACCTTGAACTGGCCGGCATCGTGGCTGTCCGCGTACAGGTTGAGGAACATCACCTCCACCTCGCTGGCCACGAGGAAGCTGACCGACACGGTCAGCGCGGTCCAGCGCATGTGGTGGCTGATCCGGGCGCGCAGCGCCGGCGGCAACACCACGCCGGGCTGGCGCGGCGGCAGCAACGGGCGGATCTGCCGCAGCGACATGACATAGAAGACGATGCCCGACAACGAGAACACCGCCAGCAGCCACTCGACGGGGGCGTCCAACTGCCATGCCGCGATCACCAGCAACAGATTGATCGGCGTCGAGACAAGCGCCACGATCGCCGTCGCGCGGAAGTTCTCGAATCCCTTCGCCACGCCGATGTTGAACATGTACGACGAACGCAGCGCCACGCCCACGATCAGGAAGCCGAGCAGCAGCGTGTGGTTCATGCCCGGGGCGACATGGTCGCCGGCGAAGATGAACAACGCGGCGCCCGCCAACAGCACGAACAGCATGAACACCCGCTGCGCTTTCCGCAGGTAGCTCAGGACGTAGGGGATCTGCTCCAAGTGCCCCGCGCCCCGCAGTTCGGCGACAAACTTGATCGCCGCGCTGGCCGTGCCCGAATTGGTCGTCGCCACGCCCATCGCGACCAGCCAGATGACCAAGCTGTAGGTACCGAATCCGTCCGGGCCCAGGTGACGGGCGATGATGATGGACGTGAGCATGCCGAGCACGTACTCGGTGTACATGCCCACCGAGGAGAACAGGGTATTGCTGAGTGTGCGCGAGCGCTCGTTCATGCCATCGCCAACAGGACCTTGACGGTCACATAAAGACCGATAACGCCGATTACGGCGTAGGCGGGCCAACGGATGATGTCCTTCTCCAGGGAGAAGACCGGAAGACTGGGATAGGTATTGCGCATGCGGGTGTAGTGGCCGACGACCATCGCCACCAGCAGGTACAGGATCACCACGTAGCTGCGGCTCAGGAAGAATGCCGCCGTGAAGAAGCCGACCAGCGAGATCAGCATGCACAGAGTCAAGGCCTTATCGGTGCGCCACTCTTTCAGCGCCACCTCGTCGGGCACGTCCATCGGCACGTCGTCGATGATGTCGTCGTTGCGGTTGACGATGGCCATCATCATCCGGAAGCAGTACCCGACGATCGCCAGCCAGACGGTGAAGCCGACGATGCCGGTCTCGGCCAGCACCAGCACGAACGAGTTGTGCGCGGTCAGTTCATGCAGGTCCGAATAGCCGCCCGCGCCGATGCCGAACACCGGGCTGCCGATGAACATCTGGATGCCTTCGTACCAGGATTCCACGCGGCCCATCGCCGAAGCCTCGGAGACGTCCATTTCCTGCATGCGCGAGGGCAGCATCATCAGTCCGCCCAGCGCGCCTGCGCCCAGCAGGGCCGCCCAGAACATGCCACGCGTGCGCCAGACGTATACGCCCAGCATGGCGACCAAAGCCAGCAGCGTGCCGCGCGAGTTGGTCAGGTAGCAGCCCCACACCAGCAACACGATCGCGGTCCACCAGAACAGCCGCTTCAGGCCCAGCCAGCCGCCGCGCGTACTCAGGTAGAACGCCATCGGCAGGCACATCACGAACAGCAGGCCCAGGTCGTTGGGGTCGTTGAAGATGCCCACGTACTGGATGCGCGTGCCCTGCGAGAGCTCGACGCCGGTCCAGCCGATGCCGGTGCTGGCCTGGTCGATACCGTGCACCGCCAGCACCGAAGCGCAGATGACGAACACGCCCATGACCGCCTGCATGCGCGCACGCGTGTCCACCGTGTTGGCCAGCAGTACGTAGGCCAGCAGTACCGGCGCGAAGACGAAGAAGACGAACAGCGCGCCGCCCGCCCAGCCGTTCACCACCTTGGACACCATGGCGATGAACAGGAAGATCGGGATCAGCAGGAATTGCGGCTGATTGAACGACTTGCGCTGCGAGAACAGGAACAGCCCGGCCGCCAGCACCAGCGCGATCGACTGCATCGGCGGACCCGGTGATTCGGCCACCGCCGGGTAGTCCTGGGGCCTGATCAGCACCAGGACGAGGTACAACAACATGAAAAAGAACATGATCCCCTGTCGCTCCCGTGCCTCAGCCTGTGCGCAATCGCGAGGCGTAGGTAAACAATTCCGGCATCGCCATCATGGCCTTGAACCATGGCATGTCCATGTGGCGCTCCACCGGAAGCCGGGGAAGCGAGAACTGGGTGCGCGGCCCGAGCCGACCGATGCCGGCCACGTAGCTGCAGGCCAGGCGGAACCCGGCCGAACGCACGGCTTCGACGGTGTCGTGGTTGAACGCATCCGGGCCACCCACCGGATAGGAGATGACCTGCACGGGTACGCCCAGCTCGCGCTCCAGCGCGTCCTTGGAGCCCTGCACCTCGGCCACCATCCGTTCCAGCGGCAGCTTGGCCAGCATGCGGTGGTCCACGCCATGCGAGCCGATCTCCATGCCACCGCGCTGCATTTCGCGCAGTTGGTCCCAGGTCATGGGCTTGCAGTCCGGGTGCCCGGCCGCACGCGGGATGCCCCAGTCCGATTCCAGGCGCGCGACGAGCGCCGCCTGGCCGTCGTCATCCAGCAGCTTCACGCGGTACAGCAGGTCGGCGGCCTGGCGGCGGCGGTCGGGCAGGTCTGCTTCGACCGTCCAGTCCACGTCCAGCTCAGGCACGTGCACGCGGGTGCCGGCCGGCGCCGAGCACAGCATGTGGACCAGCCAGTCGTAGGCGTAAGGCCGGCCCGAATCGATGTGGCCGGTGGATACGAAGAACATCGCCGACATGCCCAGCTCGCGCAGGATCGGGAAGGCGATGCGGTAGTTGTCGTCGTAGCCGTCGTCGAAGGTCACCAGCGCTGCGCCTTCGGGCAGCGGCTTGCCCTGCTCGATCAGGTCGACGACCTGATCGAAGCGCATGGGCACGAAATGCGTCTTCAGGTGCTGCATCTGCTGGCGGAAATCCTCCGCCGACGCGCTGATGAGCTCCGGATCGAAGCTGAAGCCCTGCGGGTCCTGCGATTCCAGTACCCGGTGGTAGGCCAGCACGCGCAGCTCGCCGTGCGCCTTCGGCCGCACCCGCTGCAGGAACGGCAGCGCGCCCAGCCGATGGCACCATCGGGCCAGCAACTGCCGGCGCCCGACGCGCGCGGCCACGCTTATCGATGATCCCCTGGTCATCATCTTCCGCAGTTTCGGCAACCTTGCCTGTGCTCCTGAATACGCAGAAAGCACCTCTCAGCGGCCAGTCCACGGGCTGGCCGGATCGCCCCCCGGATCACGTATGAATGGGGAAAGCAGAAATCATGCGCCGCTACGGCGTGAGCAGCGATACAGGGGCGCGGTACTGATGTCGGACGATACCGACTTCGTCAGCATGTACGAAGAGTTGGGGCTGAATGCCGAATGCGGCATGGCCGCCTTCAAGCAGGCCTATCGTCGGCGCGTGGCCTTGCTCCACCCCGACACGCAGGGCCAGGCTGCCGACCTGCCGCGCCTGCAGCGACTGAATCGCCTGTACGAATCGGCGATGGAATTCCACCGCGTGCACGGCCGCCTGCCGGGCGCCCCAACCACGCCGCAGCGTCCGCAGGCGCCGCGCCTGGAGCGGATAGCGCCCGCGATGCCGGTGGAAGACGATGGCTTCGAACCGCCGCGTTCGCGCCGCCGATACCTGTTGCTTGGCGCCTTGCTGGCAGCCCTGCTCTACTGGCTGGGTGCGAACCGCACCTCGATTCCAACCCTGGATCCAGGCGCCCCCGGCGACAGCGCGTCCGCCGCGTGGCAGCCGCGTTCGCCGAAGCAGCTCGAACTGGGCATGGACCTCGACCAGGCGCGACGGATCCTGGGCGAGCCGACCACCGAACACGCCGCGCGCTGGCAATACGGGCCGTCCTGGGTCGATTTCGAGTGTGGCAAGGTCACTGGCTGGTACAGCGCGCCCGCGCAGCCGCTCGAGGTAGGCCGGGACTCTGCGCACCAGGCGAGCGAAGGCCCGCACGGCGCGGCCACGTGCGGTTGAACGACGACGGCGAAGGAGACAGGGACATGTGGAGCGATACCGCCAAACTGCTGAGGAAGGCCCAGCGCCGCCTGTGGATGAAGTACGCCCTGCGTGGCGTGGGCGGCAACGACAACCACGCACGCCTGGAACTGGCGTATCGCATGCCGGACCCCTGGAACATGGAGTCGCCGATGGAGCGTGCGCGCTTCGAGGCGACCAACCGGGTGATCGAGCAGGCGTTCGGCCGCGTCGGCTCCGTGCTGGAGATCGGCTGCGGTGAAGGCCACCAGACGCAGTACCTGGCCAAGCTCAGCGACGAACAATACGGGCTCGACGTCAGCCCCGCCGCGATCGAGCGCGCGCGCGTTCGCTTGCCCCAGGCCCACTTCGCCGCCGCCGACCTGTTCCAGCAACCGTGGGGCGAAGAACGCCATCGCTTCGACCTGGTCACCGCCTGCGAAGTGCTCTATTACCTCAGCGACCCCGCCGCGACCATCGCCCGCATGCGCCACCTGGGCCGTTGCGGCCTGGTGACGTTCTTCGCGCCGGCCTGCGGCCGTGTGGGACCGCACGTGGAGGCCATCCCCGGCCTGCAGAAAACCTGGATCCACCATGGCGGCACCGCCTGGCTGATCGCCTGGTGGCGCGATGAGTGACCCCTCGGCCGCCCTGCGGGGGCGGGGCGTGGTGTACTTCGGCAACGACTGGAACGCGGAGAACCGTACCAGCAGCCACCACGTCGCGACCCGCCTGGCGCAACGGATGCCCGTGCTCTACGTGGATTCGCCCGGCATGCGCGCACCCACCACCTCGGGACGCGACCTCAAGCGCGCATGGCGCAAGCTGACGGCCGCGCTCAAGCCGCCCGTGCAGGTGCGCGAGGGCTTGTGGCACTGCACGGTCCCGCAGCTGCCGTTCCGCCGCATTCCCGGCGTCGACGCCTTCAATCGCGTGTTCAGCCGTTGGGCCGTGCGCCGTGCGGTCCGCAAGACCGGCATCGACCGCTACCTCTCCTGGTTCGTGGTACCGCACCCGGGGTTCCTCGCCCATCGGCTGGGCGAGGATTTCTGCGTGTACTACTGCATCGACGACTATGCCGCGCATCCTGGCGTGGACGCCGACCTGATCGGTCGCCGCGACGAGGCACTGAGCCGTGAAGCCGACCAGTTGTTCGTCGCGCCGCCCGCGTTGCTGCCCATCAAGCAGGCGATCAACCCGACCACCACCTATGCGCCGCACGGCGTGGACCTGGACCTGTTCCTGACGGCGCGCGCGCCGGAAACCCCGATCGCCGAGGGCGCGCGCGGGTTGAGCGGTCCGGTGATCGGCTACATCGGTTCGCTGCACGAATGGATCGACATCGAACTGATCGCCTGGCTGGCGCAAGCAAGGCCGCAATGGAGCTTCCTGCTGGTGGGCCACGCGGCAGCCGACGTATCGGCGCTGCGCGCGCTGCCGAACGTGCGGCTCGCCGGGCCGCAACCCTATGCCACGCTACCGACGTGGGCGAAGGCCTTCGACGCCGCGATCATCCCGTACCGGATGAACCGCCAGGTCGCCAACGCCAATCCGTTGAAGCTGCGCGAATACCTGGCCACCGGCAAACCGGTGGTGAGCACATACAACCCCGAGATCGCGAAGTTCGCGCAGTGGGTCCGCATCGCCGAAGATCGCGAGGGCTTCCTCGCTGCGCTCGATCAGGCCCTGGCCGACGACAGCGCCGCCGCCGCCGAGGCCCGCGTGGCCGCCGTCGCCGCACAGACCTGGGACCGCCGCGTCGACGACGTGCTAGCCACGGTCGCGCGCGCGCTCGATGGCCGATGACACCCTATTCCATGATGACCCTTTCCCCATGACCCAACCCGCTTCCACCCGCCTCCGCGTCGCCCTCGTCGGCGCCGGCTACGTCGCCACCCATCACCTGGCCGCGCTCAAGCAACTGGACTTCGTCGACGTGGTCGGCATCTGCGATCCGCAGCTGCCCGCCGCGCAGGCGCTCGCCGACCGTTTCGGCGTGAAGCGCGTGGCCGCCCGCCTGGACGACCTTGCCGACCTTCTCCCGCAGGCCGTGTACGTCCTCACGCCACCGGCCTTCCACGCCGCCATCGCGCTGCAGGCGATGGAGATGGGTTGCCACGTGCTCGTCGAGAAGCCGATGGCCGACACGGTCGCCGATTGCGAAGCCATGATCGCCGCCGCGCGCACGCGCAAAGTACAGTTGGGCGTCAACCACTCCGACCTGTTCGATCCGGTGCTGATGCAGGCCGTGCAGGCGGTCCGCGACGGACGCATTGGCGACGTCGTCTCGGTGGAGATCGTGCGAAATTCGGAGTACCCCCCCTATGCGGGCGGCCCGTTGCCGGGTTCGGTCACGCAGGGCTCCTACCCGTTCCGCGACCTCGGCGTGCACGGCCTCTACACCATCGAAGCCTTCCTCGGCCCGGTGCAGGACCTGCGCGTGGACTACCAAGCACGCGGCACCGATCCGAACCTGCACTTCGACGAATGGCAGGCACATGTCCAGGCGCGCGATGGCGTGGGCCGGCTGCTGCTGTCGTGGAATGCGCGCCCGATGGAGAACCGCGTCTTCGTGCGCGGCACCCGCGGCACGATCGAAGTCGACCGCTTCCTGCAGACCTGCCGCATCCACCGCGTCCTGCCGGGACCGAAGTTCATCGGCATCGTCGCCAACGCGCTCTTCAGCGCGGTCAAGGATGTCTTCCGGGTACCGTGGAACGTGGTGCGTTTCGCCACGGGCATGCTCAAGCCGTCTCCGGGCATCCGCCGCGGCGCCGTCGAATTCGCGCGCGCCGCCCGTGACAACGCCACACCGCCCTTCACCGGTGACGACGCACTGCGCATCGCGCGCTTGCTGGAGCCGGCTTGCGCCGCGCCGGATGCCGAACGTATCGCGCTGCTGGAATCGCGCTACGTCGACCTGCCGCCCGCCGACGCCCTGGTGACCGGTGCCGCGGGCTTCCTCGGCAAGCGCGTGGTGGCGCGCCTGCGCGAACAGGGCAAGACCGTGCGCGTGCTGGTGCGCAGGCCCGTGGCGGCCTATAGCGCCGATGCCGGCGTCCAGACGGTCGTGGGCGACCTGGGCGATCCACGCATCGTCCGCCATGCGGTACGCGGCGTGCCGCTGGTCTATCACGTGGGCGCGGCGATGCGCGGCGGCCCGCGCGATTTCGAGGCGGGCACCGTCTGGGGCACGCGCAACATGATCGAGGCGTGCGTGGCCGAATCGACCGCGCGCCTGGTCTACGTCAGTTCGATGAGCGTGTTCGACCACGCCGGTCGCGATCCGGCCGCGGTGATGACCGAATCCTCGCCGCTGGAACCGCATCCGGAATGGCGCGGCGCCTACACCCAGACCAAGCTCTCGGCCGAACGCAGGGTGCTGGATGCCATCGCGCAGCACGGCCTGCCCGCCGTCATCGTGCGGCCCGGCCAGATCTTCGGTCCCGGCGCGGAGAAGGTCACGCCGAATGGCGTGATCGGCCTCGCCGGCCGCTGGGTCGCCGTCGGCAATGGCGCGGTGGCGCTGCCGCTGGTCTACGTGGACGACGTGGTGGATGCGCTGATCTGCGCGGCAGAAGCACCACTGCCGACGCAGCGCGTGTTCAACGTGGTGGACACCTCGCCGGTGACCCAGCAGGATTATTTGGCGCGTTGCCGCCGCAAGCTCGGCAGCGAAGTGAAGGTGGTGCGCGTTCCGCGCTGGACGTTCATGCTGCTCGGCTTCGGCGTGGAGCAACTGGGCAAGGTCCTGCGCCGCGACGTTCCGCTGACGCGCTACCGCGTGCGCTCGCTGCGCCCGCTCGCCAACTTCGACACCACCGCCGCGCGTTCGGAGCTGGGCTGGACGCCGCGAACCGGCGTGGAGAAAGGGCTGGATGCGACGTTCGGTTGATGACGGCGCGCCGACCGCACGTTACGACGTGCGCGTCGAGCGGCTGCCGGACATGGATGTGCTGGAAACCCGCTGGCGTGCGCTTGAAGTGCGCAGTCGCGGCAGTTTCTTCCTGAGTTGGATCTGGATAGGCACCTGGCTGCGCACGCTGTGCCCCTTGCCGCGTGCGCGTCTGATGTCCGTGTGGTTGGACGGCGAATGCGTCGGCATGGGCATCGTGGTCGAGCAACGCCGGTGGTTCGCGCTCGGCCTCAAGCATGTCCGCCTGCACCAGGTGGGCGAACGCGTCGCCGACAGCATCACCGTCGAATTCAACGGCGTGCTCTCGCTCGATGGCTGCGAGCATGACGTGCTCGCCGCATGCGTGGCGCACTTCGAGCACCGCGAACGGCACTGGCTGACCCTGTACCTTCCGGGCCTGGACATGGATGGCATTCCGCTGGAACGCCTTCGTTCGCCGCAGCTGCGCCTGCAGATGATGGCGCGGCCTACGCCCTACGTGGACCTGGCGAGCCTGCGGCTGACCCAGCAGGATTACGTGAGCACGGTGCCCGGCAGCAGCACGCGTGCGCGCCTGCGCCGCACCGCACGCAAACTGGCCGACCAGTTCGGCCCGCTCGCCTGCAGCACGGCGGTGACGCTGCAGGACCGGCTCGCCTTCTTCGATGAGCTCGCGCGACTGCACCAGGCGCATTGGGATGAAGACACCGGCGACCAGGGTGCCTTCGGCGATCCGCGCGTCATCGCGTTCCACCGCGCACTGATCGCCGCCTCCACCTCGGACGCCGGCGTGCACCTGATGCGGCTCGAGGCCGGCGAGGCGACCGTGGGCTATCTCTACCACCTGGTCTGGCGCGGCACGAGCTGCTTCTACCAGGCCGGTATCGACTACCGGCAGGTGGGCCAGGCCGGTAGTCCAGGCCTGCTGCTGCTCGCCAGCGCCATCAACGAATTCCTCGGCAACGGCTTCGACCGTTACGAGCTGATGGCCGGCCACGTCGATTACAAGCGGGCGCTGGCGATGGCCGAAGGCCGCATGGGCTGGCTGTCGGTGGACCGGGTCGGCTGGCGTGCGCGCATCGTCGACCTCTACCGTCGTCGGCGCGGCGAGGAGATCGTGCCGTGAGCTTGCGCACGCGCTTGCGCCCGCTGGATGACCTGTCCAACGACGATCTGCGCGCGTGGGAAAGACTGGCGAAGTCTTCCGCTGCATCGGTGCCGTTCCTGCATCCGGGCTTCGTGCTCGCCGCCGCGCGCTGGCTGACTCCCGATGCGCCACCGGTCGTCCTCACGGTGGAGCGCGACGATGCCCTGCTCGGTCTCACCTGTCTGCAGCGCCGCGCGCCCAACCTGTTCGTGCCGGTGCCGCACTGGCGTGCCTACCGGCACCAGCACGCCTTCCAGTCCGGTGTGCTGCACCTGCCTGGCGAGGCCATCGAGGTCGCGGGCGCCATCGCTGCACGCATGCGCGAGGGCACCCTGCGCGACCGCGCGATCGTCTGGCACAACGTCGCCGGCGACGGCGAACTGTGGGCCGCGTTGCGCGACCAGGCGGACCTCGCATGGTCGCAGACCGCGCTCTCGCAGCGGCCCGTGCTGCGGCGCCACCCCGACGACGTGCCAGCGGCGGCGCGCGTCCGTGCCGCCACCGCCAAGGACCTGCGCCGGCGACTGCGTCGCTTGCAGGAACGCGGCGACGTCAGCCTGCGCATCCTGCAGGGCGCGGAGGCGGACGCGGCCGCGGCGATGCGGCACCTGACGCTGGAAGATGCAGGCTGGAAGGGCGAGCGAGGAAGCTCGATGTTGGCCTCGGAGGGCGAGCGCACGTTCTTTCTTGAACTGGTGCCGCGACTGGCCAGCAGTGGCGGCATGGTGTTCGTGGAAACGCTGTGCGGCGACCAGGTGGTAGCGAGCAGCAGCAACCTCCACCTGGGCGGCGGACTGAGCGGATTCAAGACCGGGTGGGACCCTGCGTTTGCGACGAGCAGCCCGGGCAAGCTCAACGAGTGGCACCTGCTGCAGGCACTGGACCAGCGATGGCCGGAGCTCGCGCTATTCGACAGCCAGGCGCATGAAACGTCCTACATGGCCGATTTGTTGCCGGACCGGCAGCCGATGGTATCGGGCATCCTGCACGTGGGTCGCCTGCACCGCATCGCAATGGCCGGCGCGAGACCGTTGCGGCCGCTCGCCTATCGGCTGGGGCACGACGACTGAGGCGCGCGGATCAGGCGATCTGCGCGTGGTGCCAGGCGATCTCTTCGGCCGACATGCTCAAATGCGACTGCCCCGGCCGGAGCTGCGCCGGTGTCGGCAGGCCTTCGGGCGGCAGGCTGCGCCAGAGCCGTCCACGACCCAGGCGCAGGCTGCGCACGGTGGCGAATCGGCTGAAGCCCATGGCCGCATGCGCACGCAACGACGGCCGGTTGGACACGCTCACGTCGGAGAAGTATTCCATCGGTGTGGACTCCACCGTCATGCCCGCGCCCATCATCGCCAGCAACAGGCGGCGGCCGCGCCGCTCGGGCACGACGAAGGCGTCGCGTAGCCATACCTGGGTCTCGTTCAGGGGAACCTGCCAGGCGAATTCGTCCATGTAGCGCGGCACGCCGTGCAGCGCCCAGAACCATGCGACGAGCTGCTCGCCTTCCTCGATGGCGAAGCAGCGCATGCCGTGGTCGTAGCGGCGCTGCAGGCGCTCTGGCTTTCCCGACATGCCGTTGGCGCGATAAGCCTGGACCAACCGCGCCTTGTCGGCTTCGCGCATCTCCAGGAAGCGCTGGTTTTCCGCAAGCGCCAACAGGCAGCTGGTCGCCGCGCGACGGCGCAACAGCGCGATGGCGTTGAACTCGATCATGACGTGCCTTCCCCTTGCCGCGTCCGTATTCCCGGGATCCGCGAACGGGACACCCCGATACCTGCCAGCGCGTCCCCGACCAGGTCGCGCGCGAATCCCCACAGGCCTACACCATACACAACCACGCCGACCAATACTTCGGTGGCCAGTCGCCACGGCGCGCCGATCGCGGGCCCCAGTGCCCAGCGACACGCCAGCACCGCGAGTGCCATCGCCACGCTCGCCGACGCGATGCGCAGCAACGCGGGGCTCAGTCCGCGCAGGCGCAACCCATCGATGCGGCAGGCCTGCACCGTCAGCACCCACTGCACCAGCGCCGCCACGCCGATCGCCGCGGACGCCCACAGCACGCCCCCCTTCGACAACAACCACAGCGCCGCGACGAGGCTCGCCATCGTCGCGACTTCGATCCACATCAAACGATGATTGCGTCCATGCGCCGACAGGAACGCCGACAGGATGAAGCTACCCGGGCCCGGCAGCGACGCGATCGCCAACACGCTCAGCAGTGGCGCCACCTGCGCCCACGTGGGCGGCAGCAGCGCCTCCACCAGCGTCGTCGCGCACACCGCTAAGCCGGCCGACATGGGGAACAGCACCAGCGCCGTGAAGGTCAACGCACGCACCATCAATGCCGGGCGCGCGGCAGGGTCGGCCCGCACCATCGCCGGCATCATCACCGTGCCGATGTGGCCGCCGACGTAGACCGCAGGCAGCTGCGCCAGGTTGAACGCCAAGCCGTAACTGCCAGCATCATGCGCGCCGACCAGGCGCAGCATCAGCGGCTTGTCCCAGTAGCGCGCGCCTTCGCTCAGCACGATTTCACCGGTGATCGGTGCACCGAAGCGCAGCAGGTCCCGCAGGCGCGCCAGCGGAATCCTGACGGGCGCCAACCAGCTGCTCAGGCCCGTCGCCGACAGCGTGACGCCCGCGATCACCGTCGACTGCGCGATGAAAGCGAGGATCATCGAATGTCCGCCCAGCGTCGTGGTGCTCACCAGGGTCACCGCGACGATGGCGTAGACGATGTCGCCCAGCGCAGTGCCGGCGGCGATGCGGCCGAAGCGCAGCTCGCGGGCGAGCAACTTGTCGGGGATCGCACCGATCCGGCGGATGCCGATGCCGAGCAGCGCGCCCGGCAGGTACTCGGCTACGCGCGGCGCTTGCAGCCACGACGCGAGCGCCGGCGCGGCGAACCACAGGCCCGCGATCATCGCCAATCCGGCGATCAGGTAGACCACGCTGGCGGCGAAGATCGCTTCGCGGCCCTGGTCGCCCTTCACCACCACGTACTGGCCGCAGCCCCACGCGGCCACCCAGTTGCCGGTCAGTGCGACGACCGTCGCCACCGTGACCTCGGCGACGATGTCGGGCGTCAGGTGGCGTGCGACCAGCAGCGTGCCCACCAGCCCGACTGCGCGGCCCAGCAGGCCGCCGACGATGCCGTAGGCGGCGGACGAAGCAATCTTGGCGAACAGGCCCGGCGCCGCGGTTCCTGCGTCGCTCATGCGTGGCGTGCTCGGGGGATTGGGTGCAAGCGAATGTCCTGGACGGCCGGAATGGAGAATGCGACGGCTGCCGCAGGGTGAGCATGCCTCATCGATTCACCAGTGTGTGCATGCGCGCCGCCTTCCAGTTGCCGCGGATCCATTCCATGGCGGGACGTTCGACCAGCCGGTGCAGGAGCGTGGCCAGCGCCAGCGAGAGCGCGGCCGCGCCCAGGCAGGCCAGCCAGGCCGGCACGCCCAGGCGCTCCAGATGGTGGATCACCACGAACCCGATGGCCTGGTGGACGAGGTACAGCGTGTACGAGATCCCGCCGAGGAACGCGAAGAACCGCGTATCCAGGAACGCCAGCTTCCCGCGTATGAACAACGCGAAGATCGCGCAACACACCAGCGCCACCGGCAGGAAGATCGGGCGCTCCCCGATCGCGATGGCAAGCAGCGCGCACAGCAACATCGCCAGGTTCAGCCGCCACTCCGCCGGGTAGCGGTGCAGACGATAGAACAGGATGCCGATCGCGAAGAACGGGATGAAGCGCAGGATCATCAGCTCCCGCACCCAATACGAAAAATGCCAGTGGTGCTTCTCGCACACACCCTCGATGGTCGCCAGCACCAGCCAGCCGCCGATGATCCAGTGGATCCGCTTCAGCTGCCCGAGCAGGTACCAGAACAGCATCTGCACGTAGAAGAACAACTCGATCTGCAGCGTCCAGTAGGAGCCATCCAGGTGCTCCGCGCCCAGGATCTCCTGCACCATGGTGAAGTTGAGCAACGCCTGCCCGGTGGGCAGCTGCTGCAGCGGCAAGCCCACGCTGTAGACCACGCAAGCGGTCAGCAGTACCGCCACCCAGTAGGCCGGGAACAGGCGGGAGAACCGGGACACCACGAAATCGGCCGCCGTACGGGTACGCTCCAGCGTCATGAAGATCACGAAACCGCTGATCAGGAAGAACAGGTAGACGCCGTACTTCCCCGCCAGCAGATCCACCGGCATGCCCTTGGCATGGCCGATCTGCTCCTCGTAACGCGTTGTGAAGTGGTAACCCAGCACGGCGACCGCGGCGATACCGCGCAGGGCATCCAGTTCCACCATCCGCGAGGGCGAAGACGTTTCGTGACCCACCCTATCCCCCTGCATCGGCATGACTCGGCTTTTACAACGCCAACCACGCCATGCGGCGGACAGTCCGGCGCCGCCGTCATTCCGTTCCCCGCATGCGCATCCTGATCGTCACCTCCCAGTTCCCGATCGCCGGGGAACCGAACCGCGGCCGCCCCGTGTACCAGACCGTGCGCGAGCTTTCGCGCCTGGCGCAGGTGAAGGTGCTCAGCCCGATCGCCACGTATCCCCGCTGGGCGCAGCCGCGCAGCTACCTGTACCGCGCGGCCGACGACGGACACGTGGCCCCCGGCTGCGATGTGGACTACGTCACTTACCCCGCCCTGCCCGCGCTGAGCCGCCCGTTCAACGGCCACCTGTCCGCTCAGGCGCTGGCGCGACCGGTCCGGGCATTCGCTCCGGACGTGGTGCTGGCGTACTGGCTCTACCCCGATGGCTACGGCGCCATGCGCGCCGCGCGCGCGGCGGGCGTGCCTTTCGTCGCCGGCGCGCGCGGTTCCGACCTGCGCGTGCGCGATGCCATCAGTCGCCGCCTGACCCAACCCGTCGTCCGCGCCGCGCAGCGCCTGCTGGTGGTCAGCGAGGACCTGGGCCGCGTCGCCGTCAGCCAGTACGGTGCGGCCCCGGAGCGCATCCGCGCGATTCCCAACGGCTGCGACGCCGCCTTGTTCCACCCGGGCGACCGCCGCGCGGCACGCGAGGCGCTGGGATTGCCGCAGGACGCCGAGATCATCCTCTATGTCGGGCGACTGGTCCCGGAGAAGGGGCTTCGGGAGCTGCTGCACGCGACACGGCGCATAGCCGCCACCCGGCCGCGCGCGCGCGTCGTCTTCGTTGGCGACGGCCCCATGCAAGCCGAACTCGCGGCGGCCCTGGTCGCCGAACCGGGATTGCCGCTGCACCTGGCCGGAGGCCAGGCGCCGGCGGAGGTCGCGCGCTGGATGGTCGCTTCGGACCTGGTGACGCTGCCGAGCTATTCCGAAGGCCATCCCAATGTACTGGTCGAGGCACTGGCCTGCGGTCGTCCGGTAGTCGCCACGCCCGTGGGGGGGATCCCGGAAGTGGTCGATGCCGCCAGCGGACTGTTGGTGCCGGCCCGCGATGCGGATGCGCTGGCCGACGCGCTGGCGCAGGCGCTCGACCGGCGATGGGACGAAGCGGCACTCGCGCAACGTTTTTCCCGCGACTGGCGGCAGGTGGCGCGGGAAACGCTGCTGGCTTGCGAGGAAGCCGTCGCCGGGGCACGAACGGCGCGCAGCGGCTATGCGGCCGATTCGGCCTGACACCAACACGGATACGGACAGGGGATAAGGCACATGTGCGGAATCGCGGGTTTCATGGGTCCCGATGTGGTCACGGCCAGCGCACGCGACGCACTGGAGCGGATGATCCATCCGCTCGCGCATCGCGGCCCGGACGGTTTCGGCTTCCATGCGGCGCCCAGCATCGGCCTGGCGCATGCGCGGCTGTCGATCATCGACCTGTCCACCGGCGACCAGCCGATCCACAACCCGCGCCGCACCGTGTGGACCGTCTTCAACGGCGAGATCTTCAACTTCGTCGAACTGCGACAGATGCTCGAGGCCAAGGGCCATCACTTCTACACGCACTCCGACACCGAAGTGATCGTGCACCTCTACGACCGTTACGGCGAGGATTTCGTCCAGCACCTCAACGGCCAGTTCGCCATCGCGCTGTGGGACAGCGAGCGCCAGCGCCTGGTGCTGGCGCGCGACCGCGCCGGCATCCGTCCCCTGTACTACACGCGCCAGCGCGGCCGCTTGTGGTTCGCCTCGGAAGTGAAATCGCTGCTCGCGGTCTTGCCCGAGTGCGCGCACCTGGAAACGCAGGCGCTGCTGCAGACGCTGACCTATTGGGCGCCGGTGGATCCGGAAACCCTGTACCAGGGCGTGCAGAGCCTGCCTCCGGGCCACGTACTGACCGTCGAGCGCGACGGGCGCCAGCACATGCGCCGCTACTGGGACTGGACGTTCCCGGACGCGCAGGACACCTCGCCCGCGCGCTACCCGTTGACACTGGAACAGGCCACCGCCGAACTGCGCGAACTGCTGGTCGACGCCGTGCGCCTGCAACTGCGCGCCGACGTGCCGGTGGGCGCCTACCTCAGCGGCGGCCTGGATTCCTCCGGCATCGTCGCCCTGATCCGCGGCTTCACCGACACGCCGGTGCGCACGTTCTCGGTAGCATTCGAAGACGGCGAGTTCGACGAGAGCGAATACCAACAGGCGATGGTGCGGCACCTGGGTACTGAACACACCACGCTGACCTGCACGCGCCGCGACATCGGCGAAGCGCTGCCGCGCCTGATCCGCCACACCGAGACCCCGGTCCTGCGCACCGGCCCCATCCCGCTGATGCTGCTGGCCGGCAGCGTCCGCCGGCATGGGTACAAGGTCGTCCTGACCGGCGAAGGGGCCGACGAAGTGTTCGGTGGCTACGATCTGTTCAAGGAAGCGAAGATCCGCCGCTTCTGGGCTCGCCAGCCCGATTCCCGGATGCGCCCGCGCCTGCTGCAGAAACTGTACGGGTACCTGCCGAACTCGCCCGTCAGCAACCCGGCGTTCGCGCAGTCGTTTTTCGGCCAGGGCATGGAGCATCTGCACCGGCCGATCTTCGCCCACGTGCCGCGCTGGACCACCTCGCAGCGCGCACTCGCCTTCCTGTCGCCCGAACTGCGTGCCACCGCCATGCGCTGGGACGCGCTGGATGCCTACGAACAGACGCTGCCACCGGACATGGCGCGCTGGAGCGACCTGGCCCGCGACCAGTACGTGGAAGCGAAATCGTTGCTGGCCGGCTACCTGCTGTCGTCGCAAGGCGACCGCGTGGCGATGGCGAACTCCATCGAAGGCCGCTTCCCGTATCTCGACCATCGCGTCATCGAATTCGCCAACCGCCTGCCGCCCAGCTTCAAGATCCGCGGCATGACGGAGAAGTACCTGCTGCGTCGCGCACTGGCCGACCTGCTGCCGCCGGACATCGCGCAGCGGACCAAGCAACCGTACCGCGCCCCCGACAGCCAGAGTTTCTTCTTCGATGGCAAGCCGCTGGACTACGTGGCCGACCTGTTGTCGCCGGAATCGATCCGCGAGGCAGGCTACTTCGATGCCGCCGCGGTCGGGCGTCTGGTGGAAAAATGCAGGCAGGGCCGGGCCACCGGCTTCGGCGACAACCAGGCCTTCATGGGCGTGTTGTCCACGATGCTGGTGCACCGGCAGACCGTGGAGACACGCCTGGCGCCGGCCGGGGCCACGGCACAGCCTTCGGGCGCGATCGCGTAACACCGACCACGCGGCATATCGAGGAATCAAGGCATGGATTGGCGGGTCAAGGGCATCATCCAGAAGGTTCTCGGCGCGTTGCCCGGTGGGCATACGATGCACTTCCACCTGCAGCGACGTTTCGGCGGCCTGCGCGATTTCGATGGCGAACTCGCGACCAAGGTGGACGACTGGGAGATTATGGTCGGCCACCTGCGCGATGCCGGCATCGTGCTGCCCGGCGTGCGCGCCTTCGAGATCGGCACCGGCTGGTATCCAACCTTCCCGTTCGCCTGTTATCTGGCGGGTGCGGCGCGCGTGACCACGTACGACCTCAACCCGCACCTGCGCATGGACCTGACGATCCGCTGCGCGGAAGTGCTGGGCGGATTCCTGGGGCGCATCGCGACCGTGGCGGGCACGCCGCTATCCGAGGTCGAAGCCCGTCATCGGCGACTGCTCGACGCCCTGCGGAAAGGGTCGGACCTGGAAGCCGCCAGCGATGGCGTCATCCACTACCGCGCACCCGCCGATGCCACCCGCAGCGCGCTGCCGGATGGCGATGTGGACGTGGTGTTCTCCAACAGCGTGCTGGAGCACGTGCCGCCGGAGGTCATCGATGCGATGTATGCCGAATCGATGCGCGTCCTGTCGCCGCGCGGGGTGATGTTCCATTCGGTCAACTGCGGCGACCACTACGCCTACGTGGACCGCAACGTCCACCAACTGAACTACCTGCGCTACTCCGACGAGGAGTGGCAGCGCTGGAACAACGCCTTCCTCTACCAGAACCGCCTGCGTGCGCACTGGTTCGTCGATGGCGCGCGCCGGCACGGCTTCGACATCGATCTCGACACCCGCACCACGCGGGCGGAACGGATGAAGCAACTGGCGGCCATGCCGGTGCATCCGACGTTCGCGGACGTGCCCGCCGAACAGCTCTGCATCACCAGCGTGGACTTCATCGCGCGCAAGCCGGCGTCGACGACGGCCGCCTGAAGACGGTGCGTTACGGAGCGCCGGCCGCCGGCGCTGCCGGTGCGGGTTCCGATACGGCGGCCGGCGCGTGCGCGATGCGCAACAGCTTGCCATCGGGCGCTGGCGCGTCGACCAGCACGTAGAGCGCGCCGTCCGGCCCTTGCCGCACGTCGCGGATGCGCTGGTTGCGGTCCACCAGCAAGCGTTCCTCATGCACGACGCGATCGCCGTCCAGTTCGAGCCGGATCAGCGCCTTCGATGCGAGCGCACCCAGGAACAGATTGCCTTTCCAGCCCGGCAATGCGTCGCCGGTGTAGAACGCCATGCCGCTGAGGCCGGGCGACTTCATCCACACGTGGTGAGGTGGTTCCATGCCGGGCGCCGCATTGCCCTGCGATCCGGGCACCGGGCGCCCGCTGTAGTCCACCCCGTGGGTGACTACCGGCCAACCGTAGTTGAGGCCCGCCTTCGGCAGGTTGAGTTCGTCCCCGCCCATGGGTCCATGTTCGGTGGCCCACAGTTGGCGGGTGACCGGATGCAGCGCCGCACCCTGCACGTTGCGATGGCCGTAAGACCAGATTTCGCCGCGAGCCCCGGCTTTGGCCACGAAGGGATTGTCGGCCGGCACGGTGCCGTCCGGACGGATGCGCACGATCTTGCCTGACAGCTTGTCCAGCTCCTGCGCCGTCGCCGCGCCCACCCGATTGTCGCCATGGGTGACGAACAGGTGCCCCTGGTCGTCGAACACCAGCCTCGCGCCCACGTGCGTGCCATGGGAAAGCTTGGGTTCCTGCCGGTAGACGACGGCCGCGTCGACCAGCGCGTTGTCCTGCAGCTTTCCGCGCACCACCGCAGTCCCGGCCTTGTTGCCGCGGAAGGTGGGTTCGGCAAAGGCCAGGTACACCAGGTTGTCGTTGGCGTAGCCCGGCGATAGCGCGACATCGAGCAAGCCAGCCTGGCCGTCGACGAAGATTTTCGGCAGCCCGGCGACCGGTTCCGACACGCTCCCGTCGGCCGCGATCCGCCGCAGGCGACCCGCGCGTTCCGTAACGAGCATTCCGCCATCAGGCAGGAACGCCACCGACCAAGGATGATCGAGCCCGACCACCTGCTCCGATACCGTGAACGCCTGCTTCTCGGAGGCGTACGTCACGGCCGGGGCATCCAGCACGGTGCGCGGCGGCGCAGCGGGTTCCGCGACGGGCGCGTTCTGCCGGCAGCCGGCCAGCGCCACCAGGGCCAGCATCAGGAAGGAAGCACGCATCGTGGACTCCTGTCAGTGACGTCGGGCGGCGATGGTAGCACCGGGAATGTCCGCGCTGCCCCCCCGTCCCCTTGGCCGGTGAACGTCCGAACCGCCGTTCATCTGGACAGCAACGGAACAGGAAATGCCGGGGACACCATGCCGCAGAAGCAACAGATCAAGACCTTCATCCTGCAGAACTTCCTCTTCTCGGACGATCCGTCCGCCGTGGGCGATCAGGACTCGCTGATCCAGGGAGGCATCATCGATTCCACCGGCATCCATGAGCTCGTCTTCTTCCTGGAAGACGCGTTCAAGCTGCAGATCGCAGCCGAGGAAATGACGCCGGCGAATTTCGACTCGATCCAGACCGTCGACGCGTTCGTTTCGCGCAAGCTCGCCGTCGTCGTCTGAGCGCCCCTGCCTGCCGATGGAGCGCCTGACCGCCCGCCTCGCCCGGAACGCTCGCAGCGCCCCTCAGCGCGTCGCGATGATCGATGGTGCGCGGTCGGTCGACTACGCGACGTTCTGGCAGCAGGCATGCGGTTTCGCCCGCTACCTGCGCCATGTCGGGCTGCAGCCGCAAGACCGCGTGGCCCTCGTGTTGCCCAATCGCATCGAGGCCGCCGCGGCGATCTATGGCACGTGGCTGGCCGGAGGCGTGGTCGCACCCTTGAACGCACAGGCGCGTTCGCGGGACTTCGGCCCCTGGCTGCGGCATTGCGGGGCTCGTTTCGTCGTGCACGAAGCCGGCCATCGCGACATGGAGCAGACGCTCGCCCAGTGGGATGTCGTCGCCCCTCCGCCGCTCGCCATCGAACTCGCCTCCGAGACGGCACTGCCGCAGGTGGACGGTGACGATGCGGACCTTGCGATCGAAGGCGAAGCGGATGCGAGCCTGGCGCAACTGCTGTACACGTCCGGCACCACGGGCGATCCCAAGGGCGTGATGCTCAGCCACGCCAACGTGGCGGCGAATACCGATGCGGTGATCGCCTATCTCGGACTCACGACGCAGGACACGGTCGTCAGCGTGCTGCCGTTCTATTACGCTTACGGCGCGTCGGTGCTGCACACCCACTTGGCCAGCGGCGCCTGCATCGTGCTCGGGCCGAGCATGGTGTTTCCGATCCAGGTGCTCGACGCCGTACAGCGTCATCGCGCCACCGGCTTCTCCGGCGTGCCGTCGACCTACGTATTGCTGTTGGACATGCTGGAGCGACGTGGCCACGACCTTGCCTCGCTGCGCTACCTGACCCAGGCCGGTGGCGCGATGGCCCCGGCCGTCGCCGACCGCGTGCGCGGCCTGCTGCCCGATACGCGACTGTTCCTGATGTACGGCCAGACCGAAGCGACGTCGCGGATCAGCTGGCTGCCGCCCGAACGGCTCGACGAGAAGCGCGGCTCGGTCGGCATCCCCGTACAGGACACGCACTGGCGCATCCTCGGCGAGGACGGCGCGTCCGCCACGGCAGGCCAACCGGGCGAAGTCTGCGTGCGCGGCCCTGGCATCATGCTGGGCTACTGGAACAATCCCGCCGCGACACAGGCCGTGCTGCGCGACGGTTGGCTGCACACCGGCGACCTCGGTTACGTCGATGCGGAAGGCTACCTCTTCCTCCAAGGCCGCCGCAGCGACATGATCAAGACCGGCGCGCACCGCGTGCACCCCACCGACGTGGAGGAAGTCATCGCCGAATTGCCCGGCATCCGCGAAGTCGCGGTGGTCGGCATCGACGACGACGCGCTGGGCCAGGTGATCAAGGCCTTCATCGTCGCGGACGAAGTCCTGCCGCGTGCGGAAGACCGCATCAAGGCGCACTGCCGCGCGCGCCTGGCCGCCTACAAGATCCCCCGACACATCACCTTCGTCGATGCCCTGCCGCGCACTGCGTCCGGCAAGGTCCGACGTGTCCAACTGACGGAGCAGACCGCAAGCCCATGAGCCAGCTCGACCACCACGTCCTCGACATCGATTACCAGAGCGAAGCCGACCGCATCTGCGCCCGCCTGCGCGAAATCACCGCACGCCAGCTGCACCGGCGTGGCCTGGTCGTCGCGATCTCCGGCGGCATCGACAGCTCGGTCAGCGCCGCGCTCGCGGTCCGCGCGCTGGGTCCCGATCGCGTCTTCACGCTGATCCTTCCCGAGCAGGACTCCTCCGACGACAGTGCGGCGCGTGCGCACATCCTGGCCGAGCATCTCGGCGTGCGGACCGAAACCGTGGACATCGCGCCGGCGCTGGCGGCCATCGGCTGCTACCGCGCGCGTGACGAGGCCGTGCGCAACACGCTGCCCGAGTACGGCGAAGGCTGGAAGTTCAAGATCGTCATCGATGGCGGCACCGAAGGCCGCATCAACCGCTTTCGCCTGATCGCGCAGTCGCCGGATGGCGCCATGCACGAGCGCGACCTCGCGTTGGCCGACTACCTCACGATCGTCGCCGCCACCAACTTCAAGCAGCGCATCCGCAAGACGCTGGAATACTTCCATGCCGACCGCCTGAACTACGGCGTGGTCGGTACGCCGAACCGCGTGGAGTACGACCAGGGCTTCTTCGTCAAGAACGGCGACGGCTCGGCCGACGTCAAGCCGATCGCCCACCTGTACAAATCGCAGGTGTACGGCATGGCACGCCACCTCGGCCTGCCCGAGCGCGTCTGCGCCGCCATCCCGACCACTGACACCTACAGCCTGAGCCAAGGCCAGGACGAGTTCTACTTCGCCCTGCCCTACCAGCAGATGGACCTCGCGATCTGGGCACTCAACCACGACCGTCCGGCCAGCGAGCTCGCCATCGCCCTGGGCATCACCCCAGCGCACGCGCAGGCGGTCTACGACGACATCCGCAACAAGCGCCGCACCACGAAGTACCTGCACATGGCGCCGGTGCTGGCCGGCGACGTTCCCGAACTGGACTGAGCGATGAACGCCATGCCCACCACACCGCAGTACCTCGTGGAGGCCGGCCAGCCGGCGCGCGACCGGGAGACGGTGCTGTCGCTGTGGCGAGGCAACCTGGGCCAGGACGCCCGGATGACGGCGAAGTACGAATGGTTCTATCTGCGGTGCCCGCACGGCGAGCCGCTGCTCGAGCTGTTGCTGGACGTACCGGGCGCGGCCCACGTGGGTACCGCATCGGCCGGTCGTCGTCGCCTCGTATGGCAAGGGCGCGAGCTGCGCGCCGGCGTGCTGGTCGATCTGGCGGTATTGCCCCAGCACCGCTCGCTCGGTCCGGCGCTGATGCTCCAGCAGGGCCTGATCGCCGCCGCCGACCAAGCGCTGGACGTGCTGTACGGGTTCCCCAACCCCAAGGCCGCGCCGGTGTTCAAGCGGATCGGCTACGCGCAGCCGGCGCACCTGGTCCGCTACGCGCGCGTGTTGCGCCATGCAGGCTATCTGCGCGGCCGCGTGCCGGGCTGGCTGACCAAGCCCGTGGGTTGGGCCGCAGACGTGGCCATCGCCTGCCGCGATGCGTTTTCCCGCCTGCGTGGGCCATCGCTGTGTTCCGCCTGGGCGGACCAGGCCGATGCGCGCATCGATGCGGTATGGGCCCAATCGCCCAAGGACGACGCCGTGATGGCGGTGCGCGACGTCGCCCACCTGCGTTGGCGGTTCGACGAATCCCCGCTGGCGAGCACGCGCTACTTGCTGGTCAAGCGCGAACAGGATCGCGCGTTGCAAGCCTGGTTCGCCGTACAGCGCATCGAAGGCACGCTGCATGTGCGCGATTTCTGGTCGGTGGATGGCGCACGCGGCATGGCGGCGGCGCATGTCGGCGAATTGCTGCGTGCGGCACGCAAGCTGGGCTGCACTGCGGTCTCGGTGGAAATCTGCGCACCCGACGCGCAACGCGCGGGCTGGCATGCGGTCCACTTCGTGGAGCGCGGCCGGCGCCCGGTCTTCATGCGCTGGACCGCGCCCGACGCCGCGTTCGCATCGGCGCCGATCTTCCTGACCTCGGCCGACGAGGACGAGTGACGCGTCGCCCCGCGATGCGGGGCGGGCCGTCGGATCAGGCCAGGCGGCGTGCCTGCCGCCGGAACAGATACAGCGCCAACCAGTCGTCGCGGAAACGGCCCTGCGCGTCCACCACCGCGTCGGTCTCGAAACCCGTGCGCCCCAGCAACCAACCCACGTCGGGCGCGGTCGGGTTCAACACGGGCACACTGGTGAACACCAGTTCGTAGCCCGACTCGCGTGCGCGCTGCGCGATATCCGCATCGAACGACCCATGCGGAAACGACATGGATTCGGCATTTGCGTTCGCGTGCCCGAGCTGATGTGCCAGCGACATGCGAGCGCCCGAGAGTTCCGCATCGAGATCGGTCGCGAGCCTCATCGGCGTATGCGTCTTGCCATGCAGTCCGAGTGCAACGCCGCCGGCCTGCAATCGCTGCAACTCCTCGACCGTGACCATGTGCCGGTGTCCGTCATCGAGCTGCGCCATGAAGGGCGCCAGGACCTGCTTGCGGACGCCGGCTTCCAGTGCTTCCAGGCGGGCGATGACGGCGCGTAAGGCCGTCATGGATTCCTCGTCGGTGGAGGTCGCCGCCGCCTCGCCCGCAGGCAGCGCCGCGGCCAGACCGCGTACGGTCACGGCGCCCCGCCGCCACGCGGCGATCAGTCGCTCCTGGAAGAAGGGCTGACGCGTCCCGATGGCATCGGCCACGACGAACATCAGGGCGGGCAAGCCTGCTCGCTCCAGCGCGGGCAGCGCGTAATCTGCGTTGTCGGCCCAGCCGTCGTCGAAGGTGATCAACAACGCGCGCTTGGGCAGCGCCGCGCCTGTCCGGCGCGATGCGAGCACCTGCTCCAGCGATACGACGTTGTAGTGTCGCCGGAAGAAAGCCAGCGACTGCTCGAGCCACCCGGTGGCGAGGGTGTAGTCCGGATCGCACGTGGTCCAGCGCGGATCGTCCGGACTCAGGGTACGATGGAACATCACGACGGTCAGGCTGTCCGCATTGCGCAGCCGATGGTAGAGACCGAGCAGCCCCGTGGTATAGAGCAGCTTCTTGGAGACGTCCTTCAGCATGGCGGCCCGCATCGAAGTTTCAGTGATTATACCGACGTACAACCGTCGGGACCTGTTGCCGCGCGCGCTCGATTCCGTGCTCGCGCAAACGCTGGCGGTCGACGAGATCATCGTCATCGACGACGGCTCGACCGACGGCACCGACGACATGCTGCGCGCGCGCTACGGCGATCGGGTCCGCTACGTGTGGCAGCCGAACGCGGGCGTTTCCGCTGCGCGCAACCACGGCCTGCAACTGGCGCAGGGCCGTTACCTGGCCTTGCTCGACAGCGACGACCTGTGGCTCCCCGCGAAGACCGGACTGCAGGTGGCCTTCCTGGACGCGCACCCCGATTTCGGGATGGTGGTGTGCGACGTGGAGCGCGTCGATAGCGAGTATCGGCACATCGACGTGTTCCGCCGGCGCGACACCCTGCGCGAGGATGGCTGGGTGTTGCGATGGGTCCTGCACAACCCGGCGCTGGCTCCCGCTTCGGTGCTGATGCGCCGGGAGGTCGTCGAACAGCTCGGCGGCTTCGACGAAGGACTGCGCACGGCCGAAGACCTGGAATTCCACCTGCGCGTGGCGCGGCACTGGAAGATCGGCGTGGTGGAGCAGGCGCTCGTGCGCGCGATGCGTGGCCACGACGGCCTGTCCGCGGCCGACAGCACGTACGACGACTATGTGCGGGTGATGGAGGCCGCCGTTGCCGGCGCGCGTGGCACCGTCGACGACCGGGAGCTGGACGAGGCTCTTGCAGGCACCTACGCCCGGAATGCCCGCGGCATGCTCATCCGTGGCCGCTGGAAGGAAGGCGCCGCGCTGGCGCGACGCGCCTGGCACCTGACCCGCGACGCGGAGCTGCGCGGCCAGATTAAGGCGCTCGTGCCCTTCGGCATCAAGCGACTGCTGCGCAGCCTCGTGCCCGGCTGATCCGACGGCACGGTGCAGCGGCCGGATGCGCTCAGCGCGCACCACGACCGAACAGCACCACTTCCACGGTCTGCAGCAAGATCATCAGATCGAACACCAGTCCGTGGTTCTTCACGTAGAAGAGATCGAATTTCAGCTTCTCTTCCGCGTCGCGCACGGAAGCGCCGTAGGGATAGCGCAGCTGCGCCCAGCCCGTCAGGCCCGGCTTCACGCTGTGGCGAACGCCGTAGTAACGCACCTCATCGTTGAGCATGTCGACGAAATGGGGCCGCTCGGGCCGGGGGCCGACGAAACTCATGTCGCCACGCAATACCGCAACGAGCTGCGGCAGTTCGTCCAGGCGCGTCTTGCGGATGATGCGTCCCACCCGCGTACTGCGGTCATCGTCCTTGCTGGCCCAGACCGCCACGCCGTTCTTCTCTGCGTCCACCCGCATGCTGCGGAACTTGGTCAGGGTGAAGTGGCGCCCGCGCTCGCCCACGCGCGTCTGGCTGTAGAACACCGGCCCGCCCGATTCCAGCCACACCGCCAAGCCCACCAGGATCATCAGCGGCCAGCTCACCAGCAGCAGCGCGCTGCCGGCGATGAGGTCGAAGAATCGCTTGCTGAGGCGACGCGGCGTCGAGTAATCGAAACCGCCCGAGAACACCAGCCAGGACGGATCAACGGCGTTGAGCTGGACCATGCCGGCCTCGCGCTCGAAGAAACTGGACAAGTCGACGACCGACATGCCGCGCTGCACGCACAACAGCATCTGTTCCATGGGCAGACCGCCACGGCGTTCGTCCGGCGCGATCACCAACTCATCGATCTGCAAACGCTCGGCCAGGTCATGCAGGCCTTCCTCACCGCGATGGATCAGCAGGTCTTCGCGCACCTGCACCGGCTGGCCCGGGACGGGCACGAATCCCACCACCGTGAACGTGCGGCGATCCGATCGGCGACGCATGCAGGAATTGATGAGGTCGGCATTGCGGCCGGCGCCGAGGATCAGCACGCGCTGTTTCAGCACGTCGGAATGGAAAAGGCGTACCCATGCCACGCGCACCAGTACGATGCCCGCCAGGCCGATGGCCAGCGAGATGGCCAGCACGCCGCGACCAAGGTAAGCCTGCGGCAACAGGTAGTACAGGACCACCAATACGATGCCGCCGAAGGCGAAGGACAATGCCACGCGCAGCACGAAATCCATGCGGGTGTGCCGGACATGCGTCTGGTACAGCCCGAATGCGGTCATCGCGCCGGTAAGGGCCAGGGCGACGACGAGCGCACGCCACGGCGTCTGTTCCAGGAACTGCACCTGGTATTCCGGATCGGTGTGGAAGCGGATCCACACCGCCGCCATCACGGCCGCGAACAGCACGACCACTTCGCCCAACCACAGGAACCGGATCACCCGGTCCTTGCGGCTCTTGTGTGTTGCCTTCATCGACATCCCCCTGATGCGGCGCAGGTCCCGGCTCCCAAGCCAGGGCGCGCTACGTTCGTTCCGACAGCGGCGGTGGTGCCCCCTCCGGGGCCTGAAACCGCCGCGTCCCAGTACGCATACATGTCCGACACATCACTTCCAACGCGACTTGCTGCCATCGCCGGACAGCCGCCGCAAAAAAAAGCCGCCCACGAGGGGCGGCTTGGGTGATGCGGGAGATCCGACGACTCAGGGCCTGACGACGCCCCTGCGATAGCGGGTGACCGGCGACTGCCGCCAGCGCGGGCGATCCCGGGGCGGGATCGGCGCGGTGGCGTCGGGGGACGTCACCGCCGGCTGGGAGGCCGTGACCGGCTGCGCCGCGCTGCCCGACGTTCCACCGGGAATCAACGGCTGGGAGCCGTTCACCCGGATCGGGTCGGAGACCTGATCGATGTCGAACTGCTCGAATGCACCGACGTCGATCCTGTTCTCCAGCATCAGGCGGGCATGGGCGTCGCCGATGGCGAGCTTGGTCCGCAGCGGCGGATCGAAGGCCGGCAGCAGCTGGGGCGACGGGAACGGGAATGCCGCCGGGGTGGCCGGCGTGTTGTTGCCTGCGTTGAGCAGCGGGCTGCCTGCGCGCGGGCGCAGATTCCGCTGGGCCAGGTCGACGAACATCGGATCGGTGCCGCGCAGCGTACCGCTCCACTCGGTCGGCACCAGGGTGGCGGCCGATTGCACCCAGTTGTTGGAACCGGCCACCTTGCGGCCATCCGACCATGGCTCGCGGCTCTGCGGGCCGCAGTACGGCGTATCCACGTTACTGGCGGGGTTCTCCCGCACGATGGCAGGTGCGCTACCCGAGGCCGGTTGGTAGACGACGTTGTTGTGCATCTCCAGCGAGCCCTGGCCGAGCTGGACCAGCACGGCGTTCGCCGAGCCGGAACGGTCCAGCAGGATCGTGTTGTTCACCAGGCGCGTGCGGCCCTGGTTGCGCCCGTTGAGATCGCCGCCAATGCGAAGCGCGTTGCCGGAGCGACTGGTCGAACGGTGGATGATGACGTTGCCGACCAGCTCTGCGTCTTCGCGGCGAAGGTCGGCGGTCCAGCCGGACTTCTGCGTTTCGCAGTCAGGCCCGATCAGCTCGACTTCGTGCAGGTCCGAGCCCTCGATCCAGTTGTAATGGATCTCGGCCCGCTGGTGACGCACGCGGACCAGCACGCCGCCGGTGGCGCTGTGCACGTAGTTGTAGCGCATGCGGAACACGGTATCCGGATACGCGACCTCATCCGATTGTATGTAGAGGGCGTGCCGACGATCGCCCTGTCCGGAGCGCGCGATTTCGCTGTACTCCAGGGTGAAGGAGCCGGAGTTCTGGTCGGCAGCGAGGATGCCGTGCGAAGGGCAATCGTGTACGTAGGCGTCGCGCACGGTCGCGTTATGGGCTTCGCTGAAGATGCAACTGCTGGTGCCGCCGGTGACTTCGAAGCCCTCGAAGACGATGTGGTTGGACTGCTGGAACTTGATCGTGTGGGAGCCGCCCGACAACACGGGTCGCGTGGCTCCCGCGACGCGGCGCCAGCGGATGGTCACCGGGCTTGCCTCGGTCCCGCTGTCGTCGTCGCCCACCACGATGTTGCCCGCGTAGGTGGTGTTGCCGTCCACCTCGACGATGTCGCCCGGCGCGAGGTTGACGCTGTTGAAGAACGTGGTGAGCTGCGTGTACTGGCGGCCGGGTCCGACGTTGTACGTCGCCGCCGCGGCACTCAGCGGCACAGCGGCCAGCAGCCCCAGCCCGAGCAGGGGTTTGGAAAGAAGCATCAATTCGACTCCCGCGACTTCGCGCGTTCTGTATCCCCTGCCCGGACATTCTCGCGGCTCGGGCGTGAATGCCCTGCTAATCCGGGCGCCTATTCGGCAAAGCGTATGAGACGCCTTCCTCAAATCCAGCACACGATCACCGTCATCACGACATGAGCAGGCATCTCCGGCCGCCTCGCCACCGAAAAATGTTGCCGGGAAGTTATTGACGGGTGAAACCGCTTCGTGCAGAATTCCGCGTCTAACGAAACGCGCCCGTAGCTCAGCTGGATAGAGTACCTGGCTACGAACCAGGCGGTCGGGAGTTCGAATCTCTCCGGGCGCGCCATTTTCGAAACAGGCAGACTTAGGTCTGCCTGTTTTTTTTCGTCCTCGCGAAACCTTCGCGCAATCGCAAAAGCGCGCACAAGAAAGCGAAAAAAAGAAGGCCCCGCAATGCGGGGCCTTCTCGTCAAACTGGCGGAGTGAGAGGGATTCGAACCCTCGATAAGGCTTTTGACCCTATACTCCCTTAGCAGGGGAGCCCCTTCGGCCACTCGGGCATCACTCCGGGGTTTTTCGCTCGCCGCAGGCATCCTGCAGCGGCCGCATAGGATAGCGGCTCGCCGCTCATGCGGCAAACACATTCACTCCGAAGTGACGTTCTCGGACGCCGAAGGCGAACCGATCTCTTCGCCACGCTGGATGCGTTGGTAGATTTCTTCGCGATGCACGGCCACATCCTTGGGCGCGGTGATGCCGATACGCACTTGGTTGCCTTTGACGCCAAGCACGGTCACCGTGACCGAATCGCCGATCATCAGGGTTTCGCCGACACGGCGGGTCAAGATCAACATGTTTCTTCTCCGTAATCCGGCAAAGGATAGTGCCGGGGGCGCGCCGACCCCGTGAAAAGGGGGTGGCGGCTTCCTGGTACATTCATGAACCTAAAGCATGTTAGCGGCCGGAGGCGCACGGCCGCAAGCACCGGATAGTCCAATAAGGGGGTTAGCCGAGGCGCTGCTGAACCCATTCAGGAATGCCCTGAAGGGCCGTGGCAAGGGCGGGTCCGTCCTCACCACCACCCTGGGCGAGGTCCGGGCGACCACCGCCCTTGCCCCCGATCTGACTGGCGACGTGGGACAGGAGTTCCCCCGCCTTCACCCGCCCGGTTGCGGCACCGTTCACGCCGGCAACCAGGGCCGCCTTGCCGTCCGAGGCACCGGCCAGCACGATGACGGCGTCGCCAAGCTGCTGCTTCAGTCGGTCCACGGCATCGCGGAGCGCCTTGGCATCGAAGCCCTCCAAGCGCGACGCGAGGACCCGGATGCCGGCCACGTCCACCGCCGCGCCAGCCAGGTCGGAGGTGGCGCTGGAAGCCGCCTTGGCCCTCAGGGACTCGAGCTCACGCTCGAGCTTCTTCTGCCGATCGGCCAGCGAACGCACCTTCTCGACGAGCTCGGTCGCGTTGCCGCCCAGCAGGGTAGCGGCCTCGGCCAATCGATGCTCTTCGTCGGTGACGTAGTCCAGCGCGCCCTGCCCCGTGACCGCTTCGATGCGACGAACGCCCGCGGATACACCGCCTTCGCTGACCAGCTTGAACAGGCCGATGTCACCCGTGCGACCGACGTGCGTACCGCCGCACAACTCCGTGGAGTACCCGCCCATCTTCAATACGCGGACGTGTTCGCCGTACTTTTCACCGAACAGCGCCATGGCGCCGAAATCCAGCGCCTCCTGCATGCCCATGTGGTGGACCTCGGCCTGATGATTGGCCCGGATCTGCGCGTTGACCCGGCGCTCGATCTCGGCCAACTCGTCCGCCGTCATCGGCTGGAAGTGCGAGAAATCGAAACGGAGCCGATCCGGCGCCACCAGCGAACCCTTCTGCTGGACATGCGTCCCCAACACTTCACGAAGGGCCGCATGGAGCAAATGGGTCGCCGAGTGGTTGAGGATGGTGCTGGCGCGTCGCGCGGCATCCACCGACGCGACGACGTGGTCGCCGACTTTCAGGCTTCCCTTGGCGACGCGACCGACGTGACCATGGAACTGACCCGCGAACTTGAGCGTATCGGCGACGTCGAATTCGACGCCCTGCTCCGCCAGCACGCCGGTATCGCCTACCTGGCCGCCGGACTCCGCGTAGAACGGCGTGCGGTCGAGGATCACTACCGCTTCCTCACCCGCATCGACGGACACTACCGGACGACCCTCCTTCAGCAGCGCGACGATCTGCAAACCACCGGCATCCAGCCGGTCGTAACCGAGGAATCCCGTCGGCGAGAGTTGCGCCACCAGGTCGGCAGGCAGGCCGGTCGTCGAGGCGAACTTGCCAGCGGCGCGCGCGGTTTCCCGCTGCTGCTCCATGGCCGCGTCAAAACCCGCCATGTCCACCGTCAGTCCGCGCTCGCGCGCGATATCGGCGGTCAAGTCGACCGGGAAGCCGTAGGTGTCGTACAGACGGAAGGCATCCGCGCCCGGAATCACGCCATCAGACACGCGAGATGCGACGTCGCCGAAAATCCGCATGCCTGCGTCAAGCGTCTCGGCGAAGCGCTCTTCTTCCGCCTTCAGTGCCTTTTCGACCAGATCCCGCGCCGCCGGCAGCTCCGGATACGCGTCTCCCATCAGCTCGGACAACGTCCCGACCATCTTGTGGAAGAACGATTGACGCACGCCCAGCATCCAACCGTGCCGGAGAGCGCGGCGGATGATACGGCGCAGCACGTAACCACGCCCTTCGTTGGAGGGCAGCACGCCATCCACGATCAGGAAGCTGCAGGCGCGGATGTGGTCGGCAATGACGCGGAGCGACTTGTTCTCGAGATCGGCCGTGCCGGTCAGCTCGGACGCCTTTTGAATGAGCGCCTGGAACAGGTCGATCTCGTAGTTTGTATGGACGTGCTGGAGTACGGCGGCGAGACGCTCCAACCCCATGCCGGTGTCGACGCAGGGTGCCGGCAGCGGCACCAGCGTGCCATCAGGCTGCCGATCGAACTGCATGAAGACGTTGTTCCAGATCTCGATGTAGCGATCGCCATCTTCGTCCGGGGAACCCGGAGGGCCGCCGGCGATGTGGTCGCCATGGTCGTAGAAGATCTCGGTGCACGGGCCACACGGGCCGGTATCCGCCATCTGCCAGAAGTTGTCCGATGCGTAAGGCGCGCCCTTGTTGTCACCGATACGGACAATGCGTTCGGCCGGCAGGCCGATCATGTTGTGCCAGAGGTCGTAGGCCTCGTCGTCGGTGTGGTACACCGTGACCAGCAGGCGCTCCTTTGGAAGCTTCCAAACCTCGGTCAGCAACTCCCACGCCCAGGCAATGGCATCCTTCTTGAAGTAATCGCCGAAGGACCAGTTGCCGAGCATTTCAAAGAACGTGTGGTGGCGGGCCGTGTAGCCCACGGAATCCAGGTCGTTGTGCTTGCCACCCGCGCGCAGGCAGCGCTGTACGTCGGCCGCGCGGACGTAACTGCGCTTCTCCGCGCCAAGGAACACGTCCTTGAACTGCACCATGCCGGAGTTGGTGAACAGCAAAGTGGGGTCGTTGCCGGGCACCAGGGAAGCGGAGGGGACAATGGTGTGCCCCTTGCCGGCAAAGAAATCGAGGAAATCCTGGCGGATCTGGCGGGTACTGAAGGTCTTGGGCGTGGTCATCTGGCAGGCATTGGCTGGAAGGCGCATCCTGGCGCCGCGATACCCGCGATATGCGGGTGCGGCCGGGCGGAAGCAACCCAATGCACTAGATTATCAGGCCGCCCCGTCCCAGTCCTCCGCCCCTGCCTGGCTGGCGGCCCTGACGCTGGCGCCGTCGAAACCACGACGAATCAAGAAATCGGCGATTTTGCGCCGCTGTGCGATATCGGCCGGATCGACTGGACCGAAACGCCGGCGGACGAGGTCGCGCGCCGTTTCGGTCCAGTCGCCGTCGAAGGTGGCCATGGCGGTTTCCACCGCCTCACGGTCCAGCCCATGCGTGGACAGTTCGGCCCGGATCCGTACCGGGCCATGGCCACCGGCAGCCCGGCTTCGGACCAGGGTTTCGGCAAAGCGCGTGTCGCTCTGCCAGCCCTCATCCTCCAACCGATCCACGGCCGATCGCACTTCGCCCGCGTCCAGGCCGCGGGCGGTCAACTTGCGGGACAGCTCGCGCCGGGAGTGTTCCCGGCGCACTAGCAGACCCAGGGCGCGCTGCACAGGTGTTTGCTCGGCTATCCGTCGGCGTGGTTTTCGACCGCCTGCGTTCTGATCTGCCACGCTACACACCTCGTCGCGCCATCAGCACTCAATCGTCGCTATCGTCGTCGGCGCTCTCATCGCGCTTGGCTTCTTCCGGCTGGAACTTCTCACGAAGCTCTGCCTCCAGCTTGGCTGCAACGGCCGGGTTCTCGCGCAGGAATGTCCGCGCATTGTCCTTGCCCTGGCCGATGCGTTCACCGCCATAGCCATACCAAGCGCCGGCTTTGTCGACCAGCTTGGCCTCAACACCCATATCGATGAGTTCACCCTCGCGGCTGATGCCTTCGCCGTACAGGATTTCGGTAACGACCTGCTTGAAGGGGGGCGCCAGCTTGTTCTTGACCACCTTGATCTTGGTCTGGTTGCCGATGATCTCGTCGCCCTTCTTGATGGCACCGATGCGGCGGATGTCCAGGCGCACCGAGGCATAGAACTTCAGCGCGTTGCCACCGGTGGTGGTCTCGGGGCTCTGACCGGGCATCATCACGCCGATCTTCATGCGCAACTGGTTAATGAAGACGACCAAGGTATTGGACCGCTTGATGTTGCCGGTCAGCTTGCGCAGCGCCTGGCTCATCAGGCGGGCCTGCAAGCCCGGGAGCTGGTCGCCCATTTCGCCTTCGATTTCAGCCTTCGGCGTCAGCGCTGCCACCGAGTCGATGACCACGATGTCGATGGAGCCGGAACGGACCAGCATGTCCGCGATTTCGAGCGCCTGCTCGCCGGTATCGGGCTGCGACAACAGCAGATCGTCCACATTGACGCCCAGCTTGGCGGCATAGACGGGATCCAGCGCGTGCTCCGCATCGATGAAGGCTGCCGTGCCTCCCTGCTTCTGGCACTCGGCGATGGCCTGCAGGGTCAGCGTGGTCTTGCCGGAGGACTCGGGGCCATAGATCTCGACCACGCGCCCCTTGGGCAGGCCGCCGATACCCAGCGCCAGGTCCAGCATCAGCGAACCGGTCGGAATGATCTCGACAGGCTCGATGACCCGGTCGCCCATGCGCATCACCGAGCCCTTGCCGAACTGGCGCTCGATCTGGGTCAGGGCGGCGGAAAGGGCTCGCTTCTTGTTCTCGTCCATCGTCGTGGTCCTAGTCAATGTGTTCAGGTGCGATCAGTGTGGAGGGCGTCCATCGCACAGGCTGCGACGGAGCGGGCATGGAAGAAATTAATCGTCGACACGGGCGCAGCGGATCGGCGACTGCCGCATGCATGGGTCGGGGATTGCCGCGTAACGGCACAGGGGAGACCTGAAGAAACGCGTGCACTCACCGGTTGGGTCTCACCAGGCCGCAGTAAAGGCCCTCGATCGCGAAGTCCTGGTCCGGCAACACTTCGATGGGGGCGTAATCGGGGTTGCGGGGCAGCAGGCGGATGCGATCCTTGCCGATCTTCAGCAGCTTGACGGTGATGGCGTCATCGATGCGCGCCACCACGATCTGGCCGGAACGGGCATCGCGCGTGCGGTGCACGCCAATCAGGTCGCCGTCGAAGATGCCTTCGTCGCGCATCGAGTCGCCCTTCACCTTCAACAGGTAATCCGGCGCGGGGGCGAAGAACGCGCGGTCCAGCAGGACATAGTCATGATGGTCGGCATCGGCCCCGATCGGGGCACCGGCAGCCACCTGCCCGAGCACGGGCAGGCGCAGTCCTTCGTCGTTGGCAGCTACCGGGAACGCCAGGTCGGGCTGGGGCGACGGCGGTGCCTTGAGGACCCGGATGCCTCGCGCACGACCCGGCACGCGCTCAATGGCGCCCGCCTGCTCCAATGCCTCCAGGTGGTATTGGGCCGCACGCACGCCCTTGAAACCGAAGGCTTTGGCGATCTCGGCCTGCGAGGGGGGCATGCCCTCGGCCTCGAGCCGTTCGGCGATCAGGGCGAGGATGGCAATCTGGGTATCGGTCAGGTCCATGGTTAGTAGTATTACTACTAACGATGCCTGCTGGCAATAGCCTTTTGAAGTAGACCCCTCGGGCAGCCTCGGCAGACGGGGCCGCTACAGCAACTCCAGACCCTGGAGGGCCTTGGCGACGGTCTGCCGGCGTACCGCGTCGCGATCTCCGTCGAAGTGGAACACCTCTGCCCGGGCATATCCGCCCCGGCGCTTCCAGCCGATCCACACGGTGCCGACCGGCTTGTCCTCGCTCCCGCCTCCGGGCCCCGCGATGCCGGTCACCGCCACCGCGATGCTCGCGCCTGAGTTGACCAATGCCCCGGACACCATTTCGATGACCGTCTCGCGGCTGACCGCCCCGTGCGTCTCGAGCGTCTGCGGCCGCACGCCGAGCAGCGCCTGCTTGGCTTCGTAACTGTAGGCCGCCATGCCGCAATCGAACCAGTCCGAAGAGCCCGCGATGTCGGTGACGCATTTGGCGATCCAGCCACCCGTGCAGCTCTCTGCCGTGACCAGATGGTCGCGCGCCTGGCGCAATCGATCGCCCAACGCCTGGGCGAGGATACGCAGCTCTTCATCCGGGGGAGCGGACATCGGGTTTCCTGATGGTGGGGGCCTGCGTGTTGTAGCCCATTTGGCCGTCGCCTGTCGCGCCACCGCGAATGCCGGAAAGAAAACGGCCCGCCAGGGGGCGGGCCGCTCGCCACGATCAGCGAAGGGGGATCAGTAGCGGACGCGCAGGGTCACGCCGTACATGCGGGGCGCGCCCAGGAAGGCGTTGAAGGTATTGAAGGGATTGTTGGGTGCCGGCGACACGTTCTGCAGCGGGCCGTCGAAACCGACCTGCACGTAGTCCTCGTCGGTGATGTTGGTGCCCCAGAACTCCAGCATCCAGCGCTGGTCCTGCGCGCCGATGCCGAAACGCGCATTGGCCACGGTGTAGGCGTCCTGCATCTTCTCCGGATCCAGGTCGGAGCCGGTGTTGTACTTGGACACGTACTTGGCGCCGATGTTGAAGCGCGCCACCAGGCTGCCCACGTCCCATTCGTATGTCACGGACGCGGAACCGGACCACTTCGGCGCGAAGCTCATCTGCGCACCCGGCAACTTGTACAGCGCGCCGGTCGGTGCGACGAAATCGCCTCCGGGGATGTTGTCGCCGTACTTGGTGTCGGCGTACATCAGGCCGCTTTGGAACATCAAACCCTTGATCGAGCGCGGCTGCCACAGCAGTTCCGCATCCAGACCTTGCGAGGTGACCTCCGGGATCGAGCGCACCACGAAGCTGGTGCCCAGGAAACTGTTGAGCTGGAAGTCCTCGTACTTCTGGTGGAACAGCGTGGCGTTCAACAGCAGGTTGCCGTCCAGCCACGTGGTCTTGGTGCCCAGCTCGTAGCTATCGACGAACTCGCCCGGGAACGACGTGTCCAGCACGGGCAGGATACCGGTGCCGCCGCTGGACAGGCCATTGGAGGACTGCACGCGGTCGAGATTGAAGCCACCGCCCTTGTAGCCGCGCGCGAACGAGGCGTAGGTCATGATGTTGTCGTTCCAGCGGTAGGCCGCCTTCACCGTGCCCGACCACTCCTTCTCCTCGCGGTCCTGCACGGTGTCGCGCGTGGCCGCGTTGTGCAGTGGGTTCGCCCACGGCAGACAGCCGTAGCCGACCACCGTGGGTGCTGCCGCGGACGCTTGCGCAACGGTAAGGCCGCGCGCGACCAGGGCCGCGACGACCTGCGAGGGATTGGCCAGCATCGCCGCGCAGCCGGCACCACCATTGGGGTTGCTGTAGTTGGAGATCAGGGTCTTCTTCTCCCGGGTGTAGCGCAGGCCCAGGGTGATGTCGAGCGCATCCGTGGCATGCCAGGTGTTGTTGGTGAACAACGCCGTGCTCTTGGCATTCTGCTTGTAAGTATCGAGCGCACCCAACCCTGCGAATACCGTGCCGAACGGACGGCCCGTGGCCTGCGACAGGAACAGCGGCGCGGTCGGCGATGTGCCCAGCGCGGGGTTGATGATCGACAGCAGCGCGACCGACAGGTAAGGCTCGTAATGCGGGCCGATGCGGTAGGTCTCGGTGCGGTCGAGGTCCTCGTCGGAATAGAACGCACCCACCATCCAATCGATGCGGTCCGTCGAGCCGGTCAGGCGGAACTCCTGGCTGAAGGTGTCGAACCCGGTGAAGGACTCATCCTCGTCCGCATTGCGGTACAGGATGTCGGCCGTGCTGAAGTCGTAATCCAGACCGTTGATGGCCTCCCACTTGCGCTGGGCCGTGATCGAGGTCAGCGTCGCATTGCCGAACCACGGCGAGTCCCAGTTGACCTCCACCGACACGCCGCTGTCCTTGATGTCCTGCGTCGTCGGGCGGTTGCTGTAGGCCACGCGATCGAACGGATCGTCGCCAGGCGCAGCGACGGCCTGGCCGCCGACGAGGCGATTGAGGATGGCGGCGGTCGCACCGACCGTGGTCTGTACGGCGGTGCAGCAGTTCTCTTCGCGGCTGGTGTAGTCGCCGGCCACCAGGATGTCGAGGTTCTCGCTCGGCTCCAGCAGCAGTTTGCCGCGCACGGTGTGGAAGTTCTGGTCGTAGTCGTCGGTTTCCTGGCGCGGACCGCTGCCGGTGCGCACGTCCATCCAGCCATCGCGCTTGCGCTTGGCCGCGTAGATGTTGAACGCACCCGCGTCGCCCAGCGCGTCGTTGTAGCTGCCGGACACGCCCATGGAACCGTAGTTGCCCACGGTCACCTCGCCCTCGGCGCTCTGCGTGTAGCTCGGACGGCGCGTCACCACATTGATGACGCCGGCGGAGGTGTTCTTGCCGAACACGGTGCCCTGCGGGCCTTTCAGGACTTCGATCCGCTCGAGCTGGCCGAGATCGCCGAAGCCCACGCTGTTGCGCGGACGGTAGACGCCGTCGATCACCACGCCGACCGAAGATTCCAGACCCACGTTGTCGCCGACCGTGCCGATGCCGCGGATACGCGCGGTGGTGATGGCTTCACTCTGCGTGCTGGTCACCGTCATGCCGGGCACCAGGACCTGCAGGTCCTTGATGTCGCGTACGCCGGTGTCCTGCAGCAGCTGTTCGGAGATCGCGGTCACCGCGATCGGCACGTCCTGCATCGCCTCCTCGCGCTTCTGCGCGGTGACCGTCATGGTCGCCAGCGTGGTGGGCTCCTCCTCGGCGGCGGGCGCGGCCGCTTGCTGCGCGTGGGCCTGCGAAGTTGCGCATAGCGCGCCGAAAACGGCGAGCGAAAGCGCTTTATGCCTGGGCGATGCCTTGACCATGTTCTCCCCTCCCAAGGGTCATGTTCTGACGACGGGTGCTTGCAGCAATGTCGATGTGATGGGCGGCGCGACCGCCAGCGAAAGACGCAAGTCCCCCTTGCGTCAACGCGAAATTAACACTCCCCTTCACGAAACAGCATTCTGCACTGCGTCGATACGCAGGCCATCACTTTGGCACGGATAACCCACTGATTTTTCGAACGATCGTGCGGAACCTCGATTACGCCGAACCCGCTCACGCGGTCTGCCGTATCCACAAAACGGATACCGAAACGGATGCCCAGGCCCATCGAGACTCTCCGGTGCCGGAGCAGCCAGCGGCTACAATCAGCGTCCTTTTGCCTCCCCTTCCCTGCTGGCCTCGTGAGCAAAGACAAATCGGAACACACGCCCCTGATGAAGCAGTTCTTCGCCGCCAAGGCGGAGTACCCGGACCTGCTTCTGTTCTTCCGGATGGGCGACTTCTATGAGTTGTTCTACGACGATGCACGCAAGGCCGCACGGCTGCTCGACATCACCCTGACCCAGCGCGGCAGTTCGGGTGGCGCGCCCATTCCGATGGCGGGCGTGCCCGTGCATGCCTACGAGGGCTACCTCGCCCGCCTGGTGGCGCTGGGCGAATCGGTGGCGATCTGCGAACAGATCGGCGACCCGGCGCTGGCCAAGGGCCTGGTGGAGCGCAAGGTGGTCCGCATCGTCACACCCGGCACGGTGACCGACGAAGCCCTGCTCAACGAGCGCCGCGACACGCTGTTGATGGCGGTGGCGCGCGGCCGTGCGGGCTACGGCCTGGCGTGGGCCGACCTGGCCGGGGGGCGCTTCCTGGTCAACGAAGTCGATAGCGACGACGCGTTGGAAGCTGAACTCGCACGGCTCGAACCAGCCGAACTGTTGCTGCCCGACGAAGAAGGCTTGCCCGCGTTCCTGCAGCAGCGCACGGGCATGCGTCGGCGCGCACCCTGGCTGTTCGATCCGGATAGCGGTCGCCGGCAATTGCTCCAGTTTTTCGGCCTGCACGACCTCACCGGATTCGGGATCGAGGACAAGGCCCTGGCCACGGCCGCCGCCGCGGCGCTGCTGGGGTATGTGGAAGAAACCCAGAAGCAGCGGCTACCCCACCTCACCGCGATCGCGGTGGAGTCGGCGGGCGATGCCATTGCGATGAATGCCGCCACCCGTCGGCACCTGGAGCTCGACACGCGTGTCGACGGCGATACGCGGCACACCCTGCTGGGCGTACTGGACACCACGGTCACGCCGATGGGTGGCCGCCTGCTTCGCCGCTGGCTGCACCGTCCGCTGCGCGACCGCCGTATCCTCGGCGAACGCCACCATGCCGTCGCCACGCTGATGGATGGCGCCGAACGCGATCTGCGCACGGGCTTCCGCGCGCTGGGCGACCTCGAACGCATCCTCACCCGCGTGGCGCTGCGTTCAGCGCGGCCGCGCGACCTGTCCACGCTGCGCGACGGCCTTGCCCTGTTGCCGGACGTGCAGGCACACCTTGCCCCCTTGGACTCGCCCCGCCTGCGCGCCCTGGCAGCGGAGCTGGGCGAACATGCCGCTACCGCTGCGCTGCTCGTCGCCGCGGTAGCGCCGCAGCCGCCATTGAAGCTCAGCGACGGTGGCGTGCTGGCCAACGGCTACGACGCCGAGCTCGACGAGCTGCGCCAGCTGAGCACGAACGCGGACCAGTTCCTGGTCGACCTCGAGGCACGCGAACGCGAAAGCAGCGGGATTGCCACGCTCAAGGTCGGCTACAACCGCGTACATGGTTATTACATCGAGATCAGCAAGGGTCAGGCCGAACGCGCGCCGGTGCATTACACGCGCCGGCAGACGCTGACCGGCGCCGAACGCTACATCACCGAAGAGCTGAAGCAGTTCGAAGACAAGGTGCTGTCCGCGCGCGAACGCTCGCTGTCGCGCGAGAAGCTGCTGTACGACGCGCTGCTGGACATCCTTAACGCAGCCCTGGAGCCACTCAAGCGCTGCGCCTCCGCGTTGAGCGAGCTCGATGTGCTGGCCGCCTTCGCTGAGCGCGCGCAGGAACTCGACTGGGCAAGGCCCGAGTTGAGCGAGGCGCCCGGTCTGCGCATCGAGCGCGGCCGCCACCCGGTGGTGGAAGCCGTGCGCAAGGAGCCCTTTGAGCCGAACGACCTGCTGCTGGCCGGCGACGATGGCGACGGCGGCCGCCGCATGCTGGTGATCACCGGCCCCAACATGGGCGGCAAGAGCACCTACATGCGGCAGAACGCGCTGATCGTGCTGCTCGCCCACATCGGCAGCTTCGTGCCCGCTTCGCGCGCCGTGCTCGGCCCGATCGATCGCATCCTCACCCGCATCGGCGCCGGCGACGATCTTGCGCGCGGGCAGTCCACCTTCATGGTGGAAATGGCGGAAACCAGTTACATCCTCCACCACGCCACCGCGCAGTCGCTGGTGCTGATGGACGAGATCGGCCGCGGCACGTCCACCTACGATGGTCTCGCGCTGGCCGATGCGGTTGCGCGCCACCTCGCCATGGCGAACCGTTGCTACACGCTGTTCGCCACGCACTACTTCGAGCTGACCGCGCTCGCGGGCGAACCGGGCAGCGGCATCGCCAACGTGCATCTGGACGCCGTCGAGCATGGCGATGCGCTGGTCTTCATGCATGCCGTGAAGGAAGGCGCGGCAGACCGCAGCTTCGGTCTGCAGGTGGCGGCGCTGGCCGGCCTGCCAAGGACCACCCTGCAGCAGGCACGTCGACGCCTCGCGGAACTGGAACAACGGGGTCGCGAGACGCACGCGTCCGAGATGGCGCCGCAAGCATTGGATGCCCCCCAGCAATTTGGTCTCTTCGCTGCCGCACCGTCGGCCGCGCAGGAGGCGCTCGCCGCGCTCGATCCCGACGACCTCACGCCCAAGCAGGCCCTCGAAGCGCTCTACCGCCTCAAAGCCCTGCTCTAGACCCCGCGCCTTCCGCAAGTAAGCCCGCTCAGCGCTTTGCGGCGGGCGATGCGCGCACGTCACTACAACACACGCGTAACGCACGCGGAGTATCGTGGCGCCCTCCCGATGGCGTAGCTATTGCGCATTGCACCATTGAATGTCGCTATCGAATCGTTCGCCACAAACGATTTTCATTGATCACCCGCAGTACCTAGTCTGGTCGCCATCCGCCAACGCCCTTGAGGACGTGAGCCCATGCTTCCCACGACGGTCCGCCCCGACACCGCGCCTGCGGGTCGTCCCCAGCCTCCCTAGACAACAACCGCACTCGAAGACCCCACGGGTCTTCTCGAGTGCGGTCGTCATTCGCGCTGCGACTCCATTCCATTACCCACCCACCGCCATAGGAAGGAAACCCATGACCACCGAATCCAAATGTCCGTTCCACTCTTCCGCCGGCGGCGGCACCGGCAACCGCGACTGGTGGCCCAACCAGTTGCGCCTCGACCTGCTCAATCAGCACTCCGCGCGTTCCAATCCGCTGGATGAAGGCTTCGACTACGCCGCTGCCTTCAAGAAGCTCGACTACCACGCGCTGAAGAAGGACCTGCGCGACGTGATGACAGATTCGCAGGACTGGTGGCCGGCGGACTTCGGCCATTACGGCGGTCTCTTCATCCGCATGGCGTGGCACAGCGCGGGCACCTACCGGATCGGTGACGGGCGCGGCGGCGGCGGTCGCGGGCAGCAGCGCTTCGCGCCGCTCAACAGCTGGCCGGACAACGTCAGCCTGGACAAGGCGCGCCGCCTGCTGTGGCCGGTCAAGCAGAAATACGGCCAGGCCATCTCGTGGGCCGACCTGATGATCCTGGCGGGCAATGTGGCGTTGGAAACAATGGGCTTCCGCACGTTCGGATTCGGCGGCGGACGCGAGGACGTATGGGAACCGGACCAGGACGTGTACTGGGGCCGCGAGACCACATGGCTGGGTGGTGACATCCGCTACGCGCACGGATCGGAAGGCGTCGAGAAGCCGGCCGACGAAGGCGTGCTCGTCTCCGACGACAACGCCGACGGCAACGTGCATTCGCGCCGGTTGGAGAATCCGCTCGCCGCCGTGCAGATGGGCTTGATCTACGTGAACCCGGAAGGCCCCGACGGCAATCCCGATCCGTTGCTTGCCGCGAAGGACATCCGCGACACGTTCGGTCGCATGGCGATGGACGATGAAGAGACCGTCGCACTGATCGCTGGCGGCCACACCTTCGGCAAGACGCATGGCGCCGGTCCGGCCGACAACGTGGGCGCCGAACCCGAGGCCGGTGATCTGGAGCAGCAGGGTTTCGGTTGGCACAACAAGTTCGGCAGCGGCAAGGGTGGCGACACCATCACCTCGGGCATCGAGGTCACCTGGACGCAGACGCCGACGTTGTGGAGCAACAAGTTCTTCGAGAACCTGTTCGGCTTCGAATGGGAACTGGAGAAGTCGCCGGCCGGCGCCCACCAATGGGTCGCAAAGGATGCGCCGGAAGACGTGCCGTTCGCGCACGACAAGACGAAGAAGCAGCGGGTGAAGATGCTGACCACCGATCTGTCCCTGCGCTTCGACCCGATCTACGGCCCGATCTCCAAGCGCTTCCTCGAGAACCCGCAGGCCTTCGCCGATGCCTTCGCGCGTGCGTGGTTCAAGCTGACCCATCGCGACATGGGTCCGCGCGCGCGTTACCTCGGCCCCGAAGTGCCGAGGGAGGAACTGGTCTGGCAGGACCCGCTGCCCAACGCGGACTACGCCGCCATCGATGCGGCCGACGTCGACGCGCTGAAGGCCAAGATCGCCGCCTCCGGCCTGTCCGTGGCCGAACTGGTCTCGACCGCGTGGGCCTCGGCATCGACGTTCCGCGGCGGCGACAAGCGCGGCGGTGCGAACGGTGCGCGCATCCGCCTGTCACCGCAGAAGGACTGGGCGGTCAATCGGCCGGAACAGCTGGCGAAGGTGCTCAAGGCGCTGGAACGCATCCAGATGGAATTCAACCTGGATGCCGGCGGCGGCAAGAAGGTATCGCTGGCTGACTTGATCGTGCTTGCCGGTGGCGTCGGCGTCGAACAGGCCGCGAAGGCCGGCGGTGTTTCCCTTACCGTGCCCTTCCGTCCGGGCCGTACCGACGCGCGCCAGGACCAGACCGACGTGGAATCGTTCGCCGTGCTGGAGCCGTTCGCCGATGGTTTCCGCAACTACCTCAAGGGCCGCTCGGCCGTGCCGGCCGAACACCTGCTGGTGGACAAGGCGCAGTTGCTGACGCTCACCGCGCCCGAGCTGACCGCGCTGGTCGGCGGCCTCCGCGTACTCGGCGCCAATGCCGACGGCGGCGACGCGGGCGTGCTCACCAGCAAGCCCGGCACGCTCAGCAACGACTTCTTCGTCAACCTGCTCGACATGGGCACGGAGTGGAAGGCCACCGGCGCCAACAGCTACGCCGGGCAAGACCGCAAGACCGGCGCGAAGAAGTGGAGCGCAAGCCGTGCGGACCTGGTGTTCGGCTCGAACGCGGTACTGCGTTCGCTCGCCGAGGTCTACGCCAGCGCGGACGGCAAGGACAAGTTCGTGAAGGACTTCGCCGCCGCCTGGGTGAAGGTCATGGAACTCGACCGCTTCGACCTTCGCTGATCCCACGGAGCCCGCACTACAACGCCGCATGGCCCGGACAGGCATGCGGCGTTGCTGTTTCCGCCGGTCGGCCGACTGCAATTGTGAGTCGGTGAAGGGTCAGATTGGCGCTAGCATCATCCGCGGCTTCCCACCCCCGTCCAGGAGGACGAACGCACGATGAGCAACGCTTCCCTCGCAGAAGAACTCTTTGCCCAGTTGCAGGGCGCGCCGATGCAGCAGGTCTCGCAGCAGCTCGGCATCGGCCAGATGCAGGCCTCCAGTGCCGTCGGAGCGGCGTTGCCGCTGTTGCTCGGCGCGCTGGGCCGGAACACGGCGCAGCCCCAGGGCGCGGAAGCGCTGTTCGGTGCCCTGCAGCGCAACCACAGCGGCCTGGACATCGGCAGCGTGCTGGGCGCGGTACTCGGTGGCGCGGCGTCGCCGCAGGCCAACGGTGCCGGCATCCTCGGCCATGTCTTCGGCGGCCAGCAGAACCGCGCCGAACTCGGCCTCGGCCAGGCGACCGGCCTGGGTGGCGAACGTGCGGGCCAGTTGCTGAAGATCCTCGCCCCGATCGTGCTCGCCTTCATCGCCCAGCGCATGACCCAGGGCAGCGCGCAGAACAATCCGCTGGGCTTGGCCGAGGTGTTGGGCCAGGAGCAGCGCCAGGTGCAACAGCAGGGCGGCCTGGGCGGCGGTCTGCTCGGCGCCGTGCTGGACCAGGATGGCGACGGCCAACTGGGCCTGGGCGACATCCTGAAGATCGGCAGCGGCATGTTCGGCGGCGGACGCTGAGCCCCGCACATGCTTGAGAAAGAAGGGCGCCCAGGCGCCCTTCTTTTCTACATAGCGTCGATGTCACCCAGCGCGCGGATCAATCGCCGCGCACGCTTGTCGGGTTTGGACTGCGGCGCCTGATAGCCGGTGCGTTCCGCGCGGCGTTGGGTCGCGGCCGCCTCGCGGCGCAGGCGTGAGGCTTCGGATTCGACATACATCGCCTGGGCGACGGGCGCCGGCCCGCGTTGGTCGCTGATGCCGCGCACTTCGATCTCGTAGGCTTCATCGCCGCGCGCAATCGCCAGCACATCGCCCACGCGCACCGCGCGCGACGACTTGGCGCGCTGGCCGCCCACGTCGACCTTGCCCGTCTCGACCGCCTGTTTGGCGAGGCTACGGGTCCTGAAGAAACGCGCGGCCCAGAGCCAGATATCCAGCCTGACGGCATCCACTGTCGAATCTGTTTGTTGCATCACAGGTTGGTGGCGCGCTGGCCGCAAGCTCGAAGATCGGGTCGGCAACGACCCGGGATGATGATGCCACCCGCACGACATTCCGGACAGGCGCGCCAAGCGAGAAACTAGGGCAATTCGTAGAGCCCCGCCTTCTCGGCGATGACGCGCGACAGTTCCACGCTCCGTGGCGCGGCGAGCCCACCGTATTGCGCGTCCAACCGCGCGAGTAACCGCTGGGCCTCATCGAGCTTGCCTTCGGCTACTTTCTCCGCGACCGCATCAAGCTGCGCGCTGATGCTCCTGGCCAGGTTGGCCATGCAGGCGCTGCCTTCCGCTGTTTGATCCACCGGTCGCTCCAGTTCATTCATCACTCTCCTGAAGCCACGCCCATCCGGAACCCAGTGCTCCACACCGTTCTGGGGCACGGACCGGATGCCCTGCATGCACAGCGACTCGAGGTTCTTCCGCGTGCGGGAGTCCTTTGCCCGATTGGGAAAATCGTTGCCTCCGGTAGAGAACACGAAGCGCGTCTGTCGCTGCATCAGCTGGGAGAGCGCAGCGGACGGGAGGGTGAATCCGCTTTCACCGCCCAGCGAATCGCTGCCACCGACCAGGAATACGCCGCTGAACACGTCCGGGTAGGCCATCGCCACCCGTTGCGCGGTCCGCGAGCCGCCCGAAAAGCCGCCGATGTAGACCCGCGCGGGATCGATCGGATAGCGGCTGCGCACGTACTCGTGGCCGTGCAGCGCCAGGGGCACTCGCCTGTCGAAGATGTTCTCGACGTTGCTCGACCTGCGCGACGCCACGTAGATCATGTGTTCATCGCGGAACACCCTCCACCAGCCCTCGGGCACCTGGATGTCGTCGGCGGGCCACACGAACACCATCAGACCGTACTTGCCGTCGGCGCCGGGCTCCGGAACGAATACCTCGAACGGCTCCTCGCCTACCGTGATCGTCTGCTCCCTGAGGCTTACGTCCACTTTTTCGCGGAACTTGGCGATGCGTTCCTGCGTCACCGGCGACAACAGGCGCGATGTCAGCTCGGGGGCGGACGCCAGCGGCGAGAGAGTGTCGAGCGTGACGTTCTTGCTGGGTGAATTGGCCGCGTGAACGCTACCCGCCATGAGGAGGCCGCCGAGCGCCATGAGCGTGCGGAGTAGCGAGAGAAAGGGGTTATCCATCGGCATGCAGGCACTCGCTCGGCAAATGACGCGGACCGCCTCGGCGATCAGGAGTGAACACGCAACGCCCAAACGCAAACGGCCACCCGAAGGTGGCCGTCTCGGACGCGCAACCGGCGAGGATTACTCGGCGGCGGCGGCGGCCAGGCGGGCGGCCTTGGCGGCGGCGTTGGCGGCCAGGTCTTCCTTGATGCGGGCAGCCTTGCCTTCCAGGTCACGCAGGTAGTACAGCTTGCCGGCGCGGACCTTGCCGCGGCGCTTCACTTCGACCGAGTCGATGGTGGCGCTGTGGGTCTGGAAGACGCGCTCGACGCCGTAGCCGTGCGAGATCTTGCGCACGGTGAAGGCGGAGTTCAGGCCGGCGTTCTTCTTGGCGATGACAACGCCTTCGTACGCCTGCACGCGCTCGCGGTTGCCTTCCTTGACCTTCACGTTGACGACGACCGTGTCACCGGGGCCGAACGCGGGCAGCTCGCGCGTGATCTGGGAGGCTTCGAATTCCTGGAGGAGCTTGCTCATGTTGGCACCAATGCTTGTATGCGTGATCGTGTCTTGCGACAGCGGAAAACTGATGCAGTCGCCGGATTGCGCTGCACGATATTGTTATGGGATCCGGGGGCGTGAACCGCCCAAGGGTCGCGCATTCTACCGGATTTCCCGGCCGGGTGGCTACCCTGCCCCGTCCCGGCCCGCCAGAGCGGCCCTGAAGGCCTCCAGCAGCAGCCGGTCGGCCTTGGACAGTCCGGCCTCGTCCAGCAAGTCCGGACGGCGAAGCCAGGTTCGGCCCAGCGCCTGCTGGCGGCGCCAGCGCGCGATGGCAGCATGGTCGCCGGAGCGCAGGACCGCTGGCACGTCGCCCAGCGGATGGCTGGACGGCTGGGTGTAATGCGGGCAATCCAGCAACCCGTCGCCCTCGAAACTGTCCTGGACCGCGGACTCGGCATCGTTCAGCGCTCCCTCCTGCAGCCGGCCGACGGCATCGATCACCACCGCGGCCGCCAGCTCGCCCCCGGACAGGACGTAGTCGCCAATCGACAACTCCTCGTCGACTTCGGCCTCGAGGAAGCGCTCGTCCACGCCCTCGTAGCGGCCGCACAACAGGATCATCCTCGGCAGCGCCGCCAGCTCGCGCGCCTTCCTCTGGGTGAGCGGAGCGCCCTGCGGGCTCATGTAGATCACCGGCGCCGGGGCCGGATCCGCCGCACGGATCGCCGTCAGGCAGGCCTGCAGAGGCTCGATCAGCATCACCATGCCCGGGCCGCCACCGAACGGCCGGTCATCCACCCGACGATAGCCGCCGGTGGCGTAATCGCGCGGATTCCAGCCATGCAGCGACAGCAGTCCACGCTCCTGCGCGCGCCCTACCACGCCCACGGCCGCGGCCTGGGCGATGAAGTCGGGAAACAGGGTCATGACGTCGATGCGCATGGCGATCGGCTGCAGCTCGTTGGGGAAGCAGGGTAACCGCCAGGACGACGACGGGCGAAACGGCTAGAACTCGGGGTCCCAGTCCACCGTGACCACGCCCGCCTCGAAATCCACGGAACGGACGAACTCGGGTTCGACGAAGGGAATCAGTCGCTCGCGGTCGCCGCGCGCCACCAGCACATCGTTGGCGCCGGTGGAGAACAGATGCGAAACGGTGCCGAAATCGGTCCCGTCGGCATTCACCACCCGCAGACCTTCCAGGTCCACCCAGTAGAACTCGCCCGGTTTGGGCGGCGGCAGTGCCGATCGCGGGACATGGATCTCGGTGCCGTGCAGTGCTTCAACGGCGTCCCGGTCTTCCACCTCGGGCAGCGTGGCCACCAGGTGCTTGCCGGACGCTTTGCCGCGCACGCCGGTGAGCTCGCGTTCGCCGCCGCGCGCATCGCGGAGCGTCCAGGGCTGGTAGCGGAAAATCGCGTCGCGCGGCTCGGTCCAGGATTCGATCTTCACCTGACCGCGCACACCAAAAGCGCCCAGGAACCTGCCCAGCAGAATCGTTTTCTGCGGGTCGGTCGGGCGCTCTTGGCTCATGCGAAAAGGCCGCGCGCGGAGCGCGGCCGGACCACTCAGGCCGCCGGAGCGGACTTGGTGGCTTCCTTGTACAGGTTGCGGACCTTTTCGGTCAGCTGGGCGCCGTTGCCGACCCAATGGTCGACGCGCGCGATGTCGAGTTCGACACGCTTTTCGTTACCGGCGGCGACCGGGTTGTAGTAACCCACGCGCTCGATGTTGCGGCCGTCGCGCGCGCTGCGCGAGTCGGTGACGATGATGTGGTAGAACGGACGCTTCTTCGCGCCGCCGCGGGTGAGACGGATCTTGACCATGGTGTTTTCCAGTGTTGCCCAGTCGCCAGAATGGCGAGGTAAGCCGGCTATTCTAAGCCATTGAATCGGTCAGGAAAACCCACCCGGGGCCTTCGGCCTCCGCGATCAGGCCAGCGGCTTCCAGGGCGAGGCCTCCAACGCCCCGGCCATCCGTGCCATCAGGGCAGTATCAATGCCCCATGCGACAGCATCGACGCCCACCACCGGCTGTAACCCACTGGCGTTACAGGCAAAAGCGGCCTTGAACCGCCCCAGGTCAGCCTGCCGGACCCGTGTCGACCGCTGCGACACGCCGGCCCGGGCCAAGGCGGCCTGCAGCAACCGTTCGGTCGTGCCCCGCAGGGCCGGACCCTCGGGCCAGGTCACGGTGTCGCCGTCCCACAGGGCCAGGTTCCAGATCGAACCCTCCACGACCTGCCCCGCCGGATCGACGAACAACGCATCGTCAAACCCCTCGGCCAACGCCTGCCGGCGGTAGTGGAACAACGGAAACGTGCCCACGTGCTTGAACTGCGGCAGCGGGCGGACGAACGGATACGTCTTCACCCGTAGCGCCGGCTTTTCCGTTGCCGACGAGGGCGACAAGGTGACTAGTACATCGGGCACGACGGCGCGCGCCGGATCGCGGTAGTCGAAATGCAGGGAGAACACGGTGATGCGCACGGACGCATCGCGCAGTCCGGCCGATGCCAGCGCATGCGCCGCCTGCTGAAGCGCCGACTCGCCATCGAGCGATGCGCCGAACAACGCCTGCGTGGCGTCTTCGAGCCGTTGGATGTGCAAGTCACGACCCTGCACCGCACCGTCGCGCACCTGCATCGAGGTGAAGTGGCCGTAGTTCGCCAACGCCAGCGCGCGCAGCGCGTCCGCGAGGGCCGGTTCACCGTTGAGGAAAGCGAGGGTCATGGACCGGAACTCCGCTTCAATCAAATGTGGGAGCGACGTAAGTCGCGATGAACGGAGGCAAGATCGCGACTTACGTCGCTCCCACTGCAAGCGCAAGCGAAAGCATCAGCGGAACGGCATGCCGCCGCGGCCGCCCATCATGCTCTTCATGTTGCGCATCATGCCTTTCATGCCGCCGCCGGCCAGCTTGCCCATCATCTTTTCCATCTGCTGGAACTGCTTCATTAGCTTGTTGACGTCGGCCGGCGTCAGGCCCGCGCCCTTGGCGATGCGCGCACGGCGCGAACCATTCAGCAGCGCCGGGTTGCGACGCTCCTTCTTCGTCATCGAATTGATGATGGCGATCATGCGCGGCACTTCCTTGCCCTGCTGCACCTGCTGCTTCACGTGCTCGGGGATCTGGCCCATGCCCGGCAGCTTGTCCATCAGGCCGCTGATGCCGCCCATGTTCTGCATCTGCTCCAGCTGGTCGCGCATGTCGTTGAGGTCGAACTTCTTGCCCTTGATGACTTTCGCGGCGAGTTTCTCGGCCTTCTCGCGATCGACGCTCTGCTCGACCTGCTCGACCAGCGACAGCACGTCGCCCATGTCGAGGATGCGGTTGGCCACGCGCTCCGGATGGAAGACATCCAGGCCGTCGGGCTTCTCGCCCACGCCGATGAACTTGATCGGTTTGCCGGTGATGTAGCGCACCGACAGCGCCGCGCCGCCGCGCGCATCGCCGTCGGTCTTGGTCAGCACCACGCCGGTGAGCGGCAGCGCTTCGCTGAAGGCCTTGGCGGTGTTGGCGGCGTCCTGGCCGGTCATCGCGTCGACGACGAACAGCGTTTCCACCGGCTTGACCGCGGCGTGCAGCACCTTGATCTCGGCCATCATGGCCTCGTCGATCGCCAGGCGGCCGGCGGTGTCGACCAGCAGCACGTCGACGAAGGACTTCTTCGCATCATCGATGGCGGCACGCACAATGGCTTCCGGCTTCTGCCCGGCATCGGACGGGAAGAACAGCACGTCCACCTGCTCCGCCAGCGTCTTCAATTGCTCGATCGCGGCGGGACGGTAGACGTCCGCGCTGACCACCATCACCTTCTTCTTGCGCTTCTCGCGCAGGTGCTTGGCCAGCTTGCCGACGGTGGTGGTCTTGCCGGCGCCCTGCAGGCCGGCCATCAGGATGACGGCCGGTGCCGGCACGTTGAGGTTCAGATCGCTGGCCTGCGACCCCATCACCGCGGTCAGTTCGTCGCGGACCACCTTGATGAGCGCCTGGCCCGGCGTCAGCGACTTCAGCACTTCCTGGCCGACGGCGCGCACCTTGATGCGCTCGATCAGCGCCTGCACCACCGGCAGGGCCACGTCGGCCTCCAGCAGGGCGATGCGGACCTCGCGGGTGGCCTCGCGGATGTTCTCCTCGCTCAGGCGGCCACGGCCGCGCAGGCGTTCGATGGTGCCGGAGAGTCGCTGGGTCAGGGATTCGAACATGGAAGCAGTCACGCCAGGGGAAAACGGAGGGCGATTATAGCGGTCCCGCTCCCCGCCTCCTCCCCGCGCAGCGCGGGCCGCCTTCGCCCCTGCGCCGGCGCCGCCCGCTGTGCGACACTTCCCCGATGACAGTCATTCTCATCGCCGTTGCGCTCTATCTGCTCGCCGCCGGCCTGCTGGTCCGCTCCGTGGCCCGCGACACCGGCGAGGCCTCGCGGCCCTGGGTGTGGCCTGCACTGGGCGCGGTGGTGCTGCATGGCGCCTACCACCTGCTGGTGGCCTGGCGCACCCCCGGCGGCCCGGACATGCATTTCTTCGCCGCGCTCTCGCTGGTGGCGCTGGGCATGGCGGCAATGACGCTGCTGGTCGCCATCCAGGGCCGGATGGCCGCATTGGGCGTCGTGGCGTTCCCGCTGGCGGCCGTCCTGCTGGCGGCCTACCACTTCTACGGCCACCAGGCCTCCAGCGGATTGGACTGGCGCCTCCAGCTGCACGCCTGGCTGGCGCTGCTGGCGTACGCGGCGCTGGCCATCGCCGCGCTGCTGGCGGTGATGCTGTGGGCGCAGGAACGCGCCCTGCGTCGGCGCGAATTCCACCTCTGGCTGCGTGCCCTGCCGCCGCTGACGGAACTGGAAGACCTGCTGTTCCGCACGATCACGGTCGGCTTCATCCTGCTGACCGCCACGCTGCTGACCGGCGTGCTGTTCGTGGAGAACTTCCTGGCCCAGAAGCTCAGCCACAAGACGGTGCTGAGCGTGCTGTCATGGCTGGCGTTCGGGGCGCTGCTGGTCGGCCGCTGGCGCTATGGCTGGCGAGGCGTGAAAGCCGTCCGCTGGACCCTTGCCGCGATGGTGCTGTTGCTGCTGGCGTTCTTCGGCAGCAAGTTCGTCTACGAGATGGTGTTGAGGCGGGGTTAGTGCGCGGCTGACCGGCAATGCCCTCTGGCGCTCCCGGCCAACCAGGACCAGGGACGGAGGCAGCACTGAGCCGGTCCAGTCCAAGTCGGTAACTCTCCTGCAGGCTTCAATCCTTCAGGCGCGTGGTGTAACGGTAGGACACCCATTCCGTGATGTGTTCCGCCTCATCCAGGACCTCAGCCCCGCATGCGGCGACCAGATCCCTGACTTCATCCCGCGGAATGCCATTCATCATGAAGGTCGGATACGCAGATGGCGCCGACTCAACCACATCCTCTTCGGATATCGGGGCCGTGATGGCAATGGGATGGCGTGCCGGTATGGACCCGTGATCTGCGAACCAACACACCGCCTCCTGCACAACATCGAACTCCACGCACGCGCATCCCGTCACGCGCGGGGCGCATATCTCTATCGAAACTTCGCAGGTCTCGCCAGCGCGAACGCTTCCCGGCAGTCTGCTCCGAGCATCATCGTGCAGGATCTCCACGCCATCCGCGCCCACCCAGTGGTTGCCCACATTGATCTGGTGCACGAGATCTTGCATCCAGTCGACCCCGCTCTGGTTGGTAACCTGCAGCCGTACTACGGTCTTCTGGCCGGCAACGAGCGTAGCAGGCGCATCCAGCACGACGACCCGCGCGGCGCGCGCCTCTTCCGGCAGGACCGAACCCCCTCCGCCAGGCAACCATTCCTCGGTGAGGTGCGAGGGAATCTGGAACACCACGAATCCCCCCGGCCTCACGACTCTGTAGAACTCGCGTATGTAGCCGGCCGCCGCCTCCGGCGGCATGTGCTGGAGCACGATGTTGGAATAGACCAGGTCAAATTGCCCAGGTGCCAACACCGACAAGTCATCTCTATCGTTGACGATGAAGCGGATGTTCGACGCGCCCCCAGCAAAGGTGCGGGCGGTCTCCACCATGGTGGGCGAAATATCCACCGAAACCACCTGCGAGAATCCAGCCGCCAGCGCGATTGACAGGCGTCCCGCGCCACATCCGAAGTCCAGCGCCGATTCGCGGCCGTCAAAGCCCAGCGACCTCAAATCCTCAAGCAGATGCTCGATCTCAAGCCTGCCCGTGGCGAGGAAATCGTCAGGACACCATTTGCGTCCCCTCTTGTCCGGCTCGCTGAGCACCGCCCAAAGCGGATCGATCTGCGCCAATCGTTCCCAGGTGTCCTGTACTTCCCGCAAATCGCCAGGCATGCACGTCGCTCCGCTCGGGTTTCCGACAGCTTAGCACTGAGATCTTGCGTGACGTGACGCTACCGCCCCCCCCGCCCGCCTCATGCTACTCGGGCCATAAAGCGAGCGTCCTGATCGCGACTGAAGTCGTCGGCGCCATTCAATCGGCGGCCGCCTCCAGCGCCTGCGACAGCCGCTCCACCGCCACCACTTCCAACCCTTTGAACGTGCCCGACTTCGGCGCGTTGCCCTTGGGCACGATGGCGCGCTTGAAGCCGTGCGTGGCCGCTTCGCGCAGGCGCTCTTCGCCGTTGGGCACTGGGCGGATCTCGCCCGAGAGACCCACTTCGCCGAAGGCCACGGTCTTCTCGGCCAGCGGACGGTCGCGCAGCGAGGACAGCACCGCCAGCAGCACCGGCAAGTCGGCCGCGGTTTCCTGCACGCGGATGCCGCCGACGACATTCACGAACACGTCCTGGTCGCCCACCACCACGCCGCCGTGCCGATGCAGCACGGCCAGCAACATCGCCAGGCGATTCTGTTCCAGGCCCACCGCCACGCGACGCGGGTTGGACAACGGCGAGCTGTCCACCAGCGCCTGTACTTCCACCAGCAGCGGGCGCGTGCCTTCGCGGGTGACCATCACGCAGCTGCCGGGCTGCTGCGCACTGCCGGAGAGGAAGATCGCCGACGGGTTGGGCACTTCCTTCAGGCCCTTCTCGCCCATCGCGAACACGCCCAGTTCGTTCACTGCGCCGAAGCGGTTCTTGAATGCGCGCAGCACGCGGAACCGGCTGCCGCTCTCGCCTTCGAAGTACAGCACCGCATCGACCATGTGCTCCAGCACGCGCGGGCCGGCGATGCCGCCTTCCTTGGTCACGTGGCCCACCAGGAAGACGGCGGTGCCGGTCTCCTTGGCGTAGCGCACCAGCCGCGCGGCGCTCTCGCGCACCTGGCTGACGGAACCCGGCGCGGCGGTCAGCGATTCGGTCCACAGGGTCTGCACGGAGTCGGCGACGATCAGTTTCGGCCGCGCCACCGAGGCGTGCTGCAGGATGGTCTCGATGCCGGTCTCGGCCAGCGCCTGCAGGTTGTCCAGCGGCAGGTCCAGGCGGACGGCGCGGCCAGCGACCTGGGCCAGCGATTCCTCGCCGGTGACGTACAGCGCCGGCAGGCTGGCCGACATCCGGGCCAGCGCCTGCAGCAACAGGGTGGACTTGCCGATGCCGGGGTCGCCGCCCACCAGCACCACGGCGCCCTCCACCAGGCCGCCGCCCAGCACGCGGTCGAACTCGCCGATGCCGGTGGTCACGCGCGCTTCTTCGCTGTGGCGCACGTCTTTCAGGGCGGTGATCTTCGGGGCTTCGGCCTTCCCGGCCCAGCCCGAGCGGCGGGCCGCGGGTGGTGCGCCAGCGGCGGTCTCCAGCACGATCTCGCTGAGCGAATTCCACGCCCCGCAGTCGGCGCACTGGCCCTGCCATTTGCTGTGGTCGGCCCCGCATTCGGCGCAGACGTAGGCGGTACGGGACTTGGCGGAGGTCTTGGCCACGGGAAACCTGTCGGGACGGCGAGCGGCTACTGTATCGGCCCGCCGTCTCCGCAGGCGAGACCCGGAAAAAACAAAGCCCCGCCGAAGCGGGGCCTTGTCACGACTGGTGCCGGAAATAGGAATCGAACCTACGACCTACGCATTACGAATGCGCCGCTCTACCAACTGAGCTATTCCGGCGGAGCCGCGAATTTTAGGGGTTGGGGTGGGGGCGGGTCAATGCGGGGGTGTTCGGGATTGGGTGTAAGCCGCTGGGAAGCCGGGGGTGGGTGGCTTGCACCCTGTCGGCTCGGCTTGATGGTTTGGCCTGACGGACGTGTCATCGAAGTCGCGTCCATCATCGTCTCGGCCTGTTGGGGTTCGCAAGCTCACCCCAACCTATGGCGCTACCACATGTCTCGGCATCATCTGGATAGGTCGAACGACACCACGTTATCCATCTACGTCGATTCTCCTCGCGCTCCTGTGGAGTGGCGCCGTTGTAAACAAAGATGAAGTTCTGACCAGTGATCTGGTTAAGGATCGCCGACAGAGCATCATGAACTGTATTCGGGCTGTAGTGACGCTCTTCCTCGAAAGCAGTTGACGCATTGTTCTTGAGGCTAATCTTGGGTGCGACCAACGGCCGAATGTCATCCAGGTGCGCTACCAGATAAGGAACCGCAGGCTCCCCCAGAGCTTCCAGCCTAACGAAAGCTCTTCTTCCTGCACTCTCAGATCTAGGAATCTCATCAACGAGCTCAGCAATATGACCTTCAAGTGATGTAGCTTCAGGCCCACTTGCACAGGCAGAAAAAAGGCTGAGAGCTAACATGGCAACCGCGATAGATTTCATTGAGCTCATTTCTTTCCTCCACATTCGCAATCGCAGCCGAGCGCGTCCAGCACAGCCTGGCGATCCGCCGCAGTTACAACCCCGTTAGACTCCGCCATCACGGTCCCCTCCCAACCAGGCTGAGAAATCGTCTGCCCGCGGACGGCTTCGGTGTAACGATTGGGAAGACCCATAATGTGGCCAGCCTCATGAGCAGCCACCCATGGATCAGCGCCCATATACCAGTTGGAAACATTAGATCGACCTGCTCCAAGTATCAAATTCACTCTTGTAGCTCCCCACCCACCAATGCTTGTAGTGACAGTGAAGCCACTTGTCGACCATGCATTCTCAATAGCGGAGCGAAGCGCCGCGACTTGCGTCGAGTCGGACGCACCCTCGCCTTGAAATCTGAAGTTGATGTTTATCTCGGCACCAGACTCGGTACACCTACAGGTAGCTTTTAGCCCAAGCGGATCAATGCTCGATATCGGATTCCCTCCTACATACCCATAAGTGTTCAACCCACCACCCAATCCAATCGGGTCCGACTGCGTATACCGCCCCAAGCGCGCATCGTAGTACCGATTGACGTTGTACCAAAGCCCGGTTTCCTGATCGTAGTACTGCCCCGGGAAGCCGATGTTCAGGCCACCGATGCTGTCCAGCGTTACCGCACGGTCAAACGCATAGTTGCTGGCACGCCACACCACCGCCTTGGCCGTATTGGTCACAATCTCAGGTCGACCGAGGTGGTCGTTGTGCACCCAGTACACTCACGGGATTGCAGGCGTTGATGGGCATTGCACGTGCACAGGGACGCGCTGCTTGCACGCGGGCTCGTCTTGCAGAGCAACTGGGGCTAACCAACGGATCGATGTCAGTGCTGGTTGCGCGGCTGACACGCCTTGGCTACGTCGAGCCAGATTCGTTTCAGCAGGGCCTAAAGGCCGTCCAACTACAGCTCACCGCGAAGGGATAGAAGGCCATGTATGGAGGCTTGGTGGGCTGGGACGATATCGCTGATGTCTGGTTTGCAGACATGTCCGCGAAACGTCGCAATGACCTCTTTGGTGCACTTGCGGCGCTCAATGGCGATTACAGCCAACGAGCGATGGACGAAAGGGCCGAAAAGTACCTGAAGTCGCTAAGGCTGCACGAGACACGAAGTCGCGCGATTGCGCAAAGGGGCCGGCCCCGCAAGCTGGCGAAGGATCGCTAGGTACGGTTTCGGATCTTGCGCTCGGCTTCCTCGGCTGCTTTTGCTAGCGCGCGATACGATGACTTCGATTGGTCAGGGGAGACGGCTGGCAGGTTAGCCCCACAGTGCTTGCAGACGACGGCAGCCACCCTGACGGCTTCAGCGCACTTGGGGCATGTCCGATAGCCGGGATCATTGCCGCTAGGGCGTTGCAGGGTCCCAAAGCCAAACAAGATCACCCCAACGGCTACGGTGCCGATGGATAGGTACGTGTTCGTTTGCTTGTTCTCGTACTCGGTGATGGGGTCCGGACCAGACCGGAAGGGTCCACGAATCTCTTGCATTGCATCGTGGTAGTTCAATGCGAAAGCGAGCCACGCCAAGCCAAGTCCAATGAGGATGGCACCAATGCTCTTCATGATTGCGCCCTCAGAATGCGGTGGGTGTGATTTGGTACAGGCCCTGTTGCGTGATGGACAAGCGCATCTTGGATTGCCTGCCGGCTTCCACCGTGTGGGCTATCTCACGGCGATGGGCTGCTTCGTTGGTCCACGAGCAAACACCACCGCCTGACGGCCCCGCACCGATGACGTGTTGCCCGACCGGGAGGTGGAAGGTCAGGGTTTCAGACGTCCGGAAGTGGGCAGCGATCTGCCCGTCCACGTATAGGGCAATGGGGCAAGCAGCACCGAGCGCACCCTGATCCCGGACGACAACCAGCTGCCCGCTGGGCTCATCGATGGGCCGGCTGTGGGCAAACACCCGGTCAGCTGGGACCGGCTTGGCTTCGGACAGGGAAACAGGACTGGTGGCGCAAGCGGCAGCAAGGACAGGTATCAGGCAAAACACGGCAAAACGCTTCATAGAAGAGCTCCTGGGTTGATGGAATTGCCTCTCATGTCAGGCTGCTAGCTTCTCCACTGCCGCTGCCAGGTGTTCCGGCCCCAAATGTGCGTAACGCAGCGTCATGGTGATATCCGCATGGCCCAGTAGTTCCCGGACGGTGTTCAGGTCGACCCCCGCCAAGGATCTGCGCCCCGGCAGCCGGGCTTCATCGGATGATGGCGCGCCAACGTGGTGCGTCAGGGACTCTCGATGGCTCGACAGGGAGCCTGGCTTCCTCCTGACGGAAGCGCCGAAGGTCCGTGGCTCCTCTTTCTCCGTGCGTTGGGGTTCGTAAACTCACCCCAACCTATGCGCAACAAGCCGCTGTCGACGCGACTACGGACACACCCCATGCTGCTTCGCCAGCGCCGACTTCTCCGGGTCGGTCTTCGCCAGGTAGTCGCAGACCAGGCTCTTGCCGTAGTCCGACGACACCTGCTGGGCCTCGTCCGAGTTGATGTAGGCCAGGGTCTTCTTGAAACAGGGTGCTTCGAACATGGCGGCGATCGCGTCCTTCTTCGGGGCGGGCAATCGTTCCAGCTCCGGCAGCAGGTCGTCGAGCGTGGCGGCCCGGCGTCCGGCCTCGGCCAGGTCGGTCGCGCTCTCGGAGGCGATCAGCGCCAGGCAGTGCTCGGATTCCTGCGGCGTCAGCAGGCGCGACAACGGTACGTCGAGGCGTGCGGCCAGCGCGTTGACATCGAACGCGGCCATCGAGCCTTCCATCATCGCTCGCTCCGTGGGATCGGTGGGCATCTGCTCCCGCATCGACTGCAGGATCGCCTCGTCCCCGCGGAACACCTCGAACAGATACGTCACCAACTTCGCCGCCCCCGGCGGCGCGGCCGTCTGGGCCGCCAACGTGCCGCACAGGCAGAGCAATACGGCCCCTGCCGCCATCATCGAACGCTTCATCAGATCCCCTTGTCATCCCCGCATGCGGCAGCCCGCCAACCGCCCGACTGCCCCGTGCATCCACGGCGCCCCGATACGGCGCGCCTCCCCTGGATGCAGGGTCGATCTTAGGCGGCGCGCCGACCATCGAACAAGCGCGGGTGGGCCAGGATCAGCGCGTGGCTGTGGCGTTCGCCGCCGGTGCGACCTTGAGCTCGCGCCAGGCGGCGCGCAACACGCGCGAGGAAGACCGCAGGAACATCACCAACAGCGCGGCCGCGATCAGCAGATCGGGCCACCCGGCCCCGAACGCCCAGACCAGCGCAGCGGCCAGCAGCACCGCACCGCCTTCGACGATGTCGTTGCGCGAGCATTCCCACGCCGAGGCCATGTTGACGTCGCCGGTGCGGTACGGCGTGAACAGCCACAGGCAGGCGGCGTTCGCCGCCAGGTTCAACGCGGCGGCGATGCCCATGCCTTCGAACAGCGGCACCGCGGGGTTGGCCAGCCGCCACGCGATCTGCACGCCCACCGCGACCGCGGCGCCGAGGATCAGCAGCCCCTTGAAGAACGCGACCTTCGCCTTCGCACGCAACGACGCGCCCACCACCGCCAGGCTGATCGCATAGGTCAGCGCATCACCGAGGTTGTCGAGGCTGCCCGACAGCAGCGACGACGAATGCGCACGCCAGGCGGCGAACATCATCATCGCGAAGGTGGCCAGGTTGATCGCCAGCACGAAGCGCAGCACGCGGCGCTGCTTCGCCTCCAGCGCGGCGACATCGACGACCTTCCCGCATCCGCAGCATTCGGACATTCGCCTATCCCGTTCCGCGTGCGCGTGAGGCCGCGCCTCAGCCGACCAGCTGCAGGCGCAGTTCCTTGGGCAGGGCGAACACCATGTTCTCGGGTTCGCCGTCCAGTTCGCTGACGCCGACGGCGCCGAGGTCGCGCAGGCGCTGGATGACGCCGTCGATCAGCACGTCCGGCGCGGAAGCGCCGGCGGTCACGCCGATGCGTTGCTTGCCGTCGATCCAGCGCGGGTCGATCTCGTGCGCGCCGTCGATCAGGTACGACTCCACGCCGTCGCGCTCGGCCAGCTCGCGCAGGCGGTTGGAGTTGGAGCTGTTCGGCGAACCGACCACGAGCACCAGGTCGCACTGCTTGGCCAGGTCGCGCACGGCATCCTGGCGGTTCTGGGTGGCGTAGCAGATGTCATCGTTCTTCGGTCCGTGGATGGCCGGGAAACGCGCCTGCAGCGCCTGGATGATGCCCACCGTGTCGTCGACCGACAGCGTGGTCTGGGTGGTGTAGAACAGGTTCTCGGGCTGGCTGACTTCCAGCGTGGCCACCTGGTCGATGTCCTCCACCAGGTAGATCTGCCCTTCCCCGCCCTCGCGGTTCCACTGGCCCATCGTGCCTTCCACCTCGGGATGGCCGGCGTGGCCGATCAGCACCACGTCGCGCCCGGCGCGGCAGTGGCGTGCCACTTCCAGGTGCACCTTGGTGACCAGTGGGCAGGTGGCGTCGAACACTTTCAATCCGCGCCGCGTGGCTTCGCCGCGCACCGCCTGCGAAACGCCATGCGCGCTGAAGATGACGGTGGCGCCATCCGGCACTTCGTCGAGTTCTTCCACGAAGATCGCGCCGCGTTGCTTCAGGTCGTCGACGACGAAGCGGTTGTGCACCACTTCATGGCGCACGTAGATCGGTGCGCCCAGCGTTTCGATGGCGCGCTTGACGATCTCGATGGCGCGGTCGACACCAGCGCAGAAACCGCGGGGATTGGCGAGCAGGACGTCCATGCGTGGATTATCCCCCTTTCGCCTTGGACTTGCCGTCGAACAGGCCGAACAGCGCAATGCCGATGGCTCCGCCGACGACCGCGCAGTCGGCGATGTTGAATGCCGGCCAGAAGTGGTCGCGCCAGTGCCACTGGATGAAATCGATCACGTGGCCGTGGATCTGGCGGTCGATCACGTTGCCCAGCGCGCCGCCGATCACCAGCGCGTACGGCAGCGCCTGGCGCCAGTCGCCCCGGCGCGTGCGCGACAGCCAGTAGCCCAACAGGCCGCTGATGCCCACCGCGAGCACGGTGAAGAACCAGCGCTGCCAGCCGCCCGCGTCGGCCAGGAAGCTGAATGCCGCGCCGGTGTTGTAGGTGCGGAACCAGTTCCAGAAGCCGTCGATCACCGGGATGGCGGTGTATTCCGGCAGCGACGCCAGCACCCAGGCCTTGGACCACTGGTCCAGGCCGATCACCACCGCCGAGAGCAGCAGCCAGAGCAGCGCGTTGGGCTTGGGGGCGGCCGTCATCAGAACCACTCCCGGGTTTCGCCGGCGCCGTCGATGTTGCTGACGCAGCGACCGCACAGTTCCGGATGCTCGGCATGCGCGCCGACATCGGCGCGGTAATGCCAGCAGCGCACGCACTTGCTCTTGGTGGTCGGCGTGGCGAGCACGAAGACCTCGTCGGCGCTGACTTCGGAGACGGTGACGTCGCCGCTGATGAAGAAGAAGCGCAGTTCTTCCGCCAGCGGCTGCCACTTGGTGGCGGTGGCGGCGTTCACGGACACCGCGATCTCCGCTTCCAGCGCGGCACCGATCAGGCCGTTGGCGCGCATCGGCTCCAGCACCTTGGCGACCTGTTCGCGCAGGGCCAGCAGCTGGTCGAAGTCGGCGGCGTTCAACGCGGCGTCGGCCGGCAGCGGCGCCAGGCCGTCGTACCAGGTGGCGAACAGCACGTTGCCGGCGCGCGCACCGGGCAAGTAGCCCCACATCTCGTCGGCGGTGAAGCTGAGCACCGGCGCGATCCAGCGCACGAAGGCCTCGGCGATGCGGTACATCGCGCTCTGGGCGCTGCGGCGCCCGCGCGAATCCTCGCGCATCGTGTACAGGCGGTCCTTGGTGACGTCCAGGTACAGCGAACCGAGGTCGACGCTGCAGAAGTTCAGCAGCGCCTGCACGATTTCGGCGAAGTCGTAACGGTCGTAGGCGGCCTTGATCTTCTCCTGCACTTCGAACGCGCGGTGCACGATCCAGCGGTCCAGCGCGACCATGTCGGCCGGCGCCAGCAGATCGCGGGCGGGATCGAAGCCGTTGAGGTTGCTGAGCAGGAAGCGCGCGGTATTGCGCAGACGACGGTAGGCGTCGGCGTTGCGCTTCAGGATTTCCTGCGACAGCGACATCTCGTTGCTGTAGTCGGCGCTGGCGATCCACAGGCGCAGGATGTCCGCGCCGAGGGTCTTCATGATGTCCTGCGGCTCGATGCCGTTGCCCAGCGACTTGGACATCTTGCGGCCGTGCTCGTCCACGGTGAAGCCGTGGGTGAGGCACTGCTTGTACGGCGCCTGCTTGTCGATCGCCACGCCGGTCAGCAGCGAGGACTGGAACCAGCCGCGGTGCTGGTCCGAGCCTTCCAGGTAGAGGTCGGCCGGCTTGCCGAGGCCACGCTCCAGCAGCACGCCTTCGTGGGTCACGCCGGAGTCGAACCAGACATCGAGGATGTCGGTGATCTTGTCGTAGTCCTTCGCTTCGTCGCCCAGCAGTTCGGCGGCGTCCAGCGTGTACCAGACATCGACGCCGCCCTGCTCCACGCGGTCGGCGACCGCGCGCATCAGTTCGACGCTGCGCGGATGCGGCTCGCCGGTTTCGCGATGCACGAACAGCGCGATCGGCACGCCCCAGGTGCGCTGGCGCGAGATGGTCCAGTCCGGACGGCCATCGACCATGCCGGCGATGCGGGCTTCGCCCCATTGCGGGAACCAGCCCACCTGCTTGATCGCTTCCAGCGCGTCGGCGCGCAGGTGGGCCTGCTCCATCGAGATGAACCACTGCGGGGTGGCCCGGAACGCGATGGGCGTCTTGTGCCGCCAGCAATGCGGGTAGCTGTGTTCCATCTTGCTGAAGGCGAGCAGCACGCCGCTCTGCTTCAACACATCGATGATGACGTCGTTGGCCTTCCAGATGTGCAGGCCAGCCAGCTCCACGCCATGCGCGGCCGGCGTGGACGGCAGGTAGACGCCGCGGCCATCGACCGGGTTGAGCTGCGCGGCGGTGTACTTGTCCAGCAAGCCGTACTGCTTGCTGACGACATAGTCTTCCTGGCCGTGGCCGGGTGCGGTGTGCACGGCGCCGGTACCGTCTTCAGCCGACACGTGGTCGCCCAGCAGCACGGGGATGTCGCGCGTGTCGTAGAACGGATGCGCAAACAGCAGGCCCTCCAGCGCACTGCCCTTCACCCGCGCGCGCACGACCACGTCGGTGACGCCGTAGCGCTGCAGCGCGCGCGCCGCGAGCGCATCGGCCAGCACCAGCCAGCGGCGCTTGCCGTCGTGCGCGGGGCCTTCGACCAGGGCGTATTCCAGCTCGCCGCCGATGGAGATCGCCAGCGACGCGGGCAGCGTCCACGGCGTGGTGGTCCAGATCGGCAAAGCGACCTCGACATCCGCCGGCACCGTGGCACCGAACGCCGTCGCGACCGCCTGCGCATCACGCGCGGCGTAGGCGACATCGACGGCGGGCGACACCTTGTCGGCGTACTCGATCTCCGCCTCGGCCAGCGCCGAGCCGCAATCGAAGCACCAGTGCACCGGCTTCACGCCGCGGGTCAGGTGGCCATTGGCGACGATCTTCGCCAGCGCGCGGATCTCGTTTGCTTCGAAGCGGAAATCCAGCGTCTTGTACGGATTGTCCCAGTCGCCGATCACGCCCAGGCGCTTGAAATCCTTGCGCTGGATGTCGATCTGCGACTCGGCGTATTCGCGGCACTTCTGCCGGAACTCGACCGCGTCCAGCTTGACGCCGACCTTGCCGAACTTCTTCTCGATGGCGATCTCGATCGGCAGGCCGTGGCAATCCCAGCCCGGGATGTACGGCGCATCGAAGCCGGCGAGGTAGCGCGACTTGACGATGATGTCCTTCAGGATCTTGTTGACCGCGTGACCCAGGTGGATCGCACCGTTGGCGTACGGCGGGCCGTCGTGCAGCACGAACAGCGGGCGGCCCTTGGCGTTCTCGCGCAGCTGCGCGTACAGGCCCTGGTTTTCCCAGCGGGCCAGCGTGTCGGGCTCGCGCTTGGGCAGGTCGCCGCGCATCGGGAAATCCGTGGCGGGCAGATGGAGGGTCGCTTTGTAGTCCTGGCTCACGCCGTCGCTCGTTCTTTGTGTTCGGAAAGGAGTGCGCGCGCCTGGTCGGCGTCGCGGTGCATCTGCTCGGTGAGGCTGGGCAGATCCGGGAATTTCAGTTCGTCGCGCAGCTTGGCGACGAATTCGACTTCGATGTGGCGCCCGTAGAGGTCGCCGGCGAAGTCGAACAGATGGGCTTCCAGCAGCGGCTCGACGCCGTCCACCGTGGGGCGCGTGCCGAAGCTGGAGACCGACGGCCACGGTGCATCGCCCACGCCGTGCACCCAGGTGGCGTAGATGCCGGACAGGGCCGGCGCTTTCGGGAAGCGCAGGTTGGCGGTGGGGAAGCCGAGCGTGCGGCCGAGCTGTTTGCCGCGCACGACCCGGCCGCCGATGGCATAGGGTCGGCCGAGCAAGCGGGTGGTGGTGGTGAAGTCGCCGCTTTTCAGGGCTTCGCGAATGCGCGTGCTGGACACGCGTTCGCCCTGCACTTCGACCGGCGCGATCGCGTCGGCGCTGAAGCCCAGTTCACTTCCCATCGCCTGCAGCAGCGCGACATCGCCGCCGCGACGATGGCCGAAGCGGAACTCCGGACCGATCCAGACTTCGCGTGCGGCCAGGCGGCCGACCAGCAGGGTGCGGACGAAGTCCTCGGCGGACATCGCCGAAAGCTTGGCATCGAAGCGCAGCAGGCCCACGCGATCGGCGTCCAGGTCCAGCAGGCCTTCGACCTTGGCGCGCGCCAGGGTCAGGCGCGGCGGCGGATGGTCCTTGGAGAAGAACTCGCGCGGCAGGGGCTCGAACGTGACGACGACGCACTCGACGCCCAGTGCACGCGCACGCGCCACGGCATGCCGCACCAGCGCGCGGTGGCCCGAGTGCAGGCCATCGAAGGCGCCGATGCAGACCACGCTACCGTGCGGGCACAGAGACCCGCCATCGACGTCACGGAACAGCCTGCTCATGGAATCCTGTCAAGGCGGACCGGCCGATGCGGGCGATCCGGGAAGAATGCAACAACCTTGAAGTATAGCCGGGCGTACCGGCTCTCAATGGCCACGCAGGTCACGGGGGCGGATGCCCTGCACCCACAGCAGGCCGGCATACAGTGCGCCGCCCGCGCCCACCATCACCGCCAGGCGCCAGCCGCGGTCCCACCAGGCCCAGGGCGTCCAGTCCGGCCAGAGCACGCGGAAGGCCAGCACCACCAACGTCATCGCCACCGTCGCGACGCCGATCTGGCGCAGGAACCGGCCCCAGCCGGGCTGGCGCCGGTATACGCCCGCCTTGCGCAGCAGCCAGGCCAGTTGCAGCGCATTGACCCAGCCGGCGACGGCGATGGCCAGGGCCAGCAGCGCGTGCGCGCCCTGCACCTGGCCCAGGGCCAGCTTCAGGTCGCCGCCGGCGGCCTGCAGCGCCTGTCTGCCGGGCTCGGTGCCGTAGAGCATGGCGGCGAAGAACAGCAGCATGCACAACGCATTGGTCAGCACCGCCACCACGGCCGCTTTCACCGGCGTACGGGTGTCCTGGCGCGAATAGAACGCCGGCGCCAGCACCTTCACCAACAGGAAGGCCGGCACGGCGATCGACTGGGCCATCAAGCTCCAACTGGCCATCCGAACGTCCTCGGCGTCGAACTTGCCGTATTGGAACAGCGTCGCCAGCAAGGGCCCGGCGCACAGGATCAGGCCGGCGCAAGCCGGCAGGCCGATCAGCAGGCAGAGCCGGAAACCCCAATCCAGGCCTTTCGAATAGCCTTCCGGGTCGGTTTCGGCATGGCGGCTGGACAGGTGCGGCAGGATCACCGTGCCGATCGCGACGCCGAACATGCCCAGCGGGAATTCCAGCAACCGGTCGCTGTAGTACAGCCAGCTGACGCTGCCGCTGATGAGCGCCGCGGCGACCCAGGTGTTCAGCAGCAGGTTGAACTGGGCCACCGAGGAGCCGAACAACGTGGGTACCATCAGGGTGAGGATCCTGCGGACGCCGGCGTGGGCGAAGTCCAGCTTCGGGCGGGGCAGCAGGCCCAGGCGGGCCAGCGAGGGCAGTTGGAAGCCCAGCTGCAGCACGCCGGCGGCGAAGACGCCCCATCCCAGCACCATCACCGAGTAGTCCATCAGCGGCGCCAGACCGACGGCGGCGGCGATCATGGACAGGTTCATCAGCACCGGCGACAGCGCCGGGATGGCGAAGCGCTGGTAGCTGTTGAGGATGCCGCCGGCCAGCGAGGCCAGCGAAATGAACAGCGCGTACGGGAAGGTGATCCGCAGCAGGTCGGTCAGCACCCTCATCTGCTCGGCGTCGAAGTTCGGCGCGATCAGGCGGGCGATCTGCGGGGCCAGCAGGATGACGATGCCGGTCAGTACCAGCAGCGCCGCGGCCAGCGTGCCGGTGACCCGGTCGATCAGCGCCTTGACCTCCTCCGGGCTCCGGGTGGCCTTGTACTCGGCCAGGACCGGGACGAAGGCCATCGAAAACGAGCCCTCGGCCGAGAGCCGACGCATGAAATTGGGGATCCGGAACGCCACGAAGAAGGCGTCCATCATCCCGCCCGCGCCGAAGACATGGGCGTAGACTTGGTCCCGGACCAGTCCCGAGAGCCGGGACAGGAAGGTCATGGAGCTGAAGACGGCGGCGGAGCGCAGGAGCTTCCCGCTCATCGGGGCATATCCCCCGACAGAATCACCAGCTTGACGCAACCCATTGAATGCCCCATAATTTCCGGCTCGATTATCCGTCTTCCGTTCAACCCCTGAATTCTCTCAGGTATTCACCAGGAATCCCACTGTGGCCAATATCAAGTCCGCCAAGAAGCGCGCCAAGCAGACCGTCGTGCGCAATGCGCGCAACGCCGGCCAGCGTTCGATGCTGCGCACCGCCGTCAAGAAAGTCCTGAAAGCCCTCGATGCCAACGACGCCGCTGGCGCCCAGGCCGCGTTCGTCTCGGCCCAGCCGATCCTCGACCGTCTGAGCTCGCGCGGCCTGATCCACCGCAACAAGGCCGCTCGCCACAAGAGCCGCCTGAACGCCCGCATCAAGGCGCTGCAAGCCGCCTGATCCAGCGGTACACGGACGCGAAGACACGGAACCCGCCGAAAGGCGGGTTTCTTTTTGCCTGCCCGCCGCACACGACCCGCGCGGGGCGCAGACGAAAAACCCGCCTTCCGGCGGGTTTCGAACATCAGCCTTCGTAGGCGGCCTCGTCGGCCTCTGCCTTCTGTCGATCGAAGAAGGCCATCACGTCCTTCATGATCGGCCAGGTGCCTTCGCGTGAGATCGCCGAGACCTGGTACCAGGACTGGGTCCAGCCGAGGCTGGCAATGATCTGCTCCGCGCGCTCCTTCGCTTCGTCCTCGAACATCAGGTCGGCCTTGTTGAGCACCAGCCAGCGTGGCTTGGCCAACAGCTCCGGGTCGTGCTTTTCGAGTTCGCGCTCGATCGCGCGCACCTGCTCGACCGGGTCGATGCCTTCCACGCCGCCTTCCATCGGCGCCATGTCCACCAGGTGCAACAGGATGCGCGTGCGCTGCAGGTGGCGGAGGAACTGCGCACCCAGGCCAGCACCGTCGGCCGCGCCCTCGATCAGGCCCGGAATGTCGGCGATGACGAAGCTGCGGTGGGCTTCCACGCTCACAACGCCCAGGTTCGGGTAGAGCGTGGTGAAGGGATAGTCGGCCACCTTCGGCGTCGCCGCCGAGACGGCACGGATGAAGGTGCTCTTGCCGGCGTTCGGAAAGCCCAGCAGGCCAACGTCGGCCAGCAGCTTGAGCTCCAGCTTCAGCAAGCGCTCTTCACCCTCTTCGCCCGGCGTGGCCTTGCGCGGCGCACGGGTGATCGAGCTCTTGAAATGCATGTTGCCCAGGCCGCCCTTGCCGCCCTTGGCGACCAGCAAGCGGTCGCCGTGCTGGGTGAGGTCGCCGATGACTTCATCGGTACTGACATTGGTGACGACCGTGCCGACCGGAACGGTGATCGTCAGGTCGTCGCCCGCCTTGCCGTACATCTGCCGCCCCATGCCGTTCTCGCCGCGCTGGGCACGGAACGTGGTCTGGTGGCGGAAGTCGACCAGGGTGTTGAGGTTTTCGTCGGCCAGCAGCCACACGCTGCCGCCGCCGCCGCCATCGCCGCCATCGGGGCCCCCCAGCGGGATGAACTTCTCGCGGCGGAAGCCCACGCAGCCGTTGCCGCCATTGCCGGCGGTGACCAGGATTTCAGCTTCGTCTACGAGTTTCATGGCGGGATCGGTTCAATCGTTGGAGGGTGGGACGCGGGGATCTACGTCCCCGTAAACGAAAAGCCCCGCACGCGGCGGGGCCCTTCGCGACGCGTGTGCGCGAAGCCTCAGGCTTCCGCCACCACGCTGACGGTGCGGCGCTTCTTGGCGCCCTTGATCGAGAACTCGACCTTGCCGTCGACCAGCGCGAACAGCGTGTGGTCGCGACCCAGGCCGACGCCCGGACCCGGATGGAACTGGGTGCCGCGCTGGCGAATGATGATGTTGCCCGCGTCGATCGCCTGACCGCCAAAGACCTTCACGCCCAGCATCTTCGGGTTGGAGTCGCGGCCGTTGCGCGATGAGCCTACGCCCTTTTTATGTGCCATGACTGCTTCTCCTTACTTGTTGATGCCGGTGATTTCGATTTCGGTGTAATGCTGCCGGTGACCCTGGCGCTTCATGTGGTGCTTGCGGCGGCGGAACTTGATGATGCGCACCTTGTCGGCGCGGCCATGACCGACGACCTTCGCGGTGACGTTGGCGCCCTTCAGGGCGTCGCCCAGGCTGATGGTCTCGCCATCGCCCAGCATCAGGATGTTGTCGAAGGTGATCTCGTTGCCGGCTTCGGCTTCGAGCTTCTCGACGCGGAGCGTCTCGCCCTTCATCACGCGGTACTGCTTACCGCCAGTGACTACGACTGCGTACATGTGGATTCCTTGGTTTCTGTAGTTATTTTCTGGAGCCTGCCTGCCATCGAGGGCGGACAGAAGCGGAATTCTAAGGGATTCAGGCGGTTAGGGTCAACCACCCCCTCCTCCTGACGATCCCGTCCCGATTGCGGACGGAATCCGCCCTCGGTGGGCCTCCACACTGGCCCGCTCAGACCAACCGCCCCTCCCAGAGCCCTTGAGAATCATGGACTTGCCCAGATCTTCCAGCCCGCCTCTGCCCTCAGGGGCTACAGCGCAGGTCCGCGTCGAGTCCGTGCGCGCCAGAACGGGCCTCGGCAGTCCCACTCCCGCCTGACCGCTCCCATCTCTCCGCGTCTCCCTGCACTGGTGCATGGGGCGATTTGCCCCCATCTGAGCAGATCGCTACGCTTCCTTGTTCGCTTTCCGGATCCCCCACCCGATGGCCATGGACTTCATCCGCATCCGCGGCGCGCGGACGCACAACCTCAAGAACATCGACCTCGACCTCCCGCGCGACAAGCTGATCGTGATCACCGGCCTGTCCGGCTCGGGCAAGTCGTCGTTGGCGTTCGACACGATCTACGCCGAAGGCCAGCGCCGCTACGTCGAATCGCTGTCGGCCTACGCGCGGCAGTTCCTGTCGGTGATGGAAAAGCCCGATGTAGACCACATCGAAGGCCTGTCGCCGGCGATCTCGATCGAGCAGAAATCGACCAGCCACAACCCGCGCTCCACCGTCGGCACGATCACCGAGATCTACGACTACCTCCGCCTGCTGTACGCCCGCGTGGGCTTGCCGCGTTGCCCGGACCACGGATATCCGCTGGAGGCGCAGACGGTCAGCCAGATGGTCGACCAGGTGCTGGCGCTCGACGGTGAGCAGCGCTACATGCTGCTGGCACCGGTAATCCGTGAACGCAAGGGCGAGCACGCACAGGTGTTCGACCAACTGCGCGCCCAGGGTTTCGTCCGCGTGCGCGTGGACGGCGAGTTGTACGAGATCGATGCCGTTCCGGCGCTGGCGCTGCGCCAGAAGCACACGATCGAAGCGGTGATCGACCGCTTCCGTCCGCGCGAAGACCTCAAGCAACGCCTGGCGGAAAGCTTCGAGACCGCGCTGAAGCTGGGCGACGGCATGGCCCAGGTGATGTCGCTGGACCAACCCGAATCCGCACCGCTGCTGTTTTCGTCGAAATATTCCTGCCCGGTCTGCGACTACTCGTTGCCGGAGCTGGAACCGCGCCTGTTCTCGTTCAATTCGCCGGTAGGCGCCTGCCCGACCTGTGATGGCCTGGGCGTTGCGCAATTCTTCGACCCGGCGCGCGTCGTCGTCCATCCGGAGTTGTCGCTGGCCGCCGGTGCCGTGCGTGGCTGGGATCGCCGCAACGCCTACTACTTCCAGCTGATCGCTTCGCTGGCGAAGCATTATCGCTTCGACGTGGACGCGCCCTGGCAATCGCTTCCGGAGAGCGTGCAGCAAGCGGTGCTCTACGGCAGCGGCGAAGACGTCATCACGTTCACCTATCTCACCGAGTCGGGCGGACGCACGCAGCGCAAGCACCGCTTCGAGGGCATCGTGCCGAACCTCGAACGCCGCTATCGCGAGACCGAGTCGCCCGCCGTGCGCGAGGAGCTCGCGAAGTACATCAGCGACCGGCCGTGCCCTGATTGCGCGGGTGCGCGACTGAACAAGTCGGCACGCAATGTGTTCGTGGCCGACCGCCCGCTGCCTTCGCTGGTGGTGCTACCGGTGGACGAAGCATTGGCGTTCTTCCGCGGCCTCGACCTGCCCGGCTGGCGCGGCGAAATCGCGTCGAAGATCGTCAAGGAAATCGCCGAGCGCCTCGGGTTCCTGGTCGATGTCGGCCTGGACTACCTCACCCTCGAACGCAAGGCGGACACGCTGTCCGGCGGCGAAGCCCAGCGCATCCGCTTGGCCTCGCAGATCGGCGCCGGGTTGGTCGGCGTGATGTACGTACTGGATGAGCCCAGCATCGGCCTGCACCAGCGCGACAACGAACGCCTGCTCGGCACGCTGACGCGCCTGCGTGACCTGGGCAACACGGTGATCGTCGTCGAGCACGATGAAGACGCCATCCGCATGGCCGACTACGTGCTCGACATCGGGCCGGGGGCGGGCGTGCATGGTGGCGAGATCGTCGGCCAGGGCACGCTCGACGACTTGTTGAAGGCGCCTCGCTCGCTGACCGGTCAGTACCTCTCCGGCAAGCGCCAGATCGAAGTGCCGAAGGCGCGCCACAAGGCGAACCCGAAGATGACCCTGCACCTGCGCGGTGCGACGGGCAACAACCTGAAGGATGTCGACCTCGACGTGCCGTCGGGGCTGTTCACCTGCATCACCGGCGTGTCCGGCTCGGGCAAGTCGACGCTGATCAACGACACCCTGTACGCGCTGGCCGCCAACGAGATCAACGGTGCATCGCACAAGCCCGCACCGTACCGCGAGATCGAGGGCCTGGATCTGTTCGACAAGGTCGTGGACATCGACCAGTCGCCGATCGGCCGCACGCCGCGTTCGAACCCCGCGACGTACACCGGCTTGTTCACGCCGCTGCGCGAACTGTATGCGCAGGTGCCGGAAGCGCGCGCGCGCGGCTATTCGCCGGGCCGCTTCAGCTTCAACGTGCGTGGCGGCCGCTGCGAGGCCTGCCAGGGCGACGGCATGATCAAGGTCGAAATGCACTTCCTGCCGGACGTGTACGTGCCCTGCGACGTCTGCCATGGCAAGCGCTACAACCGCGAGACGCTGGAGATCCTTTACAAGGGCTACAACATCAACGACGTGCTGGAAATGACGGTCGAGGATGCATTGACCCTGTTCGAGCCGGTGCCGTCGATCTCGCGGAAGCTGGAAACGCTCGTGGACGTGGGCCTGAGCTACGTCAAGCTGGGCCAGAGCGCGACCACGCTGTCCGGTGGCGAAGCGCAACGCGTGAAGCTGTCGAAGGAGCTCTCGCGCCGCGACACGGGCCGCACGCTGTACATCCTGGACGAGCCCACCACCGGCCTGCACTTCCACGACATCGAACACCTGCTCGCGGTGCTGCACAAGCTGCGCGACGAAGGCAACACGATCGTCGTGATCGAACACAACCTCGATGTCATCAAGACCGCCGACTGGGTCGTCGACCTCGGGCCCGAAGGTGGGCACCGGGGCGGACGCATCCTCGCCACCGGCACGCCCGAGGACATCGCGGCGCATCCGGAATCGCATACCGGCCGCTTCCTCGCCAAGCTGCTGCCCGCGGCCAAAGCGCCCAAGCCGACGAAGCCCGCCGCCATGGCGAAGCCCGATGTGCTTCCGCCCCGCAAATCCGCCACCAAGACCACGAAGAAGAAGGCCGCGTCATGAGCCAATCCCACGATGACGGCCGCAAGCTGCTGGCCAAGATCCCGATCAGCGTGCGCTGGCGGGACATGGACAGCATGGGCCACGTGAACAATGCCAAGTACATTTCGTACCTGGAGGAAGCGCGCGTGCGCTGGATGCTGACGGTGCCGGAGGTCTCGATGACCGACCGCATCGCGCCCGTCGTGGCCGCCAACAACATCAACTACAAGCGCCCGCTGACGTGGCCGAACGACGTGGTGGTGGAACTCTACGTCGACCGGCTCGGCACCAGCAGCGTCACCATCGGGCACCGGATCGTGTCGGCGAAGGACGACAGCGTGCTGTATTCCGACGGCAACGTGGTGGTGGTGTGGATGGACACCCAGACCGGCCATAGCGCACCGCTGCCGGCGGCGATCCGGGCGGTGTCGGAGTAGTCAGTGGATCAGGGTGCGCTCTTGCGCGCCTCGAACTGCACCGGCACCGAGCGCCCGTCGGCAAGTTTCAGCGTGATCACCACCTTCTCGCCGGCAGCCACTGGCGCATAAGCGCCATGCAGCATCAGGTGCAGACCGCCGGGCTTCAGCTCAACCTGCTTGCCGGGCGCGATGGGTAGACGCTCCACTTCACGCATCCGGCTGACGCCGCCTTCCTCGCGCGTTTCGTGCAAGGACACGTCCGCGAAGGCCAGGCTCTCCGCACCTACCACCGTGACCTGCGCGCGGCACGGATTCTCGATGCGGACGAAGCCGGCCATCATGGGCATGGCCACCGGCGGTACGCGCACCCAGGCACCCTGCACCTTCGGCAGGCATTCGGCGGCCATGGCGGGAAGCGCGCTGGCAAACGCCAGACCCAGTAGCGGGAGCATCACGAAGCGTCGGTTCATGCGCCTATGATAGCGACCTGACTCCAGGGAGATGGTGAATGAGCGCCCTCATCGAAACCGCCGATCGCGGCGACATCCGCGAAATCCGCCTGGCGCGCGCGCCGGTCAACGCCCTCAATACGGACTTGTGCCGCGCTCTGATCGATGCGCTCAATGCGGCACTCGACGAAGGCGTGCGCGGCATCGTGCTGGCCGGCAATCCGAAGATATTCTCCGCCGGCATGGACGTGCCCTACCTGATGTCGCTGGGCGAAGACCGCAAGTCGCTGCTCGACGCCTGGCAGGCATTCTTCGGCGCAGCGCGCACGCTGGCGGAATCACGCGTACCCGTGGTCGCCGCGATCACCGGCCACGCGCCGGCGGGCGGCTGCGTGCTGGCGCTGTGCTGCGACTACCGCGTGATGGCACGCAGCCCCGATCCGGCGCGCCCGTTTGCGCTGGGACTCAATGAAACGCAAGTCGGCCTGGTGGTACCGGAAGGCATCCAGCGCTTGATGCGCCGGGTGGTGGGCCCCTATCGCGCGGAGCGCCTGTTGGTGGCCGGCGAGATGGTGCCCGCCGAGCGTGCACTGGAAATTGGCCTGGTCGATGAACTCGTCGACCAGGACAACGTCACCGCACGCGCGACTGCCTGGCTGCAACACCTGCTGGCACTGCCGCATCATCCGATGCTGCAGACCCGTGCCCTCGCCCGTCGCGACCTGGTGGAAGCGCTCGATCCGGCGCTGATCCAGCTCGAGCGCTTCGTCGATGCCTGGCATGCGCCGGATACGCAGGCCGCGCTGCATGCGTTGATCGATAAATTGAAGAAGTAGCGCGTTGCTCTTCAAGCACCGCGTGCGACTGGGCGCGCGGGATCGCTGATCCAGCCGCTCCACGAACCGGGATAGATCCGCGCACCGTGCAGGCCGGCATGTTCGAAGGCGAGCAGCAGATGGCAAGCCGTCACGCCGGAACCGCACATCAGCACGCTATCGGAACTCTGGCGATCGCCCAGCAGGGACGACAGCAGGGAACGCAGCTCGGACGCCGATGCGAAGCGCCCATCGCGGAGTGCCTGAGCGAACGGCAGGTTGACCGCACCCGGCACGTGGCCCGCGATGGGATCGATGGGTTCGACTTCGCCGCGGAAACGTTCGCCCGCGCGCGCGTCGAACAACCACCCCGAGTCTTCGCCCAGGCGCGCCACCACCTCATCCGCACTCACGCACTGTCGCATGTCGAAACGTGCCGGATACGCCGGCGTCGGCGCGATATCAGGAAGCGCATCGGTCTCGGCACCCCCCGCGGCACGCCAGGCGGCCAGCCCACCGTCGAGGACGGCAACCCGCTGATGGCCGAGCAATTTCAACAGCCACCACGCGCGCGCGGCCGCCATGCTGCCGTCGCCCGCGTCGTACACCACGACCTGGTCCGCCGGCGTGATGCCCCACTCGCCCAGGCGGCGCGCGAAGGCTGTTTCGTCAGGCAAGGGATGCCTCCCCTCGCCGATCTTGGACAGATCCGACAAATCCAGATTCAGGTCGGCGTAGACCGCGCCTGGCAGATGTCCCTGCGCATAGGCCTGGCGGCCTGCGTCGGGGGCTGCGTTGAGCATGACGAAGCGCGCGTCCACCAATCGCAGGTCGGGTGCACCGATGGCGGCCAACAATGCCTGTGCATCGACGAGCGCGGTCCAGTTCATGCGAGTTGCTCCAGGCGTTGCCGCAGGTTGAACAGGATGGCGGCCGTTGCGCCCCAGATGCGCTGCCCTGGCCAGTCGTACTCAAGTACCGCCCGCCGGCGGCCACGGTAGTCGACCTCCACGCGGCGCAGATTGTCAGGCGCCAGCAGGTAATCCAGCGGCACCTCGAAAACATCGGCGACCTCGCCGGGTTCCGGCGTCGGCACGAACGCCGGATCGATCACCGCCACCACCGGGACCACGCGGAAGCCGCTGATGGTGGTGAAAGGGTCCAGGAAGCCCAGCGGCACCGCCTGTGAGGCCTGCAACGCGATCTCCTCGCGGCTCTCACGCAGTGCAGCCGCCACGACGTCCGCGTCGGTGGGCTCGATGCGTCCGCCGGGGAAACTCACCTGTCCGCCATGATGGCGCAGGCCGTCCGTGCGCCGCGTCAGCAGCACCTGGGTGCCGCTATCGCGCGGGACCAGGCCGGCGAGCACCGCGGCCTCCGCCAGCGGCCCGGGCGGTAGGAGATCGATGAGTTCTTCGTGGTTCCAACCCGCCGTGCGCGGTACTGCGCCCAACGGATGGAGGGCGCGCTGCAGGCGGGCGCCTTCGTGCAACTGCTCGACAAGCGGCGCCCGCGCGCGTTCGCGTGCGGGCAGCACGGATTCCATCAGGCGCAGGCGTTCGTCATCGTTCATCTGCGACCAGCGTGCGATCTCCGAGGTGGTGCGCAGGCAACCCTGGCAGAGGCCGGCGTCGTCGAGCGTGCAAACGCCGATACAGGGACTGAGCACGGCGCGGAAAGCGGTATTCATGTCGTCGGACACCTGCGGAGGTTAGCGCGAAAACGCTTCCTGCCGCGAAAAGCACTGCGCCGGCACGAGGCCGGCGCAGGGATGGAACGATCAGGCGGGAATTACTTGGCGCTGACCAGCTTGATCTCGAACACCACCGCCACGTTCGGCGGGAAGCCCGTGCGCGGATCGGCGCCATACGCCTTCTCCGGCGGCAGCGCGACTTCCCACTTCGAGCCGACCGGCATCTGCAGCAGCACTTCGCGCATGGCCTGCATTTCGATGGCGCTGACCTTCACGTCCTTCATCTGCTGCGGCGGACGGGCTTCGGTCGGACGCTGGCCGAACGGGTAGGCACCCGCGACCTGCAGTTCCACCGTGCTCGCCTGCGTGGGCTTGGCGCCGGTGCCGTTCTCCAGCACCTTGTACGGCACGCCGCTGGGCAGCAGCTTCACGCCGGCCTGACCCTTGAAGCTGGCGATGAACTGGTCGCTCTTGGTCTTGTTCTCGGCCGCAACCTTGTCGTACTCGGCCTTGGCCTGCTGCGCGCGGGCCTGCTCACGCTTCTGGAAAGCTTCCAGCGCCGGCTTCAGCTGCTCGCTGGTCAGCGCGGGCTTCTGCTTCGCATACGCGTCTTGCAAGCCCTTGACCACGGAATTGATGTCCAACTGCTCGCCACGGGCGGTCAGCTCGGCCAGGTTGTTGCCATAGTCGTAGCCGAAGTAATAGCTCAGCTTGCCCTTCTCGGACGAGACGTCCTGAGCCAGGGCACTACCGGCCATGGCGAATGCCGCAACAGCGACCACTAACGAACGCAACTTCATCAAAACACTCTCCGGGATGGGCGGCGTACCGCCTGGAATGGACGCGCTAGGATAGCGGCCGGGGCGCTTAACCGCCACTGACAGCAGGCTGCTCTGACCGGCCCTCCGTGGCAGAGTTCCCCCTTTACCGAATTTTTACAAAACCCCTGAAAATCCCATGTCCGAAAGCCTTGTCCTCGTTAGCGATGCCGATGGCATCCGCCGCCTCACCGTCCATCGTCCCGACAAGCTGAACGCCCTGAACGCCGCCACGCTGGATGCGTTGCAGGCCGCCTTCACGGCCGCGGCCGACGATGCCTCCGTGCGCGTGGTCGTCCTGACCGGCGCGGGCCCGAAAGCCTTCGTGGCCGGGGCCGACATCGCCGAAATGGCGGACCTGCGGCCCACCGACGGCCGCGACTTCTCGCTGCGCGGCCAGCGGTTGATGCGCACCATCGAAACGCTGCCCAAGCCTGTCATCGCGATGGTCAACGGGTTCGCCCTGGGCGGCGGCCTGGAACTGGCCATGGCCTGCCACCTGCGCATCGCCGCGGACACCGCCAAGGTCGGACAGCCGGAGATCAACCTGGGCCTGATCCCCGGCTTCGGGGGCAGCCAGCGCCTGCTGCGCCTCGCCGGCCGTGCCGCGACCCTGGAACTTTGCCTGCTGGGCACACCGATCACGGCCGAACGCGCGCTGCAGTTGGGCATCGTCAACCGGGTCGTGCCGGCGGCGGAGCTGGAGGACGAAACCCAAAAGGTCGCCGCCCAACTGGCGGCCTCCGCGCCGTTGGCCCTGCGCGCCACGCTGGATGTGGTCAACATCGGCGGCGAGTGCGGCATCGAGGAGGGCCTGCAGTATGAAACCGCGCAGTTCGGCCTGATGTTCTCGACCGATGACATGCGCGAGGGGACGCGCGCCTTCACCGAACGCCGCAAGCCCACCTTCACCGGCCACTGAGTCGCATGACCGCGCCTTGCCCCGGCTGCGAACAGGCACGCGACCTGGCACGCCTGCTGGCCGACGACGAGGTCGATGCCGCGTTGCAGGCCGGCCTCATGGCGTGGGCGCCGTGCGCAGGTGGATGTACCGCGCCTGCGGATGCCGAGGCGATCACCCGTGCGCAGGGTCGGCTGCGCACCGCATGGGCCGCGCGTGAACGCTATCGCCAGCGCGCGACGCGACTGGAACGTCGTGCCGCCGAACGCGAGGCAAGGCGCGTCACGCTGCAGCCCGCCGGCCCCACGGCACCCGCGCGGCCTGCGTTGCCGGCCGCCGCCGCCGCCATCCTGGAGCGTGCACGCGCCAAGGCCGCAGAGCGCACCAAACCATGAGTGCACCGCGGCGGAGCCCGACGCTCAAGCGTGATGAAGTGGTGGAATTGTTCTCGCGATTGCGCGAACTCAATCCGCGTCCGACCACGGAACTGGAATACAGCACGCCCTTCGAGTTGCTGGTTGCGGTGACCCTGTCCGCTCAGGCGACGGACGTGGGCGTCAACAAGGCGACGCGACGGCTCTTTCCTGTGGCCAACACCCCGGCCGCGATCCTCGCACTCGGCGAAGAGGGGCTGAAGAAATACATCGCCACGATCGGTTTGTTCAACGCCAAGGCGAAGAACGTGATCGCCACCTGCCGCATCCTCATCGATCAGTACGGCGGCGAGGTGCCGCGCTCGCGCGAAGCGCTGGAAGGCTTGCCTGGCGTGGGGCGCAAGACCGCGAACGTGGTGCTCAATACCGCCTTCGGTGAACCGACCATTGCGGTGGACACGCACATCTTCCGCGTGGCCAACCGCACCGGCCTGGCGCCCGGCAAGGACGTCCGCGCGGTGGAGGACAAACTGCTGAAGGTGGTGCCGGCGGAGTTCATGCTGGATGCGCATCACTGGTTGATCCTGCACGGCCGCTACGTGTGCAAGGCGCGCAAGCCGGATTGCCCGCAGTGCGTTATCCGCGATATCTGCCGCTTCAAGGAGAAGACGGCGGCCTGACGCGGCCGCCGTCGCTTGCGCTTACTGCTCGTCCCGCTCCACGAACGGCTTTCGCGGCAGGCGCTCTTCGCGCATCGCGGCGTGGTACGCGAACGAGGCGATGATCGCCGCCGCCTGCTTGAGGTCTTCCGGCACCACGTGGTCGTAGGTGTCCAGGTGCGTGTGATGGACGTGGGTGAAGTAGTCCGCCGGGTCCTGCACGAACTGGAAACCCGGCAGGCCGACCCGGTCGAACGAGATGTGGTCGGTGCTGCCGGTGTTGCGGGTGGTCACGATGGTCGCGCCAATGTCGGCGAACGGCTCCAGCCACGCCTTGAAGATCGGCACGGCGGCGTGGTTCTCCTGCGCATAGATGCCGCGGATGCGGCCCGTGCCGTTGTCAAAGTTGAAGTACGTCGAAAAGCCGCCGTAACCACGCTGGCGCTGCAGCGGCCCGGTGCCACGCTGGTACGCGCGGGGCAACGCCTTCTGCTCCGGATCGGTCGGGGCCGGATAGTCGGCCAGGTACTTGGCGACGTAGCCCGCCGAGCCGTGCAGCCCCTGTTCTTCACCGCCCCACAGCGCCAGGCGGATGGTGCGGCGGGGCTTCACCCCGATCGCTTTCAGGATGCGCATGGCTTCCATCATCACGACGACGCCGGCGCCGTTGTCGCTGGCGCCCGTCCCGGTGTGCCACGAATCCAGGTGCGCGCCGATCATGACGACCTCACCTGCCTTGCCGCCGCTGCCCGGGATTTCCGCGAACGTGTTGGTGGCTGGCAGGTCCTGCTCGCTGGTGAAGCGGGAGTCGACGTCGATGCGCAGGCGCACCGGCTGCTTCCCCTGCACCGCACGCACCAGCGGGTTGTAGTGTTCGGTAGGCAGGACCAGTTCGGTCACGCCCACCGGCTCGTCCGCCTTGCGCGCGCCTCCGCCGGTGGCGCGGATGATGCCGTTGTCCCATGAGCTGAGCGACAGCGTCGCCAGTACGCCCTCTTCCGCGAGGAAGGCATTCAGCGCCTTGGTCAGGGCCTGGCGCTTGCGGTACTCCTCCAGGCGCTTCTCCTGCGCATCGGGTGCGGCGTCTTCAGCGATCGGGAAGGTCTGCAGTTCGCCCAGGTCAGCCTCGCTATAGCGACGGAAATCGGCCTTGTCAGCGGGCTTGTAGGCTCGCGCGTCGTCCAACAGCACGATCTTTCCACGCAGCTTGCCGCGCTGCTTGTCGATGTCCTCCAGCGTCTTGAACGAGGCCAGGACCACCTCGCCCTCCACCGGGCCGCCGGTGCCGCGCGTCCAGGCCTTGGGCAGCGCATGCACGGGCGCTTGCCTTGGCGACACCATCTCGACGCGCGAGGATTCAAACGCCCAGCCCCGGCCGAAAGCAGGATCGAAGACCTCCTCATGCACGCCGGACAGCCCCCAGCCGGACAGCTTGCCGCGCGCCCACGCGCTGGCGCGCGTGTAGTTGGGTGACGCGGTCAGGCGCGGCCCGACGGTTTCGGTGAGCTCCTTCAGGTTGGCCGCGGCCTGCGAGCGGTTGAACGCCTCGTGCCGGATTCTCGCGACCACATCCAGGTCCACGGGCTCGGCGGCCCGCACCTCGCCCGACATCACGCACATCGCCACGCAGGCAACAACCAATAGCCGCTTCATCCAACCCCCTGATTGATAAGGATCCCCATCCCTGCGGCCCTCGGCGCGTGCCAGGGACCGCCCCGCAGTGTCCCTGCTGGGCATCGCAGGGACCCCTGCCAATGGTCATGGTCGGCGGGCGGAAACGCGAAGGCCCGGGATGCGATCCCGGGCCTCCATGCGGCGATGACGGCGCGCGTGCGCCGCGTCGCTTACCAGCTGAACTGCGTACGCAGCGCGTACTGGGCGGTCTCGTCGCCGGTGACTTCGTTGTCGCCCTGCGTGTAGTTGAACATGAAGCGCAGGTTCGGGTTGACGTAGTAGTTCATGCCGAGGATCCAGCTGGTGACCTCGCGGTTCAGCGTTTCGTTCTCGACGTAATCGTAGCGGCCGGTCAGCTCCCACAGGCCCTTGTCGGCGACCTTCGGCGAACCGAACACGCCGGTACCGCCCTTGTAGGGCTTGTGGCCACCGTTGAGCATGAAGCTGCCCTGCACGTAGTACGTGGTCACATCCTGGTCGCGGCCGAGCGGCTGGCCGTAGGTGGCATCGGCGTATTCGGCCTGGAAGAACGCCGGACCGAACGAACCGGCGGCTTCCACCGCCATCACGTCGACGGTGTTGCGGCTGGCGCCGGTGGTGGTGGCGATGACCTGCGACGGACCGCGACGGCCGGCGTAGTTCGACGTGGCGACCAGGTCGGCTGAACCCTGGTTCTGGTCTTCGAAGCTGTACCAGGCGCCGAAGTGCAGCGTGTTGTTGTCGTTGTTGATCGGCGCGAACGTCACGCGACCGGCGGCGCCGACGCCTTCGTTGCGCGTGCCGGCGGCACCACGCAGGTTGAACACGCTCATGCCCGCCGTGTAGTTCTCGCCGGCGCGCAGGTAGCCCACGCCCTGCTGGAACTGGCGACCGGAGAACAGGCCGGTGGCGGACGCAAACGGACGCTCCATGGTCAGCAGTTCGTTGGAGCTGGTCAGCTCTTCCATGGCGCGGTACGGCTTGAAGTGACCGATGGTGAACTTGCCGCCCAGCGCCGACTTGGCGATGTAGACGTCGCGGAAGCCGTCGAGGCCGCCGCCCGCACCGAAGTCGTTCTCCATCTTGTATTCCCAGCCGTACGCCTTGCCCTGCAGGGTCAGGCGCGCGCGGCGGAATTCGGTGGTGCCGGTGGTGCTGGCCAGGTCACGATCGAAGGCATAGGTATCGAAGTGGATGCGGCCGCCGACGGAGGCTTCGAACTTGCCGTCCGCCGAGGTGATCTTGAGACCGCCCTTGGTATCGACCTTCGGCGAACCCGTGTTGAGCTTGTCCAGCTGCGCGGCAGTGTCGATGTTGACGTCCGACTGCGCATCGCTGCGATCTTCCAGCTCGGCCACCTTGGCCGACAGCGCTTCCAACTGCGCCTTCAGTTCGGCGATCGTCTGATCGCGGGAGTCGGCGGCGGACGCCGAGAAGCTGGTGCTGCCCATGGCGACGGCGAGCGCGGCGGCCAGGAGGGAATAACGCATGGTGACTCTCCGAGTGGAAGTAGAAGTAAGAGCGCTGGCTTCGTGGGCGCCGGCTTCACTTCCGAGATCACCTTCGGAAATCATTAAGCGCCCGTCAAAGATGCGCTAAAGGATGGGAGTGAAATCTTGCAGTCACATGTGCGTTTCGTGACCGAAATATGACAAGGGCGCATCACCGCCCTCCGCCTCCTGGCAACGCTTGCGCGCGCTTTCATAGATAGGTCTGCATGCGTCGGTGCGCGGACCGGATCCGCCGCGCGCGTGACGCATGCGCTCCCACATGGAATGTCGGCATGGATCGGCCTGCATCGCCGGCCGTCATGGGACTGTCTTAATCACGACACCGGGCTGTCACACAAACGTCGTGGAATGGCCACCCAACGGGCACACCCGTCCTTCCACCCTGCCTTCTCCCAGGAGACTTCCGTGTTGAACTCGATCAAATCCCGCGTGGCGCTGCTGGCGCTCGCCTCGGCCTTCTCGGCGCACGCATTCGCTGCCGACGTGACCGGCGCCGGTGCGTCGTTCGTGTATCCGGTGATGACCAAGTGGTCCGCCGACTACGCCAAGGCCACCAACAACCGCGTGAACTACCAGTCGATCGGTTCCGGCGGCGGTATCGCCCAGATCAAGGCCGGCACCGTGGACTTCGGTTCGTCCGACGCCCCGCTGAAGCCGGAAGAGCTGGCCAAGTACGGCCTGGCCCAGTTCCCGTCGGTGATCGGCGGCGTGGTGCCGGTGCTGAATGTCGCCGGCCTGAAGCCGGGCCAGCTGAAGCTGGACGGCCCGACCCTGGCCAACATCTTCCTCGGCAACATCAAGACCTGGAACGACCCCGCCATCGCCGCCCTGAACCCGGGCGTGGCGCTGCCGGCGCAGCGCATCACCGTGGTCCGCCGCTCGGACGGTTCGGGTACCACCTTCAACTTCGTCAACTACCTGTCCAAGGTCAGCCCGGAGTGGAAGAGCAAGGTCGGTGAAGGCACCACCGTGCAGTGGCCGACCGGCGTGGGCGGAAAGGGCAACGAAGGCGTCGCCGCGTACGTGAAGCAGATCAAGGGCGGCATCGGCTACGTCGAACTGTCGTACGCGCTGCAGAACAAGATGTCCTACGCCAGCCTGAAGAATGCCTCCGGCAACTTCGTGCAGCCGAGCGACGAGTCCTTCGCGGCCGCCGCCGCCAGCGCCGAATGGGCGAAGTCCAAGGACTTCTACCTGGTCATGACGAATGCCCCCGGTGCGAACTCCTGGCCGATCACCGCCACCAACTTCATCCTGATGTACAAGGCGCCGAAGAAGGGCAACAAGGACGCCCGCGACTTCTTCCGCTGGGTCTATGCCAATGGCGACGCCCAGGCCAAGTCACTCGACTACGTGCCGCTGCCGCCGGCGCTGGTGCAGCAGATCGAGACGTACTGGAAGGCCAACCTGAAGTACTGATCCAGAACCGCCGGCACGCTCTCTCCCCGTGCCGGCACCGGGATCGCGATCCCTCCCGCGCGATTCCACCCCAGGCGGGCCTTCGGGCCCGCTTTCTATTTGGTCCCGGGCGAAAGGCCATGGCGGTCGCATGACAGCGCGAGACCGCGATGTCATCACCCTGTAACAAAAACATCATTTCATAGCGTGGATCACAAACGACCCGTCTGGAGAGCCCATGCACGTCCGTAACGCCCGCCTGGCCACGCTGGCCCTGGCCACCGCCCTCTTCACCGCCGCCTGCGGTGGAAAGACCGATGCCCCGGCCGCGAGCACGGGCGCCGAAGGCGCTGCCGCTTCCGCCGACGGTACGCAGAAGATCTCGGCCGAAATCACCGGCGCCGGCGCCTCTTTCATCTATCCGCTGATGGCGCGCTGGTCCACGGACTACAACAAGGCCACCGGCGCCAAGATCAACTACCAGTCGATCGGTTCCGGCGGCGGCATCGCGCAGATCAAGGCCGCGACCGTCGACTTCGGCTCGTCCGACAAGCCGCTGTCGCCGGAAGAACTGGCGCAGGCCGGCCTGGGCCAGTTCCCGTCGGTGATCGGCGGCGTGGTCCCGGTCATCAACGTGGAAGGCCTGCAGCCGGGCCAGCTGAAGCTCAACGGCACCGTGCTGGCGGACATCTTCCTGCACAAGATCACCACCTGGAACGACCCGGCGATCGTCGCCCTGAATCCGGGCGTCACGCTGCCGGCCGGCAAGATCAACACCGTGCACCGCTCGGACGGCTCGGGCACCACCTTCAACTTCGTCAACTACCTGTCCAAGGTCAGTCCGGCGTGGAAGGACACCGTCGGCGAAGGCACCAGCGTCAACTGGCCCGGCGGCGTCGGCGGCAAGGGCAACGAAGGCGTGGCTGCGTACGTGCGCCAGCTGAAGGGCTCGATTGGCTACGTCGAACTGGCCTACGCCGAACAGAACAAGATGTCGTACGCCTCGCTGCAGAACGCGGCCGGCCAGTTCGTGCTGCCCACCGCCGAGAGCTTCGCCGCCGCCGCGGCCAGCGCCGACTGGGCCAACGCGAAGGACTTCAACTTGGTCATCACCAACGCGCCGGGCGAGCACGCGTGGCCGATCACCGCCACCAACTTCATCCTGGTCTACAAGCAGCCCAAGGACGCGGCGAAGGCCAAGCACACGCTCGAGTTCTTCAAGTGGGCCTACGCGCAGGGCCAGGCGCAGGCCAACGAACTGGACTACGTGCCGCTGCCACCGGAACTGGTGGGCCAGATCGAGCAGTACTGGAGCACCGAAATCAAGCTTTGAGAGTTGCGCACCGGGCTGCCGTGATCGGCGGCCCGGTGTCATCACGCGGTAACGACGTACCCGTGCACTAGCCAGACCGCCACACCGCCCTCCCCCACCCATCGGGTTGCATGAACGCCACTGCCCTCCCCGTTTCCCTGACGGACGTGCGCACCGCCAAAGATGCGCGCGCAGACACGCTGTTCCGGCTCACGCTGACCGGCGCCGGCCTGTTCGTCCTGATCTCGCTGATCGCCGCCGCCGTGTCGATGCTGTGGGGCGGTCGCGAAGCCCTGCAGACTTTCGGCCTGGGTTTCTTCACCAGCACCGAGTGGAATGTTGGCACACGCGAATTCGGTGCACTGGTGCCGATCTTCGGCACGCTGGTCAGCGCCGGCATCGCCATGCTGATCGCGGTGCCGGTGAGCTTCGGCATCGCCGTCTTCCTGACCGAAGTCGCGCCGGCCTGGATGCGCGGCCCGGTCGGCATGGCCATCGAACTGCTGGCCGGCATCCCCTCGATCATCTACGGCATGTGGGGCCTGTTCGTGCTGGCACCGCAGCTGAGCGAGCACGTCTATCCGTGGATCAACGACAACCTCGGCCAGATCCCGCTGGTGGGCGTGCTGCTGTCCGGCCCGCCGCTGGGCATCGGCATGATGACCGCCGGCCTGGTGCTGGCGATCATGGTGATTCCCTTCATCTCGTCGGTGATGCGCGAGGTCTTCCTGACCGTGCCGGGCCGCCTGAAGGAATCGGCCTACGCACTGGGGTCGACCAAGTGGGAAGTGGTCTGGGACATCGTGCTGCCGTACACCCGCTCGGCGGTGATCGGCGGCGTGTTCCTCGGCCTGGGCCGTGCGCTCGGCGAAACGATGGCGGTCACCTTCGTGATCGGCAACGCCTACGCGATCAGTCTGGCGTTGCTGGAACCGGGCACCTCCATCGCGGCGACCATCGCCAATGAATTCGCCGAAGCCACCGACCCGCTGCACAAGGGTTCGCTGCTGCTGCTCGGCTTCACCCTGTTCGTGCTGACCTTCATCGTGCTGGCGATCGCCCGCCTGATGCTGCGCCAGCTCGCCAAGCGGGAGGGCAACTGATGTCCGCTTCGCTCTACACCTGGCGCAAGATCAAGAATGTCGCCGCGCTGACACTGTCCATCGCGGCGGCCATGTTCGGCCTGATGTGGCTGGTCTGGATCCTCTGGACCACGATCACCAAGGGCATGGGCAGCCTCAACCTCGATCTCTTCACCCAAATGACGCCGCCGCCGAACGAACCGGGCGGCCTGGCGAATGCGCTGTTCGGCAGCGTCGTGATCAGCCTGCTGGCGATCGTGCTGGGTACGCCGATCGGCATCGCCGCTGGCACCTACCTGGCCGAGTACGCCAACAAGCATTGGCTGGGCGAAACCGTCCGCTTCGTCAACGACATCCTGCTGTCGGCCCCGTCGATCGTGCTGGGCCTCTTCATCTACACCGTGATGGTGGCGCAGATGGGGCACTACTCGGCGTGGGCCGGTGCCGTGGCGCTGGCGTTCATCGCGCTGCCGGTGATCGTGCGCACCACCGACGAGATGCTCCGGCTGGTGCCGCAGCAGATGCGCGAGGCCGCGCTCTCGCTGGGCGTGCCGCAGTGGAAGGTCACCACCCAGGTCCTGATGCGTTCGGCGCTGCCGGGCATCGTTACCGGCATCCTGCTGGCGCTGGCGCGCATCAGCGGCGAAACCGCGCCGCTGTTGTTCACCGCCTTCAACAACCAGTTCTGGAGCACGGACCTCAACCAGTCGATGGCCAACCTGCCGATGGTCATCTTCCAGTACGCGATGAGCCCCTACGACTCCTGGAACTCGCTGGCCTGGGCCGGCGCCTTCCTCGTCACCGGCATGGTGCTGATCCTCAGCTTGATTGCGCGAACCATCCTTCTTCGAAACAAGGTGACCCATGAATGACGCCGCCCGCATTGCCGTGGTGACGCCGCAACGCCACGACGACCTCGCCGCGCCCGCCAGCGTGAAGCTGGCCGCCAAGGGCCTGGACTTCTACTACGGCGACTTCCACGCGTTGAAGAACATCAATCTGGAGATCCCGGAGAAGCGCGTCACCGCGCTGATCGGCCCCTCCGGCTGCGGCAAGTCCACCCTGCTGCGCGTCTTCAACCGCATCTACTCGCTGTATCCGAAGCTGCGCGCCGCCGGCGACGTGCTACTGGATGGCGAGAACATCCTGGACCCCAAGTACCCGATGAACCGCCTGCGCAGCAAGGTGGGCATGGTGTTCCAGAAGCCGGTGCCGTTCCCGATGACGATCTATGAAAACGTCGCGTACGGCATCCGCCACCACGAGCGCCTGAACAAGGCGGACATGGACGTGCGCGTCGAACAGGCGCTCCGCCAGGCCGCGTTGTGGGAAGAAGCCAAGGACAAGCTGAAGCAGAGCGCGCTGGGCCTCTCCGGTGGCCAGCAGCAGCGCCTGTGCATCGCGCGCGCCGTCGCCCTGCGCCCGGACGTGATCCTGCTGGACGAACCGACCTCCGCCCTGGACCCGATCTCGACCAGCAAGATCGAACAGCTGATCGAAGAACTGAAGCACCAGTACACCATCGCGATCGTGACGCACAACATGCAGCAGGCCGCGCGCGTGTCCGACTACACGGCCTTCATGTACCTGGGCGAGCTGGTCGAACACGACGCCACGTCGACGATCTTCTCCAACCCAGGCAAGCAACAGACCGAAGACTACATCACCGGACGTTTCGGCTGAGGACGCCCATGAACACACAACCCAACGACCATATCGTGAAGAGCTACGACGAAGAACAGCGCCGCCTGGTGGCCGAGATCGTCCGCATGGGCGAGACCGCCGTTGCCCAGCTGGAGGCCGCGCTGGACGTGGTCGAACGCCGGGACGACAAGGCCGCCCAACGCATCATCGCCAACGATGAAGCCATCGACGCCATCGAGCACCAGGTCAGCCACGACGTGATGCACCTGGCCCTGCGCGGCCCGATGGCGCGCGACTTGCGCGAGATCCTCGCCGGCCTGCGCATCCCGGCCGACATCGAGCGCATCGGCGACTACGCCGCGAACGTCGCCAAGCGTTCCATCGCCCTCAACGTGTCGCCGCCGATGCCGCAAATCACCGGCCTTCGCGCGCTCGGCAAGCTGGCAGCCCGCCAGGTACGCGATGTACTGGTCGCGTACCAGAACGGCGACGCCGAACAGGCCGTACAAGTACGCGAGCGAGATGCGGAGCTGGACGCGCACTACACCGCGCTGTTCCGCGAGCTGCTGACCTACATGATGGAAGACCCGCGCAACATCACGCCGTGCACGCACCTGCTGTTCATGGCCAAGAACCTGGAGCGGATCGGCGACCACGCCACCAACATCGCCGAGAACGTGTGGTTCCTGGTGCATGGTGAACAGCCGCTGCCGCCGCGGGCCAAGCGCGACGACACCAGCACCACCGGCGCCGTCTGATTCCTGCGCCGCACCGCAACACGCGACAAGCCCCGCTCCGGCGGGGCTTGTCCGTTCAGGGCCTGGCACCAACGGGCCGCTAACGTCCGGCCGCTACAATCCCGCCACGCTGGTGCGGATCCCCCGCACGCCCTGGGAGAGAACACGATGTCCAAGACCACCAAACCCGCTGCCGTCGCTGTCGCGCTGGCAGGCGGCATCCTGCTGGCCGGTTCGAGCTTCGCGATGGAGCCGCTCGCGCAGGGTTACCTGCTGGCCGCGCCCGAAGCTGCGAAGGCTGGCGAAGGCAAGTGCGGGGAAGGCAAGTGCGGCGAGGGCAAGTGCGGCATGGCCAAGGCCGACACCGACAAGGACGGCAAGGTCTCGCAGGCCGAGTTCGCGGCCGCCCATCCGGACAAGGCGGCCGACTTCGCCGGCATCGACACCAACAAGGACGGCTTCATCGACGCTGCCGAGCACAAGGCCCATGCGGGTGCCAAGGGTGCCGAGGGCAAGTGCGGTGAAGGCAAGTGTGGCGAAGGCAAGTGCGGCGGCGACAAGAAGACCGGCGACAAGTAAGCCTGCGCGAAAGGGTCCCGGCGCCACCGCCGGGACCCGATGCCTTTCTGCATGACCACACCCCTACCCACCGCCTCCGCAGGCCTCGGCCTGCGTCGTGCGCTGCTCGACGACCTGCTGGATGCGCCCGCGGGCAGCTTCGACTTCCTTGAGTGCGCGCCCGACAACTGGATCGGCGTCGGCGGCCGTTACGGCGAAGCATTGCACGCACTGTCCTCACGCCACCCGCTCACCTGCCACGGACTGTCGCTGTCGCTGGGCGGCATGGCGCCGCTGGACGACACGTTCCTCGCACGCACCCGTCGCTTCCTCGACCAGCACGGCGTGTCGCTCTACAGCGAACACCTGAGCTACTGCAGCGACGACGGCCATCTGTACGACCTGATGCCGATCCCGTTCACCGAGGAAGCCGTGCACCATGTCGCCGCGCGCATCCGCCAGGCGCAGGACGCCCTGGGCCGGCGGATCGCGGTGGAGAACGTTTCCTACTACGCCGCGCCTTACCAGGCGATGGCGGAAGCCGACTTCATTCGCGCGGTGCTCGACGAAGCCGACTGCGACCTGTTGCTGGACGTCAACAACATCTTCGTCAATGCCATCAACCATGGCTACGACGCGCGCGCCTTCCTGGCCCGCATGCCGTCGGCGCGGATCGCGTCGTACCACATCGCCGGCCACTACGACGAAGCCGACGACCTGAAGGTGGACACCCATGGCGCACCGGTGAAGGACGATGTCTGGTCGCTACTGTCGCTGGCGTACGAACAGCATGGCGTCCGCCCCACCCTGCTCGAACGCGATTTCAACTTTCCGCCGCTGGCCGAGCTCAGCGCCGAAGTGCAGCGCATCCGCCACGTGCAGATCGCACACGCAAGCGCGAGCGTACGCACGACCCATGGCTGACACCCTGCATGACCAGCAGTTCGCGCTGTCGCGGCATCTGCGGGACCCCTCCGCGCATCCGCCGCCGCCCGGCATCGAGGAGCGGCGGCTCGCGGTTTATCGCGACTTGTTCTTCAACAACATCGAAGGGCTGTTGGCCGGCAATTTCCCGGTGATCCGCAAGACCCTGGGCGATGATGCCTGGCGCCGCCTGGTGCGGGATTTCTACGCCAACCATCGCAGCCACACGCCGCTGTTCCCCGAGGTCGCGCGCGAGTTCATCCGCTTCCTCGACACCCGCACGGTCGACAGCGATCCGCCGTGGTTGCGCGAACTCGCCCACTACGAATGGGTGGAGCTGGCGCTGCAGATCGCCGACGACACCGTGCCCCCGCATGATCCGGAAGGCGACTTGCTCGCGGGCGTGCCCGTGGTGTCGCCGTTCGCATGGGCGCTGGCGTACCAGTGGCCGGTGCATCGCGTCGGCCCCGACTACCAGCCCGACGTGCCTCCCGCCGAACCCACGTGTTTGCTCGTGCGGCGTGGCGACGACCAGCAAGTCCGGTTCGCCGCGATCTCGCCGCTGGTCTACCGGTTGGTCGAACTCCTGGGTACGCGAGAACGCAGCGGGGCCGACGTCCTTCGCCAGCTCGCCGACGAGGCCGGCGTCGATGATGTGCGCGCCTTCATCGAGCAGGGCACCGCCATGCTGCAGCGCATGCGCGAGGAAGGCACGCTGCTGGGTGTGGAGCCAGCCCCACTGTAGTCGCGACCGGCGACACTCACGCGCGGTTGTGGTTCCAGCACAGGAAGCGGCCGCGCCGTCTGCTACCCTTCCGCGCATGGAAAACGCCGCCGAAACCGCCCGCATCACACCCATGGCCCACCGCTTCCGCGGCTACCTGCCGGTCGTGGTGGATGTGGAAACCGGCGGCTTCGATTGGAACCGGCACGCCCTGCTCGAACTGGCCGCGGTCCCGCTCGACCTGGACGAGAACGGCCTGTTGGTGCCCGGCACCACCTCCAGCGTGCACCTGCATCCGGCGCCCGGGCTGGAGATCGATCCCAAGTCGCTCGAAGTCACGGGTATCGACCTCGACCATCCCTTCCGCTTCGCCAAGCACGAGAAGGACGCGCTGGACCACGTGTTCGCGCCGGTACGCGCGGCAGTCAAGAAGCACGGCTGCCAGCGCGCGATCCTGGTCGGCCACAACGCGCACTTCGACCTGAACTTCCTCAACGCCGCGGTCGCACGCGTCGGCCACAAGCGCAACCCGTTCCATCCCTTCAGCGTGTTCGACACGGTGACGCTCGCCGGCGTGGCCTACGGCCAAACCGTGCTTGCGCGTGCCGTCGCCGCCGCCGGTTTCGATTGGAACGCCGAGGACGCGCATTCCGCCGTCTACGACGCCGAACAGACCGCCCGCCTGTTCTGCACGATCGCGAACGCGTGGCCGCGGCCATCGGCCTGAGATTCCGCGTGAGCCTGCGATGCAGCTGACTGCGCTCCTGGCCGACCTCACGACGCTGCACGTCGACGCCATCGTCAATGCGGCGAACTCATCGCTGCTCGGCGGTGGCGGCGTCGACGGCGCCATCCATCGCGCCGCCGGGCCGGAGCTCGTCGCCGAATGCCGCCTGCTGGGCGGCTGCCGCACGGGCGAAGCGAAGATCACCCGCGGCTATCGATTGCCCGCGCGCTACGTGATCCACACCGTCGGCCCGGTCTGGCGCGGCGGCGATGTGGGCGAACCCGCGCTGCTGGAAGCCTGCTACCGCGGCAGCCTCGCGCTGGCGGCGCGGCATGGCGTGCTCAGCCTCGCATTTCCCTGCATCAGTACCGGCATCTACGGGTATCCCGCCGATCTCGCGGCGCGCGTGGCGGTCGATACCGTGCGCACCACCCTGGCCAATGCGACGCTGCCGTCGAGCGTGATCTTCTGCTGCTTTTCCCAGGACGATCTGGCGCTCTATCGCGCGCTGCTGGCCTAACCTTCGCCGCTGCCCGCCGACTCCACCGGCGCACGCGTCGTCATCGCGGCGCCCGCGGATGCGACGATGATCGCGACGATCGCCAGCCACTGCAGCATGGTGAGTTGTTCGTGCAGGAACAGCAGGCCGCACAGTGCGCCGATGGCGGGTTCCAGACTCATCAGCATGCCGAACGTACGGGTCGGCAATTTCGTCAACGCGACCATTTCCAGGCTGTAGGGCAAGGCCGTCGACAACAGCGCGACCGCGAGCGCGATCGGCAGCAACGCGGGCGACAGCAGCGCGGTGCCGGCATGCGCGACGCCGAACGGCACCGCGACCACCGCGGCAATGCAGGTACCCAGCGCGACGGTCTGCGGGCCGTGTTCACCACCCGCTTTCTGCCCGAACACGATGTACAGCGCCCAGCACGTGCCCGCCCCCAGCGCATACGCCACGCCCATCGGGTCCAGCGCTTGCGTGCCCTGCTTGGGCACGAGCAGTACCAGCCCCAGCACCGCGAGCGCCACCCAGACGACGTCGCGCAGGTGCCGCGAGCCAAACAGCGCCACCGCCAGCGGCCCGGTGAATTCGAGCGCGATGGCGATGCCCAGCGGCACCGTTTCCAGCGACTTGTAGAACATCAGGTTCATCAGGCCCAGCGAGATGCCGTACGCCAGCAACGCGGGCCACTGGTGCCGCTCGACGCGCATGCGCCAGGGGCGGAACACCGCGACCAGCAGCAGCGTCGCCAGGGCCAGGCGGAGCGCGGTTGCCCCCGTCGCACCGACGGCGGGAAACAGATGTTTGGCCAGCGATGCGCCCGACTGGATGGAGACCATGGCGACCAGCAGCAGGGCGATCGGCTGCCAGCGCGATGCGGCGGGAGAAGACGAGACGAAGTTCATGGGGAGGACGGCCTGCACAGGGCACGCGGAGCGCCCTGTGCTTGTGGGGGGATACGATTGCGCACTATATTGCGCAATCGAAGCTTAGCTGATGCGCAATATATTGCGCAACCCCTCTCCATGAGCGTACTTGAACACGTGGCCGAGAACGTCCGCCGCCTGCGGACCGCCGCCGGCCTCAGCCAGCAAGCCCTGGCCGAGACGGCCGACGTCAGCCGGCGGATGCTGGTCGGCATCGAATCCGGCGACGCCAATGTCAGCCTGAACACCCTGGACCGCATCGCTGAAGCCCTGCAGGTCAGCTTCGCCGACCTGGTGAAGGCACCGGCCCGTGACCTGCGCCGGATCGAAGCCCTCGCCTGGAGCGGCACGACGCCCGGCTCGCAGGCCGTGCTGTTGGCTACCGCGCCCGCGGCGCACGATGTCGAACTCTGGGCCTGGACGCTGATGCCCGGCGATCGCTACACCTCGGGCGCCGATCCTGCTGGGTGGCACGAGATGTTCTACGTCATCGACGGCCAGCTGACGGTGGAACTGCCCAATGGCGAGCAGGTGATCGACGCGGGCGACTTCTTCGTCTTCCCCAGCGACTGCAAGTACGCCTACCGCAACGACGGGCAGGCGCCGTTGCGCTTCATCCGCAACGTCGTGCACTGAGCCACGAGAGCATCACTTCGCCGGGGCGATGCCGTGCCGGCGCAGGACATCGCGCACGCGATCCAGCGGGATCGCTTCCACCGTCTCGCCATTGCCGCTGACGGTGGTGGCCATGAACAGCGCGCTGTAGATCGCTTCCTCGACCGCATCGACGCTGGCCTGGAACACCGCGGTGGTCTGTTCGTTCGCCAGTTCGCGGGTGTCCAGTCGCGGCGCGTCGAATGCACGGCGCACGGAGTCCGCGGTGGAGAACGCGATGATGTAGTCGCCGCTGCCGTTGGAGGCAGCGCTGCCCGTGCGCCCCAGCCCCATCATGCCGCGCGAGGCGAGCCTGCGGAGGTTGCGGTCACCGAGGGGTGCATCGGTGGCGATGACGATGATGATGGAACCGTCGCCTCGGTCGTCCGCACGGCCGCGCGCACCGTTCGCGTTCGCCGCCACGGCGTTCTGGAAGGCGTAACGGTCAAGCTCGCGCCCCACCGGCGCGCCGGACACCTGCAGCACGCCACCGAAATTGGCCTGCACCAGCACACCCACCGTCCACCCGCCCAGCGATGCAGGAAGTTTGCGCGACGACGTGCCGATGCCGCCTTTCCAACCGAACGCCACGGTCCCCGTGCCCGCGCCGACACTGCCTTCCTGCACCACGCCATCGCGGGCGGTGTCCAGTGCGCGTCGCACGGCCTCGGCGGTGACCGGGCGCGCGCGGATGTCATTGAGGCCACCATCGTTGGTCTCGCCGACCACGACGTTGAGCGACCGCACCTGCTGCATGTCGGGACGCTCCAGCATCCAGGCCGCCATCGCATCGGCGGCCTTCCACACGCACAACGTGCAGGTCAGCACGATGGGGGTTTCGAGTTCGCCCAGTTCGTTGACCTGGGTGCTGCCGATGAACTTGCCGAAGCCGTTGCCGACATGCACGGCAGCAGGCACGCGCGAACGGTAGGTGTTGCCAGGATGCGGCAGGATCGCAGTGACGCCCGTGCGCACGGTGTCGCCCTCCACCAGCGTCACCTGGCCGACCCGCACGCCCGCCACGTCGGTGATCGCGTTGTGCGTGCCGGGGGCGAAGATGCCCGGCGCCACGCCCAGATCGCGAGCGCGTGCACGCGGTGCGTCCTGCGCGAAAACGCTGGTGGAAACGGCGGCAAGCAGCAGCGCCGCCAGCCGGATCGAGGAACGGTGCGGCGCAGCGGGCATGCGGATTCCTTTACTGGCGTTGGCGGACGGCTTCGAACAGGGTGACGCCGGCGGCGACCGACACGTTGAGGCTTTCGATCTCGCCGGGCATGGGAATCTTCACCAGGCCATCGCAGTTCTCTCGCGTCAACCGGCGCAGGCCGTCGGCTTCGCCGCCCAGCACCAGCGCCACGTTGCCGCGCAGGTCGAGCGAGTACAGCGATGCCTCCGCTTCGCCGGCGAGGCCGTAGATCCACACGCCCAGTTGCTGCAGGTCGCGCAGGCAGCGCGACAGGTTGGTGACCTGCACTACCGGGATGGTGTCCGCGGCGCCGGCCGAGGTCTTGCGCACGGTGGCATTCACGCCCACCGACTTGTCCTTGGGAATCACGACCGCGGTGACGCCGGCCGCCGCGGCGCTGCGCAGGCAGGCGCCCAGGTTGTGCGGATCCTGCACGCCATCCAGCACCAGCAGCAGTGCCTTGCCCTCGGCGGCCTCGACCAGGCCCTGCAGCTCGCCCTCGTCCCAGGTCTTCGCGGCGGCATAGCGCGCGGCGACGCCCTGGTGGCGCAGCGAACCCGCCACGCCGTCGAGCGCCTGCCCGGTGACGCGGCGCACGTCGATGCCCTTGCGGCGCGCGTTCTCTTCGATCTCGGTCAGGCGCGCGTTCTTGCTGCCGCCCTCGACCAGCACCTCGCGCACGTTGTCGGCATCGTTCTCGATGGCCGAAGCCACCGCGTTGACGCCGACGATCCACTGGTTCTGCTTGCTCATGCGCTGTACGGCCGCCCTGGAAAGGCCGGCATTATCGCACCGACCCGCCGCTCAGCGCGGCGGCCAGACCGGCGTGTCATGGTCTGGGTGCTGGAACGACACCACGTCGGCGAGGAACGCGGCCGCCGCCTCGTCCTCCTCGGTACGCCGCTGCGGCAGCGCCGGCAAGCCATCCACGTAGGGAAGCTTGCCTTCGATGCCGTACTGCACCCAGGGGGCCAGCCCGGCCGGATCGTCGAAGGCGCCCGCTGCCACGGCCACGCCGTCCGGCGCTTCGTAGGTGAGCGGTGTACCGCAATCGCCACAGAAGCCGCGCTGGACCACGTTCGAAGAGCGGAAGCGCTTCGGCGCTCCGCGCGTCCATTCGAGCCGCGCGCCTCGCGTCGACACCAACGGTGCGTAGTAGGCCCCGAAGGCCTTCTGGCACATCCGGCAATGACAGATGGACGCGTCCGTCAGTTCGCCGGTGACGCGGAAACGGATCGCGCCGCACTGGCAGCCACCGGTACGGACCGCCTCGCCCATGGCTCAGTACTTCTTCTTGGTGCGCTTGGCGGGTTGGCCGCGCGGCGGGGGCGGCGGCAGGCCGCTGTCCTTGGTCTTGTCCTCGACCAGGCGGAAGTCGATCTTGCGGTCCTCCAGGCTGGCCTTGAGCACGATGATGCGCACGCGGTCGCCGAGGCGGTACGACAGGCCCCGGCGCTCGCCCGACAGCGTCTTCCGCGTCGGGTCGAAGTGGTAGTAGTCCTGCGGGAGCTGGGTCACGTGGACCAGGCCGTTGACCTTGGACTCGTCCAGCTCCACGAACAGACCGAAACTGGTGACGCCACTGATGACACCATCGAACTGGCCACCGACATGCTTCTCCATCCAGGCCGCGCGATAACGCTCGTCGACTTCGCGCTCCGCCTCGTCGGCACGGCGCTCGCGCTCGGAACACTGCAACGCCAGCGCCGCCATGTCGCGCGACGAATACTGGAAGGCATCGGGCTTCTGCTTCGTCAACCCGTGCTTGATCGCACGATGCACCAGCAGGTCGGGATAACGGCGGATCGGCGAAGTGAAGTGCGCGTAAGCCGCCAGCGCCAGGCCGAAGTGGCCGACGTTCTCGGGCGCGTACACCGCCAGGCTCTGGCTGCGCAGCAGTACCGATTCCAGCAAGGCGGCGTCCGGACGCTCGCGTACCTTCTTCAGCAACTGGGTGAAATCCTTCGGCTGCACCTTGCCCCAGGACGGCATCGACAGCTTGAATTCCTTCAGGAATTCCAGCAGATCCGCGTACTTGGTTTCCGGCGGCTTGTCGTGGATGCGGTACGGCGCGGGGATATGCGCGGCGAGCAGGTATTTCGCGGCTTCCACGTTGGCGGCGATCATGCACTCCTCGATCAGCTTGTGCGCGTCGTTGCGCACCAGCATGCCGGCCTGAGTGACCTCGCCGCGATTGTCCAGCACGAAGCGGACTTCCGAGCTTTCGAACTCGATCGCGCCACGCGTAGCGCGCGCTTTCGCCAGCACGTGGTACAGCTGGTACAACCGCTCGACATGCGGCAGCACCGCGGCGATCTGCGCGCGGGTGTCTTCATCGTTCTCGCCGACAGCCTTCCACACCTGCGTGTAGGTCAGGCGCGCGTGCGAGTTCATCACCGCTTCGTAGAATTTCGACTGCGTCACTTCACCGTCGCGATTGACGTGCATGTCGCAGACGAAGGTCATGCGATCGACCTTCGGGTTCAGCGAACAGATGCCGTTGGACAGCGTCTCCGGCAGCATCGGCACCACGAATCCGGGGAAGTACACCGAGGTCGCGCGCTTTTGCGCCTCATCATCCAGCGGCGTGCCGGGACGCACGTAGTGCGACACGTCGGCGATGGCGACGATCAGACGGAAGCCGTCGCGCGTGGGCTCGCAGTACACGGCATCATCGAAATCCTTCGCGTCTTCGCCGTCGATCGTCACCAGCGGCGTGGACCGCAGGTCGACGCGGTCGCCGATCATCGCCGGCTCGACCACCAGCGGCACCGCGGTGGCTTCGTCCAGCACTTCCTGCGGAAACTCGTGCGGCAGGTTGTGCCCGTGGATGGCGGCCTCGACGACGAGCGACGGCGTCAGGCTGTCGCCGAGCACGGCGATCACCTTGCCGATGGGCGGACGACGCGCATCCGGCGCCTGGGTCAGTTCGACCACGACCAGTTGGCCATCGCGCGCACCACCGGTCGCGTCCTGCGGGATCTGCACGTTGCGCTGGATGCGCTTGTCGTCCGGCGCCACGTAGGCAATGCCCACCTCGAAACCGAATCGCCCGATCAGGCGGGTGACGCCGCGTTCCAGCACGCGCGCGATGCTGCCTTCGCGGCGGCCACGACGATCGATGCCGGTGACGTTGGCCAACGCACGGTCGCCATGCATGACCTTTCGCATCTCGTAGGGCGGCAGGAACAAGTCGTCGCCACCGCCGGTGTCCGGCCGCAGGAAACCGAAGCCGTCGGGATTGGCGATTACCGTGCCGGCGATCAGGTCGGTGTGCTGTACCGGCGCGAAGCCGCCGCGGCGGTTCTGCACCAGTTGGCCGTCACGGACCATCGCGCCGAGTCGCTTGGACAGCGCATCGAAACGGTCGGGCGCGTCCAGGCCCAACGGACCCGCGATTTCCTCAGCGGTCTGCGGACCCTCGGCCGCTTCCAGAAAGCCGAGGATGGCTTCGCGACTGGCGATGGGCTGGTCATAACGCTGCGCCTCGCGCTGTGCGTGCGGATCGATGAAGCGCCCCGCAGCGCGCGGCGGCGGACCGGCGCGACGGGGGGCCGGCGCATCGTGTTTGGTACGGCCGCCCGATGCGGGAAGATCGGGCATCCAGGGCGGGAGGCTCTTCTTGGCCGGTTTGCCCGGCTTGCCGGCAGGCTTGCCCGCCTTGCCGAAGGTGTTGCGGGAGGCCGGCTTCGCGCCGGCCTTGGCGGACGCGGCGGGCTTCTTGCCGCCGCCAGTAGGGGTCTTCTTGGTCATCGGCGCATCGTACACCCCGCCTGAACAACACCGCGCGAAGACACCCGTTGACATTCCCCCGCCCTGTCCTCAAAATGCGCGCCTCGCTTACCTGCCCAGGTGGCGGAATTGGTAGACGCACTAGTTTCAGGTACTAGCGGGTAAAACCGTGGAGGTTCGAGTCCTCTCCTGGGCACCACGCAAAACGAAACCCTCGCGCAAGCGGGGGTTTTTCGTTTCCGGTCTTCTGAAATGCGCGCTCAAGCGCTGAGACCGCGACGGGTAGAATTGCGGCAGGACACTGCTGCAGACGAATGCACCCGATGAGCGACACCATCCGCCCCACCTTCCACGGCTTCGAACAGATCCCGCTGCGCGAGTACGCCGAGCGCGCCTACCTCGACTACTCGATGTACGTGGTCCTCGACCGCGCCCTGCCCTTCATCGGCGATGGGCTCAAGCCCGTGCAGCGCCGCATCATCTATTCGATGAGCGAACTCGGCCTCAGTGCGGGCGCCAAGCCGAAGAAGTCCGCACGCACCGTCGGTGACGTGATCGGCAAGTACCACCCGCATGGCGACAGCGCCTGCTACGAAGCACTCGTGCTGATGGCGCAGCCGTTCTCGTACCGCTATCCGCTGATCGAAGGCCAGGGCAACTTCGGTTCGCCGGACGACCCGAAGTCGTTCGCGGCCATGCGCTACACCGAATCCAAGCTCACCCCCATCGCCGAAGTGCTGCTGGGCGAACTCGGCCAGGGCACGGTGGACTGGGCCTCGAACTTCGACGGCACGCTGGAGGAACCCACATGGCTGCCGGCGCGCCTGCCGCACCTGCTGCTCAACGGCACCACCGGCATCGCCGTGGGCATGGCCACCGACGTGCCGCCGCACAACCTCAACGAGATCGTCAGCGCATGCATCCGCCTGATCGATGATCCGGACGCGACGGTCGCCGACCTGTGCGAACACGTGCGCGGCCCGGACTACCCCACGAAGGCGGAGATCATCACCGCGGCGTCGGATCTGCGCACGCTCTACGAGAACGGGACCGGCAGCGTCCGCGCACGCGCCGTGTGGCGCAAGGACAACGCCAACCTCGTGATCGATGCGCTGCCCTACCAGGTATCGCCCTCGAAGGTCATCGAGCAGATCGCCGCGCAGATGCGGGCGAAGAAGCTGCCCTGGCTGGAAGACATCCGCGATGAATCTGACCACGCGAATCCGGTGCGCGTCGTGCTGATCCCGCGCTCCAACCGCGTGGACGCCGAACAACTGATGGGCCACCTGTTCGCGACCACCGACCTGGAGAAGAGCTACCGGGTCAACCTCAACATCATCGGGCTGGACGGCCGTCCGCAGGTCAAGAACCTGAAGATGCTGCTGACCGAATGGCTGGCCTTCCGCAGCGACACGGTGACGCGCCGCCTGAAGCACCGGCTGGAGAAGGTCGAGCGTCGCCTGCACCTGTTGGAGGGCTTGCTGGTCGCGTTCCTCAACCTGGATGAAGTGATCCGCATCATCCGCACCGAAGACGAGCCGAAGGCCGCGTTGATCGCCCGCTTCGCGTTGAGCGAGGAGCAGGCGGACTACATCCTCGAGACCAAGCTGCGACAGCTCGCCCGCCTCGAGGAAATGAAGATCCGCGGCGAGCAGGACGAATTGCAGGCCGAACGCGAGAAGATCGCCGGCATCCTGGATTCCAAGGCGAAGCTGAAGAAGCTGATCAAGGACGAACTGACGGCCGACGCGAAGAAGTTCGGCGACGCCCGCATGTCGCCGCTGGTGCAGCGCGATGCCGCGCAGGCGCTGGACGAAACCGAACTGGTCGCCAGCGAACCGATGACCGTGGTGGTGTCGGAGAAGGGCTGGATACGCGCCGCAAAGGGCCACGACGTGGATGCCGCCACGCTGTCCTACCGCGAGGGCGATGGCCTGCTGGCGGCGGTGCGCTCGCGCAGCACGCAACAGGTCGCCTTCCTCGACTCGGAAGGCCGCAGCTACTCGACCGCCGTGCACACGCTGCCGTCGGCGCGCGGCAATGGCGAACCACTGACCGGCCGCTTCTCGCCTGCCGCCGGCGCGTCGTTCCAGGCGCTGGCCAGCGGCGACAACGACAGCCGCTTCGTGCTGGCCTCGTCGCATGGCTATGGCTTCGTCACCCGCTTCGAGAACCTCACCGGCCGCCAGAAGGCGGGCAAGGCGATGCTCAACCTGACCGCGGGCGCGAACGTGCTGCAGCCGGCGCAGGTGCCCAACACCGAGACCGATCGCATCGTCGCCGTGACCAGTGCGGGCCACCTGCTGGCCTTCCCGGTCAGCGAGCTGCCGGAACTGGACAAGGGCAAAGGCAACAAGATCATCGAGATCCCGAAGGCCAAGCTTGGCACCGAGCGCGTGGTCGCCATCGCGGCCGTCACGCCGGGCAGCACGCTGCTGGTGAAGAGCGGGCAGCGCACGATGAGCCTGTCGTTCAAGGACCTGGACGAATATGTCGGCGCGCGAGCGACGCGGGGTGGGTTGTTGCCGCGTGGGTGGCAGAAGGTCGACGGGCTGGATATCCAGTAACGCACTCACGACGCTTCCAAGACCCCGGGAGGATTCACCAATGGACGCCGATTTCTGGTTGCAGCGTTGGCAGGAAGGCCAGATCGGCTTCCACCGCAGCGACGTGATGCCGTTGCTCGAGAAGCATTGGCCGTCGCTGCAACTGCCGGAAGGCGCGCGCGTGCTGGTACCGCTGTGCGGGAAATCGCTGGACATGCACTGGCTGGCAGCGAAGGGACATCGCGTGCTCGGCGTGGAGCTGTCGCCGCTGGCGGTCACTCAATTCTTCGAGGAGGCCGGACTCGAACCGGTGCGGACCACCAGTCGCTACGGCGAGCATTTCAGCGCGGGGCCGGTGGAGATCATCCTGGGCGACGCCTTCGGCGTGGATCCGGCGCTGTTCGCGGACGTGGCCGGCGTCTACGACCGTGCGGCATTGATCGCGCTGCCCGCGGACCTGCGGTTGCGCTATCGCGACACGGTCTACGCGTCGCTCCCCGCGGGAGCGCAAGGCCTGCTGATCACGCTGGAATACCCGCAAGCCGAAAAAGCCGGACCACCGTTCTCGGTGGAGCAACCGGAGGTCGAGGCATTGTTCGCCACGCCGTGGCGGCACACGCTGCTGGAGCGGCGCGACATCCTGGACCAGGAGCCGCGCTTCCGCGAAGAAGGCCTGAGCGCGCTGGAGACGGCGGTCTACCGTCTCCGTCGCGGCTGATCACTCGGCGGCGGGTTCGCCGTCGAGCTTGGAGGTCAGGTACAGCTGGATGCCCAGGCGCTTGATCAGGCCCAACTGCTGTTCCAGCCAGTGCGCATGGTCTTCTTCGGTGTCCTGCAGCTGGGTCAGCAGGATTTCGCGGCTGACGTAGTCGCCATGCTGCTCGCACAGCGCCACGCCCTTGGCCAGGTGCGCGCGCACCGCGTATTCGACTTCCAGGTCGCGCTGGAGCATTTCTTCGACGGTCGTGCCGGCGGTGAAGGCTTCCGGGCGCATGTCCGGGTCGCCTTCCAGGAACAGGATGCGGCGCAGCAGTGCGTCGGCGTGCTGGGTTTCTTCCTGCATCTCGTGGTCGATGCGGTGGAACAGCGCCTTCAGGCCCTGGTCCTCGTAGCGTCGCGAATGGATGAAGTACTGGTCGCGCGCGGCCAACTCGCCGCGCAGCAGGAACTTGAGGTATTCGACGACGTCCGGGTGGCCTTTCATGGGGGCGGCTCCTGTGGCGAGGCGCACAGGATGCCCGATCCCGTGCGCCGGCGACCGAATCGGAATCAGTCGCGTTCGTCGTCGCATCGCGGCATGGATGGTCATCGCTTCCGTGGAATAATCGGCCCGCCCGCCCCTACCCTCAGGACCCGCAATGCTGAAGTGGACCCGGCGCATCGCGCTGCTGCTGTTGGCCCTGATCGGGGTAGTGGTGCTGGTCGCATGGTGGATGCTGCGGGGAAGCCTGGCGCAGCTGGACGGCGAGTCCGGCTTGGCCGGCCTGTCCGCGCCGACCAGCGTGCAGCGCGACGCGCTGGGCGTGGTGACCATCGACGCGGCCAGCGAGACCGATGCGGTCCGCGCGCTCGGCTACGTGCACGCGCAAGAGCGCTACTTCGAAATGGACCTGATGCGCCGCAGCTCGGCGGGTGAGCTGGCGGAGCTGTTCGGCCCCATCGCCATCGACCTGGACAAAGAACGTCGCGTACACCGCATCCGCGCACGCGTGTCGGACCACCTGGACGCGTTCGCGGGCAACCGCATGCCGCAACTGCAGGCGTATGCCGACGGCGTGAATGCCGGTCTCGGCAACTTGCGCGCGCGCCCGTGGCCCTACCTGCTGTTGCGACAGGAGCCGCGTGGCTGGGAAGTGCTGGATTCCGCACTGACGGGCTACGCGATGTATTTCGACCTGCAGGATGGTCAGAACGTGCGCGAGCTCGGCCTGTGGCAGATCCGCCAGCACCTGCCGCAGGGCCTCTACGACCTGCTCGCGCACGACGGCACCGAATGGGACGCGCCCCTCTTCGGAGAGCCGCGCGGCAACGCCACGCTGCCCGATGCCAGCGAGGTGGACCTGCGCACGCTGCCGATGCCGAAGACGGATTCCCATCAGCGCTTGGCCGACAAGGGCACCCCTGGCAGCAACAACTGGGCCGTTGCCGGTGCGCTGACCGCCGATGGCCGCGCCATCGTCGCCGACGACATGCACCTGGGCCTGCGCGCGCCCGGCATCTGGTTCCGCGTGCGCCTGCGCTATCCCGACCCGCACGCGCCGGGCGGCAAGGTCGATGTGTCGGGTTTCAGCCTGCCGGGCTTGCCCGCGATCATCGTCGGCAGCAACGGACGCGTCGCCTGGGGCTTCACCAACAGCTACGCGGACACGGCCGACTGGTATCCGGTGGTGCCGTGCGCGGGCAAGACGGCCGAAGGCTGCGAAGCCGTGGAGCGCCACGCCGAGACCATCAAGGTCGCCGGCGGTGACGACGTGGCGTTCGAGGTGCTCGATACGCGCCACGGCCCGATCGTCCATCCCGCAAAGGGCAATCGGCCCGCGCTTGCGCTGCGCTGGGTGGCACAGCAACCGGGCGCGTTGAACTTCGGCCTGTCGGAGCTCGCGCGTGCAGACGATCTGTCCGCCGCCCTCGCCGTGGCCCAGCGCACTGCCACGCCCGCGCAGAACCTGGTCGTCGCCGACCGCAACGGCCGCATCGCCTGGCGCATCCTCGGGCCACTGCCTTCGCGCGCGGGGGCATGTACGCATGCCCTCGATGGCATTGCGATGACGACACCCGCCGACGCTGCGGCCCCGCCCTGCAAGCCGTGGGATCTCTCCTTCCAACTCTCGCCGGTACTGACGTCGCCGGAAAACCATCGTCTCTGGACCGCCAACGCCCGCGTGCTGGACGGCACCGCCCTCGCCCGCGTGGGTGATGGCGGGTATGCGCTGGGCGCACGCGCCAAGCAGATCCGCGATGGCCTGATGGCGAAAGATCGCTTCACCGAGAAAGACCTGCTGGCGATCCAATTGGACGATCGCGCGCTGTTCCTGGAGCGCTGGTGGACGCTGCTGCAGGACGAAGCGAAGAAGCTGCCGGCGGATTCCGCCGTGAAAGCCCTCGCCGACGCCGGCAAGACCTGGGACGGCACCGCGAGCGTCGATTCGGTGAGTTACCGCCTGGTCCGCGCGTGGCGCCTGGCCGTGCATGCGCGCATCGCCGACGGCCTCACCGCGCCCGCACAGGCGGCACTCGGCGAGGACTTCATCATGCCCGACCTGCCGCAGCTGGAAGGCGTGGTGTGGCCGTTGCTCGAGCAGCGCCCCGCCCATCTGCTGTCGCGTCGCTACCAGACTTGGGACGCGCTGCTCGAAGACGCCGCGAAGGAAGTGCGCGACGACCTCGCCCAGCAGGGACCGCTGGCCGAGCGCCGCTGGGGCGAGCGCAACACGGCGAAGATCTGCCATCCGCTGGCCAACGCGCTGCCCGCCTTCCTCAAGCCGCGGCTATGCATGCCCGGCGAACCGCTGGCCGGCGACGGCGCCATGCCGCGCGTGCAGGGCCCGGCGTTCGGTGCGTCCGAACGCATGGTGGTCTCGCCGGGGCATGAGGCCGATGGCATCATCCACATGCCCGGCGGCCAGAGCGGTCATCCCATGTCGCCGTTCTGGGGGGCGGGCCATGACGATTGGGTGCACGGCAGGCCGACGCCCTTCCTGCCGGGCGAAGCGACCCACACGCTCACGCTGCGGCCCGCCAACGCTCAACCCAAATAGTGATCCGGCACCGCCAGCCCCTGCTGGCGGAAGAAGCTGAGCTGGTCGAAGTAGCCGCGCTGGAACACGATGCGGCCTTCGCGCACGTGGAAGAAGCCGCAGCCGCGCAGTCCGAGCGGATCGCGCCATTCCATGACGGCCCACTCGCCGTCCTCGAGGATCTGTTCCACCTCGCACACCATCGTCGCGCGCGCGAATTCGGTGCGGAACAGGTTCGCGATCGCCTCGCGGCCGTGCAGCGGATCGGTCACCACCTGGTGGTTGATGGCATCCTCGGCGTACAACGCCGCCAAGCCGTCGACGTCCGCCGCATTGAAGCGGCGGACCCATTCGCGCACGACGTCGGACGGCGTCATGTCGTCGTCGCCTGCAGCGCGGACGCATGCACGCCGGCGACGGCACGACCGGACGGATCGGCCATCTTCGCGAAGCTGGCGTCCCAGGCGATGGCGGCCGGCGACGAACACGCGATCGATTTGCCGCCCGGCACCGTCTCGGCGCAGGCCTGGCCCGGATAGTGCTGCTCGAACAGCGTGCGGTAGAAGTAGGCCTCCTTGGTCTGCGGCGGGTTCACCGGGAAGCGCTTGTCGGCTGCCGCCAGTTCGCGATCGCTGACCTGCGCTTCGGCGTGCGCCTTCAACCCGTCGATCCAGCCATAGCCGACGCCATCGCTGAACTGCTCCTTCTGCCGCCACAGGATCGATTCCGGCAAGTAGCCATCGAACGCCTCGCGCAGCACGCCTTTCTCCATGCGCTTCGCGCCCTGGCTCGTCTTGTCGATCATCTTGTGCGCAGCGTCCATCTTCATCGCCACGTCAAGGAACTCGACGTCCAGGAACGGCACACGCGGCTCCACGCCCCACGCCATCATCGATTTGTTGGCGCGAAGGCAGTCGTAGTTGTGCAGCGCATCCAGCTTGCGCACCAGCTCTTCGTGGAATTCCCGCGCGTTTGGCGCCTTGTGGAAGTACAGGTAGCCGCCGAAGATCTCGTCGCTGCCCTCGCCCGACAGCACCATCTTCACGCCCATCGCCTTGATCCGCCGCGCCAGCAGGTACATCGGCGTGGACGCGCGGATGGTGGTGACGTCGTAGGTCTCGATGTGGCGGATGACTTCGGGAATCGCATCCAGGCCCTCCTGGAACGTGTAAGTGAAGCCGTGGTGCACGGTGCCCAGCGCCTTCGCCGCGACTTCAGCCGCGGCCAGGTCGGGCGACCCGTCCAGGCCGATGGCGAAGGAATGCAGGCGCGGCCACCAGGCTTCCGTCGTGTCGTTGTCCTCAATGCGATGACGCGCATAGCGTGCAGCGACGGCGGCGACCAGCGAGGAATCCAGCCCGCCCGACAGCAGCACGCCATAGGGCACATCGGTCATCAGCTGGCGATGCACGGCGCGTTCGAAGGCTTCGCGCAGCTCGTCCTTCGCCAGTTGCACGCCTTCCACCGCGGAATACTCGCGCCAGGCCGTGGCGTAGTACTTCACCAGTTCGCGCGTGGCGGAATCGTAGTAGTGGCCAGGCGGGAACTGCGCGACGTCCGCGCAGATCGGCGCCAGCGCCTTCATCTCCGACGCCACGCACAGGCGGCCCTCGCGGTCGTGGCCCCAGTAAAGCGGGCAGACGCCGATGGGATCGCGTGCGATCAGCGCGCGCCCCTTCGCCTTGTCCCACAGCGCGAACGCGAAGATGCCGTTGAGGCGGTTGAGGAAGGAGGCAGGTGCATCTTCGCGGTACAGCGCGTTGATGACCTCGCAGTCCGAGCCGGTCTGGAACGCGTAGTCCTGCGCCAGTTCCGCCTTCAGCTCGCGGTGGTTGTAGATCTCGCCGTTGACCGCCAGCACCAGCGCGCCATCGGCCGAGCGCAGCGGTTGCGATCCGCCGGCCGGATCGACGATGGCCAGGCGCTCGTGCACCAGGATCGCGCCGTCGTCGTGGTAGACGCCACTCCAGTCCGGCCCACGGTGGCGCTGCTTCTGGGAAAGCTCGAGGGACTGCCGTCGCAGCGCCGCGATGTCGTCGCCGGGCTGCAGCCCGAAGATGCCGAAGATGGAACACATGGGTGGAAGCTCCTGGGTGGGGTTCGGGATCGGAGGCCTGAAACGAAGAAACCCGCATCTTGCGATGCGGGTTTCTGGAATCCGGCAGGTCTTTCTTTGCCTAGTCGCAGAGCCGCATCGCCCGCGCCCGGTTGTTCGGGCGCAGGTTGTTGCGGTTATTGGCGATGGTGGCGCGGCAAGGCATGGGGCGAACGTAACCGGTCCCGGCGGGGCCGCGCAACTGTTTCATCCGTAAGGGAACCCGCTCGCCTGCCGCCATCAGCTGGCGGGCCGGGTCAGCATCAGGCGTTCCACCAGCGCTTGGTACAGGCCCGGCAGCGCTTCCAGATCGGACACCCGGACATGCTCGTCGACTTTGTGGATGCTGGCATTGACCGGACCGACCTCGATGCATTCCGCCCCCAGGGGCGCGATGAAGCGGGCATCCGAGGTGCCGCCCGCGGTGCTCTCTTCCGGCGGCGCACCGGCGAACTCGCCAAGCACCGCGCGCGCCGTGGCCCGCAGGTGGCCCTCCGGCGTGTAGAAAGGTTCGCCGCCACGCAGCCAGGTGATGCTGTACTCCAGCCCGTGCTTACGGAAGATCGCCTCGATCTCCTGCTCCAGTTTCTCCGCCGTCCATGACGGATTGAAGCGCAGGTTGAACACCACCTGCAATTCACCGGGGATGACGTTGCTGGCGCCGGTGCCGGCGTGGATGTTGGATATCTGCAAACTGGTCGGCGGAAAGGTTTCGTAGCCCTCGTCCCATTGCCGCGCCGCGAGCTCGTCCAGCGCCGGCAGCGCCTTGTGGATCGGATTGAGCGCCTTGTGCGGATAGGCGACGTGGCCCTGCACGCCATGCACGCTGAGCGTGCCGGTCAGCGTGCCGCGCCGGCCAACGCGCAGCAGGTCACCGAGCAGTTCCTTGGAGGAGGGCTCGCCGGTGATGCACCAGTCGATCCGCTGGCCGCGCTCGCGGAACAGCGCCGCGACCTTCTTCACGCCGTCGTGCGCATCGCCTTCTTCATCCGACGTGACGAGCAGCGCGACGGTGCCCGGATGGTCTGGATGCGCATCGACGAAGCGCTCCAGCGCGATCGTGCACGCGGCCACGCTGCATTTCATGTCCGCCGTGCCGCGCCCGTACAACACGCCATCGCGCACGGTCGGAACGAACGGATCGCTGGTCCAGGCGGAGAGCGGCCCCGGCGGCACCACGTCGGTATGGCCGAGCAGCACCAGCACGGGCTCGCCGCTGCCGTGCGTCGCCCACAGGTTGTCGGTATCGCCGAAACGCAGGTGCTCGCAGTGGAAACCCCACTGGTTCAACCGCGTCGCCAGCACCTGCTGGCATCCGGCATCGTCGGGCGTGACCGAATGGCGACGGATCAGTTCGCTGGAAAGCTCAACGACGTCGCTCACGAGCCGGCTCCAAACAGTTTCTTGAAGCCATTGTCGCTGAAGCCCTGTGAAAAGCCCGCCACGCCACCGATCACCACCGGACGGCGGATCAGCTGCGGATACTCCTTCAGCAACAGCTTCCATTCCGCATCGGAACCGGGCGACTTGCGGTTCTCGGGCAACTGCCGCCACGTCGTCGACGACTTGTTGATCAACGCGTCCCAGCCACCCGCTTTCTCCGCCCACTCCTTCAGCGTCTCCGGCGCCTGCCGGTTGTCGCGGTAGTCGATGAATTCATACGCGACGCCGAAGCGGTCGAGCCACTTCGTCGCCTTCTTGCAGGTATCGCAGTTCTTCAGGCCATAAAGCGTCGTCGCCATCGATCAGTCCGCCAAGCCACGCAGCAGTTCGTTGACGCTGGTCTTGCTACGCGTCTTCTCGTCGACCTGCTTGACGATCACAGCGCAGTACAGCGAGTGCGAACCGTCCGCGGCCGGCAGCGAGCCGGACACCACCACGCTGCCCGGCGGCACGTACCCGTAGGTGATTTCCTTCGTCGCGCGGTTGTAGATGCGGGTGGACTGGCCGATGAAGACGCCCATGCCGATCACGCTGTGATGCCCGACCACCACGCCTTCGACGACTTCCGAGCGTGCGCCGATGAAGCAATGGTCTTCGATGATGGTGGGGCTGGCCTGCAGCGGCTCCAGCACGCCGCCGATGCCGGCGCCGCCGGACAGGTGGCAGTGCTTGCCGATCTGGGCGCATGAACCCACCGTCGCCCAGGTGTCGACCATGGTGCCTTCGCCGACGTATGCGCCGATGTTGACGAAGCTCGGCATCAGCACCACGTCCTTGCCGAAGTACGTGCCGCGGCGGGCAATGGCGCCTGGCACCACGCGTACGCCCAGCTTGCGGAAGTCGTTCTCGTCGAAGGCGCCGAAACGCGCTTCGACCTTGTCCCAGAACGGCGCGGGATATGCCTCGACCAGTTCCATCTCGTTGACACGGAAATACAGCAGTACGGCTTTCTTCAGCCACTCGTTGACCTTCCAGCCGCCTTTGCCGTCCGGCTCGGCCACGCGCAACTTGCCGGCTTCCAGGCCTTCGATGGCCAGTTCGACGGCGGTGCGGGTGGAGCCCTCGATCTCGGCCGGTGTCAGCTCGGCGCGGCGCTCGAACGCGCTCTCGATGGTGGACTTCAGTTCTTCGGTCTTGGTGGCTTTGCGGGTCATCAAACGTCCTGCTGGGTTCTGCTCAGGTGGGGGTATCTAGGCCGGCGCGCAGCGCGTCGCGCAGCGCGTCCTGTTCGACAGTATCTGTAAGGGGCTGGTCGTGCTCGTCGGTGATCTGGAATACGTCCTCGGCGCGTTCGCCGAAAGTCGCGATGCGTGCGTCGTGCACGCGCAGGCGCTGGCGGCGCAGCACCTGGGCGACGTCGGACAGCAGGCCGGGGCGGTCGGGCGCGACCAAGCCGAGGATCGTGCGGCGACCATCCGGCGTGGCGCCGAATTCGATGCGCGGCGCGAACCGGAAATGCTTCAGCTGGCGCGGCACCGCGCGGCGCGACGTGCGCACGCTGTCCAGCGGTCGTGCCAGCGCTTCGCCGAGCCCGTGCTCGATGTCGGCCGGGTCGCGCGGCGCGTAGGTATCGGCCGGCAACACTTCGAAGGTATCGAAGATGGCGCCCTGCGGCCCCACCAGCACGCGCGCCTGGTGGATCGCGAAGCCCATGCGATCCAGCGTGGCAAGAATGGCGGCGAACAGGCCGTCACGGTCCGGCGAATGGACGAACACCTCCATCGCATCGGCGTCGTCGGCGATGCGACGGGCACGCACGCGGGTCTCGCCGACCGCTGCACCGCGGATGGCATGGGCCTGCCACGCCAGTTGCTCGGGGCGGAAGCGCAGGAAACTCTCTTCCGGCATCGTGGCGAACAAGGTGTCGGCCTGTGCCGCCGTCATGCCCTGCACCTCCAGCAGCGCGCGCACGCTGCCGCGCGCCTCCGAGAGACGTTCTTCCACGGCCACCGGATTCTCGAGCCCCTCGCGCAGCACGCGGCGCGCAGCGAAGTAGAGGTCGGCGAGCAGCCGGTCCTTCCACGCATTCCAGAGCTTCGGGCTGGTGCCCGCGATATCGGCGCACGTGAGCAGGTAGAGATAGTCCAGCCGCTCGCGGTCCTTTACCAGGGCGGCGAACGCATGGATCACGTCGGGGTCGGCGATGTCCTGCTTCTGCGCCGTCACCGACATGCGCAGGTGCTGCTCCACCAGCCAAGCCACCAGTTCGGTATCGGATTCGCTGAGTGCATGCGCGGCGCAGAACTCCCGTGCGTCGACCGCACCAAGTTCGGAATGGTCGCCGCCGCGACCCTTGGCAATATCGTGGAAGAGCCCGGCCAGCAGCAGCAGTTCGGGCTTGCGCAGCCGCGGCCACACTTCGTGCGCGATCGAGAAGCGCTCATCGGCGCGACCGGCGGCGAAGGCGGCGATGTTCCGCAGCACCATCAGCGTGTGCTGGTCGACGGTATAGACATGGAACAGGTCGAACTGCATGCGTCCGGAGACGCGGGCGAAGGCAGGAATCCACTGCCCCAGCACGCCCAGCCGCGCCATGCGAGTGAGCGTTTCCACCGCACGCGGTCCGCGCAGCAAGGCCATGAAGGCATCGCGCTGACTGCGGCCCGCCTGCGGATACGACGACAGCTTCGGCAACGATTCGGCCAGTGCGCGCGCGGTGCGCGAATGCAGCCCGCGCACCTGCGGGTTCGCGGCCCACGCCGCGAACAGCGCGAAAACCTGCGAGGCATCGCCGGACGGCCAAGCGGCGTCGCGCGCGGCGAGGTAGCCACGGCGCAGCGCGAAGTCCGCGTCCAGCGGTTCGGCCAGCGCTTCGCCGTCGAACTGCTCTTCGAAGCGCTGCAGCAGGCGGTCGCTGATCCGGCGCACGATGGCGGCGCTGCGGTAGAACCCCTGCATCATCTTTTCGACGCCGAGATTTTCCGCGTCGTCGGCGAAACCCAGCCGCTGGGCCAGGGTCTTCTGGTAGTCGAAGCGCAGGCGTTCTTCCGCACGCCCGGCCACGCGATGAAGCCCGTAGCGCAGGCGGCCCAGCGCACGGCGTTCGCGAGCCAGGGCCACGGCTTCGTCCTGGCCCAGGTGGCCCATGCCCACCAACGGCTCCAGGTCGCGCACCCCGAACGTGCGCAGCGCCATCCAGCCCAGTGTGTGCAGGTCGCGCAGGCCGCCGGGACCGTCCTTGATGTTGGGTTCGAGATTGTCCGAGGTGTCGCCGAAACGCGCGTGGCGGATGCGCAGTTCCTCGCGCTTGGCCACGAAGAAATCGCGCGGCGGCCACACACGGGCCGGGCCGATCGCATCGATCAGCAGACCTTCGTCGACGGGCTCGCCGACGATCAGGCGCTCTTCGATCAGCGCGGTCAATACGGTCTGGTCCGCGGCCGCCGCCGCAGTGCATTCGGCGGCCGAGCGCACGCTGTGGCTGATCGGCAGGCCTGCATCCCAGAGCGTGGCGAAGAAACGCGCCACCGCATCGTGATGGGCCAGCTGCACGTCGCTGCCGGCCAGCACGAGCACGTCGACGTCCGATTGCGGGAACAGTTCGCCGCGCCCGTAACCGCCCACGGCGAACAGGGCCATCGGCGCGTGCTCGGGGATGCAGCGCAACCACGCGTCTTTCAGGAGATGGTCGACCGCGCGTGCGCGCAAGGCCAGGATGCGGTCCATGCCGTCATCCTGGTCGAAACGCTTGTCCAGGCGGGCATCGGTGTGGCCCAGCGAGATACGGGCCGCGGCAGACCAGGCCGCGTCATCGGCGACATCCGGGCCGATGTCCGGAAGCCGCGTCGCATGTCCGTTCGCGGCTGCCGGGACGCTCACAGGTCGTTGTCGTCGCCCGGCACGCGGGTCAGGATTTCGACGCCATCCTCGGTGACCGCCACCGTGTGCTCCCACTGTGCCGAGAGCTTGCGGTCCTTGGTCACCACGGTCCAACCATCGGGCAGCACCTTGGTATGGCGGGCGCCCTCGTTGATCATCGGTTCGATGGTGAAGGTCATGCCCGGCTTCAGGACCACGCCCTCGCCCGAGCGGCCGTAATGCAGCACCTGCGGTTCGTCGTGGTAGACCTTGCCGATGCCGTGGCCGCAGTACTCGCGCACCACGGTGAAGCGTTCGCCCTCGGCGTATTGCTGGATCGCGTGCCCCACGTCGCCCAGGGTGGCGCCCGGCTTCACCGCACGGATGCCGCGGAACATGGCCTCGCGGGTGACGTCCACCAGGCGCTTGGCCATCACGGACGGGGTGCCGACGACATACATGCGGCTGGTGTCGCCGTGCCAACCGTCCTTGATGACGGTGACATCGATGTTGAGGATGTCGCCGTCCTTGAGGACCTTCCCTTCGCTGGGGATGCCGTGGCAGATGACGTTGTTGACCGACGTGCAGACGGTGGCCGGGAAGCCCTTGTAGCCCACGTTCGCCGGGATCGCCTTCTGCACGTTGACGATGTGATCGTGGCAGATGCGGTCGAGTTCGGCGGTGGTCACGCCCGGCTTCACGTGCGGGGCGACCACCTGGAGCACCTCGGCGGCCAACCGGCCGGCGATGCGCATCTGGGCGAGGTCTTCGGGGGTTTTCAGCTGGATGGCCATTGGCCGATTATCCCCCATTTGGCCCGCCAGCTGAACGCCCCGGGACCTCCGCCCCCGTCGCGGCCCACCCTCGGTTTGCGGCCAGCCGCCGATGACGGGTATAATCCCGCGGCTTCGCGCCCGGGCACGCCCGGCCGGACCGCCCACGTCGGGCGTCACCGACGAATCCACACCTGTCGCCACCGCCCGTGCCGGGGTGCCCTTCACCAGAAGGGTTCGGTCACGGAAGCGACAGGGAGGCCCAACCCCGGAACCCTGCCCTCGCGGGCACCGCCTTCCTTTTGCCTGGCGGCGGGTTCCTTATCAGGAGTAGAGCAATGCCCCAAGTCACCATGCGCCAGATGCTGGAAGCCGGCGTCCATTTCGGCCACCAGACCCGCTACTGGAACCCCAAGATGGCGCCGTACATCTTCGGTGCCCGCGGCAAGATCCACATCATCAACCTCGAGAAGACCGTTCCGCTGTTCAACGACGCGATGAACTTCCTATCGGGCGTTGCCCAGAAGCGCGGCACCGTGCTGTTCCTGGGCACCAAGCGCAGCGCGCGCGAAGCCGTGAAGGAAGAAGCCGTGCGTTGCGGCATGCCGTACATGACCCAGCGCTGGCTGGGCGGCACGCTGACCAACTTCGCCACCGTGAAGAAGTCGGTCGCCCGCCTGAAGGAACTGGAGTCCGCCGAAACCGACGGCACCTTCGAGAAGCTGGTCAAGCACGAAGTGCTGGGCCTGCGCCGCGAACGCGACAAGCTGGAAGCCTCGCTGGGCGGCATCAAGGACATGAACCGTCTGCCGGACGCGCTGTTCGTCATCGACATCGGCCATGAAGACATCGCCATCAAGGAAGCCAAGAAGCTCGGCATCCCGGTGATCGCGGTGGTCGACTCCAACTACGACCCGGCCCTGGTCGACTACGCCATCCCCGGCAACGACGACGCCATCCGCGCCGTGCAGCTGTACGCCCGTGCCGCCGCCGACGCCGTGCTGGAAGGCAAGGCCGCATCGCCGAACGCCGCGACCGTCCGCGAGGAAGAGTTCGCTGAAGGCGGCGACGACAAGGGCGCCCGTCGCGCCCCGGCCAAGAAGGCCGCCGGCAAGAAGTCCGACGAAGCCGCTGCCGAGTAATCCGGCTGCAACGCCGCCGCGCCATGCTGCGCGGCGGCTTTCCTCCCGTCCGGCGCGATCCGCGCCGACCGGGATACGACAGGACGGCATCCGTACCGTCCACCGAATTCGCTAACCGAGGTAATCCCGTGGAAATCACCGCTTCCCTGGTCAAGGAACTGCGCGAGCGCACCGGCGCCGGCATGATGGAGTGCAAGAAGGCGCTCACCGAGAACAAGGCCGACATCGACGCCGCCGCCGAGTGGCTGCGCAAGTCCGGCCTGGCCAAGGCCGACAAGAAAGCCGACCGCGTCACCGCCGAAGGCCGCATCGCCGTGGCCCAGGACGGCGGCAAGGCCGTGCTGGTCGAGATCAACTCCGAGACCGACTTCGTCGCCAAGGACAGCAACTTCATCGCCTTCACGGACGCGATCGCGCAGGCCGCGCTGACGTCCGGCGCCGCCGATGCCGATGCGCTGAAGAGCGCCAAGCTGGCCTCCGGCGAGACGGTGGAAGAAGCCCGCGCCGCGGCCATCGCCAAGCTGGGCGAGAACATGCAGATCCGTCGCCTGGTCGCCATCGACAGCACCAACAGCGTCGCGGCCTACGTGCACGGCGGCAAGATCGGCGTGCTGGTCGAGGTCAAGGGTGGCGACGCCGACCTGGCCCGCGGCCTGGCGATGCACATCGCCGCGATGAACCCCCCGCACAACAAGGCCTCCGATGTGCCGGCCGAGTTCGTGGCGAAGGAAAAGGAAATCGAGCTGGCCAAGATGTCCGACAAGGACAAGGCCAAGCCGGCCGACATCCTGGAGAAGATCATCTCCGGCAAGATCAACAAGATCGTCAACGAAGTCACCCTGTACGGCCAGCCGTACGTGCTGGACAGCGACAAGTCGGTCGAGCAGGTGGTCAAGGCCGCCGGCGCCGACGTGATCGGCTTCCAGCGCCTGGTGGTCGGCGAAGGCATCGAGAAGGTGGTGGAAGATTACGCCGCCGAAGTGATGAAGCAGGCCGGCCTGGCGTAAGCCATCGCCAAACCTGTCGTATGCAAGAAAGCCGCGGGGAACCGCGGCTTTCTTGTTTTCCGGGAGCGCATCCCCTGATGACCGCGACCGTTCGTCGCGCGCCACTAAAGTTTGTCCTTCCTGCGCCGAAACTGGTTACAAAGGTGACACTTCGTCACGCTTTGCTGGCATGCTGCCGGCAACTCCTTTCAACGCAGTGCGCACCCGGATGCGTCCCGAACTCGAAGCCCAGCTCCTGAATTGCCGCAACCTGCCAAGCCCCCCGGGCGTGGCATTGCGCATCATCGAGCTCGCGCAGGACCCCGAGGTCGTGATGGCGACCGCGGCCGATGCGATCGGACTGGATGCTGCGTTGAGCGCGCGCATGCTGCGCATCGCGAACTCGCCGCTATACGCAAGCCGTCGTCGCGTGGAGAACCTGTCGCAGGCACTGACGGTGCTCGGCCTCAATGCGACGCTGACGCTCGCGCTCGGTTTCTCGCTGGCGCGCTGCGGCAGCGGCAGCCATCCGGTGGCGCAAGCGCGCGTCTGGCGCCGCAGCGTGATCGCCGCACTGGCCAGCCGCCTGCTCGGCCAGCATGCGGGCATCCGCAAAGCCGAAGAACTGATGCTGGCCGGCCTGCTGCAGGACATCGGCATGTTGGCCCTGCTCGAAGTGCTGGGCGAGGATTACGCACGTCTGGTGGAGAGCGCCGAGGACAACGCGGCGCTGATCGCCGCCGAGCGCGACTTGCTGGGCTGCGACCACGCCACCGTCGGCGGCTGGTTGGCGCGCCAATGGAATCTGCCGGCGCTGTTGCGCGAGGCGATCATCGAAAGCGAGCACCCCGCCTCCGATACCGGCTTCAATGCCTGCGTCGCGGTATCGGGACACATCGCTGATATCTGGCTGGCGGCCGACGACGCGGCTCGCACCGAAGCCGCGCATCGCGATGCAGCGCTGCATGCGGCCACCCGCCTCGGGTTGGATTACGCCGCGTTCCTCGCCCTGACCGAGGAGATGGTGGCCGCCCTGCCCGACGTCTGCGTGATGTTCGATGTGCCGCCTGCCCCCCCTGCCCGCATCCAGGCGCTGCTGGACCAGGCGCGCGAACTCCTGGTGGTGCGCAATCTCCGCGAGATCCAGGAAGCCGCGCGCGCGCGCAAGGAAGCCGATGAACACGAAGACCGCGCGCGTCGCCTCGCCGAGGAAGTGCGCCGCGATCCGCTGACCGGTGCGTACAACCGCAGCCAGTTGGAAGAGGTGCTGGAGAAGGAGTTCGAGGCCGCCACCCGCCATGGCTGGCCGCTGTCGATCGCCTTCATCGATCTCGATGATTTCAAGCAGGTGAACGATCGCTGGGGCCACCTGGTCGGCGACGAAGTCCTGCGCAACTTCGCCAAGGTGCTGATGCGGCGGGTGCGCAGCAGCGACATCGTCGCCCGTTACGGCGGCGAGGAATTCCTGGTGGTGCTGCCGGGCATCGGCGAGGAGGCTGCGGCCCTGGTCGTGCGCCGCATCCTGTCGGAGGTCTCCGGCTCGGCCATGGCCGAAGTCAGCGGCCAGCCGCTACACGTGACCTTCTCGGCCGGATTGGCCACGCAGGGCACGCTGGAACAGTTCCGCCACGTCGACGACCTGCTGCGCGCGGCGGACGAAGCGCTCTACGGCGCCAAGCGCGAAGGGCGCAATCGCGTCTCGGTGGGTGCGGTCGGCCCCTGAGGTGGCCGCATCGGGTCAGCCGATTGCGCTTCAGCTGCTCCCATGACCCTTCACGCCCCGCCGAGCCGTTCCCGCAACGGCACGAGGTGCCGTTCGTAAGCGCGCCATTTGGGGGTCTCCTGCACCTGGATGCGATCGCGCACCTGCACGGCGCTTGCCGTGACGATGCCACGCGTCCGCGACTGCATCCCCAGCATCCCGGGTTCGAACGCAATGCCGATGAAGTCGCAGACCCGTCGCATGACCTGCTCGGGGTCGCGCGTGAGCTGCGCATAGTCCACGTCCAGAATCCTTCCTGGATATCGCGCATGCCAGTGGGCCATCAGCGCTCGGTAGTGCCGGTAGAAGTCGGCAAGTTCGAGTTGGTCGTAGCTGTAGGGATTTGCGTCGGAGAACAACTCCCGCAGGTTCGAGAAGCAGGTTTCCATGGGATCGCGGACCATGTGCAGGATCTTCGCCTGCGGCAAGGCTTCGCAGATGAAACCCGCGTTGAGGAAGTTCGAGGGCAGCTTGTCGGTGAAGCAGCGTTCACCCGACAACCGCCACGCCATGCCGTCCAGATAGCGCCTACCCACGGAAGACAAGTCGACGGCCGCTGCGCGCTCGACAATCTCCGGATCGATCACGCCGGCGCAATGATGATCGGCGGCATGGCGCATCGCGCTTGTGAAATCGTAGAGCTCACCCAGACCGCGCACCTCGGAATGGCCGTCGAGCAGCTGCTCGATCAACGTGGTGCCGGAACGATGCATGCCCACGATGAACACCGGCGTGGCATGGACCTCCGACGACTCCGCAACGGGGAAAGCACCGGGCTCGAAACGCAGCAACCGCTCGAACACGTCCCGCGATCGCGCCGCGTCGTAGCGCAGCGACGAGCGCTTGCTGGCACACCCTTCCCGCAGCGCATCCCAAGCCTCGTCGTGCCGACCCAGATCGTCCAGTTCCTTGTGCAGCGCGAAGGCCAGCAATGCACGGTCCTGTGCGGTCCGTTGGGGCGCCTGGAGTTGCACCTTGATCTGCGCAAGATGATCCTCACCGCCGGCTTGTTTCCGTACCTGCGATCGCAGCCAGTACGCCTGGGCGATCCGCGGCGCGCGCGCGATCGTCCGCGCGATGTCGTCCGCGGCTTCGGCGAAGCGCCCCAGGAACATCAACACATGGGCCCGCGACAATAGTGTCGGGGGATAGTCGGGATCCCCGCGCAGCGCTTCGTCGAGGAAGACGATCGCCCGCTGCGGCAACCCGGCGTAGGTCAGTTGCGCAGCGATGGTAATCAACGAGGGGATCGGGATACGGGAGATGGGCAACATGCGCTCGATGCATGCCAGCATCGCCGGGATTTCGTTGAAGGTGCGCAATCGCGCCAGCAACTCCTTCAAGACGTCGGCACGCGTCGCCTGAAGCTTGCTGGCCTGCAGCACGTAGCCATGCGCAGCCCGATAGTTCCCCGCGAGCGACTCGATGTAGGACAACTGCAACAGGATGTCCGGATCGTCGGGCGAAAGCTCCAGCGCTCGCAGGTAGCACTCGGTCGCTTGCCTGAAGTCCTTGGCCGCGGCATGAGCCTGCGCCCGCGCCGTCAATCCGGCCACGCGACTGGAGATCGACTCAACCTGCATTCTCGATCCTTTGCGCGTCCAACATCAGCCGCAGAGGCTCCAACTGCGGCGCATATCGCTTCCAGGCGCCGATGCCACGGCCGTGTATCGGCGACCTAACCTGCGAACTGCTCGCCGTCGACACCGGCGACGCATTCGCGGTGATGTCGAGCATCCCACCGACAGGCGACAGCCCGCAGAACGCGAGCACATCGATCAGTGTTTCGTCTCCGGCCTGCACCAATGCTTCGTAATCCAGGATATGCACGGCTCCCGGCGCGCGTTCCTTCCAGTGCGCCATCAGTTTCTCGAACCCCCGGTGATGGGCGGCCAGATCCTCGAGGCCGTAGCTGTAGGGGTAAGCACCGCCCTCGAACAATTCCTTCAGGTTCGAGAAGCAGGCATCCATGGGGTCCCGCCGTACACAGAGGATACGCGCCTGTGGAAGCGCCCGCAGTATCAGCCCGACATTGAAGAAATTCTGTGGATTCTTGTCGATGAAACAACGGCGCCCCGCGACCATGGGCGCCAAGCGTTCCAGATAGCGCGCGCCGATCCGGGCGGGATCGGCCGCTTGCACTTTCTCCCAGCGCGACTCTTTCAGGCCACCCTTGTAGAAATGGTCGGAGATCTCGCTCACGGCAGCATCCAGGTCGTTACGTTCGCCCAGCGACACCACCTCGGGATGATTGTCGAGCACCCGATCCAGCAACGTCGTGCCCGTCCGCGGCAAGCCAACGATGAAGATCGGGACGGCGCCCGCTGGTTCAGCGACCAACGGCGACGACATCGCCCATGGGTCGGGACGCAGCAGCCGTTCGAAGCCCCGCGCCTCCTCTTCCCGATCATGCCGCAGTGCGCGATGGACCACGGCAGCGCCTTCCTGTAACGCGTCCCACGCGGCGGCCGTCTGATCCGCCGCATCGAGCTCCTTGAACAAGGCGTACAGCAGCTGGGCGCTCTCGGGGGAGCCGTCCGCATGCTGGCGGCGCGCCGCTGCGACCCTCGGCACGCGAATGCCCGGAGGGTTGGAGGCCTGGTGGTACGCCAGTGTTCGATGGACGTAAGCATCGTTCGGACTGAGCCGTAAAGCGTACTCGTAATGCTCGGTAGCTTCGCCCAGCTTGCCCAACGACCTGAGTATGTTGGCGCGCGTGTAGCACAAGAGGGCATTGGGTTTGACGCGCGCCCCGACATGCGTCAGGAACTCTAGCGCCGTGTCGTGCTGATTCACCAGCCAAAGATGCTGTGCGAGCACCGCCGCCTGCTGCAGGACGTCACGATTGGACCAGTCCATGGATCGGATCAGGCGAACGATCTCCCCATCCTCGGCAAACGCCAGCAATCGCAGGCTCACGAAGCCCACGCTTCTTGCATCCTGCGTTTCATCGCAAATCACGGCGGCCTGCAACGCATGGCGGCGGGCGTCGACGTAACGATCCGAGATCTGCGCAAGCCGTGAAAGTCGTAGGTGTGGCGCCACCAGCTTGGGCTCTATCGCGAGCATCGCCTCATAACACGCGCGGGCCGCCGCCTGATCCGCCGCCGCTTCATGGCGGCTCGCCTCGTTCCAGTGGCGCTGCAGCGCTTCGTTCATGGTCGCCATCAGGGTGGGGTTTGGCCAAGCATATCCGCCCGGACGTCACCGCACCCATCCGCACAAAAGAAAATGGCCGCCCGAAGGCGGCCAAGAAGAGAGCAATCGCTAACCATCTTTTTGCGGAGCGAACGTCTTGTCAGAAATCGTACTGGACCATGAAGCGGACCGAGCGCGGTGCCTGATAGGAACGCGGCAGCAGATAGGTGCTCAGGGGGTTGCCCGTCGCCGAATCCTCCGCCACTTCGCTCACGGACGTGACCTTCTGCGAGTTGAACACATTGAACACGTCCATCTTGAACTGCAGTCCCGACGCCCAGTTCGGGCGATACGCGAGGTTCAAGTCGAGCGTGGTCGTGGTCGGCAGGCGACCCGCGGTACCGCGCGGCACCGCGCTCACCGTGGAGTCGTCCGACGCGCCGTTCTCCGAATTGCTGCAACGCATGAAGCCGGAGCCGTAGGGGTGCGGGTTGTAGTTGGTGACCGTACCGACGGGTTCCAGCGGGTTGCGGTCCAGCACGCCGAGGCAGTTGATCGGCCGCCCGGTCTGCACCAGGACGTTGGCGCCGAGCGACCACTGCTCGCTGAAGTCGTAGTTGCCGAACATCTTCAGCGCATGACGACGGTCGTTGGGCAGGTAGCCGTAGGTGTCGACCGTCAGCTCGATGTAGTCGAAGTCCTGCGTGGTGTTGGTGTCGCCCTGGCCGATGTCCGACTTCACGCCGCCTTCGGTATTGCCCTTGTTGTAGCCGAGGGTGTACGAAGCCTGGAAGAAGAACTTGTCCCAGCTGCCATCCAGGAACAGCTCCAGCGCCTTGTACGAGCGCCTGGCCGGCGGACTCAGACGCGCGCCGTCTACCGTGTAGGTCGTGTAGATACCGTCGCCATTGAGGTCGGTGACCAGCACTGCGTCCTCGCCCGGGTTGAACAGGCGGCAATACGGGAAGCCGGGGTTCGGCACCGTGTAATCGAGCCCGTCGGCGTCCGCCAGTTCGGTGATGGCGGTGTAGTCGCAGTTGTCGTCGATGGCCGCCTTGAGCTTGCGGTAGATCGCACGTGCGCCGAAGTTCAGGTGGTCGGTCCACGCGCTCTGGAAGCCGAGGATGAACTCGTCCTGGTACATCGGGTCGAGGTTCTTGCTGGCGATGGTGGCCGGGTCATGCGCGCTGCCGTCCTCGCCGTTGATCAGGTTCAGCGGATTCAGCGGATTGATCAGGATCGGCGCGCCGGTCACCGGGTCTACGCCCGAGAAACGGTTGTTGTTGGAGCGCTGGTAGATCGAGGCGCTGGAACCGCGCACCGCGACGCTCGGCGTGAGCGGCAGCGCGTAGCGGCCGGCGTTGCCGTAGATCTTCAGCGACGAGTCGCCCTTCGCGTCCCACGAAAAGCCCAGGCGCGGACCGAACTGGTTGTCGATCTTGACGAACGCGCGCCCATCGGCACCCAGGTTCTCGAACGTATCCCAGCGGGCGCCGAGGTAGGCCAGGAAGTTGTCGGTGATCTTCCAGGTGTCTTCGATGTAGTAAGCGCGCTGCTTGACCTCGATGGTCGTACCGCGGGCCGTGGTCTGCCGACGCACCACGTCGAACTCGTCGCCGGTGTTGGCCAGACCGTCGGGGCCGTTGTTGGTCGAGTAGCGCCACAGCCAGCCGCCCGGATTCGCTTCACCGGCGATGGATTCGAAGTTGTCCACGTCCACGCCGAAGCGCAGTTGGTGCGGGCCCAGGATCCACTCGGCGTCGATGCGGTACTGGTCGCGGGTGTCCTTGTTGTTGGACGCCTGCAGCAACCCGTCTTCGGTCAGGTTGCAGAAACTGCCGTAAGTGCCTGTGATTCCCTTGCGGTAGCCGGGGCGCACGTCCAGGATCACCGGGCAGCCGCCCAGCGACGTGGTGCCGTTGATGTCGGTGGTGTAGGCCGTGGTGATGTCGCCGTTGTAGGAGACCCGCGAACCATCGGGATTCACCAGGTACTGGCTGCGCTTGAACTCGCCATGGCCGGCCAATGCCGTCAGGGTGAAGGTGTCCGTGAGGTAGCCGGTGTACTTCAACACGTAGTTGGTGCCGCCCTGTTCGTCGAACAGGCTGCCCGCGTAGGCCGTGCGGTCGACCTCGCCCGGCGTGTTGGCGTACACCCGGGTCTCGGTCTCCTGCTTGTCCGAGAACGCGGTGAACTCCAGCTTGTTGCTGTCGTTGATGTTCCAGTCGAACTTGGCGAGCCAGGTCGGGTTCTTCAGGTCCGCGTCGCGGTTAGTGAACTTGTCGACGCTTCCGTAGGTGGTGGATTCCGTGTTGCCGTACGACAGCAGCGCGTAGGCGAACAGGGTGTCCTTCACCAGGGCGCCGCCCGCCCATACGCTGGTCACCAGCTGGTCGGTCTCGTCCTTGCTGTTGTCCTCGGCGACGTCGCCGTAATCGCCTGGCACCAGCGGATTGGAATACTTGAAGTCGTCAACGTCCGAGCGCAGCGACTTGGGCGCCCAGAACACGTTGGCACCGGCCTTGAACTCGTTGGTGCCGCGCTTGGTGATCTGGTTGACCACGCCGCCCAGCGAACGGCCGAACTCGGCACCGTAGCCACCGGTCTTGATCTGCTGCTCGGCGATGCCTTCGAACGGCACCTTGGAGAAGTTGAGGCTGCGGAACGAGTTGGTGACGTTGAAGCCGTTGATGTAGTACTGGTTCTCCGCCACGGACGAACCACCGAACGAAGCGAGATTGCCGAAGGCGGTATCACCGCGCACGGTGCCCGGGGCGAGCAACGCCACCGAGGTCGTATCGCGGGGTACGGGGATCCGGGCGAGCTGCTCGGCGGTCAGGATGGTGGTGGACTCGACCGACGACACGTCGATCGGGTTGACCAGTTGGGAGCCGGTGACCGTGACCGTACCCAGTGTGGTGGCACCGCTCCCGGAACTTTCCGCAGCGAAATTGACGGCCGTACCGGTACCGACGTTGACCGCCACTTCGCGCGTCGACGTGGTGCCGTCTGCGCGCTGGAGCGTCACGCGGTACGTGCCGGGCGACAGCGCGGATACACGGTAGGTACCGTCGGCGCCGATCGCTATTTCACGGCTGAAGCCGGTGGCCGGGTTCTGGACCAGGACTTTCTCGCCCGCCGTGGCCTGGCCGAAGACCGCACCGGAGGTATTGGACTGGGCATAAATCGAAGAGTTGAAGCAGACGCCGAGCGCCACGGTAAGGGCGCTGCGTTTGAGTGTTCGATTGAACGTACGCTTGGACACTGTGCGACTCCCTGCTGCAGGTTGATTCACATGAGCGTCCGGACGGGCCCGCCCTCCGACCAGCGTGACCTTGATCGTGCGATGCAAGTCACGGGCCTTAATAGCAGGTTAATCAAATGTTGGAATTAGGTTACGCAACACTCAAGTAATATTGCCAAATCCATCACAAAATGCTGTGTAGTTTTGCCCCCCCTGAGGGGCATTTTTCGGACGCCTCCGAACGTAATAGCGGTAACAGAACGCGCCTCCGCGCGGCTTCGACACGCCGTTGCGGGTCGCGAGGGATGTCGGAGGTCCGCCTTGCCAGGCGCCGCTTTTGACGCACGTGGCCGCGCGCCCGCGCCTGGGAAGCCTCGGCAGCGCGGCAGCGGGCTGGGCGCCGGCTGTGCAGGTGATTTCCACCACTGCAATCGAAGCCGCCCCTCCATGCACCGGCGGGCGACCCCGGAACAGAGAGAAACGCCGGGCGCTTATTGCCTCGGCTGGTACACGACTTCTTCGTAGGGCTGCACCACCACCCAGCCGTCGCCCGCGAACCTGAGCTGCACGCTTTCCCCGGACCCCCGTCCCAGCAGCGTGCCCAGCGAGATGTCGGTAACGATTTCGGGCGTCAGGCCGCCCGACCACGCAACTGTCGCGTTCGGGTCGGTAAACACCGGTCCGGTCTGCGCATTTACCGGCAGTGTCAGCGGTTCGTAGTGCGAAGTGATCGCAACGATGCCGTGCCCGCTGAGGCGAACGTTGAAGAGACCGCCGGACAGCATGCCGGCGACCTTGCGCATCATGGTGATACGGCTCTGGATGCCCGACTCCACGGCCAGGACGTCGTTCCCGTTGACGAAGATCGATTCGCCCGCGAGGCGCAGCAGCGTGATCTTCTTGCCCGCATCGGCCAGGTAGACACGCCCCTGCCCCTCGATCTTCATCAGCTGCATGCCCTCACCGCTGACGGCTTTTTTCAGCAGATTGCCCAGGCCCTGCTCCAGCACGCCCTGCCGGGTGAACTTGACCGCCCCCTTGCGCGCCACCATCGCCCCGGCCTTGGCCCAGACCAATCCGTCCAGGCGTACCTCGAGCAGGTGCGGGCTCTCCAACTCGAAGGCGTCCGCACTGGCATCCTTTTCCCTGGAAGACGCGATGAATTCCTGCAGCGTGCGCACGCTCATGTCGAAGCCTTGATGGTCGCCTGATGGGAGTTCCATCATAAGCCGCTCTTCCAGAGGCCCTGCCATGCCCCACATCCTGCCCGTCCCCCATGCGCTGGACGATGTACCGCGCGAAGCCGTCGCGGCCGACCGGCTGCTGTCCGGACAGCCGACGCAAGCGGTCGCCAATGCATTCTCGTCCCCGGATGCGCGCTTCCACTGTGGCGTCTGGGAGGCCGATGCCGGGGCGTGGCGCGTCCACTACACCGAACACGAGTTCTGCCATTTGCTTGCGGGCCGACTGAGACTGCGTGGCGAGGATGGCGCAGAGACCGTATGGGAGGCCGGCCAGAGCTTTGTGGTGCCCGCCGGCTTCAGCGGTACCTGGGAAGTGCTTGAGCCGGCACGCAAGTTGTACGCGATCTACGAGCCCGGCGACTGACGCACTACGTGACGCTCGGATAGAATTACGCTGTTTGCCCCCACGCCGAGATCCCCATGACCGCACGCCTTGCCTATCGCCGCATCCTGCTCAAACTTTCCGGCGAAGCGCTGATGGGGGCCGAGGACTACGGCATCGACCCGGCCGTGATCACCCGGATCGCCAAAGAGATCATCGAGGCGCGCGACGCTGGTGCCGAAATCGGCCTGGTGATCGGCGGCGGCAACATCTTCCGCGGCGCAGGCCTGGCCGCCGGCGGCATGGACCGGGTCACCGGCGACCAGATGGGCATGCTGGCCACCGTCATCAACGCGCTGGCCATGCAGGACGCCCTGGAAAAACTGGGCGCCAAGTGCCGCGTGATGAGCGCCATCAAGATCAATGACGTGTGCGAGGACTACATCCGCCGCCGCGCCATCCGTCATCTGGAGAAGGGCCGCATTGCGATCTTCGCCGCCGGCACGGGCAACCCGTTCTTCACCACCGACTCCGGCGCCGCGCTGCGTGCGATCGAGATCGGTGCGGACCTGCTGCTGAAGGCCACCAAGGTGGACGGCGTCTACGACAAGGACCCCAGCAAGCACGCCGACGCCAAGCGCTTCGATCAGCTGACCTATGACGACGTGATCGTCCGCGACCTGCAGGTGATGGATACCGCCGCGTTCGCGCTCTGCCGCGACAGCGACGTGCCGCTGCGCATCTACGACTTGTCGGTGCCGGGCAACCTGATGCGCATCCTGCGCGGCGAGCACGTGGGCACCCTGGTGAAGGGCCGCAACTGACGCAAGCCCGCTGTAATAGTGTCCGTGCCGGTCCGCCGGCACCCTAGGCGGATGGGACACGGACACGGACATGGGGCGCATGCGCACGCCCACGGCTCGGCCACGCGCGCTTTCGCGCTGGTCACACTGATCAATCTCGCCTACACCGCCATCGAAGCGGGGTACGGCTTCTACACCAATTCGCTGGCCTTGCTGTCCGACGCCGTGCACAACCTGGGCGACGTGCTGGGCCTGGCGTTGGCCTGGAGCGCGGCCGCGCTGGCACGCCGCCCGCCCCGTGGACGCCATACGTATGGCTGGCGGCGCGCCACCCTCCTCTCTCCGTTGGCCAATGCCTTGCTACTGGTGGTCTTCTCCGGCGCACTGGGCTGGGAAGCCGTGCGTCGCTTCAGCGCGCCGCCCGAGATTCCCGCCACGCCCGTGATCGTGGTCGCGGCGCTTGGCATCGTGGTCAACCTCGGCGCCGCTTGGCTGGTGCGCGACGGGCATGCGCACGACCTGAACAAGCGTGGCGCCTTCCTGCACCTGATGGCTGATGCGGCCGTCTCGCTGGCGGCGGTGCTGGCCGGCGTCGGCATGGCGACGCTCGGCTGGGCATGGCTGGACCCGGCCACGGCGCTGCTGATCGCCGTGGTCGTCGCCGTTGGCTCCTGGGGGCTGCTGCGCGACAGCTTCGACGCGGCCATGGACGCCGTCCCCGGCAGTGTCGATCCTGAAGAGGTCGGCGCGTTCTTGCGCGAGCAGCCGGGTGTCTCCGCCGTCCACCACCTGCACATCTGGTCGCTTGGCGCCAATGAGATCGCCCTGACCGCACATCTCGTGCGCGCCCGCGAGGACGATCACGACACCTTCATCGATGCCACCGTGCACGCACTGGACCACCGCTTCGGGATCAACCACGCGACCCTCCAGATCGAACGGGGCGCGGCCTGTGGCCACGACCTGCACGATGCCGCGCCGCATCATTCCCACTGAGGGGCCTCCGGGCGGTCGGCAACGGCATCGAATCGCCCTATAATCGGTCGTTTACAGGCTTTGCAACGGAAAGGGCGATGCTCAACGACATCAAGAAAGACGCGCAGGCGCGCATGACCAAGAGCATCGAGGCGCTCCGCCACACGCTGGTCAAGGTCCGCACCGGTCGCGCCTCCACGGCCCTGGTCGAGCACCTGAAGGTCAATTACTACGGTTCGGACATGCCGCTGAGCCAGGTCGCCACGGTGACCATCTCCGATTCCCGCTCGCTGACGATCACCCCGTGGGAGAAGCAGATGGTCGGCGCGGTCGAGAAGGCCATCCTGGCCTCCGACCTGGGCCTGACCCCGAACACTGCCGGCACCACCATCCGCCTGAACCTGCCGGCCCTCACCGAAGAGCGCCGCAAGGAGCTCTCGAAGGTGGTCCACGGCGAAGGCGAAGACGCCAAGGTCGCGATCCGCAACATCCGCCGCGATGCCAACCAGCAGGTCAAGGACCTGCTGAAGGACAAGCAGATCACCGAGGACGAAGAGCGCCGGACCGAAGACGAGATCCAGAAGCTCACCGACAAGTCCATCAAGGACGTCGATGACGTCGTCAAGGCCAAGGAACAGGAATTGATGGCGGTCTGAGGACTGCCATGTCCCCTGCCGTTTCCCCGTCCGTGCCCCGCCATTTGGCCGTCATCATGGACGGCAACGGGCGCTGGGCCGAACGCCGCCGCCGCCCGCGGGTGATCGGCCATCGCGCCGGTGCGCGCGCGGTGAATGTCTGCATCGATTTCTGCCTGGAGCGCGGCATCGGCGCGCTGACGCTGTTCGCGTTCTCGAGCGAGAACTGGGGCCGCCCGGAAGAAGAAGTCGGCGCGCTGATGAAGCTGTTCCTCAATGCGCTGGACCGCGAAGTGGAGGAACTCCACCGTCGCCAGGTCCGCGTGCGCTTCATCGGTGACCGCGCGCGTTTCTCCGCCGACATCCGTGCGCGCATGGAAGCGGCCGAAACGCTGACCCAGGGCAACACCCGTTTGCACCTGGTCATCGCCGCAAGCTACGGCGGCCGTCAGGACATCGCCCACGCGGCACGCGCCTTGGCCGAAGAGGTCGCTGCAGGCCGCCTGCGACCGCAAGACGTGGACGAAGCCGCGCTTGGCCGGCATGTGGCGCTGGCGGACCTGCCGGCGCCCGATCTGTTCATCCGCACCGGTGGCGACCACAGGATCAGCAATTTCCTGTTGTGGCAGCTGGCCTACACCGAACTCTGGTTCACCGACGTGCTCTGGCCGGACCTGGATGCCGCCTTGCTGCAGCGCGCCCTGGACGACTTCTCCGGTCGCGAGCGCCGCTTCGGCCTGACCAGCGCCCAAGTGGCAGATGGCGCCACGGAGGACAGTCCCGCATGAGAGCGAGCCCCGCATGAGCGCCACCCGCACCCGCGTCATCGCCGCGCTCGTCATGGCCCCGTTCGCCATCGGCGCGATCCTGCTGCTGCCGACGTCCTGGCTGGTCATGCTGGCGGCCCTGGTTTTTCTGGTCGGCCTGTGGGAGTGGTTCAAGCTCGCCGAGATCGACGACACCTTGCAGCGAACGGTACTGCTGACCGCCAACCTGCTGCTGATGGTGCTGTTGGTCTGGGCCTCGCGCGGGTCCACGGACCTGGTGCCGCTGCGCCTGATGGCGCTGGCCGGCGCCGTCTGGTGGCTGCTCGCGCTGTTGTGGCTGCGCTTCTTCCATTTCGCCTCCGACCACGAGACGTGGGCGCGCGTGTTCAAGCTGGCCGCCGGCACGCTCGCCGTCGTGCCGGCCTGGTGCGCCCTGGGACTGATCCATTCGTCGGAGCCGAACGGGCATATCTGGCTGTTCATCGCGTTGGCGATCGTCTGGGCCGCCGACAGTGGCGCCTACTTCGCGGGTCGCCATTTCGGCGGGCGCTGGTTCGCAGGCCGCAAGCTGGCACCCCGCATCAGCCCCAACAAGACACTCGAAGGTCTGCTCGGCGGCCTGGCGGCGGGCCTGCTGGTTGCCGCTGTCGGCGCCTTCATCGCAGGAGCGGGCGTCGCCCACCTGCCGGGCGTGCTGCTGGTCGCCATCTTCACCGTGCTGTTCTCGGTCGTCGGCGACCTGTTCGAGAGCCTGCTGAAGCGTCACGTGGGCGCGAAGGATTCCGGCGACGTGATCCCGGGCCACGGCGGCGTGCTTGACCGTATCGACGGTGTGCTGGCCGCGCTGCCCATCTTCGTGCTCGGCAAGGAAGTCTTCGGATTCTGAGCATGGCTGCGCACGCACCCCGCAATGTGGCGGTCCTCGGCGCGACGGGCTCGATCGGCGCCTCGGCGCTAGACGTCATCGCCCGCCATCCCCACCGCTACCGGGCCAGCGTGCTGGCCGCCGGCCAGAACGTGGATGCCCTGGTCGCGCTCTGCCTCGTCCATCGTCCCGACCATGCGGTCATCGCCGACACCGCGTGCTACGCGCGCCTGAGCGAAGGCCTCGCCGATGCCGGCCTGTCGACGCAACCGCATGCGGGCAATGCGCCGCTCGACGCGCTCGTTGCCGATGCCGCCTGCGACACCGTGGTGGCCGCCATCGTCGGGGCCGCGGGCCTGTCTTCGACGCTCGCCGCCGCGCGCGCGGGCAAGCGGCTGCTGCTGGCCAACAAGGAGTCGCTGGTGCTTGCCGGCGAGCTGGTGACCGCCGCGGCGGATGCCGCTGGCGCCGAAATCATCCCGATCGACAGCGAGCACAACGCCATCTTCCAGTGCCTGCGTTCACGGCAGGCTCAGGCCGAGGTCAAGCGCATCGTGCTGACCGCGTCCGGCGGACCGTTCCGCGGACGCAGCCGGGCGGACCTCGCGCAGGTCACGCGCGCGCAGGCGGTCGCCCATCCGAAGTGGTCTATGGGCCCCAAGATCTCGGTTGATTCGGCCACCTTGATGAACAAGGGCCTGGAGTTGATCGAAGCGCACCACCTCTTCAGCGTGGACCGCGCGCGCCTCGATGTGCTGGTGCATCCTCAAAGCCTGGTGCACTCGCTGGTGGAATTCGTCGACGGCTCGACGCTCGCGCAGCTCGGCCTGCCCGACATGCGAACCTCGCTGGCGGTGGGACTTGGCTGGCCCGAACGGATCGCTTCCGGCGTGCAGGGGCTCGATCTGTTGCAGCACCCGCGACTGGACTTCGAGGCGCCGGACACCGACGCATTCCCTTGCCTGCGCCTGGCCTGGGAGGCCATGGCGGCGGGCGGCACCGCGCCCGCGGTCCTGAACGCTGCGAACGAAGTCGCAGTTTCAGCCTTTCTTCAGGGCCGCGTGGGTTTCCTATCCATTCCCGCGCTGGTCGAGGACGCCCTCGCCGCGCTGCCTGCAACGCCGGCCGATTCGCTGGAGGCGTTGCTGGAAGCGGATGCGCAGGCCCGACGACTCACCGAACGCAACCTCGCAGGCCATCTCTCCCCCATGAGCGCCGAGAACCGATGAGTGACCTGTTGGGCTCCGTCTGGTGGATGATCGTGGCGCTGGGCATCCTGGTGACCTTCCACGAGTTCGGCCACTACTGGGTGGCTCGCCGGTGCGGCGTGAAGGTACTGCGCTTCTCCGTGGGCTTCGGCAAGCCGCTGTGGTCCCGCCGCGACCGCCACGGCACGGAGTTCGCGATCGCCGCGATCCCGCTCGGCGGCTACGTCAAGATGCTGGACGAAGCCGAAGGCGAGGTCCCCGCTGCACAGCTGGACCAAGCCTTCAACCGGAAGTCGGTCTGGCAGCGGATCGCGGTGGTCGCCGCCGGACCCGCGGCCAACATCGTGCTGTGCGTCGCCCTGCTGTGGGCGATGTTCGTGCTGGGTAAGCAGGATTACTCGGCCACGCTCGGCGGTGTCACGGGCATCGCAGAGGCGGCGGGTCTGCAACGCGGCGACCGCATCGTGCGGATCGGCGACCGCGCCATCGATACGTGGACGGATGCCTCCATCGTGCTGACCAAGGCCGCCATCGACGGCAAGGACGTGCCGGTGGAAGTGGAGACCGCCTCCGGTACGACCGCCACGCGTCAACTCGCTCTCTCGCGCCTGCCGGTGGATTTCGACCAGGAGAACGTGATTGGCCTGACAGGCCTGACATGGCGCCACTGGGTCGTGCCGGCGACCGTCGGCAAGGTCAGCCCGGGTGCGCCGGCTGATGGCGTGCTGCAACCAGGCGATGTCGTCACCGCCGTCGACGGTCAGCCGGTGCATGGCTTCGGGGACATCGCCACGCAGGTCGACTTGCTGGGCAAGCGCGGCGGCCCCGCGATGGTGGAGGTCGACCGGGCGGGCGAGCGCTTGGCCTTCGAACTCGAGCCACGCCGCATGAAACGCCCGGACAACGGTCAGGACTACTGGGGCCTGGGACTGGCGCCGCCTGACGCCGCACAGATGCCCGGCTACGACGCGACCCTGCATTTCGGACCCCTGGCCGCCATCCCGGCCGCATTCCGCGAGACCGGCAAACTGACGGCGGACTCTCTGGGCATGATCCGTCGCATGCTGACCGGCGACGCGTCGCTGAAGAACGTGTCAGGGCCCATCACCATCGCCCAGGTGGCGAATGTCTCGGCCAAGCGCGGGCCTGACTGGTTCCTCTGGTTCTTGGCCGCCATGTCCCTCAGCCTGGCCATTATCAACCTGTTGCCGATTCCCGTCTTGGACGGCGGGCACCTCCTGTATTACCTTATCGAGTTGGTCAAGGGCAGTCCCTTGAGCGAGCGCCACATGGTGGCTGGACAATACGTAGGCTTGGCCGCGCTGGCGGGCCTGATGGGATTGGCGTTCTACAACGACATCCTGCGTCTGGTGACCTGATGCCCCTGAACTTTCTCGGGCCGGCCCGCTCCAAGGGTCGCCCCCGACCGGCAAGCCCCGGGAACGCAGCCCTGCGCCCCATTCCTGCATTGCAGGAACTACCCCAATCGGAAGTGATGATGACGCGACTGCCCTCCCGCCGCCTGCTTGCCCTCGCCCTGGCCTCGGCCATCGCCATGCCGGCACTGGCCCAGACGACGGACACCGCCCCCGCGCCCGCGGCGGCCGCACCGCTGAGCAGCGAGACGTTCACCGCCACCGATATCCGCATCGACGGCCTGCAGCGCATTTCGGCCGGCACCGTGCTGACCTACCTGCCGATCGAACGCGGCGAACACGTCACGCCGTCCGGCGTCTCCGAATCCATCCGCGCGCTCTACAAGACGGGCTTCTTCGAAGACGTGAAGCTCGACCGCCAGGGCGACATCCTGGTGGTGACGGTCACCGAGCGCCCGGCCATCAACAAATTGACGCTCACCGGCAACAAGGACATCAAGACCGATGACCTGATGTCGGGCCTGAAGGACATCGGCCTGGCCGAGGGCGAGACCTTCGACCGCCTGAGCCTGGACCGCGTGACGCAGGAACTGGTGCGCCAGTACAACAACCGCGGCAAGTACAACGTCGAGATCACGCCTACCGTCAGTCCGCTGGACCGCAACCGCGTGGACGTCACGATCACCGTGAAGGAAGGCAAGGCGGCGAAGATCAAGCACGTCAACGTCGTCGGTGCCGAGAAGTTCGAGACCGAGAATCTGCTGGAGAACTGGGAATCCAAGGAATCCAGCTGGCTGTCCTGGTACCGCCGCGACGACCAGTACTCCAAGGAAAAGCTGTCGGGCGACATGGAACGCCTGAACTCCTACTACCTGGACCGCGGCTACGTGGACTTCAACATCGACTCCACCCAGGTGTCGATCAGTCCCGACAAGCGCGACATGTTCATCACCGCCGGTATTACCGAGGGCGAGCAGTACAAGATCTCCGAGGTGAAGGTCACCGGCGACACGGTGCTGCCCAAGGAGGAGATCGAGAAGCTGGTGATCGTCAAGCCGGAGCAGACGTTCTCGCGCATCCTGCTCGAGATGACCTCCGATTCGATCACCGCGACGCTGGGCAACATCGGCCACGCGTTCGCGCAGGTGAATCCGATCCCGACGATCGACCGCGATAACCGCACCGTCGCGATCAACCTGCAGGTGATCCCGGGCCCGCGCGTGAACGTGCGCCGGATCGTCTTCAAGGGCAACACCCGCACGTCCGATGAAGTCATGCGCCGTGAAATGCGCCAGTTCGAAGGCAGCTGGTTCTCGCAGGTCGCGGTGGACCGCTCGCGCGTGCGCCTGCGCCGCCTGGGCTATTTCGAGACGGTCGACGTCGAAACCACGCCCGTCCCGGGCACCACCGACCAGGTGGACGTGGTGTACACCGTGAAGGAAACCACCTCGGGCAGCTTCGTGTTCGGCCTGGGCTATTCGCAGCTCTCCGGCCTGACCACGTCGATCCAGCTGTCGCAGAACAACTTCCTCGGCGGCGGCAACCGCGTCGCCGTCGAGGCGCAGCGCAGCGACTACCTGCAGCGCTACTCGTTCTCGTATACGAACCCGTTCTTCACCGACGAAGGCATGTCGCTGGGCTACAACCTGTGGTGGCGCGAGTTCGACTACTCGGACTTCAACACCGCGCAGTACTCCACCACCAGCGCCGCCGCACAGGGCGTCCTGGGCCTGCCGATCACCGAGAACGACACCGTCTCGCTGCTGTTCGGCGTGGACAGCAACGAAATCCTGACCTTCCAGGGCTCCACGCCGCAGTCGATCATCGAATACATCGACGCCGTGGGCCAGCGCACGTTCCATGCGTGGCGTACCGAAGTGGGTTGGGCACGCGACACCCGCAACGATTACTTCATGCCCACCGGCGGCACCTACCAGCGCGTGTCGGCTGAGATCGCGCTGCCCGGCTCCACCGTCGAGTACTACAAACTCAATTACGAGTTCTCGAAGTACTGGTCGCTGAGCCCTTCCTTCGTGCTCAACACCCGCGCGGAAGTCGGCTACGGCGACAGCTACGGCTCCGACATCTACCGCTATATCTGCCGCGCCACCGGCTCCGATCCGCAGATCCCCGGCCAGGCGACGACGACTGCACCCGCAGCCGACGGCACGTGCGCCGATGGTGGCACGCTGGACAAGACCCTGGTCGCCGGCGGCCTGCCGTTCTTCGAGAACTTCTATGCGGGCGGTACGCGCTCGGTGCGCGGCTTCCGCGACAACACGCTGGGTCCTCGCTCGGAGGTCATCAGTGGTTACCGTGGCCAGCCTCTGGGTGGTTCGCTGAAGACGACCGGTTCGGTAGAACTGATCTTCCCGAAACTGTTCGACTCGAATGCCGCCCGCGTGTCGGCGTTCTTCGATTTCGGCAATGTCTTCGACGGCGCGGACAATTTCGATGCCGGCGAGCTGCGCGCCTCCACGGGTGTCGCGCTGTTGTGGCGTGCGCCGGTCGGCCCGATCTCGATCAGCTATGCCTTCCCGTTGAAGAAGGAAGAGGGCGACGAGCTGGAACGCCTGCAGTTCACCTTCGGCGGCGCGTTCTGATCCTGGCGACGCGTTGACAGGCGGGGCAACAACCCCCCGCCTGTCGTCCACCATACGCCCCCGTGAAAGCGGTTTGGCGGTCGCTGGCGCTAAACTACGCGCCTTATGACGCTGCCCACCCATACCGCCCACGCGCTGGCCGACCGCTTCGGCCTCGAGCTCCGTGGCGATCCCGACCTGCACATCGAAGGCGTCGCCACCCTGGCGCGGGCCGAGCCCGGCCACTTGGCTTTCCTGGCCAACAGCCGCTACCGGGGCCAACTGGCGGAGAGCCAGGCCAGCCTGATCGTGCTGCGCGCCGAGGATGCCGACGCCGCCCCCGGCGCCGTCCTGATCGCAAAGGATCCGTACACGGCCTTCGCCAAGATGGCTGCGCTGTTCGACAGCAAGCCCGTGCGCACGCCGGGCATCCACCCGAGCGCCGCGATCGACCCCAGCGCCCGCATCGCCGCGAGCGCACACGTCGGCCCCTTCGTCACCGTCGGAGCGCACAGCGTGATCGGGGATGGCTGTGTCGTCGGTCCCGGTTGCGTGATCGGCGATGACTGCACCGTAGGCGACGGCAGCGAGCTGATCGCCCGCATCACCCTGGTGACGCGCGTCCGCCTCGGCAAGCGCGTACTGGTCCATCCCGGCGCCGTCATCGGCGCCGATGGCTTCGGCCTGGCAATGGACAGCGGGCATTGGATCAAGGTCCCGCAGCTGGGCGGGGTGGTCATCGGTGATGATTGCGAGATCGGCGCGAACACCACCATCGACCGCGGCGCGCTCGACGACACGGTGCTGGAAGAGGACGTTCGCCTCGACAACCAGATCCAGATCGGCCACAACGTCCGCATCGGCGCGCACACGGCGATGGCCGGCTGCAGCGCTGCGGCCGGCAGCGCGCGCATCGGCCGCTACTGCCTGATCGGCGGCGCCGCCGGCGTGCTAGGCCACCTGGAGATCTGCGACCGCGTCGTCGTCACCGCGATGTCGCTGGTGACGAGTTCGATCACCGAGCCCGGCGAATACTCGAGCGGCACGCCACTCACCGACAACCGAACCTGGCGCAAGAACGCCGCCCGCTTCAAGCAACTGGACGCCTTGGCACGACGCGTGCTGGCGGCCGACAAGGAAAGCTGATGACCCTAGACCTGCAACTACCGATCGACTCCACCACCATCCGCAAGCTGCTGCCGCATCGCTACCCGTTCCTGCTGGTCGATCGCGTGGTGGAGTTCGAGAAGGACAAGCGCGTACTGGCCTACAAGAACATCACCCAGAACGAGCCCTTCTTCACCGGCCACTTCCCTGACCGCCCGATCATGCCCGGCGTATTGATCATCGAGGCGCTGGCGCAGGCCGGCGGGCTGCTGACCCAGCTGTCGCACCAGGGCGATACCGCGGGCCGCATGTTCTACATGGTGAAGGTGGAGAACGCGCGCTTCACCAAGATGGTGGTGCCGGGCGACCGACTGGACCTGGACGTCACCCTGAAGCGGCTGATCCGCAACATGGCCTTCTACACCGGCGTTGCGTCGGTCAACGGCGAACAGGTCGCCTGCGCCGACGTGCTGTGCGCCGAGGACACCCGCTGAGATGGGCGCCCCCACCGCCATCCATCCCAGCGCGGTCGTCGATCCCGGCGCCTCTCTGGGTGAAGGCGTCAGCATCGGGCCGTTCGCCTATGTCGGCCCCGAGGTCGAGATCGGTGACGGCACCATCATCGGTCCCCACTGCACGGTCAGCGGCCCGACCCGTATCGGTCGCGACAATCATTTCGTCGGGCATGCGGCGATCGGTGGCGATCCGCAGGACAAGAAGTTCAAGGGCGAGCGCGTCGAACTGGTCATCGGCGACCGCAACCAGGTGCGCGAGTTCGTCACGCTGAACCGCGGCACCGTCACTGGCACGGGCATCACCCGGATCGGCAGCGACAACATGCTGCTGGCCTATACGCATGTCGCCCACGACTGCGTCATCGGCAACCACTGCGTGTTCTCGAACAACGCGACGCTCGCGGGCCACGTGACCGTGGAGGACTGGGTGATCCTGAGCGGCTTCGCCGGCGTGCACCAGTTCTGCCGCATCGGTGCGCACGCCTTCATCGGCATGGGCGTACTGCTCAGCGGCGACGTGCCGCCGTTCACCATGGTCGCCGGCGAAGCCTCCGGCCGGCCGCGCGGCATCAACAGCGAAGGCCTGAAGCGCCGCGGCTTCGACGCCGACCGCATCGCTGCCATCAAGCGCGCCTACCGCACGCTCTACGTCGCCGGCCTGCCGCTGGCAGAAGCCAAGCAACAGCTTGCCGAACAGGCACAGGCCAGCGACGACGTGAAGGCCCTGCTGCACTTCATCGACAGCGGCGAACGGCCGTTGCAGCGCTGATGGACGCGGCACCCGCGGCCCGGCCGCTCCGCATCGCGCTGTGCGCGGGCGAGGCGTCCGGCGACGGGCTGGGCGCGGGCCTGATCGCGGCATTGAAACAGCGGTTCCCGAACGCCGAATTCGCCGGCATCGGTGGCGACGCCATGCGCGCCGCCGGCTGCGATACCTGGTACGACGCGGGCGAGCTCGCCGTGATGGGCCTGGCCGAGGTGCTACGCCACCTGCCGCGGCTGCTGCGGCTGCGCAAGGCGTTCCGCCAGCGCATGCTGGACTGGAAGCCCGACGTCTTCGTGGGCATCGACGCACCCGACTTCAACCTCGGCGTCGAAGCCTGGCTCAAGCAACGCGGCGTGCGCACCGTGCATTACGTCAGCCCCTCCGTCTGGGCGTGGCGCGAGAAGCGTGCGGAGAAGATCGGCCACAGCGCCGACCGGGTGCTGTGCCTGTTCCCGATGGAACCGCCGATCTACGCCCGGCACGGCGTGGATGCGCGTTTCGTCGGACACCCGATGGCCGACGACATTCCGCTGCATCCGGACCGCGATGCCGCACGGACCGCGCTGGGATTGGCGGCCGATGCCCCGGTGCTGGCCGTGCTGCCCGGCAGCCGGCTGGGAGAAATCCATCGCCTCGCGCCGGCGTTCTTCGATGCCGCGCGACGTGTCGCCGCGGAAATCCCGGGGCTGCAGATCGTCGTGCCTGCTGCAAACGCGGCCTGCCGGCAGGCGCTACAGGCGCAGTTCGCGGCGCACGGCGCGGACGCCGCGCGGCACCTGCTCGATGGCCAGGCGCGCGCGGCGATGATCGCCAGCGATGTCGTCCTGTTGGCCTCCGGCACCGCCACGCTGGAGGCGATGTTATGCAAGCGGCCGATGGTGGTGGGCTACCGGATCGCACCGCTGACCTACCGGATCGTGAAGGGCCTGGGCCTGCTGAAGGTGGAGCGGTATGCACTGCCCAACGTGCTCGCCGGCGAGGACATCGCGCCCGAGCGCATGCAGGATGACTGCACGCCCGAACACCTCGCCACCGACGTACTGCGCTGGTTCCGCTCGCCCGATGCGGTCGCCGCTCTGCAACCCACTTACCAGCGCCTGCATGCGCAGTTGAAGCAGGACGCATCGGCCAGCGCCGCCGCTGCGGTCGCTGGCGTGCTCGGCGGGACATCGCGCGCATGAGCATGGAAGGCCTCTTCGCGATGCCCATCGCCCGCCTGGTCGCGGGCGTGGATGAGGCAGGCCGCGGCCCGCTCGCGGGCCCGGTCGCCGTCGCCGCCGTGATCCTGGACGATGCCCGCGCAATCCCGGGCCTCAACGATTCCAAACAACTCAGCGAGAGCAAACGCGAAGCCTTGTTCCCGTTGATCCAGGAACGTGCGCTCGCCTGGCGTGTGGAATTCGTCGAACCCAACGAAATCGATCGTCTCAACATCCTGCAGGCCACGCTGGAAGGCATGCGCCGTGCGGTGATGGCGCTGCAGCCGTTCCCGGACCTGGTGCGCATCGATGGCAACCGTGCGCCCAAGGGCCTCAACTGCATGGCCGAAACGCTGGTCGGGGGCGATGCCATCGAGCCGGCGATCATGGCGGCCTCGATCCTTGCGAAGGTGTCGCGCGATCGCCTGATGGTGCAGCTGCACGCCACATTCCCGCAGTACGGCTTCAACGTGCACAAGGGCTATCCCACGCCGGCGCATCTGTCGGCGCTCGCGCAACATGGGCCCTGCGCGCATCACCGGCGCAGCTTCGCTCCCGTACGCGAGGCACTGCTCACGCGCTGAATCGCGTGACCATCGGCACCGTGCCCATCGTCACGATGGCTTTTTGCAGGCGCGCCGCGCCGCCGCGCACGGCAGCATGACGGTCATGCCCGCTCCCTCCCCCTGGACCGCGGGTTCCTCTCCCCCACGAGGCCTGCATGACCCTGATGCATTCCGACGTCGCGCCCGCGACGTCGCACCCTAGCTACCACCATCCCGACGACGAGCGCCTCGCGCTGTTGCGCTGCCTGCTGGCCGACCGTACGTGGACGCCCGACGCCCTCCAGCGCGCGCGCCTCCAGCAGGTACTGGCTGCGCTGCGCACCCCCGGCCTCGCACCCCTGGACGAAGGTCTGTGGACGGTGTTGGCGGACGAGACCGCGCGCTACCTGGATTTCCGCCGCCAGCGGAGCCTGGAGCGCCTGCTGCACTGACTGACCCCGGCCACGCCGCTGAGAACGGCAGGCCTTCCGCTTCCCCCTGCCGCTCCCCTGGGCGGCCTTTTTTTTTTGTCTGGCGGGGCCGGCCGGCGGTGTCGGAATGTCAAGCCTTGCCCCACCCCACCCCCGCCGTTACGCTGGCCCGACAGTACCCCGAGCCGGCATGTCTTCCCGTTTCGTCCACCTCCACCTGCACACCGAATTTTCGTTGGCGGATTCGATCATCCGCGTGCCCGAGAAGCCGGATCAGGCCGACCCGAAGAAAGCCAAGCAGGCGAACCTGCTGAGCCGCGCGGTGGAGTTGGGAATGCCCGCGCTCGCGGTGACCGACCGCAACAACCTGTTCGCGCTGGTGAAGTTCTACAAGGCGGCCGAAGGCGTGGGCCTGAAGCCCATCGCGGGCGCCGATCTGCTGGTCGCGGAAGGCAACGAAACCCCTTGGACGGTCACGCTGTTGTGCCGCGATCGCGAAGGCTATCTGTCGCTCTCGCGCCTGCTGACGCGCGCCTGGATGGAAGGCCACCGCACCGACGGCGTGGCCATCGACCCGGACTGGTTGCGCCAGGACCACGCGGGCCTGTTCGCGCTGATGGGTAGGCAGAGCCTGGCCGGCCGGATGGCGCTGGGTGGCCGCCACGACCTGGCCGAGCAGCACCTGGCCGACTGGCAGCGCAGCTTCGGCGAGGACCTGCACCTGGAGCTGACGCGTACCCAGCGCGATGGCGAAGAAGCGTTCAACGCGTTCGCCCTGCACGCGTCGGGCGTGCGCGGCCTGCCGGTGATCGCCAGCAACGACGTGCGCTTCCTGTCGCCGGACGATTTCGACGCGCACGAAGCACGTGTCTGCATCGCATCCGGTCGCGTGCTGGACGATCCGAAGCGCCCGCGCGACTACAGCCCCGAGCAGTACATGAAGTCGGCGGTGCAGATGGCCGAGCTGTTCGCCGACGTGCCGGATGCGATCGACAACACCATCGCGCTGGCGCAGCGTTGCAACATCGAGATGCGGCTGGGCACGTACTTCCTGCCTGCCTATCCGGTACCCGACGACGAGACGCTGGACAGCTGGATCCGCAGCCTGTCGCATGACGGCCTGAAGACGCGCCTGGAGAAGAACCCGCTCGCGCCCGGCCACACGCGCGAGGACTACGAGAAGCGGCTGGACTTCGAGCTCGACACCATCTGCAAGATGGGCTTCCCCGGCTACTTCCTGATCGTGGCCGACTTCATCCAGTGGGGAAAGAACCACGGCATCCCGATCGGGCCGGGCCGCGGCTCGGGTGCCGGTTCGCTGGTGGCGTGGGCGCTGCAGATCACCGATCTCGATCCGCTGCCCTACGGCCTGCTGTTCGAACGCTTCCTCAACCCGGAACGCGTGTCGATGCCCGACTTCGACATCGACTTCTGCATGGATCGCCGCGACGAGGTGATCGACTATGTCGCGCGCAAGTACGGACGCGACCGGGTCAGCCAGATCATCACGTACGGCACCATGGCCGCCAAGGCCGTGGTACGCGATGCGGGCCGCGTGCTGGGCTTCCCGTACGGCCTGGTCGACGGCGTCGCCAAGCTGATCCCGAACATCCTCGGCGTGACGCTGAAGGATGCGATGGGCGAAGGCAGCAGCGAGATGGCCTCGCAGGAGCTGATCGAACGCTACCGCGACGAGGACGACGTCCGCGACCTGATCGACCTGGCACGCCAGCTGGAAGATCTCACCCGCAACGCCGGCAAGCACGCCGGCGGCGTGGTGATCGCGCCCACGCCGCTCTCGGACTTCTGCCCGTTGTTCGCCGAACACGACGAAGGCGGCCGCGGCCGGAACCCGGTCACCCAGTTCGACAAGGACGACGTCGAAGCCGTCGGCCTGGTGAAGTTCGACTTCCTCGGCCTGCGCACGCTGACGATCATCGACTGGGCCGTGAAGGCGGTGAACGCGCGCCGCGCGCACCTCGGGGTGACGCCGGTCGACATCGCCACGATCCCGCTCGACGACGCAAGCGTGTATCGCGACGTGTTCGCCAACGGCAACACGGGCTCGGTGTTCCAGTTCGAATCCACCGGCATGCGGCGTGCGCTGAAGGAAGCCAAGCCCGACCGCTTCGAGGACCTGATCGCGCTGAACGCGCTGTACCGCCCCGGCCCGATGGACATGATTCCGTCGTTCGTCGAGCGCAAGCACGGCCGCGAAGAGTTCGATTATCCGGACCCGCGCACCAAGACCATGCTGGAAGAGACCTACGGCATCATGGTCTACCAGGAGCAGGTCATGCAGATGGCGCAGATCGTCGGCGGCTACTCGCTGGGCGGCGCCGACCTGCTGCGCCGCGCGATGGGCAAGAAAGTGCCGGCCGAAATGGCCAAGCAGCGCGAGATCTTCCGCGAAGGCGCCGCGCAGGGCGGCGTAGACGAGCGCAAGGCCGACGAAATCTTCGACCTGATGGAGAAGTTCGCCGGCTACGGCTTCAACAAGTCGCATGCCGCCGCGTACTCGCTGGTCGCCTACCAGACCGCGTGGCTCAAGAAGCACTATCCCGCCGAATTCATGGCCGCCACGCTGTCGTCGGACATGGACAAGACCGAGAAGGTGGTCGGCTTCCTCGACGAAGCACGCGGCCTGGGCCTCAATGTATTGCCACCGGACGTGAACCACTCGGACTTCATGTTCGTCGCCACCGATGCCAACACCGTGCGTTACGGCCTGGGCGCGGTGAAGGGCGTAGGCCAGGGCGTGTGCGAGAGCATCGTCGAGGCGCGCCGCGGCGGCGACGCCTTCCGTGACCTGCTGGACTTCTGCAAGCGCGTCGATTCGTCCAAGCTCAACAAGCGGGCGATGGAGGCGCTGATCAACGCCGGCGCACTGGATGCCCTCGGGCGGAACCGGGCGTCGCTGGCCCTGCAGCTGCCGGAAGTGCTGAAGGCCATCGACCAGATCAACAAGAACCGGAATGCGGGCATCGTCGACATGTTCGGCGCCAGCGCCGGCAGCGACGACATCCACGTCGAACTCCCGGTGACGGACGAATGGCCGCTCACCCAGAAATTGCATGGCGAGCGCGAGACGCTGGGGCACTATCTCAGCGGCCATCCGATGGACCCGTATCGCGATGACTTGCGCACGCTGGTGGGCAGCGACCTGAGCGAGCTGGACCGCATCTGGTCGAGCGGTTCCAGCGGCGAGAAGAAAGGCTGGCGTCCCGAGGTCAATGCGATCGTCGCCGGCCAGGTGGTCGGCGTGCGACGCAAGGGCGACAGCCAGGTGTTCGTGCAGCTGGAAGATGGGCGCGGCCGCATCGAATGCAGTGCGTTCTCCGATGCCTTGAACGAATTCGGCGCGCTGATGACACGCGACCGCGTACTGGTGATCAAGGGCGGCCTGCGCGAAGACGAATTCAGCGGCGGCTACAGCCTGCGCATTCGCCAGGTGTGGGATTACACCGCGCTGTGCCAACAGCACGCGCAACGCCTGCAGCTGCGCCTGGACCTGCGCGTGCCGGGCCTGTGGGAACGCGTGGATGCGCTGCTGTCGCGCCATCGCCCCGGCGGCACGCCGCTGCGCCTGGACCTGCTGATGGGCGCCGGCGGCAACACCATCGCCGGCATGCTCGACCTCAACGGCCAGAAGGCCGTACGCGTGGACGCGGAGCTGCTGGACGCCCTGCGTGCCATGCCCGGCGTGCGCACCGCCAAGCCCGCGTTCTACCGCCCCTGGGCCAACTGACGCGGGTCGTGAGGGGCGTCACGGCCCTACCCCCCCGTACGTGACCGCCGGACGGCTTCGGCTACACTTCCCCCCTTTCCGGCCCATGGCCCGCAGATGAATCCGAACTACCTCGATTTCGAACAGCCCATCGCCGATCTGGAAGCCAAGATCCAGGATCTGCGCGCCGCCAGCACTGGGCCGGCGGTGAATGTCGATGCCGAGGTGCACGCGCTGCAGGACAAGCTCCGCATCCGCACCGCGCAGATCTTCCGCGACCTGTCACCGTGGCAGGTGTCGCAGCTGGCACGCCACCCGGCGCGTCCCTACACGCTGGACTACATCAAGGTCTTCTGCGACGAGTTCCAGGAACTGGCCGGCGACCGCGCGTTTTCCGACGACGCCGCCATCGTCGGCGGCCTGGGCCGCATCGACGGCCGCAGCGTGGTCATCATCGGTCACCAGAAAGGCCGCGACACCAAGAGCAAGATCGCGCGCAACTTCGGCATGCCGCGCCCGGAGGGGTATCGCAAGGCGCTGCGCCTGATGAAGATGGCCGAGCGCTTCAAGCTGCCGCTGCTGACCTTCATCGACACGCCGGGCGCCTATCCGGGCGTCGGCGCGGAAGAGCGCGGCCAGTCCGAAGCCATCGCGCGCAACCTGATGGAGATGGCCGAGCTGAAGATCCCGATCATCTGCACGGTGATCGGCGAAGGCGGCAGCGGCGGCGCACTCGCGATCGGCGTCGGCGACCGCACGCTGATGCTCGAGTACGGCACCTACTCGGTGATTTCTCCGGAAGGCTGTGCCTCCATCCTGTGGAAGGATGCCGCCAAGGCCAAGGACGCCGCGGAGCAGCTGGGCCTGACCGCCAAGCGCCTGAGCGCGCTGGGCCTGGTCGACAAGGTCGTGCGCGAGCCCATCGGCGGCGCCCATCGCAACCCGCGCCAGATGGCCGTGCGCCTGAAGGCCGTGCTGCTCAACGAACTGGATGCGCTGGAGCAACTGCCCGTCGAGGAGCTGCTGGCCAAGCGCTACGCGCGCCTGCGTGGCTACGGGGCGTACGAAGCCGCCTGATCGGCCCTGTTGCACGGCCGCCGACGCGGCCTGACTGGCGGATCGGCCAAAGATCGCGGATGCTGCGCGGCACGTCCCGATCGGCCGCCCACCGCGCATGAGCCCCCTCATCCTGCTGTCCCTCGCCCTGCAGATCGCCTGTTGCGTGCACGTGGTCCGCACCGGGCGACCGCTCTACTGGGTCTTCATCCTGCTGGTGTTCTCCTTCATCGCGGTGATCGTGTACTTCATCGCCGAGATCCTGCCCGACCTGCGCCACAACCCGTCAGCGCGCCGCACCGTCCGCAACGTGCGCAACCGGATCGATCCGGATCGCGACCGGCGCGATGCCGCCAAGCTGCTGAAGGCATCGGACACACCGGACAACCGTCGCCGCCTGGCCGAGGAAAGCCTGCGCAGCGGCGACTACGCCCATGCCGTCGAGTTGTACGAGCAGGCGTTGAAGGGCCTCTATGCCACCGATCCGGACCTGATGCTCGGGCTGGCGAAGGCGCAGTTCGGCTTGGGCGATTCGCAGAAGGCGCGGGCCACGCTGGATGCATTGATCGCCGCAAATCCCGCCTTCCGTTCTGCCGACGGACATCTGTTGTATGCGCGCACGGTGGAAGACACCGGTGATGCGGCGGCGGCCATCCACGAGTACGAAGCGGTCGTGCAGGGCTACCCCGGCGAAGAGGCGCGGGCGCGCTTCGGCTTGCTGCTCAAGCGTGCCGGTGAGGGCAGCCGCGCGCGCGCCGTGTTCCAGGAAATCCTCGATCGTTCCGACGTCGCGCCGCGCTACTACCGACGCGAGCAACAGGACTGGATCGACGTGGCCAAGCGCGAACTCGCCGCGCTGGAACGCTGATCCTCCGACGGGTGGTTGATCGGAATCAATGCGGGCGGCACCGCCGCGCGGGATCATGCGGTCAACGGACGGCGCACCGTCCGCCCGAAGGGAGGACCGTCATGGACCTGCTCTCGTTGCCCTGGTGGCTGTTGCCCGCCGTACTGTTCACGTTGCCGGTCCTGGTCGCGCTGGGTGTCAACCGCTGGCGCTTCCACCGCACCGGCGTGAGCCAACACCTCGTGCTCGGGCTGTTCGTCAGCACCTGCTGGATCGCGGCGCTGATCCTCATCCTGCAGCAGGTGCGTTGAGCGCGGTCAGGCCGCCTCGCGACCGCTGGCCAAGGCATCCTTCTGCGTGCTGAGATCTTCTTCAGCGCGCAAATAGACCTGCAACACGGCTTCGCCGTGCGTCGCCGACGCGGCAGCGCCGACCAGCAGCACCAGCGCGTTGCGATGTGCCGCCTGACGCGCAGCGGCCCGCAACGCATCGATGCGCGCTTCGACATCGGCGCCCTTCAGCAGCACGACGAACTCTGCGCTATCGGTGACCCGGCTGACATGGTCGCCCGCCTCGTGACGGAGGCAGGCGTCGAACAGGGGTTCCAGCCCCTGCAGCGTCTTCTCGAGCGCGCGCTCGCCCAGGCGACGCCCCGCTTCGGCCATGCCCTGCACTTCGATGAGCACGACGCAATAGGTATCGGTGGGCGCAAGCGCCGCATCTTGGCCCTGCAGCGCGATCAATGCCAGGCCTTCGTGCTGCGCGCGATGCGCGTCCAGCAGCGTGGCCGTGATGCGCGCGAGCGCACGCAGCGAGGTCTTCTGCTGGTTGTTCAAGCGGCGCGGTTGGGTGTCGACCACGCACACGGTCCCGAGTGCCTCGCCGGTGCCGGCGACCAACGGCATGCCGGCGTAGAACCTGGCCTTCACGTCACCGGTGACGATGGGGAAGCTGGAAAAGCGCGTGTCCTCGACGAGGTCCTGGATCTCCAGCAGTTCCTCCGGCTGCCGGATCGCATGGTCGCAGACGGCGGTATCGCGCGTGGTTTCGTGCCCGTCCAATCCGATGCGCGCCTTGAACCACTGACGTTCGCGATCGATCAGCGACACCACCGCGATCGGCGTGCCGCAGACGGCGGCGGCCAGCGCAACGAGGTCGTCGTAGACCGTGCTGGGCAGCGTGTCGAGGGCGTGGTAGCGGTCGAGCGTGTGCCGGCGGGCGCGTTCGCTGTCGGCGGTCGGATTCACGGAGGCTCCTGTGGGACGGTCGGTGCGATGTTCGCGGCGTAACGGTTCAGATCCCGTCAACGCATCAGAAAACTCCAACGCCCATCACAGAGTTTCCCGTGCGGCACGCATCACCGCTAGCATGCGCGCATGGACGCTGCACCCACGTCACTGGACCTGTTGCCTGCCCCGACGGCGGGCCGCGTCTGGGTGGCCTTCAGTGGCGGACGGGATTCCACCGTGCTGTTGCACCGGCTCGCCGCCGATATCGCGATCCGCGCCCGCGGCTTGGGTGCGCTGCACGTCCATCACGGCCTGATGGACGAAGCCGACGCCTGGGCCGACCACTGCGCGCAGGTCTGCCGTACGCTCGATGTGCCGCTGCGCATTGCGCGCGTCCGGGTAGACCGGCAAGGCGAAGGTCCCGAGGCCGCCGCGCGTACGGCACGCCACGCCGCATTCGTCGAGGCGATGGCGGACGGCGACATCCTCGCCACCGCGCACCATCGCGACGACCAGGCCGAAACGTTCCTGCTCCGCGCCCTGCGTGCCTCCGGCCCGGACGGCCTGGCCGCCATGCGCCCATGGCGCACGTTCGGCCCCGGCTGGCTGTGGCGGCCGCTCCTGGAAACACCGCGCGGCGATCTGCAGGCGTACGCGCACGCGAACGGACTGGCGTGGATCGAGGACCCCAGCAACGCGCAAACCGACCTCGACCGCAACTTCCTCCGCCATGAGGTGCTGCCGCTGCTGGCGCGACGCTGGCCGCATGCGGCGGCGGCCTTTGCGCGCAGCGCAACCCTCAATGCGGAGAGCGCCGACCTGCTGGCCCGCCACGATGCCCGACTGCTCGCGCATGCGGCCACGGCAGACCCCGCCGCACTGCGCATCGATCCCCTACGCGCATCGGATCCGGCACAGCGTGCGCGCATCTTGCGGCGCTGGATCGACACCTTGTCGCTGCCGCCGTTGCCTGCCGAGGGGGTCGCGCAGATCGAAGCGCACCTGCTCGATGCCCGCGCGGATACGCAGGCATCGTTCGCCTGGCAGGACGCCGTCGTGCGGCGCTGGCGCGACCTGCTGCATGCGGAACGCCTGCGACCCATGTTGCCGGAAGACTGGCAGGCCGCCTGGGATGGCAGCGCACCGTGCACGTTGCCCGATGGCGGCCAACTGAGCCTGGAGGGCGGCAGCCCTGGCTTCGACGTACCGCTGACGCTCACGGCGCGCCAGGGCGGCGAACGCATCACGCTGCCCGGGCGCACGCACACGCATGCCTTGAAGGATGTACTGCAGTCGCTGGGCGTGCCGCCGTGGGAACGCCGCCAGCTTCCACTGCTGTGGCGGCAAGGCGCGCTGTGGGCCGCGGGCGACCTCGTGCTTTCAGCGGATGGCGATGCGTGGCTCCGTGCGCGGGGCGCCCGCCTCGCCTGGCAGCGTGGCTGACGCCCCGCGTTGACCTGGCCGGAGTCGATCCCCACACTTGTCGCATGGCCAAGAAGAACACCCCGGACGCCTCCCCCGTCGCCCACTTCGAGCAATCGCTGGACGAGTTGGAGAAGCTGGTCGACAAGATGGAACACGGCGACATGAGCCTGGAAGAATCGCTCGCCGCCTACGAGCGCGGCGTGGGCCTTTACCGGCAGTGCCAGACCGCGCTGGAGCAGGCCGAACTGCGGGTCAGGCTCCTCAGCGATCCGGAGCAGCCCGAGAGCGGCGAGCCCTTCGCCCCGGCGCCCGATGGCCGCTGACCCCCGCTTCGTCGCCTGGGCGGCGGGCCTGGAAGATCACCTCGACCGCGTGCTGCCCCCGGCCGATGCCGCGCCGCAGCGCCTGCACCAGGCGATGCGCCATGCTGTTCTCGAAGGCGGGAAGCGCATGCGCGCCCTGCTCGTCTACGCGAGCGGCACACTGATCGGCGCCGACGAAGCCGACCTGCACGCGCCCGCGGTGGCGGTGGAGCTGATCCACGCGTATTCGCTGGTCCACGACGACCTGCCGGCGATGGACGACGACGACCTGCGTCGTGGCAAGCCCACCGTCCATATCGCCTTCGACGAAGCCACCGCGATCCTGGCCGGCGACGCCCTGCAAACACGGGCGTTCGAAGTACTGGCCTCCGCTCCCGCCCCGGCCGCGCGCCGCGTGGACTGGCTGGCGACGCTCGCGCAGGCCTCGGGCGCGGCCGGCATGTGCGGCGGGCAGGCGCTGGACATCGACGCTACCGGCGCGGTGCAGGCACTCGATGCACTGGAACGCATGCACGCGCTGAAGACGGGGGCATTGATCCGCGCGTCCGTGCGGATGGGCGCGTTGGCCGGCACGGTCGGGCCCGACACACTGGCGCACCTGGACGCGTTCGCCACGGCGCTGGGCCTGGCCTTCCAGGTCCGCGACGACATCCTCGACATCGAGGCCAGCTCGGAACAGCTCGGCAAGACCGCCGGCAAGGACCAGGCACAGGCCAAGTCCACCTATCCCGCGTTGCTGGGCATGGATGGGGCGAAGGCGAAACTGGAAGAACTGGCCGCCACGATGCAGGCCGCGCTGGCGCCTTACGACGCGCGCGCCGATGCGTTGCGCGCGTTGGGTGAACTGACGGTGCGGCGCGCGCATTGAGCGACGCGGCGCGCGCATAGAAAAAGCCCGGCGATGCCGGGCTTTTTCATGGGCGATACGCGTGGCGCTTACTTGATCAGGCGCAGCGCGAACGGATAGCGGTAGGCCTCGCCGTTGTTCGCCTTCATGCCCGCGATGATGCACAGCACCAGGTTCGCGATGCCGATCAGCGGCATCAGCAGCAGGCCGATCAGGACGAACGCCAGGATCCACGAGATCACGAAGGCGATGAAGACGGTGATCTGGAAGTTCAACGCTTCGATGGCCTGGTCGTTCAACCAGCCCTTGTCCGTCTTGTCCTTGTTCACCAGCCAGATGATCAACGGCACGATGAAGCCAAAGAGGATGCCCGACAGGTGCGTCAGCAGGGCAATGGTGCGGTCTTCCTGCGGCGCGGCGCCCGAAGGCGGCGGCGGCGGTGCGGTGACGTTCTCGAATTCGCTCATGCAAGTTTCCCCGGAATGGATGCGGTGGTCGGGCCCCGTGGCTGCGCTACGGGTACCCCTCGGCAAGGATAACGGGAATCAGGGACGGTTTCGGTCAGGGTTTCCCCCAACCTGCGATCACTCGCCGGCCACCGTCATGCGACCGACCAGGACCGAACCGATGGCCACGTGCGAGCGGCGATCGACGTCAGTACCCACGGCCTCGATGCCGGCGAAGATGTCCTTGAGGTTGCCGGCGACGGTGACGCCGTCGACCGGATAGGCGATGGCGCCGTCTTCGATCCAAAAGCCCGCCGCACCGCGCGAGTAGTCGCCGGTCACGCCGTTCACGCCCTGCCCCATCAGCTCGGTGACCAGCAGGCCGGTCCGCATGTCCGCGAGCAGGTCGTCGAAGCCGCCCGCGTTCGCCTTCACCTGCAGGTTGTGCACACCGCCGGCGTTGCCGGTGGTCTGAAGGCCCAGCTTGCGCGCCGAATAGCTACCCAGCAGGTAGCGCTCCAGCACGCCGTCGCGAATGATGTGCGAACGCTTGGTCGCCACGCCTTCGGCGTCAAAGGCGGCCGAGCGCAATCCGTGCCGCAGCAACGGGAGCTCCTCGATGGCGAACCACGCCGGGAAGATCCGCTGGCCCACATGGTCCAGCAGGAAACTGGCACGTCGGTACAGCGCGCCACCCGACACCGCGCCCAGCAGGTGACCCACGAGCGAGCGAGCGACTTCGGCCGAGAACAGCACCGGATGCTGGCCGGTGGCCAGCGAGCGCGGCTGCAGGCGGGACAGCGTGCGCTCGGCGGCCTTGCGCCCGATCGCGTCCGGCGCCTCGAGCGCCAGGTGCGACAGCGCGGTGCTGTACCACCCGTCGCGCTGCATGGCATCGCCCTGACCGGCGATCAGCGCGCAACCGATGGTGTGCTGGGTCTCGCGTTCGCGGCCGATGAAGCCATGCGAGTTCGCGTACACGGACAGACTTTCGCCACTGCCGACCGAGGCGCCGTCCGAGTTGGCGATGCGCGCATCCACGTCGCGGCCCGCGGCCTCGCAAGCCAGGGCCAGGTCCACGGCCTGGTCCATGTCGAGCGCCCAGGGGTGCCACACGTCCAGGTCGGGGAATTCCCGCGCCATCAGCGCTGCGTCGGCCAGGCCGGCGGCTTCGTCGTCCTCGGTGAAGCGCGCAATCGCGCAGGCCTGCGCCACCGTCGCCTCCAGGCTCTCTTCACGCAGGTCGGCGGTACTGGCGCTGCCCTTGCGCTGGCCGAAGTAGACGGTCACGCCGATGCCGCGGTCGCGCGTGGATTCCACCGTCTCCACGTCGCCCAGCCGCACGTTGACGTTGAGCCCGGTCTCCTCGCTGCAGCTCACTTCCGCCTGGGTGGCGCCGGACGCCTTCGCGCGCGCCAGCAGGCGCTGTGACAGGGATTCCAGGCGTTCGAGCCTTGCGAGGCTGTCGTCGGCGGTGGTCGGGAGGGTGGCGTTCAATGCTTTATCCTTGTGTCCTGTGATCCGCGCCGAGGCGCCGGATCGGTACCCTGGTCAGGCTCCCGCGCGATGCGGGAGCGAAAGAGAGGCTTCACCATGCGCGGACGCGACCCCGAAACCGGCGAATTCCTTGGCCCGAGCCGCACCCAGCAGCGGGGCGAAGCCCTGGAGATCCGCAGCCTGGCCGAGAAGCTGGTGGCGCTGCCGGCCGCGCAATTGGCGCGCCTGCCGATTCCGGAAGAGCTGATGCCGCACATCGTGGAAACGCAGCGCATCACCTCGCACATCGCCCACAAACGCCAGCTTCAATTCCTCGCCAAACAGATGCGGCGCGAAGAGGACGACGTGCTGGAAGCGATCCGCGACGCGATGGACGAAGGCGGCGAAGCGGCGCGTCGCGAGACGGCCCTGCTGCATCGCGCCGAACAGTGGCGCGACCGCCTGCTGTCCGGTGGCGACGACGCGCTGGCGGAACTGCTGGGCGAGTTCCCCACGGCCGATCGTCAGAAGCTTCGCCAGTTGGTGCGCAACGCCACCGACGAGCGCGCCAAGAACAAACCGCCGCGTGCGTTCCGCGAACTGTTCCGCGAGATCAAGGACGCCCTCTCGGTCCCCGGTCACGACGACGAAGCGGGCGAGGAAGACTGAAGGCATCGCGTCGCGACGCGGCTTCACGCCTTCGTACCACCCACTGTCAGGCCTTCGATCAGCAGCGACGGTTGGCCTACGCCCACCGGCACGCTCTGCCCGTCCTTGCCGCACACGCCGACACCGGCGTCGAGCGCCAGGTCGTGGCCGACCATTTTCACCTTCTGCATGGTCTCCGGCCCGTTGCCAATCAACGTGGCGCCCTTCACCGGCGCGGTGATGCGGCCATCTTCGATCAGGTAGGCCTCGGTCGCCGAGAAGACGTACTTGCCGCTGGTGATGTCGACTTGGCCGCCACCGAAGTTGACCGCGTACAGGCCCTTCTTCACCGAACGGATCATGTCTTCCGGATCGTGTTGCCCGGCCAGCATGTAGGTATTGGTCATGCGCGGCATCGGCAGGTGCGCGAACGATTCACGGCGGCCGTTGCCGGTCGGCGCCACGCCCATCAGGCGCGCGTTGAGCGAGTCCTGCATGTAGCCCACCAGCACGCCGTCCTCGATCAGCGTGGTGCAGTTCGTCGGCGTTCCCTCGTCGTCGATGTTGAGCGAACCGCGGCGACCCGGCAGCGTGCCGTCGTCGACGATGGTGACGCCCGTCGACGCGACCTGCTCGCCGATGCGCCCGGCATACACGCTGGTGCCCTTGCGGTTGAAGTCGCCTTCCAGGCCGTGGCCGACGGCTTCGTGCAGCAGCACGCCGGGCCAGCCGCTGCCGAGCACCACCGGCATGATGCCGGCAGGCGCATCGATCGCTTCCAGGTTCACCAACGCCTGGCGCAGCGCTTCGCGCGCGAGGTCTTCGGGCTTGCCGTCGGCGAACAGTTCCGCATAGCCGTAGCGCCCGCCCATGCCGGCATAACCGGATTCACGGCGCCCGTTCTGCTCCACGATCACCTGCACGTTGAGGCGCACCAGCGGCCGCACGTCGGCGCCGAGCACACCATCGCTGCGCGCCACCAGCACCGTGTCGATGCCGCCCGCCAGGCTCACCGTCACCTGCTGCACGCGAGGATCCGCCGCGCGCACGAAACGGTCCACCGCGCGAAGTGCTTCGACCTTGGCCTCGTTGCCCATTCCGTCGATGGGATCTTCGCTGGTGTACAGCGCGCGACCTTCGCTGCGCACCAGCGTGCGCGGAGCATGCGCGGCACCGTCGCGTGCGATGGCACGTGCCGATTTCGCCGCGCCCAGCAAAGCTTGTGCGTTGATGTCGTCGGAATAGGCGAAGCCGGTCTTCTCACCGGAGATCGCGCGCACGCCGACGCCCTGTTCGATGGAGTGCGCACCGTCCTTGACGATGCCGTCCTCGACCGTCCAGCTCTCGCGGCGCGCGTGCTGGAAATAGAGGTCGCCGAAATCGACGCCGGGCCCCAGCAGGACACCGAACGCACGATCCAGGCTGGACGAAGCCAGGCCGGCAGGCAGGAGGAGACGGGATTCGGCGAGGGCGATCGGCAGGGTCATGGACATCACAATGGGGGTGGAGGACGGCGACGGCAAGGACAGCCGTGCGTCCGACCGGCTCAGGGGGCGCCGGCGGCGTCGTTGCGCTTGTCGTTCGCGACGCGCGACTGCTCACGGCCGACGACTTCGACCTTCGGCGATTTCCAGGGGCCGGTGACGCGGTAGGTCTTGGCGCCCATCTCGGCCAGCGGCTTCTTCAGCACCGCATTGGCCACCGCGCCCACCGCCGCGCCGATCGGGCCACCGGCGACGGCGCCCACGGCGGTCAGCACGTTGGCGGACTTGGGCTTCACGTCGACGATCTGGTCGAAACGTTCGCTGCGCAGATCGGTGTCGCCGCGGATCTGGATCTCGGCCGCGGGGCCGTCGATCACCAGGTTCTCGCTGCGCGCCAGCCCGCCGGCGATGCGGATGTCGCCATCGATGCGGTTGAACGCGAAGCCCTTGGAGAAGAAGTCGCTGAAATCGAGCATCAGGCGGCGGCGCACTTCCGCCACGCTCAGCAGGCCCAGCACGCGACCCGCACCGGGCTCCACTTCCAGCAGGTGGCCATCGCGCGCGGCGAGCTTCACGCTGCCCTCCAGCGAAGCCAGCCGGAATGCTGCCGGACTGCCCGGCCAGCCGGCCTGGGCGGTGATCTGGCCGTGGCCGCCGCCGACGCGGTCGCCCAGGCCCAGGTCATCGAGCAGCACGCCGAAGTTCTCGCTCTTCACCTCGGCGGTGAAACGGGTGCGCGCCGCCTCGCCCATGCCGGTCCACTGCCCGCTCACGTCGATGTGCTGACCAGGTGAGCGCAGCTGCAATTGGTCGATGTGCATGCCGTCGGCCTGCTGGCGCGTACGCAGCTTCGCTGCGCCGAGGCTCGCATCGCCGAAACGAAGATCTTCGATATCCAGCGACAACGGCGGAATCTCGGCCGGATTGATGTCGTCGGTCACGCCACGTGCGTTCGCGGCGGTGGCGCCCGTATCGGCGGCAGGTGCTTTGCGCCAGTGCACGCGGGCCAGCTTGCCGGCGATCGCCGCGCCCTTCGCATCGGGCACGAGCAGCGCCCCGGACAGCGCGTCGCCATCCAGCGACACGGCCAGCGCCTGCTGCGCGGGCGCCAGTTGCAATCGCGTATCGGGGAACACGGAACCGATCATCAGCAGGCGTTCGGCGGTGATGTCGATATGCCGCAGCGGCAGCGAATCGCCTTCGCCACCGCCCTTGGCCAGCGCCACCCATTCCATCGCATCCAGCGTACCGGCGCGGCCGGTGGCGATCAGCCCCGACGCGGGCGCGGCGTCCTTCACTTCATCGCTGCCCAGCACGACGCGCACGCCGGTCTGTCCGTTGCTGGCGCGGGCGCGCAGTGCGAGCAGCTCGCCGAACGCCACATCGATCTGCCCGCTGCCCATCGGCAAGGGCGCGCGCACCGTCGTCTGCAGCGGCGCGGTCGCCGCCTTGCGCAACGGCGCCGGCAGGCTCATCGCCGTGCCGACAAGGTCGGAGGTGAGGTTGAGCTGCGTGGGCGCTTCAGGCTTCCCGGTCGGCGTGCGCGGAATGTTCACGCCCACCGTCCACGAAGAACGCCCGTCCATGTACGGCTTGAGCCAGGCCACTTCGGGTGCGCGGTCAAGCAGTCGGTCGGCATCCACGACGGCGGTCAGGTCGGCTTCGAACGCCTGGTTGCGATCACGCGTGCCGCTGCCCGCGCGCAGGCCGAGCACGCCTGCCTGCCCGTCGTGCATCACCTGCAGCGGGCCGGACGCGAATCCGCCATCGTCGTACTTCGCCTTGCCGCGGACATTGTCGAATACCAGGTCCCAGCGTTTCTCCGCCAGTTGCGCGCCCTTCAGCTCCACGGTGCCGGCGAGCTTCTTGCGCGCCTGTTCGTCGGCATGCAGCGGCTGCAGCAGGTCGAAGGTCGCCGCCACCGGGCCCTTCGCCTGCAGATGATCGAGCGTATCGCCGTAGGTCTTGTGCAGCGGACTCTGCCGCAGCATCGCGAGCAGCTTGCCTGCGTCGGTATCGGTGCGCGCGGCGATCTTCAGGTCGCCCGCACCGAAATCGGCGATGCCGGCCTCGAACGCGGGAACCACGACGTCCGCCAGTGCACCACGGCCCTTCAACTGGAAGCCGTTGCCGATGAAGGCGATGTCGCCATGCACCTGCTCCAGCTGCGGCCAGTCGTGCTGGAACTTGAACTGCCCGCCCTCGATATGCGCCACCGCTTCGAACCGGCCGTTCTGATGGGTGAACGGCCAGTCGTCCAGGTCGCCGGTCACGATCGCGCGTCCATCGCGGACCGTGCCGCCGACCAACGCGCCGTTCAACCAGTCCACGGCCGCCTTGGGCATCTTGTGATGGATCCAGAACCCTTTCGCCACCGGCACCGGCGCGTCGGCGAGATCGGCGGCCAGGTCGATCCACGGTCGCGTGCCATCGCCCTGGAACCACATCCCGCCACGCACGTCGGCGGCGTAGTCCTTGCCCTGCACCTGCAAGGCAGGCGTCCCCACGCGCCAGCCCTGGCCTTCGCGCCACCCCACCACCTCGCCCTGCAGCCTGACGTCGTGCACGACGGCGAAGCCGCTCGGCCAATCGAAGCGCATGCGCGAGGCCGGGTCCAGCTTCAGCCGGAAACCGGCCGCGTCGCCGTCGAAGTCACCCGCCAGTCCGCTGAGCCCCGGCGCATCGCCGACGGCCGCGAAGGAAATGTCGCGCAGGGTGCCTTCACCATGCATCGTGCCATCGCGGCGACCCGACAACGCGAGCCGTGCGAGCCGTGCGCCCGGCTTCGCCCGGACCAACCAGCGGCGCAGGCCCGGATCGACCTTGTCGCTCAGGCCCAGCACCGCGAACAACGGCGCGGCATCCACTTCATCGGCCAGCAACGCGTATTGCGCACCGCCGGCCAGCACCAGGCCATCCAGCGTCTGTACTGCCGGTGCACTGCCCGCGCGCAAGTGCGGTGCATCGAGGCGCCAACCGCCCTGGACAAGCCGCCAACGCATGCGGCCTTCCAGCTGATCGAACGCGACGCGTGTCGGCGCAGCGGATGCCGGCAGCGGTTCGCCGCGCAGACCCACCTGGCGCAATTGCGCGTCGGCGGTCACCAGCACCACGCGATGGCGCCGCAATTCCGTCCACGCGCGCACGCGGCCGTTGCCGCGTTCGGCCACCACGCCGGCGTAGCGCAGCAAGGGAGCCCAGGCGCCAATGTCGTCGGCCACGACGTCGAGATACGCGCGGCCATCGCCGGCCTTGCGGTCGAAATCCACCGCGACGTTGATCGGCGCCGCATCTTTGCGGATCCAGGCGCGGGTCCCGGCACGCACGCGATCACCCTGCACGCGCAGCCGGAGATCGACGTCGGGCACCTGGATGTCCCAGCCCAGCGATGGCGCCACGATGGCGAGCCGACCGTCGATCACCTGCAATTCGCCCAGCCCTTCCAGGCTCTGCAACGGATCGTCGCTGGCCTGCTGCTGGCCCGGCAGGCCGCGCACCGACCATTTGCCGTCATCGCCGCGCTGCAGCGTCAACGCCAGGCCACGCAGCCGCAACTCGGTGAACGAACGCCCCGGCAGCAGTCCGCCGTACATCGATACCAGCACTTCGGCCTGGCCGATGCGCACGCCGGCATCGCCTTCGCCCAGGCGCAGGCCATCGAGCTGCAGCAATGGGCCGCGCCGCGTCCACTGCGTCTTGACCGCATCGAAGGCCACCGGGCGGCCAGCGCGCTCGCTGAGCCACGCTGCGATGCGATCCGGGTGGCGCTCGGCCAGCGGCAACACCTGGCTGGCGATGCCGAGCACCACGGCCATGCACACGAGCACGACCGCGATGCCGTAAACGGCACCCCGGCGGGCCAGACGCAGGCGGCGGCGCAGCGGCGTGGGCATCAGCGGCGCGCCCCGCTCCGTGTGTCAGAGCAGCACGACATCGAACTGCTCCTGCAGATACTGCTCGTCCGCCTGGAAGCGGATCGACTTGCCAAGGAATTCCTCCAGCTCGGCGACCGCAGCGGATTCCTCGTCGGTGATCCGCGCCACCACTTTCGGTGACGCGATCACCAGCAAGCGCGCCGCCTCGAACTGGCGCACCGCGCGGGTGATCTCGCGGAAGATTTCGTAGGTGACCGTCTCGGCAGTCTTGATGCTGCCGCGACCGCTGCACTCCGGGCACGGTTCGGACAGCTGGCGTGCCAGGCTTTCCACCGTGCGCTTGCGCGTCATCTCCACCAGGCCCAGCGGCGAGAACTCGTACACCGTGGTTTTGGCATGGTCCTTCGCCAGCGACTTCTCCAGCGTGCGCAGCACCTGGCGGCGATGCTCCGGATCAGTCATGTCGATGAAGTCGATGATGATGATGCCGCCCAGGTTGCGCAGTCGCAGCTGGCGAGCGACCGCCTGGGCGGCCTCCAGGTTGGTGCGGTAGACGGTTTCTTCGAGGTTGCGTTGGCCGAGGAACGAACCGGTGTTCACGTCGACCGTCGTCATCGCCTCGGTCTGGTCGATCACCAGGTAGCCGCCGGACTTCAGCGGCACCTGCTTGTCCAGCGCGCGGCCGATCTCGTCCTCGACCCCGTACAGATCGAAGATGGGGCGCTCACCTGCATAGAGTTCGATGCGCTCCGCCAGCACCGGCATGTACTTGGCGACGAAGGCCTGCAGCCGCTCGTGGGTTTCCTTCGAATCGACCTTCACCTTCTCCACGTCCTTGCGGATCAGGTCGCGCACGGCGCGCAGCGGCAGGCTGAGGTCTTCGTACAGGACACTGCACGAGGGCGATTCGCGGCCGCGGCGTTCGACCACGTTCCAGACGCGCGACAGATAGGCGATGTCCTCGGCCAGCGCCTCGGCCGGCTGGCCTTCGGCATTGGTGCGGATGATGTAGCCGTGGCCGCCGTGCAGGCCGGCGAGTTCGGTGACGACCTGCTTGAGGCGATGGCGCTCGGCTTCGTCCTCGATGCGCGCGGATACCCCGATCACCTTCGACTGCGGCAGCAGCACCAGGTAACGCGACGGGATGCTGATCTGCGTGGTCAGGCGCGCGCCCTTGCTGCCGATCGGGTCCTTCACCACCTGCACGACGATGTCCTGACCGTCGCGCAGCAGATCCATGATCGGCGCCGGCGGCGGCGCGGGCATCGGTGCCTCTTCGCCTTCGACGACGGCGCCCGGCGAAGACCGCACGATGTCGTTCGCGTGCAGGAACGCCGCGCGTTCCAGGCCCACTTCGACGAATGCGGCCTGCATGCCCGGCATCACCCGCTGCACCTTGCCCTTGTAGATATTGCCCACCACCCCGCGACGCCAGCCGCGCTCGATGTGCAGTTCCTGCAGCATGCCGTTTTCGATCACCGCGACGCGGGTCTCGCGCGGGGTGACGTTGACCAGGATTTCTTCCGACATCGGGGTCCTTCCCTCAGGCTGTGGCGTGGGCGGCAGTGGCCGGCGACGGGTGGATGCCGAATTCGCGCAACAGCTTCGCGGTCTCATGCAGGGGCAGGCCCATCACCGCCGAGTAGCTGCCGGCCAGGCGGGTGACGAACTGCTCGGCGCGCCCCTGGATACCATAGGCGCCGGCCTTGCCCATCGCTTCGCCGCTGGCGACGTACGCCGCGATCTCGGCATCGTCGAGCTCGGCGAAGCTGACCTCGGTGACCACCAGGGCCTGCGCTTCGCGGCCGGCGCTGACCACCGATACCGCCGAGACAGCCTGGTGGGTGCGGCCGGAGAGCCGGCGCAGCATGGCGGCAGCCTCGGCTTCGTCGGCAGGCTTGCCGAACACCTCGTCGCCCAGGATGACCTCGGTGTCCGCCCCCAGCACGACCGCGCCGGGCGTGGCCACGACCTTCAGCAGGCCGGCACCGGACTTCTCACGGGCGACGCGGCGTACGTAGTCGGTGGCCGGTTCGCCGGGCTGGCGGTGTTCGGGGATGTCGAGATCGATCCGCCCGAACACGAAGCCCAGGCGGGTCAGCAGTTCGGCGCGGCGGGGGGATTGGGAGGCCAGGTAGAGCATCGAAGAAGAATAACCCGCGGCACCTGACTGAATGGGTCCTGATGCGGGGCCGACATGCCTAACCCTGCCGTAGATCACGACCCGTTCATGTCATCGTGAACACCCTTGCGCGTCGACGACGACCGGGTGCTCCATCACCCGAATCACGAAAAGGAGATCCCATGCGTCTGCCCCTGATCCGCCCGCTGCTGCTCGCCCTCACCCTGTCCCTGGGAACCACTGCCGCCATGACCAGCCACGCCCAGACCGCCCCCGCCTACGCGATCCCATCCGACGGCACCCTGCTCAACGTGTCCGCTCAGGCCGAGGCCTCGCGCGTGCCGGACATCGCGACGATCTCCGCGGGCGTCGTCACCCAGGCCGTGGACGGCAATACCGCCATGCGCCAGAACAGCGAGCAGATGGCGAAGGTGGTCGCGGCCATCAAGGCCGCCGGCATCGCCGACAAGGACGTGCAGACCAGCGGGATCAGCCTCAATCCGCAGTACCGCTACGCCGAGAACGAGGCCCCGAAGATCACCGGCTACCAGGCCAACAACACGGTCAGCGTGAAGGTCCGCGACATCGCCAAGCTGGGCAAGGTGCTGGATGCGCTGGCCGGCGTGGGCGCCAACCAGATCAACGGCCCGAGCTTCGAGATCGACAACCCGGAACCGGTCTACGACGAAGCCCGCCTGGCCGCGCTGAAGAAGGCCCAGGGCCGTGCCGAGACCTATGCGAAATCGCTGGGCCTGAAAGTGCGCCGGATCGTCAGCATCTCCGAGGGCAACGGCGGTTTCCGCCCGGTCCCGATGATGGCGATGGCCAAGATGGAAGCCCGCGACGCCAGCGGCGCGCCGCCGGTCTCGCCGGGCGAAACCACCGTCTCGGTCAATCTGGACGTGGTGTTCGAACTGGGCAGGTAAGCCCGGTCACGCAACAACCCAGACGGCGCCCTCCGGGGCGCCGTTTTCGTTGGGGCGGGTCCCCCGGCCTACGCCCAAGGTCGAAGCCCTCCCCTCTTGCAGCCAACGTGCGGCGGAGTACAGTCTGGGCTTGCGGCGCGGGGACGTTGCAACCCCACTCTTCGCGGCCGAGCGTTGTTCCGTTCACAGCCCTCAGGAGGTGGATCATGGTTCGCGCACTACCCCACGGTTCCGACAACCGCATCGATTTCGGTCGTATTGCCGCCTTCGCCGCCGCCATCGCGGTCCACGCGGTCGCCCTCCTGATGTTGCTCGCCCCCATGGCCGCGCCGCAGTTGCAGGCCGTGGCAGATCCCAAACCCGTGGTCCGGTGGATCGAGAAAGATCCGCCCCCGCCCGAGGTCGTCGAGATCAAGGAGCAGCAGATCGTCAAACGCGTCGAGCCGAAGCCGATGGTCACGCCGACGCCCACCACGATCGCACCGGTCGTCGATACACCCGTGATCGTCGAGGGCGGCAACCTGCCCGCCGTCGAGCATGCCGTGGTCGATTCCGGCGACATCAGCGGCCCCGTTGTCACCGGCCCACTGCCCTCGGCGACGCTGGAATACGTCCGTGCCACCTCACCGCGCTACCCGATCAACGAACTGCGCAACGGCGTGCAGGGCACGGTGATGCTGCGCGTGCTGGTCGATGTCGATGGCTCGCCGGTCAGCGTGACGGTCGAGACCAGCAGCGGCAACCGCAACCTGGACAAGGCGGCGCTCCAGCACGTGCTGAAGTCCTGGCGTTTCAAGCCCGCCATGCAGAACGGGCAGGCGGTGCAAGCTTACGGCCTGGTGCCGATCGCCTTCAGCCTTCAGTGATGCGTCGCCTGTGAAAGAAGAAAGCCCGCCGGAAGGCGGGCTTTCTGTTTGCGCCGATGGATTCAGGCGCGGTGGTAAGGATGGTTGGCGAGCATGGCGGCCGCGCGATATACCTGTTCGGCCACCACCAGCCGTACCAGCATGTGCGGCAGCGTCAGCGGACTGAGCGACCACTTTTCGTGTGCCGCGGCGACCACATCGGGCGCATGGCCCTCCGGTCCACCGATCAGCAACGCGATGTCGCGCCCCAGCGTGCGCCAGTGTTCCAGCCGCTGCGCGAGCTGTTCCGACGAATAAGGTTTACCGGTGACTTCCAGCGCGACGATGTGGGCGTTCTTCGGCAGCGCCGCGAGCACGCGCTTGCCTTCGTCCTCGATCGCGCGTTGCGGATCTCGGCCTTTGCCGCGCAGTCCCGGCTCGATTTCGACGAGCTCGAACGGCAGCCAGTGCGACAACCGCTTCTGGTATTCGGCGAAGCCCTGGGCGACCCAGCTGGGCGCGCGCTCGCCGGTGGCGATGAGACGGCATTTCATGGTGTCATCATAGCGGGCGCCGGAAACGACGAAGGCGCCCTCGGGCGCCTTCGCGACGACGTTCGGACGCATCGCTCAAAGACGCGATTCGCCGGCGGTCTCGATGTCTTCCGGTGGCTGGTCGCCGACCGTCCACAGGCGTTCCAGCGCGTAGAACTCGCGCACGCGGGGCAGCATGACGTGGACGATGACGTCGCCCAGGTCCACGAGCACCCATTCGGCCTCGCGCTCGCCCTCCACGCCCAGCGGCATGACATCCAGCTTCTTGGCGAACTTCACCACTTCGTCGGCGATCGACTTCACGTGGCGCGTCGACGTGCCGGAGGCGATGACGAGGTAGTCGGCGACGCTGGACTTGCCGCGCACGTCGATTTCGACGACATCCTTGGCTTTCAGCTCCTGGACCGCGGCATGCACCGTGGCGAGCAGGTCCGGCAGGGCCGGGGGCGGGCTGGGCAGGCGGGTCTTGATGACGTGGGCTTGGCTGGACAAAGGCTTGGTGGCTCCGGAGGTACGGACGGGATTATAGCGGACCCGGCGTGGCGGCCCCTTCCAGGTAAAGCCTTTCGTCGGCGATGGCCTCCGCCACGCGCTCGGGGACCAGGTGCCGCCAGGCGTCCCCCGCCGCGATCCGGCGGCGGATCTCGGTAGCCGACTCCGGCTGCAGCGGATGGCTCAACCGATACAGCAGGCCGGATGGCCTGCTGCCCAACGCTTCTGGCGAGGACGTCCAACGCGATGAAAGCGCAGCGCTGAGTTCGGGGGGCAGACCGTCGTCCAATGGGCTTCCCGGCCGGTCGGCCACGACGAAGTGCGCCAGTTCGAACAATGACCGCCATTCCCGCCAGGCCGGCAAGCCCAGCAGGCTGTCCGCCCCGATCAACAGGGCCAGCGGCACCGCGTCGCCCTGTTCGGCACGCAGTTCGTGCAGCGTATCGACGGTGTAGGAGCGGGCCTCCGGCATGCGTTCGGCTCTGAAAAGCTCACGCCGGTCCACGCAGAGGCCGGGTTCGTCTTCCACCGCAAGGTCGAGCAGGCGCGCTCGCTGCTGCGCGCTTGCACCCGGCGGCGCGCGATGCGGCGGGTCCGCGGCAGGCATCAGGCGTACCGGTACCTGCAATTCGTCGCGCGCGGCGCGCGCGATGGCCAGGTGTCCGTTATGGATGGGGTCGAACGTGCCACCGTAGAAGAGCTGCAGCATCCGGCGCGCCCGTCAGGCCACCAACAACCGCACGGCCTTGGCCTCGGCAATGGCCAGCAGCAAGCGCTCCAGCGCCACCCAGGCATCGCCCTCGCCGCGCCCTTTCGCGGTGCGATCGATCTTCGAGGCCTCGGCGACGAAACGGTCCCAGCGCGCGGGCGAGGCATGCCGCTGCAGCGCGCGCTTGAACGGCGCCTGTTTCGCTTCCCAGATGCCCTGCGCCTTCATCTCGGCGGCGAGATTGCCTCCAGCGGCCTGCACGCGCGCCAGCGCAGCGGTACGGAGCAGCTCCTTGACGATCATCGGCATCAGGCCGGCGACCACATCGCCTTCGGCACGCAGGCCGTCGAGGATGCGCGAGACCTGTGCGCCCTGGCCTGCGAGGACGGCATCGGTCAGGCGGAATACGTCGTAGCGCGCGGCGTTGGCGACCAGCGCCTCCATGCGGTCGGCATCGAGTGTCTGTCCGTCGCTGAGCAACGCGAGCTTGTCGATCTCCTGCGCGGCGGCGAGCAGGTTGCCTTCGACGCGTTCGGCCAGCAACTGCACGGCATCGCGTTCGGCGCGAAGACCCTTGCTACGCAAGCGGCTCTCGATCCAGCCCGGCAATTCATGCGGTTTGATCGCCCATGCAACGGCGATCACGCCGACCCGCGCGATGGCATCGCTCCACTTGCCCTGGTAGGCCTTGCCCCATTCGCCGGCAGTGATCAGCAGCACCACATCCGGCGGCGGATTGGCGCAGAACGCGGAGATGACCTCGCCGCCCTCCTTGCCCGGTTTTCCACCCGGCAGGCGCACTTCCACCAGTCGCCGCGCACTGAACAGGCTGGGCGCGTTGAAACTGGCGTCCAATTGGCCCCAGTCGAAATCGCGGCCGTCGGCATCGAACACCTCACGCTCGCCGATGCCCTGCGCGCGCGCCTGCGCGCGCACCGCGTCGGCGGCTTCGAGCACACGCAGGATCTCGGGGCCCGCGATCAGGTAGACCGGATGCAACGGCTCGGACGCGCCACGCGCGGCCAGCTGTTCCGGCTTGAGCTCCATCAGGGCGCCGTGTTTACCGGGCCGGAACGCACCACGCCATCGACGCGCCGCAGGATGGACGCCGCCATCTCGCGGCGCAGCTCTTCGGCCAACACTTCACGCTCGGTGGTCGTTCCGGTCGCGTCCTGCGGCGGCGAGACGTAGTCGCGCGACAGTTCCACCACCTGCTGCGGCACCAGATCGGTTCCGTCCGCCCTGGTGAAGGCGAATACGACCGCATAGCGCAGGCTGAATTCCTGTGCGCGGCCGAACTGGTCGACCGCGATCGGGAGGTCGCCCCACCGCTCGGACGTGATCCGCAGCGTGGCGACCTGTTCGCCGGCAGCAGGATCTTCGTCTTCGCCGACTGGCGCCGCGAGCGTCGCGCCGGCGGCCTGCAGGCCGCGCGAGAGGCTGGTGGCCAGCGCGCTGTAGGAGGTCGATGCGCCCACCACCCTGACCGGCCCCAGATCGGCCGGCAGCGCGATCTGGTTGCGCAGGTGGAAGCCACAGCCGGCCAGCAGTAACAGGGCGGCGAGGAGCAACGGCAGGCGGAATCGGGTCATGGGCGAAGTCTGGACGAGGCCGTCATGGGCGGCAATAGCGTAGCCCGCCCGCAGGTGAACATGGAGGCAAGGCGCCGCCGGCGCCCATCCTCAGCCCGCGACGATATTGACGATCTTGCCCGGCACCACGATGACCTTGCGGATCGCCAGGCCGTCCAGGAACTTGGCCGTGTTCGGCTCGGCCTTGGCCAGCGACTCGATCAGGTCGCGCGGCGTATCCGCGGCCACGTCGATGGTGCCGCGCAGCTTGCCGTTGACCTGCACCGCCAGCGTCACCGTATCGCGCACCAGCGCATCGCTGTCGACCTGCGGGAACGGTTCATCCTCGATCAACGTCTCGGCATGGCCCAGCGCCTGCCACAACGCATGGCTGGCGTGCGGGGTGATCGGGTTGAGCAGCAGCACCGCCGACTCCAGCGCTTCCTGGCGTACGGCGCGGCCCTGTGGCGTCGCATCTTCGAACTTGCCCAGCGCGTTCGACAACTCCATCACCGCCGCGATGGCGGTGTTGAAGCTGTGGCGCTTGCCGTAGTCGTTGCCGACCTTGTCGATGGTCTCGTGGGTCTTGCGGCGCACCGCCTTCTGCTCGGCGGTCAGCGCGGCGGCGTCCACGGCGGGCGCAGCGCCATCGGCGGCGCGGCTTTCATCCGCGTGTCGCTGCACCTGCGTCCACAGGCGGCGCAGGAAGCGCGCCATGCCTTCCACGCCCGCCTCGTTCCACTCCAGCGACTGCTCGGGCGGTGCGGCGAACATCGAGAACAGGCGGACGGTATCCGCACCGAACTTGTCGACCATCGATTGCGGATCGACGCCGTTGTTCTTCGACTTCGACATCTTCTCGACCGCGCCGATCTTCACGGGCTGGCCGTCGGCCTTCAGCGTGGCACCGACCACGCGCGCTTTCTCGTCGCGCTGCACTTCCACGTCGATCGGGTTGATCCAATCCTTCGAACCATCGGCGTTGTCGCGGTAGAACGTCTCGGCGATCACCATGCCCTGCGTCAGCAGGTTCGTGGCCGGCTCGTCGCTGTCCACCAGCCGCGCGTCGCGCAGGAGCTTGTGGTAGAAGCGGAAGTACATCAGGTGCAGGATCGCGTGCTCGATACCGCCGATGTACTGGTCGACCGGCAGCCAGTAGTTGCCGCGCTTGTCGACCATGTCCTTCGCGCCGGGCGAGGTGTAGCGCGCGTAGTACCAGCTCGACTCCATGAAGGTGTCGAAAGTGTCGGTCTCGCGCTCGGCGGCGGCACCGCACTGCGGACACTTCGTCTTGCGCCATTCCGGGTCGGCCTTGATCGGCGACTTGACGCCGTCCAGGGTGACGTTTTCCGGCAGCACGACGGGCAGGTCCGAGTCCGGCACCGGCACCGCGCCGCAGGCGTCGCAGTAGATCACCGGGATCGGGCAGCCCCAGTAACGCTGGCGGCTGACGCCCCAGTCGCGCAGGCGGTAGTTCACCCGGCGCTGGCCCTGGCCCTTGCGCTCGAAGCGCTCGGCCAGCGCTTCGAAGGCACCGCGGTAGTCCAGGCCATCGAATTCGCCGGAATTGACCAGTTCCAGATCATCGCGGGTCTTGTCGCCGTACCAGTCGCGCCACGTGGTGGCGTCGTAGGTCTTCTCTTCGTCGTTTTTCGGCGCCTTCAGCGCGATCACCTGGCGGATCGGCAAGGCGTACTTGGTGGCGAATTCGAAATCGCGCTCGTCGTGTCCCGGCACGGCCATCACCGCGCCGGTGCCATAGCCCATCAGCACGAAGTTGGCGACCCACACCGGGATCCGGTCGCCGGTGACCGGATGCACGGCCACCAGGCCGGTATCCATGCCGCGCTTTTCCTGGGTCTCCAGTTCGGCTTCGGACACACCACCCTGCTTGAGTTCGGCCAGGAACGCGGCCAGCGTCGGATTCGACGCGGCGGCCTTCTGCGCCAGCGCGTGCTCGCCCGCAATCGACACGAACGTCACGCCCATCAACGTGTCAGGACGCGTGGTGAAGACGGTCAGCGGCTCGTGGCCGTCGACGGCGAACTGGATCTCCAGGCCTTCCGACCGGCCGATCCAGTTGCGCTGCATGGTCTTCACGGCATCGGGCCAGCCCGGCAGGTCATCCAGGCCGTCCAGCAGTTCCTGCGCGTAGTCGGTGATGCGCAGGAACCACTGCGGGATCTCGCGCTTCTCGACCACGGCGCCGCTGCGCCAGCCGCGGCCATCTATCACCTGCTCGTTGGCCAGCACGGTCTGGTCGACCGGATCCCAGTTCACCACCGAGTTCTTGCGGTAAGCCAGGCCCTTGCGCAGCAGGCGCGTGAACATGCGCTGCTCGTGCACGTAGTAGTCCGGCCGGCAGGTGGCGAACTCGCGCGACCAGTCGATCGCGTAGCCCAGCGATTTCAGCTGGCTGCGCATGTGGTCGATGTTGGCGTAGGTCCACTTGGCCGGCGCGGTCTTGTTCTTGATCGCGGCGTTCTCGGCCGGCAGGCCAAACGCGTCCCAGCCCATCGGCTGCAGCACGTTGTGGCCGGTCATGCGCTTGTAGCGGCTGATCACGTCGCCGATCGTGTAGTTGCGCACATGGCCCATGTGCAGCGCACCCGACGGATACGGCAGCATCGAGAGGCAGTAGTACTTCGGTTTGTCCGAACGCTCGTCGACCTCGAAGGCGCGCCGGGCCTCCCAGAAGGACTGGGCCTGGGACTCGACGGATTTCGGATCGTAGGAAACGGGTTCGGCGGCAGTGGACATGGCGGCGTGCGGAGACGGCTACGGCAAAGCCGCCAAGGGTACCGCAGCGCACCATGACCCGCCATGCCACCGGTTAGCATGACGGGGTCGAAACAGGGGATCCCAGATGAACAAAACCGTCCTTGCCCTCGCCATGGCCGCTTGCGGCCTGCCCGCCTGCATGACCGCGAGGGCTGCCGAACCGGCTGCGCCGGCGACGCTGGCCCTGCATTGCGAACGGGTGTTCGATGCCCGCAGCGGCAAGGTCCTGGGTGAGCACACCATCCTGGTCCGCGACGGCCGGATCGCCGAGGTCATCCCCGGCCGCGCCAAGCTGTCCGATGCCGAATCGATCGTCCTGGCGGATCACACCTGCACACCGGGCTGGACCGACCTGCACGTCCATCTGGACGGCGAATCCAGCCCGCAGAGCTATTCGGAGGGATTCCGCCTGGATCCGGTGGATTTCGCCTACCGGTCGGTGGGCTACGCCGAGAAGACGCTGATGGCCGGCTTCACCAGCGTGCGCGACCTGGGGGGCGAGGTGACGCTGCACCTGCGTGACGCCGTGAACCAGGGCACCGTGAAGGGCCCGCGCATCTTCGCCGCCGGCACCTCCATCGCCACCACCGGCGGCCACGCAGACCCCACCAACGGCTTCAACACCCATCTGGCGCACCTGATGGGCCCGCCGGGACCGACCGAAGGCGTCATCAACTCCATCGACGACGCCCGCCAGGCCGTGCGCCAGCGCTACAAGGACGGCAGCGACGTCATCAAGATCACCGCCACCGGCGGCGTCCTGAGCTACGCCAAGTCCGGCGACGCACCGCAGTTCACCGTCGAGGAAGTCAAGGCGATCGTCGACACCGCGCGCGACTACGGCTTCCGCGTCGCGGCGCACGCGCACGGCAAGGAAGGCATGAAGCGCGCCATCCTGGGTGGCGTGACCAGCATCGAGCACGGCACCTACATGGACGACGAGGTGATGCGGCTGATGAAGCAGCACGGCACCTGGTACGTGCCGACGATCTCGGCCGGCCGCTTTGTCGCCGAGAAGGCGAAGATCGATGGCTACTTCCCCGCCGTGGTGCGGCCGAAGGCCCAGCGCATCGGTGCACTGATCCAGGAAACCGCGGGCAACGCCTACCGCAACGGCGTGAAGATCGCGTTCGGCACGGACATGGGCGTGGGGCCGCACGGCGACAACGCGCGCGAGTTCGTCTACATGGTCGAGGCCGGCATGCCGGCCGCTTACGCCCTGCAGGCGGCGACGATCCGTGCGGCGGAGGTATTGGGCGTGGACGACCAGGGCGTGATCGAAGCCGGCAAGCGTGCGGACATCGTCGCCGTGCCGGGGAACCCGGTGGACGACATCAACGCCGTGCTGAAGGTCGACTTCGTGATGAAGGACGGCAAGGTCTATCGCCAGCCGCGCCTCGACGCTCCCGCCCGATGACGCGATGGCGAACGCGCCGCAGCGCGCCCTAGAGTGGAAAGGCCGGAATCAGGTCATGCTCGCGCTCCGGAGGCATTCACCTCCCGAAGCGCGACGCAACGCACAGCCAGCCGAGCCACGCGGCGTAACCCAACCGCTGCGCGATGCCCGCCGGCATCAGCGCAACCGCGATCAGCGCACTGAACAGCACGACCATCGCGGCGACCGCACTCGCCGTCACGGTGGGACGCCAACCACCCCGCCGCCGCATGCCGAAGGCGAACAGCATGGCGCCTGGCACGAACGCCACCCACCAAAGCAGCCACGCCGTCGCATGCAGGCTGCTGGCGTTGTTGTGCAGGTCGTCCGGGTCCAGAGGAAGCACGCCCAGGCTGATGAAACCCAAGGCGGACAACAGCAGGAACTGCGCACCCACGCGGGCCGGCCAGCCCGCGTCGGCAGGCAAGCGATGGCGCAGGTCCAGGGCCACGATGGCAGCGAGCACACCGGTGAGCACGAACCCGAGCAGATTGAAGCCGGGTGCGTGCGGCACGCCTTTCGCACCCAGTACCGCGACCGGGTGCCAGACCTGCGAATACCCGGACAACGCCAAGCCAAAACCGAGCACGGCGAAGGTAAAGACGCAGGCGGCAATCGCGCCGTTCCAGGGCAGCAGGCGGGAGAGAAAAGGCGACATGCGAAGGGCTACCAAGGCGGAAACAACGCGGGCAGGCCGTCGTGGCCTGCCCGCTCGGATGTCCATGTTAACGCCGCGGCTTCATTCCTTTTCCCAGCCGGTCCGGCCGCCCTGTGCGGTCGCCTGGTTGTCCTTCAGATAGTCCAGCGCGAGCGAGGCGCTGCGCACCAGCATGCTGTTGTCCGCCGCGCCGAAGGTCCAAGCGCCCGCCATGCCCTTCGCGTGCTGGTAGAACTCGGGCGTGGCGACGACCTGGCCGGTCGCCGCGTCGGTAAGCTTCATGGTCACCAGGATCCGCGAGCTGCCGGCGAGCGCGCCGGCCCAGAAACGCGCGCCGCCGCTGATGAAGCGGATCTTCTCGATGCGGGGTTCGACCACCAGCGTGCGGACCGGCGTATGCGTGGCCGCCGCTGCGTTGCGTTGGGCCACCCAGGCACCGACGCGTTCATCGAGGTTGCGCTGGAACGAGGCCAGCGCCTCCTGGTTGGCCTTGTGCCCGGCGTACGCGTCGGAGAGCGTGGCAGGCTTGAGCTCGTAGCGATCGAACGCGGCCAGTGCTTCCGCCGGGGGCGGATTCACCTCCGCCGATGCCTGGATTTCGTCCTTCGCCAGCGCTTGGCCGATCACGGCCCCCGCCAGCATCATGCCCAGCACAAAACGACGCACGCCCATCACAGCCTCCGGTCTGATCGATGATGCGGCCGATGCCGCCGCGCGACCTTAGCAGAGCCCCTGGTTGGCGCCCTATGCCATAGGTTGCCACCGGAAAACCTCCTCCACGCCCACGCCGAAAGCGCGGGCGATGCGGAAGGCCAGCTCGAGCGACGGCGCGTACCGACCTGCCTCCAGCGCGATGATGGTCTGGCGCGTCACTCCACAGGCATCGGCCAGCGCCTGCTGGGTCATTTCGCCATGTTCGAAACGCAGGCGACGGATGTCGTTGGCGATGGGGGTGCCGCTCATGCGGTGACGCGCCGGTCACGCCAGTACAGCACCGCCGTGGCGAAGTATTCGCACAGCCAGCCCCACATCAGCGCGAACACCAGCAGGTTCGCGATCATGAAATGCGTGGCCCACGCCAGACGGTCGGGCGGCGAGAACGCCAGCATCAGGGCCAGCCCGACGATGCAGGCGACCAGCGCGCCACGCCCCCAGCCCGCGGCCTGCTTTTCTATGTCGCGGTCGCGCTCGTCCTCCTGCACGCGTCCCTTCCAACGCGCGCCGAGCATGCCGGACAACACACTCCAGGCCACCAGCAACAGCACGAGATTGCGCCCCACCGCCGCAGCATCCGGGTTCTCCCGCCAAGGCGCGGCAGCGAAGACATCCGCGTGGACGAGGAAATAGCCCGTCGCCGCCAGCATGAACGCCACGCCGATCCATGCCCGCCATTCGCCTGGCGAGAGCCCGCGCTCCGCCTCGCCTTGGGGCATCCGGGAAATACCGTACAACGCCGCCCACGCCACCAGCACCAGCGTTGCGGTGCCGGCCTTGCCCAGGTCGAACCCCATCAGGGTCGATGGACCCGCCAGCAATGCCCAGAACGCGAGCAGCCCAAGCACGAGCAATCCGAACCACCTGCCCCGCTGCCATGCCATGACGTGTTCTCCACCAGACAATATGTAAATCAAACATTACATTTCAGCCAAAGAATGTCAAATGCTTTTTACATCTCCTTGTATCCTGCGGCCCGCGCCACCATGTGAACGCGACCCCCCGTAGCCACGAACCTGCCCGATGAGCGAGCTGCCCCACGTTTTCGACGCCACCACCGAGACCTTCGAGGACGAGGTCCTGCGCAAGTCGCTGGACGTACCGGTGCTGGTGGATTTCTGGGCCACCTGGTGCGGTCCGTGCAAGACCCTGGGGCCGATCCTCGAGAAGCTGGCCGGCGAGTACAACGGCGCCTTCGTGCTGGCTAAGGTCGATGTCGACAAGGAGCAGCAGATCGCGGCGGCGTTCCAGATCCGGTCCGTCCCGACCGTGTTCCTCGTCAAGGGCGGTCAGATCGTGGATGGCTTTCCCGGCGCCCTGCCGGAAGGCCAGTTGCGCGAATTCCTCGCGTCGCATGGCGTCGTGCCGGCCGAAGGCGCGCCCGCCGAAGAAGAACCGGCACCCCTGGATCCTCATGCCCAGGTCGCCGCGCTGCGGGAGGCCGTCAGTGCCGAGCCGGACAAGGACGAGCTCAAGCTGGACCTGGTCCTCGCACTGCTGAAGACCGGTGAAGCGCCCGAGGCCGAGCGCCTGCTGGACGCGTTGCCGGCCAATCTGGCCACCGACGATCGCGCCGTGAAGGCGCGCGCGCGACTGGGCTTCGCCGCGGCGCTGAAGGACGCGCCGCCGCTCGAAGCCCTGCGCACTGCCGTCCAGGCCAACCCGGACGACCTGCGCGCACGCCACCTGCTGGGCGTGCATGCGCTGGTCGCCGGCGATTCCGAACCGGCCCTCGAACACTTCCTCGAGATGCTGAAGCGGGATCGCGCCTACGAGGACGGACTTGCCCGCAAGAGCCTGATCGATGCGTTCCGGGTGATCGAAGACGACGCGCTCGTCAGCCAGTACCGCCGGAAGATGTCCTCCCTGCTGTTCTGATCACCGAAACCCTTCGTACCGACCCTTGCACGTGCAGTACCCATGAAGCCCTCTACCCTGCGGCACATCTTCAATGTTTGGCCGCCGTTCCTTCTCAGCGGCATCCATGTCACCGAAATGGCCCACGACTGGAGCTTCGCGCGCGTGGAGCTGCGCATGCGGCCTTGGAACCGCAACTACGTGGGCACCCATTTCGGCGGCAGCCTGTTCGCCATGACCGATCCGTTCTGGATGATCCTGGCCAAGGAGCGCCTGGGGCCGGACTACTACGTCTGGGACAAGGCCGCCGAGATCGAGTTCGTGAAACCCGGCAAGGGCACGCTGCACGCCGAATTCCGCCTGGACGAGCGCGTGCTGCAGGAGATCCGCGCCGAAGCGGCCAACGGTCAGAAGCACCTGCGCTGGATGCCCGCGGACGTCTTCAATGCCCAGAACGAAGTCGTCGCCCGGGTGCGCAAGCAGATCTACGTGCGCCTGAAGCCCGAGGCACGCACGACGACCGGTTGAGCCCCGGACGGCGTCACGGCGTTCCACGGATGGCGCTACAGCCCCAACCGTGCGGCGGCCTACAATAGGCCCATGCCCCCCGACCATCCGCAGCACCGCGCCTCGGTGCAGAAGCTCTTCATCACCGGCTTGCTCACCCTGTTGCCCATCTGGCTGACCTGGGTCGTCGTCAAGTTCGTTTTCGTCCTGCTTTCGGACATCAGCAAGCCGTGGGTGGAACCGCTGTCGCATCGGATCGCGGCCACGTTCCCGCAGTCGCTGGGCTGGTTCAACGGCCTATGGGTGCAAAACACCATCGCGATGGTCGCCACGCTGTTCGTGATCCTCGCGGTCGGCGCGCTCACGCGTCGCGTCGTCGGCCAACGGTTGCTGAGCTGGTTCGAGGCGCTGATCGCGCGGGTTCCCCTGGCGAACGTCATCTACACCAGCGCGCGCAAGCTGCTGGACATGCTCGAGACCAAGCCGGGCAGCACGCAGCGCGTGGTGCTGATCGACTTCCCGCACCGGGACATGAAATCGGTCGGCCTGGTGACGCGCGTGATTCGCGAGGAAGGCAGTGGCCGCGAACTGGCGGCGGTCTATGTTCCCACCACGCCGAATCCGACCTCCGGGTACCTGGAGATCGTGCCCGTCGAACTGCTCACGCCCACCGACTGGACCGTGGACCAGGCGATGAGCTTCATCATCTCCGGCGGCGCCGTGGCGCCGGAAACCATGCCCTTTACCCGCGCCGGGGAGCGCTGACCGATGAACGCACCGCGCACGCTGGATGATCGCGCGGTCCGCCTCTTCATCGTGCTGGCGGCGGTGTTCTGCGCCAACGCGGTGCTGGCCGAGTTCATCGGCGTCAAGATCTTCGCACTCGAAGACACGCTCGGCATCGCACCGCTGGAGTGGAACCTGTTCGGCCAGACGGGCTCGCTCAGCTTCACCGCCGGTACGCTGCTGTGGCCGTTCGTGTTCGTCCTGACGGACACCATCAACGAGTTCTTCGGCAAGCGCGGCGTGCGCTTCATCTCATGGCTGGCGGTAGCGTTGATCGTCTACGGCTTTTTGTTCGCCTTCGCTGCCATCGCACTGGCGCCGGCAGGGTGGTGGGTGGAAGCGGCGCAGGCGCAAGGCGTGCCGGATTACCAGAAGGCGTTCGCCGCGATCTTCGGGCAGGGCATGTGGACGATCGCCGGCTCGGTGGTGGCCTTCCTGGTCGGCCAACTGATCGACGTCTCGGTATTCCATCGCATCCGCGAGGCTACCGGCGAACGCTGGGTGTGGCTGCGCGCCACCGGCTCCACCGCGATCTCGCAGCTGGTGGACAGCTTCGTGGTGATCTACATCGCCTTCGTGCTGGGGCCGCAGAAGTGGCCCACATCGCTGTTCCTGGCGGTCAGCACGGTGAACTACGCCTACAAGATGCTCGCGGCCATCGCCCTGATCCCGCTGCTGTACCTGATGCGCCACGGCATCCGCCTCTACCTGGGACGCGAGCGCGAACAGGCGCTGCGCGACGAAGCTGCGGCAGACTGATCCTCTCGACCTGCACCAGGCTTCCTTCGCTCCATCACGGGGATGGCAATGAAAATCGCTTTTGCGCTGGGGGTGATGCTGATGGTCACGGGTGACACAGGCACCGCATCGCGCGCTGTCACGATCGACACATGGATGCGCGACTACGACGGCGACGCGCCGGGGGCATCCGTGCTGGTGCTGGAGGACGGGAAGCCCGCGTTCGAACGCAGCTACGGTATGGCCGAGCGCGAAACCGGCCGCGCTGCCACGCCTTCCACGCAGTACCGGCTCGCGTCCATCAGCAAGCAGTTCACCGCTGCGTGCGTGCTGCTGCTCGTGGAGGACGGCGCCCTCAGCCTCGATGACCCGGTGCGACGCTGGTTGCCTACCTTGCCGTCGTCCGCGGACGCCGTGACCCTGCGCCACCTGTTGAGCCACACCTCGGGCCTGATCGATTACGAAGACCTCGTTCCGGAAGAACAGACGGCGCAAGTGCACGACGCCGATGTCCTGCGCCTGCTCGAACGCACGGAGCGCCTCTACTTCTCTCCCGGCAGCGACTACCGCTACAGCAACAGTGGCTACGCATTGCTGGCGCTGGTGGTGGAGCGGGCATCCGGCAAGCGCTATGCCGAGTTCCTGCAGACACGCGTGTTCCTGCCGCTCGGCATGACGCAGACGCTTGCGCGAGAAGACGAGGGCCCCACCGTCGCATCGCGTGCGTACGGATACAGCTTCCTGCAGGGACGCTGGCAGCGCACCGATCAGAGCACGACCAGTGCGGTGCTCGGCGATGGCGGCATCTATTCCTCGCTGATCGACCTGGCACGGTGGGACGCTGCCTGGTACGACGATCGCCTGCTCTCCTCTTCCTCGCGGGCCTTGGCAGTGCACCCCAGCACGTCGACCCCGGAGGCGGACGTGGCGCATTACGGTTTCGGATGGCGACTACAGGGCAGGATGCATTGGCATTCGGGCGAGAGCATCGGTTTCCGCAACGTGCTGCTGCGCTTTCCCGACCGCCGTTTGACGGTGATCGTGCTGACCAATCGGAACGAACCGGAACCCTATTCGCTGGCACGCCGGATCGCGGCGCTGTGGGGCGCGACGCCCTGACATGGGACGACCCGCACGATCAGGACTAATGTGACGTGAGAAAGGCCGTCTGTCGGCCAGTCGCCTGCAACGTTTCTTCTACAATTGTGACCGACGCAACACTTTTGTGACAGCGGGGGACATCAATGCAGAGGGAAGCGACCCAACGGAACGGGTGGCAAGCGTGGGGACTGGTGTTCCTGCTTGCCCTGGTGTGCCCGGCAAAAGCCCAGGAATGGACATACCGCGTCCGTCCTGGCGACACGTTGTGGGATGTCGCGGGTGAATACCTGACGCCGTCCGTGCCGTGGCAGCGCTTGCAGGAACACAACCGCGTCGCCGACCCCTACCAACTCGCACCCGGCAGCACGTTGCGCATCCCCGTCCGGTGGCTGCATCGCCAGCCTGCGCGCGCCAAGGTCGTGGCGGTGCGGGGCGACGCCGAGGCGCGGGCGACCGCCGGCCGCGCCGCGCCCGTGACGGCCGGCATGTCGCTTGGCAGTGGCGCCGTCGTGAAAACGTCGCCTGAAGCGACCCTGAGCCTGCAGTTCGCCGATGGTTCGCGCCTGCTGCTGCTCGGCGACAGCGAGTTGCTCCTGGAGCGGCTGACACGTCTTGGTCGTTCCGGTATCGCCGACACGCGCCTGCGCCTGCGCCGCGGACGCATCGGCAACGATGTACGCCACCTGCGCGGTCCTGCCGCGAACTTCATCGTCGATACGCCGAGCGCATCGTCCGCCGTGCGTGGTACCCGCTTCCGCGTGGAGGCCGATGCGACAGGCACACAGACCGAGGTACTGGAGGGACGGGTGGCGGTCAGCGCCGGTGCAAAGAGTGCTCTGGTGCGACGCGGCTATGGCGCCGTGGTGGCGCCCGATCAGCCCGGGGTGACACCGGTCGCCTTGTTGGCCGCACCGGACCTGTCAGGGCTCGTGCCCGCTCCGCAGGTGACCCGTGCACCGCTGACCTGGCCGGCCGTGGCGGGCGCGCGGCAGTACCGCGTCCAGATCAGCGAACACGTGCGTTTCGACAGCCTCCAGGTGGACACCTTGGTCGACACGCCCGGCTACGCACTGCCGCCGCTTGAGGAAGGCCGTTACCACGTGCGCGTTCGTGCCATCGACGTCCGCGGGCTGGAAGGCCGCGACGCGGTGGCGCAGCTGCAGGTCGACGGGTTACTGCAAGCGCCGTATTCGATCGCGCCGGTGGCGGCCAGCGTCGTGCGCACTCCCGACGTTGCGTTGAGCTGGACCCAGGCACCCGGCGCGGCGGCCTACGACTACGAGGTGGCGGGCGCCACAGGCTTCGCGCAGCCGATCGCGCACGCCCGCGTGGAAGACGCCACGTCGGCCGCGCTGCCGCAGTTGCCGCCGGGCGACTACACCTGGCGTATCCGCAGCGTGGACCGCGCCGGCAGGACGGGGCCGTTCGGGGACGCGGTCGCCTTCACCCTGCGCCCGCTGGCCGAGGTCACCTCCATCGACGGCAGTGCCGCCGAAGCCGGGGACAGGCGGCACGTGACGTTCCGCTGGCCCGCGGGCCAGCCGGGGCAGCGCTACCGCTTCCAGATGTCGCGGACGCCGGATTTCCGCGAAGTGACCGTGGATGAGACGGTCAGCGAGGCCGAAATCACCCTGCCCCGCCTGCGTAGCGGTACGTGGTACCTGCGTGCCCAGACCATCGACGCCGACGGCTTCGAAGGCCCCTTCCCCCGTCCGCAGGTGGTCGAAGTGCCCTGTCGCCTCTGCAAGATTGGCGCTGGGGCGGGGGCCTTGCTCATACTGCTCACCCTGTGAGCACCCCTGCGCCCGCGCCCAAGTGGAAACCCCGCCTGCTGACGGCGGTGGGGGCGGCTGCGCTCGCCGTACTGGTCACGCTGTCGGGCCTGACGGCGGCGCCCGATGCCTGGGTCTATGACAGGCTGGTCCGCGGCGCGGCGCCCGAAGCGGATCCGCGCATCGTCGTGGTCGACATCGACCAGAAGAGCCTGGCCGAACTCGGCCGCTGGCCCTGGTCGCGCCGCGTGCATGCGCAACTGGTCGATCGCTTGCGTCTGGCGGAGACCAAGGGCATCGCCTTCAACATCCTGCTGTCTGAACCGGCGCTCTTCGATCCCGAAGGCGATGCGCTGCTGGCGCGCGCGATCAGCCGCAGCGGCCGCGTGGTGCTGCCGGTGCTCGCCGAGCCCGTCCAGCGCAACGGCGCCAGCGTGGAGCTGATGCCGATTCCGGAGTTCGCGGCCTCGGCCGCCTCGTTGGGCCACGCGGAGATGGTGCTCGACGACGACGGCGTGGCGCGCAGCGTGTACCTGCGTGCCGGCCTGGGGTCGCCGCATTGGCCCGCCCTGGCCCTGGCGCTGCTGCAGCTCGATCAGCCCAACGGCGGCGCGCCGGAGCTGCCAGGCCGTCGCCTGGTGACGACGGACGCACCCGCCCCCGCCCAGGACGACTGGGTGCGCGACCATGAAGTGCGCATTCCGTTCGCTTTACCGCCCAATGCGTTCCGGCACGTCTCCTACACGGATGTGCTCAACCAGCGCATCCCTCCCTCGACATTGCGGGGCAACTGGATCGTCGTGGGCGTGAATGCCACCGGCATGGGCCAGTACGCGCGCGCGCCCGGACAGCCGCTCAATGCCGGCATGAGTGGAGCGGATTACCAGGCCAATCTGCTCAACATGCTGTTGAAAGATGCCGCCATCACGCCGCTGGGTGAAGGGTGGCAGGCGCTGCTGTCCGCACTGCTCGCGGCGCTGCCGCTGCTGCTGTCCGCACTGCCTGGCCTGCGTCGCGTGTGGTTGCCTACCGTGATGACGATGGCCGGTGCGGTGGTGCTGTCGGTGGTACTGCTGCGCTACGGACACGCGTGGTTCTCACCGGTTCCGGCGCTGCTCGTGCTCGCGCTGGGCGCGTCGCTGTGGATCTATCGGCTGCTGCGTCGCACTCACAAGCAGGCCCAGTCCGATGCGCTGACCGGCTTGGCCAACCGCTCGCGCTTCGATCAGGCACTGGACCAGGAGTTGCGCGTCGCGCGCCGCAGCGGCCAGCCGTTGTCGCTGTTGGTGATGGACATCGATCACTTCAAGCAGCTCAACGACACCCAAGGGCATACCGTGGGCGACGCGGCATTGAAGGCGCTGGGCCGCGTGTTGCGCAGCCGCGCACGGCGCCCGCGTGATCTCGTGGCACGTCTGGGCGGGGACGAATTCGCCGTGCTGCTGCCGGAAACCTCGGCGCAGGCGGCAGCGACCATCGCCACCACGATCCATGTGGACCTCGCCAACCTTGGCCGCAAGCCGCATGGCGCGAATGCGAGCGCATCGCCGCCGTTCACCGCCAGCATCGGCATCCACACCTTCCAGTCCGGGGACGACCTCGGCCCGGAGGATGTATTCGACCGCGCCGACGCCGCGCTCTATCGCGCCAAGCAAACCGGCCGTAACCGCAGCTTCAGCCATACCGGCGAACACGAACCCGTCGGCATTTCCGCCACGCGCGTGTAGGGGCCGCGGCCCCCGGCCACCTCAAACGTCGACCGTCATTCCCGGACGCGCCAATTCCACCGGCGCACCATGCCGCTCGCCTATCTCACCGGCGAGCGCTTCGCGGGCTTTGTCCTCGCCGTGCACCAGCACGAGCGGTGGCGAAGGTTGGAACTGGCCATACCACTCCATCAATCCATGCTGATCGGTGTGCGCGGACAGCCCACCCACCGTGTGGCGCTGCGCATTGACGCGATAGTCGCGACCATGGATGCGAACCCACGCCGCGCCATCCACCAGCCGTCGGCCCAGCGTGCCTTCGGCCTGGTAACCGACGAACACCACGTGCGCATTGCGGCGTCCTAGGTTGTAACGCAGGTGATGCTGGATACGTCCCCCGTTGGCCATGCCGGAGCCGGCGATGATGATCGCGCCGTTCTCGACCTGGTTGATCGCCATCGATTGCTGCGTGGTTTCGGCGACATGCAGGTTCGGCAGTCGGAACGGGTTCGGCGACTGCGACCACACCCGGCGCGCATCTTCGTCGAACAGGCCATGGTGGCGCGCGTAGACGTTCACCACCTTGGCGGCCATCGGACTGTCGAGGAATATCCGCCAGCGCTCGAGCTTCCACGCATCCCAGTTGCGCGCGAACCAATACAGCAGTTCCTGTGTGCGTCCTACCGCGAACGCGGGGATGAGCACATTGCCGCGGTCGCGCCAGGCGTGCTCGAAGATGTCGCCCAGTTCGCGCACCGTCTCCGGGCGGTCGCGGTGGTTGCGGTCGCCGTAGGTGGATTCCATCAGCAGCAGGTCGGCCTGCCGCACCACGGCAGGATCGCGCAGGATCGGCGTGCCTTTCGGGCCGAGATCCCCGGAGAACACCAGCTTGCGGCCGTCGGCCCAGAGTTCGATGATCGCCGAGCCCAGGATATGGCCCGCATCGCGCAAGGCGATATCCACGCCTGGCACGATCGTCGTGCGTGTGTCGTAAGGCAGTGGCTGCACCTGCTGCATCGCCTGTTGCACGTCATCGTCGGCGAACAGGGGTTCGGCCGGGATTTGTCCCTTTCGAAGACGTCGATTGGCGCGCTCGGCCTCCGATTCGGAGAGCGAGGCCGCATCCATCAGCATGATCCGCATCAGCTCGGCGCTGGCCTGCTGGGTGTAGATCGGGCCGCGGAACCCGCGCTTCACCAGCAGCGGCACGCGCCCGATGTGATCGATGTGGGCGTGACTGAGCACCAGCGCATCGAGCGTCGACGGATCGAAGGGGAACGGCTCTGCGTTGCGCGCCTCCGCCTCCCGACTGCCCTGGATCAAGCCGCAATCCAGCAGCACCCGCTTGCCTGCCGCCTCGACCAGGTGCATCGAGCCGGTGACCTCGCCGGCCGCGCCATGGAAATGGACCTGCATGGGTATTCCCTCCTCCACCTGGCGACGAGTATGCGGCCTGCCAGGGGGCGAAATCGGCCGTTTTTGCACCGCCGATGCCGCGGGGCTGAAGGCGATGCGCCTACCACCGGTTTCCGTGGTGCCACCCATGACCTTCGACACACCTGCCCTCATCCGGGCAGGCGTAGAGTCCCCGCACGCCCCCGCCCGGGGGTTCCTTTTTTCCATTGCCCCTCCCCGGGGCCGGAGTAGACCGTGATTGCCCGCAAACCCCAGATCCTGATGCTTTCGCTCGCCGTGGCCGCCGCACTGGCCGCGTGCGCCAAGAAGGAAGAGGCCGCCCCGGCCGCCGACACGGCCGCGAAGGCGCCCAACGCGCTGGAACTCAAGCTGGACGAAAGCACCCTGCCGGGCGTCAACCGCTTCCAGATCGCCGACCTCGACACCACCAAGAACGCCTGTGCCGACTTCGCCGGCTACGCCAACGGCAAGTGGCTGGCCGCCAATGCGATCCCGAGCGACCGCACCAGTTGGGGCGCCTTCGAGATGCTGGACGAGCGTTCCACCGCCGTGCAGAAGCAGTTGGCCGAGCAGGCCGCTGCACACGCCGGTGCGACCGGCGTGGAGAAGATCATCGGCGACCTCTGGGCGACCGGCATGGATGAAGCCAAGGCCAACGCGCAGGGCATCGAGCCGATCGCACCGATGCTGAAGTCGATCGACGGCCTGCAGGACAAGGACGCCATCGTGGCGTACCTCCAGCAGACGGCGGCCAAGGGACAGAATTTCCTGTTCGGCTTCGGCGCGCTGCCGGAATTCAGCAATCCCGACATGAACACCGCGGTCGCCATGCAGGGCGGCCTGGGCCTGCCGGACAAGAACTATTACTTCGACGCCGACAAGAAGGACATCCGCGACGCCTACGTGGCGCACATCGCGAAGGTGCTGGAACTGTCCGGCGTGGCCACTGCCGACGCCCAGAAGCAGGCGACCGGCATCATGGCCTTCGAAACGCGCCTGGCGAAGGCGTCCAAATCGCGCGAAGACCTGTCGCGCGATGTCAGCCTGTACAACAACATGGTGTCCGTCGCGGACGCCGACAAGCTGACGCCGAACTTCTCGTGGACCAAGTTCCTCGAGTCGCAAGGCGTGACCGGCCTGCAGCAGTTCTCGCTGGCCATCCCGTCCTTCCACCAGGAAGTCAGCAAGATGCTCGGCGATACCGATGCGGCGACGTGGCGCGCGTACCTGCGTTTCCACACCGTCGATGGCGCCGCGCCGTACCTGAGCGACGCGTTCGCGAACGAACAGTTCAACTTCTACAACATGACGCTGCGCGGCCAGAAGGAAATCGAGCCGCGCTGGAAGCGCGTGCTGTCCACCATCGAGAACCAGAGCGGTGAAGCGCTGGGCCAGATGTACGTGAAGGTCGCGTTCTCGCCCGAAGCCAAGGCCAAGATGGAAACCCTCGTTGCGAACCTGGGCGCCGCACTCAAGGCCCGCATCCAGAACCTCGCGTGGATGAGCGACGAGACCAAGGCCAAGGCGACGGAGAAGCAGGCCGCGTTCACCACCAAGATCGGCTACCCGGACAAGTGGCGCGATTGGGCGGGCCTGTCCACCGGCCGCGACAGCTACATCGGCAACGTGCTGGCCGCGCAGGAGTTCAACTACAAGTTCGACCTGGGCAAGATCGGCAAGCCCGTGGACAAGACCGAATGGGGCATGCCGCCGCAGATGGTCAATGCGTACTACAACCCGTTCCAGAACGAGATCGTGTTCCCGGCCGCCATCCTGCAGCCGCCGTTCTTCGATCCGAACGCCACGGATGAAATGAACTACGGCGGCATCGGCGCGGTGATCGGCCATGAGATGACCCACGGTTACGACGACCAGGGCAGCCGCTTCGGCCCGACCGGCAAGTTCGAGAACTGGTGGAGCGAAGCCGATTCCAAGGGCTTCAAGGCGCTGACCGGCAAGCTGGTGGCGCAGTTCGACGGCTACCGCACCGCCGACGGCCAGAAGATCAACGGCAACCACACCCTGGGCGAGAACATCGCCGACCTGGGCGGCTTGGCCACGGCCTACGACGCGATGAAAAAGGCCACCGAAGGCACGCCGGACCCGAAGACCGACGGTCTGACCCGCGACCAGCGCTTCTTCCTCAACTGGGCCACGGTGTGGCGCCGCAACTTCACTCCGCAAGAGCTGAAGAACCGGATCGCCACCGACGAGCACGCCCCCGCACAGTTCCGCGCCATCGGTGCGCCGTCGAACCTGCCGACGTTCGCTGCGGCGTTCTCCTGCAAGGCCGGCGACGCGATGGTGCGCGGCGGCGACCAGCAGGTCGTGATCTGGTAAGCGAAGACTTGGCGTCACCCGAAAAGGCCCGGCTTGTCCGGGCCTTTTCCTTTTCCGGCGGCGCAAAACCCGTCCTGTCGGCGGAGTCTGTGACACAGGGCCGGTTGGCGCCGCCAAATGCGACGGGATTTGCGCGATGGCATGACAGGAGGCCCGCGGCGCCCTTGCTAGAATCGCCCGACCCCTGAATCACGGAAGCCCCCTGATGTCCCTCCCGCGCACCGCACTCGGCCGTCCCACCCTGATCGCTCTCGCCCTGGTCCTGGCCCTGGGCGCCCCGGATGCCGATGCACAGCGCAAGAAGCGCGCCGCGCGTGCCCCCGCCGTCAGCGCGGAGTGCACCGATTTCTACAGCGCCACCAACGCCGCCTGGCTGAAGAGCCACCCCGTCCCCGCCGGCGAAGGCGGCGTGAGCGTCCTGGGTGCCTTCCGCGAGCGCACGCTGGAGCAGCAGCGCGCCCTGCTCGACGCAGCGATGAAGTCTCCGCAAGGCAACGTGCAGAAGCTGCTGGGCGACTTCTGGGCCAGCGGCCTGGACGAAGCCGCGGTGGAAGCCGATGGCGCCAAGCCGATCGCCCCCTTGCTGGACCGCATCAACGCCATCAAGAAGCCCAAGGACGTCGCGCCGGCCATCGCCGCGCTGCACCAGGTCGGCATCCCGGTGGCCTTCAACTTCAGCCCGGACGTGGACCTCCAGGCGCTTGACCGCCACATCGGCTACTTCATGCAGGGCGGCCTGGGCCTGCCCGACCCGGCCTACTACACCCGCAGCGACGCCGATACGCGCGAACTGCTGGGCCGTTACCGTGCCTACGTGAAGCAGGTGCTGGCCCTGACCGGCACGCCGGCCGCGAAGCTGGACGCCGAATCCGCCCTCGTGATCGACCTGGAATCGCGCCTGGCGCAGGTATCGAAGCCGATCGTCGACCTGCGCAGCCCGTTCGCCAACTACGCGCCGGTGCCGACCAAGGACCTGGGCAAGCAGTACCGCAACCTGCAGCTCGATGCCTTCCTCAAGGCGCAGGGCGTCAGTGACGACACCGTCTCGCTCGCCGACCCGGCCTTGTTCAAGCGCCTCGACGGCCTGGTCGCCAGCCTCAAGCCCGACCAGTGGAAGGCCTACCTGCGCTGGCGCGTGGGTGATGCGATGGCCCCATACCTCGCCAAGCCGTTCCGCGATGCGGAATTCGACTTCCGCGGCCGCGTGCTGCGCGGCGATGCCGCACCGGCACCACGCTGGCGCCAGGTGCTCGACGCCATCAACCTCGCCGCCGGCCCGATGCTGGGCAAGGAGTACGCCGAGCGTTACGTCCCCTCCGACCACAAGCGTCGTGCCGAGCAGATCGCCGGCCAGGTGCGTGATGCGCTGGGCCGCGGCATCGAGCGCAGCAGCTGGCTGAGCGACGCCGCCAAGGCCGAGGGCAAGGCGAAGCTGGACAAGCTGAAGATCGAAGTCAGTACGCCCAGGCGCGACCTCGACTACAGCGTGCAACCGATGGGTCGTGGCAGCTTCGGCGGCAACATCCTGATCGCATCCACGTGGCGCCATCGCGAAGAGATGAAGCGCATCGGCAAGGGCAACGCCGATCGTCGTTGGGACGTGCTGCCGCAGCAGCCGGCACTGGCCTACGACCTGGCGCAGAACCGCCTCATCGTCACCGCCGCCGTGCTGCAGGAAGAAATCTTCGATGCGAAACAGCCGGTGGCCGTGCAGTACGGCGCATTCGGCGCACTGGTCGGCCACGAGCTGAGCCGCGGCTTCGACAGCAAGGGCCGCATGGTCGATGCCAAGGGCCAGCTGCGCGACTGGTGGAGCCCGGCCGACGTGGCCGCATGGAATGCGTTGGGCAGCAAGGTCGCCACGCAGTACAGCGCGTACGCGTATCCCGACCTCAAGAACGTCAAGGTCAATGGCGCGCTGACCCAGGACGAGAATCTCGCCGACCTCGCGGGCGTCGAACTGGCGTGGGACGCGTTCGCGACCGCCGAACCGCAGGCCAGCGCCGCGGCGAAGCAGTCGTTCTACAAGGCCTGGGCCACGCTGTGGGCGCAAAACCTGTCCGAGACCGAAGCCGCGCAGCGCGCAGCAGTGGATGTGCATGCCCCGGGCCAGTGGCGCGCCAACGGCCCGCTGACGCAGCAGCCGTCCTTCGCACAGGCGTTCACCTGCAAGGCCGGCCAGCCGATGCAGGCCAGCGAGGCGGAGCAGATCCGCGTCTGGCGCTGAGGCCTTCGCGAAAGGCGGTACGAAAACGGCGCGGAATTCCGCGCCGTTTTTCTATCACGGCATCACTTGACGATGCGCATGCGCGGCGGGCCCTTCCGGCCGCGCCCGAACGGCGGCTGGCCACGCCAGTAACGGATCATCAGCCAGCCGAACACCATGCCGCCGAGGTGGGCGAAATGCGCCACGCCGGGCTGCAGGCCGGTGAAGCCCATCAGCAGGGCCAGCACGGCGTAGATGATCACCAGCGTCCTCGCGCGGATCTCCATCGGCAGCGGGAAGATGATCATGCGATTGTTCGGGAAGAGCATGCCGTAGCCGAGCAACAGGCCGAACACGCCGCCCGACGCGCCCACCGTGGGATACGGCATGCCGCCGTTGCTCACCATCCACCAACCCACGCCGAGCTGCAGCAGACCTGCACCGACGATGCAGACCAGGTAATAGGTGAGGAAACGCTTCGGACCCCAGGTCTGCTCCAACGGACTGCCGAACATCCACAACGCGAGCATGTTGAACGCCAGGTGTGCGAGTCCCGACGTATCGTGCATGAAGCCATACGTCAGCAACTGCCACGGCATGAAGCCATAACCGACCGGCCTCAGTGCAAACAACATGTCGAACGCCCCGCCCAGCAACAATTGCAGGACATAGACGGCGACATTGGCAATCAGCAGGTTACGGGTGACGGGCAGCAATCGGGGAAACATGGCGATCCTCATGGCATCTGCCGCCATGATACGTGTCTCACGTTAAGGCTGGCCCGGGCCCCACAACGCCTCATCGAGCGTGTCGGTCCTGCGCGGACGCTTCGCCCGCCCGTTTTCCACCTTCACGCCCTCCGCGCGCAGGCGCTGGCTCTGCTCGCGATAGGCCCGCGAGCCCTCAGGGAACGCGATGCGTCCGTCCGAGCGCAGCACGCGGTGCCAGGGCAGTCCAGGGTCGTCGTTCTGGCTGAGGATGCGCGCCGCCAGCCGCGCCCGCCCTGGCAGTCCCGCACGGTGCGCGACTTCGCCATAACCGGCCACCTGCCCGCGCGGGATCGCGCGGATCGCGGCCAGGATGCGGTCTTCGGGAGACTTGGCGCTCATGCCGGATTAGCATAGCGGCATCGGCAACACCGGAGCACACCATGGAAAACTTCGAACAGGTTCGCGGCCACCTGAACTCTTCGGGCTACAAGGTCACCATGCACGACCCCTTCGTGGCCTGCGTGGAACTGTCGCTGGGGAACGGCAAGCGGCACCAGGCCATCTTCCTGTCCGAACTGGGCAACGACGACGAACGCGGCTACCTGCGCGTGAGCACGGTGATCGCCCCGATGACCGGCATCGATGCCAAGCGTGCGCTTAAGTTCAATTGGCAGAGCAGCGTGGGCTACCTGGCGATCGGCGAACTCGATGGCGTGCCTTACCTGCAGCTGTGCGAGAACCGCCCCTACGAAAGCCTCAGCCCGGCCGAGGTGGACCGCCTGGTGCTGGAGATCGGCGGCCTCGGCGACAGCATGGAGCGCGCGCTGTCGGCAGAGGGCGACCTGCTGTAGGGCGGGCCCAGGCCCCCATCGCGCACTCGGCACCACAAAAAACGCCGGGCAAGCCCGGCGTTTTTCATGGCGTGGATGCGGCGGGCATCATGCCCAACCGATCGATTCCAGCAGGCGCAGCAGACCGTAGGCGATGCCGCCGGCCGCGGGGATCGTCAACACCCACGCCCACAGGATGCGCTCGATCACGCTGAACTTCAGCGCGCGCGGGTTCTTCGCGAAGCCCACGCCCATGATCGCAGTGGAGATGCTGTGCGTGGTCGAGACCGGCATGCCGAAGTGCGCAGCGACGGTCAGGATGGTGGCCGAGCTGGTCTCCGCGGCGAAGCCGTTGATCGGGTGCAGCTTCACCATCTTGTGGCCGAGGGTCTTGATGATCTTCCAGCCGCCCGAGGCGGTGCCCAGCGCCATCACGATGGCGCAGGTGATGACGATCCACATCGCGATGTCCTGCTCACCGGCGCTGCCGGGATGCAGGAACGCCAGCCAGCCCGGAAGGTCATCCAGCGCGCCGGTCGCTTCGGCGCCGAACAGCGTCAGCGCGATGATGCCCATGGTCTTCTGCGCATCGTTGTGGCCGTGCGCATAGCCCATGTAGGCGGCGGACAGGATCTGTGCCTTGCCGAAGAACTTGTTGACGAAGTGCGGGCGCGCGAGCCGGCCCAGCCAACCACCGATGCGCGCGAACAGGACGATCAGCCCCCACAGCGCCACCATCACCACGATGCCGAGCAGGAAGCCCGCCACCGGCGAGGTGATCATCGGCAGCACGACCTTCCACAGGATGCCCTTGTTCTGCGTCCAGTCGCCGGCCGCCTGCGACCAGATCAGCGCGGCCCAGTCGTTGTGCGCGGCCGCAAGCGCGGCGCCGCACAGGCCACCGATCAGCGCGTGCGAGGACGAGGACGGCAGGCCTTTCCACCAGGTGATGAGGTTCCAGATGATGCCGCCCAGCAGGGCGCACAGGATCACCTGCGAGGTGACCTGCACCACGTTGGTATCGATCAGGCCGGAGGCGATCGTCTTGGCGACCGCGGTACCGGTCAGCGCACCGATCAGGTTCATGCCGGCCGCCAGCATCACCGCCTGGCCCGGTGACAGCACCTTGGTGGCGACGACCGTGGCGATGGAGTTGGCGGTGTCGTGGAAGCCGTTGATGAACTCGAAGACGAGCGCGGCGAAGATCACCACCAGCACGAGGGTAAGCATGGGCGCGACCCGTCAGCTGTTCTTGAGGACGATCTGGTACGCCACCACGCCGGCCTCACGGCAGCGGTCGATGGCCTTTTCCAGGATCTCGAAGAACTCCTTCAGCAGGAACATCTGCAGGTGGTCCAGGCGACCGGAGTAGATGTCGCGGTACAGCTCCAGCATGAGCCGGTCGGCCTCGTTCTCGATCGCGCGCAGCTTCTCGTTGAGCGACGTCATCCGATCGATGTTCATCTTCTTGATCTCGTGGACCATGTCCACGACCACGGCGGCGGCCTGCTCCAGCATCGCCGCGCGCGGCGCGAAGTCGATGCCTTCCAGGTGCTGGATGGCCAGCGAGTAGCGGTCGGCGAACTTCTCGACCTGCTTCGGGATCTTGTACAGCGCCGAGCCCAGGGCCTCGATGTCCTCGCGCTCGATCGGGGTGATGAAGCTGTCCACCAACGCCTTGCCGATCTTGTCCGAGGCCGCACGCTCGCGCAGGCGCGCCAGCTTGAAGGCATCGAGCGCCGGCTGGCGGTCGGTGGCCTTCATCATGGTGTGCAGGGCATTGGTGCTGTCGTGGGCAGCTTGGGCGGCCTCGTCCAACAGCGTGTAGAACTGCTGGCCGGAGCCGAAGATCGTCTGGAGGGAGAACATCGGGCGGTCCCACCGTCACGGGATGGACGGCTTCAGGGGCGGAATTATGACCGTTTCATGACTCGGACGGACAGTCCGACGCGGTTCGCCGGGAGGTTTCCGGGGGCCGCATTAGCCAAACGTCTTGTTCAGCTTCGCGTCTCGTCCATGGGAGCGTTTGCTAAACTCGCCCGGCGCCCCCTGGGGTGCACCCTATGGACGACGACCCTACTCCCCCCCACTGTCCCCCGCGACAGACCCCGCCCGCCTCGCCGGCCCTCCACCTTTCTGACCGGGAGGCGCCGTGCTCGAGCTGCTGATCGTCGCCTTCCTGATCGTCATCAATGCTTTCTTCGCCCTGTCGGAGATGGCGCTGATGACGTCGCGCAAACTCAAGCTCAAGCAGATGGCGCAGGAGAGTCGCGGCGCTCGCGTGGCCCTGCATCTGGCGGAGCATCCGGACAATTTGCTGTCCACCGTGCAAGTGGGCATCACCGGCCTGGGCATTCTCACCGGCATGTTCGGCGGCGATGCCATCGGCCAGATGATCTCGTCATGGCTTGCGGATATCTGGCCCGGCGCACAGCGCTACACCACGCCGATCGGTGTCGGCACGGCAGTGACCCTGATCACGGCCAGCTCGGTCATCTTCGGCGAATTGATCCCGAAGCGCCTCGCGCTGACAAACGCCGAGTCCATCGCTTCCGTTGTGGCGATCCCGCTGGACTGGCTGTCGCGCATCGCGCGCCCGGTCGTATTCGTGCTGGGTGCGATCAACCGCGGCGTGCTGCGCATGCTGGGCATCCGCGACGACAACCGGGCAGCCGTGACGGAAGAAGAGATCCGCATGCTGGTGACCGAGAGTCATGAGCAGGGCGTGATCGACGCCGACGAACGCAACATGGTCAATCGCGTCCTGCGACTGGGCGACCGCACGGCCGACAGCCTGATGACCCCGCGCAAGAAGATCGTCTGGCTGGACGCCGCCGCCTCCTACGAGGACAACCTGGAGACGATGCACGAGTCCGCGTTCTCGCGCTTCCCGGTGTACCGCGGCAGCGACCAGGACGTGGTCGGCGTGCTCGAAGTGAAGTCGCTGCTGCCGGCATTGGGGGCGGCGAACCCGGACCTCTTCATCAAGCTGCGTGAACCGCTGTTCGTGTCCGAGTCCACTCACGCGATGAAGCTGCTGGAGATCTTCCGCGAAGAACAGCAGTCGTTGGCGTTGGTGGTCGACGAGTACGGCGAGATCCAGGGCCTGGTGACCCAGAGCGACCTGATGGGCGCCGTGGTCGGCCGCCTGCAGGCCGCCGAACACAACATCGACGAAGCCCCGCTGGTCGTGGTCCGCGACGACGGCTCGCTGCTGGTGGACGGCTCGCTGCCCAACGACGACCTGCGCGAACTGCTGGGCGGCGTGGCCCTGCCCGATGATGACGAGTACAACACCCTCGCCGGCATGATGATCGAGCGCTTCGGCCGCATCCCGCACGTGGGCGAGCAACTGGAATGGGCCGGCTGGCGTTTCGAAGTCGTCGACCTGGACGGCGCGCGCATCGACAAGCTGCTGCTGCAGAAGCTGCCGGAAACCGACGGCGAAGACCTGGCGGTCTGATATGGCCGCCGACGACGCGCCGCGACACACCAGCACCGCCACCCTGATCGACGGCTTCGCCGCCGGCGATCCCGACGAAGTGTTGCGCCTCGGCGACCTGCTGAAGGGTTTCGGCCCGGCGGCCTTCGGCATGCTGCTCTTCATCGGCGTGCTGCCAGCCTTCATTCCGGTGCCCGGCGTCGGCGGCGCGATTGGCGGGCCGATGGTGATCCTCGTCGGCGTGCAATTGCTGTTGGGCATGCGCAAGGTCTGGCTGCCGGACTTCCTCGCCCGCCGCGGGCCGCATCGGAGCGCGATGATGCGTTTCCGCCAGCGCATGGCGCCGTGGCTGCGCCGCCTGGAGAAACTGGTGCGTCCCCGCATGGCGGGATTCCTCGACAACCGCATCGCGCTCAGCTTCACCGGGCTGCTGCTGGTGCTGCTGGGCATCCTGCTGGCATTGCCCATCCCGTTCACCAACTACGTGTTCGGCTTCCTGTTGCTGCTGTTCGCGCTGGCGTTGCTGGAACGCGACGGCGCCCTGCTGTTGGCGGCATGGATCGCCGGCGCGATCGCCGTCGTGGTGTTCGGCTTCCTGTCCGGCAACCTGGTCGAATCGCTGGCCCGTCTGGTCGACGGCTGGTTTTGAGCAAGTCGCGCTGTTGTGGGAGCGACGTAAGTCGCGAGCTTCTTCTCAGCGGCACGTCATCGCGACTTACGTCGCTCCCAGGGCGGCCTCGGCGGACGTGCTTCAGGCGATCAGCTGCGTGAATTCCGCCGCCGTGACCGGGTAGCCCAGCCAATAGCCTTGGGCCAGGTCGCAGCCGCGTTCGCGCAGCAGGTTGAACTGGCCTTCCTTCTCCACGCCTTCGGCCACCACGGTGATGCCGAGCGAATGCGCCATCGCGATGATGGCCGTGGTCAATGCGAGGTCGTCGGGGTCGCGCAGCATGTCGGCGATGAAGCTGCGGTCGATCTTCACGCCATCCACCGGCACGCGGCGCAGGTGGCTCAGGCCGGAGAAGCCGGTACCGAAGTCGTCCAGCCACACTTTCACGCCGGTGCGGTGCAGGGTGGCGAGCAATGCACTCGCGTGCGCCTCGTCGGCGATCACTGCGGTCTCGGTGAGCTCGAGGTGCAGGCGAGAGGCAGGCAGCCCGGTGTCGCGCAGGCAATCGGCGACCACGTCGGGCAGGTCGCCGCTGCGCAGTTGGCGTGGCGACACGTTCACCGAAACGAACAGAGGCTCCATCGCATCGCGGTCGGTGCCCCAGCGCGCGGCAGCGGCGCAAGCCGCGCGCAGCACGCGTGGACCGATGCTCTCGATCAGCCCGCTCTGTTCGGCCACGTCGATGAACACCGACGGTGCCACCATGCCCAGCTCCGGATGCTGCCAACGCAGCAACGCTTCGGCGCCGATGATGCGACTGTCGGACAGGCGGAAGACGGGCTGGTACATCAGGCTCAGTTCGCCACGCTCCCACGCGCCGCGCAGCTCCTGCTCCATCCGCACGCGGCGCTCCACCGCCTGATCCATCGCACGGCTGTAGAAGCGGTAGCAGTTCTTGCCTGCCACCTTCGCCTGGTACATGGCGATGTCGCCGTTCTTCATCAGCGCCGTGGCACCCGATGCATCCTCGGGGAACAGGGTGATGCCGATGGAGGTACCCAGGAAGACCTGGCGCTCCTGCACGACGATCGGGCGGCCGAGTTCGGCCACCAGCTTTTCCGCAAGTCGCGTGGCGCTACCGCGCACATCACCGTCCTGGATCAGGATGACGAACTCGTCGCCGCCGAAACGCGCGAGCAGCGCGTCGTCGCCGCCGAGCTGTTCGACCGCATCGCGGATGCGGTGAGCGAACTGCTGCAGCACCTCGTCGCCGGCTTCGTGGCCCAACGTGTCGTTGACGCGCTTGAAGTCGTCGATGTCGGCGAACAGCAGCGCCAACTGGCGGCCCGCGCCGCGCAACATCATCAGGCGATGATCCAGGCTTTCGCGGAAGGCCAGCCGGTTGGTCAGGCCGGTCAGCGAATCGGTGTACGCCATGCGACGCACATCGCGGTCGTGCCGAGCGATGCTGTCGCTCATGGTGCCGAACGCACGCACGAGCTCGCCGACTTCGTCCTGGCGTGCGCTGGCCATGCGCTCGCCGTTGTAGTTGCCCACCTCGATGTCGTGCGCGGCGCGCGCCAGCTGCCGGATGGGCCGCACCAGCGTGCGCTGCACGTACACCATGGTCGCCACGCTGACCCCCGCCAGTGCCGCAAGCAGGAGCGCGATCCAGCCCAGGTGTCGCGCGCCGAGTTCGTTCAGGCGCGCACGCGCAGCGTTGATCGCCTTGTCCTCGTAAGCGCGCACGGAAGCCACCGAATATCCCACCCGCACGCCACCGATGCGCTCGCTGCCGATCATGATCGGCTCGGATACGTCGACGATCTGGGTGGACCACTGCGTGTGCATGGCCCGGGCGTTGATCGCCTCATAGGCCAGCGGATCGGTCATGGTCTGGCCGTAGACGGCGATGTCGGCCGTGCCGTCGTGGATGATCCGGCCCTGGTTGTCGTACACCAGCACGTAGCTGACGTCGGGCTCCTTCTGCGCGGAGCGCACCAGGCTGCCGACGGCATCGAGATCGAAGTAATAAAGCGGATTGGCCAGCGCATCGGCCAACTGGTCCACGGTGGCCTCACCGTGCCGGCGCAGGCTGTCCTCGACCATGCCGTGCATGGCATCGCGGCCAAGCTCGGCGACTTCCTTCTGCATCACCTTCTGCCGGTGCAGCAGGGTGGCGACCAGCGCGATGACCACCAACAACATGATCGCCATGGCGGCGAGGAAGCGCGCCTGCAGGCCGAAGCGCAGGGCCTTCATTCCACCTGCTCCCTGACGCGGGCGACGCCGCGACGCAGGTTGTCCAGCGCCTGCTGGGAGGCAGGGTCCACCGGCATGAAGCGGGTCGTGCGGAAGAACACGTTCAGCGCATCGCGCGCGGCGGGATCGTTGGCGGCTTCCAGCAGTACTTCGCGCAGGCGCGCCTCCACCTTCGGGTCGAGGTCGCCGCGCACCATTTCGAGCGCGCGCGGGAAATCCTGCGTTTCATGGATCACCCGGAAGTCGCGACGGAACGCCGGCGGCATGCGGCGCACGTCGTCCCAGTCGAGGTTGCTCACCACGCCGGCATCGACCAGGCGCTTGTGCACCCAGGCAGCGATGTTCAGCTCGGAGCGCGCGAACACGTAGCCGACCGAATCGGCCGACGGGCGATCCATCGGCGAGAGCAGGATCTCGAGGCGCTGGCCGGCATCGAGCAGCGCCGTCGCCGGGGCGAAGTACGCGCTGGTGGACGCCGTGTTCTGGAAAGCGACGGTGCGCCCCCCCAGGTCTTCAAGGCGTTCCAAGCCGCTGTCGCGCCGGACGAAGAACACGCCGTGGTAGCGGCTCACGCCGCCACGCTCGGTGAGCAGCAGGGGACGGGCACCCGCCCGTTCCTGCAGGCGCATGCCCGTGCCGGCGGTCTCGGTGACCCAGTCCACGCGTCCACGGCGCAGATAGCTGGTCATCTGCTGGGTGTCGCGGGCCATCAGGATGCGGCCCTCGGTGATGCCCACGTCGCGCATCCGCGGGACCACGTAGTCCAGCAGCGGCTTGAGCTGCTCGTAATGGGCCTTCGGGTCGTCGCTGATGCGTCCCAGGACGAGGACGCGGTCGTCGCCGGCCGCACTGGCGGGCGCGATGGTGGCGGGAATCAGCGCTGCGCCGATCGCGGCCAGCGCCAGGCTGAACCAGGTTGTACGCAACGATAGGTGCCCGCCGAAACGATGGCGGCAGCCTATCGGAAATCGTGTGAGTTAGACAGCCATCAGCCGCCTGCACCGCCCGCCAGACGGGCCATGCGCTGGGCGTCGGCCAGGATGCCGCGCAGCAGCCTGACCTCCTGTTCGTTCAGGGCTGCCTTGTGGAACAGGCGCCGTAGCTTGCGCATGGCCGAATCGGGGGTTCGGCCCTTGTGGAAGTCGATCGCGTCCAGCGTGTCGCCCAACTGGGCGTAGAAGCCCTCCAGGTGCGCGTGGCTGGCGGGGGCCTCGTCCGGCGCCGCATCGGCGGCGGGGACGGCCTGCACGCGCTCGAGCAGGGCCATCCGCAGTTCGTAGGTCAACACCTGGACGGCCGCCGCCAGGTTCAACGAGCTGTAGTCCGGGTTGGCGGGGATGTGCACCGCGGCCTGGCACAACTGCAGCTCCTCGTTGGTCAGGCCGGTGCGCTCGCGGCCGAACACCAGGGCCACCTCGCCCCCCGCCTCGGCCTGGCCGACCGCGACAGCCGCCGCCTGCCGGGGCGCATGTTCCTCCAACTGGACGCGCCGGCTGCGCGCTGTGCAGCCCATCACCAGGTGGCAGTCCGCCACCGCTTCGGCCAGCGTGGCGACGACGGGCGCGGCGGCAAGCACGTCGTCCGCGCCGGCCGCACGCCGGAACGCCTCGTCTGCCGGGTAGTCCTCGGGCGCCACCAGCACCAGCCGCCCCAGACCCATGGTCTTGAGCGCGCGGGCCGCCGCGCCGATGTTGCCGGGGTGTTGCGTGCCGACGAGCACCACGCGGAGGCGGGCGGCGAGCGCCGCGGGAACGGGATCGGTGATGGCGGTATCGATGACGGAGGGGGGCGTGTTCATGGGGGCAAATGGTAAACTGCGCGGGCCGGCCTCTGCGCCGTGCTGCTCTTTTCCACTCGTTTTGCCCCACCCCACGCCTGTCCGAGGTTCGTTCGCATGCAAAAGCCCGTCGTCACCGTCATGACCAAGGCCGCCCGCCTGGCAGGCAACGTGCTGTTGCGCAGCATCAACAAGCTGGACGCGCTGAACGTGGTGCAGAAGGAGCGGATGGACTACGCGAGCGAAGTGGACGCGGACGCCGAAAAGGTCATCATCAAGGAGCTGCGCCGGGCCTACCCGGACTACGGCTTCGTCGGCGAGGAAAGCGGTGCCCAGATCAATGGCCGCTATACCTTCGTGATCGACCCGCTGGACGGCACCAGCAACTACCTGCGCGGTTTCCCGCACTACTGCGTGTCCATCGCGCTGGTGGACAACGGCGAGCCGACCGACGCGGTGATCTTCGATCCGCTGCGCAACGACCTGTTCACCGCCAGCCGCGGCGCCGGCGCCCAGCTCAACGAGCGCCGCATCCGCGTGGCAGACCGCAAGGAACTGGCAGGCGCGATGATCACCACCGGCTTCCCGCCGCGCGAGCGCGCCCGCGCCGGTGCGCAGCTGGAATGCGTGCGCGAACTGCTGGTGCACGCCGAAGACATCCGTCGCACCGGCTCGGCCGCCCTGGACCTGGCCTACGTGGCCTGCGGCCGGTCGGATGCCTATTTCGAAGCGGGCGTGAAGGACTGGGACATCGCCGCCGGCGTGCTGCTGGTGCGCGAGGCCGGCGGCAAGGTCTGCGACTTCCGCGGCGCCGCGCTGGGCAAGATCGACGGCCGCACCGCCCTGCCCCGCCAGATCGTGGCCGGCAACCTCAAGGTCGCCGAAGCCCTCCAGAAGACCATCGTGTCGTCGGGTTACGCGGCCTCGTTCAACGGCTGATCACCGCCCCGGGCGCAGCCCCCGTCGTTCCCGCGGCGAGGGGCACGGAAAGAAAAAGGCCACGCATTGCGTGGCCTTTTTCGTACCTGATGGAAGGCGATTACGGGCGGCGCGCCAGCGCCGCTTCGTCCTTGGCCTTCGGCATCAGGTCCTGCTTGGTGACCTTCAGGAAGCCGATGGTCAGCAGCGGGCAGGCCACGAAGATCGAGGAGATGGTGCCGATCACGATGCCGATCATCTGCGAGATCGCCATGCCTTCCAGCGAACCGCCGCCGTACAAGTACAGCGCCAGCACGGTGAGGAAGGCTACGAACGAGGTGATGATCGTGCGCGACAGGGTCTGGTTGACCGAGCGGTTCAGCACTTCCACCGGTTCGACGCGCAGGCTGCGGAAGTTCTCGCGGACGCGGTCGAACACCACGATGGTGTCGTTGATCGAGAAGCCCATCACCGACAGCAGGCCGGCCAGGATGGTCAGGTCGAACTCGCGGCCGGTCAACGCGAAGAAGCCTGCGCAGATCAGCACGTCGTGCAGCGTGGTGACGATGGCCGCCACGGCGAACTTCCATTCGAAACGGAAGCCGATGTAGATCAGGAAGCCGGCCACCACGAACAGCAGGGTGTACAGGCCGTTGAGCGCCAGCTCCTTGCCGATCTGCGGACCGACGAACTCGCTGCGCATGATGGTGGCGGTGTTGCCATCGCTGGAGGCCAGCCGGACCACGTCCTGCGCGGTGCGGTTGGTGGCGTCTGCGGCGTCGGGCGCAGCGGCGCCTTCCTCGCGTGGCTGCAGGCGGACCAGCAGGTCGCTGCCGGTACCGAAGGTCTGGACCTGGGCGCTGCCGTAGCCGGCGGCCTCCAGGCGCGAGCGCACCTGGTCCACGTCGGGCGGGTTCTGGAAGCGGAGTTCGACCACCGTGCCGCCAGTGAAGTCCAGCGCGAAGTTGAAGCCCTTGACGGCGATGGCGCCGATCGCGACCACCGCCAGGATCACGGCGACCGCGATGGACACCCACCGCAGGCGCATGAAGTCGATGCGGGTGTCGTTCGGGACGAGATGCAGGGGAAAGAGTTTCATGGTTCGTGTGCTCTCGTCAGATGGCCAGCGACTTCAGCTTGCGGCGGCGGCCGTAGATCAGCGTGGCCAGGCCGCGCGACACGGTGACCGCGGTGAACACCGAGGTCAGGATGCCGATCACCATGGTGATGGCGAAGCCCTTCAGCGGACCGGTGCCGAACGCGTACAGCGCCACACCCGCCAGCAGCGCGGTCATGTTGGAGTCGAAGATGGTGCCGGAGGCCTTCTCGTAGCCGGTGGCGATCGAGGTCAGCGGCGGCACGCCCGCCCTGAGCTCTTCGCGTATGCGCTCGTTGATCAGCACGTTGGCGTCCACCGACATGCCGATGGTCAGCGCCAGGCCGGCGAAACCGGGCAGCGTCATGGTGGCGCCGAACAGCGACATCACCGCGACCACCATCACCAGGTTCAGCAGCAGCGCCACGCAGGTGATCAGGCCGAACATCCGGTAGTACACCAGGAAGAACGCCAGTGCGAAGACGAACGAGTAGACCACCGCCTTGGTGCCGCGGGCGACGTTCTCCGCACCCAGGCTCGGGCCGACGACGCGCTCTTCGATGAAGTCCATCGGCGCGGCCAGCGAACCAGCGCGCAGCAATTTGGCGAGGTTCTCGGCTTCGGTCTTCTCCAGGCCGGTGGTCTGGAAGTTCTTGCCGAACACGCCGGCGATGCGGGTCGGCGACAGGGCTTCCTCGCGCACGCGCACGCTGCGCACTTCCTTGCCGTCGACCATGGTCACCGTCGGTACGCGCTCGATGTAGACGACGGACATCAGCTTGCCGACGTTGGCGCTGGTGTAGTCGAACATGCGCTGGCCGGCGATGTTGTTGAGGGTCACGTCCACCGCGGGCAGGCCGTTGTTGTCCACGCCGACGCGGGCATTGACCATCTCGTCGCCCGAAGCGAGCACGCGCTTGTTCAACAGCACCGGACCGGCGTTGTCGCGCAGCTGGAACACCTTGGCTTCCGGCGGAATGCGGCCGCTGGCGACGGCGTCGGCGGCGTTGCCTTCCACCACGGCACGGAATTCCAGCGTCGCGGTCGCGCCGATCAGGCGCTTGGCTTCGGCCGTGTCCTGCACGCCCGGCAGCTGCACGACCACGCGATCGTTGCCCTGGCGCTGGATGATGGGTTCGGACACGCCGATCTCGTTGACACGATTGCGCAACGTGGTGAGGTTCTGCTCGATCGCCTCGCCGGCGATCTGGTCGAGCTCCGCCTGCGGCAGGCCGATGATGATCTGGTTGCCGCTGGTCTGGTACGACAGACCGGTGCCCGGCAGCGCGTTGGCGCTACCGCGCGCGCTCAGCGTCGCCGCCAGCACCTTCTGCGCCGCCGCAGTGTCCTGGCCCTCGGCCAGTGTCACCACGATGCTGTTGTCGGGGCGGCGTTCGACGGCGGTGTAGCGCACGCTCTTGTCGCGCAAGGTGACGCGGGTGTCTTCCAGGTAGCCATCGATGCGCTTGTCCAGCGCGGCCTTCTGGTCGACCTGCAGCACGAAGTGCACGCCGCCCTGCAGATCCAGGCCCTGCACCATCGGGCGCGCACCCACGTTGCCCAGCCAGTCCGGCACGGTCGAGGCCAGGTTCAACGCGACCAGGTAGTCCTCGCCGAGCGCCGTGCGCAGGGCATCGTTGGCCTTGGTCTGCGCATCCAGGCCCGGCAGGCGCACCAGCATGCTGGCGGCCTCGGCCTCTACGGCCTTGGGCTGCACGCCGGCGGCCTTCAGCGCGGTATCCACGCGGCCGCGCAGGGCGGCGTCGATGGCGAAGCCGCGGTTGGCGGTGATCTGCACGGAGGGATCCTGCGGGTACAGGTTGGGCAGCGCATACAGCGCGCTCGCCAACACGACGATCAGGATCAGGACGTATTTCCAGCGTGGGAATTCAAGCATCGGGGCGACCCGCACAGGCCCTTCCCGGGCATGCGCTCAGCAGTGGTTCGGAATGAAACGGGAAACCGTCCCGCCGCGCGGGCGACGGGACGGGATGGATCAGGCGGACTTCAGCGTGCCCTTCGGCAGCACGTTGCCCACCGCGGCCTTCTGCACGCGCACGCGCACGTTGTCGGCCACTTCGATGGTCACGAAGTTGTCGCCGATGTCGGTGACGGTGCCGGCGATGCCGCCGGAGGTGATGACTTCGTCGCCCTTGGACAGCTTGTCCAGCATGGAGCGGTGCTCCTTGGCGCGCTTCATCTGCGGGCGGATCATCAGGAAGTACATGATGGCGATCAGCGCGATCGGCATCAGCAGGCCGAAGCCCCCCATGCCCTGCTGGGCCGGAGCGGCCTGGGCGAATGCGGGTGCAACGAAGAAATCAAGCAGATTCATGGACTTGTCCAGTCGGTATCAAAAGCAGCCGGGGATTATGCCACGCGCCGACGGGGGCCGTCCGGGCATCCCCTTGGCCCGGACTGGAAAAGACCGCCCCGACGCCGGATGGTTCCCCGGCGGAGAGAGGAGCCGGCCTCAAAGGGGCGGCACGGCGGCCCCGCGGGCGGCATAGAACCCGTCCCGGAACGCCTGGAACCGGCCTTCCGCGATGGCCGCCCGCATCTGCGCCATCACCTGCTGGTAGTACCAGAGGTTGTGCAGGGTGCCGAGCATCGGGGCCAGCATCTCGTTGCAGCGGTCCAGGTGGCGCAGGTAGCTGCGGGTGAAGCCGTTGCGGCAGGCGTAGCAGCCGCAGCCGGGCTCGATCGGCTGCAGGTCGTGCTCGTATTTGGAATTGCGGATGCGCACGGTGCCGAACGAGGTGAAGTAGTGCCCGTTGCGCGCGTTGCGGGTCGGCATGACGCAATCGAACATGTCCACGCCGCGCGCCACCGCTTCCACCAGATCCTCCGGCCGGCCCACGCCCATCAGGTAACGCGGCTGGTCCGTCGGCAGCTGCGGGCAGGTGTGCTCCAGCATCGCGTTGCGTTCTTCCTCGGTCTCGCCGACCGCCAGGCCGCCGATCGCGTAACCGTCGAAGCCGATGCCCTTCAGCCCGTCCGCCGAGCGCGAGCGCAGGTCGTGGTGCACCCCGCCCTGCACGATGCCGAACAGCGCGGCGTCGTTGCCTTCGTGGGCGCGCTTGGAGCGTTCCGCCCAGCGCAGCGACAGTTCCATCGACCGTTCGATCACGCGCTTGTCCACGGGCTTGCCGTTGACGTTCACCGGCGGGCACTCGTCGAAGATCATCACGATGTCGCTGTCCAGCACCTTCTGGATGCGCATGCTCTCTTCGGGCCCGAGGAACACCTTCGCCCCGTCCACCGGCGAGGCGAAGGTCACGCCCTGCTCGGTGATCTTGCGGCGGTGGGCCAGCGAGAACACCTGGAAGCCGCCGGAGTCGGTGAGGATCGGCTTGTTCCAGCGCGCGAACCCGTGCAGGCCGCCGTGCTCGCCGATCACGTCCAGCCCGGGCCGCAGGTACAGGTGGAACGTGTTGCCGAGGATGATCTCGGCGCCGAGGTCCTCGACGTGTTCGGGCAGGATCCCTTTCACCGAACCGTACGTACCCACCGGCATGAACGCCGGGGTTTCCACGGTGCCGCGCGGGAACGTCAGCCGGCCACGGCGGGCCGCGCCGTCGGTCGTCAGCAGGTCGAAGGAAAGCCGGCTCACGCGGCCACGTCCGGGAACAGCAGCATCGCGTCTCCATAAGAGAAGAACCGGTACTGCTCGCGCACCGCATGGGCGTAGGCGGCCATGATCCGGTCCTTGCCGGCGAACGCGCTGACCAGCATCAGCAGCGTGCTTTCCGGCAGGTGGAAATTGGTGACCATCGCATCGACGCTGCGGATGCGGTAGCCGGGGAAGATGAAGATCTGGGTCTCGCCGGCGAACGGTTGCAATTCGCTTTCGCCGGCCTCCGTACGGCGCGTCGCGGATTCCAGCGCGCGCACGACCGTGGTGCCGACGGCGATCACACGCCCGCCCCGTGCACGCGTCGCACGCACCTGCTCGACCAGCGCTGCGCCCACGTTGAGCCATTCGCTGTGCATGTGGTGCTCGTGGATGTTGTCCACGCGCATCGGCTGGAAGGTGCCCGCGCCGACGTGCAGGGTCACGTGGCCGAACTCCACGCCTTGCTCGCGCAGCGTGGCCAGCAGCGCATCGTCGAAGTGCAGGCCGGCGGTCGGCGCGGCGACCGCGCCCAGTTCGCGCGCGAACACGGTCTGGTAGCGCTCGTCGTCGTCCTGCCCGGGCGCACGCTGGATATAGGGCGGCAACGGCAGGCGGCCGGCCTTCTGCAGCCAGCTTTCAAGTGCGCCGGGCACATGGAAGCGCAACTGGTAGAACTCGCCGTCGCGGCCAACCACTTCCGCCTCGCCGCCGGCATCCAGCTGGATGCGGCTGCCGGGCTTGGGCGATTTGCTGGCGCCAACCTGGGCGCGCGCGGCGTTGTCCGGCAGCAGGCGCTCGATCAGGATCTCGACCCGTCCGCCGCTTTCCTTCTGCCCGAACAGGCGCGCCGGGATCACGCGCGTGTCGTTGAACACCAGCAGGTCGCCGGGCCGCACCCACTCGGGCAGGTCGCGCACGTGGCGGTCCACGAACGGCGCTTCGCCCGGCGGCACGACCAGCAGCCGGCTGGCGGAACGCTCCGGCAGCGGCGCCTGGGCGATCAGCGCCTCGGGCAACTCGAAATGGAAATCGGACTTCTTCACGGTCGGGGCCTTGCGGGGGCGTGCATTGTACGTGACCGGCCCGCGCGGCCCCGGGCCGCTCAGCGCTCGAACTTGGTCGACAACACGATGGACGAGGTGGTGCGCTCCACGCCATCCAGCGCGCCGATGCGGTCGGTCAGCACGTCCATGTCGCCCACGCTGGGCACCGCGCCCACCGCGATCAGGTCGTGGCTGCCGCTGATCGAGTGCAGCACCCGCAGTTCCGGCATGGCGCGCAGGGCGGCGACCACCGAGGTCATCTGCTTCGGATGCACCGCGATCATGATGTGCGCACGCAGGTGGCTGCGGTCGTACTCGTCGTGGACGCGGACGGTGTAACCGCTGATCACGCCCTCGCGCTCCAGCCGCTCGATGCGGCTCTGCACGGTGGTCCGCGACAGGTTCAACCGGCGGGCGATCTGGGCGGTTGAGGCGCGCGCGTTCTCACGGAGCACTGAGAGCAGTTGCTGGTCGGCGTCGGTGAGCTTCATGAGGCGGGTTCGTTTCGTCGAATCGACGAAATATCCATGAATTTCGCGCAGATCACAACTGTCAAGCGACGAGTTTATCCAGATAATAGGGGTTTGCCCTTCCTTCCGGAGCTATCCCATGGCCCTGACCGACGCCCTCGCCCCCCTGCGCGCCCACACGGGCCAGCGCCTGACCCTCGGCCTGGACGATGCCGCCGTCGAACGCCTGGCCAAGGGCCACCCGGACCTGGCCGCCGTGATCGAGGCCGCCGCCGCCGAACACGCGCGCCTGACGGACGAGTTCGCCGAGCTGTTCGACCTGGACGAAACCGAGCAGCTGCGCGCCGTGCAGGCCGGCTACGTCAACTTCTATGCCGATGACGCGATCAACCCCTACATCGCGCTGGCCGCGCGTGGTCCGTGGGTGGTCACCCTCAACGGCGCGGTGCTGTACGACGCGGGCGGCTACGGCATGCTCGGCTTCGGCCACACCCCGGCCGCCGTGCTGGACGCGATGGCCCGCCCGCAGGTGATGGCCAACATCATGACCCCCAGCCTGTCGCAGCTGCGCTTCGACCGCGCCCTGCGCAAGGAGATCGGCCATACCCGCGGCGGCTGCCCGTTCGCGAAGTTCCTGTGCCTGAACTCGGGTTCCGAATCCGTCGGCCTGGCCGCGCGCATCGCCGACATCAACAGCAAGCTGATGACCGACCCGGACGGCCGCCACGCCGGCCGCACCATCAAGCGCATCGTGGTGAAGGGCAGCTTCCACGGCCGCACCGAGCGCCCGGCGCTGTACTCGGACTCCTCGCGCAAGTCCTACCTGCAGCACCTGGCCAGCTACCGCGGCGAAGACTCCGTCATCGCCATCCCGCCGTATGACGTGGATGCGCTGAAGCAGGCGTTTGCCGACGCCGAGGCCAAGGGCTGGTTCGTCGAAGCCGTGTTCCTGGAGCCGGTGATGGGCGAAGGCGACCCGGGCCGTTCCGTGCCGCCGGCGTTCTACGCCGCCGCCCGCGAACTGACCCGCAGCCACGGCAGCCTGTTCCTGGTGGATTCGATCCAGGCCGGCCTGCGCGCGCATGGCGTGCTGTCCATCGTCGACTACCCGGGCTTCGAGGGCCTGGATGCGCCGGACATGGAGACGTACTCCAAGGCGCTCAACGCCGCGCAGTACCCGCTGTCGGTGCTCGCCGTGAACGAGCGCGCTGCCGGCCTGTACCGCAAGGGCGTGTACGGCAACACGATGACCACCAACCCGCGTGCGCTCGACGTGGCTTGCGCCACGCTGTCCCAGCTGACCCCGCAGGTGCGCGAGAACATTCGCAAGCGTGGCGTCGAAGCCGTGCAGAAACTGCAGCAGTTGCAGGCGGAGCTCGGCGGCCTGATCACCAACGTGCAGGGCACCGGCCTGCTGTTCTCGTGCGAGCTGTCGCCGGCGTTCAAGTGCTACGGCACCGGTTCGACCGAGGAATGGTTGCGCCAGCAGGGTCTGAACGTCATCCACGGCGGCGCGAACTCGCTGCGTTTCACCCCGCACTTCGCCATCGACAGCGAGGAGCTGGACCTGCTGGTCGGCATGGTGGGCAAGGCGCTGCGCGAAGGCCCGCGCATCAGCCAGGCCGCGGCGGCCTGATCCGCACGATGGATGCGACGAAAAAGGCGAGCCTCGGCTCGCCTTTTTCTTTCGTAGGGTGGGCCTTGGCCCACCGTTGATCGCGCAGGTGGATGGTGGGCCAAGGCCCACCCTACGGTTGTGCGGTGAAGCGATCCAGCGAGGCCTGGATCAGCGCCTTCGCTTCCTTCGCATCGCCGTAGCCGTTGAGCTGCACCGGATTGCGGCCCTTGGGCAGGTCCTTGTAGACACGGAAGAAGGCCTCGATGCGCTGCCGTTCGATCTCCGGCAGGTCGGACAGGTCGCGGATGCCGGCATAGGTCGGATCGATCTTGTCGGTCGGCACGCCGATGATCTTTTCGTCGTGCTTGCCATCATCGAGCATGCGCAGCACGCCGATCGGCCGGAACTTCACCAGCACGCCCGGATGCAGGGGCTCGCGCGTCAGCACCAGCGCATCCAGCGGGTCGCCGTCGCCGGCCAGCGTGCGCGGCATCGAACCGTAGTTGGCCGGATACGCCACCGGCATCGACTGGAAACGATCCACGTAAACCAGGCCTTCGTCGTTGATCTCGTACTTGGTGAAACTGCCCGCGGGAATCTCCACGGCCAGCAGCACTTCTTCCGGCGCGGCCTTCGGCTGCTGGGCGAGGAACGGATGGCGGATGTGCGCTTCGCGGGCGAAGGCAGCACCCGCCGATACGGCGAGCACCATGGCGAGCAACAGCGGCGTCGTGCGCTTCGACATGGCGAAAGTCCTTGGATGGTCGGAGGGAGGATTCATTCCCAGCACCGGTCGGCGCGACCCTTCAGGGTCTCGGCGCGGATGCAGGTTCGTTCCTCGATGCGACCTTCCGCATGTTCGTTAAGCTGTTTGCCCGCGGCGCCACCATCGACAAGGTCGAATGCGTCGTAGAGACGACCGGTCGCCGTGCGCGCCTCATAGCGTAGGCGCGGGCCATCGAAGCGGAGCACCTGGAACAACTGCGTGTCTTCGGCGACAGGACGCATGGTCTTGCGCGCTTCATCCAATAGCCGGTACTGCTTGGCGCCGGTGACCGAGACGACGAATACCGGTGTCGGTGCTTCGTTCTTCAAACGACCATAGACGTGGTCGTGTCCCTGCAGCACCAGGTCCACCTTGCGCTTGCGGATCACCGGCAGCAGGTGCTGGCGCAACAGCACGTTGTCGCGCCCCTCGCGCGGCGAGAAGAACGGCTGATGGGTCAGCACGATACTCCAGCGCTTGGGGTTGCTCGCCAAGACCCCATCCAGCCATGCCGCCTGCGCCCTCGCGGTGCCGAGGTCGAGTGCGGAGGTGCCATCGATCACGACCACGCGCACATCCTGGTAATCGAACCAGTACGTGGTCCGCTTCGCCTGCGCCACGCCGTTGTCCGGCAGCGCGAACGTCACCGGCCAGTGCGCTCCCAGCACGCGACGTTCCTGCGGGGTGTCCTCGAATTCCTCGAAATACTCGTGATTGCCCGGCGCCGGCGCGACGACCAGCGAGGTCGGCAGCACTTCGTTGGCCTCGAACCACTCGCCCCATTCGTTGTCGTCCTCGCCGTCACCGCCACTGACCAGGTCGCCTGCGAACAGCGCGAGACGCGCATCCGGCGCCGCGCGCATCGCTTCGCGGACGACGCGGGTGGTGAGGCTGACGTTCTTGTTCTGGGTATCGCCGAAGTACAGCAGCGTCAGCGGCGCGCTTGCGGCAGCCGCCGTGCGCGTGTGGTGCCAGGCGCTCCAGGTGCGGTCGCCCTGCACGCGCCAGGCGTACAGCGTATCCGGCTGCAGACCGGTCACATCCGCGCGATGGTGATGGGCTTCGCCACTCTCGGTCTTCAGCGGCGTGCTGGTCGCCGCGATGCTGCGCGGCTCACCCATGTCGGGCGAATCGCCCGCGACGACGATCTCCAGCGAGGGCGTACCGACACGCGCATCGGTACGCCACGCCACCGAGAAACCCGTAGCGGCGTCCTGCGCGGGCGAGGCCACGATGCGATCCGGGAAACCGCTCGGTGCGTAGCGCACCACGCCCTGCGGTACGCGTGTATTCGGTTCGGGCTGGCGCGCCGTCGCATCCTGCGCGAGCGTTGTCGCGCAGGTCCCCAGCAGCAGCGCGGCCAGTATCCACTTCATCCCCGCATCCCCTGCATGTTTCATTCGGCGCGGCACTCCGGCAGCGACAACGCCTTGGCAATATCGCGCCAGTCGAACGCCGCCACTGCCTGGTCGTCGTCGACGGCATAGAACGCACCCTGCGGGAAGCGCGCATCGGCGCTCTGGTCCAGCCACACGCCGTCGGTGTTCGCCGTCTTGTTGCCGGCGAACGCGCCCTTATAGGCCAGCGTCTTGCGCTCGAACACGTGGAATACGCTGCGGTCCTTGAACTGGTCGGTGGCGATCCAGTAGCCGCTGCCCCCCGCGCACTGCGCCAGCGCCATGCCTTCGGCCTGTGCCTTGAACAGGTCCGCGCCGAGGTCGCGGCCGCGGTACGTGCCGTCCAGGCCGTACTCGCGCAGGCGCGTGCCAACGGCCACATCCTCTTCCGCGAGCAACAGGCGGTCGTTCGCCGCATCGCCGAACACGGACTCCGCGATGCGGATCGCGCCGGCTTCGCCGGTGTCCCCGAAAGTGCCGGCGAGCGTGGCCTTCCAACCGCCCTCGGCGCGCTGCAGGTGGTAACGCTTGAAGCGCTGGCCCAGTTCGGCCAGCGGCGGCGGCGCATCTTCGTTCTGGGGCGACATGTAGTTGTCGCTGACGATCACCTCGTACGCGTCCTTCTGCGGTCGCACCCACAGGCCATACGGCTGCTTCAGGTCTTCCGCGCCGAACACGAGCAAGGGCGTGAAGTCCGGCAGCTGGAACACCTGCACGCGCCGATTGTCGCGCTCGACCACCAGCGCAAGATCATCGATCACGGCGATGCCGTTCGGCCGCTGCATCTGCCCCAGCGCGCTACCGGGGCCGGAAACGGTGCGCAGCTGCTTGCCCGTGCCGCCGTCGTAGACGACCAGGCGATGCGTGTCCTTGGCGGTGGCGATCAACCAGCGACGTCCATCGGCGGCACGCCAACTGGCCGGCGAATCCACGTTCTCGGCCGGCGTCGCCGCGGTGATGAAGGCTTCCGGCACCACGACATGCGCGACCTTCGCCTCGCTCAGCAACGGATCCTTCTCTACGTGCTCGTCCGGCTCTTTCTCGCGCGTCTGCAGCGGCGCGTCGACGGCGGGTGCAGCAGGCTTCCCGCCGCAGGCAACAAGCAGGAAAGGAATAGCGAGCAAAGCAAGACGTGGTTTCACTGGGTTCCCCATGACATGAAGGCGTCAACAAACTGCCATGTTCTACGCAGACGGCGTGACATTTTCGTGTCAGTGCACTGCATGCGGATACCTGTCACCGCACGGGAACCTGCGTGTCATGTTTCCGCCATGTGACGTGCTTACAAAGTGGCGTTTACTTTCGTCACGGGGACGACACACATGAAACGCAATGCCTTGGCCGCCTCGCTCGCGCAGGCGCTGTTCTGCGCTGCCCTGCTTCCGGCCAGCCTCGCCGCCACCGCACAGAACCAGTCGCCGGACGCCGGCGCGGCCGGCGACCCGAAGCAACTTGACACTGTCGTGGTCCAGGCCGAGATCGCTTACCGCGACCGTACCGACGACATCGCACCCACCCTGGTCTACGACCTGGAGTACTTCCAGCGCTTCGAGCCGAACACCGTGGGCGACATGCTCAAGCGCGTACCGGGCGTGGGCTTCGTCGGTTCCGACATCATGGAATACGACGGCGTGCAGTTGCGCGGCCTGGGCGGCGGCTACACCCAGGTACTGATCAACGGCAAGAAGGTGCCGGGCGCCGGTGACGACCGCTCGTTCTACGTCGATCGCATCCCCGCGGAGATGGTGGACCACATCGAGATCAAGCGCAGCGCCAGCGCCAATCGCAGCGGCGATGCGATGGCCGGTGCGATCAACATCGTGCTGCGCGACGCGTACGAGTTCACCGGAAGCTACATCCGGGTCGGCGTGAACCGCTGGGACGACGGCGAGATCAACCCGACCTTCGGCGCGGTGACCTCGTTCGAAGCGTTGGGCGGCCGTCTGCTGGCCGGCATCAACGTGCAGGACCGCTACCGCGCCAAATCCAAGCGCTCCGACCGATTCACCGACAACACCCGCGAAGAAAAGGTCAGCTGGGAAGACCAGACCGAGGTCAAGGATGGTCGCGATTACTCCGCCAACCTTTCCTACACCGCGGATGTCGGCGAAACCGGGCGATTCAGTATCGACGGTTTCTACGTCAAGACCGATCGCGACGTCACCGAGGTGTCGTTCGAAGAGGAACTGGACGACGACGAGACGATCAACATCCGCGTACCGGGCCTGGATCCGTACGACCAGAAGAACTACGGCATCGGTGCCGAATACAAGTTCGACATGGCCGGCGGCACGACGGCCGTGAGCGTCGACCATGCGCGCTTCGAGAATTCGCAAGCCACCACCGAAGGCGAGCAGGTCTACGTCAGCGGTGCGGAGAACTGGGACGACACCTGGAGCATCCCGGCGGACGCCGAGTGGGACGAAACCGTCTACGAAGCCGAATCCGTGAACGCGAAGGACGCCGAAACCGGCTTCAGGCTCACCCATGCGCGCCCGGTGGGCGGCGCCGAGCTGGAGTTCGGCGTGGACTACCGCACCAAGAAGCGTGAAGGCCTGGTCGTCAGCTATGAGTGGGAAGCGGATGAAGATGGTCAGACGCCCGCCTCCCTGGCGGACTACGATCTCGACGGCAGCGTCGCTTCGGTGATCGAGGAAAAGCGCCTGGACCCGTACATCATGCTCAGCGGCAAGGGCGAAGCGTTCTCGTGGGAAGCGGGCCTGCGCTACGAGACCACGAAGTCCAAGGTCGAGTACCTCGAAGACGAGGAAAGCGAAGGCCGCGTCAGCAAGGATTACAACGAGCTGCTGCCGTCGGTGAACCTGCGCTGGAACCTGGGCGATGCGGACCGCATCAGCCTGTCGCTGGCCAAGACCATCAAGCGTCCGAACTTCAACGAACTGCTGCCGGTCCTGCTGGACGGCGAGTTCGGCGACAACGACTACATCGGCAACCCGGAACTGGACCCGGAAACCGCCAACGGCCTGGACCTTGGCTTCGAGCACCGCCTCGGTCGCAAGGGCGTGGTCGGCCTGAATTTCTTCTATCGCGACGTCAAGGACCTCATCGAGATCGTCAACACCGGCGAGCCCAGCGAAGAGATGCAGGACACCTGGGAAGAGATGATCGAGGATGGCGACGCCGTCGACCTGGCCGATGCGATGGCCCAGGAACCGGCTTCGAGCTGGCTGTACACGTCCTCCAACGTCGGCGACGGCAAGGTCTATGGCTTCGAGTTCGACGTATCCACACCGCTGTCCGCCATCGGTTTGGAGAACACCGGCGTCTTCGCCAACTACTCGTGGGTGAAGTCCAAGGTGGACGACTTCCTCGGCGAGCGCCGCTTCAACGACCAGGCCAAGTCCGTCTACAACATCGGCTTCATCCAGGACCTGCCGACGCTGGGCGCCAGCTTCGGCGCGACCTACCGCAAGCAGGGCGACGCGTACACCCGCCTGCTGGGCGAAGAAGTGCTGATCCGCTACGGCGGCGAGCTGGATGTGTTCGTGGAGAAGCGCTTCGGCAAGAGCGTGTCGGTGCGCCTGAGCGCCAACAACCTGCTGGATGCGAGCAAGGACGAGTTCTTCGACAAGTTCAATACGCTGCAGGACCAGGTCGACCGCGACTACGACGAGTACGAGCTGGAAACCGAAGAGGCCGGCCCGAGCTACCAGTTGGTCATGCGCTGGGCGTTCTGATCCCCGACGTCTCCACGCTCCAGGCAGAAAGCCGGCTCGCGCCGGCTTTCTGCTTTGTGGGACAGCGGGGTTTGATGCAGACTTCCCGCATCGCCTGCTGCCCTGCCCTCGCCATGAAGACCGTCGAAGTCCGCCACCCGCTCGTCCAGCACAAGATCGGCCTGTTGCGGAACGCCGGCCTCAACACCAAGGATTTCCGCGAACTGGTGACCGAGCTGGGCACACTGCTGGCTTACGAGGCCACCGCCGACCTGGAACTGACGACCGAGACCATGCCGGGCTGGGCTGGGCCGGTGGCGGTGAAGAAGATCGCTGGCGCCAAGATCACCCTGGTGCCGATCCTGCGCGCCGGCCTGGGCATGCTGCCCGGCGTACTGGCGCTGATCCCCACCGCGCGCGTCAGCGTGGTCGGCTTGCAGCGTGACGAGGAAACGCTGCAGCCGGTGCCCTACTTCGAGAAGTTGACCGGGCGGCTGGAGGAGCGCGATGCGCTGATCCTCGACCCGATGCTGGCAACCGGCGGGACGCTGATCGCCACGATCGACATGCTCAAGCGCGCCGGGGCGAAGCGGATCAAGGGCATCTTCTTGGTCGCCGCGCCCGAAGGCCTGAAGGCGCTGGAAGCGGCGCACCCCGATGTCGAGGTCTACACCGCCGCCATCGACGAACGCCTCAACGACAAGGGCTACATCCTGCCGGGCCTGGGCGACGCGGGCGACCGCATCTTCGGCACACGGATCGGCTGAGGATCCGCACTCAACGGCGGAGCCAACGTTCGTTCTCCGAGTCCTCTGCCGCCAGTACCTTCGCGGCGGCATCGTCCTTCAGCACTTCGGCGCGCAGAAACGCGGTACCGACATCGCGGGCACGGAGATAGGCCGCTTCGGATTCGCCTCCGACCAGGTTGTGCTCGCCCCCGGCCAGCACCAGGGCGAACTTGTCGCCGGCCGGCGCGGTTTCCACCGGATACAGATGGTCCTTCGCATCGCTGACGAAGCCGGGCACGAGATCCTTGTCGCCGGTGACGAGGAGCACCGGCACCGCGACGGTCGTATAGGTAGCGGGCGTGACCAGGCCGGGAATCCTGCCCGGCGAGGAATAGCCGACCACGGCCGTCACCGATGGATCGCGCAGCGGCGCCATGTCGGCCATCGCGCCGCCGAGCGCCAGTGAGATCAGCGTGCCGTAGCTGTGCCCGGCCGCCGCGACCGGCACGCCTGGCCAACGCGCCGCCGCGTAGGCGCTCGTCGCCTTCATGTCGGACAGGCGTTCCATGAAGCCCTGCTGCGGCGAGAACTTTTCGCGCCCCGGATACTTCATCGAGTCGACGTGCAACGGCGCCACCACGGCGAAGCCCGCCTCGCGCCACGCCTGCAGCAGGCCGTCGTAACGCTCCGGCCACGAGCCATGGCCCGTGGAGAACAGCACCACGCCGCGCACCTGCGCCGGTTCCCATACGGCCAGCGTCGTGGCGCGTTCCGGCGACACCTGCAGGGGCACCGTGGCGGTAGGCGCGGCGATGGCGGCCTGCGCCATCGCCAGCGACGCGAACGCCAGGGCAACGATGCGGCGGAAGGAGAAGCGCTTGTTCATGCCGGACCCCGTATGGAAGACCGGGCCAGTGTGCCGGCGGAGCCGTGCCGCGACAGGAGCCGGTGGTCACCCGCAGCGGGTGCCGGAAGTCACTTCATGCTGCCAGCGGGCGCGCGTGCAGTTCGGCGACCTCGTGGGCAACGCCGAATTTGCCCTTCTCGTCGCGGGTCACCTGCGCCAGTGCGCAACCCGGGTCGTGGGTGAAGAACAGATGGACGTTGCGCGCCAGCTTGTCTTCCAGGAAGGCGCGCTTCTCATCGATCAGCAATTCGGCATTGCGGTCGTAGCCCATGGTGATCGGCACATGCACCCACGACCGGCCCGGGATCAGGTCGGCGCAGAACACCACGCCACCCTGCGGCTGGCCGTCCACGCCCACTGCACCAACTACCTCCGCCAGCATCAGCCCCGGCGTATGGCCATCGCTGAAGCTGAAACGGACCGCGTCGCCCAGCGCAACGGAGTGCTCGCCGGACACAAGTTCCAAGCGCCCACTGGCTTCCAGCAATGGCTGCAACTCCGCGATGAAGCTCGCGCGATCGCGTGGATGCGGCTTCAGCGCGCGCTGCCAGTGATCGGCGCCGACGATGAAGGTCGCGTTGGGGAACAGCAGTTCCGGCGCATGCCCTTCCTGCCACGGCGCCAGCAGACCGCCCGCGTGGTCGAAATGCAGGTGGCTGAGCACCACGACGTCGATGTCTTCGTGCGAGAAGCCGGCGTCGCGCAGCGAATCGAGCAGCACGTGGCGCTCTTCCTGCACGCCGAAGCGCGCGCGCATCTTCGGCTCGAAGAAAGCGCCGATGCCGGTCTCGAACAACACGGTCTTGCCGTTGAGCGGCTGCACCAGCAGCGCGCGGCAGGCCAGCTCGATGCGGTTCTCCGCATCGGGCGGCGACCACTTTTCCCACATGGCGCGCGGCGCGTTGCCGAACATCGCGCCGCCATCGAGTTTCTGGGAATTGCCCAGCAGCGACCAGAGTTTCATGGCCCCGATTCTACGCCTCTCAGCGCGACGGGGCCGACTCGACGACCTTGGCCGCGCCGACCGGATTGCGCGGGTCGCTGCCACCCATCAGGGTGTTGGTGGTCTTGTCCCATTCCACCGTCTGCAGGTTGCCCCACACATGACTGGAGCCGCGACCGCCCTGGGCGCTGTTGCCGGGCACTTTGAAACGATGGCCCATGGCTTCCAGCGTCTGCTGCGTGGCCGGGCTCAGCGCATCGGTCTCCATCTCGATCAGGTCCGGCATCCACTGGTGGTGGAAGCGTGGCAGCGCTGCGACGGCCTGCGGCTCCAGCCCGGCGTCGTAGCCGAGGATGCCCAGCAGCACCATGGTGATGATGCGGCTGCCGCCCGGCGTGCCGAGCACCGCGACCTTGTCCGGCGACTCGAGGAACGTCGGCGTCATCGAGCTGAGCATGCGCTTGCCCGGTTTCGGCGCGTTCGCGGCGTAGCCCATCACGCCGAAGGCGTTCGGCGTACCCGGCTTCAGCGCGAAATCGTCCATCTCGTTGTTCAACAGCACGCCGGTGCCCGGCGGCACCAGGCCGGAGCCGTACAGCAGGTTGACGGTCTGGGTGCCGGCGACGCGGTTGCCTTCGGCATCGATGATGGAGAAGTGCGTGGTCTCTTCGTCCTCGAGCGGCGTCTGCAGGCCGGACAGCTGGTCGCTGGGCGTCGCCTTCTGCGGATTGATCGTGGCGCGCAGTCCGGCCGCGTAGTACGGGCTGGTGAGCGTCTTCATCGGGATCTCGACGAAGTCGGGATCACCCAGGTAGAAAGTGCGGTCGCGGAACGCGCGGCGCATCGATTCCACCACCAGGTGCGTGCGCTGCGCTTCGTCCAGCTTGGACAGGTCGTAGGCATCGAGGATCTGCAGCATCTGCGTCAGCGCCACGCCACCGGATGACGGCGGCGGCGCGGTGGTCACCTGCCAGTCGTTGTACGTGAAGGTCAGCGGGGCGCGCTCGCGCACGGTGTACCCGGCCAGCTCCTTCGCGGTCCATTGCCCGCCCTCGGCCTTCACGCCGGCCAGCAGCAGCTTGGCGGTTTCGCCACGATAGAACCCGTCGAAGCCCTGCGCGGCCAGGCGTTCCAGCGTGCGCGCCAGGTCGGGCTGCCTGAAGACGTCGCCCTCCTTGATCGGCTTCCCGTCCACCAGATAGACGGCACGCGTGCCCTTGTAACGCTCCATGACCTCGCGGCGCGCCTGGTAACCGCGTGCCATGCGTGCGTAGACGGGGAAACCTTCGCGCGCGGTGCGGATCGCCGGCGCCAGCGACGCCTTCAGCGGCAGTCGTCCGTATTGCTCCGCCAGATGCACGAAGGCGGCTGGCAAGCCGGGGATGCCGGCCGCCCACGGGCCGTTCTCGGCGCGATCACGGTTGAAGTCGCCATTCGGCAACAGGTACTTGTCGGGTGTGGACGCGGCCGGCGCGGTTTCGCGCGCATCGATGAAGACGTCCTTGCCGGTCTTGCCATCGTGAAGCAGGAAGAAACCACCGCCACCCAGGCCGGAACTGATCGGCTCCACCACGGAGAGCGTCGACGACACCGCGATGGCGGCATCGAACGCATTGCCGCCCTGGGCGATGACCTCCTGGCCAGCCTGCGTGGCGAGCGCATGCGCGCTGGCGATGGCGGTGCCGGGAGGATGCGGCGAAGACGTGCGGGAGGCATCGGCCGCCCATGCGGCGGGCACGAAGGCGACGACGAACAGCAGGGGGAAAAGACGGCGGTGGATCACGATCGCTCCTGTTGCGAAAACCGGCACGAAGCGACGGCGCGTGGGCGTTGCTCAGCCGGCTTGCAGCCGCAGCATCTTCGCCAGCAAGGCTTCGTGGGTCTCAGGATACGCCGGATCGGGATCGATGCACTCGACGGGGCACACGACGACACATTGCGGTTCGTCATGATGGCCGACGCATTCGGTGCAACGCGCCGGGTCGATCACGTAGATCGTGTCGCCCATCGAGATGGCCTGGTTGGGACAGGCCGGCTCGCAGACATCACAGTTGACGCAGAGCTCGTTGATCTTGAGGGACATGACACCCTGTGCCCTCCTCCGGCCAGGCCGGAGGAGGGACTTGGGAAATTACTTGGCTTCGACGAACACGTACTCGGCACCGCTCGGGGCCACTGCGGCCTTCACGCGCTCGCTGTCTTCGGCCTTGCCGATGAATAGGATGCGCACGCCCTTGAACGTATCGGCCTGCACGCCTTCGAATGCGGCCACGGCCAGATCGGCGATCTTGAGGCTGGACGGCGAACCGAACGCAACCAGGTTGCCGCTGGTCACGCCACGCGCCACGGCGCCCTTGGCCTGCTCCAGCTGGCGGCCGTACTTGGCCTCGAACTCCGGATCGGTGTCGGCCGGCAGGTAGTACACGTACGGCGTGTTGGTGATCGTGCCCATGTTGGCGTCGACGACCTTGCTCAGGTATTCCTTCCACGGACCGTCTTCGGTCGTGGTCGGGGCGACCAGTGCGACGTCGGCCGGCTCAGCCGGGGCTTCGTCCTGCTTCTTGCACGCCGCGAACGGCAGCACGAGGCAGGCGGTGAGCAGCATGCGGGTTGCGATGTTCTTCATGGGTCTTCCCCCTCCTGTTGGATCTGTTGTCGGAATGCGGGCGCTCAGGCGCCCTTCTCGGTGTGCCATTGTGCCTTGAGTGCGGCGACCACCGCCGGCGGCACGAAGCCGGACACGTCCCCGCCCAGGCGCGCGATCTCGCGCACCAGCGACGAGGAAATGAAGCCGTACTGCTCGGCCGGCGTCAGGAACAGCGTTTCCACCTCGGGAATCAGGTGGCGATTCATGCTGGCCAGCTGGAACTCGTACTCGAAGTCGGACACGGCGCGTAGGCCGCGCAGCAGCACGCCGCCACCCACGTCCTTCACGAAATGCGCGAGCAGGCCATCGAAACCCCGCACTTCCACGTGCGGATGCCGCGCCACGGCGTCGCGCGCCAACGCGACGCGCTGCGCCAACGGCAGCGCCGGGCCTTTGCCGGGACTTTCGGCAACGCCGATGATCACGCGCTCGAACAGCGGCGCAGCCCGATCGATCAGGTCGATATGGCCATTGGTGATCGGGTCGAACGTGCCGGGATAAACGGCCGTCCGGGTGCGTGCCACAGTCATGCAGTCGTCGCCGGCGAATCGTCGGGCCGCAGTGTACCAGCGGCCTGCGCCCCGGGGGTGCGGTAGAGCGCGTAACGGACGTCGCGGGTCTGGCCTTCGCGGTGCAAGACCCAACCCGGCGGAACCGCCGGGATCGTCCCGGCCGGCGATTCCATATGAACCCATGCGTCCGACGCCAGTCGCGGCAAGAGCGCCGCCAGCGCCTGCTCCCACAGCCCGTCGGCGAACGGCGGATCGAGGAAGACCACGTCGAAGCGGGCCTCCTGTCCGCCAAGCCACGCCAGCGCATCCTGTGCGATCACTGTGGCCTCGGCACCCAGGCGATCGGACGCCTCGCGCAGCGCGGCCGCCAACCCTGGATCACGCTCCACCAGGGTGGCATGCGCGGCCCCCCGCGACAGGGCCTCGAACCCCAGCGCGCCGGTCCCTGCGAACAGGTCCAGCACGCGCGCGCCCGGCAGCACCGGCATCAGCCAATTGAACAACGTCTCGCGCACGCGGTCGCTGCTGGGCCTCAGGCCAGGCCGATCCGGCACCGACAGCTTCGTCCCGCGCCAGCGTCCGCCGATGATCCGCACCTGGCCAACACCGCGCGCGGCGGGAGCGGAAGGCGTCTGGCGTGGCGATGGGAGCTTCCGGGGCATCAGCGGCAACGTGCGGAGGGCCCCGCATGATAGCGGCGCGGCTGCTTCCATCGGGCCTCGACGGTTGAAAACCCCGGTCGAACCCATACACCTGTCCCATCGGCCGCACCGGCGGCCCACGTCCGATTCCCTGGAGCACGACCGCAATGACCGTTGAAACGCGCAAGGAAACGCTGGGTTTCCAGGCCGAAGTAAAGCAGCTGCTCCAGCTGATGATCCACTCGCTTTACTCGAACAAGGAAATCTTCCTCCGCGAGTTGGTCTCCAACGCCGCCGATGCCGCCGACAAGCTGCGGTTCGAAGCGCTGAAGGAGCCCGGTCTGCTCGAGGAAGACCCGACGCTGCGCATCCGCATCGGCTTCGATGCCGCCGCGCGCACGGTGACCATCGACGACAATGGCATCGGCATGAGCCGCGACGAGGCCATCGCCCACCTCGGCACCATCGCCAAGTCCGGCACCGGCGAGTTCCTGCGCACGATGTCCGGCGACCAGAAGAAGGACGCCAACCTGATCGGCCAGTTCGGCGTCGGCTTCTACAGCGCTTTCATCGTGGCCGACCGCGTGGACGTGTTCAGCCGCCGTGCCGGGCTGCCGGCCGGCGAAGGCGTGCACTGGGCCAGTGCAGGCGAAGGCGATTTCGAAGTCGCCACCATCGACAAGCCCGAGCGCGGCACGCGCATCGTGCTGCACCTGAAGGACGGCGAGGAAGGTTTCGCAGACGGCTGGACACTGCGCGGCATCGTCAAGAAGTATTCGGATCACGTCGGCCTGCCGATCGAGATGCCGAAGGAACAACCCGGCGAAGAGGCGTCTGCCGAGGTCGAGTGGGAAGCCGTCAACAAGGCCAGCGCGCTGTGGACGCGGGCCAAGTCCGAGATCAAGGACGAGGAATACACCGAGTTCTACAAACATATCGCCCACGACTTCACCGATCCGGTCGCGTGGAGCCACAACAAGGTCGAAGGCAAGCTGGAGTACACCTCGCTGCTGTACGTGCCGGCCCGCGCACCATTCGACCTCTATCATCGCGATGGCGCCAAGGGCCTGAAGCTCTACGTGCAGCGCGTCTTCATCATGGACCAGGCCGAGCAGTTCCTGCCGCTGTACCTGCGCTTCCTGCGCGGCGTGGTGGATTCTTCGGACCTCTCGCTCAATGTGTCGCGCGAGATCCTGCAGTCGGGCCCGGTGGTCGATTCGATGCGCTCCGCGTTGACCAAGCGCGCGCTCGACATGCTGGAGAAACTGGCGAAGGACAAGCCTGAAGACTACAAGGCGTTCTGGACGAACTTCGGCCAGGTGCTGAAGGAAGGCCCCGCCGAGGACTACGGCAATCGCGAGAAGGTGGCGGGCCTGCTGCGGTTTGCGTCGACCCACGCGGCCTCGGCCGACCCCTCGGTATCGCTCGCCGATTACGTGGGTCGCCTGCAGGAAGGCCAGGACAAGCTGTATTACCTCACCGGCGAGTCGTACGCGCAGATCAAGGACAGTCCGCACCTGGAGATCTTCCGCAAGAAGGGCATCGAAGTGCTGCTGCTCACCGACCGCATGGATGAGTGGATGATGGGCTACCTGACCGAATTCGATGGCAAGTCGTTCGTCGACGTGGCCCGCGGCGACCTGGACCTGGGCGCGCTCGACAGCGAGGACGAGAAGAAGGCGCAGGAAGAGACCGCTAAATCCAAGGAGGCGTTGACCGGCCGCCTGAAGACCGTGCTCGGCCTGGACGTGGCCGACGTGCGCGTCTCGCATCGCCTGACCGATTCTCCCGCGATCCTCGCCATGGGCCAGGGCGACCTCGGCGTGCAGATGCGCCAGTTGCTGGAAGCCAGCGGCCAGCAAGCGCCCGAGAGCAAGCCGGTGTTCGAGTTCAATCCGGAACATCCGCTGATCGCCCGGCTGGATGCCGAGACCGACGCGAACCGTTTCGCCAGCCTGACCCGTGTGCTGTTCGACCAGGCAGCACTCGCCGCGGGCGAGAGCCTCAAGGACCCGGCCGGCTACGTGAAGCGGCTCAATGCACTGCTGCTGGAACTGTCGGCCTGAGCAGCTGGCGGGTGTTCGCGCCTAGGCTTTGACGTCGAGCAGGCTGCCCAGCGTCTGGTCGGCGACTTTCAGCACGAACAGGTTGGCGCCGAACATGGTCCGGTACGACAGCATCGCGCCGATGTCCTCGACCGGTGCCGACGGATCGGCCTCGGCGCCGACCACCGTCGCGGACACCCCGTTGCCCGGACCGGCCGACAGGGCCACGCCTTGCCGCGCGGCATCCGGCGTGGCGAGATTGGCGATGTTGTGCGCCGCCGCCTGCATGCCGAGCGAGGCGGCGCGCAGTCCCGAGGTGGCGATGCCGGCGATGGGGGTCATGCGAAGGCTCCGCAGGGTATCCAGCCTCGATATCGGCCGCGCCTGGCCCCACTTTAGCCTCGCGTCCACGGCCTGCCGACGGACGGGTGGTAGCATGTCGCCCTCTTCGAGATACCCCCTGAAATGATCGGTTTTTTCCGCCGCAAGAAGCCCCAGGACGGCCCGGACGCCGCCCCGCCCCGCCCTAGCACCGAGGACCTCGCCGCCGCGCTCCCGCGCGCGCCGGGCGAATCGCCGGCGGAGCTCCCTGCAGCGGCCGAACCGACCGTCGCACTGCCGGAGCCGACCACAACCGCCCTCGATATCGCCGAACCCGATGCCCTGCCCGCCGCCGCGGCCGGCAAGTCGGGCTGGCGCGACCGCTTGCGCCGCACCAGCGCCGCGCTCGGCCTGGCCGGCTTGTTCACGCGCAATCCGCGCCTGGACGACGACCTGCTGGATGAAATCGAGACCGCGCTGCTGACCGCCGACGTGGGCGTGCCCGCCACGACCGCGATCATCGAGGACCTGCGCAAGCGGATGAAGGAGCGCGAGTTCACCGACGCACAAGCACTGCTGAAGGCGCTGCGTGCGGACCTGATCGCGCTGATCGCGCCGGTCGCCAAGCCGCTGGTGATCGATGCCAGCCGCAAGCCGTTCGTCGTGCTGACCGTCGGCGTCAATGGCGTCGGCAAGACCACGACCATCGGCAAGCTCGCGCGCCGTTTCAAGCAGGATGGCCATAGCCTGATGCTGGCCGCTGGCGATACGTTCCGCGCCGCGGCCGTCGCGCAGTTGCAGACCTGGGGCGAACGCAACGGCGTGCCCGTCATCGCGCAAGGCCAGGACGCGGATGCCGCGTCGGTGGCGTTCGACGCGTTGCAGTCGGCCAAGTCGCGCGGCTTCGACGTGCTGATCGCCGACACCGCCGGCCGCCTGCACACGCAGACCGGCCTGATGAATGAGCTGGGCAAGATCCGCCGCGTGCTGGGCAAGATCGACGACAGCGCACCGCACGAAGTGCTGATGGTCATCGACGGGACCACCGGGCAGAACGCGCTTTCGCAGCTGCGCCAGTTCCACGCCGCGGTCGGTGTCACCGGCCTGGTCGTCACCAAGCTCGATGGCACGGCGAAGGGCGGCGTGGTGTTCGCGCTGGCGCGCGAGTTCGGCATTCCGATCCGCTACGCCGGCATCGGCGAGCGCGTGGAGGACCTGCGCGTGTTCGACGCGGAATCCTTCGTGGATGCGCTGCTGCCCGAGGCGCTGGGTGGCTGAAGCCGGGGGCGACGCGTTCGCGCTGCGCCTGCTGGCGTGGTTCGACCAACACGGCCGGCACGACCTGCCCTGGCAGCACCCGCGTACGCCGTACCGGGTCTGGCTGTCGGAAATCATGCTGCAGCAGACGCAGGTGGCCACGGTCATCCCGTACTTCCTGCGCTTCATCGAGCGCTTCCCCACGCTATCCGACCTGGCGGCGGCCTCCACCGATGACGTGATGGCGCACTGGGCCGGCCTGGGCTACTACGCCCGCGCCCGCAACCTCCACGCCGCGGCGAAAGCCTGCGTCGCCGAGCACGGCGGCGATCTGCCGCGCGATTTCGACGCCCTGCACGCGCTGCCCGGCATCGGTCGCAGCACGGCAGGCGCGATCCTGTCGCAAGCCTGGAACGACCGCTTCCCCATCCTCGATGGCAACGTCAAGCGCGTGCTGACGCGGTTCCACGGCATCGCGGGCTGGCCCGGGCTGCCCGCGGTGGAAAAGCAGCTGTGGGCACTGGCCGAGGGACATCTGAGCCATGTGCCCGATGGACGTCTGGCCGACTACACGCAGGCCCAGATGGATTTCGGCGCCACGCTGTGCACGCGTGCCAAGCCGGCCTGCGTGGTGTGCCCCGCGCAGGAGGACTGCGTGGCGCGTCGCGATGGGCTCACCGGTGCGTTGCCCACCTCCAAGCCGTCGAAGACCTTGCCTGAGCGCGAGGCCGTCGCGCTGTGGCTGGAGAACACCGCCGGCGACATCCTGCTGCAGCGACGCCCGGAAACCGGCATCTGGGCGTCGCTGTGGACGCTGCCGCAGGCCGACACCGAGGCCGGCATGCGCGACTGGTTCGCGCTGGAGATCAAAGGCAAGTTCGACGCGGCAGAAGACCTGCCGGTGGTCGTGCACACGTTCAGCCACTACCGGCTGCACCTGCAGCCGCTGCGCTTGCGCAAGGTCGCCCTGCGCGACGCGGTGCGCGACAATGACGACCTGCGTTGGGTGGCGCGCGGCGAACTCGCCACGCTGGGCCTGCCGGCGCCGATCCGCAAACTGCTAGGAAATTGACCGATGGCCCGCACCGTCTTCTGCCAGTACGAACACCGAGAAACGGAAGGCCTCGATTTCGTGCCCTATCCGGGCGAACTGGGCAAACGCATCTTCGCCAACGTCGGCAAACCCGCGTGGGCCGCATGGCTGGCGCACCAGACCATGCTGATCAACGAAAACCGGCTGTCGCCGCGCGATCCGAAGCACCGCGCGTTCCTCGAGGCGGAACTCGAGAAGTTCCTGTTCAACGGCGGCGCCGACAAGCCGGCGGGCTACGTCCCGACCCCGTAGCCCGTCCCGGCACGCCGTCAGTTCTTCGCCTCGCGCTCCACCGCGGACGCCTCGCGCAGCTCCTTCTCGCTGGCCCGCAGGGCCTTCACGTCCAGCGGGCGGATGGTGTCGATGCGGCAGGGGATCTTGATGCTGGACGTGCCCGGGCCCACCGGCAGGACGTCGTCGAAGCGCGCATTCACCCGGTTGGCGAACTGGGTGATGCTGATCGCCGCCGCGTATTCCAGGTCCTGGCAGCGGCCGGCGAACTCCAGCAGGTAGGCTTCGTTGGGCTTGGTCCAAACAGCCAGCGCGGAATCGCCCACCGGGGTCCAACCGTTGAGGTGACCGAGATAGCGGAAATCCTTGACCGGTTCGCCGGCATGGGCGCGGTAGAGGGCCAACCTCTCGGCCGTGCTGAGATTGCCGGTGGCGCAGCCCGCCAGCAGGGTGGCGGCCAACAGGGTCAGGGGGATCAGGTGTTTCATGGTCGGACTCCTGTCGTTCCAGAGGGGACTGTCGATAACGCCGATCATGCGCCGGCGGTGGACAAGCAGCGCGGAGCCGCCGGAGACGCGTTCAGCCCCGGGTGCGGCTTGCCATCCCCCACGCCGATCCGTATCATTTGCGGCCTTCGCACCGGCTCGGCCGTCCTGCGACAGATCTTGGCCTGGTAGCTCAGTTGGTAGAGCAGCGGATTGAAAATCCGCGTGTCGGTGGTTCGAATCCGCCCCGGGCCACCATATCGATCACGGAAGGCCTGCAGCGATGCAGGCCTTTTTCGTATCCGTCGCCGGCCGCGCCTTGCGTGCCTCCCTGCGGCCCCATCCGCCACGGCGCGATGTCCTCCCCTTCCGAGATACCCGGTGCCATGTCCGAGCCTATCCGCCTTGCCAAGCGCGTTGCAGAACTGACCGGTTGCTCGCGCGCCGAGGCCGAGCAGTACATCGAAGGCGGCTGGGTCACGGTGGACGGCGAAACGGTAGAGGCGCCGCAACACCCGGTCACCACCGAGCGCGTGGAGATCGATCCGGCCGCCGAACTCGGTGCCGCCGAACCCGCCACGCTGTTGCTGCACAAGCCCGAAGGCATCGCCTGGCAGGATGCCGCTGCGCTCGCAGTGCCGGCCACGCACATGACGGCCGACGATAGCGGCGTCCGCCCGCTGAAACGCCACCTCCACCGTCTCACCGCGCTGGTGCCGCTGGACACCGAGGCCAGCGGATTGATGGTGCTCAGCCAGGATGGTCGCGTGTGGCGCCGCCTGACCGAGGACTATGCGCAGATCGAGCAGGAGTTCGTGGTGGAAGTCCGCGGCGAAGCCGGTCCGTACACGCTCAGCCGCATCGGACACGTGAGCGCGTACCAGGGCACCGGGCTGGCGCCGTGCAAGGTCAGCTGGCAGAACGAAGTTCGCCTGCGCTTTGCGATCAAGAACGTGCAACCCGGCGAATTGGCCCACCGGTGCCGCGAAGGTGGGCTGGACGTGGTGTCGATCCGCCGCCTGCGGATCGGCAGGGTCGCACTGGCGAAGGTGCCTGTAGGTCAATGGCGCTATCTGCCGGCGGGCGTGCGCTTCTAGGGTCTTCCTGGCGGGAACGCCATCCTTGGCCCGTCGTCGTCCGCTTCCGCCCTGCCCTCCTACCCGCGACTGGACACTCTGTCAGGCCGACAGTGGTGTATGCCGCGCATCGAACACCACCCGCAATCGCGCGGTGTTTTCTTCACCGAAAGCGTCGACAGCCAGTGCGTAGGACTGCGTGTGCTTTACCGGCCACCGCGACGGCGGCGTTTCATCGGCATAGAAGAAGTAGTCCCAGAGAATGGCATCCCAACTGTTGCACCGCATGCTCAGCCCTGCCAGCTTCCCTTCAGGCTGCATCGGGCACGCGTTCGGCGGCGCGTCCTCGATCTCATAGGCTTGGCCATTCCAGCACGCGGGCTCGCAGTCGAGGAGCACGCCCTGCAACTCCGCGAGGAATCCGTACTCCGTCGATTCGCTGAGGCAGCCGCCAAGCGACTCGATCAGCTCTATGAACTCGTCCTTTCGCTCATCGGGAAAGGTCAGGTCGATATCCTCGTGCTCGCGCGTGATGCGTCCAAGTCGCGCGTCGATCGCCCAGCCACCGCCGATCCACAGCGGCATGCCGCGTTGACCGGCCGCGTCCAGCAGTTCACGCATAAGGTCCAGATGAAGGTCGTTCATGCCGCGTGGCTCACCTTCGTGCATGCGTGGCAGCGCACCGGACGCTCAAGACGTCGCAGGACGCGGACGCGGCTTCGGAATATCCGCCTTCGGCGCGCGTCCCGATCCGATCATCGCCACGGCACGCATCTCCACCACCGCGCCCGGCGACAGCAATGCGCTGGTGCCCACTGCGCTCCATGCGGGGTAATGCGTGGGGAAGAACGCGTGGTGGATCGGCGCGAAGCGGGCGAACTCGGCCTGGAAGCTCTGCGGATCGGTGGGGCCGGTATGGAAGGTCGTCAGCTCGACCACGTCGGCATAACTCGCGCCGGCTTGTTCGAGTTCCTTGCCCAGCGCCACGAACATCCGTCGCACCTTCTCTTCGTAGGTGCCCGGACCCGCGGCCGGGATGCCGGACACGATGACCATGTCGCCGACCTTCACCACCGGCGTGTAGTGCCAATCGTGGTACGCGGCCTCTTGGCCAGCGCGGGCGAAGTGTTCGCGGGTAGGAGCCTCCTGCGCGAATGCAGGCAGGGTGGCGAGCGACAGAAGCAGGCAGGTCAGGCGCAGCGGCATGGGCGGGGCTCCGTCAGGGAAGCGCGAGTCTCGCGTCGCTCCCGCGGACCTGCCATGTCCCATCCGTCACGCCCCGCCCACCTCGTTCACCTCCGACTGAACGAGGCAAGACCCGTCGCTCGCCCCACCCTCCCGCTTGACGCTACCTGCACGCTTCCTGCCGCAAGGTCCTTGCAGCCTTCCGCCGGAGCCGTCCCTTGGACATCGTGATCAAGAACGCGCAGCAGACCCTCCCCGAGCGCTTCGCCTGGCACCTCAGCCCGGTCGGCTACGACCTACGACTTGATGACGTTCCGATCGCCGAGATAAGGGCGCTCAATACGGGGTTGGTGCTGCGCATGCTCGTACAAGGCGGCGATATCGCACCGTTCGAAATGGTGGTGCGCTGCGAAGAGCGCGCTATCGGCTGGGCGACGCAGTGGACGCGCCAACGCGCAAGACTGCTTTGCCGGCTGGTGGATCGTCAGCGCGCCCAGTCGTGCAGCGCTCCGGACACCCCGGATGCCGCACAGCTGGCCGTCGCAGTCTGAGCCGATCTCAGGGGTGCTCGACCGCGCTGCGCTCCAGGCCCTCCAGGAACGCCACGCTTCGATCCATCGCTTTCCGCCCCGCGTCGGTATCGAGATTGAACTGGTACTCGTGGGCCAGGACGGGGGTGTAGTCCTTCGCGAAGAACAAGGCATCCACGTGCACGCCCTGTGCGCGCAGCGCGTCGGCCAGCGCGCGCGAGTGAGGTTCAAGAGGATCGGCATTGCCCGCGCTGATGAAGGCCGGCGGAAATGCGGGCGTGACGTGCCGTACGACGGAGAAGGTGTCCAGCCGAGGATCTTCGCGGAAATCCTTGCGCCCGGTGTAGGCCCACAAGACGGTGCGCATGAAGCCGGCGAAGGGGCTGTCCCACTGCACCAGTTCGGTGTCGTAGGGACCGCAGAACAACAGCACGCCTGCCAACTGCCGTGGCTGCAACGTGGGCGACACCCCGACGCGCCCTGCATGTGCGGGCGAGGTGATGGCATTGGCGGTTTCGGCAGCGATCTGCGCACCCGCAGAGTCGCCGGCCAGCACGATGCGCGAAGCATCAATGTTCAACGCGCCTGCGTGTTGCTGCAGATAGCCCAGTGCGGCATTGAGCTGGCGCGTGGGAGTTGGCCAGGTCGCGCCAGGCGCGATGCTGTAGTCCACGTTCACCACGACGAAACCCCGCGCGGCGAGGATGTGCAGGTAATTGGCGACGTCCTCGCGTCGTCCTGACACGAAGCCGCCACCGTGCACCCACACGACGGTCGTCAGGCGCTGTGCGCTGCCTTGCACCTTCGGTGGAAAGTACACGTCCAGCCAAGCGTCGGGATCGGCTGCGTCGTAACGCAGACCACGCTGCTCGGTAACGCCCGTAGGCAGGTGCTTTCGCAAGGCGTCGCTGGCTTCGGCGGCACCGCGATCGAAGACCCAGCGGATCGCCAGTACCGAGGGCCAGGGACTGAGCTGGAACGCGACCCACGTCCCCAAGCCAAGCAAGCCAAGTGCCACGGCCAGTCGGATCGCCCACCGGCGCCACCGCCCGCCCCCACCTTCCGTCGCCATGTCCGACCCCAGGAATCGACGCCCGGAGCGGATGTTCCTCTTTTGCGCCGGGCGTGCAAGATCCCGGCCTCAGAAAAAGAAAAGCCACCGGGCTGGAGAGTTGCCCGGTGGCTTGGGGGATGCGCGCCAGCCTCTCTCCGGCGCGCACCGCACTCAGTGGCCGTTGCCGGCGGCGAGCTTGTCCAGGTCGATACCCTGGTTGCGCAGTGTGCGGGTCGCTGCGATGGCGTAGTAAGCCAGGTAGGCGAAGCACAACACGCCAACGATGAAGCTGTAATGGATGCCGACCTTGTCCGCCAACGCACCCTGGGCGAGGCTGACGAAGCCACCGCCCATGATCATCATGATCAGCAGGCTGCTGCCCTGGTTGGTCTTGTCGCCCAGGCCGGTGATGGCCAGCGCGAAGATGCAGGGCCACATGGTGCTGCAGAACAGGCCCACGCTGATGAAGGCGACCACGCTGGTCCAGCCGGTGGTGAACATGCCGATCAACAGCGCCGCGATACCGCACGCGGCGAAGTACAGCAGCATGCGGGCCGGGTTGCCCTTGCTGGCCAGCGTCGCAGCGATCATCAGGACGATCACCGCCGCATAACCCAGGAACTGCGAGACGTCGTGCTTCATGATGGCGTTGACGGCGAGGAACACACCGAACGCGAGGTACGGCAGCAACAGGGTCAACCAGCGCTTGGCGCCGGCGCCGACACTGAACGCACCCGCGGCACCGCCCCAGCGGCCAATCATCAGGCTGGCCCAGTACAGCGAAACGAAGGGCGCGATCTGCGAGGTATTCAGGCCCAGTCCATCCGGCGATTCAAGGTAGGCCGGCAGGTTGCTGATGGTGGAGACCTCGACGCCGACGTAGACGAAGATCGCGATCATGCCCAGCACGAGCTGCGGATAAGCCAGCGCGGACTTCTTGTGGATCAGCTTGCTGCTGTCCTGCGCTTCGGTTTCGGAGAGCTTCTCCAGGTCGATGTGGTTGGGCACCGAGGAGAACTTCAGGAAGATCGCCACCAGGATGAAGGCCACGCCCAGTACGAGGTAAGGCGTCTTGACGCTTTCGATGCTGGCCTCGGTGTTGCCGGTCGCCACCGAGCCGAAGATCGCCAGGCTGACCAGCAGTGGGCCGATGGTAGTGCCGAAATTGTTGATGCCACCGGCCATGGTCAGGCGTTGTGCGCCCGTCTTGGGGTCACCCATGACGATGGCCAGCGGATTGGCGGCGATCTGCTGCAGCGAAAAGCCCAGGCCGACGATGAAGAGGCCCGACAGCATCAGGTTGAACGAACCCGTATTCGCCGCCGGATAGAACAGCAGCGTGCCGAGCGCGGAGACCACCAGGCCCAGGCAGATGCCATTCTTGTAGCCGATCTTGTTGAGCAGGTCCAAGCCTATGATCTTGGAGATCGCCACATAGATCAGCGAACCCACGGTGTAAGCCACGTAGAACGCGAAGGCCACGTACTGGCTCTGCGCCTGCGTCAGGTTGAACGCCTTCTTGAACACCGGGATCAGGATGTCGTTGCTGGCCGCAACGAAACCCCAGAAGAAGAACACGGTGATCAGCACGCCGAACTGCGACCATCGGGTGGTTTGTGTGGTCATGGATTGGTATGCCTGCTGGTAGGGAATCCGGACGGAACGGCCAGCCTACGGGGCCGCCGCGCGATTGCAACTTGCACTGCGTCAGTCGTGCCCCGTGGCGATATCACCATGGGGCACGACTCGTTTACTGGGCGCACTTCACCACGTCCGCCCCGTCGGCCGCACCGGCCACCACCTGGATGTTGGTGAAGGCGGCTGCGAACGGCGCATCGGCGGTGACGCTGAAGGGCGTATCCACGCCGGTCAGGTCGGCCCCGAGCTTGCCGAAGCAGGCCAGCGGAACCTTGACCGTCTGCTTCTTGCCGACAGCATCGCCCGAGAACGTCGCGGTCAGATCGAGGCTGGCGCCGCAGTTCGCGCCGCAGCCCACGGTGAACTGTACCGGCTTGGTCGGCGCCTGCTTCACCACGACATCGAACTGCACCACGCCACGCGCAGTCGCCATCGCCGCCAGGTTGTTCTTCGACGGATTGCGGGCGAAGAAGCGCGCGGGCGCCAGCCAGGTCACTTCCTTCGCGTCCTGCTGCGTGTTGACCTGCACGGTCGCCACCTGCAAGGCCGGCTTGGCTTGTGGCCAGCGCTGGGTGGTGTTCATGTCCGAGCCCACTGCCTTCTCTTCATTGCCTGCCGCCATCTGCAGGCTGAAGGGCGCGATGTCGGACTGCTTGAAGATGCCGAGCGCCGTGGCATCGCCACAGCTGGCCGTCGCATCTTCCGGCAGCTTGCCGACCGTCTTCGTGTCGCCGTAGCGCAGGCCGCTGTCCAGCGCGAACTGCGGCGTGCTGTCCGCCTTCGGACAGGCAACGGCGGGCCACGGGAACGTCAGCTTGCCGCGGAAGTCGTGTGCGGCCTTGCTATCCGCTCCCGCTACCAGCACGTCGGTAACACCCTTGCCTTCCGTGCCCGGCAGCCAGGCTGCGACGAAACTGTTCGACAGGTTGATCAGGTCGTTGGCGTACAACGCGCGCCCGGACAGGAACACCGTGACCACCGGCTTGCCCGTCGCCGCAGCGGCTTTCAGCACCGCCAGGTCTTCAGGGTGGCGCCGGCTGTGGGCCATCGAGTCGGACGGCACGATGTCGCCGTTGGTCTCGGCGTACGGCGTTTCGCCGATCGCCGCGACGATGACGTCGTAGCTGGCCGGGTCAACGCCCTCGGCGCTGTCGCGCAGGACGACGTTGGCGTCGCCCAGTTGCTCGCGCAGGCCGGCTGCGATGCTGTCGGCGTTCGGGAAATCCGCATTCGTGTTGTCGGTACCTTGCCAGGTCAGCGACCAGCCGCCGGTCTGGTTGGAGATGCTGTCGGCGCTCTTGCCGACCAGCAGCACGCGCTGCCCCTTCTTCAGCGGCAGCGTGGCGCCGTCGTTCTTCAGCAGCACCAGCGATTCACGTGCGGCACGACGTGCGAGATCGCGATGCACCAGCGATTCCGGTTTGCCGGCGAACTGGCTGGCAGACGGCTTGTGCTCCCACAGGCGGGCGCGCAGTTTGACGCGAAGGATGCGGGTGACGGCGTCGTCGATGCGCGCCAGCGGGATCTCGCCGGACTTCACCTGGGCGATGGTGTTGGCGATGAAGGTCTTCCACTTGTCCGGAACCATCACCATGTCGATGCCGGCATTGATGGCCTGCGGACAGCTGTCGTCGCTGCAGCCGGTCACCTGACCGATGCCGTTCCAGTCGGACACGACGAAGCCATCGAAGCCCATCTTGTCCTTCAGCGCGACCGTCAGCAGATCGCGCGTGCCGTGCATCTTGCCGTAGTCCTTGCCGGCGGAAACGTCGTTCCAGCTGTTGAACGACGCCATCACGGTCTGCACGCCGGATTCGATGGCGCCGTAATAGCCTTGGCCGTGGATGTTGATCATCTGCGACTGGGTGACCGTCGCGTTGCCCTGGTCCTTGCCGCCGTCGGTCGCGCCGTCACCGATGAAGTGCTTGGCGGTGGCGACGACGTTGCCGTCCTTGTCCAGCATGCCCTGCATGCCCTTGACGTAGGCAGCGGCGTACTCCCGGATCAGCGCGGGCTGCGAGGAGTAGCTTTCATACGTCCGGCCCCAGCGCGCGTTCTGCGCGACGGCGACCGTCGGGGCGAATGTCCAGGTCACGCCCGTGGCGCGCGTCGACTGGCCCGTGGCTTCGGCGATGCGCTCGATCAATTCGACGTCGTGCGCGGCACCCAGGCCGATGTTGTGCGGGAAGATGGTCGCACCGTACACGTTGCTGTGGCCGTGGACGGCGTCGGTGCCCCAGATCACCGGCACGGGGATCTTCGCATCGGTCGACATGGACGCGTCGTAGTAGGCGTCCGCGAGCTTCACCCAGTCCTCGACCGTGGCGTGCTTGTTCATCGCCGGCCAGGAACCGCCCCCGTTGAGTACCGAGCCGATGTAGTACTTGCGCACGTCGGCCGGGCTGATCGCCTTGATTTCCGGCTGCACCATCTGCCCGACCTTCTGCTCCAGCGTCATGCTGGCGAGGATCTCCGCCACGCGCGCTTCGATGGCCGGATCTTGCTTGAAACGGCTTTCCAGCGCCGGCCAGTCCTTCAATTCGGCCGTCGCATCGGCGGCGGCAGCCACCGGCTCGCTTTCGGCGTCCTTCTTGCCGGTGCAGGACAGGCAGGCCAACAGGCTGGCCCCCAGCAGGGTCATTCGGATCGGCTTCACTCGCATCTCCCTCTGTTTGTCGGCGCGCATGCGATCCCCGACAGGATCCGCGCCACGTCAAAAAATCCGACGGGACGCGGGGGCATGCCCCGCATCCCGTCAGGTGTTGCGGCGTTCAATCGTTGCGCGCGGTCACAGCTTGTAGCGGAAGCCGAGCAGGTACTGCCGGCCGTACTCGGTGTATTCCTCGGGGAAGAACAGGTCCGGGTGCGTGCCGGAGCTGACTTCGGTGCGGAAGGGTTCGTTGTTGACGTTGTTCACCTGGAACAGGATCGAAAGACCCGACAGGCGACTGGACTCCGGGAAGTCGTAGCCCAGCTGGAGGTCGATGGTGCGTTCGTTCAAGGTGTAGCGGTACGTGCGCTGGTTGAAGATCGAGCCGTACTCACCACGGTAGGGATCGCGGAAGCGCTGGCTGACGCGTGCGGAGAAGCCGTGCTTCTCGTAGTACACCGTGGCGTTGGCGACGATCTTGGACAGACCCGGGAACGTGTCGGTACCCGAACCGATGCCCGGGCCATCGGGGTCGATCGACGACTCCGTATACGACGCATTGAGCAGCAGGCCGAAACCGTCGAGCGCATCATGGATCAGCTCGCCACCGAGCGCGGTGGAGAACTCATAGCCGCGCATGTAGCCGCCGGTGCCGTTGGCCGGCGTCGAGAACACGCCGATGTTGGACGCGGGCGGCTCATCGCCTTCGTAGTCGTAGCCGGAGAAATCCCAGGGGATCTCGCGCGTATAGATGTACGAGTCCATGTCCTTGTAGAACGCCGCCAGCGCGACATAGCTCGCTTCGCCGAAGTACTTCTCGATCGAGAGATCATAGGCATTGGCGCGGTACGGCTCGAGCGCCGGATTGCCGCCGCTGCCGCGCCACTCGGACGGACCGCCCTGCGAGGTCTGCACGTAGACACTGGCGCGCGCACCCATGTCGTTGATGCGCGCGCGCATCATCTCGCGGGCCGCGCCGAAGCGAACGTTCCATCCGTTGCCGAAGTCGGCCACCAGGTTCAGGCTGGGCAGGATGTCGCCGTACGACGCGCCCGCCGTGCCGGCCACCAGCGCCTGGCCGTCCTCGTTCTGCTGGATGACGACACCTTCGGAGGTCTGCTCGGTACGGATGTACTGCACACCGGCATTGCCGCGCAGGCGGACCGTATCGGTGAGGTCCATGTCCAAGTTGGCCTTGAAGTAGAACGTCTTCACATCCTCATCGGTGATCGCGTCCTTCTGCAGGTCGTCGTTGGACTCGCTGATGTACACGTCGTAGTAGCGTGACAGCAGTGCGCGCGGATCGTAAGTGATGACATGGCCCATGCCGGCGAAGCCAAGATCCGTGGGCGAGGAAAGCAGCGAGGGGTCGATCAGCGTCGGCGTGCGACCCGGCAGGTCGGCGAAGTAAACCTCCGCGCTCTTCTCCTTGGTGCGCTTGCAGACGTGGAAGCCGGCATCCCAGCTGCGCAGGAAGTCGGAGGACTCGATCACGTGGTTGACGGCCACGCGGAACGCCTTCATTTCATCCTTCTGGTGGCTGTCCTCAAGGCGGCCGTCGTGGCCCCAGCTCTGCGGGTCGCGCAGGTACACCGCGGAGGGATCCGACATGTCGGGCAGTGCGTAGTAGCCGTAGCCGGGCGACAGGCGCACGCGGAAATCGGCCGAGACGCCACCCAGACGGCCCGCATAGGTTTCGAGTTTCGAGTCCTCGACCTTGGCGCGCGAGTAGCTGAGGTCGCTGGTCAGCGTCCACGTGTCGTTGATCTTGAACTCGTTGTTCCAGCCCGCCGAGAACAGGCGCGACTCGCGGGTGTTGTTGTCGTTGCGGATCGCCGGCTGGATGCCGTTCAGCGTGCCGCCGGTGACCACCGGGGTGCCGTGGTAGTCCGTCGTGCTGACGTTGCTGTAACTGACCGCGCCGCCGTTGAACCAGGGGTCGTTGCTCCACATCGCACCGCGCATCCACTCTTCCTGGTCGAAGCGCGACGCATACACGTCCAGCACGCTGTGCCAGCGGTCGTTCGGCTTGAATTCCAGGACCGCCATGACGCCGTCGCGCGTGGTGTCGCGCGACTTCACCCAGGCCTCGGCACCCTGAAGGGCGATCGCGTCCGCCGGCTTGCCGGGCTGCGGTGCGCCCCACATGTCGGTGTTGGCCCACCACCACGACTTGTAGTGCTTCTCCTGGAACGGCGCGTCCATCCGCGCCACGCCGATGGCAAAGCCCACGGTATCGTCGGCGAACTGGTCCACGTACGACGCCGACACGCGATAGCCCTTGTTGTTTCCGCCCTCGGTCAGTTCGTCGAACGAGTTCAGTTCGCCCTGGCCGGTGAACACGATGCGCTGTTCGCCGAACGACAGCGGACGGATCGACTGCAGGTCGACAGTGCCCGAAATGCCCTGCCCGATCAGCGAGGCGTCCGGCGTCTTGTATACGGTGACGCCATTGATCAGCTCGGCGGGGTATTGGTCGAGTTCGACGCCGCGGTTGTCGCCGGTGGTGACCTGCTCGCGACCGTTGAGCAGCGTGCCTGCGAACTGCTCGGACATGCCGCGGATGTGGATGACCTGTCCGCGGCCATCAAGGCGCTGCATGGTCAGGCCCGGCAAGCGGGAGATCGAATCCGCGATGCTGATGTCGGGCAACTTGCCGATGTCTTCGGCGGAGATGGCCTCGACGATCGACGTGGATTCGCTCTTGGTTTCTACCGCAGTCGCGATGGCGGCACGAATGCCGGTGACCTTCACCGTATCCAGCGTTTCGACGGTCTGGTCGGAGGACGATGCCTGCGCGGCCTGCTGCGCCAGCGCCGTCATCGGAAGCGAGAGCGCCAGGCAGCACGCCATGGCCAGATGCTGCTTGCGCAGGGCGCGGCGCGGTGCGCGCAGGGCGACGCCCGCGATGTGGTTCGAGTACTGCATAGGGTCCCTCTCCGACCGTTGTTGACAGCGCTGTCATATACAAGCTCAAATGCAGTGTCAACAAATTCCTAACATCCCGCGACGCAGCGCGCGCACAGGATTGAATTTGCTCGACGCACTCCGACTCACATGAACTGTTTCGCTGCAATGCAGCACCCGCCAGCGCGGATTCCGGAGGGGATTCGCCACACCGAATCCGCATTACGGGAGGACTCCACCATGACGCGACTTTTTTTCCTGCAGCGACCGCTGCTGGCAGCCTGCATCGCCTCGTTTGCCGCCACGTTGGTTTCGCCTGTGCATGCGCAAGACGTATCCGTATGGATCACCACGGCCGACCATGCGACGGCATTGAAACCTTCAACCGCCGCTCGCTTCGGGGATGACAAGGCCGCGAAACTGTCGATCACCGTCGACGATGCACAACGTTTCCAGGAGATGGTCGGCTTTGGCGCGTCGCTCACGGATTCGTCCGCGTGGCTGATCCAGCACAAGCTCGATGCCGGCCAGCGCGATGCGTTGTTCAAGGAACTGTTCGGTCGCGACGGGAGTGGTCTAGGCCTGAGTTTCTCGCGCCTGACCATCGGCGCTTCCGATTTTTCGCGCCATCATTACAGCCTCGACGACACGCCGGACGGCAAGCCGGACCCCGAGCTCAAGCACTTCAGCATCGATCAGAATCGTGGCGACGTGATCCCGGTCGCGCGCGCGATGCTGGCCATCAACCCGCAGCTCAAGATCATGGCCTCGCCATGGAGTGCGCCCGGCTGGATGAAGGACAGCAATAGCCTGATCCAGGGCCGCCTGCTTCCCGAGTACTACGACGCGTTCTCGCGCTACTTGCTGAAGTACGTGGATGCCTATGCCGCGGAAGGCGTACCGATCTTCGCACTGACCGTGCAGAACGAGCCCGACTACGAGCCGAAGGATTATCCGGGGATGCGCCTCAATGCGCCTGCGCGTGCGCGACTCATCGGCGACCATCTTGGGCCGATGATCGCGCGGCGCGGCAATGGACCGTTGCTGTTCGACTGGGACCACAATTGGGACAAGCCGGAGGAACCGCTGGGCGTGTTGTCCGACCCCGCCGCCGGCAAGTACGTCGACGCGGTGGCATGGCACTGCTATGGCGGCGACGTGGCGGCGCAATCGCCGGTCCACGAGGCGTTCCCCGACAAGGACGCCTACATGACCGAGTGTTCGGGTGGCGACTGGGAACCGGTGCGTAGCGGTGGGCTGCCGCTGCAGGCGAAGAACATCATCATCCGCAGCGCGCGGAACTGGGCGCGCGGCGCACTGTTCTGGAACCTGGCCCTGGACGAGAGCAACGGCCCTTACGCCGGGGGCTGCCATACCTGCCGCGGCGTAGTGACCATCGACTCGCGCACCGGCGCCATCACACGCACCGATGAGTACTACGCCCTAGCGCATGCCAGCCGGTTCGTGCGCCCGGGCGCGCACCGCATCGCGTCCACCGAGTCCGGCGGCGAGCTGGACAACGTGGCCTTCCGCAACGCGGACGACGGCTCGTTGGTATTGCTCGTCACCAACGCCGCCAAGCAGGCGCGTCGTTTCTCTGTCGACCAGGGCGGCGCGCGCTTCTCCTACACCCTGCCTCCGCGCAGCCTGGCAACCTTCGTATGGACGCCTGACGCAGTGCAACAAGACTGATCGAGGCGGATCACCTGCACCGCACCGTCGTCCGAGTCGCCATACGCCGTAGTATCCTGCCGCTTTCCACGATGGAGCCGCGGCATGATGCGTCGTATTCCCCTGCTGGGCCTGGTGCTGGTGTCGATCCTGTTGGCCGGCTGCGGCAGCGGCATGGTGCGGCGTGTGTCCGACCCCGCCATCAGCGTCCAGCAACTCACCGTGAAGGCGGATGGCCAATGGATCGTGGAGCTGCGCCTGCAGAATTACAGCAGCATTCCGATGCGCTTCGACAGCGTGAAGGTCGATGTGCAGGTGGGCGATCAGGCGGCCGGCACGTTGCAGGCCACCCCCGCCCTGTCGGTCGGCCCCGAGTCCGCCGACGTGGTGAGTGTGCCCTTCAACCCACCGAGCGCGGCGCGCATCGTCGTCGCCGACGCACTCGCCGGGCGTCGTGCCCTGTCCTACACGTTGAAGGGCACCGCCAGCGCAGCACCTGAAGACAAGAAGGTCCGCACCTTCGACGTCGATGCCCGCAATACCCTCAATCCTGTTCCCGGCCTGGACGGCGTGCTGCGCTGAGCCGCACACCGCCCCTTCCCGCATCTCGAGATCCTGCATGAGCGCGTCCTACAAAGCCCCCCTCACCGACATCCGTTTCGCCCTGTACGACGTGCTGGGCGTCGAGCCGCTCTTCCAGCGCCTCGGCTACCCCGACGCCACGCGCGACATCCTCGATGCAGTGCTCGACGAAGCGGCGCGCTTTTCCGAGACCGTGCTGGCACCGCTGAACAGCGTGGGCGACGAGATCGGCAGCACGCTGGACACGTCCACCGGCGACGTGACGACGCCGCCGGGCTTCAAGGCGGCGTACGCGCAGTTCATCGAGGGTGGCTGGACCGGCCTGACGGCCTCGCCCGACTTCGGCGGCCAGGGCCTGCCGCACACCATGGGCGTGCCGCTCAACGAACTGGTCAACGCCAGCAACCTGGCCTGGGGCAACTTCCCGTTGCTGTCGCACGGTGCGGTGGAAGCGCTGAAACACCACGGCGAAGCCTGGCAGCAGGAGGTCTTTCTGAAGCCACTCGTCGAAGGCCGCTGGACCGGCACGATGTGCCTCACCGAACCGCATTGCGGCACCGACCTGGGCCTGTTGAAGACCAAGGCCAAACCCAACGCCGACGGCAGCTATGCGATCACCGGCACCAAGATCTTCATCACCGCGGGCGAGCACGACCTGACCGACAACATCGTGCACCTGGTGCTGGCGAAGCTGCCCGATGCACCGCCCGGACCGAAGGGCATCTCGCTGTTCGTCACGCCGAAGTTCAAGGTGGCGAAAGACGGCACCTTGGGCGAGCGCAATGCGCTGTCTTGCGGGTCGATCGAACACAAGATGGGCATCAAGGCATCGGTGACCTGCGTGATGAACTTCGACGGGGCGCAGGGCTATCTCGTCGGTCAGCCCCACAAGGGACTGCAGGCAATGTTCACCATGATGAATACCGCGCGGCTGGGCGTCGGCCTGCAGGGCATCGGCTTGAGTGAACGCGCCTACCAGAACGCGCTGCGCTACGCGCGCGACCGCCTGCAGACGCGATCGCTGAGCGGCCCGAAGTTTCCCGACAAGCCAGCCGACCCGATCATCGTGCATCCCGACGTGCGCCGCATGTTGCTGACGATCAAGTCGCTGATCGAGGGCAGCCGCTTGCTCGCGCTGCATGCCGGCACCCTGATCGATGTGGCCAACCATGCCGAGGACCCGGCCGAGCGCGAACGGGCCGACACGCTGGTCAGCTTCCTCACGCCGATCTCGAAGGCCTGCCAGACCGAATGGGGCATCGAGAACACCTACCACGCACTGCAGTGCTTCGGCGGCCACGGCTACATCCATGAGCACGGCATGGAGCAACTGGCGCGCGACGCACGCATCACGACCCTGTACGAAGGCACGACCGGCATCCAGGCACTGGACCTGATGAGCCGCAAGACGGCGGCCACCCAGGCGGCAGGCCTGAAGCTGTTCCTCGCCGAGGTGCATGCGTTCGCCCAGCAGCACAAAGACGACGCAACGCTGCGCGAGTTCATCGATCCGCTGCAGCAGAAGGCCGCCGAGTGGGCCGGCCTGACGAAGAAGGTGCTGGAGCGCGCGGCCACGAATCCGGAGGAGATCGGCGCCGCGAGTACCGACTACCTGTTCTATTCCGGCTACGTCGTGCTGGCGTATTGGTGGGCGCGCAGCGTGGCCGCAGCGGATGCCTCCACGCATGGCGAGGCCTTCAAACAGGCCAAGCGCGAAACCGCGCGCTTCTACTTCGCCCGCATCCTGCCGCGCACGCTGGCGCACGCCGCCGCGATCGAGTCGGGTGCGGACACGCTGATGGCAATGGACGACGCGCGCTTCGGCGACTGATGCGCGATGCCGGGGGAGCGCAAGGCGCGCTCCCCCGATGAAATACCTGCGCGAGATACACATTTCGTCAACATTTGGGTATAACCTGCTTCTCCATGGAAGCAGACAGAGCTCAGCTTCACCTGGTCCAGGCCGGTTTCCCGCAACCACCGGCCCCGCCCCCGTCGTCTCCGCGTCCCCACCCCGCTGCCCTCCGCCTGCTGTCGCTCGACGCGCACGGCCGCGTGCTCGACTGGATCAACTGGCAGGACGCCACCTGCCTGTATGCCCGCGGCGCGGTCGCCTGGACGCTCGGCGAACCCTGCCTGCACGTGCACGGCGGCTTGAGCCGACTGACCGGCGAACAGAGCCTGATCGAACTGCATCCCATCGTGGCCTCCCGCGGCCACGCGCGGGCGCATGCGCTGTCGCCGACGCCCACGCTGACCAACACCGCCCTCTTCGCCCGCGATGCGCACCTGTGCCTGTATTGCGGCCACGAATTCTCGCGCCCGCACCTCACGCGCGACCATGTGCTCCCTATTTCCAAGGGCGGCAAGGACGTGTGGGAGAACGTCGTGACAGCGTGCTTCCACTGCAACTCGCGCAAGAGCAACCGCACGCCGCAGCAGGCCCACATGCCGCTGCTGGCCGTGCCGTACCGGCCGAGCTGGATCGAGCACCTGATCCTGTCCAACCGCAACATCCTGGCCGACCAGATGGCGTTCCTGAAGGCCCAATTGCCGAAGAAGTCGAAGCTTTCGGCCTGATTTTGCGGTCCTTCGACCGGCGCGGCAGCTAGCGCGCACCCGCAGTTTCCTGAACCCCGCACCCGGCTTCCGGCCGGCTTCACCCCTTTGCTTGCCCCGCTTCACACAAGAGGGGGAAAATAGCGGGCCAGACCAATACCAGCCCGATGATCGACGCCGCCCGCTACCCCCGCCTTTCCCGGATCCAGATCCCCGCCGACCTGCGCCAGTTCGACGAATCCGAACTGCCTGCCATCGCCGAGGAACTGCGCGGCTACCTGATCGAATCGGTCGGCCGCAGCGGCGGCCACTTCGGCGCCGGACTGGGGGTGATCGAGCTGACGGTCGCGCTGCACTATCTGTTCGAGACGCCGAACGATCGCCTGGTGTGGGACGTCGGCCACCAGTGCTATCCGCACAAGATCCTCACCGGCCGCCGGGAGACCATCCATACCGTCAAGCAGAAGGACGGCGTGGCGCCATTCCCGAAGCGCGAGGAAAGCGAGTACGACACGTTCGGCGTAGGCCATTCGTCCACGTCGATCTCGGCCGCGCTGGGCATGGCCATCGCGCTGGCGCAGCAGGGCGACGACCGCAAGGTGGTCGCGGTGATCGGCGACGGCGCGATGACGGCCGGCATGGCCTTCGAAGCGCTGAACCATGCCGGCGGCATGGAGCCCGAACCCAACCTGCTGGTGATCCTCAACGACAACCAGATGTCGATCTCCGAGAACGTCGGCGGTCTGACCAAGATGCTGGGCCGGCTGAGCAGCAGCCGCACGCTCAACGCGTTGCGAGAGGGCGGCAAGAAGCTGCTCGGCGACAAGAAGAAGCCGCCGGCCCGTTTCATGCGCCGCTGGGAAGAACACTGGAAGGGCATGTTCGTGCCCTCGACGCTGTTCGAGCAGATGGGCTTCCACTACACCGGACCCATCGACGGACACGATGTCGAAGCGCTGGTCGGCGCGTTGAAGACGCTCAAGACCCTCAAGGGCCCGCAGCTGCTCCACATCCTGACCACCAAGGGCAAGGGCTACGAGTTGGCCGAAGGCGACCAGATCGGCTATCACGCCGTGGGCCCGTTCGATCCCGAGAAGGGCCTGGTCAGCAAAGGCGGCGCGAAGAAGCCCACGTACACGGACATCTTCAGCGACTGGCTGTGCGACATGGCCGCTGCGGAACCCAAGCTGCTGGGCATCACCCCCGCCATGCGCGAAGGCTCGGGCCTGGTGCGCTTCAGCAAGGAGTATCCGGAGCGCTACTTCGACGTCGCCATCGCCGAACAGCATGCCGTGACCCTGGCCGCAGGCATGGCCTGCGAGGGCAGCAAGCCGGTAGTCGCGATCTATTCGACCTTCCTGCAGCGCGGCTACGACCAACTGGTGCACGACGTCGCCATCCAGCAGTTGGACGTGCTGTTCGCCATCGACCGCGGCGGCGTGGTCGGCCCCGACGGCGCCACGCATGCCGGCAACCTGGACCTCAGCTACTTGCGCTGCGTGCCGCACATGGTGGTCATGGCGCCGGCGGACGAGAACGAGTGCCGGCAGATGCTCAGTACCGGTTACCACTTCAACGGCCCCGCCGCCGTGCGCTACCCGCGCGGTACGGGCCCTGGCGTGGCGCTGCAATCGAACCTGGATACGTTGCCGATCGGCAAGGCCGAGCTGCGTGCGCGTGGCACGCGCGTGGCGCTGCTTGCGTTCGGCTCGACCGTCGCGGCTGCCGAGCAGGCGGGCCGCGAGTTGGGCCTCACCGTGGTGAACATGCGCTTCGTGAAACCGCTGGACCGCGACCTGATCCTCGAGTTGGCGAAGAGCCACCAGGGCTTCGTTACCATCGAGGACAATGTGGTGATGGGCGGCGCGGGCTCCGGCGTGGCCGAGCTGCTCAATGCCGAAGGCATCGTGCTGCCCGTCCTGCACCTGGGCCTGCCTGACGAGTTCCAGCACCACGCCAGTCGCGAGGATCTGCTCGCCGAGGCCGGCATCGATGCCGCCGGCATCCGCGCCAGCGTGCTCAGGCGCTGGCCCCAGCTGGGCGCCGGCCAACCCGCGATGACGGCGGCGGGCTGACGCCTGCGGCAACGCGCCGGATCACTCCGGCGCTTCGACCTCGTAACCCTTGGCCTGCAGAGCGGCGAGATAACCTCCCGGCTTGACCAGCTGCCAGACCGGCACCGTGGCAAAGGTGATCCGGTTTTTCTGCAACGCGCCTTCCGCGATCTCCATCCAACGCGCCTGCATGCGCGCTTCGATGTCGGAAATGCCGCGCTTGCGCGCCGTCTCGGTGTTGAACCAGGCGGTTGCGCACGCCTGCTGCCAATCCTGCCGCGCCCCGGAACGCAGCGCCGGCCAGTCCCCCACCGCCCAGGCATTGGCACGCGCAGCGACCTGTGGCAGATCGCCCTCGATGACATCGAGCGTCTTGCTGAAGCAGGCGAGATCTTCGGGCTTGAGTGTTTCCTTGCGGAAGTCCGCCAGCGCCCCACGCGGATCCTCCAACTTGACCTCCAACAGCGTGGGCGTGCGCTTCATCTTTCGCTGCTTCAGCACCGCAGTGATGACGGGATCGATCACGCCGCCCTCGCGCAGGCCGGCATCCGACAGGGCTTCGGAGTAAAGCTGGAACGCCGCGATCAGCGGACGCTTCTTCTCGATGCCCCCGTCACGTCCCATGTGCCGCTGCTTGAGCGCGCTCCATCGGGCGTACAACTCCGGCGGCAGGACGTCCTGCAGCTTCTGTCCGTCAGGGTTCTTGGAGGCCTTCATCGCGGACGGCAGCAAGGTCAATCCCCGGAAAAAGCCGATATCGGCACCGACAGTGACGCCCGGCGAAGCCAGCACCTCGTCCGCGAGTTCCAGCACCTGGTCGACCTCATCGGAGCGCCAGGTGATGTTCTTGGGCAACGGCGACTGCGTGCCCAGCACGTACATGAGGTGATCGCCATGGCGCACTTTCCACAAGCCAGGACCGGGCTGCACGCCGGCGACCACCACGGTATCCATTTCGATGACGCCGTCCTTATCCATCACGACGGTCGCATCCGGAGGTGACTCAACCTCCTGCGCGCAGGTCGTATCGGCGATCAGCAACGACAGGCACAGCATTCCGTAAAGCGGCACGCGCATCCAGGCGACTCCATGCGGAAGATGCCGAGAGTGTGCCCGTGCAGCGAGTGTGCCGAGCATGCCGGCGCGATGCGCCGGGGGTATTCGTTCAGGCGACCTTGCCGCCCGCGTCGAGCAGATGGCGGGCGACTTCGCTGCCCGCCTGCATCAGCTCGAAACCCTTCCAGGAAAAGCCTGGCGACACCGAGCAGTCGACCAGCGTGTAGTCGCCCAGCGAACGCGCGCTCTGCCAGATCCCGGCCGGCACTACCTGGTTGGCTTGGCCGCCGCGCGCGGAGGTGTCCAACTGGACCCGGGTGAGCGTGCGTTGCTCGGGGTCGAACAGCGACAGCTCCATCGCCCCGCCTTCGCTCCAGTCCCAGACCTCGGTCGCATCGACGCGGTGCCAGCGACTGGTCACCCCGGCCGGCAACAGGAACTTGATGGCGGTGAGCGTCGGCCGCTCGATGCCATTCACTTCGGTGCGCTTGGCCGACTCGTAGATGCGCCGGAAGTAGCCGCCCTCGGGGTGCGGCATCAGCTGCAGCGTCTGGATCAGTTCGTCGGCGCGTGTCGGCATGCGGCGATCCTAACCAGCGCCCGTGCGTTTGTCTCGTGAAAGAAACAAAAAAGCCCGCGAGGCGGGCTTTCGTGCGACAGATGCCGCGAATTGGTCGGGGTAGCCGGATTTGAACCGACGACCACTTGTCCCCCAGACAAGTGCGCTACCAGGCTGCGCTATACCCCGGATGGGTCCGCCGTGAGGCGGGCGCTGATTATACCGGCATTGCCGCGCCCATTCCTAGGCGCGTGCGGCGCGCTCAGCGGCGCAACAACTGCAGGATTTCTTCCAGCTCCATGCGCACCTGGCGCACGATCTGGTGGCTCAGCGCGGCTTCCTGCTTCGCGCCCTCGCCTTCCAGGCGCAGGCGGGCGCCGCCGATGGTGTAGCCCTGTTCGTACAGCAGGCTGCGGATCTGGCGCACCATCAGCACGTCGTGGCGCTGGTAGTAACGGCGGTTGCCGCGGCGCTTGGCCGGTTCCAGGCTGGGAAACTCGGTCTCCCAGTAACGCAGCACGTGCGGCTTCACGTCGCAGAGTTCGCTGACCTCACCGATGGTGAAGTAGCGCTTGGCCGGGATCGGCGGAAGCTCGCGGTTACTGCCCGGATCCAGCATACGTTTCCACCCGCTCCTTGAGTTTCTGGCCCGGCCGGAACGTCACGACGGTCCGGGCCGAGATCGGGATTTCCTCGCCGGTCTTCGGGTTGCGGCCGGGGCGCTGGTTCTTGCGGCGCAGGTCGAAGTTGCCGAAACCGGACAGCTTCACCTGGCGCCCCTGTTCCAGGGCTTCGCGCAGGACGTCGAAGTAGGCGTCGACGAATTCCTTCGCCTCGCGCTTGTTCAGACCGACCTCGTCAAAGAGACGTTCGGCCATCTCTGCCTTCGTCAACGCCATGGATTACTGCTTCCCCGTTGCGGCCGTCGCCGGCCTTGCCACTGCCTTCACACCGTTCATCCGCGGATCCGGGCGCCGTGCGCCTCGCCGATCGCGGCCACCACCGTGGCCACTACCTGCTCCACGTCGCGGTCGGTCAGAGTGCGTGAGTTGTCCTGCAAAATCAAGCCCATAGCGAGACTCTTTTGTCCCGATTCGACCCCCTGCCCGACGTACCGGTCGAACAGCAGGATGTCCCGCAACAGTGGGCCTGAGGCCGTCCGCACCGTGGCTGCGATGGCCGTCCAGGGCACGTCGTCGGCGACGACGAACGCGAGGTCCCGGCGGACGGACGGGTACCGCGACAGCTCCCCGGCACGCGACAACGCGCGGGCGCTGAGCGGCGCCAGATCCACTTCGAACGCGAACACATCCGCATCCAGGTCCAGGGCGCGCTGCAGGCGTGGATGCAGCTGGCCGATCCAGCCGATCTTCTCGCCGTCGCGGTAGATGTCGGCCGAGCGGCCGGGGTGGCCATGCGAGGCGCGGGACGGGCGGAATTCCAAGGTGGCGCCGGACAGCGCCGCGACGCTCTCGAGATCGCCCTTCAGGTCATGGAAATCGACCTTGCAGGTCGGCACGCCCCATTGTTCGCCCACTGCATCACCGATCACCGCGGCAGCCAGGCGGGTGGTCTCGCGCGGCGCCGCACCGGCCACCGCCTCGAAAACGTTGCCGATCTCGAACAGGCGCACGCGACCCGCCTGCCGGGCGGCATTGCGCTGCAGCGCGGCCACGACACCCGGCAACAGCGCCGTCCGCATCACGGCCAGTTCCGCGCTCAACGGATTGGCCAGCGGTACCGCACCTTCCGACAACTGCCATTGCGTGAGCCACTGCGCGTCAACGAACGCGAAGTTGACGGTTTCCATGCAGTCACGCGCCGCCAACTGGCGGCGCACGACACCGGCCTCCACGCGCGTCTCGCTCGGCGAGGCGATGCGCGTCGCGCCACCGGGCAACGTGGTGGGCACGCGGTCGTAGCCATGGATGCGGGCGAGTTCTTCGATGAGGTCTTCTTCGATCGCGATGTCGAAACGGCGCGTCGGCGCCACGACGCTCCAGCCCTCGGCGACCGCCGCTGCCTGCAGGCCCAGCGCATGCAGGATGCGCTCGACCTCGGCGTCCGCGATTTCCACGCCCAGCACACGGCTGATACGCGCGCGACGCAGGCGGATCGCCGTCGGCGCGGGCAGATGCTCGGCATGCTCGACCACCGTCGTCGGGCCCGGCGTACCGCCGGCGATATCGAGGATCAGGCGGGTCGCGTACTCCACGGCCACGCGCGGCAGCTCGGGGTCGACGCCGCGTTCGAAACGGTGGCCAGCATCGGTATGCAAGCCCAGCTTGCGGCTGCGGCCGATGATGGCCGACGGGATCCAGTGCGCGGCTTCGAGGAAGACATTCGTCGTCGCGTCGGTCACACGCGTATCGAGACCACCCATGATGCCGCCCAGGGCGACGGCGCGCGCGGCACGGCCTCCGCGGCTGTCCGACACCACCAGGAAGTCGTCATCCAGCGACACGGTACGGCCGTCCAGCAGCTTGGCCTCCTCGCCGGCGCGCGCGGGACGCACGACGACCGGGCCCTCGAGCGCGTCGCGGTCGAAGGCATGCATCGGCTGGCCCAGTTCGAGCATCACGTACTGGGTGACGTCCACCAGGAAGCTGATCGGGCGTACGCCACTGCGGCGCAGGCGCTCGGCCATCCACACCGGCGTGGCCACCCGTGCGTTGACGCCTTCGATCACGCGGCCAGCGAAGCGCGGCACCTTCGCACCGGCCTCCAGCGCAACTTCCATCGTTACCGGGCTCTGCGCCGGCACCGGTGCGGCGTCCAGCGGCTTCACTTCGCTGCCCAGCGAGGCCGCCACGTCGTACGCGATACCGCGCACACTGAAGCAGTCGGCGCGATTCGGCGTGAGCTTGATCTCGATGCTGGCATCGGGCAGGCCGAGGTAGTCGGCGACCGGCATGCCGACGGGCGCGTCCGCGGGCAGTTCCAGCAGACCGGAGGCATCGGCGTCGATGCCGAGCTCCTTGGCCGAGCACAGCATGCCGTTCGATTCCACGCCCCGCAGCTTGGCCGCCTTGATGGCGATGCCGCCGACGTTGGCGCCGACCATCGCCAGCGGCGCGATCAGACCCGGACGCGCGTTCGGCGCGCCGCAGACGATCTGCAACAGGCCGCCCTGCCCCGCATCCACCTGGCAGACCTGCAGGCGATCGGCTTCGGGATGCTTCGCGCATTCGACGATGCGCGCCACCACCACGTTCGACAGGCCATCGCCCAACGCGGTGACGTCTTCGACCTCCAGGCCGATCGCGGTCAGCGTCGCGGAAAGTTCGTCGCGGGTGGCCTGGGCAGGAACATGGCTGCGCAACCAGTTTTCAGAAAACTTCATCGTTCGTGATCCGTAGGGCGGGCCCGGGCCCGCCGTCTTCAAGAGTCAGGTGTCGTCGTGCCGGCGGAGCGTTAAGCGAACTGCCGCAGGAACCGCACGTCGTTCTCGAAGAACGCGCGCAGGTCGTTGACGCCGTAGCGCAGCATCGCGAAGCGCTCGACGCCCAGGCCGAACGCAAAGCCGGTGTAGCGCTCCGGATCGATGCCGCAGTTGCGCAGCACATTCGGGTGCACCATGCCGCAGCCCAGCACTTCCAGCCAGCGCGTGCTGCCGTCCGGCTGCTGCCAGGCGATGTCGACTTCCGCACCCGGTTCGACGAACGGGAAGTAGCTGGGGCGGAAGCGCATCTCGAAATCGCGCTCGAAGAACGCGCGCACGAACTCGGCCAGCGTGCCCTTGAGGTCGGCGAACGTGGAGTGCTCGTCGACCAGCAGGCCTTCGACCTGGTGGAACATCGGCGAATGGGTCTGGTCGCTGTCGCTGCGGTACACCTTGCCCGCCGCGATCATGCGCAGCGGCGGCTGGTGCGCGTCCATGTAGCGCACCTGCACTCCGGAGGTATGCGTGCGCAGCAGGCGGCCATCGCCGAAGTAGAACGTGTCGTGCATGGCACGCGCCGGATGGTGCGGCGGGAAATTCAGCGCCTCGAAGTTGTGCCAGTCGTCCTCGATCTCCGGACCGTCGGCCAATTCGTAGCCCAGGCGGCCGAAGATGTCGGCGATGCGCTCCAACGTGCGACTGATGGGATGCAAGCCGCCGCGCGTGCCGTTACGGCCTGGCAAGGTGATGTCGATGGTTTCGCCCGCCAGGCGAGCGTCGAGTGCAGCGTCTTCCAGGATCGCCTTGCGGGCCGAAAGCGCGTCACCGATGGCATCGCGCGCGCGATTGATCGCTTCGCCGGCCGCCTTGCGCTGGTCGGCGGGCAACGCGCCCAACTGCTTCAGCTGCGTGGTGACACTGCCACTCTTGCCGAGGAGGGCGACACGCAGCTGCTCCACCGCATCCGGCGACTGCGCCGCCGCGATGTCGGACAGGGCTTGCGTGGACAGGGCCTCGATTTCGCTCATGGACGATCCTGGTTGCCGCGGCCCGTACCGGCGCCGCAAAAAACAATGGGGAAGGACTCGCGCCCTTCCCCACGTGTTCCCGACGATGGACTGCCGGAGTGCTTTACGGTGGAGACGCGGCTTACGCCGCGAGTGCGCCCTTCGCCTTTTCAGCCAGGGCCGCAAAACCGGTCGCGTCGTGCACGGCGATGTCCGCCAGCACCTTGCGGTCCAGGGTGATGCCAGCCTTCAGCAGGCCGTTCATGAAACGGCTGTAGCTGAGACCGTTCAGACGGGCAGCCGCGTTGATGCGGGTGATCCACAGCGAACGGAAGTTGCGCTTCTTCTGCTTGCGGCCGATGTAGGCGTACTGACCCGCCTTGATGACCGCCTGCTTGGCGACGCGGAACACCTTGCGACGGGCGTTGTAGTAGCCCTTGGCCAGGTGGAGGACTTTCTTGTGACGGCGACGCGCCGTCACGCCACGCTTAACTCGTGCCATGTCTCAAATCCTCAGAGGTAGGGAAGCATGCGGTTCAAACGGCCGCTGTCCTCGGCGCGAATGATATTCGTCGCACGCAGGCCGCGCTTACGCTTGGTCGCTTTCTTGGTGAGGATGTGGCTACGGTTGGCGTGGCCAGCCTTGAACTTGCCGGATGCGGTCTTGCGAAAACGCTTCGCCGCCGCCCGGTGGGTCTTGATCTTGGGCATTGCTATGTCCTTGACGGGTTTATGTCACTGATCCGGGCGGCAGTCTGACGACCACGCTTTCCATCCATGCCCATATCGGCTTGTAAGTCGTTGATTCCAGGACGGAATCAACGACGGGTCCATCGGCTGCGAGCAGCCTCCCGGCGTACCGGGCCGCGTATTATGCCCGCTGCGGTTTTCTCTTGCAAATCCGGCCACTTAGCCCGGGGACTGGTGGCGGCCGGCAACAGAAAGGGCGCCTTGCGGCGCCCTCCCGGTGACCCTGCGCCCGGAGGCGGCCGGGATCACTTCTTCTTCGGCGCGATCATCATGACCATCTGGCGGCCTTCGAGGCGCGGACGGGACTCGATGACGATCTCGTCGCCCAGCTCCGCTTCGATGCGGGCGGCCATCTCGCGACCCAGCTCCTGGTGGCTCATTTCGCGGCCACGGAAGCGGATGTTGACCTTGACCTTGTCGCCCTCTTCCAGGAAGCGGCGGATATTGCGCATCTTGATCTGGTAATCGCCCTCGTCGGTGACGGGACGGAACTTCAGTTCCTTGATCTCGACCTGCTTCTGCTTCTTCTTGGCCTCGTTGGCCTTCTTCTGCATTTCGAACTTGAACTTGCCGAAGTCCATGATCTTGCAGACGGGCGGTTCGGCATTGGGCTGGATCTCGACCAGATCCAGGCCTTCTTCCTCCGCCTTGGCCAGGGCTTCGTCGCGCGTAAGCACGCCGATCATCTCGCCATCGGAACCGATCACGCGCACCCGCGGCACGCGGATCTCGTGGTTTTTACGGTTTTGCTTGTTGTCAGGGATGCTGATGTTGCAGTCTCCAGGGATGAGTGCGCCGGCCCTCGAAGGACCGGAACCAATTATTGCGCGGCGTGCTCGTTCCGCAAACGTTCGGCGAAGGCGGCAACGGACATGCTGCCGAGATCTTCTCCCGAACGCGTACGCACGGCGATGGCGCCATTTTCCTTCTCGCGGTCTCCGACCACCAGCAGGTATGGCACCCGCTGCAGCGTGTGCTCGCGAATCTTATAGCCGATCTTCTCGTTCCGCAAATCCGCTGCCACCCGGAAGCCTTGATTTGCAAGGGTTTTCCGGACTTCGGCCACGTAGTCGGCCTGGGCGTCGGTGATGTTCATCACCACGGCCTGCTGGGGGGCCAGCCAGGACGGGAATGCACCAGCATGGTGCTCGATCAGGATGCCGATGAACCGCTCCATCGAGCCCACGATGGCCCGGTGCAGCATGACCGGCTGCTGGCGCTGGCTGTTCTCGTCCACGTACTCGGCGCCGAGGCGGCCCGGCATCATGAAGTCGACCTGCATCGTGCCCAGCTGCCAAGTCCGGCCGATCGCATCCTTCAGGTGGTACTCGATCTTCGGACCGTAGAAGGCGCCCTCACCCGGCAGCTCCTGCCACTCGACCCCGCAGCTGCGCAGGGCGGCGCGCAGGGCGGCCTCGGCCTTGTCCCAGGTGGCGTCGTCGCCCAGGCGGGAATCGGGGCGCAGGGCGATCTTGATCTGGATGTCTTCGAAACCGAAGTCCGAGTACACCTTCAGCGCCTGCTGGTGGAACGCCGTGACCTCGGCCTCGATCTGGTCTTCCGTACAGAAGATGTGGCCGTCGTCCTGGGTGAAGCCACGCACGCGCAGGATGCCGTGCAGCGCGCCCGACGGCTCGTTGCGATGGCAAGCGCCGAACTCGCCGTAGCGGATCGGCAGGTCCCGGTAACTGTGCAGACCCTGGTTGAACACCTGCACATGGCCGGGACAGTTCATCGGCTTGACCGCGTAGGTGCGGTTCTCCGACTCGCTGAAGAACATGTTTTCCTTGTAGTTGTCCCAGTGGCCGGACTTCTTCCACAAGGCGACGTCGAGGATCTGCGGGCAACGCACTTCCTGGTACCCGCTGTCGCGGTAGACCTTGCGCATGTACTGCTCGACCACCTGCCAGATGGCCCAGCCCTTCGGGTGCCAGAACACCAGGCCCGGCGCCTCTTCCTGCAAATGGAACAGCTCCTGCTGCTTGCCGATCTTGCGATGGTCGCGCTTCTCGGCTTCCTCGACCCGCTGGATGTAGGCCTCCAACTGCTTCTTGTCGGCCCAGGCCGTGCCGTAGATGCGCTGCAGCTGCTCGTTTTTCGCGTCGCCGCGCCAGTAGGCGCCGGAGATGCGGGTCAGCTTGAATGCCTTCAGGAAGCGCGTGTTGGGCACGTGCGGGCCGCGGCACATGTCCACGTATTCCTGGTGGTAGTACAGACCCATGGCCGTCACTTCAGGCCCCATGTCCTCGATCAGGCGCAGCTTGTACTCCTCGCCACGCGCCTTGAACACGTCCACCACCTCCGCGCGGGGCGTCATCTTCTTGATGACGTCGTAGTCCTGCGCGATCAGCTCCTGCATGCGCTGCTCGACCGCCGCCAGGTCTTCCGGCGTGAACGGGCGCTCGCTGTAGATGTCGTAGTAGAAGCCTTCGGCGATGACCGGGCCGATGACCATCTTCACGTCCGGGTACAGCTGCTTGACCGCGTGGCCGACCAGGTGCGCGCAGGAGTGGCGGATGATCTCCACGCCCTCTTCGTCCTTCGGCGTGATGATCCGCAGCGCGGCATCATGGTCGATGACGTCGCTGGCATCGACCAGCACGCCATCGACGGCACCGGCGACGGTGGCCTTGGCCAGGCCGGCGCCGATGGACTGGGCCACCTGCATGACGGAGACGGGATTCTCGAACTCGCGGCGGCTGCCGTCGGGGAGCGTGATCGTGATCATCGGGTACGGACTCGATTGGGAGGGGCGCCAGCGCTCGGGGCAGCCAGGCAGGGAAGCGGACATGAAAAAAGCGCCGCGAGGGCGCCTACGGGATGCAGTGCCTCGGGCAGTACCAGGTTCAGGCGGTGGTAGTGCTCATGTCGCACGCTCGGCCGGCGTTTCCGCGGGCCACCTCGTGAATGCGGATGGCGCGAAGGGAAGGCCCGGCTTGCCGGAATCCACGCTTTGGAAGCGTGGTGGGCGGTACAGGGTTCGAACCTGTGACCCCTACCATGTCAAGGTAGTGCTCTACCGCTGAGCTAACCGCCCGGTCTTGCCCTTTGCAGGGGCGCGAATTCTAGCCCGGAAGCGGGGTCGCCGACAACCAGGGGCCGTGCCCGGCGTTTCAACCGCCGAGGCTGGCCTCCTTGAGCCGCTGGATCTGGTCACGCAGGCGCGCAGCGTCCTCGAACTCCAGGTCGCGGGCGTGCTGGTACATCTGCTGCTCCAGCAGCTTGATCCTGGCCACTGCCTTCGCCGGATCCATCACGCCGTACTCGGCAGGCTCCTCGGCCACGCGCCGCGCCTTACCCCGGCCACCCTTGCCTTCACTGGCGGCCTCGCTGCGCGCGCCTTCCAGGATGTCCACGATGGGCCTGGCCACGGACTGGGGCGTGATGCCATGCGCTTCGTTGTACTCCACCTGCTTCTCGCGGCGACGGCTGGTCTCGTCCATCGCTGCCTGCATCGAGCGGGTGATCCGGTCCGCGTAGAGGATCGCCTTGCCGCGGAGGTTGCGCGCGGCGCGGCCGATGGTCTGGATCAGCGAGCCGGTCGACCGCAGGAAGCCCTCCTTGTCCGCGTCCAGGATCGCCACCAGCGAGACCTCGGGCATGTCCAGGCCCTCGCGCAGCAGGTTGATGCCGACCAACACGTCGAACTTGCCCAGGCGCAAGTCGCGGATGATCTCCACGCGCTCGACCGTGTCCACGTCCGAATGCAGATAGCGCACCTTGATGCCGTGGTCTCCCAGGTACTCGGTGAGGTTTTCGGCCATCCGCTTGGTCAGCGTGGTGACCAGCACGCGATCGCCCCATCCCACACGCTCGTTGATCTGCGACAACAGGTCGTCGACCTGCGTACCGACCGGGCGGATCTCCACCTCAGGGTCGATCAGGCCCGTCGGGCGCACGACCAGTTCGACGATCTCGTCGCTGGATTCACGCAGTTCGTACGGCCCCGGCGTCGCCGACACGTAGATGCTGCGCGGCGAGCGGGCTTCCCACTCTTCGAAGCGCAGCGGCCGGTTGTCCAGCGCCGACGGCAAACGGAAGCCGAACTCCACCAGCGTCTCCTTGCGCGACCGGTCTCCCTTGTACATGGCGCCGATCTGCGGGATGGTCACGTGCGATTCGTCGATGACCAGCAACGCGTCGGCGGGCAGGTAGTCAAACAGCGTCGGCGGTGGTTCTCCGGGGGCCTTGCCGGTCAGGTGGCGGGAGTAGTTCTCGATGCCGGAACAGAAGCCCACTTCCGCCATCATTTCCACGTCGAACTGGGTGCGCTGCGCCAGACGCTGCGCCTCCACCAGCTTGTTCTGTGCATAGAGCTGCTCAAGCCGATCCTTCAGCTCGACCTTGATCGTGTCGATGGCGGCCAGCACGCGCTCACGCGTCGTGGCGTAGTGCGTCTTGGGATAGACGGTATAACGCTGCAGCTTGCGCAACGACTCGCCAGTGAGTGGATCGAACAAGCTAAGCCCCTCGACCTCGCCGTCGAACAGTTCGATGCGCACGGCCTCCGCATCGCTTTCGGCAGGATGGACATCGATGATCTCGCCCCGCACCCGGAAGGTACCGCGTTGCAGCTCGTACTCGTTGCGGGTGTACTGCAACTGGGTCAGGTGCCGGATCAGGTCGCGCTGATCGATGCGCTCGCCCAGCGACAGTATCAAGCGCAGGGACAGATAGTCTTCCGGCGCACCCAAGCCATAGATTGCGGATACCGTGGCCACCACCAGCGCGTCGGGGCGCGACAGCAGCGTCTTCGTCGCCGCCAGCCGCATCTGCTCGATGTGTTCGTTGATCGAGCTGTCCTTCTCGATGAAGGTGTCGCTGGCCGGCACGTAGGCTTCCGGCTGGTAGTAGTCGTAGTAGCTGACGAAATATTCGACCGCGTTGTGCGGGAAGAAGGCCTTGAACTCGCCGTACAACTGCGCCGCCAGCGTCTTGTTGGGCGCCATGACCAGGGTCGGCTTCTGGATCCGCTGTACCACATTGGCGATCGTGTAGGTCTTGCCTGAGCCGGTCACGCCCAGCAGCGTCTGCTTGGCCACACCGGCCTCGAAGTTGTCCGACAGCTTATCGATGGCCTGAGGCTGGTCACCTGCCGGGGAATAGGGCGAAACAAGCTGGAAACGGTCGGTCATTTCAGGTCGCCGGGGAGCCGACCAATGAGTATAGCGGCGCTATCGTGAGCGCTTCGCGGGCGATTTCCTACACGCGGACAAGGGCTGACCTGATGGCGCATTGCTCGTGGCGAACCGAGGCTGGACTTGCCGAATGAATCAAGGAGATACGACATGGCAAGGATGCCAGCGTCGGTGGACCAGCCCGCTCCGCCCCTACCCCATCGCCACTCGCGTGGCGTAACGCTCATCGAGATGATTGTCGCCATGTCGGTCGTCGCGATCCTGGCTGCGCTCGCCGTCCCGTCCTTCCGGGCTCTCTCTAAGCGCAACCGGGTGGACACCACCCTGCACCTATTGACCTCCCACTTCGCTTCCGCGCGCATCGCCGCGATCACGCACAACGTTCCCGTCGTCATCTGTCCTAGCGGGGGAGACGGCACTTGCCGACAGGACAGCGACTGGAGCGACCACTGGCTGACTTTTCGGGATCCGGACGGCAATCGCCAGCCCGATGAAACGATTGACCTCTACCGGAACGATCCGGCACCCCGAAGCCCGAGGCTTCGCATCTACTCCACAGCGGGGAGGCGCGAACTGAGGTACCTCCCGACCGGCTACAGCTCCGGGAGCAATCTGACCTTGCGCGTCTGCTACGACGGTGAAGTCAGCGGCCTGGTGGTCGTCAACAACGCTGGCCGCGTGCGCACCGCACGCCCCAAGGGATCCGAGCCTTGCGGCGAAGCTCCGGACAGCCTTTGAATTCAAGGTTTTGCGGGCGCCCCCCTGCTGATCCAGTGAAGCACCCGCCCTATCCCGCTCGAATGACTTGCCCCGGCACGGAACCCGCCGCTACAATACGCGCCCCGCCCGAATAGCTCAGCCGGTTAGAGCACTTGACTGTTAATCAGGGGGTCGTTGGTTCGAGTCCAACTTCGGGCGCCAGATAAATGCAAAAAACCCGCGCTGAAAGGCGCGGGTTTTTTGTTGGGCGGGTTCACCAGCATTGATCCGCGGAGGTGGCGGTCCCTCCTTCACCTCTGACACCTTGCTGATTGATCGAGAGCGTGCCGCAGAGCGTGTCCCGGGAAGCCTGCGCGCCCGAGGGAACAATCTGCAGCGAATAGGTTTTCGCAGCAGGCGTGCCGACAAAGCTGGGTTGCGCATAGTGCGCCCGCACCTCCGCATCACAGTCAGGGCGCGGCGCATTGACGTAGGACAAGTTGGTCGTGTAGTAGCGCTCCATGAACTGCGCTCCTTGCTGGAGACAGGAAGCCGCCGCCGCTCGTCGGGATTTCACCACCTGGTCCTGGTAGCTCGATACGGCGATCGTCGCGAGGATGCCCACGATCGCGATGACGACGAGCAGTTCTATCAACGTGAATCCTGCCGCGGGATGGCCGCCGCCCGTGAAAAGCCGCTTCATGCTTGTATCCCCCTGTTGCATCAGTCGCCCACCACTTCCCGCCACGATACACGTGCAGGCGCCAGGACGGACGAATTGGTCTTGATGACGTTGCTCTCCGCATTGTCCATGTTGGTGAGCATGACGTTGCCCACGAAGATCGGGTTGTTCGGACCACTGGGCAGACCCAAGCCGGAAACCACCGCACCATTGGACAAGTCGCTGTTGTTGAAGCTTCCGTCGCTATTCAGATCGAAGAACGTGGAGTTCAACCGTCCGCCAGTGAACGGATTGATCGCCATGATCCAGCCGCGACCGCTCGGGTCGCACACGCTGGTGTTGTCCGGGATGCGCGTCGTGCCGATTAGTGCCAAGCCCTGGAAAATGTTCGGCACCACCATGCGCTCACCTTCGGCACCCCGCACGGGCGAGACCAGGTCCATGTACCACCCATTGACACTAGGAGTAGTTACGGCGTCGATCACGCGGGCACCAAGTCCATTCGCCAAGGTGGATTCACCCGTGATGGCTACGCGCTGCAGCACGTTGCGACCGCTGATAGCCGCACCTCGATCAATCAGGCCATACCAGCTCTGGACCTGGACATCGGAAAGGTCTTCTTCGTTGACGTACTTGCCAGTGCCAAAGTACACCCAGGTATCGTTGTTGTTCGGATTGCGCGACACGGTCGGCGCCGCGGTGATCGGCTGGGCGATGGCGCCATCCGTCGCCTGGAACATCGAGGTCACGGTCGGTGTGCCGGCCAGGTTGCCGAACCGCCACAGGTTACCGCGCAGGTCGCCGGCATAGACCCGGTCGACGAAGTCGGTTGCGCCTGTGTTCCATACGTTCGGGCCGGACAGACCATTATCGCCAGCCACGCCGGTGCTTGCCGTCGTCACCACGCCATTGTTGAGTCGGATCGAAATCAGCTGCGCGGTGCCGCCGCTGCCATTGGGGCCGTTGCCGATGAAAACGCGCCAATCCCCGTCCGCTACCTGCCCGATGATCGGCTTGCCCAGTGAATTGCCCATTGCCGGAATGTCGGTCGCGGTCTTTTCCCAAAGCAGCTGGACGCTGGATGGGTTGGTCACGTCCAGCGCATAGACACCGCGTCCACCACGCCCCATCGTACCGACCAGGATGGTACGCCACTGACCGCCCCAGTAAGCGTCGGCCACCGTGATGTCGCCATCCACGTAATACTGGTGCACATAGTTCGGATCCGCCAGCGCCGCCAGCCGCGGAATCACTTGCGATGGGATGAAGGCGAAGGTTTCCGCACCGGTCGTCGCGTTGAAGCCATGCAGCATGCCGTCATTGGCGCCGACGTAGACGGTCGGCGTGCGGGTCGCATTGGCGAGCACGAAGGCCATGTAGTCGTCGGCGCCCGTGAATTCTGCGCCATAGAAGAGTCTGGAATTGGGCGCGCCCACGTAAACCGGCTGGGAGTTGACGATATCGCCGAGCACGCTCTGGCGCGTGCGCAGCGTGCCGGCAGGCATCTCGTTAGCGCGGTCGCCGCGGATGTAATTGACCACCGACTGCGTACCCAGCGCGGTGGCCTGGGAAAGCAGCGTAAATCTCTGCAACGCGCCCGCATTGTTGATGTAGATCTGCCGGTTGACGTAGTTGGCGGGGAATTGCGAGCCCGCCGACCAAGCCTGCGTCAGTGCGCCGGTGTTCTGGTTCACGTTGTAACCCACCAACTCACCGCGCCATGCGCCGCTGTAGAACTGCGCCTGGTACGTCATGGCGCCCGTTTCCAGCTTGGTGGTATTGGAAGCGAACGACCCGCCTGAACCCCGCATGTCCTGCACGATCTTTGCAAAGACCTGTTTCAGACTCTCCACCATCCTCGCAGCTTCAGCCGCTACGTAGAAATTGGCCGGACGCTTGAAAGCGGTATTGCCATTGACGTACTGATTGGTCGCCCACCACTGGGAGTCCGCCAGCGGCGTAACATTGGTGTCGGGATTGTAGCCTGCAGGCACGGTGAAGCCACCGTACTTGGTCGCCAAGGAATATTGGTTGGATTGCGCTGTCTTATAGTCGCGGTTCTCCACCACGTCGACCCAATAGGTGGAGATTGTTTGTTTACCGGCGACAGGGTACGGACTGGTGGCAGGCCGGATGTCACGCGTATGCGCATCGTAAGCGAGCGCAGCTATGTACGCCGAGTTATACCGGGATGAACCGTTGAAGTAACTTGCTCTGGAGCGCGTGGTCGCGTCCGCGTCGTTGAACCCCTCCATGCGCCATATGTTCTTCATCATCGCCACCACATCCACGGACGTGTCGGCTGTGACTTCAGCAGGCTTCGCAGGTTCGCCTGTGGCATCGGTGGCGCCAGGCAGGTTTTTGTCGCGCCACGTATTGGTGTCACCCACGCCGAGGATCACGTTCGTCTGACAGGAATACCGCACCGGATCATCCCAATCCGTGATCACCGGGAAGCCATCTGCTAGTTGCCGGTCGCCATTGACCACCGCATAAGAGGGGACGTTGCCCTGCCGTTTGAAGTAGCGCAGTGCGGTGTAGTAAAGCTCGCTGACATTGTCGTAGGACTTCGCGTTGCGTCCCGTCTCCATCTGTCCGAACTTGTTCAGATAGTTGATGACACCGCTGTCGACGATGTTGGCGTTGGTATTGGTCGCGTCAGTGGCATCCGGATTTTGATAGAGGATGCCGGTCACCGGGTCCCACTCGCGATTGGGATTGCCCTGTGCACCCGATTCCGGGAAGTTGCTCGCGGGTCCGACAAACTTCTGCCGCGCGCGCATGACACCGCCTTCCGGCTCGGTGGCACCACCGTTGTTGAGATAACCGAAGATGCTGTAACGAATGCTGTTGGCGTATTGCTGGATCAAGCCCTCCGGCTTTGCGACGCCGCTGTAACTGGTATTGCAGTTGGCCTCCGGCATGCCTGCGACGCACACGGCAACGCGCACGCTGACCTCGAACACCACGTTGGCCTGGCTGACCTGGACACCATTGACGGTGATGTTGGTGTCGTTGAGCGAGTGGGAGGCCGGGTCGTAGGCGACGGGCTGGCCCGCACCCGGGTTGTTGTTGGCGAGGGCCGTGGAGTTGTTGCCGCTGGTGAAGCGCATCTTGTTGCCGAGACCGTCGATGCGTGTGCGGATGGTATTCCAACTAGCCGCCGTCGCAGCATTCACTGCGATCGGATTGGCACTGCCGGGATAGGTGCGGCGCGGGAAATTGGCCGTCGCGCTATCATTACCACTGCGGTCCGCCTTGGCTTTCTCCAGCCATGTCGCCGTGGTCGTGTCGCGTACACGATAACCACCGGTCAGGGCGGAGCGGAACGGGTCGATCGTCTGGGTAGCCGCCCAGTTCATGTAGTTGCCGCTCCACAGGGCGCCTACGCACGTGTGAGCGACGGACGCGGAGTCCGGCGCGAAGTGGCGCTCACTCTCCGTCGCGCTGTAGACGTATCGGTAACACTTCTCGGAATCGAAGTAGCCGACATAGGTGCTTGTCGCCACGTAATCGCCGAAGTTGGCCACGCTGATCAGCGTGGGGAACTCGACCGATGGCACCAGCGCCAGATTGCCTGGCACATCACGGCCGATCGACAGTGGTTTCTGGGAGATGTTCAACGAAGCGGCCGGAAAGGCGCTCGCAACGGCGAACACGCCGATCAACACCGCAATGGTGCGTTCCCTCGCCTTCCGCAGTGCGGAGCGCATACGCGGCTCCTGACGACGGGGCGACTCCGACTGGAAAGATTCAAGCGTCATCGCACACCTCACTTGACCACGATGTTGGACTGCAGGACCACGACGGCCCGGTCATTGGCGGACGGGTCATGGCTACGACCCGTGATTCGATAGAAATGCTGCAACGGAACGCCACCCGTACCCCCGTACTGGGCGCTGTTGGCGCTACTGCCCAGCGAGAGATCGTCCTCGTTGGTGTACTGGCCCATGTATTCGATGTAGTACTGGGGCGCACCGGCACCCGAGGCCAGCGTCTGGATGTTGGTGGTGGCGTTGGTCCAGCAATTCCGGCCTGCGGAGCACCCGGTGGTTCCGGTAAGCGCATTGGTGGGGATCGAGGGACAGGTGACGCCGGCCGTCGAGCAGTTGAACCCGGTGATCGCGCCCGCCAGTTCCGCGGCCTGTACGGCAGCCTCGGCGTCGCGCAACGCCGTCTCGGCAGACTGGAACGACAAGCTACGGTCGTACAGGTTGGCGCTCATGCGCTCGTCCAACAGCGTGGTCCGCAGTACGGCCAGGCCGAGCAGCGTCATGACCAACAACAGAATCAGGACGATGACCAGCGACGCACCTTGCTGCCGCGATGGTGTTTCATAGCCTGGGCGCGTCATGAGTTGCGATTCCTGATCGTGACGGTATGCGCGATCGTGCGCACGACAGGCGCACCCTCGATTTGTTCGTTGCTCTGCATGGTCAGAACCACACGCACCGCGGTGACCTGGCTCCAGTTCGTGACCGCGTTGGCGTCTTGGTAATCCGTCCCACCGTTGGACAGGTACTGCAGCTGCATGTCCTGCACGCCCTCTGCGACTTCTTGAACAGTCGAGGCGGGCGTGGCACCGCTTCGGGTCAGCAGCACCTGATAAAGCGAACGACGCGTCGGATCGCTGGTGCTGACACCGACGTACCACGCCGACGCTTTCAACTTGGCAATGACCGAGTTCGGCCCGTAGGTGTAGTAGGCGGCAGGATTGACGTCGCACGGGAGCTGGAGGGGATACTTCAGCGACTTCGTGCAGTTGCCAGGCGAGGCAACACCCACACCGGCGTTGTGGACGATCGTAACGTTCGAGGAGCTAGCGTTGGTGACCTGAAAGATCGCGGCCTGGATAAAGTCGCAAACCATCACGATGTCGCCGTCCACGAGGCCGTGACTGGTGGTATTGACCTTGAACTGAGCGGAATTTGGCTTGTGGTCCGTCACCGTGACGTCGCCGGAGGATCCCGAGCGCAGCTCGATCGCGTCCGTACCCGCGATACGATTTCTGGCAGCCACCCCGGTGGTCACCGTCGGAAGCGCTTGGGCCGCTTGCCCGTCGTAACCGCGAATGCCATCGCCCCAGTCGGTACCCCATGCGGCGGTATTTCTTAGCACGTTGACGATCGGCACCTTGGCAGAACAGGGTGAGCTTGCCGTCTGGCGCAGTTCGCGTGCCAGCAACTCGAAAGCCACCCGCCCGTTCTCTTGCACGAAGCTCAGGTTGTCAGCCGAACGGAACACCTGCTTGTTGGAGACGAAGATGCCGATCGCGGCACCAACGACGAGCAGACCGAGCAACAACGCAATCATCAGCTCGATCAGGCTGACACCACGAACGGCGCGCGCACCGCCTTTGAAGTGATTCAGGTTTTTCATATACGCACCGCCGTAACCACCCTGTTGCGTGCAGCCACACCATCCTGGAGTTCGGCGGGCGCTGCTTCCGAATTGCTGCTGGCACGGGAATCGTCCCAGTCGACCGTGACGACGAACTGGTTGCCGTTCTGGGCAATGCTCGCGCAGGCGCCGCTACCCATGGAGTGCGTGTTCTGCATGTCCGCGAACCAGTTATGGATGTCCTTCTGCGCCAAGGTGCCCCCCGTCGCCGGCACGATGCAGGTGCGCGCCATGTTGTAGTCGCCGGCAATCGCACGCTGGCGGTTCGCGCGCATCGCATCCAGAATCGAGTAGGTCTGGATCGTGGCCTGCGTGCGCTCCAGCGCGCTTTGGTTGTTGCGCAGCGCGGTCGCCTGCATCGCAGCCACCCCCAGCAAGCCGATGCCCATGATGAGGACGGCGATCAATACCTCGATCAAACCGGCGCCTCTTTGGGAACGTGGGCCCAACGAAGAGGCGCTATTGAAGTTGTGTGATTTCATTCTTGACCTCAAGGACAGGCTGCATTGCCCGCGGGCTTGGTGACGGCGACCCGGCTACCCGCCGCCAGCGTGACCAACCGCTTGTTGTCCGCCGGTTGCCGGGTGGGGATGCACACGTTGAACGTGTTGTCGACCAGTGCCCCGGTGGCGTTGTCGCGCACCATGCCGTCCGCACGGAACGTCAACGCCTGGGCGGTACTGCGGACCTCCAGCGGTGCCTTGATGCTGCTCGAACGCAGCAAGATCTCTCCCGCATCAACCGCAGCGTTACCGTTGGTATCCACGAAACTGATCCACCGCGTCCAGGTGGCGCCCGCGGTGGCGTTACAAGACGTGCCGTTGACGCTGCGGCAGAAGGTGACGCGCCTGTTGCTACGCAGCGATTCGATTCGGGCCTCCTGCAAACCCGCCACCAGCTCATTGGATTGAGCGGCGAGCCGATTGGAGTTGATCAGCGCGGTGAAGCTGGGCACCGCCATGGCAATGAGCACTGCCAGCACCGCGAGCGTGATGATGAGCTCCACCAGCGTGAACCCCGAAACCATGCGCCTGGACGGCAGGCTGGTACGCCCCCTGCCCGGTCCGACGGTGTACGTGCACAGATGCATGCGCAGCTTCCCCTTTAACGTGCCGCTACCCTAGGGCACGTCGTCCCGACCAGCCAGAGGTTTACCGATGGACGGGCTGGTCGGGGGCGCCAGCGGCAGGCGGCTGCATCCCGGGACTCGTCGATGCATCATGGGCGCCATCGCCCCGCCCGGTATCTGCATGTCCCCCTCCCGCCCCGCTCCCCCTCTGGACGCCTTGTGGCAAAGCTCGGTGGTGGTGTGGGTCCTGCTTGCCGGTGAGGGTCTGGCGGCCATCCTGGCCTTGGCGCCAGCCGGCGACGGGAATCGGTGGATCCACTTCGGAGTGGGTTCGCTGGCTATCCAATGGATCCTGCTGACCACACTTGGCGTGCTCTACGCCTTGCGGCGCCCTCTTTCCTCCTGGCGCCCGGCGACCGTGGCCTATGCCGCACTGATCCTGCTCGTCCTGTCCACCTGGCTGGTCTTTGGATTGAGCGCCTGGCTCTTGGCCGATCTCTGGCCCATGGACCAGGCCGAGCGGCTCCGATGGCTGGTGCGGCTCACCGCCTTGGCGCTGACCGTGGGAGCGCTGGGGTTGGCGGCCTTCCAGAACCACTGGCGCGCGCGCCAGTTGGCCGTTCGCGTTGCGCACTCCGAGCTTGAAGCCTTGCAAGCCCGCATCCGCCCCCACTTCCTGTTCAACACGCTCAACACTGGGGCGGCGCTGGTGCACCAGCGTCCGGAAGAAGCCGAACGGTTGCTGCTGGATTTGTCGGACCTGTTCCGCGCGGCGCTCGCTGGGCCGCGCGAAATCAGCCTGGCGGACGAACTGTCGCTGGTGCGTCGCTATCTGGAGATCGAAGGCCTGCGATTTGGCGCTCGACTGCGGGTGGAATGGCAGCTCCCGGACGTCTTGCCGACATTGGTGGTACCCGCCCTTTCGATCCAACCCCTGGTCGAGAACGCGATCCGGCACGGCGTGGAGCCGGCGGCCAATGGGGGCAATGTCAGCGTCGAGGTCGCCGAAGCGGGGGGATTCGTGCAGGTCACGGTAGCCAACGGGCTGCCCGCCTCGCCTGTACGCCCCACGGCCGGACACCAGGTGGGACTCAGTTCCGTCAGGGCGCGAATCCAGGCCATGACCCAGGGGCGCGGCAGCGTGGAAACCCAGGCGAAGGACGGCCGTTACACCGCTGTCCTCCGCCTGCCGATGCACTGACTCAGGTCACCACGCGGTAACAGGGCTTGTACTCGCCCGCGATCTTCATGCGCCGCTGTTCGACAAAGGCGCGCAGCAATGCATCGAGCGCCTGCATCATGGCCGGGTCGCCATGGATCTCGAAGGGGCCGAACTCTTCGATCCGCCGCATGCCGTCTTCTTTCACGTTGCCCGCCACGATGCCGGAGAACGCACGGCGCAGGTCCGCCGCCAGGTCGTGGACGGCTCGGCCGGGACGCAGCTGCAATGCCGCCATCGCTTCATGCGACGGAACGAAGGGCTGCTGGTAGTCCTCGGGAATCTGGACGGCCCAGTTGAAGAAGAACGAATCCTTGTGCTCGATGCGGTACTCGCGTACGCGCCGGATGCCGGCCACCATCTTCTTCGCGACCGCCACCGGGTCACCGATGATGATCTCGTAGCGCTCCGCAGCCTCATCGCCCAGCGTCAGCCGGATGAAACGGTCGATCTGCTCGAAGTAAGGCGCGGCGATGGTCGGGCCGGTGAGGATCAGCGGGAACGGCAGATGCGTATTTTCAGGGTGCAGCAGGATGCCGAGCAGGTACAGGATTTCTTCCGCGGTGCCGACGCCGCCCGGGAACACCAGGATGCCGTGGCCGATGCGGACGAAGGCCTCCAGGCGCTTCTCGATGTCCGGCATGATGACCAGGTGGTTGACGATCGGATTCGGCGATTCTGCAGCGATGATGCCCGGCTCGGTCACGCCGATGTAGCGGGTCTTCGCGCGACGCTGCTTGGCGTGCGCGATGGTCGCGCCCTTCATCGGCCCTTTCATCGCGCCCGGCCCGCAGCCGGTGCAGATATCCAGGCCTCGCAAGCCGAGCTCGTAGCCGACCTGCTTGGTGTAGAGGTACTCGTCGCGCGAGATCGAATGGCCGCCCCAGCAGACGACCAGGTTCGGGTCGGTGGGTTTGAGGATGCGCGCATTGCGCAGCAGGCCGAACACCGCATTGGTGATTCCGGCCGATGACTCGAGGTCGGCCGCGTATTCCGGCCCCAGTTCGATCGCGGTATAGGCCAGGTCGCGCACCACGGCGAACAGCAGTTCGGCTACGCCGCGGATGATCTCGCCATCGACGAAGGCCATCGCGGGTGCATTGATCAGGTCGATGCGCACGCCGCGATCCTGCTGCAGGACCTGGATGTCGAAATCGGGGTAAAGATCGCGCGCGGCGCGCGGATCGTCCGAAGCGCTGCCACTGGTCAGCACGGCCAGCGCGCAGCGGCGCAGGAGTTCATGCATGCCACCGCTCGAGGCGTCACGCAGGCGCGCCACTTCGGCGCGGGAAAGCACGTCCAGTCCGCCGCGCGGGTAGATCCGCGCGTCCTGTACCGGCAACGCCCTCGATGCCGTTTCGCTCATGGTTTTTCCTGTTTTCTGTCGTCAGGGGCGGGACTTTAACGCAGTCCCGCGGGCAAGAGGAGCCCGCCCAAAAAAGAACGGCCGGGTTTCCCCGGCCGTCCGATTTCACGCGTGATGCGAGTCCGTGGATCAGAACTCGTACTTCAGGCCCACCTGGAGCGACCACTGCGAGATGCCGTTGGTCTGGCTGTCCGCGTTGGTCGGCAGGCCCAGGGCCGTCGTCTGACCGAACTCCGGTACGCCGTTGAGGTTGCCACGGTAGCCGTAGACGTACTGGCCGTTGTAGATGCCCTGCAAGCTCGCCACCGCGTTGTTGGCGTTGAAGCCGTAGTCGATGACGTGGCCCCAGTCCTTGTTGATCAGGTTGCCGACGTTCTGGATGTCCAGCCAAACCTTCGACTTGTGACCCTTGAAGAAGCCGGGGAGCTCCTGGCTGATGCGGATGTCGAACGTGTTCACCCAACCGGTGGTGAAGCCGTTCTCCGGCGCATAGGTACCCTTGTAACGACTCAGGCCTTCCTGGGTCGACAGCCATTCCCAGAAGCGGGCTTCCATCACCGGATCGGCCGTGAACTGACCGGTCGCGCTCAGGCTGCCGAACAGCACGTCGCCCGGGCCCGCCGGCACGTAGAACAGGTCGTTGAAGGTACGGTTGTCGCCGTTGGCGTCGCCCGTGAAGATGTAGCTGTACGGACGGCCGCTGCGGCCTTCGTAGAACAGGCCGACCTGGGTCGCGTAGTCGCCGAAGAACTTGTGCGACCAGTTCAGCGAACCGCTGAAGCGGTCCTTGATCTCGTAGCGCGCCGTGGAGCTGGTCGGCTCGTTGATGCTGAAGCCGTACTGCGAACCGTAACCCGAGCCGGCGGTGGAGCTGGTCAGCGCGGACACTTCCTCGGCGTTGGTGCGGGTGTAGCCAATGCTCCAGGACCAGTCGCTGTCGCTGGAGAAAGGCTTGGTCAGCGAGACCGTCAGCTGCTGGCCCTTGCCCTTGTTGGTGTTCTCGAGCAGGAACACGTCACCGAAGTACGCGTTACGGCCGGTGCGCGCGCCATTGGGTGCCAGCGTACCGGTGCCGGCGGTGGTGTTGCCGAACGGACGAGCGCTGTTCGGGTTCCAGTACAGCACGCGGCCATCGGGACCGATGTAGCCCGGACCCACGTTGAGCGTGCGGTAGAACAGGCCGTTCTTGACGTCCGTCAGCAGCAACTCGGCCGACGCGACGACGCCGTTCCACGGAGTCTCGACATCGATGGCCAGGTTGGCCTTCCACACCGACGGCAGCTCGAAGTCGTCGCTGATCGCGTTCACGTTGCGTACGCCGGCACCGCCCGCGGGCACGTTCTGGTTCAGGCCATCGGGGCTGAACGGCACCAGCGTCGGGTTGGTGTAGTTCTGGTAGGAAATGTAGTTCATGCCCGTGCTGCTGTAGGCATTGCCCACCCACACCTGCGGCGCGTCGCCCTGGAACAGGCCAACGCCACCGCGCAGCTGGGCCGGACGCTCCCAGTCGAACGTGTAGTTGAAGCCGAAGCGCGGCTGGATGATGTAGTCGCCGTTATAGGTGTTGTTGTTGGCGATGCCGAAACCGCCGGTGTAGGTACCGCCGGTGCACGCGGCGTTCGCGGTGCCGGGAGCGGCGGCGAAGCACTCGTTGAACGGCGGGTTCGGGCTGGCTTCCGGCTTGTCGGCGCGCACGCCCAGGGTCAGCGTCAGGTTAGGCGTGACGTACCAGGTGTCCTGCACGAAGAAGCCGAGCGACTTGTTCTTGTAGCGCGCGGCGATCGCATCCGGGTTGGTCGGATTGGTCTGCAGGTCGTAGTCGAAGTAGCGGCCATTGATCAGGTTGCTGAAATCCGAGACGCCATTCACCAGCGGCACGTAGAAGCTGTAGTTGCCCCACGAGTCCTGCAGGAAGAAGTTGTAGATCTCGTTTTCGCTGTACTCGGCGCCGAACTTCAGGTCGTGGTCGCCCAGGGTCCAGGTGGCCGCACCGAAGTAATTCCAGGTCTCGGTCAGCAGCGCATTGCCGGGCGAGCTGCGCTCGGTACCCAGGCGGATCGCGTCGAGGCCGGCGAAGCTGTTGCTGTTGGTGCCGATCGGGTTGTTGTTGCCGTTGGTCGTGATGCCGTCATCGAAATACACCTGGATCGTCGGCGCGTTGGTCGGGCTGACGCGGACGGCGGAGTAGTCGCGGTACGACACCTTGAACTCGGTCGAGAACGTCTCGGACCAGTCGCTGAACAGCTGGCCGACATAGCTTTCCACGGTCTTGACGTGGTTGAACCAGTTCGAGCTCAGGGCCAGCACGCTGGCGGTGGACGCTTCCGGACGGACGCGGTTCTGCTCCAGCTTGCTGTAGCGCAGGCTGGCGCGGTGCGCATCGCTGATGTTCCAGTCCAGCTTCAGCGCGTACTCTTCAAGCTCGGTGTCGCCGCCGCCGCTCAGGTCGCCCGCATCGAAACCCCACACGTCGCGCGCGATGCGCTGCACTTCGGCCACATCGGCGGCGTCGAAGTCCGCGCCGCCCGAGGACAGCGGGTTGGTGCCCAGGGTCTTGCCGGCCGGACCGATGTTGGCCTGCTTGAACTTCTCGTAGTTGGCGAAGAAGAACAGCTTGTCCTTGATGATCGGGCCGCCCAGGGTGATACCCCAGGTCTTCTCGTCGTCGTACTCGTCGAACGGACGGTCGGTGACGTCGATGGTGGCGCCGGCCACACGTGCCGGATAGTCGCCGAACCAATCGCCATCACGGTAGGTGCCGTACACCGAACCGTGGAATTCGTTCGTACCGGACTTGGTCACGGCGTTGACATTGGCGCCGGCGGCGCCGGACATGGTCACGTCGTAGTTCGACAGATTGATGTCGATGGCCTCGATGGCCTCCATCGAGACCGGCTGGCGCTGCGTCGGCATGTTGTTGCCTTCCAGGCCGAAGGTGTCGCTGGCCGACACGCCGTCGATGGTGATCTTGTTGAAGCGCGGGTTCTGGCCGCCGGCGGTGATGCTGCCCGACGCGCGGTCGCTGAAGGTCACGCGCGGATCCAGGCGCATGTAGTCCTGGATGTTGCCGTTCACGGACGGCAGATTCTCGATGGTGACGCGGTCGACGCTGGTGCCCGAACCCATCTTGGTGGCGCTGAACACTTCCGAGCCACCGGCAAAGCCCACGGCAGTCACGGTTTCCAGGGTGGTCAGGTCGCCGGTCAGGGCGGCGTTGACGGTGTTCACCTGGTTCAGCGTCAGGAACACGTTGTCTTCGGTCTTGGTGCCCGAGCCCGACTTGGTGATGGTCACCTGGTAGGGACCACCGACGCGCAGGCCGCGCGCGGTGTAACGGCCGCTCGCGTCCGTGGTGGCGCGGCTGACGGTACCGGATTCGACGTGGGTGATGGTCACCTCGGCGCCGACGACGGGCTGGCCGCCATTGTCGGTGACCAGGCCGCCCACACCCGCCGAGGTGCTCTGCGCAAAGGCAGGCGCGGCGGCAAGTGCGGCAACGAGGCCAAGGCTGAGCTTGGACATGCGAAGACGACGGGATTGGTTCATCGGATAAACCTCAGGTACGGGAGTGATGTGGCGAAGCGGCTGACAAGACGTGCGGAACCGGCCGGTGAGGTCGGTTCAAGAGGGCGTGCTAGGGGTTCCCATGGCCCACGCGGCGTCCGCGGAGGTTAATAACAGGTTAACACGATAGGACCATTTTGTGACCGCGGCATGACAATCTTCCGCGGTGCAACATGACAGCCCAAGAGGCGCGTTGCGACGCGGTGTGCGGCCTTCGGGGTCAGATGTTGGGCGGCATCAGCTTGAGGTACGTCCCCACCCCATCCAGCACCATCTGGACGGAGATGGCGACAAGAAGCATGCCCATTAGCCGCTCGATCGCGGTCAGTACGCTGCGGCCCAGCCACTTGTAGAGCACCGTGGCGGAGATCAGGATCGCGGCGGTCGCGGCCCAGGCGATCAGCAGGGCGAGGCTCCAGTCGCCCAGCCGGTCGGGCTCGGAACTGCCCATCAGCATCACGGCCGCCATGCCCGACGGGCCAGCGACCAGGGGGATGGCGAGCGGGACGATGAAGGGTTCGCCGCCCGGGGTTTCGCCCATCAGGCCTTCGGGGCGCGGGAAGATCATCCGCACGCCGATCAGGAACAGCACGATGCCGCCGGCGATAGCCACGGATTCCTGGCGTAGATGCATCAATTCCAGCGCGTACTTGCCGCACCACAGGAACAGCATCAACACCGCCAGCGCGATCAGCAGTTCCCGAACCACCACGATGCGCTGCCGCCGCGTGGGCAGCGGCTTCAACACGCTGAGGAACACCGGGATGTTGCCCAGCGGGTCCAGGATCAGGAACAGCAGCATCGCCGCCGACAGGATGGTCATGCGCGCACTTTCCAGACCTGCCCGCGGTGGGCGGCGCCATCAGATGACAGCAGCGTGACACAGGCGCCGGCGTAGTCGGCCGCCTCGCGCGCCTGCAGATCGGTGTCGTCCGCGTAGGCGCGCGACCTCAGGCCGGTACGCATCGGGCCCGGCTGCAGTGCGGACACGCGAATGGACGACGAAGCCAGTTCCGCGTGCAGCATGCCCACCATCGCGGCGACTCCATGCTCGGCGATGCCGTAGGCGCCCCAGTAGGGCTGGCCGACACGTTCCAGATCGTCCAAGGCGAACACCAACGCTGCGTCCTGCGATTGCCGCAACAGCGGAAGGCAGGCCTGGGACAGCCACCAGGGCGCCGTCAGGTTGACGTGCATGACGCGCGCGAACGCTGCGGGGTCGGTGTGCTCGAGCGGCGTCAGCCCCTTGAACTCGACGGCGCAATGGAGCACACCATCCAGGCGACCCAGTTCGGCGCGCAACCGATCGGCCAGTTCCGCATAGTCGTCGGGCGTGGCGCCTTCCAGGTCCAGTGGATACAGCAACGGCTCCGCGCCGGCCTGCGCGACCGCATCGTAGACACGATTCAATTTCGGCACCTTGCGGCCCAGCAGTACCACGGTCGCGCCCGCCTGCGCACACGCGACAGCCGCCGCGCTACCCAGCCCGCCGTGTGCACCACTGACCAGGACGACGCGCTGGTCCAGCGCGCGCGGCGCGCGGGTAGGCAATCCGATCAGGCTCACGGCGACAACGCCTCCGCGACGATGCGCTGGAGCTCGCCGGACTCGTGCAGTTCGAGCGTGATGTCGCAGCCGCCGATCAGCTCGCCGTTGATGAAAAGTTGCGGGAACGTGGGCCAATTCGAGAAGCGCGGCAGGTTGGCGCGGATCTCGGGCTCTTCCAGCACGTTGATCGTGTAGAGATGTTCGGCGCCCGCTTCGCGCAACGCCTGCATCGCGCGACTGGAGAAGCCGCACATCGGGAACTGCGGCGTGCCCTTCATGAAAAGGACGATCGGGTGGCCATCCACTTCGGCCTGGATGCGTTCCATCACCGGCATGCTGATTTCTCCTTCCTTGACGGTTTGGCAACCACCGTCGGGTACACTTTCGGTCCGCTCCGCAGGCCTCGCCGGCGGATTGCCCATTGTAAGCCTTCGCATCGCCCCGACGATGCCCGGCATGCCCTTTGACCCGCCTAGCGTAAGGAACCGAGCCATGGCCATCGAACTGCCCCCCCTGCCCTACGACCGCACCGCCCTGGAGCCGCACATCTCCGGCGAGACCATCGACTTCCACTACGGCAAGCACCACAAGACCTACGTGGACAACCTCAACAAGCTGATCGAAGGCACCGAGCTGGCCGACGCGTCGCTGGAAGAGATCGTGCGCAAGTCGCAGGGCGGCATGTTCAACAACGCCGCGCAGGTCTGGAACCACACCTTCTACTGGAACTGTCTCAAGCCCAATGGCGGCGGTGAGCCGACCGGAAAGCTGGCCGAGCTGATCAACAAGACCTTCGGCGACTTCGCCAAGTTCAAGGAAGAATTCACCAAGACCGCCATCGGCACCTTCGGTTCCGGCTGGGGCTGGCTAGTGCAGCGTCCGGACGGTTCGTTGGCGTTGGCCAGCACGTCCAACGCCGCTACTCCGCTGACCGGCGAAGACAAGCCGCTGCTGACGATCGACGTGTGGGAACACGCTTACTACATCGACTATCGCAACGCGCGTCCGAAGTACGTCGAGTCATTCTGGGCCCTGGTCAACTGGGACTTCGTGGCCGGCAACCTGCGCTGATCGCGCATCGGCACCGCACGTTCGAACGGCCGGGGAAACCCGGCCGTTTTTCTTGTCCTCGATGCTGGCTGCCGGATGAATCCCGGTCGCAATGGCGTCAACACGCGCAGGGTTGCAGGCGTTCCCCGGGGTGTGGTCCCACCCCGAGGAGAACACCATGGCATTGCGTTACGGATTGGCTGGATCCCTGCTTACCGTCCTGCTGGCGATGTCGGCGAACGCCGACGCCGCGCCACGGGACCGCGACAACAACCCACCCGGCCCCGTCGGCGGCCGCGGCACCAACTGGGAGAATCCGCCAGGCTGGAAGGGCGGTCCCGGCACATCGCCCGACCGCCGCTGGTATCGGCACGGCGGCAAGCGCTACGAGTTCGTCGTCGTGAAGAACGGGTACTACTTCAATCCCCAATACGGTTACTGGCACCCGCGCTATGGCCTGTGGAACCAGGCCAAGCGTTGCTGGTTCGACCTGGACAACAATCCGCCGGGCCCGCGTGGCGGTCGCGGCACGAACTGGGAGAATCCGCCCGGCCCGAAGGGTGGACCGGGTGCATCGCCGGACCGCTTTGGCCGCTGCCGCTGAGGCACGACGGCGCGCAATGAAGAACGGCCGGATGACCCGGCCGTTCTTCTTTCCGGCGATAGCGGCCGATGTCAGGCGGTAAGGCGCGCGATGACGGGGGCGACCTGCGCCTGGCGCGCCAGGCCCACGCCGATGCGCGCCAACGCATGGGCGAGCGCTTCCGCATCGTCGGCGCGCACGGTGGCATGTCCCACCTTGCGTCCGCCACGCGATTCCTTGCCGTAATCGTGCCAGTGGCCGCCCGCTTCCTGCAGCACCGGCGCGGCGGCCGGCATCTCGCCGATCCAGTTCAACATGCAGGCGTGCCCCAGCACGCGCGTGTCGCCGAGCGGCAGGCCTAGCACGGCACGCAGGTGGTTCTGGAACTGGGAGGTTTCCGCACCTTCGATCGTCCAGTGCCCCGAATTGTGGACGCGCGGCGCCATCTCGTTGGCCAGCCATTGGCCATCGCGATGGAAGAGCTCCAGTGCGAACACGCCCACGTAGTCCAGCGCTTCGGCCAGCTTACGCGCATGTTCGCGGGCAGCGTGTGCCAGTGCCTCATCGATCCGCGCAGGCGCCAAGCTGGCCGACAGCACGCCATCGACATGCCAGTTTTCGGTCAAGGGCCACGTGCGGAATTCGCCATCGCGGCCACGCACCGCCACCACCGACAGCTCGCGCTCGAACGGAATGAAGGCCTCCACGATCAGGCCCACCGTTTCCGCCTGCGTACCCAATGCTTCCCAAGCGGCATCGACATCGCCGACGGAGCGCAGGCGGAACTGGCCCTTGCCGTCGTAGCCCAGCCGACGCGTCTTGAGGATGCAGGCGCCGCCGAGGCGCTCCACTTCATCGCGCAGTTGTTCGTACGACGCGACATCGGCGAACGCGCCCACCGGGATGCCCAGCTCGCGGAACAGGGTCTTCTCGACCAGCCGGTCCTGTGCGACGGCGAGCGCGCGGGGATTGGGGAAGACCGGAACACGCTGCGCGAGCCATTCCGCGCTTTCAGCCGGCACGTTCTCGAAATCGAAGGTGGCCACGTCGACTCTCGACGCGAATTCGGCCAGCGCCGCTTCATCACGGTAGTCGCCGACGAGCAGCGGCGCGAATTGGCCCGCGCAGGCGTCCGGCGCGGTGTCCATCACGAGGAAGCGCAGGCCCAGCGGCGCGCCCGACAGCGCGAGCATGCGTGCCAGTTGTCCGCCGCCAAGGATGCCGACCGTCGTCATAGCGGTTGGCGCGGGTCGTCGTGCGCCATCACGTCATCGGTCTGGCGCGCACGGAATGCGGTCAGCGCCGCGCCGATGGCAGGGTATTCCGGTGCGAGCAGCGCCGCGGCGAACAGGCCCGCATTGGCCGCGCCAGCATTGCCGATCGCGAACGTCGCCACCGGGATGCCCGCCGGCATCTGCACGATGGACAGCAGCGAATCCATGCCGTTGAGCGCCTTCGACTGCACCGGCACACCGAGCACCGGCACCGCCGTCTTTGCGGCCAGCATGCCCGGCAGGTGCGCTGCGCCGCCGGCACCGGCGATGATGGCGCGCAGGCCACGCGAGGCGGCTTCATCGGCATACGAGAAAAGCACGTCGGGCGTGCGGTGCGCCGAAACCACCTTCACTTCGTAGGGCACGCCCAGCGCATCCAGCTTCTGCGCGGCGTGCTGCATGGTGTCCCAGTCGGAGCGGGAGCCCATCACGATGCCCACCACGGGGCTGGAAACGCTGGCGGTCATGGCCGTCCTCGGTCGCAAAGACGTATTCTACCCTCCTGACTGAACCACCGATCGAGTCCCGACCCCTCATGGACCGCAAACTGCTGGACCTGCTGTGCTGCCCCACCACCCGCCAACCGTTGGCCGTGCTCGATTCGCGCGGCCTTGACGCGTTGAACCGCGCGATCGGCAGCGGCCAGGTCAAGCGGGCCGACGACACCGTGGTCACCGAGACGCTGAGGGAGGCACTGGTCACGCACGATCGCAAGATCGCGTACCGGGTCGAAGACGGCATTCCCGTCCTGCTCGCCGAAGAAGCGATCGCCACCGCTCAGGCGGACGATTTCCTCACCCGATGAGCGAGCGCCCGACGCCCCCGCCGGAGAACGTGATCCGCGACGATGTCGCGCGCGCGTTGGCCGAGGACGTCGGTCCCGGCGATGTCACCGCGGCGCTCTTGCCCGACACCTCAGACATCGCCTACCTGCTTTGCAAGGAAGCGGCCGTCATCGCCGGGCGCCCGTGGTTTGATGCCTGCCATCGTGCCCTCGATCCGGACGTGAAAATCGAGTGGCGCGTGCAGGAAGGCGACCACGTAGCGGCCCGAACCGTACTGGCGACGCTATCCGGCCGCACGCGCGCCCTGGTCACGGCCGAGCGCGCCGCGCTGAATTTCCTGCAGACACTGTCCGGTACCGCGACCACCACGTCGGCTTATGTCGATGCGGTGCGCGGCACCGGCTGCACGATCCTCGACACGCGCAAGACCCTGCCTGGCCTGCGCCTGGCGCAGAAGTACGCAGTCCGCTGCGGCGGTGGGCGCAACCATCGCATCGGCCTGTACGACACCGTGATGCTGAAGGAGAACCACGTGCGTGCCGCTGGTTCGCTCACCGCGGCGATCCGCGCCGCGCGGTCCGCACAGCCGTCATTGCCGCTGATCGTCGAGGTGGAAACGCTCGACCAGTTGGATGAAGCGCTGTCGGAGGGCTGCGAACGCATCCTGATCGACGACTTCGATGCCGATACCCGCCGCGAAGCCGTGCGGCGCGCGAAGGCAGCGCCTTACGACGGCCGCATTCCGCTGGAAGTTTCCGGCGGCGTGGACATGTCGACGCTCGCCGGCATCGCCGCCGACGGGGTGGATTTCGTCTCCATCGGCGGGCTTACCAAGCACGTGCGCGCCATCGACCTGTCGATGAAGCTCGGTCCCGCACCTTGAGCATGTCGCCGCTCAGCGCATTGTTGTGGATGGTGGCGGCCGCCGCGGCCTTCGCCTACTGGAATGCCGCGCGTGCGGCCGCCGAGCGGGCGGGCGTGCTCGGCCGCAACGCCTGCAAGGCGGCGGGCGTGATCTGGCTTGACCAGAGCGTGCACGCCGCAGGATTGCGGGTGTGCCGGGGCGAGGATGGATGGCTGGGATTCGAGCGCAGCTTCCGCTTCGAGTACTCGCACGATGGCATCGACCGTCATGTCGGCCGCATGGTGCTGCGCAAGGGCGAGTTGGTGTCGTTCGTGGGGCCGGTCGTTCCGTCGGTCACCCCGCTCGACCTGCACTGACCGCGCTGCGCCCGCAGCGCGCTACTTCACCACGCGCAAGAACGGTGGACGCTTGCCTGGTGTCGGCGGGGTCTCGTCATCGGGCGGCGTATCGTGCGATGGCGGCTCATCGTCGCCATCAGGTTCCGGGCCGGGAGCCACATCATCAGGCAACGCCATGCCCTGCCCCGTCTCACGCGAATAGATCGCGAGCACGGCGCTGATCGGAACGTACACCGGATGACTGACGCCCCCGAAACGCGCGGTGAAGCTCACCGCCTCGTTGTCGATCACCAGCCGCACGACCGCGCGCTCGGCGATGTTGAGCACGACCTTGCCTTCCTTCACCGCGCTCATCGGCACCTGCACACCTGCCTGGGTGGCATCCACGAGCAGGTGCGGCGTCATGCCGTTGTCCGCGATCCACTCGTTGAGCGCCCGCAGCAGGTACGGGCGGTGGCTGGTCATGCGGGAGGAATCGTCGGTCATGGAAGTCTCTGGAGCCGATCGCAAGCGACGCGTACGCGCGAATCGGCTGGGCGGGATGCCGGCTAGGCCGGGATCTCGCGAAGCTTCTTCTCTGCGTCCGTCAGACTGCGGATGAAGCCGGGGTTGCGGAAGATGCGGTTGCCGTAATCCTCGATCGCCTTGCCGTCCTTCGGCAGCGGCACGTCCAGCGAAGGCAGGCGCCAGATGATCGGGGCCATCGCGCAATCGGCGAGGCTCATTTCGGGATTGAGGAAGAACTTGCTCGCCTTGAACAGCGGCACCGACGCGGTCAGCAATTCCTTCAAGCGCTTGCGACCGGCTTCGGCCTGCTGCTTGTTGCCCAACTGGATCGCCTGCACTTGCGGCACCCAGTCGTGCTCGATTCGCAGCATGGCAAGGCGCAGTCGCGCGCGGGAGAGCGGGTCCACCGGCATCAGCGGAGGATGCGGATAGCGTTCGTCCAGGTATTCGCTGACCACCGAGGCGGCATACAGCACCAAGTCGCGCTCCACCAAAGTGGGCACGGAATGGTAGGGATTGAGGTCGATGAGGTCTTCGGGCGGGTTCTGCGGATCCACCGGCACCAGGTCGTAACTCACGCCCTTGGCGGCGAGCACCAACCGCACGCGATGGCAGAGCACATCATCGGTGGAGGAAAACAACGTCAGTGTATTGCGCATACGTGGACTCGCAGCCATTCACGGCTCTCCGACGACCGGAATCCGCCGATCGCACCGACGCCACCGGCCCCTTGCCGAAGGTCGCCCCGGTCCCTGAGTGTGCAATCCCCGCCGGAAAAAGCCAAGCAACCCCACGCCCGGCCGAATCCGTCTACGGCGCGGGCGTACGCCCGCGCCGTGGCGGCGGATGCGACGCCCTTAGTGGACGTCCTTCCAGTACTCCTCCTTGAGGAGGTAGGCCAGGAACGTCAGCGCTGCCAGGAACAGGATCACCCACACGCCGATACTCTGGCGCTTCAGGGCCGCCGGCTCGCCGACATACTCCAGGAAGTTGGTGATGTCGCGCGCGGTCTGGTCGAACTCCTGCGCGCTCTGGCGACCGGCCTGCGCCACCTTGAGGCCTTCGACATGGCGCTCGCCCGTCGCCGGATCGGCGGGGCCGAACTCCGCGTGCTGCAAGCCCTGCAGTTCCCACAGGGGGTTCGGCATGGAGGCGTTCGGGAACAACTTGTTGTTCCAGCCCAGCGGACGCGATTCGTCGAGGTAGAACGACTTCAGGTAGGTGTAGATCCAGTCGCTGCCGCGCACGCGGGAGATGACGCTCAGGTCCGGCGGCATCTTGCCGAACCACTTCGTCGCCGGATCGTGCGGCATCGATACCTGGATCTGCTCGCCGAACTTGGCGCCGGTGAAGTTGAGGTTGTTCATCACCTCGTCTTCGGTCAGGCCCAGGTCTTCGGCCATGCGCGAATAGCGCATGTACTTCAACGAATGGCAGCCCGCGCAGTAGTTCATGTACAGCTGCGCACCGCGCTGCAGCGAGGCGCGGTCGCCCAGGTCGTTGCCGGCCTGCAGCGTGGCGCCGCCTTCCGCGGCGAACGCGGAGAACGAGATCAGCAACCCGCTGGCGAATACAGCTAGGCGAGAGGCGAAAGTCTTAGTCATGCGTCGTCACCCGCTCGGGCACTGGCTTGGTCTTGTCGATCTTGGTCCAGATCGGCATGGTCAGGAAGAACAGGAAGTAGAAGCCGGTCAGGAAGCGGCCGATGATGGTTTCCACCGGATCCGTACCCGGGCCCGCACCGATCTTGCCCAGCCACACGAAGCAGATCGCGAACACGCCCAGCAGCACCTTCGACAGCACGCCGCGGTAGCGGTACGACTTGACCTTCGCGCGGTCCAGCCACGGCACCAGGAACAGGATCGCGATCGCACCGAACATCACCAGCACGCCGCTCAGCTTGTGCGGCACCACGCGCAACATGGCGTAGTAAGGCGTGTAGTACCACACCGGCTTGATGTGCGCGGGCGTCACCAGCCTGTTGGCCTCGGTGAAGTTGTCGTGCTCGAGGAACCAGCCACCCATCGCCGGGGCGAAGAACACGATGAACGCCGCCAGGATCAGGAAGCCACCCACGTAGAAGCCGTCCTTGACCGTGTAGTACGGGTGGAACGGAACGCCGTCGGCAGGCGCGGTCGGCGACCAGCGGTTGCCCTTCGGCCCCTTCTTGATCTCGACGCCATCCGGGTTGTTCGAGCCCACTTCGTGCAGCGCGAAGATGTGCAGCACGACCAGCAACAGCAGCACCAGCGGCAGCGCGATCACGTGCAGCGCGAAGAAGCGGTTCAGCGTGGCGTCGCCGGGCAGGTAGTCGCCCATGATCCACTCGGTCAGGCCGTTGCCGATCACGGGGATGGCACCGAACAGCGAGATGATCACCTTGGCGCCCCAGAACGACATCTGGCCCCACGGCAGCACGTAGCCCAGGAAGGCTTCGGCCATCAGCACCAGGTAGATCAGCATGCCGAGGATCCACACCAGTTCGCGCGGCTTTTGGTACGAGCCGTACATCAGGCCGCGGAACATGTGGATGTAGACGACGATGAAGAACAGCGAGGCGCCGGTGCTGTGCATGTAGCGGATCAGCCAGCCCCACTCCACGTCGCGCATGATGTATTCGACCGAGGCGAAGGCTTCCGCCGCGCTCGGCTTGAAGTGCATCGTCAGGAAGATGCCGGTCAGGATCTGGTTGACCAGCACCACGATCGACAGCACGCCGAAGATGTACCAGATGTTGAAGTTCTTGGGCGCGTAGTACTCGCTCATGTGCTTGCGGTACACGGGCATGAAGCCCGGCGCGCGCGCGTTGAACCAGTCCATCAGGCCATCAGCGGTACGGGTGATGATGTTCGCCATGGCTTAAGCGCCCCCCTTCGGGTCGACGCCGACGATGATCGTCGTGTCGTTCTCGTAGTAGTGCGGCGGCACCACGAGGTTGGTGGGCGCCGGGACGCCCTGGAACACGCGGCCGGCCATGTCGAAGCGCGACTTGTGGCAGGGGCAGAAGTAGCCGCCCTTCCAGTTCGGGTCGTACGGCTCGGGCTTGATCTCGGCGGCCATTTCCGGCGAGCAGCCCAGGTGGGTGCACAGGCCGACCAGCACGGAGATCTCGGGCTTCAGCGAACGCGTTTCGCCCATGATATAGGCCGGCTGCTGGTCCTTGTTGGACGACTGCGGGTCGCGCAGGTTGGCGTCCAGCGTCGGCAGCGCGTCCAGGATCGCCTTGGAGCGCTTGACGATCCAGATCGGCTGGCCACGCCATTCCAGGATCAGGCGCTGGCCTTCCTGGAGTCCGCTGATGTCGGCGGTCACCGGGGCGCCGGCCAACTTGGCCCGGGCGCTCGGATTCCACGACTTGATAAAAGGTACAGCTGCAATACCGGCACCCACTGCACCCACCACAGCGGTGGTCGCAGTCAGGAACCGGCGTCGGCCCGTATTCACAGGCCCATTGACCCCATCGATGGCCATCCGGCACTCCGCAAAACAATCAGGTAGCTAAAAAGGCTGCCAAGGCCGCACCCCAAACATCGGTGCGGGCCGCAAAAGACGGCAAAGTGTAACGGAAGGCTTAATCGGCCGACAACGGCTGCCTTGAAATCAAGGGGTTGCGCGCGCATCGGCGCGCCCGGGACGACTCAGCGTGCGGCAACGGCCTGGCGATAGCGGTCGGCCAGCACGGCCACGCGCTCCACATAGCGCTGCGTTTCCTTGTACGGCGGAACGCCGCCATGGCGATCCACGGCGCCCTCGCCGGCGTTGTAGCCCGCGGCGGCCAGGGTCAGGTTGCCGTTGAAGCGCTTCAGCAGCCACGCCAGGTACTGGGTGCCGCCACGGATGTTCTGGCCGGCGTTGTAGCTGTCGCTCACGCCGAACCGGCGCGCGGTGGCGGGCATCAGCTGCATCAGACCCTGTGCGCCGGCATGGGACAGGGCCAGCGGGTTGTAGGACGACTCGGCGTGCATGATCGCGCGGATCACGGCCTCTTCCACGCCGAACTCGCGTGCCGCGGCGGCGATTTCGGCCTGGTAGGCGCCGGTATTCAGACGCAGGCGGCCGAAGTCCACGCTCGGGTTGCCGCAGGCGAAACAGGTTTCGATGTAGCTGTACTTGATCGTGCGCAGGCTGGCGACCTGGGTGCCGCCGCGCGGACGCGCGCTGGTGTAGTGGCGCACGCCGTCCTTGATGTAGGAGTAGACCTGCCCACTGACCACGCGGCGCGGGCCGGTGGCCGGCGCGGTCGCAGGCGGCGCGGCGGCCGGGACGACAGCGCTGGCGGAATCGGAAAGCGCCGGGGTGACCGCGGCGCCCAGTGCCGGCGCGGCAGGCGGCGGCGTCGCCGGACGCGACACGGTCGTGACCTGTGCCGGGCGGCTGCGATCCGGGGTATAGCGGCTGATCACTTCGCAGCTGGCGCCACTGACGCGCTTGCTGACGTAGTTCGGCACACCGTCAGCGCCGGTGCACTTGTACAGCGTGCCCGCGCTGGCCGGCAGTGCGGTCAACGCGGCCAGCGTGGCCAGAAGCGTCAGAGTCCCCCTCATGGCGCGCAGTGTCCCCAATTCGCCAGCAGTTGCCAAGTCCTTGTCCAACAAAGGTTTCCTCCAATCTGTGCGGCCGGTCGGAGTTCCAACAGCCGGCGGCACGGCGGCCAGGGATGGCCTGTTACCCGCTATCAACGCCATCCGGTACGGGTTCCGGCCGCCCCCAGCGCGTAAACTACGCGGCCCTGCCCGCCCCACCCGACTGGATTAAGCGCCATGACCGGGACGCAAGCCCCCGACCTGCCGACCACGGCCGGCCCTGCCGTGACCGACCCCGCCCTCGTCCCCCTGCCCGTTGGCCGCGCCCGCGTGCCCGACCAGGTGCGCGGTAAGCTGTACATCAAGACCCACGGGTGCCAGATGAACGAGTACGACTCGGCCAAGATGGCCGACGTGCTCGCCGCCTCCGACGGCCTCGAGCTGACCGACAACCCCGAGGAAGCGGACGTGGTGCTGGTCAACACCTGCTCCATCCGCGAAAAGGCGCAGGAGAAGGTCTTCAGCCAACTCGGCCGCTGGAAGGCGCTGAAGGCCGGCGGCCGCGACGTCATCATCGGTGTCGGCGGCTGCGTGGCTTCCCAGGAAGGCGAGGCGATCGTCAAGCGCGCGCCCTACGTGGACCTGGTATTCGGCCCGCAGACCCTGCACCGCCTGCCGGAGTTGATCCGCGCCCGCCGCGAGCAGAACAAGCCGCAGGTGGACATCAGCTTCCCCGAGATCGAGAAGTTCGACCGCCTGCCCGAGCCGCGCGCCGAAGGCCCCTCCGCGTTCGTGTCGATCATGGAGGGCTGCTCGAAGTACTGCTCGTTCTGCGTGGTGCCCTACACGCGCGGCACGGAAGTCAGTCGTCCGTTCGAGGACGTGCTGGTGGAAGTGGCGCAGCTCGCCGCGCAGGGCGTGCGCGAGATCAACCTGCTCGGCCAGAACGTCAACGCATATCGCGGCCCCTACGGCGACGGTGAAGTCGCCGACCTGGGCCTGCTGATCCGCACCATCGCCGAGATCGACGGTGTCGGCCGCATCCGCTTCACCACCTCGCACCCGCTCGAGTTCAGCGACTCGCTGGTGGACGCATACCGCGACGTGCCTCAGCTGGCCAACTTCCTGCACCTGCCGGTGCAGGCGGGCAGCGACCGCGTGCTGTCGGCGATGAAGCGCGGCTACACCGCGCTCGAGTTCAAGCAGAAGATCCGCAAGCTGCGTGCGGTGCGGCCTGATATCTCGATCAGCTCGGATTTCATCGTCGGCTTCCCCGGCGAAACCGATGCCGATTTCGAGAAGACGATGAAGCTGCTCGAGGATGTCGGCTTCGACCAGAGCTTCAGCTTCATCTACTCGCGGCGCCCGGGCACACCCGCCGCGGACCTGGAAGACGACACGCCGGACGCCGTGAAGCATGCGCGCCTGGAGCGCCTGCAGCAGCACATCAACGTCTACGCCGCGGGCATCTCGCAACGCATGGTGGGCACGGTGCAGTCGGTGCTGGTGGAAGGCCCGTCGAAGAAGAACCCGAACGAGTTGACCGGCAAGACCGAGAACATGCGCTCGGTGAACTTCCCCGGCCACCCACGCCTGGTCGGCCAGTTCGTCGACGTGGTGATCACGGAAGCGCTGACCAATTCGCTGCGCGGCCGCATCGCCGGCACCGACTGACGTCGCACCTCAGCCGACGGCGGGCAGGGGCACGCCGTCGCGCTCGTTGTCCCAGATCATGTGGATGATCTTCCAGCCGTCCTCGCCCTTGTAGAGCTGGATGCTGTTGATGCCGCGGCGTTCCGCCACCGCATCGCCGGGCGCATGTCGGGCCTCGTAGGCGCTCCAGACGTGGGCGATGTTGCCGAACACGCGGATCTCCCGCCCGGTCTCCACCTCGAAGAAATCCATCTCCGCCAGCAGCGCGTCGGCGTTGGCACGGTATTCCGCCAACGAGAAAGACAGCCGCCACGGCGCGCCCTGCGCGTCGACGCCCGTGCGGATCTGGCGGCAGTCGGGATGGAAGACATCGTCCTGCGTCGACCAATCGCGCGGGCCCGCCGGGCCCGAGATCATCACGTACATGGCATCCACCACCGCGCCGATCGCTGCGTCGTCCATCGCTCGCCCCTCTTGCCGGAAGATCGCCAGCCTATCAGTCCAACCGCTTCCGGAACCGCAGGATCGCCGCCGTCATCATCACCGCGGTGAAGGCGAGCAGCGCGAGGACATCCGCCCACAGCTCCCACAGGCTGGCGCCGCGCAGCATCACCCCGCGGATCAGGCGCAAGAAGTGGGTCAGCGGCAATGCCTCGGCGATCCACTGCACGACCTTGGGCATGCCGGCGAACGGAAACATGAAGCCGGATAGCAGGATCGACGGCAGGAAGATGAAGAACGTCATCTGCATCGCCTGGAACTGCGATTTCGCGCCTGTGGAGATCAGCAGGCCGAGGGTCAGGTTGGCCACGATCAGCAGGCAGGCGGCGATGTACACGTGCAGCAGGCTACCGCCCAGCGGAACCTGGAACAGCCACATGCCCAGCGCCAGCACCACCGTGGTCTGGACGAAACCGATGGCCACGTAGGGCAATACCTTGCCGATCATCAGTTCCGCGCTGCTGACGGGCGTGGCGATCAGCAGTTCCATGTTGCCGCGCTCGCGTTCGCGCACGATGGCCACGCCGGTGAACAGCACCATCGTCATCGTCAGGATCACGCCGATCAGTCCCGGCACGATGTTCACCGCCGAGCGCCGCTGCGGGTTGTAGAAGCCGACCACGCTGATCGTGCGCGTCGCGAGCGGGCTGCTGCTGCCATCCAGCGGCATCTGCGCCAGTTGCGCGGCCGCGCTCTGCACGGCGTTGTCGCTGCCGTCGACGAAGATCTGCACGGCTTCGCGACCTTCCGCACGGCGACGCTCGTAGTCCGGCGGGATCACCACGCCGATGCTGATTTCGCCCCGGCGCATCGCCTGCACGAGTTCCTGGGGCGTCGCGGCTTCCTTCGTCGGGGTGACCACGCCGGTGGCGACGATGTCCATCACCAGCGCGCGGGACGCGGCGGTGCGCGACTGGTCGGCGATGCCGGCGGACAGGTCGCGCAAGTTGGTATTGATCGCGTAGCCGAACAACAGCAACTGCATCACCGGGATGCCCACGATCATCGCCAGGGTGATGCGGTCGCGCCGCATCTGCCGCAGTTCCTTCACCATCACGGCCATCAGGCGGCGGAATTTCATGCGGCCTCCTCGCGCGCCGGCTGGCCGCGCGTGGCGGAGACGAACACGTCTTCCAGATTGGCCGGCGCCGCCGACACCTCCGCGCCGATGCCGGCCGTGCGCAGGCCCTGTGCGATGCGGTCCGCGGCCTGTCCATTCTCGGTCAGCAGCACGCGCAGCACGTTGCCGATCTGCGCCACGCTGATCACGCCGGGCAGGCCGACCAGCACTTTCTGCGCCTGGCGCGGCTCCGGCGCTTCCACGACCAGCGTGCGTCCGGCGAGCTCTCCCGTCAGCGCATCGGGCGTGCCGTCCGCCACCAGCACCCCACGATCGAGGATGGCGATGCGATGGCAGCGCTCGGCCTCGTCCATGTAGTGCGTGGACACCAGCAGCGTGGTGCCGGCGTCGGCGAGCTCGAAGAGCTTTTCCCAGAAATCGCGGCGCGATTCGGGATCGACCGCGCTGGTCGGTTCGTCCAGGAACAGGAGCTCCGGCGAATGGATCACCGCACCCGCGAGCGCGAGGCGCTGTTTCTGCCCGCCGCTCATCGTGCCGGCCAGTTGCTTCTGGCGGTCCTGGAAGTGGTACTGCTCGACCAGTTCATCGATGCGACGCCGCGCCTGCGCGCGCGGGATGTCCTGCACCGCGGCGAGGAACTCGAGGTTCTCGCGGACAGTGAGGTCTTCGAACAGCGAGAATTTCTGCGTCATGTAGCCGATGCGCGTACGCAGCTGCTCGGCTTGTTCCGGGATGCGCAGGCCCAGCACTTCGATATCGCCCGCCGTGGGCGTCAGCAAACCGCACAGCATCCGGATGGTGGTGGATTTGCCGGAACCATTCGGCCCAAGAAAGCCATAGACGTTCCGACGCGGCACATCGAGATCGACGTCGTTCACCGCAACCAACGCACCGAAGCGCTTGGTCAGCCCACGGACGCGGATCGCCAGTCCCTCGTCATTCGTCGCCATCGGACACCACCTGCAGCGGCGCGCCTACCGGAAGGCTGGCGGCCTCCTTGCCCAGGCTGATTTCAGCGAGGTAACTCAGGCGCGCGGCGTCCTGACCGGTCAGCGCGAAGTACGGCGTGAAGCTGGGCTCGCTGCGGATCATCCGCACGCGGCCTTCGTGGATCGCGCCCTCGCCCTCCAGGCGCACGCGCACCGTGTCGCCGACTTTCAGGCGGTTGCGCATCGCCTGCGGCAGGTAGACGCGCGCATACGGCGCATCGCCGACCAGCATGACCGCGAGGGGCGCGCCGACCGGGGCCTGGTCGCCCAGCTTGTACGGCAGGCTGTCGATGCGGCCCGCACGTGGCGCGACGATGTTGAGCTTTTCCAGTGTCACCGCCTGCACCCGCGCCTGTGCATCCGCCGAAGCGACGGCGGCCTCGCCTTGGGCGACCTGTTCGACGCGCGTGCCGTGCTCCAGCTCCAGCAACGCAGCCTGCGCCACCCGCACCTGCGCCTGTGCGCTCTGCGATGCCGCGCGCGCACGATCCACCTCGGAGGCCGCCACCAGGCGCTGGCGTCCCAGCGGTTGCAGGCGCGCGTAATAGGCATCCGCATCCCGGACTTGTGCCTGCGCAGCGGCCAGGCTGGCGCGCGCCTGGGCGATGGCCTCGACGCGCGGGCCGGCGCGCAGTTCCGCCAGGACTTCGCGACTCTGCGTGGCTTGCGCCTGTGCGGCGGCCAGTTGCGACTGGGTGCGCGCCAGTTCGAGCTGCAGCAACGGCGCGCCTGCGGCCACCTGTTGGCCTTCGCGCACGTCGATGCGCACGATTTTCTCGGCGACCGGCGACGGCAGCGTCACCCGGTCCCATTCCAGCGTGCCCAGGGCCGTGGGCGCGTCGGCGGTGCAACCCGCCATCATCAGGATCGCGGCCGCCATCGCGCCGCGTTGCAGTTCACTTCGCATGGTCCAGCTCCAGTCCACGGTCCAGCAGCACCAGCGTGTGCCGGCGCAGGTCGTTGAAGTCGATGTCGTCGGCGCCGAACAACTGCCGCCAGATCGGCGCGCTCGCCATCGGGAACATGGTCAGCCCGATCAGCGACACCATCAGCAGGCGGGGGTCGAGGTCCGGATTGAGTTGGCCGGCCTGCTGGGCGGCGGCGAAACGGCCAGCCATCATCTTGGGCAGCAGCGGGCCGACCTGGCTGATCATCATTTCGCGCAGCGCGCCGCCTTCGCAGAGGATCTCGCGCACCCACAGCGTCGGCAGCCAGGGATGTTGCGCGACCACGCCACCGATACCGTGCACGAACCCTGCGATCAGGCCGCCGACATCGTCGTCACCGGCCTTCATCACCGGTGCGCGCATCTGCGCCACCACCGGCAGCAGTCGCTCGGCCACCACGGCCTCCTGCAACTGGGCCTTGTCGCCGAAGTAGTAGTGCACCAGTGCCGGCGTCACGTCCGCCTCCGTGGCGATGTCGCGCAGCGAGGTGACCGCGATCCCGCGACGGACGAAGCAGGCCAGCGCGGCGTCCAGCAGGGTGGCGCGCAGGTCGGCGGTCTCGGCGGTCGGGCGGCGCCCGCGGGTGCGTTTGGGGGGGGGCGGCGCAGGCGTGTCCGCCTGGGCGCGGGATCGGTTGGGGGTCTTCTTCGTCGTCATGGCGATTATTTAATTTTATGATTAATTAAATTTCAAGCCGGTTCCGACGAACGGCACACGGCTGGCCGGTCCGGGGCGCCCGCGCTACGCTGCGCGCCCGCCTTGCGTTTGCCAGGATCGCCGCCATTTCCTCGGATAGCCCCCGCCTGTGGGTGTTCACGCTGGAAGCCCGGCCGCGTGCCGACAGCCCGGACTTCGCCGAAGCCGGCGGCGCGTACGTCACCTGCTACCAGAAGCCCGGATTCGCCGACGACCCGATGCGACGCGCATCCGAGTTCATCCGCGAACAGGGCTGGGTCGTCCTCGCTGTCGAAGACGAACCCGCCCAGGTCGGCCGCGACGAAGCGCCCAACGCGGAGCACTTCGACCAGGCCCTCGTCGAGGACGAGGTTTATGTCTTCAACCAGTGGCCCGTCGACGACGCCGACGACCAGACGCGCCACTAGCCAACGAACCGAACACTGCCCTGCCCCATGACCGACCCCAGCAAGCGCGAATTCACCCTGGAACCCGAGAACACCGAACGCCTGGCCAACCTCGCCGGCCCCTTCGACGCGCACCTGCGCCAGATCGAACTGCGGTTGGGCGTGGAAATCGCCAACCGCGGCGCGATCTTCCGGGTCACCGGCCCGGAGAAGGCCGTCGTCGCGACGGAGAAACTGCTGCACTCCCTGTACGAGGAAGCCGCCGGCGAAACCTTCGACAGCGAGGCGATCCACCTGCGGTTGAACGCCGCCAACGTGGAGCGCGTGGCGGAGGACGGCTATGAGCCGCAGGACGTGGCGATCAAGGTCAAGCGCGGCACCGTGCGCGGCCGTGGCGCCAACCAGGCCAAGTACCTGCATGCCATCGCCACCCACGACATCAACTTCGGCATCGGCCCGGCCGGCACCGGCAAGACGTTCCTGGCCGTCGCCAGCGCGGTGGAAGCACTGAACGAATCGCGCGTGCAGCGCTTGATCCTGGTGCGCCCGGCGGTGGAGGCCGGCGAGAAGCTGGGCTTCCTGCCCGGCGACCTGTCGCAGAAGGTCGACCCGTACCTGCGCCCGCTGTACGACGCGCTGTACGAGATGCTGGGCGTGGAGAAGGTGGTCAAGTTGCTCGAGAAGAACGTCATCGAGATCGCGCCGCTGGCCTACATGCGCGGGCGCACGCTCAACGATGCGTTCGTCATCCTCGACGAGGCGCAGAACACCACCATCGAGCAGATGAAGATGTTCCTCACGCGCATCGGTTACGGCAGCACCGCCGTCGTCACCGGCGACCTGACCCAGGTGGACCTGCCGAAGCACCAGAAGTCCGGCCTGAAGGACGCGCTGGAGGTATTGCGCAACGTCGACGGCATCTCGTTCACCTTCTTCACCAGCCGCGACGTGGTGCGCCACCCGCTGGTCGCGAAGATCGTGCGGGCTTACGATGCACGCGACGGCAAGGACGCGGAAACCGGCCCTGCCTGATCCCCTCCGTCGACAGCGATCGCCATGACCCAAGGCCCCGTCCGCCTCGAAGTCTCCGTGAACTACGCGTTGCCCCGCGCCGGCATTCCCTCGGCGGTGAGCTTCCGCAAGTGGGTGGCTGCCGCGCTGGCGGGCCGCATCCGCGAGGCCGACCTGGCCATCCGCATCGTCGACAGCAAGGAAGGCCGCGCGCTCAACCGCCATTACCGTGGCCGCGACTACGCCACCAACGTGCTGAGCTTCCCGGCCGAGATGGCCGAAGGCGTGAAGCTGCCCAAGGGCGTGAAGATGCCGCTGCTCGGCGATCTGGTGATCTGCGCCCCGGTCGTGGCGCGCGAAGCCCGCGAGCAGAAGAAGCCGCTGGCCGCGCATTACGCCCACATGACCGTTCACGGCACCCTGCACCTGCTCGGCTGGGACCACGAGGACGACAAGGAAGCCGAGTGCATGGAGCAACTCGAGCGCGAGATCCTCGCCGACCTCGGCATCGACGACCCTTACGCGGAAGACTGACCATGCTGCGCACCCTGCTGCTCGCGTCCTGCGTGGCGCTGGCCCTGCCGTTCGCCGTGCGCGCGCAGGCCACCACGAGCGACCTCGCTTCGCTGATCGAATGCCGTGGCGACATCGCCGACCTCACCGCGCTCGCCCCGGCGTTGGAAGACCCGCTGAAGGCCGTCGCCCTCGGCTGGCGGCCGCTGCCGCAGGCGAACATGTTCATGACCGAATACCGGCTGGCCTCGCCGATCCGCGTGTTCGGGAACGACACCGACCACATCGCCTTCACTGGCGGCAGCGTGATGGCGATCCTGGACCTGCCCGATCCGCGCCCGCTGGCGAAGGAACTCGCGCTCGAAACCGCTATCGACACCCCGGCCAAGGCCATGTTCGGCAAGGAACTGCGCAGCGAGGAAACACGCGACGCGAAGAACGGCAAGGTGCTGATCGAGTCCGTCGTCCTCAACGTCAGCAACGTCGCCTCGCACCCGGGGAAGACGCTGGTGGGTTGCAGCTACAGCTTGGACGTGCCCGAAGAGGAAGCGCCCGAGGACACCGCGCCGGCCACGCCGGCGGAACCCGCCGGCACCTGAGGCCGCCTGCAGGCGTGCCCCAACCGGGTTAGACTGGCCCCCACGCCCGACCGGGCGCACACCCCCACGAGATGTCAGAAGACGACAGTACCCACGCGCCGGAAGGCTCCGACAAACCCTCGGAGAAACGGCGCACTTGGCTGGACCGCCTCAGTTCGGCGTTCTCCGGCGAACCCAGCACACGCGAAGACCTGGTGGCCCTCCTGCGCGACGCGCAGTCCGACGGCCTGATCGGCGGCGACACCCTGAAGATGATGGAAGGCGCCATCGACGTGGCCGACCTCACCGTGGGCGACGTCATGGTGTCGCGCTCCCAGATGGTCTCGCTGCCGGTCGAAGCGCGCTTCCTCGACCTGATGAAGCAGGTGGTCGAATCCGGCCACTCCCGCTTCCCGGTGCATGGCGAGAACAAGGACGAGATCCTCGGCATCCTGCTGGCGAAGGACCTGCTGCGTGGCGTGGTGGCCGACAACGGCCCGGGCAGCGTGCGCGAACTGCTGCGGCCCGCGGTGCTGATCCCGGAGTCGAAGAAGCTCAACCTGCTGCTGAAGGAATTCCGCCTGTCGCGCAACCACATGGCGATCGTGGTGGACGAGTACGGCGGCGTCGCCGGCCTGGTGACCATCGAGGACGTACTGGAGCAGATCGTCGGCGAGATCGACGACGAACACGATGAAGCCGAGGACGGGGCCGCGTTGATAGCGGCGCAGGCCGATGGCCAGTTCGTGGTGGACGCGCTCACGCCCATTTCCGATTTCAACGAGCGCTTCGGCGCCGACTTCCCCGACGACGAATACGACACCGTCGGCGGGCTGGTGACGGCCGCGATCGGCCACCTGCCGGAAACCGGCGAGGAGCTGACGCTGGGCCGCTTCATGTTCCGCGTGGCACGCGCGGATGCGCGACGCGTGCATGCCTTCCACGTCGGAGTGCTGGCCGATGCGTAGCCTGGCCACGCGCCTGGCGCTGCTGGGCGCGATGTGGCTGCTGGCGATGAGCGCCTTTGCGGCGCCACGGATCGGCGTGGCGACCATGCAGCCGGGCGAGGTCTTCTTCGAGCGCTTCGGCCACAACGCCATCGTCGTGGTCGACCCCGCCAATGGCGATGCGATCTCGTACAACTTCGGTTTCTTCGATCCGTCGGAAGCCGACTTCGTCGGCAACTTCGCCCGCGGCCACATGATGTACTACCTGGTCGCGCTGCCCTTCGAGCAGGACCTCGCGCAGTACCGCGACAGCGGGCGCGGCGTGTCGTTGCAGTGGCTGGACGTTACGCCCGAGCAGGCACAGGCACTGGCCAACGCGCTGGCCGAGCGCGCACGCCCGGAGAACGCGCGCTACCGCTACGACTACTTCACCTCCAACTGCTCCACGCAGGTGCGCGACGCGCTGGATGCCGCGCTCGGCGGCCGGCTGAAATCGCAGCTCGCCGGCCGTTCGCGCGGCAACACCTTCCGTAGCGAAGCGGTGCGCCTGGCGTCGCCGGCGACGTGGATGTGGCTCGGCTTCGATGTAGGCCTGGGGCCGTCGGCGGACAAGCCGATGTCGCGCTGGGAAGAAGCCTATGTGCCGATGCGCCTGGCCGACAGTCTGCGCGAGGCGAAGAATGCCGCGGGACGCCCGCTCGTTCAGTCCGAAATGCAGTTGCTGCAGCACCGCATCGCGGCCGAACCCACCGAAACGCCGCGCCGTTGGTGGCCGTGGCTCGCGGCCGGTGTCGCGGTCGCGCTGTTGATCGCCTTCGTAGGCCGCCGCCATGCCCGCGTCATCGCGGCGCTCGCGCTGCCATTGTGGCTGGTGTGCTTCGTGGCGGGCGCGCTGCTGGTGTATCTGTGGGGCTTCACCGAGCACTGGGCCGCGTGGGCCAACCGCAACCTGCTGCTGTTGAATCCGCTGTGCGTGTTGCTGGTACCCGGCGCAATTGCCGTGCTGCGCCGCCGCATCCCGCCCGCGTGGTTCGGCTGGCTCACGGTCGCCATCGCGGTGGGCGCCTTGGTCGCATGGTTCCTGCACTGGCTGCCGCTGCGGCTGCAATACAACCAGTCGTGGATCGCATTGCTGCTGCCGGTGCACCTGGCGCTTGCATACGTATTCATGCCCCGACGCTTGTCGCACTGAGCCCCGCCACGCACGATGCGGCCCTCTGCTTATCGCGAGGGTCGCATGTCCCGTTTCCTTGTTCCGCTCTTCGTCCTGCTGTCCAGCGCTGCCGCGCATGCCGCACCGGGACCGCGTGTCGCCTCGCCCGATGGCTCCATCGTGGTGGAGCTGTCCACCGACAACGACGGCAGGCCCGCGTATGCCGTCTCACGCAAGGGCCAGCCGGTCATCGCTTCGTCGCGGCTCGGCTTCCTGCTGCTGGACGCGCCGAAGTTCGAACGCAACATCGAGATCGTGCAGCCGCGCACCCGCGCGTTCGATGAAACGTGGGAGCAGCCCTGGGGCGAGCGCCGCTTCATCCGCAACCACTACAACGAACTGACGGTCACACTGAAGGAGAAGGCCAAACCCTTCCGCAGCTTCGACGTGGTGTTCCGCGTGTTCGACGACGGCGTCGGCTTCCGCTACCGCTTCCCGAAGCAGCCCGGCCTGGAGCAGGTGAAGATCAGCGAGGAGCTGACCGAGTTCTCGCTGGCTCGTGACGCGACCGCGTGGTGGATTCCCGCCGGGGAATGGAACCGCGAGGAATACCTGTACCACCGCACGCCCGTGCAGCAGGTCGGCGACGCGCAGACGCCGATCACCTTCAAGTTCGAGGACGGCACCCACGTGTCGATCCACGAAGCCGCGCTGGTCGATTACAGCGGCATGAACCTGACCCGCGTCGACGGCCGCAAACTGAAGGCGGACCTGACTCCCGGCATCGGCGAGGGCAAGGTCGTGCGTGCGGCGCCCTTCGACACGCCGTGGCGCACTTTGCTGCTGAGCGACGATGCCGCCGGCCTGGCGATGTCCGGCCTCACCCTGAACCTCAACGAGCCCAACGCGCTCGGCGACGTGTCGTGGGTGAAGCCGATGAAGTACGTCGGCGTGTGGTGGGAGATGCACCTGGAGCTGAAGAGCTGGGCCTCGGGCCCCAAGCACGGCGCCACCAACGAGAATGTCCGCAAGCACATCGATTTCGCCGCGAAGAACGGTTTCGGCGGCGTGCTCGTCGAAGGCTGGAACGTGGGTTGGGACGGCGACTGGTTCGGCAACGGCGAGGATTTCAGCTTCACGAAGTCGTATCCCGACTTCGATCTCGAAGCGCTCAGCCGCTACGCCCGTTCGAAGAACGTGGTGCTGATCGGCCACCACGAGACTTCGGGCAACGCCGCGCACTACGAGTCGCAACTCGATGCCGCGTTCGACCTGTACCAGCGCGTCGGCGTGCCTGCGGTGAAGACCGGCTATGTGGCCGATGCCAGCCAGGCCAAGGTCACCGGCACCGACGGCAAGCGCCACTACGCGTGGCACGAAGGCCAGGACATGGCCCGCCACCACATGAAGGTGGTGACCGAGGCCGCGAAGCGCCATATCGCCGTCAATCCGCACGAGCCGATCAAGGACAGCGGCCTGCGCCGCACGTATCCGAACTGGATCACCCGCGAAGGCGCGCGCGGCATGGAGTTCAGCGCCTGGGGCCAGCCCGGCAATCCGCCGGAGCACGAGGCCAACCTCGTGTTCACCCGCCTGCTGGCCGGGCCGATGGACTACACGCCTGGCATCTTCGGCATGAAGACGCGCTCCACCGACGGCATCGCCACCACCTGGGCCAAGCAGCTCTCGCTGTATGTCGTCATCTACAGCCCGCTGCAGATGGCCGCGGACCTCCTCGAGAACTACGAGAAGAACCCGGCGCCGTTCCAGTTCATCAAGGACGTGCCGGTGGACTGGGACGATACGCGCGTGCTCAACGGTGAAGTGGGCGACTACGTGACCATCGCCCGCAAGGAGCGCGGCGGCCCCAACTGGTACCTCGGTGCGCTCACCGACGAAGACGGCCGCACGCTCAGCGTGCCGTTGTCGTTCCTCGACGAAGGCCGTCATTACACCGCGCAGATCTATCGCGATGGCGACAAGGCGAACTGGAAGACCGCGCCGCAGGACATCGTGATCGAGGAGCGCAGCGTGACGCGCGGCGACACGCTGACGCTGAAGCTGGCACCGGGTGGCGGCCAGGCGATCCGCTTCGTCGCCCAGTGAGCGCGGAAGCCACTGTAGGAGCGACGTAAGTCGCGACCGCAGAAACGAAGCTCCCCATATCCTTACGAAATACGGATCCTGCGGACGAGGCATCACCTCGTACCGCAGGGTCCATGCCTTCTACCCGTCCCGAGACGTGTCATTGCCGCGGTCGCGACTCACGTCGCTCCTACAGGATGCATGCGGGCTTGTCGGATGCCGTCCCGTGGCGCACGATTCACGCCATGAATGATGTCGCCACCCCCGCCACGAAACCCGTCCTGCCCCAGTGCGTCATCAATTGCGTGGTCTACGACCACGGTGGCAAGCGGCGCGACATCAGCCTGGATGAGATCAGCGACGTGCTGGCCGTCGACGACGGCAGCTTCATCTGGGTGGGCCTGTACGAACCGGCGGACGCCATCCTGGAGAAACTGCAGGAGGAGTTCTGCCTGCACGACCTTGCCGTCGAGGACGCGCAGAACGCGCACCAGCGCCCGAAGCTGGAGGCCTACGGCAACTCGCTGTTCGTGGCCGTGCATACCGCGCAGGTGGTGGACGACCGCATCAAGTTCGGCGAGACCCACGCCTTCCTCGGCCCGCGCTACCTGGTGACCGTGCGCCACGGCGCGTCGCTGTCGTATGCGCCGGTGCGCGAGCGCGTGCAGCGCGAACCCGAACTGCTCGCGCTCGGTCCGTCGTATGGGCTGTACGCGGTACTCGACTACATCGTCGACAACTACCGGCCGATCATCGACCAGTTCAAGCAGACGCTGGACACGCTGGAGAAGGACATCTTCGCCGACACCTATCGCCGGGTGACGGTGGTGAAGCTGTACGAACTGAAGCGCGAGCTGACCCAGATGCGTCTGGCGGTGGCGCCGCTGCAGGACGTGCTGGCGCAGCTGACCCGCTCACAGAGCACGCTGATCCCCGAAGAGGTGCGGCTGTACTTCCGCGACGTGCAGGACCACGTGCTGCGCGTCAACGAATACACCGACACGCTGCGCGAAATGCTGACGACGGCGCTCAGCGTGAACCTCTCGCTGGTGACGCTGGCCCAGGGCGAGATCGTCAAACGCCTGGGTGCCTGGGCCGCGCTGCTTGCCGCGCCCACGCTGATCACCAGTTGGTACGGCATGAACTTCGAACACATGCCCGAGCTTGGCGGACGCTTCGCCTACCCCGTCCTGATCGCCGGCGTCGCGCTGGCCTGCTTCGGCCTGTACCGGCTGTTCAAGCGTTCGCGCTGGCTCTGAGCGCCCTACGCCGTCGGATTGCGACCAAAGTAGAAGGCTGAATCGGCCGTTACGGATTGACCGGCCTCCCGCATGGGGGGACCCTTGTCCGGACTTGTCGGAGGGTTCCCGAATGAATGGTTTTTCCAAGATCGGCTGGGCGGCGCTCGCGCTCCTCGGCGCTGGGTGTCTGGGTGTCGTGGCCTTGCGCCAGGGCGAGCAGATCAGCGCGCTGTGGATCGTCGTGGCGGCGGTGTCCATCTACCTGGTGGCGTACCGCTACTACAGCCTGTACATCGCGAAGAACGTGATGGGGCTGGATCCCACCCGCGCGACCCCCGCGCACATCAACAACGATGGCCTGGACTACGTGCCCACCAACAAGCACGTGTTGTTCGGCCACCACTTCGCCGCCATCGCCGGCGCCGGCCCGCTGGTGGGCCCGGTGCTTGCGGCGCAGATGGGCTACCTTCCCGGCATGCTCTGGCTGATCGCCGGCGTGGTGCTCGCGGGCGCGGTGCAGGACTTCATGGTCCTGTTCATCTCCAGCCGCCGCAACGGTCGCTCGCTGGGTGATCTGGTCCGCGAGGAAATGGGCCAGGTGGCCGGCACCATCGCGCTGTTCGGCGCGTTCCTGATCATGATCATCATCCTGGCGGTGCTGGCGATGATCGTGGTGAAGGCGCTGGCCGAAAGTCCGTGGGGCATGTTCACGGTGATCGCCACGATGCCCATCGCGATCTTCATGGGCATCTACATGCGCTACATCCGCCCCGGCAAGATCGGCGAGATCTCGGTGGTCGGCATCATCCTGTTGCTGCTGGCCATCTGGTTCGGCGGCAAGGTCGGCGCACATCCCACGTGGGGCCCGGCGTTCACCTTCACCGGCACCCAGATCACCTGGATGCTGATCGGCTACGGTTTCGTCGCCGCCGTGCTGCCCGTGTGGCTGCTGCTGGCGCCGCGCGATTACCTATCGACCTTCCTCAAGATCGGCGTGATCGTCGCGCTGGCCATCGGCATCGTCATCGCCAGCCCGGAAGTGACCTCGCTGAAGATGCCGGCGCTGACCCAGTTCGCCAGCACCGGCGACGGTCCGGTGTGGAAGGGCGGCCTGTTCCCGTTCCTCTTCATCACCATCGCCTGCGGTGCGGTCTCGGGCTTCCATGCGCTGATCAGCTCGGGCACCTCGCCCAAGCTGCTGGCCAATGAAACCCATACCCGCTACATCGGCTACGGCGGCATGCTGATGGAATCGTTCGTCGCCATCATGGCGCTGGTCGCGGCCTCGATCATCGAGCCGGGCGTCTACTTCGCCATGAACAGCCCCGCCGCCGCCATCGGCACCAGCGCGGTCGAGGTGGCTGCGAAGGTCAGCAGCTGGGGCTTCGTGGTGACGCCGGAAATGCTCACGCAGACGGCGCACAACATCGGCGAAAGCACGATCATTTCGCGCGCCGGCGGTGCACCGACGCTGGCCGTGGGTATCGCCGTGATCCTGCACGACGCACTGCCGGGTGGCGACGCGATGATGGCGTTCTGGTACCACTTCGCCATCCTGTTCGAAGCGCTCTTCATCCTGACCGCGGTGGATGCGGGCACGCGTGCCGGCCGCTTCATGCTGCAGGACCTGCTGGGCAACTTCATCCCGCCGCTGCGCAAGACGGATTCCTGGGGCGCGAACGTCATCGGCACCGCCGGCTGCGTCGCGCTGTGGGGTTACTTCCTGTACCAGGGCGTGGTCGATCCGCTGGGCGGCATCAACACGCTGTGGCCGCTGTTCGGCATCGCCAACCAGATGCTCGCCGGTATCGCGCTGATGCTGTGCACGGTGGTGCTGTTCAAGATGAAGCGCGACCGCTACGCCTGGGTCACCGTCGTCCCGGCGATCTGGCTGCTGATCTGCACGACCTACGCGGGCCTGATCAAGATCTTCGACAGCAACCCCGCGGTCGGCTTCGTCGCGCAGGCGAAGAAGTACCAGGCATCCATCGCCGACGGCCAGCTGCTCGGCGCGGCCAAGAGCATGAGCCAGATGCACCAGGTGGTGATCAACAGCTACGTGAACACCGGCCTGACCGTCCTGTTCCTGTTCGTGGTGTTCAGCGTGCTGCTGTATGCGGTCAAGGCGATCCTGAAGGCACGCGCCAGCAGCGTACGTACCGATCGCGAGTCGCCGTACATCGCGCTGACCGACGAACAGCAGAAGGCCTGGCTGTAAGCCATGGGCACGGAACTCGTTCCGCTCTCGCACTTCGCCACGCACAAGCGTGTGTGGCGGAGGCTGGTGCAGACCGCGCGCCTGTGCTGCGGCATTCCGGACTACGACAACTACGTCCGGCATGTGCTGGAGAAGCACCCGGACCGCGAGCCAATGGACTACAAGACGTTCTTCCGCGAACGGCAGGAAGCAAGGTTCGGCGGCAGGAGCGGATTCCGCTGTTGCTGATCGATTCTGTCAGGCAAATAGGAAAGGGCGAAGCCAGTGGCTTCGCCCTTTTTGTTTGCTCTTCTGTGGGAGCGAGGTGAGTCGCGAACTGACGCATCAGGATCGCGACTCACGTCGCTCCCACAAGGATCATGTTCTCAACCCTGCCCCGCCATCGCGCGCAGGCCGACGCCGACCGCGTACGCCGCCACCGTACCTGTCGCATAGCCCAGCGCGCCCAGCAACGCACCGACCGGCGCGAGCGAGGGATGGAACACCGACGCCACCACCGGGGCCGATGCCGGCCCGCCGATATTGCTCTGCGAGCCCATCGCGAAGTAGAAGAACGGCACGCGCAGCAGCTTGCCCAGCAGCGCCAGCAGCACGATGTGCACCAGGATCCAGATCACGCCCAATGCCAGCAGCCACGGCTTGTCGGCCAGCGAGCCGATATCCATCTGCATGCCGATGCACGCGATGAGGATGTACAGGAACAGCGCACCGATCTTCGACGCGCCCGCACCGTCCAACTCGCGCGCACGGGTCAGGCTCAGGCCCAAGCCGATCAGCGTCGATAGCACGACGACCCAGACGAACGGCTCGTGCAAGCTCACCTGCTTCGCCCAGGCAAAGCCGCCAAACCAGGCCGACGCCGGTCCGGCAACCGCGTGCGCGAGACCGACCGTACCGAAGGCGATCGCCAGGATCACCATCAGGTCCGTCAACGTGGTGACCCGCTCGTGCTGCTTCTGATAGGACGCCAAGCGTTCCTTGAGTTCCTCGATCGCACGCGTATCCGCGCCCGTATGCGCATCGATGGCCTTCGCACGGTTCGCCAGGAAGATCAGCACGGCCATCCAGACATAGCCGACCGCGACGTCGATGACGACGAACTGGCCAAACGTGGTCTCGTCGACCTGGAAGACCTCCTTCATCGCCACCATGTTCGCGCCGCCGCCGATCCAGCTGCCCGCCAGCGCGGCCATGCCGCCCCAGGTATCGCCGGCCACGGTTTCCGGATGCAGAGCATCCATCACGCCAAACGCGACGAACGCACCGATCATCACGCTGGCCGATGCCGCGAAATACATCACCAACAGCTTGGGCCCAAGTTTCAGCACGCCCTTCAGATCGATGGTCAGCGTCAGCAACACCAATGCTGCCGGCAGCAGCACGCGGCTCGCCACCGGGTTGTAGAGCTTGCTGGCGGCACCGTCGATCAGGCCGACGCTGTTGAAAATGCCAGGGATGAAGTAGCACAGCAGCAGTGCCGGCACGTAGGTGTAGAACTTCTTGAAGAAGCCCGTCTCGCGCGAGGACGTCCAGAACACCACGCCCAGCGTGGCGGCGATCAGGCCGAACAGGACGATGTCGTTCTGGATGAGCGCAGTGGAAGGTTCGGTGGCTTCGATCGCCATCGGCGGGGTTCTCCTTCAGTCAAAGAAAAAGGGCCGGCATAACCGGCCCTTTCGGGAAAGCGTCAGCGGCCGATGTGCTGCTTCAGCCACGCATTGACGGTGTCGTGCCACAGGATGCTGTTCTGCGGCTTGAGCACCCAGTGGTTCTCGTCCGGGAAGTACAGCAGCTTGGATTCGATGCCCTTGCGCTGTAGCGCGCTGAACGTGGACAGGCCCTGGTCCACCGGCACGCGGTAGTCCTTCTCGCCCTGCACCACCAGCATCGGCACGCGCCACTTGGCGATATGGTTGACCGGATTGAACTTCTCGATGTTCTTCGGCACGTCGTACGGGGTGCCGCCGTTCTCCCACTCGGTGAACCACAGCTCCTCGGTGACGTAGGCCATCGAGCGGATGTCGAACACGCCGTCGTGATTGACCAGGCACTTCCACGGCTCGTTCCAGTTGCCGGCGATCCAGTTGATCATGTAGCCGCCATAGCTGGCGCCCAGCGCGCACGCGTTCTTGCCGTCGAGGAAGGCGTACTGCTTCTGCGCCGCCGCCCACCCCTTCTGCAGGTCTTCCAGCGGGCGGTCGCCCCAGTGCCGGCTGATCGCGTCGGTGAAGGCCTGGCCGTAACCGGTCGAGCCGTGGAAATCGATCATCACCACCGCGTAGCCCTGGCCTGCGTAGGTCTGCGGGTTCCAGCGATAGCTCCAACCGTTGCCGAAGCTGCCCTGCGGGCCGCCGTGGATCAGGAACGCCACCGGGTACTTCTTCCCTTCCACGTAATCGTGCGGCTTGACCACGTAACCGTGCACGGTCTCGTTGTTCCAGCCCTTGAAGTTGAACTGTTCGAAGTCGCCGAACGAGACGTCCTTCAGCACCTCGTCGGCGCTGGGCGTGATGGCGCGCAGGGTGGCGCCGACATCATCGCTGGTGGCGTAGATCACGTCGCCGGACTTCAAGGTGTTGCGCGACAACACCAGCGTCTTGCCGACCATGTCGAACGCCGAAACGCTGCCGTCGCCGACGATCTTGCGGGCCTGGCCGCTCTGGATCTCCACCGAGAAGAGCGGATGCTCGCCCACATCCTGCGCGGTGGTGTAAATCCTTTCACCGTCATCTGAGAGGACGATGCTGTCGGCGCTGCGATCCCAGTTCGGTGCGATCTCACGCAGCTTCCCATTGTCCAGGTCCATAGCCATCAGGCCAAAGCGGTCGGCTTCGAAACCCGGGCGCTTCATCGCGCGATAGAACAACGTCTTGCCGTCGGCGCTGAACACCGGACCGGTGTCCCACGCAGGGTTGGCGGCGGTCAGGTTGACCGGCGCGCTGCTGCCGTCCGCGGCGATCTTGTACAGGTCGAAGTTGGTCGACCACGCCTCGCCCTTGCCGGCGACGCGCACCGACGCCACCACCGAGGCGCCGTCCGGCGACCAGGTGTACTCATCGGCGCCACCGAACGGCTTGGACGGCGCGTCGCCATCCAATCGGTCGGTCAATGACGTGGCCGCGCTCACGGCCTTGGCCTTGGCACCCGGCAGCGCCGCCACGAACAGGCGGCTGCGGCGGCCATCGGCCCAGGTATCCCAATGGCGGACGAACAGGCCGTCGTAGACCACGCCGGTGCTTTTCTTCGCCGCCGTGGCGTCGAGCTTCTTCTGCGTGCAGGCGAAGTCCGCTTTGCAGTCGGCGAAGGTGTCGGCGCTGAACAGCACGCGCGTGCCGTCCGGCGACAGCTTGTAGCTGGCGACGTCCAGCGCGAACGCCGTCAGCTGGCGCGGGGTGCCGCCGGCCAGCGGCAACGCGTAGAGCTGCTGGATGCCCGACTTGCCGCTGAGGAAGTAGACCGTCTTGCCATCGGGCGAGAACGCGGGCGAATTGACGTTCCAGCCCTCGGGCGTCAGGCGCTTGGGCGGGCCCATGTCGCGCGTCAGCAGGTTGCGGACCCACAGGCTGCTGCTGCCCTTGGTCACGTCGGCATCGACCACGCGCTTGGCGAACAGCACGGTGCTGCCGTCCGGCGACAACACGGGCGAGGACACGCGGTCCAGCTTCTGCAGGTCGCGCACGTCGAGGCCGCGCGCAGCGGCCAGCGACGGCAGTGCCGCCAGCAAGCAGAAGGGCAACAGGGCGGATTTGAGCTTCATCCGGGGCTCCGGCAACAGGGAAACCCCGATGGTAGGCGCTAAGCGCGCCGCGGCGCAAAGGCGTGAAGTCACGCCCTTGCGCCGTGTATTGGCTTAACGGGGGCCGGGTTCGGCGTCGCCCAGCGCCTTCGACTTGGCGCCGGTGCGGTAGAGCAGCCAGCCCACGATCGCCAGGATCACCAGGCCGACGATCTCGCCCTGCTGGAAGGCTTCCGGCAGCACCAGCACGTCGCGATCCTTGGATACGTAGATGGCGATGCCGACCGCAATGCCCATCAGCGCTTCACCGGTGATCAGGCCCGCGGCGAACAAGGTGCCAGGACGATGGATGCGGTCGCGCGCTTCTTCGTCCTTCGTACCGACCATGCCGTGGCGCTTCTCGACCAGGTAGGCGAGCAGGCCGCCGAGGAAGATCGGCACCATCAGTTCCAGCGGCAGGTAGATGCCGATCGCGGCAGCGAGGACCGGCACGCGGAAGCTGCTGCCCTTGGCTTTCAGCGTCTCGTCGACGGCGATGATGATCGCGCCGATGATCGCGCCGATGCCGATGATGCCCCACGGCAGTTCGCCACCGAACAGGCCCTTGGCGACCGACGCCATCAGCGTGGCCTGCGGGGCGGACAGCGGATTCGGATGTTCGGCCGTCGGTGCACCGATGCCGTAGGCCTCGGATAGGATGTTCAGCACCGGCGCCATGATCAGCGCGCAGGAGAACGCGCCAATGCCCAGCATCAGCTGCTGCTTCCACGGGGTCGCACCGACCAGGTAACCCGCCTTGAGGTCCTGCAGGTTGTCGCCACCCACGGCCGCCGCGCAGCACACCACGGCACCGATCATGATCGCGGCCACGGCGCCCAACGGCGCCCCACCGGAACCGACCGCCATGCGGCCGCTCTCGCCGAGCAGCAACAGCAGCACGACCGAGGCGAACAGGATGGTGGCGATGGTGATGCCCGACACCGGGTTGTTCGACGAACCCACCAGGCCGGCCAGGTAGGCCGATACGGATACGAACAGGAAGCCGGCCACGATCATGATGATCGCCATCGGGATGCTGACGTGCCACACGCCGACGATGGCTTGGTACAGCAGCAGCAGCGGCAGCACGAAGACCACCAGCGCCACCAGCATCCACTTCATCGGCAGGTCGCGCTCGGTTTCGGCGACGTCGGCGCCACCGGAACCCGCACGCGCGGCGGCGATGCCGCTCTTCACGCCCGACAGCAGCGACTTGCGCAACGAGAACAGCGTCCACACGCCGCCGATCAGCATCGCGCCCACGCCCAGGTAGCGGATCTTCGCTGACCAGATGGCCCCGGCCACGTCTTCGGCACCTGCGCCTGCAACGCTCTGCGCCAGCGCAGGATCGGTACCCATGAAGAACATGTGGTACAGCGGGATGGCGATATGCCAGGACAGGACGCTGCCCGACAGCACCACGATGCCGATGTTCAGGCCCACGATGTAGCCCACGCCCAGCAGCGCCGGCGACAGGTTGGTGCCCATGTAGCCGAGGTACTTGCCGAAGAAGCCCGCGCCCGCGGCGGTGTCCGGGATCAGGCGCATGCCGCTGTGCGCGGCAACCTTCAACACGGCACCAATGGCGGCGGAGAACGCCAGGATCTTCAGGCCCGGGCCCGGATTCTCACCGGCCTTCAGCACTTCGGCCGCGGCCTTGCCTTCGGGGAACGGCAGCGGCTCCTCGACGATCATCGAGCGACGCAGCGGCACCGAAAACAGCACGCCCAGCAGGCCACCGAGGCCGGCGATCGCCAGCACCCAGGAATACTGGAAGTCCTGCCAGTAGCCGAGGATGATCAGCGCGGGGATCGTGAAGATCACGCCGGCCGCGATCGACGAACCGGCGGAGGCGCCGGTCTGCACGATGTTGTTCTCCAGGATCGTGCCGCCGCCCAGCAGGCGCAGCACGCCCATCGAAACGACGGCCGCCGGGATGGCGGTGGCCACGGTCAGGCCGGCGAACAGGCCCAGGTAGGCGTTGGCGGCCGACAGCACGACGGCCAGCACGATGGCCAGCACGACGGCGCGGAAGGTAAGTTGCGGGGTCCCCGAGCTCATTGCATGTTCCCGAATTGCGGAAAGCCGACACGCTAGCGTCCGCTGCCCGGCAAGTCCAGCCGGAACGCGCGCCATCGCTATACTCGCCGCGGAATCCCCGCCGGAGCGGCCCTTGCCCCCCCTCGCCCCCGCGGCCGCCGGCCGCGACGACTTCCTGGGCCACCCCAAGGGGGTCTACGTCTGCTTCTTCACCGAGATGTGGGAGCGTTTCTCCTTCTACGGGATGAAAGCGCTGCTGCTGCTGTACCTGACCAAGTACCACCTGTTCGCCGACGGCGCGGGCTACGACCTGATCGGGGCCTACGGAGGACTGGTCTACTGCGTGCCGGTGATCGGCGGCGTACTGGCCGACCGCTGGCTGGGCATGCGCAAGGCGGTGGTCTTCGGCGGATTGCTGCTGGTGGCCGGCCATGCCGGCATGGCGCTCGAAGGCGCGGCGGCGACCATGGACGCTGGCGTGGTCACGCGCGATGAAGGCGCGCTGCGCACGATGTACCTGTCGCTCGCGCTGATCGTCATGGGCGTGGGCTTCCTGAAGCCCAACATCACCGGCATCGTCGGCCGGCTGTATCCGGCCGGCGACCCGCGCCGTGATGGCGGCTTCAGCCTTTTTTACGCCGGCATCAACCTCGGTGCCCTGCTCGCCTCGCTGGTGTGCGGTTATCTCGGCGAGACGCTGGGCTGGAAGTACGGTTTCGGCGCGGCCGGCATCGGCATGCTACTGGGCCTGGCGATGTTCCTCTGGGGCCAGCGCTACCTGCACGGCCACGCCGAACCACCCTCGCCCACGGTGCTCCGTGCACCGATGTTGGGTATCCCCCGGGAATGGCTGATCTACGCCGGCGCGGCACTGGGTGTGTTGCCCGTGGCCTGGCTGATGTGGGCGGCGGCCAACGGTGCGTTCGCGCTGGGCGGCGAATTCTCGCTCGCACTCGCGTTGATGCTGCTGGTGCTGGCCACGGTGCTGGCGTGGTTCCTCTGGTTCATCACCACGCAATGCACGCCGGTGCAGCGTCGCCAGATGCTGGCGCTGATGGCGCTGATCTTCATGTGCCTGGTGTTCTTCACCCTGTACGAGCAAACGTACGGCTCGTGGGTGATGTTCACCGACAGGATGCTGACGAAAGACCTGTTCCCGTCATTGGTACAGCCGGCATCGGTGGTGGTCTGGTCGGACAGCCTCGCCGCGAACATCGCGCTCTTCCTCGGCAGCGCGCCGTGGTCCACCTGGGCGCTGGTGGCGATGCCGCTGTCGTTCGTGATCGCGTCGCGCTGGTCGGAGCGGAGCACGCGCCCCGGGCCGCCGCGCGCACTGTTCCTCGGCACGGCTGCGCTGATGGTGGTGCTGGTGCTGCGTGATTCATTGGTGCTGCCGCAGACCGCCGGCTCGCTGACCTACCTGGGCGCGATGTTCCTGGTGGTGCTGGCGCCCGTGTTCGCGTGGCTGTGGGCCACGCTGGGACGACGCGGCCTCGATCCGTCCAAGCCGGTGAAAGGCGCGCTGGGCCTGTTGTTCGGCGGTCTGTCCTTCATCCCGCTGGCGCTCGCGGCGCAACAGGTGGGCAACACTGGCGTGGTCGCGAGCGTGTGGTGGCTGGTGCTGGCCTACCTGTTGCTCGAGATCGGCGAGATGTGCCTGGCCCCGGTGAGCCTGGCCGCCGTCACCGAACTTTCGGTGCCGCGCGTGGTGAGCTCGATGATGGGCATGTGGCTGTTGGCCACTGCATTCTCGGAAACGCTTGCCGCGCAGTTCGGCAAACTTGCAGCGATGGATATTCCGAACGATGGCGCACTCGATATCGCGCACGCGGCCACCGGCTTCGCCGACCTGTTCTGGCTGATGATGTGGATCGGACTGGGATGCGCCGTGATCGCTTTGCTGGCCTCGCCGTGGTTGCGGCGGGCGATGCGCACGACGGACTGAGCGGCCTTGCGATCGTACGGGCGGCAGATGGCCGCCCGTACAGGATGTCCTACTTTGCCGTTGCGCCACCGAGATGGCGGCTGAAGAACGCCAGCAGCTTCGTGTAGTAGTCGCGCTGGTTTTCTTCCTTGTAGTAGCCGTGACCTTCGGTGCGGTAGTAGACCGCTTCCACCGGCACGCCTGCCGCCTTCAGCTTGCGCTCCATGATCTCGGTGTGTTCGACGGGCGCCACTTCGTCTTCGCCACCTGCGGCCAGGAATACGGGCACCTTGATCGCGTTCGCCATGTTGACCGGCGACACGGCCGCCAACGACGATCGCTCACCCACCCAGTCATGCGACCACCGTCCCAGCGTGCGGCTGTCGCTGGCATCCTGTTGCTGCATCATCGGCAGGTCATAGACACCGACGTTGCCGGCGGCGCAGCGGTAGAGACCGGCCTCCTTCGCGACACCCGTCAGTGCCGCATACGCGCCGTAACTTGCACCGTAGATGCAGATCCTGCCCGGATCGGCGATGCCTTCCTTGATCGCCCATCGGGTCGCGTCCGTCAGGTCGTCCTGCATGGTGCCGCCCCATTGGCGCGCGCCCACCTGCTGGAAATTGCGACCGTACCCTCCGGAGCCTCGATAGTTGACCTGCAGCACCGCATACCCGGCGGATGCCAGCAACTGGACTTCGCTGTTGAAACCCCACGCGTCCCTGACGCCGTAAGGACCGCCATGCGGATGGATGATCAAGGGGAGGCCCTTGCCTGAGCTGCCCTTGGGCACGGTCAGGTAGCCATGCAGTACCAGTCCATCCCGTGCCTTGAGCTGGATCGGCGCCATGGGCGCAAGTTGCTCCGGATCCACCCACTCGCGACGGCTGAGCAGGTAGTTCATTTTCTTCGCCGGCACGTCGAACACGTAGAAGTCGCCCGGATTGACGTCCGATGAGACTTCGACCAACGCCAGACCGCCGTCGCGCGTCATCGAGGTGATCTCGACCAGATCGCCCGGAAATGCCTCTTGCAGACTGCGGAGGAGCTTTCCGTCGGCATGCTCCTTGTCCAGCAGGGCGAATGTCGGTTTTCCGTCAAAGTACACCGCGCCCATCGGGACGCCCTTGCCGTCGCGACAGCAGGATGGCGGCAGGATCCACGTTCGGATTGCGCAGCCTCTCGGTCCGCTCGCCACTGGCGACATCGAGCGCCACGACGGCATCCGATCCTTGCGCCTGCTCGACCCTTAGATAGGCGGTCTTCTGGTCGCCGCTGAAACCGATGGGTACCTCGATGCGCTGCGACATGCGTTCATCGTTGATCAGATCCCATTCCTGTCCCTCGCCCCCGCGGTAGTACAGGCGATTGACGTTCTCCGACGTGATGCCGTAAGCGAATCGCACCGTGCCCGTGCCATCGCTGACGAACTCGCCTTCCGGTACAGGCGAGCGGGCCAACAAGACGCGACGCCCCGTGTAGACATCCATCCTTTCGGCGCGGGTGTAGGTCAGGTCTCCGAATGGCCGCACCATCACGATGACGTTGCGATCGTCTTCCGGCAACGTATCCACCAGATACCCGGCTGCAGCCTCTACCTTCTTCTGCTGGATACGCGTACCCGGTCCAGCGCCCTCCACTCGGTACCCCAACAGGTTCTGCTTGTTGGAACCGTCCGCACTCAAGGCAAACAACTCGCCCGTCGCTTGCGGCAAGTCCAATGCACCGAATTTCTGCGCTACGGAGAACAAGACGCGCTCGGGGTTTACCCACCAGAAATCCGCAACGTGGTTGTGCCGCCCCAGGGACATCGAGCCGGTGATACGGATCTCCTGCCGATCCAGTACCACCAGCGCGGTCCTGTCCTCTTGCTGCACTGTCGCGGCAAGGTACTTGCCATCCGGCGACAACTTGATGTCGGTGAACGCATCCTTGCGAATGAATGCGCCGACATCTACCGACGCGGCTGGCTGAGCGGCCAAGTCCGCTGATGCGAATGCGATGCCTATCCCCATCAGCACGGTCGTTGCGACCGGGCGAGTCCAGTTCCCCATCTCGCTTCCCCAAGCGTTGCGGTATCGCCATCGTTCCACAGCGCGTGCCTGCGTTCAATGTTCGCCTGCAGCAACGCCCGCCGTTGGGCGCCCGGATCGATCAGGCGCCAAGCACCTGCCGCAAGCCGGCACGCCACTCGGGAAGCGAATGTCCAAGCACGCCTTCCAGCTTGCCGATGTCCAGGCGGGAGTAGCCCGGGCGACGGGCACGTGTGGGGTAGTCCGACGTCGCGATGGGGAGCGCCTTGGGGGCGCGCGCGATTAGCCCGCGTGCCGCGGCTTCTTCGAAGATGGCTTCCGCGAAACCGTGCCAACTCGTTTCGCCACGAGGCGTCAGGTGGAATGTCCCCGATGGCGCGTCCTGCTTGCGCAGCAGTTCGGCCGTCACGTCCGCGATCAATGCCGCCGGCGTGGGCGTACCCACCTGGTCGGCGACAACGCGCACCTCGTCCCGATCGGCGCCAAGCCGCAGCATCGTCTTCATGAAGTTATGGCCGTGGTTGCCATACACCCACGCGGTGCGCAGGATCAGATGGCGACCGCCGGCCGACCGGATCGCGTCCTCGCCGGCAAGCTTGCTGGCGCCATAAACGCCCAAGGGCGCGGTGGGGTCATCCTCGCGGTACGGCTGCGTGCCCCGGCCATCGAAGACGTAGTCGGTCGAATAATGCACGAACGGGATGCCCCTCGCGGCACATGCGCGTGCGAGCACATCCGGCGCTTCGGCATTGGCGCGAAAGGCCGCATCGGCGTCGTCCTCCGCCTTGTCCACCGCCGTATAGGCGGCGGCATTGACGATCGCGCTCGGCGCCACGCGCTCGACAAGATCAGCGAGGCTGCCAGGCCGATCAAAATCGGCGATCTCGCACCGCGTGCCATCGGCCAATTCGCCAGACCGTGTGGTAGCGACGAGATCGCCCAACGATGCCAGGCTCCGCCGCAATTCGTGGCCTACCTGGCCATTGGCGCCGAGCAGCAGGATCGTCATGGCGCGTAGACGGGGAGTCGCTCCGGCGCGACATCGGCCAACAAGGGCGCGGCTGCGTCCTTCGCCGAAAGTTGCGGCTCGCTGATCGGCCAATCGATGCCAATCGCAGGGTCGTCCCAACGCACGGCCGCATCGGCGGCCCTGTCGTAGACGGCGGTACACAAGTAACTCAGGAGCGCAGTCTCTGACACTACCGCGAATCCGTGTGCGAAGCCCTCGGGGATCCACATCTGACGCTTATTGTCAGCGCTCAGCAGTGCGGAGGTCCACTGCCCGAAAGTAGGAGAGCCGCGTCGGATATCGACCGCTACGTCGTAAACTGCGCCATCCAGCACACTCACCAGCTTTCCCTGGGGCCCCGGCCATTGGTAGTGCAAGCCACGCAGAACACCCTGCGAAGAGCGCGACACATTGCTTTGAACAAAGGCTGCGCTCAGACCTCGCTCCACGAAGCGATCGGCGTTCCATGTCTCAAGAAAGAAGCCCCGCTCATCCCCAAAGACAGCCGGCTCAATAACGACACAGTCAGGCAAGGCTGTCGGAATGATCTTCATCGCAGTATCCGACGCGCGGTCAGCGACAGCAGATACTGGCCATAACCGCTCTTCGCCAAAGGCGCCGCGAGCTTTTCCACCTGGGCCCCATCGATCCATCCGTTGCCGAACGCGATCTCCTCGGGGCAACAAACTCGCAAGCCCTGACGCGCCTCGATGGTCCCGATGAAGTTCGAGGCCTCAAGCAACGATTGGTGTGTCCCGGTATCCAACCATGCGTGACCCCGACTGAGCGCCTCCAAATGCAGCGTGCCTGCGTCAAGATAGCGGCGATTCAAGTCGGTGATCTCAAGTTCTCCTCGCGGCGAGGGCTTGAGCTCGGCCGCATACTCGCTAGCCAGACCGTCGTAGAAGTAGAGGCCGGTGACCGCGTAATTGGAACGCGGTTTGGCCGGCTTCTCCTCGATACCTACGACGCGCCCGTCGTTGTCGAATTCGGCCACGCCATAGCGTTCGGGATCATTGACCCAATAACCGAACACCGTCGCACCATCGTCACGTGCATCCGCGCGTCGAAGCATGTCGGTGAAGCCGTGTCCGTAGAAAATGTTGTCGCCCAGCACGAGGCAGCTCGGCTTCCCGCCGACGAACTCCTTGCCGATCAGGTAGGCCTGCGCCAAGCCATCTGGACTCGGCTGTACGGCGTACTGGATATCCATCCCCCACTGTGATCCATCACCCAGCAACGCCTTGAACAAGGCTTGTTCGTGCGGCGTGTTGATCACCAGCACTTCACGGATTCCCGCCAGCATCAGCACACTGAGCGGGTAGTAGATCATCGGCTTGTCGTAGACCGGCAGTAGTTGTTTGCTGATCGCCTGCGTCAGCGGATAGAGCCGCGTACCCGAACCGCCTGCGAGGATGATGCCCTTCCGTTGTGTCATCGCGATCCCCTCACGCAGTCGTGCCGATACGTTCAAGACGGTAACTGCCGTCCAGCACGCGCTTCACCCAGTCCTGGTTGGCGAGATACCAGTCCACTGTTTCCGCGATACCCTGCTCGAACGTGTACTCCGGCTCCCAGCCCAATTCATCGCGCAGCTTGGAGGCATCGATGGCATACCGACGGTCGTGACCGGGGCGATCCGCCACGAACGCGATCTGGTTACTGCGCGGCTGACCATCTGCACGCGGCACCCGCGTGTCCAGCAGCGCGCAGATCGTGTGCACGACTTCCAGGTTCTGCTTCTCGGCATTGCCACCGACGTTGTACGTCTCGCCAATCCGCCCTTTCTCCAGGACGGTGCGGATCGCCTGGCAGTGGTCGCCCACGAACAACCAGTCACGCACATTCTTGCCGTCGCCGTACACAGGCAGCGGCTCGCCTGCAAGCGCTCGCGCGATGATCAGCGGGATGAGCTTCTCGGGAAAATGGTACGGACCGTAATTGTTGGAACAATTGGTCGTCAGCACGGGCAAGCCATACGTGTGATGGAAGGCGCGCACAAGATGATCGGACGCTGCCTTTGACGCGGAGTAGGGCGAGTTCGGTGCGTAGGGCGTCGTCTCTGTGAACTTGCCAGTGTCGCCTAGCGAGCCATAGACCTCATCGGTAGACACGTGCAGGAAGCGGAACTGGTCGCGCGAAGCGCCTTCGAGGCCTTTCCAGTAATCGCGTACGGATTCCAGCAACCCGAGCGTACCTACGACATTGGTCTGGATGAACGCGGACGGCCCATCGATCGAACGGTCGACATGGCTTTCGGCCGCGAAGTTCACCACCGCATCCGGAGCATGTTCGGCCAGCAGCGCCGCTACGAGCGCACGATCGCCGATGTCGCCTTCGACAAAGACATGCAGTGGGTTGCCGTGGATCGATGTCAACGTGTCCCGGTTGCCCGCGTAGGTCAGTGCATCCAGATTGACGACTTTGACGCCGCGCGCGATGGCGCGAAGGACGAAATTACCCCCGATGAAGCCGGCTCCACCGGTGACCAGCCATGTCGGCACGCTACTGCTCCTGTCGAACCAATTTGATTGCAGATCTCAGTGCAACGGCCCGCATCAGAACGGAATATCGTCGTCTGCGAAATCGTCCATCGGCGGCGCCTGCTGCGGTGCCGGCGCCTGGCGACGCTGCGACTGGCCACCGCCCTGGTTGCCGTAGTCCTGGCGCGGTGCGCGGGCCGGGCGATCACCGCCGCCGGCACCACCGCCACCACCGCCCTCGCGGCCGCCCAGCATCTGCATCTCGTCGGCGATGATGTCGGTGGAGTACTTCTCCTGACCGTCCTGGCCGGTGTACTTGTCGTAGCGGAGCGAACCCTCGACGTACACCGAGCTGCCCTTGCGCAGGTATTCGCCGGCGATCTCGCCGAGCTTGCCGAAGAACACCACGCGGTGCCATTCGGTGCGCTCCTGCTGGTTGCCGTCCTTGTCCTTGCGCACGCTGGTGGTCGCCAGGCTGATGCGGGTGATCGCCATGCCGCCCTGGGTGTAGCGGGTTTCGGGATCGTTGCCGAGGTTGCCGACCAGGATGACTTTATTGATGCCGCGGGCCATATCGATATCCGTTCAGGGATGCCCGCCGAGCGCGGGCAAAGACCAGTGGAGTATACCCGGCGGGCCCCCACCGTCGGCCGCCGCCGCAGTCCTGCGTAGGAAATCCCCGCCATGTAACGCCTATAATTCAGCCACTTCCCGAATCCTGTCCCCATGGCCGTCGTCGAATCCCCCCGCCCCGCGCTCGGCCTGGCCGACATCCAGTCGCTCGCCCGCGCCGACATGGGAGCGGTCGACGCCCTGATCCGGGCCCGCCTGGCGTCCGATGTCGTCCTGATCAACCAGATCGCCGACCACATCATTTCGGCGGGCGGCAAGCGCCTGCGGCCCATGTTGGTGGTCCTGGCCGGGTTGGCCTGCGGGCCGAGCACGCCGGATCACCACCAGTTGGCGGCCATCGTCGAGTTCATCCACACCTCCACCCTGCTGCACGACGACGTGGTGGACGAATCGGACCTGCGTCGTGGCCGCAGCACGGCGAATGCCCTGTGGGGCAACGCGCCGAGCGTGCTGGTCGGCGATTTCCTGTACTCGCGCAGTTTCCAGCTGATGGTGGAACTGGACCGCATGGACGTGATGCGCCTGCTGGCCGACACGACCAACCGGATCGCCGAAGGCGAAGTGCTGCAGCTCCTGCACGTCCACAACCCCGACACCGACGAAGCGGCCTACCTGCGCGTGATCGAGCGCAAGACGGCCGTCCTGTTCGCGGCGGGCACGCAGCTTGGCGCACTGGCGTCTGGCGCCGACGCCGCCACGCAACGTCGCCTCTACGACTACGGCATGGCCTTGGGCTATGCCTTCCAGATTGCCGACGACGTGCTTGACTACACCGCCGATGCCGAGGCGCTGGGCAAGAACCTGGGCGATGACCTGGCCGAGGGCAAGGCGACCCTGCCGCTGATCCATGCCATCCGCCACTCGGATGCCGCCACCGCGGACCGCCTGCGCGCCATCGTGCAGGCCGGCGAAGCAGATGCGATGCCCGAGGTGCTGGCGGCGATCCGTGCGACCGGCGGGCTGGAGTACAGCCGCGAGCGCGCGCACCACTACGCGACGCTGGCCGAACAGGCCCTCGACGACCTGCCAGCCTCCGATGCGCTGGCCGCACTCCGCGGCCTGGCGCGCTACGCGGTCGAACGCGGGCACTGAGCGCGCCCGCGCCCGCTCAGCGGGCGAATACGTCCTGGAAGAAGTCCGCCATCATCCGGTAGGCGCGCTTTGCCGACGGCGCGTGATACACGCAACCCGGCGGATTCTGCGCATCGGATTCGGCGAAACAGTGCACCGCACCGCCGAAGCTGACGAATTGCCAGTCGGCGCCGGCCTTGCGCATCTCGTCCTGGAATGCGGTGATCTCCGCCGCGGACACATAGGTGTCGTCGCCGCCGTTGAGCACCAGCACCGGTGACTTCACCGGGCCGGCCGCCGGCAGGTCGGTGGCGAGCCCACCGTGCAGGCTGACCACGCCGGACAACGCATCGCCCGCACGGACGAGTTCCAGCACCGTGCTGCCACCGAAGCAATAGCCGAATGCGCCGATGCGGGTCGCGTCGACCAGCGTTCCGGGTTGCTGCTTCAGCACCTCGACCGCCTTCTGCACGCGGGCGCGCAGTTTCGGCCGGTCCGCGCGCATCGCGGTGGCCACCGGTCCGGCCTCTGCATCGGTCTTCGGGCGGATACCCTTGCCGTAGACATCGGCCACCAGCACCACGTAGTCGTCGCCGGCGACCAGGTGCGCTTTCTCGATCGCGGACGCGTTCACGCCTTTCCAGTTGGGCACCATCACCAGGCCGGGGCGCGGCTTCTTCACGGCATCGTCGTAGACGAGCACACCGGCGAACGTATCACCGCCGATCTTCCATTCCACCGGCTTGGCGACGGGCGCCGCCAGCAGTGCGGGCGACCACAGCAGGGACAGCAGGCAGGGCAAGAGCAACATGCGGCGCATCGCGCGACCTCCTTGGGGATAGCCCGCGAGTTTACGCCCGCCGTGTTCACGCGATCTGACGAGGCGTGCTGCCTTAGCCGGCACCCAGGCCGGGAATCGACGTGATCGCATCCGGGTCGAATCCGGCGAGTTCCGCGAAGTGCCTGCCGCGCGCCACGTAGTCGCGGTACTGACCGAAGCTGGGCGCACCAGGCGACAGCAACACCACGCCCTCATCGCCCAGCGCCTCGCGTGCGGCGGCGATCGCCTGCGGCAACGTCTCCACGCCGATCAGCCTGAACCCCGCCTCGCTTGCCACGGGCGCCAGCAAGGCGTGGATACGCGGGCCGTTGGCGCCCATCGTGATGATGGTGGCCGGCGCGTCTTGGCGCATGTGCGAAGCGAAATCGGACCAGTCCACCCCACGGTCGTGCCCGCCCACCAACAGCGCGATGCGCCGGCCGGCGAAGCACTCCAGCGCAGCGAGCGTGGCATGCGGCGTGGTGCTGATCGAATCGTTGACCCAGGTGATGCCGTCGCGCGTACCCATCGCCTGCAGGCGGTTGGGCAACGGACGGAACGACTGCGCATGCGCCGCCAGCGGCAGCGCATCGATGCCCCGCGCTTCCAGCGCGGTCAGCACGGCGCACAGGTTGCTGCGGTTGTGGCGCCCCGGCAGCGGCAGCGGGCGGGTGTCCATGACGAACACGTCGCCGCGATACAGGTCGTCCTCGCGCAGGTGCCAGCCCTCGGCATGATTGAACCAGCGCACGTCACTGCGCGGCAGCTCCAGCGCAGCCAGGCGCGGATCGGCGGCATTGAGCACGGCGATGCGCGGGTGCGCGCCGGTGACGAGCTTCAGCTTGTCTTCGATGTAGCGCGCTTCGCTGCCGTGCCAGTCCAGGTGCTCGGGAAACAGGTTCAGTACGATCGCCACGTCCGGGCGTGCGCCGCTGTCGGCGACATCGCCGGTCTGGTAGCTGGACAGCTCGATGGCCCACTCGTCCGGCACCGGCTGCGGATCCAGCACTTCGAGCATCGGCAGGCCGATATTCCCGGCCAGCACCGTGCGTCTGCCTGCCGCACGCAGCAGATGCGCCAGCAGCGAGGTAGTGGTGCTCTTGCCCTTGGTACCGGTGACGCAGAACGTATGCGCGACCACGCCGTCGGTGCCCGCGTGTTCGCCGAACCACAGGCCGGTGCCGCCGATGAAACGCGTACCGGCGCCCGCCGCAGCCACCGCGGCGGGCGTGTTCGGGCTGATCCCGGGCGACTTGATGACGATCTCGAACGCCGACAGGCGTTCGGCGGTCGCCTCGGTTTCCATCGAGAGCAGCGGATCGCCCAGCGCCGCGGCCTCTGCGGCTTCCTGCGCGTTGCAGAACAGCGTCAGCGGCAGCGAGGGAAGCCGCGCGCGCACCACGTGATGGGCGGCGCGACCTTCGCGCCCCCAACCCCATAGCGCAACACGCCGTCCCTCAAGCTGCGAAATTCGCACGCAGGCGCTCCCACAGCGCGGCGGGGATGCGGTGATCGCCGCCGATCTCGAGCAACGGTGCCACGACCAGTTCCGATGCATCGAGTTGCGGGCGGATCTCGCGGTTGAAGCGCGCGACGATCACGTCCTCGCGCCACTCCGGCCGGTCGCCCAGCGTCGCCATCGCGGCGCGCGACTCCTGGCCTTCGCCGACGCACTCGAACGGCTTGTGGTCCTGGTACTCCAGCAACGCGTCGAAGCCGCCGGTCTGGTTGGCGTCATCCAGCAGGTTGCGGCCGAAGATGCCGACCAGGCGCGGCTTGGGCATGAACGGCGCCAGCGCGAGGAACACGAAGTGGCACTTCGGACACACCCCGCACCAACGGTTGGTGGGGCGCTCGCCGAGCAGATGGAAATTGCGGTTGCAGCTTGAGAAATGCGCGTCGTAATGGTCGGTGCGGGCGAACTGCCGCGCCACCGCGAGCTCCGACAACGGACGCAGCAGCGAGTAGTACTGCAGGTCGGCGGCCACGTGCGACTGCACGTGCGCGCCGAACGCGCTCTCGAACGCCCAGCCCTTCGACCACTGGTGGTTCACCTCGCCGGTGCCCGGGATCATGCTGCCGTAGCTGGCCGAGCGCTCGTTCGAGAACACCACCTGGTCCACGCCGTGCAGCAGCGCCGCCAGCACCATGATCGCCGAGTTGATCGCGGTGACCGGGATGTGTCCGTTCCACGCGCCCTGGCGGTTGTATTCGAACAGTTCCGGCGCCAGCGCGCGGCCGATGTTGAGCGTCGACAGGCCCGTGCGCGCCGCGCAGGCCGCGATCAGCTGCGAACCGCCGATCCAGGTGACGGTCTGCTCGATACCCGCGCCACGCAGGGCCTCGATGCTGACCAGCGAGTCCTTGCCGCCGCCGATGGCGACCAGCGCGTGCTCGCGCAGCCCCGCCGACGGCACGGCCGACGGCGCCTGGGCGCCGACCGGGAAGCGCACGCGACCATGCAGGCTCAAGCCGTTCCGGTAGGCGAACTCGCCCAGGCCGTGCACGTACACCTGCTCCATCAGCACGGCGGTGGCCGCGTCGATCGCGTAGCCGTCGATGCGGATCTCGTTCGGAACGGCCGCCTTGTAATAGCTCACGCCGGTGATCAGGTGCAGCAGGCGCACGGCCTGTTCGACCGCCTGCGCACGCGTGGCGTCCAGCGCGAACGGCGCGCCCGGAACGGTCACGGTCTCGGTCAGCTCCGGACCGTCATCGAAGGCGTACACCAACCGCGCGACACCGGTCTCCGCATCGAAGGAACAGCGGACGAAACGGAAGGTGCGGATGCTGGATTTATCGAACGTCGTCATGCGTGATCCAAGGAAAGAGCGATCGGCCGTCGATGGCCGGTTGAACAGAAAGCGCGTGCGGCGGCCTTAACCCGGATCGGCATCGCCGACCTCGATGACGTCTTCCGCAGGCAAACCCCGCAGGTTGTAGTGGCTCGCCATCACGAACCCGTACGCGCCGGCATCGGAGAACAGCAGCACGTCGCCTTCCGCGGTCGCGGACGCGAGCTTGCGGCGCTTGCCGAAGATGTCGCTGGACTCGCAGATCGGCCCGACCACATCGAACGGCTCCTGCGCTGCATCGTCCAGTCGCGACAGGTTGGCCACGTCGTGCCACGCGTCGTACAGCGCCGGGCGGATCAGCGTATGCATGCCCGCGTCGCTGCCCACGCGGCGGATGCCCAGCTTCTCGACCACCTGGGTCACGTTCGCCAGCAGCGCGCCCGACTCGGCCACCAAGAAGCGACCGGGTTCGATCACCAGCTGGTACGCCGGATAAGCGGCCTTGATCGCGGCCAGGCCCTCGCCCCAGGCAGCGAGGTCGAACGGCTCGTCGCCCTCGGCATAGGGAATCGGCAGGCCACCGCCGATGTCGATCGTCTCGATGGTGCCGATCTGGTCGGCCAGCCCGCCGAGCTCATCGGCGATCTGGTTCCAGTGCTGTGCGCTTTCCACGCCGCTGCCCAGGTGCGCATGCAGGCCGACGACGCGCACGTCGATCGCGCGGGCCGCTGCGAGGAAGGCCTCCAGCTTGGCCAGCGGCAAGCCGAACTTGGACGTCTTGCCGCCGGTCTTCACCTTGTCGTGATGGCCGTCGCCGCGCCCCAGGTCCACGCGCAGCCACAGGCGGCGACCGCGGAAGATCTCGGGCCACTGATGCAGCGTCTCGACATTGTCGAGGGTGACGTTGATGCCGCGTTCCAGCGCGAATGCGTACTCCTCGCGCGGCGCGAAGCTCGGCGTGAACAGCACGCGCTCCATCGGCAGCGCCGGCACGATATCGAACACGCGCTCCAGCTCGCCGCGCGACACGCACTCCAGGCCGAACCCTTCTTCCACCAGCGCCCGCAGGATGGCCGGGTGCGAATTGGCCTTGATCGCGAAGAAACGATGATCGACGGCCGTGATCGCAGCCAGCGCACGGGCACGGGCGCGGACGATGTCCAGGTTGTAGACGTAGCGCGGCGTGCCGGCCTGCGCCAGCGACAGCAGCCGTTCGCGCGCGGCGGGCGCACTCCACCAGCGCACGCCACGATGGCGGACCGCGCCGTTGATCTCGCGCCAGCTGGGGCCGAACACGCTGGCCTCCTCGACGGGCATGGCGCCGCTGTCGATCAGCGCCTCGTGCAGCAGCGGCAGCATGCCGTCGGCATCAGCCTCGTCGATCACGAAGGTCAGGTTGAGGTCGTTGGACGACTGCGAGATCAGGTGCACACGCTCGCGACCGAACATCGCCCACACATCGGACAGCTTGTGCAGCAGCGACCGCATGCCGCGTCCGACCAGGGTGATGGCCGTGCACGGTGCGATCACCTTCACCCGGCAGATCTCCGCCAGGTCGGCCGACAGCGCGGCCAGCACGTCGGTGTTCACCAGGTTCTCGCTGGGGTCCAGCGAGACGGTCACGTTGGTCTCCGACGAACCGATCAGGTCCACCGAAAGGCCATGCTTCTTGAAGCGCGCGAACACGTCGGCCAGGAAGCCGACCTGCTGCCACATGCCGATGCCTTCCATCGACACCAGCACGATGCCGTTGCGGCGACTGATCGCCTTCACGCCCGGCACGGTCAGGGCGTTGCCGTCGATGGTGGTGCCCGGCAACTCCGGCCGCTCGGTATCGAGGATGGCCATTGCCACGCCGGCATCGCGGCACGGCTTGATCGAACGCGGATGCAGCACCTTCGCGCCGGTGGTCGCGATTTCCTGCGCTTCGTAGTAATCCAGTCGCGTCAGCAGGCGCGCATCGGGCACTTCGCGCGGATTTGCGCTGAACATGCCGGGCACGTCGGTCCAGATTTCCACGCGCTGCGCACCGAGCAGCGCACCGAAATACGCGGCGGACGTATCCGAGCCGCCGCGGCCGAGGATGGCCGTACCGCCATCCGCATGCCGCGAGATGAAACCCTGCGTCAGCAGCATCGTCGTCGGTTGGCCCGCGAACGCCTGGCGCCAGTCCTGGTCCGGCGCGGTGTTGCACGACACCGACAGCCGCTGCGCCCACGGGCTCTGGTTCGGCAGGAAGTTCGCCTGCAGCCAGTGCCGCGCATCGACCCAGCCGAAATCCAGCCCCTGCGCGCGCAGGTACGCCACGCCGAGCGTGGACGACAGCAGTTCGCCCTGCCCCAGCACCTCGGCCTGCCAGTCGAGCGCGCGGCTCACGGCGCGCGGATCGGTCAGCAGGTTGCGCAGCGCCGCCAGGCGGTCGCCGAGCACGGCATCGGCGTCCAACTCCAGTTCCGTGAGGAATTCGCGATGGCGCTGTTCCAGTTTCGCCACGCGTTCTGCGCTGTCGGCCGCGCCGTCGGCGATGGCGGTCAGCTCGTTGGTGACGCCGGACAACGCCGACACCACGACCAGCACGCGCGCGCCCTGTTCGTCCGCCCGCTGTTTCGCCAGTTTGCCGATCGTGTTCCAGCGATGGCGACGCGACACCGAGGTGCCGCCGAACTTGAGGACGATCCAACGATCAGACGCGGGGGTGGCAGAGGGCATGGATAGAATGGGGAGGGATGCCCGAACCCTTCGGGCGTGAACCGTCGATTCTAGCCGAAGCCCCCGCGCGCGACCGGACCGTACCGCATGCAACGAACCTCCCATCGCTACTTGCAGGTCGACGTCTTCGCCGACCGCCCCGGCGCGGGCAATCCGCTGGGCGTCGTACTGGACGCCGGTGGATGGGGCACGGCGCGCATGCAGGCGTTCGCCGCCTGGACCAACCTGTCGGAGACGATCTTCTTCCTGCCCCCGACCACACCCGACGCCAGCTACCGCATCCGCATCTTCACCCCGCGCCAGGAGCTGCCGTTCGCCGGCCATCCCAGCGTGGGCGCGGCATGGGTCGCGCTGCACGCCGGCCTGGTGCCCGCCTCCGCGAGGCTGGTGCAGGAATGCGCGGCGGGCCTGCTTCCCGTGCGGGTGGAGGGCGACGGCGCGCAACGGGCGATCCGCCTGCGTGCGCCGCGGGCGCACCCCGTGGAGGTCGCTGCCGCCCTGCCCGAGCGCGATGCCGTGCTCGCTCACTTGCCTGCGGCGGGCCTGCCCGCCGCGCTCTGGAACAACGGCCCGGCCTGGTGGCTGGTGGAACTGCGCGACGCGGCCGCCGTGCGCGCCCTGCAGCCGGACCTGCCGGCGATTGCCGCGCTGACACAGGCCGCGGGCGCGGTCGGGCTGGCCGTCTTCGGCCGCGCCGGCGCGCACGACGACCATGATCTGGCGGTACGCGCGTTCTGCCCCGCCGACAACATCCCGGAAGATCCGGTCACCGGCAGCGTCAACGCCTGCATCGCGGCCGCGCTGAGTGCCGCGGGCGCGTTGCCCGGCACTGCGGGCCGCTATCTGGCCAGCCAGGGCCGCGAACTCGGTCGCGATGGCCGCGTCCACTTGCAGGTGGATGACGAAGGCGAGGTCTGGATCGGCGGCCAGGTGCAATCGGTCATCGACGGCCAGGTGACTTGGTAAGCTGCGCGGCCCCCACGCGACAACGCCCCCATGACCCTCCGCCGCTACGTCCAGTTGGACGTGTTCGCCGACCGCCCCGGCGCGGGCAATCCGCTGGCCGTCGTTCTCGATGCCGCCGGCCTCGACGATGCCGCCATGCAGGCCATCGCCCGCTGGACGCGCCTGCCCGAAACGACGTTCGTGTTCGCGCCTACCCAACCGGGCGCGAGTTACGCCGTGCGCATGTTCAGTCCACGCCGCGAAGTGCCCTTCGCCGGCCATCCCAGCGTCGGCACCGCGCACGTGGTGCTGGAGGCGGGCCTGGCCGCGCCGGTCGATGGCCTGCTGATGCAGGAAGGCGTCGTGGGCGTGTTGCCGTTGCGTGTCGATGGCGACGGTGCGGACCGCACGATCGCCGTGCGCACGCCACGCGCGACGGTGGTGAAGGAAGGCGATCCCTCGGGCGACCGCCTGCTGGGCGCCGCCCTCGACGGCCTGACGCCGGGCGCGCTGCCTCCCGCTCTCGTCGACGGCGGCCGCCGTTGGTGGCTCGCCGAGGTTCGCGACGAAGCCACGCTCCGCAGCGCCTCGCCGGACTGGGACGCGATCAGTGCGTTGGCGCGCGCTACCGAAAGCATGGGTGTCTGCGCCTATGCGCGGACACCGGGCCGCGACTACGACCTGGCCGTGCGCGCCTTCGTCGGCGCGCCCGCCGCCTTCGAGGACGCGGCGTCAGGTGCGGCCAACGCGACGCTGGCCGCCTGGCTCGCGTCGCGCGACGCGTTGCCCGGCCGCGACGGACGCTACGCCGTCAGCCAGGGCCGCGAAGTCGGCTACGACGCGCGCCTGCAATTGCGCGTGGACGCCAACGGCGATGTCTGGTCCGGCGGCCATGTGCGCACCATCGTGACCGGCCAGATCGACTGGTAACGCAGTCAGGCGGAGAGCGGAGCGGATCTACTTCGCCTCGTACACCGGCTTGCCGTCCACCCAGGTCGAGCGGACGTGCAACGCATCGAGCTGTTCGCCCGGCACCGCCAGCGGATCCTCGTCGAGGACGACGAAGTCCGCACGCAGGCCGGGAGCGAGCTTGCCCACCTCCGCCTCGTCATGCGCCGCCCATGCCGCGTCGGCGGTGAAGCCGCGCAATGCCTCGGCCGCACTCAGGCGCTGGTCGGGCATCCACCCGCCTTCGGGAGCATCGTGCCCGTCCTGGCGCGTCACCGCGGCGTGCAGTCCGCGCCGCGGATCGACCGATTCCACCGGAAAATCCGATCCCAGCGCGAGTTTCGCCCCGCTCGCCTGCAGGCGCTGCCACGCATAGGCGCCCTTGATGCGTGTCGGGCCCAGGCGGTCCTGCGCCCAAGGCATGTCCGAGGTCGCATGCGTGGGCTGCATCGACGCGATCACGCCCAGCGCGGCGAACCGCGGGAATTCCTCCGGCGCCACCACCTGCGCGTGTTCGATCCGCCAGCGATGGTCGGTCTTCGCGGCATCGCCCAGCACGCGGGTGTACGCATCCAGCACCAGCCGGTTGCCGCGGTCGCCGATCGCATGCGTGGCCACCTGCACATGGCAGCCGCGCGCCTTGCTCATCGCCGCTTCCAGCGCCGCCGGCTCGGTCACCAGCAGGCCGCGGTTGCCCGGGTCGTCGCTGTAGTCCTCCAGCAGCGCGGCGCCGCGGCTGCCGAGGGCGCCGTCGGCGTACAGCTTCACGCCCCGCATCTGCAGGCGGCCGCCCGCGTGGCGATACGGGCCGTGCGCGCACAGATCCGCCAGTGCGTCGCCATTGCCGTCTGCGTAGGTATCGATGCGCAGCGGCAGGCGGCCTTCATCGGCGAACTGCTTCATCAGCGCCAGGTCCTCGCGCGACACGCCCATGTCGTGCACTCCCGTCAGGCCATGGCGCACGGCGGCCTGCGTGGCCTTCTCCAGCGCCTGTCGGCGATAAGCCGCATCGGGCGCCGGCACCACCGCATTGACGAGCGACATGGCCGCATCGACGAACACGCCACTCGGCCGCCCGTCCACGCGTTCGATACGCCCGCCGTCGGGTTGCCAGTCGCCGGTCAACGGGCGCGACGCGCGTGCCGCTGCCACGCGCAACGCCGCGCTGTTCGCCCAGCCGGCATGGCCATCGACGCGCTCGAGCCACACCGGGCGGTCGGGAAACGCGGCATCCAGGTCGGCGGCGGTCGGGAAAGCCTTCTCGGGCCAGTCGTTCTGGTCCCAGCCGCTGCCCAGCAGCCATGCGTTGGCGGGCAGTTGCTTCTCGTACTCGCGCAATCGCGCGATCACGTCGGCCTTGTCGCGCGCATTCACCAGGTCCGCGCGCATCAGCGCGTAGCCCAGGCCCATCACGTGGCCGTGCGCGTCGATCAGCCCGGGAATGACGGTCTTGCCGGCGGCGTCCACGCGACGCGCCTCGGGGTAGCGCACGCGCAGTTCATCCGCACCGCCAACCGCGAGGATGCGGCCCTGCGCATCCCAGGCGATCGCCTGCGCGACCGGGTGCGCGGGATCGGAGGTGTGCACGCGCCCCGCCGTCAGCACGTGGACCTGCGCCTGGGCCAGGCCCGCGATGACCACGCACCCCACGCCGAACCCCGTCAACCACGCCAGACGCCGCATGCCGCTCTCCCGTATCGGTCCAGGGCGCGACTATGCGCAATGGCGCCGCGCACGGCAATAAAAAGAGGGGCCTTGCGGCCCCTCGGTTGCGGCATACCCCTGTCCTGCGACGCTGCGTCCGCAAAAGAACCGGTACGAAGGCTTATTCGGGACGGACATCCACGCGGATGCGGATGCGGTCGCCGGGATGATGGTCGGTGCGGGTGTGGTAGGTACGGTTGCCGTATTCGTAGGTCACGTCGTACCCGCTGACGCGACCGTCGCCGTAATAGTCGTCGCCGTAACGGCTGTTGCCGGCAGGCACCGGGTCGCAGACGCGCACCTGTCCACGCTGCACGCGACGATCACGCTGCGCGTTGTCGTAGATCGAGCGCCCCGCCATGCCGCCCACCATCGAGCCGACCGCGGTACCGACATAGCGGCCGCTGCCGTCGCCGACCTTGCTGCCCAGCACCGCGCCGGCGATGCCGCCGATCACGGTGGCGACGGTGCGCCCCGATTCGTTGCTGCGGTCGGGATAGCGCCGATCGCCGTAGTAGCCGTCGTCGCTGTAACGATCATCGTTGTAACCGTCGTTGCGGTAGCCATCGCGATAGGTATCGCGTGCGTAGACATCGTCGGCCTCGCGGTAATAGCAACGCTGGCCCGTCGTCGTGTTGGCGTAGCCGTCATTGCGGCCATACCCGTTGTCGATGACCGGGTCCACGCGCACTACGCGCGCGTAGTCGTAATAGGGTTCGTCGCCGTAACGGTCCGTCGTGCCGTAGGAGCGCGTGGACTGCGCGGATGCCACGCCGGAAGCGAGCAGGCCGATGGCCAGCACGGTGGCGGATAGACGCTTCATGTCGGGTACTCCCCCACGCCGGATTGGCGTGCTGGCATGCTCGGCCGATGCGGGTGAAACATGGCTGAACTCAGTCGGTTTTCGCGGCCCGGTTTAGCCATTCGACAGCTTGCGCGGCGATGCCGGCCGCTTCGCGCCCCAGCAACGGCCCGACATGTGAATCTGAAACCGTTTGCAGCACCTCCGCGCCCCACGCCTCGGCCATCGCCCGCGTGATCGCAGGCGGCACCTCATCGTCATGCGCGGACACCACGCACAGCACCGGGCATGCGGGACGTTCCGCCGCGACACCACCATGGGCTTCGCGCAGCACGGCGCCGGACTCGTCGCGCCAGTGGCGGAACGCGTACAGCGTCGTTGCGTCGTCCGCCTCGGGCAGTGCCCTGCGCGTGCCGGACAATCGCGCGTCGCGCCGCCACGGCACCCCATCGGGCCAGTCGCGTGCCGGTATATCCACGTGCCACGGCGCCGGCGGCAACGGATTCACCAGCACCACCGCATCCGCGCCCTCAGCGGCACCCAGTGCCAGCAAGCCGCCCAGGCTCGCACCGACCAGCACGCGCGGCCGCGGCAAGGCCGCCAACGCCGCGCGCACCTGCGCCTGGTAATCCTCCAGACGCGTGGCTGCCACGTCGCCGCGCACGGGCATGAGGTCGGGGGCCACCACCTGGAAGCCCGCCGCCTCGAACACGCCACGCCACACATTCCACTCCCAGCCGCCACCGCCCGCGCCATGCACGAACAAGGCGGCCCGCGTGTCCGTCAAAGCAGGGTCGCCTCCAGCGATACCGGCACCGACAGCGCGCGCGAGATCACGCAACCCGCCTTGGCCTGCTGGGCGATCTCCTCGAACTGCGCCGCGCTGATCCCCGGCACGCTCGCCGAGACGGTCAGCTTGATCGCGGTGATCGTCGGGCCCGGATCCATGCCCGGTTCCATCGTCGCCTCGGCGCGCGTCTGCAGCTTGTCGGGCGTGAAGCCCGCCTTGCCGAGCACCGCCGACAACGCCATGGTGAAGCAGCCGGCATGGGCGACCGCCAGCAGTTCTTCCGGATTGGTGCCTTTCTCGTCGCCGAAGCGGGTCTTGAACGAATAGTTCTGGCCTTCGAACAGGCCGCTCTGCGGCGTGCTCAGGCTGCCCTTGCCGGACTGCAGATCGCCAGCCCACACCGCATCCGCGTAACGCTTCAAAGCCATGGTCGTGCTCCTCGGGTCAGGGGAAGCGAAGGGTACACCGACGGATGTTCACGCCATGTACCGCAGTGCGACTTGACCCCTCCCCCGCACGCGCGGATGCTGGCCGCCCGCCATGACCGCCCGCCGAGCGCACGCTCACGGGACGCGCTCAGCCCGGACAGCCATGACGGCCCTTCGACCCAACCTACGGGAGGAACGGCCTCATGTCGTACAGCACACAACAGATCCGCAACGTGGCCCTGGCAGGCCACCCCGGCGCCGGCAAAACAACGCTCTTCGAAGCCCTGCTGCATGCCGGCGGCGCCCTCCAGGTGGCAGGCACCATCGAACGCGGCACCACGGTCTCCGACCACGACCCGATGGAGCGAACGCGCGGCCACTCCATCGATACCGCCATCGCCAGCACCGACCACGGCGGCATGCACGTCAACCTGATCGACACGCCCGGCTATCCGGAATTCCGCGGCCCGGCCCTGTCGGCGTTCTCCGCGGTGGAAACCGCATTGATCGTCGTCGATGCCGACAGCGGCGTCGCCCACGGCACCCGACGGCTGATGGATCGTGCGTCCCAGCGCAACCTCTGCCGCGCCATCGTCATCAACAAGATCGACCACGAGGGTGCGGACTGCGCCGGCGTGCTCGCTGCGCTGCGCGAGGAGTTCGGCGCCGAAGTGCTGCCGCTCAACCTGCCTGCCGACGGCGGCAAGGCGGTCATCGATTGTTTCTGGCAATCGACCGGCACGTCCGACCTGGGCGATGTCGCCGACTGGCACCAGAAGATCATCGACCAGGTGGTGGAGATCAACGAAACGGTGATGGAGCACTACTTGGACCTGGGCGAAGGCGGCCTGTCGGGCGAAGAACTGCATGACGCCTTCGAGCAGTGCCTGCGTGAAGGCCACTTGGTGCCGGTGTGCTTCGCCTCCGCGCGCACGGGCGTGGGCGTGAAGGAACTGCTGGACGTGGCCGAACGCCTGTTCCCGAATCCGGCCGAGGCCAATCCGCCGCCGTTCGTGAAACTCAACGGCGCCGGTCCCCAGCCGATCGAGGCCCTGCCCGACCCGCGCGCGCATGTCATCGCCGACGTCTTCAAGATCGTCAACGATCCGTTCGTCGGCAAGCTGGGTATCTTCCGCGTGTACCAGGGCACGCTGAAGAAAGACACGCAGCTATTCGTCGACGACGGCAAGAAGCCGTTCAAGGTCGGCCACCTGTTCAAGCTCAAGGGCAAGGACCATGTGGAAGTCGACCAGGCCATCCCCGGCGACATCGCCGCCGTGGCGAAGGTCGAGGACCTGCATTTCGACGCCGTACTCCACGACAGCCACGACGAGGACCACATCCACCTGGCGCCGATCGATTTCCCCAAGCCGATGTTCGGCCTGGCGATCGAAGCCGCCAGCAAGGGCCAGGAGCAGAAACTGTCGACCGCCCTGCACAAGCTGTCCGAAGAGGATCCTGCGTTCGTCGTGGAGCACCAGCCGGAGTTGAACGAAACGGTGATCCGCGGGCTCTCCGACCTGCACCTGCGGGTGATGCTGGAGCGCTTGAAGGAACGGCACGGCGTGGAGGTGAAAACGCGGCCGCCGCGCATCGCCTATCGCGAGACCATCGGCGCCAAGGCCGAAGGCCATCACCGGCACAAGAAGCAGACCGGCGGTGCCGGGCAGTTCGGCGAGGTGTTCCTGCGGGTGGAACCGCTGCCGCGCGGCAGCGGCTTCCAGTTCGCCGATGAGGTCAAGGGCGGCACCATCCCCGGCCAGTTCATGCCCGCCGTGGAGAAAGGCGTGCGCCAGGCGCTGGGCGCAGGCGCGCTCGCGGGCTATCCGATCCAGGACGTGCGGGTGACGGTCTACGACGGCAAGCACCATCCGGTGGACAGCAAGGAAGTCGCGTTCGTCGCGGCGGGCAAGAAGGCGTTCCTCGATGCCGTTTCCAAAGCCCGACCACAGGTGCTGGAACCGGTCGTGGACCTGGAGGTCGCCGTGCCGGAAGCGCAGGTCGGCGACATCACCGGCGGCCTGGCCGGCAAGCGCGCGCGCATCAACGGCACCGATGCGGTGCGTGGCGAGATCGTGGTGAAGGCACAGGTACCGCTGGCGGAACTGGACGGCTACGCGGCCGAGCTCAAGTCGATGACCGCGGGACAGGGACGCTACAGCCTGGACTTCAGCCATTACGAGCCGGTGCCGCCGAACGTGCAGCAGAAATTGGTGGAATCCTACAAGCCGCACCACGACGAAGAGTGAGTTGTGCAGGTGCGGCATCCGGTCGCAGACACGCGCCGGATGCCGCCCCCGGCGCACATCCGCACCCGGAATAAGGGCATTCCATGCGGTGATTTCCGCCACTTCGGGTGCCGAATCGAAAAAAAACCGAAAAAAAGCGGCTTTCGATGCCAATCGCTCTTGGCGGCGCGAATGCTTTGCCCTACATTTCGCTTGCCGATGCGATCGGCCCGATTACCCAACCACTCGACCGTAGAGACAGGACACATGGCAAAGAGCACCAAGAAGGCCGCGCCGAAAAAGGCCGCCAAGAAAGCTGCACCGAAGGCCGCCGCCAAGCCGGCCGCGCCGAAGCCGATCAAGGAAGCGCTGAGCAAGTCGGGCCTCGTCGCCCACATCGCCGAAGCGACCGCCGTCGCCGCCAAGGACGTCCGCGCCGTGCTGGCCTCGCTGGAAAGCGCCGTGCACGCCTCCGTCAACAAGAAGGGCGCTGGCGCCTTCACGCTGCCCGGCCTGCTGAAGATCACGGCCGTCAACGTGCCGGCCAAGCCGAAGCGCAAGGGCATCAACCCGTTCACCAAGGAAGAGCAGTGGTTCGCTGCCAAGCCCGCCACGGTGAAGGTCAAGGTTCGTCCGCTGAAGAAGCTGAAGGACGCCGCAGCCTGATCGCTGCGCACCTCGCGTGACCCGAACGGGACGGCCATGCCGTCCCGTTTTTTTTGGCGTGCCGTAAGTCACGCTTGCGAACGACCGTCATCGCCCGCAGATACTCTGCTTGGTCCCCAACGCAAGGTGCGCCACGCATGAAGATCCAGGGTTTCCTCGACCATCTGCTCAAATCCTCCAGCGGCCAGGGCAGCGTGCTCAATGCCGACTTCGGCAAGGGCGCGATCACCGGCGGCGCGCTCGGCCTGCTGCTCGGCAAGAACAAGACCTCGCGCAAGCTGGCCACGTATGGCGGGCTGGCGGCGATCGGCGTGATGGCGTACCGCGCCTACAACGACTACAAGCAGCAACAGGGCGGTTTCGCCGCTGGTGCGGGTCCGCAGACCGTGGACCGGTTGCCGCCCCCGCAAGCCGAGCTGCACAGCCAGGCGATCCTGAAGGCGCTGGTGGCGGCCGCCAAGGCGGACGGCCATATCGACACGCGCGAACGCGAGGTGATCGAAGGCGAGTTCTCGCGCATCGGCACCGACGGCGAGTTGCAGCAGTGGCTGCATGCCGAACTGGAAAAGCCGCTGGACCCGTCCGAAGTCGCGCGCGCCGGCAGCACGCCGGAGATCGCCTCGGAGATGTACCTGGCCAGCCTGATGGTGGTCGACGAGCAGAACTTCATGGAACGCGCCTACCTGGACGAGTTGGCGAAGCAGCTGCGACTGGATCCGTCGCTGAAGGCGCAACTGGAGCGCCAACTGGCGCAGCCGCAGCCGCCGCCGCTGCCCTGACCGATGCGCCCCGCCGCCCACCGCCTGCGCCGCCTGGCGTGGACACTGCTGTGGCTGGCGGCGCTGTTCGCACTGCTCGCCTGGGCATGGGGCCGGCCCTTCATGGCCTCGCCGCGCATGCTGTGGGACGTCTCGCGCGCGCCGCCTCCGGCAATGCTTCCGGTACCGGTGGACGGCGTGCGCGCGAAGCAGATCGCCGACACCTTCGGCGCGCCGCGCGACGCCGACCGCACGCACCAGGGCGTGGACATCTTCGCCACGCGCGGCACGCCCATCCGCAGCGCCACCCGCGGTGTCGTGGTCGCTGTCCGCGATAGCGGCCTCGGCGGCCGACAGGTGTGGGTGCTGGGCCCGGGTCGCGAACGGCACTACTACGCGCACCTCGACGACTGGGCGCCCGGCCTGTCCACCGGCCAGGTGATCCGCGCGGGCGACGTGCTGGGTTTCGTCGGCACGTCGGGCAATGCGCGCGGGACGCCGCCGCACCTGCACTACGGCATCTACGGCGCGCAGGGCGCCTATGATCCCCTGCCGCTGTTCCGGGCCGGCGCCGCGTCCACGACCGTTCGCTGAACCACGCCGGCCGGCGGAACAGTCCATCACGGCGCGCCCCCTCGTTAGGCCTGCCGGGCGCGCCTATCTTGGCCATGGTCCCCACCGCGCCAGCGGCGCACGCCCCCATGCCCAACAACACCCACCGCTACCGCATCACCGTCACGCCCATCGAGGATGATGGCCTGCAATGCAATGGCCGCTGCACGATCGAATTCGAGCACGCCTGCCACGACGACTGGATGCGCATCCTCGAGAACATCCAGCGCCAGCGCGGCTTCAGCGGCGACGAGCGCGCCGCGCTGGTCGTCGGTACCAAGCTGCTGAGCGGGCTGATGCTCGACCACCGCAAGGACGCCGATGACCTGTTTGCGCCGTTGCGCCCGCACATGGGCGAGTTCATCCGGACGCTGAAAGAACGCACCCGCGACGCCGGCTGACAGCGCGCACCGCGGTAAGCTGCGGCCATGAAAGCCCGTCATGCCGACCACGCCAGGGTGCTCGAGGACATCCCCAACATCGGGCCGTCCATCGCCGGCGATCTGCGCGGCATCGGCATCGCCACGCCGCAGGCGCTGGTGCAGCAGGACCCTTACGCCCTGTACGCACGCGTGAACGCGGCCACCGGCCAGCGCCATGATCCCTGCCTGTGCGACTGCTTCATCGCCGCGGTGCGTTTCATGGACGGCGGGCCGCCCACGCCATGGTGGCATTACACGGACGAACGCAAACAGCATTTCGCCCGGCACGCCGGCATCGCCGGTTAGGGTCCGGACAGGCGCGCCCGGCTATGGTGCGCCGACGTCTTCCGGAGCCCACCATGCGTACCCGACGCCACTTCCTGACCGCCACCCTCGTCGCGGGCGCCACGCTCGTGCTGGCGGGCTGCAGCACGCTCAACGCGGTCACCGGTTTGCTGGGCAACCAGATCAACTTCACCCAGCCGCAGTTGCAGCGCTACCTCAACCAGAGCTTCCCGCGCGAGTTCGACAAGCTTGGCGGCCTGGTCTCGGCCACGCTGACCAACCCGCGCCTGAGCATCCCGTCAGGCGACAACCGCTTGCGCCTGGATTTCGACATCGGCGTCAGCGCGCTGGGCGCGCGCGATGTCAGCCGCGGCCACTTCGCGCTGGCCAGCCGGCTGCGCTACAACCCGGCCACCCAGGGCCTGCATCTGGACAATCCGGAGATCTTGTCCGTCGACGTGCCCGGTGCGGGCTCGCTGATGTCCGGCGGCACCCGCCAGCTGGTCAACACCGTGCTGCAGGAATACGCGCGCAACGAGCCGGTCTACAAGATCGACAGCGACGTGCTGCGCCGCCTGCCGGCCAGCAAGCAGATCGGCAACCCCCAGATCGAGGATGGCCGCGTGGTCATCCCGCTGCAGTAACGAGGTGTCGCGATGATGAAATCGTTCCTGGCGATGCTCGCCCTGCTCGTCGCGCCGATGCTGGCGTCGGCGGCCACGCCGTCGGTGCTGCGCTTCGATGCGGGGCAACTGCAGGCCGCCGCGCGCGCCGGCTTCCCGATGGAGGAGTCGCTGCTGGAAGGCTTCGCCTCGCTTACGTTGAGCGATCCCGACGTGCGCATTCCCACGCCGGGCGAACGCGTCCGGCTGCAGATGAACTACGACATCGCCCTGGCCACCGGCGAACGCCTGGAGTACGGCAACGTCGTGGTCAGCAGCGGCCTGCGCTACGACCCGGCGACGCGCGGCCTGCACTTGGTGGATCCGCAACTGGAACACCTGGGCACCGGGGCCGGTGGACGCGGCCTGCCCGGCGGTTCGCGCGAGGTGCTGCAGGACCTGATCCGCGAATACGCCCGCACCCGTCCGCTCTACCAGCTCAGCGCGGAGGACCTCGCCCAGGTGCCGGGGACCCTGACAACCGATTCGCTGCGTATCCGCGACGGCCACGTCGAGCTGACATTGGACGCCGCGGCACGCTGACACGCCGCGACGGCGCGCCCTCACAGTTCGAAGCGGTAGCTCAGCTTCACGACCAGCTGTTCGTCGTTGCGCAGGCTGAAGCTGTCGCGCAACGCGTCGTCGGTGCCGTCCGTACCGGCCACCTGTTCATAGCCGCCGCGGGCGTACACCACGTACAGGTAGGACAGCGGCGCGAGTTCGTAGCGGTAGCGCACCTGGAAACCGAGGTTGCGCACCTGGAAGTCCTCGACCGTATCGCTGGCCGCCACCGCATGCCCGGCGGCATCGAAGCGCCACGCATCGTGCGCCCGTGCGCTGATGGCGATCGCCTCCAGCTTCACCCGTAGCTCCTGGCGGTTGTCGATGTTCCAGTCCAGGCCGGCACGCAGCTTGGTCTCGCGCCCGTCGAACGCGCCCACCAGGTCGCCCTGCGCCGCGCCCTGCCAGATCAGCCAGTCGGGGCGGCGCACCACGTTCAAACCGGCATTGATACTGAAAGCATCGTTGATGAAGTACGTGGCGCCGTACCAGAAGGCCGAGCCCAGCTTTCGGTTGCCCGCCAACCCGCCGCCGAAGGCCTCCACCTCGACCTCGTGCGCCCAGTTGCCCTTGCGCGGGCGCTCGTACTCGAAATACGCATTTATGTTCGCCGGCAGGCGCACGATGCCGTTGCCGCGCAGCAGCGTGTCGTTGAGCCCGGCGCTGTTGACGTTGATCTGGGCGTATTCGTAACTGCCGTCGCGCAGCTGGCCTTCGCGGCTCATCCGGAACTGGTCGTTGAGCTTCTCGCCATGGTTGTTGTGGCTGCTGCTGACGCGCCAGCGCCAGTCCTTGGACGAATAGCGCGACGTGTCCGGCAGGTCGGTGAACCGCTTGCGCGCTTCCCAGTGCAGGTAATTGGTGCTGTTGCGCGACAGGTAACCGAAATCGTTGAGCTGCAGGTCGTTGCCGAAATGCATCGCGATCCACTGCTGGCGCCAGCCATGGTCCATTTCGTAATCGGCCCAGACGGTGGCGCCATAGTCCTGCACGGTTTCGCCGGCCTGCTCGATGCGGCTGCCCAGCAGGCGCGTGCGGATGTTCCAGCGCGCGGTCGGCCGCCAGTTGTGGTCCACGCCGAGCACGGTGGCCTCGCGGTCGCGGGCGTCGTCGTCCACGCGGGTCAGCATCGCGCCGAGGTTCTGCCGTTCGAAATCGCGCACCAGCCGCAGCGCGTGGTAGCTGCGTCCGCTGGCGCCGTCCTCATCGGCGGAGAACAGGCCGTAGTTGGCCTGGCCCAGGCTGCCGTTCAACTTGACCGCCGCGGTGATGTCGCCGGTGCTGCCCACGCGGCGCGTGTAGAGCTGCTGGCTGTCGTCGGAGGGCGTGGTCAGTTCGAAGATGCCCTGGTTCTCGGTGAAGAACGGGCGCTTGTCGCTGATGAAGGTCTCGGTGGCGCTGAAGTTCACCACCAGGTCGTCCGCTTCCACCTGGCCGAAGTCGGGATTGACGGTGGCCGACAGCTGGAAGCGGCCGTTCGGCTTCCAGAAGATATCCGCGCCGCCATTGAAATCGCTGCCGCCGCCGACGTTGTCGTACAGGCCGGACACGTAGGGCGTGATGGCCAGCAACGACTGGTCGTACCGCGCGACGGTGATCGGCGCGAAATCCGACAGGAAGCGCGGACGCTCGAAGCTGGCCTGCGGCCACGCCATGCGCTCGCCAGTGGAGCCGATCACGCGCGCCAGGAACACCTTCAGCGTGCGCTGCCCGTCCGTGCCGTCGCGCATCGGCGCGGTGTGCCACGGGATCAGCAGTTCGACCGACCAGCCCTGCTCGTCCTCGGTCACCGCATGCCGCCACTGGCCGTCCCAGTCGTCGCTGAACTGGTTTTCGTTGGTGATGATCTCGTCGGCGATGCCGCCGGTGGAGCTGACGGTGAAGGCATAGCCCGTGCGTCCGTCGCCGTCGAAATCGACGAAGGCGTTGACGCGGTCGACCTGCGCATCGAAATCGCGCTGCACCTTCTGCCGCGTGCGCGGCACGCCGGGCGGCTGGGTGTTGCGGAACGCGATCGCCAGGCCGTCGGGCGTGGCGAGCACCCAGGCCTCGGTGGCCAGCGAACCGGGTTCGCCGGTGAGCGGCTGGGTCTTGCGGAAGTCGGTGACGTGCCGCGCGTCCTGCCATTCGGCAGGATCGATGCGGCCGTCGATCTCGACGGCCTGGGCCACGGTGCAAGGCAGGGCCAGCGCGAGCAGGCTGGCGAATCGGGTGAGGGTCATGGCAGTCGGGTGGTGGTCCGGTGCGCGCACGTTATCGACGCGGGGCGGATGCCACACCTGCCTTCGGTCATTTCAACCTTTCGGCACCCTGCGGCATCCGTGCCTGGGAGAGATCAGCGCCCTTTCTTGGGCTGCAGCATGGTGCCCGTGCATTTCTTGCTGCCGCAGCGGCAGGCCCAGATCTTCTTCAGGCGCGCGGTGTGCGGTTCGTCCAGGGTGATGCCGTAGTTGTAGGTCAGCTCTTCGCCGGGCTTGATGGCGCGGATCGCCTCGATGAAGACCTTGTCCTTCTTGCGGTTCTTGCCGTCGTGCTCCTCGATCACCGCCTCGCAGTTCGGGTCGCAGCTGTGGTTGATCCAGCGCGCCTTGTTGCCTTTGTGGTTGGCGTCGATGACGTAATCGTCATTGAGGGTGAACAGGAAGGTGTGGCCGGTTTCCACGTCGCCGGCGTCATCGGCGTCGACTTCGTCGTGCGTGCGCCGCTTGCCCTTGTATTCCACCACCCGCTCGCCCTTCTCGATCGGGGCGATGGCGAACACGCCGTTGCCGTGGATGTCGGATTGGCGGGCTTCGATCTTGCGGGGCATGCGGGGGTCCGGTGGAAGGGAGGAAGGGGGATTCTCGCCCATGCGCATGGCGTTTCCCAACTTTCCCTCGCCTGAACGCTGCGGCTGCGGTGCGTGGCCGGTCTGTGCAGGGCGGCGCGTTCGATGCCCGTTCCCCTCACTGCGACCACCACCATGCGCGCCAGCCCGCTCCTGCTCGCCACCGCCCTGTGCCTCACCCTGTCCGCCTGCCAGCCGGCGGCAACGCCGACAGCGGCCCAATTGCCGCCACCCGCGCCCCGCGACGCCGATCTGCTCGCCCGCGGCGAATACCTGGTGCGGACCACCGGCTGCAACGATTGCCACACGCCGGGCTACGCCGAATCCGGCGGCACGACCGACAAGGCCGGCTGGCTGGTGGGTTCACCGATGGGCTTCCACGGGCCGTGGGGCACCACCTACCCGAGCAACCTGCGGCTGCGCATGCAGCAGCTCACCGAAGCGCAGTGGCTGGAATACAGCGCCAACCTGCGTACCCGCCCGATGATGCCGGACTTCGCCGTGCGCGCGATGACCGAGGAAGACCGTCGCGCGATCTACCGCTTCGTGCATTCGCTCGGTGCCGCCGGCCAGCCCGCGCCCGAGGCGCTGCCGCCGGGACAGACCCCGCCGGCGCCCTACCTCGGCCTGGTGTTGCCAACCCCACCGGCCGACGCGTCTGCGGCCCACTGAAGGCCTGCGGCCGCCTCACCAGGGGAAGAGGCGGCCGTTGAACATCCAGACCAGGCCCAGCGCCAGGCCGAACACCGTCCAGAACAGCTGGCCCAGCCCGCGGAACAGCTTCACCGCCAGATAGACGCCGCCGATGGCGAGCAGCACGCGCCAGAGGAAGCCCTGGTCCAGTCCGTGGGCGGAGGGGGCGGAACCGGAAGAGGCGTGGGTAGCGTTCATCGAAGCATTCCTGGAAGGGACTGTCCGGGAGTGGACGGGGCCCATGTTCCCGATGCGCGGGGCGCCGCATCAGTCGCAGCCGTCAACCATCGCAGGTGACATTCGTCAGCCGGAGCACCCTCGCCTGAACGGGCAAAACCCCGGGGTTTGAGCCGGGCGGCCTGAAAGCGTACAATTTCGGTACGTTTTCCGAGTTCCCTCCCCCATGCTCCGCGTCACCAAGCTGACCGACTACGCCACCGTGGTCCTGACCGTGCTCGCCGCCCGGCCGGGCGAGGTGCTCAGTGCCTCCGACCTGGCCGAGCATTCCGGCCTGGAAACCCCGACCGTCAGCAAGGTGCTGAAGCCGCTGGCGCAGGCCGGCCTGGTGGAAGGCCTGCGGGGCGTGCACGGCGGCTATCGCCTGAGCCGCGACGCGGCCGAGATCAACTTGGTCGAGATCGTCGAGGCCATGGAAGGTCCGCTGGCAATGACCGAGTGCAGCCAGAGCGAAAGCCAGTGCGGCATCGCCCACCAGTGCGGCGCCCGCGCCAACTGGCGCCTGATCAACGACGTGGTGTCCGACGCGCTGCGCGGCTTCACCCTGGCGCAGATGGTCGCGCCTCCTCCCTCTTCTTCCGACGACGTGCGCAGGCGATCCATCGCCGTGCAGGTCGCGACCCGCTGAACCGTAGGCAGCCCGATGGCCACCGAGAACGCTGAAATCCTGGAACAGCTGGGACGTCGCTACGACGCCGGCTTCATCACCGACATCGAATCCGATTCGTTGCCGCCCGGCCTGGACGAGGACGTCGTCCGCGCCCTGTCGGCGAAGAAGAACGAACCGGAATGGATGACCGAATGGCGCCTGGCCGCCTATCGCCACTGGCTGACGATGCAGGCCCCGCATTGGGCCAAGCTGAAGATCGGCCCGATCGATTTCCAGGCCATCAGCTACTACAGCGCACCGAAGGCGAAGTACGCCTCGCTGGACGAGGTGCCGCAGGAACTGCTGGACACCTACGACAAGCTGGGCGTGCCGCTGCACGAGCGCGCCAAGCTGGCGGGCGTGGCGGTGGACGCGGTATTCGATTCCGTCTCGGTCGGCACCACCTTCCGCAAGGAACTGGCCGAGAAGGGCGTGATCTTCTGCTCGATGTCCGAAGCCATCCACGAACACCCCGAACTGGTGAAGCAGTACCTGGGCAGCGTGGTGCCGGTGGGCGACAACTATTTCGCCGCGCTCAATTCGGCGGTGTTCTCCGACGGCAGCTTCGTGTTCATCCCCAAGGGCGTGCGCTGCCCGATGGAACTGAGCACCTACTTCCGCATCAATGCGGGCCACACGGGCCAGTTCGAGCGCACGCTGATCATCTGCGAAGACAAGGCCTACGTCTCCTACCTGGAAGGCTGCACCGCGCCGATGCGCGATGAGAACCAGCTGCATGCCGCGGTGGTGGAACTGGTCGCGCTGGAAGACGCCGAGATCAAGTATTCGACGGTGCAGAACTGGTACCCCGGCGACGAGGAAGGCCGTGGCGGCATCTACAACTTCGTCACCAAGCGCGCCGAATGCCGGGGCGACCGCAGCAAGGTGACGTGGACGCAGGTGGAAACCGGTTCGGCGATCACCTGGAAATACCCGTCCTGCGTGCTGCTGGGCGACGACTCCGTGGGCGAGTTCCACTCGGTCGCGCTGACCCACCACCGCCAGCAGGCCGACACCGGCACCAAGATGATCCACGTGGGCAAGCGCACCAAGTCCAAGATCGTCAGCAAGGGCATCAGCGCCGGCCGCGGCCAGAACACCTACCGCGGCCTGGTGAAGGTGGACCGCAACGCCGACGGCGCGCGCAACTACACCCAGTGCGACAGCCTGCTGATCGGCAAGAAGTGCGGCGCGCATACCTTCCCCTACATCGAGGTGAAGAACCCCACCGCGACGCTGGAGCACGAGGCCACCACTTCGAAGATCTCCGACGACCAGCTGTTCTACTGCCGCGCGCGCGGCATCGGCCAGGAAGATGCGGTCTCGATGATCGTCGACGGCTTCTGCAAGCAGGTCTTCCGCGAACTGCCGATGGAGTTCGCGGTGGAAGCCAAGAAGCTGCTGGAAGTGTCGCTGGAAGGCAGCGTCGGATAAGGCGGGCTCCGGCCCGCTATTGCAGAAAACACGTACATACACGGTGGGCCACGGCCCACCCTACGGGAAACGCACCATGTTGAAGATCGACAACCTCCACGCCAGCGTCGCCGGCAAGGACATCCTCAAGGGCCTCTCGCTGGAGGTGAAGCCGGGCGAAGTGCACGCCATCATGGGCCCCAACGGCGCCGGCAAGTCCACGCTGGGCAACATCCTGGCCGGCCGCGAGGGCTATGAGGTCACTGCCGGCAGCGTCGAGTTCGACGGCAAGCCGCTGCTGGAACTGGAACCGGAAGAGCGTGCTGCCGCCGGTGTGTTCCTGGCGTTCCAGTACCCGGTCGAGATCCCGGGCGTGAACAACACCTACTTCCTGCGCGCGGCGCTCAATGCCCAGCGCAAGTCGCGCGGCGAGTCGGAACTGGATTCGATGCAGTTTCTCAAGCTGGTGCGCGAGAAGCTGGCGGTGCTGCACCTGAAGGACGAACTGCTGCATCGCGGCGTCAACGAAGGCTTCAGCGGCGGCGAGAAGAAGCGCAACGAGATCTTCCAGCTCGCCGTGCTGGAACCGAAGCTGGCGATCCTCGACGAGACCGACAGCGGCCTGGACATCGACGCGCTGAAGAACGTCGCCGATGGCGTCAACGCGCTGCGCTCCCCGGACCGCGCATTCGTGGTCATTACCCACTACCAGCGCCTGCTCGATTACATCAAGCCGGACGTAGTGCACGTGCTGGCCGGCGGCCGCATCGTCGAGACCGGCGGCCCGGAACTGGCGCTGGAACTCGAACAACACGGCTACGCCTGGATCAAGGACCGGGTCGCCCCGGAGCAGGCCGCCTGATGAGCGCGCTGCTCGATTCCCTGTCCGCCGGCTTCAGCGGCGACGCCGCGCGTCGCGCGGTGCTCGACGAGGCGCTGCGCGACGGCCTGCCCGGCCCGCGCACCGAAGCATGGAAGTACACCTCGCTGCGCCAGCTGGAGCGTCGCAGCTTCGCTGCCGTCGACGCGCTGCCGTCGCTGGACCCGATGCTGCTGGCCGACATCCCGGCACCGCGCGCGGTGTTCGTCAACGGCCGCTACTCGGTGGCGCTGTCGCTGACCACCGATTTGCCGGACGGCGTCAGCCTGCAGCTGCTGTCCGAGGCGCTCGCCGACGGCGGCGATGCGGCGCGCTTCCTGCAGCGTCGTTTCGAGCGCACCGACGAAGTCTTCGCCCGTCTCAATGCCGCATTGGCGACCGAAGGCCTGCTGCTGCGCGCCGAAGCCGAGGTGCGTAGCGAAAAGCCGCTCCACCTGGTCTTCATCGGCACCGACGACGGAGCCGATCGCGCCTGGCACCTGCGCAATCTGATCGAACTGCGCGCGGGCGCCTCGCTGACGGTGGTGGAGCACCACCTCGCCGCAACGCCACACGCGCACTTCATCAACGCGCTCAGCCACGTACATCTCGCTGCCGGCGCCACGCTGTCGCACGCCCGCGTGCAGACGGACAGCGACCGCGCCACCACGCTGCTCCGCACCGACGCGGTACTGGCACGCGACGCCGATTACCGGCGCGTGGACCTGGAACTGGGCGGCGCATTGTCCCGCCATGAGCTCAACGTGCGCCTGGAAGGCGACAACGCGCGCCTGGCGGCAAACGGCGTGCTGCTGGCCGGTGGACGACGCCATGTCGATACCCGGCTGGGCATCGACCACATCGGGCGCGATACCGCCTGCGAACTGACCTGGCGCGGACTCGGCGCCGGGCGCGGCCGTGCGGTGTTCCATGGTGGCATCCTGATCCGCGAAGGAGCCGACGGTACCGACGCCGCGCTGTCGAACAAGAACCTGCTGCTGTCGGACAACGCCGAAATCGACACCCAGCCGGTGCTCGAAATCCACGCAGACGAAGTGAAGGCTGCCCACGGCGCCACCGTCGGCCAGCTCGATACCAATGCCTTGTTCTACCTGCGCTCGCGCGGCCTGACCCAGCCGGAAGCGCGACAGCTGCTGACCACCGCGTTCTGCCGCGAGCCGCTGGGCGTGATCGAAGACGCCAACGTGCGCGATGCATTGCTCGCCCGCGTGGACGCCGCGCTGGCGGCAGTGGAGGCGGGATGAACCGAGAAGTCCTGACCGACGCCGGCACCGCCATCGATTGGGCTCGCGTCCGCGAGGACTTTCCCCTGCTCGCGCGGCAGGTCAACGGCAAGCCGCTCATCTACCTGGACAGCGCCAACACCGGCCAGAAGCCGGTGTCGGTGATCCGGACGACCGACGACTTCTATCGCCAACACAACGCCAACGTCAGCCGCGCAGTGCACACGCTGGGCACGGAGGCGACGGAAGCCTACGAAGGCGCCCGCAAGACGCTGGCGCGCTTCCTCAACGTGCGCGCGGACGAGCTGGTGTTGTGCAGCGGCACCACCTTCGCGATCAACCTCGTGGCGTACTCGTGGGCGCTGCCGCGCCTGAAGGCCGGCGACACGATCCTGGTGTCGCGCATGGAGCACCACGCCAACATCGTGCCCTGGCAACTGGTCGCCCAGCGCACCGGCGCGATCATCAAGGTCGCGGAGATCCACGCCGACGGCACACTCGACCTCGATGCGCTGCACGCCGCGATGACCGGCGACGTGAAGCTACTGGCGATCACCCACACGTCGAACGTGCTCGGTACGGTCAACCCGGTGCGCGAGATCTGCCGCGAGGCGCGCAAGCGCGGGATCACGACGGTCGTCGATGGTTCGCAGGCGGTGCCGCACCGCACGGTCGATATCGCCGCGATCGGCTGCGATTTCTACGCGCTGACCGGCCACAAGATGTGCGGCCCCACCGGCACCGGCGCGCTGTGGGCGCGCAAGGAACACCTGCCGGCCATGCCGCCGTTCATCGGCGGCGGGGAGATGATCAAGGAAGTCAGCTTCGATGGCACGGTGTTCAACGACCCGCCGCACAAGTTCGAAGCCGGCACGCCCAACATCGCGGGTTTCATCGGGCTCGGTGCAGCCGTGGACTACCTGGATGCGCTGGGCATGGCGAACGTCGAAGCCCGCGAAGCCGAGCTGCTCGCGCACGCCACCGAGGAGCTGGACCGGATCCAGGGCCTGCGCATCTTCGGCCGTGCGCCCGAGAAGGCGGCGGTGATCTCGTTCCTGATCGAAGGGGCGCATGCGCACGACCTTGCCACGCTGCTGGACCTGGAGGGTGTCGCCGTCCGCTCCGGCCAGCACTGCGCGCATCCGCTGCTGCAGTTCTTCGGCGTCGCCGCCACCCTGCGGGCTTCGTTCGCGTTCTACAACTCGCACGAGGATGTCGAGCGCTTCATCGCGGCCCTGAAGAAAGCGCGCAGCCTGCTGGCCTGACGCTGGGGTAAAAGGGGTTGCCGCCCTACAATGGGCGGCATGGATACCCTGACCTTCCGCTCCGCCGTCCCCGCCGACATTCCGGCCCTCGTCGCCCTGGTGACCTCCGCCTACCGCGGTGATGTCAGCAAGCAGGGCTGGACCACCGAAGCCGACATGCTGGATGGCCAGCGCATCGATCCGGACGTGCTCGTCCGCGACATCGAACGCGACCGCAGCCGCATCCTGCTGGCCGAACGCGACGGCATGCTGTTGGCCTGCGCGCACGTGGCGGAGGATGAGGGTGCGGGCTACTTCGGCATGTTCTCCGTGCGGCCCGACCTGCAGGGCGGTGGCGTCGGCAAGGCCATGCTGGCGGAAGCCGAACGCGTGGCGCGCGACGAATGGCGGTTGCCCGCGATGCGGATGACGGTGATCGACATCCGTGACGAGCTGATCGCGTTCTACGAACGCCGCGGCTACGTGCGCACGGGCATCAAGAAACCCTTTCCCTATGGCGATGAGCGTTACGGCATCCCCAAGCGCGACGATCTGCGCTTCGAGATCCTGGAGAAGCCGCTGGCGGGGGCCATCGCGTGAGCGAGACCTGGACCTTCGTCTGCGCCACCGGCGAGCTGCTGCCCGGCGAGCTGAAGACGGTGTTCGACGAAGTGACCGGGACGCCCATCGTGGTGCTGAACCACGATGGCGACCTGTACGCGCTGGAAGACAAGTGCAGCCATGAGGATTTCGAGTTGTCCTCGGGCCACTTCGACCCCGCCGAGGCCAGTATCGAATGCGTCCTGCACGGGGCCCGATTCGACGTCCGCGACGGTCGCGCCCTGTGCGCCCCGGCCTACTCGCCGGTGGTCAAATTCCCGGTCCGGCTGGAGCACGGCGGCATCTGGACCCGGGACGATCGCGACTGACCTCCAGAATGTGAACATTCTGTTGTAATCGCAAATCATTCTCATTATCCTGTCGCACCCCTGCGGCAGATCGCCGCAGCCCGCCCCTCCGAGGCCCCGGTGCCGCGCGTCCTTCGCCCTATCCTGCTGACCGTCATCTGCCTGCTCCTGGCATGCGTGATGCTGTTCGCGGGCGGGCTCTCCGCTGCCCCCCTGCAGGCGACCGCCGAGACGAACACCCCGCAGACGGCGCCCGCGGCGAATGAAGACCTTGCGCTAAGTGCGAGCAACGGCGAGGCCGACCACGCCGCTTTGCCGATGCCCGCAGAATCCGAACCGGCGGCCGGCGCCACTCGCGCCCTCACGTCGCGATGCCCTCTCGGAGGGCGTTACCTCGCTGCGCCGATGCACGACGGTCCGCGCGCACGATCCCCCGCCTATCGCGGCTGCGGACCTCCTCGCTGACTCCCGTCTAGGCGCCGCGCGCTTCCGCGCGTTGCCCCGTTCCCGCTGCGCGCCGAACGCCGCGCACGGCCCGAACCCGCTTTCTCTCCCTCTGCCCCGTAGCTTTCGCCACCGGGTCATCCGCTCAAGCACACAAGGATGCCTATGAACCTCCGTCTCTCTCCCCTGACCGCCGCGCTGCTCATGGCGATCACCGCTCCTGCACTCGCCGCGCCCGGCGGCGACGTGCCCGCTGACGCCGCCATGCAGGCCAAGGAACTGGATACCGTCGAGGTGCACGGTGAGCGCGTCCAGAAAGCCAGCTCGCCGAAGTACACCGAAGACCTGGTCGACACGCCGCAGACGATCACCGTGGTGACCAGCGAAGTCATGGCGCAGCAGAACCTGCTCGGGTTGCGCGACGTTCTGAGCACGCTGCCTGGCATCACCTTCGGCGCTGGCGAGGGCGGCGGCGGCTATGGCGACAGCATCAACCTGCGCGGCTTCACCGCCAGCAGCGACATCACCACCGACGGCGTGCGCGACAGCGCGCAGTACACCCGCAGCGACAACTTCAACCTGGATTCGATCGAGCTCGTTAACGGCGCCAACTCGGCGATGTCCGGCGCGGGCTCCGTAGGCGGCAACATCAACCTGGTCAGCAAAGTGGCGCGTGAAGGCGACTTCAGCACGTTCACCGTGGGCGCCGGCACCGACAAGTATGGCCGCTTGACCGCCGACACCAATCAGGACTTCGAGAACGGCATCGCGGTTCGCCTCAACGCGATGGTCCACCAGAACGACGTGCCGGGCCGCGACCACGAGAGCTTCCAGCGCTGGGGCTTCGCGCCCTCGATCGCCTTCGGCCTCGGCTCCGACACACGCGTCACCCTGAGCTACCTGCACCAGAGCGACGACAATCTGCCGCAATACGGCGTGCCGTATGCGCTCAACCCGTTCAACGACGGCCCGCTCCCGGGCGTCGACCGCGAGAGCTACTTCGGATACCGCAACATTTCCGAGCAGCAGATCGACATCGACATGCTCACGGGTTTGTTCGAACACGACTTCAACGACCAGGTCTCGGTGCGCAGCCTCGCCCGCCTGCAAAAGGTCGATCAGTTGAGCAACGTCACCGCCCTGCAGGGCGCATGGTGCCTGGACAACGGCACCAATCCGTATACCGGCGCGACCTGCTCACCCGCCGGCATGTGGAACCCCAATTCGGGTCCGCGCGGCTTCGTGCGAGACACGAGCAACTTCATGGCCATCAGCCAGACCGACCTGACGGCACGATTCGCCACCGGCTCGATCGAACACGCGCTGGTCGCGGGCGTGTCGTTCGCCAAGGAAGACTTCGACCTGGATACCGGCAGCGTCTTCAACACCTCGACCGGCACGTCCGTCACCGCGTTCCCGCTGGTCGACATCAACAACCCGTACAACGTCTGGACAGGGCCTGTTAACTACTACGCGACATCGAGGACCAAGGGCTCGCTCAACAACCAGGCGGTCTACCTGTTCGATACGATCAACTTCACGCCCCAGTTCGCGCTCAATCTCGGCGCGCGTTACGAGCGCAACGAGGGCGACACGATCACGTGGACGGCCTCCACTGCGGCAGCGACGCGCGGCCAGTACCTGACCGCGCCCGCGCCGTCGGCGGGCAACAGCGACAACCTTTTCTCGTATCGTGCCGGCCTGGTGTACAAGCCGGCCGAGAACGGCTCCATCTACCTCGCCTACGCCAACAGCAAGACGCCGTCGAAGGCATCGGTCAACGGCTCCTGCACGCTGACCAGCACGACGGGCGGGGCCAACTGCTCGGTTGATCCGGAAACCGCCGTCAATGTCGAGCTGGGAACGAAGTGGGACCTGTTCGGCACCCGCCTCGCGCTGACTGCCGCGATCTTCCGCAACGAACGCCAGAACTACCGCGTGGCCGATCCCGACCCGCTCAACTTCACCGGTGAGCAGTCGCTGGATGGCAAGGCACGCGTTGATGGCATTGCCCTGGGTGCGGCCGGCAACATCACCCGCGAGTGGTCGCTGTTCGCCAACTACACCTACCTGGACAGCGAAGTGCTGCACGGCGTGTCGAAATTCTGCGCCGCCAACCCTGGCGCTGCGAATTGCGGCAACACGGCAATCTTCCCCGATCCGCTGAAGGGCAATCCGCTGACCAATACACCGAAGCACTCCATGAGCCTGTGGAGCACCTACCAGTTGAACGACTGGACCTTCGGTTACGGTGCGACGTACCAGGGTAGTTTCTACACGCAGAACAGCAGCCTGTTGGGCGATCTGGACCCCTACAAGACCGACGCCTACTGGGTGCATCGCGCGATGGTGGGTTACCGCGTCAACGACAGCCTGAGCCTGCAGCTCAACCTCAACAACCTGTTCGACGAGGAGTACTACACGCGCATCCGCAACAATGTCACGCTGACCAATGGCGTGATCACGGCCGGCAATGGCTGGGCCACGCCCGGCGAAGGCCGCTCGGCCGTCCTGACGGCCACGCTCAAGTTCTGAGAACGCAGGTCTGGCTGTACGCGCTCCACACCCCGCCCATGCACAATGGGCGGGGTTTTCTTTTCGAGGTGAACCGACATGCTGCTGGCGATTCCGGATGTCCTGACTCCCGCGCAGGTCGCGCAAGCACGGGCACGGCTGGATGCCGCCGATTGGGCGGACGGCCGCGTCACGGCGGGCTACCAGTCGGCCAAGGCAAAGGACAACGCGCAATTGCCAGAGGATTCACCGGCCGCGCGTGACGTCGGTGCGCTGATCCTGGACGCGCTCTCGCGCAACAGCACCTTCTTCTCGGCGGCGCTGCCGAGGCGCATCTATCCGCCGCTGTTCAATCGCTACGACGGTGGCCAGTCCTTCGGGTACCACGTCGACAATGCGATCCGCTACGACCGCAGCCGCGGCGGCGTGGACCCCGTGCGCACGGATCTTTCCGCCACGCTCTTCCTGAGTGCACCGGAAGACTACGACGGCGGCGAACTGATCATCGAGGACACCTTCGGCACCCAGAGCGTGAAGCTTCCGGCCGGCCACATGGTGCTCTACCCCGGCACCAGCCTGCATCGGGTGACGCCGGTGACGCGTGGCGCGCGCGTGGCTTCGTTCTTCTGGCTGCAGAGCATGGTGCGCGACGATGGCCACCGCCGGCTCATGTTCGAACTGGATGTCTCCATCCGTCGCCTGACTGCCGACGTGCCCGAGCACCCTGCGCTGGTGCAACTGACCGGCGTGTATCACAACCTGCTCAGGCAGTGGGCCGAGACCTGACCGGCGCAAACAAGATCCAACCTCGTTTGCACTTGATAAGTATTCTCATTTAGAATGTTCATTACGGCCCGCCGATATGGCGTGCCACGGGGACATTCTTGAACCAGCTGCCTAACAAGCCGTTAGACCTGCACATCCCGGACATGGCGCATTCGCCGTGGCGCTGGATGGTGGTTTGGGCGGTCCTGGTCGTGGGTCTGGCCACGCTGCTCGGCGCATACCTCCCCGCCTCCTCCGGCTTCGCGGGAGGCATGGTCGTCGAAGCGTCCAGCACGCCGGTCTTCGTCTTTCACGACATCCACACCCCCGACGAGCCGCGCGAAGAGCAGCACCGCGAGACGCCAGCGAAGAAGGCGCGGCTGACGGCACTCAAGGTGCTGACCCAACGCGCAGCAGGCCAGCCGCAGGGCACTGCTTTCCATCTGCAGGCTTCACCAACGCCGTCGGATACGAGTTCGCAAGCATCCCGGCGACGCCTGAACGCGCAGGGTGCGCCGCTGAGAATCGATCCCTCGCTGAGCCTCCATCACGGACAGGCGCCTCCGGCTGCCTGATCCGCATCGTCCGGCCCGCATGAGGCCGTCTCTGTACCTCGCTCTCCACGGCCGCGCATCCGCATAACGGCTGCCCCCTCCTTTCATCCCTCCTATAGACCCCATGAACGTCACTCGTACGTCCGTGCGCGCGCCGCTGCGCCGCAACCGCCTTGCCCTCGCCCTGCTTGCCCTCGCGACCGCGCCCGTCGTCGCCCAGACCGCACCGGATGCGTCCGGTGCCAACACGCTCGATACCGTGGTGGTGACCGCCTCTGGCTTCGAACAGAAAATCACCGACGCGCCCGCGAGCATCAGCGTGATCACGCGCGAAGAACTCGCCAAGCGCCCCTACATGAGCCTGCTGGATGCCGTGCGCGACCTGGAAGGCGTCGACGTGGGCGAAACGCGCGACAAGACCGGCCAAGGCTCGATTTCCATGCGCGGCATGGGTTCGGACTACACGCTGATCCTGGTCAACGGCAAGCGCCAGAACAACCATGGCGATATCTACCCGAACAACTTCGCCGGCAACCAGTTCAACCACATCCCACCGCTGGATGCGATCGAGCGCATCGAAGTGATCCGCGGCCCGATGTCCACGCTCTACGGTGCGGATGCGATGGGCGGCGTGATCAACGTGATCACCAAGAAGAACCTGGACACGTGGAGCGCCTCGGCCACGATCGGCCGCACCTTCGAGACCGACGACCAGTTCGGCGACGACACCACGGTGGATTTCTACGTCACGGGTCCGCTCGTCCGTGGCGTGCTGGACTTCAGCGCGCGCGGCAGCTGGTATGAGCGCGATGCGTCGAATCCGGTGTATGCCCCGGTGACCGATCCGGCCGGCGTCACCCACACCCGGCCCCTGGGTTTCGGCAGCGGTGGCAAGACGGTCGACAACACCAACAAGGCCGGCGGTTTCAGCCTGGATTGGACGCTATCGGACAACCAGACCCTGACGTTCGATTACGACACCTCGCGCCAGGAATACGACAACAGCACCAAGATCAACGACTCGGGGGCAGAGGAATATCCGGTCGGCACCGTCGACAGCATCGCCAGCATCTGGTCCGCAGGTAATGCCTGCCTTGGCGCGGTCGGCACGAACGCCAGTACCTGCGCCGCCAATGGCGGCACCTGGGGACGGCGTGCGAATCCGCGCGTGGGCTACGGCCCCACCCAGGAATTCACGCGTGAAAGCTGGTCGCTCACGCACGAGGGCACGTGGGCGTTCGGCAACAGCCTCGTCTCGCTTGCGCACATCGCCACCAACAACGACGGCCGTACGCTGCCCTTCACCGTGGCCGAGCGCGAACAACTGCTGGCGATGATCGATGGCACGGGCGCCTACGCGGGCATGAGCCTGGCCGATCGGCGCGCGCTGGCGGAATCGACTTTCCTGCCGCGACCCAAGCGCACCCTGGAGAGCCGCCAGTACACGCTGGATGCCAAGGTGGACATGCCGTGGCAGTGGCGTGGCGACCACACGTTGGTGTTGGGCACGCAGGTGATCCGGGGCGAACTGGAGGACGGCGTCTTCGGCATGGAGGCTGGCACCCCGAGCGCGGTGCAGGAGCACAACATGTACTCGGTGTTCGCTGAAGACACCTGGCGCGTGACCGAGCCGCTGGCGATCACCGCCGGCTTGCGCTACGACGACCATGAAGTATTCGGGGACCACCTCAGCCCGCGCTTGTACGGCGTCTACACGGTTAGCGACCAGTGGACGGTGAAGGGCGGCATCAGCACCGGCTTCAAGACGCCGAAAACCACCCAGTTGTACGACGGCATCATCGGCTTTGGCGGCCAAGGCACGACGCCGTTGTTCGGCAACCCCGACCTGCAACCGGAAACCAGCACCAGCACGGAACTGGCCTTGTACTGGCAGCACCCGGATGGGCATGGCTTCAACGCGACCGTTTTCCGCAACGAATTCGACGACAAGCTCTCCACCGAGAGCTGCGGTGTGGGACTGGCGCTGGCCTGCCCCACCGGCGAGTACGCCGACCTCGGTTATGTCAGCGGCAGCGTGCCGGTGAACATCGACGAGGCCGTAGTGCAGGGCGCCGAGCTGGCCGGACGCTGGCAGATCAGCGAGCGGTTCGGGCTCCGGGCCAACTACACCTACACGGACAGCGAGCAGAAGAGTGGTCCGTCGCGCGGCCTTCCGCTGGGCAACAGCGCCAAGCACATGGCCAACGCCACGCTCGATTGGCAGACGACCGACAGGTTCAACCTGTTCCTGAGCGCGGAAGTCCGCTCCAAGCGCTATCGCGGCGTGGACGCCGTCACCGGCGCCCCGCAGTACTGGAAGGACTATGAAGTGTTCCACCTTGGCGCTGCGTACAAGGCCACCGACTGGCTGACGATCAATGCCCGCATCAACAACCTGCTCGACCGCGACTTCACCAGCTACGAGTACTCGTTCGTCGACAACAACGACGGCACCTACACGCTTTCGGCCCAGGACGACTACAACAACAAGGACAAGGCACGCAGCGTCTGGTTGAGCTTCAACGTCAACTTCTGACGTCTCGGCGCGTTCCCCTCCGGGCCGGGAGGGGAACGCCCTTCAATTGAGAGCCATTCTCATCTGTGATGTAATGGCCGCCCTGCTTCCACGCTATCGAGACCCTGTTTGTCCCCAACCGCCTCCCCTGCCCTGCAACAGCAACGCCGCGGCTTCTGGCTGCGCACGCTGCACCAGTGGCACTGGATCAGCTCGGCAGTCTGCCTGGTGGGGATGCTGTTGTTCACGATCACCGGCATCACGCTCAACCACGCGGCGCGGATCGAGGCCAAGCCCGAGGTCAGCAACCGCACGGCCACGCTGCCGGCGACGGTGCTCGCGGGCCTGGGCGACCGGCAGGAAGGCAATGCGCCGCTTCCCCCGCCCGTCGCGGGCTGGCTGGAAGACGAACTCGCGATCGCCATCGGCGCACGGCAGGCCGAATGGTCCGATGTCGAGGTCTATCTCTCGATGCCCGGCCCGGGTACCGACGCCTGGCTGAGCATCGATCGTGAAACCGGCGCCGTGGAGTTCGAGCGCACGAACCGCGGCTGGATCTCCTACTTCAACGACCTGCACAAGGGCCGCAATGCCGGCACCGCGTGGAGCTGGTTCCTGGACATCTTCGCGGTCGCCTGCCTGGTGTTCTGCATCACCGGCCTGTTCCTGCTCTACCTGCACGGGCGCCAGCGCCGCATGACCTGGCCGATGGTCGGCCTGGGCCTGCTGGTACCGCTGCTGATCGCCCTGCTCTTCATCCATTGACCCCCTTCCACGAACCCACGAGTGACCGCATGTCGAAGATCGCCGTCCACACCACGCTGACCATCGCGCTCAGCGGCCTGCTGGCCACGCCGGCGTATGCCGCCACCCTGGACATCAGCGTCGAAGTTCCCAAGCTCAATGTCGCCGAGTACCACCGTCCTTACGTGGCGATCTGGGTCGAGGGCGCGGACCAGAAGGTCGCCGCCAATCTGTCGGTCTGGTACCAGCAACGCGATACCGCCGAAGGCCATGGCACGAAGTGGCTGCCCGACATGCGCCAGTGGTGGCGCAAGTCCGGGCGCACGTTGAAGGTGCCGGTGGATGGCGTGACGGGTCCGACCAAGCCGGTGGGCAAGCATGCGCTGAGCTTTACCGACAAGCAGCCCGAACTCGCCAAACTGGCGCCGGGTGAGTACACCCTCGTCGTCGAAGCTGCGCGCGAAGTCGGCGGCCGCGAGCTGCTGAAGATCCCCTTCAGCTGGCCGGCCAAGAAACCGCCACAGACTGGCAAGGCGCAGGGCACCACCGAACTCGGTGCCGTCACGCTGACCGTCAAGCCCTGATTCCCTTCCACGTACGCAGCTGGAGATTCCGATGAAGCGTTCCCTCGCCGTGGCCATCGCCCTGGCCTCCGTCATTCCCGCCAGCGCCCTGGCGCACAAAGCCTGGATGATGCCGTCGCAGACGGTCATCGCCGGCACCAACCCGTGGATCACGGTCGATGCTGCCGTGTCCAACGACCTGTTCTATTTCAACCATGTGCCGCTGCGCACCGAAGGCCTGGTCATCACTGCGCCGGACGGCAGCGCCGCGGAAGCGCAGAACCTCGCCACCGGCAAATACCGCACCGTGTTCGATGTCGAACTGAAGCAGCAGGGCACCTACCGCATCGCGACCGTCAACAAGGGCCTGATGGTCCGTTGGGAGGGCGCTGACGGCAAGCCGGCCGGCCTGCGCGGCGCCAAGCCCGAAGACCTCGCCACCAAGGTGCCGAAGGACGCGAAGAACCTGCAGGTCTCGCAGTCGCTTGGTCGCGTCGAAACCTTCGTGACCAACGGCTCGCCGAACGACACCGCGCTGACGGCGACGGGTGAAGGTCTCGAACTGGTTCCGGTGACGCACCCCAACGATCTGTTCGCCGGTGAAGCGGCGAAGTTCAAGATGCTGGTCGATGGCAAACCCGCCGCCGGGCTCGAGTTCGAGATCACCCGCGGTGGCACCCGTTATCGCAATGCGCAGGAAGAGATCAAGGTCACCACCGACGCCAACGGCGAATTCAGCGTGACGTGGCCGGAAGCCGGCATGTATTGGCTGGAAACCGGCACGGAAGACACCAAGACCACGATCCCGCAGGCCAAGCAGCGTCGCCTGAGCTACGTGGCCACGCTGGAAGTGCTGCCGCAGTAATCCGCACCGCGCCGCCGGATCCGATCCGGCGGCGTTTCGGCATGAACGCGACTCTCCCCACTCCTCCTGCACCGAACGTGCCCGCGCAGGCCCTGCATGGGCAGACGATGGGCACGACCTGGTCCGTGCGCTTCCACACGTCTGCTCGCTGGGATCTCCACGCCTTGCATGATGCCGTGCAATCGCGGCTGGATCGCGTGGTGGCGCAGATGAGCACCTGGGAGCCGGATTCGGACATCAACCGCTTCAATCGTGCGGATGCCGGCACGTGGTTCCCGTTGCCCGAAGACTTCGCCAACGTGCTCGCCGCCGCACTGGACGTCGCCGCGCGTAGCGACGGCGCTTTCGACCCCACCGTGTCGCCGCTTGTCGCCGCGTGGGGTTTCGGCGCGCACGCCGGTGTCCGCGCGCGCCCGTCCGATGCTGCGCTTGCGCATGCACGGAGGAGTGTCGGCTGGAAGCAACTGTCGCTCGATCAAGTGGCCGGTCGCGCGCTCCAGCGCGGCGGCATCACCCTTGACCTCTCGGCCATCGCCAAGGGCTATGGCGTCGACCTGGTGGCTTCGCTGCTGCGCCAGCGCGGCATCGAGAGCGCCCTCGTCGAAGTCGGCGGCGAACTCTACGGTTACGGCCGCAAGGTCGATGGACAACCGTGGCGGGTGCTGGTCGAGTCTTCTCCCGACGAAGAAGCCGACAACGAGGGGCTGGAGCCCCGCGTGCTGGTTCTGGACGGCGTAGCGGTCGCGACGTCGGGCGATCGTTGGCACGCCTATGAGCGTGACGGTACCCGCTATTCGCACACCATCGATCCGCGCACCGGTGCCCCGGTCCATGATGTCGCAGCGGCTGTCACGGTCGTCGCGGAGACGGCGATGCACGCCGATGCCTGGGCGACGGCGCTGACCGTGATGGGCACCGATGCAGGCCTGGCACATGCCTCTGCGCTCGGCCTTGCCGCACGCTTCCTCGAACGGACGCCCGAAGGTCTACTGGAGCGCGCAACACCCGCCTTCGAACGGCATCTCGACCCATGAGTCCGCCACCTGCCGGATCCGGCCTCCGCGCTCGCGCGGGCAATGGCATCGCGCTGCTGGCGTTGGCTGCGGCCGGCGGACTCATGGCGTCTTGGCAGGGCGGCGATTGGTGGCTGGCGACGCCCGCGACAAGCCGGTGGGCCGCGGCGGGCGTGGCGTTGCTCGCCTATGTCGGCCTGACGGCAGGATGGCTGTGGTTTGCACACCGGCGGGATCGCGCGATGTTGCCCGGCGATGCCGTGTCGCATGATGCGACATGGGTGGTGCACGCCAGCCAGACCGGCTTCGCTCTCGAGCTGGCGGACCTGACCGCGGCCTCGCTCCACACGGCGGGCATGCCGGTGCAGCGCGCGGCGCTGGAACACCTGGATGGCGAACGATTGGCCGCCATCAGGCAGGCGTTGTTCATCGTCAGCACGACCGGCGAGGGCGATCCGCCGGACCCGGCATTGGGTTTCGTGCGCTCGGTGATGGGGAAATCCGCCACGCTGGCCAACCTGCGTTATGCCGTTCTTGCGTTGGGCGACCGGGAATACCAGCATTTCTGCGCCTTCGGCCATCAACTCGACGACTGGCTGCGTCGGCACGCCGCACAGCCCTTGTTCGATCTCGTCGAAGTCGACAACGCCGACGATGGCGCGCTCCGCCACTGGCAGCATCACCTGGGGCAGATCAGCGGTGGCACCGACCTGCCCGACTGGGATGCACCTCGATACTCAAACTGGACACTGGTCGAACGCCTGGAGCTCAATCCCGGCAGTATCGGCGGCAGCGCCTTCCATCTCGCCCTTGCGCCTCCTTCAGGAACGGCGCCTGATTGGACGGCTGGCGATATCGTCGAGATCGGTCCACGGCATGCCCGCGCGGACGTCGACGCTTTCCTCGCATCGCGAGGTCTTCCACCGGAAGCGCGCGTGACTTGGCAAGACGAGACCTTCACCCTCGCGGATGTGATCGCGCGCAGCCAATGGCCGTCGGCGACGCTCACTTCACCAGACACCACGCCGCAGTCATTGGCGGACGCCGCATTGCCGCTTCCGCACCGCGAGTACTCGATCGCCTCGATCCCAACGGACGGTACGTTGCAGCTGCTCGTACGCCTGATGATGCGCGATGACGGCTCACCCGGTTTGGGAAGCGGTTGGCTTTGCCAACGCGCGGCACTCGGCGATGGCATCGCGTTGCGTATCCGCCGCAACCCCAACTTCCACGCACCGTCCGCAAACGTACCGATGATCCTGATCGGCAACGGCACCGGACTGGCAGGACTGCGCGCGCATCTGCGCGCGCGTTCGCACGCGGGCGCTCATCGCAACTGGTTGTTGTTCGGCGAACGACAACGGGCGCACGACTATTTCCATCGCGACGAACTCGAACGCTGGCAGGCGGATGGACACCTGGAACGGCTGGACCTCGTGTTCTCCCGAGATGGCGACCCGCATCGCTATGTACAGCACGCACTGCGGGCGCATACCGAGACGCTGCGCGATTGGATCGGTGCCGGCGCAGCGCTCTATGTCTGCGGCAGCCTGGAGGGCATGGCGCCCGGCGTTGACCAGGTGTTGCGCGATATGTTGGGCGACGCGCAGGTGGAAGACCTGCTGACCGCGGGCCGTTATCGTCGCGACGTCTACTGACCCGCCATCAAGGCGAAATATCGTCCGCCGCGAGTGTTTGGATGCGAATGGCGAGCAACTCCCCCCCGCCATGCAGTGCGTAACGCTTGCGGCCCTCAGTAGAGACGAGCAGCGCGGTATCCCCGCTCCATAGCGCCGGCAGATCGTCCACCACGTCGAACTCGGCCTGCCCGGCGAGCAGATGAATAGCCCAGGTAACGCCAGGCTCGGCGAAGAACAGCATCGGACCGACCAGCGGGCGGTGGAACAGTTCCGCACGCACCGTATCGCGCCGCCACATCAGGTTGAAATCGTGGGTGATTCCGTCGACGAGCTCACCTATCACGCCCTCTTCGCCGCGGAAACGGGTGCGCTCGTGTGGAGGTAACAGCTCAACACATCGGCCATCCTCGAAGCGCAGACGAAGTCCGTTTCCGCTCAGCAGTACCAGCTCCCGATCGATGCCAGGGAATGACGAGAACGCCGCATCACGCTCGATCTCCGCGATCGATAACCGCCAATGCCAAGCGGCATCGTCGGGAACCCGCACGATCTCGCGCGTCCATCCCAGGCTGTTCTTCCAGCGCTCGCGCCGATACTCATTCGCTGGAATGACGTGCGATCTATCGAACATGGGACCCCCGAATCCGAAGCGCGATTCTAGCGCTATCGGAATCGCCACCCATGTCGACGCATACCCCCCCCGGAAAGCACATCGCCCGGACGCGTTTCGCGCGCCCGGGCGATGTTTACCTCCGTGTCGGCCTCCTGCCTGGCGCCAGGCTCCAGCCTGGCCCTTGCGCATTCATCGCGCGATAGGTACGTCCTTGTCGGCATCCTGCCTGGTTCCCCCCGGCCTCCTGCCCCCTGCGCGAGGTGTCCACGTCCTGTGGAGCTGCCTCGCGCGAGAATTGATCAACGCCTGGCCACCGGCTTCGGCTTGGCTGCGCTCGCGGCAGCAGGCTTGGCTTGCGCCGCGCCACTGCGCAGTTCGATCCGGTCCCGGTTCTGCTCCACCAGACTCAGGCCGATGCCCTTCACCATGGCCAATTCTTCAGCGCTCTTGAACGGACCATTGGTCTTGCGGTACTCCACGATCGCAGCAGCCTTGGATGGCCCCACGCCGACCAGTACCCGGTCCAGCGCGGCGGCGTCGGCCGTATTGATGTTGACCTTCTCCGCCGCCAGCGCCGGCACGACCAACAGCAACGACAGCGCGATGGCCTTGGCAAACTGGATGAACGACTTCATGACGACTCTCCTTGTGACGTTGGACTCTCCATGGATGACGGACGCGTCGCCGTATCCGCCATGTTCCCGTCGCCTGCGACGGTGTGGAAAGTCTCCAGCGCCCACGGCAACCAAGGTATCGCCCCGGAGCGCGCGGGTCTGCCCGTAAACCCCCCGTCGCGATGTAGGAAAAGTCCTACCCGCCGGGGCGTAGAATGGGGGGTCACCGCATTCAGTGCCCGGAGTTGCCATGGATACCGCCAAAGTCGACCGATACGTTGCCGAGAAATGGGATGACGAGATCGTCCCGCAGTTGGTCGAATACATCCGGATCCCGAACAAGTCACCGATGTTCGACAAGGATTGGGTTGCTAATGGCTACATGGAGCAGGCGGTGCAGCTGATGGAACGCTGGGCCAAGGCCCAGTCGGTGCCCGGCATGCAGGTGGAGGTCGTCAGGCTGGAAGGTCGCACCCCACTGATCTTCATCGAGATTCCGGCCACTGGCCCGGAGACCGGCGCCGACACGGTGTTGCTGTACGGTCACCTGGACAAGCAGCCGGAGATGACCGGCTGGGACGACGACCTGGGACCATGGGTGCCGGTCATCAAGGGCGACAAGCTGTACGGCCGCGGCGGCGCCGACGACGGCTACGCGATCTTCGGTTCGCTGGCCGCCATCCAGGCGCTGCAACACCAAGGCGTGCCGCATGCACGCTGTGTGGTGCTGATCGAAGCCTGCGAGGAATCCGGCAGCTACGACCTGCCCGCCTACGTCGACCACCTTGCCGACCGCATCGGCAAGCCCTCACTGGTCGTGTGCCTGGACTCTGGTTGCGGCAACTATGAGCAACTGTGGTGCACGACCTCGCTGCGTGGCCTGGCCGGCGGCAACTTCACGGTCAAGGTACTCGAGGAAGGCGTGCACTCGGGAGATGCGTCCGGCGTCGTGCCTTCCAGCTTCCGCCTGCTGCGCCAGTTGCTGTCGCGTCTGGAAGACGAGCAGACCGGCCGCATCCTGCCGGATGGTCTACAGGTGGAAATTCCGGCCGCCCGCTTGGCCCAGGCGCAGGAGGCCGCGCGCGTGCTGGATACGGCGGTGTTCGACAAGTTCCCGTTCCTGCCCGGCATGACGCCGATGGCGGAAGACCTCGCCGAATTGGTGCTCAACCGCACGTGGCGCCCCGCCCTGTCCGTCACCGGCGTCGACGGCATGCCGCCGTTGTCCTCGGCGGGCAACGTGCTGCGCCCGCACACGTCGGTGAAACTGTCGCTGCGCCTGCCGCCGACCCTGGAAGGCAAGCAGGCCGGCCAGTTGCTGAAGGAACTGCTGGAAAAGGATCCGCCCAACGGTGCGCAGGTCAGCCTGGACCTGGAGAAAGCCAGTACGGGCTGGAACGCGCCTGCGATGTCGCCCTGGCTGGAGAACGCCATTGATGCGTCCAGCCGTGAGTTCTTCGGCAAGCCCGCGATGTACATGGGCGAAGGCGGCACGATTCCCTTCATGGGCATGCTCGGCGAGAAGTTCCCCGGTGCGCAGTTCATGATCACCGGCGTGCTCGGCCCGCATTCCAACGCGCACGGCCCGAACGAATTCCTGCACATCCCGATGGGCAAGAAGGTCACCGCCTGCGTGGCGCGCGTGGTCGCCGAACATCATGCCGCCAGCGTGCGCGGCGAAACGACGGGCGTGGCGGCCGTGGCCGGCGGCGAGCAGCACGGCGATCACGGCTGCTGCTGATCGGCTGGCAGATTGAGGCATGAGAAACGCCGGGGAAACCCGGCGTTCTTGTGTTCACGATGCGCGGGGATAGCCCACCAGACTGAGGCCTGCTAGGCTCGCATCGCCCCACACCTTCCCAACCGGAGCGATTCGATGGAACAGATTTTTGGTGGCGGTATTCTCTGGACCCTGCTGATCGGCTTCCTCGCCGGCCTGCTCGCACGCGCGCTGAAACCCGGCGACGACAAGCTCGGCTTCTTCATGACCATCGTGCTCGGCATACTGGGCGCGCTCCTGGCCCGCTTTATCGGCGGCGCACTGGGCTGGTACAGCCCCGGCGAACCGACCGGCTTCATTGCTTCGGTGATCGGCGCCATCCTGCTGCTGGTGATCTACGGCTTCGTCCGCAAGAAGAAGTGACCCGGGAAACAAAAGGCCCCGCTATGGCGCTAGCCGTTCCGACTATCTGTTGATACGCCCAGGCGTTAAAATCAGCCCCATAGCAGGCAGTGGGGCTGATTTTTCTTGGAAATTGAGAAATTGCGACGGCCCAGCCGGGTGCCCATTGAGGTGGCCGGCCTGCAGGTGAACTATTGTCGGAACACCCTGTGCACGAACTTTGGCGTCACCCCGGGCGAGCGAGACCGGCGTAATAGGAGCGCTGCGGCCCAAGACCCTGCGTACGTGATGACCGGCGGTGCTGGCGCGCTGATGCCTACCGCCACATGTGGCCTGTGCAAGGAGTCCTTCCCACTCAAGAGCAATCTGGCGGTGGCGGAGGAACTGGCGAGGCTGAGCGCCTACCTTGCTCCCATCCCGGAGCCTGGCTGTCCTGACCAGGAGTGTGCTCATTGGGGTAAGGCCGTCAGTACCCACCCCAAGCTGTACCAGGGGTTTGGCAGCACCTCGGCGGGCTCCCGTCGATTCCGATGCAAACAGTGCACAAGGCTATTCTCCATCCCCACGTCGAGCACGCCTCGGCAGAAGAGGCCCGAAGTCAATGCCTTGGTTTACCGCCTGCTGATCAACAAGATGCCCATGCGTCGCATCTGTGAGACGGCAGGGATCGGGCCGCAGACGCTCTACGCCAAGCTGGAGTTCATTGCGGAGCGCGCGCGCGCCTTCTCCCGCGAGCAGGAAGGTCAGCTGCTCCAGGGCAAAGCGCTCCCTCCGTTGCTGTTGTCGACTGACCGGCAGGACTACTTGCTGAATTGGGGCACCAGTGCGGATCGCAGAAACACCCGCCTTCATGGCGTGGGTACCGCGGACAATCGATCGTCCTATGTTTTCGGCATGCACCTAGACTATGACAGCCGACTGGATCCTGGCGATATCGAACTTGCGGCATTGGAGTGCGATGACTACAGCATTCTGCCGCCTTTCAGGACCTTCGCACGGCTTTGGCTCAAGCGTGACTGGAATTCCCAGCAGATGATCCAGCGCCGTCGCTATGGCGCGGCCAAGAAACGTGGAGTAGCGGTCGCCGAGTTGGATGAGGAAATTCAGTCCCCGAAGTGGGGCGGAGATGACACGAAACTGCCGGGCCGTGGCATGAAGGTGCGTGATGACTACAGCATCTTCGGCCATCTTCACCTGATTGCCCAACTCACAGCAGGCAGTCCGCACGTGGCGCTCTACATGGATCTTGATCCGGGGCTTCGGGCTGCTGCGCATACCGCATTTCGTGAGAGGATCGTGGACGGGCGTGCGGACACCTTCCAGGTGCGCATTAACAAGGACATGACCATCGATATGAAGAGCTTGGCTGTGGCTCAAGCCAAGCAGAGGATGGCCAGATTTGCCAAGGAGCGCGGCATCGAGCCGAAGGCGGCGAGCCGGTGCTTCCTCGAAGAGCACCTGTCCCGTCGAGGCTTCGTGGAGCGCTGGCAGGATCGGTGGATGGATCATCCATCGCCGAATCAAGGTGAGCCTGAGAAGTCTTTGCTGCACCTGACCGATCGCCCCGACTTGACCAATGCCCGGCGCGCCGATCTGCACCTGTGGGGCAGCCTGCACGGCATAGATCGCTTCTTCATGGTACTGCGTCGGCGCCAATCGCTGCTGGAACGTCCGATCAGCAGCGCCAGCGCCTCGGGACGCACATTCATGGGCAATAACCCCTATCGACCTTGGGTAGTGGAAGCAGTGCTGGACCTGCTGAGGGTCTCCTACAATTTTCATCACGCGGGACAACAGGACAAGAAGACGCCCGCCCAGCGCCTTGGGTTGGCAGACAGGGCTTACGCCCTCGAAGACATTCTGGCAGGTGCTTAGCCTTCCGGATCCTCAAAGGATCTGATCTGCAGTGAGTCCAGATTGCGAGCAATGACGGGCGCGCGCGCAGCCGGCCGTCGCAGATGGTGCTGCTCAAGGAAGTAAGGGATCAAGGCCCGCCGCATCTTGGCTGGCCATAACCATTGCTGTCGGGTCAGGGTCATACCCCACTCCCGCGCGATGATGGCCTGCTGGGCTGAAGACAGCTTGGGATTGGGCACCACCTCTACGGTGGCCTCAGTCTCCCACTCCGTATCGCGCGCGGCCTGCGCGGGCGTGCCTTGCTCTGAGGATGAGGCTTCTGTGATGCGCGCGACCACCAGATCAGCGAATCGTTCGCGCTTGGCATCGTAAGCCCGTACGTGCCAGCGACCGGCTACGTGCACGAGGTGGTGAGGCCAGATCAGACGAGCGGTGGGTTCAGGGGTTCGCAGCGATTGGTAGACGATCTGGGCGCCAGCGCCCTCGCGCAGGGTGTTAGTTAGGACGCGGAGCACCTGCCCGTTGATCGCCCCCTGCGGCATCGGCAACCCCACGATAGGAATGCCCTCCGCCCAAGTCGGAATGCCCGCGCGCGCCTGCGTTTCGAGGCTGAGCTTGAGCAGTGCCAAGTACTCGTCGGCGCTTCCCAGTGCAAACAGTGGACGGAATTTGGCCGTAGGGCGATAGGCCCTGCGCGAGACATCGTACTCAAGATTTCCAGGGCTGAGCGAGCGATAGAGCGATAGGTCGCGTGTGACGTGATTTGCGGACACATCGAAAACCTCGCATACGCGCTGGCGCTGGACTACTCCCTCCCACTGGGCAACCGACTCTACGAATTGCAGACGTTGCCGCTGCGCATAGGGCAACGACTCCAAGGCTTGGCGGTCAGGCTTCATAGTCCACATTATATGTACTATCCGCATTCACATTGCAATACATATTTAATGTGGTATAGTCGGGAGACATCAGGTTAGGCTCTACGATATGGAACAGGCACGGACTGAGCATTGGCTGCACGAGCTCGGCTACGCCCAGCACGGCGCGTCGTTGTTCCGTGCCGGCGAACATGTGCCGGCCACGCATCGCTATGCGACCGAGCTTCGTGCGCTGCTCGCGCCTGATGGCCTGATTCGTGCCAAAGCCGTGTTCGACGTCGATGGCACGCCCACGGTGGCATTCATCGAGAACATGCCGGGCGTGAGCATCGATGCGATCCGCCAGCGGATCTGGAACCAGAACCTGGTCACCATCGTGCTTGAGGTCGGAAACGACACGGCCAGTGCGTACTCGCCCCAGCGTGATGAGAAGCCGATCGCGCTCGCGCTGGATGCTGCAAGCTCCGATGGCCGTTGGTCGGCCAAGGACATCCAGTCCGGCGACATCGCCCAGCGTGTGCCGGCTTGGTTCAGTGCCGAACAGCGCGTTGATCATGACCTGCTGCGCAACCTAGGCGCGGCAGTGCAGTTGCTGCGCGAACAGGGCTTACCGAAAGAGGCCGCCCAGTACCTGATTGGTCAGGTGCTGTTTGTCTCTTACTTGGAGCATCGCGGCGTCATCAGCGATGTCTATCGGCAGGACCGCGGCGTGGGCGAACTGGCCGCGCTTATCGAAGCAGAAGACCGTCAGGGATTGATTGCGCTGTTCACGCGCCTCAAGGCGGACTTCAATGGCGACTTCCTGGCCGCGAAGGTCGCCAAGGAAGCCGGATGGATCTCGCTGCCTGTAGCGGCGTTCGATGTGCTGCATCGTTTCATGGCGCGCGTAGACCTTCACACCGGCCAGGGTTCGTTGTGGAACTACGACTTTCGCTTCATTCCCGTGGAGTTGCTCTCGGGCATCTACGAGACCTTTTTGGGCGAGGAGCGTGATGCGCTGGGCGCGTTCTATACGCCTCGCCACCTGGCACAGCTCACCGTGGATATGGCCTTCGAGGGCATCGCCGATCCGTCGCAGGAAACCGTTTTTGATGGAGCGTGCGGCTCGGGCATTCTGCTGACCACAGCCTTCCGTCGCATGCTCGGGCACGCCCAGGCCGGACGCAGCGCTCCTCTGCCGTTGAGCGAACGGATCGAGTTGCTCAAGGCCCGCATCTTCGGCTCGGATCTGTCCGAGCCGGCCTGTCGGGTCACGGCCTTCAGTCTGTATCTGTCCTTGCTTGAGGACTTGGTGCCTCGCGACCTGGCCGAGCTGACCAGTGATCCGGCCGTCAAGCTGCCCGAGTTGCTGGGCAGCAACTTGATTGCTGGCAAGTCAGGGGATTTCTTCGCCGCAGCCAATCCGTTCGCCGGCAAGGCATCGTTCTCGATTTTGCTGTCCAATCCGCCGTGGAGCGAGCCCGCACTGTCAGGCAAGGGTCAGGGGGCGCTGAGCTACGAGGCGTGGGCCGAACGCGCTGGACGGGCGCTGGTGCGCCGCCAGATAGCCGCCGCCTACGCGCAGCGGGCCGTGGACTCGGTCAAGCAGGCCGGTCGCCTGGTCCTGATTCTGCCAGCCAGCTTGCTGTTGGCGCCGACCAGTCGTCCCTTCCTGGTTGACTGGCTCAGTCGTGTGCGACCGGAGCGCATCGTCAATTTTGGCGACATGCGGCGACAGCTGTTCGCTGCTGCTGACCATGGCTGTGTGGTGGTTGTGGCCCATCCTCGCCATCCCGACGCACGGCCGGTGGTGCCGGTGACGGAGGTCTTTGACTATTGGGTGCCCAAGGTTGACATCAGCCTTGCCTTCGGCCGGCTGACTTTGCACACCAGTGATCGAGCACGCGTGCAGACCCAGGACCTGATCCAGGACAACGCCGTGCTTCGGCATCGCACCTGGGGCACGGAGGCCGACGTGCGCTTGGTGCGCAAGCTGTTGCGTGAAGGGACGATCGGTGCGTTGGCCGAGGCTCGCGAGTGGCGCATCGGTAAAGGCTTTCATAAGACCGACCGCAGCGCCGAGAAGCTCAGTCCCGCCCGCTTTCGCAAGATGCCCTACCTCAATGCACGGGCAATCCCCCGCCATTGGCCGGTGTTGCCCGAGACCTCGCTGAGCCGCTTCCCCAAGGAAATCGACTCGGTCACCACCTATGGGGCGCACGAGGGAACCATCTACAGCGGTCCTCGTGTGCTCTTCCCGGACGGACTGTCTGGCGATCTGGAGATGCGTGCAACCTACGCCGAGGGCGCCTTTTCCTTTCAGCACACCGTGGCTGCCATCTGCGGACAGGAGGGCGACGAGGACATGCTGCGCTTCCTGGCGATCTACTTGCGATCGCCGCTAGTGCGCTACTTGGCTATGCAAACCGCGTTCTCTCCCTCCAGTGAGCGTGAGCGCATCACCGTCGCCGAGGTCAGCGCCTTGCCTGTAGCGCCGCCGGACACGCCTGAACGGCGCAAGATCGTGCGCCGGGTGGCAACCATTTCCCGTGCGCTTGAGCGCCAGATCAACCAGATCCTGGTGCCCGAAGAGCCAGATCTGAGTGAGGCCTACGAACTGGTCATGGCCTACATGGGCCTTAGTGATATGGAAGTCGGCTTGGTCCACGACATCACGCAATGGGCACTGCCGAGCCGCCAAAGCAGCATCAATGGCGCTGAAGTGACGCCTTGGCAATCGGCTCCGGATCAGCGTGGCCTGCTGGCGTATGCCCGTACGCTGCAGCGCGAACTGATGAGCATGCGTGATGCGCGCCGTGGTAAGGGGCAGTTTGAGGTAACCGTGCATGCCGGGCGCCGATTCTCCCGTCGCGGAGTCGGCGTTATCGAGGTCAAGATCCACAGCGCCGGCGGTCCTCGTGCTTCACGGGTGGAGAATCAGACGCTAGAAGCGGTCGAGGCACTGGTAGCACGGTTAGCCAAGGATGGAGTAATGCCTATGGAGGTTGTCGATAACCTCTTTCTCAGCAGCGATATCTGCGTGTTGCATGAAGATCGTGCTTACCTGGTCAAGCCGCTTGCGTGCAGGTTGTGGCGCATTGGTTTGGCTTCAGAGGATGCAGCACGATTGGTCGCCGGCGCAGCGCAGGGACCGGCTACATGAGTCTGAAGGATGCGTGGCGCGAGGCCTTTCCTGCGCAATCTGCCGGGCGCGTGGTGGAGTACATGCTGGCGACCTGGAATGAGCTGGCCGCCCGCAAGCTCTATCACTTCTCCTGGGCACAAACCGAGCCCAAGCTAACGTTGGCGCTGAAGGAAATCCTGAAAGACAACGCCCACACGGTCGGGCTGGAAGGGTTCTGGGGTGGCGAGGATCAATCCGTCAAGCTGGATCCAGTCACGCTCAAACCGCTGAAGGGCTACCGCACCGACATCATCTACCACAGCGATCGAGAGGGGCTGTCACTAACCTTTGAGTGGAAGAAGCTCAAGGGCACTTCCGCCAGCCGCAAGGCGTTCTACGGCAAGGAAGGGATGGGGCGCTTCCTGGAAGACGACGGGTACGCTAAACGCCAGCCGTTCGGGCTGATGGTGGGCATCATCGAGTCGCCGCGACATCGCAAGGATACCCAGTCCTTGATGGTCGCGATGAACAAGGATGACATCCTTGCACTGTTGCACATGATTCCCGATGACAATGGTGCGCATTTGCGCGCGCCTTCGCGCGAACTTCCGGGGCTGGCCACCTTTGACACGCAGCACGTGCGACAGTCCGGCGGCTTTGCCACGTTCACCTTCAGTCACCTCTTCGTTGAGTTCCCTGCGTAAGAGCGCCCAGACCGATGTACTCACAGATCATCCTGGACGTGGGTGCACAGAAGGTTCGGCTTAACTGACCCAGCGACAACATCGCCGCGTACCCCGTCGCCGACGCAGATCCATTCACTGCTTTTAGGCAAAATACTTCGCGATACCTTTGTTGTTGCCCGAAGGCTTCATTTTCCAGCGCCGACAAAAGTTACGCCATGGTAGCTTCCCAGATACCGATCCTCTGGAAAGACAACGAGATTCTTTCCGCCGACTTGCACGGCGCTCGGATAAATCAAACCGCCTAGCCTAGCTCCGGGCGCTGGTTCAAAGATCTGAGCAAGATACTCGCAGATCACTTGAGTGGGAACATAGTCAATGTGCTCCCCTCCATCCTTCGTTACGGGAACACTGATTTCATCAACGAACGCACGAATGATGCGAACGCATATCGCGGCTGCATTCATCCCGCTGGGAAGCTTGGCGATCGGCGTACTGGGCGCGAACCCAAACGTGGTCCAGGCCGTGCCCACATTGGGAGAGATGCACGGCTCGGTAGGATCCGGTGCGGTCACCTGGGCGATGGCACCACGGTACTGCTGCGAAAGCTCGGCATGCTTGAGATCACGATCCACCTGCATGCTCGCGCATCCCGTCATCGGCAATACGAGCAGACCCAAGGCCAGCCCCCACGTCATCTTCATTCCGTTTCCCCTGTCAGTTCTAAATTGCTCGACCGACCGGAGGCGCCAATCACGGCGCGCCCCAGCGCGGTACATCCCCGCGCCAAATGTATCTGTCCGCTCATCCATCAACAATGATTGAGTCCACCAACCAACTAAATTGGCGTCAGTACTACTATAGAGCGCGGCTAATAGTAAAACTACCGAACTTTGGCGTGTCTTTCTGACCTTCGAATTCGCGGGTGACCTCATAGCGGGCCAGCGCAAACTTCCACTGGCCTTTGGTTACAGCCAAACCGATGCCGGTTTCGCCAACGAAAGCTCGCTTGTCCACACTATGGCTGTTCTTGAATGTATTGCCGTCCAGCGTGATGTCACGCAACACCCATCGTGCATCGACAGTCAGAAACAGATGCATCCCCAGCAAAGAACCCCACGGACGGCGCCTGCTCGGGGCCGTGTTCTCACCTGCGGGTCGTAGAGGCGTACTGCCAAAATCATCAGGCAGGTGACGCCCCACCCTGACTTCGGCACCCGCATTGGCGTAGGTGGTCAGGTTCCCCAGACTGCCGCCATAGTGGGTGATCGCATCCCATCCCCATACGCCTTGCTCAGGAGCATAACGCTGCATGCGCTCATGGACGATGCGAAAGACCGGTTCATCCCGTAGCTGGTGCTGCCAGCCACGGAACGGCTCGTCCCCAATGATGCGATGGATTTCGTTCTGCACCTCCTTGCCCCGCGCCGACGGACCCACCAGACCGAACTGGAGGTGGGTGGTGCGTAGTGTGTCCTTGATACGGGTGTTGTAGCCCAGCCCAATCAGTACGGCGGCCGCATAAGGCCGATCCTCCCGAATGAGATCAGTCCGATTGAAATCCGTTGGCGTGAAAAGCGCGTGGCTGAAGGTCACCACCATGTTCTGCTGGTCAAACTCCGCAGGAGCGAGCTTGGTTAGGTGGCGGTTGATCAGGCGCGCCAACCGCGGCAGGCAAGGATCATCGGTGTAGTCGATCAGATTGGGGGAGACCAGCGTTAGCTGCACGCCATTGCTATAGCCTTGATCCTGATTACCCATCAGATCATTGTCGACCCGGAAGTTGACGGTGGGAGGCAGGACGGTCCGGGACTGGCACGGCATCGCTTTGGCGGGGTTGACCCACGCCAGAACTGCCAGCACCACCAGCGGGAGAACTTTGATGAACGTCCTCAGGCCGTATGGGCGACCAAGACTGGGCCTGAGCCCATCCGCCACACCAACGAGGGAGGTAATCGGCATCATTGATCCGCCAGTCGACGAAGGATCCGGCGAAGATGCAGGATCGCCTGTGGATTTTCCTGGACGCTGTGACCATGCGTGACGATATTCTCGGACATCGCGCCGTCCAGATGCGCGCTGGCATAAGGCACAACGCCATCACTGGAATCGCCCAGCGGACCGGCTTCCTTCTGGCGGGCAATGATCGAGTGGTACTCCAGACCCGGCCGCATCGGCAGATCGGCGATCGCCCTGATGAAGGGATCCCCTTCACTGAGATTGTCGATACTCAAGGGAAGTCTGTCCGGTAGATCCGTGGCGATCTGCGCGGTGTGTTGATAGCGCTCCTGCAGCGCCAAAGGCACGCGCGACAGCTTGCGGACCAAGGCGGCCATCATGCCGTTGGCCTTGGGACTTCCCCGGTGCGGCGCTGCGATGAAGACGGCCGCGCCGACTTCGGGCATGAAGTCAAATGTCAGCAGCGGTCCGACCTCACTGCGAACCTGTGCCGGATCCACACCCTCGGGCAGCTGGTCCATCGCCAGTCCCTTCCACAGGCGATCGCCCTGGGTGGTCGAGACCATCAAGCGCGAGATCACCCCGCCCATGCTGTGGCCGACCAGGACCATCTGCCGTGATGCAGGATCATCGCGCTCCGGATCGAGGTGATTGAGCGCTCGAAGCACCGTCGCCCTGACGGCCATGTGGTTGTAGGCCAGCGGCAGATTGGTGGGGTAGTACATCAGCCAGATTTGGTAATGCTTGCGCAGCGCTTCATCGCCCAGCACATCGTTGCCCAGATTCACCCATGCCTCCGGACTGCTCGCCAGGCCGTGGATCAGCAGCAGCACCCGGCGCTGCGGATCGTAGGGCTGCAACAGAAACAGGTGCGGGCGCTCCAATCCTGCTTTCATGCCAAACAGGGTGCGTAACGAATTGCCGGCAAAACCGGACTGGGCCAGCCAGACGCCGTAACCGGCGGTGTAGTTGGCCGCCAGCGGCACGTTGAAGCTGCCCAGCGCGATGTCCGTGTGCAACAGCGGATCCAACGCGTGCAGGGTGACCGCAGAGGTGCCCAGAACCTCGGACAACGAGCGACCATCGAAACGCAGTACGAGCGTGACGTTTGGTGTGGGCATGAAGCTCACGTGTCCTGGGCGTACCGCCAGGTCCTCGCCCATTTCCAGATCGACCGGCTCATCGGCCATCACCGCCACCATCTCCGTACCAAAACCATCGCGGCGGTACTGGTTGCGGATGCCTTTGAACCGCAGCGCTGAAGCAGGCAGCATCGCCTCGGGGATGGCGAGCCTGCCCTGCTGCTCGACCTGGTCCAGTTGCAGCATTAGGGTCCAGGGCGCGGGCGCAGGCAACACACCGGTGGTCATGGCGTCTTGGTTGCCCTCTTTGACTTGCGCAAAGACGGTGGTGACCACGCGCTCGACGGCATAGTTGTAATAGTCGCGAACCTGAGTTTGCCGCTCCTCCAATCCCCGCTCGGCTGGCGTGCGCTCGGTAAAGAAGAGGTAGGCATAGGCATGGCGCGCCACCTCAAGCCAGGCCGAGAGCCGTTTGTCATCGTGTGCGCTGCCTGTTGCCGTCGTGCCCACAACCAAGGCCCGGGACATCCACACCTCGGCAGCGGCGGCCAGGCCGCTCTCACGGGACGTGCCATCAGCATCACTCAGCTCCTCAGCGCAGTCTTTGGGCTGTGCAAGGCAGAAGCGTTCCTCCAGTCCCAAGATGTTCAAGGTCTGGCGGGTGGAGGCACTCAGTTCGCCCGTCGTCAGGATGTCGCCGCGCTTGGTTTCGATATAGCGCTGGGCTTTCATTGGCTTGGCTTTGACCATCGCGCAACCGGTCAGGCCCCCCAGGAAGGGCACGCACAACAGCATGACCAGCGCTCGAAGCGCAGCGCACGTGATGATGGGAAGATTCCCGATCGGCAATGACATGGGGCTCAGCTCAGTCGGATGGGGGGATGGGCGCAGGCATTGGTCGCTTCGGCCAGCCAGGCCAGCGGGGCTCGGCCCCAGCCCAGGATGCTGACTTGGTGGCGCCGATGCAGCCAGGCATGACCGAATTGGGCCAGACGCCCGCGGATGAAGTACCCCGGGTATAGTCCCGCCGCGCCCAACGTGCCGTAGGCGCTGTACTTGCCCAGCGACACGAGCGCACCTTGGTCACGGTATCGGAAGGGCGGCACCGTGCCTCCATGCAGCGCATCCTCAATGTGGCGCGCCAGATGTTCGGCCTGCTGGGCCGCGACCTGTGCGGTGGGCGGCAAGGCACGCTCGGTGTCCGGGGGATTCAGGCTGGCGCAATCGCCCAAAGCGAAGATGCGCGCATCCATGCTGGCTTGCAGGTTGGGCATGACCTCCACCTGCTGCAGACGGTTCACGGACAACCCGGCCACCTGCGTCAACACGCTCGGCGCTTTGACTCCGGCCGCCCAAACTACCAGGTCCGCAGGCTGCGTCTCGCTTTGTTCCAGTATGACGTGGCCTTCGGTGAGCGCCTGCACCCGGGCGCCCGTGCGGATCGTGAACCCCAACCCATGCAGGATGATGGTGCTGGCCTTGGAAATCCGCTCCGGAAACGCCGCCAGGATCCGCGGGCCTCCTTCGTACAGGGTCAGCCGCAACCGTTGCCGCATCTGCCCATCACCCAGCCCCGAAGCTTGTTCCATCAAATCGCTCAGTTCAGCGGCCAGCTCCACCCCGGTGGCACCACCACCCACCACGGCGATCCGGACATCGGTGTCGTGCAGTGCTGCGCGCAGCAGTTGCATGCGCAGGGCCTGATTGAAGGCATCGGCCTGTGCCTGGCTGTCGATAAAGTACGCATGCTCGCGCACGCCCGGCGTCCCATAGTCGTTGGCGCCGCTACCCAAGGCGAGCACCAGCAGGTCGTAGGGCAGCTCGCGGGGCCCTACGGCGATGGCCCCGGCGGCATCGCGCAGCGGACCGATGCGCGCATAGCGGGCGTGCCGGGCCACGCCGATCAGCTCACCGGGTTCAAAGTGATAGCCGTTCTGTTGCGCATGCGCGAGAAAGTGCACGCGTTGCTGGTGAACATCACGCGTGCCGGCGGCGATCGTGTGCAGCAGCGGCTTCCAGACGTGGGTGAATTCACGGTCGACCAGACAGATGTGGGCCTTGTCGCTGCGGCCTAGCCGACGACCGAGGCGGGTGGCCAACAACATGCCTCCGATTCCGCCCCCAACAATGACAATACGGGGCGTCTTCATCGTGTGCGCTCGTTGAAGCGTATACATCCTGACTGGAAGGTCCTCATGGCTGCCCCTCCGACGCGTCACGTGCATCCAGGCTAGGTACCTTCAGCGAGAACAAGGTCTCATACAGGATGGGAATCAGGCCCAGGGTCACCAGCGTGCCCAACGCCAGCCCACCGATCATCGTGATCGCCATGCTGGTCCATAGCGGGCCGGCGAACAGCATCAGCGGCACCAAGCCCACGATGCACACCAGTTTGGTCATGACAATCGGACGCAGGCGCTTGATCGCCGCCGCCACCACCGCTTCGCGACGCCCCAGCCCGGCCTTGAGCTCGGCTTCAATACGTTCGAGCAGCAGCACGGCGTTGTTGACGATGATGCCGGCCAGCGCCAACAGGCCAAAGGTGGCCATGAAGCCGAACGGAAAGCCGGTCACGACCAGGGCCAGCGTTGCGCCGATCAACACGAACGGCACGCTTGCAATCACGATGAACAGTTTCCGGAACGAGTTGAACTGCCAGATGAAAAGCAACAGGATGCCGCCCAAGGCGTGAGGCAGGAACTGTGTCAGCGCGGCGTTGGCTTCGGCCGAATCCTCGATCTCGCCTCCAAGCGCCAGACGGTATCCCGGCGGCAACTCGATCTTGTCGATCGAGGGCTGCAGCGCGGAGACGATCTGGGTCGCCGTCATCGCCGGGTTCTGACCGGTGACAGTGATCGTGCGCTCCAGGTTGCGCCTGACCAGCGTCGAAGGCTCCGACGCCAGCGTGACCGTGGCGATGGCGGACAACGGCACTGCAGCGCCGCTGTTTTGCGGATAGATTGGCGTATCGCCCGGATCTGCCCGGCCATCGCGCTCGGTGCTGCTGCCGCGCATCACGATCGGTGTGTTGACGCCCTCCTCGCGCACGACCGAGACGGCCATTCCCGAGAAACGCATCTCCAGCGCTTGGGCCACGTCTTGGTGGGTGACGCCTGCGCGGCGCGCCTTGAGCGCATCCACGTCGATAACGTAGCGAGGCACCCGTGCCTGCCAGTCGTCGTAGACATCGATCGTGCCCGGCAACGCCTTCAGCGCCTGCGCGACCTGATCTGCCACCGCACGCAGCACACCCTCATCCGGCCCGGTGATGCGGTAGACGGCCAACCCGGCCTCGGTGGCGCCCAGGGAAAAGCGCTTGGGCTCGGCCCGCAATTGCGGAAAGTTGGCACGGATATGCGAACGCGTGCGCGCAATGACCTGTTCGATATCCGTGTCGGGTTTGATGCTGACGGTGAAGTAGCCGATGTTGGGCGCCGGCAAGGGTGGATTGAGGCCAAGCACGATGCGCGGACCGCCGTCGGCCACATAGCCGATGCTGTCGACGATTTCCGGATTGACCTGCTTGTCGGCCAACCAGCGGCTGATCGATTGGACGGCCTGCATGGTCTCGCGCGAATCCGCGCCCGGCTCCAACGTCACCGGGATCTGGAACTGCAGGCGATCGGACTTGGGGAGGAAGTCGTAGGGAATGGAGGCCAGCACGACGATCGCGGTGGCCAACAGGCCCAGCATGGTGCCGATGAAGAGCAGACGGTGCTGCAAGAGTGTTTCGATAATGCGCCGATAGCCGCGGTAGAAGCGCGAGTCGTAACTCTGCTGCGCATGGTCTTGGCCGACATGGGCCTTGGCGAAGAACAGACACAGCAAGGGCGTGACGGTAATGCTCAACAGCCAGGAACCCAGCAGCGTCACACCCAGCACGACCGGCAGCGAGCGCAGGTATTCGTTGGTGGCGGTGTTGCCGAAGAAGAAGGGCGAGAACGCCAGCACGATCACCAGCGATGAGGTGAGCAATGGGATCGCCAGCGTCCTGCCAGCCGCTTCGCAGGCCTGCCAGCGGCTCTCGCCCTCACCCAGCCGCCGCTCGATGTCCTCGGCGATCACGATGCCGTTGTCGACCAGCAGGCCCAAGGCGATGATGATTGCCGCAATTGAGACGGACTGCAGTTCGATCGACAGGACCCGCATCACGATCAGCGAGCCAAGAATCGTCAGCGGCACAATGGCGCCAACGATCAGGCCGGTACGCCAGCCCAGGAACAGCATGACCACGGCCATCACGATGATGATCGTCTCGGCCATGACATGATGCATCTTGCCCATTTCCCGATCGACCACATCGGCCTGGAAGGTCACCACATGCTGCTGGAAGCCGGCGGGCAGCAGATCGGCGGTCTCTTCGAGCTTCTTGCGCAGCTCCCCGCCCACCTTGGCCACGTTGAGGCCCTTGCCCATCGAGACGGCCACCACGACCGCCGGCTGGCCTTGGTACACGGCCGCGCTCTGGGGAGGATCCACCGGCATGACATGGATGCGTGCCAACTGACCCAACGCCACCTCGCGGGTCGCGCCATCACGTTGTGCGGAGACCAGCAATCCCTGCAGGTCCTCGACTGTGCTGACCTCGCCCGACGTGGACAAGGACAACGACATGCCCGAGGCCGAGATCAGGCCACCCGGCGTCACGATGTTCTGCGCCTGCAACTGCGCGGTCACCTGGGCCGGCGTCAGGCCCGCTTCGGCCAGCTTGGCCCGGTCAAAATCGATGTAGACCTGGTCCTCCTGAAGACCGTGCATCGAGACCCGCTCCACACCTGCGATCGTGTACAGGTGGGCACGCAGGTCGCGCAGCGGCGCACGCATCTCGCTGGTGCTGAACCCCGGCGCGGTGATGGCCACCGAGGCCACCGCGACCCGACCGAATTCATCGTCAATGAACGGGCCATAGGCCCCCTGGGGCAAGGTGGCCTCGGCCTCGGCGGCCTTGGAGCGCACCCGCTGCCACAAGGCCGGCAGGTTCTCGACATCGTCATAAGCGGTCAGCTGGATGATCGCCATGCCCGGACGCACGGTGGTCACCACGCGCTTGATGCCGGCAACTTCACGCAGTCGTTCTTCCACCGGCCGGGCCAACAGGCGCTCGACCTGCTCGGTCGGCAGGCCGGGTTGGACCACGCTCACCAGCGCCTCGCGCACGGTGATGGACGGCTCTTCCTGCGAGGGAAAGCCCAGGAAGGTGAAGATGCCACCGAGCAGCAGCATCACCGCCACGAACAGCGTGAGACGACTCGATCCCAGCGCGGACTGCGTCAACGTCATGACTGCGCTCCGGCGCCGAGACGAGAGGTGGAACGAAACGGAACCACCTGCTGGCCATCGGCGAGGAAGGCCGTGCCGGCCGTGACGATCTGTTCGCCGGCTTTCAGGCCCATCTTGATCCCGACGCGATCGCCTTCCACCGCACCCAGAGCCACTTGTCGACGCGTTAAGGTGCCCTGCTGGGGCGTATAGACAAAGACGCTGGCATTCTTGCCGTCGCTGGCCATCATCACGGCTGCCAAGGGCACTGCGATCTCGGTCGAGGATGGCACCTGCGGCCTCAGCAACAGGCTCTCACCGCTTCGCAGGTAGGCCGCATCGCCGGTCACATCGAACAGAACCTCAACGGTGGCCGCGCTCTCCACGCGTGCGGAGATGCTGCGGACTTTCAAGGCGATCGGTTGCCCGGCCGATTCGGCATGCACGGCATCCCCCTGCCTGAGCGTTCGCGCAATCGACTCGGGCAGGTTCGCCACGACCTGCAGCTTGGAGGCACCCTCCAGCTGCAGAACCGCTTCACCGGCGCCCACGTCGGCGTGCGCCTGATGCCGCCGGCCGATGACGCTGCCGGCAAACGGCGCCTTCAGCTCGACCATGCGCAAGGCGCGCTGCGCCAGCCCCCGATCGGACAGGGCGACCTGCAATTGGGATTGCGCTGATTCGAAGGCGACCGTGGCCGCGGTCAGGCTGGCCTGCGAAGCGGCGCCGTCCTCGAACAAGGCCTGCTGCTGCTGCACCTGCACCCGCCTCTCGGTGACCTGGGCGTTGGCCGAGCGCACGTTGGCCTCGGCTTGTTGGGCGCGTAAGCGAAGCATCTCCGCGTCCAGCCGTGCCAACACCTGGCCCTTCTGGAAACGATCGCCTACATCGACCAGGATCTCGGCGATGCGCCCCCCATTTTCAAAGGCGGCATCCACACGATCCTGCTGGCGGACGGTGGCGGTGAATTGGCGCAGGCTGTCGCCATGCGAGCTCACTGTTTCCAGTTTGACGGCGCGGGGCACTTCCCCAGCGCTGGTACGCTCATCGGAACAGCCGCTCAACGCGGGAATGCTCAGAACGGCGCAGAGGGTAAGCAAGGCAAAGGGCTTCATAGGATGTCAGCTCGGGTCGGTGCGGCGAACCGCGTCGAAGGGTGTAAAGAAGATTCAGGATTACCTAGTCACGACGGACACGGGGGCCGGCGGTGCGTACTCCACGTCATAAAGCGCGGAGAACAGGCTGATCTGCGCAAAGGCCTGATCACGTACGGTGGCCAGATGCGACTGGGCGTCGTGCGAGGCTTCTGCGCGAGCATCCAGCGCGGCGGCCGGGTCATGCAGTCCCCGTGATACGCGCACTAGCACCCGCGCGGCACGCTGCTGACTCTCCTGTGCCTTCTGCGCGCTGCGCGCCTGTGCACGGGTTGTCGTCTGCACAGCATCCAGCGCGTCGGCAACCTCACGAAACGCGGACTGGATGGTGCGTTCGTACTCGACGATTTCGGTGCGTTTGCGCAGGTGGGCAAGATCCAGGTTGGCGCGCCGACGGCCGAGGTCAAAAATGGGCAGGGAAAGCTGCGGGATGAATGACCAGCTCCGGCTGCCGCTCTCAAACAGGCCGCCGAGATCTTCACTTGCCGTACCGACACCGGTACTCAACGTTATGGAGGGGAAAAAGGCCGCCCGGGCAGCACCGATGTCGGCATTGGCCGCGCGCAGCTCGGCTTCGGCCTGTCGCACATCGGGGCGGGTCAACAGGATGGCCGAGTCCAGCTCGCGCAGCGCTTGGGGAACCTCGTTTGACGCCGCGAGTACCTCGATGGCGATCCGCGCCGGCACCACGTCGTAACCCGTCAGGATCTGCAGTGCACGCAACGCCGAACGTTGACGGTCGGCCGCCCGCTGGACATCGATGTGGGTTTGGTCGGCGGCTGCGCGATAGGCATTGACCTCGTCGATCGACGCAACACCAACCTGCTGGCGCGCCGCCGCGATCTTCAGTAGTGCTTGGCTGACCTCGTGCAGGTTGTTGGCCTGCACCTGGTCGGCGGCGGCGGTCTGCTCGGCGACATAGGCTCGCAGCACCTCGGCGATGACCGCCCCCCGCAGCGCTTGACGACCATGTTCCGATGCCACAAAGCGCTCGCGGCTCGCTGCGGACATGGCCTTTACGCGACCGAACAGATCCATCTCGAAATCACTGATGCCTATCCCTGCGCTCTTCAGGTCTTGCTGGTAGCGTGCATCCAGGGCGTCATCATCGAAGTGCTGCCGCTGCGCCCGGGCGGTGAAGTCCACTTGCGGCACTCGGTTCGCCCGCTGAATCTTCAGCTCCGCGCGAGCGCGCTCGACGGTGAGGCCGGCGATCCGGTAGTCCGCGTTTTGGGCCAGTCCCCGTTGCAGGATGCCTTCCAGTTCCGCTCCCGGCACCAGAGTCTGTGCGAACCTGCGCTCCTGCTCAGTCAACGCAGCGCGCAGGACGACCTGGCGCTGGTTCTCGCTTGCCTCCGAGGCGCCGAGGGTCACCGGAACCTGCACATTGGGACGAACGTAGGCCGGCGTGAGTGAACACCCGGATGAGGCCAGCAAGAGCATCATCGTCAGGGCTGAACGGCGTGCCGAGGCGATGGGCGGGGCGATTGGGGGCATGGCACACGTCGAGGTAGTCTATGGACGGCCGGCAGTGTGCTCCCCCGCTTTCAAGGCCCTTTCTAGGAATTATCAAGAATTCATGAAGATGCCCCTCACCTCGGAGCCCGGAATGATCGGCAAGCGGATCCTCGTCGTGGAGGACGATCCGGACGGCGCCAGCATCCTGGAAGCGTATTTGCGCAAGGATGGCTTCGAGGTCGCTGTGGCCTCGGATGGCGAGCGTGCATTGCAGTTGCACGCGCAATGGCATCCCGACTTGGTGCTGCTGGATGTCATGCTGCCCAAACGCAGCGGCACCGAGGTGCTGGCCCAGATTCGGCGATCCAGCGACGTGCCCGTCATCATGGTCACGGCCGTGGGGGATGAGTCTGACAAGCTCGGCGCGCTGCGCTATGGCGCCGATGACTATGTGGTCAAGCCATACAGTCCCAAGGAGGTGTTGGCACGCACCCACGCAGTCCTGCGTCGGACCTTCCAACGCGAACGAACCGGCGCCCGTGCCCTGCGACACGAAGGGCTCACGGTGGATCTCGATGCCTGCACGGCAACCGTGAGCGAACCCAACGCGCCACCGACGTTGCTGGATCTGACGCCAACGGAATTTGCGCTGCTCACCAAGCTTCTGAAGACACCGTCCAAGGCCTTCTCACGCGCCGAGCTGCTCGACGCATGCCTGCCCGACAGCAATGCGCTTGAGCGTGTGGTGGATGCCCACGTCCACAATTTGAGACGAAAGCTGGATGCACGCGGCATCCGTGACGTTCTGGTGACCGTCCGCTCCGTTGGGTACCGATTCCAATAGGGCCTCCCAGGCATGCCGAACATACGCTCCCATCGAAAAGCATTGCCGCTGCGGACCTGGTTGGGGCTGAGAATGAGCGCCCTCGCCGTGGGTGTGGTATTGGCGATTGCGAGCACCCTCTGGCTCCGCTATGCCTACGTTGACTACCATGCCTTGAGGCATGCCCCGCCCGAAGTCCGTCAGGAACTGGAGCGCTTGAGCGCCTCACCTTCAGAGAATGAAGAGCGGCTGTGGACGCTGGTCCGCTCGTATTACACCATCCGGGATGTCATGCCCGGCACAAGCAATCGTGACTGGATCCTGGTCGGCATTCTCATCCTGGGTTTCATCCCACTGATCGTGATTGTCGGCTTCGGCATGGCCAAGCCCTTGGCCCGCCAGTTCCTCTACGTGAGCGCGGCTGCGCATCGCGTGAGTGATGGCGAATTCGGCGCGAAGGTGGATTTGGTGAAAGATGCGCCCGCCGAGGTTCGCGGCTTGGCTGACGACTTCAACGCAATGTCGGGCCAGTTGGAACAGTACGAGCGCGAGATGCGCGAGTCCAGCGCCATGCTGGCCCATGAACTGCGAACGCCGCTCAATGCCGCCATGGGGCGCGTTCAAGGCATGCTGGATAGCGTGTTCCCTCGCGATGACCAGCAACTGCAGATGGTGCATCGCCAACTCGAACAGATCAATCGCCTGGTGGGCGATCTTCACCTGGTGTCGCTGGCCCGGGCTGGGCAAGTGTCGTTGCAAACAGAACAGGTCTGTCTCGCGGAGGTTGCGCAAGAGGCACTGCGTTGGTTGGAAGCACCGTTGAATGAGGCTGACATCGTTACAGAATGCAGCCTGGACTCGGCGGTTCGGATTGAGGGTGACAGGGGCAGGCTCGCCCAAGTCGTCACGATCCTCATCCAGAATGTCTTGCGCCACGCAAAGCAAGGCGGAAGCCTGAAAATTCAAGTTCGCAGCGATCGCGACCTGGGTGTCTTGGAGGTGGCTGATGCTGGCCCAGGTGTACCAGCCGACGCGCTGCCAAAACTAGTGGATCGATTCTGGCGAGCGGATCAATCACGTGCGCGCGACTCAGGGGGCACGGGCTTGGGTTTGGCCATCGCCGCCGCCATCTGTCACTCGCATGGGGGTTCGCTATCGTTTGAACAGGTCCTCCCCTCCGGCCTGTCTTGTATCGTGCAGCTGCCCTTGCTCAGAGATTAGGAGACGATGGCTCTTTGGCCGCCATTGTGGGCCTAGCGGCCATGGATGCACTGACAGATTGTATCGCGGCAGAGATGCAAGGCGACATCCCTACATCGGGATATGGTTCTGTCCACTTTGGCAGCCGTGTCCAGCGCATTCAGCGCCGCTGTCCAAGTCTTCTGGCAGCGGTGTCCAGTTCATTTTGTAGCCGTGTCCAAATGCTTGGCTGTATGTCCGTAGACGTGCTGCTTGGCCTAGGTGTGTGCGTCAGCGCGCCCTGCTGAACCAAATAGCTTGGCGAAAGATCGATGGGAGATTGCCAGTGATAACAAAGCTCAGGGCCACCCAGTTGCCTGTCGTCCGACCTTCCTGTCATTTCGCCGGCGCCCGAGGCCGCGATCCGTTGCGCCTCGAATCGGCCTTCGCTTCTCACTAGCTCGGGCGCTCTCAAAAGGCGGCTCGCTGAGCCGCTCCTGTTGAAAATCAACACTTAGTCGGAACGGCTAGCGCTATGGCGGGGCCTTTTTTATTCAGCCGTGCACTACGGACGATCACTGGCTGCGGCCATAGACATCTTCGAACCGCACGATGTCGTCCTCGCCCAGGTAACTGCCGGACTGCACTTCGATCAGTTCAAGCGGCACCTTGCCTGGGTTCTCCAGGCGGTGCTTCACGCCCAGCGGGATGTAAGTGCTCTCATTTTCCGACAGCAGCAGCACTTCGTCGCCACGTGTCACGCGTGCGGTGCCACTGACCACGATCCAGTGTTCGGCGCGGTGGTGGTGCATCTGCAGGCTCAGCGCCGCGCCGGGCTTGACCTTGATGCGCTTCACCTGGTGTCGCCCGCCGTTGTCGACCGAGTCGTAGCTGCCCCATGGGCGATGCACTTCGCGGTGCAGGACCGCCTGGCTGCGCTGCTCTTCCTTTAGGCGCGACACGACCTGCTTGACGTCCTGCACGCGATCCTTGCGCGCGACCAACACTGCATCGTCGGTCTCGACCACCACGATGTCCTCCACGCCGACCAGGGCGACCAAGCGCTGCGCGTACGCGTAGCTATTGCGGCTGTCGACCGCGATCACGTCGCCGTGGTGCGCGTTGCCGTCACCATCGCGCTCGGCCACGTCCCACAGGGCGGACCAACTGCCCACATCGTTCCAGCCGATGTCCACGGGCAACACCATCGCGTCAGCGGTCTTCTCCATCACGGCATAGTCGATGGAGTCCGATGGACAGGCGGCGAATGCTTCCTTGTCGAGGCGGACAAAATCACCATCGTGGCGCGCCGCTGCGTGCGCCGCCTTCACCGCGTCGACGATGTCGGGGCGGAAGCGCGCAAGCTCTTCGAGGTATCGGCTGGCGCGGAACAGGAACATGCCGCTGTTCCAGTAGTAGCCACCCGCGTCCAGATAGGACTGGGCGGTGGCGGTGTCGGGCTTCTCGACGAAGCGGGCAACCTTGCGCAATCCGTCGCCGATTTCGGCCTGGATGTAGCCGAACCCCGTCTCCGGCGCATCGGGCACGATGCCGAAGGTCACCAGCGCGCCGGCATCCGCCGCGGCCGACGCTTCGCGCACCGCGCGTTGGAAGCCGGCGACGTCGCGAACGACGTGATCGGAAGGCAGCACGAGCAATAGTGGATCGGCGCCATCCGCCATCGCCTGCAGCGCCGCTGCCGCGATCGCCGGTGCGGTGTTGCGGCCGACCGGCTCGAGAAGGATGGCCGGCACCGGCGCGCCCACCTGGCGTAGCTGCTCGGCGACGAGGAAACGGTGCTCCTCGTTGGCGACCACGATCGGCGCTAGGTCGGCCAGCGCTTCGGCCCGCCGCCAGGTGGCCTGCACCATGGTGTCGTCGCTGGCCAGCGGCAGGAACTGCTTGGGGTAGGCTTCGCGCGACAGCGGCCACAGGCGCGTGCCGGAGCCGCCGGAAAGCAACACAGGTTGGAGTTTGGCCATGCCAGCCTCGCAAGTCGGTAGGGCGCCAGTTTACCCTGTAGCCCTTTATCGCCTGTGCCCGACCGCAACCGCATGAACCCTACGATTCAGGACCCTTCCGGGCGCGGCGCCCAGCGCTTGGACTGGGCGCGCGGAGCGCTCGGCGACCCTTACGCGCAGCTCGAGCGCGCATCGATGGATGCCGGCTTCCGCAGCTACTGGCGCAGCCTTGGCGATGGCCCCGGGCGCATCGTCATGGATTCGCCTCCCGGCCTGGAGGACGTGCGCCCCTGGTTGGCCATGCGCGAGCTGCTGGCGAGTGGCGGCGTACGTGTGCCCGAGGTGCTGGCCATCGACATCGAGCACGGTTTCCTTCTGCTCGAAGATCTGGGTGGTCCGACGCTCGCGCACGTGATCAGCGACGACAACGCCGACACCTGGTTCGATGCCGCGCTTGAGCAGCTGCTTCGCCTGCAGGCGATCACCCCGCCGGACGGCATGGGCGAGTTCGGCGAAGCGCTGTTGCAGCGCGACGCGGGCCTGTTCGACGAATGGTTCCTGCGTCGCCATCTGGGGCTGACGTTGGATTGCGGCGAAGCCGAGGGGCTGGAACTGGCGCAACGGCGCTTGATGGACAATGCGCTGATGCAGGCGCGCGTGCTGACCCATCGCGACTTCATGCCGCGCAACCTGATGCCGGTGGCACCCGGACCTGCGGTGCTGGATTTCCAGGACTGCGTGCGCGGACCGGTCGCGTACGACGCGATGAGCCTGTTCAAGGACGCGTTCCTGAGCTGGCCGCTGGAACGCGTGGATGGATGGTTGGCCCGTTACCACGCGCGCGCCACGCGTGCGGGCCTGCCGGTGCCGGAACTGAAAGTGTTCTTGCGCGACGCGGACTGGATGGGCATCCAGCGGCACCTGAAGATCCTCGGCATCTTCTCTCGCCTGCACTACCGCGACGGCAAGACCCGGTACCTGCCCGACGTGCCGCGTTTCATCCGTTATCTCGACGAGGTGCTCCCGCGATATCCAGAGCTGGCGGGCCTGCGCACATTGCTCGATGGACGCATCAAGCCCGTCCTTCATGCCCGCGGTGAGATCGCATGAAGGCGCTGGTCTTCGCGGCGGGGCTCGGCGAACGCATGCGGCCATTGACCGACCATACGCCCAAGCCGCTGATCGAAGCGGGCGGCAAGCCGCTGATCGAATGGCACCTGGAAAAGCTGAGCGCCCTGGGGGTGCAAGACGTGGTGGTCAACACCAGCTGGCTGGCCGAACGCTTCCCCGAGGCGCTCGGCGATGGCACGCGCTGGGGCCTGCGTCTCCACTACCTCTACGAAGGCGACACGCCATTGGAAACCGGCGGTGGCATGCTCAATGCGCGCCCGCTGCTGGGCGAAGCGCCGTTCCTGCTCGTCAACGGCGACATCTGGACCGATTTCGACTTCGCTCGATTGCCGCCTGAGCCGGCCGGGCTGGCGCACCTGGCGCTGGTGGATCCGCCCGCCTTCGCCCCGCGCGGGGATTTCGCACTGGATGCGGCGGGCACGCTGCATCGCGAGGGCGAACACCGGCTGACCTATGCGGGCCTGGGCATCTACCGTCCGGCCTTGCTCGACGGCTGGCAAACGCATGCGGCAGACCAGGTTCGCGATACCGCCGTCGGGAAGCCTCGGTTCCCGCTCCTGCCGTTGCTGCATGCCGGCATGGCGGATGGACGCATCACGGGAGAGCGCCTGTCAGGGCGCTGGACCGATGTCGGCACGCCCGAGCGATGGGCGGACCTGAACCGGGAACTCGCACCTTAGCGTCCACGGGTGCGACGGAAAGCGTCCATCGCACGTACTGTGGATCGTATGGATGCCCGTGTTCCCGACCACGCCCCCGCCACGGAAGCGCAGTTGCTCCGGCAGGCACGCCGTGGCGACCAGGCGGCGTTCGAATCGCTGTACCACGACCATGCGCGCGCAGTGCACGCGCTGGCGCTGCGGCTGACGGGCAACGCTGCGGAATCGGAAGACATCGTGCAGGAGACCTTCCTGCGGATGTTCGGCTTCCTGTCGGGCCTGCGCGAAAACACGCCGCTGCGGCCGTGGCTGAAACGCGTGGCAGCCAATCTGGCCATCGACCGATTGCGCCGACAACATCCTGCCGGCAAGGAGGCCGACCTCGCCGCCTTGGTGGACGAGACGCAGCTTTCGCCCGCCGACGCCGTCGACGCGGATGCGCTGTTGCGACGGTTGCCACCGCTCGCCCGTACTGTCTTATGGCTGCACGAAATGGAAGGCTGGTCGCACGAATACCTTGCTCGCCGCTTCGGACGCACGCCCAGCTGGTCCAAGTCGCTGCTGTCGCGTTCGCTCGCGCGCATGCGCCATGAACTCGAATCCGATGGAGATGCTTCCGATGACCGCTGAATCGATTCAGGCGCGCTTGGCCGCACTCCCGGAGCCTGAACTGCCTCCCGCCTTGTGGCCACGCATCCATCTTGCGCGCGTGCGCCAGCGCGAACGGCGCAGGCGCGTCGTCGCGGGCGGCATGGCCGTGCTTGCCCTGGTCGCACTGCCTTTCGTCTACACGCGCGTCGCCACCCCTCCGGCCTCGTCGCCCGATGTGTTCGCAGCGACGCCGCGCGCCCCCCTGCATGAAGAGCCACTGCGCGCTGTCGACCGCGAGCTCCAGCACGCCTACGAGCGCGGCGCCAGCGAGCAGGAACTGCAATGGCTTTGGCAGCGACGCCAGGCGCTTGCGCGCCATGGCGCCGCTGCGCTTCCCCAACCCGTCGAAATCTGAGGCCTTCGCCATGAATACTCCCCGCATTTCCACGCGCGCCGTGTTGGCCGCGGCCCTGGTCGTTGGGGCGGTTGCGAGCAGCCACGCGCAATCGACCCGCGAGCTGGATGCCGCCCTGCTGCAGATGTCGGAGCGCGGCGACCTCAAGGACACTGGCGGGCCCCAGGTGATCCAGAAACCGGCGCAGGTCCGATACGAACTCGGCGCGGTGATCGATGTGCGTACGGCACAGCGATCCGGATTGCCGGTGATGGCATTGACGCCCGACGGGCCCGCCGCGCGTCTCGGACTGAAGGTGGGCGACCGGCTGGTCGCGCTGAACGGCGTGCGGCTGGATGGTGCTTCGCCGCCGGCGCCGCTGCTCGATCAGGCGATGCAACGAGGCGAAGGACGCGTGACCGCCGAAGTGCTGCGCGGCAGCACACCCACCAAGCTCAGCGGCACCGCGGGCGTGGTGGCCGTACCGGCTTACCGCATCGAGATCGGCGCGGATGCGAAGGGCACGTGCGGATTCGTGAGTGCGCGGGCGGGGGCCGTCCCCAAGAGCCGCGATGTGTTTCGTGCCGACATCACCACCGTCGATGGGCGCAGTACGCCGCTGGAGCCGGTCAACCGCCACCGTCTTGCAGTCGGTCGGCACGTGCTGGTCGTGCGCGAGCTGATCGACACGAATCGCCTGAGTTCTGCGCAGTTGGTGCAGATAGACAGGATGAAGCGCTTCGCCTTGGCGAAGGCTTACAAGCCGCTGGTGGTCGACGTCAAACCGAACACGAGCTACCGCATCGGCGCACGCCTGCTGCGCGACAAGCTCGACACCCAGAGCTTGCGCGACAACGCGTACTGGGAACCCGTGGTGTGGGAGGAAGTCGCGGAGCGGTGCCCCTGACTCAGGCAGTCGGCGGCCTTGCGCTGCCCAGGGTCTGCCGCAGGAACGGTACGGTGATGCGGCGTTGGGCGGCGAGCGAGGCCCGGTCGAGCGTGTCCAGCAACGCGACCAGCGCACCCAGGTCGCGCTGGGTATGGGTCAGCAGCCAGTCCAGCGCAGCATCGTCCAGCACCAGGCCGCGCCGGTGCGCGCGTTCGCGCAGGACGTCGCGACGCCCTTCATCGTCGAGCGGATCCAGCATGACGCGCATGCACTGCTGCAGGCGCGAGCGCAGATCCGGCAGACCGAGGCCGAGTTCGTCCGGAATGCCTCGCGCCGTGTAAAGGACGCTTTGCGCCTGCGCGCGTGCACGATTGTGGAAATCGAACAGCGCGACTTCATCCTCGCGGTTGCCCGCGATGGCTTCGAGGCCATCGAGCGCGATCACGTCGTAGCCGTCGAGGGCGTCCAGCGCATCGCGCGCCCGCCCGGCTGCCGCCATCATCGGCAAGTAGGCCGCACGGCGCCCCTGCTGTTCGGTGGCAGCGCATAACGCCAGTGCCAGGTGGGTTTTCCCGCTGCGCGGAGCGCCCGCGATGTAGGTCCACGTCGCGTCGGTCTGCGCAGCCAGCGCCTGCAGGCTGGGGAGCGCGCCGTCCGGCGGCCGGACGAACGTTTCGAATCGTTGGTCAGCGGGGTAGCGCAGTGCCAGGGGCAACTGCGGCCCCACGTTAGCACCGCCCGGGGTATTGCTCACGGCTCTTCGGTGCCCCGCTCGGATGCCTGTTCCAGGCTGCCCTTGTCGATGTAGGAGTCCAGCAGGATGGCCGGCCGGTCACCCGCGTAGAGGCGGCTCTGGGTGTAGCGCTCGTGGGCGAACCGCAGCAACACGTTCGCGATCGCCGCGATCGGCAACGCCAGCAGCATGCCCAGGAATCCGAACAATTGACCTCCCGCCATGATGGCGAAGATCACCGCCACCGGATGCAGGCCGATGCGATCACCGACGATGCGCGGCGTGAGCACGTAGCCCTCCAGCATCTGGCCGACGACGAACACGCCCATCACCATCGCCACCAGCGACCAGTCGCCACCGGATTGCACCAGGGCGGCAATCACGCCCAGCACGATGCCACTCGCGGTGCCCAGGTACGGCACGAAGCTGATCAAGCCGGCGATGATGCCGACCAGCAGGCCGACCTTCAGGCCCACCACCGAGAGGCCGATCGCATAGATCGCGCCGAGCGCCAGCATCACCAGGAACTGGCCGCGCAGGAACGCGCCGAGGACTTCGTTCGATTCCAGCGCCAGCCGATTGACCGTCGCAATGTGGTCGCGCGGCACCAGTGCGGCGATGCGCTCCACCAGCAGGTCCCAGTCGCGCAGGAAGTAGAACGTCAGGATCGGCAGCAGCACCAGGTTGGCGATCCATGCCATCACCGCGAAACCGGAGCGGGAGAAATAACCGAACAGCGTCGCCGCGACGCCGCCGGCCTGCTGCCAGTGGCCACGCACCCATTCGGTCAGTCGGTCCGGGTCCAGCCAGGCGACCAGTTCCAGGCCCGTTCTGCGCTCGATCCACGGCAGCGCCGTCTGCACGAACCAGTCGCGATAGGCGGGCAGCGATTCGATCACCGTCACGACCTGCCGCTCGATCATCGGCACCAGGATCACCAGCGCGAGCACCAGCAACAGCAGCATCAGCGTGAACACCAGCACCACGGCGGTGGTCCGCGATCGCCCGGTGCGCTGCAGGCGATCGACCCACGGATCGCCCAGCCAGCCCAACAGCGCAGCGCAGACGAACGGGGTCAGCACTGGCGCCAGCAGCCAGATCAGCCAGCCGACGATCAGGGAGATGAACAGCCATTGCCAACGGCGGGCCAGCGTTCCTACCGGCGTGGAAGAAAGGTCCATGCGATCCCCTGGTCAGCGCATCTGGAAGGCCGGCGGCTCACCTTCGCCCCCGGTGAACGGTGCCTGGTCGCCCATCGTGCGGCGGAAGCCGGCCAAGCCGGAGACCAGTTCGAGATCCAGCTCCAGCGTGTCGCCGCTGGCCCGCACCGGCGTGATGCGGCGGACGACGGCCATCTTCTGCAGGTGGCCGGTCAGGCGCAGGTAGTCGTCGGTGCTGCGAACACCCGAGAACAGGACACGATACGTGCCCGCCGGACCGGCGGTACCACGCTTGCCGTAACGCTTGACCAGCGCATCGGCCGTGCCATCGGCACCGGATGACATGGCGCGCCGTGCGTCGGCGTCGGTCACGGACCACTTCGCCAGCACTTTGCCGGCATCGACAAACACCCAGTCGGCGGTCCAGCCGCTCTTGTCGCGATACAGCTTGCCGATCAACTGCATGGGCGGGCTGTAGCGCGAGGACGCGCGCGCCACGGCGGCGGTGTCCTGGCGCCAGATCGCGCCGACCAGCGCCTGCTCTGCGGCGCCGCCGCCCGGCAGGCCCAGGCTGTAACCACGCTCCACCGCACGATTGAGCAGCGGGCGCGCGGCGTTGGATTGCGGCAGGCCGACCAGGCGTGGACCACTGCCATCGTTGATGGCCAGCCAGACCACCGGCTTCGGCCGCGGTTGTGGCCAAATCGGCAGGCCGAGCGCGCCGGCGAGGCCATTCACCTGGTCTTCGTCGAAGCGCACGACCAGCGTGGTGCGGAACGTGGGGGCGCCGGAGGCCGACGTGCCCTGGTCCTGCCGGTAGTCGTAACCCTCCACATAGTCCTTGGCGTTGCGCAATTCGGCACCCACGCCAGGGCGCGACATGACGCCGCGGTCGCCCGACAGCTTGCCGAGCACGCTGCCCAGCGCGCGCGCGAAGCCGCCCTGACGCTCGGCCTCGCCCTGGCCGTTCACCGGCACTTCCGCTTGGTACAGGCCGCGCGCCGACACGGCGTCGCCCTCCGTGCGCAGGCCTGATTGGGCCTGCACCTGGGGCGTCGTGGTCAAAGCCGCCAGCAACACGGCGGCGGCGAGGGCGAAACCAGAAATCCGGCGCATCGAGCGTCCTTGAGCTCTTCTGACCCCTCGAATTGTTGCCCGAATGGCATGCCCTCGCCAACGCCGGCCGTTCAGGCCAGCCGATTCCGGTGGCGATTCCTTTAAAATCACGCCTCTTGCCCCGCCGAAGACCGCCCGTGACCCAGCCGACGACGCCCGCCCCCACCCCGATGACCTATCGCGACGCGGGTGTCGACATCGACGCCGGCAACGAGCTGGTCGAGCGCATCAAGCCACTGGTCAAGCGCAGCTTCCGCCCCGAGGTGATGGGTGGCCTGGGTGGCTTTGGTGCGCTGTTCGACTTGTCGGGCAAGTATCGCGAACCGGTGCTGGTCTCCGGCACCGACGGCGTGGGCACCAAGCTCAAGCTCGCGCAGCAGCTGGGCCGCCACGACACGATCGGCATCGACCTGGTCGCCATGTGCGTCAACGACGTCCTCGTGCAGGGCGCCGAACCGCTGTTCTTCCTCGACTACTTCGCCACCGGCAAGCTCGACGTCGACACCACGGTGGCCGTGGTCGGTGGCATCGCGCGCGGCTGCGAACTCTCCGGCTGCGCATTGATCGGCGGCGAGACGGCGGAAATGCCGGACATGTATGGCCCGGGCGAATACGACCTCGCCGGCTTCTGCGTGGCCGCGGTGGAGAAATCGCGCCTGCTCGATGGCGCCAAGGTGCGTGCCGGCGACGTGTTGATCGGCATCGCCTCCAGCGGTCCGCATTCCAATGGTTATTCGCTGGTCCGCCGCATCTACGATCGCGCCGGCCGCCCGTCCGACATCGACGTCGGCGGCGTGAAGCTCGCCGATGCGCTGATGGCACCGACCACGCTCTACGTGAAGCCGATCCTGGAACTGCTGCAAGCGCACGACATGCACGGCATGGCGCACATCACCGGTGGCGGCCTGACCGAGAACATCATCCGCGTCGTTCCGGAGGGCCTGGGCCTGGAGATCGACGCCAGCGCATGGGCGCTGCCGCCGGTGTTCGACTGGCTGCAGCGCGAAGGCGCCGTCGAGAACAGCGAGATGTGGCGCACCTTCAACTGCGGCATCGGCTTCGTGCTCGTCGTGGCGCCGGACCAGGTGCCGGCCGTGCAGGCCGACCTGGCGCGCCTGCAACTGGCGCACTGGCAGATCGGCCAGGTGGTGCCCGCCCAGGGCGGCGAGCGCGTCCGCATCGGTTGAGCCGCGCGATGCCGCGCGCCAAGGGGATCGCCTTCGGCCTGACGCTGGTCGTGTTCGCGGCCAGTTGGATCGCGCCGCGCTGGCCCGTCGAACAGGCCATGCACAGCAGCCTCACGGTGCTCGGCCTGGGTTGGCTGTGGTGGCATGACCGTCGCTGGCCATTGCGGCCGGTGCACTTCGCGCTCATCTGCGGCTTCATCGTGGCGCACTGCATCGGCGCACGCTGGCTGTACTCGTACGTGCCTTACGACGCGTGGCTGCAATCCGCGATCGGTTGGTCGCCTGCAGAGGCATTCGGCTGGCAACGCAACCACTTCGACCGCTTCATCCACCTGATGTACGGCGTGTGCTTCGCACCGGCGGTTTGGCACTGGCTTCGCCAACGCTGGCCGGCACTGACGATGGGGCAGGCCTTCGGTATCGCGGTGATGCTCGTCATGTGCAGCAGCCTGGTCTACGAATGGCTGGAATGGGGCATCGCGCTGACGATGTCGCCGGACGCCGCCGAGTCCTACAACGGCCAGCAGGGCGATGTCTGGGATGCCCACGCCGACATGCTGCTGGCCACGCTCGGCGCCCTCGCGACCTGGCCGCTGGCGCGCACCGAGCGCAGGCAGGCCGCGCCATGACGGCCCGCATCGCGGTGCTGGCGTCCGGCAGGGGCAGCAACCTGCAGGCGATCCTTCGGGCCATCGAAACGGGCACGCTGGAAGCCGAGATCGTGGGCGTGTTCTCGGACCGTCCGGCTGCGCCCGCCCTGCAGTTGGTACCCGCTGTGGTCCGCTGGAGCGCCAAGCCCTCCGGCTTCCCCGATCGATCGGCCTACGAAACCGCGCTGGCCGACGCGGTCGCCGCCTGCCGCCCGGACTGGGTCGTCTGCGCCGGCTACATGCGCATCCTCGGTGAAGGCTTCATCGCGCGCTTCCGCGGCAGGTTGCTGAATATCCACCCGTCGCTGCTGCCCAAATATCGCGGCCTGCACACCCACGCCCGCACATTGGAAGCCGGCGACGCCGAGCACGGAGCCAGCGTGCACTTCGTGGTGCCTGAACTCGATGCGGGGGCCGTCATTGGCCAGGTTCGGATCCCCATCACGGCCGGCGATACCCCGGAAACCCTGGCGGCGCGCCTGCTGCCGCGGGAGCACGCCCTGCTGGTGGCCGCCCTGCGGCTGGCGGCAGCGGGCGAGTTAGCTGAACAGGGGGATACGGCGTTCCGTCATGGTCAGCCGCTATTAAATCCCCTGTCTCTAGATTCAGCCGACCGTTTCAATCCCTAAGCTTCGCCCCCCCGAATGCTCTCCCACCTCCGCCTCCCCCTCCTTGGCCTGCTCCTGGCCGGACTGGCAGCGCCCGCGCAGGCGCTGGAGCCGTTCGTGGCCAGCTACCAGGCTTACAACGAAGGCAAGCTGGCAGGCAGCGCGAGCATGAAGGTCGCCCCGCGCGGCGGGGAGCAGTGGCAGATCGACCTCAACGTGAAAGGCACTCGCGGCTTCGCCCGCCTCGCGGGCTTGAACATCGAACAGAGCACTGTCTTCGACGTGGAGGGTGATTTGTTCCGCCCCCGCAGCCAGGCGACCGTGCGCCACGCCCTGCTGATGGGCAAGAAGATGGTCGGCACCTACGACTGGGCGAACCACACGGCGCAGTGGCAGGGCGACATCAAAAAGAACCGCAGGGCTCCGCTTTCCCTGCAGACCGGCGACCTGAGTGCGCTGCTGATGAACCTGGCGGTCATCCGCGACGCGGCACCGGGCCGCCAGCTCAACTACCGCGTGGTCGACAACGGCCGCATACGCGAATACGCGTACGCGGTGTCCGCCGAGCCGGAGACGGTCCAGGTGGACGATCTGAGCTACAGTGCCCTGCGCGTCAGCCGCACCAACGGCGGCAATGACGAAACCATTTTCTGGGTCGCCGACGGCGTCCCCACTCCCGTGCGCATCCTGCAGCGGGAAGACGGTCAGGACGGCATCGATCTGCGCCTGGTCGAATACCAAGGAGTGCCCTGAGCATGACCAAGAACGCCTTCCGCACCTCGCGCCTGTTGCTCGCCGCCACGCTGTTCGGCGCGGCCACTGCGCCGGCGCTCGCCGTCGAGGCCTTCACCGCGAACTACAACGCAAGCGCCCTCGGCATGAGCGGCGAGGGCCAGATGGTCGTCGCGCCGCAGCCAGGCAATCGCTGGCAGTACACGTTGACCGTGCGCAACCAGGCGGTCGACCTCAGCCAGAAGACGGTGTTCGACGAGCAGGACGGCCGCATGCGTCCGTTAAACAGCAGCGACAGCTCACGGCTGCTGATCAAGAAGAAGAACGTCAACACCGTGTACGACTGGTCGAAAGCACAGGCCACGTGGACCGGCGACATCAAGCCCGATCGTGCCGGCCCGGTGAAACTGCAGGCGGGCGACATGGACGCCCTGCTGGTCAACCTGGCCATCGTGCGCGACGTCGCCGCTGGCAAGCCGCTCACCTACCGCATGGTCGAGAACGGGCGCGCCAAGGCGATGACCTACCAGGTCGCCGGCAAGGAGCGCATCACCGTCGGCGGCAAGCCGCAGGATGCCACCAAGGTCGTGCGCACCGACGGCGACAAGCAGACCATCGTGTGGGTAGTGGCCGACGCGCCCGTGCCCGCGCGCATCCTGCAGCGCGAGAACGGCCAGGACACCATCGACCTGACGCTGAAGTCCTGGCGTTGAGTCGTCGCCTTCCCGCCCGTCAGAAAAAAAGCCCGGCGTTGCCGGGCTTTTTTTTATTCCTTGGCCGGCGGTGCATCGGCCTGGAACACAGTCTTGCAATCCATCCGTATCGTGCCCGCCCCGCCGCGCCACGCGAACGTATTGCAGTGCCGCTGGCCGTCCTGCTTCTGCTCCACCACGACGGTGAAGATCGCCTGAGCGATCTCGCCCTGCGTCACCGTGCCGTCGCCGTTCCAGTCCATGTCCTGCGTCGTGATGCCATGGGTCGCCGCAGAACCCGTGTAGTGCAACCACGCGACCAGCGCCAGGAGCGCGACGACGATGCCGAGCAGGATCTTGCGCCGCAGCGGGAACCGCGGGCGGATGCCCGACAGTTTCGGATCAGCTCTGGTCACGACACGCGCCTGATCGTCGCGCCCAGCCCACCGAGCTTCTCTTCGATGTTTTCGTAGCCGCGATCCAGGTGGTAGATGCGGTCGATGGTGGTTTCGCCGTCAGCCACCAGGCCTGCCAGGATCAGCGATGCCGACGCGCGCAGGTCGGTCGCCATCACCGGCGCGCCACCCAACCGCTCGACGCCACGCACGATGGCCGTATGGCCTTCGACGCGGATGTCGGCACCCAGGCGCAGCAGTTCGTTGACGTGCATGAAGCGGTTTTCGAAGATCGTCTCGTTGATCACGCCCACGCCGTCCGCCACGCAATTGAGCGCCATGAATTGCGCCTGCATGTCGGTGGGGAATGCGGGATACGGCGCCGTGGTCAGGCTGACGGCCTTCGGACGCTTGCCCTGCATGTCGAGGGTGATGCTGTCGGCGGTGGTCTCGATCTTCGCGCCGGCTTCGGTCAGCTTGTCGAGCACGGCTTCCAGCGTATCGGGGCGCGCATTGCGCACGACCACTTTGCCACCCGTCATCGCGCCGGCAACTAGGAAGGTACCGGTCTCGATACGGTCCGGCACCACCGAATGGCGGCCGCCGCCCAGGCGTTCGACGCCATGGATCACGATGCGCGAGGTGCCCGCGCCCTCGATCTTCGCGCCCAGCGCATTGAGGCATTCGGCCAGGTCGGTGACTTCCGGCTCCATCGCGGCGTTTTCCAGCACGGTGGTGCCTTCGGCCAGCGTGGCGGCCGCCATGACGTTCTCGGTGCCGGTCACGGTGACCATGTCGAACACGAAACGGGCGCCCTTCAGGCGTGCGGCACGGGCCTTGATGTAGCCGTTCTCGACGGTGATCTCGGCACCCAGCGCCTGCAGGCCCTTGATGTGCTGGTCGACCGGACGCGAACCGATCGCGCAACCGCCCGGCAGCGACACCACCGCCGCGCCATGACGCGCGACCAGGGGGCCCAGCACGAGAATGGAAGCGCGCATGGTCTTCACCAGCTCGTACGGCGCCACGAAGCGGCTGACGGTGGTCGGATCGACAGTGATGCCGCGTCCTTTCGCCAGCGTGCCTTCGTCGATGGTGATGCCGGCGCCCAGCTCACCCAGCAGTTTCACCGTGGTCACCACGTCGTGCAGGTGCGGCACGTTGGTGATCTCCACCGGCGCGTCCGCCAGCAGGGTCGCGCACAGGATGGGGAGCACGGCGTTCTTGGCGCCGGAGATGGTGACTTCGCCGTTGAGCGTGTTGCCACCGGTGACGATGATCTTCTGCATGGACGTCCGGAAGGAAGGGTCGGAGAGGGAAAGTGGGGACGGAAGCGCGGGGCGTCAGTGCGCCGCGGCCGCTTCTTCGGGTGTCAGCGTGCGCAGCTGCAGGGCATGGATCTCGCCGCCCATGCGTTCGCCCAGGGTGGCGTACACCATGCGGTGGCGGGCCAGCGGCAGCTTGCCACGGAAGGCCTCGGCCACGACGGTGGCTTCGAAATGGACGCCATCGTCGCCCTGGACGTCGGCCTGGGCACCCGGCAAGCCGGATTCGATGAGTTTACGGATGGTTTCAGCGTCCAACGGGCTTTCCTAATAAAATACCCGGCCATTCTAACCGTCGGCGCCCCGTCCGCATGTCCCAGCCGAACGCCCTTTCCGGGTCCGTCCCGCCTGCCAGCCTGGCCGCCAGCGGACGCCGGGTCATCGAGATCGAGGCACGCGCACTGGATGCCCTCGCCGCCCGCATCGACGGTTCGTTCTCGACGGCCTGCGAGGCCATCCTCGCGGGGCAGGGTCGCGTGGTCTGCACCGGGATGGGCAAATCCGGCCACGTGGCGCGCAAGATCGCCGCCACGCTCGCGTCCACGGGCACCCCCGCCTTCTACGTCCATCCGGGCGAGGCGGGCCACGGCGACCTGGGCATGATCACCGACGCCGATGTGGTGCTGGCCTTGTCGTATTCCGGCGAATCGGACGAAGTGCTGATGCTGCTGCCGGTACTCAAGCGCCAGGGCAATACCGTCATCGCCATGACCGGTCGCCCGCAATCCACGCTGGCGCGAGAAAGCGACATCCACCTCGATGTCAGCGTGCCGGCCGAAGCGTGCCCGCTGGATCTTGCCCCCACCAGCAGCACCACTGCCTCGCTGGCGATGGGCGATGCGCTGGCCGTGGCCCTGCTCGACGCCCGCGGCTTCACCGCCGACGACTTCGCCCGTTCCCATCCGGCCGGCAGCCTCGGTCGCCGCCTGCTGCTGCACATCACCGATGTCATGCATGCCGGCGACGACGTGCCTCGCGTGGATATCACCGCCACCCTCAGCGAGGCGCTGGTGGAGATGAGCCGCAAGCGCCTGGGCATGACCGCCGTGGTCGATGCCGAGGGGCACCTGGCAGGGCTCTTCACCGACGGCGACCTGCGCCGCACGCTCGACAACCCGGCCCTAGACCTGCGCAACGCGCGCATCGCCGACGTGATGACACGCCAGCCCAAGACGATCGGTGCGGACCAGCTTGCCGTGGAAGCGGCGCGCCTGATGGAGACCCACCAGATCAGCGGCCTGCTGGTGGTGGACGATGAACAGCGCCCGGTCGGCGCCCTCAACATTCACGACTTGTTGCGCGCCCGCGTGGTGTAACCGGGTGTCGTCAATGACCACCGGCTTGCCGTCCCCCCCTCCCCACCCCATCCTGTCCCCATGCCCCTGCGCCATCTCCACGACCTGACCGACGATGTGCTGGCCCGCGCCGCGCGCATCCGCCTGGCGTGCTTCGACGTCGACGGGACGCTGACCGATGGCCGCATCTTCCTGGACGGCGAGGGCCGTGAGCAGAAGGCGTTCCACGTGCAGGACGGCCAGGGCCTGGTGCTGCTGAAGCGGGCCGGTATCGAGGTCGCCTTCATCACCGCCCGCGGCGGCACCGTGGCCGTGGCCCGCGGCCGCGAGCTTGGCGTGCAGGTTTTCACCGGTACGAAGGACAAGCTGGCGAAGGTGCGCGAGCTTTGCGCGACGCTGGCGATCGGGCTGGACGAGGTGGCCTTCATGGGCGACGACCTGCCGGACGTGCCTCCCTTCGATGCCGTAGGCCTGGCCATCGCACCCGCCGACGCGCACCCATGGACCGCCCGCCGCGCGCACTGGCAGACCCGCCGCGCCGCCGGCCAGGGCGCGGCCCGCGAGGCCTGCGACCTACTGCTGGGCGCACAGGGCCACGCACCGGTGTTCGAAGGGGGCATGGCATGAGCTGGCGCGCCATCCTCGGCTTGGTCCTGCTGGTCGCCGCCATCGTCAGCGGCTGGTCGGCCTGGAAGAATCGCGACATCCCGCCGCCGAACCGCGTGCTGGCCGACCGCTCCGACTACGTCATGCGCGACTTCGAGATGATCGCGCTCAACGGCGAGGGCAAGGAGGCCGTGGCCGTGCGCGCGCCGCTGATGACCCGTGATCCCCGTGACGAGACCTACACCATCACCACCCCGCTGTTCCTGCTGCCGGAAGAAGAGGGGCGCTCGTGGGAACTGCGCTCGAAGACCGGCTGGCTGAGCGCCAAGGGTGAGGAGCTGCGCCTGCGCGGCGACGTGCACGGGACCTCGCCGGCCGGCAGCACGCGGAAAGCGGATTTCCGCACCGCATCGCTGAACGTATTCCCCGACCGTGACCTCGCCCAGACCGATGACGAGGTGACGGTCACCCAGCCCGGCTCTAGACTGACCGGGCGTGGTTTCGAGACCAATCTCAAGACCAAGGCCTACGAATTCAAATCCCAGGTGAAATCCATCTATGAACCGCGTTCTGCTCGCTAGCGCCGCACTGCTGCTCCTGCTGCCTGCCGCAGGTGCGGTGGCCAAGTCCACGGACCGCAACCAAGCCATGTCGATCGATGCCGGCGGCCAGTCCGGCAACCTGGAAGGCGACGGCAAGACGGTGCTGTCGGGTGGCGTCGTGGTCACCCAGGGCTCGCTGGAGATCCGCTCGAGCGCGGCCGAGATCTACATGGCCGGCGGCGAGATCTCGCGCTCGGTATTCACCGGCAAGCAGGTGAAGATGAAGCAGCAGATGGACAACGGCAGCTGGATGGACGCCCAGGCAGACCGTGTCGAATACGACATGAAGACCGAAACCATCACCTTCATCGGGAACTACACCGTCAAGTCGGACCGCGGATCCAACAGCGGCCAGCGCATGGTCTACAACACCAAGACCGGCAACATGCAGGCCGGCGGCGACGGTTCGCGCATCAAGACGGTGATCCAGCCGAAGTCCGCCGCACCCGCCCAGGGCAAGAACTGATGTTGATCGCGAAGGGACTGCGCAAGCGCTACAAGCAACGCGAGGTCGTCGCCGACTTCGGCCTGACCCTGCAGCCCGGCGAAGTCGTGGGCGTGCTCGGCCCGAACGGCGCCGGCAAGACCACCTGCTTCTACATGATCGTGGGCCTGGTCGCTGCCGATGCCGGCACCATCGAACTCGACGGCAAGGACATCACCGCCGAGCCGATGTACCGCCGCGCCAAGCTCGGCGTGGGCTACCTGCCGCAGGAGCCGTCGGTGTTCCGCAAGCTGTCGGTGAGCGACAACATCCGGCTGGTGCTGGAACTGCGCGAGGACCTGGATGCGGCCGGCATCGACCGCGAACTGGCTTCGCTGCTGGACGAACTGCAGATCACCCACGTGGCCGACCAGTTGGGCGCCAGCCTCTCCGGTGGCGAACGCCGGCGCGTCGAGATCGCGCGCGCCCTGGCCGCCCGCCCGCGCCTGATGTTGCTCGATGAACCCTTCGCAGGCGTCGATCCCATCTCGGTCGGCGAGATCCAGCGCATCGTGAAACACCTCAAGGATCGTGGCATCGGCGTCCTCATCACCGACCACAACGTGCGCGAAACCTTGGGAATCTGCGACCGGGCGTATATCCTCAATGCCGGTAGCGTTCTGGCGCAGGGGGCCCCGGACGCATTGCTGGCCAATCCGGACGTACGCCGGGTCTATCTGGGCGAGACCTTCCGCCTGTGATCCCCGTCGGCGGCCCTTGGCCGCCACGGGTTTCCAAGGTCGGGAATGAAGCCACGCCTTCAGACATCGCTGGGACAGCATCTGGTCATGACGCCGCAGTTGCGTCAGGCCATCCGGCTGCTGCAGATGTCGACCACGGAACTCGAAGTCGAACTGACCGAGGCCGTCGAAACCAATCCCCTCCTCGACTGGGTGGAATCCGACCAGGAACCCACTGCGTCCGGCGGCAATGAAAACGACGCCCCGCCCGCCGAACGCACGCGCAACGAGGACGGCGATGGCGAGGGCAGCGAAGCCCCCGACGACTGGTCGCCGGACGACGGCCCCTGGACCTCGTCTGGCGGCGGCTCCTTCGACGACGACGAGAACGGCAGCCCGGCCGAACGCGTGGTCGAGGCCGACACCTTGCACGGCCACCTGTTGTGGCAGCTCCACCTCTCCCACCTGTCCCCCCGCGACCGTACGATCGGTGCCGCACTGATCGACGCGCTGGAAGACGATGGCTACCTGCGCGAACCGCTCGCCGGCATCGCCGAAGCGTTGCGTCCCGAGATCGAGGCGGCCGAGGAGGACATCCTGGTCGTGCTGCACCAGGTACAGCGCTTCGATCCCGTCGGCGTGGCGGCGCGTTCGCTCGGCGAATGCCTGCAACTGCAGCTGTCGGTCCTCAGCGATGACACGCCCGGCAAGGCACTGGCGATGAGGATCGCCGAGACCGCGCTGGAGCGTCTGCCCCGCAGCGGCGTGGCCGGCATCGCACAGGAAATGAAGCGCCCCGTCACCGAGGTCGAGGAGGCGGTGCAACTGCTGCGCACGCTCGACCCCAAACCGGGCGCCCAGGTCGGCGACCTGTCGCATGACACGTACGTCGTGCCCGACTGCGTGGTCTGGCGCCAACGCGGCGTATGGCGCACGGCGCTGGCCGGCAGCGCACTGCCGCGCATCACCATCCACCGCGGCTACGAGCAGATGATCCGCCAGTGCGGCGACAGCGATGCCGGTTATCTCAAGACGCAGCTCCAGGAAGCGCGCTGGTTGCTCAAGAGCGTCGAGGCGCGCGGCGAGACGCTGCTCAAGGTGATGCGCTGCCTGCTGCACCAGCAGGCGGGATTTCTGGAATTCGGCGAGCAGGCCTTGCGCCCGCTCACCCTGCGCGATGTCGCCGACGAGGTCGGCCTGCACGAATCGACGGTATCGCGCGCCATCGCACGCAAATACGTGCGCACGCCGCGCGGTACCCTGCCCATGCGCGCCTTCTTCGCCTCGGGCATCGATACCGAGGGCGGCGGCGAAGCCTCGAGTACCGCCATCCAAGCGATGATCCGGCGACTGGTGGATGCGGAGAACCCGCGCAAACCGCTCTCCGACGCCAAGCTGGCGGACCTGCTCAAGGCGTCCGGCATCCCGGTGGCGCGCCGCACCGTGGCCAAGTACCGCGAAGCACTGAACATCCTGTCTTCACACGAACGCGTGCGCATCGCCTGAATCGCGGACCGGCGCAAGCCGTTTTCGTGACCGCGTGCCCGTCGTTCGAAACACTTTTCTAACACCTCGCCACATGCTCGAAAAAAAGAGCACGCAGGCGGTTGATAGTTGCCGCCAACGGGTCCATCTTGTCCCTGAAGGCACCGCTTTCCATCGACCCCAGAAGGAGGATTTGCAGGAACCCCAGACACTGCTGCGTTGTCATTCCCCATGACACGCGTTCCGCGCAACCGCGCGGCTCTATAGACCCGAAGGAGGCACACATGCGTATCGAGACTTACGGCCATGAAATCGAAGTCACTCCCGCCCTGCGCGAATATGTCGAGACCAAGCTGAAGCGGCTGGAACGCCACTTCGATCAACCCTTCGAAGTCCGTACGCAACTGGGGACCCGCAAGCCCGATTACCTGGCCGAAGCCACGATCAACGTCGCTGGCCGCACCCTGCACGCTGATGCCGGCGCGCAAACCATGTACGCCGCCATCGATGTCCTGGCCGACAAGCTCGATCGCCTGCTGGTGAAGCACAAGGAAAAACGTTCCGACGTCCAGCGCGTCGGCGTACGTGGCGAACTGATCGGCTGAGCCGTCGCGCGGCGATCGCCGCGCCCTGTCCCCGGGCCGCTCCGCGACGGAGCGGCCCCTTGCGGTCGCGAAGCACGCACCGGCCCTTTACACTGGCCCGGCCGATTCCACCGTCCGCATGCGAACCGGCGCCCTCTTCCTGCCGGCCGCTTCCGCATGATGAATACCAGCATCACCGCCCGCGAACTGTTCGACCACCAGAAGGACAAGCTGGTCCTGCGCTGGCTGGCGGGCCAGAAAGGCGAGAAGCGCGTGCTGGAAGCCGGCGATACCCTCTCGCGGCGTCCCTCGCTGGCCGGCTATCTCAATGCCGTGTATCCGAACAAGGTGCAGATCCTCGGCACGGAAGAGCTGACCTGGCTCGACTCGCTGGATTCTCGCCAGCGCTGGGAAACCATCGAGAAGATCGTGCAGGCCAAGCCGCTGGCCCTGGTCATCAGCAAGAACCAGTCCTGCCCCGAGGACCTGCGCGAAGCCGCCAACGAGAACGATACGCCGCTGTGGGTCTCGCCCAAGCGCGGCCATGAATTGCTCAACCACATCTCCTACCACCTCGCGCGCACGCTGGCGCCGCGGGTGACGCTGCATGGCGTCTTCATGGAGATCTATTCGATCGGCGTGCTGATCACCGGCGAAGCCGGATCCGGCAAGAGCGAACTCGCGCTGGAGCTGCTCAGCCGCGGCCACCGCCTGGTCGCCGACGATGCACCCGAGTTCACCCAGATCGCGCCGGACGTGCTGGACGGCACCTGCCCCGAGCTGCTGCAGGACCTGCTGGAAGTACGCGGCCTGGGCGTGCTCAACGTGCGCGAGATGTTCGGCGACACCGCCGTGAAGAAGAACAAGTACCTGCGCCTGATCGTCCACCTCACGCGCCCGATGACCGAGCCCAACCCGCACGGCTACGAGCGGCTGACCGGCGACTCCGGCACGCGCCACGTGCTGGACCTCGACGTGCCGCTGATCACCCTGCCGGTGATGCCTGGCCGCAACCTGGCCGTCCTCACTGAAGCGGCGACGCGCCTGCACATATTGCGCACAAAGGGCATCGACCCCGCCGCGATGTTCATCGCGCGCCACAGCAACCTGCTCGAGCGCAGCACCCCATGACGGACACCACCGCCCCGCAGGCCGATCCAGCGCACGACGAGCACGGCACGCCGGCCCCGCCCGCGCCGACCGTCGTCATCGTCAGCGGCCTGTCCGGTTCGGGGAAGTCGGTTGCGCTGAAGACCTTCGAGGACCTGGATTACTACTGCGTCGACAACCTGCCGGTGGACCTGCTGCCTTCGTTCGTGCGCAGCCTGATGCGCGAGGACGAACTTCCGCCGAAGATCGCCGTCGGCATCGACGTGCGCAGTCGCCAGAGCGACCTGTCCCGGCTGGCGCAGTGGCGCGCCGCGCTGGCGCAGCTGGGGCTGGAAGGCCGGTTGATCTTCTTCGACGCCAGCGACGAGGTCCTGCTGCGGCGATATTCCGACACCCGACGCCGGCATCCGCTGGGCCATGGCGGCCTGTCGCTGCAGGAAGCCATCCGGCAGGAGCGCGCCATCGTCGAGCCGTTGCGCGGCGAAGCCGATGTCATCATCGACACCAGCCAGCTCAACGTGCACCAGTTGCGGCGCCGGATCATCGCCGAGTTCGCCTTCAACAAGAGCGCGCAGCTGTCGCTGCTGTTCGAATCCTTCGCCTACAAGCGCGGCGTGCCGGCCGATGCCGACTTCGTGTTCGATGCCCGCGTGCTGCCCAACCCGCACTGGAACCCGGATCTGCGCCCCTATGCCGGCCGCGACCCGAAGGTGCGGGCGTTCCTGGACGCGCAACCGGAGGTCGCCGAGTACGTCGGCCAGGTGAGCGGCTTCCTGGACACCTGGCTGCCGCGCCTGCGCGGAGAAACCCGAAGTTACGTGACCATCGCTTTCGGCTGCACGGGCGGCAAGCACCGTTCGGTCTACCTGGCCGAGACGCTCGCCCGGCATGCCCGCGAGCAGGGCTGGGAAGAAGTCGCCACCTTCCACCGGGAACTGGACTGACGGGAACTGGACTGACGGAAGCAGGACTGACGAGAGCAGGGCTGACCGGAGACGGATTGACGCCCGAACCGGGCGCCGCACCGTTCCATCCGCGCCGCTTCCAGCGCGTCATGTCGGTCTGTTAACGTTCCTGCATGGCCTGTGGCATTCTTCTTGTGACTCATCCCGGCGTGGGTGCGGCGATCCTCGCCGTCGCCACGGCGCTGTTGCGGCAACTGCCCCTGAAGGCGGAGGCCTTCGAGGTGCCGTTCGATGCCGACCTGGAGGCGCTGCTCCCGCAGGCCTCCGCCGCGCTCCGGCGCGTGGACGGCGGCGACGGCGTGCTGGTGCTGACCGACCTGTACGGGGCCAGCCCCAGCAACCTGGCGGCCAAGCTGGCCCGTTTGGGGACGCCGGTCCGGCGCGTTTCGGCGCTGAGCCTGCCGATGCTGCTGCGGGTGATGAACTATTCGGAACAGGGACTGGACGAACTGCCGGCGACCGCTGCCGCCGGCGCACGCAATGGAGTCATTCACGACGATGCTTGAGCGCGAACTCACCATTTCAAACCGCCTGGGCCTGCACGCGCGCGCGACCGCCAAGCTCGTGCAGACGCTGTCCGGTTTCCGCTGCAACGCCACGCTGGCGGCCAAGGGCCGCGAGGTGAATGCCAAAAGCATCATGGGCGTCATGCTGCTGGCCGCCGGCCAGGGCACCCCGGTGACCGTCCGCATCGAGGGCGAGGACGAAGCCGCTGCGATGCAGGAAGTCGTCTCGCTGTTCGAGCGACGATTCGACGAGGACGCCTGAGTTGAGGGCGCTGCTGCCGGGCCACGGAGCGTCGCGCGGCAGCGCGCTGGGACGCGCCCGGGTCCGGCTGCCGCATGTCCTGGAGGTCGCCGAGCAGCGCATCCGCCAGGACCAGATCGACGATGAGCTGGCGCGGTTGCACGAAGCCGTCGACGCCACCCGTCGCGAGATGCACAGCCTGCGCGCACGCCTGCATGGTGCGTTGGCCAAAGAGGTCGGCGAGTTCCTCGACCTGCACGCGTTGCTGCTCGACGACCCCGAACTGCTGCACGGCCTGGATCAACTGATCCGCACCGGCCGTTACGCCGCCGATTACGCCCTGCGCCTGCAACGCGACCGCCTGGCCGCCGTGTTCGACGGCATGGACGACGCGTACCTCAAGAGCCGCATGGACGATCTCGACCATGTGATCGGCCGCATCCATGCGCACCTGCACCAGCGCGCGACCGATACGCCCGGCGTGGCCGGCGAGATCCTGGTCAGCGACAACGTGGCGCCGTCGGAATTGGCGGAGCTCCAGCAACAGGGCGTCGTCGCCGTGGTCACGGCCGCGGGCAGCGCGCTGTCGCACAGCGCCATCCTCGCGCGTAGCCTGCACCTGCCGCTGGTGGTGGGCAACGCGCAGGCCCTGCAGCGCATCAACGACGGCGACGTGCTGCTGGTGGATGGCAGTACCGGCGAAGTAGTGGTCAACCCCGACCCGGACGACCTGCGCCGCTACCGAGAACGGTTGCGCGACGCTGCACGCGAAGCACGCGAGCTCGGCCGCCTGCGCTCCAAGCCCAGCCGGACCCGCGACGGTGTCGACATCGCGCTGTGGGCCAATGCGGAATCGCTGGAAGACGTCGCCAAAGCGCATGCGCTGGGCGCCGCCGGCGTCGGCCTCTACCGCACCGAGTTCCTGTTCCTGCAACGCCGCGAACTGCCCAGCGAGGACGAGCAGTTCCAGGTCTACCGCGACCTCGCGCTGGGCATGAGCGGGCGGCCGGTGACGATCCGTACGCTCGACCTCGGCGCCGACAAGGCGGACCGCACCGGCCTAGTGGTGGGCGACGAGGACAATCCCGCACTCGGCCTGCGCGGCGTGCGGCTGTCGCTCGCGCATGCCGACGTGTTCGACACCCAGTTGCGCGCCATCCTGCGCGCCTCGGCCTACGGCCCGGTGCGCATCCTGGTGCCGATGGTCAGCGGCCGCGAGGAACTGCTGGAAGTGCGCCGGCGCTTGCGCCGCGTCGGCCTGCAGCTGCGCAAGCAGGGGCACGAGGTCGCCGAGCACGTCGAACTCGGCGCGATGATCGAAGTACCCGCGGCCGCGATCGCCTTCCACGGCTTCGTGGACGTGGTCGACTTCGTCTCGATCGGCACCAACGACCTCGTCCAGTACCTGCTCGCGGCCGATCGCAACAACGAAGCGCTCGGCGAACTGTATTCGCCGCTGCATCCGGGCGTGCTGCGCCTGCTCCGCCACGTCATCAGCATCGGCGCCGAGCACAAGGTGCCGGTGGCGATGTGTGGCGAGATCGCCGGCGATGCCACCCTCGCGCCGATGCTGCTGGCCCTGGGGCTGCGTGAGTTCAGCCTGCATCCGGCGACCTTGCTGGAACTGCGCAAGGCGATCCGCGAGAGCGACCTGTCGGACTTGCAGGCCCGCGCGGCGAAGCTGCTGCAGGCGCGCGACCGCGCCGGCATCGAGCGCTGGCTCAAAGCCGCTACCGCACCCTGATCCTTCCGTTGTGGGAGCGACGTCAGTCGCGATCGACCACCGCAGGTGCCTCATCGCGACTGACGTCGCTCCCACACCCCGCGCTTCGTTCCGGCCCTTCCTGCAGGGTGTCCATAAATCGCAGGCCGGGCGATAATGGCGGAATGAACGCTTGATGCCCCGGTCGCATCCGCCTGACGGATCGGCCCCATTCCGGAGTACCGAATGGTCGAGACCATCCGCCACGACAAGACCGCACGCCAGTTGCGCCTGCTCTCCGACGCGCTCGACAGCGGTCGGCTGGGTCCCGTGCGCCGGTTGGTCAACACCTTGTCGCCCGCGGAGATCGGCAACCTGCTGGAATCGCTGCCGCCGGGCAAGCGCGAAGTCGTCTGGGGCCTGGTCGATCCGGAAGACGACGGCGAGGTGCTGGTGCACGTCGGCGACGAGGTGCGCGAAAGCCTGCTGGCGGACATGGACACCGACGAGATCGTCGCCGCGGTCGAGGACCTCGACATCGACGACCTCGCGGACCTGGTCGAAGACCTCCCCGACACCGTCATCGACGAAGTCCTCAAGTCGATGGACCGCGAGAACCGCGAGCGCCTGGAACAGGTGCTGTCGTACGCGGAGGACACCGCCGGCCGCCTGATGAACCCGGACGTGGTCACCGTGCGCGCCGACGTCAACGTCGACGTAGTGCTGCGTTACCTGCGCCTGCGCGGCGAACTGCCGGACCACACCGACCACCTGTACGTGGTCAGCCGCCGCCACCAGTACCTCGGCCGCGTGCCGCTGGCCGCGCTGGTCACCCACGAGGACACCACGCCCATCAACCGGCTGATCGACGACGAGCAGCCGGCCATCGACGTGGGCGAGAGCGCGCAGGAAGTGGCGCGCCAGTTCTCCGACCATGACTGGGTGTCGGCGCCGGTCGTGGACGACAACAACATCCTGCTCGGCCGCATCACGATCGACGACGTGGTCGACATCATCCGCGAGCAGGCCGAGCACCAGGCGCTGGGCGCCGCCGGCCTGGACGAGGACGAGGACCTGTTCTCGCCGGTCAAGCGCGCCGTGCGCGGCCGCGTGGTGTGGCTTGGCATCAACCTGTTCACCGCGTTCATGGCCGCCAGCGTGATCGGCCAGTTCGAGATGACGCTGGAGAAGATCGTCGCGCTCGCCGTGCTGATGCCCATCGTCGCCGGCATCGGCGGCAACGCCGCCGTGCAGGTACTGACGCTGATGGTGCGCGGCCTGGCGCTGGGCCAGGTGGGCGCGAGCAACGCGCGCATCCTGCTGTGGAAGGAAATCCGCGTGGCGTTGATCAACGGCGTGCTGATCGGCAGCATCGTCGGCGTCATCGCCTTCGTCTGGTTCCGCAGCCCGCTGCTGTCGCTGGTGATCGCGATGGCACTCGTACTCAACTTCTGCGCCGCCGCTACCGCCGGCGTATTGCTTCCGCTGCTGCTCAAGCGGATGAACATCGACCCCGCCGTCGCCGGCACCGTCGTCGTCACCGCCGTGACCGACGTGATGGGCTTCTTCTGCTTCCTCGGCCTGGCGACGTTGATCCTGCTGCACTGAGGCCTGCGCATGGAGCGACTCGGCAAGGTCAGCGAATGGAACGACGACCGCGGCTTCGGCTTCATCGCCCCGCTCGATGGCGAGCCCGCGCGCGTGTTCTTCCACGTCCGCGACTACCGGCTCGACGGTCGTCGTCCCGAGGTCGGTGAGCGGGTGAAATTCACCGCGCAGCGCCAGCCCGACGGCAAGTGGCGCGCACAGGCGGTACGCCGGACGGTGCCCGTCGCGCGCCATGCCAAGCCCGCCGCACGCGCCGCCGCTGCGCCCCGCCCCGCTTCCCCTCTCGTCGGTGCGACGGCGGTGGTGCTGTACGCGCTCTTCATCGGCTGGGCGATCCGCGGCGGCAGGCTTCCGTTCGAAGCGGTGTTCGTGGCGCTCGGGATGTCGGCCATCACCTTCGTCGTCTACGCGCTGGACAAGCATGCGGCGCAGACGGGGCGGTGGCGCACGCCGGAGTCGACGCTGCACCTGCTCGAACTCGCCGGCGGCTGGCCAGGCGCATGGGTCGCGCAACAGTTGCTGCGGCACAAGTCGCGCAAGCCCGGTTACCGCGTCGTGTTCTGGCTCATGGTGCTGCTGCACGGCGCTGCCCTGGCCGCCTGGGTGTGGACGCGCGCGTGAACACGACGGGGTATCCTGCGCGCATCGTCGCCCCCGGATGCCTGCCTTCATGCGCCTTCCCTTCCGCTTCGCCCTCGCGTCCCTGCTGCTGGTCCTGATGAGCGCCTGCCAGACGGTCCCCACCTCGACCACCGGCGAGTTCGTCTCGCGCGAGGTCGCGTTGAACGGCAAGACCTACCGCTACCAGGTCTTCGTGCCTGCCTCGCGCTTCCGTTCGGGGGCGGTGCCCACCGTGCTCTTCCTCAACGGCTCCGGCGAGCGCGGCAGCGACGGCGTGAAGCAGACGATGGCGGGCCTGGGGCCGTACCTGCGCCAGCACGCGGCGGACTTCCCGGCACTGGTGGTGTTCCCGCAGGCGCCCGACGATACCGAATGGACCGAAGATGCCGGCCGGATCGCCTTCGCCACGCTCGAGGCGGCGATGCGCGAGTTCAAGGGCGACCCGGCGCGCGTCTATCTCACCGGCATGTCGATGGGCGGCTACGGCACCTGGGAACTCGCGCTCCAGCAGCCGACCCGCTTCGCCGCCCTGGTACCGATCTGCGGCGGCGTCACCGTGGACTGGACTGACGCGCGGCCCGGCCTGCGCGCGCACACGGTGGGCAACGCGGCCGACCCGTTCGCCGCCACCGCGCAGCGCCTGAAGGACGTGCCGGTGTGGATCTTCCACGGCGGCAAGGACGACGTGGTGCCGCCCTCGCAGTCGCGCCGCATGGATGCCGCGCTGAAGGCCGTCGGCGCGCGCGACGCGCGCTACACCGAGTTCCCCGACGCCAACCACAACAGCTGGGATGCGACCTACGCCTACGCCCCGATGTGGGACTGGCTGTTCGCCCAGCGCCGGGGCCGCTGAGCATGGCGGAACTGGTCGAAGACTATTTCGCCGACGGCTGGCGCGAACGCACGCTGGCCTGCCCCTGCGGCTGGGAAGGCGACAGCCGCGGCATGGCGATGGAGCTGCACGACGCCGTCACCGACTACGCTTGCCCCACCTGCGGCAACCTGCTGCTGATCGTCAGCCACCCCGACCTGGCCCAGGTCCGCCGGGCCGCCGCGGCCGGCAACGCGGAAGCCGCCGGCCAGTTGGCCATCATCGAAGAAGCCCTGGCCCGCTTCCCGCCCGCCGACTGAGCCGCGGCGCCGGTCACGCTTCGCCGACGCCGCGGGCCCTGGGCGCCATCGCACCCTCAACCGCCGCCGATCCCGGCCGATAACCCGGCATCCCCTGGTGGCTGACGGGCATTCGCCCATGGCCGTGCGAGCGACTTCCGATGGCTGACGTAGCCGACGACAACTCCGGAATTTCTGGCGGCCTCCGCCGGTTTTGGTCGCGCCGTCGCGAGGCCACCGAATCCTCATCGCACGAGCTCACCACGACGGGCACGGCCCGGTCGCGGCCGGCGATCAGCAGCGCGCAGCTGCAGGCCCTGTTCGCCCATGCGGAAGAACCGGCCGCCCTGCTCTCCGCCTTCGCGTACGGCGTCGCCGGCCTGCCAGGCGAACTGCAGGGCATGGGCGAGCGCCTGCAGTCCGCGCACGCCGACGGCGATTGGCCGCGCTATGGCCGCGCGATGCGCCAGCTCATCGACAAGTACATCCGCACGATCCTGGACGAGCCGTTGTCCGGCGAAGCCGAGCAACTGCGCGACCTGCTGCACCAGTTGCTCGCGGGTGGCATCGAGCACCTGCTGCGCGACGACGCCGCCCTGCTGCCGCAGGCGCATGCCCTGGCCGACCGCGTCCGCCAATGGCAGCCGGCGCAACCGCTGGCGCCGGTGGGGGCGGACCTGAAGGAACTCTGCCTCCAGGTCGGCCTGCGCACGCACGAAGTCAACGACGCGCAGGAACTGATGCGCAGCCTGTTCGACCTGTTGCTGGAGAACGTCGGCGAACTGATCGAAGACGGCAGCTGGCTGCAGGACCAGATCGGTGCGGTGCGCCAGCTGCTGGCCGGTCCGCTCGACCGCACCTCGCTGGAGCAGACCCGCGCCGGCCTGCGCGAAGTGATCTACAAGCAGGGCCTGCTGAAGCAGGGGCTGGCCGAGTCGAAAGCCTCGATGAAGGACATGATGGTCACCTTCGTCGAACGCCTCGACGGCATGGCCAGCAGCACCGGCGAGTACCACGACCGCATCACCTTCCACGCACAGGCCATCCGCGAGAGCCGCAGCATCGCCGAACTCGGCAAGCGCATGGAAGACATCCTGCAGGACACGGCCGACGTGCAGGCGCAGGCGCTGCGTGCGCGCGACAGCCTGATCGAGGCGCGCCGCGAGGTGGAAGCCGCCGAACAGCGCGTCGCCGACCTGGAAGTGGAACTGCAATCGGTCTCCGAACTGGTCCGCGTCGACCAACTGACGGATGCATTGAACCGCCGCGGCTTCGACGAACTGTTCAAGCGCGAATCCGTCCGCGCCCTGCGCAGCGGCCAGACCCTGAGCCTGGCGATGCTGGACCTGGACGACTTCCGCCACATCAACGCCGCGCACGGCCACCTCGGCGGCGACGCCGCGCTGTGCCACGTGGTGGTGATGGCGCGTGCCACGTTGCGCGCCAGCGATGCGATCGCGCGCTTCGGCGGCGAAGAATTCGTTCTGCTGCTGCCGGATACCAGCTTCCTGGAAGCCACCGGCACGCTGGAACGCCTGCGCGGCCGGCTGGCCCACAAGCCGTTGATCCACGATGGGCGCGGCGTGATGGTGACCTTCAGCGCAGGCGTCGCGCGCTGGCGGCCGGGCGAATCGCAGGACGAACTGCTCGCACGCGCCGACCGTGCCATGTACCAGGCCAAGCAGGCCGGCAAGGACCGCGTCGTCGCCGCCGAGGAATGACCTCGGCGCGCGAGCGCCTCAGCCCAGCAACGTCTCCAGCACCGCCATCCGCACGGCCACGCCGTTGCTCACCTGGCGCAGCACCAGCGATTGCGGACCGTCGGCGACTTCGTCGGTGATCTCCACGCCGCGGTTGATCGGGCCGGGATGCAGCACCACCGCATCCTTCGCCGCGCGGGTCAGGCGGGTGGCATCGAGGCCGTAGTCGCGGTGGTAGTCCTCCAGCGAGGCCACCAGGCCTTCCTCCATGCGCTCGCGTTGCAGGCGCAGCATCATCACCGCGTCCACGCCGTCGAGCATGGCGTCGAAATCCTGGCCGACTTCGCAGCCGGCCAGCGTGCCGTCGTCCGGCAGCAGCGACTGCGGGCCGCACACGCGGATCTCGCCCGCGCCCAGCGTGCGCAATGCGTGCAGGTCCGAGCGCGCCACCCGCGAGTGCTTCACGTCGCCGACGATCAGCACCTTCATCTTCGAGAAGTCCGGCCCCTTCGCCTGGCGCAGCGTCAGCACGTCCAGCAAGCCCTGGGTGGGATGCGCGCTGCGTCCGTCGCCGGCGTTGATCAGTGCCGTGCCCTCGCCCGCCTCGGCGGCCAGCGCGGCGACCGCGCCGTCATCCGCGTGGCGGACGATGAAGCCGCGCACGCCCATCGCTTCCAGGTTACGCAGCGTGTCGCGCGCGGTTTCGCCCTTGCGCGTGGACGAGGTGGACGCATCGAAGTTCAGCACGTCCGCGCCCAGCCGCTGCGCGGCGATGTGGAACGAACTGCGGGTACGGGTGGACGGTTCGAAGAACAGCGTGCAGACCGTGGTGCCGTCGAGCACCGTGCGCCGCGGCGTGCGCCCGAGCGCCGCATCGCGGATCTGGCCGGCGCGGTCGATCAACCGGCACAGGGTTTCGCGGGGCAACCCTTCCAGGGTCAGCAGGTGCCGCAGGCGTCCATCCGAATCGAGTTGTGGGGTCATGGGGCGTCGTGTGAGGGAAGTCAGGTCAGCTGGGTCGCGTCGTGCGGCGCGGCCAGCCAGCGTTCGATGATGACGGCCGCGGCGACGGCATCCAGCGCCGCGGCATCGCGGCGGCGCTTGCGGCCTTCGGCACGGTCCTGCGCGAAACGTTGCGAGGCTTCGACGGAACTGGTGCGCTCGTCCACCAGCACCACCGGCAGGTTGTAGCGCACGCGCAGTTCGCGCGCGAAGGCATGGGCGCGCTTGCGGATCGGCTGGTCGCCGCCGTCGAGCGTCATGGGGTCGCCGACCACTAGGCCGTCGGGTTTCCATTCGGCATGCAGCTTGTCGATGGCCGGCCAGTCGGGGCCGTGGCCATGCACGTCGATCACGGCCAGCGCGCGTGCGCCGGTGCCGAAGGCGCTGCCCACCGCCACGCCGATGCGGCGGGCGCCCACGTCGAATCCCAGTACGGTGCCGTCCAGCTTCATGCCACCTGCCTCCGTTCGGAAAAACGCATCCCATCCTGCACCCCCGGCCGTGGAGAACGCGTCGGCAAGGGCGCGCGCAGGCTCATGCGTGGCCGCTGTAATCGGTCAGCCGCGTCATGTCCACGCCGATCCGCTGGCCGGCCGCCTGCCAGCGGCGCTCCAGCGGCAGCGCGAACAGCAGCTCGGCGTCTGCGGGCGCGGTCAGCCAGCTGTTCTCGCCCAGTTCGTACTCCAGTTGCCCGGCACCCCAGCCCGCGCAGCCGAGCGCGACGATCGCATGCGCGGGGCCGTCACCGGCCGCCATCGCTTCCAGGATGTCGCGGGAGGTCGTCAGGAAAAGGCCGTCGGCGACTTCCATCGTCGACTCCCAGGCACGCAGGCCGTCGTGCAGCACGAAGCCGCGCTCCGGGTGCACCGGGCCGCCAGCAAGGACGACCTGCCCGGCCAGATGCGGGTCCTGCGCTTGCAGGTTCATCTGCCGCAGCACTTCACCCAGCGTGTACTCGGAAGGCCGGTTCACCACCACGCCCATCGCACCTTCGTCGTCGTGCTGGCAGATCAGGGCCACGCTGCGGGCGAAGTTCGGGTCCGACAGCGCCGGCGACGCGATCAGCAGCTGGTTGGCCAGGGGCGTGGCGACGTCTTGCATGGCCGTCATTCTAGCCCGCCGCGCACGGGCGCGCCCCTGCGGACAGGAACGGTCCGCGATGCCGCCTAGAATGCGCTGTCCCCCTTGTTGCCTTCCCCATGTCCGGCTATTGCGACGTCGCCCACGGCCATCCGCTGCATGGCCCCTACCACGACCACGAATACGGCTTCCCGCAGCGCGAGGAAGCGGTGCTGTTCGAACGCCTGCTGCTGGAGATCAACCAGGCCGGCCTGAGTTGGGAAACCATGCTGCGCAAGCGCGAGGGTTTCCGCGCGGCCTACAGCGGCTTCAGCGTCGACAAGGTCGCAGAGTACGGCGAACGCGACCGCGCGCGGCTGATGGCCGACGCCGGCATCATCCGCAACCGCCTGAAGATCGAGGCGGCCATCCACAACGCCCAGGTCATCCAGGGCCTGCGCCGCAGCCACGGCGGGTTCGCCGAATGGCTGGATGCCCACCACCCGCTGGGCAAGGCCGAGTGGATCAAGCTGTTCAAGAAGACCTTCCGCTTCACCGGCGGCGAGATCACCAATGAATTCCTGATGAGCCTGGGCTACCTGCCCGGCGCGCATCGCGAGGATTGCCCGGCCTATCGCCGTGCCGCGAAACAGCGGCCGCCGTGATGGCCCGCGCCGGGCATTGATCCACCGCAATTCCGGCGTTCCACGATGGTCGTATGCTGGCAGCCGACCCCGGACTCGATAATGTCCGTTTCGCGCCAGCCTTCCTTCCCATGTCCGAAGACCGCATCCGCAACGCCGCCCTGCGCGACCGCCTGACCACGCCGGAGGCCGCCGCCGCGCTGATCCAGCCCGGCGAGACCGTCGCGATGAGCGGCTTCACCGGCTCGGGCTATCCGAAGGCGGTGCCGCTCGCCCTCGCCGCCCGCATCGAACACGCGCACGCGGCGGGCCAGCCGTTCCAGATCAAGCTGATGACCGGCGCCTCCACCGCGCCGGAACTCGACGGCGCACTCGCGAAGGCCGATGCCATCGCGCTGCGCATGCCGTTCCAGAGCGACCCGGACGCGCGCAAGCGGATCAACGACGGCACCCTGGACTACATCGACATCCACCTCAGCCACGTGGCGCAGCACGTGTGGTTCGGCTTCTACGGCCCCATCGACACGGCCGTGGTGGAAGTCTCGGCGATCCGCGAAGACGGCACGCTGGTGCCCTCGACCTCGGTCGGCAACAACAAGACCTGGCTGGACCTGGCGAAGAAGGTGGTCGTCGAGGTCAACGACTGGCAGCCGGCCGGCCTGGAGGGCATGCACGACATCTACTACGGCACCGCCCTGCCGCCGCACCGCAAGCCGATCCCGCTGGAACACGTGCAGGACCGCATCGGCGATACCGCGCTGCATTGCGACCCGGACAAGATCGTCGCCGTCGTGCGCACGCACGGTCCCGATCGCAACAGCCCGTTCAGTCCGATCGACGCGACCAGCGAGCGCATCGCCGCGCACCTGATCGAGTCCCTCAAGCACGAAGTCGCGCAGGGCCGCCTGCCGGCGAACCTGCTGCCGCTGCAATCGGGCGTGGGCAACATTCCCAACGCCGTGCTGGCGGGGCTGGCGAAGAGCGGTTTCCGCGGCCTCACGGCGTTCACCGAGGTCATCCAGGACGGCATGCTCGACCTGCTGCGCGATGGCGTGCTCGATGTCGCTTCGTGCACCGGCTTCGCATTGAGCCCGGAGGCGAACGAGGTCTTCAAGCGCGACATCGCCTTTTACCGCGAGCGCATCATCCTGCGCACGCAGGAGATGTCGAACCACCCGGAACTGGTCCGCCGGCTCGGCTGCATCGGCATGAACGGCATGATCGAGGCCGACCTCTACGGCAACGTCAATTCCACCCACGTGATGGGCAGCCGCATCCAGAACGGCATCGGCGGCTCGGGCGACTTCGCCCGCAACGGTTTCATGTCGGTGTTCCTCAGCCCCAGCACTGCGAAAGGCGGCAGCATCTCCGCGCTGGTGCCGATGGTCAGCCACGTGGACCACACCGAACACGACGTCTCGGTCATCGTCACCGAACAAGGCCTGGCCGACCTGCGCGGCCTCACCCCCAAGCAGCGCGCCCGCACGCTGATCGCGAACTGCGCCCATCCCGACTATCGCGATGCACTGCAGGACTACGTCGACCGCGCCCTGCACCACAGCTACGGCAGACACACCCCGCACCTGCTGCCCGAGGCGCTGTCTTGGCACCAGCGGTGGCTGGAGACGGGGACGATGAAAGCCTGAGCGACTTCAGGCGTTCGCCATCCACATAGGTTGGGGTGAACGAAGTGAACCCCAACGCCGCACGCCGTCTGCGATCTGGATGTTGGGGTTCGCTGGCTCGCCCCAGCCTAAGGTCTTAGCCTAGTCCGCAGCTTGGAATATCAGCAATACCATAACCACGATCATTGCTAGAAACGACGACCCTGCGTACCAAGCAGCCAGAACGGGGCTTCTACCTTGGCTGCCTTCACAGGCACGCTCACCTTGCAAGAAAACATACAGAGCATTGACGACAAAGACGATAGCCCCGACCAGCAAATGGCTAACTTTCCCTTCAAACAAAGGTGCCTCGTCAAAGTACATGACCAGAAAATTCAGCGTCATAAGATTGATGACTTGGACGCCCGACATCAGCATCCAAGCTGAGAATACATTCGGCTCCCCTCCGACATCCGTCTTGGATGTCAAGAAATAGAAGCTGCGGAACAGCGCATCAATAATGAACATGTTAGCAATCGGCTCCAGAAACTATGCAGAATGTTCTACTTGTAGTTTCCACCATAAATTCATGAGCGTCGACGATTCCTGTTGTAGTAGCTTGACCCGCCTTTGTTTCACGCATAATTTGGCTCGGCGATGAGGCTTGCCGTCCCCGTCGCAGGGCTTCCCTGTGCCATGACGAAGGAATTTTCATCCCTGGCGCAGTTTTTTTTGCCATGACGAAGAAAATGACGACGACACCGCTGTTCTTACTCTTGCCATGACAAGGAAAGTTTCTTCGGCATCGAAGCTCCTTGGTGCGATGACCGAGAACACTTCTTCGATGGCGAACCTTTCTGGTGCGGCATGGAAGAAGAAAGCATCGCCATCGATGGAATTCTTGTCGTTTCCGGTGTTTCCGGCCTCACCAGGCGATCAGAGTGCGCAGCCGCGGCGGCTCATCGAAGCCTGGATCGTGTTGGCGCTGGAGGGGCTGTTGCGCATGGCGCGGCGAAGTTCTTCACAGGTCACATCCTTGAGGAACTGCTGGTAACGGCCAACGAACGAGCTGTCGTGGAGGGTCACGTTGAGCCGTGACGGTGCCTCGAACGCGCGCTTGTCCTGGCGGGCGAAGAGATCACGCTCGCCTGCGCGCAGCGGCGCGGCCGGCAGCGAGAGCAGCAGCGGCCCCTCGCCCTGCGATGGCAGCGGCGGCGCGTCGTGCGGCGCCGTCTCCGGAGGCGGCGCCGACATGCGCGGCGCGGGTCGCGGGCGTGCAGGCAGCGACGGCAGGTTCGGGCGCGACGCCACGGTGCGTGGAACGACGGTCGGGCGCGCGATGAAGCGCAGGCGCAGGCGATCGCTGTCCTCCGCCATCTGTCCCTGCCCCGGCGGCCGGGAGACCAGCAGCACAACGCCGACACATGCATGCACCAGCACGACCACGACGACGGCGACGATCCTGTCCCTGCGCATGCATTCCATCCTGGTGGCGAGCGAGTGTGCGAATGGCTCGCCACCCTACCTGCACGACCACCGCGCCACGCATCGCGGCGCGAACACGTTCAGAACGAAGTCAGCCCCATGTAAGGGATGGGTTAAACGCCCATGAAAAAGGGGCGGTCGCCCGCCCCTTTCCGTGCGACGCGTCGTGCGGAGGTCAGCGGACTTCCGCGATCTCCACGCCGTCCAGGCCCTGCGCGAGCGTGCGGGCGTCGCCGCCCTGGGCCAGCTTGATGCGCAGGCGCACTTCGTTCTGCGAATCGGCGTAGCGCAGCGCGTCCTCGTAGCTGATCTCGCCGGCCTGGTACAGCTCGAACAGGCTCTGGTCGAAGGTCTTCATGCCGAGGTTGGTGGATTCCTTCATCACTTCCTTCAGCTTGTGGATCTCGCCGTCGCGGATGTAGTCCTGGATCAGCGGCGTGCCGAGCAGGATCTCCATCGCCACGCGACGACCCTTGCCGTCCGGCGTCGGGATCAGCTGCTGCGCGACCACGCCCTTGAGGTTGAGCGAGAGGTCCATCAGCAGCTGGGTGCGGCGGTCTTCCCGGAAGAAGTTGATGATGCGGTCCATCGCCTGGTTGGCGTTGTTGGCGTGCAGCGTGCACAGCACCAGGTGGCCGGTTTCGGCGAAGGCGATGGCGTGGTCCATGCCTTCGCGCGTGCGCACCTCGCCGATCATGATCACGTCCGGCGCCTGGCGCAGGGTGTTCTTCAGTGCCGCATCCCAGCTGTCGGTGTCGATGCCGACTTCGCGCTGGGTGATGATGCAGCCCTCGTGTTTGTGCACGAATTCGATCGGGTCCTCGATCGTGATGATGTGGCCGGTGGAGTTCTGGTTGCGGTAACCGATCATCGCCGCCAGCGAGGTGGACTTACCGGTGCCGGTGGCGCCAACGAAGATGATGATGCCGCGCTTGGTCATCGCCAACGTCTTGATGACCGGCGGCAGGTTCAACTCTTCCACCGTCGGGATGCGGGTCTCGATCCGGCGCAGCACCATGCCCACCTGGTTGCGCTGGTAGAAGCAGCTCACGCGGAAGCGGCCCACGCCGGCGACGCCGATGGCGAAGTTGCACTCGTGGGTCTTTTCGAATTCCTCGCGCTGTCCCGGCGTCATGACGTTCAACACCAGGTCGCGCGACTGCTGCGAGGTCAGCGGCGTCTGCGTGATCGGCGAGATCTTGCCGTGCACCTTGATGGACGGCGGCATGCCGGACGTGATGAACAGGTCCGACGCCTTCTGGTGCGCCATCAGCTTGAGGAAGGAGGTGAAGTCGATGGTGCTCATGGGTCTGCTCCGTAGGCGAGGCGGCGGTCAGGCGGCGTGGCGCCGCGCGGGCCCTGCCGTCATTCGAACAACCGCTTGTCCTTCGCGTATTCCTTGGCCTGCTGCCGGGTGATCAGCGCGCGCTTCACCAGGTCCTGCAGGTGCTGGTCCAGGGTCATCATGCCGCTCTGCTGGCCGGTCTGGATGGCCGAGTACATCTGCGCCACCTTGTCCTCGCGGATCAGGTTGCGGATGGCCGGGGTGCCCACCATGATTTCCCACGCTGCGGTGCGGCCGCCGCCGATCTTCTTCAGCAGCGCCTGCGAGATCACCGCGCGCAGCGATTCGGACAGCATCGAACGCACCATCGGCTTCTCGCCGGCGGGGAACACGTCGATCACGCGGTCGATGGTCTTGGCCGCCGAGCTGGTGTGCAGGGTGGCGAACACCAGGTGGCCGGTTTCCGCGGCGGTCAGCGCCAGGCGGATGGTTTCCAGATCGCGCAACTCGCCGACCAGGATGTAGTCGGGGTCTTCACGCAGCGCCGAACGCAGGGCTTCGTTGAAGCCGTGCGTGTCGCGGTGCACTTCGCGCTGGTTGATCAGGCACTTCTGCGAGGTGTGCACGAACTCGATCGGGTCCTCGACGCTGAGGATGTGCCCGTACTCGTTCTTGTTGATGTGGTCGATCATCGCCGCCAGCGTGGTCGACTTGCCCGAACCGGTCGGACCGGTGACCAGGATCAGGCCCTGCGGCTGCTGGATCAGTTCGCGGAACAGCGGCGGGCAGGCCAGGTCTTCCAGGGTCAGCACTTCCGACGGAATCGTACGGAAGACGGCACCGGCGCCGCGGTTCTGGTTGAAGGCATTGACGCGGAAGCGCGCCAGCGACGGGATCTCGAACGAGAAGTCGACCTCGAGGAATTCTTCGAAGTCGCGCCGCTGCTTGTCCGACATGATGTCGTAGACCAGCGCATGCACCTGCTTGTGGTCCAGCGCCGGGATGTTGATGCGGCGCACGTCGCCATCCACGCGGATCATCGGCGGCAAGCCGGCCGAGAGGTGGAGGTCCGAGGCCTTGTTCTTTACCGAGAACGCCAAGAGTTCGGCGATATCCATGACGCTGCTTCCCCAAGTTGCTGCGAACTGGAACGTTCATTCCCCGAAGGGCAGTATAGCGCCCTTGCCGTTCCCGCCAATGGTTGGATGAACATGCTCGCCGACACCCTCAGCGAGACCCTGCAACACCTTGAAAACGCAGCGAAAGCCGCACATCGGCCAAGCCCCGCGCTGTTGGCCGTCTCCAAGCTGCAACCGGCCGCCGCCGTGGCCGAACTGGCGCGCGCCGGACAGCGCGCCTTCGGCGAAAACTACGTGCAGGAAGCCCAGGCGAAGATCGGCGAACTGGCGGACATGGGCCTGGAATGGCACCTCATCGGCCACCTGCAGTCGAACAAGGCCGAACTCGCGGCGCAGCTGTTCGATTGGGTGCAGACGGTAGACCGTCACAAATTGATCGGCGCTCTGTCACGCTATCGCCCTTCCGATCGTGCGCCGCTCAACGTGCTCGTGCAGGTGAACATCGATGATGAAGCCAGCAAGCATGGCTGCCAGCCGGAGGAGGTCGCCGCCCTCGCCGATGCGATCGCGGCCGAACCGCGCCTGCGCTTGCGCGGGCTGATGGCGATTCCCGCGCCCCATCCCGACACCGCCCAGCGCATCGACGCCTTCCGCCGCATGCAGGCATTGCAGGAACAACTGGCGGCGAAGCATCCCGGCGTGGATACCCTGTCGATGGGCATGAGTGAGGACTACGCGCTCGCCGTCGCGCACGGGGCCACGATGGTCCGCATCGGCACCGCCCTGTTCGGCGCGCGCCCGCCGCGACCCGCCTGACTCCTTTCGACTTTCCCGAGGCCTGACGCCATGACTCCTTCCACGTCGCGCGTACTGACGCATCCCCTGGCCTTCATCGGCGGCGGCAACATGGCGCGCAGCCTGATCGGCGGCCTGCTCAAGCGCGGTGCGGATCCCTCCCGCATCCGCGTGGCCGAGCCCAACGAACCGCTGCGCGCCGCGCTGGCGGCCGACTTCGGCGTGCAGGTGTTCACCGAGGCCGGGGAAGCGGCCTACGGCGCGGATACCTGGCTGTTCGCGGTGAAGCCGCAGGTCATGCGCACGGTGTGCGAATCGCTCGCGCCGATGGCGCAGGCGCAGCGCCCGCTGGCCGTCTCCATCGCCGCGGGCATCACCGTCGCGCAGATGCAGCGCTGGCTGGGCGGTGGCGTGCCGGTGGTGCGCAGCATGCCCAACACGCCCGCCCTGCTCGGCGCCGGCGTTACCGGCCTGCATGCGAGCGATGAGGTCGACGCGGCGGGACGCGAGCGCGCGGAGCTGCTGCTCTCCGCCGCGGGCCCGACCGTCTGGATCGATGCGGAAGCGAAGATGGATGCCGTCACAGGCGTGTCCGGCAGCGGCCCGGCCTATGTCTTCCTGCTGGCCGAGGCGATGGAATCGGCGGCGGTGGCCGAAGGCCTGTCGGCCGATGCCGCACGCACGCTGGTGCTGCAGACCGTCCTGGGGGCGGCGCGCATGCTGACCGAAAGCGGTGAGACGCCGGCCGAGTTGCGCCGCCGCGTGACCTCGCCCAACGGCACCACGCAGGCGGCGATCGAGACGTTCCAGGCCGGCGGCTTCGAAGCCCTGGTCGCCCGGGCCGTGCATGCGGCGACCGCACGGGGCGGCGAACTGTCCGCGGCGAATGATTGACGCCGCATCCGGCCCGCTCAGCACCTCGTAACGTACCTACAACACACAGGCACCGACGCCGATGAAACTCCTGATCGCCCCGCTGCTTCTCGCCCTGTCCCTGGTCGCCTGCTCCGGCGGCGAGACGCCGCGGGCCGCCGAGTTCGTCCCACCGGCGCCCGCCGAAACCGACTTCGGCAGCCTGCGCGTGCGCTACAACGCGCTGCCTACGCTGGCGCTGAGCGAGCCCGTCGCGAAGCAGTACGGCGTGCAGCGCGATGCCGGTACCGCGCTGGTGCTGGTCGCCCTGCGCGAAGTGAAAGGCGCCGAGGAACTCGATGCCGATGGCGAGGTGAGCGTCACCGCGCACGACCTGTCGGGCGCGCGCCAGGTCGTCACGCTGCGCAAGGTGGACGCCGGCGAGTATACCGACCTGATCGGCACCGCGCGCATCTCGCCGCGCAACTCCTATCGCTTCGAGATCGTGGTGCAGGCCGGTGGCCGCACGGAAACGGTGACGTTCCAGCGGAATTTCTGAGGCGAAGCAAGATCTTCCTGCAAAGGAAGCCTGCTGTGGGAGCGACGTAAGTCGCGATGGGCGACCGCGACGCTTCATCGCGACTTACGTCGCTCCCACGCCAGACCTTCCATACAGGGAGAATCGCCTCAGCGGTGGCGAGCCGCCCACGCCTGCACGATCGCCGCGATCGCCCGTACGCCATCGGTCAGCGCCGCCGGCCCGGGCTGCAGGATCAGCGGCGACTTGATCTCGTGCAGCTCACCGTCGCGGACGGCGGGGATCGCCTCCCAGCCCGGACGTGCCGCCACGCGCTCGGGCCGGAACTTCTTGCCGCACCATGAGCCCAGGATGAGGTCGGGTGCGCGCCGCACCACCTCGCTGCCGTCGGCGAGGATGCGGTGCTTCGCCAGCGACTCGCGCGCCATCTCCGGGAACACGTCGTCGCCCCCGGCGATGCCGATCAGTTCGGATACCCAGCGGATACCGGTGATCTGCGGTTCGTCCCACTCCTCGAAGTAGACCATCGGCCGGCGCGGCAACCGCGCCGCCTGCGCACGGATGTCGTCCAGACCGCGTGCCAGCGTATCGGCGTACGTGTTGGCACGCGTCGCGGCACCCACCAGCGCGCCCAGCCGCCGCACGTAGTCAATGATGCCGTCCACGCTGCGGTGGTTGCTGATCCACACCTCCACGCCCTGCCGCACCAACTCGGCGGCGATATCGGCCTGGATGTCGGAAAAGCCGATGGCGAGATCCGGCTGCAGCTTCAGGATGTCGTCGATCTTCGCGCTGGTGAACGCGCTGACCTTCGGCTTTTCCTTGCGGGCTTGCGGCGGACGCACGGTGAACCCGCTGATGCCGACGATGCGGTCCTGCTCGCCCAGCGCGTACAGCGTCTCGGTCGGCTCTTCGGTCAGGCAGACGATGCGGCGTGGACCCATCATGGCGATACGCGCCCGGCGAGATCCCTCACGGGAACAGCATCCGCTTGCTCCACGCGCCCGCGGCATCGCATTCGTAGCGCCAACGCTCGTGCAGGCGGAACTGCGCGCCGTACCAGAACTCGATGGCGTCGGGCGCCACGCGATAGCCGCTCCAGCCCGCCGGCCGTGGCACGTCGCTGCCGGCGAAGCGCGCTTCGACCTCAGCCACGCGGCTGTCGAAGGCCTCGCGCGAGTCCAGCGTCTCGGACTGGATCGATGCCCACGCGCCCAGCTGGCTCTGGCGCGGACGGGAAGCGAAGTACGCATCGGCCTCGGCATCGCCGACCGGTGTCACCGCGCCTTCCACGCGCACCTGGATGCCGGCCTCGCGCAGGCTGCGCCACAGGAACAGCAACGCAGCGCGCGGATTGTCGTGCAGCTCGCGGCCCTTCTGGCTGTGCGTGTGCGTGTAGAAGACGAAACCGCGTTCGTCGAACGCCTTCAGCAACACCGTGCGCGCGGACGGATGGCCGTCCGGCGTGGCGGTCGCCACCGTCATCGCATTGGGTTCGACTTCGGTGCCCGCGGTCTTCGCTTCGCCGAACAGCGTGGCGAACGTGGACAGGGCCTCGGCGTACAGATCGGTCATGGCATCGCAACGGCAGCGCCCGCATCCCGGGCATGCGCTATTGTCGCGCGATGACGACACCCGTGCATCCCGAGGGTTTTCCAGCGCAGCTCGTCGACGACGCGCTGCGGACGGCACGCGCATCGGCGGCGACCCCTCCGGTGTTCGCCATCACCGGCCTGCAGGGCAGCGGCAAATCGACGCTGGCGGAGCAGGTCGCGGCCCGGGCGCGCGCAGAAGGCCTGCGCGTGGGGGTGCTGTCGCTGGACGACCTGTACCTGACCCGCGCGCAACGGCAGCGGCTCGCGGTCGAGGTGCATCCGTTGCTCGCCACGCGTGGCCCGCCCGGCACCCACGATGTGGCGCTGGGGTGTCGCGTACTGGATGGGTTGCGCAACGGCGAAGAGGTCGTCCTGCCACGCTTCGACAAGCTGGCCGACGATCGTGCGCCCGACGACGCCTGGATACGGATCGACGGCCGCGTCGACCTGGTGCTGTTCGAAGGCTGGTGCCTGAAGGCGGCGCCCGAGGACGACGCGGCGCTGGCCACGCCGATCAATGCGCTGGAGCGCGACGAGGACGCGGACGGCCGCTGGCGCCGCCATTGCAACGACGCCTTGCGCAACGACTACCCGGCGCTGTGGTCACGCATCGATGCGCTGTGGTTCCTGCAGCCGCCCGGCTTCGACATCGTGCGGACCTGGCGCTGGGAACAGGAGCAAGCCCTCGTTGCGCGCGACCCGCAGCGGACCGGCATGGACCGCGCGCAACTGGACCGCTTCATCCAGCACTACGAGCGCACCAGCCGGCACCTGCTGGCGACGCTGCCGGCGATCGCCGAACGCACGATCGCCCTGGACGAAACCCGCCGCCCGCTGTTGTAGGAGCGAGGTCACGTCACCACGAAGCTGATCCGCAGGTTCACGCGCCACTCGGTGACGTTGCCGCCGTCGTCGGTGACGACCTTGATCTCGTTCACCCAGGCGCCCTTGATGTTGTTCACGGTCTCGGAGGTCTTCTTGAGGCCAACCTTCACCGCATCTTCCATGCTGGTCTTGGACGAAGCGTTGACCTCGATGATCTTGGCGACGGACATGGTGCGTTCCTCTTCGGTGGCCCGGCCGATGCCGGGGAGCCACCGTAGTCCCGCCGGTGTTAAGGCCGCGCCACGCGCGGGCGGTGCTAGCATCTGCCCATCATGAATCCGGCCCCCAACCTGATCCTCGTCGGCCCCACCGGCGCGGGCAAGACCTCCATCGGCAAGCGCGTAGCCGAGCGCTTCGGGCTGGCCTTCGTCGACGCGGACCAGGCCATCGTGGACCGCACCGGCGCCAGCATCGCGACGTTGTTCGAACACGTGGGCGAAGCCGGCTTCCGCGAACGCGAGAAAACCACCCTGCGCGAGCTGCTCGCCGGCCACGGCCAGCTGGTGTCCACCGGCGGCGGCGCGGTGCTCGATGCCGACAACCGGGCCCTGATGAAGCAGCGCGGCTACGTGGTCTACCTGCAGGTGAGCGTGGACGCGCAGTTGCGCCGCCTCGGCCGCTGCACCAATCGCCCGCTGCTGCAGCGGCCGGATCGCGAACAGGTGCTGCAGGAGATGGCCACGCTGCGCGAACCGCTGTACCGCGAGATCGCCGACCTGGCCCTGGACACCGACGGGCTGACACCGCCGGAAGCCACCGCCCGCCTGACCCAGCTGCTGGCGCACCGCTGGCAGCCCATCGAAGAGAACGCATGAACCACGCACGCACCGTCGATGTCGGCGGCGAGATCCCCTACACCATCACCATCGGGCCGGGCCTGCTGGGCGACGGCGCCGCGCTTGCGCGCCATGTGCGCGGCCGGCACGTGCTGCTGGTCAGCGATTCGGTGGTGGCGCCGTTGTATGCAGGCGCCGTGCGCGAGGCGCTGCATGCCGCGCGCCCGGACCTGGCCATCGGCACCTTCATCCTGCCGGCGGGCGAGGAGTCGAAGACACTGGCCCACTTCGGCCATGCCATCGAGGCGCTGGCCGCGCTCGGCGCCACCCGTGATGCCTGCGTGGTCGCCCTTGGCGGCGGCGTGGTGGGCGACCTCGCCGGGTTCGCGGCGGCGTGCTGGATGCGTGGCGTGGATTGCGTGCAAGTGCCCACGACGCTGCTGTCGATGGTGGATTCGTCGGTGGGCGGCAAGACCGCGGTCGACATCCCGCAGGGCAAGAACCTGGTGGGCGCGTTCCACCCGCCGCGCGCGGTGTTCGCCGATACCGCGGCGCTGGCCACCCTGCCCCCGCGCGAACTGCGCGCCGGCCTGGCCGAGGTCATCAAGTACGGCGCGATCCGCGATGCGCGCTTCTTCCAGTGGCTGGAACAGGAACGCGCAGCGCTGCTGGCGATGGACGGCGAGGCGCTGGCCCTGGCGATCGCGGCGAGTTGCGAACACAAGGCGGAGATCGTGGCCCGCGACCCGCTGGAGAAGGGCGAGCGCGCCCTGCTGAATTTCGGCCACACCTTCGGCCATGCCATCGAGACCGAACAGGGCTATGGCGGCCTGGGCAACGACAACCTCAACCATGGCGAGGCGGTGGCGGTGGGCATGGTGCTGGCGGCGCGGCTGTCCGCGGACCTGGGCCTGGCACCCGCCGCGGACACGGACCGCCTGGAAGCCCTGCTGGCGGCCTACGGCCTGCCGGTCCGGACGCCGGCCGGCCTGGCGCCCGAGGCCCTGTTGGCCCGCATGCGCCTGGACAAGAAGAACCTCGCCGGCCGCCTGCGGCTGGTGCTGTGGCGCGGGCTCGGCCAGGCCGAGGTGGTGCCGGACGTGGACGAAAGCCGGGTGTTGGGCGTGCTGTCCGGCTAAAATGTCGCCATGCGCGTCTTCCTCCAGCAACGCCCCGACGCGGGCGAAGCGCCCCGCTACGTCCAGCTGACTCTCCAGCCCGATTTGTTCGGGGGCTGGGAGCTGTTGCGCGAAACCGGCCAGATCGGCGGCCGCGCCACCCTCAAGCGCGAGCAGTACCTGCTGCAGGACGAAGCCAACGCGGCTTTCGAGAAGGCGCGCGACAGCCACCTCAAGCGCGGCTTCCAGCTGATGTTCGCCCGCGGCGCCGACGCGCCCAAGTAACCCTTTCCCGGAACCACGATGACCGCTTTGAAGAACGATCGCTTCCTGCGCGCGCTGCGCCGCGAACCCGTGGACTGCACGCCCGTCTGGCTGATGCGCCAGGCCGGCCGCTACCTGCCGGAGTACCGCGCCACGCGCAAGGAAGCCGGCAGCTTTCTGGGGATGGCGAAGAACCCGGAGATCGCCTGCGAGGTGACGCTGCAGCCGCTGCGCCGCTACGACCTGGATGCGGCGATCCTGTTCTCGGACATCCTGACCGTGCCGGACGCGATGGGCCTGGGCCTGTATTTCGTCGAAGGCGAGGGCCCGAAGTTCGAGCGCACCGTGCGCAGCGCCGCCGACGCCGCCAAGCTCGGTGTGCCGGACATGGAAACCGAACTGCGCTACGTGATGGATGCGGTGCGGGTGATCCGCCGCGAGCTGGACGGCAAGGTGCCGCTGATCGGCTTCTCCGGCAGTCCGTGGACGCTGGCCTGCTACATGGTGGAAGGCGGCGGCAGCAAGGATTTCGCCCGCATCAAGGCGATGGCGCTGAACGAACCGGCCGCGTTGCACCGCCTGCTGTCGGTCAACACCGATGCCGTGATCGCCTACCTCGCTGCGCAACGCGCCGCCGGCGCGCAGGCGTTGCAGGTGTTCGATACGTGGGGTGGCGTGCTGAGCCCGGCGATGTACCGCGAGTTCTCCCTGCCCTACCTGCAGCGCATCGCGCATGAACTCGACCGTGGCGAAGGCGCGGAGCGCACCCCGCTGATCCTGTTCGGCAAGGGCACCGCGGCCTACCTGGAAGCGCTGGCCGCCACCGGCGCCGAAGGCGTTGGCGTGGACTGGCTGGTCGAACTGGGCGATGCCGCGCGCCGCACCGGCGGCAAGGTCGCGCTGCAGGGCAACCTGGACCCGGCCACGCTGTACGGCTCGCCCGAGGCGATCCGCGCGGAAGTGAAGCGTACGTTGGACAGTTACCGCGACGGCAACGGCGGCTCGCGGGAGGGCCATGTGTTCAACCTGGGCCACGGCATGTCGCCGGACATGGATCCGGAACACGTCGCCGTCCTGGTCGATGCGGTCCATACGTTCAGTAGGCGATGAATCCCGCGCGGCCCTGCCGCGCCCCACCCGGAGTGACGCAATGGAATGCCGCCACCTGCTTGCCCCCGCCGCCGCCGGCCTGTTGCTGGTGGCCGGCGTGCGCGTGCGCGCCGAGGAAGCGGCGCCCCGCACGTTGCTGGTCGCCGGAGGCGATTTCCCCGCCTTGGTGATGGTGGTGCCTGGCGAACAGGCGGGCTTCGGCCGCGAGATGCTGCCCGGCTGCGACCGCATCCGCGCACGCCGCCTGGACGAACTCGCGCCCGGCTGGCGCACGCGGGTGGCACGGGTGGAGCTGGACTGCGAGGACACGTTGGCCGACGACGCGCGCGACGCGCTCACCGCCATTACCGCACGTGCGGTGCTGCAGCCGGATCGCGTGCGGATGGCGGACCAGCCGGTCGCCGAAATCCGGCTGATGGATTCGCAGCGCTGGGGCGATCACCAGTACGTGGTCGATGCGCCTTACGCCACCGCGGCACCGGCGCTGCGCCGGCTCGTGGAAGAGGCGTGCCGCCAGCGCACGCTGGCGCAGGAAATGCCGCTGGAGACCTGCACGATGGTGGAGGCGGACGCCGGCTTCTACCTGCCGCACGACGAGGTCGGCGGCATCTGGATCCACGCCGATCCGGACGACGCCACCCGCACGCTGTACGTCGAAGCCTGGGCCGACTGAGCGGCGGCGTCAGCCCAGGCCGGAACGCGGACTCCTGAGTCGTGGCGTGGTGCCGTCGCTGCCCTCGCCCGGAAGCCGGTACTCGAAGCGGATCTCGCGCATGCCGTCGGGCACGGCGATCTCCATCATCTCGGGCGACACGCAACGCCCGCGCAGCACGTCGCGGATCGACTGCGCTTCGTTCCTCAGCCGCGCCGCGTCGTCTTCACGCCCGATGACGCTGGGCCGCAGGTAGACAGCCTCGTCGGCGATCCACATTTCCTCTTCCTGCCCGTCGTTGGTGCTGGCGAGGATCGCATCCGGTCGCGGGCCATCCGTGGGCATGGGTCGCGCCTGCAGCACTTGCCGGCACGCGCCGGTGTTCAAGATGCGGACATCCGCGGCGAAGCCCGCCAGGAGCATCTCCGCCTGCCGCTGCGCATCCTCGTCGGACGTCTCGTCGGCCTCCACGCTGTAGCGGATCTTGACGAAGTACAGATCGCGCACCGTCATCGCCAGCACCGAGCGGTAGCGCGTGTCGCGCATCGGCATTTCCATGATGAAGGAACGGGCCTTCAAGGCCAAGTGGCCGAGCATCCGCTCGCCCATGACCGGCGCGATCGCGAAGGTCCGCGCTTCGCCCAGGCGCACCTCGCCTTCGTTGCGCTGGCGCGCGATCTGCACGATCTCGTCGATGCTCTGCTGGAACGCCCGCTCGAAGACCGGATCGAACATCACGCCGGCCGGGTACAGGTACAGGTCCATCCAGCGATCCTGCTTGCGGGTGTCCTGATAACGTACCGCGACGCCCAGCTCGGGCTGCTCGAAGCGCTTCTCGCCGATGGATTCCCAATCGCCCACGCGCAGCGGGTACAGCGCGCGCGTGTCGGTGATGTAGTCGCCGAGCAGCGGCGGCTCCGGTTTCTCCGCCCACGCCGGAGCGGTCACCACCAGCAAGGCGACGATCCAACAGCACCGCTTCATCATGAGGACTCCCCCGGCTCGACGTTGGCCGAACGCGCTCGCAGCGAGGCGATCGTTGCCGCGAGCATGTCGCCAGTGACAGGCTTGCGGATGAACTCGTCAAAGCCCGCCTGCCGCGCTGCAGGTTCGGCTTCCGCGTCGGTGCGCGCGGTCAGTGCGATCAGCGGCGTCGCGATGCCCCGCATCCGCAGTTGCTGCGCCAAGGCCATCCCATCGAGTCCAGGCAGGTCGAGGTCGAGGAAGGCCACGTCGAAGGTCGTCGCGGCGACCTCCGTCAATGCCGCCAGGCCATGGGGTGCGTGCGTGACACGGTGTCCGCGCGCGCGCAGCAGGCCGGCCACGACGTCCGCGACGGTGGCATCGTCTTCTACCAGGAGGATCTCCAGCGATCCTGACTCTGCGTGCGCATGCATGGCCTCGCCCGCGGAGGGAATGACGGCGCCATCGCCGCCGGACGATTGCAATCCGGGCAGGTCGACGAAGAAGCGGGTGCCCTTCCCGGGCGCGCTGTCGACGTTGATGCGGCCGCCCATCGCAACGGCGAGTTCCTGGCAGATCGCCAGCCCCAGACCGCTGCCGCCATAGCGCGCGGTGGTCTGCGCGCCCTCGGCCTGTTCGAAGCGGCGGAACAACCGCTCCTGCTGCTCGGCATTGATGCCGGGGCCGGTGTCGCCGACTTCCAGGCGAACCCCTTGCCCCGCCATCGGCAGCGCACGCAGCGAGACGTGCCCGGCCTCGGTGAACTTGATCGCATTGCCCAGCAGGTTCAGCAGGATCTGGCGCAAACGGAGGGGGTCGCCTCGCACCGTGCGCGGCACGCCGGCGGCGATGCCATCGTGGAACGCGAGTCCGCGCTTGCCCGCTACCGGGCCCATCAAGGCCACCACGTCGCTGAGCAAGGCATGCAGGTCGAACTCGACCTGTTGCAGCTCCAATTTCCCCGCTTCGATCTTGGCCAGATCGAGCGCATCGTTGACCAGGCGCAGCAGGTGCATGCCGGCGCGCTGGATCGCATCGGTATAGCCCTTCTGTTGCGTATCCAGCGGTGTGGCCTGGAGCAGTTCGGTCATGCCCAGCACGCCGGTCATGGGTGTGCGGATCTCGTGGCCCAGCGTGGCCAGGAAGCGTGTCTTCGCCAGCGAGGCCTGTTCGGCGATCTCGCGCTTGTGCTCGGCCAGTTGCCACGCGCTCCGTCGGCGCACGCGGCGGCGGTAGGCCGCGCCGAGCGCGAGCAAGAGCAGAACACCCAGCACCGCGAACAGGGCCAGCCCCCACGCGCTGCGCCACCACGGCGGCAGCACGTGCACCGCCAGCACCTGCTCGCGCGCGGCATTGCCGGCGGCATCGAACGCCTGGATACGCAGGCGGTAGCGACCGGGCGTGAGCGCGGAGAACACGCGCTCGCCGCTGGCACCCTGGTCCACCCAGCCGTTGTCGAACCCTTCGAGAAGCGAGCGGTAGCGGTTGCCGAGCGGATTCTCGTAGCTGAGCAGCCGCGTGCCGACGAGCAGTTCGTGGTCTTCGGGACGCAGCTCGATGCCTTCGCCTGCCGGCAGGTGGATCACGCTGTCGCCGCGGCTCACCTGCAGGCTGTCGAGCACGAGGTTCGGCGTCACCGGGCGCGGATCGGGCAAGTGCGTGTCGAGCAGCGCAACCGAACCATCCGCCGCGGTCGTGACCAGCAAACCCTCGGCGGTCATCAGCAGGCCGCGATCGTTGAGCTCCTGGCTCAGCAAGCCTTCGCGCACGCCGAAGTTGCGCAGCAGCGCGCGCGAACCGCGCAGGTTCGCGTCGATGCGGAACAGGCCGCGGCGCGTGCCCAGCCAGACGCGACGTTGCGGGTCGACCGCCAGCCCGGTGGACTCCACGGCGGGCAATCCCTCGGCTGCGCCGATGCGGCGCTCGCGCGTCCACGTTCCGCCCTCGCGCCGCCATGCTTCCACCCCGGACATGCGATGCAGCCACAGACGGTCGGCATGTTCGAACGCGAACGCGTACACGCGATCGCCCCCCATCTCCGGCACGCTGGCGAAGCGGCCGGCGGCAGCATCCCATTGCAGCATGCCCTGCGCGCCACCGACCCATGCACGCCCATCCGGCGCCACGGCGATGCCTTCGATGTCGGGCAGGCCGGTGCCGGCGTCCGGGTCCTTCACGATCGTGCGCAAGACGCGTCCATCGGCATCGCGCTGTTGCACGCTACCCATCTGCGTAACCAGCCAGACGCTGCCGTCCGCGCCTTCCACCAACCAATCGATCGATGTGGAATCGGGAACCGCGTCGTCGCCTTCGTGCGCCCACTCCGTGCGTGCGCCGGTCACCGGATCCACGCGCATGAGGCCGTTGCGATGACCGATCCACAATTGCCCGCGCCGATCCTGCAACACCGACGTCAACCGCAGCTCGGCGAGCGCCTGCGCGTGGTAAGCAAGCGGCGCGACATGGCCGTTGCGCGTATCCAGCCGCTCGACTTTGCCGGTACTGCTGGCGATCCAGATGCCGTCGGTGCCGGCCTGCGACAGGCCTCGATAGAGACCCCCGCCCAGGCCTTGCGCGGTCGAGAACGCGGCGATACGACGCCAGTCCGAGCGCAGGTAGGCGAGGCCGCGCGTCGGCACCGGCACCCAGAGGCCGCCATCGGGCAAGGCAAGCACGGTCTGCAGCACGCGGCCGATGCCGACACCTTGCGCGTCGTAGTTCACCGGCGCGGGTGCGCGATCGCCTTCGGTACGCCACAGTCCGCCCTGGCTGGCGAGCCAGTACTCACCCTGACCATCGCTCGCCAGCGCGATCACGGCATTGGGGCGCGCGAACATCGGCGACCACGGCGGCGACACCCAACGCCCGTCGGCCAGACGCCGGTGCACGCCATCGGACGCGCCCACCCACAGCGCGTCGGCATCGGCCGTGACCGAGTAGATGATCAGATCCTCGCCTGCGGGCAGGGCGACGCGCCGCACACGCCCGCCGTCGACCTTCGCCAGGCCGGACATCGTGCCCGCCCACAGCACACCCTTCGCATCGAAGGCCAGCGACAGCACGTTGTCCGACGGCAGGCCTTGCGGGTCAGCGGCGTCGGAGGCGAACCGGGTGATGCGGCCGTCGGCCGCCAGCCGGTGGAGTCCGCCGCCGAACGTACCGAACCAGACATCGTTGCCGCGACTGGTGATCGCGAAGACATCGTCGCTGCCCATCTGCGGATGGTCGGCCTGGCGGTAGTGCCGGAAGCCGGCGCGGTCGGCCCCCATGACGCTGAGTCCGCCGTTCTCGGTCGCCACCCAAACCCTGTCCGCCGCATCGACGTGCAGCGCCTGCACCACATTGCCGGGAAGGGAAGCCGCGTCGGCCGGATCATGGCGCCACACCTTGAAGCCGACGCCGTCATAACGCGCCAGGCCATCCCAGGTGGCGACCCACAGGTAGCCCGAACGATCGCGCGCGAGCGCAGGGATGGTGGCGGACGGCAGGCCGTCGCCGGCGCCCAGCAGGCGGAAGCGAGGAATCTCCGGCACCGTCGCCTGCACGGACGCGCAGACGAACCACAGCAGCAACAGCCATCCCGCGCGCATCGCCATTCCTGCCTGCCCTCGTCCCTGTCGACCGTTCCGGCATCGTCGCAACGGACCGTTGCACGTGCAAGCGGGGTATCTTCATGGGCCGGCCCCTAGAATCCGTCCCATGTCCGGATCGTCCGCCCGCCGCCTGCTGCTGAGTTCGCTCTTCCTGCTGGCCTTGTTGCCCGCCGCGGCGCGCGCGCGCGATGCGCTGGCCGAGTACCGGCTGGACCCGGTCCACACGCGCGTGATGTTCGCCATTTCGCATGCGGGGTTCTCCAAGGCCCTCGGTACCGTGTCCGGCAGCAACGGCACGCTGGTGTTCGATCCGGATGACTGGACCCGCGCGAGGGTCGACGTACGCGTGCCGATCGCCCGCGCGGACCTCGGCGACGCCGACTGGAACAAGGCCACGCTGGCGAAATCCCTGCTCGATGCCGAGGGTCATCCCGAAGCCCGCTTCGTCTCCGCCCGCGTCGAACCCGTCGATGCGACGCACGCCCGCGTGCACGGCGACCTGACCCTGCGCGGCGTCACGCGCGAGGTCGTCCTGGATGTGGTCCTCAACGCCGCAAAGCGCCATCCGATGCCGCCGTTCCGGCGCACGGTGGGCTTTTCCGCCACCACCACGCTGAGCCGCGCCGACTTCGGCATCACCGCATGGAAATCGGTGATCGGCGACGAGGTGGAACTGCGCATCGAAGCCGAGGCCACCTACGACGGCAAGGCCGACGATGACGCGCCGGCCACCGACACACTGCCTTCCCCACCACCACCGCCGGAGCCGACGCCATGACCTTGAAGAACACCGACGAACAGTGGGGTGCGGTAAGCCAGTTGTTCCACTGGGTCATCGTCGTGCTGATCCTGGTGATGGCGTATATCGGCCTGACCATGGGCGACCTGCCCAACGGGCCGCGCAAGATCAACATCTACGCGCTGCACAAGTCGATCGGCCTGACGATCCTGGCGCTGGTCGTGCTGCGCGTGCTCTGGCGTGTGTACGCAGGCGCCCCGGCGCCCGTCGCCGGCACGCCCACGTGGCAGCAGCGCATCGCCTCGGTGACGCACGTGCTGCTGTATGCCCTGCTCTTCGCGATTCCGTTGTCCGGCTGGGTGCTCAATTCGTCGGCCGGCTATCCGCTGCAGTGGTTCAAGCTGTTCAACCTGCCGGCGATCACCGGCCGCAACGACGGTGTGCACGAAGCCGCCGAAGGCGCGCACGAGCTGCTGTTCTGGGTGCTGGTGGTGCTGGTGGTCGCCCACGCCGGTGCGGCGCTGTACCACCACCTGTTCCAGGGCGACACCACGCTCACCCGCATGCTGCCGGGACGCCGCAAGGCCCTTGCACCGGCACCCGTCGCGGCGCCCGCTCCCTCTTCCCCCACTCCGCAGGATTCCCCCGATGAAAACCCCTGATCGCGCGCGCCTCGCGCTCGCCTCCCTGCTGCTCGCCACCGCGGGCCAGGCGGCGGCGGCCGATTATGTGCAGGCCCCTGGCTCGACGCTGGTGTTCGCCAGCAACTACCAGGGCGAAACCTTCACCGGCAAGTTCGGCAGCTTCGCCACCACGATGAGTTTCGACCCCAAGCAGCTGGCCACCAGCAAGCTGGATGTCGCCATCCAGTTGGCCGGCACGCAGACCGGCAACAAGGACCGCGACGATACGCTGGTGTCGAGCGATTTCTGCAATGTGGGCAAGTTCGCGCAGGCACGCTACACGGCGACCAAGTTCCGCGCACTGGGCGGCAACCAGTACGCGGCCGACGGCACGCTCACGCTGCGCGGTGCGAGCAAGCCGGTGACGCTGACGTTCACCTGGACGCCCGGCGCGCAGCCGGTGCTGACCGGGAAAGCGACGGTGAAGCGGCTGGACTTCGGCGTCGGCGGCGGCGACTGGGCAGACACCTCGACGATCCCGAACGAGGTCGCGATCAGTACGAAGGTCGTGTTGAGGCCGCGTTGATCCCTTGGGGCCGGCAGTCGCGCCGGTCGTTCGCATCCGGCGCCACGGTGATGCGGCCCAGCCCGTAACTGAGGGCGCCCAATACATCGCCCTCGCGATGGGTGCGATGGCACGCCAGGCAATCCGGGCGGGCGCGGATGGGTGCCATCGCGCGCTCGCCGCCTGGTCCTGCTTGCACCACGATATCGGTGCCACCGATCAACCGGGCCAAGGCCTCGCGCTCCCACGCTTGCAGCCTGCGGGTCGATGTCGGTAAGGCAGGCACCGCAGCATCGTCGTCGCGATGCTGGAAGCCCATGAACCCCGCGCGATGGACGACGGGGGGATCGTGCCGGGCGACGCCGACCAGTTCGACGTCGAACACGCAGCGCCCTTTCTCGCCTACGCCTTCGAACTGGTAGTGGCGCATGCGCGCCATCATCGGCGTGACCCGCCGCTTGCCGAATCCCTGGCTGTCGATGAAGGCCTCGACGAAAGCGTCGTGCATGCGGCGCAAGGCCGCGTCGTCTTCGCCCGGGGTTTGGCCGAGGGCGATCGGCGCGCCGATCGCGACCACGGCGAGCGCCAACACCCCCCATCGCATCCGACCCATCGGCGACCCCCCATGTACAGACGGCGCCAGCCTAGCCCGTCACGCTCACGCCGGGATGCCGCGTGCAGCCACCGTTTCGCGGACGGACAGCTTCAGCGTTGCAGGAAGGCGGCCACGGCGTCGGCGCCGAACGGCCAGTCCAGCTCCGCACCCGTGTCGCTGCGATGCAGCACGGGTACGCGAATGCCGTAGCGCGCTTCCAGCACGTCGTCCTCGTCGATGAAAACGCTTTCGAACTCGGGAATCCGCGCATTCGCGAGCACGTCGAGGGCGAGGTCGCAGAGGTGGCAGTCGTCGCGCTGGTAGAGGATCAGGGGCATTGCAGGCAAGGAGTGAAAGGCGACGGGCGCGTACCTGCTTAGAATAGCCGCCTTTCCGCAGCGGCTCGCAGCATGGCAGTCAGTACGTTCGACCTGTTCAAGATCGGCATCGGTCCCAGTTCCTCGCATACCGTGGGGCCGATGCGCGCCGCGGCGCGCTTCGTCGCGCGCTGGCTGGTCGATGCCGGGCGCCTGCAGGACGTGGCGCGCATCCGTGCCGAAGTGTTCGGTTCGCTCGCCCTGACCGGGCGTGGGCACGGCACCGACAAGGCGGTGCTGATGGGCCTGGAAGGCCACTATCCCAACGAGATCGATCCCGACATCATCCCGCCGGCGCTGGAGCGCATCCGCACCGGCAAGCGCATCCTGTTGGGCGGCACACACGAGGTCGCCTTCGACGAGAAGCGCGACCTGCTGATGAACAAGCGGCAGAAGCTGCCGTACCACACCAACGGCATGCGCTTCACCGCGTACGACGCCAGCGACGAGGTGATCGCCACGCGTGATTACTACTCGGTCGGCGGCGGTTTCGTCGTCAACCAGGACGACGCGGCGGTGGACCGCATCGTCGCCGACGAGACGCCGCTGCCGTACCCGTTCAAGAGCGGCGACGAATTGCTGGCGCAATGCCAGCGCAGCGGCTTGAGCATCGCCGCGTTGATGTTCGAGAACGAGAAGGCCTGGCGCAGCGAGGACGAGATCCGCGACGGCCTGCGCGCGATCTGGAACGCGATGCAGTCGTGCATGGCGCGCGGCATCCGCGAGGAAGGCACGCTGCCCGGCGGCCTGCATGTGTCGCGTCGTGCACCGACGCTGCATCGCGAGTTGTCCAGCAAGCCGGAGGCCGCGATGCGTGATCCGCTGACCGTGCTGGACTGGGTGAACCTGTATGCGCTGGCCGTGAACGAGGAGAACGCCGCCGGCGGCCGCGTGGTTACCGCGCCCACCAACGGTGCGGCCGGCATCATCCCGGCGGTGCTGCACTACTACGATCGTTTCTGCCCGGGCAACAGCGAGCAGCGCGTGTTCGACTTCCTGCTCACCGCGGCGGCCATCGGCATCCTCTACAAGGAAAATGCCAGCATCAGCGGCGCCGAAGTCGGCTGCCAGGGCGAGGTGGGCGTGGCCTGTTCGATGGCGGCCGGCGGATTGGTCGCGGCACTGGGCGGCAGCCCGAGCCAGGTCGAGAACGCGGCGGAAATCGGCATGGAACACAACCTCGGCCTGACCTGCGACCCGATCGGCGGCCTGGTGCAGATCCCGTGCATCGAGCGCAACGCGATGGGCGCGGTGAAGGCGATCAACGCCAGCCGCATGGCGATGCGCGGCGACGGCAAGCACAAGGTGAGCCTGGACAAGGTCATCAAGACCATGCGCGACACCGGCCGCGACATGCAGGACAAGTACAAGGAGACCAGCCGCGGCGGGCTGGCGGTCAACGTCATCGAGTGTTGAACGAATACATCGTCAGGGCACGGGTTCGGCAGATCCCCACGAACAAGGCCGAGCCCGCGTAGCCCGGGCAGAGCGCAGCGAAACCCGGGGCTCCGACACGACCCTGCATCCCCCGGGGTGCGACCCTTGGCCGTACCCGGGCCACGACCTTTCCCATTCAGGTTGTCACCCCTTTAGACGCCAGCGTGCGCGCCGATACGGTATAGGTAAACCCACTTACCGGAGACGCGCCCTGTCCGATCACACGGACAAGACCTGCCGCGGCCGGCCTTCCTGGCGGTGTCGACTGGCGGCCTGGTGCCTGCCCCTGCTGGGCGGGATGGCCTTGCTTTGCCCGTCCGCACACGCGCTGGACCCCTCCAAGTCGTTCCATCACTACGTCCGCAACCACTGGAGCCTGGAGCAGGGCCTGCCCCAACTCAGCGTGCTGGCGATCGCCCAGGACAAGCCGGGCTACCTCTGGTTCGGCACCCAGGCGGGCCTGAGCCGTTTCGACGGTGTGCGCTTCACCAACTTCGACCTGGACAACACGCCTGAATTGCCCAGCACCTGGATCCAGGCGCTGCGCACCGACCGCGACGGCCGCCTGTGGATCGGTACGCCGCAGGGATTGGCCGTACGGGAAGGCAACCGCATCCGCGCCGTGCCGCTGGCACCGGGCGAAGCGGCCGGGGTGACCGATGTGCTCGCCCTGTCGGCCGATGCCGCCGGACGGCTGCTGGTGGCGACCAGTCGCGGCGTGATGGTGGTCGCCGACGGTCGCCTGGAGATGTTGCACCCCCTCGCCGACGGCGGCGCGCTGGCCCTGCACGTCGATGAGGACGGCACGCTGTGGGTGGGTGGCCGGGGTCGCGTCCATGTATTCGATGGCGACGGCGAGCGCACGCTGCCCCTACCGGACGCCGCATCGCTCAACACGATCACCTCGCTGGCACGCCACGATGGCCGCCTGTGGGCGGGTACCGATGCGGGTCTGTTCGTCCTGATGGGGCGCCAATGGCATCGCCATGGCGACGTGGCGGCCGCCAGCGGCGGCATCCAGGCGCTGTACGAAGATCGCGACGGCATCCTGTGGGCGAGCACGCGCGACATCGTCTACCGCTTGCGCCGGGGCCGGCTGCTGGAGCGGATCCCCGGCGACGGGCCGCTGGCGGAGATCCGTGCGTTCTACGAAGACCGCGAATCCAACCTCTGGCTGGGCAGCAACAACGAGGGCGTCAGCCGCGCATGGAATGGCTGGACGCGCCGCTACAGCCGCGCCGAAGGATTGCTGCAGCCGCTGCTGTGGTCGACGGCGCAAGGTCCCGATGGCCGGATCTGGGTAGGCAGCGACGATGGCGTGAGCGTGCTCGAGGACGGCCGCTTCCGCCTGCTCGTGCCCGGGCCCGCGTTGCCGCATCCCGCCGCCTACAGCCTGTTGCCGGAAGACGGCCAGACCTGGATCGGCACGCGCGACGGCGTTGCGCTGTACCGCGACGGCCGGGTGCAGCGACCGCGCATGCTCGATGCCCTGGATGCCGCGCAGGTGAACGGCATCGTGCGCGACCGCCAGGGACGACTGTGGTTCGCCACCAGCACGGGGCTCTATCGTTGGGATGGCGGTGACCGCCTGCACCATTACGCCACGAAAGCCGGCTTGCGCGACGCACGCGTCCGCGTCCTGTTGGAAACGCGCGACGGGCGAATGCTGGTGGGTACGCAGAGCGGGCTGTACGAATTCATCGACGAGCGCCTGGTGCCGGTTCCGCTCACCGGTACCGGCGTGGAGGCACCGCACATCGTCGCGCTGCATGAACTGGCCGGCGGCCAGTGGCTCGCCGGCGCGCTGTCCGAGGAAGTGATGCTGGTGTTCGATGGCCAGCGCTGGACGCGGCTCGACAAGACGCGCGGCATTCCCGCGAACGCCCCGTTCTTCTTCGCCGAGGACGGCAACGGTTTCCTCTGGGTCGGCGGGCTGCGCGGCATCTACCGGGTGCCGGTGGCCGACATCCTCGCGGCCACGCAGGACCCCGCCAAGCGCGTCATGGCGCGCACGCTGCTCAACGAACGCGGCGACCGCCATGGCGGCCAGAAGGGCGACTGCTGCAACGGCGCCGGCAACAGCCGCGGCTTCATGACCGACAACGCGGTGTGGTTGCCCACCCGCGACGGCGTGGTGGTGATGGCGACGAACCAGCCGCTGGACAACGATTACGTGCCCGAATCGGTGATCGAGCGCGTGCAGGTCCAGGGCCGGTGGCAGCCCGCCGATGCGGCGGCGACATGGTCGCTGCCCAACGCCGCACGCGACCTGCGGTTCGAATTCACCACGCTGAGCTTCCAGGCCTCGGACCACATCGACATCCGCTACCGGCTGAAAGGCTACGACGAAGCGTGGAAGCTGCTGGATGATCCGCACCAGCGCAGCGCGACCTACACCAACCTGCCTGCCGGGCGGTACGTGTTCGAAGTGCTCGGCACCAACAACAGCGGCGTCTCCGGGCGCGCGGCAGCGACCCAGGCGTTCACCATCGCGCCCTACTTCTACGAGAGCCCCTGGTTCTACGTGCTGCTGGCGATGGCGCTTGGCGTGCTGGTGCTGCTGTCCAACCGTTGGGTGCTGCGGCGGCACCACAACCGCAACGTCGCCTTGGAGCGCCTCGTGCAGCAGCGCACGCTGGACCTGCAGCAGGCCAACCGGCAGCTCGAAGCGATCAGCCTCACCGATCCGCTGACCGCCCTGCACAACCGCCGCTACCTGACCCGCCAGCTACCGGCCGACATCGCGTACTACCAGCGCATGCCCAAGTTCGCCACGGGCGTGGACGTGCTGGCATTCGTGCTGCTCGACATCGACCACTTCAAGTCGATCAACGACGGCCAGGGCCACCAGGCCGGCGACCACGTGCTGCAGACCGTCGCGCACCGCCTGCGCACCTTGTCGCGCGATGGCGACTACGTGATCCGTTGGGGCGGCGAGGAATTCCTGATGGTGTTCCGGCCGATGCCGCGGCACGACCTGCACGCGCTTGGCCGGCGCATCTGCACGGCCATCGCCAGCGAACCGGTGGATGTCGCCGGCACGCGCCTCGAGGTGACGGCCTCGCTCGGCGTGATCGGCTATCCGCCCTTTCCCGAAGCACCCGATCTACTGGGGTGGGAGCAACTCGTCTCGCTGGCGGATCGCGCGCTGTATGAAGTGAAGGCCCACGGGCGGAATGGCTGGGCGCTTTACGAAGCCTCGCCATCGCCTTCGCCATTGCCCGATGCCGACCACGTGCGACGCGATCCCGGCGAGCTCGTCTGCGATGGCCACCTCGCGCTGCGTGGACCGCACCATCCCACCTCGCGCACGCCGCCCGATTGACGGGATCGCAACACATCCGCGATACGCTGACGCCCCACGTTGCGGATCCTCCCATGAAGATTGCTTCTTCGATGCTCGCCATCGCGGCGATGTCCCTCGCCGGCGCTTCCGTTGCCCAGACGGCGTCACCCGCGCGCTATGGCGCGCGCCTGGAAGGCTTCGCCTATCCGCATACGGTGAAGACCTACGCATTCACGTCGCAGGACCAGCCGCTCGAGATGGCTTATCTCGATGTCGCGCCCCCCACGCCCAACGGGCGCACCCTCGTGCTGCTGCATGGCAAGAACTTCTGCGCCGCGACCTGGGACGCCACGATCGCGGCGCTGACGGATGCCGGCTATCGCGTGATCGCGCCGGACCAGATCGGCTTCTGCAAGTCGAGCAAACCGCAGCGCTACCAGTATTCCTTCGCCCAACTCGCCGGCAATACGCGAGGGCTGCTGGAACAGCTCGGCATCGAGCGCGCGACGGTGGTCGGCCACTCGATGGGTGGCATGCTGGCGGCGCGCTTCGCGCTGCAGTACCCACAGGCGACGGAGCGCCTGGTGCTGGTCAATCCGATCGGCCTGGAAGACTGGAAGGCCGAGGGCGTGCCCTGGCGAAGCATCGATGCGTGGCATGCGCGCGAGAAGAAGACGACATTCGACAGCATCCGCGACTACCAGCGCACCGTGTACTACGGCGGTGACTGGAAGCCGGCCTACGAACAGTGGGTACAGATGCTGGGCGGCATGTACGCCGGCGAGGGCCGCGAGGCCGTGGCGTGGAGCCAGGCGCTGACCTCGGACATGGTGTTCAACCAGCCGGTGGTGTACGAACTGCCGCAGATAACGGCCCCGACCACACTGCTGATCGGCCAGAAGGACCGCACCGCGATCGGCAAGGATCTGGCGCCTCCGGAGATCGCGAAGACGCTGGGCAACTATCCGGCACTGGGCAAACGGACCGCCGCCGCCATCCCCGGCGCCACGCTGGTCGAATTCAACGACCTTGGCCACTCGCCGCAGGTCGAAGCACCCGCGCGCTTCAACGCGGCCTTGTTGTCCGCGCTGAAGTGATGGATGCCCGGGCGATCAGCGCGCCGTCGCGATCGCCAGCACGTCATCGAGCAACGCGGCGGCGGTGACGTCGGCGCCGGCGCCGGGACCTTGCACCACCAGCGGTTGCTCGTCGTAGCGGTCGCTGTAGATCGCCACCCGGTTGTCGGTGCCGCTGCCGCCGCACAGCGCGTGATCGGCCGGCAGCACCTGCAGGCCGACGCTTGCGCGTTCCGTGTCGAAACGCCCGACGAAGCGCAGCCGGCCACCGTTGCGGTACGCATCCTTGAAACGCGCCGCCAACGGCGCATCCAACTGACCAAGCGCGCCATCGACGCTGTCCAGGGGCAGCGCCGAAAGTTCGGCGGGCACCAGCGATTCCACCCGCACATCGGCCTGCTCCAACGGAAGGCCCGCGGCGCGCGCGAGGATCAGCAACTTGCGGCGCACATCCTCGCCGGACAGGTCGATACGCGGATCGGGTTCGGTATAGCCCGCCTGACGCGCCTGGCGGACGAAGCCGGAAAACGGACGCATGCCGTCGTACTGGTTGAACAACCAGGCCAGCGACCCGGACAGCACGCCTTCGACGCGGTGGATGCGGTCGCCGCCGGCCACGAGCGCGCGCAGGCTGCGCAGCAACGGCAGGCCCGCACCGACCGTCGCGGCTTCGCCATACCGTGCGCCCGATGTCACCCCTGCGTGTTCGATGGATTGCGCGCGTGAAAGTGCACTGCCCGCGCCCAGCTTGTTGGCGGTCACAACATGCACGCCGCGCGACAGCCACTCGGCGTGCCAGCCCGCGACGGCGTCGCTGGCAGTCGCATCGATGACGATGTCGCCTGCGTGCAGCGCTTCGGCTTCCGCCCATGGCGGCAGATCGTCGGCGCGCGCGTCGGCGCGATTGGCTGCTTGCAGCGCGCGTTGCGGCGCGCCTGCGCAGTCGTGCAGGGCGCGGGAGTTGGCGAGCCAGGCCAGCGTCGGCAGCGGCACGTCTCGCGCCTGCAAGCGCTGGTAGCGCGCCACCAGCGCGCTGCCGACCACGCCCGTACCCAGCAGCGCGAGCCGCGGTGCGCGGCGTGCGGCGGTGCGCAGCGGGACGACCGTACTCATGCGTCGGCGAGCTTGCGTTTGGAGTCGGCCACGACCGCCTCGGCACGCGCGAGCGCCGCGGCGATATCGGCCAGCAGGTCGTCCGTGGCTTCGATGCCGACCGACAGGCGCAGCAGGCCGTCGGAGATGCCGGCCTTGGCGCGCGCTTCCGGCGTCATCGCCGCGTGCGTCATCGTGGCCGGATGCGCCACCAGGCTCTCCACGCCGCCCAGCGACTCGGCCAGGGTGAAGTAGCGCAGGCCCTCGACGAACGCGCGCACGGCTTCTTCGCCACCTTCGAGCTCCAGGCTCAGCATCGCGCCGAAGCCCTTCTGCTGGCGCGCCGCCACCGCATGGCCGGGATGGGTGGCCAGGCCCGGGAAGTAGACCTTCGACACTGCAGGATGCGTCTCCAGCAACGCGGCGATGGCGTCGGCGTTCTCCTGGTGCGCGCGCAGGCGGGCGTCCAGCGTGCGCAGGCCACGCAGCGTCAGGAAGCTGTCGAACGGCGAGCCGGTCAGGCCCAGCGCATTCGCCCACCACACCAACTGCTGATGGGTCTCCGCATCGCGCGCGATCACCGCGCCACCGACCACGTCGCTGTGACCGTTGATGTACTTGGTGGTGGAGTGCAGCACGAGGTCGGCACCGAACGCGATCGGCGTCTGCAGCGCCGGCGACAGGAAGGTGTTGTCCACCACCGTGCGCGCGCCCGCCTTGTGCGCAGCCTCGATAACGAAGCGCAGGTCGGTGATCCGCAGCAGCGGGTTGGACGGGGTTTCGATCAACACCAGCTTCGGCGATTGCGCCAGTGCATCGGCCAGCGAACGCGGATCGGTCAGATCAGCGGTAATCAGCTCGAAGTGGCCCTTCTTCGCCAGCGCATTGAACAGGCGCCAGCTGCCGCCGTACGCGTCGTGCGGCACGACCAGGCGGTCGCCCGGCTCCAGCAGCGCATTCAGCACCAGGGTGATCGCGCCCATGCCGGTGGCGGTGACGACGGCGCCCGCGCCGCCTTCCAGTTCGGCCAGCGCTTCGGCCAGCAGGTCGCGGGTCGGGTTGCCGCTGCGGGTGTAGTCGTATTCGCGCTTCTGCGCGAAGCCCGCGAAACTGAAGTTGGACGACAGCACGATCGGCGGCGTCACCGCGCCATAGGCGGTGTCGCGGTCGATCCCGGCGCGCACGGCGGCCGTGGCGGGACGACAGGGCGCGTCGGTATCGGTGGGGGTGTAGCTGCTCATGCGGAATCTCCGGCGGCGCGCAGGGCCGAGGTCAGGATGGAATCGATGCGGTCGGTTTCTTTCAGGAAGGCGTCGTGGCCGTAGGGCGAGCGCAGCACGCGCAACTGGCCCAGCGTGCCGAGGCCTTCCACCAGCGCCACGGAATCGGACAGCGGCACCAGGCGGTCGCCTTCGACGGCGACCACCAGCGTGGGCACGCGCACGTCGGCGGGGTCGACGCGGTGCAAATCGATGGATTCGGACAGGCGCACGTAGGCGTTCACCGGCGTACGTGCGACGTACTGCGCGCCGGCGGCATCCAGGTAATCCTCGGCAGCCACGCGCACGCGGCCGTTGACGATCTCGGGCGCCGCGTCGAAACGCTCGCCGAATTCCTCCGGCGTGCGATAGCTCAGCATCGCGAACTGGCGCGCCAGCGACAGGCCTTGCGCGTCCGCGCACTGCAGCTGGCCGAGCGTCACCGCGCGACGTTGCAGCGCGCGCCACGCGGCGGCATAGGGATGGGCGCGGTGCGCGCCGCTGACCGCGATCAGCTTCTCCACGCGCTCGGGGTGGCGCACCGCGAACTGCAGGCCCACCAGCGCGCCGTAGGAATAGCCGACAAAAGCCTGAAGGCGCGCGATGCCCAGCGCCGACAGCAGCTTGGCGATGGCGTCGGCCTGGTCGGCCGTATCGATCGGGGCGTCGAGGCGGCCGTCGGCGCCGACGAAGTCGAACGCGAGCAGCTGCCTGTGCGCCGGATCCAACGCACGGCCTTCGCCGACAAGCGCGTTGAGCCAACCGGCTTCGGCGAACACATCGCTCGCCGCGAGGTGGCGATGCGCGGAAATGCCGCCGGCGACGAACACCACCGGTGCGCCGACCACGCCCTGCAACTCGTAGCGCAGCGTGACCGCCCGGTTGCCGGCGTGGCGCATCGACAGCTCGACCACGACCTCGCCCCGCAGGGCACGCGGTGCGTCGTCCTGGAACGAGGGAATCGCCGCACTGTCGATCGACGACGGTTCGGCAAGGCGGTTCAGCGCGGGACTGGCGTAACTCATGGCGGCTTCCGGTGGGCATCCCTCGCGGGACGGGACTACACCACCGAGCTTCGCGGAGCTCGCGTTCGCCGTGCTGAGGGCACGGTACGAACCATCTTCCGGCAGACGCAGAGGTCCCCGCAGGATTTGGCACCACCACGGCGCTTGCGCGTCGCTGGCTGCCCCGGCTTCTTCGGGCCTGTCCCTCTGCCGGTCTCGATGGTGAGCGTACTTTGCCGGGCGCCGGGGCAGATGTCAATCGCTTTATTCGGATGAAGCGATGGACTTTGAACCCAGTCACGCTGCCCCGCTCCCGTGGGATCACGCATAATTCGCGCCATGATCCGGAAATGCCTTATCGGCGGTCTCTGCGCGGCGCTGCTGGCCGCCTGCTCCACCGCCCCCCTGCACACCTCCACGCCCCCGGCCCCCGCCCCCAAGACGGCGGCAGATGCCATCGTCCCGGAAGCCTGGGTCTCCGAGCCGGTGCCCGGGGACGAACTGGACTCCCTGGTCGCCTGGCCCACCGAAGACGGCAGCGTCTGGCTGATCGCCACCGCCAAGGCCACCCACCACCTGGCCCTGTACGACGCCGACACCGGACAGCGCCTACGCACGGTCGGCGGCCCGGGTTCGGCGGTCGGCCAGTTCAACCGCCCCAACGGCATTGCCGTATTCGGCGACCTGCTGTTCGTGGCGGAAAGGGACAACCACCGCATCCAGGCCTTCCGCCTGCCCGAGTTCGCGCCGCTGGGTGCCTTCGGCGCCGACGCCCTGCGCGCGCCCTACGGCCTGTGGGTGCACGAAACCGCGCCGGGCGAGTTGGAGCTCCTGGTCACGGACAGCTTCATGGCCGATTTCCGCACCATGACGCTGCCGCCGATGGAGGCGCTGGACGGCCGCGTGAAGCGCTTCCGGGTACGCGTGGAAGAAGGCGGCAAGCTGGAAGCTGCGTTGGTGGAGCAGTTCGGCGACACCGGTCCGGCCGGCGCACTGCGCATGGTCGAGTCCATCGCCGGCGATGCCGTGCACGATCGTCTGATGATCGCCGAGGAAGATCGTCGGGTCGGCTCGACGTTGCGCGACTACTCGCTGGCCGGACGCTACCGCGGCCACAGCCTGCCCACGTTCGACGCCGATGCCGAAGGCGTTGCGCTCTGGGCGTGCAGTGCAGAGGACGGTTATTGGGTCGCGGTCGACCAGCTGACGCCAACCCGATTCCGGGTGTTCGATCGCGCCACCCTCGCCCCCGCCGGCGTCTTCTCCGGCCGCGTGACCGCCAACACCGACGGCGAGACGATCTACGCCATGCCGACCCAACGCTTTCCAGCGGGCGCACTGTTCGCGCTGCACAACGACGTGTCGCTGGCCGCGTTCGACCTGCGCGACATCGGCCACGCGCTGAAGCTCCGCGAAGACTGCCTGCGGTGAACGCTGTGCGGGCCATGGCAGCGCTCTGCGGCGCGGCCCTGCTGCTCGCCAGCGTCGGTGACCTGTCCGCCGCGCGTCTCTATCGCTGGAAGGACAAACAGGGGTACACCCAGTACGGCGACCAGCCGCCGCCGCCGGACCAACTGGCTGGCAACGCACTGGACGTGGTGCGCTTCCGCAATCCACCCAGCGCGCTGGTGCGGCTGCGCCTGGAGAAACAGGGTCTTCGCTACGAAGCCTGGGCCGACAACCTGATGCACGGGCCGGTGGAAGTGCAGTTGGGTTTCCGCCGCCAGCGCGACGTGCGCAGCGCTCCTGCCCTGCCCGCCCGCGCCGTGGTGCCGGCACGCAGCAGCGTGCTGGTGGCCAACATCAGCGTGACCGATCCGCTGCGCGGCGGGGATTTCGAACTGACCCTGGACGGCATGCCCGGCGATCCCGGTAGCCGGCCGCAGGACTACGACTACCGCCTGCCGTTCGACTACGGGCGCGTGCGCGTGGACCAGGGCCCCGGCGGCCGCTTCAGCCACAGCGATGCGCAGAACCTGCATGCGGTGGACTTCGCGGTGCCGGAAGGCACCCGGATCGTCGCCGCGCGCGAGGGGCTGGTGATGCAGGTCGAGTCCGACTTCGACAAGGCCGGCCTGAACCGCGAGAAATACGGCGGCCGCGCGAACTTCATCCGCATCCTGCACAGCGACGGCAGCATGGCGCTGTACGCGCACCTGAAGGCCGAGGGTGTGCAGGTGCGCGTCGGCCAGTACGTCCGCAAAGGCCAATACATCGGGCTGTCCGGCAACACCGGCTTCTCGACCGCGCCGCACTTGCATTTCGTAGTGCAGGCCAACCGCGGCATGCGGCTGGAATCGGTGCCGTTCCGGATGTTCGGGCCGTTGGGGCAGCTGCAGTTCCCGTCGGCGCGCTGACCGGCGTCCGCGCCGGCACCCCGGTATAATCGCGCCCTTCCCGCCTTTTCCGTGCCCGTCCGGGCGCCCGCCCCATGTCCGATCCGAACAGCGCCGTGGCCAACGAAGCCACCCGTCGCCGCACCTTCGCCATCATTTCCCACCCCGACGCCGGCAAGACCACGCTGACGGAGAAGCTGCTGCTGTTCGGCGGCGCGATCCAGATGGCCGGCTCGGTGAAGGGTCGCAAGGCTGCGCGCCACGCGACCTCCGACTGGATGGCACTGGAAAAGGAGCGCGGCATCTCGGTCACCTCGTCGGTCATGCAGTTCCCGTACGAAGGCAAGATCGTCAACCTGCTCGACACGCCGGGCCACGCTGACTTCGGCGAGGACACCTACCGCGTGCTGACCGCGGTCGACAGCGCGCTGATGGTCATCGACGTGGCCAAGGGCGTGGAAGAGCGCACGATCAAGCTGATGGAAGTCTGCCGCCTGCGCGACACGCCCATCATGACCTTCATCAACAAGCTCGACCGCGAGGGCAAGGACCCGATCGACCTGCTGGACGAAGTCGAAAGCGTGCTGGGCATCCAGTGCGCGCCGGTCACCTGGCCGATCGGCATGGGCCAGCGCCTGAAGGGCGTGGTGCACCTGCTCACCGGCGAAGTGCACCTGTACGAACCGGGCCGCAACTTCACCCGCCAGGATTCGACGATCTTCCCGTCGCTGGATGCGCCTGGTCTGGAGGAGAAGATCGGTGGGGAAATGCTGGCGCAACTGCGCGATGAGCTGGAGCTGGTGCAGGGCGCCAGCCATCCCTTCGACAAGCAGGCCTATCTCGACGGCAAGCAGACGCCGGTGTTCTTCGGCTCGGGCGTCAACAACTTCGGCGTGCAGCCGCTGCTGGATTTCTTCGTCGAGCACGCACCGTCGCCGCTGGCGCGCGAAACCACCGGCCGCGAAGTGCAGCCCGACGAGAACAAGCTCACCGGCTTCGTCTTCAAGATCCAGGCCAACATGGACCCGCAGCATCGCGACCGCGTGGCGTTCATGCGCGTGTGCTCGGGCCGCTTCGAGGCCGGCATGAAGACCTTCCACGTGCGCAGCGGCAAGGACATGAAGCTGGCGAACGCGCTGACCTTCATGGCCAGCGATCGCGAAATCGCCGCCGAGGCCTATCCCGGCGACGTGATCGGCATCCACAACCACGGCACGATCTCCATCGGCGATACGTTCACCGAGGGCGAGGCGCTGTCGTTCACCGGCATCCCGAACTTCGCGCCGGAGCTGTTCCGCCGTGCGCGCCTGCGCGATCCGCTGAAGCTCAAACAGCTGCAGAAGGGCCTCGCGCAGCTGAGCGAGGAAGGCGCGACCCAGTTCTTCCGTCCGCTGATGAGCAACGACCTGATCCTGGGGGCGGTGGGTGTGCTGCAGTTCGACGTGGTGGCCTACCGGCTGAAGGACGAGTACGGCGTGGACGCGTCGTTCGAGAACGTCAGCGTCGCCACGGCGCGCTGGATCCGCTGCGACAACGCGAAGAAGCTGGAAGAGTTCCGCGACAAGAACGCGATGAACCTCGCCCTGGACGCGGCCGGCCAGCTGGTCTACCTGGCGCCGACGCGGGTCAACCTGCAACTGGCCCAGGAGCGTGCCCCGGACGTGCAGTTCCTGGCCACGCGCGAACACGCACACAGCGTCGATCTGGGCTGACCTCGGCGCTCCGGGCGTTTCGCTGGTTACGCCTGCAACCGCCCTGCCCCCCGGATTCCTCCCGTCACGCCGATCCGCTACGCTTCCCGGGCCGCCATCCGGCGGCCATATTCGGGGAGATCGGGGATGTATTTTTTAGGGGCTTTGCTGTTGCTGGTGGGCGCCATATGGATGACCGTCAACGCCGCCAAGAAGGACGGCGCCGTAGCGGCGATCCTGTGCTTCATCTGCGGCTTCTACACCATCTACTACGGCATCAAGAACTTCGCCGAGAACAAGGTGCCGCTGATCCTGTTCCTGGTGGGCCTGGTGGTCTGCGTCGTGTTCCGTCCGGACATGGCGGCGATGAGCGGGGCCGCGGCGATCTGACCCGCCGTCCCTCGGCGGAGGGCTCCGGGCATACCGGAAGCCCTCCGGCTGCTGACCAACGGCAGCTCGGGTCATGCAGCCCGTGCTGCATTGCGGTAACGTGACTGCATGAGCCGATCCCCCTCGCTGAATTCCTTGCGCGAACGCAAGCGGGCCGACCATCTCGTCGACCTGCGCGACGAAATCGCCAGCGCCCTTACGCACGGGCTTGGCGCGGTCGCCGCGCTCGCCGGCGGTGCCGTCCTGATCACCCTCGCCGCGATTTACGGCGACGGCTGGCAGCTGGGCGCCTCGATCGTCTTCGGCATCACCCTGCTGCTGCTCTACACGGCCTCCACGCTGTACCACGCCATCCAGCACCCGGTGGCGAAGGGGCGCCTGAAGGTCTTCGACCACTGCGCCATCTATCTGCTGATCGCCGGCACCTACACGCCCTTCACGTTGATCGGCCTACGCGGGCCTTGGGGCTGGGGCTTGTTCGCGGCGATCTGGACGCTGGCCATTGCAGGCGTGGTCTTCAAGCTGTTCTACACCGGCCGCTTCAAATTGCTGTCGACCATCATCTACATCGCGATGGGGTGGCTGGTGGTCGTCGCGATCAAGCCGATGCTGCAGTCGATCGACGGCTGGACACTCGGCTGGCTGTTCGCCGGCGGTCTGTTCTATACGCTGGGCACGTTCTTCTACCACCGCGAATCGATCCGCTATTCGCACGCGATCTGGCATCTCTTCGTGATCGGCGGCAGCGTCTGCCACTTCGTCGCGGTGACCAAGCAAGTGCTCTGACCCGCGTGTGAAGCCATCGCGAGGTTCATGTCCCGCACATGAACCGATGACGGCCCATTTCGCGGCGCGTGAACGCACGGGCCCCAACCATGGGGCCATGAACGACGCGCCCCGCCCCCGCCGCCGTTTCGCCCTGCGCCCGCTGTCGCGGTCGCGCGCTGTGGTGCTCGGCGTGTTTGCTGCGCTCATCGTGGTCGGCGCCCTGCTCTTCGAATGGAATTGGTTGCGCGGCCCGATCGAACGCGTCGTGACCTGGAAGACCGGGCGTGCCTTCGATATCGGTGGCAATCTCGACGTCGACCTCGGTCGCGTGACCACGATCCGCGCCGATGCCCTGAGTTTCGGCAATGCGACGTGGTCGAAGACGCCCGCCATGGCCGTTGCGGATCGTGCGGAATTGAGCGTGGCGGTGTGGCCGCTGATCTTCAGCCGCGAGACGCGCCTGACGTCCATCCGCCTGACGCGGCCCCGACTGCGCCTTGAGTTCGGCCCCGACGGTACCGGCAACTGGGTCTTCGGCGACACCACCGGTGAAAGCCGTCTCCGTTACGACGGCCTGTGGATCGAAGGCGGACGACTGGTGTTCGTCGATCCCGAGCGGCGCACCGATCTCGACATCCAGTTGGACAGCGTCGCCGGCGACGGTCCCGCGTCGCCGCCGGTGGACGTAAAGGGCAAAGGCCGGTGGGCCGGCAATGCCTTTACCGTGGCCGGACGCGTCGAGTCACCGCTGGCGCTGCGCCAGACGGACAAACCGTACCGCATCGATCTTCGTGTGACCGCCGGCCCCACACGGGCGCACGCGCGTGGCACGTTGCTCGATCCCTTCCGGCTGCGCGACTTCGACCTGCGCCTGATGCTCGCAGGCCAGAACATGGAAGACCTGTTCCCGCTGATCGGCGTGGCGACGCCCTCCTCGCCGCCCTACCGCCTGGACGGCCGCTTCACCCGCGACGGCAACACGTGGCACTACGACGACTTCAACGGCATCGTCGGCGACAGCGATCTGGGCGGGTCGGCCAACGTCACCGTCGGCCGCGAACGTCCGCTGCTGAAGGCGAGCCTGGTCTCCAGGCGCCTGGACTTCGATGACCTCGCCGGCTTCGTCGGCGCGCCACCGCAAACCGGCGGCGCGGAGGCGAGCAATGCCGAACAACGCAAGGAAGCCGCCGAACTCGCCGTCGACGCACGCGTGCTGCCGGACACCCCCTACGATCTGACCAAGCTGCGCGCGATGGATGCAGATGTGCGCTGGAAGGCGCACCGCATCAATGCGCCGAAGCTGCCCATCGACGACATGGATGCGCACCTGTTGCTGGATGCCGGACTGCTGCGTCTGGAACCGCTGAATTTCGGCGTGGCGCAAGGCGACATCCGTTCGACGATCCGCATGGACGCCCGCAGCGACGTGATCCGCACGCGCGCCGACATCGCGGTGCGTGGCCTCGACCTCGGCAAGCTGTTCCCTACCGCGCAGCTGACGCAGAGCGCGATCGGTCGGATTGGCGGCAACGTATCGCTCACCGGCACCGGCAACTCGATCGCCGGCATCCTCGGCAGCGCGAATGGCGACATCGCACTCGGCATGGGGCGTGGCCAGGTCAGCAACCTGCTGATGGAACTCGCCGGCCTGGATATCGCCGAAGCGCTGAAATTCCTGCTGACGAAGGACAAGACGGTGGCAGTGCGGTGCGCATTCGGCGATTTCGCGGTGAAGGATGGCGTGATGCAGACACGCACGCTGGCCTTCGACACCACCGACACCATCATCGTCGGCAAGGGCCAGGTCAGCCTGAAGGAAGAAGCGCTGGATCTGGAGCTGAAGCCGCGACCGAAGGACCGCAGCATCTTCGCGCTGCGCTCGCCACTGATCATTGGCGGCACGTTCAAGGACCCGTCGTTCCGGCCCGACTTCAAACGCCTGGGCCTGCGCGGGGCGACCGCGCTGGTGCTGGCCAGCATCACGCCACCGGCCGCGCTGCTGGCAACGATTGAAGTGGGACCCGGCGAAGACAGCGGCTGCGGCGGGCAGTACGCGAAGTAGTCGTGCCGCTCAGCCGGCGATGTAGCGCTGCAACTGGTCGAGTTCCACCTGCTGATCTTCGATGACCGCCTTCACCAGGTCGCCGATCGAGATCACGCCGACGATGGCATCGCCCTCGCTCACCGGCAGATGGCGGATCCGGTGCGTGGTGACGACCTGCATGCAGTGGTCGACGGTGTCGTCGGGACCGACGGTGACCACCTTTGCCGTCATGATGTCGCGCACCGGGGTGTTCGACGATGAGCGCCCCTGCAACACGACCTTTCGCGCATAGTCGCGCTCGGAGACGATGCCGCATAGCCGCGGCCCCTGCATGGCCAGCACGGCACCCACGCCTTTCTCCGCCATCAGCTTGATGGCGTCCAGGACGGAGGCGTCGGGAGATACAGCGAAGACTTCAGGGGTCTTGGAACCCAGCAAATGACGAACCGTGCGCATGGCGATCTCCGGGGTGGGGAGCGGGTCGATCTGATGCAGGCAAGGATACTCCTGCCGCCCCGGGTTGCCACGTATCCACCAGGTACAGCGGCCGCTGCTTGGACTCCTCGTACAAGCGCCCCAGATACTCGCCGATCAATCCCAGCGCGACCAGCTGCATGCCTCCCAGGAACAGGATCACCGTCATCATCGTCGGCCAGCCGGCGACCGGGTCGCCCCATAGCAGCGCCTTGAGCACCACCCAGATCGCGAACGCGAAGGCGAGCACGGCGGTCATCACGCCCACGTAGGTCGCCACGCGCAGCGGTGCGGTGGAAAAGCTGGTGATGCCTTCCAGGGCGAAGTTCCACAGTTTCCAGAAGCCGAAGCTGCTCCGCCCCGCTACCCGTGCCTCGCGGTGATAGGGCACCGCGATCTGGTTGAAGCCGACCCAGCCGAACAGGCCCTTCATGAAGCGATGGCGTTCGCGCAGTTCGCGTAGCGCGGCCAATGCACGTGGCGACAGCAACCGGAAGTCACCGGTGTCGGCAGGAATCGGCGTCTTGGAAAGGCGCCCGATCACGCGGTAGAACGCATGTGCGGTGCCGCGTTTGATCCAGCTCTCCCCATCGCGCTCCATGCGCGTGCCATGCACGTTGTCGTACCCGGCCTGCCACTGCCGCACGAACTCGCCGATCAGTTCCGGCGGATCCTGCCCATCGGCATCGAGGATCAGGGCCGCACCGGCCTGCACACGATCCAGGCCTGCCGTCAGCGCCGCCTCTTTGCCGAAGTTGCGCGACAGGCGCAGGGCGGACACGCGCGGATCGTCCGCCACCAACGCCTGGAGCACCGCCCACGTGTCGTCCTGGCTGCCATCGTCGACGTACAGCACGCGCCCGTCGACGCCGGACAACGCATCCAGTGCCGCCGCGATGCGAGGCTGCAGCAGCGGGATCGCCTGGGCTTCGTTATAGGCCGCAATCACGACGGTCAGCAGGGGCGCTTGCATGGATTACAGGCTCTCCAGATAGGCCTTGCCGCCCAACTGCCCCACCTGCCGCTGGATCCAGCGTGCACGGCGTTGCACATACGGGCCCGGGTTCGCGGCGTTGTAGCGCCGGGGCGCCGGGAGCACCGCCGCGAGGCGGGCGCTCTCGGCGGGTGCCAGGCGCGCCGCGTCCTTGTTGAAGAAGCGCACCGCGGCGGCCTGGCCGCCGTATACACCGTCGCCGAACTCGGCCACGTTGGCGTAGACCTCGAGAATGCGCGATTTCGGCCATAGCGTCTCGATCAGCAGCGTGTACCAGACCTCCAGGCCCTTGCGTGCCCAGCGCGACGCCCGGCTCTGGCCCTGCCACAGGAACAGGTTCTTGGCGACCTGCTGGCTGATGGTGCTGGCACCGCGCAGGCGCGTGGCCGGACGGCCACGCTTCTCGGCGCGCGCCGTCATCCGCTTGTTGTGGGCCTGTGCCTTTTCGATGGCGGCCAGGTCGAAGCCATGGTGGGCAGCGAAGTTCTGGTCTTCCGCGGCCACCAGCGAAACCGGCAGGCTCACCGCCATCTGGTCCAGGTCGCGCCAGTCGTGTGCCAGGCGGAACTTCCATTCCCCTTCACCCCACGCTTCCATCTGCCGGATCGCCATGAAGGCCGTGAACGGCGGATCGACGAACCGTAGTACCGCCACCTGCAGGATGCTGGCCGCGGCAAAGAGGAAGGGCATTGCCAGCAACCAGCGGAACCAGCGGCGGCGGCGAGTAGGCGGGTGGACGTCGACCATGTTTAGTAATTAAGGTTACGCGAACGGCTCGTTCATTTATCGTTATTCTGGCTTTAGACCACTGCAAAGTCTCGCTGCCGATGAATACATCCCCGCAGGCACCCCTGTCCCAGGCCTTGGCCCAGTTGCTGGACCAAGGCACGCAGTGGGTCCAGCAAGGCCAGCAGGACCGCGCCGCCGACTGCTGGCGCCGGGCCATCGAGATCGCGCCCGACTGCGCACCCGCGCTGAACAGCCTGGGCGCTTACTGCCTGGCTCGCGGCAGGATAGACGAGGCGCAGGGGTTGCTGGAACGGGCGATCCTCCACGCGCCCGGCATGGCGATCGCCCACGCGAATCTCTCGCGCATCCATTCCCAGCGTGGCGACTCCCACGCGGCCTTGTCGGCGATCGATCTGGCGATCCGCGCGGAGCCGACCTCGTGGGGCCCGCACATGGAGAGGGCGCGCCTGTTGGAGTCCGTCGGGCGGGAGCGCGAGGCTTCAAAAGCCTGGGGCAGTGCGCTGGCCTACATGCCGGAGGCCGCGCGCCAGTCGCCCCATCTTCAAGCACTGATCCAGCAGGCCAGCAGCTCCGTCCAAGACAATCAGGCGCAGTTGCGCACGTTCCTGCAGGACCGCCTGAACGGCCTGACCGAGCAACGGGGCCACCGCGAGCTGGAGCGCTTCAACCATTGCCTCGACATCGTCACAGGGCGGCGCAGTTTCGTCACCGCGCGCCCGCTGATGCTGCCGTTCCCCCGCTTGCCCGCGATCCCGTTCTTCCATCCCGAGGATTACGACTGGACCTCGAAGGTTGAGGCCGCTTTCCCCGAGGTGCTTCGCGAGTTGCAGTCCCTGCTGGAACAGCAGCGCGATTTCGTGCCTTACGTGCAGACCCAGGAAGGCCAGCCGAAGGGGCAGTTCGCCGCGCTGGACCGCACGCTCGACTGGGGCGCCTATTTCCTTTGGAAGAACGGCCGACGCATCGACGCACAGGCAGACTTGTGCCCACGCACGGAAGCCGTTCTGCTGGAACATGCGCCGCTCAACACGGTCTCCAACCGCGCGCCGGTCGCATTCTTCTCGGCGCTGAAGCCGGGCACCCACATCCCGCCCCACAACGGTGCGACGAACACGCGCCTGACCGTGCACCTTCCCCTGATCATCCCGCGCGATTGCGCGTTGCGGGTCGGCGAGGAGACCCACGTCTGGAAGCCGGGCAAGCTGGTGATGTTCGATGACACGATCGAGCATGAGGCCTGGAACTTCAGCGACCAGCTGCGCGTGGTCCTGATCTTCGATGTCTGGCACCCGATGCTCACGGACTTGGAAAGGCGGCTGGTCGCCCATACCGTGGAAGGCATCATGGCCTACTACGGCGAAGGCGCCGACCTCGGAGAATTGTGAGCACCGACCTCGACACCTTGACCCGCTTCCTCCTTCCCGCCGCCGGCGTCCGCGGCGTGGCGGTCCGCCTGGACGAAACCTGGCAGACCGTTGCCGGCCGCCTCCACTACCCGGCGGCCGCCCGCGAACTGCTCGGCGAGGCCGTGGCCGCTGCCGCGCTGTTCACCGGGCACACGAAGGTCGACGGCCGCCTGTCGATCCAGCTCCGCAGCCAGGGCGCCCTGCGTACGCTCTTTGCCGAATGCACGGCGGCAGGTACGGTGCGCGGCATCGCCCAGGTGCAGGATGGCCTGGATGCACCCCGCGATCTCCAGGACCTTGGCGAAAACGCCCTGTTGGCCATCACTATCGAGAATCCCGGCCTGGACCCGCGTGAGCCCCAGCGCTACCAGAGCCTGGTCGGCCTGCAGGCCAGCCGGCTGGCCGAGGCGTTCGAGGACTACTTCCGTCAGTCCGAGCAACTGCCGACCCGCCTGTTGCTGGCCGTCGACGAAAGGCGCGCCAGTGGCCTGATGCTCCAGAAGCTGCCCGGGGACGAGGGCGACGCCGACGGCTGGAACCGCGCCGGCGCCCTGTTCGAGACCCTGGGCGAGCCCGAGCTGCTGGCCGTTCCCACCCGGGAACTGCTCCACCGGCTGTTCCACGAGGAAGCCCCGCAAATCCTGACAGAGAGCCCAGTTCGCTTCGGATGCTCTTGTTCCCGCGAGCGGGTTGCGAGCATGCTGCAATCGTTGGGGGAAGAAGAGGCGACCGCAGCGTTGGCCGATGGTGCGGCAGAAGTCCGTTGCGAGTTCTGTGGGCAGGAATACCGGTTCACCCCCTCGCAGATCGCGGAACTTTTCAGCCTCCCGCCGGTCGATGTAGAGGCGCCGGGTCGATTGCAATGATCCGGCGGTCGGGCAGCTGCCCCCGGGGACTTGTTAAAGAAACATAAACGGCATAGCATCAGTTCCCCTTCGGGAGGGGAACTCCGGGTTGTCCTTAGGAGTCTGAAGCGAGCCATGAACCTGCGTAGCCTGACACTGTCGCTTGCCCTGCTGCTCGCCTCCGGCGTAGCGGTGGATGCGCATGCGCAGAAGTCGCAGGCACGCAAGCCCGCCGCCGACCCCCAGGCCACGGCCCTTCCCATCTGGAACAACGACGGCAAGGTGGAAGCGGTCCTGCTGCTCGAGCCGACCGGCCAGGCCGAAGCTGGTGCCCGCTGGCGCCTGGGCCGCAACACGCTGACCACTGCCTTTGGCCTGGACAGCGGCGATGCCCTGGGCCTGGTCTGCAATCGCAAGGCCGGCGTGGTGGGAAATATCGGGAACCTTGCCAGCCACTGCATGCTCGCCACGCTTGGGGACGACGACGACACCGATAGTCAGCGCGTCGGCGCCTCGGCGATCCTGAGCCGCCCCGGCGGCAAGCTTGGACTGTCTGCAGGCACCGGCCGTGACACCCTGCCCGCCTGGCTGTCGTCCGGGCGCGCCGCAGGCCGCATCGAACAGAACGACCTGGCCGTGTTCGGTCAGAAAAACATCGGCCGCGAGGGTTTCGTGTCCATCGGCGGCGCCGTGGCCAAGGCGACCTTGGTTCCTGTGTCTGACGTGCCGGCCTTTGCAGACCGCTGGAATACGCGCAGCCTGACTGTGGGCGGTGGTTACGGCCCTTTCAGCGCCAACATCATCGGCCGCGTCGTTGACGTTCCTGGCCAGCCCGGCAAATGGGAAGGCCTGGGCTTGGGCGTGACCTGGCGGACACCTTGGAGCGGCCAGCTCACCGTGGGTGCAGAAAATGTCATCACCCGTGGCAAGAATCCCTTCTCGTTGACTAACGAGAATGCGGACGAAGGCACCGTGCCCTACGTCCGGTACGAGCAGGACCTCTGACGCAGCGTTTTCTGCCGGCAACCGCGTACCGCGTCGGACCGTGCGTCTCAATATCTCCTTGTTTCGTATTGGCTGCGCTCCCCTGAAAACGGCGCGACCTCTACACTAGCGTCCTCGACATACGACAGACGCTTGCAGATGAAAGTTGCGGACCGGCTGAATGCGGCCAAGAAACAGATCGAATCAGGCAACCTCGCGGAAGCCCGCAAGATCAACGCATCGATCCTCGCCGCCCGACCGCAGAACATCGCCGCACTGCTCCAGGCATCGCGCATCGAGGGACTGAGCGGCCGTTACCGACTGGCACGCGAGTACGCGCTGAAAGCCCTTGCGAGCCGTACGGGCGACGAGTCCGGCGGCGCGGCCTTCCTGCTGAGGCGCTTGCAGGCGTTCAATCTCGGCGGAGAAGCCATGGCGCTGATCGATGCGCTTGAAGGCAGCGCCGACATCGCGCCCCCGCTCTACGACGCGATCGGTACGGTACTGAACCAATTGAACCAACCCGAACGCGCACTGCGGGCCATCGACAAGGGGCTGGCGCTGGCCCCCGATGCCATCGAGCTCAAGCTCACGCGTGCGCATACGCTGGTATTTCTCGGTCGCTTCGAAGAAGCGGAGCGCGAGATGGACGCGTGCATGCAACGCGTGCCCGAGATCGGCTTCGGCTGGTGGACGCTGTCGCGGCTGCGCAAGCAGCGGCCGGACGCCAACCACGTCGACGCATTGCGCGCGCAGATTTCCCAGTCCGGCCACAACCCCGCGAACCTAGCGTTCCTCGCGTATGCGCTACACAAGGAATTGGACGACTTGGGCGACCACGACGGCGCAACGAAAGCCCTCGACATGGCGTGCCGCGCGAAACGCAGCCAGTTGAATTACTCGGATGCCGAAACCGAACACCTGTTCGCAAAACTGCGCGTCATGCCCGTCAACGCGCCAGTGCAGAGCGAAGCGGGTGCTCGCACCCCCATCTTCATCGTCGGCATGCATCGTTCCGGCACCACGCTGCTGGAACAGTTCCTGGACGGACATTCGCACGTCCGCGGCCTGGGTGAACTCTACGAGTTCACCGCGCAGATGCGCCTGGCGACCGACCACTGGTGCAAGGGCGTGGTCGACTCGACGATCGTCGAGCGGGCGCCATCCATCGACTACTCGGCGGTTGGCAAGGGCTATCTGGAATCGGTGGCTTGGCGCTGTGGCGAGGAACCCTACTTCGTCGACAAGCTGCCCTCGAACTTCCTCAATATCGGCTTCATTTGCCAGGCGCTGCCACAGGCGAAGATCCTGCACATGGTTCGCGACCCGATGGAAAGCTGCTTCTCCAACTTGCGCGAACTGTTCTCGGACAACACCAACCAGTATTCCTACAGCCAGGGCGAACTGGCGACGTTCTTCGCCGGGTACGAAGGCTTGATGGCCCACTGGCACAAGGCGTTCCCCGGACGCATCCACGACGTATCGTATTCCGCCCTGACCCGCGACCCGGAAACAACGCTGCGCGCCGCGTCGGCGTTCTGCAAGTTGGATTTCGAGCCGGGCATGTTGGCCCTGGAAGCCAGCAATCGGGGCGTCACCACCGCCAGTGCCGTGCAGGTCCGCCAGGGTGTCGTGGCATTGGACAAGCCAAGATGGGCGCCATATGCCACGTATCTTGCCCCTCTGGGCGATGCGTTGCGGCACGCGCGTCGACAGACATGGAGTGGTCAGCCGCCATCGCCCTGATGGCCACCTTCACCCCGCGTGCCGGCCCAGCCCCTGGATCAACGGCTTCAGGTACTCGCGGTAAGGGTCCCACTTCGGTACCTCACGGACGATCACAGGACTGCGCACCTGCACCGCGCTGGCCGTGGCGACGCTTTGGACGCGAGAGCGCGGGTCGACCATGTCGGGCAGGAAATCCAGCCCACAGTGCATAGCGACGCGGCGCATCACGCCTTCTGTGTCGCGGGTTAGCTCTGCGTAATGGATGTCGAGGATGCGGCCCGGGAACTTCGCATGCCAATGCGCCATGAGGTCCTGGTACATCAGATAGAACTCGGCGAGTTCGGCCTGATCGTAGGAATAGGGACTTGCGCCCGAGAACAGCTCGCGCAAGTTGGAGAAACAGGTCTCGACCGGGTCGCGCACCATGTGCAGGATCCGCGCGTCCGGCAGCGCCCGCAGGATGTAACCCACATTGAAGAAGTTCGCAGGCAGCTTGTCGGTCAGGTGGGTCTGGCCGGGCTCCAAGCGCCATTTGACGCCGCGAACGTAGTGCTCGGCGACTTCATTGAAGTCCATCGTCTCTGCGCGACGCACCATCTCCTCGTCGAGGAAACCGGTGCTCTGGTAGTTCGCCACGTAGCGCATGCTGGTGACGAAATCATGCAACTCGCCTGCATTGAGCATCGCCGGGTTGCCGCCCAGCAACTGCTCCAACAGGGTGGTACCGGAGCGGAACATGCCCACGATGAAGACCGGCGTAAAACCACGATCACTTACCGTGCCCGCTGCATCCGGCATGGACGCCGCCTTCAGGCGGGCCATCAAGGTCTTGCTCTGCGCCGTGCTGTACTTCAGCTCCGCACGCTTCAACCTGCAACCCAAGGTCAGTGCTTCGCCCGCCCCTGCGATATCGCCGAGGTCATCCAGTTCCTTGTGGAGCGCGAATGCCAGGAACGTGCGCTCCGCGGGCGGACGGGCGACCTTCAATTCACGACGTAGCTCTTCCACATGATTGGATGCCGGCGTCTGCTTGCGTAAGCGGGCCAGCGTCCACCAGATCGCGGCCATGCCCTTGTTGTACATCATGCAATCGCGGAGGTCCTGTTCGGCCTCCTCGAAGCGTCCCAGGAACGTATTGATCTGGGCCCTCGCCAACAGCACGGGCGCATTTGCAGGCTGCCGGCTCAGCGCCAGATCAAGCAGGTCCAATGCGCGCTGCTGGTCGCCGAGGTAGCTCGCCTGCGCGGCGACCGCATGCAACTGGCGAGGATCCAATCTGTGGGCTTCGAAGCGCGGAATCAGTTCATGCAAGGCCCACGTCTGGTTGAAATTGCGCAGCCGATTCAGCACTTTCACCATCAAGGCAGGCGAGAGCGCAGGCAGCGCATATGCCCTCAGCGCGTAATCGCACGCGGACCGGTAACTGCCGATCTTCGACTCGATATAGGACAGGTGGACCAGCGCTTCGGCATGCTCGCTTGTTTCGAGCACGCGCAGAAAACCCTTGCGCGCTTCGTTGAAATTGCCTGTTGCCGCCGCACGTTCCGCAGCCTGCATCAGCCTCGCCACATCATTCATCGATCCAGTTCCAGATTCCAAGCGCACACGGAGGGCTTGTGACATCCCCAATCTAGTGTCGGCTGCCCGAAAAAACAAAGGGGCCGAAGCCCCTTTGTCTTTGACGCTGCAGCAGTGTTCCGATGGATCAGAACGTCTGCGTGTAGCGCAGGTACACCTGACGGCCGTACGCGTTGAACAGCAAGCTGTTGTAGCCAGGCGTGAAGGACTGGTCCAGACGCGGCTTCTTGTTCGTCACGTTGATCGCGCCCAGCGTGACCTTGCCGTTCCAGGGCGTCTTGTAGCTCGCCTGGAGGTCGTGGGTCACGTAGATGCCGCTGCACTTGTACGCGTAGCCAGCATCCACGGTGTCCTGGCAGCTATAGCCGTAGTTCGTCTCGAACAGGTCGACATAGGCTTCCGGGGTGTAGTCGATCGCATTGACCGTCCACGACACCGAGAAATCACCCTTGCTCCAGGTGTTGAACAAGCTGGCGCGCCACTCGGGGTAATCCGAGAGGTTGACGTACTCGGTCGAACCGGAGATCGGCGACGAGATCTCGTAGCTGTTGACGAAGCTGACCTGCAGCTGGCTCTTCAGCTCGCCCCAGGTGCCGAAGTCGAAGTTCGTACCGGCGCGGAAATCCAGGCCGTCGGTGTTCACCAGACCTTCGTTACCCCAACCAGCGCGAACCTGGATGATCGCCTGCGTGCCCGGATCGCGGGTCACGTACAGGTGCGACGGCAGGAACTGGCCCTGGCGCTGACGGTTGATGACCGTCTGCGCGGAGTAGAAGCGCTGCTGGTTCTCGATCTCGATGTTGTAGTAATCGAGGCTCAGGTTCAGCCAGTCGGTCGGATCCCAAACAACGCCGGCGCTCCACTGGCTGGACTCTTCCGGTTCCAGTTCCGGCGTCGCAACGCGCAGGCCGTTGATCTGGATCGCTGTCGTCGGGAGGACGCCCAGCTGGGTAGCGGTCGGCGCGTCCACCACCGTGTCAGCCGAGAACGAATCCAGCTGGTTGATGATGTTGAGCGGCGGCGCACGGAAGCCTTCGCCGTACGACGCGCGCAGGGTCAGGTTGTCCAGCGGCTGGTAGCGGAACGAGATCTTGGGCGAGGTGCTGTCGCCGAAGTCCGAGTAGTCGTCGTAACGGGCCGCCAGATCGATCTCGAAGTTGCTCAGGACCGGGAAGATCCATTCGCCGTAGAACGAGGTCAGCGTGCGGTTGCCGAAGGACGAGTTGCCCGACGAACCACCGACGTTGCCGGCAGCGGACTGCGCGTCGTAGATGTCGGCGTAGTCGTCTTCGCGGTACTCGGCACCCAGGGCCAGCACGGAGGTGCCGCCGCCCATTTCGAACAGGTCGAACGTGGCCTGCGCGTACAACTCGTCCTGCTTGTAGAAACCATTGCGCGAGGTCGTAGTACGGATCTCGTTCATGACGGCTTCGGAGTTGGCAGCCGGATTGAAGATATCGTAAGCACCCGACTCGAACAGCTGCGTCGCGACCGGGATGTTGACGTAGTTCTGACCAAACGACTTGAAGCTCGACTCGTTACGACGCAGGCCGAAATCCAGCGCGATCTTGTCGGTCGCCTGCCAGTTGAAACCCATGTTGAAGTCGTAGACGTTGGTATCATCGTAGTTGTCACGCGGGCCCAGCGCGGCAAAGCGGTGCTTGACCAGCGTGTCGACGCCACGGCGGTTGTTCGGGCTGGCGGCGGTGATGAAGATGTATTCCGGCGTCGGCGCGAAACGACCGAAGCTTTCCACGCGGGTCACGCTGCTGGAGAAGTAGACATTCCAGTCGTCGTTGATCTGGTAGTCGCCGCGTGCGAACGCACCCTTCTGGTCGATCGACGCGGTGTCCGCGGCCACGAGATTGAAGTCGTACAAGCAGCTCCACAGATTGGCACGGGAGTTGAAGCTCAGGTAGAAGCCCGGATCGGTACAACCCTGACCGCGCGTGGCCGCTCCCTGACCGCCCACTGCACCGCGATTGGCGGTGGGAGCGCGGTTGCCGTTCGCGTCAAGCGCGAAGTTGTAGTAGTTGTTGCCGTACGACGAAGCGCCGGCACCCACCCACGGCAGATCCGAAATGTAATTGATGCCGCGGCTGTTGTACGACACGCCAGCAATCAAGCGACCACGATCGCCAGAGACGCCGAACATGGCCGAGGCTTCCTCGGTGTCGCCACCGCGGTAGCTGTCGCCCTTGCCGAAAGTGATCTCAGCGCCGTTGAAGTCCTTGCGCGTGATGATGTTGACCACGCCACCCAGTGCGTCGGCACCGTAGATGGCCGAGGCACCGTCGGTCAGGATTTCGACGCGCTCAACAGCGGCGAGCGGGATCGAGTTCAGGTCCTGGCCAATGCCGCTCTGCGGCGAGGTCGGTGCACGACGGCCGTCGATCAGGATCAGCGTGCGACCGCCACCCAGGCCACGCAGGCTGAGTTCGGAGAACGACTGGGCCGAGCTACCGGAAGCCGGCGTGAACGAACCGAACGAGTTGAACGTGGAGTTCTGCAGCAGTTCGGCCACGGAGACCTTGCCGCTGATCTCGATGTCCTGGCGGCTGATCACGGTGACCGGCAGCGCACCTTCGATGTCGGCGCGCTTGATGCGCGAACCCGTCACTTCGATGCGGTCAAGGGTCTTGGTGTCCGAACTGGAACTCTCGGCTTCCTGGGCGAACGCGTTGCCGGTAGCCAGCGATGCCGCGCTGACAAACAACGCAAACTTGATTGCGCTGGGCAGCTTCTTGAGGTTGGTCATTTAGAGGCTCTCTCTCCAAAGTTCAATTAAACGACCGAGATCTCGCGATCTCGGCCAATGGTTCAGACGCCAACGGCTGCGACTGGTGTCCGAAGGATAACGTAAATTTTACGGCGATGAAAAGAACCCGCTGATTTTCTGAGAAAAAAGCGTTTTTTCCAGCCCAATCAGTTACTTGGGAAACAGTTTCTGATGTAACGAAACTATCGGCTCGGCGCCGCACGTCGGGCGGCCATCGCGGCAAAGACGGCGAGGCCTATTCAGAAATGAAAACGGGACCGCGATGCAGCATCGCGGTCCCGAATACGTTACTTAAGCGCTCGCTTACTCGACTCGCACTTCGGCACTGCCGGAGAACGTCTCCACGCTCACGCGCGCGCTGCCATCGCCGTAGCGCGTCGTGAAGCTCGATCCGGGCCCGCGACGCTTCTCGATGGTGACGCCTGTTGCCTTGAGCGAGCCGCTGAAACTCTCTCCGCTCACCTGCGCGGACACGTTCTTCGGCAGCCGCAGGATCAGGTCGCCACTGACGGATTCCATGCTGATCTCGCCTGCAGGCGCCACGTCGGTGCTGACCTCCACGCGACCACTGACCGTGCTTGCGCCCAAGTCGCGGACTTTCTCGCCGTTGACGATCACTTCGATACGCCCGGACACCGTCTCCGCGTCGATCTCGCCGGCGAGGCGGCCACGCAACAGGATCGAACCGCTCACGGTGGCGACATCGACATCGTCGCTGTTGAGCGTCAGGGTGGCGTTGCCGCTTACGGTCTCGACGTCGGCCTTGCGCGGGGCGGCGGCGGCCACGACGCCGCCGCTCACCGTGCTGATGGACATCTCGCTGGACGCCAGTCCGGTGACATGCACATCGGCGGCCACCGACTCGACATCCAGATCGGCACGCAGCGGCACCATCACCACCAGATCGGTCGGACCGGTCTTTTCGCCACCCCAGCCATTGTTCTTCGGGTAGCGCACCTCGATGCTGACCTGCGGGCCGGAACCGTCGATGTCCAATTTCTCCACGCCCTTGCCGAGCGTGCCGGTCACCTGCACTTCGTTGCGCTCCCAACCGCGCACTTCGATGCGGCCCTTGAGGTTGCTGATGTCCACGCGGCCGCGCGCGTCCAACGGGCGGGTCTCGTTGATGGCGGTCTGGGCGAGTGCCGTGGGCGCGACCAGCGCCATCGCCAGCAGCAGGGAGAAGGAAAGTGTCGTACGCATGGGGAACTCCTCAGGTCATGGCCGCGCGCTGGGTCAACACCAGGCGGCGGGCGTAGGTACGGCGCAATTGGTCGAGCAGGAAGCGCGCGTTGGGATCGGTGGCGATGGCATGGCGGATCTCCGCCGCGCTCTCATCCAGCGCGTGCAGCGCCGGGCCGTATTCGGGCGAACCCTTCGCCTGCACATCCAACTGCGCCAGCGCGCCGGTGTAGTCGCGGGTCAGGGCGGCGGCCTCGCGCTGGATCACCGCGTCGCCGGTAGGCGTACGCTGCAGCTGCCACGTCACGGCGACCGCCAACAGCACGGAGGCGGCCAGCGCGAACGGGGCCAGAACCCGTCGCTTCGGTGCGATAGCGTGCTGGGGTGCCGATGCCAGTCGCGCGGCGATATCGGGCCACAGGTCGCGCGTTGGCGGCGTGTCCTGGCGCAGCGCGCGCAATTGCCAGCGCAGTGCGTCGTCGGACGGCGAAGTGGGGTCGTGGGGGCTCATGCGTGTACTCCTAAGCGCTCGCGCAGCAAGTGCCGCGCACGGTGCAACTGGGCTTTTGAACTGCCTACCGCCATGCCCAGCTCGGCGGCGATCTCTTCGTGCTTCCAGCCTTCGACGTCGTACAGGACCAGGACCGCGCGGGCGCGCGGCGGCAGGGTGGCGACGGCCCGCTCCAGGTCCATCGAAAGGGCCGTGGTCTGCCCCGCGCTGTCGGCCAGGCCCAGTCCCTCGATGGCGTCCTCGTCCTCATCGAAGCGGGGACCGTTGCGGCGGCTGCGCAACTCCATCAGCGCGGTATTCACGGCCAGCCGATGCAGCCAGGTGCCGAAGGCGCTTTCGAACCGGAAGGCCGGCAGCGCCTGCCACGCGCGCACGAAAGCTTCCTGGGTCAGGTCCTCCGCGCGCACGCCGTGGAAACCGACCAGGCGTTGGATGACGCCATGCACGCGCCCGGCGTGGCGGCGGTAGAGCGCCTCGAAAGCCTGCGTGTCGCCACCTGCGGCAGACCGTGCCAAGGCACTGTCCACGGCGGCGGCCGCATCCGGCGAGGGGCTGTCGGCGATGGGTTCCATGACGGTTGCATTCAGCATACTGACTACGATGCCCGTTCGTGCAGGAAGGTTTAAGGGGCCGGAAACGCAGAAAGCCGCCCGGGGGCGGCTTTCCACGAGGCCGGTGGCGGCTGGCCTTATTTCTTCAGGCGGGCCGCGATGGCCGCACCCAGGTCGCCCGGCGAGCGCACCGTGGTGACGCCGGCGGCTTCCATCGCCGCGAACTTGCCTTCCGCCGTGCCCTTGCCGCCGCTGGCGATCGCACCGGCATGGCCCATGCGCTTGCCGGCCGGGGCCGACGCGCCGGCGATGAAGCCCACGACCGGCTTCTTGACGAACTGCTTGATGTACTCGGCGCCGGCCTCCTCGGCATCGCCGCCGATCTCGCCGACCATGATGATGCCTTCGGTCTGCGGGTCTTCGTTGAACAGCTTCAGGCAGTCGACGAAGTTCAGGCCGTTGATCGGGTCGCCGCCGATGCCGATGCAGGTCGACTGGCCCAGGCCCACCTCGGTGGTCTGCTTGACCGCTTCATAGGTCAGCGTGCCCGAGCGCGAAACGATGCCGATCTTGCCCGGCATGTGGATGTGGCCAGGCATGATGCCGATCTTGCACTCGCCCGGCGTGATCACGCCGGGGCAGTTCGGGCCGACCAGCACGGTGTCCGGATGGGCGCGGGTCAGCACGTTCTTGACGCGCAGCATGTCCAGGACCGGGATGCCCTCGGTGATGCAGACGATGACCTTGATGCCGGCCGCGGCCGCTTCGAGGATGGCGTCGGCCGCGAACGGCGGCGGCACGTAGATGACGGACGCGTCGGCGCCCGTGCTCTTGACGGCATCGGCGACGGTGTCGAACACCGGCAGGTCGATGTGGGTCGTGCCGCCCTTGCCCGGGGTCACGCCGCCGACCACCTGGGTGCCGTACTCGATCATCTGGGTGGCGTGGAAGGTGCCCTGCTGGCCGGTGAAGCCCTGCACGATCACCTTCGTGTTCTTGTTGATCAAAACGCTCATGGGAGATTCCTGGTTCGGTGACGTGGATTAGGCGGCGGCCTTGACCGCTTCAACGACCTTCTTGGCGCCGTCGTTGATGTTGTCGGCCGGGATGATGGCCATGCCGCTGTCGCGCAGCAGCTGCTTGCCTTCTTCCACGTTCGTGCCTTCCAGGCGGACCACCACGGGCACCTTGACGCCCACTTCCTTCACCGCGGCGATGATGCCTTCGGCGATCATGTCGCAGCGGACGATGCCGCCGAAGATGTTCACGAAGATGCCCTCGACCTTGTCGGAGGACAGGATCAGCTTGAACGCCTCGATCACGCGCTGCTTGTTGGCACCGCCGCCGACGTCGAGGAAGTTCGCCGGCTCGCCGCCGTTGAGCTTGATGACGTCCATGGTGGCCATCGCCAGGCCGGCGCCGTTGACCATGCAGCCGATGTTGCCGTCCATGGTCACGTAGTTGATGTCCATCTCCGAGGCCAGCACTTCGGTCTCGTCTTCCTGGCTCTTGTCGCGCATGGCGACCAGGTCCTTGTGGCGGAAGCTGGCGTTGTCGTCGCTGTTGAACTTGCCGTCCAGCGCGTACAGGTTGCCGTCGTCCAGGATCGCCAGCGGGTTGATCTCGACCAGCGCCAGGTCCTTCTCGTTGAAGATGCGGTACAGGTTCACCATGATGTTGGCGAACTGGCCCGCCTGCTTGGCGGTCAGACCCATCTTGAAGCCGAACTCGCGGCCCTGGTACGGCTGCACGCCTTCGACGAAGTCGACGTTGAGGCTGTGGATCTTGTCCGGCGTCTCGGCCGCGACCTGCTCGATCTCCACGCCGCCCTCGGACGAGGCGATGTAGGTGATGGTGCGGGTGCCGCGGTCCACCAGGACCGACAGGTACAGCTCCTTGACGATCTCGCCAGCGGTGGTCACCAGCACCAGGTTGACCGGCAGCTCGACGCCGGCGGTCTGGTAGGTGGCCATCTTGGTGCCCAGCATCTTGGCGGCAGCCGCCTTCACGTCGTCGGTGGTCTTGCAGAACTTGACGCCGCCGGCCTTGCCGCGGCCGCCTGCGTGGATCTGGGCCTTGACCATCCAGGGGCCGTTGCCGAGGGACGTGGCGGCCGCGACCGCTTCGTCCGCCGTGGAGGCGACTTTGCCGGCCGGGACCGGGATGCCGTACTCGGCCAGCAGCTGCTTGGCCTGATATTCGTGGAAATTCATGCGTCACCGTGGGTAGGGAACAGAAGACATCGCCCACGGCCGGTGCCAGGGGCAGCGGCGTGGGCAAGCCCCCTATTGTCGCTGACCGGGGCGGGGGGCGCAAAACCTCGGGTCTAAGCCTTTGGTGGAAAAGGACTCGCTGGGCCATGCGGGGGCCGTCATGCCTATACTGGGGGCCTCGCTACAGGGGAAGTACGCGTTTGCGCCAGGCCCAGTCGCTCCTGTCCCGCATCGAATCGGTACCGCGCCGCGAGCTGTATTTCTTCGCGCTGTACCGGCTTCTGGAAGCGGGAATCCTGGCTGCACTGTTGTTCAGCCCCCTCGGCGAAGTGCTGGGCCAGCCCAGGCACGCCGAGCTCGGCACGGCCGTCACCATCGGCTACCTGGTCCTTGCCCTCGTCCTGTTCTTCGTGGGCCGCAACGTCGGCTGGTTGACGTGGATCGTCTTTGCGAGCGTCTGCATCGACGTCGCGGCCGCCACCCTCGCAACCCATGCCCTGCCCGGCGCCACCGCCGGCATCGCGATGATGCTGCTGTTCAACGTCTCGGCGGCCGCCCTGCTGCTGCCCTCCACGCGCATGGCGTTGCTGGTGGCGTTGATCGCGATCGCGGCGCTGTTCGGCGAGTACTTCTTCACCCTGTCCCACGACAGCACGACGAGCCGCTCGGTGGCCGAGGTCATCATGTTCGCGGTCAGCTATCTGGCGCTGGCCTACCTGGCCCATCAGGCCGGGCAGAAAGCGCGGACGAGCCAGGCATTGGCGGACAAGCGCGGCGAGGAAGTCGCCAACCTGTTTGAGGTCAACGAACTGATCATCCGTCGCATGCGCACCGGCGTGCTGGTGGTCGATGCCGACAACCACATCAAACTGGCCAACGAAGCCGCGAGCCTGCTGCTGGGCGATGGGGCCGATGGCCAGGGCACGGATGGGAAAGGCGTTTCGCTGCTGCACGCCGCGCCCGAGCTTGCCCGTCGCCTGCAACGCTGGCGCAATGGCTGGCAGACCGACGAATCGCCGATGCAACTATCGCCGGAGCAACCGGAGGTCCAGCCCCGGTTCGCCCGCCTGCTGGCGGACAGCGAGACCTCGTTGATCTTCCTGGACGATGCCACCGTGGTCTCCCGCCGCGCCGAGTCCCTGACCCTGGCCGCCCTCGGCCGCTTCTCCGCCAGCCTCGCGCACGAAATCCGCAACCCGCTGGCCGCCATCAACTACGCCGTGCAGCTGCTTGAGGAATCCCAGCAGGTCACCGACGGCGATCGTCGCCTGCTGCAGATCATCCACCAGCAATGCCAGCGCACCAACGGCATCGTCGAAAGCGTGCTCGGCCTGGCCCGCCGCGAACGCGCCACACCGGAACACGTGGACCTCAACACGTTCGCCCGCCGGTTCGTCGACGAGTACCAGCAGACCCTGTCGATCGAGACCGATACGCTGGAGCCCATCATTGGCGCCCGGCCGGTTCCCGCGCTGGTCGATCCCCGCCACCTGCAGCAGGTCGTCACCGTGCTGGTGCAGAACGCGCTCAACTACGGCCGCCTGCCCGGTGAATCGGCGCGGGTGCGCCTGCGGGTGTTCAACGCGGAGGGTCGGCCGACCATCGACGTGATGGACCGCGGCCCGGGCATCCCGGAGGCGGTGGCCGCCCAGTTGTTCCGCCCTTTCTTCACCACCTCAGAGCACGGCACCGGGCTGGGCCTCTACATCGCCCGCGAACTGTGCCGCGCCAACCAGGCCACGCTGGAATACGTGCCCGTGCCCGGCGGCGGCAGTTGCTTCCGCATCACCCTCCCAGGCCCGCATGCGTTGTTGCCGGCTTGAGCGCGACGCCCCCGCTGCGCTCGCCTATCATGATTAACATTCAGCCGTTACACTGGCCGCACAGGGGCATGAGGGGGATGCATGAATCAAAGCCGTAGCGCCCTGATCGTCGACGACGAACGTGATATCCGTGAGCTGTTGACGCTGACGCTGGGCCGCATGGGCCTGCGCATCGACACCGCGGCCAACGTGGGCGAAGCCCGCGAGTTGCTGACCCGCAACACCTACGATCTCTGCTTCACCGACATGCGCCTGCCCGACGGCAACGGCATCGACCTGGTCGGCGAGATTTCGCGCAACTATCCGAATACGCCGGTGGCGATGATTACCGCTTTCGGCAACATCGAGCTGGCGGTCGAGGCCCTGAAAGCCGGCGCCTTCGACTTCGTCAGCAAGCCGGTCGACCTGGCCGTGCTGCGCGGCCTGGTGAAGCACGCACTGGAGCTCAACAACGCCGAGCGCGCACCGCCCCCGCCGCCCCCGCCGGAGCAGGCCAGCCGGCTGCTGGGCAACTCTGCTGCCATGGCGTCGCTCCGCGAGACGATCGGCAAGGTCGCCCGCAGCCAGGCGCCCGTCTACATCATGGGCGAATCCGGCACCGGCAAGGAGCTGGTCGCGCGCACCATCCACGAGCAGGGCGCGCGCGCGTCCGGACCGTTCGTGCCGGTGAACTGTGGCGCGATCCCCGCCGAACTGATGGAAAGCGAGTTCTTCGGCCACAAGAAGGGCAGCTTCACCGGCGCGCATGCCGACAAGCAGGGCCTGTTCCAGGCGGCCAACGGCGGCACCCTCTTCCTCGACGAGGTCGCCGAGCTGCCGCTGCCGATGCAGGTCAAGCTGCTGCGCGCGATCCAGGAGAAGGCCGTCCGCCCGGTGGGCGCGTCCAGCGAAGTGCAGGTGGATGTCCGCATCCTGTCGGCCACCCACAAGGACCTTGGCGAACTCGCAGCCGACGGCCGCTTCCGCCATGACCTGTACTACCGCATCAACGTGATCGAGTTGCGGGTCCCGCCGCTGCGCGAGCGCACCGGCGATCTGGCCCAGCTGACCAGCGCGATCCTCGAACGCCTGGCCAACCAGCACGGCCGGATGTCGCCCTCGGTATCGCCCGAAGCCATGGAGGCCCTGGGCCGCTACGCCTTCCCCGGCAACGTGCGCGAGCTGGAGAACATCCTCGAGCGCGCCCTCGCCATGTCCGAAGGCCACAGCATCGAGATCGACGACCTGTACCTGCCCCAGGCCCCGGCCGGCAAGAAGTTCGGCGTCGATTTCAGTCCCGGCGAGGTCATCCGCGACGCCCCTGGTGCCGTGGACGTGGACCCCGCCGCAGGCGCCCTGCCCGACTACATCGAGCAACTCGAACGCGCCGCCATCCAGAAGGCCCTGGAAGAAAACCGTTGGAACAAGACCAAGGCCGCCGCCCAGCTCGGCATCACTTTCCGGGCGCTGCGCTACAAGTTGAAGAAGCTGGGGATGGAGTAGGCGGAAGTGACCGCCGGCAGAGACGCCTCAGCCGTCGAAGAACCGTCGCGCCTGCACTTTCGCCCACCGGTACTGCGCGTTGCAGGCGATCAAGACACCTTCCGGACGATCTCGTCCGCCCCTCAGCGTCACAATGTGACGCGTCGCGTCACATGACCATTTCAGCGTCAGTGCTTTGACGAAAACGGAGGCCGCCGCTGCAATGTGTGAATCTGTGATCGCGCCCCGGAATGACCGTGTTTCCCGATACACATCGCCATTAAATGATGCGATAGTCGCCCCCGACTTCGGCGTCTGGGTTCCATTCCGGGAAAGGTTTGGGGGAACCGCTGGGGGCACTGAAAGTTGGCACACATCCTGCTCCATCATCCTAGCCACGTGCAGCCGTTCGCGCGGCGCCCACGGTCCATGCTAGGGACACGGGGCATGTGTGTCCCTACCATCCAAGCCAAATCCTGAAAGGGGAATTGTTATGAAGAAGAACATGCAGGGCTTCACCCTGATCGAACTGATGATCGTCATCGCCATTCTGGGCATCCTGCTGGCCATCGCGATCCCGGCCTATCAGGATTACTCCGTGCGCGCCAAGGTGTCGGAAGCCATGACCATGGCGGCTCCGGCCAAGCTGGCCGTTGCGGAAACGCTGTCGTCCACCGGCACCCTGCCGGCCACGAACACCGCCGCCGGTTATTCGTTCCCGGGCGCCACCAGCTTCGTGACCAGCGTGCTCACGGGCGCCAACGGCGTCATCACCGTCGCCGTGACCGCTGCCACGGGCACCACGGGCAACCTGGTGATGACCCCCACGCGCATCGGCAGCACCGCGCAGCTGACCTGGTCGTGCTCGGCCTCGACCATCCAGGACAAGTATCTGCCGGCCAAGTGCCGCTGATCGCCTGATCGGCTAAGCTTCAAGAAGGCCCCGGCCATGTGCCGGGGCTTTTTTTTGGGGACTATGCGTGACCAGACCTGTTTGGCTCTTCCTGTTGCTTCTCGTGGTCGGCTGCGTGGCCTATTGGCCCGGCTTGTCTGGTCCGCTGGTGTTTGACGACCACCAGAATCTGGCACCCTTGACAGAGTGGCTTGCCGGCAACACCAGCGGCTGGCGTGTCGTGCTGGATAACGCCTCCGGCCTCCTCGGACGCCAGGTGTCGATGGCCAGCCTGGTGTTGAATATTCAGCTCCTGGGGCCGGGCATCTGGGGCCTTAAGCTAGGCAATCTGGTCATTCATTTGATCAACGGTCTTCTGGTGTATCTGCTACTGACGCGACTCTCGCGGGTGGGAGCGCCTGTCCAGGGCATGCATGCGATGGCGCTTCGCTGGGCGCCTTGCATCGTAGCGGGCATATGGCTCCTGCACCCCCTGCAGGTGAGCACCACGCTGTATGTCATCCAACGTATGGCGATGCTGTCGACGCTCTTCACGTTGGCCACGCTGATCCTCTACATCTCCGCTCGCGAGGCACTCACGGCCGGACGGCAGTTGCGGGCGCTTACTCTCTTCAGCAGCGCGGGCGCATGCGTCCTCCTTGCCGTTTTCTCCAAGGAAAATGGGGTGCTGGCACCCGCGCTGTGTGCTCTGATCGAATGGTGGGTGTTCGCGCCCGCCACGGGCAAGCGACGCCATCCTTTGTCTTGGGCGGTCATAGCGATCGGGCTGGTAGCACCCGCACTGGTTGCACTCGCCCTTACTCTGACGCAGTCGCCCTTCATCGTCTCGGAATACGCGAATCGACCCTTCACGCTGTCCGAGCGACTGATGACGCAGGGTCGGGTGCTGTGGGACTACATGGGGGCACTGGTCCTTCCCCACGGGCCGCGCCTGGGGCTGTACCATGACGATTACACCATTTCACGTGGATGGTTGACGCCCGCCTCCACGCTGCTCGCTTGGCTGGGTTGGGTCGCAGCACTGGTTGCCGCGATCCGGTTGCGTACGCGCGTACCGGGCGTTGGGCTAGGGCTGGGCTTCTACCTCATTGCCCAGGCGCTCGAATCAAGCGTCTTCCCGCTGCTAATGTATTTTGAACACCGCGCATACCTGCCTTCAGCGGGCGCGTTGTGGGCGCTCGCCAGCCTGGCAATCTGGGGCGGGCAATGCCTGTCTCGTCGCATGGACCACCCCCAGAAAATCTTCACCCTTGGAATCTTCGCCTTCCTTGTCGCGCTTGCGCTCGCCACGCACGCTCGCGCGCAGGTCTGGCAATCGCAGCAGGCGTTGCTCACCCAAGGGTTGAAGTACCACCCCCATTCGCGGTGGCTGCGTGTGGATGTCGCGCAGGCCTTCATGCAAGCGAACCCGCCGGATCCCGCCGAGGCCCTGCGGCACATCGATGCACTCGCAGGATCGGACCAAGAAAGCACGCGGCGTCTGAGCGGCATCTGGCGCTTGCTGATTGAGTGCTCCACCTCTGGCCAGGCGGATCCCCGCTCAAAGAAGGCTGCGTTCGCTGGGCATATGCAGGACTTGGAGGCAGATCTTCTGGTAAGTATCGAGGCCCTGGCTGACGGCGTGGAGAAAACACCGTGCCGCGGGCTGGGTAGGCAGGACATGGCCCGAGATCTCGTAACGCTCGCCAACCAGACACTAGTCCCCCAGAATCACGCCAACCTGAGGCGCTTGAGATTCAAGGCCGCGCAACTGTATCTGCGTGACGGCGATCCTCACAACGCGATCATGCAGGCGCGAGCGGCATACAGTCGTCCCGCCTCGGAAGCGCCCATCGCCGCGCTGCTGGCGCAACTCGAACTGGCTTATGGTGATCGCAGTGAAGGGCTCAGGATCATTTCCGACCTTGAGCGCCAGATTCCGTCAGATGACCTGACCGGCCGCCAAGTGCTGCTGCAGCTCCAACAGCAAGCAGCAGCCCTATCCGCGCGGCCCTGATCCATTCCAACGAGGGGACTGACGCCGCTCAACTCAACTCGCGAGTTCGCGCGCTGGCACGCCTACATAGACTTTCCCAGAGCGCAGAACGCCGCGCGCCAACGCCCCGGCGCCCAGCGTGACCTCATCGCCGATAATGCTGCCGGACAGGACAATAGCGCCCGCTCCCAACCAGCAGTCCCGACCTACCACTACGCCATTGGCTTCCGGAGGATGTCGATTGCATAGCGGCGCACCATGCGATGACCCAGGGTCGCTGTGACTCATCACGACGACGCGGGGGGCAAGCACGCTGCCTTGGCCGATCGTTACCGGTCCTTGCAGGTCTATCAGGCAATCGGTCCCGATATGGACATCTCTCTCCAAGCACAGGTTGGAAAATCCTGAGCTCAGATTAATGAAGCGGACGTCGTAGATGCGGACATTCTCCCCTACGCGCGCACCCAAGCACTTCAGAAGGCGCGCGCGCAAGCGTGGATGAATCATGACCCGGAGAATCATCTCGAGAACTAGGTAAACCCCGGTCCGGATGTCAGACATGGTGCTCGCTCCCTTGCGATCCGAAAGCCATTGCGCCCCAGCCAATCAAAGCACCCACTGCATCCACCAGAAGGATCGCTGCACGCGATGCGGCCGCCAAGAGCACCATTTGGGATGTTGCCGACTCGACGGCAGGCGCAAGGAGGACCATCGACAGCTCCCTGGCTCCTACCCCCCCGGGCAGCAGACTGACGACGCCAACCAGATGCGACAGCGACATCACCGCAAGCACCCCGAATGCATGCGCCTCAGGCATATCGAGCAGCGCAACGATCAGCAGCCCCCACCCCAGCGCGTAACAGAACGCATACGCCACCAGCAACCCGGCCGAACGTAGACCATCCATGCTGCGCGCACTACGAATCTCAGATGCCAGAAGGCTCTCGTCCTGGACGTCCAGTCGAAGGCGACGCGCTAAGGATGGAAACCGCCGGCAAAGACAATGGATGAAGCGATCTGCGAGACGATAACGCAGCGCGCCTGCCGCGATCACTGCAAACACCGACAACATCGCAACCGCAGTGATTGTCCCTGCATAGACACCGCAGAGCGCTGCAACCCCCACGCCAGTCACGATGATCAGATTCGCCAGCACCAACTCCAGATTGGCGGACAGGACTCGAGCAGAAGCACCGGGCATATCGAGCAAGCCCACTTGCATCACGATGCCCCAGATGCGGCCCGGCAGGTACTTCGCCAGTTGGGACAACAGGAACGCTCCGATGATGACCATGCGTTTCTTCCGCACGTCGCTCCCCGTTCCCATGCAGGAAGCATAAATGACCCCAGCGAACGCATTCGCTGCGGTCAACACCACGATGGACAGCGCCGCGATGTCCCAGCGCGCACCGGTCAGCAGGCTATCGACCTCATCACGACCGACATAAAGCACCCAGGCAAACCAAGCCAAGACCCCCAACAGGATGATCTTCGTGAGAAGCGGGCGCCGCTTCATTCGGCTGTATCCCATCGCTTCAGTATCTTGTCGGCAATGCTCGGAAGGTCGAACTGCACTGCCGTCTGGTCAAGATTGTCGCCCAGCACGGCAGGCGAGTTCCTCAACGCCTCGGACAGGGCGCCGGCAAACGCCCGTGCGCTGACTTCCCGTGCCACCACGCCTACACGGGATACGTTGATGAGCCCGGGAAGATCGCCCACTGGCATTGCGACGACAGCGCAACGCATCTTCATTGCGTCCGAGAAGACTACCGGAATGCTCTCCACTCGGGACGGGATCAGCAGCCAGTCCGCGTCAAGAAGCGCTTGCTCTGCCGCCTCGCGCGCCAAGAACCCACGCAATTCGACCGGACGGCCGTTTGACGCAAACGCCGACATCTTCTCGCGGACGATATCCTCTAGCGGGCCACCACCGCATACCACGACGCGCTCGATAAGTGCCCAGTCCTCATTGCCTAACATTGCCAGCGCATCCAACAGCAGGTCGATACCCTTATTGGGATGCCAGCGCCCCAGGAAGAGCAATCGATAGGGCGCTCGCGAACGCAGCGGCTCTATGCGCCGCCTTGCCGTTCGGCGGGTGCTGGGCAGGAACTCAACGCCCGCTCCACAGATGGTCTCCGCATCATGTGCGAGCTGTACACCGTCAGCCCAACGCTTGCTGGCCCCACGCATCACCTGCGCCAAGCGTCGTCGCACGAATGGAATGCGGCCTAAGCTCCAAATATCGCTACCCAGCGCCCAGGCCGCGTAGGGAACTCCATGCCGCTTTGCGCTGCGCATTGCCCAATCACCGCAGGGCAAGACCCACAGCGCGATGATCCTCTCTACCGGTCCAGATGCCATCGCCGCTTCCGTCGCTTTCTGCCCCGACCGCAAGGTTCGCAGAATCTCCAATGCGTCCCACGGCACCCAAGGCTTGAGCGTTGACAGCGGCGCTTCAGATGTCGGGTATCGATGCACCTGTACGCGCGCGCTCCAGCTTTCCACTTCTGCGCGACGGCCCGGTGCCACTACCTTTACGAACCGACTGGAAGCAAGCTCGTCGGCCAGATCCGCGACAAACGCGCCTGCGGCTTCGCTGCCATCACCCTTGATGGGGAAGGACGATGTTATGAGCAGGATGGCAGGCCCGTCACTCATTCGCAGACGGCCCTGACCCGATAGCCTGCCGTGAACGCCGGCCAAGAAGGCAGTAGCCTGCCAGACAACCATGCACCCATGTTGATCAATGGCATGAGGATCGCAAGCAAGGGGGCAAAGACCAATGCTGGATGTCGAATAGCGACTGCCTGTGCCATCAAACCACTCAAGGCCAGATTGAGCAGTAGTCCGGCCGACTCCGCCGCGGACATACTCTCTTCCACCTCCTCGATGGCCAACCCGGCATTGCTCAAGGTCCGCTTGAGACCATGAAGCGTGAGACGCTGGTAATCATAAGGCGCATCATGGATCGGATAGAGGAACGGCATGGTGAGCAGCAGTGTTCCATCCGGCCTCAGGATGCGGCGAATCTCGGATGCCGCCGCATCCGGGTCACGCAGATGCTCCATGACCTCGAACAGCACCACCGTGTCCACGGAGGCGCTCGGCAGTGGGAGTCGCGCAGCGTCGCCGAAGACGTCGGGCTTCGCACTGTACATTTTCCGCCCCGTGGTCCAATAGTCGACTCCGATGTACGTGCAGCCGGCAGGAAGGCTGCGCTCCACCCAACGATTCGCGCAACCGACATCAACGACCACACCCCGGGCGCAGCGGTGCAGCCAGCCCTTCAGATGTTCTGGTCGGCCAAGTAGCCACTGGGGGTGCAAGGGGGTTCCCCTGCACATATCCACCCACCTTCGCAGCGCATGATGGGTGGCAGTCATGGATCGCGGCGATATGTGAGGGCGGTAATCTGCTCAGATATCAGCCCAATCAGAAAAATGATGACCGCCGCACTGAAAAGCAGGACGCTCATGTTGGTGAATCGGCCCTGCGTGATGAAAGTCCAAGCGTAGTAGCCAAGACCTATCAGGAAGAACGTCGCGGCCGCGGGAGCGAACAGCTTGAGTGGCGAGTAGAGCGTGGCGATCTTGAAAATGATCAGCAGGAAGCGAATACCGTCCCGCAACGGCCGGATATGACTGCGACCAATGCGTCTGGCCACCGGAATGGGAACGTACGCCACCGGATAGGCGCTGCGAAAAAACGCCATGGTGCTGGTGGTGGGATACGAGAACCCGTTGGGCAGCAGATGAATGAATTCCTTGAATTTCTCCGCGCGCACCGCCCGAAAGCCCGAGGTCAGGTCTTTCACCGCGAAACCGGTCATCCGCGTAGCCAGCCAATTGTAGAAGGTGTTGGCCAAGCCACGGCTTACGCCGGCTTGTCCGTCCCAATCGCGCGCACCCACCACCATGTCGTATCCCTCATCCAGCTTCTGCAGCAAGCCGGGAATGCAGGCAGCATCATGCTGGCCATCCGCATCCATGAACACGATCACATCACCACTGGCTGCGCGGGCTCCGCGCTTGATCGCCGCACCGTTGCCCATCGAGTAAGGAGAGCGGAGTACTCGGGCGCCCTTGGCCTCGGCGATCATCGGAGTATCGTCGCTGGATCCATCGTCCACCACGATGATCTCGGCATCCGGCATGAGGGACTTCAAGCCTTCGAGCGTGCGGGGCAGCCCGCCCTCCTCGTTCTTCGCCGGCAGAACTACACTGACCTTCATCGTTGCCCCAAGCTCGTTTCCCCCATCCAGCTTACTGCATCCGGTATACCGCCCGTCCCCGGCGCGTGCGCCGTTGGTGCCGTCCTGCGTCAGCTTGTGACCCACGCACGCTCCACGGCCGCGGCGCCCCTCGCCCAGGTCCCGGGCGTTGCAGTAAAGTTGGTCGTGGCCCGTTTCTTGCTGCGTCCTTGGGCCGTACCCCCTGCTGCACGGAATCCACCATGAACGCTGTCTCCTCGCCCGCCGCCAATCTGGTCGGCATCACCGGCATCGCCCGCCGCCTGGTCCAGGACGGCGCCCTTGATGAAGCTGCAGCCCGCAGCGCCATGGCGAACGCCACCGAAGCCAAGGTTCCTTTGGCCCAATGGATGGCCGAGAAGCGCTTGGTGGCCCCAGCTCACCTGGCGGCGGCCAACGCGATCGAGTTCGGCATGCCGCTGCTGGATGTCACCACGTTCGATCCCTCGCACAGCGCGATCAAACTGGTCAGCGAGGAACTGATCCAGAAACATCAGGTGCTGCCGCTCTTCAAGCGTGGCGCCAAGCTGTTCGTCGGCACCAGCAACCCGACCCAGACCGCGGCGCTGACCGAGATACAGTTCCATACCAACCTGGCCGTGGAAGCCGTTCTCGTCGACGAGGACCAGTTGCGCCGCACGTTGGACCAATGGCTCAACGCAGCCAGCAATCTGTCCAGCACGTTCGGGGGTGACGACGACGAGGGACTGGACAATCTGGAGGTCGGGACCGATGACGACCTGGGCGCGGCCAACGAGTCGGGCGTCGATGCCAAGGGCGACGACACGCCGGTGGTCAAGTTCGTCAATAAGGTGCTGGTGGACGCGATCAAGCGCGGCGCCTCGGACATCCATTTCGAACCTTACGAAACCGACTACCGGGTGCGCCTGCGCATCGACGGCATCCTCAAGCAGGTCGCCAAGGCCCCGGTGAAATTGAGCCAGCGCATCGCCGCACGCCTGAAGGTCATGTCGCAACTGGATATCGCCGAGAAGCGCGTACCGCAGGACGGCCGCATCAAGCTGAACCTATCCAAGACCAAGCAGATCGACTTCCGTGTCAGCACGCTGCCTACGCTGTTCGGCGAAAAGATCGTCTTGCGCATCCTCGATGGCAGCGCCGCCAAACTGGGCATCGACAAGCTGGGCTACGAGCCCGACCAGCAGAAGCTGTTCGAGGAGGCCATCCAGAAGCCCTACGGCATGGTACTGGTCACCGGCCCCACCGGCTCGGGCAAGACCGTGTCGCTGTACACCGCGCTGGGCATCCTCAACGACGACATGCGCAACATCTCCACCGTCGAGGATCCGGTCGAAATCCGCCTGCCGGGTGTCAACCAGGTGCAGCAGAACACCAAGCGCGGCATGACCTTCGCCGCCGCCCTGCGCAGCTTCCTCCGCCAGGATCCGGACATCATCATGGTCGGCGAAATCCGCGACCTGGAGACCGCAGAGATCGCGATCAAGGCCGCACAGACCGGCCACATGGTGCTCTCGACCCTGCACACCAACGACGCGCCCCAGACCATCGCCCGCCTGATGAACATGGGCATCGCGCCGTACAACATCACCAGCTCGGTGACCCTGGTCATCGCCCAGCGCCTCGCTCGCCGCCTATGCTCCAAATGCAAGAAGCCGGTGGAGTTGCCGCACAAGGCCCTGCTGGCGGAAGGCTTCAGCGAGGCCGAAATCCAGGCTGGCTTCACGCTGTATGGTGCCGTCGGTTGCGACGAATGCACCGAAGGCTACAAGGGTCGTACCGGCATTTACCAGGTCATGCCCATGTCCGAGGAAATCCAGGCCATCGTGCTGGAGGGCGGCAACGCGATCCAGATCGCCGCCGTTGCCCAGCAGGCCGGCATCCGCGACCTGCGCCAGTCGGCCCTGATGAAGGTACGAAACGGCGTCACCAGCCTGGCCGAGATCAACCGCGTAACGAAGGACTAGCGGGCGCTGCGCAAACCCTGCCCCCCGTCACACGGGGGGTGCTTCCCTCGGGGCCATAACCGGCTACCATGGGCGAAGACAGTCCGGGTGGGGAAAGCCGGACAGGGGAAAACCTAATGGCCGTCACTCGTTCCGCCGTCAAGAAAGCGCCCGCGCCCGTTCGCGAGAACCCGCTGAGCCTGTTCGTCTGGGAGGGCACCGACAAGCGCGGCGTCAAGATGAAGGGCGAGCAGTCGTCCAAGAACGCCAACTTCCTGCGAGCGGAACTACGCAAGCAGGGCATCACGCCCACGGTGGTGAAGAGCAAGCCCAAGCCTCTGTTCGGCGCTGCCGGAAAGACCATCACTCCCAAGGAAATCGCCTTCTTCAGTCGCCAACTCGCGACGATGATGAAGTCCGGCGTGCCGATCGTGACCTCGCTGGAGATCATTGAGGGCGGACAGAAGAACGTTCGCATGAAGAAGTTGGTCGAAGATGTCCGATTTGACATCGAGAGCGGCTCCTCGTTGTCCGAGGCCATCAGCAAGCACCCCGTGCAGTTCGATGAGCTGTACCGGAATCTGGTCCGCGCGGGTGAAAGCGCGGGCGTACTGGAGACGGTGCTGGACACCATCGCCAGCTACAAGGAAAACATCGAAACCCTGAAGGGCAAGATCAAGAAAGCACTGTTTTATCCGGCTGTGGTCATCGCCGTGGCCATCCTGGTAAGTGCGATCCTGCTGATCTTCGTAGTCCCGCAATTCGAAGGTGTTTTCAAGCAGTTTGGCGCCGATCTGCCCGCGTTCACCCAAATGATCGTAGCGGCATCGCGATTTATGGTGTCGTACTGGTGGGCAGTGTTTGGCACACTTTTTGGCGTCGTTTTCGGTTTTCTGTTTTTCAAGAAGCGTTCGCTGGCCTTGCAGCACTTTCTGGACCGTGTCGCCCTCAAGATTCCGGTGATCGGCCAAATCATGCACAACTCGTCCATCGCACGTTTCGCGAGGACTCTGGCGGTGACCTTTAAGGCGGGCGTACCCCTTGTAGAGGCACTCGATACTGTTGCTGGTGCCACTGGTAATACAGTTTACGAGAAGGCTATTTTCCGTGTCCGCGACGACGTCGCGGTGGGCTACCCACTGAACATGTCGATGAAGCAGGTCAACCTGTTCCCGCACATGGTCATTCAGATGACCGCCATCGGCGAAGAGGCTGGTGCCTTGGACGCCATGCTGTTCAAGGTGGCCGAGTACTACGAACAGGAAGTCAACAACGCCGTGGACGCGTTGTCGAGCCTGATCGAGCCGATGATCATGATCTTCATCGGTGGCGTCGTCGGCGCCATGGTGGTCGGCATGTACCTGCCCATCTTCAAACTGGCCGCAGCGATTTAGAATCGCCCAATGGCATTCCTGGATCAGCACCCCGAACTGGGGTACCCGGTGGTGGCAGGCCTCGGCCTGCTGGTGGGCAGTTTCCTCAACGTCGTCATCCTGCGGCTGCCACGGCGGCTGGAGTGGGAGTGGAAGCGCGACGCCCGCGAGGTGCTCGAAGAGCCCGAGATCTACGATCCGCCCCCGCCGGGGATCGTGGTCGAGCGCTCGCACTGCCCGCACTGCAAGACACCGCTGTCCTGGTACGAGAACATCCCACTGTTCAGCTGGCTGGCCTTGCGCGGCAAGTGCCGTCACTGCAAGGCACCCATCTCGCCGCAATACCCGCTGGTCGAACTGCTGACCGCCTTGCTGGCCGTGGCGTCGGTATGGCGATTCGGGTTCGGCTGGCAGGGGTTCGGCGCCGCGTTGTTCAGCTGCTACCTGGTGGCCCTGAGCGGCATCGACCTGCGTACGCGGCTGCTGCCCGACCAGCTGACCCTGCCACTGATGTGGCTCGGTTTGATCGGCAGCCTGGATAACCTCTACATGCCGGCCAAGCCGGCGCTGCTGGGCGCTATCGCGGGCTATGTATCGCTGTGGCTGGTCTGGTGGTTGTTCAAGCAGGTGACCGGCAAGGAAGGCATGGGCCGGGGCGATTTCAAGCTGCTGGCGGCCATCGGCGCATGGGTGGGGCTCAACGGCATCTTGCCGACCATCCTGCTCTCTTCGGTGGTCGGCGCCGTGATCGGCTCGGTGTGGCTGGGCCTGAAGGGCCGCGATCGCGCCACGCCCATTCCGTTCGGCCCCTACCTGGCCATCGCAGGCTGGATCGCGTTCTTCTGGGGCCCGCAGATCATCGACGCCTACCTGCGTTTCGCCGGCCTGAAGTAGACCGCGCGCGCCTCGGGCAGACCCGGTCCGTCCGCTCCATAATCGGCGCATGAGCCACTATTTCATCGGCCTGACGGGCGGCATCGCGTCGGGCAAGAGCGCACTCGAAAAGGCTTTCGCCGCCCATGGCATTACCGTGGCCGACGCCGACCTGCTGGCACGTGCCGTGGTGAAGCCGGGTGAGCCCGCCCTGGCGGCCGTGGCGGCGCATTTCGGCGACGGCGTGCTGCAGGCGGACGGACGGCTGGATCGCGCGGCTTTACGGGTGCGCGTGTTCAACGACGAAGCCGCGCGACGCGCGCTGGAAGCCATCCTCCACCCCGCCATCCGCGCTCGGCTGCAGGCGATCTGTGTCGCCGCCAGCAGCCCTTACGCAATCGCCATGGTGCCGCTGCTCGCCGAGGGCGGTGGGCGCTCGGCGTATCCGTGGCTCCACCGGATCTTGGTCGTGGATGCGCCGGTGGAAGTACAGCGCGTGCGCCTGATGCAACGCGATGGCATCGATGCCGCGCTGGCCGACAAGATGATGGCGGCGCAGGCCACGCGTGCGGAGCGGCTCGCCATTGCTGACGATATCGTGGTCAACGATGGCGATCTCGAGCATCTCGCTCGCGCGGCGGACGCACTGCATGCGCGCTATCTCGCGCTGGCCGCCGCGACGACCGCCTGACACTTCAGCGCTTACGCGGCAGGCCACAGCCCCCGGATCGCGGCGATGCCTTGTGCGCCATGCTGGCGTGCCTGGGTGATGTCCGCGGGCTGCAGGCCGCCGATGGCGTAGATGGGGAGCGAGACGTTCTCGCGCAGACCGGCGAAGCCGGCCCACCCCAGGGGGTCACCACCGGGGTGCGTCGCCGTGGGGAACACGCTGCCAACGACCGCGAAGTCGCACGCGAGCGCTTCGGCTTGGCGCAGGTCCGCAGCCGTGTGGCAGGATGCTGCGACCAGGACGTCTTCCGGCAGCGGCCGGAAAACGAGTTCGGCGAGCTGCGAGGCCCGCAGGTGGACGCCCACGCCCAGCGTGCGCGCCAGCTCGATATCGCCATTGAGCAGCACCTCCGCCCCAGCAGCCAGGCAGCAGGCGACCGCTTTGCGGGCGAGCTGCTCCCACGCATCGCCAGACAGATTGCGCGCGCGGACGTGCACGCGGCGAATGCCCTGCGCCAAGGCGCGCTCGAGGGCCGCCAGCCAGAGGTCCGTGTCCGTGGGTTCGGGGGTGACCAGATACCGGTCCGGATGCAGCAGCGCGGCCACGACCGGTCGGTCGGCGGGCGGCATGGCGTAGCGCATCAGCTTGTCGGGGACGACCCAGGCCAGCGCCTGCCCTTCATGTCCTCGCGGCGTGCCCTTCCAGCCGGTGAGGTGGCGGACTTCGAGCTTGAGGCGTTTGTCCGGGTACTGCTGCGGCACGCTGATGACGTGCTCGCCGACCTGCGCCTCGATGCCCAGTTCTTCGCGCAGCTCGCGCACCAGCGCGTCTTCGGGGCTCTCGCCGGGCTCGCGCTTGCCACCGGGAAACTCCCAACGCCCTGCCAGGTCCCGCCCCTCGGTGCGTCGGGCCAGCAGGATCCGGCCGCGGGCGTCGGTGATGACGGCGGCCATGACGTGGATCGAGCGCAACGGGGTCAGCATGGTGGAACTTTGCCGGGAACCGGCCGGTAGACGCAAATATCCCCGTGCTGAAAAAGAAAAAGCCGCGCAGTGCGCGGCTTTTCCAGGCGGTCCCGGGTGGGGACCTCAGGCCAACTGGCCGTGGCAGTGCTTGTACTTCTTGCCGCTGCCGCACGGGCACGGGTCGTTGCGGCCGACCTTGGGTGCGTCGCGATGCGCCGGCATCGGTCCGGACTGCACATAGCCGCCTTGCATGGCCGCGGCCTGTTGCGCCTGCTCCGCTTCCTCGTCGGCGCCGTAGCCACCCGCTTCCTGGTGCTGGAACTGCATCTGCCGCGCCTGCGCCTCGGCCATCGCGCGCTCCTGCGCCTCCAGTGCGGCGACTTCCTCTTCGCTGCGGATGCGCACGCGCGACAGCAGGGTCACGACTTCGCTCTTCACCCGCTCCAGCATGCCGGAGAACAGTTCGAAGGCTTCCTTCTTGTACTCCTGCTTCGGCTGCTTCTGCGCGTAGCCGCGCAGGTGGATGCCCTGGCGCAGGTAATCCATGCGCGCGAGGTGCTCCTTCCAGTTCTTGTCGAGCACGGTCAGCATGATGTGCTTCTCGAGCGCGCGCATGGTTTCGTCGCCGACCACCTGCGCCTTCTCGGCGAAGTGCGCGTCCATGCCTTCCTGCACGCGGCGCTCGATGGCCTCCGCGTCCAGTTCCTCGGCCTCTTCGCGCCAGCGGCTCACGGGCAACAGCACGCCCATTTCCTCGCCGAGCTCGCGCTCCAGGCCCTGCAGGTCCCACTGGTCGTCCACCGAGTTCGGCGGAACGAAGCGACCCACCAGCTCGGCCACCACGTCGCCGCGGATGCCGTCGATGTTCTCCTGCACCGTCTCGGCTTCGAGCAACTCATCGCGCTGGGCGTAGATCACCTTGCGCTGGTCGTTGTTGACGTCGTCGAAGTCGAGCAGGTTCTTGCGGATGTCGAAGTTGTGCGCTTCCACCTTGCGCTGCGCCTTCTCGATCTGCCGGCTGACCAGCTTGTCCTCGATGACGTCGTCTTCCTTCATGCCGATCAGCTTCATCGCCTTCTGGACCCAGTCCGAGGCGAAGATGCGCATCAGGTTGTCTTCCAGCGACAGGTAGAAGCGGGACGAACCCGGATCGCCCTGGCGGCCCGAACGGCCACGCAGCTGGTTGTCGATGCGGCGGGATTCGTGGCGCTCGGTGCCCACGATGTGCAGGCCGCCGGCGGCCTTCACTTCATCATGGCGCTTCTGCCATTCGGCTTTCACCGCCGCGCGTGCGGCATCGTCGGCCTCTTCGCCCAGCGCTTCGTACTCGGCTTCCAGCGAACCGCCCAGCACGATGTCGGTACCGCGGCCGGCCATGTTGGTGGCGATGGTGATCGCGCCCGGACGGCCTGCCTGCGCGACGATGTGCGCTTCGCGCTCGTGCTGCTTGGCGTTGAGCACCTCGTGCGGCACGCCGGCCTTATTGAGGAAGTCGGACAGCATTTCCGACGTCTCGATCGAGGTCGTGCCGACGAGCACCGGCTGGCCGCGCTGGTAGCACTCCTGGATGTCGGCCAGCACTGCCTTGAACTTGCCCTGGCGGTTGAGGAACACCTGGTCGGGCGAATCCTTGCGCACGGTCGGGCGGTTGGTCGGGATGACGATCACTTCCAGGCCGTAGATGCTCTGGAACTCGAACGCTTCCGTGTCGGCCGTGCCGGTCATGCCGGACAGCTTCTTGTACATGCGGAACAGATTCTGGAACGTCACGCTGGCCAGCGTCTGGTTTTCGCGCTGGACCGGCACGCCTTCCTTGGCCTCGACCGCCTGGTGCAGGCCATCCGACCAGCGGCGGCCGGTCAGCGTACGGCCGGTGAATTCATCGACGATGACCACCTCGCCATCACGCACGATGTAGTCGACATCGCGCTGGTAGATGGCGTGCGCGCGCAACGCGGCATTGAGGTGGTGCACGACGGACAGGTTGTTGGCGCCATACAGCGGCTCTTCCTCGCTGATGATGCCGGCCGCGAGCAGCAGTTCCTCGGCGTGCTCCATGCCCGCCTCGGACAGGTGGACCTGTTTGCCCTTTTCGTCGACCCAATAGTCGCCTTCCGCTTCTTCGTTCTCTTGCTTGATCAGCTGGGGGACGATGCGATTGACGCGGATGTACAACTCGGGCGACTCGTCGGCCGGCCCGGAAATGATCAACGGCGTGCGCGCCTCGTCGATCAGGATCGAGTCCACTTCGTCGACGATGGCGTAGTGCAGCCCGCGCTGGAAGCGATCGTCCTTGGACATCGCCATGTTGTCGCGCAGGTAATCGAAACCGAATTCGTTGTTGGTGCCGTAGGTGATGTCGGAGGCATACGCGCCCTGCTTGTCGCCGTGCGGCATGCCCGGGTAGACCACGCCCACGCTGAGGCCGAGCCAGTTGTACAGGCGGCCCATCCACGCGGAGTCGCGGCGCGCCAGATAGTCGTTCACGGTGACGACGTGCACGCCCTTGCCTTCCAGCGCATTGAGGTAGGTCGGCAGCGTGGCGACCAGCGTCTTGCCTTCACCGGTGCGCATCTCGGCGATCTTGCCCAGGTGCAGCACCATGCCGCCGATCAGCTGCACGTCGTAATGGCGCATGCCCAGCACGCGCTGGCTGGCCTCGCGGCAGACCGCGAAGGCCTCGGGGAGGATCTTGTCCAGCGCCTCGCCGTTGCGGATGCGCTCCTGGAACTCCGGTGTCTTCGCCTTCAGCTGCTCGTCGGTGAGCTTGCGCAGCTCCGGCTCCAGGGCATTGATCTTGTCGACGATGCGTTGCAGCTGCTTGAGCAGTCGCTCGTTGCGACTGCCGAAGACACGGGTAAGCAGGTTGTTGATCATGTAGGGAACCGGATGGGAAAAGGACGCCGGGGCGCCGCGCTGGCGGCAGGCCCAAAATGAAACAGGGCGCAAGGCGCCCTGTCTGGCAACACCGTATTGTAGCTTGGGGCGCCGCCGGGGGAATCAAGACCGGCGATAGGACCGCCGGTTCCCCGTTTGGTTCCGCAGGCGGCCTCAGCCGCGCTTGACCTGCCCGACCGGCGTCGGGCCTTCGCCCAGGAACTTGCGCGGATTGACCACGCGCCCGTTCTCCCACACCTCGAAATGCACGTGCGCACCGGTCGAACGGCCGGTGGAGCCCGCCTTGGCCACTTCCTGGCCCACGCGGACCAGATCGCCGGCCCGCACGCTGAGACGCGAGTTGTGCGCGTAGCGGGTGACGTAGCCGTTGCCGTGGTCGACGTCGATCACGTTGCCATAGCCGCCCTTCACGCCGGCGAAGCTCACCACGCCGTCGGCCACCGACAGCACCGGATCGCCGACGCGTGCCTTGAAGTCGATGCCCTTGTGGTTCTGTCCACCGCCGCCGAACGGGTCGGCGCGGCCACCGAAGCCGGAGGTGATGTAGCTGTTGGCGATCGGCATGCGGCCCGGGGTCGCGTTCTTGTCCAGCTCGCGGTTGAACAGCAGGGCTTCGAGCACGGAGAGCTGGCGACCGGAAGCGGCGAACTGCCGCTCGAGGTTGTCAACGCCCTCCTTCAGGTCCGCCGGCTTCATGTCGTAGGAAACGTCGTTACCACCGACGCCCACCGGCTCATTGAAGTCGAACTCGCCGTCCTGCAGCTGGCCCACGCGGGTCAGCCGCTCGCCAAGGGCATTCAGGCGGTTGGCCTGTGCCTGCAGCTCGCCCAGGCGCGCGGCCATGGCGTTGATTTCCTGCTGGGCGCCGCGGCGCACCTGCTCCAGTTCCGCATCGCGCTGGCCAGCCTGCGACTGCAGCAGCGACACCTGGCCCATGCCGATCGCGCTGCGGCCACCCACGCCGACGAGCAGGCCGGCGGCGACGAGCACCGCGGCGCTCGCGAGCGGGCGCGCATGGAAGGCGAGGCGGATCCGGTATGCACCATGGGCGGACGCATGGGCCCACCAGGTGCGGGTATTGTTTACGATGGTCTTAAAGCTCATAGATACCGATGTCTGATTCGAAGTCCAAGCCGCGCCGCGCCGGCATCGCGCAACCTGCATTGCAGGCTGCCCTGACGGATGCCGCCACCGACCCGGTGCGTCGCGCCATGTGGCTCGACGCCTTGGAACAGCAGCTTCGCCCCTGCCTTCCGCCTGCCCTGGCGCCGCATTGCCGGTTGGCGAACGTGGCGGGCAAACGGCTCGTTTTTATCGTCGACTCCCCCGTCTGGCATGCCAGGCTTCGCCTGGCCGCACCCGAGCTGATCAACGTGGCCCAATCCATCGGACTGGCGGTCACCGAAGTCACCGCCAAGACGAGCCTCGCGCCGCAGGTGAAGCCTGCGCAGGGCCCGGTCGTACCCGTGTCGGAGGCTTCCCGTAGAGGACTGCAAGCGGCCCTCGACCTCCTGTCCGCACCGGACTCCGCCGGTACACCCCCCCAGAAGGGGAGCCATCGTGGCAGGCGGAAAATTTGACCCGGCCATCACGAAGGACGGGGCATGGTACCGGCCACCGCCTATCGGGTCGTTAGCCAAAGGTTAGGAAAATGTTATTTCCGGACCTGAAATCTGACCCAGTTCACAGTTTCGCCAAGGCGTAACCATTCGCACACCACCGCGTGATCGCGGTAGGAAACCGGGCGACAGCGGGATCACCGTCCGGAGCGGACGGGCGTCTCAGACCGCCAGGGCAGGCGTCGCATAGGTGACCGGCGACGGCGCGATGCCGTTCTCGAAGGTCACTTCTTCCCAGGCCGAGGTCTCGGCCAGCAGCGCGCGCACCAGCTTGTTATTGAGTGCGTGGCCGGATTTGAAGCCCTCGTAGGCGCCCAGGATGGGGCGACCGGCGAGGTACAGGTCGCCGATGGCGTCCAGGATCTTGTGGCGGACGAATTCGTCCGTGTAGCGCAGGCCGTCCTCGTTGAGCACGCGGAACTCGTCCAGCACGATGGCGTTGTCCATCGAACCGCCCAGGCCCAGGTTGCGCTCACGCATGTATTCCAGGTCGCGCATGAAGCCGAACGTGCGGGCGCGCGCGACTTCCTTGATGTAGGCGCCCGTGGAGAAGTCCACCTCGGCGCGCGACTGCGAAGCCGGGATCATCGGGTGATCGAACTTCACCGTGAAACCCAGCTTGAAGCCGTCATAGGGCTCGAAACGCGCCACCTTGTCGCCTTCGACCACTTCGACCGGGCGGGTGATGCGGATGAAGCGCTTCGGGGCGTCCTGCTCGGCGATGCCGGCGGACTGGATCAGGAACACGAACGGGCCCGCCGAACCGTCCATGATCGGCAGCTCGGCCGAGGACAGCTCAACGTAGGCATTGTCGACACCCAGGCCGGCCATGGCCGACATCAGGTGCTCGACGGTCTGCACCTTGGCGCCCTCGCAGGTCAGGCCGGTGCACAGCGTGGTCTCGGTGACCAGCTCGGCGCTGGCCGGGATTTCCACCACCGGCTCCAGGTCGATGCGCCGGAACACGATGCCGGTGTCGACCGGCGCCGGACGCAGCGTCATGTAGACCTTCTCGCCGCTGTGCAGCCCCACGCCCGTCGCGCGGATCACGTTCTTGAGGGTGCGTTGCTGGGCCATCGAGTGGGGTCGCAGGTGGGGGAACCTTGGCGGGGCAGCGAGAATATCACGCAATTCGCTGAATCTTAACGAAAGAACCGCTCTGTCCCACGCCTGAAACAACACGCTGTTAAGGCGCTCCGGAAAGGGCTGCCGGGCCGGTGGGCCCGGCAGCGAAGGGACATGGCGTTGTCGTGCGGGTACCGCCCCTCCCCTCGCGGGGAGGGTGTTTCGTCAGTCGGCCTGGCGGCGCAGGAACGCCGGGATGTCCAGGTAATCCGACGGCAGGTCGGCCGCGACCGGCGCGGAAGCCGGGGCCGACGGTGCGGCCGAGGAGGCGCCGCGACGCAGGCCCAGGCCGCTGGTGGCGGCGCTGATCGGATCCATCGAGAAGCCGTCGTCGATCGGCATGCCGGTGGTGGCGTCGCGGACCAGCTTGATCGGCGCGCGCATCGGCTCGCGCAGGTCGCTGCCACGGCCGACCGGCTGGCGGGCGGCGTTGCGGTTCAGGCCCGTGGCGACCACGGTGACGCGCACTTCGTCCTGCATGTCCGGGTCGAGCACGGTGCCGACCACCACGGTCGCGTCTTCCGAAGCGAAGCCTTCGATGGTGCGGCCCACTTCGTCGAACTCGGCCATCGTGAAGTCCGGGCCGGCGGTGATGTTGACCAGGATGCCGTTGGCACCGTTGAGGTTGACGTCGTCCAGCAGCGGGTTCTGGATCGCGGCCTCGGCGGCGGCCTGCGCGCGGTCGTCGCCGCGGGCGCTGCCGGTGCCCATCATGGCCAGGCCCATCTCGCTCATCACGGTGCGCACGTCGGCGAAGTCGACGTTGATCAGGCCGGGACGGACGATCAGGTCGGCGATGCCCTGCACCGCACCGAGCAGCACGTCATTGGCGGCGCGGAAGGCCTGGATCATCGTCGCGTTGCGGCCCAGCACGGTGATCAGCTTTTCGTTAGGAATGGTGATCAGCGAATCGCAGTGGTGGCTCAGTTCCTCGATGCCCTTCAGCGCGACCTGCATGCGGCGGCGGCCTTCGAACGGGAACGGCTTGGTGACCACGGCGACGGTCAGGATGCCCATCTCCTTGGCCAGCTGCGCCACGACCGGCGCGGCGCCGGTGCCGGTGCCGCCACCCATGCCGGCGGTGATGAACACCATGTCGGCGCCGTCCAGCGCGTCGATGATGCGCTCGCGGTCTTCCAGCGCGGCCTGGCGGCCGACTTCCGGATTCGCGCCCGCACCCAGGCCCTTGGTGACGTTGCTGCCGAGCTGCAGCTGCAGCTTGGCGCCGCAGTTCTTGATCGCCTGCGAATCGGTGTTGGCGGTGATGAACTCCACGCCATCCACGCTGCCGTTGACCATGTGCGCCACGGCGTTGCCGCCGCCGCCGCCCACGCCCACGACCTTGATCACTGCATTCGGGGCCATCTTTTCAACCAGTTCGAAATGTGCCATGTCCTTGTCCTCGTTTATTTAGTTATGTGGTGCTGGTGGAACGAACGTCGTGACGCTTACTCGACTCGCGGAATGCCGCCCTGCTCAGAACTCGCCGCGATACCAGTTCTGGAGTTTCTTGAACCAGCTGCCCGCCTTGCCCGTGGGCAACGACGGACGCCGGGGGTGTTCGATCTGGCTGCCCATCAGCAGCAGGCCCACGCCGGTGGCATGCACCGGGTTGCCGACCACTTCGCCCAGCCCGGTGACGTGCTGCGGGATGCCGACGCGCACGGGCATCTGCAGCATCTCTTCGGCCAGCTCGACGACGCCTTCCATCTTCGCGGCGCCACCGGTCAGCACCATGCCCGCGCGCACGCGCTCCTCGAAGCCCGAGCGGCGCAGTTCGGCCTGCACCATCTCGAAGATCTCCTCGTAGCGCTGCTGCACGGCCTGCGCCAGCGCATGGCGCGGCAGGCGACGCGGCGGGCGGTCGCCCACGCTCGGCACCTGGATGCTTTCTTCGGCCGTGGCGAGCTGGGCCAGCGCGCAGGCGTAGCGCACCTTGATCTGCTCGGCTTCCGGCGTCGGCGTGCGCAGCATGTGCGCGATGTCGTTGGTGACCTGGTCGCCGGCGATCGGCAGCGAGGCCGTGTGGCAGATCGCACCCTGCACGAACACCGCCAGGTCGGTGGTGCCCGCGCCCATGTCGACCAGCACCACGCCGAGTTCGCGCTCGTCGCTGGTCAGCACCGCCACGCTGGAGGCCAGCGAGGAGAAGATCAGGTCGTCGATTTGCAGGCCGCAGCGCTGCACGCACTTGCTGATGTTGGCGGCCGCGGACTGCGCGCAGAACACCAGGTGCGCATCCACTTCCAGGCGCACGCCGGTCATGCCGACCGGATTGCGAATGCCTTCCTGCGAGTTGTCGAGCTTGTACTCGCGCGGGATGGCGTGGAGGATTTTCTGGTCGGCCGGGATCGCCACGGCCTTCGCCGCTTCCAGCACGCGGTCCAGGTCGCCCCAGGTCACTTCGCCATCACGGATCGGCACGATGCCGGGCGAGTTCCGGCACTGCACGTGGTTGCCGGAGATCGACGCGTAGACCGAGCGGATCTCGCAGCCGGCCATCAACTCGGCTTCTTCGATTGCGCGCTGGATCGACTGCACCGTGGATTCGATGTCCACGACGACGCCGCGCTTCAGGCCGCGCGATTCGTGCGAGCCGATGCCGATCACTTCGATCGGATTGCCCGGGGCGTATTCGCCGACCAGCGCCGTCACCTTGGACGTACCGATATCCAGCCCGACGATCAGCGATTTGTCACCCTTGCGATTCATGTCCTGCCCTGCGAATGACCACCTGCGGCCGCAACCGGCGCAGGCAGCGTGGAAGTTTCGGTGTGCGGCGCCCGCGGAGCGTCGCCCCAGCTGAGCGCGAAGCCATTCGTGTAGCGCAGGTCCGCGCGCAGCAGCGGCTGCGCCTGCGCGGCCAGCAACTGCGGCAGCATCCGCGCGAAGCGGCCCAGGCGCGGACGCGCATCGGTGCGACCGACCACGACCTGCGTGCCGTTGCCGAGCAGCAGCGACCAGCTGCCGCGTGCGTCCATCACCAGGGTGGTGACGTCCAGCCCCATCGGTGCGAACAACTGCCGCGATTCGTTGTAGAGCGCGGTCACTTCCTGCACCTGCGATTCCGGACCGCCCAGTTGCGGCAGCTTGAGTCCGGCCAGCTCCTTCGGCATCGGGAACAGGCGGCCATGCTCGGATAGCAGCTTGTCGTCGCCCCAGCGCGCAAACGGCTTGTGCTCGATCACGCGGATCTCCAGCACATCCGGCCAGCGCTTGCGCACTTCCGCACGCTCTACCCACGGCAGGCGCTCGACGGCGTGCTTGGCATCGTCGAGGCGTACCGCAAAGAACCCGCGCTTCGCGTGCGGCAACACCACGGCGCGCAACTGCGCCGGATCCACGCGCGCGAATTCACCCTGCACGCGCAGCGTGCTCAGCGGCCAGCGATCGGCGCCGATCCAGCCGTTCACGACGGCCACGACCGGCAGCGCCACCAGGGCCAGTGCGAGCAACCAGGCGAGGATGCGCAGGGCGGCGTTCATCAGCCCACCACCTCCGGCACCGTCTGCTCCAGGATGCGCCAGCACAGCGCTTCGAAGCCGATCCCGATGTTCGCCGCCGCCTTCGGCACCAGCGAATGGCTGGTCATGCCCGGCGCCGTGTTGACTTCCATCAGCATGAAACGGCCGTCGGCATGGCGCATCACGTCCACGCGCCCCCAGCCGCTGCATCCCGCCGCGCGGAAGCCCGCCAGCGCCAATGCGCGGATCGACGCTTCGTCGCCGCCATCGTCGAGTCCCGGGCACAAGTACTGCGTGTCGTCGGCGATGTACTTGGCGTGGTAGTCGTACCAGTCGCCGGCCGGCACGATGCGCACCGATGGCAGCGCCACGTCGCCGAGGATGCCCACGGTGAACTCGCCGCCGGTGAGCATCTGCTCGGCGAGCAGTTCGCCGGCATACGTGCTGGCGAATGCCTGTGCGGGCGCGAGGTCGTCTTCACCCATCAGGCGGAAGACGCCGACACTGGAGCCTTCCGCGGAGGGCTTCACGAATACCGGGAAGCCAAGCGAACGCGCCGCGGCAGCGAGATCGCCACCGGCAGGGATGCGTTCGAAGCGGGCGGTCGGCAGGCCGGCGGCTTCCCACACCTGCTTGGTGCGGATCTTGTCCATCGTCAGCGCCGAGCCGAGCACGCCGGGGCCGGTGTACGGCACGCCGAGCGATTGCAGCAGGCCCTGCAACACGCCGTTCTCGCCATCGCCGCCATGCAGGATGTTGAAAACGCGATCGACCTTGCCCGCACGGATGGCTTCGACCAACGCGGGAATGCCATCCACCGCGAAAGCCTGTACGCCGCGCGCCAGCAGCGCGTCGAGCACGTTCTGCCCGGAGTTCAGCGACACCTCGCGCTCGCTGGAAACGCCGCCCAGCAACACGGCGACGCGGCCGAAGCGGGCCGGGTCGTCGAAGCGCGGCGGCGGCACGGCGATGGCGGTCATGCGCCCTCCCGCCGATTGAAGCCGTGCGACGCGATGTGCTGCGACATGTGGCCGATGTCGCCGGCGCCCATCAGCAACAGCAGGTCGCCGTCCTGCAGTACATCCGGCAGCACGTCGACCAGGTCGGCGACCTGGCTGACCACGACCGGTTCGTTGCGGCCGCGTGCGCGGATCGCGCGTGCCAGCGACTTGGCGTCGGCACCGGCGATCGGCTGCTCGCCCGCGGGATAGACCTCGCTCAGCACCAGCGCGTCGGCTTCGGACAGCACCGCGGCGAACGCATCGAACTGGTCGCGCGTACGGCTGTAGCGGTGCGGCTGGAACGCAACCACGAGGCGCTTGTGCGGCCAGCCGCCACGCGCAGCGGCGAACACGGCCGCCAGCTCCTTCGGGTGGTGGCCGTAGTCATCAACCAGCTGCACGCGCGCGCCCTGCGGCGTGGTGATTTCGCCCAGGTCGTTGAAACGGCGACCGATGCCGGCGAACTTCTCGAGCGCAGAAGCGATGTTCTCCGGCGACACGCCCAGCTGCCAGCCCACTGCGGCGGCGGCCAGCGCGTTCAGTACGTTGTGGCGACCAGGCAACGCGAGGCTGACGCGGATGCTGGCGTCTTCGGGCAGACGCAGGGTGAAGTGCATGCGCCCACCCTCCTGCTCCACGTCCTCGGCGCGCACGTCGGCGTTCTCGGCGAAGCCGTAGCTCATCACGTGGCGCGGGGTTTCCGCGGCGATGGCCGCAACTTCGGGATCGTCGATGCACAGCACGGCCAGCCCGTAAAAAGGCAGGCGCTGCAGGAATTCGGCGAAGGCCGCCTTCACGCGCTCGAAGTCGTTGCCGTAGTTCTCCAGGTGATCGGCATCGATGTTGGTGACGATGGAGATCAGCGGATTCAGGCGCAGGAAGCTGCCGTCGCTCTCGTCCGCCTCGGCCACCAACCACTGGCCATCGCCGAGCTTGGCATTGGCGCCCGCCGCCAGCAGCTGGCCGCCGATCACGAAGGTCGGATCCAGGCCGCCCTCGCTCAGGATCGCAGCCGCCAGGCTGGTCGTCGTGGTCTTGCCGTGCGTGCCCGCCACGGCGATGCCGCGACGGAAGCGCATCAGCTCGGCCAGCATCGCCGCGCGCGGCACGATCGGAATGCGCTGGCTGCGCGCTTCCATCAGCTCGGGGTTGTCGTGCTTGATCGCGCTGGAGACCACCACGCAATCGGTGCCCAGCACGTTGGATGCGTTATGGCCGCGCATCACGCGTGCACCCAGCGACGTCAGACGGCGCGTGGCGGCGTTGTCGGCATTGTCCGAGCCCGACACCTCGTAACCCAGCGTGCACAGCACTTCGGCAATGCCGCTCATGCCGGAGCCGCCGATGCCGACGAAGTGCACCCGGCGGAACTCCTTGGCCAGGTTGCCGGTGTGTTGCAGGCGGCGCTCGCGTGCAGCAGCCATCATCATGCCTGCGTCCTCATTTCAATGGCTTCCTCAAGAATGATGTCGGCGATGCGGTCGGCCGCATCGGTCTTCGCCAGCGTGCGCGCGGCTTCCGCCATCGACTGGCGGGTGGCGGCATCGTCGGCGAGCCGGCGCAGCGTCGTCGCCAACGCATCGGCCAGGGCGTCGTCCTGCTTCAACAGCAGGGCTGCACCGCGCTCGACCAGGTATTCGGCGTTGCGGGTCTGGTGGTCGTCCACGGCCTGCGGGAACGGCACCAGCACACTGCCTACGCCGACGGCACAGAGCTCAGCCAGCGTCGACGCGCCAGCGCGGCAGACGACGAGGTCCGCCCACGCGTACGCCGCGGCCATGTCGGTGATGAAGGCTTCGACGCTCGCGGCGACACCGGCATCGGCGTAGGCCTTGGCGGCCTCGTCGCGCAGCTTCTCGCCGCACTGGTGGCGTACTTCGACGGCGCCCGCCGGCAATGTGGACAATGCACGCGGTACAGCCATGTTCAACGCGCGTGCGCCCTGGCTGCCGCCCAGCACCAACAGGCGCAGCGGACCATTGCGACCGGCCAGGCGTTCTGCCGGCGGCGCGACGGAGGCGATCTCTTCGCGCACCGGGTTGCCGACGACTTCCTCGCGGCCCGGAAACGCGCCCGGGAAGCCCGACATGATCCGGCGCGCGACCTTGGCGAGCATGCGGTTGGTGAAACCGGCGGCGCGATTCTGCTCATGCACCAGCAACGGTGTGCCCATCAAGCGCGCCGCCACGCCACCGGGTCCGGAGGCGAAACCACCGAAGCTGACCACGGCGCGAGGCGCGCGACGGCGCAGCACGAAACCCGCGGCGCGGATCGCGCGCAGCACGCGCACCGGCGCGCCTAGCAGGGCGAGCTTGCCCTTGCCGCGCAGGCCGTTGATCGCGAGCGTGTCCAGTTCGATGCCGTGCTGCGGCACCAGCCGCGTTTCCATGGCGCCATCCGCGCCCAGCCACACCACCGGCACGCCGCGCGCGCGCAGCACCTTGGCCACGGCCAGCGCGGGGAAGATATGACCGCCGGTACCACCGGCCATCATCATCACGGGCGCAGGGGAGGTCGCGGTGTTCATGCGATCCTCTCGAAGGTGGGTTCGACACGCGAACGCAGACGACTGGTGCCACGCAGCGTCTCGGACAGCGACGGCGCCGGCTTCGGCGTTGCCGGCGCAGCATCGGCGGGCGTCCGCGATTCGGCACTCGGCGTGGTCTGCAGCGCTTCGCCACGCAGGGCGACCTGACGCTGGGTGCGCTCGAGTTCGTACGACACCCGAAGCAACAGGCCCATCGCCACGCACGTCATCAAGATGCTGGAGCCGCCCGAGGAAATCAGCGGCAGGGTCAGGCCCTTGGTCGGCAGCAGGCCCAGGTTCACGCCCATCGACACGAAGCTCTGCATGCCGATCCACAGCGCGACACCGAAGGCGACGTAGCCGGCGAAGTGCCTGCGCATCTCCACGCAGCGCAGGCCAATCACGAAGGCGCGACCGACCAGCAGCGCGTACAGCGCGATGACCAGGCAGACGCCGACGAAGCCGAGTTCCTCGCCGATCACCGAGAAGATGAAGTCGGTATGCACTTCCGGCAGGTAGTTGAGCTTGAGCACGGAACCGCCCAGGCCGATCCCCGACCATTCACCGCGACCGATCGCCATCAGCGCGTTGGTCAGCTGGTAGCCGCTGCCGAACGGATCGGCCCACGGGTCGGAGAACGAGGTGAGGCGACGCATGCGGTACGGTTCGGCGATCGCGATCACGGCGAGGATCGGCAGGCCGACCAACACCGGGCCGAACATGCGCGGCATGTTCACGCCACCCAGCACCAGCATGCCGGCGGTGATCGCCAGCAGCAGCGAGGACGAACCGAAGTCCGGCTGCATCAGCAGCAGCGCGACCAGCAGCACCACCACGCCCAACGGCTTGAGCATCGCCGCCCAAGTGGCGTTGACCTCATCGCGGAAGCGCACCAGGTAGCTGGCCAGCCAGACGATGAAGAACACCTTCACCACTTCCACGACCTGGAAGTTGGACACGCCCAGGTTGATCCAGCGGTGCGCGCCTTTCACGCTGACACCCAGGCCCGGCACGAACACCATCAACAGCAGCACCACGCAACCGAGCAGAAGCAGATGGTTGCGTGCCTCGATGCTCTTGAGTTCGGTACGCGTGACCCACCATGCCAGGCCCGCGCCCGCCACCAGGAACATGCCGTGGCGGATCAGGTAGTAGAACGGATTGCCGTGCTGGTAGATGGACGCCGATGCGACCATCACCACGCCCAACGACGCCAGCGCCAGCATGGCGCCGAGCAACCAGGGGTCGAAACGGCCCCCGATGGCTTCCAGTCGCGTGGCTTGGCGCGGCGTGTCGTTCATCAGCGCACCTTCAACGTGGCCAGGCCGACGAGGACGAGCACGACGGAGATGATCCAGAAGCGCACGATCACGCGCGGCTCGGGCCAGCCCTTCAGCTCGAAGTGGTGGTGGATCGGCGCCATCCGGAACACGCGCTTGCCGGTCAGCTTGAACGACGCGACCTGGATCATCACCGACAGCGTCTCGATGACGAAGATGCCGCCCATGATCACCAGCACCAGTTCCTGGCGGACGATCACGGCGATGGTGCCCAGCACTGCGCCCAGCGCCAACGCGCCGATGTCGCCCATGAACACCATCGCGGGATAGGTGTTGAACCACAGGAAACCCAGCCCGGCACCGGCGATCGCGGCGCAGATGATCGTCAGCTCACCGGCGCCCGGTACCTGCGGGATCTGCAGGTAGTTCGAGAACACCGCATTGCCCGACGCGTAGGCGAACACGCCCAGTGCGCACGCCACCAGCACGGTGGGCATGATGGCCAGGCCGTCCAGGCCGTCGGTCAGGTTGACCGCGTTGGAGAAGCCGACGATCCAGAAGTACGCAATGGCGACGAAGCCGATGCCGGCCAGCGGCATCGCGATGGACTTGAAGAACGGCACGTAGAAGGTCGTCGCCGCCGGCACGTCCGCGTACAGATACAGGTACAGGCCGGCGGCCAGGCCGAAGATCGACTGCAGCAGGTATTTCCAGCGCGACTTGAGGCCGTTCGGATCGCGGCGGACGATCTTGATCCAGTCGTCGTACCAGCCGATCACGCCGAAGCAGACCATGACCAGCAGCACCACCCACACGTACTTGTTGCGCAGGTCGCCCCACAGCAGCACCGAGGCCGCCACGGTGATCAGGATCAGCGCGCCGCCCATCGTCGGCGTACCGGCCTTGGAGAAATGCGACTGCGGGCCGTCCTTGCGGATCGGCTGGCCACCCTTCAGCTGGCCGAGCTTGCGTATCACCTCCGGGCCCAGCCACAGCGACAGCGCCAGCGACGTCAGCGCGGCCAGGATGCCGCGGAACGTCAGGTAGCCGAACAGGCCGAAGAAGTTCTCCAGGCTCTGCAGCCAGCGAGCCAGTTCAAGCAACATGCGGTTTGTCCTCCCCGGTGGACAGCAAGGCGGCGACGATCCGGTCCATCGCGCTGCCGCGCGATCCCTTGACCAGACAGCGCACGCCGGCCCGCAGGTCGGCGCGCAGGGCGTCGGTCAGCGAGGCGTGATCGTCGAATGGATGCGCGCCCTCGCCGAACGCGGCGGCGGCGGCGGCGCTGAGCGGCCCCAGCGTGTACAACCGGCGGATGCCGGCGCTCTTGGCACGGCGACCGGCGTCGGCGTGCAGCGCCTCGGCGTCCGCGCCGAGTTCGCGCATGTCGCCCAGCACCAGCCAACCCTCGCCGTGCGCTTGGGCGCTGGCCGCCGCGAGCGTGTCGATGGCGGCCATCAGCGAACCCGGATTCGCGTTGTAGCTGTCATCGATCACCACGGCGCCGTTGGCCAGCGTGCGGGCGACCTGGCGGCCCGCCACCGGCTGCGCGGCGGACAGGCCTTCAGCGATCGTCGCCAGCGACACGCCGCAGGCCATCGCGATGGCGGCGGCGGCGAGCGCGTTCAACACGTTGTGGCGACCCGGCAGGTGGAGGGCCACCGGCACTTCGCCATGCGGCGCCACCAGGATGAACTCCGTGCCATCGGCGCCGGGACGCAGCGCGCGCGCCGTGAGGTCGGCGGTCGCTTCCAAACCGAACCGCAGGATGCGGCGGTCCGGCACGCGACTGGCGAAGTACTCGGCGAAGGCATCGTCGGCGTTGATCACGGCGGTGCCGTCGGCCGGCAGCGCTTCGTAGATCGCGCCCTTGGTCTCGGCCACGCCCATCAGCGAACCCATGCGCTCCAGATGGGCGGCGGCGATGTTGTTCACCAGCGCCACTTCCGGCGTCACGATGTCCGTCAGGTAGGCGATGTCGCCCGGCTTGCCGGCCCCCATCTCGTACACCGAGAAATCGGCGTCGTCGGGCGCATCGATGACCGCCATCGGCAGGCCAATTTCGTTGTTGCGGTTGCCCGGGTTGAAATAGGTGACGCCAGCGCGCTGCAGGATGGCCACCACCAGCGTTTTCACCGTCGTCTTGCCGTTGCTGCCGGTGATGGCGACCGCCTTCTCCACGCGGTCACGCTGCAGGCCGGCCGCGATGCGTGCCAGGGCCAGCAACGTGTCGGGTACGACGACCTGCGGCACATCGACCTTCACTTCATGGTCCACCAGCACGGCAGCCGCGCCCCGCATGGAGGCGTCGTAAGCGAAATCGTGGCCGTCGAAACGCTCGCCGCGCAGCGCAACGTACAGGCTGCCGGGCACCAGCGTGCGGGTATCGTTCGTCAACGAGCCGATCACCAGATCGTCGCCGAGCAGTTCGCCGCCTGCCCAGTGCGCCAGCAATGACAAGGGAAGACGCTTCATGCGCGTTCCTCCAGAGCCTTGCGTGCCACGGCGGTGTCGTCGAACGGATGCTTCACGCCCTGGATGTCCTGGTAGGGCTCGTGGCCCTTGCCGGCCACCAGCACGATGTCGTCGGCGCCGGCCAATGCGATGGCGTGTGCGATCGCCATGCCGCGGTCGCGCTGCACCGTGGCCGCAGCCGGACGCGCGAAGCCGGCGAGGATGTCGGCCACGATGCGGTCGCCGTCCTCGGTGCGCGGGTTGTCGTCGGTGACGATCACGACGTCCGCCAGGCGCTCGGCGATCTCCGCCATCTGCGGACGCTTGCCCGCATCGCGGTCGCCGCCGCAGCCGAACACGCAGATCAGTCGACCCTGGACATGATCGCGCAAGCTGGCCAGGGCCTGTTCGAGCGCGTCCGGCGTATGCGCGTAGTCGATCACGACCAGCGGCCGGCGCTGGCCCGATGCATCGCTGTCGCCGCCCAGGCGGTTCATGCGGCCATGGATGGGCAGCAGGCGCGACAGCGTGCGCGCGATCTCGGACGGCGTATCGCCGAGCGCGTGCAGCACACCGGCGACAGCCAGCAGATTGTCGACATTGAAGCGGCCCAGCAGGCGCGACTGCACCGGCTGCTGCTCGTCGCCGATCACCAGGTCGAAGGCGATGCCGTTGCCATCCAGCCGCAGCGCATCGGCGCGCACGGCGGCCTCGGCCTGGCCGCGCGAACTCACGCCCACGCGTTGCAGGCCATGCGGCAAGCGGGCGAACAGGTCGCGGCCATACGCATCGTCGAGGTTGATGACGCCCGCCTTCAAGCCGTTGCGCGTGAACAGCAGCGACTTGGCCGCGCCGTAGCGCTCCATGTCGCCGTGGTAGTCCAGGTGGTCACGGGTGAGATTGGTGAACACGCCCACGTCGAAATGCACCGCATCGACGCGACCCTGGTCGAGCGCGTGCGAGCTGACTTCCATCGCGACGGCTTTCGCGCCGGCATCGCGGAACTGCGCCAGCAGTGCATGCATCTGCAGCACCAGCGGCGTGGTGAAACCGGTGGGCACCACTTCGCCGTACATGCCGGCACCGAGCGTGCCGACCGTCGCGCAACGGACGCCGCGCAGGTGCCACGCCTGCGCCAGCAACTGGACCGTGGACGTCTTCCCGTTGGTGCCGGTGACGCCCACCATCTTCATGTCGTGAGACGGCGCCGCGTGGAACCGGTCCGCCATCGCGCCCATGCGTGCGCGCAGGCCCGGCACCGGGATCGCATCGCGCGGCGCTTCCAGGCCGTCCGGCACCGGCAGCTCGAACAGGACGGCGCTGGCGCCGTTCTCCTTCGCCTGCACGGCGAAGTTGAGCCCGTGCGCGCCGAAGCCGGCGATCGCGACGAACGCATCGCCCGGCTGCACGGCACGGCTGTCCAGGGTAAGCCCACGCACGACGATATCGCGCGGCACGTCCACGTCGGGCAGCAGTTCGGCGAGGGCCATCATCCGCCTCATCGCGCCGCTCCCGTCGCTGGCAACGCAGCGTGCGGCGCGTCGAAGGCGGAAGGGTCCGTCATGTCGATGGCGTCATCCACCACCGTTGCCGGCACGGCAGCCGGCGCAACGGCGCCCGGCTTCTGCGTGTTCTTGGCCTGCGCGGCGAGCCAGGTCTCGATATCGTCCGGTGGCACGTCCATCAGGCGCAGCGCACCATCCATCACGTCGTGGAACACCGGCGCGGCAACGAGGCCACCGTAATAGCCGCCTTCCTGCGAATCGTTGATCACCACGACGGCGGCGAAGCGCGGATTGCTGGCCGGCACCAGGCCAGCGAAGAACGAGGCGTAGCGTCCTTTCGCGTAGCCGCCGCCGGCCGCGATGCGGGCGGTACCGGTCTTGCCCGCCACGCGATAACCCAGCACCCCGGCGCGCTTGGCGCCGCCCTGGGTCACGACCGTTTCCATCATGCCGACGACTTCGCGTGCGATCGCCGGATCCAGGACCTGCGGTGCCTCCGCACGCTGGCCCTTCACGAAGGTCGGTGTCACCAGCCGGCCGCCATTGCCCAGCGCCGAGTACGCGCGCGCGATCTGCAGCGGCGTCACAGCCAGGCCGTAGCCGTACGACATGGTCGCCTTCTGCAGGCCGTTCCAACGATCCGGCGGCGCAAGCACGCCGGCCGATTCGCCCGGAAAGCCGCTACCCGGCTTCTGTCCGTAGCCGAAGCTGTGGATGCTGTCGTAGAAGTAGGTGTTCTGCAGCTTCTCTGCGATCTTGATCGACCCGATGTTCGAACTCTTGGTGATCACACCGGTGACGGTCAGCACGCCGTTGTTACGTGGCACGTCGCGGATGGTGTAGCGGCTGTTCAACGCCATGTAGCCGGGGTTGGTGTTGATCAGCGTGGAAGGCGTGACCACGCCGGCCTTCAATGCCGTGGACACCGTCAGCGGCTTCATCGTCGAACCCGGCTCGATCATGTCGGTCAGCGCGCGGTTGCGCCGCGCATCCGGCTTCACCCGCTCGATCGCGTTCGGGTTGTAGGTCGGCAGGTTGACCATCGCGAGCACTTCGCCGGTGGCGACGTCCATGATCACGATCGAGCCGCTGCTGGCCTGGTGTTCGAGCAGCGCATTTCGCAACTCGCGGTGCGCGAGGTACTGGATGCGGCGATCGATGCTGAGCGTCAGGTCCTTGCCCGGCTGCGCGGAGCGGATCAGGTCCACGTTCTCGACGATGCGGCCGCGGTTGTCGCGGATCACCTTCTGCGCGCCCGGCGTGCCGCTGAGCCATTCGTCGAAGGCCAGTTCCAGCCCTTCCTGGCCGCGGTCGTCGATGTTGGTGAAGCCCAGCACGTGGGCCATCGCCGGGCCCTGCGGATAGAAGCGACGGAACTCGCGCTGCGAGAACACGCCGGGAATCTTGTGCGCCAGGATCTTCTGCGCCTCGTCCGGATTGATCCGGCGCTTGAGGTACAGGAATTCCTTGTCGGCCTTCTGCGACAGCCGGTTGGTCAGGTGGTCGAGCGGCACGCCCAGCGCCTGCGCCAGCTCGGGCAAGCGGTCGGGCGCCTTCAGCAGTTCCTGCGGATTGCCCCACACCGATTCCACCGGCGAGGACACCGCCACCGGCTCGCCGTTGCGGTCGGTGATCATGCCGCGCGAGGTCGGGATCGGGATCTCGCGCAGGAAGCGCGCATCGCCCTGGCGCTGGTAGAAATCGTGGTTGATCAGCTGCACGTACGCCGCGCGCCCGACCAGGCTGATCGAGCACAGGCCCATGGCGCCCAGCACCAGCGCCAGGCGACCGCGCAGGTTGAAGCGCGCGCGGTTGCGGTTCTTGGCCGGCGCGGCGTTCATGGACGCACCACCACGATGTCGGCCGCTTCCGGCGACTTCATGCCCAGACGCACGCGGGCGATCTGGTCGATGCGGGTCGCCTCGGCGACGGTCGCCTGCTCCAGCTGCAGGCGACCGAATTCGACGTTCAATTCGTCGCGCGCGCGCTCCAGCCGCGTCACCTCGTCGAACAGCACGCGGTGGCGGTGGCGCGCATAGACCACCCCGATCGCCGAGGCGATGCTGGCCAACACCAGGACGACGAGCAGGAAGCGCGTCATGCCGCGGCCTCCAGCTTCTCGGCCACGCGCAGCACCGCGCTGCGGGCACGCGGATTCGTCGACACCTCGTCGGGCTCGCCTTTCTGGCCGCTGCCGATGGCGCGCAGCGTGGGCACGAAGTCCACCGCGACGGGCAGACGACGGTTGGCCGGCGGCGCCTTCGCGTGCTTGTTGATGAACTGCTTGACGATGCGGTCTTCCAGCGAGTGGAAGCTGATGACGGCGAGCCGGCCACCGACCTTGAGTCGCGCCAGCGCGGCATCGAGACCGGCTTCCAGATCCGCCAGTTCGCGGTTGATGTGGATGCGGATGCCCTGGAAGCTGCGCGTGGCCGGGTGGATCTTCTCGCCGCGCGGCATCACCGATGCGATCACCGCGGCCAGGTCGCCGGTGCGGGTGAAAGGCTGGGTGGCGCGGCGGGCGACGATGGCGCGCGCGATGCGGCGGCTTTGCTTTTCCTCGCCATAGGTCCACAGCACGTCGGCGATCTCGCGTTCGTCGGCGCGGGCGATCCATGCCGCTGCGCTCTCGCCGGACTCGGGGTCCATGCGCATGTCCAGCGGGCCATCCTTGCCGAAGCTGAAGCCGCGCTCGGCGACGTCGAGTTGGGGCGAGGACACGCCCAGGTCCAGCAGCACGCCGTCCAGGCCGCCTGCGGTTTCGTCCCATTGGGCCAGGGACGCGAAGCTGCCGCGGAAGATCGACACGCGCGCATCGCCCGCGAACGTCTGTTCGGCATGCGCGATCGCTTCGGGATCCTTGTCCATCAACAGCAGTCGGCCTCCCGGGCCGAGTTGTTGCAGCACGCCGCGCGCGTGGCCTCCGCGCCCGAAGGTGCCGTCCAGGTACGTTCCGTCCTCTTTCACCTGCAGCCCTTCCATGACCTGCGTGTACAACACCGGCAAGTGCAGCGCTGGGAGGTGACCGGCCGGCGCGGACTGCCGCTTGCCGTCACCCGTCCTCACAAGCGCAGCTCGAGCATGTGTGCGCTCAGATCGTCGTCAGTGAGGGTCTGACGGATCTGCGCGTGGTGCGCCTGCTCACTCCAGAGCTCGAACTTCTCGCCCATGCCCAGCAGCACGGCTTTCTTCTCGATACCCACCGCGCTGCGGTGGCTGGCGGGGATGCTGATGCGGCCGTTGCCATCCAGTTCCACCGGAGAGGCCGCGCCGATCAGCTTCAATTGCAGGCTGCGGTGGGCGCGCTGGGTGCTGGGCAACTTGTTGACGTCATCGCGGACGCGCTGCCAGACCTTCTCGGGATACAGATAGAGGCTGCCGGCTTCGAACGGGTTGTAGGTGATCACCAGGCGGTTGCCGCAGTCGCGCGCAACGACATCGCGGTACGCGGTGGGCACCGCGAGCCGTCCCTTGTCGTCCACTGTGATGGCGGTCTCACCTTGAAACACAACCCCTGCCCTTCGATCTGCCGCTGGACGGTCATTGAACCACGAAAAACCACTAAAACCCGGGTTTTCCCTCTGTTGCCCACCTTAGCACCGCGCACAAGGTTGTCAACAGGAAACCGAAGGGGAAATCGCTTGGCGGATCAATGGCTTGCAGCAAACTTCAGAGACTTGTTCAAGCCTTATCCACAAGTCGCTGTTTCGTCTCAAATTTTGAGATTGGGCGATGATTCAGTGAGGTGACCGTCGCTTCACATGACGCACCTGTTGTCGGAGGTGCGCGGAGTGGAAGTGCGCAGACTGGGGGTCCAGAATCGGGGCATGTGCCTGGTCGCGCTCGCTTGGAACGTCCACCCCCGCTGGCGGCTTGTGCTGGCTGGGAATCGGGACGAATTCCATGCCCGCCCCACCGCAGGGCTGGCCCCCTGGGCGGAACCGGCGGACATCCTGGCCGGCCGCGACCTGCAGTCGGGAGGCACCTGGGCCGGCACCGACCGGCGAGGCCGGGTGGCCGTGGTCACCAACGTGCGCGACCCGGCCATCGTCGTCCCGGGCGCACCCTCCCGGGGCCAGCTCGCCACCGGATTTCTGACCTCGCCCGACGGCGCCGACCATCGCAGCGCCGGCCTGCTGGTGGCAGCGGAGTCCTTCGCCCCCTTCAACCTGGTACTGGCCGACGCGACGACCTGCGAGTACCTCAGCAACTACCCCACACCCCGCCGCATTCCGTTGGCACCGGGCGTGCACGGGCTCTCCAACGGCGACCTCGACGAGCCCTGGCCGAAAACGGTGGCGCTGAAGGCGCGGCTGGCGACCTGGATCGCCGCCGGCGACGACGGTGTCGATCCTTTATGGAAGGCGTTGGCGGACGAAACACCCGCACCCGACGACCGCCTTCCCGATACCGGCGTGGGCGTAGAACTCGAACGCAGGCTCTCGCCCGCCTTCATCCGCGATGCCCGCTACGGCACCCGCGCGAGCACGCTCATCGCGATCGACCACGCGGGCCATGGCTGGATCAGCGAGCGGCGCTTCGGTCCGGACGGCGTGTTCGAGGGCGAGACAACGTTGCGGATCGGCGCAGAGGCGTAGCGCCATCGCGAACTACGTCGCTCCCAGCTCAGAACGAGCGCAACCGCCTTTGCTAGCCCCCTGAGTCAGGGGGCGGCGAGCGCACCGCGCGAGCGGGGGTGTGGAGGCCAACGGCCGGGGCCCGAGGTTTGCGTCGCAAACCTTGGGGCTTTCCAAAGCGCCGTTGGCGCTTTGGAAAGCGGCGGAGCCGGCCGGTAAGCCGGGTTCTGTCGTGGACAGTCATTCCTCTAGGCGCAACGTCACCGTTACGCTCAAGCAACCTACCCGGAGACACTGCGGGCCGCAGCATAGCCTCCCTATTTGGTCTTGCTCCCGGTGGGGTTTGCCGTGCCGGTCCGTTGCCGGACTCGCGGTGCGCTCTTACCGCACCATTTCACCCTTGCCGTCCTGCCGAAGCAGTCTTAGGCGGTATCTTTCTGTTGCACTTTCCGTCGGCTCGCGCCGCCCAGGCGTTACCTGGCACCGTGCCCTGTGGAGCCCGGACTTTCCTCGGCATTGTTTCCAATGACGCGACTGTCTGGCCGACTCCGCCGACGCGCATTCTACGGCTTCGCCGTCGAATACCCCAATGTCTGCTGTGCAGACATGGGGGCCGGCTGCGCGCTCAGAGGGCTGGCACCGCGCCCTATAGCGCTTTGCGCGGCGCGCCAGTGATTCCCGCCATCAGCGCCGCTGCACCATCGAGGACGTCCATGGGAAGCGGCCCGGACGCCAGGATGAAGTCGTTGTAGGCGCGCGTGTCGAATCGCACCCCCAAGCGCTGCCGGGCCTTCTCGCGCGAAGCAACGATCTGCTGCTTGCCGACCATGAAACTGCAGGCCTGCCCCGGGTACACGCAATAGCGGTCGATCTCGCGCTCGGCGGCGTCGCGATGTTCGCCGGCGTTGGCCACCATCCAGTCGATGGCCTGCTGGCGAGTCCAGCGCGCGTGATGGATGCCGGTGTCGACGACCACGCGGCAGGCGCGGAACAGTTGGCCTTGCAGGTAACCGATGCGCCCGACCGGATCGCCGTCATAGGCACCGAGCTCATCCGCCAGTTGTTCGGCATACAACGCCCAGCCCTCGGTCCAGGCCGAGAAACGCACCGACCGCCGGAACAGCGACAGCCCGCCAGCCTCGCGCAGGACACTGTCCTGGAAATGGTGTCCGGGTATCCCCTCATGGTGCAGCAGGGTCGGGATGCGCCACAGGGCGTTCTCCGCGACCGAGCGCAGGTTGAGGTAGATGGTCGAGGGCTGGGCGGGATCGTCGCTGGCGCTGTAGAAAGCGCCCGGCGCGCCGTCCTGGATCGCGGGCGAGATGCGCTGCACCTCGACCGGTCGATCCGGAATCACGTGGAAACCACGCGGCAGCAAGCCCTTGACCCGACCCAGGTGCGCGCGGGCGTAGTCGATGATCGCCTGGCGTCCCGCTTCCGTATCCGGCTTGAGGAAGCGCGGGTCGCGATCCAGGGCGGCCATGCGCTCACCCACCGATCCACGGGTCAGGCCCTGGGCATGCAGCAGCTGATCGATCTCGGCCGACAGTTCCGCCACCCAAGCCAGGCCGAGTTGATGCAGCTCGCCCGGCGCGTAGCTGGCCGTGGTGTTCGAATGCAGGGCCGAGGCGTAGTAAGCCTCGCCATCCGGCTTGGCCCAGATGCCTGCACGATCGTCTGCGCGGGGCAGCAAGGCCGCCAGCGCCTCGCCCTGGCGTTGCAGGGCAGGCACGATACGCTCGACGAAGATCGCGGAGGCGCGACTGTCCAGATCGGCAATCCCGGCATCGCGCGCACGCGCGAGCGCCGACGTCGTCAATGCATTGCCGGTCGGCGCGGCATCGCGCAAGGTCGCGAGCTGTTTCAGGGTCTTGGCCAGAATGAAATCCGGCGGGATGACACCCAGACCGGCGTCGTGGCGGATCTGTTCGGTCTCCTGGTCCAGGGCCACGGCGAATTGGCCGAGCCTGTCCAGATAGCGGTCAGCATCCGCCGCGTCCTTCATGGGTGAGCGTCCGCCGATATCCTCCGGCAACCAGAAGTAGGCGCCATTCATCTGGCTGACGACGTAGGGGCTGGGTCGCAGGTTGATGTCGGAAAAGCCGTAGCGCCCGAACTGGTCCGCCATAGCCTCGTAGACGAAGCGGGCCGTGTCGTAGTCCAGGGCCGCGGCGGCCGACAGTGCGGCGCGGTCGATCCTGCCCAGTTCGTCCAGGCGCCGCACCGTCGCCTGCCGGTGACGCGCGCGTGCGGCCAGCGAATAGTCGGCCAGACGGTCCGGCCCACCCTCCTCTGCCTTCAGGGCCTGGGCATGGCGTTGCAGCAGGTCCGCCAGACGGACGTCCTCGGCTGGCGCATCCCCCGTCGTGTCGGAGGCAGGCATCGAACTGGCCATGCGCGCGGCCAGGGGCCACGTCATGCCGAGCGCCACGGCGCCGACCAACAGTTCACGACGACGCATCAGATTCACCTCCAAAGCAAGGCGTCCCGAGCCTCCCGTGCCGAGAGGCTGGAACGCAGAACGAGATCACGCAGTCTCTCCGAACAGGCAACGCGCTCAAGGCCTACTGCGCCGCCTCGCTCGACATCAGCCAGCGGTCGATCTTGGCTTCCAGCACATCCAGCGGCAGGGCACCGGTGTCCAGCACCTGGTCGTGGAAACGCCGGATGTCGAAATCCGGGCCCAAGCGTTCGGTCGCGCGGCGACGCAGTTCCTGCAACTTCAGTTCACCCACCTTGTAGGCGCAGGCCTGGCCCGGATTGGTGATGTAGCGGTCGATCTCGACCGCCACGTCGCGCGGTGCCATGGAGGTGTTGGCCAGCATGTAGTCGATCGCGCGTTGACGGTCCCAGTGCAGCGCGTGGAGACCGGTGTCCACCACCAGGCGCACGGCGCGCAGCATTTCCATGTCCAGGTGGCCGAACCATTGGTAGGGGTCGGTGAACATGCCCAGTTCCTGGCCCAGGGATTCGGCATACAGGCCCCAGCCCTCGGTGTAGGCGGTGGCCGGCACCTGGCCGAAACGCAACAGCTCCGGCAGGCTCTCGTCTTCCTGGACCAGTGAGATCTGGTAGTGGTGGCCCGGCACGCCTTCGTGCAGCTGCAAGGTCTCCAGGGTCGGGATGGGACGCGTGTTCAACATGGCCATGTTGAAGTACAGGACGCCGGGCTCTGACGCGTCCGGCGGACCGGCGCGGTAGTAGCCCGTGCCCCTCTGGTCCCCCAGCGCCGGCAGCGGACGCAGCTCGAATTCGGCACGCGGACGACGCGAGAACAGTTCAGGCATCCGCTCCCAGACCTTTTTCTCGATGCGTTCGAAGTGGTCGATGAGGTCTTTCGGTTCGGAATAGTAGAACTCGGGCCCGGTGCGGACGTGTTCGAAGAAGGCCGGCAGGTCACCGTCGAAGCCGGCCGCCTGACGCGCCTGTTCCATCGCAGCGCGGATCCTGGCGACTTCGGCCACGCCGAGCTGGTGGATCTGCTGCGCGCTCATCGTGGTGGTGGTGTGTTTGGCCAGCAGGGACGCATAGACCCGCTCGCCGTCCTTCATCGCCCACAGGCCTGCGCCATCGGTGGCGCCCGGCAGATAGCGTTCGCGCAGGAACGTGCGCCATCGCTTGTAGGCCGGCGTGGCGCGGCCCTCGATGGTCCGGCGATAGGCGGCCTCCAGACGCGCGCGGTCCGCCGGTCCCATGGCATCGGGGAAACGCGTTACGGGGGCGTAGAAGGGATTCTCCTCGACCGGCAGCTTCAGGAAGGCCTCGACCTGCGCCAGGACGTTGTTCACCACCACCTTGGGCGGGTGATAGCCCTGGGCCATGCCCTGCTCCATTCGATCGACCGTGCGGTGCATGAAGTCGGTGAAGCCCTCGAGCTGGGCCAGCCCCACTTCGTAGTCTTCGACCGTCTTGAAGCGCGCGCCCGACAGGTAGTCCGGGAACTCGACGTGCAAACCGAAGGAGGCGTTCAGCGGCACCAGGTTGCGGATCGCATGGACGCCGCTGTCGATCTCGCCGAGCGCCTGCTCGGCCTGGTAGCGGAACGCGTCATAGGCAATCTGGTCCTTCTCGGCCAGGGAGGCGCGGTCGATGCCGGCCAGGCCTGACAGTTCGGCACGCTTGTTCGTCGCCAGCTGCCGGGCGAAGGCCTCGCTCTGGGGGTCGACGAAAACGGCCCCGGTCGGGGGCAGGCCGCGCTCGGCGAGACGCAGTGGATTCAGCGCGTCATCGGCCTTCTGGCTCTCCGCCACCAGCAGGCCAAAACGCTCACGGGCGTCCGCCGGGGTCCACGCGATCGCGGCGGGCGATGCAGCCACGACGACCAGCATCGCGACGGCAGCCACGAGCAGTTCACGCATTCTCATCTTCATCCCCTTTCATTCGAGGCCAACCAACACGGCCCACTAGCGCGCGCCATACAACTCCTTTCTCGGCGCGCCGGTGATCTCGGCAGCGAGCTTGGCGGCCGCCGACGGCGGCAGGTGGGCGTTGAGCAGCGCGTAGACGCGACGACCCTCGGCGAGCTGCGCCGTCTCGTCGTCCGGCGCGCCCTGCACCATGACGACAAACTCGCCCTTGCGCTGGTTGTCGTCGGCATCGACGCGCGCCTGCAGCTCGGCCAGGGTGCCATCGAGGACGGTTTCGAACAGCTTGGTCAGTTCGCGCGCCATCACGGCCGGCCGGTCGTCGCCGAACGCGGCGCGCATGTCCGCCAGCGACTCCGCGATGCGGTGCGAGGACTCGTAGAACACCAGCGTGCGGGCTTCGCCTGCCAGGCGCTGGAGTTGCTCGCGCCGCGCAGATGCCTTGGCCGGCAGGAAGCCTTCGAACGTGAAGCGGTCGCTCGGCAACCCCGCCACGCTCAAGGCGGCGATCGCGGCGCAGGCGCCGGGCAACGGGCTGACCTTGATGCCGGCCGCGCGCGCGGCGCGCACCAGGCGGAACCCGGGGTCGCTGACCAGCGGCGTGCCGGCGTCGCTGACCAGCGCCAGCGAATCGCCCGCCAGCAGGCGTTCGACGATCCGCTGCGCCAGGGCATCCTCGTTGTGTTCATGCAGCGCCACCAGCGGCGTGGAGACGCCGAAGTGCGCCAGCAGCTGGCCGCTCCGCCGTGTGTCTTCGGCGCAGATGGCGGCGACCGAGCGCAGCACCTCCAGCGCACGTGGGGTCAGGTCGCCCAGGTTGCCGATCGGGGTGGCGACGATGAACAGGGTTCCGGCGGGCATTCCAGTGGGGTTCCTTGGCTGAGGGTAGAATCGTAGCCGGTTCCCCTGCCTGAAGCCGACGATGCCCATGGACCTGCACGATGCCCGCACGATCTCCACTCGCGTGCGCCTAGGACGGACCCTCGCCGCGCTGATGCTGGCCTTCGTGCTGGTCAGTTGCGCCACCACGTCGGGAACGGGACCGGCCACCTCGACGGCTCGCGTCTCGCCCGCGTTCGCCAGCGCCGCCACCCTCGCCCGCCAGGACGGTGCGCTCAGTGGCCAGGCCCGCAGCGACAACGCGCGCGAGATCGATCGCCTGCTCGGCACGCTCGACGACGCCACCCTCGCCCGCGATGCCGCCACGCTGCCGGCCGGCGACCCGCTGTACAACTTCGCCGGGCGCGCACTGCAGCGTCGCGGCCTGCCCCTGCCGCGCCCGTTCGATCGTGGCAACCAATGGCATTTCGACGCCGGCAATCGCCCTGCCGCGGATGCGGACGGCTATCGCCCGCCGATGAAGCTGGCCGTGCTGCTGCCGCTGTCGGGCAACCTGGCCACCGCGGCCGCACCGGTGCGCGACGGACTGCTGGCCGGCTACTACGGCGAGCGCCGCCGCCGTCCGGAGATCCAGTTCTACGACACCACCGGCACGGCCGCCGGTGCAACGGCGGCGTATGCGCGCGCCGCCGCGGAAGGCGCGGACTTCGTGGTCGGCCCGCTGGGTCGCGATGAAGTGAGCGCCTTGTTCCAGCAACCCAATCTCGCGGTGCCGATGCTGGTGCTCAACCGCGGCACCGTGCCGCCGCCTGATGGCAAGGCCGGCTTCTCGCTGGCGCCGGAAGACGACGGCATCGCCGCCGCCGAGTACGTGCGGGCGCGCGAGCGCAAGACCGTGCTGATCATCGAAGGCAGCGACGACAACGGCCGTCGCGCCTCGCAGGCGTTCCGCGAACGTTTCGTCGAACGCGGCGGCAAGGTCGCGCGCGTGATCAGCGTGCCCGAGACCCCGGGCGACCTGTCCGCGCCGCTCGCCGCCGCCGCGCAGGAAGGCGTGGATGCCGTGTTCCTGGCGGTGCGTGGCGGTACCGCGCGCAGCCTGACGCCGCAGCTCGCGCTGGCCGGCCTGGGCGGCAAGACCCGCGTGGGGACTTCGCAGCTGACCTCGGGCACCGGCAAGGCGGAAGACGACGCGGCGCTGGACGGCATCGTGTTCCCCACCGAGACCTGGACCTCGCGCGGCGTGCCCGCGCTGCCGGCGGCGAGCATGACCGGCGAACGCGTGCCGACGGCGCGTGGCCCGGCTGCCCGCCTGTTCGCCTTCGGTTACGACGCCTGGTTGTTGACGGCGTATCTGGAAAAGCTCGCGCTGGGCGCCAACACCGACATCCGCGGCGCCACCGGCCGCCTGCAACTCGATGGTTTCGGCAACGTCGTGCGCGCGCCGTCGTGGTCGACCTTCAGCGGCGGCCAGGCCGTGCCCGTCGCGGATGGCGGCTGACCGCCGTACCGACGGGCGCACGGCCGAAGCTGCGGCCAGCGCCCTGCTGCTGAAGGCAGGACTCATCGAGATCGCCGCGAACGCGAGCTACCGCGGCGGTGAACTGGACCTGGTGATGCTCGACAGCACCGTCGCCGGCAACGCAACCGTGGTGTTCGTCGAAGTCCGCTACCGGCGCTCTCGCGCCTTCGGCGGCGGTGCGGCATCAATCGACACCGGCAAGCGCCGCAGGTTGATCCACGCAGCGCTGCGTTTCCTGCAGGATCATCCGAAGTACACCGACGCACCGTGCCGGTTCGACGTCATCGACGCCGACGGCGATCCCACCGCGCCTCGCCTGGAGTGGATCCGCGACGCGTTCCGCGCGGACGACGCCTGACTCCTACAGGCCTGCGGACAGGGCGAGTTCCCGCGCCACCGCACCACGTCGCGCGATGCCTGCGCGCGGGGTTTCCTGCAGTCGCACCGCCAGCGCAGCGGCCGCGGCGCGCAGTTCGGGGATGGCCGTGATTTCCCACAGCTGCCCACGCAACAGCGGGCCGAGGCAGAACAGCCCGCGTATGACCTCGCCCTGACGATCGCGCACCTGCAGGTCGTCGTCCGCCTGCACGCCGAGGCCATGCGGATCCGCCGCCAGCAGGCCTGCCTCGACCAGGTGCGAGACCAACGGATGCGTGCTGCGGACGATGTCGGTATCGAGTCCTGTCGCGCGGATGATGTAGTCGTACTGCTCGACATCGACGGGGTCCTGGCCACGCCCGCGCAGCAGCACCTCCGCGCCCTGCGCACGCAGGCCGGCGCGCAGCAGGCGGGCGGCGCGCACGCGCAGTTGGCCACTGGCCTGCAACGCGGACAGGGTGTCGGCGACGCGCGGCGCGATGCGATGGCGGGCCACTTCCCAGTACGAACGCAGGTGGCGCAGGAAGCGCGCACGTTCGCCAGCAGGCAGGCTGCGCCAGAACGCTTGGGTATGCGGTCGCAGCGCATCCACGACGCTGCGCCAGTCCGGCGCCACGCGCACGACAGAACGCACCGCAGCGAGCAGCACGCGTACGCTGCGCCCACGCAGGGCGATCTGCACGCTGGGGGGAAGCTCGATCGCCTCGCCCGGCACCGCTGCATGGGCCTGGGGCAGCAATCCGTGGCGCGAGATCGCGGTCAACGCGCCGCGATGCCCGCGCGCAACGAGCGTGGCTGCCACATCGGCCATCGTCAGGCCGGTGCCGACGATCAGCACGCGCGCATCGGGGGGAATACGATCCAGCGCATCGTCCTGCCACGGCCAGCCGATGTAGCGTGCGCTATGCGCCAGCCGCGGGCCGATGCCGGCCAACCGTTGCGGCGGCAGCGCACCGACGGCGAGCACCACGCGATCGCTGGCGAAATAGCCGCCATCGTCCAGATGCACGCGGAAGCCGTCGCCTACGCGACTGACCGCGATGGCCTCCTGCCGCACCAGCGACAGATTCCCGGCCGTTTCGTTGGCCTCGCGCAGGCGTTCCGCAAGATAGTCGCCGTACGCGACGCGCGGCAGGAACTCGTCCTTGCCCCGTTCGCCCAGGCTCAACCAGCGCGCGAACCCGACGGCATCGTCGTACTGCGCACCGAGATGTCCTGCCCGCACGTTCAGCAGATGCTCGGGGCGGGCCTCGCCATACGCGACGCCGCGCGCGAACGTCTCGTCCACACCGACCAGGCAGACGTCCGGTGCGCTGGCGTCGGTCGATGCCAGCAAGGTCGCCAGCGTGCTGCCGCTGAATCCCGCTCCCACGATGGTGATGCGCATGGTGTCTCTCCGGTCGGTTGGGCCGGCGTTTTCTATCAGGCACGTTCGCGATGGTTGTAAGGAATCGGTTAGCGCGGCCCTGTCGAATGACGACGCGGGGCACATGCTTCCCCGCAGCCGTTGATTTACCGGGCCTGACGCGCCCTTGCGCGCGAACATGGCGATCCGACATCAGCACATGCCGCTACAGCATCAATGCAGGACGCCGCGCGACGAATCCGTAGAATGCGCCCATGGATGCAACGCTGCCCCCCGACCTGCACGCCGCGATGTCGGCCCGACTAAGTGATGGCTGGCTGACCGGCGATGCCTGCCGTCCGTTCGGCGGCGATGATTCGCGCCGATGGGCCATGCCTGCCGCCGTCGCGTTGCCACGCACGCCCGACGATGTGGTCGCGCTGGTGCGCGCATGCCGCATGCACGGCGTGCCGATCATCGCGCGCGGGGCTGGCACCGGCACCACCGGTGCGGCAGTACCCACGCAGGGCGGCGTGGTGGTGTCGTTTTCGCGGATGAACCGCATCCTCGAGGTACGCGCAGCCGATCGCTGCGTGGTGGTGGAACCCGGCGTGTTGAACGGCGAGCTGCAGCAGGTGCTGATGCCGCGGGGCCTGTTCTGGCCACCGGACCCGTCCAGCGCGGACCTTTGCAGCGTGGGCGGCAATCTTGCGACCAACGCCGGGGGCCCGCGCGCGGTCAAGTACGGCACCGCGCGCGACAATGTCCTGGGGCTGGTTGCGGTGACGGGCGCGGGCGAGCTGATCCGCTGCGGCGGCGCCTACACCAAGGATGCGACCGGTTACGACCTCACCCATCTGATCGTCGGCAGCGAAGGTACGTTGGCGTTGATCGTCGAAGCGACGCTGAAGCTCGCGCCCCGTGCGCGCGCCCAGGCCGGTTTGCGTGTGCTCTATCGCGATGCTGCCACCGCCGCGGCGGCGGTCTCGCGGATCATGGCGCGGCCGGCGACACCGGCCATGCTCGAGTTCATGGATCGCAGCGCGATCGCGCTGATCCGCCGCAACGGCAGCGACGTGCCCGAGGCGGGTGCGATGCTGCTGGTCGAAGCCGACGGCGACGACGACACGCTGCCCTATGCGCTGCAGGCCCTCGCCGAGGCGGCGGAGGGCGACGGCATGATCGCGCTGGATGTCGCCACCGATGGCAGCGCGCGCGACCGACTGTGGGCCGCGCGTCGTGCGCTTTCGCCGGCGCTGCGTACGATCAAGCCCGGCAAGATCAACGAAGACTTGGTGGTACCGGTATCGCGCATCCCCGACCTGGTGGCCGCCATGGAGGCGCTGGCGTCGGACGTGGACCTGCCCATCGTCGTGTTCGGCCATGCCGGCAATGGCAACCTGCACGTCAACCTCATGTACGACGACAGCGATGCCGCCGAGACGGCGCGCGCGCACGCCGCATTGCCGAAGGTCTTCACGCAGGTGCTGGCGCTCGGCGGCACACTGTCGGGCGAACACGGCATCGGCCTGAGCAAGCGCGATTTCATGACAGATGCATTCACCGCCTCCACGCTGGAAGCGATGCGCGCGGTGAAGGCAGCCCTGGACCCGGATGGCATCCTCAATCCGGGCAAGGTATTACCGCCACGCCAGGGTTGAATGCGGGAGCGTCGCTAGACGCTGTCGAAGTGGTCGTAGCCCCGTCGCACCGGCTGCCAGGGTTGCCCATCACGCCGCAGCGCTTGCACCGCTTCGCCTTCCACGATGCCGCCGATGCGCGTCATCGGCAGGTCGAGCCGCGACGCCAGCGCGAGGATGCGCTCGCGCTCTTCTGTGGGTGCAGTGAAGCACAGCTCGTAGTCGTCGCCGCCACTGGCCTGCAGCGCAAGGCGATGGGCGTCATCGAACGAGGTCCGCAGCGCGTCGGACGCCGGCAGCGTGTCGACGTCCACCTGTGCGCCCACGCCACTGCGCCCACAGATGTGCCCGAGGTCGGCGAGCAATCCATCGGAGACATCGACACAGGCGGTCGCGATGCCGACCAGGGCGCGGCCTGCGTCCACGCGCGGCGTAGGACGATCCAGGCGGCCACGCAACAGGAGTGACGAGGGACGCTCCAGGTGAGCGAGACCGCCGGCGGCATCGCCGAGCGTGCCGGTGATCCAGACGTCGTCGCCGACGCGCGCACCGTCGCGGCGCAAGGCGCGGCCGGGCACGACCAGGCCCATCGCCGTCACCGACACCGACAGCGGTCCGCGCGTGGTGTCGCCGCCGACGAGGGCGATGCCATGCCGCGCGGCGAGCGCGAGGAAGCCATCGAGGAATGCATCGATCCACGTCGGATCGGACTGCGGCAACGACAGCGACAGCGTGCACCAGGCGGGTTCCGCGCCCATCGCCGCCAGGTCGGAGAGATTCACCGCCAACGCCTTCCAGCCGATGTCGGCTGGCGAGGTGCTTTCCGGGAAATGCACGCCGATGTTCAACGTATCGGCGGTGACGACCAGCTGCCTGTCCGGCGGCGGTGCCAACAACGCAGCGTCATCGCCGATGCCGAGCACGATGTCGTCGCGCGTGCCCGCGCGAGCACGGATGCGGGCGATCAGGTCGAACTCGCCGGCGCCCATGGCGTCAGCCGTGCAGGCAGGTCACGTCGTGCGCGCCGCCCTTCGCCACGTCAGCGCCGCGCCTGCGCCTCGGCCGGGCGCCAGTCGACGGCGGCATGGTCGAGCACGCCGTTGACGTAGGTGTGCCCGTGTTCGGCGCCGAAACGCTTGGTGGTTTCGATGGCCTCGTTGATGACCACGCGGTACGGCACGTCCAGGCGATGGATCAGTTCGTAAGCGGCGATGCGCAGCACGGCGCGCTCGATGGGGTCGACTTCTTCGACGGCACGATCGAGGAAGGGCAGCAGCGCCTCGTCCAGCGACGCGCGGTGCCGCACGACGCCGCGCACCAGGTCCTCGAAATACTCGAGGTCGGCGATCTCGTGCGCCTGTTCGTGCGCGAACTGCGCGATCACCTGGCCGACCTCGCCCCCCGACATCTGCCACGCGTAGACGGCCTGCAAGGCGCGGCGACGGGCGCGCGCACGGGTGACCGGATCGACGCCGTCCTTGCGGTTGGAATGGGGATGTCGGCTCACGGTGGCTCCTGTGCTGCGTGTTCGTTACGTTCGGAAGATCAGGACAGCTGCGCGAGCAGGTGCGCCATCTCGATGGCGGCCAGCGCCGCTTCTTCACCCTTGTTGCCGTGGCTGCCACCGGCGCGCGCTTCCGCGTCCTCGATGCGCTCCACCGCCAGCACGCCGTTCAGCACGGGCACGCCGGTATCCAGTTGCACGCGCATCAGGCCTTCGGCGCAGCGATCGGCGACATGCTCGTAGTGGCGCGTGTCGCCACGGATCACGCAACCCAGGGCGATGATCGCGGCGTGCTTGCTGCCTGCCGCAAGACGCGCGGCGGCGACGGGGATTTCCCAGGCGCCCGGCACGCGGACCACGTCGACGGATGCCTCGCCCACGCCATTGCCGGCCAGGCTCTGGCGCGCACCGGCCACCAGCACATCGGTGATGCGCGGGTTCCAGCGGCTGGCGATGATCGCGAAGCGGGCGCCGTCGGGCGCGCGCAGATCGCCTTCGTAGTGGGACATGGCGGGTTCCTTGGGGGTGGGGAAGTCTACCAGCCGGGGCGACCGGCCGGTCCGGGGGTCATGGCTGGACGTACTCGACCACGTCGAGGCCGAACCCGGCCAGGCCTACCTGCCGGCGCGGCGTACCGAGCACGCGCAGCCGGCCCAGGCCCAAGTCGGCCAGAATCTGTGCGCCGGCGCCGTTGCGTCGCCACTGGCCCACGTCCTTGGCATTGGCGCGCACTTCAGGCTGTTTGCGCAGGCGGGCCAGCAGGGCCTCGGCGTTGCGGGGCTCGGAGAGCACCACCATCACGCCCTGCCCTTCGGCCGCGATCGCGCGCAGCGCATCGGTCGCATGCACGCCGAAATCGTCGCGCCGCCAGTGCAGCAGGTCGCTCAACGGGTTCTCCACCTGCACGCGCACCAACGTCGGCGTGGCCTTGTCGGGCGCGCCGCGAACCAGGGCAAAATGCAGGTCGTGGGCGATGCGATCGCGGTAGGTCACCAACCGGAACGGACCGAACTCGGTCTCGATCTCGCGCTCGTCGATACGCTCCACGGTGTGTTCCGTGGCCAGCCGATAGGCGATCAGGTCGGCGATCGATCCCATCTTCAGGCCGTGCTCGCGCGCGAACACTTCCAGTTCCGGACGCCGCGCCATGGTGCCGTCCGGGTTCAGCACTTCGACCAGTACGCCGGCCGGCTCCAGGCCCGCGAGCAACGGCAGGTCGTTGGCGGCTTCGGTATGGCCGGCGCGGGTGAGTACGCCACCAGGTTGGGCGATCAACGGAAAGATATGGCCGGGTTGGCTGAGGTCGGTGGGCTTCGCATCGGGACGCACCGCGGTGCGCACCGTGTGCGCGCGATCGTAGGCGGAGATGCCGGTGGTGACGCCCTCGGCCGCCTCGATGCTGACGGTGAAGTTGGTGTGGAACTGCGCCGTGTTGGTCTGCACCATCGGCGCCAGGCCCAGTTGCGTGCAGTGCTCGCGGGTCAGCGACAGGCAGACCAGGCCGCGCGCGTGGGTGACCATGAAGTTGATGTCGGACGGCTTGACTAGCTCGGCCGCCATGATCAGGTCGCCTTCGTTCTCGCGGTCCTCGTCGTCGACGATGACGACCATGCGGCCGTTGCGGATTTCTTCCAGCAGCTCGGGAATCGGGGCGAAGTTCATGCGCCGCTCCTCTCGCCCAGCAGGCGCTCGACATAGCGCGCGACCAGGTCGATTTCCAGGTTCACCGCATCACCGACGGCGGTCTGCGAGAACGCGGTGTGCGACACCGTGTGCGGTATCAACGCGACTTCGAAGCCCTCGCCGTCCACCTCGTTGACCGTCAGGCTCACGCCATCGACGCAGATCGAGCCCTTCTTCGCGATGTACTTCAACAGCGGTGCCGAGGCGGCGAATCGCCAGCGCTGCGCTCGCGCATCCTCGTGCACCGACAGCACGCGGCCGACGCCGTCGACATGGCCGCTGACCAAGTGGCCGCCGAGGCGGTCGGTCGGGCGCATCGCCCGCTCCAGGTTCACCAGCGCGCCTGCGGCCAGGCCGCCGAGCGTCGTCAGCGAGAGGGTTTCGGTGGAGGCGTCGGCCTGGAAGCTGGCGGTGTCGAACGCGATCACGGTCAGGCATACGCCGTTGACCGCGATGCTCTCGCCCAGCTGCACCGCGTCGAACGGCAGCGTGCCCACCGCCACGGTCAGGCGGACGTCGCCGCCGACGGGTTCCAGCGCCGCGATGCGGCCGACGCCTTCGATGATGCCGGTGAACATCAGCAGGCCTCCTGCAGGAGGACGGGGAAAGCGGTGGGAAGCGTGGAAGGCATGCAACGTCTCTCGCGAAAGCAAAGCGGAGACGCCTCCGGGCGCGAAGGCAGGCGCACGACGCCGCGCTTCCGCGCGGTTCGGCGATGCCGTCTTCTTTCATCCGGACTATGACCGTCGGCTCCGGCATCTGACCGGATCTGCTGACCCTTCGGCTGGACCGAAGGCGCTCGCGGGCTCATGGGCGCCCCACGGGACGCGCCACCTACCGCCGGTGGGGAATCGCACCCCGCCCTGAAGACGTCGTTGGTGGTGTGCCGGCGAACCGGCCCGCGCATTCTACACCGCGCCTCCGGCGCAGGCCGGCGAACGGAGTGTTCCGCGGCGGTTTCAGGCCGGCTTGCGGCGCAGGTGCAGGATCAGCGGCCAGCGCATGGTGCGCACCCGCTGCGGATCGCCCCAGACCTCGGCCAGGGCCGGCGTGTGGGCGTAGACCGGATCCTCGCCCGTGGCCGCGCGGTAGCTGCCGGTGGCCGACAGGCTGCCGAAATACCCCAGCAGGGTGGGCAGGTTCCATTCGGCGGTCAGCCACAGCCGCGGCGTGGAGATGATCTCGAACGGCCACACGTAGTCGCCGTAACCCATGTCAACGTCGGCGCGTTCCGGCGGCCAGTACGGGTCGATGTCGTCGCGGACCTTCTCGGCCGCTTCGGCCAGATCGTCCTCGAAGATGATGTCCTGGTAGGTCCAGGCCGCCAGCACGCCGCCCGGGCGCAGTACGCGCTCGCAGGTGGCGAAGAAGCGATAGCGGCCGAACCAGTGCAGCGCCTGCGCCACGGCGACCAGGTCCACGCTGGCGTCCGCCAACGCGGTCGTCTCCGCCGGTTCGACGGCCAGGCTGACGTTGCCGCCCGCTTGCCCCTGCGCCCAATGGCGCTCGATCTGCGCCGCGCTGGGGTCGGTGGCGTGCACATGGGCGAAACGGGTCGCCAGGCCGCGCGTGGCCTGTCCGCTGCCGGCGCCCGGCTCCCACACATGGGCAGTCGCGGGCACGGCGTCGGCGATCACGTCGTACAACGCATCGGGATACGTGGGGCGGGAGGCGACGTAGACGTCGGCGACCCCGGAAAAATGGTCCTTGAAGGCCACCATGGCGAGCGTCAGCGGGCAGGTTGCAGCAGGAGGCGGTGATCTTCGCCAATCATGCGGCTGTCCACAATCTCCAGCTTCAGCCGCTCCGCCATCGCCTGGATGCCCAGGCCGCCGAACAGCGGCCGTGCCTGGTCGCCCAGCAGCACCGGCGCCATGTACAGCAGCACCTCGTCGGCCAAACCGGCCGCCAGGAACGCACCGGCCAGGGTGGCGCCGGCTTCCACGTGGAGTTCGTTCACCCCGCGCTGCGCCAGCAGCTCCAGCACTGCCTTGAGATCGAAGTTGCTGCCCGTGGCCGGCGCCACCACCCGCTGCACGTCGGTTTCGCGCGGCGGTTTGGCGTCGGCGGTATGCACATAGAGGGTCGGCGCGCCGCCCTGGCGCACGTTGCCACGGGCAACGGTCGCCAGCCCGGGGTCCAGCACCACGCGCAGTGGCGGGTCGAACGCGGTGTCGTCGCCGAAGCGCACCGTCAGCGACGGATCATCGGCCAGCACCGTGCCGGCGCCGGTCAGGATCGCACCGGCGCGGGCGCGCCAGCGCATCACGTCGCGGCGCGAGGCCTCGCCGCTGATCCACTTCGAATCGCCGTTGGCCATCGCCGTGCGGCCATCCAGGCTGGTCGCCAGCTTGATCCGCACCCACGGCCGCCCTCGTTCGATCCGCGACAGGAACCCGCGGTTCAAGCGCCGCGCCTGGGCTTCCATCAGGCCCGACTGCACCACGATGCCGGCCGCGGTCAGCTTGTCGAAACCCGCACCATCCACCTGCGGGAAGGGGTCTCGCATGGCCGCGACCACGCGGCCCACGCCCGCGGCGATCAGCGCATCGGCGCAGGGGCCGGTGCGTCCGGTGTGTGCGCAAGGCTCCAGGGTGACGTAGGCGGTCGCACCACGCGCACGATCTCCGGCCGCCTGCAAGGCGAACACTTCGGCATGCGGCTCGCCTGCCTTCTGGTGCCATCCCTCGCCGACGGTCTCTTCGCCCTGCGCGATCACGCAACCCACCATGGGGTTGGGCCGCGTCGTGTAGGCACCGCGCTCTGCCAGGCGCAGCGCGCGCGCCATGGACTGGTGGTCGAAGGCGGAGAAGGCGATGGACATGCGTCAGCCGTGCGACGAAGGGGCGCCAGTATGCGCCACCCGCTCGGCGGGCACGATCGACATGATCACGACCGGCGTACCGTGCAACACCGTGCGCTCTTCGACCTGCCAACCGAGCGCGGCATAGAAGTCCTCGTGCCACAGCGTGAACAGCCGTAACACCGCAACGCCCTCGCCGGCCGCATGCGCGACAGCCGCGTCGACCAGCACGCGTCCGCCACCCCGCCCTCGCGTCTCGGGCCGCATGTAGAGACTGCCCAGCCATGGACTGCCACGGTCCTGCAATGCCGGTGCATCCTCGACCAGCAGGCTGACCGACCCCAGCAGCGTGTCGCCGTCCATGAGCAGCAGCGTGGTAGGCAACGACGTGCGCGTCGCGTGATCGGCCAGTTCGGTCGTCGCCGCTTCCAGCGTCCAGTCGTCGTAGAGCGGCCCCCACTCGGCGTGGTGCCAGGCGGCGAGGTCCGGAATGTGCTGCGGGTGCAGGCCGATCGCGTCGATGCGCACGGCTCAGCGCTTCTTGTTCTTGTCCGCGTGCTTGTCGAACGGGACGACGTCGCCGCCCAGCAGCGAGAGCTGCCCGGCACCGGCCGGCAGGTCGCGCTCCAGCTTCTCGATCTCCTCGCGGAAATCGGCGACATCCTCGAAGCTGCGGTACACCGACGCGAAGCGCACGTAACCCACGTGGTCGAGCTTGCGCAGCTCGTTCATCACGAACTCGCCGATCTTGCGCGAGGCGATCTCGCGCTCGCCGCTCATGCGGATGCTGTGCACCACCGCGCGCACCGCGGCCTCGATCTGTTCTTCCGACACCGGCCGCTTCTGCAACGCGCGGTCGAAACCGGCGCGCAGTTTGCGCGCATCGAACGCATCACGACGGCCATCGCCCTTGATGACCGCCGGCAACTTGATCTCGATGTTCTCCAGCGTCGAGAATCGCTCCCCGCAGGCCTCGCACTCGCGACGGCGCCGGATCGTGGCGCCGTCCTCGGACACGCGCGAATCGATCACGCGGGTGTCGGTGTGCTGGCAGAAGGGGCAGTGCATGTCAGTTCTCGAAGTCTACGGGCATCACGCTATGGAGGCCGCGACCCTTGTAACGCGAGGGCTCGAACCTGAACCCATCGATCAACGCCAACAAGGCGTCGTTGTATACCGGAGCGGTACTGCAGGTCACCAGCTTGTCCAGCACCTGACCTTCGCCGTCAACCAGGACGTAGACCTGCGCCCGGAAACCATGTCGCGCCTTGCCGGCGAAGGCAAAATTCATCGTCGGAACGCGAAGCATCCGCGCCGCGGACCAGGAGGCACGGGAGAGATCGACCCCATCCTCCTGTGGCCACACCTCATTGCGATACGCGAACCTACGGAACTCGGCGTGGGTCACCAGGGCCGTCAATCCCTTCTTGCATGGGAAGTAGCCCGCCGGCGCAGATTCCACATATGCCTCAGGCGCGGTGAACACGGGCTCCTTCAGCACAGTGTCAGCCGCTGAGGCCGGCAGACCCAACGACGCCACCGCGAAGAGGGCCAGGAGCGTGGCGCTCTCGATCCGTCTTGGCGGTAGTGTGCGTCCGCGCATGCAACCGGCTCTCAGCTGCCGTAAACCGGATACTTGCGGCACTGCGCGGTGACGCTATCGCGCACCCTGGCCAGCACCGCTTCGTCGCTCGGCGCGTCGAGCACGTCGCAGATCCAGTTGGCCAGGTCGATGCAGTCCTGTTCGCCATAGCCGCGCGTGGTCACGGCCGGGGTGCCGATGCGCAGGCCCGAGGTCACGAAGGGCTTGCGCGGATCGTTCGGCACGGAGTTCTTGTTGACGGTGATGTGCGCCTTGCCCAGCGCCTCTTCCGCGTCCTTGCCGCTGACGTCCTTGCCGATCATGTCGACCAGCATCAGGTGGTTCTCGGTGCCGCCGGAGACGATCTTGTAACCGCGCGCGATGATCGTCTTCGCCATCGCCTGGGCGTTCTTCACGACCTGCGCCTGGTAGCTCTTGAACTCCGGCTCCAGCGCCTCCTTGAAGGCCACGGCCTTGGCCGCGATGACGTGCATCAGCGGACCACCCTGGATGCCCGGGAAGACGATGCTCTGCAGCTTCTTCTCGATCTCTTCGCCGGCACCCTTGGCCACGATGATGCCGCCGCGCGGGCCGCGCAGCGTCTTGTGGGTGGTCGAGGTGACCACGTGCGCGTGCGGCAGCGGGTTCGGATAGACGCCGGCGGCGACCAGGCCCGCGACGTGCGCCATGTCGACGAACAGGTAGGCGCCGACCTTGTCGGCGATGGCGCGGAAACGTGCCCAATCCACCACCTGCGAATAGGCGGAGAAACCGGCCACGACCATCTTCGGCTTGTGCTCCAGCGCCAGCTTCTCGACTTCGTCGTAGTCGATCAGGCCCTGGTCGTTCACGCCGTACTGGACGGCGTTGAAGATCTTGCCCGAGGCGTTGACCTTGGCGCCGTGGGTCAGGTGGCCACCGTGGGCCAGGCTCATGCCCAGGATGGTGTCGCCCGGCTGCAGCAGGGCGAAGTACACGGCCTGGTTGGCCTGCGAGCCGGAATGCGGCTGCACGTTGGCGTAGTCGGCGCCGAACAGCTGCTTCACGCGGTCGATCGCCAGTTGCTCGGCGATGTCGACGTACTCGCAGCCGCCGTAGTAGCGCTTGTGCGGGTAACCCTCGGCGTACTTGTTGGTCAGCACGCTGCCCTGTGCTTCCAGCACGCGCGGGCTGGCGTAGTTCTCGCTGGCGATCAGCTCGACGTGATCCTCCTGCCGGCGCGCCTCATGGGCGATGGCCTGGGCCAGTTCGGGATCGTAGGTTTCGATGCGGGCGTCGCGCGGGAACATCGGGTCTCCGGGGCTAGAGCGGGCGGGGTTCCCGATTGTATCCCGCCGGGGGGCCGGCCACGACCCGCCCTCTCCCCTGCCCGGAAAAGGAAAAGCGCGCCGGAGCGCGCTTTTCCCGTGGCCGGAGGGGTCCGGCTCAGTGGTGCAGGATCAGGTCGGCGATGATGCCGGTGGCGATGGCCACCATCAGCATGTTGCCGCGGTCGTCCCGCACCCAGTGGTAGCCACGGGGCGGACGACGCAGGTCGTAGTAGTCGTAATCGTTCACCACGTGGACCGGGCCACGGTAGTAGTCGCGGTAGCGCTGGCCCTTGGCCCAGCGGTGGTAACCGGGCGCCGGGCGATAGACGACGCGCGGCGGCGGCGCGTAGTAGCGGCGATCGTCGTAACGGCGGTCGTAGCGATCATCGTAACGGCGACCATCCCGGTAACCGCTGCGGTAGGCATGGCGCTGGTCGCGGCGGTCGTCGCGGCGATCATGGCGATCGTCACGGCGGTCATCGCGCCAGTCGCGATCGTAATGCTGGCGGCCACGGTCACGGCCGCGGTCGTCATCGCGCGCCAGCGCCGGGGCGGTGGTGGCGATCGCCAGCACGGCGATGGCCAGGCCCTGGAAGAATCGACGGCTGTTCATGGCAACTCCGTTGTTAGGGGTACGTGAGGCCATGATGCGCATTGCGTCTGAACCGTTTCCCGCTGGAAAACGGTTACGCGACAACAGTCCCAAAACGCTCGGATCCCGTTCAGCCAGCGGCCCCGGCGGCCTGAACGGCTATACTGGGCGCCTTCCCCATGTTCACCTGCTCGCCTGCCGGTCCCCGGTCGGGTGACGGGCCCTGCGTACCGGAGCCTGCATGTCCTCGCAATACATCTACACCATGAACCGGGTCAGCAAGGTGGTCCCGCCGAAGCGGCAGATCATCAAGGACATTTCGCTGTCCTTCTATCCCGGCGCGAAGATCGGCTTGTTGGGCCTGAACGGCGCGGGCAAGTCCACCGTGCTGAAGATCATGGCGGGTGTCGACAAGGATTTCGAAGGCGAAGCACGCCCGCAGCCCGGCATCAAGGTCGGCTACTTGGCACAGGAGCCGGAACTGAATCCCGAGCACACCGTCCGCCAGGCCGTCGAGGAAGGCGTGGGCGACGTGCTGCAGGCCCAGGCGGCGCTGGAAGCGGTTTACGCCGCGTATGCCGAGGAAGGCGCGGACTTCGACGCGCTCGCCAAGGAGCAGGAGCGCCTGGAGGCGATCCTCGCCGCCGGCGACGCGCACACACTGGAGAACCAGTTGGATGTCGCGGCCGATGCGTTGCGCCTGCCGCCGTGGGACGCCATCGTCGGCAAGCTGTCCGGCGGTGAGAAGCGTCGCGTCGCACTGTGCCGCCTGCTGCTGCAGAAGCCGGACATGCTGCTGCTCGACGAACCGACCAACCACCTCGATGCCGAGTCGGTCGAGTGGCTGGAACAATTCCTCGCCCGCTACACCGGCACCGTGGTGGCCGTCACCCACGATCGCTACTTCCTCGACAACGCCGCCGAATGGATCCTCGAGCTGGACCGCGGTCGCGGCATTCCGTGGAAGGGCAACTACACCGACTGGCTGGTGCAGAAAGACGAGCGCCTGAAGCAGGAAGAGAACCAGGAAAAGGCGCGCCAGAAGGCCATCCAGAAAGAACTGGAATGGTCGCGCCAGAACGCCAAGGGCGGCCGCTCGAAGGGCAAGGCCCGCTTGGCCCGCCTGGAAGAACTGCAGTCGGTCGACTACCAGCGTCGCAACGAAACCAACGAGATCTTCATCCCGCCGGGTGAGCGCCTGGGCAACAACGTCATCGAGTTCAAGAACGTTTCGAAGAAGTTCGGCGACCGCTTGCTGATCGACAACCTGAGCTTCCTGGTGCCCGGCGGCGCCATCGTCGGCATCATCGGCCCGAACGGCGCCGGCAAGTCGACGCTGTTCAAGATGATCACCGGCCAGGAAAAGCCGGATTCCGGCACGATCACCACCGGCCCGACCGTGCAGCTGGCCTATGTCGACCAGAGCCGCGACAAGCTGGAAGGCAACCACAACGTCTTCCAGGAAATCTCGGGCGGCCTGGACATCCTCAACATCAACGGCGTGGAGATCCAATCGCGCGCGTACATCGGCCGCTTCAACTTCAAGGGCCAGGACCAGCAGAAGATGGTCGGCTCGCTGTCCGGTGGTGAACGCGGGCGCCTGCACATGGCCAAGACGCTGCTGCAGGGCGGCAACGTGCTGCTGCTCGACGAACCGTCGAACGACCTGGACATCGAAACCCTGCGTGCGCTGGAAGACGCGCTGCTGGAATTCCCCGGCAACACGTTCGTCATTTCGCACGACCGCTGGTTCCTGGACCGCATCGCCACGCACATCCTCGCCTTCGAAGGCGACTCGCACGTGGAGTTCTTCCAGGGCAACTACCGCGAGTACGAGGAAGACAAGAAGCGTCGCCTGGGCGAAGAAGGCGCGCGTCCGCACCGCCTGCGATTCAAGGCGCTGAAGTAAGCCACCCGAGGCTTGCTGGGCACCCCAACAAAAAAGCCGGCGAAAGCCGGCTTTCTTGTTCGCGCGCCAGATGGATCAATGGGTCATCGCGACGAATACGTAAGCAGCGGCCAGGGTGATCAGGCCCTGCACCAGCATGAAGCCCCCCAGGCCCACCAGCGTACGCAATGCGGTGGTCCAGCCCGAGTGGTTGCGGAACAACTGGACGAGCGAGAACACGGCGTAGAGGGACGCCAGCGCGACGGACCATTCCTGGGCATTCGGTACCCAGTTCCGCACGAGGATGGCCAGCGCCATGAAGACGAACGTCTGTACCGTCAGGAAGGCGGTCACCACGAGCCATTCGGGGTAGTTGAGGCCCCTGCCGCGGAACGCGAGCCAGAACGCAGCGGCCTCGAATGGCAGGAGGAAGAGGGTGACGGCGGTGAGGTGGGCGTTGATCCAGTCCTTCACCATGTTGAAGGTGCCCATCGCGACAGCGGGATCGACGCCCGAACCCGGCTGCATGGCGCCCGATTCCGAAAAGCCTGCCTGCATCGCGGAGCCCAGCAGGTCGCCACCCAGCAGATACTTGCCGAGCAGCACCACGGCGGCGGCCGAGATCATCAGCAGCAGCAGAGGTTTCACCTGCTTCGCACGCCGCCCTTCCAGATAGCCGCGGATCAGATGCCCTGGCCGCAGCATCAGCTCCTTGAGTGAATAGAGAATGCCGCGATCCATGTGGAGCACGCTGTGCTCCAGCTCGTGGCCGAGGAAATGCCAGTCGATGCGGTGCACCGGCGTGGGTTGCCCGCAGGCGGGACAGAACTTCTGTTGGAGATCGGCGACGGCTCGGCCGCAGTTGATGCAGATGCTCGCGTCGCCCATGCCGGTCCCCTTTCCGTGGTCGGCGGATTCTAGGTGAAGCACCGCGCGAACGTCCAACAAGCCCGCCCCAGTCGCCCCATCGGAGGGAAAACATGCACCGCGAAGGTGCCGGTTAAAGCGGTTGCGAGGTTCGCCGATAGCGCTTCAATGACGACCATGCGCGAACGCACGGTCACCCCCCCATGCAAGGAGCCCCATGAACGCACGCGCCGCCGCCCCCACCGACGACGCCGGTATCGACGACCACATCCAGTCCGTCTCCGGACTGTCGGACGCGCTGCTGAAGCAACTGCGGCAATCGCTGCAGAAGATCGACGAGATCAACCGCATCACCCGCATCATCTCGATGAACGCCCGCATCGAGGCCGTGCGCATCGGCGCGGCCGGGCGCAGCTTCGGAGTGATCGCCGAAGAGATGGACACGCTCTCGCGCCGCGTCAGCGATACCGCGCAGGAGATCGACCGCATGGCCGGCCGCACCAGCACCGACCTGCGCGAACGGCTGGAACAGCTGCAAACCGACGTGCGCCGCACGCGCCTCACCGACCTGGCGCTGGCCAACATCGACCTGATCGATCGCAATCTCTACGAGCGCAGCTGCGACGTTCGCTGGTGGGCCACCGATGCGGCCGTGGTCGCCGCCGTGCAAGATCCGCAGCCGGCGGCCCTCGCCCACGCCAGCCAGCGCCTCGGGCAGATCCTGGATTCGTACACGGTCTACTTCGACCTGGTGCTCGCCGACCTGCACGGCAACGTGATCGCCAACGGGCGACCGCGGCAGTATCGATCGGTGGGCCAATCGGTGGCCCAGCAGCCCTGGTTCCAGTCGGCGATGGCGACGCAGAGCGGCGAGGAGTTCGGCTTCCAGTCGATGCATGCCAGTCCGCTGGCCGGCGGCGAACGCGTGCTGGTCTATTCCTGCACCGTGCGCGAGGGCGGGCGCGTGCAGGGCCGGCCGCTGGGCGTGCTGGGCATCGTGTTCCGCTGGGACGCGCTGGCGCAGACCATCGTCGAACACACGCCGCTGTCCGATGCCGAGTGGAGTCGCAGTCGTGTCTGCATCGTCGACGGCCAGGGACAGGTGCTGGCCGACACGCAGTCCGTCGGCGCCGCACCCCGACTCGACTTCCCCGGTCGCGCCACGCTGTTCGCAGAACCCCGCGCCGCCACCGAACTTGTGCTCGACGGTCGGCCGCACTGCATCGCGCAGGCCGCGTCACCCGGCTACGAAACCTACCACACCGGCTGGCACTGCGTGATCCTGCAAGGCACCGGTTGAGCCGGCGCGAGGGCTCAGGCGAGCCACACCTCGCCGTCGCGGATCTGTACCGCGACGGCATGCAGGGCATCGCCCCGGCATGGCCCGGCGACACAGTCGCCGCGCTGCAATTCGAAGGAAGCGCCATGGGCCGCGCAGACCAGATGCCCGTCCTTGCTCTTCAGGAACTGACCCGGCGCCCAGTCCAGGCGGCGACCGGCATGCGGGCAGACGTTGAGCCATGCACGGACCGCATCGCCATCGCGATGGAGGATGAGGGATTCCGCATCGTCGCCGATCGTGGCCTCAACTTCGGCAAAACCACCGTCGGCGATGTCATTCAGTGCAGTCAGTCGCATACGACTTAACGAAGTTCTCACACGGTCATGTAACGGTCATCCGATACTGCGCGTACCGGCCCCCGCCGCATTCTGTCACGACGCAACGCCATGTACGCACGCCACTTTCAGTTCAACGCCTTCCGCAACGCGTTCGCGCCCCGCAAGCCGCGCCATCCGCTGCTGCGCCTGGGTATCGGCCTGCTGGGCCTGGCCGTGCTGGCGGTGCTGGTGTTCTTCAGCGTGTTCGTGGGTGCGGCGATGATCGCCGGCGGCCTGCTGTACAAGCTGCTGCGCCAGCGTGGCAGGCCGGTCGCGCGCGACAACGCGATGGAAGGCGAATATCAGGTGGTCAGCAAACCGGTCCTGCCGCTGCCGCGCTGAGCGACGCCTGCGCGGGACGTGGTTCCCGCCTACACTCTGCGGCCCTCGATTCGCTGGACCGCCGCATGTCCGACATCATCCCGACCCCGCCGGTGCCTCGCGTCCCCGTGCGCGGTGGCGGTACCTTTCCGGTGCGGCGCATCTTCTGCGTGGGCCGCAACTTCGCCGACCACGCACGCGAGATGGGTGCGGCCGCTCCTGCATCGAAGGCCGAGCGCGGCACGCCCGTGTTCTTCCACAAGCCGGCCGATGCCATCGTCACCGGCAACGTGGACGTACCCTACCCGCCCGGCACGAACGACCTGCACCATGAGGTCGAGCTGGTCGCCGCGCTGGGCGTTGACGCACCCGCGGGCGAGCTGTCGCGCGAGGCGGCGCAGGCCCTGGTCATCGCCTACGGCGTCGGCCTGGACCTGACCCGTCGCGACCTGCAGGGCGCCGCCAAGGCCAAGGGCCTGCCGTGGGATACCGGCAAGGGCTTCGATCATTCGGCCCCCATCAGCGAACTGGTCGCCGCCGCGGATGCCGGCGCGCTCGATGCCCGCACGCTGACCCTGCGCGTGAACGGCGATGTCCGCCAGCAGGGCGCGCTGCACGACCTGATCTGGGACGTGCCCGACATCCTGCACGAGCTGTCGAAGCTCTATGCGCTGAAGGCCGGTGACCTGGTCTTCATGGGGACGCCGGCGGGCGTTGCGGCGCTGGTACCGGGTGATGCGTTCGTGGCCTCGCTCGATGGCGTGGTGGAGTTGCGCGGGCGCATCGCGGGTTGATGCCCTGCCTTGCGTCATCGACGCACGGGGTTATAGTCCACGCCAGTGGCGTGTCGGCGCCGTTCACGGAGATCCCTCGATGGGCATGGTCAGCGAGTTCAAGGAATTCATCGCACGCGGCAATGTGGTCGACCTCGCCGTCGGCGTGGTGATCGGCGCGGCATTCGGCAAGATCGTCACGACGCTCGTGGACAAGATCATCATGCCGCCCATCGGGCTGCTGGTCGGTGGCGTGGATTTCTCGAAGTGGGCGTGGACGCTCAAGGAAGCCACGATCGACGCCGCCGGCAAGGAAGTACCCGCCGTGGTCATCGGCATCGGCGAGTTCCTCAACACGGTGATCCAGTTCGTCATCGTCGCGTTCGCGATCTTCCTGCTGGTCAAAGCGGTCAACCGCCTGCACCGCAAGCCCGAGGCCGCGCCCGCCGCACCACCCGAGGACGTGCTGCTGCTGCGCGAGATCCGCGACGCGCTGAAGAAATAACGAACGCGGCGTTCCGGATCGGCAACGCCGTCGACGGAAACACGGGGCCACGGGCTGCTAAGCTCGTGGCCTTCGTTTTTCCGGGACTTTCCATGCGCCTTGCTCCGTTGCTGCTCGCCCTGGCCGTCACCGCCCCCGCTTTCGCCGCGTCGCGCGAAACCCGCATCCCCGACGCCGCCCTCGCCACCGCCGCACAACTCCGCGAGCAGGCGCTCGCCGACCGCACCGGCTGGAACGTCGTCGAATCGCTGACGACGGAAGTGGGCCCGCGCCTGGCCGGCAGCGAGGCCGATGCGAAAGCCGTGGCGTGGGCACAAGCGAAGTTCAAGGCGCTCGGCTTCGACAAGGTGTGGATCGAACCGGTGACGTTTCCAAAGTGGGTGCGTCGCAGCGAGCGGGCCGTCGTACTCGGTGGACACGCGCAACCGCTGACCGTCACCGCACTCGGCGGCAGTCCGAAGGGCACGGTGGAGGCGGAGATCGTCCGCTTCGCCGACCTGGCTGCGCTGGAAGCGGCGCCCGCGGGATCCCTGTCCGGGAAGATCGCGTTCGTCGACTACCAGATGACCTCCGCGCGCGATGGCAGCGACTATCGCAACGGCGGCGCGATCCGCTCGAAGGGCCCGTCGGCCGCGATCCGCAAGGGCGCGATCGCGTTCCTGATGCGCTCGGCCGGCACGGATAACCATCGCGTCGCGCATACCGGCATCACCCGGTTCGACGACGGCCTGACGCCGGTGCCGTCGGCATCGCTGACCATCCCGGATGCCGACCAGTTGGCGCGCCTGCTGCAACGCGGTCCGGTGCGCGTGTCGCTCGCGCTGGATTGCGGCTGGGACGGCGAGTACACCTCGCACAACGTGATCGGCGAGATCACCGGGCGCAGCCTGCCGAAGGAGGTCGTGGTGATCGGCGGCCACCTGGACTCGTGGGACCTCGGCACCGGCGCGATCGACGACGGCGCCGGCATCGCCATCACGATGGCCGCCGGCCACCTGATCGGCCAGCTGAAGCAGGCGCCGAAGCGCACGATTCGCCTGATCGCGTTCGCCAACGAGGAGCAGGGCCTGTACGGCGGCAAGGCGTATGCGGAGAAGCACCTGGGCGACATCACGCGCCACCAGATCGGCGCGGAGAGCGATTTCGGCGCCGGTCGCATCTATGCATTCAACACCGGCGCGCCGGACCACGCGCGCAAGGCCACCGAGCAGATCGCGCAGGCGCTGGCGCCGCTGGGCATCGAGTACGCGCCCGGCAAGGGCAGCGCGGGCCCGGACATCAGCCCGTTCGCAGCAAAGGGCATGGCCTGGGCGTGGCTGGCGCAGGATGGCAGCGACTATTTCGACCTGCACCACAACGCAGACGACACGCTCGACAAGATCGACCCGGCCGCGCTGGCGCAGAACGTGGCGGCTTATGCGGTGTTCGCCTACCTGGCGGCGGACGCCGAGGGCGACTTCGGCAGCCAGCTCAAAGAAACCGCGGCCACCGAGTGAGGCTCAGCGGGCGCGCTGCGCCCACTGCGCCAGGAACACCGCCGTCGCGGCGGCCACGTTGAGGCTCTCGACGGCGCCGCTGCCGGGGATCGACAGGCGCGTATCGCAGGCATCGGCGAGGCGTGCATCCATGCCCTCGCCCTCCGCACCCATCACGTAGACGAGGCGCTGCGGCAGCCTGGCGGCGAACAAGTCGTCGCCACCGCGCACGACGGTGGCGGCGAGCGAAAAGCCTGCATTGCGCAACTGGGCGGCGGCGTTGTCCGCCTGTCCCATGCGCACCAGCGGCACCTGCTCGGCGCCGCCCTCGGCCACGCGTGCGGCCGCGCCGGAGATCGCCAGCGTCGAATCACGCGGCAGCAGGATGCCGGCCACGCCGAAGTGCGCGGCCGAGCGCAGGATCGCGCCGAAGTTGTGCGGGTTGCCCACACCATCGAGCCACAACGCGGCGACGGGCTTGCCTTCGGGCAATGCGCGCAGCCAGTCGGACATCGGCAGCGGCTCGATCTTGCGCACGTCGGCCACGATGCCTTCGTGGTGCGTACTGGCCGCGAGCCGGTCGAGATCGCCCTCTTCCACCACGCGGTAGCCGACGCGCTGCTTCACGCACCACGCCAGCAACGGCTTCAGGGCCTGGATGCGCGACTCGGTCAGGTAGACCTTGCGGATCGCGTCCGCGCGCCGCGCGAAGACCGCCTGCACCGCATTAAGGCCGTACAGGCGAAGTTCGTCGCGTGCGCCGCCCGCAGGGCGCTCGTCGCGCGGCGCAGGCGCTTGCGGCGGCCTCGCCTCCGCATCGCGCGGCGGCCGCCGCCGATCGGGCGGATTGCCCGGTGGACGCGGCGGTCGATTGTTCCAGGGATTGCTCACGTCAGGCCCGCTGCTTCCAGAAGTCGGCGTTGCGGATGCCCAGCGCGTCCGGATCGAACGTGGGGTCCAGGCCCTGCTTCTTCTGGCGCTCGTAGTCGCGCAGCGCGATCAACGCCGGCTTCTGCAGGATCAGGATGGCGATGACGTTCAACCACGCCATCAGGCCGACGCCGATGTCGCCCAGCGTCCAGGCCATCGCGGCGTTGTGGTACGCACCGAAGATCACCATGCCCACGATGCCCACGCGCAGCAGCAACGTCGCCAGCGGGTGGGTCTTCTTGGTGCCGGCCAGGTAGGTCAGGTTGGTTTCGGCCATGTAGTAATAGGCCATGATCGTGGTGAAGGCGAAGAAGAACAGCGCCACCGCCACGAAACCCGCGCCCCAGCCGGGCAGCACCGATTCCACCGCGGCCTGGGTGAACTGCGCACCCTCCGACGGCTGTACGCCCGGCACGCCGGAGAAGATCTCGACCAGCGTGTCCTTGCCGTTCTCGGTGACGGTCTTGAACGTGTTGTACATGCCCGTCGACAGCAGCAGGAACGCCGTCGAGGTGCAGACGAGCATGGTGTCGAAGTAGATCGCGAACGCCTGCACATAGCCCTGCTTGGCCGGGTGCGAGACCTCGGCGGCCGCGGCGGCGTGCGGGCCCGTGCCCTGGCCGGCTTCGTTGGCGTAAATGCCGCGCTTCACGCCCCAGATGATCGCCTGGCCGATGATCGCGCCGAATGCCGCATGCGCACCGAAGGCACTGGAGAAGATGTCGGCGAACATCGCCGGCACCTTGCCGGCATTGGCGATCATCACGATCACGGCCATCAGGATGAAGCCCAGCGCCATGAACGGCACCACGACTTCGGCGAACGTGGCGATGCGCTTGATGCCCCCGAAGATGATGATGGCCAGCACGGCCGCCACGGCGATGCCGATCCACAGTTTCAGGCTTGCCGCGCCACCCACCGCTTCACAGCCGCCGGCGCCACACAGCACGTTGGTCGCGCTGTCGGCGATGGCGTTGGCCTGCACGCCCGGCAGCAACAGGCCGGTAGCGATGACGGTCGCCACGGCGAAGGCGACGGCGTACCACTTCAGGCCCATCGCCTTTTCGATGTAGTAGGCCGGACCGCCGCGATAGCGCCCCTCGCCATCCTTTTCCTTGTAGATCTGCGCCAGGGTGCATTCGACGTACGACGTGGACGCGCCCAGGAAGCCCATCACCCACATCCAGAACACCGCACCGGGGCCGCCGTAGGCGATCGCGGTGGCAACGCCGGCGATGTTGCCGATGCCCATGCGGCCGGCCATCGAAATGGCCAGGGCCTGGAAGGAGGACACGCCCGCTTCGGATTTCTGCCCGGTGACGGTCAGCCGGCACATCTCGGCGAAGCCGCGGACCTGCATCACGCGGGTGCGGAGGGTGAACCACAGGCCGGCACCCAGGCACAGCGCGATCAGCGCGTTGCTCCAGATGATGCCGTTCAACCAGTTGAAAAAGGCTTCCACGGGGATGCGTCTCCGTCGTTCGTGCGTGCGCTGGGATTCGGGAAGGCGGCGCAGGGCGCCGCCGGGTCCCTGCAAGATAACCGCAACACGCGCCGCTGCGCAGTCCCCGCCGGCGTTTCAGCCCGGCCAGACCCGCCCGAACAGCCTCAGGTCGTGCAGTCCGTCCGCCTTCTGGATCGCGGCCCGCCGACAGCCTTCCTCGGCGAAGCCGTTCTTTTCCAGCACCCGCGCGGAGCCCGGGTTGGTATCCAGCACGTTGGCCTCGATGCGGCGCAGCGACAGCGCAGGCACCACCCAGCCCAGATAGGCCGCCACCACGCGCGTCATGTGGCCCTGGCCCCAGTGCGCGCGTCCGAGCCAGTAGCCCAGTTCCGCGGCATGACCGCGCTCGCCCGCGTGCGGGCGCACACCGATACCGCCGCGGGCTTCGCCATCGATCTCGATCGCGAACACCGGATGCCGGAAGTCCACCACATGGCCGGCCAGGAAGGCCTCGCCGTCAGCGCGCGTGTATGGATGAGGGAAACGCTCGCTCAGGCCACGCGGTACCTGCGGATCGTCGGCGTGGCGCAGCAGGGCATCGAGATCGTCCGCCCGCCATGCACGCAGCAGGAAGCCGTCGCCCGCGATGCGCACGTCCGCATGCGGGCGCGCGCCGGTGTCAGCCATGGCCGCCGACGGAGGGTGTCTCGGCTTCCAGCTTGCTCAACTCATGCGCCACCGCTTCGGGCGAACGCGTGAACGGCGCGAGCAGCGCGTAGAACGCCGGCACCACGTACAGCGACAGCAGCGTGGAGAAGGTCACGCCGAAGATCACCACGATGCCGATGGTGGCGCGGCTGGCCGAACCCGGGCCGCCGGCGAGCACCAGCGGCACCGCGCCGACGACGGTGGCCACCGACGTCATCAGGATCGGGCGCAGGCGCACGCGTGCGGATTCGGCGATCGCCTGCGCCACGCTGGCGCCGTCGTCGCGCAGCTGGTTGGCGAACTCGACGATCAGGATGCCGTTCTTCGCCGCCAGGCCGATCAGCATCACGATGCCGATCTGGCTGAAGAGGTTCAGCGTGCCGCCGGTGACCCACAGGCCGATGAGCGCGCCCAGCACCGCCAACGGCACCGTCAGCATGATCACCAGCGGATGGATGAAGCTCTCGAACTGCGCGGCCAGCACCAGATAGACGATCAGCAGCGCCAGCGTGAACGTCAGCAGGATCGCACCACCGGCTTCCTGGTATTCGCGCGACTCGCCCTTCCAGTCGATCTGCGCGTAATCCGGCAGCTCTTCCGATACGGCTTGCCGCGTCCATTCCAGCGCCTCGCCCATCGTGTAGCCCGGCGCGAGGCCGGCGCTGATGGTGATGGCGCGCAGGCGGTTGAAGCGGTTGAACGTGCCCGGCTCGGCGATCTCGGTGAGCGTCACGAGGTTCGACAGCGGGATCAGCGCGCCATCGCTGCCGCGCACGTAGGTCTGCGCCAGGTCTTCGGTATTGGCGCGCTTCTCGCGGCCGGCCTGCAGCATGACGTCGTATTCCTCGCCGTTGTCCACGTACGTGGTCACCTGGCGCGAACCCATCATCGTTTCCAGCGTGCGGCCGATCTCCTGCACCGACACGCCCAAGTCGGCGGCGCGGTCGCGATCGATGTTCACGCGCATCTGCGGACGCGTTTCCTTGTAGTCCGAATCCGGATCCTGGATGCCCGGGTTGGATTCCATACGCTGCAGGATGCGGTCGCGCCACTGCGCCAGTTCGGCGTAGTCGGGGCCGCCCAGCACCAGCTGATAGCGCTGGCCGCGACTGCCGACCAGGCCACCGGCCACGTTGGCGCGCGCCTGTACGCCTGGCAGCTTGGAGAGTTCGGCACGCAACCCGTTGACGACGTCATCGGTGGTGGCCTTGCGCTCATGCCAGTCCTGCAGGAACACGATCACCTGGCCGGTATGCATGTCGTCGCTGCCGCCGAAGCCGCGCGGCACGCGCGAGTTGGCGCGCTCGATCGGTTTGTCGCCGCCGACCTGCCCCATCACGATGCGCTCCACCTGCTGCATCTGGTTGACCATGTAGTCGAAGCCGGCGCCTTCCGGTCCGTCCACCATCACGAAGAAGCGGCCGCGGTCCTCCGCCGGCGCCAGTTCGCTGGGCACGCGCAGGCCGAGCACGACGATCGCCACGCCACAGAGCGCCATCGCCAGCAGCACCAGGCCGAGGATGCGCTTGCCGCTCAGCGATACCAGGCGCTCCACGTGGTGGCCATAGCCGGTGCTGACGCGGTTGAGCGTGCGGTTGGTCCAGGCATTCAATCCGCGCGGCTCGGTGTGCGGCTTCACCAGCTTGGACGACATCATCGGCGTCAGCGTCAGCGCGACGAAGGCGGAAATCGCCACCGCCGCCGCCAATGCGACCGACAGCTCGCGGAACAGCCGGCCAGTGTTGCCTTCCATGAAGCCCACCGGCAGGAACACCGCCACCAGCACCGCCGTGGTCGCGATCACCGCGAACGCGACCTGCGTGGTGCCGCGGCGCGCCGCGACCAGGGCCGGTTCGCCCAAGTCGGCACGGCGCTGCACGTTCTCCAGCACCACGATGGCGTCGTCCACCACCAGGCCGATGCAGAGCACCAGCGCGAGCAGGGTCAGCAGGTTGATCGAGAAGCCGAACGCATACAGCGCGATGAACGCCGAGATGAGGCACACCGGCACCGTCACCGCGGGGATCAGCGCGGCACGTAGGCTGCCGAGGAACAACCAGATCACCAGGAACACCAGCACCATCGCCTCGCCCAACGTCCAGTACACGCGTTCGATGGAGGCTTCGATGAAGGTGGTGCTGTCGAACGCGACGAAAATGTCCGTGCCTTCCGGCAGCGTCTGCTGGATCACCTCGGCCTCGGCGCGCGCCGCGCGGGCCACGTCCAGCGCATTCGCGGTCGAGGTGCGCACGATGCCCAGGCCGACGTTCGGCACGGCGTTGCTGCGCAGGTAGGAGCGGCGCTCTTCCGCGCCCAGTTCCACCTGCGCCACATCGCCCAGCCGCACCACATAGCCGTCCGTACCCTTGCGCAGCGGCAGCTGCGCGAATTGCTCAGGGCGCTGGTAACCGCGCTCGACGCGCAGAGTGAAGTCGCGCGTCTGCGATTCGATGCGGCCTGCCGGCAGTTCGACGTTCTGCGCACGCAGCGCGGCCTCCACATCGCTGGTGGTCACGCCGCGCGCGGCCATCGCCTCGCGGTCCAGCCAGATGCGCATCGCATAGCGCTGGCCGCCGCCCAGCTGCACGCGGGCCACGCCATCGAGCGCGGACAGGCGGTCCAGCACATAGCGGTCGGCGTAGTCGGTCAGCTCCATCGTGTCCATCACGGTGGAGCGCATGTTCAACCAGATGATGACGTCGGCGTCGGCCTCGACTTTCGAGATCTGCGGCGGATCGGCCTCTTCCGGCAGGCGGTTCATCACCCGGCTGACGCGGTCGCGCACGTCGTTCGCCGCGGCCTCGATGTCGCGGCTGAGGTTGAACTCGATGGTGACGTCGGCGCGGCCGTTGCGGCTGCTCGACTGGATGGTCTTGATGCCCTCGATGCCGGACAGGCCGTCCTCGAGGATCTGGGTGATGCGCGTCTCGACGACCGCGGCCGACGCGCCCGGGTAGTTCACTTCCACCGACACGATCGGCGGATCGATGTTGGGCAGTTCGCGCAGGGTCAGGCGCAGGAAGGACATCACGCCCAGCACGACCAGCAGCAGGCTGACCACCACCGCGAAGACGGGGCGCTTGATCGACAGATCGGAGAGCTTCATGGCGCTCAGCCCTTGCCGTCGGCGGCGGGCGCGTCCTGCTTCGGCGGCGCGGCCGGCGCGGCATCCGCCACCTTCACGCCGGGGCGCAGCTTGCCGGTGCCGTCGATGACGATGCGGTCACCCGCGGCCACGCCTTTCAGGATTTCCACCTGTCCGTCACGGCGTACACCGGCGGTGACCGGTGCCTGCTCGACGCTGCCGTCGGCCTTCACGCGGTACACGAAGGAGTCGCGCCCCACCTGCACCACCGCGATCTCCGGAATCACCAGCGCCTGCCGCTCGGGACGGAACAGGCGCACGTCGAGCAGCATGCCGGGGCGCAGCTTGCGGTCGTCGTTGGGGAACACGGCGCGCACGGTCACCGCGCGCGTGGTGGGATCGATGCGCGCATCGACGGTCTCGACCTTGCCTTCGAACGTCTCGCCCGGGAACGCGGTCGCGCCCGCCGTGACGGCATTGCCCACGCCGACCGTGGCCAGCGCGGCTTCCGGCACCTGGAAATCCACGTACATGCGCGAGACGTCATCCAGCGTGGCGATGGTGCTGTTGGCGGTGATCAGCGAACCGGGGCTGACCTGGCGGATGCCCAGCACGCCGGCGAACGGCGCGCGCACGCTGCGGTCGCCGATGTCGGCGCGCGCCTGGCGCACGCGGGCGGCGGCGGCGTCGCGCAGGGCGAGCTGCGTATCCAGCTGCGAGCGCGCGATCAGTTGCTGGTCGGCCAGTTCCTTCTGCCGGCGGTACAGGCGATCGGCTTCCGCATAGGTCGCCTCGGCCTGGACCAGCGCGGCGTGCGCGGCGTCGCCTTTCAGGGTGACCAGCGTCTGCCCCGCGGAAACCTGTTGACCGCTTTCGAAATGCACGTCCTGGACGATCTCGCTGACCTTGGCGGTCAGCGTCACCGACTCACGCGCCTTGGCCGTGCCGAGGGCCTGCAGCGTGTCGTTCCATGCCGACGGCTGGACGACGCGGGTGGTGACCGGAATGGGGCGCTCGGCCGCGTTGCCGTTCGCCTTCGCCTGCGGCTCCGAGCCGCCGCACGCGGCGAGCAGCAGGAGCGGCAGGACGACCGCAAGGCGGAGGGTTCCGGATCGGCTGAGCATGGATCATCCCGTAATCATCGTTATCCACGCAGTTTAGCGAGCCCGCGTGACATACGCTGCCGTCGATGCGGCGATTCGTGCCTGAAACGCGCCGAAGGGCGCGCGGTGCACACAGCCGACCATGACCAATGACCCTTGCGACGACCGCCCGTCAGTCGAGCCCGAGATGGGCCAGCACCTGCAGGGCCAGCGCCTCCGGATCGGCGCCGCCGGCATCCAGGTGCAGGTCGGGATGTTCCGGCGCCTCGTACGGCGAATCGATGCCGGTGAAGTTGGGGATCAGCCCGGCGCGCGCCTTCTTGTACAGCCCCTTCACGTCGCGCGACTCGGCCACGGATAGCGGCACGTCGACGAAGACCTCGACGAACTCGCCACCGTCGAAGCGCTCGCGCGCCATCCGGCGCTCGGCGCGGAACGGCGAGATGAAGCTCACCAGCACGATCAGGCCGGCGTCGGTCATCAGCTTCGCCACCTCGGCGACGCGGCGGATGTTCTCCACGCGGTCCTCGTCGGTGAACCCGAGGTCGCGGTTCAGGCCGTGGCGCACGTTGTCGCCGTCCAGCAGGAAGCTGTGGTAACCCAGCGCATGCAGGCGCTTGTCCACCAGGTTGGCGATGGTCGACTTGCCCGCGCCGGACAAACCGGTGAACCAGAGCACCTTCGGCGCTTGGCCTTTCTGGCGCGCACGCGCGGCCTTGTCCACATCGACGTGCTGCCAGTGCACGTTGCCGGCGCGGCGCAGGGCGAAGTCCAGCGTGCCGGCACCGGCCGTCGCATTGTCGTAGCGATCGATCAGGATGAAGCCGCCGAGTGCGCGGTTGCGCGCGTAGGCCTCGAAGGCGATCGGTTCGTCGAGGCTGAGGTTGCAGTAGCCCACCTCGTTGAGCTCCAGCCGCTTGGCGGCCAGGTGCTCCTGGGTGTTCACGTCGATGCGGTGCTTGATCTCGGTGACCGTGGCCGACACGGTGCGCGCACCGATCTTCAGCAGGTAGGGCCGGCCCGGCAGCAGCGGCGCATCCGACATCCACAGCAGATGGGTGGCGAACTGGTCCGCCACTTCGGGCGGGTCGCCGGCGGCGGCGATCACGTCACCGCGGCTGATGTCGATCTCGTCGGCCAGGGTCAGCGTGACGGCCTGCCCGGCCGATGCCGACGCGACCTCGCCGTTGGCATCCAGCACCTGGGCGACGCGCGTACGACGAGACGATGGCAGCACGACCACCTCGTCACCGGGCTTCACCTGCCCCGCGGCGATCGTGCCGGCATAGCCGCGGAAGTTCTGGTGCGGGCGATTGACCCACTGCACCGGCAGGCGCAGGCCGTCGCCGCTTTCCTGTGCCTCCACCTGCACCTGCTCCAGGTGCTCCAGCAGTGCGGGACCGGCGTACCAGGGCGTGCGCGCCGAACGCGACGACAGGTTGTCGCCTTCCAGCGCCGACAGCGGGATGCAGGTGACCTCCGCGATGCCCAGGCGCTGCGCCAACGCGCGGTAGTCGGCGGCGATGCGCGCGAACACCGCTTCGTCGAAGCCCACCAGGTCCATCTTGTTCACCGCGAGCACCACGTGGCGGATGCCGAGCAGCGAGACGATGTAGCTGTGCCGATGGGTCTGGGTCAGCAGGCCCTTGCGCGCATCCACCAGCACCACGGCCAGGTCCGCGGTGGACGCGCCGGTGGCCATGTTGCGGGTGTACTGCTCGTGGCCCGGGCAGTCGGCGACGATGAACTTGCGCTGGTCGGTGTCGAAGTAGCGGTAGGCCACGTCGATGGTGATGCCCTGCTCGCGCTCGGCGGCCAGGCCGTCCAGCAGCAACGCGTAATCGATGCGCTCGCCCTGGGTGCCGTGCTTGCGGCTGTCCTTCTCCAGTGCGGCCAATTGGTCGTCGAACAGCCGCTTGCTGTCGTACAGCAGGCGGCCGATCAGGGTGCTCTTGCCGTCGTCCACGCTGCCGCAGGTGATGAAGCGCAGCAGCGGCTTGGCTTCGTGCTGCTTGAGGTAGCCGGCGATGTCGGTAGGGGCATTCATCAGAAATAGCCCTCCAGCTTCTTCTTCTCCATCGACGCGCCCGGATCGTGGTCGATCACCCGACCCTGCCGCTCGGAGCTGGTGGTGACGAGCATCTCGGCGATGATCTTCTCCAGCGAGTCGGCCTCGGACTCGATCGCGCCGGTCAGCGGGTAGCAGCCCAGCGTGCGGAAGCGCACCCGCCGCTGCTGCGGCACTTCGCCTTCGCGCAGCGGCAGGCGGTCGTCGTCGACCATCAGCAGCGCGCCGTCGCGTTCGACGACGGGCCGCTCGGCGGCGAAGTACAGCGGGACCACCGGGATGTTCTCGCGGTAGATGTAGAGCCAGATGTCCAGCTCGGTCCAGTTCGACAGCGGGAACACGCGCACGCTCTCGCCGGTGTTGATGCGGGCGTTGTAGAGGTTCCACAGCTCCGGACGCTGGTTCTTCGGGTCCCAGCGGTGCTTGTCGTTGCGGAACGAGAACACGCGCTCCTTGGCGCGCGACTTCTCCTCGTCGCGGCGCGCACCACCGATGGCCGCGTCGAAGCGGTAGTGGTCCAGCGCCTGTTTAAGGCCCTGGGTCTTCATCACGTCGGTGTGGACGGTGGCGCCGTGGGTGATCGGGCCGATGTCGCGGGCGATGCCATCCGGATTGATGTGCACGCGCAGGTCCACGCCGGTCTCGGCGGCGCGCAGGTCGCGGAAGGCGATCATCTCGCGGAACTTCCAGCGCGTGTCGACGTGCAGCAGCGGGATCGGCGGCCGGGCCGGGGCGAACGCCTTCAGCAGCAGGTGCAGCAGCACCGAACTGTCCTTGCCCACCGAATACAGCAGCACCGGATTGCGGAACTCGGCAGCGACCTCCCTGAGGATGTGGATGCTTTCCGCTTCCAGGCGGTCGAGGTGGGACAGGCGGTGTACGGCGGTCATCGAGGGGCGCGGCAGGGCTGGAATCCGGACGCGCTAGCCTAGCAGGGCTTCGCTTGGTGGCCGGGAGGGCCGCCAGTATTCGGCCGCGGGCTCATGCCGGCGAAATAAGCGGGGGACATAAGCCCATAACCATGCGTCCTTTCTGCCCGCGGGAACGGGTTCCTAACATCGACCGTCCCAGTCGCGCCCGTGGGCCCTGCCGATGTCCGCCACCCAGCCTGTCCTCGCCCCCATCCCCCTCGCGGAGGAGCGGCGGGCGCTGCTGGCCCAGGCGGTGGCCGGCCTGGATGGCGCGAGCCTGTGGTGGATCTCCGGCTATACCGCTGGATTGGCGCAGGCCCAACTGGCGCCGCAGGCCTCGCCTGCCACGTTGCCGAAAGCGATCGCCCCGGCCACCGGTGCGCAGGCCGCGCAGCGCCTGACCATCGTCTACGGCAGCCAGACCGGCAACGCACGCCGTGCCGCCGAGGCGCTGTCCCACCAGGCCGAAGCCGCCGGACTGTCGGTCCGGTTGCTGCGCGCCGACGCGTACCCGCAGCGCGAGCTGGCCAGCGAGCGCCTTCTCTATATCGTCATCAGCACCCAGGGCGAAGGCGACCCGCCGGACGACAGCATCGGCCTGGTCGAATTCCTGCGCGGCAAGCGCGCGCCCAAGCTGCCGGAACTGAAGTACGCCGTGCTCGGCCTGGGCGATTCCAGCTATGCCGACTTCTGCGGCATCGCGTCGCGGCTGGATGCGCGCCTGGCCGAACTCGGCGGCAGCCGACTGTTCGCCGCGGGCCTGGCCGACCTCGACATCGACACCGTCGCCACGCCATGGCGCGAGCAGGCCCTGGCCCACGCCCGCGAGCTGCTGAAGGCACCGGCGACGGCCACGACCCCGTTGGCGACCGTCACCCCGCTGCGCCCGGGTCACGCCGCCGCGTGGTCTCACGAGCACCCGTTCCCCGCCGAGCTGCTGCTCAACCAGCGCATCAGCGGCCGCGACTTCAAGGGACCGCGCTTCGGCCAGCACGGCGCTGCCGACAAGGACGTGCGCCATATCGAACTGTCGCTGGACGGCAGCGGCCTGCAGTACGAGCCCGGCGATGCGCTGGGCATTCGCCATCGCAATCCTTCCGCACTCGTCGATGCGGTGCTCGATGCGCTGCACCTCGACGGCAACGCCGCCGTCTGCGAAGGCAGCGACACCCTGCCGCTGCGCGAGTGGCTGGCCGCGCGCCGCGAACTGACCCGGCTGTCGCGCCCGTTCCTGGCCACGCATGCGGCGCATGCGCAGGCGGACGAGCTCAACGCGCTGCTCGCACCCGCGCAGAACGCCGCGCTGGCGCAGCTGTCCAACACGCACCAGCTGATCGACGTGCTGCGCCGCTGGCCGGCCGGCTGGAGCGCGCAGGAGCTGGTCGCCGCGCTGCGCCCGCTCGCGCCGCGCCTGTACTCGATCGCCTCCAGTCGCAAGCGCGTCGGCGAGGAAGCGCACTTGACCGTCGACGTGCTGGGCTACGAAGCCTTCGGCCACGCGCATGGTGGCGCGGCCAGCGGTTTCCTGGCGGCGCTGGACGAAGGCGACCAGGTACCGGTGTACATCGAGGCCAACGAGCGCTTCCGCGTGCCGGCCGACGGCAGCCGCGACATCCTGATGATCGGTCCGGGCACCGGCGTGGCGCCGTTCCGCGGCTTCGTGCAGGAGCGCGCGGAGACCGGTGCGCGCGGCCGCAACTGGCTGTTCTTCGGTGCCCCGCACTTCAACCACGGCTTCTTCTACCAGAGCGAATGGCAGGACGCGCTGCGCAGCGGCGAACTGCACCGCCTGGACCTGGCGTTCTCGCGCGACCAGGCCCGAAAGATCTACGTGCAGGACCGCCTGCGCGAGCGCGGCCGCGAGGTCTACCACTGGCTGCAGAACGGCGCGCACCTGTACGTCTGCGGCGCCATCGGCATGGGCAAGGACGTGCATGCCGCCTTGCACGCGATCGTCGTCGAGCACGGCGGGCTGGACGAAGACGCCGCCCGTGAGTACCTGACCTCCCTACAGACCGACGGCCGCTACGGTCGCGACGTGTATTGACGGAATCCCCTGATGAGCAACCATTCCGTCGAAGACATCAAATCCGAGAGCCACCGCCTCCGCGGCAGCCTGCTCGACAGCCTGGCCGACCCGGTCACCGGCGCGCTGCGCGAATCGGACCAGACCCTGATCAAGTACCACGGCAGCTACCAGCAGGACGACCGCGATCTGCGCGACGAGCGTCGCCGGCAGAAGCTGGAGCCGGCCTACCAGTTCATGATCCGCACGCGCACGCCCGGCGGCGTGGTCACGCCGGAGCAGTGGCTGAAGCTGGACGCGATCGCCACGCAGTACGCCAACCACTCGCTGCGCATCACCACGCGACAGGCGTTCCAGTACCACGGTGTCATCAAGCGCGAACTGAAAGCCACGATGCAGGCCATCAACAGCGCGTTGATCGACACGCTGGCCGCCTGCGGCGACGTCAACCGCAACGTGCTGGTCGCGGCCAATCCGCTGGAATCTCGCGCGCATGCCGAGGTGCAGGCGTGGGCGACGAAGCTGTCCGAGCACCTGCTGCCGAACACCCGCGCCTATTACGAGATCTGGCTGGACGAGGAACGCGTGGCCGGCAGCGGCGAGGAAGAGGAGCCCATCTACGGCGCCACCTACCTGCCGCGCAAGTTCAAGATCGGTTTCGCGGTGCCGCCCGTCAACGACGTGGACGTGTTCGCCAACGACCTCGGCTTCATCGCCATCCTCGAAGACGGCGTGCTGGCCGGTTTCAACCTGGTGATCGGCGGCGGCATGGGGGCGACCCATGGCGATGCGGAGACCTATCCGCGCGTCGGCAACGTGGTCGGCTTCATCACGCCCGACCAGTTGCTCGATGTCGCCATGGCCGTCGTCACCACCCAGCGTGACCTCGGCAACCGCGAGCTGCGCAAGCGCGCGCGCTTCAAGTACACCATCGACGACCATGGACTGGACAAGGTGGTCGGCGAGATCGAACGCCGCAGTGGCGTGGCCCTGCAGCCCGTGCGCGCCTTCCGCTTCGACCACAACGGTGACCGCTACGGCTGGGTGGAAGGCGAGGACGGGCGCTGGCACCTGACCCTGCACCTGTTCGCCGGCCGCATCGCCGACACCGCGCATGCGACCCACCTGACCGGCTTGCGCGAGATCGCCAACGTGCTCCGTGGCGGCGCTGTTGAACAGCATTTCCGGATGACGCCGAACCAGAACCTGGTGATCGCCGGCGTCCCCGCGGGCGAACGCGAACGTATCGACGCACTGGCCAGGACGCACGGACTCGACGCCGGCCAGCGCCTGGGCACGGCCCTGCAGCGCGCGGCCGTGGCCTGCGTGTCGCTGCCCACCTGCGGCCTGGCGATGGCCGAAGCCGAGCGCTACCTGCCCGACTTCACCGACCGCCTGCAGCCGCTGCTGGAAAAGCACGGCCTGCGCGATGCGCCGATCCTGCTGCGCATCTCCGGGTGCCCGAACGGGTGCTCGCGTCCCTACCTCGCCGAGATCGCCCTCGTCGGCAAGGCGCCTGGGCGCTACAACCTGATGCTCGGCGGCGACGCGCGCGGCCAGCGCCTCAACACGCTGTACCGCGAGAACATCGACGAAGCCGCGATCCTCGACACCCTCGACGGCCTGTTCGCGCGCTACGCCGGTGAACGCGCCGATGGCGAAGGCTTCGGCGACTTCCTCCACCGCAGCGGCGTGGTCGCCCTGCCGTCGTATCCCACCCACCGACAGATCGCACTGGAACTGCACGCATGAGCGCCCCCGCCCTTTCCCTGGACACCGACCAGATCGCCGAGCACAACGCCTGGCTGGAAACGCAGACGGCCGAGCAGCGCGTCGCCTGGGCACTCAAGCACGGCCCGGCGGAAGCGGCGATGTCCTCGAGCTTCGGCGCGCAAGCCGCGGTGTTGCTGCACATGGTGTCGCAGCAGAAGCCAGACGTGCCGGTGATCCTGATCGACACCGGCTACCTGTTCCCGGAGACCTACCGCTTCGCCGACGAACTGGTCGAGCGCCTGAAACTCAACCTGCAGGTCTTCCGTCCGCTGGTCAGCCGCGCCTGGATGGAGGCCCGCCATGGTCGGCTGTGGGAACAGGGCCTGGTCGGCATCGAGCAGTACAACAGCCTGCGCAAGGTGGAACCGATGAAGCGCGCGCTGAAGGACCTGGGCGTGGGCACCTGGTTCACCGGCCTGCGCCGCACGCAGTCGACCAGCCGTGCGAATGCGCCGGTACTGCAGCAGCGCGAGGCCCGCTGGAAGATCAACCCCATCGTCGACTGGACCGACCGCGACGTCTGGCAGTACATGAAGCAGCACGACCTGCCCTACCACCCATTGTGGGAACAGGGCTACGTCTCGATCGGCGACTTCCACACCACGCGCCGCTGGGAACCCGGCATGCGCGAGGAAGACACCCGCTTCAACGGCCTGAAGCGCGAGTGCGGCATCCACGTCGAGGTCTGATGGCGACCCCGGCGGCCTGACGCATTCGCGCCGGGCCAGCCCCGTTTCATCGCCGGATCGCCGGGTCCGTCGCGGCCCCCCTTCCCTCTGCGGATGACCCCGTTATCCTCCACGGCACTCCCCAAGCCGTGGTGTCCGACGTGTTCCCCAGCCTGCTCCTGATCATCCGCATCCTCGTTGCCTGGTTCGGCGCGATCCTGATGGCGGGCTTCGTGTGGAACGGCATCTTCGACCGGACGTTCGTGTCCGGCGGCGCCAGTTGGCTGTTCAACCTGGCCGCGACCTTGGTGATGATCTCGGTGCTGATCGGCCTGATCAGCCACCTGCGCCGCATCTGGCTGATCACCGGGCGCCTGGACAGCGCCGCGCTGTCGAGCCGCCAGCGCCGGCAGATCGAAGTGCCGCTGGATACCACTGCGGCCTTCGCCCTGATCGAAGGCGTGCTGCGCGAACTGCCGCGCGCCGAGGAGCTGGAAAGTGCCCCCGACAGCCTGCAGGTGCGGGTCAAGGTGCGCCGCGTGGACAGCTTCGACGGCCCCAGCCAGCCTTCGCGCTTCAACATCATGGCCCGCTTCGCGGTGAAGCGCGACCTGGTGCAGGCGACGGTCACGCCGGGCAACGGCACCAGCAGCATCACCCTGATGGTGGGCCCGGATGCCAGCGCGTGGCTCGACCTGTTCGTGCTCGACGATGGCGTCAACGTGGAGAACGCCGAAGCCGTCACCCGCGCCATCACCCGCCGCGTCGCCGACCAGCGCCGGCAGGAACAGGCCGATGTCGTGAAGACCGTCAGCGAGAAGGAACTGACCGTGGCGCGCCTGAACCTGCTCAACGCGCAAGTGGAACCGCACTTCCTCTACAACACGCTGGCCAGCGCGCAGGTGCTGACCCGCACCGATCCCCCGCGCGCCGACATCATGCTCGGCCACCTGATCCAATACCTGCGCAGTTCGCTGCCGCGCACCGACGACACGCTGTCCACGTTGGGCGAGGAACTGGAGCGCACCCAGGCCTACCTGGAAATCCTGAAGATCCGCATGGGCTCGCGCCTGAACCTGCAGGTGGAAGTGCCCGATGCGCTGAAGTCGGTGCCCATGCCCTCGATGATGCTGCAGACGCTGGTCGAGAACGCCATCAAGCATGGCCTGGAACCGAAGACCGGCGGCGGCACCATCTGGATCCTCGCGCGCCGGCACGACGACCACGCCACGCTCACCGTCGCCGACGACGGCCAGGGCTTCGGCGGCCAGAGCGCCGGCACCGGCATCGGCCTGAAGAACCTGCGCGAACGCTTGCGCCTGACCTTCGGCAACGACGCCTCGTTCGCCATCGTGTCCAACTTCCCCAGTGGCGTCGCCGCCACGCTGACGCTGCCGCTCGACGGCAAGGCAGGTGCCGCATGAACTTCCGGGGCGTGATCGCCGAAGACGAGGAGCTGCTGCGCACCGCGCTGTCCTCGCTGTTGAAGGAGGCCTGGCCGCAGCTGGAGATCGTGGCCGAATGCGAAGACGGCGCCAGCGCGTTGGAATCGATCGCCGAACTGCAGCCGGACGTGGCCTTCCTCGATATCCGCATGCCCGGCCTCACCGGCATCGAAGTCGCACGCGGCCTGGCCGATGCTAGCCCGCGCACGCAGGTGGTGTTCGTCACCGCCTACGACCAGTACGCGGTCGACGCGTTCGAACAGGGCGCCATCGACTACCTGCTGAAGCCGATCACCCGGGAACGCCTGCTGGCCACCGTGCAGCGCATCCAGGCACGCGCGGCCGCCGGGCACCCCGACGGCGCCACGCTGGACGCCTTGCTTCGCCACCTGTCCGCGCGCGAGATGCCGTCGTCCAAGCCGCCGCTGGTGTGGATCACGGCCAGCGCAGGCAAGGACACCAAGCTGATCATGGTGGACGACGTGGCCTACTTCCAGGCCGACAACAAATACACCACGGTGATGACGGCCGAAGGCGAATCGCTGTTGCGCACGCCGCTGCGCGAACTGCTCGATTCGCTGGACGCCACCACCTTCAAGCAGATCCACCGCTCCACGATCGTCAACATGAAGGCCGTGGCCTCGGTCAGCCGCGACGACACCGGTCGCGGCCGGCTGAAGCTCAAGAACCGACCGGAAACGCTGACCGTCAGCCAGCCCTTCATGAGCCTGTTCCGCAACATGTAGCGCCGACGTAAACCCTGCCGCCTTGTGCGGCATCCAACGTGGCATCGCCAGCATGGCGCTCACGCGCCGTGGTGGGCATGCCCTTGCCGAATGGAAACCGAGGAATCGCCATGCGCATCATCACGTCCCTGATGTCCTGCCTGCTGGCCCTGGCAGGATGCAACGAGAAACCCAGCGTCACCACGATCCACCACAGCAGCGAGAACGGCGTGGACACGCTCTTCAGCAAGACCACGTTGCGCGATGGCGTGGCGAGGTTCGAGTGCTTCGCCAGCGAGAGCGGGCAATGCCACTACCGCGTCTACACCGAGCAGTGCCCGGCACCCGCGCCCGGCGAGAATCCCGCGGCATGCGCACGTACGCCGCTCGAGGATTTCACCCTGGCGCCCGGCAAGACGCACGAGATCCGTGGCCTGCCGGCGGGCTATCGCGAATGCGTCGGTGCGCTGGCGGATGCCGGCTGCGGATGACGCGCCGGCGTCATCCGCCGCAGTGCGCGCCTTCCATCGACTTGCCACCGCAGGCGAGGCACTTGCGGTACTTCTGCCGCTGCCTGTCGTAGCGCACGCGCGACATCATGCCGCCGCAGGCGCAACGCAATTCGTGGCCGCGCGCCCAGCGGTAGAGCCGCCAGGTGGAATGCAACGCCCAGGCCGTGCCCAGCAGGATCGCGAGCAGGAACGCGAGCGACGCCAATCTTTGCGGCGTGATCTCGCCCAGCGTGCGCCCGGTGCGGGTGACGGCTTCGGCGGTGGCGAAGCCGCCCACGGCGATCGCCGCCGCCGGCACATACATGCGCACGACCATCTTGGAAATGCGGTTCATGGGGATGCCGACACATGCCCGGGAAGATGCCGCCAGCGTCGCCCGGACGCCGGCTTCCGTCAATCACGCCAACGTGTGATCGCTCAGCTGGTGATGGTCTGGGTCAGTGCCTGCCACGTGGGCGGCTCGGGCCAGTCCGGATCCTGGTTGCCGTCGATCACCCGGCGCAGGTCGCGGCGATCGATCTGTGGCGCCAGCGCACGCACCAGATCGAGTGCGTAATCACGCAGCACGCGTTCGCGCGGCAGCACGGCCCACGCGATGCATTCCTTCACTTCCGCCGGCGCCGGCCACGCGCGCAGGTCGGTGTCCGCTGCGCTGACCGCCATCTCCGCCAGCAAGCCCACGCCCAATCCGGCACGGACATAGGTCTTGATCAGATCGGCATCCAGCGCGGTGAGCGCGATGTTGGGTTCCAGCCCGACCTTGGCGAACGCACGCTGCAAGGACGAACCGGGACGCGTCGAGGATTCGTAGCTGATCAACGGCTGCTCGGCCAGGTCGGCCATGGCCGGCACGCCGCCCGCCTGTTCCAGCGCATGCCCGCGCGGCACCAGCACCAGGCGCCGCCAGCGGTACAGCGGCACCGCGATGCCGGCCTGCGGCTGGTCGCCGGCGGTGCTGACCACCGCCATGTCGGCATCGCCCTGGGTCAGCAGGTCGAGCGCGGTGCTCTCCGGCGCCTGCTGCAGGTGGACGCTGACCTGCGGGTAATCGCGCTTGATCTGGGCGATGGCCGGCGGCAGCACGAAACGCGCCTGCGTATGCGTGGTGACCAGCACCAGCTGGCCCTGGCTCTCGCGGCGCTGGTTGGCCGCGTAGGTGCGGATGTTGTTGGCTTCGGCCAGCACCAGGCGCGACCGCTCGATCACTTCCTGGCCGGCCGGCGTCACGCTCTCCAGGCTACGGCCCTTGCGGACGAACAGCAGGAAGCCGAGTTCGTCCTCCAGTTGCTTGAGCTGCTTGGACAGGCCGGGCTGGGTGGCATGCACGCGCGCCGCCGCCAGCGTGATGTTCAGGTCGGCATCGGCGATCGCCACCAGGTAGCGGAGTTGGGTCAGCGTCATCGGCGTGGGGCGCGGATCGGCCCACCGGAGGGGGCCTTGGACTGTAGAGGATTTCCCCGGACCGTAGCCGGCAGCGCTTATAACCGCAAGGCATATGATGTTGTTGGGATGTCATTTCCGGCGGCTATGACCGGGCAGTACGGTCAACAGCCCATCCCTGCCCGCCCTGCCCGTGAGCGCTCCGCTGTTTCCCCTGTTCGCCGACCTGCAAGGCCGCCAGGTACTGGTCGTGGGCGGCGGCGCCGTCGCGGAACGCAAGACCGACGCGCTGCTCCGCACCGGAGCGCGGGTGCGGGTGGTCGCACCCACGCTGACGGCCGCACTGGCCGGATGGCACGCAGCAGGCAGGATCGCGTGGCGGGAAGCGGTGTTCGAACCCACCGAGCTCGATGACGCCTGGCTGGTGGTCGCCGCCACCGGCGACCGATCCGTCAACCGGGCCGTCGCCGCCGCCGCGGAAGCCCGCCGGCTGTTGGCCAACGTGGTCGACGACGCGACGCTGTCCAGCTTCCAGGTGCCCGCCATCGTGGAGCGCGGGCCGCTCCAGGTCGCCATTTCCAGTGGTGGCGGCGCGCCGATGCTGGCACGGCACCTGCGTCGCCAACTGGAAACCCTGCTGGACGACTCGTGGGCCTCGCTCGCCGCGTTGTTCACGCGCCAGCGCCATCGCATCCGCCAGCGCTTTCCGCGTACGGCCGACCGGCGGCGGTTCTTCGAGAAAGTACTGGCGGGTCCGTTGCCGCGCCTGTTTCGCCAACAGCTGCACGCGCAAGCGGAACAGCACTTCCTCGCCGCGCTCGACGAAACCGCGGCGCAAACGCGCGGCGGAACCGTTGCGGTGGTCGGCGCGGGCCCCGGCGATGCCGGCCTGCTGACGCTCAACGCGTTGCGCGCGATGAACGAGGCCGACGTGATCCTGCACGACCGTCTCGTCAGCGAAGACGTGTTGCGCCTCGGCCGCCGCGACGCGACCTACCTCGAAGTCGGCAAGTCGGCGAACGGCCACAGCACGCGCCAGGACGATATCCACGCACTGATGCTGGAGCATGCGCGCGCGGGCAAGCGCGTGGTGCGCTTGAAGGGTGGCGATCCGTTCGTGTTCGGACGCGGCGGCGAAGAGTTGGAGTTCCTGCGCGCGCACGGCATTCCCTACGAAGTCGTGCCCGGTATCACCGCCGCCGTCGCGTGCGCGGCGTATGCGGGCATCCCGCTCACGCATCGCGACCATGCGCAGGCCGTGCGATTGGTCACCGCCCACTGCAAGGATTCGCTGGACACGCTCGACTGGGCCGCGCTGGCGCAGGAGCGGCAGACGCTGGCCGTCTACATGGGCGTGGCCGGGCTGGAGGGCCTGCGCGACCGCCTGCTCGCGCACGGGCGCGCGCCGTCCACGCCGTTCGCCATCGTGGAGAACGGCTCCCGCCGCGAGCAACGCGTGCTGAACGGTACGCTGGCCGATCTGCCGGAAACCGCGCGTTCTCATCAGGTGCGCTCGCCCGCCCTGCTGATCCTGGGCGAAGTGGCAGCGCTGGCCGGCGCGCTGCACTGGTTCGGGCAGCCACCGATCGGCACGGCCCACCCCACACATTCCCGCAACCTTCCGGCGCCCACACTGCAGGCCGCCTGACCGTTCCCACCTGGAGATTCCATGGCCATCTACGACAGCATCCTGGACACCGTCGGTCGCACCCCGGTCGTCAAACTGCACCGCATCGCGCCGGAGCACGTCACCCTCTACGCGAAGGTGGAGTCGTTCAATCCCGGCGGCTCGGTGAAGGACCGCCTGGCGCTGGCGATCATCCTCGACGCCGAAGCCAAGGGCCTGCTGAAGCCTGGCGACACCATCATCGAAGCGACCTCCGGCAACACCGGCGTGGCGCTGGCGATGGTGGCCGCCGCGCGCGGCTACAAGTTCGTCGCCACGATGGTGGAGACGTTCTCGATCGAACGCCGCAAGCTGATGCGCGCCTACGGTGCCAAGGTGATCCTGACGCCGGCCGCCGAGCGTGGCAGCGGCATGGTGCGGCGCGCCGAGGAACTGGCGAAGAAGCACGGCTGGTTCCTCGCCCGCCAGTTCGCCAATCCGGCCAATCCGGCCTACCACCGCCAGACCACGGCGGCGGAAATCCTGCGCGATTTCGCCGGCCGTCGACTGGACCATTTCGTCACCGGCTGGGGCACGGGCGGCACGCTGACCGGCGTAGGCGAAGTGCTCAAGGTCGCGCGTCCTGAAGTGCGCATCACCGCCTCCGAACCGGCAGGCGCTTCGCTGCTGCTCGGCAAGGAATGGCAGCCGCACAAGATCCAGGGCTGGACGCCGGACTTCGTGCCGGAGGTGCTCAACCGCGAGGTCGTCGACGAGATCCTGCCGGTCACCGACGTGGAGGCGATCGCGACCTCGCGGCGCCTCGCCGCCGAGGAAGGCATCTTCGTCGGCATCTCCGCCGGCGCCACCGTGGCGGCCGCGCTGCAGGTCGCGCAGAAGGCCAAGCCGGGCGACGTGCTGCTGGCGGTGCTGCCGGATACCGGCGAGCGCTACTTCTCCACACCGCTGTTCGAAGGCGTCAACGAAGGCTCCGACGACGAATGGCTGGCCTCGCTGGGCGACGCGGCGCTGCCGTAATCGGCGTCAGGACGACGGCGGCGCGACGCAATCGCGCCGCCACGTCCATTCCATCGCCTTGCCGTCGTCGCGCCCGTCATCGACGCGCGCATGCAGCGTATCGGCGTCTGGTCGCGAGTAGATCACGCGCTTCGGGAAGTCATGCGCGGGGTTGGCGAACACGACGCGATCCGCTTCCACCCGCTCCGCCGGAAATGCGGTGACGGCGCTGCCGTCGGGCTGCGCAAGGAATACCCAGCGCCCGTCCCGTTGCGCGATGCGCATGAACTCGAAGCCGATCGCTTTGCCGTCACGCGTATCACGGTGCATGCCGACCAGCAGCCCGCCGCGCGGCACCATCCAGGTTTCTTCGCTGAAGGTCTTTCCGCTCGCGCCGCACCAGTGGCCGGCGAGCCAATCGAGATCGTTGGCTGACGCGGGGACCGCAATCAATGTCGTCGACACGGACAGGAAAAACGTCGTCAGGCGTTTCATGGGTATCTCCGCCGCGGCAGATCATGTGTCGCGCGACCTTAGCAGGTGCATGGGCGGACAGGCGACCCGAAAAAATCGGTGTGGGAGCGACGTCAGTCGCGATCGTGAATTCAGGATGCCGTGGATCTCACTGAAACCCATGTCTGCCGGTGAGGGAGCCCAGCACGAATCGCTGCAACCGATGCCGTGCGATCGCGACTGACGTCGCTCCCACAGAGAGCATTCCTACGCTTCGTAGAGTTCCAGCGGCAGGTCGTCCGGATCGGCGAAGAAGGTGAAGCGGCGGCCCGTGTACTCGTCCACGCGGATCGGCTCGCTATCCACGCCATGCGCATGAAGGTGCGCGACGGCGGCATCGAGGTCGACCACACGCAGGGCGAGATGGCGCAGGCCGCAGGCTTCCGGTCGCGACACGCGCGGCGGCGGCGAGGGGAACGAGAACAGCTCGACCTGCGTGCCATCGGGCAGCGCCAGGTCGAGCTTCCAGGAATCGCGTTCCGCCCGGTAATGCTCGGCGACGACGCGCAGACCGAGCACCTCGACATAGAAGCGCTTCGACCGCGCGTAGTCGGACGCGATGATCGCGACGTGGTGCAGGCCCTGCAGGTCCATCTCAGTGCGCCGCGGCGGCATCCGCGCCGCCACCGCCGCCGGAGGGCGCCTTGCCGCCGCGCATCAGCAGCACCAGCGGCATCGACACCAGCGTCAGCAGCATCATCAACTTGAAGTCGTTGAGATAGCCGATGGCCGCGGCCTGCCGGTTGACCTCGGCATTGAGCAGGGCCAGGCCGGTGGCCGTGGACGGATCCATCGCCGCAGGCAGCAGCGTGGTTTCCGCACCGAACGCCGGAATGCGCGCACCGATCTCCGCGTGGTTCACCTGCATCGCGCGCGACAGCATCGTCATCACCACCGAGATGCCGACCGACGAGCCGATGTTGCGCACCAGGCTGAAAAGGCCGGCGGCTTCGGTGCGCTGGTGCGGCTCCAACGTGGCGTAGGCCACCGTCGAGATCGGCACGAACACCAGGCCCAGGCCCATGCCCTGGACGACGCCGAGCCAGACGATGGAGTGCATGGACGCGTTCGGCCCGAACTGGGTCATGCCGTGCAGCGAGGCCACCATCAGGCCCATGCCGACCAGGATCGGCCAACGCGCATCGATGCGGCCCAGCAGGCGGCCGACGATCATCATGCTGAACATCGTGCCCACGCCACGCGGCGCCAGCACCAGGCCGATGGTCAGGACCGGATAGTTCATCAGCGTGCTGAGGTACGGCGGCAGCAGCGCCAGCGTCGCGAACAGCACGATGCCGACGACGAAGATCAGCGCGCAGCCGACCGCGAAGTTGGCGTTCTTCAGCAGGCCCAGGTCGAGCAGCGCGTGGTCGCGCTTGCGCCACCACCACAGGCCGTAGGTATAGAGCGCGAGGAAGGCGATCGCGGCTTCGATCTGGATTTCGACGCTGCCGAACCAGTCCTCGCTCTGCCCACGGTCCAGGAACAGCTGCAGTGCGCCGATGCCCAGCGCCAGCAGCGCGAGCCCGATGCCGTCCAGCGGCCGCTCGTGCGGCACGTCCTTCTTGACGCTGGCCATGATGCCGACCAACGCGAGGATGCCGATCGGCAGGTTGATCAGGAACACCCAGTGCCAGCTGTAGTTCTGGGTCAGGAAACCGCCCAGTGGCGGGCCGAGGATCGGGCCCACCATGATGCCCATGCCCCACATCGCCATCGCCGCGCCGTGCTTCTCCTTCGGGAAGGCATCCAGCAGCAGCGACTGCGAGATCGGCACGAGCGAAGCGCCGAACACGCCCTGCAGCACGCGGAACAGCACCATTTCGCCGATGCCGCTGGCGATGCCGCACAGCAGCGAGGCGACGGTGAAACCGCTGACCGCGATGATCAGCAGGCGGCGACGGCCGAGGCGACCGGCCAGCCAGCCCGTCACCGGCGTCAGGATCGCGGCAGCGACGATGTAGCTGGTCAGCACCCACGACACCTGGTCCTGGGTGGCCGACAGCGAGCCCTGCATGTCCGGCAGCGCGACGTTGGCGATGGTGGTGTCCAGCGCCTGCATCAGCGTGGCCAGCATCACCGAGCCGACCAGCAGCGTGCGCTTGCCGGTATCGTCCTGCGCGGGTGCAGCGGGAACGGCGGTTGTGCTCATGGGAAATTCCGTAAGCGATCGGCGTGCGGACGGCACGACGATCCAGAGGTCACCCGGGGCGCGGCGTCAGCGGGGCCGGGCCCCACCACAGTGCCCTCGCCCGCATCCGCGCACGCCCGGGATGACATGGAAACAGGGACTCAGCGCGCGGCGGTGGCGCGGCTGGACGCCGTGCCGCCGTCGCGCAGTTCGACATGCACGTCGGCGCTCATGCCGGCGCGCAGCTGCGGCGCATCGGTGGCGGCGCCATCGATCTCGAGGCGCACGGGAATGCGCTGCACGATCTTCACCCAGTTGCCGGTGGCGTTCTGCGGCGGCAGCACGCTGAACTCGGCACCCGATGCCGGTGCAATGGAAGCGACGTGCGCCTTCCACTTCACGCCCGGATAGCTGTCCACTTCGATCGTCGCGTGCTGGCCGACCTTCATCTTTTCCAGCTCGGTTTCCTTGAAATTGGCTTCCACCCAGATCGGCGAGGTCGCCACCAGCGGCATCGCCGTCTGGCCGACGTTGATGTACTCGCCCACCTGCAGGTCGTGCAGACCGACGATGCCGTCGACCGGCGCGCGTACTTCGGCGTGGTCCAGGTCGAGGCGGGCCTTCGCCAGCATCGCCATCGCGGCGCGGTACTCGGGCAGGTCCTGCGTGGGCGTGCCCGGGCTGCCGCTCAGCGAGGCGGTCGCTTCGGACTGGCTGGCGATGGCGTCGGCCAGGTCGGTGCGCGCTTCGGCGACCGCGTGGCGCGCGTCGTCCAGCATCTTGCGCGAGACCAGCTGCTGGCTGGCGAGCTGCTGCATGCGTTGCAGGTCGCGCTGCGCCCAGGTCAGCGTTTCGCGCGCGGCCTGGATCGAGGTACCCGTGCCGACCACCTTGGCGCGGCTCGCGTTGGCGGAGTTCGCCATGCGCGCGACCAGCGCTTCGTTCTGGGTGACGGCGATCGTCAGCGGATCGGCATCGATGCGGAACAGCAGGTCGCCCTTCTTCACCGGCTGGTTCTGCTGCACGGCGACTTCGACCACGCGCCCACCGACCTGCGGCGCAATCAGGATGCGCTCGGCCTTGATGTAGGCGTTGTCGGTGCTGACTTCGCGACCGGAGGCGACGTATTCCCAGCCGAAGAAGCCGGCGACGGCCAGCGGCCCGGCGATCCACAGCCACACGGGCACGCGACGGCGCTTCGGCGCGGAGGGTTTTGCGGCGTTCTCGCCGGCTTCGTTGATCTTGCTGGTCATGGTGGGATTCAACTCTTGCGGAGGGAGGACTCGCCGCGGCTGGCGCGGTCGAGCTGGGAGAGGTTTTCGCGGATCTGGCCGAGCACCTTGAGGGCCGTGGCGAGCTCATCGGCATCGATGCCGGCCAGGCAGTCCTCGCGGACCGACACGGCCACGGCTTCGATGTCGTGCATCACCGCATCCGACGGCGGTAGCAGGTGCAGGCGCCACACGCGGCGATCGTCCGGATCGCTGCGGCGCTCGACGAAGCCCGCCTTCTGCAGACGGTCGATGACGCGCCCGACGGCGATCGGCTCCATGTCGAGCAGGTCGGCCAGTTCCGACTGGGTAATGCCCTCGCTCTGGTGGATGCGCTTGAGCGCGCGCCACTGCACGCGGGTCAGGCCCAGGTGGGAGGCACGCCGGTCGAACACCCGGCCGAACAACCGGCTCAGGTCCGCGATCAGGTAACCGATGGTGCTGTTGCCGGCATGGGTCTTCATGGCTGCCTATGATATAGCTGCTTAGGCAATAATATTCCAAGCAAGTGCATTCCGTTCAGCCTGGCGACGGCCAGACGCCTGTCCTGCAAGGTCCGACCCTGCCGTATCCTGAACGGATGCGACCTTCCACCCTCGCCCTGCTCGCTTCCAATGCCCTGACCCTGGCGCTGGCGCTGATCTTCGATTGGGAGACCGGGTGGCTGGTCTGGCCCTACTGGATCCAGAGCGTCGTGATCGGCTGGTACGCCCGCAAGCGGATGTTGGCCTTGCGCGACTTCACCACCGAGGGCTTTACCTCGGGCGGCCAGCGCGTCAGCGAGGACGAAGCCGGCAAGCGTTCGACGGCCAGCTTCTTCTCGCTGCACTACGGCTTCTTCCACGCCGTCTATTTCGTCTTCCTGTGCGTGCACCACACCGTGGCGAATCCCCGCGACATCGCGCTGCTGGCGTTCTGTGGGTTGTCGTTCGTCTATTCGCAGCAGCAGACCTACGCCGTGCAGCACGCCGCCGACGTGGAGGGCAAACCCAGCCTGGGCGCGCTGATGTTCCTGCCCTACCTGCGCGTGATCCCGATGCACCTGATCATCCTGGCCAGCGCCGCGCTTGGCAGCGGCCTGCTGATGACGCTGTGCTTCACCGTGCTGAAGACGGCCTCCGACCTGACGATGGACTGCGCCGATCGGCGGATGGCGGAGAACGCCGCGAAACGGGCACGAGCAGGCGCGTAACGAAAAACGCCGGCTTTCGCCGGCGTTTCGTCCATCACGGGCTGCCGGAGGGCAGCCATCGCTGAGCGCAGGCGCTCAGCCCTCCCACTTGCCCAGCGCGGCCAGGCCGTTTTCCTTGGCGCGCTCGTACACCACGGCCTGTGCCTTGGCGAAGTTGCCCTTCAGGTCCTGCGACCACAGCTTCAGCGCGGCCTGCTGCATGGCGCGGCCGTACGAGAAGCTGAGCGGCCACGGCAGGCTGCCGAGCTGGTTCATCGCATTGAGATGCGCGGTGGACTGCTCGTCGGTCTGGCCGCCGGACAGGAACACGATGCCCGGCAGAATCGCCGGCACGGTGCTCTTCAGGCACATCACGGTGGATTCGGCCACTTCGTCGACATCGGCCTGCTCGTCACTGTCCTTGCCGGCGATGACCATCGAGGCCTTCAGGATGGTGCCTTCCAGCAGCACGTTCTGCTCGTACAGCGCGCCGAACAGCGAACGCAGCACGGCTTCGGTCACTTCGTAGCAGACTTCGATGTTGTGGTCGCCGTCCATCAGCACTTCCGGCTCCACCATCGGGACCAGGCCGCATTCCTGGCACAGCGCGGCATAACGGGCCAGCGCGTGGGCGTTGGCTTCGATGCAGGTGCCGGACGGGATGTCTTCACCGATGGTGATCACTGCACGCCACTTGGCGAAGCGTGCACCCAGCTTGTAGTACTCCTTGAGGCGGTCGCGCAGGCCGTCGAGGCCTTCGGTGACCACTTCGCCGGGGCAACCGGCCAGGGCATGCGTGCCCTTGTCCACCTTGATGCCCGGGATGATGCCGTGCTCGCTCATGTACTTGGCGAACGGCACGCCGTCCTTGGTGGACTGGCGGATGGTTTCGTCGTACAGGATGGCGCCCGAGATGTAGTCGGACAGCTTCGGCGTGGTGAGCAGCAACTCGCGGTAGGCGCGACGGTTCTCTTCCGTGTTCTCGATGCCCACGCCCTGGAACCGCTTGGCGATGGTGGTGGTGGACTCGTCGATCGCGATGATGCCCTTGCCCGCGGCCACCATGGCCTGGGCGGTTTCGGCAAGCTGTTCGATGCTCATGGGGTTCCTGGAGAAGCGGCGGGAAAGATACCAATTGTAGCCCGCTTGGCGGTGCCCGCGGGTGACGACGCACGGGGCGCGCCACCGCCGCGCCCGCATCCGGACGCTGCTGGACCTCGCCCCGTCCGGGGAAACCGGTTACAGCTCGCCCAGGCCCTCGGCCTTGCCGCGCTCGCCCATCTGCAGCAGGCGCAGCGTATTGGTGGCGCCGTGCTGCTCCATGTGGTCGCCGCTGGTGAAGATCACGCGGTCGCCCTCGGCCAGCAGCGCACGGTCGTGCAGCACGCGCATGGCGTCGCGCGCCGCCTCGCGCGGCGCCAGGCCGCGGCTGTCGAACGCGATCGGGAACACGTCGCGGATCATCGCCATCTTGCGGCGCGCACCGTCATGGCGCGAGAACGCGTAGATCGGCGCGCTCGAGCGGAAGCGCGACAGGAAGCGCGCGGTGCCGCCGGACTCGGTCATCGCAACGATCGCGCGCACGCCGATGTGCTCGGAGAGGAACATCGTCGCCATCGCGATCGCCTGGTCGGCGCGCTCGAGGTTGCGCGGCGCCTTCTCGAAATCGGTGTCCATCTCGAACTGCTTCTCGGCGCCGAGGCAGATGCGCGCCATCGCTTCCACCGCTCGCACCGGGTAGCTGCCGGCCGCGGTTTCGGCGGAGAGCATCACTGCGTCGGTGCCGTCGATCACGGCGTTGGCCACGTCGAGCACTTCGGCACGGGTCGGGATCGGGCTGTCCACCATCGACTGGAGCATCTGGGTGGCGGTGATCACCACTTTGTTCTGCGCCAGCGATTCGCGAATGATCTTCTTCTGCAGGCCCGGCAGTTCGGCATCACCGATCTCCACGCCCAGGTCGCCGCGCGCCACCATCACCACATCGCTGGCATCGACGATCTCGGTCAGGTTCTCGATGGCTTCGGTGCGCTCGATCTTCGACACCAGCGCGGCATCGCAACCGTGCTGGCGCGCGATGCGGCGGGCCTCGTTCATGTCTTCGGCGTTGCGGCAGAACGACACGGCGATGAAATCCACGCCGATGTTCTCGGCGACGTAGGCGATCAGCTCGCGGTCGCGCTCGGTCAGCGCGCCCAGCGACAGGCCACCGCCCTGCTTGTTGAGGCCCTTGCGGTCGGACAGCACGCCATCGTTCAACACCGTGCAGACGATGCGCTCGCCATCGACCTGCACGACCTGCAGCTGCATCAGCCCATCGTCGAGCAGCAGCACGTCATCGGCACCCACGTCGCCCGGCAGGCCGAGGTAGCTGACGCCGACCTGGTGGATGTCGCCGGGAGGCGCATCCGCGCTGGCGACCAGGTCGAAGCGGTCACCCTTCTTCAGCACGATCTTGCCTTCGGCGAATCGTTCGATCCGGATCTTCGGCCCCGGCAGGTCGGCGAGGATGCCGACTTCGGCGCCCACGCGCTGCGCGGCGAGGCGCACGGCGGCCGCACGCTTGGCCTGGCCCGAAGGATCGCCATGCGAAAAATTCAACCGCACCACGTTGACGCCGGCACGGAACAATTCCTCGAGCACGCCGGGCGGGTCCGTCGCCGGTCCGAGGGTGGCGAGGATCTTGGTACGGCGCTGGCGTTCGGTCATGGTGCGGATTCCCTGAAATCGCCGCAAACGCTACCACAGCGATTGAACACCGCAACGACCGGCGATCATCATGCCCGCATGCTGTCCCGGGACAGCATGCACGACGTTATCGCACGCTGATCGAAACCGCTGTTTTCAAGCACTTTCACGCGATCCGGCCACGCCGTGCTACTGGTATTTTTTTGGTCTGAGCGGCATGGCGGGATGTTGCGCGCGCACACCCGACTGCGCAAACGCATCGGATGAAACGCGCGTTTGATCGCGTTACTCAGGCGAACAGCGGCGCCAGCTGCGCAGGCGATTTCGCCAGATGATCCGCGCCCGCATCACGCAGTTCCTGCTCGCCACCGAAGCCCCACAGCACGCCCACGTTGCGCATGCCGTGCTGGCGCGCGCCTTCGATATCCATGCGGCGGTCGCCGATCATCCAGCAAACCTCCGGCGTCAGCGCGAGCCGGCGAAGGGCTTCGCCGATGAGATCCGCCTTGTGACTCAGGCGACCGTCGGCGGTGGCGCCGATGATCTCCTCGAAGCGGTGGCCGAACGGCAGGTGGGCGAGGATCTTGCGCGCATGCGGTTCGTTCTTCGCGGTGACCACGGCCAACCGGTGGCCGTCCGCGTGCAAGGCGTCGATCGCTTCGCCGATGCCGGCGTAGACCTGGTGCTCGAGCCAGCCATGCGATTCGAAGCGCTCGAGGTAATGCTCCACTGCGGCCTCCACCTTCGCCGGATCGCCCAGCAGCGGCATGAAGCTGGTGCGCAGCGACGGGCCGATCCAGCCACGCAGCTCGGCGTCGGTGGGTACCGGATGCTCGAGCTGCGACAGCGCATGCGCGATGCAGCGGGTGATGCCGACGGCCGAATCGATCAGCGTGCCGTCGAGATCGAAGAACAGCGTGGGACGGCTCACGCGCCGCGCGCCTCCAGGGCCGCGACGGCGGGCAGCGTCTTGCCTTCCAGGAACTCCAGGAACGCACCGCCACCGGTGGAGATGTAGCTGACGTCGTCGGCGATGCCGTATTTGTCGACCGCCGCCAGCGTGTCGCCGCCACCGGCGATGGAGAACGCCGCGGACTGCGCGATCGCGCGCGCCAGCGTTTCCGTGCCCTTGCCGAAGGCGTCGAATTCGAACACGCCGACGGGGCCGTTCCAGACCACCGTGCCGGCGGACTTGATGAGCTCGGCGTACCGCTGCGCGGTCTCCGGGCCGATATCGAGGATCAGATCGTCGGCCGCCACGGCATCCACCGCCTTGACCGTCGCCGGCGCATCGGCCGAGAAGGCCGTCGCGACCACGACGTCGGAAGGCAGCGGGATGTCGGCGCCGCGCGACTTCGCATCGGCATCGATCTTCTTCGCGGTATCGATCAGGTCCGCTTCGTACAGCGACTTGCCCACCGCATGGCCTTCGGCGGCGATGAAGGTATTGGCGATGCCGCCACCGACGATCAGCTGGTCGACCTTGCCGACCAGGCTGGTCAACAGTTCGAGCTTGGTGGACACCTTGCTGCCGGCCACGATGGCGAGCAGCGGGCGTGCCGGGTTGGCCAGCGCCTTGTCCAGCGCATCCAGTTCGGCCATCAGCAGCGGACCGCCCGCCGCAACGGCGGCGAAGCGGATCACGCCGTGCGTGGAGGCCTGTGCGCGGTGGGCGGTGCCGAACGCGTCCATGACGAAGACGTCGCACAGCGCGGCGTACTTCTTCGACAGCGCTTCGTCATCCTTGCCCTCGCCGACGTTCATGCGGCAGTTCTCGAGCAGGACGACCTGGCCCGGCTGCACGTCGACGCCGTCCACCCAGTCCTTCACCAGCGGCACGTCCACGCCGAGCAATTCGGAAAGTCGTGCGGCGACCGGCGCCAGCGAGTCGGCTTCGCTCCACACACCCTCTTTCGGGCGACCCAGGTGCGAGGTGACCATCACGGCCGCGCCCTTCTGCAGCGCCAGCTTCAGCGTGGGCAGCGACGCGGTGATGCGCTGCTCGGAGGTGATCCGGCCTGCGTCGATCGGCACGTTCAGATCCTGGCGGATCAGCACGCGCTTGCCGGTCAGGTCGAGGTCGGTCATGCGGACGATGGGCATCGGGGGGTCCTGGGCAGCCGGAAAGACGCCTATTGTCCCGGCTGCGCGCAGGCACCGCAAACCGCGGACGAGCTCAGGCGGCGGGCCGGCTGCGTAGCAGGCTGAGGGCGAACGCCGCGACGAGTACGGCGCCCAGCAACAGCAAGCCCCACAACAACCAGGCCTTCCAGTCGCGCGGCGTCGGCGGCGGCACCAGGGCCACTTCGCCTGCCAGTGCCATCGCCGGCGACAGGTAGGCGGGTGCGGGCTGCCAGTCCTCGCCGCGGTCGCGCCGAAGCGCATCCACCAGTTCCGGCATCGGCACCGAGGCCCGGCGCGCGGCCGCACTGCCGGCCACCAACGCGTACGGCGGCGTGCCCTGTGCCAGGAACACCATCACCTCGGGCCGGTAACCCAGTCGCAGCGTCGGTGCTTGATCGGGCAGCGGTCCCCGGCTGCGCAGCCGCCATTCGCGGTCGCGCACTGGTCCGCTGGACAGCGGCTGGTCGGGCGAGGCGCTCGGACGGTCGCCATCGACGCGATACGCCACCCACGGACCCGCCTGCAGGCGCCATGGCGCGTCCTCCGCATCGCGGCTTTCGAGCGTCCATTCGCCCACCGCGAAATCGTCCATCGCCAGGTCGACCAGCGCGATCGGATAACGCCCGTCGCTGCGGTAGACGAAACCGTCGACGCCCTGTTCGCTCACGCGCCGACCTTGCAGCTCCGACCACGCCACCGTCTGCTGCAGGTGCACGGCATCCAGCCGCACGCGGATCTCTCGGATCGGCAGCGCTGCCGCCGCGTCCAGCGGCACGAAGCGCACGTAGCGGAAGCCGGCGCGGATCGGCGCTTCGTCGTGCAACAGGCGCTGCGTGCCCCGCTGCAATTCCATCAGCGTCACGCGCGCTTCCAGCACGTCCCATGCCTGGAGGTCGTGGCTGCCTTCCACCCTGAAACGCGCCTCGCGCGGCTCGCCAGGGTCCCACGTGATCTCCAGCGCTTCCGGGTTGTCGCGGATCCCGCTGAGGTCCACGAGGAACGCACGCCCGGTGTCGGCCGCGGGCGTACCGCCGCTGGCCTCGATGCGGACGATGCGCCCGTGCTCACCGAACTGTGCGGAAACGCTCGAGGGCTCTCCCGCGCCCGGTGCAGGCGTGTGCAGCGGGAACCACGGCACCACGATGCGTCGTGCCGGCAGGGCCGTCGGCTGCTCGGGCCCGAACAACGCGGCGGCCACGGGCTTGCCCTGCGCGTCGAGCACGTTGACGTCGCGCAGGTCAAGCCACGCGGTGGTGGCATACACGCTGCGATCGAGCTCCACACGGTAGGCCCCGGCGCGCTCGGCCGACAGCGCCAATGGCCAGCGCTTGGCGTAGGCGCCTTCCGGTTTCGACTGTGCGGAGGCGACCGGCGATGCCGCCATCAGGACCAATGCGGTCAGCAGGAACATCCTCATGCGGCCGCCTCCTCCGAATCGGCGCGACGCGGCGGCGCCGGCGCCAGATAACCCACCACCGTGCACAGCAGGCCGTAGGCGATGAACGAACCAATGCCGAGCAGGTTGCCGAGGTGCTGGCGGTCCACCGTCAGCAATTTCAGCAGTACCACGCCCATCAGCAGCGCGCCGGCCAGCCACAGCATGCGCTGTCCACGACGCGAACCGATCACCCAACTCAACACGCCCAGCACGCTCCACACGATCGTCAGGCTGGTCTGCGCGAGGCTGCTCGACAGCAGGCCCTCGCTCCACGGCACACCACCCCAATGGTGGACGGCATGCAGCACGACGGAGGTGATCCAGACGAAGGCGGCCGTCGACAGCAGCACGATCTGCGTGGGCGCGATGCTGCGGTCTTCGGGCATCCACCAGCACAGCAGCAACACGAGCACGGCGAGCTGCGCGAGCTCCATCGGGTTCACCACGGGAATCCAGGGCAGCGGCATCGCGTTGCCGGCGATGAACAGCGACCCCACCCACCACAGGCCAAGCGCCGCGAACAACACGCCCAGCAGCGGCGTGCGCCAGCCATCGAAGCGTTCGCCCAGCGGCGCCGACAACCAGCCCCAGCGGAACAGTGCCAGCGCGACCACGACCAACCACGGCAGCGCGATCAGGCCGGCCGTCCAACCCTGGCCCATGCCTTCCAGCCAATCGGGCAACCACGCCATCAGCAGGCTGGCGACCATCGGCCACACCAGCCACCAGACGAACTGCGCCGCACCCGCGAGGCGATGCTCGCTGTCGCGCAGGCACAGCAGGCTGCGAATGCCGAGTACCGCATAGGCCAGCCATGCCCATGCACCATGACCCGCGAAGGGCTGCTGGTGCACGTCCGCCTGCCACAGGGCCAGCGGCACCGCGGAAGCCAATGCTGCCAGCGTCGTCCACGCCAGCCCGCTCGAAGGACGACGGCGATGCACCTCGGCGGCCAGCCACCCCGTCAACGCGGCGAACGCGAGCATCGCATCGGGTTCGTCCCGATGGCCCAGGTAGCGATTGATCTCGATCATGCCATTGCCCAGCCACCACGCCAGACCCCAGGCGTAGTAGAGCCCTGCGATGGCGCCCACGCGTCCGCGATAGCTCCAAGCACTGGCCAGGCCGGCCAGCGCGATCAACAGCGCGCTCATGAAGGGCGCATTGGCGAACATCGGGCTGCCGATGGCTTCGAACCCGCTGCTCGGCGTCCAGGCATCCGCACGCGCGATGAAGAAGGCGAACGCCGCCGCCATCTGCAGGCCTGCGCCCGTCAGTTGCGGCAACAGGCGCGACTGCCGCAGACCGAGCCAGACCAGCGCCGCGCCTTCCAGGGCGAACACGCAGGCGGTGGCCTGCGCCGACAGCGCCAGCGGTACCGCCAGCGTGGCGAAGCCGACCGCCAGCAGGGCATACGACTGCGCAAGGACGTCATAGGTTTCGCGACGGCGCAGCAGCCACGACAACCCGGCATACAGCACGCCCAGACCCAGCGCGCAGAACGCCAACGGCAGGCGGCTGTCCTCGAACGCGCCACCCTGCATCAGCCCGGCCTGCAGCGAGAACGCGACCAGCGGCATGCCGAACACCAGGCAGCCGTCGATGAAGTCGCGCCGACTGGCCGGCTGGCGGCGCGCGAACAGCAGCGGGATCAGCAGGTAGAACACGAAGAACAACGCCAGGAACGGCTGCGTGGTGCCGTACTTCTCCGGCGCGTAATCGAACAGGCCCCACGCGGTACCGATGCCGAAGGTGAAGGCGAACCCGAGCAGGTTCAGCAGGCGCCAGGACTTGTACCAGGCGATGCCAACGATCGCCGCGTTGAGCACGGCGTAGTAAGAGAACAGGGCGACGTGGTTGCCGCTGCCCGTCGACAGCCAGATCGGCGCGAGGAAGCCCGCCAGCAAGGCGAAAACCGCCAGCGCCTTCGCATCCTGCAGTACCGCCAGCATGCCGGCGCCTGCGACCAGCGCGATGCTCAGCGCGAACGCCGCGCCGACCGGCATCAGGCCGAAGATCTTGAAGGCGGCGAACACCACCAACAGCAGCACGCCGATCGCGCCACCCTGCAGGCTCAGCGCGAACACGCGGTTGCTCTCGCGCTTGCGCCAGGCGAACACCAGCGCACCCAGCGCGGCGGCCGCAACGCCGGCGAGGCGAAGTTCCGGCGGAAGCGTGAACCAGCCCTGGTCCGCGCCGTACTTCAGCAGCGCGGCGACGCCGGCGAACAGCACCAGCATGCCGATCTTCACCGGCACGTTGCCGACGGTGAACCAGCGCTGCACCGCGCGGACCGCGGTGGTGGCGAAATCCGGACGCGAGGGCGCGACGGGACGCGGCGGCCGGGGCGGCAGCGGCGGCGTGGCGGGTGCCGGCCTCGGCGCTTCCGGAACGGGCGGGATCGGCGGCGGCCCGGCCGTCTGGCTCGGTGCCGTGGGCGCAGCGGCGGGTGTTGGGCGCGGTGGCGGCGCGGGCGCGGCGTCGCGCATCAGGTCCGCGAGCGTGGGCCCGTCGTCCACGACGGGCGCCACAGGCGCAGCCACCGTGCTGGCGGGCGCAGGTTCGGCAACACGCGCGGTGCGCAGCTGCGCGACCTGCGCTTCGAGCGTCGTGACGCGGCGCTTCAGGCCGCTGACCGACACCAGCGCGACGATGAGCAGGACAGGCATGGCCAATACGGCCAGCCCCACCAGGACCAACAACCCGACCACGTCATCCATTCCCCGACCTCGCCTGTGCGTGTTTCCGGTGCAAGGACGCGGAATGCCGCGTCCTCCGGCCGTCCGTGCAGCCGCGTCCGCAGCCTCGGGCATGGCCCGGGGATTTGCAAGATTCCGATCCGCAGGTGGCCGAGGACGGCGCACCCGGTATCACTTGGCGATACCCGGAAACGACACGGGCGCCCTGGGGCGCCCGTGTCGGGAGGCGGGACGGCCTGTCAGGCCGCTACGCGGGCTTACTTGCCAGCGACCACGCGGACCATTTCCAGGCACTTGTTGGAGTAGCCCCACTCGTTGTCGTACCAGCTGACGATCTTGACGAAGGTCGGGTCCAGCGCGATGCCGGCCTCGGCGTCGAAGATCGAGGTGCGGGTGTCGCCGCGGAAGTCTGTGGCGACCACCTTGTCCTCGGTGTAGCCCAGGATGCCCTTCAGCGCGCCCTGGCTCTGCGCCTTCATCTCGGCCTTGATCTCTTCGTACGTGGCCGGGTTCTCGAGTTCGGCGGTCAGGTCGACCACCGACACGTCGCTGGTCGGCACGCGGAACGACATGCCCGTGAGCTTCTTGTTGAGCGACGGGATCACCACGCCGACGGCCTTCGCCGCGCCGGTGCTGGACGGAATGATGTTCTCAAGGATGCCGCGGCCGCCGCGCCAGTCCTTGTTGCTCGGGCCGTCGACGGTCTTCTGCGTTGCGGTCGCCGCGTGCACGGTGGTCATCAGGCCACGCTTGATGCCCCACTTGTCGTGCAGCACCTTGGCGATCGGCGCCAGGCAGTTGGTCGTGCACGACGCGTTGGAAATGATCGCTTCGCCGTTGTAGGTCTTGTCGTTGACGCCATAGACGAACATCGGCGTGTCGTCCTTCGACGGGGCCGACAGGATGACCTTCTTCGCGCCGGCATCGAGGTGCTTCTGCGCGGTGGCCTTGTCGAGGAACAGGCCGGTGGACTCGATGACGACGTCGGCGCCGACTTCATCCCACTTCAGGTTGGCCGGGTCGCGCTCCTGGGTCAGGCGGATCTTCTTGCCGTTGACGAACAGCGCGCCGTCCTCGACCTTCACGTCGCCGTCGAAACGACCGTGCACGGAGTCGTACTGCAGCATGTACGCCAGGTAGTCCGGTTCCAGCAGATCGTTGATGGCGACGATCTCGATGTCGTTGCCGAAATTCTGCACGGCGGAACGCAGCACGTTGCGTCCGATGCGGCCGAAGCCGTTGATACCCACCTTGATCGACATTGCTCAGGACTCCTGCGGCCGCGCCTGGCGCGGCGGGGTTGACGGGGGCCGACATTCTAACAGGCCGCCCCGCCGGCACGTCCCCGCGGGCATTGATCAGGATCAAGGCGGCATGGGAAACGCGGGCAGAGACTGGCGCCACATTCCAACGAGCGTCACCACCATGAAAAAGACCCTGATCCCGATTGCCATCGCCCTCGCCTTCGGCGCCGCCGCTCCCGCCTTCGCCCAGTCCAAGGGCGACTGGACCCTGGGCGTCGGCGTGCACCAGGTGAACCCGAAGTCCGACAACGGCACCCTGGCCGGCGGCACCCTGCCGCTCGACATCGACAGCGACGTCAAGCCGACCATCACCTTCGAATACTTCCTGCGCGACAACCTGGGCCTGGAAGTGCTGGCCGCGCTGCCGTTCAAGCACGAGATCGCCGTCGACGGCGTCGGCACCGTGGGCAGCACCAAGCACCTGCCGCCGACCGTGTCGCTGCAGTACCACTTCAACAGCAAGGGCAAGGTGTCGCCGTTCCTCGGTGCCGGCCTGAACTACACCACGTTCTTCAGCGAAGACACCAAGGGCGCGCTGGACGGCACCAAGCTGAAGCTTGACGATTCCTGGGGCCTGGCCGCGCATGCGGGCATCGACATCAAGGTCAGCGAGCGCGGCGCCGTGCGCGTGGATGCGCGCTGGATCGACATCGATACCGAAGTCAAGGTGGATGGCGCCAAACTGGGCACCGCGAACATCGACCCGCTCGTGTACGGCGTGGCTTATATCGTGAAGTTCTGAGCCGCGATCGGCACGCAACGCGCAATGGGGACGGCCCGTGTCGGTTAAAGTACCGGCATGGTCCGTCCCCTTCTTCTTGCCGCCACTCTCGTTGTTTTCCTCGCCGGCGCCTTGCTGCCCGCGCCTGCCCTCGCTTGGGGGCCGATGGGCCACCGCCTGGTGGCGCAACTGGCCTGGGACGACCTGACACCCGCAGCGCGCCGCCAGGCGGAGATGCTGCTGAAGGGCGAACCGGATGCGACGTTGCCCGGCATCGCGAGCTGGGCCGACGACTTGCGCGACAGCGATCCCGTGCTCGGCAAGACGACGTCGCGCTGGCACTTCGTCAACATCGGCGAACACGACTGCGCTTACGAACAAGTCCGCGATTGTCCCAACGGCAATTGTGTCGTCGAAGCCATCAGGGCGCAGGCCGCGATCCTGGCCGATACCAAGCGCACGCGCGCGGAGCGGTTGCAGGCACTGAAGTTCGTCGTGCACTTCGTCGGCGACGTGCACCAGCCGCTGCATGCCGGCTACGGACGCGACAAGGGCGGCAACGACGTGCAGATCAACTTCAACGACCGCGGCACCAACCTGCACACGCTGTGGGACAGCCGCATGCTGCTCTCCACGGGCCGCAGCGAAGCCGACTACCTGCGTCGCCTGCGCGCGCTGCCGCGTCCGGACGTGGGCGCCATCGCGTTGCCGCCGCCGTCGGCCGACTGGGCCGAGCAATCGTGCCGCGTGGTGACGCAGCCCGGCTTCTACCCACGGCGCGCCAAGCTGGAACAGAGTTACGTGGACCAGCACCTGCCCGTCGTCGAGCAGCAATTGCGCGCCGGCGGCGTGGCCCTGGCGAAGGTACTCAACGCCGCGCTTTCCCGAGGATAGATTCCACCCGCACGGAGTTCACCATGGCCCTGATACGCGGTTTACTGTTCGCCTTCGCTGTCGCGTTCGCCAGTCTCGCGCATGCGCAAGAGCGCACTGCGCTCACCGTGTTCGCCGCCGCCAGCCTGAAGGAATCGCTGGACGAGGCCGCCGCGGCCTACCAGAAGCAGACCGGCGTACCGGTGCGCGTGTCGTATGCGGCGAGTTCAGCGCTCGCGCGCCAGATCGAACAGGGCGCGCCCGCCGATGCCTTCTTCTCCGCCGACCTGGAATGGATGGACTACCTGCAACAGCGCGACAAGCTCGAACCGGCCACGCGACGCAATTTGCTGGGTAACCAGTTGGTGCTGGTCGCACCGAAAGCAAGCAAGGCGCGCGTCGACCTGAAGCGGCCCGCCACCGTCCTCGCCGCGCTCGGCGACGGTCGCCTGGCGGTAGGCCAGACGCAGACCGTGCCGGCGGGCAAGTACGCCAAGGCCTCGCTGGAGTCGCTGTCGTTGTGGAACGGCGTCAAGGCACGGCTCGCCGAATCCGAGAGCGTGCGCGCGGCGCTGATGCTGGTGGCACGCGGCGAAACGCCGTTGGGCATCGTGTACGCCTCCGATGCGAAAGCGGAACCGGCCGTGCGCGTGGTGGCGACGTTCCCCGAAGACAGCCATCCGCCGATCATCTATCCGGTGGCCGCCCTGCGGGGCCCGCGATCGGCGCAGGCGACGCAGTTCGTGCAATGGCTGGCCTCCCCCGCGGCCGACGCGATCTTCACGCGGCGCGGCTTCGCGGTGAAGGATTGACGCCTTCGTGTTCGATACGTTCACCGCGGAAGAACTCACCGCGATCCGGCTCAGCCTGAAGGTGGCGCTGGTGGCGGCGCTCGCCAGCCTGCCGTTCGGCGTGCTGGTCGGCTGGGTGCTGGCGCGCACGCGCTTCCCGGGCAAGGCGCTGCTGGATGCCGTGGTGCACCTGCCGCTGGTGTTGCCGCCGGTGGTGATGGGTTACGGATTGCTGGTGACGCTGGGCACGCAGGGCGCCATCGGCGCTTTCCTGAAGGAGCACCTGGGTCTCGTGTTCGCGTTCCGCTGGACCGGCGCGGCGCTGGCGTGCGCGGTGATGGGCTTCCCGCTGATGGTGCGCGCGATCCGCTTGTCGCTCGAAGCCACCGACCGTCGTCTGGAACAGGCCGCGTCCACCCTGGGCGCCGGCCCGTGGCGCGTCTTCTTCACCGTTACCTTGCCGCTGGCCTGGCCCGGCCTGGTCGCCGGCAGCGTGCTGGCCTTCGCGAAAGCGCTTGGCGAATTCGGCGCCACCATCACCTTCGTCTCCAACATCCCCGGCGAGACACAGACGCTGTCCTCCGCAATCTATGGCCTGATGCAGGTGCCCGGTGGCGAAGCCGGCATCTGGCGCCTCGCCGCGGTCGCCGTGGCGATCTCGCTGGCCGCGCTGCTGTTCTCGGAGTGGCTGGTGCGCCGGCACCACACGCGCCAGGGCGAGGACAGCTGATGCTGCACCTGGACATCGAACTGCGGCGCGGACACTTCCATCGCCACGTGCGCATCCAGGACGACGCGCGCGTGATCGCCCTGGTGGGGCCGTCCGGCGCGGGCAAGACCTCCGTGCTCAATGCCATCGCGGGACTGGTGACGCCCGTGGCCGGGCGCATCGACGTGGACGGCCACTGCCTGTTCGACAGCACGCAGCGCATCGACGTGCCGGTGCACCAACGCCGCATCGGTTATGTCTTCCAGGATGCGCGGCTGTTCCCGCACCTGGACGTGCGCCGCAATCTGCTCTACGGGCGCCACGGCGGGCGTGGCGCGCCCCGCTTCGGATTCGATGCCGTCGTGGAGTTGCTCGGCATCGCACCGCTGCTCGGTCGCCGCACACGCAATCTGTCCGGTGGCGAAGCGCAGCGCGTCGCGATCGGTCGCGCGTTGCTGTCACAGCCCTCGTTGCTGCTGTTCGACGAGCCGCTGTCCTCGCTGGACCAGGCCCGCCGCGAAGAACTGATCCCCTACCTGCAGCGCGTGCGCGACGAGATCCGCCTGCCCATCGTCTACGTCAGCCACCATCCGGAAGAAGTACGCCGCGTGGCCGACTCCACGCACACCCTCGACTGACGCCGTCCCATCTTTAGGGCACGCACAAGCACCCGATATCAGCGCTTGGCCGATGCCACGCGTTGCCTGCCCTCGCGGATCTCGAAGGTGAACGCATAGGCCAGGGAGACCGGCACGACACGCGCCTGCACGCGCTCTCCGGCGCAGCCGTATCCGTTCCAGTCCCGATCGCGACTCATGGCGTCCGGATAGTCGCAGAACATCGCGGGCTCGAAGGTCCATCCCGCCACCGCGGAGAGCGCCGCATCGCGCAACAGCGGCTGCGCATCGCCATCCACGCAGCCTGCCTGACGCAGCGGCACGACTTGCGTCGTCCTGCCCTTGTCATCCACCACGAACGCCACGCACAGGGTGAGCGCCGGCAGTTCGCGCGGCATGCCCGCCGACGGGAATGCGGGGCCGGCCGTGTCGACGGGCACCGGGTAGACGAAGGCCTGGTGTGCCGCCATCTCGTAGCGACCCGCCGAGTCCGGCAACAGCAAGCGTTGGTCGACACGGTCGATGCGATGCGCGCAGCCGCTAGCCAAGCACGCTGCGACGGCGCAGGCGAGGAAACGCATCACGGCTTGCCGGCGATGCGCTGCCCACAGGACACCTTGCGACGGTCGTCGCCATCGAACTTCATCTCATCGCATTCCAAGGTCCTGAGGGATGTCGACTGCGACATGTCGAGCGTGCTCCACGCCGTGGGCGGATCGGTATCCGACGATCCTTCGTCGCGTCCGTCCGGATCGCCGTCGACGTCGTAGCGGATCGGCACGCGCACCCAGCCTTCGCCGCGCATGCCATGCTCCGTCGGCGGCTCGAACGTCCACTGCCTGGCGGCGGCAAGCGAGGCTTCATCGAACAGCCCGGCGGGCTCGGAGGATTCCACGATCGCCTCGCGGACGCGGCCGTCGGGTCCCACACGCAACTTCAACACCACCAGGCCACTCTGGCCGCGCGCCTTCGCTTCCTCCGGGTAGGCCGGTGCGGGCTGTTTCGGCACGCTGGCCGCGTCCGGCCCGGGCGCGCCGTCGTGCCGGCTGACGATCATCGACAGCGCGAACGTCGAACTGCCATCCGGCGGAGTCACCTCGATGCGCATTTCCTGATCGAGCCTACCCAGTAATACCGGTTTGGATACGGGCTTGTCGTCTACGCTGATATCGCCGCTCAGCTTCACCTGGCCGGGCTGTTGCGTCGGGTCCACAGTCAGTTCGATGCGCCAAGCGCGCCCAGCCTTTGTCGTAGAAGCGAAACCCACCTTGCGTCCCGGCCAGTCGCGCAGGACAACGTCCTGGCGTTCGCCATCGACCTCCAGCGTCGCACCAATCCGGTAGTGGAAGTCGTGTGCGCCCTGCGCCTGTGCGGCGGGCTGCGCGGCCCATGCGGCGATGCCGGTGCCTGCGACCAGCAGCATGACCAGGGTGGCGGCGGCGAACCGGCGGGTTCGGCTGCGCAAAGGGTGCTTCAGCATGGCGATCCTCTCCTTGAGTGGGTGGTGTTGCGTCCAATGGCAGCCCACGGGCAACGGGATGCCCACCAGATGCGCCTTCAGCATCGCTTCGCCGTAGATGCGGCGCTCGCCGGGATGGCGTGCGACCACGGCCGCATCGCAGGCGAACTCCTGGTCCAGGCGGTGCAGGCGCGACGCGAGGTGCATCAGCGGGTTGAACCAGAACACGCTGCGCAGCAGCGCGGCGAGCAGATTGCCGAACAAGTCGCCGCGACGGATGTGCAGGCGCTCGTGGCACAGCACCAATGCGCGCTCAGCATCCGTGTAGCGGTGATCGAAATCCGCCGGCAGCAGGATCTTGGGCCGCAGCAGACCGTACGCCGCCGGAAGGCCCGCACACTCGCTCGCGCGCAGCACGCCCGGCGCGGCTTCCGTCATCGGCCCCATGGCACGGATGAAGCGCCGCTGCTGCGCGGCCAATCGCGCGACCATGAGGAGGGCACCGGCGCCCCAGAACGCAAGCAGCAACGCCGGCAGTGCGGGCCATGACGCGTTCGCTTCGACGGCCACCACCGATGCCGGCTGCAGGACGACAACCTGCGGCAGCACCCACTGCGTCTCGGCGTGACGGGCCGGGACCAGGATCGCCACGCAGGCCAGCGGTACGCAGATCCACAGCGCATGCGCAGCCGCGGCGCCGAGATGACGACGCATCGGGACACGGAGGGCCAGCACCAGCAGGATGGCCAGCGTGCTGGCGATGGTCGCTTCGAGCAAGGCCATCATCGCGTCATTCGCCATCGTCGAGCTCCGCGATCAGGCGCTTCAGCTCGGCGATGTCGGCTGAGGAGAGTTTGCGCTGCTCGCTGAAGTGCGCGACCAGCGGCGCCACACGCCCCCCGAACAGGCGGTCCACCAGCCCCGCACTCTGCTCCGCCAGCCAGGCATCGCGACTGAGGACGGGCGAATACAGATAGCGACGCCCCTCCTTCTCGGCCTGGATCGCGCCCTTGTTGAGCAGGCGGTTAAGCAGGGTCTTCACGGTCGGCTCCGCCCATTCAGCGCGGCCGGCCAAGGCAGCGACCACCTCGTCCGCGCTCGCGGGATGGCGCTTCCACAACACGTCCATCACCACCGCTTCCGCATCGCTGATCGGCATACGTTTACGCCTGTAATTTTTATTGATTACGCCCGTAAACGAAACCCGTGTCAAGCCCTCCCGCGCGCCCATTCGTCGGCGGATCACCTGGCTTCGCCTAAGCTGCGCACATGACCCCACGCCACCTGACCGATCTCGACGAAGCCGTCGACCTGATCCTGGCCCACACCTACGGGCCGCTGCGCATGGGCGCGCCGCTCGGCATCGGCAAGCCGCACCGGTTGCTCAATGCGCTTTACCGGCGCGGCGTAGCGGACCCGTCGCGCCCGTGGTCGCTCTACACCGCGCTGTCGCTCGATCCGCCTACGGGTGGCAGCGGACTGGAGGGGCGATTCGTGAAGCCGTTCGCCACGCGGCATTTCGGCGACGACTTCCCGCGGCTGGACTACGTGCAGGCGATGAAGCGTGATGCGCTCCCCGCGCACATGGAGGTGGAGGAGTTCTACATGCAGGGCGGCGCGCTGCTGCGCTCCACCACCGCGCAACGCCTGTACGCCAGCCTGAACTACACGCACGTTGCCCGGGCGCTCGCCGACCGCGCGCTCAACGTGATCGTGCAGAAGGTCGCGCGCGAACCAGGCGGCACGCGGCTCTCGTTCTCGTGCAACAACGACCTGACCCAGGATGCCGTCGATGCCATCGTGGCGCGCGGCCTGCCGCGCCCCTTGCTGGTGGCCGAAGTCGATCCGCAGTTGCCGTGGATCGGCGGCACGGCGGCGGTGGACGAAGCCTACTTCGACATCATCATCGCCCCGCCCGGCCCTTATCCGCATCTGTTCGGATTGCCGCGCCAGCCGGTGTCCGATGCCGAATACGCGATCGGCCTCTATGCGAGCGCACTGGTGCGGGACGGCGGCACGCTGCAGATCGGCATCGGCGCGCTTGCCGATGCGCTATGCCACGCACTGGTGCTGCGCCACACCGACAACGCCACTTACCGGCGCATCCTGGCTGCCCTCGATCCCGCGTTGGAGCAACACCCGGCCGTACTCGCCAGCGGCGGCCTCGACCCGTTCGCCATCGGCCTGTACGGCTGCAGCGAGATGGTCAACGAGGGCTTCAAGCGATTGGTCGAAACCGGCGTGATCCGGCGCAAGGTGGTGGATGACGAAGCACTGATGCGGCGCGTCGCCGACGGCACGGCCAACCTGGGCGACCAGGCGCGGCTGGAGCGCGACGGCGAGTACCTGCATGGCGCGTTCTATTTGGGGTCGCCCGCTTTCTACCAGTGGCTGCGCGACCTGCCGGACGACCAGCGCCGTGCCATCGGCATGCGCCGCATCAGCCTGATCAACGAACTGCAGCGCGACCACGAGCCACTCGCCCGCCTGCAGCGCCACGACGCCCGCTTCTTCAACTCCTGCATGATGGTCACCGCGCTCGGTGCCGCCGTCTCGGACGGGCTGGAAGACGGCCGCGTGGTCTCCGGGGTCGGCGGCCAGTACAACTTCGTCGACATGTCCAACACCCTGGATAACGCACGCAGCGCGTTGATGTTCCGCGCCGTGCGCGACGATGCCGGCGCGCCCGCTTCCAACGTCCGCTGGAGTTACGGCCACACCACCATTCCCCGCCACCTGCGCGACCTGTACGTCAACGAGTACGGCATCGCGGACCTGCGCGGCAAGAACGACGAGGATTGCGTGATCGCGATGGGCGGCATCACTGATGCGCGCTTCCAGCCCACGCTGGTGGAACGGGCCAAGCGCGAAGGCAAGCTGCGCGACGGCTTTCATGCGCCTGGCCACTGGATCGACAACACGCCGGTGCATTTGTCCGCGCGCCTGCGCGCCTTCCGCCACGACGGCACGTTGCCGGACTATCCGCTGGGCAGCGACTTCACCGAGGTCGAACAGCGCATCGTCAAAGCCCTGGGTTGGTTGAAGGCCAACACCGCCACCCCGTGGAAGAAGATCGCGACGGTGGTGAAGGCGCTGGCGGCGCGGCCCGACGACGAGGCCGCAATGGCGCGCATGGCGCTGGCGCAACCGGCGACGCTGGGCGAACGCCTCGAAGCCAAGTTACTGGCGCTCGGGCTGCGCGAGACGCGCTGATCGCGTGCAAGAAAAAGCCGGGCGATGCCCGGCTTCTTCTCGCTCCTGCGATGCGCCCTGCTCAGAGCGACGTCGCGGCCTCGACCACCGCCTCGGCGGTGATGCCGAAGTGCTTGTACAGCGCGTCGGCCGGCGCGGAGGCGCCGAACGTGGTCATGCCGATCACCGCACCGTCCAGGCCCACGTACTTGCCCCAGAAATCGGCGATCGCCGCTTCCACCGCTACGCGCTTGCGCACGGCCTTGGGCAGCACGGCCTCGCGGTAAGCCGCGTCCTGGCGATCGAACACGTCGGTCGACGGCATCGACACCACGCGCGTCTTGATGCCCTGCGCATCCAGCGTGGCCTTCGCCTGCGTGGCCAGGCCCACTTCCGAACCGGTGGCGATCAGGATGACGTCCGGCGTGCCATCGGCATCGGCCAGCACGTAGCCGCCGCGTGCGATATCGCCCACCTGCGCCTCGGTGCGCGGCTGGTGCGGCAGGTTCTGGCGCGAGAACACCAGGCAGCTCGGGCCGTCCTGGCGGACGATGGCCTGCTTCCACGCCACCGCCGATTCCACCGCGTCGCACGGACGCCACACGTCGTTGTTCGGGATGTAGCGCAGCGAGGCCAGGTGCTCGACCGGCTGGTGCGTGGGACCGTCTTCGCCCAGGCCGATGGAGTCGTGCGTGTACACGTGGATCGCATGCGCCGGGATCAGCGCGCTCATGCGCACGCCGTTGCGCGCGTAGTCGCTGAACACCAGGAAGGTGGCGTCGAACGGCACGAAGCCGCCGTGCAGCGCCAGTCCGTTCGCGATCGCGGTCATGCCGAACTCGCGCACGCCGTAGTACACGTAGTTGGCGTTCGGATCGGTGGTGGACACCGACTTGCTGGCCTTCCACAGCGTGAGGTTGGAGTGCGCCAGGTCGGCCGAGCCGCCGACCAGTTCCGGCAGCAGCGGTGCGAACGCTTCGATGGCGTTCTGCGAAGCCTTGCGCGAAGCGATCACCGGGCCTTCGGCCTGCACCTTGGCGATGTAGGCATCGGCCTGGGCGACGAAGTCGGCGGGCAGCTCGCCCGCGGCACGGCGCTCCAGTTCGGCCGCCTGCTCCGGGTACTGCGCGGTGTAGGCAGCGAGCAGCGCGTTCCAGTCGGCTTCCAGCGCCTTGCCGGCGTCGACCTTGTTCCAGCCGGCGTAGATGTCGGCCGGAACTTCGAACGGACCGTACGGCCATTCCAGCGCGACGCGCGTGGCTTCCAGCTCGTCCTTGCCCAGCGGTGCGCCGTGGCTGGATTCCTTGCCGGCCTTGTTCGGCGAACCGAAACCGATCGTGGTGCGGCAGCAGATCAGCGTGGGCTTGTCGGTGGCCTTCAGCGCGGTTTCGATCGCGGTCTTGATCTCGACCGGGTCGTGGCCGTTGACGTTGCGCACGACCTGCCAGCCGTAGGCTTCGAAGCGGGCCGGCGTGTCGTCGGTGAACCAGCCATCGGTGTTGCCGTCGATGGAAATCTTGTTGTCGTCCCAGAAGCAGACCAGCTTGCCCAGGCCCCAGGTGCCGGCGAGCGAGGCGGCTTCATGCGATACGCCTTCCATCAGGCAGCCGTCACCCATGAACACGAAGGTGCGGTGATCGATGAGGTCGTGGCCTTCGCGGTTGAAGCGCTGCGCCAGCAGCTTCTCGGCCAGCGCGAAGCCGACCGCATTGGCGAAGCCCTGGCCGAGCGGGCCGGTGGTGGTTTCCACGCCCGGGGTCTCGTGACGTTCCGGATGGCCGGCGGTCTTGCTGTGCAGCTGGCGGAAATTCTTCAGTTCCTGCAGCGGCAGGTCGTAGCCGGCCAGGTGCAGCAGCGCGTATTGCAGCATCGAGCCGTGGCCGTTGGACAGGATGAAGCGGTCGCGGTTGAACCAGTGCGGGTTCGACGGGCTGTGGCGGTAGTAGTCGTTCCACAGCACTTCGGCGATGTCGGCCATGCCCATGGGCATGCCGGGATGGCCGGAGTTGGCGGCCTGCACCGCGTCGGCGGCGAGGAAACGGATGGCGTTGGCGAGCTGGCGGCGGGTGGGCGTCGTCATGGGGAGTCGGAACAGGGGGCGGCGCCCGGCGGGCTGCGGGCCGCCCATTGTCCCACCCCCTGCCCGCCCTGTCGCGGTTGCAGCGTGCTTTCCGCGGTGTTAGCCCGGCTGGCCCGGCAGTTTCACGTCAGTACGCTCGCCCTTGGCCACCAGTGAGGCCAGGGTCAGGTCGCCGGTGACGTTCAGCGTGGTGCGGCACATGTCGAGGAAGTGGTTCACGCCCAGGATCAGGCCGATGCCGATGGGATTCACGCCCACCATGGCGCAGATCAGCGCCACCACCGGCAGCGAACCGGACGGCACGCCAGCCGTGCCGATGCCGCCCAGGATGCACACCAGCATCACCATGAACTGCTGGCCCAGCGACAGGTCCACGCCGAAGAACTGGGCCAGGAAGATCACCGTCACGCCCTCGAACAGCGCCGTGCCGTTCTGGTTGGCGGTGGCGCCCACCGTCAGCACGAAGCGCGACACTGTGCGCGGCAGGCCCAGCTTCTCATCGGCCACGCGCAGCGCGGTGGGCAGGGTCGCGTTGCTCGACGCGGTGGAGAACGCCATCACCATCGCTTCCTGCGCGCCGCGGAAGAACGTCAGCGGCGAATAGCCGGCGAGTTTCAGCGCGACCGAGTAACTGACCAGCAGGTGCAGTCCCAACGCCAGCACGACCACGCCGACATAGGCACCCAGTCGTACCAACAGATCGAAGCCGAAGATCGCGGCCAGGTTGAACATGAAGCAGGCCACCGCGTACGGGGCGAGCCGGATCACCAGGCCGATCAGCGTCATCGAGATCTCGAACACGCCCTCGATGCCGCGCTTGAGGATGCCGGTGTTCTCCGACGGCGTCAGCACCAGGCCGACACCGAACATCACCGCGAAGAACATCAGCGAGAGGATCGCCGCGTTGCTCGACGCCGCACCAATCACGTTGTCGGGCACGATCGACAGCAGCATGTCCATGCCGGTCGGCTGGCTGCCTACGCTGGCGACGATTTCCTTCGTGCGCTCGGCGTTCTCGGCGATCAGTTGCTGCGCCAGCGCAGGATCCACGCCCACGCCCGGCTTCAGCAGGTTCACCAGCACCAGGCCCAGCAGCACGGCGACCGCGGAGAGCAGCACGGTGTAGGCCAGCGTCTTCCAGCCGATCCGCCCCAGCGCGCGGATGTCACCCATCTCGGCGATGCCGCAGACCAGCGCCGAGAACAACAGCGGCACGATCAGCATGAAGATCAGGTTGAGGAAGATCTTGCTGAACGGCGTGGTGACGTACTTCGTGACGTCCTGCACCCAGCCCGCGTCGCCCTGGCCGGAGGCATGCACGATGAGCCCGACGATCAGGCCTACGCCGAAGCCGATGGCCATCTTCCAGTGCAAAGGGAGCTTGGCGCGGGTGGCGGGCGCGGCGTCGGTCATCGGCGGGTCCTGCGAAGGCAAAGTCGGGAGCTTAGCAAACCCGGCAGCGCGCTCCGTCGATACACGGCGGGCCGAACCGGACAGGTGGGGACGGCATCGTCGCCATCGCCAAGGAGAGGACGAACATGCGTCCGCTTTCCCTCATCGCGGATAGAGCGGCGGCAGGGGTTCATCCACGGTACCTCGATCCGCCGTCCTCCAGTCGGGACCGCCGCGGAACGCTTCTCGCAGCGCCGCCCTCGCCTGGCCCGCATCGCCGCCGGCCCAACGGGCGCGGCGCAGCAGTTCCACCGCCGTGCGCTGTGAAGACGAGGCGAGCCGGCGATGCAGATCGTCGAGATCGACAGCGGTGGGGCGCGCCATGCCGCGCAACACGTCCTCGATGTCGTCGAGATCGCCCGCATCCAGTGCGCGCTTGAGGTCGGCCGCGGTGTGCGTGGCCGGTACCGCGGTGTTCGGTGCCCCGGCTTCGGCACGCACACGCGTGCGTTGGCCCGACGAAGCGGTAGCGCGCCGCGTCAGCGCCCACACCAATGTGACCAGCCACAACACCGCGAACCCGGCGGCCAGCCAGGGCCACAGGTGGGGCGGAACGCGGCGTTCGCCCTCCAGCAGGATGTCGTCGCCAGCGCCGGTGGTCGGCGTGGCCGCGCCGCGCGACGCGCTCGTGGCCGGGACGGATGAGGGCGCACCGCTTCCGACCACGACGGGCAGGGTCAGGTCGGGCAGCGTCGCGCGCCGCGCCGCGCCCGCGCGCACGTCCCACCACGCCATCGCCGTGCCCGGGATCACCAGCGTGCCCGCCTGCGAGGGCACGATCGAATAGCGGCGCGTCAGCGTCACTTGCGGCGTACCGCCCACGAAACGTTCGTCGAACTGCGGCGGCTCGGCGAAAACCTGTGCGCCCGGAACCGACGGCGCGGGAACCTCCGGCAACTGCGCCTGGGTGGCCCCGATGACCGTCGTCTCGATGGTGAGCGTGCCCGCTTCGCCCGTGCGCAACTGCTGCGGCACCGCGGTGTAGCGCAGGCGCAGGTCGCGCACCGGCAGCCAGGGCTGCGGCGCACCGGCCGGTTGCGCGCGCACCTGCAGCGCGCGCGGTGCGCCGGTGATGTTGACCTCGCGGCTGTTGCCGCCCAACAGGTCGTCCATCCAGCCGCCGGCACCGCGTCCTTCGAAGCGTGCACCCGGCAGCGTCAGCGCGCCGCTGCGTTCGGGCACCAGCAGGAAGCGACGCTCGGCGGTGCTGTAGCGCCGTCCGTCGATCTCGCGGCTGGACTGCACGATGTCGCCGACGCGCTGCAGCAGCGCGCCGTCGGGCGGGTCGAGATCGAGTTGTCCCGACACCAGCGGCGTGGCGTAGTACAGCCGCACCGTCACGCCGACCGACTGCTGCACGTAGGGGCTGGGATCGTCCACTTCGGTTTCGACGAACACCAGGCCGTTGGACGCCGCGCGCGCCGTCGCCGTGGCGCCGACCTCCAACGTCAGCGGTGCCGTGCGCTCATTGCCCACCTGCAGCGCGGGAATGGCCAGCGTGCCGGCGCGTCGCGGCCGCAACGTCAGCGAGAACGTCGTGCTGGTGTTCATGCGTCCGTTCACCAGCCGCACGCTGCGGCTGTCGGATTGGCCTTCCACTTCGAAATCGCGCATCAGCGGCGTGAGATCCGGGGTGGCGGACACCGCATCGGTCTCCACGTTGAGCGTGACCGCCTGCCCGAGCACGACCTGTGGCTGCTCCAGCCACGCGCGCGTCGCCGCGAGCAGCGAGGTTGGCCACATCATCAGCACGGCCAGCAGGATCCCGATGCGGTACTTCATTGCCCTTCCTTCTGCCGGCGGTCGTGTTCGAGCCGGAACTTCGCCTTGAGCAGCGAACCGGGCTCGTCCGGCACGCGCTTCAGCCATGCATCGACCGCCTGCCGACGCTCGCGCTGCTCCGCGGTCTCGGTCTGCACGGCAGGCGCGTTCTGCGATGGCTTCCCTGCATGCTGTCCGTCCTGTTTGCCCATTGCCGCGCGCATGCGTTCGCGTTGCGCCGCATCGGCGGCGGCCTGCGCTGCGGGATCGGGCGACGGCTTGGGCGGCGTACGTTGCGGCGGCGCGCTCTTGCCCGCCTGCGCCTGGCCGGGCTTGCCCGAGGGCGATGTCGATGCGTCTTGCGGCGACGGCGATGCCTTCTGTTGCTGGCCTGCCTTCTTTCCGTCCGATGCATCGCCCTTCGCGCCCGAGGACGCCTGATCGCCACTGCCCTGCTGCCCGGGCTTGCCCTGCCCGTCGCCCGGCGAAGGCGGCCGCTTGCGCGCGGCGTCGACGGCGGTGCGATTGGCGACCGCATCGGCCATGCCGGGCTGCAATCGCAGTGCGCGGTCGTAGGCCGCCACGGCATCGTCGTAACGCTGCTGCTTGGCCAGCGCATTGCCCAGGTTGTACTGACCCTCGGCCGTGTCGATGCCGGTGAAGGACTGCTCCGCCGATGCGTAATCGCCCTGGCGGTAGGCGTCAGCACCTCGCTGCAACTGCGCATGCGCGGCCTGGTCGCTGCGCTGCCACCAATCGACCCCGGCAGCACGCGCGGGCGATGCCATCGGCAGCCACAGCGCACCCACCAGTACGAGTGCCGCACCACGACGGAACCACAACAGCGCGAGCGCCATCAACGGGATCAGCAGCCAGTAGCCCTCGTCGCGCCATGCCTTGCCGCCGCCAGGCGCGGTGGACACGCCCACGGCATCCAGTGCCGGTGCTGCGATGCCGAGCGCGGCGAAGTCCCCATCGTCGGTCGAGGCCGGTTCGTACCGGCCTCCCCCTGCGGCGGCCAGCGCACGCAGGGAACCCGCATCCAGCGCCGCATGGCCGATCGTGCCATCGGTCCCGCGATAGGCGGCGCCGGCCGACGTGCCCAGCCCGAGTACGGACACGGTGTATCCCTTCGCGCGCGCCGCGGCAGCCGCCGTGGTCGCATCTCCATCGGCCCGGTCGGTGAGCACGAGGATGTCGCCGTTGCGGAAGTCCGCCTGCGACAGCAGGCGCGCTGCCCAGGCAATGCCGCGATCGGCGCGCTGGCCATCCACCGGCATGATCTCGGGCGAAAGCTCGTCGAGATACAGGCGGATATTGGCCGCGTCGTCGGTCATCGGGGCGACCGTGAACGCATCGTCCGCATACACCACCAGCGCCACGGGGCTACCCGCGCGCGCATCGAGCAAGCGCGCGAGCTTGGCTCGCACCTGCAACAGACGCGACGGCGGCAGGTCCGGCGTGGTGATCCGGCTGGACAAGTCCAGCACCAGCACCAATGGGCGCTGGGCTTGCCACAACGGCTGTTCGCCCTGTCGCCAGCTTGGTCCCGCCAGTGCCAGCACGGCCAATGCATAGGCCAGCGCGGCAGCGATCATGCCGGTGCGCGCGTTTCGACCACCCCGCACGAGCAGGTGCCGCAGCAGGTGCGGATCGACATGGCCCTGCCAGGCATTCAGGCGATGTCGTTGCGTGCGCCACCACCACGCCAGCAGCGGCAGCGCGAGCAAGGCCCACAGCCAGTGCGGGCGCAGGAAATGCAGTGCGTTCCAGAAAGCGCTCATCCGCGCCTCCGCGGCCACGCGAATGCCAGTAGCGCGAAGCCCAGCGCGGCGGCCAACGGCCACGCATAGCGCTCGATGCGCGGACGCACGGCCTTGCCCGCCTGCTGCACCGGCTCCAGACGGTCCAACTCGGCGTAGATGCCGGCGAGTTCGCCGGTATCGCGTGCGCGGTAGAAGCGGCCCCCGGTTTGCGCGGCGACATCACGGAGGGTCGCCTCGTCGATGTCTTCCGGCGAGCTGGCCGGCATCGGCAACGGAATGCCGAACAGGCTCATTCCGCCATCGCTGCCGAAGGCGATGGTATGGATGCGCACGCGCTCCTCCTTCGCCAGTTCCGCCGCTTTCTGTGGCGTCAGCACGCCAGCGGAGTTCACGCCATCGGTCAGCAGGATCAGCACGCGCTGGCCTTCCTGCTGCGTGCGTAGTCGACGCACCGCCAGCGCGATGGCATCGCCGATCGCGGTCTCGCGGCCAGCGAGCCCGGCCACGGCATCGCGCAACTGCTCACGCACGGTCTGCAGGTCGCGGGTCAGCGGGGTCATCGCGTAGGCGCGTTGGCCGAAGACCAGCAGGCCGACGCGATCACCGTCGCGGCGGTCAAGGAAGTCGGCGAGCACGGCCTTCGCTGCGGTAAGCCGATCGACGACAGCGCCGCCCAGCTCCATGTCGGGCTCGGTCATGCTGCCCGAGAGGTCGACGGCCAGCATCAGGTCGCGCCCGCTCACCGGCGGCGTCACGGCGTCGCCGAATTGTTGGGGCCGCGCCACGGCAGCACACAACAGGAACCACACCAGCCACGCCATCGCCGCGCCACGGCCCTGCAGCCCCCGACCCCCCTGTGCGGCGATCGCCTGCACGGCGTTGCCATACGGCACTTTGAGGGCATCCGTCTGCGCGCGACGTGGGGGCAATGCCCAGCGCACCAGCCAAGGCAACGGAAACACCAGCCACGCCCAAGGCCAGGCGAAGCCGGCGTAGCCGTCCTGCAGAAGTTGCAGTGTCGGCAGCGAAAGGCTCATCGTTTCGCCGCCATCATGTCGAGGAAACGCATGCGTGCCGCGGCCAGCGCCGCCGCCAACTCGACAGGATCGACGTCGCGGCGATAGCCGCCATCGAGCAGCAATCGGCCCGGGCCTGCGCTGAAAGCATGACCCTGCTGGCCATCGAGGAACTGAAGCCAGGCCTCGCCTTCGAGTCGATCCGCGGAAGACGACACGCGGCGCGCCGCGCGGCGCAGCAGTTCCGATGCGGCGGCCACCTGCTCGGCCGGCGTCCGTCCCTGCGCAACCGCATCGAACCAGCGCTGCCACCGTTGGCGACGCCGACGCAGATGCCAACGCCACGCGACGAAACACAGCACCGCGGTCACGACGAGCGCAGCCACCAGCCACCACCCGGGTGCCGGCGGCCACCACGAGGGCGCCGGCGGCACGTGCACATCGCGCAACACCAGCGTGTCCGGCACCATGCTCAGGCCACCTGCGGTTGCGCGCGACCCAGCGCGACGAGCCAGGCATCGCTGGCGGCATCGGTCGACAACGTGCGCACCTGCACGCCACGCGCGGGCAAGCGGTCCAACGCACGCGCGAGCGGTGCCTGGAATTCGCTTCGCCAAGCATCGCGCTGCGCCTGGCTGGCGAGATCCAGCTCGACGCGCCGCTCGCCCGCCGCGAAAGGCAGCGATCGTGCGGGCGGATCGGTTTCCAGCGGGTCCGTCAGCAACAGCACGACGACATCGTGATGGGCCGCGAGCGCCGTCCAGCGTGTATCGGGAATGGCGGCCACGCTATGCGGCTCCGCCAGCACCAGCAAGCGCGAGCCGGGGCGAAGCAGACGCGCCGCATGATCGAGGGCGAACGCCAGACCGACATCGTCCGCCGGTGGCTTCGCATACCAACGCACCAATGCATCCAGCACCCGTAAAGCACCGCGCGTACCCGAGGCGGGAGGCACCGGCGCTTCGGTCGCGCTACCGCGCAGGATCGCCAGGCGGTCACCCTCGCGCACCGCCTGCCACGCTGCGACCGCGCCTGCGCGCGCCGCCTGCACGGACTTGAAGCGCAGGCGCGTGCCGAAGTAGAGCAACGGGGAGGTGTCGGCGACGATCAGCGTCAGCCGTTCGCGTTCGGCCTGGAAGAGCTTGGTGTGGGTGCGCCCGCTACGCGCCGTCAGCCGCCAGTCGATGTGGCGAACATCGTCGCCCGCCACGTACTCGCGGGACTCGGCGTACTCCATCCCGCGTCCACGCAGTGGCGACGCCGAAGGTCCGGGGACGGAATGCCGGCCGCGCCGCGCGGGCGGCCGTCGCTGCGCGCTGGCCCGCAGCGCGATCAGTTCTTGCAAGGTGGGAACGATGCCGTCGCTCATGGAGGTGTCGGAAGTCGAATCGCCCACTCAAGGCAGGGGCACGACGTCCAGCAAGGCCTTCACCAGCCGATCGCCATCCCAGCCCTCTGCGGTGGCTTCATAGCTCGGCAGTACTCGGTGGCGGAGGACGTCCGGCGCGATCGCACGGATGTCGTCGGGCGTCACGTAGTCGCGGCCCGCCAGCCAGGCCCGCGCGCGCGCGCAGCGCTCCAGCGCAATGGAACCGCGCGGACTGGCACCCCACGCGATGCGGCGCGCCAGCGCAGCGTCGTAGCGCGACGCATCACGCGAGGCGAGGACCAGTTCGATGAGGTAGCGCTCCAGTGCCGGCGCCAGATGCAGATCCAGGACCTGCGCACGGGCACGGAAGACGTCATCCAGCGGCATGCGCTCGACGACGGCCGAAACGGCCTGCATTTCGTCGCGTGCGCGATCACGCGCAAGCCGGAGGATGTCGGCCTCCGCCGCCGCCTCGGGGTAGCCGATCTTCACGTGCATGAGGAAACGGTCGAGCTGGGCTTCGGGCAGCGGGAACGTGCCTTCCTGCTCGATCGGATTCTGCGTGGCCATCACCAGGAACAAGGCCGGTAGCGGATAGGTGTGGCGTCCCACCGTCACCTGCCGTTCGCCCATCGCCTCGAGTAGCGCGGATTGAACCTTGGCGGGCGCACGGTTGATCTCGTCGGCCAACAGCAACGGATGGAACACAGGGCCGGGCTGGAATTCGAATCGGCCTTCCTGCGGACGCCACACCTCGGTACCGGTGAGGTCGGCAGGCAGCAGGTCGGGCGTGAATTGCACGCGAGCGAATTCGGCCTGCAGCCGTGAGGCCAGCGCGCGGATGGCCGTGGTCTTCGCCAGGCCCGGCGCACCTTCCACGAGCAGATGGCCGTCGGCCAGGAGAGCGATCAGCAACCGCTCAACCAGGGCAGCCTGCCCGACGATGGTATGCGACAAGTCTTCGCGCAATCGCGCAAACGCCCCGTGCAGCGATGCGCCGGCATCTACCGGCAGATCAGGATGGGCAGGGGAGGAATCCATGGGATGGCCGGAAGTCGGTATGGAGGCCGATTTTGACCCAACCCCGGCCGGAAGGTTCACAGGACCATCGGCACGCGACGTCCCGATTCAGATACGAGATACGCGCAAAGAAGAAGGGGGCCCAGGGCCCCCTTCTTCCAAATCCGCCGGACCGGCTGCGCTCAGCGGCGCTCGGCCACTCGCAGGACCTTCGGGGTGACGAAGATCAGCAGCTCGGCCTTCTCCTTGCTGCGACCCTTCTTCTTGAACAGGTTGCCCAGGAAGGGGATGTCGCCCAGGAACGGCACCTTGGCCACGCTGGCGCGGTCGCTGAACTCGTACACGCCACCGATCACCACGGTCTGGCCGTCTTCGATCAGGACGGCGGTGTTGATCTCGCGACGGGCCAGCTCGGGCACCGAGCCGTACTGTCCCAGGTCGACGAACTGGACCACCTCGTCCTTCTTGACGTTGAGGTTCAGGAAGACGCGGTTGTCGTCCGTGATCGTGGGCAGCACCTTCAGTTCCAGCAAGGCTTCCTTGAACTGCACGGTCGGAATGCTGCTTTGGCCAGCACCGCTGCCGGTGACGGTCAGGTAACCCACTTCACGGCCCTGCTTGATCACCGCTTCGCGCTGGTTGGTGGTCACCAGGCGCGGGTTGGAGATCACTTCACCACGGCCTTCTTCCTGCAGTGCGGACAGCTCCAGGTCCAGGTCGAAGTTACGGCCCAGCAGCGTGTAGGCGATGCTCGCGGCCGTGTTGTCGATGAAGCCGCTGGCCGGCAGGTTCACGTTCATGTCGCGCGGCAGGATACGGTCGTCGCCATTGCCCACGTTGACGTTGTCGGCGATGTTGCCGCCGATGATCTGCGTGCGATCACCGGATCGACGACCACTGATGCCAAAACGGGCACCCAGATCACGAGCGAAGGTGTCGGTCGCGATGACGATCCGGCCTTCGATGATGACCTGGTCGACCGGGCGATCGATGACCGCGATCAGCTCACGCATCTGCGCGACCTTCTTCGGGATGTCGCTGATCATCAAGGTGTTGGTCCGCTCGTCTGCCACCAGGCGGCCGCGCTGGGACAGAAAGCCGTTTTCGTTCTGACTGCTACCGCCACCGCCACCGCCACCGCCGCTATTGCCGACGCCCTTGGCTTCGGTCAATGCCTTGAAGATCGCGCTGGCCGAGTGGTAGTTGACCTGCACGTAGTCGGTGATCAGGTCCTCTCGGTTCTCGATCGCGATACGTGCATCTTCCTTCTCCTGCTCGAACTTGGCCAGCTCGGGCTGCGGGGCGACCCACACCACGTTGCCATCGCGTCGCTTGTCCAGGCCCTTGGCACGCAGGACGATGTCCAAGGCCTGGTCCCATGGGACATTGACCAGGCGAAGGGTGACGTTACCCTGCACCGTGTCGGACGCCACGATATTGAGGTTGGATTCCTCGGCGATCAGCTGCAGGACGGTGCGCACCGGCACATCCTGGAAGTTGAAGGTCACCGGCCGGCCGCTGTAGCGGCGAGCCTCGCTGGCGACCTTCTGCGCCGCCGCGACGATGGCCGACGAGCTGGTGCCGGCCGGAGCGCTTGCACCGCCCACGGCCTTCTGGCCTGCCCGCGGCACGATCTCCACGACGTACTCGTTGCCGGACTGGTACGCCAGCGATTCGAATTCGCCTCGCGTGCTCAGCACGAGCTGTGTGCCGCCGGCCTTGGACTGCGCCTCAACGCGCTGGACCGGCGTCGTGAAGTCGACCACGTTGAGCGGTCGCTGCAACGAGGCCGGAAGCGTCGCGTTACCGACGTCCACGACGATGCTGTCGCCCTGGTTCCGGAGATCCGGCGAGGCGCCCTGCCCGTCGAACTTGACGATCAGGCGTCCCGCGCCGTCCTCACCTCGGCGGAAATCGATATTGGAAACCGACACCGCTTGCGCCGTCTTGGCGGAGGCGGCGGGTGCGTTTGCCTGCCCACCCGGGGGCGTGGCGCCGGCGGCGCTGGCGGCAGCCAGCAGACCGATGGCCAGTCCCAGAGAGCAGGCCCGGAGGGTGGCCAGGCGCCGGGACGGCCGCAGGCGGTAGGCGTTCGAAGCGGTCATCGTGTATCCCCCAATCATTGATCTTCAAGCGCAATCGACGCCGGCCGTTCCAGCCAGCCACCCGCGCCATCCGGCACTAGTTCGACAAGTTCCAACCCATCTTCGCGGACCGAAGTGACCCGGCCATCGCTCTGCCCCAGGTAATTCCCCGGACGTACCCGGTAGGTGACCTTGTCGGGCCCCATCACCAGCGCCACCAGAGCTGCGCCTTTGCCGATCGTGCCGACCATGTCCAGGCTGTCCAGCGGATATTGCTCCAGCGTCTCCTTGCGGCGATTGGGATCGGGTCGCAACCCGCCCCCTTCCGCGTTGTTCCAGGCGTCGCTGAAAGGATCACGAAGGGTTTGTGCGGCATATTCGAACGTTTCGAACTGCTGCATCACCGGCAGTGGATCCAGGGGGGGTGCCGGACGCGCACGAACGTCCGTGACCCAGGTTTCCAGGTTCGGGGCATCCCCCGGCGTACTGGTGACGCCGCGGGCGCATCCGCCCGCGAACACCAGCGCACCCAGCAGGAGCCAGCGCAAATCAGTGCGGATCATGGTGCTCCCCCTGCGGCAGGTGCGGGTGCGGGTGCGGGTGCGGGTGCCGGCTGCCCTTTGGCAGCGGCGGCAGCCGCGGCTTCCTGGTCCGCCACTTCCTTCTCATCCAGGTACCGGTAGGTCTTGACCGTGCCCGACAACTCGAGCGCGCCTCGGTTGATCCCACCCTTGCCCGCCTTCGGCTGCAGCGAGATGTCGTGCATGGTCAGGATGACCACGCGCGGCAACGAGGCGACGCCGCTGACGAACGCACCGAACTGGTGATAGTTGCCCACCATGCGCAGCTGGATCGGCTTCTCGGCGTAGAACTCCTTCAGCGTTTCCGGCTCCGGCTGGAACAGCTCGTTGGCCAGTCCGCTGGAGAGCGCCGTCTGCGAGATGTCGATGATCAGATCGGGCATCTCGGTCTTGCTCGGCAACTGGCGCAGCATCTGCTGCAGCACCTGCTCCATCTGTGCAAGCTGCTGCTTCAGCGGCTCCAGGTTGGCGGCCTTGGCCTGCTCTTTCTCGAAGTCCTGGCGCAGGCGCACTTCTTCCTGCACCAAGCCGTCCAACGTCTCCGTCTTGCCCTTGATGAAGAGGAAATAGGAGAAGGCGAGGATGAACAACGCGAGGATCACGCAGAAGCCGATCTTCGCGTTCTGCGGCCACCCGCCGATGTTGTTGAAGTCCAGGTTGTTGAGCGACGTCTTCTTCTTCTGGCTCATGATGCGCTCCCGGTGGCCGGGGGAGTGTTACCTGCCGGCGTGGCGGGCGGCGGAGTCGTCGGCGCGGGGGCAGCTGGCGGTGTCGTGGGTGCGGGCGTGGCCGGCGCGGGTGACTGGCCTTCCAGCGGCGCCGGGGTGGGACCCGGGGCGGCCGGCGCGTCGCCCGCTGCATTGCTCGCCGCTTCCTGTTCGGCTGTCGGGTTCGCCAGGCGCACCGTCAGTTTGAAGACATACGGCAGCGCGCGGCTGGCACCCGTGTTGGTCAGCGTTTTGACCTCTTCGGGCTTGGCTTCGATGATCGCCAGTTCCGGCTTGGTCATCCAGCCCGAGGTCTCGAGGTTACGCATGTAGGTACTGACCCGCGCATTGGACTGCGCACGCCCTTCCAGCGTCAGGACCTCGCCATCCTGCTTGATGTTGCCGAGCATGACGCCGTCGGGAATGGTGCGCACCAGCGAATCGAACAGGTGCACCATCTGCGAGCGGTTGGCCTGCAGTTTCTCGATGACTTCCTTGCGCGCCAGCAACCGGCGCTTCTGCTCGTCCAGGCGCTCGATTTCCTTGTTCTGGGCTTGGACCTTGGCGATCTCGGCCTTCAGGAAATCGTTGCGCTCGGTCTGTCCCGCCACCTGGCGGTCGTAGTGGAACCACAGCAGGAAAGAGAGCAGCAGGCCAGCGGCGGCCGCGGCGCCCAGCATCACGTAGAAGTCACGCTGCCGCTGGACGCGGCGCTCCGCGCGCCACGGGAGTAGGTTGATTCTTGCCATCAGTCGAAGCTCCTCAAAGCCAAGCCGGTGGCGATCATCAGCGCGGGAGCGTCCTGCGCGAGCGCGTGCGCCTGCACACGCGGGCCCAGAGTCATCTGCGCCAACGGATTGGCGACGACCGTGGGCACGCCCAGTTGCTCTTCAACCATTTCCGGCAGGCCGGGCAGCGCAGCGCAGCCTCCGGCAAGAACGATCTGGTCGACGCGATTGAACTCGCTGCCTGCGTAGAAGAACTGCAGCAGACGGCTGATCTGCTGGACCGTCGCCTCCTTGAAAGGCTCCAGCACTTCGACTTCGTAGCTTTCGGGCAGGCCGCCCTGGCGCTTGGCCAGGCCAGCTTCCTCATACGTAAGACCGTAGCGGCGCATCACCTCGTCGGTGAGCTGCTTGCCGCCGAATACCTGTTCGCGGCTGTACAGGCTGCGACCGCGACGCAGGACGTTGAGGGTGGTCATCGTGGCGCCGATGTCGACCAGCGCGACGACGCCATCCTGGGGCACCGGCAGGTCGTTGGCCATCAAGGCAAACGCGTTCTCGACCGCGAAAGCCTCCACATCCATGATCCTGGCCGTCAGTCCGCCCAGTTCGAGCGCGGACTGGCGCAGCTCGACGTTCTCCGAGCGCGATGCGGCCAGCAGGACCTGCACCATCTCGGGATTGTTGGGCATAGGGCCCAGCACCTCGAAATCGATGTTCACTTCCTCGATCGGGTACGGGATGTAGTTGACGGCCTCAAGCTCGACCTGGGCCTCCAGGTCGCTCTCGTCCAGGTCGGCGGGCATCGGGATGATCTTGGTGATCACCGCCGAGCCGGCAACGGCCGCGGCCGCGTATTTGGCCTTGCTGCCGGCACGGTTCACCGCCCGGCGGATGGCCTCGCCGACGGCCTCGACCTCGACGATGTTCTTCTCGACCACGGCATTGGGCGGCAGCGGCTCGACGGCGTAGTGCTCAACCCGGAAACGGTTGCCCACGCGGGAGAGCTGCAGCAGTTTCACCGCAGTCGAACTGATGTCGACGCCGATCAGCGGCGACTGGCTTTTTGGGAGTAGCCCCACGGTCTTTCCCCTTCCGACGGGCACAAGGCGCACGACGCGCGCCCACATTAATAACCAAGTTTTTACGCTTGGCAACCGCCGTTGACGTGGCTGTGCGGCTTGTCACGTTTCACGAGGGTTGTTCCCCAAGTCCCTGTTCCCCTTGGGATCACCTGTGGCAATCCCAGCGGTCATCTATACTCTGCCGCCACGAATTCTGCAATCGGAAAGCTCTGGATGTCCCGGTTCCGTCGTCTTCTCCGTTGGACCCTCATCACGTTCCTGATACTTGCCCTGGCCGGCGCAGTCGGTCTGGGGGTGCTGTATTACACGGTCTCGTCCAAGGTCCCGGACGTCCAGGCCCTGCGGAACGTCGAACTGCAGGAACCCCTCTACATCTATGCCAGCGACGGCCGCTTGATGGGCCTGTACGGGGAGATCCGCCGGTATCCGGTCCGGATCGACCAGGTGCCGCCCCGCGTCAAGCAAGCCTTCCTCGCCGCCGAGGACAGCAAGTTCTACGAGCACAACGGCGTGGACCCGACCGGCATCGCGCGCGCGGTCTGGCAGATCGCCAGCCGCAAGGAAGGCCGCGTGGCCGGTGGCAGCACCATCACCCAGCAGGTCGCCCGGCAGTGGTTCCTCAGCTCGAAATACAGCTATACCCGCAAGCTGGTGGAAATGATGCTGGCGGTCCGCATCGAGAAGATGCTGACCAAGGACGAGATCCTGGAGCTCTACCTCAACAAGAGCTTCTTCGGTAACCGCTCCTACGGCGTGGCCGCAGCGGCCGAGTACTACTACGGCAAGACGCTGGACCAGCTGACGCTGGCCGAAGCCGCCACGCTGGTGAGCGCACTGAAGTTCCCCTCCAGCGGCAACCCGATCAGCAACCCCGGCCGCAACCAGCAGCGCAGCGCGTATGTCGTGGAGCGCATGCGCGAGGACGGCTATATCACCGCGGCGGAAGCCGCGGCGGCCAAGGCGGAGCCGATGCACGCCAAGCCGCACGAGCGGCCGATCGAGGTCTACGCGCCTTACGTGTCCGAAATGGTGCGCCAGGAAATGATCGCGCGCTTCGGGCCCGAAGCCCTGACCAAGGGCTACCACGTCACCACCACCTTGGACGCTCCCCTCCAGGATGCGGCCAACGCGGCCGTCCGCGATGGATTGGGCCTGTACGACCACCGCCATGGCTGGAACGGCGTCGAGCGGCATTTCGATGTAGCGGCCGATGCGGACGCCGCCGCGCTCGCTACGCACCTGCGTGGCGTTCCTGCGCAGAACGGCCTGCAGCCCGTCATCGTCGCGCGCACGAACGAAGATGGCAGCGCCACGGTCGTCATGGCCGACGGCAAGGAGCTCACCCTGCCTGCCGCCGCCAGCAAGTGGACCGGCCGCACGCCCGCCAAGCTGTTCAAACGCGGCGACCTGACCCGCATCAAGGCCGGCAAGGAAGAAGGCAGCTACGTGATCGACCAGATCCCGCGCGCCCAGGCAGCGCTGGTGTCGCTGGATGCCAACAACGGCGCATTGCGCGCGCTCGTGGGTGGTTACAGCTTCGCGGGCAACAAGTTCAACCGCGCCACCCAGGCCCGTCGCCAGCCCGGCTCCAGCTTCAAACCGTTCCTGTATGCCGCGTCGTTCGAGAAGGGATTCAACCCGGCCTCGATCGTGCTCGACGCGCCGGTCGTCTTCCGCGACCGACGCGGCCACATGTGGCGCCCGCAGAACGATGGCGGCGGCTTCCGCGGCCCGATGCGACTGCGCGAGGCCCTGGTGCAATCGCGCAACCTGGTGTCCGTCCGTCTGCTGGATGGCATTGGCGTGCCCTTCGCACGCAGCTACATCAGCCAGTTCGGCTTCGAGGAGGCCGAGCTGCCGCCCAACCTCTCGATGTCGCTCGGCACTGCATCCCTCACGCCGCTGTCGATGGCGCGCGCCTATGCGGTATTCGCCAACGGCGGATCGCGGGTGACGCCCTGGTTCATCGATGAAGTGAAGGACCGCGAGGGCAACGTGGTGTTCAAGGAGAACGCCGCGGTCGCTTGCCGTGGTTGTGGCCAGGGCCAGTACGGCAGCAGCACGCCGGCGAGCCAGGTGGTCGACGGCTTCAACTTCGGCCCCGCTGGCGCTGCAAAACCCGCGACTCCTGCCGGCGCGGAGAAACCGAAGACCGAGCAGAAGCCGGCCGATCCGAATGCCGTCAGCGCGCCGCGCGCGATCGACGAGCGGACGGCCTACCAGCTGGTATCGATGATGCGCGACGTGGTCCAGCGCGGCACGGGCACCGCCGCCAAGGTGTTGGGTCGTGAGGATGTGGGCGGCAAGACCGGTTCCACCAATGATCATCGCGATGCGTGGTTCGGCGGCTTCGGTGGCCAATACGCCACCGTTGTCTGGGTTGGCCGCGACAACTTCCAGTCGCTGGGCTATCGCGAGTACGGTGGCAAGGCCGCGCTGCCGATCTGGATCGATTACATGCGAGTGGCACTCAAGGACAAGCCGGTAGCGTCGAACGATCCCCCGGATGGCATGGTCCAGGCCACGCTCAACGGCGTCACCGAGTGGGTGAAGGTCGAAGACATGGAGCGCCTGCAGGACTACGACCTGTACGGGCCTGAAGACGCCGTACCGGACGAAGAGGCCTTCGACATCTTCTGATCCCCTGCGGGTGAAGGCTCGATGACGGCGTCGCCGCGCCGTCATCGACATCACAGAAGCATGGTGTACATTCGGCGCAGGTTCGACGCGGAGGCCTGCCATGCACCACGCTCGTCAACACGCCGAAACCCGCACCCGCGAGCGTCGCCAGCGGCTCGCCCATGAGGCGGCGCGGCTGATGGCCGAAGGCGGCATCCGCGATTTCCACCAGGCCAAGCTCAAGGCGGCCAGCCGGCTCGGCATCCACGACGACGCTTCGCTCCCGCGGAACCGCGAGATCGAGGACGCCTTGCGCACCTATCAGCGCCTGTTCGTCGGCGATGCGCACGCCGAAGGCCTGCGTCGTCGGCGCGAGGCCGCACAGCGCGCGATGGAGTTCCTGACTGCTTTCTCGCCGCGGCTGATCGGTGCGGTGCTGGATGGCACGGCCGACGGCAACGCGCCCGTACAGCTGCATGTCCACAGCGACGACCCCGACGCGGTCACCCGCTTCCTTGAAGAGCACCGCATCCCGGCCGAAGCGCGCACCCGCCGCCTGCGCATGGACCGGGAACGTGTCGCCGATCTGCCGGTGTGGGTGTTCAGCGCCGAGGACTTGAGCTTCGACCTGACCGTATTGCCGCACGACGCCTTGCGCCAGGCGCCACTGTCCACGGTCGATGAAAAACCGATGAAGCGCGCCTCCGCTGCACAGCTGCGCGAATTGCTGGCGGAAGCAGAGATCGCGGGTTACGAGTCCGACGCTTTCCGCTGAGGCCTCGGCGCGACAGCACCGCGATGACGCGGCAGGACGCCCTGCTCGACCTTCCGACGGTACCCGTGCGCTGAGCTGCGCTCAGTCTTTCACGCGCCGCATTTCGCTGGCCACCTTGTAGCGGCCGAACGCCAGCAAGGCCTGCGTGAAGGTCTCCAACGTCGCATCGTCCTCGCAGGCGAGGACCACGTGGTAGCACCCCTCGCCAGCGATCTTGCTCGCGCTCTCGACTTCGTCGCGCGCCTGCAGGAAGGCCTCGAAGTCATCGAATCGCGGCGTATCCATGAACACCGTGACGAAGTAACGCCGCAGGTCGCCGCGCACGACGGTGAAGCGGCGGATCGTGCCGTCGTCGACCATCTGTTGCACGCGAGTCGCCACCGCCTGCCCGGTCAGGTGCACCTGGCGGCCGAGCGCCTGCCAGCTGGCGCGTGCATCGCGTCCGAGGTGGCCCAGGAGGGTCCGGCTCATCTTGTCCAGTGGCATGTCTTTCAAACCTCAAGCAGGAGGGCGCGGATTCTTGCGGACTGCAATTCACGCGAATGGCGCGAGTTCCTAGCATGTGCGCACCGTCCCTCCCGAGGCAACGCATGAGCACCGCCCTGATCGTCATCGATGTGCAGAACGACTACTTCCCTGGCGGCGCGTTTCCGCTATGGAATGCAGAAAGCACCCTGGACGCCACCCTAGCCGCGATCACCGGCGCGAAGGAACGCGGCGAATTCATCGTGCTGGTCCAGCACGTTTCTGCCTCGTCCGAGGCCGGCTTCTTCAAGCCCGGCAGCGTGGGCACGGACATCCATCCGCGCATCCTTGCCGCCGCACCCGATGCGCCGGTGGTGGTGAAACAGTTCGCCGACAGCTTCCACCAGACCTCGCTCGCCGGGTTGCTGACGGAAGCGGGTACGACGCACCTGCGGATCGCCGGAATGATGACGCAGAACTGCGTGGCGTTCACCGCCGTGTCGCCGGAGGCGGCGCGCTACCGCGTCAGCGTGCTGTCCGACTGCACGACCACGGTCGACGAGGCCGTCCACGGGTTCGCCCTGCATGCCCTGTCCACGCGCGTCGAGATCGGCCCCGCCGCCTGACCGCGAAAATGCAGAAGGCCCCTTTCGGGACCTTCTGGCTGCCTTGCGGGAGGATCAACGCTTCCCGGTGGGCACGTAGTCGCGCGGCGCATAACCGGTGTAGATCTGGCGCGGACGGCCGATCTTCGCTTCCGGATCGACCTGCTGTTCCAGCCAGTGCGACACCCAGCCGGCGGTGCGGCCGATGGCGAACATGACGGTGAACATCTCGGTCGGGATCTTCAGCGCCTTGTAGATGATGCCGCTGTAGAAATCGACGTTCGGGTAGAGCTTGCGCTGGATGAAGTACTCGTCCTTCAGCGCGGCCTCTTCCAGCCGCATCGCCACTTCCAGCAGCGGATCGTCCACGCCGAGTTCGCCCAGCACCTTGTGGGTCATCTCGCGGATGATCTTGGCGCGCGGATCGAAGTTCTTGTAGACGCGGTGGCCGAAGCCCATCAGGCGGAAGCCCGACTCCTTATCCTTCGCCTTGGCGACGGCCGAGGCGACGTTCTTCGCATCGCCGATCTCTTCCAGCATCTTCAACACGGCTTCGTTGGCGCCGCCATGCGCGGGGCCCCACAGCGCGGTGATGCCGGCGGCGACCGAGGCGTAGGGATTGGCGCCGGTCGAACCGACCAGGCGTACCGTCGAGGTCGACGCGTTCTGCTCGTGGTCGGCGTGCAGGATGAACAGCAGGTCGAGCGCCTTGGCGACAACCGGGTTCAGTTCTAGCGGCTCGCTCGGCACTTCGAACATCATGTGCAGGAAGCGGTCGACGTAGTCGAGGTTGTTGCGCGGGTAGCGGATCGGCCAGCCGATCGAATAGCGGTAGGCGGCGGCCGCCAGGGTCGGCATCTTCGCCAGCAGGCGGATCGCGGCCAGGCGACGCTGTTCCGGGTCTTCCAGGTCCAGCGTGTCGTGGTAGAACGCCGACAGCGAGGCGACCGTGCCGGCCAGCATGGCCATCGGGTGCGCGTCGTAATGGAAGCCGTGCAGGAAGTTCTTCAGCGACTCATGCATCATCGTGTGATGCGTGACTTCATGCTCGAACTTGGCGAATTCGTCCGGCGTCGGCAGTTCGCCGTTCATCAGCAGGTACGAGACTTCCAGGAAGTTCGAGTGCTGCGCCAGCTGTTCGATCGGGTAACCGCGGTACAGCAGCACGCCGTTGTCACCATCGATGTAGGTGATGGCTGACTTGCAGCTGGCGGTGGCGGTGAAACCCGAGTCGTAGGTGAAAAGACCGGTTTCCTTGGTCAGCTTGGCGATGTCGACGCAGTCGTTGCCAAGCGTGGGTTTCAGGACGGGCAGGACGACGGACTTGTCGCCCGCATTCAGCGTGACCTGGTCGAGTTCGGACACAGTGTGCGCTCCTTCGTGGGGAAACGCCGGCCGGAGGCCCGGTCGGCGTGTGACGGGAGTCCAGGGAGTGAACCTTGGATGACCTGAATTATCGCACACACGTTCTGGAGCCGTCGCTCGACAGGGGACCAAAGTCAGACCAAAGAATGAGGCCGCGAACGCAACCGTGCGTTCCGATCAGGCGCGATATGCAGCGCGCGCAAACGCGAACGGCCGCGCACGAGGCGCGGCCGCAAGCGGATCAAGCGAACGACGGTTCGATCAGCGCGCGTAGCGCTTCTGGAACTTGTCGATACGGCCGCTGGTGTCGATGACCTTGTGCTTGCCCGTGTAGAACGGGTGCGAGGCCGAGGAGATTTCGACCTTGACCAGCGGGTATTCGTTACCGTCTTCCCACTTCGTCGTTTCCTTGCTGCCCAGCGTGGAGCGCGTCAGGATCTTGAAATCGGAGGTCACGTCGTGGAAGACGACTTCGCGGTAATTCGGGTGGATGTCGGCCTTCATGGCGGTAACACCGTGTAGCGGGAATGGAAGAGCGGCATTGTAGCCCGCCCTCCCCCGTCGGCGCAACCCGGCCCTCAGCCGGCCGCCAGCGCGTCCCGGATCAGGTCCTGGAACCGGCCCTGGTCGTAGCGCAGCAGGATGTTGGCCTGGTCCGGCTGGCCACCCTCGCGACGCCAGTCGACCACCGAGGCGCCACGGGCGTGCGCGCCCTGCAGCTCGATCGCCAGAGGACGCTCGGCCAGCTCCAGCGCCTCCTCCGGGGCGAGCACGAACGCCATCGCCAGGGCGTCGGCGGCGAACCAGTGGTCGCCCCGCCGATCGGCCGACCACAACCGCGTCTTCTCGGAAATGCGGTCGTAGAACCGGGCACAATCGCTGTCGGCGGCGAGCCATGACGCGACCTGGTCGTGCGGCAAGCCGTGGGCGATCGTGGCTTCCCAGTCGGCCAGGTCGTAGCGCTCGAACGCCTGCAGCGTGATGTGCGCCGCTTCGGGATCGAAGTAGAAATTGAACTCCGCCGCCGGCGTGATGTTGCCGTGGCAGGTGACCGCGCCTCCCATCACCACGAAGCGGGCCACGCGCTGCGGCAGCGTGGGGTCCAGCTTCAGCGCCAGCGCGATGTTGGTCAGCGGACCCAGCGCGACCAGTACCAGCCGGCCGGCGTGTTCGTGGGACAGGCGCAGAATCGCGAGCGCCGCGTGTTCGTCCTCGGCCTGACGTGCGGCCGGCGCGAAACCGACGTCGCCGAATCCATCCTGGCCGTGCACGTAGCCGGCGTCCGGCGAGGGGTGCAGCAGCGGGGCCGGTGCGCCGGCGAACACGGGGATATCCTCGCGGCCCGCCACTTCGCACAGCTTCAACGCATTGCGCACGGTGTACTGCAGGCCCACGTTGCCGGCCGCGATGGTCAGGCCGACGATGTCATGGCGCGCATCGTTGAACGCCATCAGCAGCGCGAGGGCATCGTCGACGCCGGGATCGGTGTCGATGAGCAGGGGAATCTTGTCCGTCATCAGGCTTCGCTTCTTCTATCGGGCGTCGAGTCTCGCACCGATGGATGACCAGCGGAAGCCGCGCTGCATCATGCCGAAGCGTAGCGCGCCGCGCCGCCGACCCAACGATGGATCACGCGATCGGCGACCGCGGGATCATCGGCCAGCAGTCGCTCCGCCAACGCATGCACCTGCGGCAGCAGTCCCGCATCGCGGGCAAGATCGGCCACGCGGAAAGCGGCGAGCCCGGTCTGGCGGGTGCCCAGCAGTTCGCCCGGGCCACGCAGTTCGAGGTCCTTCTCGGCGATGACGAAGCCATCGTTGGTCTGGCGCATCGTCGCCAGGCGGTGCTTGGCCATTGTCGACAGTGGCGGCTGGTACATCAGCACGCAGCTGGACGCGGTCGCGCCGCGCCCCACCCGGCCCCGCAACTGGTGCAGCTGGGCCAGACCCAGGCGCTCCGCGTTCTCGATGATCATCAGCGAGGCATTGGGCACGTCCACACCGACCTCGATCACCGTCGTCGCCACCAGCAGATCGGCCTCGCCCTCCTTGAAGCGGCGCATCGTGGCCTGCTTGTCGGCCGCCTTCATGCGGCCGTGCACCAGCGCCACACGCAATGCGGGCAACGAGGCGGAGAGCGCTTCGTACGTGCTCTGCGCGGCTTGCGCGACGACTTCATCGCTGTCGTCGATCAGGGTGCAGACCCAGTAGGCCTGTCGCCCCTCGGCGCACGCGGCACGGATGCGCTCGACCAGTTCCGGCCGGCGCTCCGCGCTGAGCGCGACGGTCTGCACCGGCGTGCGGCCCGGAGGCAGTTCATCGATGGCGGAGACGTCCAGGTCGGCATAGGCGGCCATCGCCAGCGTGCGCGGGATCGGCGTGGCGGTCATCACCAACTGGTGCGGCACGCGGTTCCCGCCCGCGCCCTTGTCGCGCAGCGCAAGTCGCTGGTGCACGCCGAAACGGTGCTGTTCGTCGACGATGGCCAGTCCCAGGTCATGGAAGACCACGGTCTCCTGCATCAGCGCGTGCGTGCCTACGACGACCTGGGCCTCACCCGATGCCACCTGGGCCAGCACCTGCGCGCGCGCCTTGCCGGTCACCTTGCCGGCCAGCCAGGCCACGCGCACGCCCAGGGGCTCCAGCCAGGCCTTGAGGTTGGCCAGATGCTGCTCGGCCAAGAGTTCGGTGGGTGCGGCCAATGCGACCTGCTTGCCGGCTTCCACCGCCAGCATGCCGGCCAGTGCGGCCACGACGGTCTTGCCGCTGCCGACGTCGCCCTGCACCAACCGCAGCATCGGCGATGGCTTGCCGATGTCGTCGCGGATCTGCGCGAACACACGTTGCTGCGCGCCCGTGAGCGAGAACGGCAGCGCTTTCACCAACGCCTTCACCAGTGTGCCCTTGCCCTTCAGCGCGGGCGCGCGGTGCTGTTGCAGGGCCAGCCGCTGCCGCCGCAGGCTGAGGTGATGGGCCAGCAGTTCCTCGATCGCCAGCCGGCGCTGTGCCGGATGCGTCCCCAGGGCGAGCGCGCCCACGTCCGCGTCGCGCGGCGGGCGGTGCATCGTCAGCAGGGCCTCGCGCAGCGACGGCAGTCCCAGGCCTGCCAGCAGCGACGGAGGCAACAGTTCCAGCGCGTCGGCGTCGGGAAGGCGCTCCAGCGCCTGGCCGATGAGCTTGCGCACGGTGGCGGGCCCCAGGCCTTCGACGGCGGGATAGATCGGGTCCAGCGCATCACCGAGCGCGGCCTCGTCTCCGTCGCCCAGCACCCGGTAGCTGGGATGGATGATCTCCAGTCCGTGCTGTCCCGGCTTCGGGGTGCCGTAGCAGCGGATGCGGGTGCCCACGGCGAACTGCGCCACCTGGGCGGCACGGAAATGGAAGAAGCGCAGCACCAGTGTCCCATGCCCCTCGTCGCCGACCGCCACCCGCAGCACGGGGCGATAGCGGAAGCCGCGCTCCACCGCTTCCACCCGCCCCTCGACCTGCGCGGGCACGCCCGGTTGCAACAGGCGGATGGGCGTCAGCGTGGTGCGGTCCTCGTAGCGCAGCGGCAGGTGCAGCCACAGGTCCTGCATCGTCGCCAGGCCACGCGCGGCGAGCTTCTCGGCCACGCGCGGGCCGACGCCGGGCAGGCGGCTCAAGGGTTCGGCGGAGAGATCGACGACGGGGACGTTGCGACGCACGGGCATCGCACAAGGATGCCGCGATCGGCGGCAAACAAAAACCCCGGCATCTCACGATGCCGGGGCCCACGTCCAACGCGTCGCCGCGCGGATCAGAACTTCACGGCCACTTCCATCCCGTAGGTGCGCGGCTCGCTGATGGTCGCGCCCACGACGCCGAGCGGACCGCGGCCATAGGTGTTCAGGCCCTTCACATACTGGTTGTCGAAGATATTGTTGCCGTAGACGGCCCAGCTCCAGGTACCTTGCGGCGATGTCCAGCCGACCCGCACATCGGTACGTTCGCGTGGCTCGCCGATGTCCAGCAGTGCGTTCACGCCGCAGTCGCCCTGCAAGTCCGAACCCGCGTTGCAGCGCGTGCGTCCACGGTAGGCATGGCGTGCGGAGAACCGCAGGTCGCCGCTGTCGCCTAGGCTCATCTTGTAGGCCGCGCCGACCGAGGCGGTGAAACGCGGCTCGCCTGTCGGCTCGCCATCCAGGTCCACGCCCTCCGGCGTGACGTAGTCCTTGTACTTTGAATCGATCCATTCGGCCTGCGCGTCCAACGTGAACGCATCGGTCACCTTCCAGCGCATGTCGAAATCGATGCCGGTCGCCTCAAGGTCGCCGGTGTCGAACACGAAGCGCGGGATGTCGACCGGATTGTTGGGGTCGGGATCGATCAGCCGGATCGACTGGCGGTTGTCGTAGCGGTAGTGGAACAACGACGCGTTGTAGGAGAAGCGACCGAAGGACTGCTTGATGCCCACCTCCGCGTTCCACACGTCCTCGTTCTCGAACGCCGGCCCGATCTGCAGCGCGTTGAAGCCGCCTGCCTTGTAGCCCTTGGCCAGCGAGCCGAACACCATCGCCTTGTCGTTGAAGTGGTAGTCCACGACGAAGCGCGGGCTGAAGTCGCTCCAGCTCCGCTTGTCGCGCACCAGCACGCCCTTGTTGACCATCGCCGGCGGATCAATGAAGGCCATGTCGAACGTCAGCGTCTCGCGGGTGATCGGGATGCCCATCTGCGCCAGCGCGTCGAAGAAGCCCAACGATTCCAGCAGCGCCAGTTTGGCTTCCAGCTCAGGCGCGCTGCGCTGCGTATTGAGCCAGGTGAAGTCCTTCTCGTCGCGGGTATAGCGCAGGCCGAAGGTCAGGTTGAGCTTGTCGGTGGCGCGCCAGATCACGTCGCCGAAGGCCGCATAGGCCGTCGTCGACAGCGTGTTGGTGAAGCGCTCGTTCCAGCGGTCGCCGACCAGCGAGATCGGGATGCCCGCCATCTGCGCCAGTACCGAGGTGAAGCCGAACAGGCTGCCATCCGGCGTGGGTGCGATGCCCAGGTTGCGGACGATGTTGTCGACTGCCTCGGTATTCGTGTTCACCTCGCTGGTCTGGTCGGCGTCTTACTTGAAGAAGCTGGCACCGGCCACCCAGTCCAGCCGCGCATTGCTGCCTGCGAACTTGAACTCCTGGTAGAAGGTCTCGTTGCTCTCGGTGTTGACCGAATCGATGTACAGGTCGGCGCGGTTGGTACCGTCCTCCTCGGTCTGGTTCAACGAATCGTACTGCCGCCACGACGTGGTCGACGTCAGGTGGCCCCAGTTCAGTGCGTGGTCGAGGATCAGGGTGACGCCGTCGAACGTACGCCACTCGGCGTTGGTCGCGTCACTGTAGGTCGGCACCTCCCGAGGATCGAAGTAATCATCCGGGTCCACCGGCACCGGCGGGCGTTGCGGATAGGCCGGTAGCGGCACGATGCCGGTGGTCACGCGGCCGTTCTGGTCGAGGCTCTCATGGTCCCAGCTGATCAGCGCGGTCGTGTTCTCGCCCAGGCCCACCTGCCAGGCGGCGCGCGTGGCCCACACATTCTCGCCACCCAGGTCCTTGCCGGTGGCGCCATCCTGGAACCAGCCATCGCTGTGGTTGAACAACGCGTTGAAACGCAGGGCCGAGTTGTCGCCTGTCGGGAGGTTCCACATCGCATCGGCGTACTGTTTGCCGTAGTTGCCGAGGCGAAGGCGCAGGCGGGCCTCGGTCTCGTTCTGCGGACGACGGGTCACCAGCGAGATTGCGCCGGCGGCCGTGTTGCGGCCGAACAGCGTGCCCTGCGGGCCCTTCAGCACTTCGATGCGCTCGACATCGACGAAGGGCAGCAGCACGCCGCCACCGCGGCCGCCGTAGACGCCGTCGACGAACACGCCCACCGCCGGATCGGTGCCGATGCCGAAGTCGCTGGTTTCCACGCCACGCAGGCGGAACGACGGCTGGGTGGGCTGCACCGCATCGACGACCAGCCCCGGCACGAACGCGTCGATGTCGCCGAGGTTGTCCGCCGCCACGTCGTCGAGCAGTTGCTGGTCGACGACCTGCAGCGCGATCGGCACGTCCTGCAGCTCCTGCTGCCGGCTCTGCGCGGTGACGACGATGGTGTCCAGGTTGGTGGCGTCCTGCTCGGCCTGCGGCGTCGATTGCGCCCACGCCGTGCCGCCGGTCCCCAGCACCACGCAGCTGCCGAACAGCGCGCGCCGCAGCCCGATCACCAGATTCCGTTGCGTCACTTTCATCACTCCCTCCCAAGAAGCGTTAGTGCGGACGCCGGCCTCACCGCACCGGCAGCATGTTCACGGATTTCCCACGGCGACCCCGCAACTCCCCTGTTGCGCGTTGATCCAGTCGCGTATCAATTGCAGGCCCTCGCGATGCACGACCGAGCGCCCCAGCTCCGGCATCATGATCGCGGGATCGTCGCTGTCCATGCGGAACTCGAAGATGGACGCCGCGGCGTTGCCCGGCTCGATGTCGTGCAGGCGATTGCCGGTGCCTTTGCCGGCGGCGATCGGCTGCTTGCAGAAGCCCAGCTTCAAGCGGTCCTGCGTGCCGGCGTCCAGCCAGAGCCCCGAGGTGATCGCCGGGCCGGTCGCGCTGTGGCAATGGCCGCAGTTGACGTCGAGGTAGGCGCGCGCGCGCGCATCCAGCGACGCCGTGGCGTCCATCGCGTCTGCCAGCCGCGGCGGGCCCGCCGGCACGCCGGTCAGGTAGCCGACGCGCGCCAGGCGTGCGAGCTGGTTCTCGCGGCCGCCTGCGTAGTCGAAGCTGCGGTTGAGGTGGCGCGCCTTCGGCCCGATCGGCAGCAGCTTGCGCGACTTGTTGTCGGTGATGTGGCAGCCGCCGCACTGGTTCTGGTCGGGCACCTGGTAGTTCACCGCCTCGCGCGCGCCGGCCGCATCCACCAGTTCCAGCGCCACCAGTTCGCCGGTGCGCTTGAGCGTGGCTTCGGTCTGCGCGTCGTTCCATACGTAAGGCAGGGCGACCCAGCCCTCCGCGCGATGCACCAGCAGGCGGGTCTCGATCAGGCGCACCTTGGCGAGATCGAGGGCTTCGCCTTCGAGCGAAGACTGCGACGGCGGCGTGCGCGCGACCGACTTGCCATCCCAGGCCTGTCCCGCCGGCAGCGGGTAGTAGAAGGTCTTGCTGAGGATCGTGCCGACCGGGAAATCGAAACTCTGCTGGGCCTTGTACGTCGCCGATGTTCCCTCGGGCATCCACACCGTGCGCAACTTGTGCGCGTAGTCGCTGAAGAGCGGCGTGTTGAGGTCGTAAGGCACCACGCCTTGATTGAGGCGCAGCTTCCCGTCTTCGATGCGGAGCACGCCCCACTCGTCCAGGGACTTCGGCTGTCCTTCCGCGAAGAAATGCACGCGCGCCCCGGGGCCGCAGGCGACCAATCCGAGGCAGGACGCCGCCACGGCGAACAGTAAGCCGATGCGGTATCGCCCAGGCATGCCTTATCCGCGCTTGAGGTCGACGGCGGGCAACCGGGGCAGCTCGCAGTCGTGGGCCTTCGCATCCTTGCTGGGGTTCTTGTAGCCGCCAGGGCCATCGGCGTTGATGACGCCGCTGACACCGCGCAGGCAGATCTGCGGACCCGCGACCTTGCCGTCCACCTGGCGGTCCTTGTTGAAGTAGCCGTCCCACAGCACGTCGGGGAAGCTGCCGCCCAGGCCGTAGGTCGCCACCTTCAACGCCTTCAGGTCGAAGCCATCCGGCGAGTCGCCGCCGCCGGAGAGCGTGTTGTCGTGGATGTAGATGCGTTCCGGGTACGGATCGAAGTTCGGCGACGCGCTGCTGTCCTTGTAGCCGGTCGAGTACACGCTGGAGACGATGATGTTGGCGGTGGCGTTGTCGCGGATCTCGTTGCCGAACACTTCGATGTCGTCGTTGGAGTTGATCACGATGCCCGACCCCGCCGGCACGCTGGCCACGGGCGTGCCCTTCGCGCCGAAATTCTCGTGGTTGTTCGCGATGACCTTGTTGTTGTAGACGCGGATGTTGCCGCCCTGCTGCGACAGACCGGGCATGTTGAACACCAGGATGCCGCCCGTGTTGCCGGTCGCCACGTTGTCGTAGACATCGGCGTTGATGGTGTTCTCCACCTCGATGCCGGCCACGTTCTGCTCGGCGCGGCTGCGCCGCACGATGACGCCGTCGGACTGGCCCACGTAGATGCCGGCATCCGACGCGCCGATCGACACGGTGTCCTCGATCAGCACGTTCTTGGTCAGCACCGGATAGATGCCGTACGCGCCGTTCTTCGTACTGGGGCCACCGGTCCACTGCACCTTCACGCCGCGCACGGTGATGTTGGACGACTCGCTGATCTTCAGGCCGTCGCCCTTCGAGTCCTCGATGGTGAGGTGCTCGATGGTGAAGTCGTCGCCGTTGACCAGCAGGCCCTCGGCACCGGCTTTCTGGCCCTTGAAGCTCAGCACGCTCTTGTCCATGCCGGCCCCGCGGATCGTCACCCCGCTCGCGCGTAAGGTCAGGCTGCGGTCGAACTGGTGGCGGCCGGCCGGGATCTCGATGACGTCACCCGGCTTGGCGTCCAGCAGGCGCTCCTGCAGGGTGGTGGCGAACGCCGCGTCGGCGGCGGCCACGGTCGCCGTCTCGGGTGCCTTGGGCTGGCAGCCCGCCGCCAACAGCGCCAGCGCGCCGGCCACTGCCAAGGAAATGTTGCGCTGCATGAGTCTCCCCTCCCATACGCCTGCGTAGTGGGGGCCAGTCTCGTGTGCCATGGCACCCCACACGGAGGGCAGGAGCGGCATACTAAGGGGGGGAAAGCGGACAAGCTGGAGGGGCTCCGATGCGCTGGAAAACCGGACTCGGCAACCGCCTGTCGGTCGCCAACCTGCCCACCAACATGCTGTGCGGCCTGGTGCTGCTGGCCGGCGAATTCGGCGTGAATGCCGAAAGCTGGTTTTCCGGCATGCGCCTGAACGTGCAGGAGATCCACGACCCGCAAGCGCGCGTGTCGTACCGCCAGGCGAGCGAGATCATTCGCCGCGCATTACCCACGCTGCCGATCGATGGCGTCGGCCTGGCCATGGGCGAAAAGCAGAACGGCGGCAACTTCGGCCTGCTCGGCCTGGCAATGAAGACCGCGCCGACGTTCGGCGATGCCGTGCAGATCGGCCTGGAGTACCAGCGCAACCTCGGCCCGCTGATGGACTTGGACCTGCAGGATCGCGATGACGGCGCGCTCGCCGTGGTCGCCACCGCGCCAGAGGAAGCGGCCGACCTGCTGCCGTTCCTGTGCGAAGAGATGTTCGCCAGTACGTTGATGCTGGCGCGCGAACTGGCGGGTCCCGAGTTCCGCCCGCTCCGCCTGGAACTCGGCTATCCCGCCCCGCGCTACGCAGCGCGCTATGCCGACCTGTTCGGCTGCGAGATCCGCTTCGACCAGATGCAGCACGCGATGGTGGTGGATCGTCGCTGGCTGGAATTGCCCTTCGCCAGCTACAACCCGGTCACTTCACGACAGGCGCTGGCGCTGTGCCAGGCGCAACTCGCGGCGATGTCGCTGCGCGGCGAAACCACCGCGGCCGTTGAGCGGCAACTGCGTCCACGGCTACGCGAGAACCCGCAGATGACCGATGTCGCCGCGGCGCTGCACTTGAGCGAACGCACGCTGCGCCGCCAGTTGGCCGAAGAGAGCACGAGCTTCAGCGCGGTGCACGACCGCGTGCGCACCGAGCGCGCGCTCGAACTGTTGCAGGACCCCGATCTGACCATCGCGGTCGTCGGCAGCCAGATCGGCTTCACCGATGTGCGCGAGTTCCGGCGCGCGTTCAAACGCTGGACCGGGCATACACCGAGCGAGGCCCGGTTGCCGGGCCCCATCGGATAGACGAGGTCAGTCGAGCACCATTACCGCATCGACTTCGAATGCGGCGCCCTTCGGCAAGCCGGACACCTCGATGGTCGAGCGCGCCGGATATGGCGCGGCGAAGTACTCCTGCATCACGGCGTTGACCGCGGCGAACTGCGACAGGTCGGTCAGGTACAAGCCGAGGCGCACGATGCGATCGAGCGACCCGTCCGCCGCTTCGGCGACGGCCTTGAGGTTGTCGAACGCACGGCGCGCCTGCACCGCGATATCGCCTTCGACCAGGTTGCCGGTGGCGGGATCCAGCGGGATCTGTCCCGAGAAATACACGGTGCCGCCGGCACGTACGGCCTGCGAATAGGGGCCGATGGCCGCCGGTGCGCGGTCGGTATGGATGATCTGCTTGGTCATGCGCGATTCCTGTGAGGATGACGGGATTCTACGTAGGGCGGGCCTTGGCCCGCCATCGCGACCGATCGGGTCACGATGGCATTGCTGGGAAAGACGACGCAAGCAAGCCGACGCGAGTACAGGCACCAGGACGGCGAGCCAAGGCCCGCCCTACGTCACTGCCGGCGCACGCCGTGCACGACGTTGAGGCGCCGCAAGCGGCGCATCACTTCGGCCAGATGGTTGCGGTCGCGCACCTGGATGGAGAAACGCAGCACGGCCATGTTGATGTCGCGCTCGAGATACTCCACGCGCTCGATGTTGGACTGGCTCTTCGCCACTGCCGCCGCGACCTGCGCGAGCACGCCCGGGCGATTCTCGACGTCGATGAGCAGGGCCGCATCGTAATCGCCGGTGACGTTGGCGTCCCAGGCGATCGGTACCCAGCGCTCCGGCGACTTGCGGAACTCGGTGACATTCGGGCAATCCAGCCGATGCACCACGATGCCCTTGCCGGCCGTGTGGTAGCCCATGATCTCGTCGCCCGGGATGGGCTGGCAGCACTGCGCGAAACTGACCACGCCGCGCTCGCCGCCGGTGATCAGGATCTTCTCCTGCGAATGCTTGGAGTGGCCGCCGGCACGCAGCTCGGCGAACGCCGTCAGCGCCTGCGCCGCCTGCGCCGGCATCCAGTTGCCCAGCGCGACATCGGCCAGGAACGCTTCCAGGCGCGGGTATTTGTGTTCGCTGAGGAAGGCTTCGAGGCGCTGCTGCGGCAGGCGTTCCAGCGAGCTGTCGAGGTCTTCCAGCGCACGGTCCAGCATGCGGTGGCCGAGCTGCACCGCGTCTTCGTGCTCCAGTTGCTTCAACTGGTGGCGGATCGCGGTGCGCGCCTTGCTGGTCACCACGAACTCGAGCCACTGCGGCTTCGGCGCGGCCGACTTGGCGGTGATGATCTCCACGCTCTGGCCGCTGCTGAGCCGGGTGCGCAACGGCACCAGCTTCTTGTCCACGCGCGAGGCCACCGCCTGGTTGCCGACGTCGGTGTGCACGGCGTACGCGAAGTCCAGCGCGGTCGCGTTGCGCGGCAGCGACAGGATCTTGCCCTTGGGGGTGAACAGGTAGACCTCGTCCGGGAAGAGGTCGACCTTGACGTTCTCCAGGAACTCCAGCGACGACCCCGCCGCACGCTGGTTGTCGATCAGCTCGACGATCCAGGCATGTGCGCGGTTCTGCGCGCTGTTGGGCGAATCCGTGCCGTACTTGTAGGTCCAGTGCGCCGCGATGCCGCGCTCGGCGATCAAATCCATCTCGGTCGTGCGGATCTGCACTTCGATCGGCGAACCGTAGGGGCCGAACAACACCGTGTGCAGCGACTGGTAGCCGTTGGCTTTCGGGATCGCGATGAAGTCGCGGAAGCGCCCGTCCAGCGGCTTGTACTGCGCATGCACCGCGCCGAGCGCGTGGTAGCACGACGGTACCGAGTCGACGACGACGCGGAAACCGAACACGTCCATTACCCGGTCGAAGCTTTTCCCTTCGCCGCGCATCTTGTTGTAGATGCTCCAGGGCGTCTTGACCCGGCTGACCAGGCGATGCTCGATGCCTTCCTTCGCCAACCGCTGCGAGAGGTGCGCCTCGATCTGCGCCATCGATTCGCGACGCATGACGGGCTGGCTGCGGATGTGCTTGTCGATCACCGCATGCCGCCACGGGTGCAGCGCGCGAAAACCGAGGTCCTGCAGTTCGGACTTCACCAGGTTCATGCCCAGCCGCTGGGCGATGGGCGCATAGATTTCCAGCGTCTCGCGGGCGATGCGCGAACGCGCCTCCGCGCTCTGCGCGCCCAGCGTGCGCATGTTGTGCAGGCGGTCGGCCAGCTTGATCATGATCACGCGCAGGTCGCGCGACATGGCCAGCAGCATCTTGCGGAAGCTCTCGGCGGCCGCTTCCTGGCGGTCACGGAACTTCAGCTTGTCCAGCTTGGTGACGCCGTCCACCAGCTCGGCCACGTTCGCGCCGAACTCGCCGGCGATCTCCTCGCCTGTGAGCGGCGTGTCCTCGATGGTGTCGTGCAGGATCGCCGCGATCAGCGTCTCCGCATCCATGCCCAGCTCAGCCAGCACGCCCGCCACGGCCACCGGGTGGGTGATGTAGGGCTCGCCCGACTTGCGGGTCTGCCCCGCGTGCGCGGCGGCGCCGACTTCCCATGCCCGGCGCAACAGCGGCAGCTGGTCTTTCGGCAGGTAGGCCGCGGTCTTTTCGAACTGCACCACGTAGTCCGGCGTCCCGTCGTTGTGCGACGGTGCGGATGTGCGAAGTGCCTTGACGGTGCGGCCAGAACTCATGCCGCCAGCCTATGCCAGTCGGGTCGGAACGGCAACGCGCGAACGAGGGTCCATGAACGCCCAAGGCCCGCTTTCGCGGGCCTTGGGTCATCGTCCGTTTCGATCGAAACGTTGGACGGCGTGAATCTCAGTCGTCGCCCTTGGACAGGTCGTCGTCGGCGACCACTTCCGCAGCGGCCCATTCCAGCGCTTCGCGCTCGGCACGCTCGCGCTCGGCCTTCTCGACGCGGTCGATCAGTTCATTGTCGATCTTGCGCGCAGCGATCTCGCGCAGCGCCAGCACGGTGGGCTTGTCCTGCGCTTCGGTGTTGTCGATCTGGGCATCGACGCCGTTGGCGAGCTGGCGGGCGCGCTTGGCGGCCATGGTGACCAGGTCGAAACGGTTGTTGACGACTTCCAGGCAATCTTCGACGGTGATGCGGGCCATGCGGGCTCCCGGCGACCGGTCGGGTCGCGCAGTGAATACGGAAAGGGGCGGCGATTGTAGGCAGCCACGCCCGGCAATGCAAGCCTTTCCTTGAAAATCAATCGGTTACGGATGAAATCCCGCGCGACGGCGGCATCAATCGGCGAGCAGGGCCGCAATCAGGCCGGCGTGGCGGACATCCTGGGCCTCCCGACGCAGCCGGCTGGCGGTGAAGATGGCATGCATTTGGCCCACGGCATCGTCGAACACGTCGTTGACGATCACGTAGTCGAACTCGCCGTAGTGCGACATCTCTTCGCGGGCCGCCGCCAGGCGTCGCTGGATGACCTCCTCGCTGTCCTGCCCACGGGCGCGCATGCGCTGCTCCAGCGCCTGTCGCGAGGGCGGGAGGATGAACACGCTGACGGCATCGGGCACTTTCTCGCGCACCTGGCGCGCGCCCTGCCAATCGATCTCCAGCAGCACATCCTTGCCTGCCGCCAATTGCGGTTCCACCGACTGGCGGGCGGTGCCCTTCCAGTCGCCGTGCACGCGGGCGTACTCGAAGAAGTCGCCGGCGCGGATCATCGATTCGAATTCGTCCGCGCTGATGAAGTGGTAGTGCTGCGCATGGCGTTCGCCGGGCCGCGCGCCGCGCGAAGTGAACGAGATGGACAGCGCGATCTCGTCATCGCGGGCCAGCACCGCGTTGACGATGCTGCTCTTGCCCGCCCCGGAGGGCGCCGCGACGATGTAGAGGGTTCCGCGCTTCATTCGATGTTCTGCGCCTGTTCGCGAATCTGGTCGATCAGCACTTTCAGCTCCACCGCGATGTTGGTGGTGCGGATGTCCACGGACTTGGAGCCTAGCGTATTGGCTTCGCGGTTGAACTCCTGCAGCAGGAAGTCCAGCCGGCGGCCCACCGGCTCCTTCTGGGTGAACACGCGCCGGATCTCCTTGACGTGACTGTCGAGGCGGTCGAGCTCCTCGTCCACGTCCAGCTTCTGCAGCCACAGCACCAGCTCTTGCTCCAGCCTGCCTTGCTCCATGTTCTGGGCCACGTCGGCCAGGCGCGCTTCCAGTTTCTGCCGCTGGCCCGCGCGGATCTGCGGGATCAGCGTGCGCACTTCGCCCGCCCGCGCGGCGATCCCATCCACGCGCTCGAGGATCGCTTCCACCAGCTTGCCGCCCTCGCGTTCGCGCGCGGCGACGAACTGGTCCAATGCGCCGTCCAGCAAGGCCAGCGCTTCGGCCTGCAAGGCCTCCATGTCCACGCCCTTGCTCTGCAGCACGCCCGGGAACTGCAACAGGTCGGTCAGTTCGGTGCGCAGGTTGGGCAGGCGCGAAGAAAGGTCTTGCGCCAGTTCGGACAGCTGCGCCACCACGCGCGGATTGAGCTGCAGTGCGCCGCCGCCCTCGGGCGCACGCAGGCGCAGGGTGAGGTCCAGCTTGCCGCGGGAGACGCGCGCCGCGACGCGCTCGCGCAGCGCGGGCTCGAGCACGCGCAGCTCGTCGGGCAGGCGCACGCCCAATTCGAGGAAGCGGTGGTTGACCGCGCGCAGTTCGGCCGTGAGCGTGCCGCCCTCGGTGGTGCGTTCGGCGCTGGCGAACGCCGTCATGCTGCGGATCATGCGGGAGCCCATCGGGTCAATGAGCGGCGCATCTTAGCAGCCTGCACGCCGGGGTCCGGGCCGGTCTATTGGGGGCTGGTAAACTTCGCCCCCCTTATCGCGGATGCCCCCATGTCCTTCTCCCGCCCCAGCGGCCGCCAGCCCGACCAGATGCGCGACGTCAGCATCCTGCGCAACTACACCCGGCATGCGGAAGGCTCCGTGCTGGTCAGCTTCGGCCACACCCGCGTGCTGTGTACCGCCAGCGTGGACAACAAGGTGCCTGGCTTCCTGCGCGGCAAGGGCGAAGGCTGGGTCACCGCCGAGTACGGCATGCTGCCGCGTTCGACCCATACGCGCAGCGATCGCGAAGCATCGCGAGGCAAGCAGGGCGGGCGGACGCTGGAGATCCAGCGCCTGATCGGGCGCACCCTGCGCGCCTGCGTGGACCGCGGCGCGTTGGGCGAGCGCACCATCACCCTGGACTGCGACGTGCTGCAGGCCGACGGCGGCACCCGCACGGCCGCCATCACCGGCGCCTACGTCGCGATGGTGGATGCGGTGAACTGGCTGAAGGCCCGCAACGAGATCAAGCGCGATGTGATCCATGGTGCGGTTGCGGCCGTATCGGTGGGCATCTACCGCGGCGTGCCGGTGCTCGACCTCGACTATCCCGAGGACAGCGACTGCGATACCGACATGAACCTCGTGATGAACGACGGCGGCGGCTTCATCGAGCTGCAGGGCACGGCCGAGGGCCACGCCTTCCGCCGCGACGAACTGGATGCGCTGCTCGCGCTCGGCGAGAAGGGCATCGGCGAACTGTTCGCCGCCCAGCGCGCCGCGCTCGAGGGCTGATGCCATGGCGCGCCTGAGCCTGGTCACCCTGTTGGTGGACGACTACGACCGCGCCATCGCGCACTATCGCGACGCGCTGGGTTTCGAGGTGCGCGAAGACACCGACCTCGGCGGTGGCAAGCGCTGGGTGCGTGTCGCGCCCGCCGGCGAAGGCGCCACCGATCTGCTGCTCGCCGTGGCCAGCACCGACGAACAGCGCGCGCGCATCGGCGACCAGACCGGCGGGCGCGTCGGCTTCTTCCTGCAAACCGACGATTTCTGGCGCGACCACGCGCGGATGTCGGCGGCGGGCATCGAGTTCATGGAAGCGCCGCGCGAGGAGAGCTACGCCACCGTCGTCGTGTTCCGCGATGCCTATGGCAATCGCTGGGACTTGCTGCAACCGAAGGGATGACCGCATGAAACTCGTCCTCGCCTCCTCCAATACCGGCAAGCTGGAAGAGCTCCGCAGCCTGCTGGCTGATACCGGCATCGAACTGGTCGCCCAGTCCGACCTCGGTGTCGAGGATGCCGACGAAACCGGCACCACCTTCGTCGAAAACGCCCTGATCAAGGCCCGCCACGCCAGCCTGCAGACCGGCCTGCCCGCATTGGCCGACGACTCCGGCATCTGCGTGGATGCGCTCAACGGCGCGCCCGGCCTCTACTCGGCGCGTTATGCCAGCGGCCATGGCGACGCACAGCGCAATATCGACAAGTTGCTGGAGGCGCTGCACGACGTCGCCGGCGAGCAGCGCGGCGCGCACTTCTACTGCGTGCTGGTGCTGCTGCGCCACGCGCACGACCCGCAGCCGCTGATCGTCGAAGGCGAATGGCGCGGACGCATCCTGCACGAGCGTCGCGGCACCGGTGGCCATGGCTACGACCCGGTGTTCTTCGATCCGCAGCACGGCCAGTCCGCCGCGGAGATGCCGCTGGGCGAGAAGAACCGCATCAGCCATCGTGGCAAGGCGCTGGCCGGGCTGAAGCAACGCTTGCTCGACCTTCCCTGATCCATGCTGATTCCCCCGCCCCTCGCGCTCTACGTGCACATGCCGTGGTGCGTGCGCAAATGTCCTTACTGCGATTTCAATTCGCACCAGGGCAAGGGCGAACTGCCGTTCGACGGTTACATCGACGCCCTGCTCCGCGACCTCGACCACGACCTGCCGCTGGTCTGGGGCCGCACCGTGCACAGCGTCTTCTTCGGCGGCGGCACGCCCAGCTTGTTCCCGTCTGACGCGATCGATCGCTTCCTGCAGGCTGCCAGCAGTCGGTTGCGCTTCGCGCCCGGCCTGGAGGTGACGCTGGAAACCAACCCCGGCACGGCCGAGCACGGCCGTTTCGAGAACTACCGCGCCGCCGGCGTGAACCGCATCAGCTTCGGTATCCAGAGTTTCGATGATGCGAGCCTTGAGAAACTCGGCCGCATCCACGACAGCCGGGAAGCCGAGCATGCGGTCAAGCTGGCGCAGGATGCCGGCCTGGACAATCTCAACCTCGACCTGATGTATGCGCTGCCAGGGCAGACGCTGGCCATGGCCGAATACGACCTGCAGCGTGCGTTCGCCCTGCAACCGGCCCATATCTCGCACTACCAGCTCACGCTGGAACCGAACACGGTCTTCTTCGCCCGGCCGCCACAGGGCATCCCTGACGATGACCACGCCTGGGACATGCAGGAGCACTGCCAGGCGCTGCTGGCCGATGCCGGCTACCAGCACTACGAGGTCAGCGCCTATGCCCGTCCGGGACGCCGCTGCGCACACAACCTCAATTATTGGCGTTACGGGGATTACATCGGCATCGGGGCCGGCGCGCACGGCAAGATCACCGTGGGTGCAACGCAGCAGATCCTGCGTCGCTGGAAGGTCAAGCATCCCACCGCCTACCTGGCCGCGGCGGGCACGCCCGCGGCCATCGGCGGGGACGACGACATCACGCCCGAGCGCCGACCCTTCGAGTTCATGCTCAACGCGCTGCGCCTGCAGGAAGGCTTCGCCCTGGCCGATTTCGAAGCCACGACCGGGCTGGGTCGCGACACCATCGCCGCCCCTTTGGCACGCGCATTGCAACAGGGCTGGGTGAGCCTGACCGACACCCATGTCCACCCGACCTCACTCGGCCGCCGTTTCACGAACGATGTGATCGAACTCTTCCTCGACGCGTGACGGCGACGCTCCGACCGGGGCGATGGATGGATGCGCGGGCTGCACGGGGTGTGATAATGATGGCGCCACAGGGGAGCCCGCCGCACCGATGACCGCGCCACGACCGCCTTCGCCCGCTGCCGCGCCGACCACGATTGCATCGGCCGCGCTGCCTCCGCGCGTGCGCCGCGTGCTGCAGAACCTGTTCGACCACGTCTCCACGGATTTCATCACCGCGCTCAATGCGATGCTGGTGGAATTCGAGCAGCAGCTGTTCAAGCACGCCGACCAGGCCCGCAGCAACCATTTGCAGGCGCAGGTCTTCGTCGACCTGCGCGCATTGCAGAAGCACCGCACCGAGCTGGCGCCGCACTACATGTTCGGACTCGAGGCCGAACTGGCTTCGATCCGCACACCGCGCACGGCGAGCGACGCACCCTCGTCCGCTCGTCTGGATTACCAGACCCTGACCCTGGTCGAAGACGCGGTGATGGACCAGGAGATCGTGCTGCGCGAAGTCGCGCGCCGGCACGAGCAGCGCGGCAACGCGCAGATCCTGATGCTGGGCCAGCGTTTCGGCGTGCTCGCCGGACAGCCGGCCTATGAGGCGGAATCGCTGCCGCTGGGCCCGAACCGCCTCTGCCACGTGCTGAAGGAAGCCGCGGATTGCCTCCAGCTGTCGCTGGATGCGCAACTCGTGCTGTACCGCACCTTCGACCAGAAGGTGATGCTGAACTACGCCGAATGGGCCGGCACGGTGAACCAGTTCCTTTCGCGCGAAGGCATCCTGCCCGGCCTGGTGTACCAGCCGCGACGCATGCGCGCGCAGGACGCCATCCGTCGGAATCCGCGCGACGAGGGCGATGGCGCAGCGCGTCCCATGACGGGCTGGAATGGCCAGGGCACGGCCTCGCACTGGGCCACGCTCACGCCGGAACAGCTACAGGCGGTCGCGGGCGCCCTGACGGGCAGCAGCATCCCTGACGTGGGCAGTGGCAGCGCGCCGCCGCCGCTCCCACCGCGCGACACCACGCCCACGGATGCTGGCACCGCCACCACCCCCGCCACCGATGCCGCGGGCTCGTTCGAGGTGCTGCAGAAACTGCTGGCCATCCGTCGTGGCGGCTTGCAGGCCGATGCCCAGGCGTTGGCGGGCGGAGCCGGCGCCCCGGGTACTCCCGGAATGTTGACCCAGGAACCCGTCGACACCACATCATCAGGGGCGTCGGTTGCCGGAGGCATGGGCGGCCATGCCGTGTCCGGCCAGGGTGGCGCGGCAGGTGCCGGCGCGCACGCGGCAACACCCCGTCTGCTCCCCACGCCCGACGTACTGAGTACGTTGCAAGGCATGCAGGCCACGCCGCTTCCCGCCCGGACGCCCGACCAACCACGGCGCACCGTGCAGGACCTGCAGCAAGCCATGCTCGCCGCCGCGCGCGCGCAGCACGGCCCCAACGCCACGCTCGCCAGCGCGGACTCGGACACCTTCGAATTGCTGGACCTGCTCTACAACGAGATCGAACGCGAGGTGCAGCACGACGCCCCGGCCGCCGACATGCTCGTGCGCCTGCAGGTGCCGGTGGTCCAGGCCGCATTGCGCGACCGCAACTTCTTCCTGCGTTCGCAGCACCCCGCGCGCGACCTGCTCAACACCGTCGCGGAGTCCGGCGCGACCTGGCTGGGCGAAGACGACGTGGATCCGCACCTGGTGCAGAAGCTGCACAAGGCCGTAGAAACCGTCGTGGAGACGTACGAAGGCGATGAAGCCGTCTTCGAGGACGCCCACCGCGATGTGCAGCAGCACCTGCAGGCCGCCGTGCGCAAGGCCGAACTGGCCGAGCGCCGGCAGGTCGAGGCCGCGCGCGGCAAGGACCGGCTGGAGATCGCCAAGCAACGCGCCGCCGAGACCATCGAATCCGCGATGGCCGAGGCCAAGCCGCAGAAATTCGTGCAGGCCCTGCTCAGCCAAGCCTGGGCCGACGTGCTCACGCTCACCCAGTTGCGCAACGGCGAGACCTCCGGCGAGTGGGCCGACCAGCTGCAGACCACGCTGGAGATCGTCGCCGCCACCACCACGGCGCAGGGTGCCAACCCCGTGTTGGCCGGGAAGGTGGAGAAGTCGCTGGTCCAGGTGGGCTACCACGAGGACGAAGCAGCCGCGATCGCGCGCCGCCTGTCGAGCGTCGAGGAAGACGAGACCACCTCGCGCACCGAACTCACCGCGCGGCTGAAGGCGCGCGCGCGTCTCGGCGGGCAGAACGAGGTCAAGAAGAAGCCCACGCAGCCGCGCACGCCGCAGGAACAGGAGTGCTACGACTACCTGCGCACGCTGCCGTTCGGCACCTGGTTCGAGTTCACCCGCAACCAGCAGGGCGACGTACAGCGCCAGCGACTGTCGTGGTTCAGCCCGGTCACCGGCAACGCGCTGTTCGTCAACCAGCGCGGGCAGCGCGTGGGCGAGCATTCGCTGGATACGCTGGCGCACCTGATGGCCAAGGGCCAGGCGCAAGTGGTCACCGAAGACCGCGGCCGCCTGATCGACCGCGCATGGAACGCCACGCTCAACGCGCTGCGCAGCCTGACCGGCCGCCGCGGCGACGCCGAACCCGCAGGAGACGCCGCATGATGCGCGAGTTCCGCCGCGCCCGCCGGCGCAACGTGCCCAAGCCGGTCGCCGTGTTCGACCTGATGACCGAACAGGTCATCGGCCGCCTGGGCAACCTGTCCGAATCCGGCATGTTGCTGGTGGCGACCGAACCGGTGACCGAAGACGCGCTGTACCAGCTGCGCTTCCACCTGCGCGACGACCGTGGCCAGGACGTGCCGATCGACGTCGGTGCCCACCTGCTGTGGTCCGCGCCGGCCAATACGCCCGGCCAGTCCTTCGCCGGCCTGCGCTTCCTGACCATCGACCGCGAGCCGCTGGAACGCCTGCGACAGTGGGTGAACGCCGGGCCGGAAGCCGAATAGGACATGGCGCCCCGGCCTGCACCGGCCGGATGCGGCAAAATGGCGGTTCTCCCGCAAGAGCCTCCGCCATGAACGCACCCGCCGATCTCGCCGCCCGCCTCGTCCCGCTTTATGCGGACCACCTGGCGTTGATGAAGCAGCGCGCGGACGAGGCACTGTCGCGTGGCGGTTTCGATCATCTGGTCGTGCCCAGCGGCACGCAGCACTGGCAGGTGTTCGACGACCGCGACTATCCGTACGCGGTGAACCCGCAATTCAAGGCCTGGCTGCCGATGACCCGCCTGCCCTACAGCTGGCTGGTGTACACGCCGGGCGAACGGCCGAAGGTGATCTTCTACCAGCCTTTCGACTACTGGCACGTGGTGCCGGATGCGCCCAGCGGCTGGTGGGTGGACCACTTCGACATCCAGATCATCCGCAAGCCCGACGAGGCGATCGCATTGCTGCCGCCGGCCACGCGCAGCGCGATCCTCGGCGAGCCGCAGAGTGCGCTCGGCGACTACACGCCGAACAACCCCGAGCCCGTCATCCAGTACCTGGAATACCAGCGCTCCTACAAGACGCCGTACGAGATCGCGCTGATGCGGCAGGCGCAGCGCCTGGCCGTGCGCGGCCACCGCGCGGCGGAAGCTGCGTTCCGCGCGGGCGAGAGCGAGTTCGGCATCCACATGGCCTACTGCACCGCCGTCGGCCAGGACGCCAACGAGCTGCCGTACGGCAACATCATCGGCCTGAACGAACACGCGGCCGTGCTGCACTACACCGAACTGCAGCGCGTCGCACCGGCGCCGCTGCGCAGCTTCCTGATCGACGCCGGCGCCAGCTTCCACGGCTATGCCAGCGACATCACCCGAACCTACGCGTACGACACCGCCAGCGAGTTCCAGGCGATGATCGATGCGGTCGACACCGCGCAGCAGGCGATGTGCGCCGGCGTGCGTAGCGGCGTGGACTACAAGCAACTGCACGTGGACGCGCATCTCACCCTGATGGGCATCCTGAAGGAGTTCGGCGTGATCACCGTGTCGCCGGAAGCGGCGCTGGCCACCGGCGTCAGCGCCGCCTTTTTCCCGCACGGCCTGGGCCATCCGATCGGCCTGCAGGTGCATGATGTCGCGGGCTTCGCGGCGACGGATCGCGGCGGCCGCATCGAACGCCCCGCCGGCCATCCCTACCTGCGCATGACCCGCGTGCTGGAACCGGGCATGGTCGTCACCATCGAGCCCGGCCTCTACTTCATCGACCTGCTGCTGGACGAGGTGAAGAAGAACGGCCATGCCGCCAGCGTCGACTGGGCACGCGTCGACGCCTTCCGCCCCTACGGCGGCATCCGCATCGAGGACGAAGTGCTCTGCACGGACGGCGACGCCGAAAATCTGACCCGGCCGGCATTCGCGGAAGCGCGCTGAACCACGCGACGGGACGGCACGCATGATGTTCATGATCGGCCAGGGAGAGCAGGTGGTATCGGTCGGCCCGCCCGAACCGCACCATTGCCCGCGTTGCGACGAAGTGCGCGAGTTCGAGCCGCAGTTCACGTACAAGTACGGCCGCTTCGACCTGCTGTTCGGGTTCGTCTACGGCGGGCGCTACCAGCTCGCTTGCCCCGTCTGCCAGCACGGCTGGGTGCTCGACACGAAGGAAGCCGAGCGGCTATACGGCCGCCCCGATATCCCCTTGCGCCTGCGCTACGGCCTGGTGTTCCTGTTGGGTGTGTTCGCAGCGCTTGGTGCGGCTTCACTGGCGATGCCACCGGCGGGCTGACACACTCGAGCCTTCCGCACCAGCACGACATCCACGGAGGTCCACATGGAACGCGTCACCGGCATCGGCGGCATCTTCTTCAAATCGGCGGATCCCAAGGCGCTCAGCGCGTGGTATCGCGACCACCTGGGCCTGGATGTCTCGGACTGGGGCGGCGCGATTTTTCCGTGGGGCGGTGAAGGCAGCCCGGTCGGCATGACCATCTGGAGTCCGTTCAAGCAGGACACCACTTACATGGCGCCCAGCACGTCGAGCTTCATGATCAATTTCCGCGTGGCTGACCTGGACGCGTTGCTGGCCGCGCTGCGCGAGGAAGGCTGCAACGTGGTCGGCGACCCTCAGGTGTCCGAACAGGGCAAGTTCGGCTGGGTGCTGGACCCCGAAGGCAACAAGGTCGAGTTGTGGGAACCGCCCGCAGGGCAATGACGGAGGCATGAGGCCATGACGGCATCCGATTACCTGTTGATTTCCCGCGGACAGTGGGACGACACCGCCTCGCCGCAAGACGTACAGGACGCGATCGACCGCTTCTACACCTGGTACGAACGCGGCCTGGCCGAAGGCGTACTGAAGCCCGGCAGCCGCCTGGAGAACCGTGGCAAGCGCGTCACCCGCGACGGCATCACCGACGGACCATTCGCCGAAGCGAAGGAGCTGGTGGGCGGCTACTGGTTCATCGTGGCCGATTCGCTCGAAGACGCCGCACGGATCGCCTCGGAGAATCCCTGCCTGGCCTTCGGACTGACGCTGGAGATCCGGCCGCTGGAAGCGGCGCGTGCCCGCGCCGGGATCGTGACCAATGAAACACCCGCGGCCTGGCGTTCCCGCGGCGGTTGATCCGCGCCGATGACCGCGACCCGCGCGACGCTCCAGGGCGGCTGCCATTGCGGCGCGATCTCCCTCGCGTTCTCCACCGCGCTGGTACCCGCGGACACGGCGCCACGCGCCTGCGACTGCAGCTTCTGCCGCGCGCATGGTGCGGCATGGGTGTCGGACGCGAACGCGCAGCTGATCATCCATGCACATCGTCCTGAACGTCTGCGCCGCTACCGACAGGGCTCGCTGGCCGCGCAATTCCTGCTGTGCGGCGAGTGCGGCGTGCTGGTCGCGGTGGTGTTCGAGGAGGGCGACCGCAGTTACGCGGCGGTCAACACCCGGTGCCTGGAGGTGCGCGACGCCTTCGCGCCCACGGCATCGGTCTCGCCACAGCGGCTGTCGCCTGAGGAGAAGCTCGCGCGCTGGCGTCAGCTGTGGATTGGAGAAGTAGGCGTGCAGATGATGTAAGCCGCCCTCAGGCGGACGCCATCGCCGCTTCGATCTCGTCGGCGCTGCGCGCCAGCGCATCGGTCAGCACCACCGGACCGTCGGCGGTGACCAGCACGTCGTCCTCGGTACGTATGCCGATGCCGCGCCATTTCGCATCGACCGTGGTGTCGTCGTGCGAGACGTAAAGGCCGGGCTCGATCGTGAAGGCCATGCCGGGTTCCAGCAGGCGCGAATCACCGTCGATGCGGTAGTCGCCGACATCGTGCACGTCCAGGCCCAGCCAGTGGCCGGTCTTGTGCCGGTAGAACCGGCGGTAGTTGCCCTCGGCCAGGTGCTTCTCCAGCTTGCCCTTCAGCAGGCCGAGCCGCAGCAGGCCCTCGGTGAGCGTCTCCACCGCGGCCACGTGGCCGGCCTCGTAGGGCACGCCGACGCGAGCACAACCCAGCGCGGCGCGCTGTGCATCGCCCACCAGGTCGTGCAGCGCGCGCTGCGCCGGCGTGAAGCGGCCGTTGACCGGGAACGTGCGGGTGATGTCCGAGGCATAGCTGCGGTATTCGGCACCCGCGTCGATCAGCACCAGGTCGCCATCGCGCGCCTGTGCGGTGTTGGCGCGATAGTGCAACACGCAGGCGTTGTGGCCGGCGCCGACGATGCTGTTGTAGGCCGGCCAGGCGTCGTTCGCGCGGAACACGCGCTCCAGGTCCGCCTGCAGTTCGTATTCGCGGATGCCGGGCCGCGCGGCGCGCATCGCGGCCTGGTGCGCCTGCACGCTGATGTCGGCGGCACGCTGCATCAGCTTGATCTCGTCCTTCGACTTGAACAGGCGCAGGTCGTGCAGCAGGTGGCCGAGTTCGAGGAACTCGTGCGGCGGCTGCGCGCCCTGGCGCACCTGTGCGCGCACGTGGCGCACCCAGCCGATCAGCTTGAGGTCGAAGTCGGCATCGCGGCCGAAGTGGTAGTACACCCGCGAACGGCCTTCGAGCAGCCCCGGCAGGATCTCGTCGAGATCGTCGATGGGATAGGCATCGTCCATCCCGTAGTCGTTGACCGCGCCGTCCTGGCCGGCGCGCGGACCGTCCCAGCCCTCGCGTTCGGGATCGCGCTCGCGGCAGAACAGGATCGCTTCGCCATGCTTGCGGCCCGGCACCAATACCAACACCGCATCCGGCTCGGGGAAACCGCACAGGTACCAGAAGTCGGAATCCTGCCGGTACGGGTAATGGGTGTCGTGGCTGCGGATGCGCTCGGGCGCGGCGGGCAGCACCAGGATGGCGTCATTGCCGGTCATCCGCATCAGCTGCCGGCGCCGTCGGGCGAACTCCGCCGCGGTGATGCCGGTCAGCGCCTTCATCAGTTCAGGCTCCGGCGATGCCGGGGCCCGAGGACGCAATCACCGTGCAGCAGCAAGGCCGCGACGCGGACGAACTCTTCCAGTTCGGCCAGCGCGTCCTCGTCCTCCTCGTCCTCGCTGCTTTCGGCCGAGGCCTTGGCGAGGCGCGCGAGATCCTGCAGCGCCTCCTGGCCTTCCTCGGACAGCGGCGGCATCGCACCGGCGGCGAGCCCGAACGCGCCGAGGAAGCCGCGACACCAGCCGAACAGCGCTTCGGCGCGCTCGTCGAGCGGGCGGTCCGCACCGGGCAACAGCAGATCGAAAGAGAAACCGCGATCCTCGAGCTGGACGACGGCCGCTTCGCGCAACTGGTCCAGGACACTCCCCGGAGCGGGTGCGGGCAACGCATCGTCGGCCAGGGCGCGGGCCAGCCAGGTACCGTCGGCGGCACCGCCACCGGCGAGCCAGCCGCACAATGCGCCGTGCAGTTCCGAGGCGTCCGTCGCCAGCCCCAGCTGGCGGGAAGCCGCGTCGACGGCGGCGATATCGGGAAGGTCGGGCATAGAAGAACGCAATCCGCTGCAGGTTTCGGACAACCCCACGATTGTACCAACGAAAAGCCGCATCCCGGCTTGTTGTGCATGTGTACGCATGCCTACACTCCGATATCACCTTGGCCCGGACGGTACGTCCACCCCCATGCTGCCTCTTCCTGTCGCTGCAGTCCTCGCAACGGCTTCCCCGCTGTCGTCCCAGCCCCTGGTCATGGTGCTCGCGGGCGCGGTGCTGCTGGGCGTGGTGGTGATCGGCACGCGGCCATGGTGGCAGGGATGGCTGGCGGCGCGGCAGGCGCAACCTGAGCCGCCGCGCAGCGAAACGCTGCGCAATCGCGACGAACGCCTGAAGCTGGCCCTGTGGGCCTCGGGCGAGCAGTTCTGGGACTACGACTTGGTGCAGCGCCGGTTGTACCGCATGCGTGCGGACGAGACCGCCGTGCAGACCGCCGACATCACCGTCCTGACCCGCCAGGGCGAAGTGCCGACGATCCACGAAGAGGATCTTCCATTGGTGATGGAGCGCCTGCGCCTGCACCTGCAGGGCAAGTCGCCGATCTTCACTTCCGAGCACCGCATGGACATGCTGGGCAACGGCACGTGGGTATGGGTGCGCGCGCGCGGCCGTGTGGTGGAGCGCGATGCGGAAGGGCAACCGGTACGCATCGCAGGCACCGCGCGCGACATCACCGCCAGCCGCAACGCCGAGTACGAACACCGCATCGCCGGCGAAGTGATGCGCAGCATGAACGAAGCCGTCGCCGTGCTGGACTGGGCCCACCAGTTCATCACGATCAACCCGGCCTTCACCCGCATCACCGGCTACGCCGAAGACGAGATCATCGGCCAGCCGATGACCATGCTGGACAGCGACCAGCACGAGGACGCCTTCTTCGAACGCATGCACCGCGAACTGCGCCTCACCGGGCGCTGGTCCGGCGAAGTGTGGAAGGTCCGCAAGGACGGCGAAGAGATCCTCTGCCGCATCGAGACCAACGTGGTGCCTGACGTCAGCGGTGAGCGTCCGCTGTACGTGCAGGTCCTCACCGACATCACCGAGCAGAAGCGCGCTGAACAGGAACTGCGCTACCTGGCCAACTACGACACCCTCACCAGCCTGCCCAACCGCTCGCTGCTGTCCGAGCGGCTGTCGCGCGCCATCGTGCGGGCGCGCCGCGAGCACGGCCACGTGGCGGTGCTGTTCATCGACCTGGACCGCTTCAAGGACATCAACGACTCGCTCGGCCATGCCACCGGCGACCGCATCCTGCGCGCCGCCGCAGCGCGCGTGCAGCAGACCGTCGGCACCCAGCACACCGTCGCCCGCCTGAGCGGCGACGAGTTCACGGTGGTACTGGAGGACATCAATGGCCTGCCCGACGCCGAGGACGTGGCGCAGCGGATCATCCAGGCATTCCGCGCGCCACTGAATTTCGGCGAACGGCTCGAGCTGGCGGTGTCGCCCTCGATCGGCATCAGCCTGTACCCCGAGCATGCACAGGTACCGACCGAACTGCTCAAGCACGCCGACACGGCCATGTACCAGGCCAAGGCGATGGGCCGGCACACCTATCAGGTGTATTCGGAAACGATGGACGAGAAGAACCGCCATCGCGCCATCCTGGCCAGCGCGCTGCGCCGTGCGATCGACCGCAATGAACTGTCGCTGGTGTTCCAGCCGCGCCTGTCCATCTCGCGCCAGCGCATCACCGGCGTCGAAGCGCTGTTGCGCTGGGACAGCCGCGAATTCGGCATGGTCTCGCCGGCGCAGTTCATCCCGCTGGCCGAAGAGTCCGGGATGATCCTCGAACTCGGTGCCTGGGCGCTGCGCGAGGCCTGCCTGACGCTGCGCAACTGGCACGACGCCGGCCTGGAAGAGCTGTCGGTGGCGGTCAACGTGTCCGCCACCCAGCTCCAGCGTGGCGACCTGCAGGCCGTGGTGGCGCGCACGCTGGAGGAAACCGGCATCCCGGCCAACCGGCTGGAACTGGAACTCACCGAAAGCGTCATCATGGCGAATCCCGAGCAGAACGCGGACACGCTGCGCGCGTGCCGTCGCCTGGGCATCTCGCTGGCGATCGACGATTTCGGCACCGGTTATTCGTCGCTGGCGTACCTCAAGCGTTTGCCGCTGACCACGCTGAAGATCGACCGCGAGTTCATCGGCGACCTGACCCACGACAGCGACGACGAAGCCATCACCAGCACCATCATCACCATGGGCCAGTCGCTGGCGCTGAAGGTGGTCGCCGAAGGCGTGGAAACATGGGACCAGTACGAATTCCTGCGTAGCCATGGCTGCGACGAGGTGCAGGGCCACTGGGTCGCGCAGGCGCTCAGCCCGGACCAGTGCCTGCGGTTCATCCGCGAGTACTACCCCGGCTCAGGCATCCGCGTCGCTTCCTGAACCCGCGCGGGAGCGCTTAGGGCCCCGCGTCGCGACCGCCGTCGCATCCCCTGCCCGGCCGCCCTTGACCACCCGCCGAGCGCATGCCTATCGTGGCCGCCATGGACAACGCCGACCTGCTCGACCAGCTCCGCGCGCTCAGCGCGCGCATCCAGGACCTGGCGGACCGCTGCCAGCGGCTGTCCGAGGAAAACCGCAGCCTGCGCAACCAGCAGGAGCAACTGGTGGGCGAACGTTCGCAACTGCTGGCCAAGAACGAACAGGCGCGTTCGCGGGTCGAAGCGATGATCAGCCGCCTGAAATCCCTGGAGCAGCACACGTGAGCGCCACCGAGCCCGTCAGCGTCCACATCCTCGACCGCGAGTACACCGTGGGCGTCTCGCCCGACGAGCGCTCCGGCCTGATGGCGGCCGCCAAGCTGCTCGATAGCCGCATGCGCGAAGTGCGCGGCAGCAACCGCATGGCGGCCGTGGATCGCGTGGCCGTGCTTGCCGCACTGAACCTGGCACACGAATTGCAGCAGCTGCGCGATGAACAACACGCGCGCAATCGCGATGTCGAACGCACGCTGCAGGACCTGCATCGCAAGCTCGACGCCGCACTCGGTGCGCCGTAACGGCATACGCACCACACCGACTGCGGACTGAATCCGCCGACGAACGGGCTAGGCAACTTTTTCCAACTCGCTATACTGGTCTCGCGTCCTCTGCTGTCCTCGACAGCGCACGCAAACATTCGCCTTGTCCCTTAATGACGACCACGGGATGGCGACGGTACCGGGAGTGCAGGTCTGCCTTGCAGCGGAAAGCCCGATGGTTCCCCAGCCTTCCCACTTGAACCCCGGGTTCAAGGTCGTTTCGTGAGCATCGTTGATGGCGGAGGACGTATTTTTCCCGCGGCAGCGGCATCAGCCGCGACCCGGCCGGTCCTGTTGCACCCGCCCTTGAGCGGGATGACTTCGAAACGAAGCCGATTGCACCGGGGACCCGACGCCAAGGGCCGTGACTGACGCCGCTCCCGCGGTCCCACCCCGGCAACGCCGGGGCGCATGCCGTAAAATTCGCGCATGCCCACCCACTCCCCCCTGCGATCATGACGGCACAGCGCGATGCGCTGCGTCGCGACCTGCGCGCTCGCCGTAAGGCCATCTCCGCCGCCGAACGCATCGCCGGGGCCGATGCCCTCGCCGCGCGCCTGCTGGCGCTGCCGTTCGCGCCATCGAACGGCCATGTGGCCGGCTACTGGGCGATGGATGGGGAGATCGGGCTGCACAGCTGGCAACTGCGCCTGCCAAAGAGCGTGGTCTATTGCCTGCCGGTGCTGGCCGAGGACGAAACCCTGCGCTTCGCGCCGTGGCGTCCCGGTGGTGACCTGGTGACCAACCGCTACGGCATTCCCGAACCCGACATCGATCCGCGCTCCGGGCTCTCTGCGAGCGAGATGGCGCTGATCGCCGTGCCGCTGGTGGGCTTCGACGGCGCCGGCCACCGCCTCGGCATGGGCGGCGGCTGGTACGACCGCACGCTGGCGTCGCGCTTGCGACACCCCGCGCCGCCCTGGCTCGTCGGCGTGGGCTTCGAGGCGCAGCGCGTCGCGTCGGTCGGGGCCCAGGCCTGGGACGTGCCATTGGATGCCATCTGCACCGAACGCGACACCCTCACTCCTTCTGCCGTTCCGCTGGAACTCCCGCAATGACCGCACGCAAGCACTACTGGCTGATGAAGTCGGAGCCGGACGCCTTCTCGATCGACAACCTGAAGAAGGTCGGCACGGAGCCATGGAACGGCGTGCGCAACTACCAGGCGCGCAATTTCATGCGCGCCATGCAGGTCGGCGACGGCGTGCTGTTCTACCACTCCAACTGCAAGGAACCCGGCATCGTCGGCACTGCCACCGTGGCGACGGCGGCCTATCCGGACGATACCCAGTTCAACCCCAAGTCCGACTACTACGATCCCAAGAGCACGCGCGAAGAACCGCGCTGGTCGCTGGTGGACGTGAAGTTCGACCGCAAGCTCAAGCGCACGATCACGCTCGACGAGATCAAGCAGCATGGCGACGCCCTCGGCGAAGGCTTCGCGCTGATCCAGCGCGGCAACCGGCTGTCCGTGTTGCCGGTCACCGCCGCGCAGTGGAAATTCCTGCTCGCGCTTGAGTGAACCTCTTTCTCCCTTCCTGATACCGAAATTCCCATGAGCGAAGCAAAGCGCCTGGCCGGCGAAAAGGCCATCGAGTTCGTCGAGGACGGCATGATCGTCGGCGTGGGCACCGGCTCCACCGTCGCCTTCTTCATCGATGCGCTGGCCGGCATCAAGGACCGCATCAAGGGCGCGGTCTCCAGTTCCGAGCAAAGCACCGCGCGGCTGAAGCAGCACGGCATCGAAGTGCTCGACCTCAACCACACCGGCACACTGTCGCTGTACGTGGACGGCGCCGACGAATGCGACCCGCACAAGCGCCTGATCAAGGGCGGCGGCGCCGCGCTGACGCGCGAGAAGATCATCGCCGAGGCCAGCAAGCAGTTCGTGTGCATCGTCGACCCGAGCAAGCAGGTGCCGGTGCTCGGCAAGTTCCCGCTGCCGGTGGAAGTCATCCCGATGGCGCGCAGCCTGGTCGCGCGCGAGATCCTGGCGTTGACCGGCGGCCAGCCGGTCTGGCGCGACGGTACGGTGACCGACAACGGCAACCTGATTCTGGACATCCACAACCTGTCGATCACGGATCCTGTAGCGGTGGAACGCGAGATCAACCAGATCCCCGGCGTCGTCAGCGTGGGCCTGTTCGCCCGCCGTCCGGCGGATATCGTCATCGTCGGCGGCGAACCGCCGATCGTACTGAAGTGATCGGCGGCGCTTAGGCGCTTTCCGACAAGGCCTTCACCAACTCGCCGACGAGTTCGCGCTTCTTCGGAGGCAGTTGCAGGAAGGCCTCCACGACCTGTCGTTCGCGGCTGCCGGCGCCGGCCGGCCACGGCGGCCGCGCTTCCGCCACGCGCGAGCGCGGCGACACCCCGAACCGCAGCGCATGCGGTTCGACGCCGAGCAGATCGGCCATCACCTGCAGCTTGTCCTGCTCCGGCAGCGCGCGCCCCCTGAGCCAGCGCGAGACCGTCTGGAATGTGACGGATGAGCCGCGATATTTCGCGTTGAAAAGATGGAACAGGACAATCGGGCGCGGCTCGTAGCCGGCCTGCTGCATCGCGTGCACGAGGCGTTGCGCGAATTTTTCTCGTTCGTCTGCCATGCCGGAAACTTACGCGCACGGGCAAGGGCACGCATCACTATCAAAGTTAATTGACGCGAACATTTTGTGTTCATATATTCGACGACGACAGGCATGCCCAGCGCGCTCACACAGGCATCGCCGCAGGCCCCGGCACAGCAAGGAGTGCTCCATGCCCATCTCACAGGATTTACCCGAATCGTCGACGGACATGGAAGAGGTCGTGCCGGTCGCGCCGACGATCCGGGGCATCGACGACGGACCCAGCCCCCTGGAACAAGCACTCCAGGCGCTGCAATGCGGTCCCGGACAAAGCCTGGCCGACCCCGGCATCACCCTGTTGTCGCCCGCGCATCTCGACCTGCTGTACATGAGTGCACGCCTGCAGGCTGAGCAGTGCCATGACGGCGTGCTGCTGTTGCTCGACCTGATGCACGGCGCACAAACCCATGGCGCGCAACCCGACGCTGCACTGATGCAACGCTTCGTCGAGCAACTCCATCACCTGTGCCGCGACCAGCAGCGGTGGCACGCGCTGGCCGACAACGCGGCGTACTACCGGGACAACAGCCGCGTGACGGACCGCATCGCGAGTTGGGTGCGGGTGCAGGTGCCGGCGGATGCACCTCTTGGCTGAGCCGGCGCCGCGGTCGGAGCCATGGCGTAGACTGTCGCCCCCGATCGCCGGAAGCCGCCATGCGCCGCATGTCCCCCGCCCTGCTCGTCTCCGCCCTCCTGCTCAGCGGCTGCGCCAGTGGCGGTGAATGGGTCGAGATCGGCGGCAAGCGCTATACCGTCGAGATCGCCGACGACGACACCGAGCGCGCGCGCGGCCTGATGTTCCGCGACACGCTGGCGGACGGCACCGGCATGCTCTTCATCCACGAGGCCGAGGAACCGCAGGCCTACTGGATGAAGAACACGCGCATCCCGCTGGACATCCTGTACTTCGACGAGGGCCGCAAGCTGGTCACCCAGCAGCGCAACGTGCCGCCCTGCTCGGCGGGCGACGCCTGCCCGTCCTACCCCAGCGACGAACCGGCCCGCTTCGTGCTGGAACTGAATGCCGGCGAAGCCGAGCGCCTCAAGCTCGAGGATGGTGCCGAGCTCACTCTCGGCAAGGGCATTCCGCCCGTCCGCTGAGGCTTGATTCGCGGTGGAATTGGCCCCAGTCTGTCGGCATGGGGGATCGACTGACATTGCCGGAATGGAATGCGTTGGCCAGCCAGCCCGATGAAACGGTGCCGCTGCTGGAAACTGCGCTGCTGATCGCGCGCGACGAATATCCCGGACTGGACCCCGATCTCTACGACACGCTGGTCCAGAGTCACGCCGAGCATCTCCGTCACGAGATCGCCACGATCGAGCCATGGCCGCTGAAGATGGCCGCGATCAATCGGCACCTGTTCGATGAACTCGGCTACACCGGCAACCACGACGAGTACTACGACCCGCGCAACAGCTACCTCAACGAGGTGTTCGAGCGCCGACTCGGCAATCCGGTGTCGCTGGCGATGGTGCAGATGGAAGTCGCGCGCCGGCTGGGCGTGCCGCTGGATGGCGTGTCGTTCCCTGGCCATTTCCTGGTGCGCCTGCCGGTCGACGATGGCCTGCTGGTGATGGACCCCTTCAACGGTGGCCGCCCGCTCGGCGTGGACGAGCTGCGCGAACGCGCCAAGCCGCACCTGGGCGGCGACATCCCCGACGACGCCGCGCTGTTGCACATCCTCAACCCTGCCTCGCACCGCGCCATCCTCGTGCGCACGCTGCGCAACCTGCATGGCGTGTATGCCGAACGCGAGGAATGGGACCGCGCCGCGCGCTGCGCCGACCGCGTGCTGAAGCTCACGCCCGACCAGCCCGACGCCCTGCGCGACCGCGGCCAGGCATACCTGAAGATGGATTATCGCGCTGGCGCGCAACGCGACCTTGCCCGGTACCTGCATCTGTCACCGGAAGCGAAGGACGCAGCAGAACTACGCGAACAACTGGTGGAACTCAGCGCGGTGCGCACCTCGCGGATGCATTGATGCATCGCCTCCTGACGACGTGGATGCTGGGCATCCCGGTTGCACTCCTGGCCACCACTGCTGCCGCCCAGGCATTGCCGGAAGAGCCTGCGCTGCTTCACTTCGTTCGCGACTATGCGACCGCCGCCGGGCTACCCGACCTGAGGCGTGTCCGGCCCGCACCAGGCGCGACCGAAATCAGGGTATGGACCGGCTTTGGCGTCATCGCGCCAGACCATTCGATCGTCCTCAAGGTTTCCCCCGGCCAGCCCGTTGAGGGTCGCGCATTGAATCGTTTCCGCTATGACGCGGACGATGCCGATTCCATGCGCACTCTGCTGAATGAATGCCATGCCGATCCGTGGCGTCTGCATGACAGGGGGATCTGCGACGCGAGGTTGGCACGCCCTGCAGACTGGGCAGCGGTCCTGAGGGAACTCGAGCGTCTTGGGATCGCAACGCTCCCCGACGAATCGGCGCTGCCCGCTGCGAATCACAGGGTGAAAGATGGCGCCTCCGTCGTGGTCGAGGTCGCCACCTCTGAAGGCTATCGCGCCTACGCGTACTCGAATCCGGCCTTCCGAAACGAGCCCGAAGCCAGGGCGGCTGTTGACATCATGCGAACCGCGAATGAGGTCTTCCGCTGAGCCTGCCGAATGGGGTTAGGGCTCCAGCTCCACCATCTCGAAATCCTCCTTGCTGACGCCGCAGTCGGGGCAGGTCCAGTCATCGGGGATGTCTTCCCAGCGGGTGCCGGGGGCGATGCCTTCTTCCGGCAGGCCGTCGGCCTCGTGGTAGAGGAAGCCGCAGACCACGCACATCCAGGTGCGGAAGATGGTGGCGGTGGCGTCGGTCACGGGATAATGCCGGCTTGGAGGAGCGGCCATTGTCCCATCGCCGCCCGCGCACCGGAAGTTCGCCGATGACATCCCTGCCCCCGTCCGTCCGCAGCGCCCGCGGGCTGTACCTGATCACCCCGGAGGAGCCGGACACCGCCCGCCTGCTGCCGCGGGTGGCGACGGTACTGCCGCAGGCGACTTGGCTGCAGTACCGGCAGAAGGACGCCGACGCCGGGCGACGCCTGGCGCAGGCCACGGCGCTGCAGGCGCTGTGCGTCGACGCTGGCGTGCCCCTGATCGTCAACGACGACGTGGCGCTCGCTGCCGCGGTCGGTGCCGCCGGCGTGCACCTCGGGGAGGACGATGGCGACATCGCCGCCGCGCGCGCGCTGTTGGGCCCGGAGGCCATCGTCGGTGCCTCCTGCTACGACGAGCACGCGCTCGCCGAACGCGCGGTGGCGGCAGGCGCCAGCTACGTGGCGTTCGGGGCCTTCTTCCCGACCACCAGCAAAGTCACCACGCGCCGCGCCACACCGGCATTGCTGGCCGATGCCGCCGCGCTGGGTGTCCCGCGGGTGGCGATAGGCGGCATTACCCCGGACAATATGGGCCCGCTGGTGGCGGCCGGCGCCGACCTGGTCGCCGTGATCGGCGGCGTGTTCGAAGCGGCCGATCCCGTCGCCGCTGCCAAGGCCTATGCCGCCGCGTTCGCGCGCTGACATCCCCCTGTTTCTGCTCCCCCTGGAATCCCCATGAACCACGACCAGTCCCACGCCCTCTTCGCCCGCGCCCAGCAGTTGCTGCCCGGCGGCGTCAATTCGCCGGTGCGCGCGTTCAAGTCGGTCGGGGGCGAACCGTTCTTCGTGCAACGCGCCGATGGCGCGTACCTGCACGACGTCGATGGCAACCGCTACATCGACTACGTCGGCTCGTGGGGCCCGATGATCGTCGGCCACAACCATCCGACAGTGCGCGAGGCGGTGCAGGCGGCGATCCAGGACGGCCTGTCGTACGGCGCGCCCTGCCCCGCCGAAGTGACGATGGCCGAGACGATCACGCGTCTGGTGCCATCGTGCGAGATGGTGCGCATGGTCAACTCGGGCACCGAAGCCACGCTGTCAGCGATCCGCCTGGCGCGCGGCGCGACCGGGCGCAACCGCATCGTCAAGTTCGAAGGCTGCTACCACGGCCATGGCGATTCGTTCCTGGTGAAGGCCGGCAGCGGCATGCTGACGCTGGGCGTGCCGACCTCGCCCGGCGTGCCGGCGGGGCTGAGCGAACTGACGCTGACGCTGAGCTACAACGATGTCGACGGCGCGACCGCGTTGTTCGAACAGTACGGCGGCGAGATCGCCTGCCTGATCATCGAACCCGTCGTCGGCAACGCGAACTGCCTGCCGCCACGCGACGGCTACCTGCAGAACCTGCGCGCCCTGTGCACGCAGCATGGCGCGCTGTTGATCTTCGACGAAGTGATGACCGGTTTCCGCGTCGCCCTCGGCGGGGCGCAGGCGCATTACGGCATCACGCCGGACCTGACCACCTTCGGCAAGATCATCGGCGGCGGCATGCCGGTGGGTGCCTATGGCGGCCGTCGCGACCTGATGCAGCAGATCGCGCCAGCCGGCCCGATCTACCAGGCCGGCACGCTGAGCGGCAATCCGGTGGCGATGGCCGCGGGCCTGGCGATGCTGGAGCTCATCCAGGCACCCGGCTTCCACGACGGCCTCGCCGCGGCGACGGCGGCGCTCTGTGATGGCCTGGAAGCCGCCGCGCGCGACGCCGGTGTAGCGCTGACCACCACGCGCGTCGGCGCGATGTTCGGCCTGTTCTTCACCGATCAGCAAGTGGACACGTATGCGCAGGCCATCGCCTGCGACACCGCAGCGTTCAACCGCTTCTTCCACGCAATGCTGGAACGCGGCGTGTACCTGGCGCCGTCGGCGTTCGAAGCCGGCTTCATGTCCAGCGCGCACACGCCCGACGTCATCGACGCGACGATCGCCGCCGCCCGCGAGGCCTTCAAGGTCGTCGCCGCGGGATGAAGCCCCGCATCCACCAGGTGCTGTTCGATTTCGACGGCGTCCTGGCCCACTACCGGCACGAGGTGCGCATCGCGCACCTCGCTGCGCATGCGGGCTGCGCCTCCGAACGGGTGCGCGAGGTGTTGTTCGTCTCGGGCCTGGAAACCGAGTACGACAGCGGCACGATCGACACCGCCGCCTATCTCGGCCGACTGGGCGAGGGATTGGGCGCGATGGTGGATGAAGACACGTGGCTGGCTTCGCGCATGGCGGGCAGCACGGCCATCGACGGCGTGCTGGAGCGCATCGCGGCGCTGCACCCCGCGCTCTCCCTGGGCGTGCTGACCAACAACGGCCTGATGATGACGCGTGCGATCCCCCGCATCGTCGCGCCGATGGCGGCACGCATCGAGGGCCGCGTGCTGACCAGCGGCGGACTGCAGATGCGAAAGCCGGCGACGGCGACGTTCACGCGTGCGCTAGACGTGCTGGGCTGGGACGCCGGCAGCACGCTGTTCGTCGACGACAAGTTCACCAACGTGCAGGGCGCGCGCGACGCCGGCCTGCATGCCGAGACCGTCACCGATGCGCGCAGCTTCGGCAAGGCGCTGAAGCGTTACGTGTTCGGCCCGCAGACGGGTTGGTAGCGCGCGTTTGAAGCTTGGTTGATCCGGGCGCGGGAGACTGGCGGCCTTCCCTCGGAGATCCGTCCCATGCCCCTGATTCCCAACGCCCTGCGCCAGCTGGGCGCAGCCCTCCTCTTCGCCGTGGTACTGCCCGCGTACGCCGCCGTGCCCGACAAGGTGCTGATCGTCGTCAGCGGCGAGGGCCGCGACCAGGGCAAGACCCGTCCCGGTTACGAGTTCGACGAACTGTCGCAAGCCTGGCTGATCTTCAAGGCCAATGGACTGAAGGTGGACGTCGCCAGTCCGCAGGGCGGTGCCGTGGAAGCCGACGAATACAACGCTCGGGAACCTTTCAACGCGGCGTTGCTCGGTGATGCAGAGGCCATGCGCACGCTGGCGGCGACGCGTTCGACGCGCGACGTGAAGGCGGCGGACTACGCGGCGATCTACGTCGTCGGCGGCAAGGGCGCGATGTTCGATCTGCCGCGCGACAACGCGCTGGCGTCGCTGCTGGCCGAAGCCTACATGCAGGGTGCCGTGATCGGCGCGGTCTGCCATGGGCCGGCCGCGCTGGTGGACGTGAAGCTCGGCGACGGCACATCGCTGGTTGCAGGCAAGGCGATGACCGGCTTCACGAATGAAGAGGAAGCCGTGTTCGGCAAGCGCTGGGCGAAGGAGTTCCCGTGGCAGCTCGAGGACGCGTTGCGCGGGCGCGGGGCGCGGTGGCAGGAAGCACCGCTGATGATGGCGAAGGTCGTCGTGGACGGGCGCCTGGTCACCGGGCAGAACCCTTACTCCACGCCCGGCGTCGCCGATGCCATCGTACGCGCGACCGGCCGTACGCCGGTGGTGCGCACGCCGTGGCGCGACGAGCTGACGATGGCGCTCGCCGCCCGGGCCCGCAGCGGCGATGTACGTGGCGCAGCAGATGCGCTGGCGCAGGATCGCGAGCGCTACCACGTGGACCTGCTGGGCATGCTGGGCTATTACCAGGCGCAGGCGGCGGGTGGCGACGACGACCTGCGGCATGCACTGACCCTGATGCAGTTGGCGATGCCGTACATGGCGCAGCCGCAGCTGAAGCTGGGTGCCGCCGAGGCCCATCTCCGCCTGGGCGAACGGGAACAGGCGAAATCACTGGTGCAGCAGGTGCTGGCGGGCAAGCCGGACATGGCCGAAGCTAAGGCCCTCCTGCAACGCATCGATGGTTGAACGATGACGGTACCTGCGGCCCGCATCCTGGTGATCGAAGACAACGCGCTGCTGCGGGCGCAGTTGCAGCACCTGTTCACCGATGCCGGCATGACCGTCGAGTTCGCTTCGGATGGCCTCAGCGGATTGCAGATGGCGCTCGACGCGCCGCCCGACGTGCTGGTGCTCGACGTGGGCTTGCCCGCACTCGATGGCCTGCGCCTGTGCGAGCGCCTGCGGGCGCAGGCCGATCGCCACGTCCCGGTACTGATGCTGACCGCGCGCGACGCGCTGGAGGACAAGCTGCAAGGCTTCCGCGCCGGCGCCGACGACTATCTGGTCAAGCCGTTCGCGGGCGCGGAACTGATCGCGCGCTGCCAGGCGCTCACGCAGCGACACCGCAGTGGCGAGACCCATGTCGTGCGGATCGGCACGCTGCGCATCGATCGGCGGCACGCGCTGGCAACACGACACGAGCTTCCGCTTGAACTGCACCAGACGGCGTACCAGATCCTGCTCGCCCTGGCCGAGGCGTGGCCACGGACTTTGACGCGCAGCGAGTTGATCCAGCGCCTATGGGGCGATGCGCCGCCGGAATCGGATCCGCTGCGCACGCATCTCTACCTGCTCCGCCAGGCGCTGGACAAGCCGTTTGCCACGCCGATGCTGAAAACCGTGCACGGCGTGGGCTTCCGGCTGGAAGCCGACGCATGAGCGCACCGATCCCGCCGCGCCGGCGGCTGCGCAACCGCATGATGCTGGTGTTCGCGGCGTTCACGCTGGTGCTGGCCGCGCTGTTCGGTCTCTACACGCTGCTCTTCGTCTACACGGTCGAGGACCAGCTGTTCGACACGCTGCTCGAGCGCGAGGCCGCGACGCAACGGGATCACTACGCCACGCATGGACGCTGGTCTCCGCCGCGCAACGGCTTCATGAGCGTGATCGAGCGGCGCGATGATCTTCCCGACGGGATCGGCCGCGTGCTGCGCGAGGAGCCCGCGCGGAGGGAGTTCGCCGGCGCGGACGGGCGCCACTACCACCTGCTGGCGCTGGATCCACCCGCACCGGCCACGCGCGCCTGGCTGGTCGCCGAAGTCAGCGGCCTGCTCGCGGTACGGCCGATGCGTGGTGAAATGCTGCAGCTGCTGGCCTGGACGGGCGCCATCGCCTTGGTGCTTGCGCTGCTCCTCGGCGGCTGGCTGGCGCGACGGACGACGGCACCGCTCTCGCGATTGGCGGACGCCGTCGGCGAAGCGACGCCGGAGCGACTGCCGCCGCACTTCGCTGCCGGCTTCCCCGACGATGAGGTCGGACTGCTCGCACGCCGCCTGGACGACCTGATCGCCCGCGTCCGCGCCTTCATCGATCGCGAACGCGAATTCACCCGCGACGCGAGCCATGAACTGCGCACGCCACTGACCGTGATCCGGGCCGCCAGCGAGCGCCTTTCCGCCGACACGACGCTGAGTGCCGACGCGCGCGCCAGCGTCGAACATATCGGACAGTCCGCCTCGCACCTGGAGCAAACCGTCGCCCTGCTGCTGGCGCTGGCACGCGAACAGCCCACGCCGCCAACGACGTCGACACCGGTCACGCGCGTACTCCCGGTGCTGGAGCGCGTCGTGGTGGAGCAGTCACCCTTACTGGAAGGCAAGCACGTACGGGTGGCGGTCGAGGTGCCCGCGGATCTCACCAGCACGCTGACGGTACCCGTGCTGCAGGTGCTGTTGGCCAACCTGATCGGGAATGCGTTCGCGCACACCCGCGAAGGCGACGTCGTCATCGTGGCCGACGGCGACGCGCTCTGCGTCAGCAATCCCGGGCACGCGGTCCGCGAGGGCGATTTCGCGCCCTTCGTGAAAGGCGGGGACAGCACCGGCTTCGGGCTGGGCCTGTCGATCGTGCGACGGCTGTGCGAACGGCACGCCATCGACTTGCGCTTCGAAGGCACCGCGGACGGCAGCACCGCCCGCCTTCGTCTCCGCCAGGACGCTCCCGGATCGCTCAGCCCGGCGTCGCGAACGCCCTGAGCGCAGCGTGGAGGCGTTTCAGTCCTTCGCCCACTTCTTCATCGGTGATGTTCAGCGCCGGCACGAAACGCAGTACGTCGGGCCCAGCCTGCAGCATGAGCAGGCCCTGCGCGGCGGCGAGGTCCAGCACTTCGCCTGCGCGGCCCGCGTATTTCGTGTTGAGCACGGCGCCCAGCATCAAGCCGCGACCGCGCACCTGCGCGAACAGGCCGAGTTCGGCGTTGATCGCATCGAGCCCCTTGCGCAGCGCCGCCGACTGGCGCGCCACGTTGTTGGCGATCTGTGTGGACGCCAGTTTGCGCAGCGCCACACGCGCCACCGCCGCGGCCAGCGGATTGCCGCCGAACGTGGTGCCGTGCGCGCCGAACTGCATCGCCTGCGCGACCTTCGGGCCGGCCAGCATCGCGCCGACCGGGAAGCCGCCGCCCAGCGCCTTCGCCAGGGTGACGATGTCGGGCACCACGCCGTCCTGCCAATGCGCGAACAGCGTGCCGGTGCGGCCCATGCCGGCCTGGATCTCGTCCAGCACCAGCAAGGCGCCGTAGTGATCGCACAGCGCGCGCACCGCGCTGAGGAAGCCGGGCGCGGCCGGCATCACGCCGCCCTCGCCCTGCACCGGCTCCAGCATCACCGCGGCCACGTCGCCGCAGGACATCGCGATCTCGAGCTGGGTCAGGTCGTTGAAGTCGACATAGCGGAAGCCGCCGGGCAACGGTTCGTAGCCTTCCTGGTATTTCGGCTGCGCGGTCGCGGTCACGGTCGCCAGCGTGCGGCCATGGAAGCTGCCCCGGAAGGTCACGATCACGCGCTGGTCGGAGGGCCGGCCCTGCGAGGCCGCCCACTTGCGCACCAGCTTGATCGCCGCTTCGTTGGCTTCCGCGCCGGAGTTGCACAGGAACACGCGCTCGGCGAACCGCGAGGCGGTGACCAGTTCCTCGGCCAGGCGCAGCGGCGGTTCGCTGTAGAACACGTTGCTGGTATGCCAGAGCTTGCCGGCCTGTTCGGTCAGTGCGGCGACCAGGTCCGGGTCGTTATGGCCTAATCCGCAGACCGCGATGCCGGCGGAGAGGTCCAGGTATTCCCGGCCCTCGCTGTCCCAGACGCGTGCGCCCTGGCCGCGCTCCAGGATGACCTCGCGCGGGCGGTACACCGGCAGGTAGTAGCGCTGGCCGTTGGCCAGCAGGTCGGCGGATGTCGTGGCGCTCATGGCGGCGGTTCGGCAGCGGAGATGGCGGCGTATTGTCGCCGATCAGGGAAGCGGCGCCAGCGGGCGCCGCAGCACGGGCCTCAGGCGGCGAAGGCGATCTCGGCGGCAGGCACTGCGCGGATGCCGACGCCGAAACTGCGGATCGCCGGCAGCGTGGCATTGTGGTGTTCGCGGATCCGGCCAGCATCCGCATGCGGCTTGTCGTGGGTCGTGTGCGCGTCCGACGCCAACAACACGTGGTAACCGTGCGCCGCGGCGCTGCGCGTCGTGGTGTCCACGCAGAATTCGGTGGCATACCCGCAGAGCACCACGGCTTCGACGCCGCAGAACGACAGCACTTCGTCCAGGCCCGTGCGCAGGAAGGAATCCGGCGTGGCCTTGCGGATGCGATGGTCACCCTGCTCTACCGCCAGCGCAGGATGCAGCGCCCAGCCTTCGGACTCGGGAACCAGGTCGTCGGCGCGCTCGTGCTGCACGAAGATCACCGGCGCACCTGCCTGCCTCGCCTTCGCCGACAGCACGTTGATGCGCTCGATGACGGCGTCGGCATCGGCGGGCGCCGGCTCGAACAGGCCACGTTGCACGTCGATCACGATCAGGGCGAGGTTCATCAGCGGTGCTCCTTGTTCGAATGCCTTACCAGCTTCCCGTATTCGCCATCGAAAGCCAAGGCTCCTGCGGCGGCAATGCCGCACCCTTTTGCAGCAGCTCGATCGAGATCAGGTCCGGCGTGCGCACGAAAGCCATGCGGCCGTCGCGCGGCGGGCGGTTGATGGTGATGCCCTGCGACTGCAGGTGCGTGCAGAGCGCGTAGATGTCGTCCACTTCGAACGCCAGGTGGCCGAAGTTGCGTGCGCTGCCGTAATCCTCGGCCGGCGCGCCGTCTTCCGGCGGCCAGTTGTAGGTCAGTTCGACCTCCGCCTCCGGATTGGCCGGTGCGCCGAAGTACACCAGCGTGAACCGGCCTTGCGGGCTTTCCATGCGGCGGGTTTCGGCCAGGCCCAGGCCTTGGGTGAGAAAACGGCGGGTGGCGTCCAGGTCGTGGACCCGGATCATGGCGTGCAGGTATTTCATCGCGATCTCATTTCGTAGGGGAGGCGCGCGGGCGGTGCGCCCACGCGTTGGCCAGCAGGCAGACCAGGATCAGCACGCTGTACTCGGCACCGTTGCGTCCCAGCCCGACGACGAACCAGCCTGCCGGCGCATGCACCAGCCAGATGCCGCACGCGTAGATCGCGGCGAACACCAGCGCGATCGGGGTGACCCAGCGACCGGCCGCGAACACGGGCGCAGCGACCAGTTCGAATACCGTGACGAACCACGCGATCGCAAGCCCGAACGGAAATCCTTGCCCCTCCAGGAAGCCGCCGAAGGGTGTCACTCCGTCGGCCCACACGCGTGCGACGCCATGGACGAAGAGCAGGGTGGCCAGTGCGATGCGGATGAAAGCCAGTGCCTGGCGTGCAGGAAGTTCGGCGGACGGCGTCATCGTGGCTCCGGGTGGGGAGAAGGGAGAGGGGGGCGTCAGGGGTCGACGAACAGGTCGGGCAGCAGCGGCTGCGAAGCATCGACGGCATAGCCGGAGAAATCGGCGATGCCGGTCTCGCGCAGCACCTCTTCGTCGATGAGGAAGTTCCCGTGGAAACCGCGCGCCTCGCGTACCAGCACCGCGTGCGCGGCATCGGCCACGATCTGCGGCGTGCGACAGCGCGGGATCTCCACGCCCGGGATCATGTTCAGCGCGTCGGTGGCGATGATGGTGCGCGGCCACAATGCGTTGACGGCGATGCCCTGCGGACCGAATTCGCCGGCCAGGCCCAGCGTCACGAAGCTCATGCCCATCTTGGCCAGCGTGTAGCCGGTGTGCGGCGCCCACCATTTCGGATCCAGCGATGGCGGCGGCGCCAGCGTCAGGATGTGCGGGTTGGCGGCGTCCTTCAGGTACGGCAGGCAGGCCTGCGCGCACAGAAAGCTGCCGCGCGCATTGACCTGCTGCATCAGGTCGAAGCGCTTCATCGGCGTGTCCAGCGCACCGGCCAGCCAGATGGCGCTGGCGTTGTTCACCAGGATATCGATACCGCCGAAGGCATCGGCCGTGGCGGCCATCGCCGCCTTCACCTCGTCCTCTTCGCGGATGTCGCACTTGAGCGCGAGTCCTCGGCCGCCCGCCTCGTTCACCGCGTGCGCGGCGGTGTGGATGGTGCCGGGTAGCTTCGGATTCGGCACCGACGACTTCGCGGCGATGGCGACGTTGGCGCCATCGCGCGCGGCGCGCAGCGCGATGGCCAGGCCGATGCCGCGCGAAGCGCCGGTGATGAAGAGGGTCTTGCCGGCCAGCGAGGTCATGGCGTGCTCCGAGGAAAAGATCGGGTGGATGCGGATGCGCTCACGGCTTCGGTCCCTGCCCTTCGTTGTCTTCCCACTTCAGCAACCGACGGGTGATGAAGCGATAGACAGGCTTCCCGGTGCGGAACCACAGGTCGCGCAGCCAGGAGGTGCGCTTGAGCACGCGCTTCTCGACAGGCGTGAGCGAGGCGCTGCAATACATGCGCTTGTGCTTGAGCAGATGGCGCAGGTCCTGGCGCGCCAGCAGGCGCATCCAGCGCGAGCGCGGGTGGCCGCGGGTGGCGAGCTGGAAATCGATGATCGCCGGGCGGCCATCTTCCAGGACCAGCCAGTTCGCTTCCTTCGCCAGGTCGTTGTGGGCGATGCCGCGGCGATGCAACTGCTTGAGCAGTCGGTGCGCGGCGCGGAAATAGGCAAGGTCACCGCGGGGCGGCCGCTGGTACATCGCCGCACCCTCCATGTAGCTGCGGTCGAGCCGGCGACCGGTCCAGTCCCGCAGCTGTGGCACGTCGGCCATGCCGGCGACCTTGCGCAGCGCCAACGCTTCGCGGCGTGCCAGCCACCAGGCGGGCAGCCTGAGCCACAGCGGCACGTGCGCGAGATCACGGCGCACGAACGGGCCATCCGGGCCCTGCATCAGCGAGATGCGCCCGAAGCTGTCGGCCTTGAGTGCAGCGATTTCGGAAGGCGAGCGCAAGTCCACCTCGTCATTCTACCGTCCGAAGGGAGGGGGTGCCGGTCAGCGACCGCCGCCTATAATCCGCCGATGGATTCCACCTGGTTCGACTCCCTGCTCGCCTGGATCAGCGCGCATCCCGTGGCCGCGGGGCTGGTGATCTTCGCCATCGCCTTCTGCGACGCGGTGATCATCCTCGGCGCCATCGTGCCAGCGCTGCCGCTGCTGTTCGCGGTGGGCGTGCTGATCGGGCTGGGCGAAATCTCCGGCCCGTACGCCGTGGCCTGCGCGATGCTGGGCGCCCTGATCGGCGATGCGACCAGTTACTGGGTCGGCCATCGCTGGGGCCAGCAGTTGCGTACGGTGTGGCCGTTCCGTCGCTACCCGCAGCTGCTGGACCGGGGCGAACTGCTGTTCCGCCGCAATGCCTGGAAGAGCATCTTCGTGGCGCGCTTCGTCGGCCCCATTCGTCCCTTCGTGCCGGCCGTGGCCGGCATCTCGCGGATGCCGCTGCGCCGCTACGGCATGGCGAGTGCCGCGGCCTGCCTGGCGTGGTCGGTGTCCTTCCTGCTGCCGGGCTGGGTGCTGGGCCACGCCTACGATGCCGTCGCCGCCGTCGCGGGCCGTCTCGCTCTGGTGCTGGGCCTGCTGGTCGTCGTGCTGGCGGTCGCCTGGGCGCTGGTGCTCTACACCTACCGCTGGTTCGCGGCGCACGCCGATGCGCTGCTGGCGCGCGCGCTGGCGTGGTCGCATGCGCATCCCGTGCTGGGGCGCTACACCGCGGCGGTCTTCGATCCGGGCCGTCGCGAATCCGTGCCACTGGCGCTGCTCGCGATCCTGTTGCTGGCCATCGTCTGGGTGTGGTTCGCGTTCCTGGTGATCGTCATCGGCCACGGCGAACCGCTGGCGATGGACGTGATGGTCTACGACCTGATGCGCGCATTGCGCAATCCGCTCGCGGACTACCCGCTGGCCGCGATCGCCTCGTTCGGCGACGAACAGGTGCTCGCCCCCGCCTCGCTGCTGGTGCTGGCCTACCTGGCCTGGCGCAAGCGCTGGATGGCCGCGGCCCACTGGGTCGCGGCGCTGGCGTTCGGCCTGGCGCTGACGGCATGGCTCGGCGCGTCGGTGGACATTCCGAAGCCGCCATCGGTCAGCAGCGGCTTCGGCTTTCCCTCGATCGCGGTCACCATGTCCACGATCACCTTCGGCTTCTTCGCCGTGCTGATCGCGCGCGAACTGCCAGGACGCACACGGGTGTGGCCCTACCTGGTGTCGGGCATCGTGGTGGCGCTGATCGGCTTCGCGCGCATCTACCTGGGCGCGCACTGGCTCAGCGACGTGATCGGCGGCATGCTGTTCGGGCTGGTGTGGCTGCTGGTGCTCGGCATCGCCTACCGCCGCCGCATGGTGCGTTCGTTCTGGATCAAACCGATCGCCTGGCTGTTCTACGGGGCCTTCGTGATCGCGGGCCTGTGGCATGCGCCGCGCAACGTGGAGCACATGCTGGCGCAGTTCCAGACCCCGGTGATCGAGCGCACACTGGCCCTGCAGGACTGGTGGCAACGCGATTGGCAGACGCTGCCTGCGCGTCGCAACGAATTCGACGACGAACAGCGCTGGCCGCTGGACGTCCAGGTCGCCGGACCGCTGACTCCGTTGAAGGCGGCACTGGCCGCACAGGGCTGGCGTGAGCAGTCGCAGGCGGGCTGGCAGGAAGCACTGAACCTGCTCGACAGCGACTCGCCCGACAACGAACAACCCGTGCTGCCCGCGACGCTCGACACGCGCGCGGAAAGCCTGCTGATGGTGCGCGCCGGCGACCAGCCGGGCGAAGTCTTCGTGCTACGTCTGTGGCCGGCGGATACGCGCCTGCAGCCCGGCAACGTACCTTTGTGGATCGGCAGCGCCCAGGTGTTGCAGCAGCAACGCGCATTCAACCTGGTGCGCCTGTGGCGGCCGCTGCGCGAAGCCCGCACGGCATTGGACGCGGTCAGCCAGGTCACCACGGACCTGGACCATGCCATTGCGCCGCATCCGGATTCCGGCCTGCCCGTCCTGCGGATCTGCACCACCGATGTCGACGCAGCGCGCTGAGCGCCGGGTCAATCGATCCAGTTGAGCAGGTGTTGCAGGCGCGCGTGGGGATCGTCTTCCTGGAGCACGCTGACGCGCTGCTCCGGCGTGATCGGCAGCACCTGGGCGAGCCGCCAACCGACCCAGGCGGCATGTTCGAAGATGCGCGACGGCAGCTTGCTCATGTCGGTGCCGGTCTTTTCCATCATGGTCTGCAACAAGGTGCCCAGCAGTGCGTGCTCGGGTCGCAACGCCTCATCGTGATCGGCGGCGAGCCACTCGACATCGGCCAACACCAGGCCGTTGTCGCGCACGCGGGTGCGATGCACGTGGAAGCGACGATGCCCACGCACGCGCAAGGACAGCAGGCCGTCCGCACCCATGTCGAAGTCCTCGATCATCGCCTCGGTGCCGTAGGCCGCCGGCGTGGCCGGCGCGCCAACCTCACTCCCCTCCAGGATCAGGCAGACGCCGAATCCGCCGCCCGACCGACCGCAGTCCCGCACCAGATCGAGATAGCGCCGCTCGAACACGCGCAGGTCCATGGCAGCACCGGGCAGCAGCACCTGCTGCAGCGGGAACAGCGGAAGGGATTCCAGTGATCGCATGCGGCCAGTTTAAGGGCCGACCAACCGCGTCGGGAAGCAGAAAAGAAAAGGGCCACGCCGTGATCGACGTGGCCCTCGCGCTTGGCCCTGCAGCTCAGCACATCACTGCGTGACGGCACGCCGTGCGTTCACGCGCCCTGCGCCGAACGTCGGATCATTGCCCGGCTTGCCGAGATCGTCCGCCGATGCGCGCAGGATGCGCTCTACGGCCGCCGGCGAGAGTTCGCCGCCGTGCTTGCCGATGATCAGCGCCGCGACGCCGGAAACATGCGGTGCGGCCATGCTGGTGCCGGCGGACCAACCGTAGCTCGCGGCGCCGGAGGTCGTACTGAAGACCATGTCCCACACCCAGCACGGACGCACGATGCCCTTGAACGTGCAGTTCTCGGTGCCGGGATAGTCGTAGTTGCCGCCCGGCGCGCCGAAATGGATCGCCGACTGTCCATAGTTGCTGTAGCTGGCGCGGATGTCGAAGTCGGTGCCGGTGGGATTCTTCAGCCAGGCCAGCGGGCCCAGGGCGCTGACGGTGATGACGCCAGGCAGCTGGCCGGGGAACGAGCGCAGGTTCACCGTGGTGCACGTGCCGTCGGTATCGCAGACGCGGCCACTGTCATGGTCCAGATCGCGGCCGTCGTTGCCGGCCGACGCGACCACGGTGGCGTTCTGCTTGTTGGCATACCGCACGGCGCGCGCGGTCGCGTTGACGAGCTCCGCCACTTCGCTGCCACCCACCGGCAGGCCGCCGTTGACGCCCAGGCTCATGTTGATGACGTCCGCACCGGCGTCGGCGGCATGCACGATGCCCTGGATGATGGCCGCGAACGAGCCGCTGCCCGTGACCGGGTTCAGCACCTTCACCGCGATCAGCTCCGCCTCGGGCGCCACGCCGATCGTGCCGATGCCATTGTCCGCCGCGCCGATGGTGCCCATCACATGCGTGCCGTGCGTACTGCCGCTGGTGTTGCAGTAAGTCTGGCCGGCCACGAACGATGCCGACTTGGCGGTGTTGAGATTGGGGATGATGTCCAGGTGCGCGCAGTACACGCCGGAATCGAGCACTGCGACGGTGGCGCCGCGCCCCCGATAACCCGCGTTCCAGGCACCTGCCGCATCGATGGCCGCGTGGCCCCATTGGAAGTCGAAGAAGCTATCGTTGTCGCCGGATGCGGGCGGGTTCGCGTAGTCGGCGGTGACCTCTTCCGTCGCGGCCGGCAGGTCGTACTGGATCGCCACATCGGCGACGGCCGAGCGCACGGCGGGAATGCGACCCGCGTTCGTGCTGAACGCCGGGTTGTCGGATTCCACGATCGCCACGCCGATCTGCGGCAGGCGCGCCACGATGCGGCCGCCTGCGGCTTCGATGCGGCCGGCGAGCTGGTTGTCGAAACTGTTGCCGTTCGCGGTCACCACGTAGGTGGCGGCGTGCGCCACACCAGTGCACGCAAGTGTTGCGATGGCGAGTCCAAGGGCCTGGGCAAGTCGGTTCATGCAGCATCTCCTGGGAATGGACGAAGGACGCGGCATGGCCGCGCGTGGGCCCACTCTAGCCATTCGGAATCCAGGTGCTTGCCACGTAGGGAGATCATCCGACCGGCCAGCACGCACAGCACCGATTCCGTACGCCGACGCATGCAGCTGGAAGCCTTGCAGCGCCGCACAGCCTTGCCGCGTGCACGGCGTGATGGGCTCATTGCGCGGCGCTGCAGCATGTGCGATCGGGCGATGCACCCGCACCCATTGCGAGATGACGCGACGACTACATGCGTGAAGCCGCCCTTCAGGCGGCCGGCGTCGCCAATGCCGCCAGGAACCGCCGCGGCGCACCATCGAACCCGCCATTCGACATGAAGACCACGTGGTCGCCGGGGCGCACGATTTCGCGCAATGCCGCGATCAGCGCATCGGCATCCGGCACGGTGCGGGCATCGCCGCGGATGGCGGCGACGACCTTCGCCGCATCCCACGCCAGTTCCGGGCGATGCAGGAACACCACCGCATCGGCGATGTCGAGCGAGGGCGCCAGCGCATCGGCATGCGCGCCCGAACGCATCGAATTGCTGCGCGGCTCCATCGCGACCACGATGCGCGCGGCGCCGACGCGTGCGCGCAAGCCTTCCAGCGTCGTGTGGATCGCGGTGGGATGGTGGGCGAAGTCGTCGTAGAGCGTGATGCCGTCATGCTGGCCGATCACTTCCAGCCGACGCTTCACGCTGCGGAACGCGGCCAGCGAAGGCAGCACCGTGGCGATATCCACGCCGACGGCGTTGCACGCGGCCAGTGCCGCCAAGCCGTTGAGCACGTTGTGCCGGCCCAGCATCGGCCAATGCACTTCGCCGATCTCCACGCCGTTGTAGCGCACGGCGAATGCGCTGCCGTCGTCGCGGATCAGGCGGGCGCTCCATTCCAGCGATGCATCGAAGCCGAAACGTTCCACCGGCGTCCAGCATCCCATCGCCAGCACCTCCGCCAAACGCGCGTCCTCGCCGTTGACGATCAGGCGGCCACGGCGCGGCACCGTGCGCACGAGGTGGTGGAACTGGCGCTGGATCGCCGCCACGTCCGGGAAGATGTCGGCGTGGTCGTATTCCAGGTTGTTGAGGATGGCGACCAGCGGGCGGTAGTGGACGAACTTGCTGCGCTTGTCGAAGAACGCCGTGTCGTACTCGTCGGCCTCGACGACGAATTCGCGGCCGCCGCCGATGCGGGCGGACACGCCGAAGTCCTCGGCGACCCCGCCGATCAGGAAGCCCGGCGAACGACCGGCCGCTTCCAACAGGTAGGTCAGGATGGTCGTGGTGGTGGTCTTGCCGTGCGTGCCGGCCACCGCGAGCGTGTCGCGCCCAGGCAGCACGCGCTCGGAAAGCCACTGCGCGCCGGAGATGTAGCGCCGCCCCTGGTCCAGCACCGCTTCCACCGCCTGGTTGCCGCGCGAGAGGGCATTGCCGATGACGATCTCGTCGCAATCCGGCGCGATGTTCTGCGGCTGGTAGCCCTGCGCCAGCGCGATACCGAGCTTCTCGAGCTGGGTCGACATGGGCGGGTAAATGGCCTGGTCACTGCCTTCGACGGTATGGCCGAGTTCGCGGGCCAAGGCGGCCACGCCGCCCATGAAGGTGCCGGCGATGCCGAGGATGTGGATCTTCAAGACTGCGCTTCCGGAAAGAGTCCGCGAACTTTAGCCGAGCGCGCCCGCTTAGGCATCCGTACGACGACGACGGCGTGATGGCGGTTCAGCGGGAAAGGCGCAGCGCTTGGAGGTCGACGCTGCGTGTCTTGGCCTTCACCACCCGCCTGTTGCGGCCGTCTAGCCGCTCAATCCGCTGCTGCAGGCGTACGGTCTGACGCTCTCGACCACGCCCTGATCGACAACGCATGCGCCAACGAAAACGCCCCGGCTAGCCGGGGCGTTTTCCTGTCCGAACGCGGCGGTCGACCTCAGCCGACGGCCTTCTCCGGCGCGATCGATTCGGTGATCCGGGTGAAGACGTCGTCCAGCGAGCCGACGCCGTCGACGACAGTCAGTTCGCCCTGCTGGCGGTAGAAATCGATGACCGGTGCCGTCTGGTCGGTGTAGATCTGCAGGCGCTTGCGGACCGATTCCGGATTGTCGTCGGCGCGGCCTTCGGCCTTGGCGCGGCCGGCGATGCGCTCCACCAGCAGTTCGGTGGGCACTTCCAGCTGCACGGCGAAGTCGAACTTCTGTCCCAGCTTGGCCAGCAGTTGGCCCAGCGCGGCAGCCTGCACCAGGTTGCGCGGGTAGCCGTCGAGGATGAAGCCGGCCTGGGTGTCGTCGCGGGAGAACCGGTCTTCCAGCATGCCGAGCAGGATGTCGTCGCTGACCAGCTCGCCGCGCGCCATCACTTCCTTCGCCTGCAAGCCCAGCGGGCTGCCGGCGGCCACTTCGGCGCGCAGCAGGTCGCCGGTGGAAATGTGCGGCACCTGCAGGTAGTCCTTCAGGCGCGCTGCCTGAGTGCCCTTGCCCGACCCGGGTGGGCCCAGTAGAACCAATCGCATGCTGTAACTCCCGAAACTGGAATCCTGCGGGCGGTGGATCGCGCCTGGCGCCTGGCGCCGCGCTGCACCGCGTCATCTGTGTGAAGCTTACCGCATCCCCGCACCCCGGAACGAACCCCACATGGCGTCTGGCACCCTACTTTATGCGCAGTCCGGCGGCGTCACCTCCGTCATCAACGCCTCCGCCTCGGCGGTCATCACGGAAGCGCGGTCCCGGAAAATCAAGGTCTTGGCCGCACGCAACGGCATCCTCGGCGCCCTGCGCGAAGAGCTGATCGACACCAGCAAGGAGTCGGCCGCGGCCATCCGCGGGCTGGCCCATACACCCGGCGGCGCCTTCGGCAGCTGCCGGGTCAAGCTGAAGTCGCTGGAGGCCGATCGGGCCAAGTACGAGCGCCTGTTGGCCGTGCTGAAGGCGCACGACGTGCGTTACTTCCTCTACAACGGCGGCAACGACTCCGCCGACACCGCCTGGAAGGTCTCGCAGCTGGCACAGGCCTTCGATTACCCGCTGACCTGCATCGGCGTGCCGAAGACGGTGGACAACGACCTCGCCGTCACCGACACCTGCCCCGGCTTCGGCTCGGCGGCGAAGTACACGGCCGTCTCCGTGCGGGAAGCCGCGCTGGACGTGGCCGCGATGGCGGAAACCTCCACCAAGGTCTTCGTCTACGAGGCCATGGGCCGGCACGCCGGCTGGCTGGCCGCGGCCGCTGGCCTGGCCGGGCAGTCCGCGGACGAGGCGCCGCACATCATCTTGTTCCCCGAGCGCGCGTATGACGAAACGCAGTTCCTCGCGCAGGTGAAGAAGGTCGTCGACAGGGTCGGCTGGTGCGTGGTGGTGGCCAGCGAAGGCATCCAGCATGCCGACGGCCGCTTCGTCGCCGATGCCGGCGGCGGCAAGGACTCGTTCGGCCATACCCAACTGGGCGGCGTCGCGTCGTACCTCGCGGGACGCGTGAAGGACCAGTTGGGCCTGAAGGTGCATTGGACCCTGCCCGACTACCTGCAGCGTTCGGCGCGCCACATCGCGTCGAAGACCGATTGGGAACAGGCGCAGGCCGTCGGCAAGGCCGCGGTGCAGTTCGCCCTGAAGGGACAGAACGCGGTGATGCCGGTGATCGTGCGCACGTCCGATGCGCCGTTCCGCTGGAAGATCGAGGCCGCGCCGTTGTCGAAGGTGGCGAACCACGAGAAGAAATTTCCGCCCAGCTTCATCCGCAAGGATGGCTACGGCATCACCGACAAGGCGCGCGCTTACCTGCAGCCACTGATCCGCGGCGAGGCCTATCCGCCCTACGGCACCAACGGCCTGCCCAAGTACGTCGCGCTGAAGAACGTCGCAGTGAAGAAGAAGCTGCCGGCCTGGGAGGGCTGACCGCCGGATGGGCATCCGCATCGTCCGGCTCGGCAGCCCGCGCGCGAAAGACGAAGGTCTGCGCATCGGCACGGTGCGCCGGCCGCCGCGTGGCGTGCCGAAATCCGAGTTCGCCTCGCAGGACTGGTATGACGTCTGGTATCCCGCGCTCGCGCCGAGCGCGGAATTGGTGAAGGAAGCCCAGGACGCCGCCACGCCCAAAGCGTGGGCGGCGTTCGCGAAGAAGTACCGCGCCGAGATGGCCGCGCCCGACACCGCGCGCATGCTGGACCTGTTGGCCGCGCTGTCGCATGGCAGCGATTTCTCGGTGGGTTGTTACTGCGAGGACGAGGGGCGCTGCCATCGGTCGGTGCTGCGCGCACTGCTGGACGAACGCGGCGCAGTGCTTCTGGCAGGGTGACTTCAGGCACCGTCGTAGCGACGGTGACGCTGCTAGCGTGGACGTCGTCGCCACGCCTCAGGAATTCCGCCATGTTCCGCAAAGTGCTTATCGGGCTGCTTGCCGTCGCCATCGGCCTCGCCATCGCGGGCGCCGGCTACCGTTTCGGGCAATACCTCGCGCAAAAGGATTCGGCGAATCCTGCCGTGCGCGCCACGTCCTGACGACCCGCAGCCAGCGCGCTAGCATGAGGCGATGGACGACCTGCTCGCCGACCTGACGGCCCTCGAAACCGAACTCCACCACCCCGGCGCAACCTGCACGCGCGCCCGGCTGGAGCACCTGCTGCACCCGGATTTCCACGAGATCGGCCGCTCGGGCACGCGCTACACACGCCAGACGGTCATCGATTTCCTCACCGACCGTTCTTCACTACCGCACGTCGCGGCATACGACCATCGCCTGGAAAGGCTCGCGGACGATGTGGCGTTACTGCATTTCGCCTCGCACGGTATCGAAGGCGACGGCGCACGGATCCATGCCGCATTGCGCATGTCGGTATGGCGACGCACCGCCCTGGGCTGGCAACTGCACTACCACCAGGGCACGCCAACCGCCGGCTAGCGACAGGCCTTGCCTTCGACGTCCAGCTTTGCTGCGAACAACGTCAGCGAAGCCGCCTGCGCCGCGCCCGCGGCCTGCTGTTTCGCGTCCTGCAGGTAGATGCGCGACTGGCCCTGGCCATCTGCTGCCGGCGGGGCCGCACTGCCCGGCTTGCGCCACACGCGGACCACGGCCTGCTGCGACGGGCACGACGCATTCGGCACGCGGATCACATCGTTGAGTTTCCAGCCGGCGGCCACCGAAGGCCTGGCCTTGTCGAAGTCCACGAAGCGCGCACGCGGCTGGCATTGCGGGCTGGTGCGGACAGGCGAGTAGCGATACGGCTGCGACGCATCACCGGTGAAGGCGCCCTCCAGGCGTGCACAGGCCTCCGGAATCTGGCGCAGGCTGTGCACGACGCCGGTCGCCTGCGCCTTCGCGGCGGGGCGCTGGATCTCCGGTGCCGGATCGGCGGCGTGGGCCGCGGACGCGAGCAGGCAGGCGGCAAGCAGCGGGGCTGCGACACTGGGACGCATGGCGACTCCGGAACAAAACGGGACGTGGGCCGCAAGGCTGGCACGGGACGGCTGAACCCATCCGTCACATATGGCGGTGCGCACGCCATCCGGTCATACTCGGGCCAGCTCCAGGGAATTGTCTGAACACGGGTTTCGTGCTGCAGGGCATCGCAGCGGTCGAGTGCGCTCAATCGTTCAACAGGCTCCACCAGGATTGGGTTGCAAGTTCACGCGCTTCGCTGGACGACATCCATCAACCTTGGGAGGGGTCATGCTGGAACAACACGGTTTGACGCTGGCGCTGATCTGCGCCGGCGTGGCGATCATCTATGGCGTGGTAGCCGCGCGCTGGATCCTGAAACAACCCGCCGGCAACAGCCGCATGCAGGAAATCGCAGCGGCCGTGCAGGAAGGCGCCAGCGCTTATCTCAACCGGCAGTACACGACCATCGGCATCGCCGGCATCGTGCTGTTCGCACTGATCGGTTTCTTCCTGTCTTGGCCCAGCGCCATCGGCTTCCTCATCGGCGCCGTGCTGTCGGGCGCTGCCGGCTACATCGGCATGAACGTCTCGGTGCGCGCCAACGTGCGCACCGCTGAAGCCGCCAGCAAAGGCATGAGCGCGGCGATGGACGTGGCCTTCAAGGGCGGCGCCATCACCGGCATGCTGGTGGTCGGGCTGGGCTTGCTGGGCGTGGTCGGCTACTTCGCCGTACTCCACCTGCACATGGGCTACAGCGAGGCCGACGCACTGCATGCGCTGGTGGGCCTGGCATTCGGCTCGTCGCTGATCTCGATCTTCGCCCGCCTGGGCGGCGGCATCTTCACCAAGGGCGCGGACGTCGGTGCGGACCTGGTGGGCAAGGTGGAAGCCGGCATTCCCGAGGACGACCCGCGCAACCCGGCGGTGATCGCCGACAACGTCGGCGACAACGTGGGCGACTGCGCCGGCATGGCGGCGGACCTGTTCGAGACCTACGCGGTCACCATCATCGCGACGATGCTGCTGGGCAGCCTGATGGCCGCGCAGGCCGGCGAACACGCGGTGCTCTATCCGCTGGTGCTGGGCGGCGTATCGATCATCGCTTCGATCATCGGCGCTTTCTTCGTCAAGGTGAAAGCAGGCGGCTCGATCATGGGCGCGCTGTACAAGGGCGTGATCGTGTCGGCCGTGCTGGCCGCGATCGCGTTCTATCCGATCACCACGCAGCTGATGGCCGATTCGTCCTACGGGGCGATGAACCTGTATTTCTGCGCCCTGGTCGGCCTCGCGCTCACGGGCATCATCGTGTGGATCACCGAGTACTACACCGGCACGCAATACGCGCCGGTCAAGCACGTCGCGGCGGCTTCGACGACGGGCCACGGTACCAACATCATCGCGGGTCTCGGCGTGTCGATGCGTTCGACCGCGTGGCCGGTGGTGGCGGTGTGCCTGGCCATCCTCGGCGCCTACGCACTGGGCGGCCTGTACGGCATCGCCATCGCCGCGACCGCGATGCTGTCGATGGCCGGCATGATCGTGGCGCTGGACGCCTACGGCCCGATCACCGACAACGCCGGCGGCATCGCCGAGATGGCGGAACTGCCGCCGGAGATCCGCAACATCACCGATCCGCTGGATGCGGTGGGCAACACGACCAAGGCGGTGACCAAGGGCTATGCGATCGGGTCGGCCGCGCTGGCGGCGCTGGTGCTGTTCGCCGACTACACGCACAACCTGCAGACGGAAAATCCCGGTGCGGTGTTCACCTTCGACCTGTCCAACCATCTGGTGATCGTCGGCCTGCTGATCGGTGGCCTGATCCCCTACCTGTTCGGCGCGATGGCGATGGAAGCCGTCGGCCGTGCGGCGGGCAGCGTGGTGGAGGAAGTGCGTCGGCAGTTCCGCGAGATCCCCGGGATCATGGCGGGCACCGCCAAGCCGGACTACAGCAAGGCCGTCGACATGCTGACGAAGTCGGCGATCAAGGAAATGATCGTGCCTTCACTGCTGCCGGTGATCGTGCCGATCGTCGTCGGCCTGCTGCTGGGTCCGCAGGCGCTGGGCGGCCTGCTGATCGGCACCATCGTGACCGGCCTGTTCGTCGCGATCTCGATGACCACCGGCGGCGGCGCGTGGGATAACGCCAAGAAGTACATCGAGGACGGCCACCACGGCGGCAAGGGCAGCGAAGCGCACAAGGCCGCAGTCACCGGCGACACCGTCGGTGATCCCTACAAGGACACGGCTGGTCCGGCGATCAATCCGCTGATCAAGATCATCAACATCGTCGCGCTGCTGCTGGTGCCGGTGTTGCCGGTGAACGGCTGGCTGGGCAGCGCCACGTCAACGGAGGTCGCGGCGCACGCTGCACCGATGGCCGCCAGCGAAGTGGTGGATGGCCATTCGGCCAAGCTGTACTTCGACACCAGCTCGGCCGTGGTGCCGGCCGACACCAGCGCGCGCCTGGCCGGCGTGCTGGGTACGCTGCATGCCGACCCGAATGCCCGCGCGCGGGTGTCCGGCTTCCACGATGCGAGCGGCGACCTGGCCGCGAACGAGGCCCTGGCCAAGCAGCGCGCCGAGGCGATCCAGCAGTGGCTGGTGGTCAATGGCGTCGCCGCCGAACGCATCGTGCTGGACAAGCCGGCGCAGACGACCGGCGACGGCGACGGGGACGAAGCACGTCGGGTGGAAGTCACGGTCGAATGACGTGACCTTGCTGCAGCAACGAAAAAGGCGGCCTCGGCCGCCTTTTTCTTCGTCCGCGCATCAGGTCCCGGGCTGCAACGCCACCACGCGCACGTCGACGTCCTTGCAGGCGTTGTCGCGGCAGATGCCGTTCACCCAGGCCTCGCCGTTGCCGAACATCACGCCCTTGTAGTTGACCATGAGCTGCGAGTACTTCTGCTTCGTGATCGCGTCGGCGATGCCTGGCGTGACGATCCGGTCGTAGTCGCGCACGAAGGCCTCGGCATCGGCGACCCTCAACGGCTCGCCATCGCGCACCGTGGTGAAGGGATAGTCGACCAGCGCGGCCACCGCGGCCGCATCGCGCGCGGCAACCGATTGCTGCAACCGGCGGATCACCGTTTCGTAGCGGACGTGGTCGCCGAGCACCTCGTCGATGGACTGGTTCACGGCAGCGGGATCGTCGACGACGGCCGCGACCTGCGTTGCGGGGACGGTAGCCGGTGCGGGCGACGATGCATCGGTGGACGCATCGGCGGACGCGGCGGTCGGAGCGGCTGCGACAGGCGTCGTCTCAGGTTCCGGTGTCGACGGCGTACACGCCGCCAGCCACAGCACCATCGGGGTGGCAATCAGCTTCTTCATCGTGCGGCTTCCTGGTTCTGGTGGCGAACGTGGTGCGAAGGTCCGTCCCTGGCACGACAGCCGAGCTCCGGCGGTGCGCCCCCATGGTAGCGGTGGGCGCACGGACAAGCGTTCGGGAATCGTTAGCCGGGCGACCCCGTCAGCTCAGCACGTCGGCCAGCACCTTGCGCCCTACGGCCGCGGCTTCGGCTTCCACTTCCGGCGTGGCTTCGGCCGCCGCACGCGCCTCGGCCTGCTGCTTCAGGTACACCGGGCAGTGCTCCATCATGTAGTCGACGTCGAACTTCATCCGCTCGACCAAGAAGTCGACGAACGCACGCACCTTCGGCGACTGCACATGCCCGCGCGGGAACACCGCGTTGAATTCGAATTCCGGCCCGGTCCAGCCCGCGAGCACGCGCTGCAGGTGGCCCTGCTCCAGGTACGGCTTCACCATCACGTCCGCGCCGACCATCAGGCCTTCGCCGCAGAGCAGCGCGCCCTTCAGCGCCGCCGGATCGTTGGCCACCAGGATGGGATTGATCGGATAGTCCTGTTCGCCGTTCGCATCGCGCAGTGTCAGCGCGAAACCGTTGCCGCGACGATGCTTCTGCATCGCCAGCACGCGGTGGTGCTGCAGGTCGTTCGGATGCAGCGGTTCGCCGTAGCGCGCGAGGTATTTCGGGCTGGCGTAGACCTGCGTGCGCAGCGTGCTCAGGCGACGCGCGACCAGGTTGGAATCGGGCAGGTTGCCGATGCGCAACGCCACGTCGATCTCGCCGGAGATCAGATCGAGCGTGTCGTTGGCGAGGATCATCTCCACGCGGATCTCGGGATACTGCGCGTGGAACTCGCCCAGCAGCGGCGCGATCTTGTCGATGCCGATCGAATACGGTGCGGTGAAGCGCAGCCAGCCGCGCGGGCCCGCATGCAGCTGGCTCACGGCGCTCGCGGCTTCGTTGAGTTCGCGCGCGATGCGCTGGCAGTGTTCGTAGTAGACGTTGCCGGCTTCGGTCAGGCCCAGCTTGCGCGTGGTCCGGTGCAGCAACTGCGCGCCGAGGCGCGTCTCCAGTTCCTGCACTTTGCGGCTGACGGTGGTCTTGGGCAGGCGCAGTGATTGGGCGGCGGCAACGAAGCTGCCCTGCTCCACCACTTTGACGAAGATCAGGGTGTCGTTGAGGTCGTGGCTCATCGGTCTGGCTCCAGGGGGACACGGGGCATTAGCCCGCTGACGGGATGATTATTCCCCTAAATCAGGACTAATCAAGTCCTCATTGGGGGCGTAACGTGCCACCCATCGTCCCAGCACGGGTTCCCTCGCCATGTTGCTCGCCCGCCTCTTCCAGACCCTGGACCACCCGGCCGCCCCCCAGGAGGCCCCGTCCTATCAAGCGTTTCGCCGCTCCAAGCACCTGATCCGGCAGGAAGTCGCTGGTCCGGTGGTGGCGCCCCGCTCGCAGCGCGGAGGCGTCGTGAGCGCTGGCCGCCGTCTGGCCCGGCTAGCCTCGGCAGATGGGATTATCCCCGTCGCGGGAGTATTCATCCCATGAGCGGGACAGTCGCCCATCGCCGTCCGACGAACGGTTCGCCGTCCGATGAAGCGGCACCGCTGCGCCTGGGCCGCTGCCAGTCGTTCGTCGCGGCCGCGCAGGATCGTGCAAGCGCTGAGCAGGATCCGGATATCGGCGATGCGCAGCGCGCCACCACACTGCACGGCATGCCCCGTTCCCTTCTCCGTGCCGCGCAGCGCTGGCTCGACGCCAGCGTGCGCGTGGTCGCTCGCTTCTTCCGCGCATCGGCCGCCCCGTCGTCATCCTCCCCTGCGACGGGTCGGCCGGTTTCGCGTGCGCTCTTCGCCGGCAAGGCGATGGGGTTCCGCGAGTTCACCGCGCCGCGCGCGTTCGCCAACGGCGAGCGTTCGCGCCTGCGGGTGAAGACGACCGGGACCAGCGCGCGCGTCATGCCGCTGCGCGTGCGGAGTCCGCAATGAGCCTCAGCCGCGACAGCCTGACTCCCGGCGCGCTGGTGCTCGGCGCGGGTGGCAACGTCGGTTTCGGCGTGGTCGGCGCGTTGCTCGAAGCCGGCAGCCCCGTGCTGGCCGTGGGCCGCGAAGGCCCGCGCATGAGCGCGCTGGCCGAACACTTCGAGGACGAGCCCGGGCTCGACCTGCTGCATGCGCCGTGCATCCACGACGACCGCGATGCCGCGCGCCTGGCCGAACAGGTCCGCGACCGAGGCCGTCCGTTGCGCGCAGTGTTCGCCAGCATGGGCACGCCGCTGCAGAGCGGCCGGCTGCTGGACCGTCCGGCGAGCTTCTTGCTCGAAAAGCTGGAAGCCGACCTGATTCCGCACCTGGCGGCCGCCCGCCATCTGCTGCCGTTGCTCGCCGAAGGTCAGCACACCGCGAACTACGTGCTGATCGGCGGCCCCTACGCCGAACGCGGCTGGTCCGGTTATGGCCACGCCTCGGTGACCGGCGCGGCGATGCGGATGCTGGCGCAGGTGCTGCACGAAGAAGCGCAGGCACTGGGTGTGCGCGTGCAGCTGCTGTCGGTCGACAAGCCGGTGTGCACGCCTGAGAACGCGGTCAATGCCTGCGCCGAATGGCCGAATGCGCTGGCGGTCGGTCGCAGCGCAGTGTCGCTGCTGACCCGCACCGACAAGCGCTCGCAGTCCATCGTCACCTGGACCGCGAAGGATGCCCAGCCGCCGGAGCGCACCGTGGCCTGCGATTTCGAAGAGACCTTGTTCGCGGTCGCGGGCGCGAAGCGGAACGGACGCGCCTCGGCCTGACTGTCACGCCGTACCGCCCTGCCCCGTCCTCGCGTCATGACCTGCCGATCCACCGCTTGACCTCAAGCACGCTTCAGGCTGCAGCCTAGTACGAACTTCCTTCCACCTCTCCCCCAACGAGACCACCACCCATGAACACGACCATCTCCTTCTCCTCGGGTTCGCGACGCCTGCTGGCGCTGGGGGCCTTCAGTGCCCTCGCCCTCGCCGTGCTGGCCGGCTGCAGCGGCCAGGCCGCCGAGAACGGCGCGCTGCCCCCGCCGCAGGTCAGCGTCGCCGCCGTGCCGGTCAAGACCGTCAGCCAGTGGGACGAATTCAGCGGCCGCGTCGAAGCCATCGAGCATGTCGACCTGCGTCCGCGCGTGTCCGGCTACATCGACCGCGTCACCTACACCGAAGGCCAGGAAATGAAGAAGGGCGACGTGCTCTTCACCATCGACGCCCGCAGCTATCGTGCCGAACTGGCGCGCGCGCAGGCCGAGCTGGCCCGCGCCCGCACCCAGGCCGAACTCGGCCGCAGCGAAGCCTCGCGCGCCAAGCGCCTGGCCGACCTGCAGGCGCTGTCCACCGAGGAGTACGAACAGCGCCGCGCCAACGCCGACCAGGCGCAGGCGAACGTCGCGGCCGCGCAGGCCGCGGTGGAAAGCGCCCGCCTCAACCTCGAATGGACCCATGTGCGCGCACCGATCGATGGCCGTGCCGGCCGCGCATTGGTCACCGCTGGCAACCTGGTCAGCGCCGGCGATGCCGCCAGCGTGCTGACCACGGTGGTCTCGCTGGACAAGGTGCACGTGCACTTCGATGCCGACGAGCGCGCGTTCCTGCGCTATGCCGAGATGGCGCGCAACGGCGAACGCCCGAGCGAACGCGACGGCAAGGTGCCGGTGCAGGTCGCGCTGGCCGACGAAACCGACTTCCCGCACGCGGGCGTGGTCGACTTCCTCGACAACCAGGTCGACCGCAGCACGGGCACCATCCGCGCCCGCGCCGTGCTCGACAACGCCGACCGCGTCTTCACCCCCGGCTTGTACGCCCGCGTGCGCCTGCTGGGCAGCGGCGAGTTCAAGGCCGCGCTGGTCGACGACAAAGCCGTGCTGACCGACCAGGACCGCAAGTACGTCTACGTGGTCGACAAGGAAGGCAAGGCGCAGCGCCGCGACGTCCAGATCGGCCGCATGGCCGACGGCCTGCGCATTGTCGAGAAGGGCCTGGCCGCCGGCGACCGCGTGATCGTCAGCGGCGTACAGAAGGTGTTCTTCCCCGGCATGCCGGTGGACGCCAAGGCCGTCGCAATGGGTGCGCAGGCGCCCGCGCCGACCCAGGCCGTCGCCAAGAACTGACGCCACCCGCACCGCAATGATGGAACCCACGCCTGCCGCTGACGCGGCAGGCGGCGGGGACGCTCTTTCTTCTTTCCAGGAAATCCACCCATGGACTTCTCAAGATTCTTCATCGACCGGCCGATCTTCGCCGCCGTGCTGTCGATCGTGATCTTCGCCGCCGGCCTGATCTCGATCCCGCTGCTGCCGATCGGCGAGTACCCCGAAGTGGTGCCACCCTCGGTCGTCGTGCGCACGGTGTATCCCGGCGCCAATCCGAAGGTGATCGCCGAAACCGTCGCCACGCCCCTCGAGGAAGCGATCAACGGCGTCGAGGACATGATGTACATCAAGTCCGTCGCCGGCTCCGACGGCGTGCTCTCGCTGACCGTGACCTTCAAGCCGGGTACCGACCCGGACGAGGCCGCTGTGCGCGTGCAGAACCGCGTGGCGCAGGCGCAGGCACGCCTGCCCGAAGACGTGCGCCGGCAGGGCGTGACCACGCAGAAGCAGTCGCCGGTGTTCCTGATGGTGGTCCACCTGACCTCCAAGGATGGCAAGTACGACTCGCTGTACCTGCGCAACTACATGCGCCTGCACGTGAAGGACGAACTGGCGCGCATTCCCGGCGTTGGCGACGCGCAGCAGTTCGGCGGTGGCGACTACGCCATGCGCCTGTGGCTGGACCCGGACAAGGTCGCCTCGCGCGGCATGACCGCCAGCGACGTGCTGCGCGCCGTGCGCGAGCAGAACGTGCAGGTCTCGGCCGGCCAGCTGGGCGCGGAACCGATGCCGAACGGCAGCGACTTCCTGCTGCCGATCAACGCCAAGGGCCGCCTGGAGACCGTCGAGGAATTCGGCAACATCGTGCTGAAGAGCGGCACCGATGGCGAGATCGTGCGCCTGGCCGACGTGGCCCGCATCGAGCTGGCCGCCGGCGACTACACGCTGCGCGCGCGCCTGGACGGCAAGAACGCCTCGGCGATCGGCATCTTCCAGGCACCGGGCGCGAACGCGCTCGAGATCCGCGATGCCGTGGTGGCGAAGATGGACGACATCCGTCCGACCCTGCCGCCGGGCGTCGAGATCCAGTCGATCTACGACACCACCGTGTTCGTGCGCGACTCGATCAAGTCGGTGATCACCACGCTGCTGGAAGCCACCCTGCTGGTGGTGCTGGTGGTGATCCTGTTCCTGCAGACCTGGCGCGCCTCGATCATCCCGCTGCTGGCGGTGCCGGTATCGGTGGTCGGTACGTTCGCCGTCCTCCATCTGCTGGGTTATTCGATCAACACGCTGACCCTGTTCGGCCTGGTACTGGCGATCGGCATCGTGGTGGACGACGCCATCGTGGTGGTCGAAAACGTGGAGCGCCACATCGAACACGGCGCGACCCCGCTCGAAGCCGCGCACCTGGCCATGAAGGAAGTGTCCGGGCCGATCATCGCGATCGCGCTGGTGTTGTGTGCTGTGTTCGTGCCGATGGCCTTCCTGACCGGCGTCACCGGTCAGTTCTACAAGCAGTTCGCGGTGACCATCGCCATCTCCACGGTGATCTCGGCGATCAACTCGCTGACCCTGTCGCCGGCACTGGCCGCCAAGCTGCTGAAGCCGCACGACGCGCCGAAGGATCGCCTGTCGCGCGTGATCGATGGCCTGTTCGGCTGGCTGTTCCGTCCGTTCAACCGCTTCTTCAAGCGCAATTCCGAGCGTTACGAAGGCGCAGTGGGCCGCACGCTGGGCCGTCGCGGCGCCGTGTTCGTGGTGTACGCCGTGCTGCTGGTAGGCGCGGCCCTGGTGTTCCGCGCGGTACCGGCCGGCTTCATCCCGGTGCAGGACAAGCAGTACCTGATCGCCGGCGTGAAGATGCCCGAAGGCGCGTCGATCGAGCGCACCGACGCCACGCTGAAGAAGATGGCGGCCATCGCCATGCAGGTGGAAGGCGTGGAGCACGAGGTCGCGTTCCCCGGCTTGAACCCGCTGCAGTTCACCAATACGCCGAACAATGGCGTGGTGTTCTTCACCCTGAAGCCGTTCAACGAGCGCTCCCGCAGTGCCGAGGACATCACCGCGGAACTGAACCAGAAGTTCGCCGGCATCCAGGAGGGCTTCACCTTCGCCTTCATGCCGCCGCCGATCCAGGGACTGGGCAACGGTTCGGGCTGGTCGCTCTTCATCGAGGACCGCACGCGCCTGGGCTACGGTGAACTGCAGAGCGCGGTGCAGGCCTTCCAGGGTGCGGCGTCGCAGACGCCGGGCCTGGGCTTCCCGATCAGCAGCTACCAGGCCAACGTGCCGCAGCTGGACGCCGAAGTCGACCGCGTGAAGGCCAAGGCGCAGGGCGTGCCGCTGACCGAGCTGTTCGACACGCTGCAAACCTACCTGGGTTCGGCCTACGTCAACGACTTCAACATGTTCGGCCGTACCTGGCAGGTGATCGCGCAGGCCGACGGTCCGTTCCGCGACAACGTCGAGGACATCGCCAACCTGCGTACCCGCAACGCCAACGGCGAGATGGTGCCGATCGGCAGCATGGTGAACATCAAGCAGACCTACGGCCCGGACCCGGTGATCCGCTTCAACGGCTATCCGGCCGCCGACCTGCTGGGTGAAGCCGACCCGCGCATCCTGTCGTCCGGCGAGGCGATGGCCAAGGTCACCGAACTGGCGCAGCAGGTGCTGCCGACCGGCATGGGCATCGACTGGAGCGACCTGAGCTACCAGCAGGCGACCCAGGGCAAGGCCGCGCTGGTGGTGTTCCCGCTGGCCGTCCTGCTGGCCTTCCTGGTGCTGGCCGCGCTGTACGAAAGCTGGACGCTGCCGCTGGCGGTGATCCTGATCGTGCCGATGACGCTGCTGTCCGCGCTGGCCGGCGTGTGGCTGGTGGGCGGCGACAACAACGTGTTCGTGCAGGTGGGCCTGGTGGTGCTGATGGGCCTGGCGTGCAAGAACGCCATCCTGATCGTCGAGTTCGCCCGCGAGCTGGAGCTGCAGGGCAAGGGCATCATCGAATCCGCACTGGAATCCTGTCGCTTGCGCCTGCGTCCGATCATCATGACGTCGGTGGCGTTCATCGCCGGCACCGTGCCGCTGGTGCTGTCCAGCGGCGCGGGCGCCGAGGTGCGCTCCGTCACCGGCATCACGGTGTTCGCCGGCATGCTGGGCGTCACCCTGTTCGGCCTGTTCCTGACGCCTGTTTTCTACGTGGCCCTGCGCAAGCTGGCCAACCGTCCGCTGGTCTCCCACGCGCCCGTCGCCGACACCGCGACGACGCACCCCTGATCCAATCCCCCCACTCCCACGAGGTCATGCCATGAACGTTTCTTCCAAGATCGCCCTCGTCACCGGCGCCACCCGCGGCATCGGTCGCGAGACCGTCCGCCAGCTCGCCGAAGCCGGCGTGCACACGATCCTCGCCGGTCGCAACCGCGACAAGGCCGTCGAAGCCGTCCTCGACCTGCAGGCCCAGGGCCTGCCGGTGGAAGCGATCGCGCTGGACGTCACCGACGCCGCCAGCATCGCGGCCGCCGTCAAGGAGGTCGAGCAGCGCCACGGCAAGCTCGACATCCTGATCAACAACGCCGGCATCCTGGTCGACGACGCCACCAAGGGCGTCTCCGGCCAGTCGCTGCAGACGTGGCGCACCACCTTCGACACCAACGTGTTCGGCCTGATCGAAACCACGCAGGCGTTCCTGCCGCTGCTGCGCAAGTCCGACGCCGGCCGCATCGTCAATGTGTCCAGCCTGCTGGGCTCGATCTCCGAGCACCAGAACCCGGCGTCCTTCATCTACGAGTTCAAGGGCGTGCCGGCCTACAACGTCTCCAAGAGCGCGGTGAACGCGTGGACCGTGCACCTGGCCCACGAGCTGAAGGACACCGGCATCAAGGTCAACACCATCCACCCGGGTTATGTGCAGACCGACATGAACAAGGCCGGCGACCAGCAGAACGGCGAGCTGTCCGTGCCGGAGGGCGCGCGCACCAGCGTGCAGCTCGCGCTGATCGGCAACGACGGCCCGACCGGCGGCTACTACTACTTCGACCAGGTGCTGCCATGGTGATCCGTCCGCTCGTCATCGCCGTCGCGTCGGTGGTGCTGGCCGGCTGCGTCACCGTGGGTCCCGACTACGTGGCGCCGCAGACCGCGCCGGCCACGCTGCAGCACGCGGGCTCCGCCGACTACGTGGCCGACCATCCGGTCGCCGCGTGGTGGAGCCAGTTCGACGACCCGGTGCTCGACCAGCTGGTACGCGAATCGCTGCTCGCCAATCCCGACGTGCGCATCGCGGTCTCGCGCGTGGACGAAGCACGCGCGGTGTTCTCCGAACGTCGCTGGGACCTGGCGCCGCACGTGACCGCCGGCGTGGAAGGCACCCGCACCAAGCAGCCCGTCGAGGGCCAGGGCCGCGTGGAGACCGACAGCTACTCGGCCGGCTTCGATGCGGCCTGGGAACTGGACCTGTTCGGCCGCGTGCGCCGCAGTGCCGAGGCCGCGCATGCGGACCTGCAGGCGCAGCGCAACGATCTGCAGGCGGCGCAGGTGACCGTGGCCGCGGAAGTGGCGCGCAACTATTTCGAGTTGCGCGGCACGCAGAAGCGGCTGGACGTCGCGCGGCGGATCCTGGTCAGCCTGGGCGAGACCCAGCGCCTGACCGAGTCGCGCTTCGACCTCGGCGCCGGCAGCCAACTGGAAGTGCAGAGCAGCCTTGCCCGCGTGAAGGCGGTCGAGGCCGAGGTGCCGCTGCTGGAAACCGCCGAAGGACAGTCGCGCCATCGCCTCGCGGTGCTGGTCGGCAAGCGCCCGGGTGAGCTCGATGCGTTGCTCGCCCCGCGCGAGGCCCCCGCGCTCGCCAAGGCCCTGCCGATCGGCGACACCACCGAACTGCTGCGCCAGCGGCCGGACGTGCGCGCCGCCGAACGTCGCCTGGCCGCGGCCACGGCGCGCGTGGGCGTCACCACTGCAGACTTGTTCCCTCGGGTGAGTTTGCGCGGCTTCGTCGGTTTCCTGTCCGGCGGCTGGGGCAACCTGTTCAACGGCGACAACCGTGCCTGGCAGGTGACGCCCTCGATCAGCTGGGCCGCGTTCGACATGGGCAGCGTGCGTGCACGCCTGCGCGCGAGCGAAGCCCAGGCCGACGGCGTGGCCGCGCAGTACGAGAAGACCGTGCTGGGCGCGCTGGAAGATACGGAAAACGCACTGCTGTCCTATGCCAAGCAGCAGGCCCAGCTGAAATTCCGGCTGGAACAATCCGTTGCCGCGCGCCGTGCAGCAGAGCTGGCCGAAGTCCGGTATCGTGCCGGCTCGTCGGACTTCCTCACCCTGCTGGACGCCCAGCGCACGCAGCTCGCTGCGGATGATGCGCTCGCGCAAGCCGAAGCCGGCGTCAACGTCGGGGTAGTGGCGATCTACAAGTCGCTGGGCGGCTGGGGCGAACAGGATGTCGCGCCCGCGCTCGCGGCGCAGCCCTGAGCGGGCCGTCACGCCGCCTTCCCGACAATCCACCGAATGCCGCGCCCCCGGGCGCGGTCCTTCCCACCCTTCCGAGTGTCATCCGTGTCCGCTGCACACCGTAACGCCGCAACCCCTGCTTCGATCCCCTCGCCCTTTCTCCGTCGCTCCGTGCTCCGCCCGGTGTTCGGGTTGCTGCTGGCCGCCGCGACGACGCAGGCGTTCGCCGCCGAGCCGCGCAGCGCGTGGTACGTGCAGGGCGGTGTCGCCGAGGATGCGCAATCGCTGACCGTCGGCATGAGCCGCGACTGGCAGTGGGAGAAGCAGTACCGCTACGGTCACATCAGCGGCCAGTGGCAGGGCGAAGTCGCGCGCTGGCACAGCGACAGTCAGAACAGCACGCAACTGGGCGTGACCCCGGCGCTGCGCTGGCGCCCGAACGGCTGGGACAACGGTTGGTTCGTCGAGGGCGGCATCGGCGTGAACGTCATCTTCCCCAAGTACGACACGCGGAAGAAAGAATTCAGCACCACCTTCAACTTCGGCGACCACATCGCCGTTGGCAAGCGCTTCGGCGCCGACCAGCAACACGAGTGGTCGCTGCGCTTCCAGCATTTCTCCAACGGCCGGATCAAGAATCCGAACCCGGGCGAGAACTTCCTGCAGTTCCGCTACACGCAGCAGTTCTGAGCGCCGCGCCACTCTGGTAGGAGCGACGTAAGTCGCGACCGCACGCCACGACGTCCGATACTCCGGCCGACTGCATGCTTCCGGATCCGGATGGTTGCGTTTTTCGGTCGCGACTTACGTCGCTCCTACAAGGGCAGTACCGCTACCGCAGCGGCGCCGCCACGATCAGCGGCGACAGGTCGTACCCCATGGCCTCGGCTTTCGCCTTGAGCTGTTCGAACTGGGTGCGATCCATCGACGGTTCGCGCGACAGGATCCACAGGTAGTCGCGATCCGGCTCGCCCACGACGGCCCACTGATACCCGGGGTCGAGCGCGATCACCCAGTAGTCGGCCCATACCCACGGCAACCACGACAGCCATTCCGGCGCGAAGCGCACCTCGAGGCGGCCGGGATGTCCCTGCACCGGCCGCGCGGTGCCCTGCGCCTGGTCGGTACTGCCATCCTTCGTCTTGCAGGCGTTGAGCACGCCGATCTTGCCGGGGGCATCGAGTGAGTAGCGCGCGGTGATGTCGCCCACGCACTGCTTCTGGAACGACATCGGCAGGTGCGCGATCTCATACCACTGGCCCGCGTAGCGGGAGATGTCGAGCTGCGGGACCGAGGTTACCGGTTCAGCGGCGTGGGCACCGGTGCTGCCGAGGACGAGCGACACGGCCAGCACGCCGCGCATCAGGGAAAGACGGTTCATGGGTTCGCTCCTTGAAACGGATGGACAGCCTTGCTGCGCGCGGCGCGCCGCGCCCTTCATGAAGGAGCGGGCGCATCCTACGTTGGGATACGCCCGCTCCGTGCCACACCCTGTCGGGGGATTACTTCGAGGCGAGCGTCAGACCGCTGGCATCGACGCGGGTCACGCCCTTGATCTGCTTGGCGACCGCGACCGCCTTGTCCTTCTGCGTCTGGTTGGCGACGGCGCCGGTCAGGGCCACCACGCCATCGATGGTCTCGACCTTGATGTCGAGGCCCGAAACGTTCTCGGTGGCCAACAGATCGGCCTTCACCTTGGTGGTGATCCAGGCATCGCCCACGGGCTGCGAGGAATCGTTCTGCGTGTTCTCCTCGGGCTCGTTCGGCGGCGGATTGTCCGCGAGCACGTGGCCGGCGGAGAACAGCAGCGCGGCCGCGAGCGCGGCGGTCAACAACGAACGATGGTGGGTAGTCTTCATGCGAATTCCTCCTTCTCGTGTCGCGGCGCCAGTTTCCGTGCGCCGCCGTACAGCGCACGTGAAAGAGATCGTGGCAATCGGTTACGTGTTGCGCGGTGTTCATGCACGTGCACGCGTGATCAACGCGCGCGAAGCGCCTAAGATGTCCTCACCTTCTCTTCGCACGCCTTCGCATGAGCGCTCCCCTTCGCGTCGCCCTGGTCGGCTATGGCTTCGTCGGCAAGGTGTTCCATGCGCCGCTGATCCAGGCGACGCCTGGCTTCGCCCTGCATACCGTCGTTTCGCGCGATGCCGGCAAGGTGCATGCGGACTGGCCGGAGGTGCAGGTGGTCGGTGACGCCGATGCGGCCTTCGCCGATCCTGCCGTCGACGTGGTGGTGATCGCATCGCCCAATGCCTCGCATGCACCGCTGGCGATCGCCGCGCTGGGACACGGCAAGCACGTGGTGGTGGACAAGCCGTTCACGGTGACGCTGGCGGAAGCGCGCGATGTCATCGATGCCGCGCATCGTGCGGATCGCCTCGTCAGCGTGTTCCAGAACCGGCGCTGGGATGCGGACTTCCTGACCGTGCAGCGCCTGGTCGGCGACGGCACGCTCGGCCGCGTGGCGGAATTCCATTCGCACTTCGACCGTTTCCGGCCCGTCGTGCAGGACCGTTGGCGCGAACACGACGCGCCTGGCGGCGGCCTCTGGTACGACCTGGGGCCGCACCTGATCGACCAGGCGGTGCAGCTGTTCGGGCTGCCGGAGGCGATCAACGCCGACATCGCGCGGCTGCGCGATGGCGCGCAGGCGCCGGACTACGCCCACGCGACCCTGCGCTATCCCACCCATCGCGTGCACCTGCATGCGGGCACGCTGGTGGCGGGGAATGGGTTGCGCTTCGCCGTGCACGGTACGCACGGCAGCTACCTCAAGCACGGACTGGATGTGCAGGAAGACCAGCTGCGCGCGGGCGTGGTGCCCGGCGCGCCGGGCTGGGGCGTAGACACGCGCGCGGGCGAACTCGTGCGCGAGCGCGAGGGACGGCTCGTCGCGGAAGTCGCCCATGCCGAGGCCGGCGACTATCGCCGCTACTACGCCGCGTTCCGCGCTGCCGTGCTGCAGGGCAGCGCGCCGCCGGTCACGCCGCAGCAGGCGCTGGACGTCATGCGGCTGATCGAGTTGGGCGTGCGAAGCAGCGAAGAACAGCGCAGTCTTCCCGTGGCCTGATCCCGGTCCGATTCAGGCCACCGCCCGCCCGCGATAGGTCCGGTGATGCGCCATCGCCAGCATGGCGTTGTCTTCGTGCGTATCGCCGTAGGCGTGGATGGCGGCGTAGGCCTGCGGGTCGCACAGCGCGCGCACGCGGCGCACCTTCTCCTCGCCGACGCATTGCGCCCCGGCATAGCCGGTGATGCGCCCATTGCGTTCGGCCAGCACCGAACACAGCAGTTCGATGCCCTGCGTCGCGCACCACGGCGCGAGGTAGACATCCAGCCCGCCCGACACCACGACGATGCGATCGCCGCGCTCGCGGTGCCACGCCAGTCGCGCCATCGCCTCCGGACGCAGCACGCCCGGCAGCACCTCGCGCGCGAAGGCGTCGCCCTGCGCACGCAGGCGCGAGGCATCCACCCCGCGCAAACCCACCTGCACGATGCTGGCGCGGGTCGGATTGCCGGCCACCCAACCGCGCCGGTAGCCGAACACCACCGGCGCCAGCAGCACGCCGCCGACCAGCAGCCGGGGCCGCGCCACGGCGTAGCGCATGAAATCCGGAAACGTCTCGCGCGTGGTCAGCGTGCCGTCGAAGTCGAAAAGGGCCAGATCCATTGCGTCAGCCCTCCGCTTCCAGCAACCGCGCCCCGGGTCCGTCCTCGCCCAGTTCGTCCCACGGATTGCGCAGCGGGCAGGCCTTCAACGACAGGCAGCCGCAGCCGATGCAGCCGTCGAGCTGGTCGCGCAGGCGGGTGAGGCTGGCGATGCGCGCATCGAGCGCGGCGTGCCAGCGCGCGGAGAGTTTCTTCCAGTCGGCGGCGGTCGGCGTGCGGTTTTCCGGCAGCGACGACAGCGCGGCCTGGATCTCCGCCAGCGGAATGCCGGTGCGCTGTGCCACCTTGATGACGGCCACGCGGCGCAGCACTTCGCGCGGATAGCGGCGCTGGTTGCCGGCGTTGCGCCAACTGTGGATCAGGCCCTTGGACTCGTAGAAGTGCAGCGTGGAGATGGCGACGCCCGCGCGCGCGGCGACCTGGCCGACCGTGAGCTCCGTTTCGATGGGAGGATGCTGTAGGGAATGCTGTTTTCCGGGCATGGTGCATTGACCTCAAGAATGGTTGAGGTTCTACCCTGCGTTTCCCCGTCCTGGCAAGCGCAGCGTCCATGTCCGACCCTCTCCACCTGGCCCTGCTGTATGGCAGCACGCGCGAAGGCCGTTTCTGCGACACCGTCGCCGACTGGTTGCGAGCGCAGCTGGCCCTGCGGCGCGACTACACCGTCGACGCCATCGATCCTGCCCTGCTCGATCTTCCGCACCGCCACGGCGGCGCACCGAGCACCGACCTGGTGAATCTGCAACAACGCGTCTGGCGCGCCGACGCCTTCGTGGTGGTGGTGCCGGAGTACAATCATGGTTATCCATCCGCGTTGAAATTCGTGATCGATTCGGTCCAGGCCCACTGGCAGGCCAAACCGGTCGCGTTCGTCGCCTATGGGGGCCACAGCGGCGGCGTCCGCGCGGCGGAACAGCTGCGGCAAGTGTTCTCCGGCCTGCATGCGGTGCCGGTGCGCGATGGCGTGTATTTCAGCCAGGCGTGGGACCGCTTCGACGCTGGTGGCAGGCCGCGCGAAGGCGATGCCAGCGAACGCGCCGCCCGCCGCATGCTGGACCAGCTCGCCTGGTACGGCCACGCGCTCCGCCAGGCGCGCGCGGCCTGGCCCTATCCCGCCGGCTGAGCCGGTACGTTTTCCCCGGCGCGCCGATGCGCGCCCACGATGGACCGACCCGATGTTCCGATTCTTCGAAACCCGCATCAATCCGTATCCGAAGGGCGAGCCGAGCACGCCGCCGCGGAAGCTGCTGCCGTTCCTGCTGCACTACTCGCGGCCGTTGCTGCCGTGGCTGCTGGTGATGTCGGTGCTGACCGGCGTGATTTCCGCGCTGGAGATCACCTTCTTCGACTACATGGGCCAGCTGGTCGACTGGATGGGCAGCACCGGTCGCGACAGTTTCCTGCAGGTGCATGGCCAGAAGCTGCTGTGGATGGCCGTGCTGGTGCTGGTGGCCTACCCGCTGCTGGTGCTGGTGCAGTCGCTGATCATCCACCAGACCATCTTCGGCAACTACCCGATGATCGCCCGCTGGCTGTCGCACCGCTACCTGCTGCGGCAGAGCGTGGGCTTCTTCCAGGACGAGTTCGCCGGGCGCATTTCGCAGAAGGTCATGCAGACCGCGCTGTCGATCCGCGAGACGGTGATGAAGCTGATGGACGTGTTCGTCTACGTCGTCGTCTACTTCGTCGGCACCGTGGTGCTGGTGGCGCAGGCCGATGTGTGGCTGGTGCTGCCGCTGGTGGTCTGGCTGGTCAGCTACCTGCTGCTGGTGTTCCACTTCGTGCCGCGCCTGCAGAAGGTGTCGATGGCGCAGTCGGATGCGCGCGCGCAGATGACCGGCCGTATCGTCGACAGCTACACCAACATCCAGACCATCAAGCTGTTCGCCCACACCATGCGCGAACAGGACTACGCCCGCGGCGCCATGGATGAGTTCATGGTCACCGTGCACGCGCAGATGCGGCTGGTCACCCAGCTGACCGTCAGCCTGCACACGCTCAATGCGTTCCTGCTGGCCAGCGTGGCTGGTGTGGCGATCTGGGCCTGGCTGCAGTCGTCGATCTCGATGGGCGCGATCGCCGTGGCCATCGCCCTGGTGATGCGCATCCGCTCGATGTCGGACTGGATCCTGTGGGAAGTCGCCGGGCTGTTCGAGAACATCGGCACGGTCGAGGACGGCATGGGCACGCTGGCGCAGCCGCTGGCCATCGCCGACACCAAGGACGCGAAGGACCTGGACGTCGCGCACGGCGAGATCCGCTTCGACCACGTGAAGTTCCACTACGGCCGCGAGGCCAAGGTGATCGACGACCTGTCGCTGGTGATCCAGCCGGGCGAGAAGGTCGGCATCGTCGGCCGCTCCGGTGCCGGCAAGTCGACGCTGGTGAACCTGCTGCTGCGCTTCTACGACGTGGAAGGCGGCCGCATCCTGATCGACGGCCAGGACGTGGCGCATGTCACCCAGGAATCGCTGCGCCGGAACATCGGCATGGTCACCCAGGACACCTCGCTGCTGCACCGCTCGATCCGCGACAACATCCGCTACGGCCGTCCCGACGCCACCGAAGAGGAACTGCTGCAGGCCTCCGAGCGCGCGCATGCCGACGAATTCATCCGCGGGCTCACCGATGCCAAGGGCCGCAGCGGCTATGACACCCAGGTGGGCGAGCGCGGCGTGAAGCTCTCCGGCGGCCAGCGCCAGCGCGTGGCGATCGCGCGCGTGCTGCTGAAGGATGCCCCGATCCTGGTGCTGGACGAAGCGACCTCCGCGCTGGATTCGGAAGTCGAGGCCGCCATCCAGGAACAGCTCTACGCGCTGATGGAAGGCAAGACCGTCATCGCCATCGCGCACCGCCTGTCCACCATCGCCGTGCTCGACCGCCTGATCGTGATGGATGGCGGCCGCGTGATCGAAAGCGGCAGCCACGAGGAACTGCTCCAGCAGGACGGTCTTTATGCCGCGCTGTGGCGCCGCCAGTCCGGCGGTTTCATCGGCGTGGACCTGGAAGACGTCGAGGCATAACGATGGACGCAGGGTGGGCCTTGGCCCACCGCCGCCGTGCCGGATCGCCCGCGATGGATGGCATTGAGGGTGATGGTGGGCCAAGGCCCACCCTACGAAGTTCCTCTCGGCATTAAAAAAGCCGCCGGTTTCCCGGCGGCTTTTTTCTTTATCGAGCGACGCTCAGGACAGCCAGCCGCGCGCCTGCGCCTTGTTGGCGTACCACAGCAGGAACATGGCGATCAGCACGAAAACAGCCGGCATCACCAAGCCCGCAGGTCCGTACACGGCCCACGCCGGCGTCACCACGTAGGCGCCGATCATCTGCACCAACAGGGCGATCAGCGACAGCAGGAACATCGTTCCGGCCCAACGCTTCTTCAGCAGCAAACCCAGCGCGCCCAGCACGCCACCGAACACAGCCACCGCAAACGCGATATTGAGCCAGCCGGGCGTGGCTTCGTAAATCTGACGATCGGACTCTGACATCAGTGCAAGACGCTCTGCGGTCATGTTCGTCTGCATGTACCAGAACGCTACGCCGATCAGGTTCCAGACCAGCGCGAACAGGCCGGTGATCCAGAAGCCGAGCGAGCGCTTGGGTGCAACGGTGGTGGTCGTGTTCATCTCCCCTCCCCAGGGTTGGTTGTCGGACCGGGGCCGAGCATACGCCTGCCCGCGGCGATACGCGCGTTACGGCCGGGAGGGCGGCTCAGGCCTCGTCCTGTCCCCAGGCGACCACGTCGATGCCGCCATCCTCGTAGACGCTCACGCGTACTTCGATGGGCTTGCAGCAGACGTGGCAGTCCTCGACGTACTGCTGGTCGCCGGCCGAATCGTCGACCACCAGCGTGATCGTCTCGCCGCAGTACGGGCAGTCGATGTCGCTGGTGGGCAGCTGCGGCATCAGGCCGATCCCAGCGCCGTCACCGACGCGATCCGGTCCAGCCACAGGTAGTGGGTGACGTCCGGGCGCTTGCGGTCGTCGATGCGGACCACCGCGTTGAAACCTTCGTGGCCGTCGCCGTCGCGGAACACCTGCACGCTGGGGCGCGTGGTGACCACGCCGGTGATCGATCCGCCATCGGCGAGGTGCAGTTCCACCACCGCCTCGTCGGGCAGCTGCAGGACCAGCGCCTCCATGCGGGCGATGTCGCCCTGGCGGGTGTACAGATGCGCGGGCGCCTGGTTCATCGGTCACCTCCTTGCGAATGCCACGCTACGCGCGCGGCGGTAAGCGGCCGTGAACGCCTCAGCGCAGCAGGCGCAGCACATCCTCGGCCGCGGCTTCGGACGAGGCGGGGTTCTGGCCGGTCACCAGCATGCCATCGGTGACCACGTAGGACTGCCACAACGGGCCGCGCTCGTAACGGGCGCCGTTCGTCTTCAGCGCGTCCTCCAGCGAGAACGGCACGACATCGGTCAGGCCGACCGCGGCTTCTTCCTCGTTGGAGAAGCCGGTGACGCGCTTGTCCTTCACCAGCGGCTCGCCGAGCGCGCCACGCGTGTGACGGAACACCGCCGGCCCGTGGCACACCGCCGCGACCGGCTTGCCGGCGGAAAACGTCTGTTCGATCAGGCGGATGGCATCCGCATCCTCGGCCAAGTCCCACAGCGGCCCATGGCCGCCGGGGAAGAACACCGCATCGAAGCTTTCGTCCAGCACGTCCTTCAAGCGATGCGTGGTGGCCAGCGCCGACAGCGCCTCGGCATCCTCGTTGAAGCGCACGGTGGCCGCGGTCTGCGCATCGGGCGCATCGCTCTTCGGGTCCAGCGGCGGCTGGCCGCCCTTGGGCGAGGCCAGCCACAGCTGCGCGCCGGCGTCCTTGAAGACGTAGTACGGCGCAGCGAACTCCTCCAGCCAGAAGCCGGTCTTGTGGCCGGTGTCGCCGAGGCGGTCGTGCGAGGTCAGCACCATCAGGATCTTCATCGAGGTCCTCCAGTCGATGTCGCCAGCCTAGCGATGCGCGCGATAAGACCGGGTGAGCCGCGCGCCCGCTGCGTTAACCGGTCCTGACCCGCGCGACTAGCCCTGCTTCACCGCATGCCCGCCGAATTCGTTGCGCATCGCGGCCAGCAACTTGTCGGCGTAGGAATCGTCGTCGCGCGAGCGCAGGCGTTCCAGCAGCGACATCGTGATGACCGGCGCGGACACGTTGAGGTCGATCGCCTCGGCCACGGTCCAGCGGCCTTCGCCCGAATCAGCCACGTACGGCGCGATGCCGGCCATCTGCGGATTCTTCTTCAGCGCATCGGCGGTGAGGTCGAGCAACCACGACCGCACCACGCTGCCGTGGCGCCAGATCTCGGCCAGCGCACCGAGGTCGAAGTCCATCGCCTCCTTGTGCTTGAGGATGGCGAAGCCCTCGGCGTAGGCCTGCATCATTCCGTACTCGATGCCGTTGTGGATCATCTTGGCGAAGTGGCCCGCACCGCCCGGGCCCACGCGGCCCCAGCCGGTCTGCGGCGTGGGGGCGAGCGTGGCGAACACCGGCCGCAGGCGCGCGACCGCGTCGGCGTCGCCGCCGATCATCAGGCTGTAACCCTCGGCCAGGCCCCACACGCCGCCGCTGGTGCCGCAGTCGATGTAGTGGATGCCGGCCTCGGCCAGCTGCGCGCCGCGGCGCTGGGTGTCCTTGTAGTTGGAATTGCCGCCGTCGATCACGGTGTCGCCGGCCGCCAGCAGCGGACGCAGCTGCGCGATCGTGTCGTCCACCACCTGCCCGGCCGGCACCATCAGCCACACCACGCGCGGCGCGGGCAAGGCGGACACGGCGTTCTGCAGGTTCGCGTGCGGCACGATCCCGCGCGCCTCGGCCTGCTGGCGCGCCGCCTCGCCCGGATCGTAGCCGCGCACCGTATGCCCGCCGCGCACCAGCCGTTCGGCCATGTTGGCGCCCATGCGCCCGAGCCCGATCATCGCCAGTTCCATGTGTACTCCCGTGCGTTCAACGAAAAAGAAAAGGATGCGCCATTGTCGCGGCCGCGCGTGGCGACGGCGTGGATGCGCGTGCGCGCCGGCCGCGTCATGGCGCCTGCAGCCAGTCGCGCAGCACCGCGGTGGTTTCCTGCGGCACTTCCATCGGCGGCAGGTGGCCGCAGCGCGCGAACACATGCAGGCGCGCGCCGGCGATGCCCTGGTGCAGCAGGCGGGCTTCTTCCGGCAGGGTCATGCGGTCGTCCTCGCCCACGCCGACCAGCGTGGGCACGGCGATGGTGGGCAGCAGCGGCAGCGAATCGGGACGGTCGATGATGGCGCGCTGCTGGCGCAGGAAGGCATCGCGGCCAACCCGCTGCGCCATCGCCATCACCTCCTCGCCCACCGCGCTCTCCACCCGGCTTTCGTGCACCAGTTGGGGCAGCAGCTTGCGGGTGACGCCGGCGAAGCGCCCGGATTCGGCCAGCGCCAGGCCGGCCTTGCGCACGGCGAGCCGCTTCGGCGGATCGGTGCGCGCGCTGGTATCCAGCAGGGCCAGCCGCGCCACGCGCTGCGGTGCCTGGCGCAGGATCTCGAAGGCCACATAGCCGCCCATCGACAGGCCGGCCAGCGCGAACACCGGCGGCGCCGTCGCCAGCACGCGCGCGGCCATGCCGGCGACGCTGTCGTCGAGGGTCAGGTCGGCGGGGTGGACCGGGGCGAGGTCGGCCAGCGCGGCCGCGGGATCGCGCCACAGGCGCGCGTCGCACAGCAGGCCGGGCAGCAGGACCAGGGGAAGGGAAGCCATGCGCATAGTGTAGGCGCCCCCCCGCCGGCCGGCCGTCGATCGCCGCCCACGGTCCGTTCCACATCCGCAACACGCGCCGGTGCGTAAGCTTCCCCGGTCCTTGGCGAGCCCGCGCATGCATGTCCTGATCACCGGCGGTACCGGCTTCATCGGCCAGGCGCTCTGCGCCGCGCTGCTGCAGGCCGGCCACACCCTCAGCGTGCTGACGCGCGACCCCGCGCGCGCCCGCGCGCAGCTGCCCGCCGCGGTGCGCGTGCTGGCCGCGCTGGAGGACGCGCGCGACGTGGAGGCCGTGGTCAACCTGGCCGGCGAGCCGCTGATGGCCGGGCGCTGGAACGCCGCGCGCAAGGCCACGTTCCGCGCATCCCGCCTGGGCACCACGCAGGCACTGGTGGCCTGGATGGCGCGGCAGTCGGTGCGCCCGCGCGTGCTGGTGTCCGGTTCGGCCATCGGCTACTACGGCCCGCGCGGCGACGAAGCGCTGGACGAATCCGCCGCGCCCGGCGACGACTTCGCCGCCCAGCTCTGCCGCGACTGGGAAACCGAGGCGATGCAGGCCGAAGGCCTGGACGTGCGCACCTGCCGCGTGCGCACCGGCATCGTGCTGGGCGCCGACGGCGGCGCGCTGGCGAAGATGCTGCCGCCGTTCCGGCTGGGTGCCGGCGGACCGATGGGCGATGGGCGGCAATGGATGAGCTGGATCCACCGCGACGATCTGGTGGGGATGCTGCAGTGGCTGCTGGAACGCGACCAGGCCGGCGGCGCCTACAACGGCACCGCACCCACGCCGGTGACCAACCGCGCGTTCGCCCGCACGCTGGGCGCGGCGCTGAACCGGCCGGCGATCCTCCCGACCCCCGCCTTCGCCCTGCGCCTGGGCTTCGGCGACATGGCCCAGCTGCTGCTGACCGGCCAACGCGTGTTGCCCGCGCATGCGCTGGCGGAGGGCTTCACGTTCCGCTTCCCCACGCTGGACGAGGCACTGGACCACCTGCTGCGCGGCCCGGTGGAGTGACCGGCATGTCCGAGAGGCTTTTTGCCTGACGCGACACCCTTAGTGATAGAAGAACGCACCTTTTCGGTCCTCGCGACACCGTTAGTGAGAGAAGAGAGGACCTTTTTCGGCCTCGCGATACCCTTAGTGTGAGAAGAACGGACCTTTTCGGCCCTCGCGACACTCTTAGTGAGAGAAGAGAGGACCTTCTTCGGCCTCGCGACATTCTTAGTGAGAGAAGAGAGGACCTTTTTGGTCCTCGCGACACTCTTAGTGTGAGAAGAACGGGTCATGCCCACCCTCCGCCCCTACCGCCCCACCGATGCCGCCGTGCTGACCGCGCTGTACGCATGCTCCGTGCGCCACTACGGGCCGCGCGCGTACACGCCCGAGCAGGTCGCGGTGTGGGCAGCGACCGCCGATGTCGCTGAAACCGCGGCGCGCTGCGGCGACGGGCGCTACGTGGTGGTGGCGCAGGATGATGCGGGCACGGTGCTCGGGTTCGCCGACCTGGAGGCGGACGGCCACCTCGACATGCTCTACGCCGCGCCGGAAGCCGAAGGCCTGCACGTGGGCTCGCAGCTGTATGCCGCCATCGAAGCGCACGCCCGGCGCCGCGGCCTGCGTCGGATCTTCGTCGAAGCCAGCGAACTCGCCCGTCCCCTGCTCGAACGCCGCGGCTTCACGCTGCTCGGCCGCAACGACCTCGTGATGGACGGCGTGGACATCCACAACTACCGGATGGAGAAGCGGTGGGTGTAGGGATGGCGCCGCTGGGCCTCCGTAGGCTGGGATGAAGCGGAGCGCAATCCCAGCTTCCATGGACGATGACGCGCCATGAACCACCACACATCGCGACGCTGGGATTCCGCGTTGCTCCATCCCAGCCTACGAACGCTTCTTGCACCAAACATCCCGGCCCGCCGTAGGCTGGGATGAAGCGGAGCGCAATCCCAGCTTCCATGGACGATGACGCGCCATGAACCGTCATACATCGCGACGCTGGGATTCCGCGTTGCTCCATCCCAGCCTACAAACATCCCTTGCAACAAATATCCCGGCCCGCCGTAGGCTGGGATGAAGCGGAGCGCAATCCCAGCTTCCATGGAAGATGACGCGCCATGAACCACCACACATCGCGACGCTGGGATTCCGCGTTGCTCCATCCCAGCCTACGAACGCTTCTTGCACCAAACATCCCGGCCCGCCGTAGGCTGGGATGAAGCGGAGCGCAATCCCAGCTACCCTCATGCGATGAGGACATATCTTCGGGACAGGACGCCCGGCGGCTGCTACTTCTTCACGGTCAATCTGGCCGACCGGAAGCGGCACACGCTGATCCAGCACATCGACGCGTTGCGCGAGGCATTCCGTACCACGCTGGCTGATCATCCTGTGCGCGTCGATGCCATCGTCGTGCTACCGGATCACCTGCACTGCCTGTGGCAACTGCCATCCGACGACGATGACTATCCGCTGCGATGGCGGCTGATCAAGGCACGCTTCGCAGGGCAGGTGACAGACGATGTGGCACCGAGCGCTAGCCGCCGGCGCAGAGGCGAGCGGGGGGTCTGGCAACGCCGCTATTGGGAACATCGCATTCGCAACGATGCAGACTATGCGCGGCATCTGGATTACATCCATTACAACCCGGTCAAACACGGCCATGTCGCGGCGGCACGGGATTGGCCATATTCCTCGTTCCGCCGCTGGGTCGCGCGCGGCATTTACACGGAAGATTGGGGTAGCACCACTGCCCATCGCACGCCTCCGTAGGCTGGGATGAAGCGAAGCGCAATCCCAGCTTCCATGGACGATGACTCGGCATAGACAGATCCGCGACGCTGGGATTCCGCGTTGCTCCATCCCAGCCTACGAACATCCCTTGCAACAAATATCCCGCCCCGCCGCAGGCTGGGATGAAGCGAAGCGCAATCCCAGCTTCCATGGACGATGACGTGCCATGAACCGTCATACATCGCGACGCTGGGATTCCGCGTTGCTCCATCCCAGCCTACGAACACTTCTTGCACCAAACATCCCGGCCCGCCGTAGGCTGGGATGAAGCGAAGCACAATCCCAGCATGCTCCCGCTATCCCCGCTTCGCCTTCCCCTGTTGCACCTCGCGCGCCTGCCGCGCCATGTCTTCGTAATGCGCGCGCAGGTCGTCGAGTTCCTTCTCTTCCAGTTCTTCAAGATCCAGCAGCGCGTTGTTGGCGCTGCGCGAGACGCGGATCAATTCATCCAGCTTGATCTGCATCGCCTCGGTATCGCGGTTCTGCGTGTTCTGGATCAGGAAGACCATCAGGAAGGTGATGATCGTCGTGCCGGTGTTGATGACCAACTGCCAGGTATCGGTGAAACCGAACAGCGGCCCGGTGACCGCCCACACCACGATGGTCCCCAGCGCTAGCGCGAAACACGTGGGGCGGCCGGTGAAGGTGGAGGCTTTCTTGGCGAGGCGGGTGAAGGCAGAGGGGCTGTTCATCGGAAACTCCCGGATATCGCATGGACGCTCTACGCGGCACTGTAGCCGCAATGAATGAAGACGCTGCCACGCCAATCGCGTTCGACCGAGGACAACCCCCGCCCTCAACCCATCCCACCTGCACACCACGCGCGCCTTCGCGGCGCTAGCATCGCCTGCATGGACGTCGCCGCCCTCAAACGCCATTGCCGTGCCCTGCCGGGCAGCGTGGAAACGCTGTACGGGGAGCCCTCGAACATCCTGGTGTACGAGGTGGGCGGGAAGCGTTTCGCCTACTTCAAGACCAGCGAGCCGGAGCGGTGGCGCTTCAGCTTCAAGGTGGCGCCGGAGCGCTTCCTGGAGCTGACCGACCAGCCCGGCATCAAACCGGCGCGCTGGCTGGGCAAGCACCGCTGGGTGACCGTGGTGGAGGTGCCCTCCGTGCCCGGCGCCTACCTGAAGGACCTGGTGGCGTGGTCCTATCGCCATGCCCTGGCCAAGCTGACCCGGCGCCAGCGCGAGGCGATCGCCGCCGCTGCGGCCGATCCCGGCAACGCCGTCCGCTGACGGGCGCCCGGACCGAATGCATCTTCATCCCCGACGTTGTCGATTCCGGCCTTGCCGGTTCGTCGGAGAACACGAGCAGGCCGTGCAGGACCTGCACCCAACCACCCCAGGAGCCCACCATGAACGTCAATCCCTACCTGATCCTCAACGGCGACTGCGAGGCCGCCTTCACCTTCTATGCGCAGGCCACCGGCGGCGAGCTGGGGCCGATGATGCGCTTCGACGGCACCGAGGGCTGCGAGGATTTTCCGCCGGAGCACAAGCAGAAGATCATGCATACGAACGTGATGTTCGGACAGACCGTGCTGATGGGCTCGGACAACCATCCGGCGCATCCGTACGAGGGCGTGAAGGGATGCTCGGTGTCGTTGTCGGTCGACAGCATCAAGGATGCCGAGCGCATCTTCGGTGCGCTGTCCGACGGCGGCCAGGTGACCATGCCGCTGACGCAGACGTTCTGGGCGGTGCGCTTCGGCATGCTGGTCGACAAGTTCGGCGTGCCGTGGATGATCAACTGCGAAAAGGATGCGTGATGGCGCGGGGCGCACGTGATGGACACGGTGACGCCCCTGTTCGCTGCGCTGCGGCTTTCACCAGCCGCGGCGCCGTGGTCTGATGCGCGCCATGTCGACCACCCCCACCCATCGCGCGATCGACGCCGTCTGGCGCATCGAATCGGCGCGCGTGATCGCCGGGCTCGCCCGCATGCTGCGCGACCTGGACCTGGCCGAAGAACTGGCGCAGGACGCGCTGGTCGCCGCGCTGGAGACCTGGCCCCGTGACGGTGTGCCGGACAATCCGGGAGCGTGGCTGATGACCACCGCCAAACGCCGCGCGATCGATCGCCTGCGCCGTCTGCAGCTGCTGGACCGCAAGCACGAGGAACTCGCGCGCGAGCTGGAAGAGATCCAGGACGAGCGTCGCAGCCGCGACGAGGATGCGCTCGACCACGACATCGACGACGACCTGCTGCGGCTGGTGTTCGTTTCGTGCCATCCGGTGCTGTCGATGGAAGCGCGCGTGGCGTTGACGCTGCGCCTGCTGTGCGGCTTGACCACGGACGAGATCGCGCGCGCATTCCTCGCGGCGGAGCCGACCGTGGCGCAGCGCATCGTGCGCGCCAAGCGCACGTTGGCCGAGGCCGACGTGGCCTTCGAGGTGCCGCGCGGCGACGCATTGCAGGAGCGGCTGGCCAGCGTGCTGGGCGTGGTCTATCTGGTATTCAACGAAGGCTATTCGGCCACCAGCGGCGACGACTGGGTACGACCCGCGTTGTGCGAAGAAGCGCTGCGGTTGGGCCGAATGCTGGCCGCGCTGACGCCCGCCGAACCCGAGGTACATGGCCTGGTCGCGCTGATGGAGATCCAGGCCTCGCGCCTGCATGCGCGCGTGGGCAAGGACGGCGAGGCCGTGCTGCTGCTCGACCAAGACCGCAGCCGCTGGGACCAGTTGCTGATCCGGCGCGGCCTGGACGCGCTGGCGCGCGCGGAACAGCTGGGTGGCGCGCTCGGTCCGTATGCGTTGCAGGCCGCGATCGCCGCCTGCCATGCCCGCGCACGCGTGGCCGACGCCACCGACTGGGTGCGCATCGCCACGCTGTACGCCGCACTGGCCCAGGTGAACCCGTCGCCGGTGGTCGAGCTCAACCGCGCGGTGGCGGTGTCGATGGCGACCGGTCCGGCGAGCGCGTTGCCGCTGGTGGACCGGCTGCAGGACGATCCGGCGATGAAGCATTACCACCTGCTGCCGAGCGTGCGTGGCGACCTGCTGTTCAAGCTGGCGCGACACGACGAGGCTCGCGCGGAATTCGAACGCGCCGCCGCGATGACCCGCAACGCGCGCGAGCAGGCCTTGCTGCTGGCGCGCGCGCGCGAATGCGCCGCGGCGGGCTGACGCCGGTTACATCCAGCGCGACAGGCGGATCTCCGGCCCGGCGAGTGCGGCGGTCTGGTCGTATTCCAGTTCGCGCAGCTCCTGCGAGGTGTACTTGACCAGGTCGCTGACCTTCAGGCGGCGACGATCGCCGGCGCCGCCGCGCAGCATCTTCCGCCAGTTCTTCACCAGCGCGTAGGTGAACGCGCCATGCTGGATGGCGCCGTGTTCGTACTCGTAGGCGAATTCGCCCTCCTGGCACGCGTACACCAGCAACGGCATGTAGGGACCCTTGTGGCCCAGCCGCTTGCGCAACTGGCGCGCCTGCCCGAGCCGCAGCGTGCGCACAGGCAGTGCGTAGCCCAACCGTCCGCTCATGTCGCCCAGCGGCATCGTGCTCTGGTCGACGGCAAGCTGCTTGCGCTCGGCGACTTCCAACTCGCGCGGCACCCACATCTCGCGCGCCGCGTTCCACTTCATCGTGCGATGGCGGATGTCGTCCGGCGGATTGAGGCCGCGCATGCGCGCCGGCCCGCCCTTGGACATGCCACCCGAGTGGCAGCAATCCAGGATGATGCTGAAGTCCACATCGTAGGGCAGCTGCACGTAGCGCTCGAACAGCCAGTCGTCGGTGAGCGCGGTGTCCTCGGTCCAGTCGAAGTCGTAGGGGACCAGGGTCTCGTCCATGCGGTCGACCCGGTCGCCCAGGCCATACGTGGGCAACTGCGCGCCGTGGCCGCTGTAGTAGAGGATGCGCTGGTCACCGGGCCGCACGCCATCGAGCAGCCAGTCCACGCGCTCGCGGATGCCGTCGGCGGTGGCGCGCTCGTCCAGAACCACGCGGATGTCGCCGGCATCGAACCCCTGTTCCTGCAGCATCGCGCTCATCAGGAACACATCGTTGACGCAGCCGGCCAGGCGCTGGTCGGGATCGGGATACTCGTTGATGCCGATCAGCAGCGCGCGCTTCGGCGGCGTAGCCACGCGCGCGGCCACCGGCCGCTGCTCGCGCAGCGCACGGGTGATGCGCGTGGTCTCGTCGTTGAGCACGTCGAACCAGAACGTGCTGACCGCCTGCGGATGGCGCAGGTATTCCTCGGCGGCGTGGTCGGCGTTGCCGGGGATGTCGAAGTGCGTGTCCACCTGGCGGAAGTTGTCGGCGGTGATGGCCACGCGCGCGGTGAACACCGAGTCGAAGCGGTTGTAGAGGTGGTACCAGAAGCGCGCCTTCTCGATCGCGCTGAGGCGGCCGGCCTGGTACTCGCCACGCACGAACGGATTGCCGATCTGCGACCCCAGCGAGACGAAGTAGCGGCCATTGGCCGTGGCGCGGGTGTCTTCGTGGGTGAAGGTGTCGTAGCAGACCAGCGAGCCGAGGCTGTGGCCGAGCACGACGTGTGGCTTCACCATTTCGATGCGCTGGACCAGCCGGTCGCGCGTTTGCTTGCGGAAGGTGGCGCTCTCGACCCACTTCACCACCATGCCGGCGGTATGACGCAAGCGCGAGTCGTCGCCGCGTGCGCGCCGGAACGGTGCAGTGATGCCATTGGCCAGCAGGCGCGCCAGGGCCTCCAGCGTGTCGCCCAGACTCACCGTGTGCTGGGCGAAGATGTCGTCGTAGTGGCAGTAGTGGATGTCGATCGCACGCTCGGCATCGATCTGCCGGCAGGCGTCGTGGATCGCGTCTTCCCAGGTCTGTTGCCAAGCGCCCTCGGGCGGATGCTGGCCCACGCCGTGCACACAGAGGATCCGTAATGCGGTCGCCATCGCTGCTTCCCTCGCTGATGTGGTCCCGGCATCCGCCCATGCGGCATATGTCGCATGGCGTGGAGGCGCGAACGACAGTATCGGAGGACCGTGTCGCATGCCGTGACACGCGCAGCACTCCTTCGCCGCCAGGCATCCGGCTTCCCAGGGAAGCCGCCGCGCGGCAGGGATCGCGCGGCTCTTCCTGTCCAACGCCGGGCAGCGGCCGGAGCGGACACGCCGCCCCGGCGAGGGAATCTCAGGCGTCGGGACCCAGGTAGTCCAGCTTGCCGAGCGAGACGCCGTTGTGGCGCAGGATCGCGTACGCCGTGGTGACGTGGAAGAACACGTTGGGCAGCACGAAGCCGAACAAGTAACCGCGGCCATCGAACACGAGTTCGCCGCGCGTGCGCGTGGTCAGCGTGATCGCGCGGTCTTCGCTGCCCTGCAACGCGGCTTCATCGAAGGTGCGCAGGTAGTCGGAGACGGCATCGAGGCGGGCATACAGTTCGCCGAAGGTGGCTTCGACATCGTCGAAGCGCGGCGATTCCGTGGCCGACAGGCGCGCCACCGCGAACTTCGCAGTGTCCGTAGCGATATGCACCTGGCGCACCAGCGGCAGCATGTCGGGCGCCAGGCGCGACTGCAGCAGGAGGGTCGGCTCGTAGCCCTTCTCGCGCGCGTGGGCCTCGCCTTTTTCCAGCACGTGGCGCAGGTTCTTCAGCGCGCGCAGCAGGACGGGGACGGACGCGCGGTGCATCGTCAGGGCAGTGCTCATGGGGAACGTCCAGAAAGTGTGGAGCGCGAGAATAGCCGCGTCCGTCGTCGCTGATTAGCCGCCTGTGACGGGAGAGTGCATCCCATGCCGGGCTCGCTGCGCTAGGATCACCGCCCCTGCTCCCCGAATCGCCGCACCATGGCCTGGACCGACCTGATCCGCGACATCCCCGATTTTCCGAAGCCCGGCATCCTGTTCAAGGACATCACGCCGGTGCTCGCCGACGGCGACGCCTTCGCCGAGGCGATCGCCGTGATGGCCGAGCCCTGGCGCGGCGTTGCGATCGATGCGGTCGTCGGCGTGGAAGCGCGCGGCTTCATCCTCGGCGCCGCGGTTGCGCGCGAGCTGGGGGTCGGCTTCGTGCCGGTGCGCAAACCGGGCAAGTTGCCCGCACACACGCTGTCGCTGGACTACGGACTGGAATACGGCCGCGACAGGCTGGAAATGCACGTCGATGCGCTTCCCGCCGCCGCGCGCGTCATCGTTGTGGACGACGTCCTGGCGACCGGCGGCACGTTGAAAGCGGCAGTGCAACTTGTCGAACAACAAGGGGCGCAGGTCGTGGGCACAGCGGTGCTGGTGGAGCTGGGTTTCCTCGGCGCACGCGCCGGCTGGACGCACTCCGCCCCCCTCGAGGCGTCGGTCAACTACTGACGCACTCCATCATCCGCAGCTTCAATCGGGCACGCGGGTGACGTAAGCCCCTGTGCCGATCACCTGGAAGGTGTCGTTGTCGATCCGGCGCACATGGCTTCCATCTTCCAGCACGTAGATCGGGCGGGTATCCGTCGCTGCGAGCGAGGCCTGGGGGGCTTCGTCGTGGCGGACGAGCTGGATCCGGCAGCGTCGACCGGAAGCATCCTGTGCGGTGAAGACATGCGTGCTCATCGGCAGCTCCTGGAGGATCGGGAGTGCCAGCCTAGGCCGGTCGATGTTAAGCCGAGCGCATCATCACGTGAGGGCTGCCCAAGAAAACGAGGGGGAGGCATTGCACCTCCCCCTCTTGCGCCGAGGCGCGATGCCTGCCCTGTGTCGGGCAGGGCAGGCGATGGACCGGCGCCATGGGGACGGGGCCGGTCCGCTAACTGCCGGACGGGGGATATCGCCGGCAGGTAGCTTGCGGACGAAAGTAGGGGCAGAGGCGCCACCCACCTTCGTCCGTATTCATGAACCCGATCTTTCGTCGGGCAAATACACGGGAAGCTAGGAGGCCCGCATCACCCGACTGAGGTGTTTGGTGTTGTTGCGTTGCAGGTAGCGCTGCACCAATGCCTACAGGTCCTGCGTACGCTGCTCCTGTGGGTCCAGACGCGCGATCACCTCGCCCCAGTTACCGTCCTGCGCCCAGCGGATGAAGCGTACGTAGATGCCATGCCACGATCCGAACTCACGGGGCAGATCGGACCAGTACGCACCGGTCTGTGCCACCCACAGCACGGCTTCGATGAAACGACGGGTATTGCCCCCGTGGCGCGCACGCGCACCGACGCGACCTGGCAGCGCGTTCATCAGCATCTGCCATTCCTGCGCGCTGAGCCGTTGCATGATCGACCACTGGCTGATCGCGCGCGGGCCCAGGCCCTGCGGCAGCGTCGGCGCAGTGCCCATGATCGCGGCTGGCGCCTGACCCGGCACATGCGGATCACGCTCTTCCCTCGACAGGAGCATCGGCGCGTCATACCGCATAACGATCACCCCGCACGACCATCTCCCGCGTCGGCAACCCCATCGACAGGACATCCAGAAAACTCACACCACAGACTTTCTTCAGACTACGCATGGCACCCTCTTGTCGACATTCCGCGCTGACCCCTCGATGTCCGCAATTGCCCGCCCCTGCCCCCACCCATTCCTCGCTGGAGGCCCTCATTTACGAAGTGGCGGTTACGGCTTGCATGACCGGCTTTCGCCGCGTCATATATGGAGTGAGATCGTGATCACAGGCGCAGTCCGGACATGACGGGACAGCGAGACCCAGACGACCCCTCGAAGGGGGCGGCGTTGCCGCAAATCCCCCCCTTCGTGGGTCCAATCCCCGCAGCGGACGAGCAATCCGTCACCCAGTTGCTGGGCGCGGTGGAGAGCGGCCAGGCGGGGGCCTGGAACCGCATTTATTCGCTGCTCTACCGCGACCTGCACCAGATCGCCCGGTCCCAGATCCGCCAGCAGCGGCGTGGCCACATGCGCTCGCCCACTTCATTGATCAGCGAGACTTGGCTGAAGCTGGCCAGCGCGGACTTCAGCGTGGAGAACCGGGCCCATCTGGTGGCGCTGATCGCCAGGGCGATGCGTTTCGTCCTGCTGGACGAAGTACGTCGGGCGCTGGCCGAGAAACGCGGCGAAGGCATGGACTTGCTACCGCTGGACGAGACCACAGAGCCCGCGCAGGGTTCGCGTCTGGAGCAATTGCTGATTTTGGACGAGGCCCTGAACGACCTGGCCAAGCTGGACCCACGGCTGGCCCAGGTGGTGGAAATGCGCTACTTCGGCGGCCTCAGCGAGCACGAGATCGCCGGCGTTCTGAAGGTGACCGAACGCACCGTCCGACGCGACTGGCGCAAGGCGCGTGCTTTCCTGTTCAGCCACCTGGGCGATGCCGGCGCGTACCTGCCGCCCTGACGGGCGGCGGCGGATGACCGCACGCCCGTGCAAGGCGGGACGCACGGACGGCGCGATGCTGCCGGCGCGGGTGCTCATCCGCGCCGCCAAAAGGACGTCGTCATGTCCATGCAGGGATACCCCGCCGGGGGCACTGCGCTGCTCTTCATCGACCCGTACAACGATTTCCTCTCGGAAGGAGGCAAGCTCTGGCCGCTGGTCGCGGAGGTTGCGCGAAGCGTCGACCTGCACGCACACCTGCGCGCCGTCGTGGCCTGCGTACGTCAGGCGGGGTTGCCCGTATTCTTCGTGCCACACCATCGTTTCGAGCCAGACGACTTCAAGGGCTGGGACCATCCCACTCCCTACCAGCTAGGCACGGCACGCGTACAGCCGTTCGCGAAGGACAGTTGGGGCGCCGAATGGCATCCGGACTTCGTCCCCCAGCCCGGCGACATGATGGTCAAGGAGCACTGGGGCAGCAGCGGCTTCGCCAACACCGATCTGGACTATCTCTTGAAGCAGCACCGCATCACCCACGTCATCCTGGTGGGATTGATCGCCAACACCTGCATTGAAACAACAGGTCGGTTCGCTTCGGAACTCGGCTACCACGTCACCCTCGTCCGTGACGCCACCGCCGCGGCCAGCACGGCCGCGATGCACGCGGCACACGAGATCAATGCACCGACCTACGCCCACGCCATCCTCACCACCGATGGCCTGATCGATGCGTTGACCTCCCGCACGCGTTGAGTGCTTGCCGCCTAAAGGCCCTGCGCGCGTGATGCTGGGCAGTACGTCGCACTCCTCGTCACATTTGCAGCGGGCATCCGCCAAGGGATCTCGCTCCACGCCCCGTCCGTGCGTGAAATTGCGACGACGTTGGCAGCCGACGCCCCGGGGGTCCTCGCTAGCATGGTGGTCCCGGGGATGCCCTCGATCGCTGCTCGCGCAAGGAGCGCTGATGACGACCCACGCCGCCTCTGCCTTCGTCGGTACTTGGCACTTGCTTCCCGAGCAGTGCGACTACCAACTCGGGCGTCCGCCGCGCAGCGCGCGCTACCGGCTGTCGTGCGCGAAGGACGGGAAGCTATCCATCGCATCGGAATGGCTGAGCGCCAATGGCAAACGCTATCGTGTCGCGTTCGACGGTCGCGCCGACGGCGCGCAGTATCCGTACCACAGCACACCGCACGCGGATGCGCTCAGCTTCGAATCCGTGTCGCCCACACAACTCCATTCGACGACGTGGCACGACGGCCAGGAAGTGCAGTGGTCGGAGCGCGAGCTTGTCGATGACGACACATTGGTGATCCGCATGCATGGCCACTTGAGTGACGGTCGCCGCTACACCAACGTGGGTGTCTACCGCCGCCAGGACAGTTGATCGAAGAGTCCCAACGAAGAAGGCGCCCCTACGGGCGCCTTTCTCGTTCGCAGGATGTGCGTGTCAACGCGTCTGCGTGCAGTTCTGCAGCCAGAGCACGCGCTTGAAGTCGTCATAGCGCAGGAACTGGCCCTTGAACGTCACCTTGTCGCCCTTGCGGAAGGTCAACACGTTGGCCAACTGGTTGGGCTTGAACAGGCACGCCACGCCTACACGCGGCTCGTTGTCGCCGGGTACCTGCAACAGCCCGGAACCGGGCTGCGGGATCTCGAACGAGACGTTGTAGTCCTCGCCGTCTTCCTGCACGTAATCCACACGGCCACGCAATGCGTAGTGGCGGCCCTTGTGGCGCGCCGTCACGGCGACCGCGTTGCCCTTGGCTTCCCGCGCGATCTCGCGTGAAAACACGTAGACATCCTTCACCGTCACGTCCGCGTTGTTCTGGGTCTTCGCCCCCTGCGCGGCGGCGGCACGGCCTTCCTTGCCGCCCTTGACCTTGGCCAGCAGTTGGCACATGTAAGGGCGCATCGCGTCCGCTTTCGCGATCTGTCCCTTCTCGGTCTTCACCGTCATCTGCACCGTCGCCGCGTTGCCCTCACCGCTGATGGCGATCAAGGTGGGGATGGCGCGCGTCGTGCCGGTGGAGCGCTGTTCCACCAGCATCGTGCCGGTTTCAGCGTCTTCGGTGATCACGTCCATCTTCTCGCCGATCATGATCCCGCGAACCTGGCCCATCGCATCCTTGACGGACAGATCGGGAACGGTGACGCGGCTGGAGAAATCGGTGCCGGAGAAGATGCTGCCGGACTTGCTGAAGTTGTCCTCGCATTCACCCGCCAGGGCGGCGGGCGCCACGCTCGACAATGCGAGCGCGATGGCGGCAAGTAGCTTGTAGGTCATGTGGTCCTCACATAGTGGAAAGTCGGGCGATCCGGTACGACGGGTGCCGCTTCCTGCCAGCACCTGCGCCCGCTCCGGCGCTCGTGCATTCTTGCAAGCGGCGCGAACCTCCACAAGCGCCCGCGCGCCGGCCACCGTGGCGCAGCCTTCCACCCTACAATGCAAACCCTGTTTCAATCATTCATCAAATCCATGGCGCCTCGCCAAGCCTTCCGCAGCCTGCTCTTTCTCTCACTCTCGGCGCTGCTGGTGCTTGCGTCCGGTGCACGGGCAGGGGAAGACGCGCCACCTCGCCCATTGCCTGCCACGGTTCAGGCCGATGTCGCGGCGATCGCGGAACATCTGTCGAGCGTGCAAGAGGAAGCGCCTTCGCTCGCCTGCGGCAAGGCCGTCGAGAACGCGCGTTGGGGCGTCGAGACCATGCTGGAAGTGGGCGAGAAGAACCTGCGCGGCGGCTACATGACGCAAGCCGCCTACGACGCCGCCACACCCGCGCTGAAGGCACTGCTGGGCGTACTCACCGTGCAGGACTGCGAAGCCGCCACGGGCGTACGGCGGGATTTCTACCAATGCATGTCCAGCGACTACAACCACGTCTACGCGTGCGGCAAAGCGCATCCCTTCGAACCTTGACCCTGCAGGCGTACGCCGTCACCCTTTCCGCATGAAGACCTGCATCGACGTCTCGTACGCGCATTCTTTCCGACAGGTGTACCGATGAGCTGGCCGCAGTTCGCGGGCTGGCTGCGCGAAGGCGCGGATGTCGCCATCCCCATCGCACAGGCGATGGCGATCCTGCTCGGTGCCTGGCTGCTCCTGCGCGTGCTGCGCATCATCGTGCGCCGCATCTGCGACAGCTACCGCCTGCCGGCGCAGGTCGCGGTCAGCGCACGCCGGCTGCTGGGCGTGCTGGTCTACATGTCGGCGTTCATGCTCGCACTGGGCCGGCTTGGTGTGTCGGGTAGCGTGTTGTGGACGGCGCTCACCGGCTTCACCGCCGTCGCTGCCGTGGCTTTCTTCGCCGCATGGAGCGTGCTGTCGAACATCTTCTGCAGCGTACTGATCCTGACCACCCGTCCGTTCCGCGTGCACGACCATATCGAAGTGCTCGAGAACGGCGACAAGCCCGGGCTCCGCGGCCGGGTGATCGACATCAACCTGCTCTACACCACGCTGCTGGAAGAGGACGCGCTGCGCGGGGACACGGTGCTGCAGATCCCGAACAGCCAGTTCTTCCAGCGCACCACGCGCCGCTGGCGCTCGGGTTCGCCGCCTACGGCCTCTTCGCCGGAGTAACGAGCCTCGTCGGCGCTTCGCTCAGCGCGACGACTCGCAAGCGACGGCATCCGCGGCCTCGCCGGCGCGCAGGGTCTGCTGCGCCCATGCATAGATCAGCAGGCCGGCCACCGCCATCGCCGCGCCGACGTAGCCCGTCGAGGTCCAGCCGAAGCCCGCGGTGATCGCCATGCCACCCAGCCACGGGCCGAGTGCGTTCGCGGTGTTGAAGGCCGCGTGGTGCGACGCGGCCGCCAGCGTCTGCGCTTCGCCGGCCACGTCCATCAGGTGCGATTGCAAGATCGGGCCCAGCGCGCCCATCAAGCCGATGCCCACCGTCGCCAGCAGGATCGTCGGCAGCGTCTGCGCCATCAGCGGGAACAGCAGCAGCATCGCCACCGCCCACGCGAGCACGATCCACACGCCACGCAGCTGCATGCGATCGAACAGCCAGCCACCGACGAAATTGCCGATCACGCCGCCCACGCCGAAGCCGGCCAGGCCTAGCGGGATCCACGCCGGCGATACGCGCGTCACGTCCAGCATCGTCGGTGCCAGGTAGCTGAAGACGCAGAACATGCCGGCGAAACCGATCGCACCGATGCCCAGCGCCTGCCACACCTGCACGCGGTTGAACGCGCGCAGTTCGTCCAGCGGATGCGCCCTGGCGCCGTCGATGCCTGTCGGCAACCAGATCGCCAGCAGCGTGGCGGTCACCAGCGCGATCAGCGCGACGAAGGCGAACACCCAGCGCCAGTCGATCACCTGGCCCAGCCAGGTCGCCAGCGGATTGCCGATGAGGATGGCCAGCGTCAGGCCCAGCATCACCAGGCTGATCGCGCGTCCGCGCTTGTTCGGCGGACTGATCGCCACCGCCGTCAACGCCGCCACGCCGAAGTAGGCGCCATGCGGCAGGCCCGCGATGAAACGGAACACCAGCAGGCTTTCGTAGGTGGGCCCCAAAGCGCTAGCCAGGTTGCCCAACACGTAGAAACCCATCAGGGCGAGCAACAGGGTCTTGCGCTTCCAGCCCGCACCGAGGATCGCCAACAACGGGGCACCGACAACGACCCCCAGGGCGTAGGCGCTGATCAGGTGGCCCACCTGCGGCTCGGTCACGCCCAGCGACGCCACCATGTTGGGCATCAGCCCCATGCTGGCGAACTCGCTGGTGCCGATGGCGAAGCCGCCCAGCGTCAGCGCGAACAGGATCAGGCCGATCTGGCGGGGCGTCAGCGCGTCGGCGACGGAAGGAGAGGCAGCGGGGGGAGGTGCGACATCCATCCCGCCATTATGCTGCAGCGCAACAGCCGGGGTCGACCCTGCAGGTGGAACGCTGCAGGGTCAACCGCCGCGATATTCGGCCACCACGGCGTCGGCGTCCGGGTTCGCGCGGGCTCGCTTGCGGACGAAGACCACCGGGATCGGCCCGTTCATCACCGACATCACCCGATTGGCGTCGTCCTGCGAAGACAGCGTGCTGAAGTTCGCGTCCTGCGAGCGCGTGTAAGGGATGCCGGCATCGTCGAGCCGGCGCGCCAAGGCTTCCGCGCGCTGGGCCGCATCCGACGGACAGTTCACCGGCGCGAAGATCACCACGTGGTGCCCGGACTGGCCATCCGGCAGGGGGATATCCACGAACCCATGCCGGCTGGCGGCGCTGGATCCTTGGGCAGGTCCGCCCGTGAAACGCGCGGTCAACGCCTGGACGGCGTCCCGGGGCACGTATTCGCGTGCCGCCAGGACGGCCAAGGCGGCCACTGCGACGAAGAAACCCGCCTTGAGCACATTCATCACGGCATCCCCAGGCGACCGATCACTTCGGGACGAACTTCAGCGGGCCGGTGTACTGCGGCCAGGCGATCGACGTGGGGCCACGCACGTTCAACGCCACCGCCGGGGTCTCGCCCGCCTCATTGCGCACGCTCGCCATCAACGTAGGCACGTAGAACGTGCTGCCGAAGATCGCATCCTTGCGGATGATGGGATTGATCGACACCGTGGTGGTCTTGCCGGGTTCGATACGAAACACGACCGCATCCTCATTGAAGAATGCACCGCGCTCCAGCACCTTCTTGACGCTGAAACTGGTGTGCATCTCCAGGCCGATGCCGGTCACCCGGTATTCGCCGGCCGGTAGCGACAGGCCTTCCTGCTGGCCGTAGCGCGTCATGTGGTTGAGCGGAAAGTCGATGAACTGCTTGCCCACCATCGAGAACACCATCTTGCCGTCGCGCACGCCCCATTCCAGTCCGCCGCTCTTCAACTGTTCGGCCGCCTTGGCCGGCAGCTCTTGCTCGCTGGTGAACGGCTTGATCTCCACGACCAGGTTGCCCGTCTCCGGCGGTGCCGGTGGCGACGGTACCTGCTCCTGGGCGAACGCGGCCACCACCACGCCGGCCTGCAACAGCAGGCCCATCATCCACTTCCGCATGTGATCCCCTTGAAGGCGCCCCCCCGGGCGCTTGGCGCTATTCCATCGCAGTCCGGCAGCGCGCGCAATGCAGCGTCAGCGATCTTCCACCCGGAACGGCAGATTGGCGTAGGCCGCATGTCCTTGGCCGTCCAGCACTTCGACGAACAAACGGTACGCGCCCGGCCTCTTGGGCGCGTCGAAACGCAGTCCGCCCTTGCCATCGCCGTGCAGCGCGATCTTCACCGCCGGCGGCACGTCTTCCCGGTCGCCGCCGATGCTGGTGGCCGTGGTTTCGTGCAGCATGGTCCAGCGATACTCCAGTGCATCGCCGTCCGCGTCCTGCGCCGCGATCTTCGCGGCATAGGGCTTGCCCGCCTGCAGCGTGACGCTCTCGGTGGCCACGCGTCCGTCCAGGTGCAACGGCGCCACCGACGGCGCACGGTTGGAAGGCCAGGCGCCGGTCCACACGTACTCCATCGCATCCACCGCCGGCGTGCTCTCGCCGCCCGGCAGGAACAGGCCGTACCACGTCGGCGTGCGCTCCTGCTTGTTCCCCCACAGGAACACGTACGACCCCAGGCCCTGCGTCGTGTCCGCGGCGATCACCTGCTCGTAGCGTTGCTGCAACAGCTGCGCCTTGCGCGTGGCGTCGTCCTCGACCGGCGCTTTCCACGACGTCAGCGGACTTTCCCAATGGCCGGTAGGGCCCCACTCGGTGACGACATACGGACCCGTCCATCCACTGGTGCTGAGCTTTTCCGGCAATGCGCCGATGTCGCCATAGAGCTGGATGCCGATCAGGTCCAGCGACGGTGCGCGCGCTTTCAGCAGGTCGATCAGCCGTTTGTCGAAGCCCGCCAGCGTCGTCATCACCGGGTGGTTGGGGTCTTCGCGATGGATCATGTCGGTGATCGCACCCACTGCATTCCATACCCTCGGATTGCTGTAGTGCAGGTTCAGTTCGTTGCCCACCACCCACATCAGCACCGCCGGGTGATCCTTGTACAGGTTCACTTCCTCGCGGATGCGCGAGAGCTGCGCGGCCACCGCGGCGTCATCGTCGTAATCGAACCCGTGCCGCTCGTTGCCCACCGCGATGCCCATCGCGATCTTCAGCCCGTGGCGCTGCGCCTCGTCCAGCATGGCCCGCACGTCGGCCACGTCGGTGCCGGTGTCCCAGGTGCGGAACGAATTGCCGCCGCGCGCCGCCAACGCCGCCGACCCCGCACCGGCCATGCCGGCGCCCTTGATGCGGAAGGGCTGCCCGTCCACCCGCAGCACGTAGCGGCCATCTTCGTGGGTGATGCGCACCTGCGAGGGCGCGGCCATCGCCAGCGGGGACAGGCCGAGAGCGAGCAACGCCACGAGGATTCGCTGCAGCATGCGGTAGGGCCTCCGGCCGGGTCGGGTGCGGGACCGCATCATGCCATGCGCTGCCGGCGCACGAGGCACGAGGCACGGCGCTAGAATGCCCGCATGAACACCATCCAGATCCCCGTCTCCATCGGCGAACTCGCCGACAAACTGTCCATCCTCGAGATCAAGGCCGAACGCATCGACGATGCCGGCAAGCGGGCACATGTGCAGGTGGAGAAGGATGGCCTGGAGGCACTGTGGGCGCCCCTCGTGGAGCAGCAAGCCGAATTGTCGGCATTGATGGCCGACCTCCGCGCGATCAACGAACGCATGTGGGACGTGCAGGACGCACTGCGGGCGAAGGAAGCCGCGCAGGCCTTCGATGCCGAGTTCGTCGAACTCGCGCGCTCGGTCGCCCATCACAACGGCGAACGCATCCAGGTGAAGAACACCATCAACCGCCTGGCCGGCTCGCGCTTCATCGAAGAGAAGCAGTACCAGGCCTGAGGCCGCTCACGCGGCGCCGTGGCGCTCGCGGATGACGTCGAGGCGATCACGGTAGTACAACGCGTCGGCGGCTTTCTTCGGCGGATGATCCGCCAGCCACTCCACCGCCTCGCGCAGGATCGCCGCCTTGTCGGCCTCGGGCGCTTCCAGCGCCGTGTCCACGCGGTCCAGCTGCAGGATGACGTCTTCGCGGGTGCTCGGGGACATGAGGGGGATTCCTGTTGCAGGGGATCCCAGCCTAGCCCGTCGGTTGTGTGCGTCGTGTCAGCGTCTCGCGCGCGCGCGCCGGGTCAGGGCGCGGTCCGCATGGCCGCCACGCGCGTGCGCACATCCTCGAGCATCGCATCGAGCGCGGCACGGTCGTGCACCTTGCCCTGCAGGATCACGGTGTCGATCGCGCGCACGGCCTCGATGTCCACCACCGGATCGGCACGCAGCAACACAATATCCGCCGCCTTGCCGGGCACCAGCGTGCCGTGGGTATCGTCGTGCCCCAGGAACCGCGCACCGTTGATCGTGGCGGCCTGCAGCGTCTGCAACGGGGTCAGGCCGTAACGGACGAACAGGTCCAACTCGTCGTGCAGGCCCACACCCGGGTAGTTGAAGGAGTTGAGGAACCCGGCATCGGTGCCGGCCAGGATGCGCACGCCCGCGGATTGCAGCAGCGGCAGGATCGCGGCCTGCCGCTCGAAGCGCGCATGTCGCAGGGCGATCGCCGCGGCGTCGTCCTTGGCTGCACGCTCGATACGCCATGCGTAGGTCGCCTGCAGGCCCGGGCCGATGTACTGCAGGTAGTCGTCGCCGACGTGATCGTTCTGGTCCAGGTAAGCCACCACGCGGCTGCCGTTGAGCGTGGGCGTGACCGCGGTGCCGTTGGCGGCGAGCCGGCGGTACGCGGCCAGCGCACGATCGGGCGTGAAACTGGCTTCCGCGCCCGACCACACCGCACGCGCGTCGCGCGTTCCCGCGGCGAAGGCGCGACTGAGTTCCGCCTCGTCGGGCGCGCCGGCCTTGTAGGCGTAGGCGATGTGCTCGATGGAACCGAGCCCGGCTGCGCTCGCATCCGCCACGGACACCGCCATCGGGATGTGCGCGGAACTGACCAGGCCGCGATCACGTACCTTCTTCAGCGCCGACATGAACAGCGACGGGCTCAGCGTGTTGTCGGTGATCTTGATGAAGTCGACCTTCCGCGCGACCAGGCTGTCCAGCGCGGCGTCCAGCCCGGCTTCGTCCTCGACTTCGAGATCGCCGGGCCAGATCGAATCCTTGCCTTCGATCTTCGGCCCCGAGGTGAAGATGCGTGGCCCCAGCTCGCGGCCGGCAGCCACTGCCTCGCGCCAGGCCAACACGCTGTCGCTCAGGTCGCCGGCGGCATCGCGCACGCCGGTGATGCCGTGCGCCACGTACAGCGGCAACAACGCGCGATTCTCTTCGATAAGCGCCGCACCGCCACCGAAGTGCACATGCATGTCCCACAGGCCGGGTGTGGCGAACAGGCCGCGGCCTTCGACCGTCTCCCTCGCCTTGCCCACGCGCGCCTCGCCGGTGGCCACGATGGCGACGATGCGCCCGTCATCGACCACCAGGTCGCGATGCGGCAGGCGCTTGCCATCATTGACGTCGATCACGGTGACATCGCGCACGAGCAGGTCGACGCTCGTATCGTTCACCTGCGCATGGACCGTCGGCGCCAGGCACCACACGCCGAGTGCAAGGAGGACACGGGCCCTCGCAGCCGCCGCCCTGGCCTGCGTCATCATCGTCATCGCGTCCTCCCGGACCTCGTGGATTCGCCGGACGGATCCGGTCATGCCGGAAGCCTAGCGGCATCCTGGGCCATCGTAAAATTAAATACCTCCATTGCAGCCAGTGGGATATGCGATGACCATGTACGACCCGATCCTGTTGCGCTCCTTCGTCGCGGTCATCGAGCACGGTGGCTTCACGCGCGCATCGCAGGCCCTGCACCTCACGCAGTCGACGGTCAGCCAGCATTTGCGGCGGCTCGAAGAAGACGTCGGCCATTCCCTGGTAGACCGCAGCGGCACGCGCCCCACCACCACCGAAGCCGGCGAGCGCCTGTTCGGCTACGCGCGGCGACTGCTCGCGCTGGGCGCGGAGGCGCGGGCGGCGATGGACGGAACGCCGACGCAGGAGACGGTGCGCCTGGGCGTACCGGAGGATTTCGGCGGTCGCCTGCTGACTCCCGTACTCGCGGCCTTCGCACGCCAATGGGGCAGCGGCCTGCGGCTGGAGGTCACCACCGGCCTGGGCCCGCAGTTGCTGGCGGCGTACGAACGCGGCGAGTACGACCTCGTTCTGGCGAAGCAGCGCCATGCGCGCGCCGTACAGGCTTGGCGCGAGCCGCTCGCATGGCTGGACAGCCGTCGCCATCCCTGCCTTTCGCGATCTTCCGTCCCGGTGGCCGTGTTCCCCGAAGGCGGCCTCTACCGCGAAGAACTCTTCGGCTGGCTCGATGCGCAACGACGCCGCTGGCATGTCGCCTACGTCAGCCCGCAGCTGGCCAGTCTGCAGGCCGCCGTCGCGGATGGCCTGGGGCTCAGCCTGCTGCCTCGCCGCGCCGCCTTGCCCGCGCATCGCATCCTTGGCCCACGTGACGGCGCGCCGGCAGCGCCGCACGTCTGGCTGGCGCTGCATCACCCTGCAGGCGCGTCGCCGGCGACGCTGGCACTGGCGGAGCGCTTGGCGCAACGCTGCGCGAAGCTCGCACGAGCGCCATCAAAGACCCCCTGAGGCAGGGACGTGGACAACCGCGCTACGGCGTTCGTGCATCTCCAGCCGCAGGCGCAATGACGCCACTCAGCAACTCGATGATCGTCACGGCCACCTGCTTCTTCGGCCGCGACAGGCGGCTGAGCGCCTGCAGGCCGCGGCTCTCCAGTGCGTCCTGTGCGAAATCCCTCAACACCACCGCTTCGTCCGGCAGCTCGTGATCCAGCCGCACCGGGCCGCGTCCCGTCGCCAGCCACTCGAAGGCGACGCCGGTCTCCACGGCGATCCGGATCAGATGGGCCAGGTTCGGCGTGGTGCCGTGGGCACTCTCCCACTGGCTCACCGCGCTGCGCTTCACGTCCAGGCGCCGCGCGAGTTCGGACTGGGTGATGCGCGCCACGGCACGTGCGCGGCGGATCCGCAAGGGCAAGGTCACCATCGCTCACCTCCCTGTTCGACGACAGCGCCAGTGATGCTGGCCTGCAAGCCACGCTAATCCAATCCTGCCTAGCGGGACTTACCGTCCGTCGCCGCATCCGCGGCAAAGCATCCGGACTTCATCCTTGCCGCGGAAGCGAGCGCCGCTGGACACGATGCGTCGCGCGACCGCCGACAGACGGTGGCTCCAGCTAGCCGGTCCATCGCACGCGACGCGTCATTCCGGATGGGCACATCCCGCCCGACATCGGAGGTCACCATGATCATCGCATGGCGCTACATCTGCATCTTCCGCCATCCCATCACCAAGATCTGCCTGAAGTGGATCCGCATCCCCATCATCGTCTGGGTGGAACCCTTCTTCGAGTTCCCGCCCCGTCGCGAACCGCCGTGGTTCGGCGGCGAGGGCATCCGGCCGGAACTCGCGCGCGACCTGCAGGTGCTGGCCACCATCGATGCGCTCGCGCAGACCCTGTCCGAAGGCCGGCAGAAAGCGCTGCTCCAGACGGTGCAGGCGCAGTTCGACGCCATCGAACTGCCGGATGGACTGTCCATCACCTCGGACCGCGACCTGCCGGGCGGCGCGTCCAAGGCGTGAGTCGCTGCCGTTCGCGTTGCGACTGCCAGGGAGGGCGGTCGCGACCGACGACGCTCATCAGCTACACGCATTTCCCTGCGTTCTGCTGGCCTACGCGCGCGTTGCGCGGCGTTGTCGGTACGGACGCCGTGCTGCAACGGATGACATCCGCACGCCACCCCAGGACAGGAGCACTGCATGCCGTACTACGCCGGGTTGAAGGACGCCACCTACAAGAAGGCCGACCGCAAGCGCATCGTGCAGGGTCTGCAGCGCCTGCGGGCCGGCTTCATCGAACAAGGGATTCCCGCGCGCAGCGCAACGGACACCCTGCTGCTCGCCACCTGGAACATCCGCGAGTTCGACAGCGGCAAGTACGGCCCGCGCAGCGCGGACGCCTACTACTTCATCGCCGAGATCCTCCAGCGTTTCGACCTGATCGCGCTGCAGGAGATCAAGACCAGCCTGTACGGCCTGCAGACCGTGCGCCGCCTGCTCGGCACGTCGTGGGACTACGTCGTTACCGACGTGACGCTGGGACAGTCCGGCAACGCCGAGCGCATGGCCTTCCTGTACGACAAGCGCAAGGTGACGTTCTCGGGATTGGCGGCCGAAGTCGTGCTCCCTTCGTCGAAGAAGGCCACGCCTGTGGTGCAGTTCGCGCGAAGCCCCTATCTGTGCGGCTTCAAGGCCGGGTGGTCGCAACTCAACCTGTGCACCGTGCACATCTATTACGGCGAGGGCGTGGCGGTGGATCCGCAACGGCTGGCGGAGATCAAGAACCTCGCCAACACGTTGAAGAAGCATGCCGTCGACCTTCAGAGCGGCCCGGTCTACGTCCCGGAGGGATACGAGGAGTTCCGCGAGAACCTGATCGCGCTGGGCGACTTCAACATCTTCAATCGGGACGACGTGACCTTCGAGGCGCTTACCTCGGCCGGCTTCAAGGTGCCGGAAGGCTTGCAGGAAATCCCGGGCTCGAACGTCAAGCACGACAAGCACTACGACCAGATCGCCTACCTGAAGGACCTCAATCGCATGACGGCGACGGGCAAGGCCGGCGTGTTCGACTTCTTCGACTACGTCTATCGTCTGGAACACGACGAACCCGCCTACGCAGCCCCGTTCGGCGACACCAACGCGAAGACCTTCCGCGATTGGCGCACCTACCAGATGTCCGATCACCTGCCGATGTGGTGCGAGTTCCGCATCGACCAGTCCGACGAGTACCTGCAGGAGTTGCTGGACGGCTAGCCCTTGCGTGCCCTGCGCGCGTCCCGGCATAGGTGACGCTACGTTCATGCGGACGGGTTTCTCCTATGCGTCGACCCCTCATCCTCCCGGACGCGCCATGACCCGATTCCCGTTCTGCCTCACCGCCGTGCTCCTGCTGCTCAGTGCCTGCACGCCGACATCGGCGGCACGCAACGATCCCGCCCCCGCGGACCGGACGGTCACGCTCGCGTGGCAGCAGGAAACCACCGTGGACGGGCTGTCCGTCCAGTTCGTGGGCTACCGCGACAGCCGCTGTCCGTCGGACGTCACTTGCGTATGGGCAGGCGAAGCACATGCGTTCGTATGGGTGGCCGGCCCCGGCATCGATCCGCACGTCGTCTCCCTGCCCTGGCGCGGGGGCGGCACGCCGCCGCAGGATGTGCAGCGCGTGGGCGCGCATACGCTATGGCTGGACTCGCTGGAGCCGCATCCGCACAGCGCGGGCAACGCGCCGCCGGGCGACTATCGCGTGGTGCTCAAGGTGGGCGGCACGGTCGCCGAGTAGCACGACGTGTCCGCTACCCGCTGGGCTCAATGGCGGTGCGAGTAGTGATAGGGCGCGGCGGTGCAGCGCCAGTACGGGATCAGTTGCGCGCGCAGGCCCTTGAACGACGAGATGTCGAAATAGAACGTGGCGAAGGATGCCGTGGGCGTGTGGCGCATCCGCACTTCCATCTCGCGCGCGTTCTCCATGGCAGCCAACAGGTCCTGGTCGCTGAACCAGACTTCCCAGTTGGCGGCGATGTCATGGGTACGGTTGGGTGCGCCGATCACCCCCATGCCGGCCGGGAAGCGCTTGCCGTCGAGCAGGATGTCCACCTCGTCGGCATCCCAGCCTCGCGGCGGCGCTCCGTCCTTCCGCACGAAGCGCACCTGCAGGCTGGCCGTCATCAGGTCCGGCAGCTCGCGAACGGCAGGAAGGCTCGTCGCGTGCGATTCGTCGTCGGACCGGTGACTGAAGGCGATGCCCAGGGTGACGGTTTCATGGCGCGAACTGGTCTTCGCGTGAATGCGGTACTGCGCGGTACCCACGATGACGCCGCCCATCGAACTCTCGTGCCATCCCTCTACTTCGGTGTCCGGCAACACCGGCTTCACGCAGGAGGCCTGCGCCCAACTGGTGGCCGGCAGCAGCGCCATCCACAGGGCGCACAGGCCCACATAGTTCCTCATCGAGGTCATCCCCTGGCATGGGCGCCCTCCCCAGGGCGCGCGGCGTTACTACAGCATGCCTGTCGCGGCGCTGCCACCCTGCGGCGCGCGGGCCCGTTCGCCACAAACTCCGTTCGCCCTCCCCCTTTCTGCACGCGTGGCGCCGCCATGAAAGTGGTAGCGTGACAACCGCTACGCCGCAGGCCGTGATCCGGGAGATGCCACGATGAAACCGTTCCTGCTCGGCCCGACGACGCTCCTGCTCTCCCTGGTGGCCAGCGTCGTGATGGTGCGTTCGGACACCCCGCGACCCGTGCCATCGACCGCCACGCGCGCGGCCGCCGCGTCGCACGTGGCCGCGACCGGAGAAGCGCCCTCCCTGCGTCGCGTTCGGATGGACAGGACGGCCGCGCCGGTCGCCACGACGACGACATCGTCCCCCGACGACCCGTTCGCACCGGTGTACATCGTGACCTCGCGCGAGACGTACCAGGGCATCCGCGGCATGGCCCGCAACGCGGTCGCGCGGCGCGACAGCAGCGGCATGCCGGTGCTGATTTCCGAAACCCGTGCCGACCGGCTCGGCGAGATCAGCCGCTATGTGCACGTCAACGAACACCGCTGCGGCGGGTACTTCGCGTTCCCTACCCGCGCCCAGGCCGAGGCCTTCGTCGCCGAGGGCCGGGCGAAGGAAGCGATGGCGAAGACGTTGCTCGCCGCCTACACGCTCGACAACCAGGACACCGTGAACGGCTGGTTGCCGCAAGTGCAGAAACAGCGGATCTACGACACCATCAACCACCTCTCGAGCTACCGCAATCGCTACTTCGCCAGCACGCATGGCAAGACGTCGGCCGAGTGGATCCGCACACACTGGCAGTCGCTCGCCGCCGGCCGCGACGACGTCACCACGGAGCTGTTCACCGCCTGCAGCAATTGCAGCACGCAGCCTTCGGTCATCCTCACCATCCGCGGCTGGGACCTGCCCGACGAGGTCGTGGTGCTGGGCGCGCACCTGGATTCGATCAACGGCAATACGCCGAACGATCCCAACCAGCTGGCGCCGGGCGCCGACGATGATGCCTCCGGCATCGCCACGCTCACCGAGACCCTGCGCATCGCACTGGCCGACGGCTGGCAGCCGCGGCGCACGGTGAAGTTCATGGGCTATGCGGCGGAAGAAGTCGGCCTGCGCGGCTCCAACGCCATCGCGCAATCGTTCCGTGCCAACGGCGTCAACGTGGTCAGCGTGCTGCAGGTGGACATGACCAACTACAAGTTCGGCGCGGTCACGGACATGAAGTTGATCACCGACTACTCCAACACGGCGCTGAAGAACTTCTTCATCACCCTGTTCGATACCTACCTGGCGCCGACGGGCCTGACGCGCAGCAATACCGCCTGCGGTTACGCCTGCTCCGACCACGCCTCATGGACGAACGCCGGTTATCCCGCCGCGATGATGTTCGAGGCCGGCGGCCCGAACGGCAGCTTCCCCTACATCCACACCACCCAGGACACGCTGGCGACGATGGGCGAATCGGCGCAGCACAGCGTCAAGTTCGCCCAGTTCGCGCTGGCCTATCTCGGCGAGACCGCCAAGACACGTGGAAAACTCACCGGCGGCCCGGCGCAGGTGCATACGGCGCAGTGACGGCGGGCGCGGATGCCCCGGCCCACGGTGCACAGGAATCGTCCATGACGGTTATCGCGCGGCTCGCCCCCTCCTGCGGGGTGGGCACACAGGCTTGGAGAACGAGATGAAACACGCGTTCGCGAACATCGCCTTCACCCCCGCCGTCCGCGAGATACAGGCCCGCGACGGCAGCCGTGCGCAGTACGCGCGGGCGTTCGAATCCGGCGACGAGGTCCGCAATGCCGAACTTGGGCCGGATGAGGCCGCCCTCATCCGCGCGCAGCGCAGTTTCTACATGGCGACCGTCTCCGAGACCGGCTGGCCATACGTGCAACACCGCGGCGGAAGCCCCGGGTTCCTGCAGGTACTCGACGCGCGGACACTGTCGTTCATGGACCTGCCGGGAAATCGCCAGTTCATCAGTATGGGCAATCTCGCCAGGGACGATCGCGTGGCGATGATCCTGATGGACTACGCACATCGGCATCGCATGAAGCTGCTGGGCCGGCTGTCGGTACACGAATCCGCGGATGCGGGGCGCACCGAGCGCGAGATGCGGATCCATGTCGAAGCTTTCGACTGGAACTGCCCCAAGTACATCCCCGTGCGTTTCGAGGCCGAGGACGTGCAGCAGGCGCTGCAGGAGCGCGACCGGCGCATCGCAGAACTGGAAGCGCAGTTGGCGCAGGCGCGGAGCGCGCAATAGCACCGCGTCCGGATGCAGCCGAAGTCCGTTGACCGACGCAGCCCGGGTAAGGCCGGCGACCGCACCCGGGGACAAGGAAGGCCTGCGCGTGTGGAATCCCCGGGTGTGCCGCGCTCACCCGGGCTACGCAGCGTTACGCCGGGCTACCGTGCAGCGCCACGTTCAAGCGGTCCACCACCATCGCCCAGTCGGCGTCGTCGAGGCGTTCTTCGCGCAGCAGTTGCGCTTGCGCGGGCGACCAGAACGGGGCTTCCTCCAGGCGCACGTTGTCGGGCAGCGGGGAATGGCTGGCGATGAACTGCTGGATGCTCGCGTTGTCGTTGGGCAGGCCCAGCTGGGCGAACAGCGCGGAGAAGGGGTGGACGGTGGGTTCCATGGCGGCGCCTCGTGGAGGAAGAACGCCAGCGTACCCGCGCCTGCGTGAAGCCGGTGGCGATCGCGCTACTCGACCACCGCGGGACGCACCTCGATCGCTTGCGTCAGCGCCTGCCACAGCCGGTCGGTCTCATCGGCGGGCAGGCGGCCGTCGCCGTCTTCGTCCACGTCGGTGAGGCCGTCGGGATACCGCGCGTCGGCGTTCTCCAGGTAGAAGACGATGGCTTCGTGGCGGCCGTCCGCGTCGGCGACACGGGCCAGGCGCACGACATGCCAATAGCGCGGCGGCCGCAAGCCGTTCGCCCGCAACGCGGCGCGGGTGCGTGCGGCTTCCAGCGCGGGTTCGCGCGCGGCGGCGGTCGCGTCGTCGTAGGCGTAGCTGCCGAAGCGGTAGACGTGCGGTCCGAAGTCGCGCGGCGGCCTGGGCGGGAAGCGGAAGCGGAAATCCGAACCGGGCTGCACGGTCTCGAACTGCAGCACCAACATGCGCACGACCGCGCCGTCCTTCGTTTCGACGAACAGGCGCCGCTCGGCATCGGTCTGGTCGCGGATCGGGAACCGCAACGCGGGCAGTGCGGTGAGGGCGCTATCCACGTGGAAGGTCGCATCCGGCACCGCCGGCGAGGTGACGGTATGCGCGTCGCCCGCGTGCGCCACGGCGGGCAGGCCCAGCAGACAGGCGAACAGGATCAGCCAGCGTGTCATCGTCGTGCACCTCCGGGATTCGCGAGGGACTGTGCGCGCACCGCACACCGGGTGGAGCGTGCTGGAAGTCATCGCCCGGGCCGCCCCTCGCCACAAACAACGAGCCCCGCCGAAGCGGGGCTCGTGGGTGCGACGGGCGTGAGCATCACGGCCCGACTCAGGTGCCCAGCAGTTCGACGTCGAACTTCAGGGTGGCGTTCGGCGGGATGACGCCGCCGGCGCCGCGGGCGCCGTAGCCGATCTTGGCGGGGATGATGAGGGTGCGCTGGCCGCCCACCTTCATGCCCTGCACGCCTTCGTCCCAGCCCTCGATGACCATGCCGTGGCCGAGGGCAAAGATGAAGGGCTCGCCGTGGTCCTTGCTGGAATCGAACTTGGCGCCTTGCTCGCCGTTCTCATACAGCCAGCCGGTGTAGTGCACGGTGACGTTGCTGCCGAGCTTTGCTTCCGCGCCGCTGCCGACGACGGTGTCTTCGAACTGCAGGCCGGACGCGGTGGTGGTGAATGCCATGGGGATTCCTTGTGGGTGATTCGCGTGGCGCCCAGTGTATCCCGCGGTCGCTATTGCGACAGATAGGTTTCGGCGAAGTACGACCGGATGAAATCTTCGGCTTGCGCCTTGCTGAGATCGGGCGCTTCCTTGCGGAAATCGGCGTACGCCTTTGCATAGGCCTCGGTCTTGCGGAAGACAGCGAATTTCTTTTCCTTGTAGGCCTCGAACTCGGCGTCGGTCATCGAGAGGTGTTCGACGATCTTGCCGGCGTGCACGCGGAACACCTGGTAGTGGTCGAAGGAGGAGCCATACCCCATGTGCACGTAGCGCGTCATCTTGCCGTCAGGGACGATCAGTGCGCCCGTGTACCAGTCGGCGAAGACCTCGGCAGCGCCGGGGTACAGGTCGCGGGTGATGCTCTTGCGGATGTCATCGTGCTCGTCCTTGGGATTGATGACAGCGATGCTGACGTCCTTCAGGAACAGCTTGCCGCCCTTGATCTCCCACGTCGCGAGGTAGCCCCGCCAGTTTGCCGACGAGATCAACGCTTCCTTGGGGGGTTTCCACTGCTTCTTCTGAAGCTGGTTTGCCAGAGGATTGGTGTTGAGGGCGAATTCCTTGCCCTCCAAGATCAACAGATCGGACAGTTGCGCGGTGGCCTTTACGGCAGGTGCGATGGCCATTGCCAGGCACACCATCAGGACGTTTGCCAGGACCTTCATGGTGCCTCCGAACACGCCAAGTGAGCCTTCATGCTACACAAGGATCACCGCAGGTAGCGGGAGCGCGCTTGCAAAAAAAAAGACGAGCCGAAGCTCGCCTTTCTTGTTCATGCCGCGACGCTTACGCCTTCGGCTCGGGTTCCTGTCGTCGCTTGCGCTCGAACCGACTTCCCAGCGCTTCGCGCATGCCTTCCAGGCCGTCGCCGCGGCCGGCCACCTTGAGGTGGGCGTAGCCTTCGAGGGAGGCGACCATCAGGTCGCTGCCGAGGGCCATTTCGCTGTCGAGCATGCGTTCGTAAACGCGCTGCAGGCGGGCGATCAGGGGGCGCAGGATGTCGAGGGCCACCAGGTCCGCGCGGTATTCGTCCACGTCGAAGTTGCGTGGCAGCACGTCGGGGTGTTTGCCCAGGGTGATGACGGCCTGGCGGCAGAAGGCTTCGGACTTGTCGCCCATCTTGGTCAGCTCGCGGCGCTCGTCGGGGGTCAGGCCAATCAGGCCGGCGAGGTGCTGTTCCAGGGTGGCGATGGCGCCTTCGATGATGGCCTGGTCGTCGTTGCTGAGGTGCAGGGAGATGCGGTTCTGGCTCATGTTCACTCCATTGATTGTCGAAAGGACACGTCGGCGTTCATCGCCGACGATCGCAGCCTAGCGCGCGTGCACGCGCAATGCCTCTCACATTGCGATGTGTGAGAAGCGGGGAGATGGAGCTCGGAATGTCATCGATGGAGCTGCAGAGCCCGATCGATGGCACTCGGCGTGTGAGATGCGGAGCTCCAAGCCCGGCAGATCGCATTCGGAATGCCATGGCATGGCATTCGGCGCGCGATCGATGGAGCTCGGAGCGCGATCGATGGCTCTCAATGTGAGAGCGATCGAGCTCAATGTTCCATCGATGGGATTCGGAATGTGATCGATGGGGCTCGGAAAGCCATCGATGGCACTCACCTGGCCCGCGCGAGGGATTCCGAGCTCGACGGATGACGCCCGGAGCTCCATCGATGGGGCTCAATGTGAGAGAGATGGGGCTTGGAGTGCCATCTAGGGCGTAGGGTGGGCCTCGGCCCACCGCCCGGATCGCACTGCAACGCATGGGACGTTGGGCTGAAGCCCACCGTACGCGCTGAAGCCCGCCCTACTAACCCAGGTCCGACGCCGTTGTCGACTCATCGACCGTCTTCATGGAGATCGCTTCTGTAAGTAGCGCCTCATAGAGCCGCAAGCGAATGTTCATCAGGTTGGCGACGACAAGCAGGAAGAAGAAGATGACAAAGCCGAAAGCCAGAACGACTTGCCATGACGGCATATCCTGCGGTGCCTCCCAGCTTCTGACTACCAGAAAAGCAGACGCCGCGACGGGAAAGATAGCGAACCTCTCCTGATTTCCACCCAGCATTCCGATCTTCGGAGAGAGCTGCCCTAAGACAAGGCGCGCGACACGACGGTGTTCGACTAGTGTCGAATTCGGGAATCGGACAAGCCAATCCAGAAGATCACGAAAATGAGGAAGATCATGATCGAGCTGCTGTACTTGCTCGCGTCGCCAGCGCCATAAGCTCAATCCAAGCACTCCGTACGATCGTGCGAGCCACGGCATCGAGGCTAAGAAGAAGACGGAGAATCCGATCTGAAGCAGATCAATCATCCACCAAGCAGGTTCCGCGAAACGTAAGGCAACGAGTGGCGTGAGCATCAAGACCGCGCCAAAGGCGGCGACGTAGTTCGCCCTGCGATAGAGGGCCGGTGTATCGAGCACGCCAGCGGGTCCGTCCGGCACGTCCCGCAAGCGGCGATCCAGTTCGGTGAAGCTGAGAGTGGTCATGGCGTTCCCCAAGGTCGATGCGCAGGAACTATGCCGTGCAACATAAGGCTTCTCAGTCGTACGGATAGCTGTAGTCGCGCCAGTGGCAAAGCAGCGTACCGGCTTCTACGTGTGTGCGGATCTCGTCAGTCTTTCGCTTGTCGGCGGCATAAACCGTGACGTCCGAGTTCCCCTCGCCCGCGGCTTTCATGGTGTAGCCCATGGGCGTGCCGTGGAGGGTGCCGTTGGTGGTACGCAACGCAACGTACGCAACGCCGTCTGGAAAGAGACCTGAGTGCACGGTGTACTCGTAGGTTCCTCCTACGCCTATGTAGCCCACCCCGACGACAGGCATGATCGATGTCATGACCTTGGTTTCCCTGCCGCATGCGGTCTGCGTGGCCTTATCCCGCAATTGCTCAGGTGTCAGCGGAGAAGAGAAGCGGACTAGCTTCTTCTCCTTCGCCAATTCCTGGGTGACCATGACGTCGGTGGGACGATCACGCATCGTCGCGCACGATGTCAGTGCCAGGATGGCCAGCACCATCAACGGAATCCGCATCCCCTTGCTCCTATCGACGCCAGAACCAATGTCGGGGTACGGACGCTGATCCAACCCTTTTCCCTTGGGCGCAATGCCAGTCCGCGCTACGCGCTCTCCCCGTTCACCGAACTATGCCACGACCCAAAGCCCATCAGGCGGCAACAGACGCGATGCGGCCGGCGATGTCGGTCAGGTGGATGGGTCCACGTAGCCCAGGTTCGGCCAACGGCCGCACCCGGGGCACGGAAGGGTTACGCGTGGCGCGCCACTCAGGGGGTTGGCGCGGCTTCGGTCGTTGGCGCGCGCACGGCGTTCCAGTTGAACAGGAAGTTGCGGTGTTCGGCCCAGGTCTGTCCCGTTGCGGTGTCGCCGGTCAGGCAGACGGCGGTGTGGTACGGGCCTACGCCGTCGGTGGTGCGGAAGCTGGCGCAGAGGCGGCCGCGGCTTTCTTTCCAGCGGCCGGCTTCGATGGTGCTTTGGTAGAAGCTGCCGGTCACCGTGCCATCGGCGTTGAGCGTCAGCTGCATGGGCTGGGTGTAGGGCTTGGCGGGGTCGGTGGTCAGGTCCACGCGCCAGGTGCCGTCTAGCGGCGTGGCGTGGGCGAAGGCAGGCGCGGCGAGAAGCAGGGCGAAAGCGAGGAAGCGGCGCATGGAGGATCCTAGTGTGTGGATGCCGTGGTGGTGCGCACTGCTTACGGTGGCCGGCCGCGGATCGGATGCACGCGCCGGCACGATGTGGGAGTTAGCTGGTCACGGCGGCGACGATGCGGTCGGCGGTGTCGGCCAGGTGGGTGAAGCAGTGGGCCAGGCCGGTGCGGGGGAGAACGAGGCTGTCGGGGTGTTGGTGCTCGGGGATGCTGAGCTGGGCCAGCAGGTGCAGGTGGTCGCGCAGGGCCTGCAGTTCGGCGTGTGCGTCGGTGGGCAGGTGGTAGCCGGGGTCGGTGAGCGTTCCGTGCTTCATGGCGGTGTCCTTCCGTGTGGAGCGAGGCGTGCCTGCGGGCGCGCGTTGCGCCCGTAGGGTGTCGGGAGGTTCGAAACCGCTGATAGACGGCGGGCGTATTTCCTCTCGCGAGGTGTTGTATTAGCCGCCCTCCCGACGCGGAACAGTCTGCGCCGGATGTGCCCGATGCCTTGGGCACAAAAAACCCACCGGGTTGTCGTAGGTGGAACCGCTATCAGGGGAGATTCGACGCTCCTTGGAAGCGAGTTTGCGTCGGGGATGGCGGGGTGTCTATTTACATTTGTAGGGCGCGAGATCAGACGCTCGTCGGCACCTATGCACGTTACGCCTGAGAACTGCCGGTGCGTTCGTAGTTTGCGATGTACTCGTCGAGCGGCACTGCTGTACCGGTCTCGATCAGCCGTCCGGTCTCCCTCTCCACGATGTACGGCGCATTGCCTGCCAGCGCAAAGCGGAAGTCTCCCGTCTCATGGAACTGCTTTGAGGTATAGAAGAACACCCAGCCCCACGGCTTCTCCATCGTGCGCTCGTGCAGGATGATCAGGGAATCGCCTGTCTCCTGAGCATCGGGCCAGCGCGCCAGCGCTTCTTCGACATGTGAGCGGGCTTCTTCGTAGGAGATCATTGAGTCATCTTCTGCACTGAATAGAAATCGTAGGGTGGGCCTTGGCCCACCTGTTTGCATCCGCTATGGGAAAGGTGGGCTGAAGCCCGCCCTACGCGCTTATCTTCGCTCCAGCTAACAGCTGAAGAACTTCAGAGTACCGAGACCAGTCAGCTGAAGATTCAGTGGGCATCGTGCTGTCGTTATAGAAGAAGAACAAACCAGGATCGTCTTCCTTGTCAGCAATCTCGTAGACAGCCTTCTTCTTCAGTGCAGCAATAGTTCGCCCATCGATACTCAAGCGGTCTGGGTGGGTGTCGTAGTCGACCCACTCCTTGCTCGTCGTCCCTAGCGGCTTGTAGTTCCTGTTAAGAACGAGCCACATCCCGTCTTTAGTCTTCTGAAGACAGTACGGGAAGTGAGTCTGAGCATCGCGCCCGATCGGCATATCTAGTACCTCAGAGACTTGGTTGTTGGAGAAGCGGGGACGTTCGGCGAGTCCGTAGCGCTTGACTTTTGGGCGGCACACTTCGGCTTCCCTGCGTCATTCATCGGCTCAATAATTCGGATGTCATCGGACGAAGGGACGTTTCGAGTCACTGGCTCTTGGGCTTTAGAGTCCGACAGTTGCAGCCTCAACAAATGGCCTACAAGGGACTCAGTCAATTGCTGACCAAGGGATACCGCAGCGAGAACGCAGACAGCAGCTAAAATCGTTCGCGCCGATCGCGGCTTGTTGGGACCAAGCGAAGGCGCCACAGCCCAAAGCGCCCGCATTACGCAATCCAGGGTGTACAGCCCTAGCAGAACGTAGAGAGTCCAGCCGATCGCTGTGAACCAAATAATTCCCGTACGTGCGCCAGCATAAAGCATCGCCACGACTACGATCATCCATTCGACGATCTGAAAAGCCTCTTTAACTACGACGCGTGTTTCAGCATAGAACTTCTCTGTGCTGTAGCTCCTCACTAATCATCTCCCTGATGACGTTGCACTAGCCAGCGAATCCATGCCATGCAGATGGAAATGGCCCAGTTCGTATCTGCACCGGTAGGCGCACTGGGCGTCGCCACTCCAGCCCCGTGACCGAGTGGATTTCTAACCTCACGGAAGATTTGCTTCAGTGCATCCGCCTGCCAGACTTCAATGAATCGACCATTTGCCTGAGACACCAAATTATCGATGAATGAGGCCGCTCCGTTCTCTCTACCGGTGGTCCAGCCCCGCTCGGCCGAAACAACTTTAATCGCACTTTCCAGAGATTTTGTAGCGTGAAATGCGGCGTCGGAAAGGCTCGAGTCGCGCCGGTCGATCGCGTCGCGCATCTCAACATCTACAGCAGACCATCTAGGGTTGCTTATGACACGCCAGAAGGGCTCTGCAGTCATCGCCGTTGTCGTAGCATCCGAGTTCACCTGGATGTGCCCATTGTTGTACACGAGCGGAACACCAGCCTGTTCGAACCGCGCATTCAGCTCCACAACGGCGGTCTCATACTGAGCGCGGAAACGCCTGGCCTCAAGAGCGAAACTGGATTGCCGTGGAACAGCAGCTTGCGCAAGAATCGTCACTGCCGGCGCCGGAGGTGGATACGTTGCATCAAGCATGTTTGCACGATCGCGTGCAGCACGCATGCCTATCTCGATGAGGCTCATGCGCTCTTTAGCCTCAATGTCAGATTGCTGATGATTCCGGAGGTCCGCGCATACATAGGTGCTGGCTACAGCATTGTATGGCCACGCATTCCATTGCGTGGTCGGCACCCCACTCCAAGTCGAAGTTGTCTGGTAGTGCGTTGGTGAGAGACTCGACACTCCGAGCTCGCGACACAACGATGCATTGATCTTTCGCCAAATTTCCTTGTTGGTGCTGTCGGTACTTCCGTCGGCTTTGTAGTAGGGAAGTACGTCGTGGTCCAAGATCTGAAACGCCTGGTTAAAGAGGCGAATATCTCGATGGCCGAACGCCGGCCAGATCGGGAAGTCCCGGTACCTAGCTGCGAATATGTCAGTAAGCATTCACCGCCCCAACTGAAGTTACAAATGTGCACCTAAACCTGAGATGCGGGGACACGACAGCACGGCTCGACACCTGAGGTATCAACGCACTGGCCGCGGCCTCCATTTCATCTCCTCTGGAGGCGGGGGCGCAGTTGCAGGAGTGTCACCAACGGTTGCCGGGGCTCCTCCCGCCAGAACGAAGTCAGCAATCTCGTCAGCATGCCCACGCAACAGACCACCTGCAGACCCGACGGCGGTGGCATTGCCGGATTCGACGTTGAGACGCCCCAACTCTTGCCCAGTTGCAGGATCCAGAACCTGCACGGTGCTCAGTACAGCGTCCTTGCCGGCCATGATGCCGACCAGTGCTCGAGCGGCGCCATGGCGCATACGGTAGGCCGTCACGGTCACCTTGACATGCACTGCGTTGGGAGTGCTCTCGGCGGCGCGCACGGCGACAAAGCGCTCATCCAGGCGCGTGCGCAACACGGCCATCCCTTCGGGCGTCATGCCTCCGGGATTCTCGATGGTGTACCAGAGCTTCGACCCGATGGCGGATGCGTTTGGCCTTGCGACTTTGCTGGATGTGCCTATGCAGGCTGCAAGGGACAGGCAACAGATAGCGATCGCGGCCATCCGCCCAATCGCGCGCCATGCGCCTGAATTCGTCAAAGACGAGACAAGAGCACATTCTCCAACGTTGGCAACAGAATGCATCATGACCCCCGCCTCTATTCAAAGGGCTCCTACCATGAGCACTGAGGCGCACCTTAGACGAAGAGAGCCCCAAGCATCCCTTTTAAGTGCGTGCGAGCTGCCTCAATACCTGCCTATGCGAAGTAATAAAGCTGTCGATAACGACCCGGGTTTCATAGAAGCTAGACGAATCAACCCCATCCTCTTCCGTGAGACTCAGCGCTCGCCGAATCGATTTTATTTCCTCAATTCGCACGATACGTGAGTCGCCGGGGCACGGGACCTTGTATACACAGTCCCAATACTCACCTCGTAGCCAGCCCCTCTTCTTCTTCAATACTTCCACGTAGTTGTGGCGCTTCGCGCCAAGACGGAATCCGAAGCGCTGAATTATCTTGTAGAGCTCACCGTAGGGTATCGGACGCTCCCCTCGCCTAATCTCTCGAGCGTTCTCCTGCAACCACTTAGCTATTGCGGAGATTTCCACATCCGGGTCAGGAAGGACATCGGCGCCGCACTTTCTTTGCGAGAAGTGGTGGGAGGCTATCCGCTTCATGAGTCGGAAGAGATCCTCTTTCGTCACCCCTTCGAGGACTAAGTTGTTCCCATCGAGGTGCATCAATCCAGCAACGAGTGCCGCGCGTTTGTTCCCATTGTGGAATGCATGGTTATTGCATACCCCATAAATTAGCGCCGCGGCACTAGTGAAACTATTGGCATACTTCAACTCGTCACCAATGCCGGTGGACTGCCGCAACACTGCAGACTCTAGCAGCCCCTTGATCCCTAACTCCGGGAGGAGAAATGGGATCTTCAGTTGTTGAGAACTCTACAGTTAGCTGCTCGTGGATTGCCGCGACGACAGAAAGCTCAAGCAAATTCGGCTTAGACAGGCCACCAGCTCTTCCGTGCTTAATGTGGGGAAACTGAAATTCACGCAAGGAAACATCCAATATAATCAGCCACTTAGAGATCTCGCCCTCACCGAGCTTGCAATGCGGATTGATAAATTTCTGCAAGGAAAGGCTACCCCTCGTCGAAATTCATGCAAGGGGACTCCCGCAGGAAATTTGCCGCCATTCCGTCTTGGCTACTCGAAGACCCGAGAAGACGCGTCTTAGTCGATACAAAGCTTTCGTACTCATCCATCTCGGATTCTCCGTTTCGTGTGCTTGACGACTCACGACTCGGAGTCTCCGGGATGGACTGCCGGAGATGTAAACGTCTACTGCCTCCCCGGCACAGCCGGGGGGGATGCTCAATGGTTAGTCTAGGCATCAGGCCAGTAACTTTCGACCCAAAGTGAAAATTCGTGGCTTGTCGAAATTGACCGGAAAATCCTGAGTTGAGTCATTCAAGGCATGTGCCACAGGGCTGTTGCCAGACCATGGCGCCCTATCAACTTTAGCCAGTCGGGATAAAGGACAGTCAGCATTTCCTAAGCTTAGGGCAGCGCTCAGTCACAGAGAAGCTGTTTTAATCACTACGCAGCTTTGGCGACTTATTGGGACTTGGAGCCGCACGGAGCCTCGACTTAGCGTTTGAGCCGCCCATGTCCGCTTCTGGCCGAAGGACGACTAGCGACCTGTAGAGCCACCAGCATTATCTTGACATCTTTGGCCTGATCTCACCGAGGAGGCTGCTTTCGGATAGTCGAGCCTCGGGGGCGTACTTCTTCAAAAGTGCGTCAGCGATTAGTAGGTCAGCTGGTGACCGCAAAGGGCCCATTGTCACTTCCATTCTACGAAATGCTTCATCTGATATGGGCACGTCGAAATAGATGAAATTTGGTGAAAGCATTCCCGCTACCAAGCTTTTGTCGTTACTGCGCAACCGGCCATGGATTTGCAGTACGAAGCGATGCTCTTTCTGAAATTCCCAACGGTTACTCTTGTAGCTGGCAAGCGCGCGGGGATCATCGCAAACGAGTCGATCGCCATCTATCCATATGCTCTTGCGCCAAGCTTCTGCTACATCCGCTACATACGTGACGGGGCGACAAATATCTTCTTTTGAAAGGAATGGAACAATCTTGAAATCCTCGCCTATTGCCTCATCCATAGGCATTGGGACCACTGTTTCATTTGCTAAGTCTCCTTCTACTGGTATGTAGTTGTGACAGTCGAAGGGATAGTAGGGCAAGGAGACTCTCACTCCACGCATAGCATCCCCGTACATTGACCATTGAGGATAGGCTTCCTCGGCGTTGGCCACCCAACTGCTAGCGTAAAGCACTTCGCCGAAATTGAATCGCTCAACCTTTTGTGCTTCCAGTACGTCGTCAAGTTGATCCAAGCGGGTGAAGCGGATCTTGCGTGAATCGAGGATATATGCCAGTGAACTAAGGCTGGTGTAATGATGCAGCCGTTCTGGAGTAGTGTCTGCCATATCGATTATTTGGGAGGCTGCCGATGTTCAATCCTATCATTCCAGATCGTAACCAATTTTCTCAAGATCCTGGCGGTTACAGCCGTTCAGCGTGGATGCGCTGGGCATTCCTCGTAGCGGCTAATGGTGGAGATGCCGATCCCGATAAGCCGCCAACCAGCAGGGATCTGAAAAGCCCAATTCTGTGGCTTGCGCAGGCGGAAGCTATGACGCAGGCTGCAGTCGTGCTCGTAAAATCTGAGCCCAGATTTGAGAATATGCCCGTACCTATCAGGGGTATATGTGATACGCAGTATTGCGCAGTGGCGCTAATGCTTGTCGGCTATAGCCTCGAAGTTTGCTTGAAGGCCATGATTCTTCTGAAGGGTGGTGTCGATGCCTACTCGGAAGCCGAAGGTGGGTACCAGCACCATGATTTGGCTAAGTTAGCGGGATTCATTGATTATCTCGACAACAAAGATCTGGCCATCTTGGAGATGCTGACGCATTTCGTCTATTGGGCAGGCCGTTATCCTGACCCTGGACGAAAGTACATCGGCAAGCATGAGAGGATATTTGAGCTTTCAGAGCAACATGAAATCTCTGCGCGCGATCTGTTTCAGCTGGCCGCAAAGGTAACCGGGCACGTTAAATCGCTTGTTGATTAAATCAATTCGAAATCGCTTCATGGCTCGGGTTAATTCAGGGTGCTGTCTGTACGGCTTTGGCTGTAGGGCGTCCAGCGACCCAAAGCGGACGTTTAGCCGACAGATACCGCGTAAGGCGACGGTGCCGAGCCCCATCACATCGATCAGATTCATGTAGCGCTCGTACAGTGCTACAAACGTCGAACAACGCCGTGATCTGCGTCCACTTCAAGTTGTTCGCCAGCCCGGATTGCGCTCAGAATGCCTGGAAGATTTACAACTGCCGGGATACCGAATTCGCGCGCGACGATGGCGCCGTGGGACAGATAACCTCCCGTCTCCATCACGATTGCGCCCGCCTTTAGAAAAGCCGGTGTCCAGGACGGGTCGGTGGCAGGCACAACGAGAATTGCTCCCACTGCCAGGCTCAGCGCTTCGGTAGGGTGATGGGCCAGGTGCGCAACGCCGTTGGCGCGACCACTGGCCACCACGATGCCGCGCCACTCGTTTCTGTCGACACAAGGCGCCGCCGTCGCTACCGCCGGCATGGTCGGCGCCAGGCCGCGGGGCTCAACGATGACTTCGGGAGCCTCCTGTATCGTGAATGAGTCGCGCTGGCGACGGCGCCAAGAGGCTCGTTTGGCGGCATGAGGCATAGCCAAGCGCCCCTCGGCGATCGCAATCAGTTCGGCCAGCGTCAGATGGAAGACATCATCCGGAGATCGTAAATGTCCAGCAAACGACCATTGCTCTCCGAGAGCGATCGCCCGTTGGCGTACGACGCCCAAGTGCGCGGTCAGCGCGCTACGCGCACCTTCACGCATGTTACGTTCGGCCGTCGCCAGTTTGACGAGCAGGGGGATCAGCGGGCGGAGCCAGGTCGGCAGCCGCTCCCGGATGCGTTGACGAGCAACCACGGAGTTGCGGCGCTGGCGATCACGAAGCGGTGCGGTTTCGCAGCCGATCAAACTGAGCACGGTGTCCAGAAGGTAGTCCGGATCCTCGCGCCAACGGGGGTGATGCAGATAGCTTTCGTACACCGCGCGGTGGCCGTAGGCCTGTAGGAACGCCTCGAATGCGCAGCCAAAGTCGCTGTCGTGGGCAAGGCGCTGACGCCACTCGCGCCCAACGCGTTGGGGCGACTGCAGCCACTCGAGGGTGGCTGGGTCCATTGCGGCTATTTGCGCGAGCTGCATCAGTCCATAGTTCATGGCAGCCGTCGCACTCGGATCGCCTCCCGTCATGATCGCTGCAGTAAGCGCGTTGCCTTCGCCGGGAAAATACCTCTCCAGCAAATCGAGCAAAACCAGCAGAGCACTGCCGGAGGATTGCAGCAGCAGGAGATCCTCGGCCCCGCGCATCCCGACTACTTGCGTGCGCAATTGTTCGGCTAGCTCCGAAGGCTCGGCGGGCAGATGCTGTGCGAAGCGCTCTGCCGCTGCCTTGTGCGCGTGGGCAAGCGTGGACTTCGCACGCAGTCTGGGCCAAATGCATTTCTGCAAGAAGCGCATGCCGCGCCATGCACGGTTCAAGCGCTCGCCAGGCGTGCCTGGCTGGACGGATATCTCAGGCTGGTGGCCGCCAATCAGTCGGTTGTAAGCCTTCGGGGGCACATCGAATCCGTCGAACGACTCCCATTGCAGGATCGAAGTCTCGAAATACAGGCGGCCGTGATGGATGGCCGTCCGTTGCACGCCGGGTAAAGTTACGTAACCGGCTAGCGCGGAACTGCGGGTCAGCATGTGATTGATGAGCGGCAGCGATACGCTCCGGTCCAGAGCAGGCAACGGGTCGGGAACGACATCCCGGGAATTAGCACGAGACCAGACCGCTGGCTGTTTCATCAGCGCCGGGTAGGATTGCCGGCCGCGCGCCGTGATGGGCCGCGCCTGTACGATCCAGAAGCAGGTCCCGTCCCACACCCATTCCAGATCGTAGAACGGCCTCGTGTAGTCGAGTATGGCGGCGACATCGCGCACAAGCTTGCCGAGCGCAATCGCCTGTGCGGTGCTCAACACTGACTGGGAAGCCAACGCACCGGGCGTGGCGCTTTGACAAGTGCCGCGGTCGCCGTCAAGGACGGTCATGCGCGCTTTCGTGCCGCGACGCTGTGCGACAAGCGACACTTCTTCGTCAGGATAATGCTCCTGAAGACGGTACTCGTCGGCGTCTACCAAGCCACCTACCAGGCTTTCACCCAAACCCCAGTTGGCGTGAATGATCCACTGATCTTCGCGACCCGAGAGCGGGTCGCAGGTGAACGCAACGCCCGATGCCACGGCCGGGAGCAGTGGCATCACCACGACCGCCATCCTTGACGGGTCGGCACCTAGGCCTAGTCGCTCCCGATAGGCCATCGCGGCCGGCTCCCCGTTGGAGTCCAGGACGCTGCGAACGGCTTCGATGAGCGCGGCGTGGCCGCACACGTTCAAGCAGGAGCGATAGATTCCTGCGAACGACGCACCTGCCGAGTCTTCGGTCGAAGCCGATGAGCGCACAGCGAGTGGTAGATCCATCCAGCCACGGCTTTCCAGCGCGTGAGCGAGAGCAGCCACCAATGGCCCAGACAGCTCGTCGCCGCATCGGCGTGCCGCCTCCGCCGCGGAGTCGATGACGAACCCCTGCGGCACTGGTGCACCCAGTTCGGCCAGCACGCCCAGCTGCCAGCCCTTGCCGCCAGCCCGAGACGGACCAGCGGCGGCGGCAGTAGACCAGTCGAGTACGACTCCGCTCATTTGGCCGTCTTAGGGCTGTCAGGGGTAGCAGGCGCGACACCGTCGATCAGCACCTCGAGCGCCAACAGAAAGCGCTGTTCGAGGCTGTCATCGAGGAGTCGTAGCCAGATCATGACCGCCCCCATGCACATGAACTCGAAGAGCCATGCCAGTTCCGTCGGAGCGAGGTCGGTGCGCACTTCGCCTTGCTCCTGAGCGACGCGAAACAGCGTCTCGAGGATTCGGTGTACGCCACTGTGCTGGCTCGAGGACGACGTGCCTGGTTGGGTGCCGATCTCCGTCATGCGAAAGCGCAGGTATTGCGGCAAGTACTTGCGGCGTGACGCGTTCCAGTGCGCCGAGGCCTTGAGCAGACCTTCCATCCGGGCGCGAAAGTCGCGCTGCTGCACCAGCATTGGTTCAAGGCCGATCATGCCGGCGGCGATTTCCTCACGGAACTGGTGCGCGAGCAGCGCCTCCTTGACCGGGAAGTAGTTGTACAGCGTGCCTTTGGCGACGTCGGCTTCCGCTGCGATCTGTTCCATCGCGACGGAATCGTAGCCGTGGGCCTCGAACAAACGGAACGCCGTCGCGGCGAGGTGGTTCGCGGTTTGCTCCCGCTTGCGCTCGCGACGACTGCCCTGGGGGACCACAAGTGCCGACATGGTTTGACCAAATTGAAACGATGATTAAAATTATACGTCGTTCAATTTATGCTTTACAATGGGTCCCTGATCTCAGAGAGATGCCATGTCGCTTGCGCTGACTCTTCTATTTGTGGGCGTGGCTGCCACGACTAACATTCCGGCGACAGCGCCGCCTACCCCGACTGGATCCGTGGTCGACATTGTCCACGGGCGAGCGATCGCGGATCCCTATCGCTGGCTGGAGCAGCTCGACGATCCCGCAGTCGAGTCGTGGGCGCGCGCCCAGAGCGCCTACACCAGGGCCATCCTGAGGCCCACCACCGCATCCGGTGCCGTCGCCGTCCTGCCGCTTGCACGGGAAGTCACCATCGAAGCGAGCCGGTTCCGGCGCCTGCCTGCTGGCAAGGCAGTCTTCCTTGCCCGGATGGCGGACGATCCGGTCGATGCCCTCTACATGAGGGATGCCAAGGGGACGGTGGCTCTTGCGTTTGCTCCAGCGCCGACGCCTGACGGCAAAGTGCGGACAATCGCATTTTTTGAGCCTGCGCCCAACGGGCGACACGTGGCACTCGCGATCGGCGAGAACGGCAGCGAGAACAACGCGCTGCATGTGCTCGACCTGGAGACGGGCCAGCTCATCGATGGACCAATTCCTGGCGTTCGCTTCAAGGCGATCAGTTGGTGGCCTGACAGCCGCCGCTTCGTGTACCCGAGGCTCAAGGACTCGGATCCGGGTCAAGCCGATGCGGCGTTGTATGCAGGGCAACAGGTCTACGCCCATGTGATCGGCACCGATTGGCGCACGGACCCGGTGGTCTTCGGCCGTGCCATGCCGACGAGCGCAGACATTGGCGAGGGCGACTTTCCCGTAGTCGATATCGATGCGGGCGCCGGCCTCGCATTTGGCCGGTATTCCGCGGGCGTGGCACAGGAGTTCGGCCTCTATGTCGCGCCTCTTGAAAGTCTTGGCCAGCCGCAGGTTCCGTGGCGCCGCCTGTTCGGTGCTGATGCCGGCTATGGAGCGCCAAGGGCGACCGGTAGCGCGCCGGTTGCCGTTTCCCACGGCCGCATCTACCTGACTCATCTGGCAGGCAAAGGCGCAATCCACAGTATCGACCTTGCGAGTCCCGGGCAGCCGGTCGTCCAGTTTGCCGATCCGGATTCCGCCGTGCTCGGTCTGGTGCCCGCTGCCGATGGTCTCTACTTGCAGGTGCAGGAGGGCATGCACCAGCGACTGCTTCGCCTTGTTCCGGGTGACCATGGGCTATCGACGGTTCGGCTGCCATTCGACGGGCAGTTCGACCTTGTCGTCGGCGATGTGCGCATCGATGGCGTGCTTCTGCGCGACCGGCGCTGGACCGCGCGTTCACGCTACTGGGCTGTCCGGGACGGCATGGTATTGGAAGTGGCGATCGTGCCGGTGCCACCGGACGGCATCGAGCTCACCGCGGAGGAGGTCGACATACCGAGTGCGGATGGCATGCGCGTTCCGCTCTCCATCGTCTATCAGCGCGGGTGGAATCGTGCCCAGCCCTTGCCATTCCTGCTAACCGGCTATGCCGCCTACGGCATCAACATGCGCCCGGTATTCAACGACAACCTACTGCCGATCTACCGTGACGGAATCGGCTATGCCGTCTGTCACGCGCGGGGTGGAGGCGAGCTTGGCGAACAATGGCATCGCGCAGCCATGAAGGTCACCAAGCACCTGAGCTGGGAAGACTTCATCGCTTGCGCCCAGTGGCTCGTCGCCAATGAATACACCCGCACCGACCGGCTGGTCGCCGAAGGCGCAAGCGCGGGCGGCATGCTGGTGGGACGGGCGATGACCGAGCGGCCGGACCTGTTCGCTGGTGTTCACCTGGCCTTTGGCGGGCTCAACCCGATGCGAGCCGAGAGCCACGCCAACGGCGCGCCCAATATCGCGGAGTTCGGAAGCATCAATCATCCAGATGAGGCACGGTGGATCTACGACATGGATACCTATCACCACGTGCAGCAGGGGGTCGCCTATCCCGCCGTCCTGTTCACCCACGGCTGGAATGACGCGCGTACTCCATTCTGGATGTCGGCCAAGACCGCGGCTCGTCTGCAGGCTGCAAGCACGTCAGGCAAACCGGTGCTTATGAATATTGACTTCAAGGGCGGGCACCAGATCACCTCGGGTACGCAATCGAGTGTCTTGGATACGAAGGCGGTGATACGAGCGTTCTTCCGCCGCGTTCTACTCGGGACCCATCAAAAAGCGGGGGCACAAGGACAATGAGAGTAGCCATTAACGGGGCGGGCATCGCGGGCACCGCCCTGGCCTATTGGCTTTACGAACTGGGCCACGAGGTGCTGCTGGTCGAGCGCGCTCCAGAACTACGCACCGGCGGCTACGTTCTCAACCTGTGGGGAGTCGGCTACGACGCGATGGAAAAGATGGGTCTGCTTCCGAAGATGCTAGAGCAACAGTACGAGACCGACGAACTGCGCATGGTCGATAGGCAGGGCCGAACGCGCGGCGGCTATCCGTCGCAAGCCCTGCAAGATCTGGCCGACGGGCGCATCGTCACGTTGGCGCGCGCGGACATCGCTGCTGCAATCTACGGCTTGATCGATAATCGAGTAGAAACGGTCTTCGGCGATAGCGTAAAAACTATCGAGGACGATGGAGTGCGTGCTCATGTCGGCTTCGAGCATGCGCAACCGCGCGAGGTCGATCTGGTCGTCGGGGCTGATGGACTACACTCGAAGATTCGTCAAATTACATTCGGTGCAGACACGCAATTTGAGCGCCCGATGGGTTGTCATGTCGCTTCGTTCGAGGTGGCCGGGTATCGTCCTCGTAACGACAATCTATATGTGGCGCACACGGCGCCGGGGAGATATGTAGCTCGGTTTCCAGTGCGCGACGATAAAACGCTCATTTTCATGCTGCTCAGAGATAGGTTCCTTCCTGACGTTCCAACGGCTGATGACTCCGAGCGAAAGGCGGTGCTAACGAATGCGTTCTCCGACATGGGTTGGGAATGCCCCGCAATCCTGTCAGCCCTGGAGAGCGTGGACGGCCTCTATTTCGACGGCATCAGTCAAATCCGTATGGATGAGTGGGCAAAAGGCAGAGTGGCGCTGGTAGGCGATGCGGCCGCATGCCCCTCGCTCATAGCCGGGGAGGGCGCGGGCTTCGCGCTTGCCGAAGCTTATGTGCTCGCTGGAGAAATCCATGACCACCCGGGCGATCTCGACTCGGCACTGAAACACTATCAAGCTCGTATCAAGCCATACGCTGCGCGCAAACATAAATACGCGGAGGGCCTGGTACCGTCGTTCCTGCCAAGAACGGAATTTGGCGTAAGAGCCCGCGATCTGGCAACCCTGCTGATGCGACTTCCGGTGTTTCCACGGCTTCTAATGGGTCGCTACTTCCGTGATGCAATGAAGTTGCCCGAGTACGCGATGGCATGCTCGGCAACGCAGGCGCCGTCCGATAATTCGCTCAAGCAGACGCAACTGCGGGGCGCGGCTTAATTGAGGCATTAGGCCTCCCATGGAGCATCGCATGAACTCAGTCGAGATACTTCCCTGATGCAAATTGACAACCTAGGCATCGCTCGGCGAGGCAAGTCGTTGATCAACCTTATTGGTAATTTTGATTGACGCCCATCAGATTGCAGCGTGACTATTTGTTACACCCCATTTTTGGGACCTACTTAGAGTTAGGCCTTACTCGGATGCGTATGAAGCGACTTGCCGCCATTCCACTGCTACTCGCCTCTACGGTTGCGAACGCGATCGTCGTGCGGCACGACGTGCCTGATTCTGCATATCTGGTGCACGACGGTGCACTGCAAGCCTTGGTGGACCTCCCTCATGAGGGTCATGGAGTCTTGATTGGGTCGCGGTGGGTGCTCACTGCGGCGCACAGCACCCAATGGCACCCCATCACCGAAGTCATGCTCAACGGTGAGTGCCTCAAGGTCGAGCGGGTCTTTCTTCATCCGGGTTACAAGCAACTGCCCGAGGGACTAGCGGCGCAGGATCCGGAGGGGGCTATCCGCTTCCTAGCCGGCTTGGACGACATCGCGCTTATCCAACTTGCGCAACCTGTAACGGGCGTTGAGCCGATCGCTCTCTACAGGGGAAAGGCCGAACTCGGGAAAACGGTTGTGCTTTTCGGAAAAGGGGCCACCGGAAACGGTGAAAAGGGACAAATTGCCGGCGCAAACCGCACAGAGCTACGCAGTGCGGAAAATGTCATCACCGCTGTGGAGGAACGAGCCCTTGTCTACACTTTCGACTCCGGCGACGCCGCCCTGCCACTAGAGGGGATGCTCGGCAACGGAGACAGCGGCGGACCAGTGCTCTTTGAACACGACGGCCGTTGGGAATTGCTGGGCTTGGCACGCGGCCGGCTTAGCACATCACCGCCAGGGTTTTATGGCCAGGAGGCTCACCAAGTTCGGGTGTCGTATTACCTGTCTTGGATTGATGCAACCATGAGCGACACGTCCGGGCCGTAAGGCCTAACAATTCGTCCAAGCCGACGCCGCTTCGCGGCGCATCTTAACTCAGGTGTTGGGCCCTATATCCAGTCTAGGAAGTGCCATGAAATCACACTTTGAGATGATGGCGAGTTACAACACTTGGGCGAATGCGCTGCTATTCAAAATGTCAGAAGCATTGACCGATGAGCAATATCGGCGCGATGTCGGGTCGGGTAAATACTTTTAGTTGGCCGCTAGTAAGCAAGAACAAGCTGCCGGACACTTCCCCTTCGTTGATTAGTATTTCGTTCTTTGCGTAGAGGCGTGGTTCTCCCATGCTGGCAAGCTTTGCCAGCCGCTTGTCAGCTACCGAGCTTGAGGTCGACACAGGCATGGTTTGTTATCCCCCCGGGAAAGATGGAATGGTGTCCTGCTTGGCCGCCCAACGGATAGCGGTGATGGCTGACCGAGGAGAGCTTGCGTGTAGTAATGGGTGGCAGCACATGCGATTGTCCATTTCAGTTTCAGACCTAGAAACGTCGGTGCAAGCGACCTGGCTTTGCCGATAACATAGATCCGCCGCTGGATGAATGAGACAAACTGCATCTTTGGCATGCTCGAACTCCGTTCTTGACCGGCATCCAGCTATTTGCTCGCCGGCGGGGCAGAAAGCGTCACTGTCAGCACTTGGTCGCGCTCGTTCACATTGGCGCCTACAAAGCTTAGATGTAAGCCGTCGGCACTGAGTAGAGTCCGGGGGCCCTGCTCAGTAAGTTTTGGCTTATCAAGGCCACCAATTTCAATTTTTTTAACTCCCTGGAAAAGCGGGTGGACGCCTTGGCCATCACTGAGTGAAGCCTTACCTAGCACCTCCATTTCTCCCATTTCGTTTCCCAGCTTCACAAACCGAGTATGAAGAAGTCGTCCTGGAGCGATCTGTTCGACATTGAGCGGGTCAAATCCCTGCGGCCACAGTGGAGCGGCGTCGGCCACCACAACTACACGCCAACCGGGCGCTTGGGTGAACCGCATCAACTGCCTACTGCGTTCATCCGTTAAGGCAGCCACCTCCACAACCGCCTGCGCGGAAAGGCGTGGGCGGACAGATGCCTCCAACTGACAAGTATCGCCCTCCCCAACTGCTGCCAGCAGGAGCTGGTCGAGATGTTGGCTGTCGTTTGTATCGAGGGACGCTTTCCATCCCGGCGCGCTGCGATCCAGCAGCGTGGCGATCGCCGCGCCGGTGCTGTAAGCACGCTGGCGAACCTGTGCTGCGGGGTAGTCGTTCTCTGGCAGGGTTGGGCCTTTGCCGCTGAAGATACCTTGCACGTAAGTAGCCAGACCCTCGTTGAGCTCCGTGCCGCGTTCGTAGGCAACATGCTCGGCTGATAACATTCCAAAGCGTTTTTGACGAGCTGCCAATGCGGCGCGAGACCAGCAACTAAGCTCCGAAGCCGAACCGGCCGCCAGCGCGCTGCGCAGCGCCAGTGTTTCCTCACGGCGAGCTGACAAAATCTCAGCATTGTCGATGGGATAAGTGAACAGATCTGCCTCGTTGCCGGCCCACTTGGGGTGTTGCCTACGCTGGAATACGTGGAATGCTTCGTGGACGGCCACTGCGGCGAGCTCGTCAGCAGTGCGCGCCTTGCTGGCATCCCCAAGTAGCAACGTAGCCGTGCCAACGCCCCCAATCTCGGCATTCGAATTGGCAATAATGGCTGGATCGCGCCCCGTGCGTGTTTGGCTGCCGTGCGGGCCAGGCCCGTAGTTGTTCAGCGTATGGGGGTGCCCAAATACCCAAGTGCGCTCGCCGTCAAATATTGCCAAGGGGACTTTGGCAGGTGCGAAACCCGGCCAGAGCGCGCCATCGGGTTGCATTGCAACCTTCGCAGCTACGGATTCGGCTTCGCCCCTGTTGATTCTCTCCTGTGAACTCGCAGCTCCCCATGTGGTAGCACTGCATATTGCTAGCATCGCCACCGCAAGTGATATCCAATTCTTAAAAATGTGCTTCATGGCCTACCTCTGTCTGCGTTTCCGACCAATAGATTGTTTGAGCCGGTAATTAGCGTGTGGACTAATAAGTAGTTGGCTTTTGGTGCTTTCCTTCAATTAAAAAAGTGCTTAGCCTAGCTAGATAGACTTGGGAACCGAGGGAAGGATGCTGAGGCTCACGCATAAATCTAACTACCTGCATCGGATGAACCGGGTTATTGACCATATTCAGCGCAATCCCGATGGCGATCTCTCCCTCGCTAGCCTCGCCCAAGTTGCTCATTTCTCGCAATTCCATTTTCACCGCATCTTTCGTGCGCATACCGGGCAAACTCTGCAGGCGTTCGTCTCCAAGTCGCGGTTGGAACGCGCCTTATTTGTGATGCGCAGCTCTCCAACGAAACGCTTCTCCCAAGTGGCCGCCGATTGTGGTTTCGATTCATCTTCGACGTTCTCAAAGGCTTTCCGCAAGGCCTATGGCGTCAGCCCCTCGCGCGCGGACATTAACGAAATTCTGCGCAGGGAGCCCGCCCAGGAAGGCCCGTTTAATCAGGGCGAGAAAAGCCAAGCACTGCGGGATTGGCCGGTGACTGTCGAAGACCGATATGAAATGGAGCTTGCATACATTCGCGTCACGGGCGGCTATCTTCAGCCTCAAGCATTGATAGACGGGTATCTTCGATTGCAAGAATGGATCGATGAAGCCGGACTGGTGCGTGAGAACGCTCTGCTGATCGGCATGTCGATCGATGATCCGGACATCGTAGCGCTGGAAGAATGTCGCTATGACTTTGCGTGCACTGTTCCAGTGGGAGTCAAGTGTGCCCCCGACATCGGCCGCACTAAGCTCCCGAGCAGTCACTGGGCGGTGGTTCGATGTGAGGGTGATATGTCTGATGTTGAGAGTGCCTGGGACTACCTGTTTCGGAAGTGGCTGCCTGAAAGTGGTTGGCAGGCGGCTCCTCTGCCAGCGATGGAGGTGTTTCATCAGCGCCCAGAGGTCATTGGGTGGGATCGCTTCGATCTTGACTGCTGCTTGCCGGTAGTTCCACTGACTGTGGGGTAAGCCCGCGTAAGTCCGCAAGATCTGACAACTGCCAGGCGAATGGGTCCAGCTAGTCTTAGGGAGGTTCATAGACTAAGGGGAACTCAGATGCGGGCAAGCGTATGGATCGGACTGGGCGTGGGCATCGCCACAGGGCTGTGGATGTGGATTGAATATGCGCTTGGCTTCCATACGACGAAGGCAGACGTTGGTCGTATCACCGGCTTTCTTTCCATTATTATTCCTATTGTGGGAATGATGATCGCATTGCGACGTGCGCGTGCAAGTTCGGGTGACCTCACCTTTCTTTCCGGGATGAAGCATGTGCTTGCCGTGAGTGCATTCGCAACGCTGTCCATGGCAGCAATGAGCTCCATCTACATCAGCAGCATCAATCCTGAATGGTTGGCCCAAGCCAAAACGACTGCGGCGGCCTTTATTTTGCAAGGCGCTGTGGCTGCGTTGATTGGTGGTCTTGTCGTTGGTGTCGTCGTATGGGCTATTCTTCGGATAGGTAAGAAAAAAGTGGCCATATCATGACCCCAGGAAAAAAGCTGTCCCCGACAACCCCCGGTGTAGGCACCGGTAATTCGGGAAATCTATTTGCAGGGTTGCGCGAACTGTTGCTTCCCTATCAAGACGACCTCCAGGTCGTGCATAACGATCCTGCTCATTTCTATGCAAATTGTGCGCGCCCGGATGAAAAGGGAAAGGCTCGTTTCTTCGGTGCCGTCAAAGTGTCGGGACGCAAGTGCTTATTTCATTTCATGCCTATCTACGACTTCCCCGATCTGCTCGGAAAAATAAGCCCCGCGCTGAAAAAGCGCATGCAGGGCAAGTCTTGCTTTAACTTTGAGTCCATGGACCAAGACCTGGTGGCGGAGTTAAAAGGGTTGGTGGGGCAAGGTGTAGAGCGCTATAGAGCATCCGGCAAACTCTAATCGCATCTAGCGGCCCTCTAAGCACGGTCTCTGGCCTGGCCATACCGGTCTGCCGAGTATACGTCCGACCAAGCGGCAGTTTTGCTAGGTGCGAATCCTTGGGTGCGAAGGGTCGCCATAATCTCTGATTCCTTCACTTCCACCTTCTTTCCCTTCTGACGCAATACCCACAAGTAAATGCCTTGGGGAAGCGTGGACGCCAGCTCTTTCATTGCGCGGAGATCCTCGAGTGAAACCACAACAATAAAAGCGAGCTCCGCATCGCTTAACGAAACCATTTCAGCGCCCGCATCTGAGAGCACGTCCCTAACTTCCAGGGGCGAAGACACCAGGTGCACACGAGTTCCAGGGTTAATTCCGAGCTTTTTGGCCAAGCTTGGCGGGGATTCGATCCGATCGAGCCATTTGCCCGCTTCGACTTCCCCTAGGTGCAGCCTGAGCTGGCCTCGGGGGGTTAGGGCTTGGAGAGCGTTATCACGCACTGTGAGCTTGCGCAGGTCGTCATAATGCAAAATCGCCTTGAATGCGCCTCGTAGGCGAATTTCGCGGCTTTCCAGCATCGCGCTCACCTCGCCGGCCTCTTGACCGAGTTCTCCATAACACTCGGCTTCACGCCCCATTGTTAGCCCCCGAGAAAGAGCGTTCTAGATCTTCCAAGTAGGCATCCATCGTCGCGGTGTGGCCAAAAACATACCGACTGAGGGTGCGAAAAGGGGGCGAATGCACCACACCCTCCTCTCTGATCGAGATGCGGGTGCGACGGTTGCCATCAATCGGCTCAAGCGAGATCAGCCACCGCCCCCCGAATGGCAAGTCAGTCGATGTAATCCGACTTTCAAAGGCTCGCCCATGTTTTCGCTCCACCAGCTCAAATGCGATAGCGTCGGAACCCGAGTGCTCGGTGTAAGAGATTTTATCAGGCTGGCGATCCATCAACTCGATGCGCGAGACGCCACGTCGCCACTGGGACTGTTTTTCAACATTTCGGACACGTTCGGATACCCCCGTAACATCGGCATCGATATCTCGGGTGCGCTCAGCCACATGTTCGGCAGGAAGGAACATACCTATCAAATAAACGGCAAGACCAGCGCCTACGACAACGCCAACGAGTCCACCAATAATGGCCATCCACTTCATCAGGTGTTCTCCTTATCAACACGCATGCGGCTTGCAGCGTCTGCTAGAAGTTCCAGTCCCGCCACAGCCATATCTCGCTTTTCTTCTGGGATTTTTTCGAGAAGCTTTCTTAGTCTATCGGTGTCGAGCACAGAACTCTCACCTACAATGGATCTGCCCGAATCGGTGAGTTCGACTATTTTCTGGCGTCGATCGGCCGGATCGTAGCGCGCAGTGATAAGGCCGAGCGACGTTAGGTTTTTTAGATGCTGGGAGAGTGCGGCCTTTCCAATTCCCAAGTGTTTAGCGAGCGAGCTCGCATGCTGGCCGCTGGAGATATGTGCAAGTAGGCCGGCTTCTCTATCGGTTAACCCCTTGCCCCTATCTTGCCCCCGGGTGCGGTGTTCGACATGGCAGGCAAACCATATCTTGGGGTATGCCATTTGGATTGAACGAACAAGGTCGAGGTCCTTCATGTCCGCAGTCTGGACGTCCGGAAACCGTTCGTCAAAACGAACCAATTTGGCCTCAAGGACAGTTTCTAGGATAGATCGAATATCCCCGATTTTGAGCCAACCGAGTGGCAGCGAGGCAAGGTATTAGTCAATCGCTTCGGTAACGAGTTAAGCCCTGCAAGACTGGGCTGCTCGCAGCAGGACCCACGCGTAAATATTTCACATTTCTGGTGTCCGAAACGATGCCTCGCTATAACAGGCGTGGGGAGGCAAAGCCGGGGAGGGTGCGTGATCGCATCTCATCCACGGCTGTGCTTGGAATAATCACATCGAATGAAGGATGCACCATGTGGGCCGATAACGAGACCGAGCGCGATTTGCTTAACTTTTCCGGCGTGGCCGACACTATTGCCGAGATCATCGCCAGGGCGAACGGCAAGCCCATTTCTATTGGTGTTTCGGGAGCTTGGGGGATGGGGAAATCTTCTTTGATCAAGCTCACCCGCACGGCCCTTTCAAAGCAGCCCAAAAAGCAGGGTGATCGCGAATTTGTTTTTGTCGAGTTCAATGCTTGGCTCTACCAAGGATATGACGACGCGCGCGCGGCGTTGATGGACGTTATTGCCGAGAAGCTTCAAGAAGAGGCTGTCAAGCGTAACAAGGACAAGAGCAAGGTTGCCGACTTCATAAGACGCATCAGGTGGTTTCGTGCAGCCCGGCTCGTCGCCGGCGATGCACTTGCCCTGTCGCTGGGATTGGCGCCCACTGGCGTGCTTGGGGGGCTATGGCAGACGGCGAAAAGCATGACCGATGGCGTGAACCAAAACGAGTTGGAAGATGCCAAAGGCAAAGCCAAGCAGGCTGCCGGCGAAGCCAGGTCGCTGCTGGCTCCAAGGCTGGAAGAGTCCCCTCCCAAAGAGATCCAGGCACTGCGCGATAGCTTCGAAGAGGCGCTGGAAGAACTAGAGATCACTCTGGTGGTGTTAATCGATGACCTGGATCGATGCTTGCCTCACACCACCATTTCAACGCTGGAAGCGATCCGTTTGTTCTTGTTCCTGAAACACACCGCGTTTGTGATTGCTGCCGATGACGCGATGATCAAGCATGCCGTGCGCAAGCATTTCGGTGGCTTGGACGACCAGACACTGGTTACCAACTATTTCGACAAACTTGTCCAAGTCCCTATCCGTGTGCCGACGCTGGGCACACAGGAAGTGCGGGCCTACATGATGATGTTGTTCGTCGACAACAGCGATCTTGAAGAGGAAACCAAAGAGGCCATAAGGCAGAGTATTGCCGCGCGTTTGCGGGAGAGCTGGCAGGGCAAGCGAGTAGACCGGGCTTTCGTTGAGTCTTTGAAACTTACGCTGCCACCGGGCCTGGTTAATCAGCTCGACACGGCCGACCGCCTCGCGCCACTGATGGTATCGGCGTCTGACATCTCCGGTAATCCGCGCCTGATCAAACGCTTTCTCAACGCCTTGGCTATTCGCATGACCATCTCCAAAGCCCAAGGGGTCGGCGTGGACGAGGCCGTGCTGGCCAAGTTGCTGTTATTCGAGCGTCTGGGCGATCCCAAGGCCTATCGGGAGTTGATCGCTTCTGCGAATGCGCACGAGAACGGTCATCCCATACTGCTGTCGGAGTGGGAGGCCAAAGCAATCTCAGGCGCAGCTCAGGAGCTGGCCCAACCTTGGCACGGCAGCTTTGTCCAGGAATGGCTTGCACTACCCCCTGCATTGGCAACGAAGGATTTGCGTGGCGCCTTGTATGTGGGGCGCGAGCACGCCCCGCTGATAACCCCCAGTGACCGCCTGTCATCGGACGCCGCCGAAACGTTGTCAGCCTTGCTCGAACATCCCGACATGGCCACATCGCTTTCAAGCAAGCTCCAAGAGATCTCCCGTTCCGAGCTGGCTTTCATGATGGACAGGCTTCTTGATCGCGCGCGCCAAGAACAGCAGTGGGGTGTGCCTGCGATCCTTGAAGCCTGTTTGACCTTGTGTGGTGCAGACCCAACCCAAGGTCCGCGCTTGGCGGCGTTCCTGCGTGAACGCCCCGCCAGCCAGGTCCAGCCAAATATTGTTCCCAAGATTGGCTCTGAACCTTGGGCCGGTGCGGTGTTTGACCACTGGGAGAAGCAAGGTAGATACTCATAAGCCCGGCGATGCTCACCTGGGACTGCTGCATCAGGATCGCTTGCAGGTTACCGTACAGGGTGCGGAAATCGATCTCGCCCTGTTCGATGGCGTCTTGCACCATGGCCAAGCTGACGTCGGCTTCGTCTGCGTCTTCCATGTCCTTCGTGGACAGGGTCACGGGTGGGTCGTAGGTCTTCCATCGACCGATGGAGTGGAAAGAGGCGCTGCTCAGCTGCAGGTCCATGCCGATCGCCTTCTCCGGTCGCAGTTTCTCTCGAACCGCCAGCGCTTCTGACTTGGCTGTGTTCAGCAGTTTGGTCAGACGCCGCTGCTCTTGGTACTCACGACTCTGAACGTAGGAGCGAAGGCTCTTGGCGAACCCGGTCTGCACGTTGTTCACCGAGCCGGCGCGGTCCAGTAGGGTGCGGGAAAGCTGGGTGAGAAAGATCCTGTCTTCGCGGGACAATAAGCGCATGAATTCGCGGCGCGTCACCGCGTCAATCGCACCCTCAAGCGTAGTGCTCTGCTCCGGGTCGGTTAGGAGAGACCAGAAAGCGTTGAAGGTCTTACCCGCCGGCGAATCTGCGATGACGTCACGGCCCGCGAACAACTTGATCAGCACCTGACCGCGACTCCCCTCATCCTGGATGATCTTCTCTCGAAACCCCCGGTTGAGCTCGGTGAACTGCTGGCGGACCCGTCGGAAATCTTCGGACAACTCCCGGGCTAAACCAATGACCTCTTTCACGCGCTCCGCGGCGCGCTCCGGGTCAAGGATTGGACCTTCGCCGCGAGCGACGAGGTCGATCTCTTGGTTGATTCTGTCGCGGTCCTGCTTCAGCTTTGCAAGACGGGTTTCAACGTTCTGGTCGGTCTCACGGGCCAAGGTCTCGAGACCAGACATGACAAGCGCCAACCGTGACTCGGTCGCATGCTGCCTCTGGGTGTAAAGGGAGTTGGCAATCCGCAGTGCCTCCAGAGCGGCTGTACTGAGTTCATATTCCTCCTCACCGGCGCCATCCGGCAGGCGGCGCTCGAGCCAGCCCTCCGAGAGCCAGTCTCGGACGTAGTAGGCGGCCTTGTCGACTAGATCGTGGCCTTGGACTCGCATCAGGCCTAGTTCTGTGGTTAGCCGCTCGGTGAGCACGGAACTTGGCAATACCCGATCAGCGTCATGGAGCAAGAATTGGAGCAGGGCCAAAATCTCAGGCGCCTTGTTTGCTCGTAGCAACTGCCACGCCGGCTCGTCCTTGAGCCGATCGAAGGTGGCGGCGTACTGCAGAGGTTTCATGGATCAAATTCCCCGTACACCCATTTAGAGACATGATGGAATAAATCATTCTCACTCCATGAGACACAACCCGCTAGTCATTAGCTGACCAGCCCTACATAGACAGTTAGCGAAGGCTTTTGGCCAAAAGCAGTCGCAAGTCGATGACCAGCCAGTCGATATGCTGACACGATCTAACGGTTCAACTGTCAGCTAGGTCGGCATGCGCAGTGAGCACCAAACATGCCATGCTCTCCGCCGACCTTGTAGCCCCCTCACTACAGATACAATATTCGCTGATGGCGAGCAAGCAGAATCGTGACTAAGGCACCGAATGCTGCACTAATGTTTTGTGGAGATCCGGCGCTCGATTTTTCGCTAGACGGTCGCATGCAAGTATTGGTCAGCGTTCGCTGCCATTCAGAAACGCAGTTGTAGCGAGCTTGAGATTGAACTGCATCGAATGCACGCCTGCAGATTATTCACACCAAGCTGTTTGCGCCAGAAGAGTACTGATCCTTGCAGGGACCAGCACACCAGAAAACCCGCCCCTCGACGTAGCGATTGCAAGTCTTCCTCCTAGATACTCTTCAAGCAGGAAGTACCTGTACTCCAGGGTCAGGCGACTCTTTCTAAGCACCTCGGTGAGATGCACTAGGCGCTCACTCTTGCGCTTATCCCGCACAAGTCTTGGATGTCCATGTGTCGAATCAAGGCGTGCACGGAAGCTAATAATATCTTCTTCACTCCACCCGCTTTCCCTAAATTGTGATCCGCGATGACTCCTTTCCAAAAGCCCTAGACGCGACGCGTGCATCATCAAACGAGGGGGAATTTGCAACATGCGAGCCGCCTTCCTGGCTTCCAAAGACTTCCCAGCCACACGCAGCGAATCTGGCACCGCCTCCACGTCAATCTCGAACCCATTCACGCCGTCGCAGGTCACTTTGCGACTTCTAATCCTGCCCTTGTCGCATGCAAGCAACAGGGTTCTGTAATCGATCTCCAGATCCTTTGCAGCTTCATCTACATTGAAGTAGATATTCCCCTTGAAGGATCGATATCGCCGCTTGATCGGCTTATCAATGAAGCGATCGATCTCGTTCCTTAAAAATTCAAACTCTGGACGTTTAATCCTTTCATATCCGAGTCTCTCGTATATCCAAATCCTTCGAGCTATCCCCACATGGATAGGCAAGCCCCTGGCGGTCTCAATTGTTTGAAGGGCTTTTCGAAAACCGTGCGGCCAATTCGAGAACGCTTCCGCCCCGACATTCGTCATCCTAGGAGCGACGCGATCAAAAGTCCCTGCCGCCGCATGTCCTGATGGGCGCGAGTAAAGTGCGAGGAAGCGAACTGTCACAAGCAAATCTGCTAATGAGAGATCACCAAGCTCAGAAGGAAACCCCGCAATCTTCTGAATCTTCGCCCGAGACGAGAAGGCCCGATCTATGAGATCACAAACATACATCTCAGACTCTGCTGGAGACCGAACGCTGCGCGAAGCCAGTGAGCCGCCACATGAACACGTCAAAAGCCCCGGACGTATCCATGTTGCTGACTTCCCACACGATGTGCACTGGACCTCGCCCGTTGTGCCATGTCGGGGACAGCATGTGTAGTTGGAGAGATGCCATGCAGCTGAGATCAAGCCTGACTCCCCTACACACGCCGCACAAAACTCGGACTCCTCTATTCCCTTGACAGCGCAGTTCGGAACCAGCACGTTGCAGAGAGCTGTCATCTTTGCCGATACGCGACTGCCACCCCTGCGGAAGGGTGCAAAGGGGTCTCCAAAATCCTCCGTAGCGACGCCATTGGCAGTCGCTAAAGAATCCATATCTATCAAACCGGCCAAAATCCTGTTCCTGGGATAGGGCTGAGCTTGCCGCAGAAGTTCCAGAGGACTCCGAAGGCGATTTGCTTCCGTTAGCCGGACCAGATGTCCGAGTGGACTCTCGGACTCGGCGGGCTTGATGGTTCGGATGAATTTCACTTGGAATGCGCTCCTCGACCACCCGAAGCGTTCGGTCCCACTTCCCTGCCGACTTGAGCCGCAAGTCTAAGAGCCTCATCCGAGACTTCACCCACAAAGTCTGGATGAAACGGATCTTTACGACCTGGCCAGCTCGCAGGCTTGCCGACCACACTGAGCACTCCTCTACGAAGGAGTTCGAATCCCATCGGAGTCATTTTCCTGAGCCTTTCGTACTCAGCAACGCGAATGATCTTAATCAGGTAGCCAAGGAGACCGCCTGTGCTGCAGTAGAGGCGAAAAGCCAGCGTCAGATCTGTCATTGTGTGATCAAACGGCATTTCCAATCGGAGTTTCTTGGTGACCGCCTCAACCGAGTTGCAGAAAAGTTCCCGTTGAGACTTGATTCGCCAATCCAATCGCAGACAGCGAATGGCAGCACCGGTGCGACCTCGCAGCTGCTCATTGACATTAAAAACCGGTGCCATTCGCTCGAGCCCGAGAAACATGAACGGAACGCTGGTCTCATCACCAATATCGATAAACAGATCCGCAACAGCGTGCTGAACTTTCGTTCCTCTTGAATCCACAAGCCGGTGCAAGTCATCAACAATCAGCATCTTCAGCCCAACCATATCCGCGACTTCCCGGATTCGATCAAGGCGCTCAACAGGGCTTCGCCGCTGACTCCAACTTGCGTCTCCAAGAGAGCGGAGAAGCTGCTGAGCAACAACGACGGAAGAGGGAACGGACGGAACACGAAAATATCCCCATGGCAACTGCAGCCCAGATTCATCTCGCTTTGGCATGTTTTCTCGCAAGAGCGCTCGCGCGAGGCTTGTCTTTCCGGACCTACTCGGCCCCTCTAGGTTTACGTTATTTTCCTTTCTGGCGTTTGGCGCCATGCGAAGAACGCGATTCGTTGATGTCTTTGCCTCCTTGAACCAAGGGGCCTGGATATAAATGCGATCAACGACAGCTGGCAGATGTCCAGGCTCGTAACCATAGGCGAATACTTGCATTCGAAAAATGGTTGGATCCCTCGACCACTCGACTTTTTCTGATGGTTGTTTCTTTCCACCTGACGTTGATCCGTCCGCAGCCATTAGAAAGTCCCCACTTCGACATCCGACGATTCGTTATCGAATGGATCTACGACCTCAGCTGGTCGTGGTTGTGCAGAACTTCTTTGCGTATCGCCCGCGCATGCCTGAGCTGCCTCTGCACAAATGCCCTGCAGGAGTCGCGCTTCCCGCGCGCGCGTCTTAAGGGGAGAGTCCGCCATGCCTTCATAGATGATCGCCGCCAAAGCCATTTTCGCTGCAAGCTGCTCTGAGAAGCTCGCAACGCCGATCCCTTGCTCCCTCGAGAATTTCCGAATTGCTTTGTGTTGCCACATAGTTAGACCCTCAGCGTAGGCAGGGTTAAGCGACGGCACTTCAGATCGGAACTCCGCCGGATCGTACTCAACGATGATCGAGCCCAAATTCGATGGAGATGGATAGACAGCTACTTGAATTTCAGACCCAAACTGCCGACGCAAATCAACGAGCTCATCCGAGTTGTAGAGATTTCCGCTATTGCAATCTATACCCTTGTGCGTCAGCGGCTTTAACCTCGGGACACGCATCAGCGTATCGATAGAATGAATATCCGTCGCCAATGGGATATCGTCTTCAGCAATTGTCGAGTTCCATTTTCCACGTGGCGCCATCTGGAGCGATCGATGAGGTCTGCAGTGATACTTATCAACGATCCACGCGACCAGTCCGTTCCTAACTGCTGACATTGTGCATACAGCGCGCCCTACTGCATCGTAGTCGTCCTTATCTTTGATGTTACTTCGTGTCGTCCCCTCGATCTGATGACAGAAGCCACGGTTCATCGTAAGCATGAAGCGTTCAACTGTACCCTTCTGCCAAGGCATCTTGCTTCCGCACCAAGCAACTTCGATGCCCAGGCATCCGGCCATCCGATCAATGGCACCGGCGTGGTTCTCTAGGGCCTGATCGACGACCAATGTCTCCATCAGGCCGTACATGTTCCATTCGCCAATGAGCCCTGGAATCCGTTCCAGCAACGATAGCTTTGGCAAAAGAACCGATTTCAGGCATTGCCCGACCGTGGAGACACTTGGAGGCTCAAAGCCGATGTAGATTCCGAGGATGCACCTGGTAAAAACATCGATTGCAACAGCAATTGTTGGCCTTCCAAGGGGCAGCAGCGTTTGATCGTCCAGCACGATGAGATCAAGGACCGTATGATCAAGCTCAATACGCTCCAATGGTCGCGTTGCACAGGTCGCACCACGAACCGCCCTGAATTTCCTAATGGCGTTCTCATGCCCGTAGCGAGCGGCGTGCACATCGAACGCTGGTATCGATTTGATGTGCTTGTACACCTGGTTCGCTTTTGGCATGGCCAGCGGCGGGAGTTCCGGGTTCGCTTTGGTCCACTCATTAACAAGAATGCAAGCCGCCTTGAACGCTTCGTCTCTAGGCTTGCGTAGACGGGTGAGGTACTCTTCCTCGATAGCCTCCTCGACAAGATCGAGCAATACACCTTCAAGCACCTGTGCTTTGCGACCCGCCTTATGGTGTTGAGGAAGAAGCGCCCTGACGTCCCAGCCGTACTCCTCCAACTTCGCCCACCAGCGCCAGACCGTAGCCGAATCAGGAATCAAGGGGACGACTTTCATGTTCTTCGTAAATGTGGGCCAGAGTTCACGGATTCTTTCTCGCTGGGTGGTGGATCCCCAACCCAGCGACCAGACCTCTTTTACGAGTCGAAACTTTGCGCTCGCCAAATTCCATGCCTCCTGACCTACTTCATCCGGCTTGCCGCGAGGGGTGACTTTGTACAACTCCTTCGCAATATCTGAAGACAATCGTTCCTTGATCAGGAACTCCAGCTTTCCCTCTTCGTACTTGCGCCTAAGCGCGGTCAAGGAAATGCGGGTGATAGCACCGTCCTTCGGATCCTTTAGCTGCCAGTCCTCACCGACACGGCTGTGGAGCATCAATCGATTGCCATCGATGGAAATTACTTGGTAACGCCTAAGGCACGCACCAGCCATGACAGACTCTCCTCTGGGTTGTTGTCTTGAAGTGTTTGAAAGCTCAGAAGCTTCCAGCTCGCCTCATACCAGTTGAGGGAAACCTCGCCTCTCAAAGCCAAGTTCGCTGCCGCATGAAATGCATGTTTGCCATCAAAGACATGACCCACGAGATCTGCCCGCGACAGGCCACCCCGTTCGCTCAGCATCTGAAGAATGCTTCGATCTGCGATGGCCGAGCCGGCGACACGTCCAAATCTCATCAGGGCTGCAGCATTCTCCAGCGATGCGCCGGCGCATATTTCGCGCTCCATCGAGACTGCATAGTTCATGCCGAGGCACTTGAGTCGAGGTGCAATTAGCGCAGCACGCTCCACAGCCTGAGAATTACTGGGGTCGAGGTTGCTTTTGATTTCGAGAATCCAAACCGTGCCTTCGTGAGTCAGGAAGGCAGCGTCCGGTACATGGGCGTGCCACTGTCCATCGGCTAGATAGTGGATCGTGAAGGGCTGTTCGGTGAACCTCTCGACACTTGGACAGGCGTCAAGGAGTCGGAACACCTTCGACTCCAGCCTCGACTCCCAATGGACAAGGCGTCCGATCTTCCAGCTAGGATATTTCCCGGTCATCACGCGACGGGATCTAGAAATCAGCTGTCGTGCACGAATCTCGCCCGGCTTAGGCAGCTCAATTCTTAGACCGAGCTGCGCGACTGCATCGTTGTGCAGAGCGAGGGTCTGGCTCCATGAACCTATCGATCCGGCGACACTCTCGCAAGGATCCAGAATTGCTGGCTTAACAAGGAAACTTGAAGTCTCGGGAGGGGCAGACAGCTGCCGCTGTGCCTCCGCGATTGAATTGAAGCAGGTCTCTAAACCCGCAGAACTTGAGGTGACAGCACCGGCCCCGGCGTGATGAGCAGCCGAGTCGTCTGTCCTGTCCGACGCGTTGCGCGATCGGGAATTTTTTTGCGACTTGTCCACGAGACACCCGCAGGCCGGGATGGCCATATCTCGTAGAGGAGATCGCGCCTAAGCGTTTGCGCCGTAGCGATGTCGTGGTGCCACCAATTTGCAACGCGACCTGCTCCCGGTGCTTCGGCAATCAGAGGTCGTATCGAAAATAGTTGCGAAAGAGATTCTGCTCTTGCAGTGGATTTGCACTGACAGGCATGCGACTCACTGGTGCTGAGCCAATGCACCGTGTGAAAAAGAGAGAGAGTCGTTCTGCGCCGGCTCGATCTGCCGGTTCGTCTTGCTGGATGGCTGAGCCTAAACGCCCACATCAGCTTTGAGAGTTAACAGACTGAACATGGAGCCTCCTACGCGACAACTATTACTCCGCGCGCCCTTGCCTGTCAACTGCCGTTTGCCGTTTGCCGTTTGCCGTTTGCCGTTTGCCGTTTGCCGTTAGCCGTTAGCCGTTAGCCGTTAGCCGTCGACTCTAGATCTCAACACGCCCAATCGGAGGGTCCAAGAGGAAGATCGTCGAGCATGCCTCGCACCTCACGGCATTAGGGGAGCTGTTGACGCGCATCTCAACCCCTGGGACCGTCTCCAGTAGCCTTAGCGCCGTGACCAGCCGACAATGATACGGCTTGCCGTACCTCCCCCCTTCGCAGGGTGCTGCGGCCCACGTCACCCTTGCAACCTACCGGAACTCCCTGCCTTATGGATCAATCGCAACTGAAGTGGATTTCCGACTTCATCTGGAACATCGCCGATGACCGCCTGCGCGACGTGTATGTGCGCGGCAAATACCGCGACGTGATCCTGCCGTTCACCGTGCTGCGCCGGTTGGACGCCGTGCTGGAATCCACCAAGGATGCCGTGCTCCGACAAAAGGCGATGCTGGATCACGCCGACATCGTCAATCAGGAAGGGGCACTGCGCCAGGCTGCAGGGCAAGCGTTCTACAACACTTCGCAGTTCACCCTAGGCAAGCTCAAGTCTAGCGCGGCCAGCCAACGCCTGCGTGACGACTTCATCGACTACCTCGACGGATTCTCCGAAAACGTCCAGCTCATCCTGAAGAACTTCAAGTTCCGCGACCAGATCCAGACGATGGTCGAAGCGGAAATCCTCGGCCATCTGATCGCCGACTTCCTCGACCCTGGAGTGAACCTGTCTCCGCTGCCGGTGAAGGATGCCGACGGCAAGGTGAAGCTGCCTGCACTGGACAACCATGGCATGGGCACGGTCTTTGAGGAGCTGATCCGTCGCTTCAACGAAGAGAACAACGAGGAGGCCGGCGAGCATTTCACTCCGCGCGACGTGGTCACGCTGATGGGCAAGCTGCTGTTCCTGCCCGTGGCCGAACGCATTGAATCCGGCACTTACACCCTGTACGACGGAAGTTGCGGCACCGGCGGCATGTTGACCGTAGCGGAAGACGAACTGCGCGACCTGGCCCGAGCAAACCAACGCGAAGCCTCCATCCACCTGTTCGGTCAGGAGATCAACCCGGAAACCTTTGCCATCTGCAAGGCTGACCTGCTGCTCAAGGGCGAAGGCGAGGAAGCAGAGAACATCCTTGGTGGCGCGGACAAGTCCACGCTGTCCGCCGACCAGTTCCGCAGCAAGGACTTCGATTTCATGATTTCCAACCCGCCCTACGGCAAGAGTTGGAAGACAGACCTCGAACGCATGGGCGGCAAGAAGAACTTCAGCGACAACCGCTTCATCGTCAACCACGGTGGCGATGCCGAGTTCAAGCTCATTACCCGTTCCAGCGACGGTCAGCTTATGTTCCTGGTCAACAAGCTGTCAAAGATGAAGCACGACACACCACTGGGCAGCCGCATCGCGTTGGTGCACAACGGCTCGGCCCTGTTCACCGGCGGCGCGGGCCAAGGTGAGAGCAACATCCGCCGCTGGATACTGGAGAACGATTGGCTGGAAGCGATCATTGCCCTGCCGCTTAACATTTTCTACAACACCGGTATTGCCACCTACATCTGGGTGCTGGCGAACAAGAAGGCCGAACACCGCAAGGGCAAGGTGCAATTGATCGATGCCAGTGGCTGGTCCCAGCCACTGCGCCGCAACCTGGGCAAGAAGAACTGCGAGCTTTCGCCTACCGATGCGCAGCGCATCCTCGACCTGTACCTGGGCGAAGCAACCGAAACCGAGCAGTCCAAGTGGTTCGCACCCTCCGACTTCGGCTATTGGGAAGTGACAGTGGAACGCCCCCTGCGCCTGAAGAGCCAGCTAAAGAACGGCTTGATTGACACCCTTCGCTTCGCCAGCGGTGATGAAATCCTGCGCGAAGAGATCTGGAAGAAGTACGGCGAGGCGCTCTACACCAGCTTCGCCAGCATCAAGGCTGATATGGAAGCGTGGCTGAAAGGCGACGAGGACGAGGCCGAGGACAGCGAGGACGACGGCGACGACGGCGACGAAGACGAGGCTGCACCCAAGCGCAAGGCAGTTCCCGCCAAGAGGCGCAAGAAGCTGCTCGATCCGACTACCTGGCTGCGCGACAAGAAGCTGCTGGAAGCCGCCAAGCAGGCGCAGACTGCACTCGGCCATGACGTGCATGACGATCACAACGCATTCCGTAGCCTGTTCAATGATTTCCTGAAGGACACAGGCATCAAGCTGGGCGCACCGGAAAAGAAGGCGATCTTCAAGGCGGTGAGCTGGCGTGATGAATACGCGCCGGAAGTGATCGCCAAACGCACGAAGCTGAAAGCCGGAGATGCCTTCGAGGAGAACATCACCGGGCAGTATTTTCTGACGGAAGGCAAGGATCGTTATGTGCTGGAGTACGAGGCCGATTCCGACCTGCGCGATACCGAGCAGGTGCCACTAAACGAGGAAGGCGGCATCGAGGCCTTCATCAAGCGTGAGGTGCTGCCGCACGCCGCGGATGCGTGGATGGAACCGTCCAAGACGCGGATTGGTTACGAGATTTCGTTTGCGCGCTACTTCTACAAGCCGGTCCCGCAGCGCACGCTGGCTGAAATCCGCGCCGACATCCTTGCGCTGGAGCAGCGGAGCGAAGGCTTGTTGAGCAAGATTGTGGGAGCGGCGTGATGACGGTGGCGAGCGCGCATCCGAACTATCGCGCATCCGGACTACCTTGGGCTCCTCGACTTCCGGAGGGCTGGCAGGTGCTGCGCAATGGCCGCCTTTTCGGCCATCGCGTCGAAACGGGCTTCCCCGATCTGCCCATTCTGGAAGTGTCGCTGCGCACCGGCGTGCGCGTGCGTGACATGGAAAACCTGAAGCGCAAGCAGGTGATGAGTCAGAAGGAGAAGTACAAGCGCGCAACCAAGGGCGACATCGCCTACAACATGATGCGGATGTGGCAAGGCGCGGCCGGCCCCGCGCCAGTCGATGGGCTGGTCAGCCCGGCCTATGTGGTGGTGAAGCCCTACGACGAGGCCAACAGCAGCTACTACAGCTATCTGTTCCGCACGGCGGCCTACATGCAGGAGGTCAACAAGTTCTCGCGCGGCATCGTGGCCGACCGCAATCGGCTGTATTGGGAATCCTTCAAGCAGATGCCCTCGCTTGTGCCCCCGCGCCCCGAGCAAGACCAGATCGTCGCCTACCTGCGCGCGCAGGACGCGCACATCGCCCGCTTCATCAAGGCCAAGCACGAACTCATCAAGCTGCTCACCGAACAGAAGCTACGCATCATCGACCACGCCGTCACACGCGGCCTTGATGCATCGGTCGCGCTCAAGCCGTCCGGCATCGAATGGCTGGGCGACGTGCCGGAGCATTGGGATGTGCTTCAGCTGCGACGAGTATCCCGTTGTCTAGATGGTGCTCGAATTCCACTAAATGCCACCGAAAGAGGGCTTCGTCAGGGCAGCTATCCGTATTGGGGGGCAAACAAGGTAATCGACCATTTGGATGGATGGCTATTCGATGAACCCCTTGTCCTTCTCGGGGAGGATGGTGCGCCCTTCTTCGACAAGACCAAGGAGGTGGCTTTCGCGGTATCGGGCAAGATCTGGGTGAACAACCACGCGCACGTTCTCCGCCCAAGCAGTCGAATTACGCCACAGTATTTGGCACATGCACTCAATTGCGTGGACTACACGGGATTTATCGATGGATCAACGCGCGACAAGCTGACACAGCAATCAATGAAAAGCATCCGGATTGTGCTCCCACAAGTGAGTGAGCAAATCGAGATTTGTAAGCACATTGAATCTGCTTGTGCGCCACTCAATGTCGCCATTGAAAGAACAGAGCAGGAAATCGCTCTGATCCGCGAATACCGCGACCGCCTGATTGCCGATGTCGTCACCGGCCAGGTGGACGTGCGTAGCTGGCAGCCCGGCCCGGATGACCTGGTGAGTGACGACGAACTGGCCGCACTCGGCGACGACGAGGCCGGTACCGGCACGGAGGCAATGGAAGAGCTCGATACCGCCTGACCGGCGGACCGAACGTGACCGTTACTGCCGGCTCGACACCCCAAACCTGAATGGGCCACAATCCCTGATAATCGCTACTGTAGTCCACAACAGACCTGATCCACGGCTATGAGCACCATTGCTCTGCAACCCGATGTGCTGCGCTGGGCGCGTGAACGCGCCGGCTTGGCCGTGGACAAATTTGCGCAAAAGGCGAAGATCAAGCCAGAAAAAGTCCGCAGCTGGGAAGAAACCGGCAAGCTCACCTTCGGTCAGCTCGAGCACTTGGCCCAGCACACCCACACCCCCATCGGCCACCTGTTCCTCAGCAAACCGCTCAAGGAAAAGCTGTCCATCCCGGACTTCCGCACCGTCGGCGACCGCGCAGTGGGCGAACCCAGCACCGAGCTACTGGACACCGTTCAGACCATGCAGCGCCGCCAGGACTGGATGCGCGATGAGTTGATCGAACAGGGACAGGAACCGCTACCTTTCATCGGCAAGTTCAGCCTGAAGGACAAGCCAGAAGCCGTGGCGGCGGACATGCGCAAGCAGTTCGCACTTCAAGCCGGCTGGGCCAAGGGCGTGAGCGGCTGGGAAGCGGCACTGGCGGAGCTGCGCCACCGCGTGCAGCAGGCTGGCATCCTGATCGTGTTCAACGGCGTGGTGGGCAACAACACCCACCGCAAGCTGGAACCGGAAGAGTTCCGCGGCTTCGCCCTGTCCGACGCGTACGCCCCGCTCGTGTTCCTCAACGCCAGCGATGCCAAGAGCGCGCAGATGTTTACACTGGCGCACGAACTGGCGCATCTGTGGCTGGGCCTGGATGCAGTGTCCGGTATGGAGGCGACGCTCCCGGCGAACAACAAGAGCGAAAGGTTCTGCAATCAGGTCGCCGCTGAGTTCCTGATCCCCGCCAAGGAATTCCCCGCCGCGTGGCAAGCGGCGGAACTGGCGGCGGATCCCTACAGCCATCTGGCCAGGCAGTTCAAGGTCAGCCCGATTGTTGCGGCCCGACGTGCGCTGGATCTGAAGTACATCGACCGCGATACCTTCCTTGCCTTCTACCGCGATTACATCAAGGCCGAACGCAAGAAGAAGGATGCGCAAAAGGGCGGCGGCGACTTCTTCTCAACCCAGCATGTGCGCGTAGGCGAACGCTTCGGCCGTGCCGTCATCTCGGCGGCGCGGGACGGTCGGTTGCTGTACCGCGACGCCTTCCAGTTGGTCGGCTTCGGTGGCGCCACCTTCGACAAGTTCGCTAAAGACCTGGGCATGGGTGATTGATGGACCAGGCAGCCAAGGAAGTGCAGCGCAAGTACGTACTGGACGCCAACGTATTCATTCAGTCGCACCGCCACCACTACGCCTTCGACATCGTGCCGGGCTTCTGGAAGAGCTTGCTCGGCCAGCATGACGCGGGCGTACTGGTCAGCATCGACCGAGTGAAAGACGAAGTGCTCGCCGGCGGTAAGGGCGACCCACTGGAAGACTGGGCAAAGAAGACCGCACCTGGAACGCTCTGGGCAAGCACCAAAGATGCCAAGGTTGGCGCCGCCTACGGCGAGATGATGAACTGGGTGCAGGCCAGCAAGCATTACAACGATGTCGCCAAGCGGATTTTCGCCACTAACGCCGATGGCTGGGTGGCCGCTTATGCAAAGGTTAACGGGCTGGCACTCGTCACCCACGAGCAGTTCGATCAGAACAAGAAGAAGGAAGTTCCGCTGCCGAACCTCTGCAAACAGTTCGGTTTGGAGTGCATCCATCCATTCGAGATGCTGCGCAGGCTGAAGATCAAGTTCAACTAAGGGGATCGGACAAATGGGGAAAACGGATATCAGCGAGCGATGGTTCGAGGCGCGGATTGTGCGCGGCCTGACCGGCAATTCGCAGCCGGATTTCAATACGTCGCTGGAACCGACCGACTTCGCCTATTCCCACAATGGCTATGTCCAGGGCAAGCCCACTGACTACAACCGCGATGTCGGGTTGGACACGGCAAAACTGCTGGCCTTCCTAGAAGACACCCAGGCAAGAACTGTCGAGCTGCTGGAGCTGGACAAGGAAGGCATCAAGCGCATCCAGTTCCTGCACCGACTGCAAGGCGAGATCGCCAAACGCGGCGTGGTTGACGTGCTGCGCAAGGGTCTGGCCCACGGTCCGGCGCATGTGGACATGTACAAGCTGCTACCCACGCCCGGCAACGCCACGGCGGCGGATAATTTCAAAAAGAACGTCTTCAGCGTCACCCGCCAGGTGCGTTACAGCAGCGATTCCGGCAACGAGCTCGACATGGTCATCTTCATCAACGGTCTGCCGGTACTGACCTTCGAGCTGAAGAACAGCCTCACCAAGCAAACAGTCGCCGATGCGATCACGCAATACCAGACCACCCGCGACCCAAACGAGCCACTGTTCAAGCTCGGCGTGTGCATCGCCCACTTTGCGGTGGACGATGCCCAGGCGATGTTCTGCCCGCAACTGACCGGCAAGGGCTCGTGGTTTTTGCCCTTTAACAAGGGTCACAACAGCGGCGCAGGCAATCCGGTCAATCCGCAGGGGATCAAGACCGACTACCTGTGGAAGGACATACTTACCAAGGAGTCGCTGGCCAACATCATCGAGAGCTTCAGTCAAGTCGTGGAGGAAGAAGAGGAAGACGATAACGGGCGCAAGAAGAAAAAGCGCAAACAAGTCTTCCCTCGTTACCACCAATTGCGCACTGTGCGAGCCCTGCTGCGCCAGGCCAAGGCCGATGGCGTTGGCCGCCGATACCTGATCCAGCACTCGGCCGGCTCAGGGAAATCGAACACCATCGCATGGCTTGCACACCAACTGGTCGAACTGAAGACCAGCGCCGACCCAACGATCGCACAGTTCGACTCCATCGTGGTCATCACCGACCGCACCGCGCTGGACACACAGATCTCCAAGACCATCAAGGGCTACGACCATGTAGCCTCGATCCTCGGCCATTCTGATGACTCCGCACAGTTGCGCGACTTCCTGCGTCGAGGCAAGAAGATCATCATTACAACGGTACAGAAGTTCCCCTTCGTCCTGGACGAACTTGGCGACATGGGTGGTAGTAAGTTCGCCCTGTTAATCGACGAAGCGCACTCCAGCCAAGGTGGCAAGACCACGGCCAAAATGCACATGGCGTTGTCAGGCGAGGCTGAAGAGGACGAAGCCTCCGAGGCCACGACCGAAGACAAGATCAACGAACTTATCGAATCACGCAGGATGCTGGCGAACGCCAGCTACTTCGCATTTACCGCCACCCCCAAGCACAAGACACTGGAATTGTTCGGCGAAAAGATCGTCAACGGCAATGAAGTCAAGTTCCGTTCACCGGAAGAACTCACCTACACCACCAAGCAGGCCATCGAGGAGGGGTTCATTCTGGACGTGATCCAGAACTACACCCCCATCAATAGCTATTACCAAGTCGCCAAGGCCGTTGAGGGCGATCCGCTGTACGACAAGGTCAAGGCGCTGAAGAAAATCCGCCGCTACGTCGAAGGCAGCGACCAGGCCATCCGCCGAAAGGCCGAGATCATGGTCGATCACTTCTTGGACGAGGTCGTCGGCAACCAGAAGATTGGGGGCAAGGCCCGCGGCATGGTTGTATGCAATGGGATCGACCGTGCGGTGCGCTACTACTTCGAGATTTCCGACTATCTGAAGGAAATCAAATCGCCGTACAAGGCCATCCTTGCTTACTCCGGCGAACATGAGATTTCCGGAGAGAAGAAGACCGAGGCACATATCAATGACTTTCCCAGCAAGGACATTCCGGCCAAGCTGAAGAAGGACCCCTACCGGCTCTTGGTGGTCGCCAATAAATTCACCACCGGCTTCGACGAGCCGCTTCTGCACTCAATGTACGTGGACAAGCCGCTCGGTGGCGTGGTCGCCGTGCAAACGCTTTCGCGCCTCAACCGCGCCCACCCTAAGAAGCGCGACACTTTCGTGCTGGATTTCGCCGACAACAAGGCCGCCGTCGAGCTTGCGTTCCAGGATTATTACCGCGCCACCATCCAAAGCGGCGAAACCGATCCGAACAAGTTGCACGACCTCAAGCGCAAGCTGGATGAAAACCAAGTCTACTCCTGGGAGCAGGTTGAGCAGTTCGTCGGCCTGTACCTTGCTGGCGTCGACCGAGACAAGCTCGACTCTATCCTCGACACCTGCGTCGAGGAATACAAGAAGCTCGATGAAAAGGGCCAGGTCGAATTCAAGGGCAAGGCCAAGACCTTCAACCGAAGCTATGGCTTCCTTGCCGCCGTACTGACCTATGGCCGCCCGGAGTGGGAAAAGCTGTCCATCTTCCTCGATCTGCTGCTGCCTAAGCTTCCCGCACCCCGTTATGACGACTTGGATGAAGACGTACTGAAGGCCATCGACCTTGACAGCTATCGCACGGAGAAGCTTGCGGCTCTGAAACTGGCGATGAAGGATGAGGATTCCGTGGTCGAGGTGCCCGATCAATCTGGCTACGGCGGATTGGGCGGGGACGGTGACAACGATGAAAGGCTCTCCACTATCGTCAAGCAATTCAACGACCTGTTCGGTAACATCGATTGGAAGGATGCCGACAAAATCAAGAAAGTGGTCACCGAAGACCTCCCGCAGATGGTCGCGCAGGACAAGGCCTACAAGAATGCCGTCGCCAATTCCGACAAGGCCAATGCAAAGCTTGAGCACGACAAGGCGCTGTCCAGCGCAGTGATGGCGCTGATGGCTGACCACATCGAGCTGTTCAAGCAGTTCAGCGACAATCCTGGCTTCAAGACTTGGCTTACAGATGCCAGCTTCAGGGCGACCTATCACCCGCCTACAGGTCCGTAGGTCAAACCGCCGAATGTGGGAAAGGCGATAACCGGAAACCGAACGCCCCGGATTCCGGGCGATCTAGGCGACGACGAGCGGGAAATCCGGAAACTTACCGCCGGGAGAAAGGGAAACCAGCCCCTATCCCGTTCAGGTTTCTGCGTAAGCCTAAGCAAAAGTCATCACCGAACCAGACTTCGGCCGCCTGATCACCGGCTGCATGATCAGGCCGCTATCGGCGGACGCGGACGTGAGGACAAGCGGCGGTTTACCCAAGATGTTGTGATTCCTTCCCATTGAGATTGCTGGCTGGCCATGCCGAGCAGAAATCCCATTGACAGCCGAAAATATCTGTATATACTCACTATATACAGTTAACCCGGCATTGCATGGGCACCGACCTACTCCTCTCCCCGTATTCCGGCGTGCCGATGTACGCGCAGATCGTGGAGCAGATCGTGGCCAAGGTGATGTCCGGCGCCTGGCAGGCTGGCGATCCGTTGCCGTCGATACGCGAATTGTCGGCCAGCTGCCAGGTCAGCGTGATCACCGTGAAGCGCGCCTACCTGGAGTTGGAGCGGGCGGGCGTCATCGTCACCCGGCAAGGCAAGGGCTCGTTCGTTGCCGACGCACTGGACGCAACGCGAAACCTAGCGACAAGTGAGTTTCAAACGGCTTTGCAAGGGCTGTTGGACGCAGCCAGGACACTGGGGCTCGAGCGACGGGAGATCGTCGACCGGGTCGAACAGGCGCTGTCCGCGCAAGACGATACAACCCCGCCTTCCATCGAATAGACCAAGCGCAGGACGACGCCATGATCCACGCCATCACATTGAAAGGTGTTAGCAAGCACTACGACGACTTTGCATTGCACGACATCAATCTGGCACTGCCGACCGGCCAAGTGATGGGTCTGGTGGGTGTGAACGGTGCGGGCAAGTCCACCCTGCTGCGCCTGCTCATGGGCTTGGTACGCGCGGACGGCGGCGAGGTCGAGGTACTCGGCCAACGCCTTCCTCAATCTCAGGTCGCCGTGAAGCGCGAGATCGGCTATGCCTCCGACGACATGCGCCTGTACAAGGGACAAACCATGCGCTGGCACATGGATTTCATTCGCGGCGTCTATCCCCGCTGGGACGAAGCCTATGCACAGGATCTGCTCAAGCGCTTCGACCTACGGCCGCAACAGGCGATCGGCGGGTTTTCGCATGGGCAACGGGTCAAGGCGCTCCTGTTGCTGCTGTTCGCACGTCATCCGAAGCTGTTGCTGCTGGACGAGCCGACTACCGGACTCGACCCCGTTGCACGCGGCGAGGTACTGGATGCCATCGCCGAGGTTCTGCGTGATGAGGAGCGTTCGATACTGTTCTCTTCGCACAACACGGCGGATGTCGAGCAGATGGCAGATTCGATCACCTTCCTACAGGACGGCAAGATCATCGCCTCGCGCGACAAGGAACTCTTCCTCGATGGCTGGCGCCGAATCCTCTGCCGCGGTGTCATGACGGATGCCATTCGTCGCTTGGCCGGCGTGGCGAGCGTGCGCGACAGCGCCCCGCTCATCGAGATCAAGACCGGTACATTCGACGACGGCACCGTGCCTGCGCTTCAAGGACTGGGGCTAGCGGTGGAGTCGGTTGAAGCGATGCCATTGGAAGACATCTTTATCACCACCGTTCACGGGAGCCGCAGCGAATGAACTGGTCCGCATCAGACACCGCCACGGTCGGCAAGCTCATCGTCAAGGATTGGCAGGTGTACCAGAAGCAGCTTGCCGGGTATGTCGCCGGCCTGCTGCTCGCACTTGGGCTGGTCGGCATGGGATCGCCGCTCCTGGCGGCAGCCGGCGGACTGTTGCTTCTAGTGCTATTAATCGTGGTGGGAATGTTCGCGATCGCGTCCTCGATCATGGCCGAACGCAAGGAGCAGACCCAGCCCTTTGTGATGAGCCTTCCGGTAACGCCGATGGATGTGTTCTGGAGCAAGCTGATCGCCAACTTGGTGATCTACATGGTGCCGTTCCTGCTCGTGACAGGTGGCATGTTGGGCATGATCCTGGGCACACCAAGTCCTGACGGAGCAGTGCCGTGGGTACTGCTGATAGCGCTGTTTGTTCTGGTGAATTTTGTCGTCACGCTGTGCGTGGCAATTGCGGTGGATTCGGAAGGCTGGAACACGTTCGCGATGCTGGCGCTGATGACCCTGATCGGACCGTTCATTTACTGGGTAACCTGGATGGACGGCATCCGCGAGCACCTGAAAGGCGATGTCATCGTCTGGAGTCCGCAGGTGCTGGGGCTGATCGGCGGCCAACTGGCCTTGATCGTCATCGCCATCTTCGCCGCCGGATGGGTGCACGCGCGCAAAACCTCATTTCTCTAAGTACGCAGCGATGCAGTCCGGAGACCGCTTCCACTACATGGACAACCTGCGCGCGTTGGCGATGCTCGCAGGCGTGGTGTTCCATGCTGCGCTGGCCTATAGCCCGTTGATGCATCCTGTCTGGCCACTGGCCGACACTGGGCAGTCGCAGGTGGTGGACGTCGTTGCCTGGTTTTTTCACTTGTTCCGGATGCCGCTGTTCTTTGTCGTCGCTGGCTTCTTCACGGCACTGCTGGTGGCGCGCCGCGGCATTGGCGGACTGTTCCGCAATCGCAGTTTGCGTGTGCTGCTGCCACTGATGCTATTCCTGCCGTTGGTCCTGATCAGTATGCAGTGGTTGACGGCAAACGCAGTTGCCAACGTGGCGCATCCATCACCCATGCTGACTTGGTTGCGCACATGGGTTGATCAACACGGCGAGATGCCGTCGATGCCAAGCTGGGCGCATCTATGGTTCCTGTTCTACTTGATGCTGTTCACCGTTCTGCTCTGGGTCGGTTCCGCACTCGGCCTGCGGCGCATCGGCGAGCGGATCTTCGCGTTGCCACCGGCTGCACTTGCCCTGCTGCTGCCCTTGCCGCTGGCCATATCGCTAGCTAGCACCACCATCCCGTGGCCAGCGCCTGAATTCCTGTTGCCCTCGCTTTGGGCGCTGGCGTTCTTCGGCCTGTACTTCGCGTTGGGCTACCAGATGCTTCATCGACCAGCGATGATCAACCGCATGAGCGCGCTTGCTCCGGCACTGCTGGTGAGCGCACTGGCGGCGTATGCGGCGCTGTTCGTGATGACGGAAGGTTTCTTCGGCGCGCGTGTGACATCACCCATACAGTCTGCACTTTATGCCTTGCTCGAAGCTGCGGCGGGCCTGTGGATGACTTTGTGGTGCTTGCTTGCTGGCAAGCGCTGGCTGGACAGGAAACAGGCGACGATGCGCTGGCTCGCCGACGCCTCGTACTGGGTCTACTTGGTGCACCTGCCGCTGCTGTTCGCCATCCAGTACCGGTTGCTCGACCTGCCGCTGCACTGGACGGCGAAGTTCGCGATCGCCGTACTGGTTACATCTGCAGCCTCACTGGCAAGCTACCAACTTTTAGTCCGCCACACCATGGTCGGCACGCTGCTCAATGGTCATCGACCACGCGCATGATTGCTAGCGCGAATGGCGCATACCGCCGAGCTAGCAGAGAAAATTGCACACATTAGGCGGACATAGATTCAGGCTTTATGCGCCACATGGAACAATAATGAAACTACTTGCAATAGGTGCGATAGCCGTTCTGACTGGCTGCGCTACGAGTGCCTCATATAGCCCAACCTCCAGAACTGCTGTAGATCTTCTGGATGCAAGCCGCGATAGACATATCCCGATCAAGCTCTATTTTCCGACACATCAAATCTGCACACGCAGAAGCCCCTGCCCCGTGGCTTTCATCAGTCAAGGCTACGGACTTCGTCACACTGACTACTCGTTCATTGCAAATTCTTTAACAGAAACTGGCTATCTGGTCGTGTCTATCCAACATGACTTGCCATCTGATCCCGCCATAAACAAGACCGGAGATCTAATCGAAAATCGCACTCCAATGTGGCAGCGGGGAGCCCAGAACATTCGATTTGTGCGTGACACCCTATCTCATTCTTACCCCAGATTTAGCTGGCCAAGCTTGGTTCTCATTGGTCACTCCAATGGCGGAGATCTCTCGGCACTTGCTTTACAGGAGTCGCCCACGCTCGCCTCAACGCTGATCACGCTCGACAATCGCAGGTATCCACTCCCCCGAACATCTTCGATCAAGTTGCTTTCTATTCGTGGCAGCGACTACTCGGCAGATTCAGGGGTACTACCTGCCACCCAGGAAGTGGGCACACGCACTTGCATTACAACCATCGCCGGCGCCCGTCACAACGACTTGAACGATTATGGTCCTGCCGATCTGAAGTCAAAGATCAACGCTATCATCTTGACATTTCTGCGGTCTGGTCAATGTGGCGAATCGCACTAATGTGCTCGGGCGGTCGACAACACGAACTATTTCACCGATTGCAACACCTTTCGTAGCCTCGCAACATCCACACCACTTCGTGCCGCACGCATCCCACTTTCGCATTCTTTCAATGCACCAAACGCGAGCGGCCCTTTACAGGGTTGAGCACCTTCGTTGCATGTCGCAACGGTTTGTCGCGCAGAAGCTATCTCCGATCACAGCATAGTGAAACGCCCCATTCGCGGGCAGGCCCAACCCGGACAATGACGCCCCTATGAAGCTACTCGCAGAAAAGCTCGGAAAGAACGACAAGCTTGATCGCCTACGATTCATCCGCTCGGACGGGAGTGAGACCCACTGCGCTATGCCGCGTCAAGGCACGCTACCACATGACCTTGTTCACTACGTGGTCGAATCGGCACTACCGTTAAAGCACGGCTTCTTGAGCCTCGTTGCGGGCGGTTCCGATGCAGGCTTTGTCATGCAGGCCGCCCATGATCCAACCAACCTGTCCGTTGAAACAGAGGCAGTCCAGGTCGAAGCTATTGTAGAAGCGCTGCAAACTCAACTCTGGGGTGGCGCATTTGATCGTGAATCCTTCCTGCAGGCAGTTCTCATGGCAAGCAACTCGCGCAACAAGCCAGTCTTCGAGTTCTCCAGCAACGCTCCAGAGGCTTTGTACCGCGACGCACTGCTCTTGCTGGATCAGTGGAATAAGGTTCCATTCCATCAAAAAATGGAACTCACTTTTGTCGTGAGCGAGAGCTAATAGCTCATTAATGCCGACGCCGCTTCGCGACTCCACTTAACTCAATCGTTAGAAGCCATGGAAGCTAACCGCTGGCCAAGCGGATTCTAGAAGCATGTTGCAGTCATCGACCTCACGTGGGAGCGGCTACAACAATGATTTTCTGCGCCACTCATTGCTGGAACGTAACTTGCTTACGAACGCAATTGCTCTTTCGAATACCGGATGCCAACCTGGACCGAGGCTAACGTGAAGCGGCTGCCAGAAGAAGAAAAGTTCCATGCCGCCATCGTCAGGCGCATGATGGCTCCAGGTGTCGGGCAACGGTGCTGCTGGCTCGACGACCGCCATCCACCATACTTGGCCCTCGTGGCCCGACAGCCATAGGCCAAGCTCGCGGCCGACAACGGCGTCATTGATGCCCGACTCCTCCGCGAGTTCCCGGAGGGCAGCAATCTCCGGAGCTTCGCCCGGCTCTATCGTTCCCTTGATCAGTTGGAATCCCGCCTTGGGATGGCGAAAGGCCAAGATCTCGGCGAGACCGTCCTGGCATCGCATCACCACGGGACAAACCTTGTTCGGCGTCACGTGGGCGTCCCCTGGCGGGAGTCTCGTTGCGGCCCTAGCAAAGTTTCAGTCTCGGTCGCCCAATGCAGCCACGCACGCTCTCGCGCCATGCCCCAGCGCATGATCTGGTAAATAAGCTGCTTCCATCGGGGCATGTCGGCCACGTCTTCGGTGTAGTGCTCACGTTCGACCGACTCGAGCATGGCTAGACGCGCCGTCCGTGCTGCACGTTCCGCGGCGATCTGGTCCAGCAGAGTGTCAACGCCGCCAAACTCCCCGGCGAACATCTTCACCATCAGAGGGTCGTTGATCCGCGGGATCTCCTGTGGTTGCGAGAACCAATGCGCGAATGCGCGCCGACCGGCAGCGGTGATCGCATAGATCTTCTTGTCGGGCCGCGCCTGCTGGCTGACTTCCCGAAACCGCAGCCAACCGTCCTCAGTCAGCGTCGCCAGTTCCCGATAGACCTGCTGATGGCTGGCCCGCCAGAAATAGCCGGCAACAGCGTCGAATTCCTTGGTGATCTCATAGCCCGTGGCTGGCTTCGCCTCAACGATGGCCAGGATCAACATCTTCAGCGACATAGGGGCTCCTTATGAACATTGTTGCATACAAGTCGATCGGAATGTTAAGTTATATGCACCACGTTGCATAATGAAACTCCTCAATGAATACCTACACCACCATCGCCACGCGCGGTCGCTGGATCTGCTTGTTAGCTGGCGCCCTCGCCCTGTGCTTCGCCAATGGGGTGACGGCACACGTCGCCGCGGCCTGGATCGCGCCACTGCTGTTGCTGCGGTTTGTCATGACCAGCCGACCGAGTGTCGGCTACGGCCTACTCGTGCTGGCGGTAACGATCGCATCGTATGTCACGCTACGTGGAGTGATTCCTGTGCCGCAGACTGAGTTCCTGATCACCTGTGCGATCTCAGGCGTGCTCGGCGCCTTGCCCTATCTAGGCCACCGCTTGCTGGCACCACACCTCGGTGCGGTCGTCGGATCGCTCGTCTTCCCATCGGCGAGCGTGGCGCTGCTGTACGTGCTCTCGGTCGGAAGTCCGTTCGGCACATGGGGCGTCGATGGCTACGTGCAGGCCGACTTTTCCGCGCTGACGCAGTTCGCGTCGTTGACAGGCATCTGGGGCGTGACGTTCATGGTGTTCTGGTGCGCCAGCGCGATGCAGGGGTGGATTCCGCCCCGCCTTCCGGGTAACGGTCCCACTGTCGCCACGTTCGCCACTGCATTTGTGGCTGTGATCGGGTTCGGCATGATTCGGATTGCAATCGCGCCTGCCCCTTCGGCGGACATCGGCGTCGCCGCGCTCGCCACACCCGAAGGTCTGCCGGACAAGTTCTTCGAAGGCTGTGCCGCCCGCGAAGACCGCATCTGCCGAGATGCGGGGGCACGAAAGCGCTGGGATGCATTGTTCGCCCACGCGTCCGCGGCGGCGCAGCACGGCGCGGGGCTGGTGGTTTGGCCCGAGGCCGCGGCGCAATACGATGCCGCTCTGGAGAAGGAGTTCATCGAGAGGGCACGCGATTTCGTCCGCAAGCACCACGTCTACCTGATCGCGGGTGCCGCAAGCGTGCCGGCCGACCCAGATGTGCCGATGGACAACAAGGCATTAGTTTTCACCCCGTCGGGCGAGTTGGCTTTCGAGTACCACAAGGCCATTCCAGTGCCCGGAGAGCCGATAGAGGCAGGTGATGGCGTGATCCGGACGCTGGACACGCCGTTCGGTAGGATTGGTGTCATCATCTGCTTCGACGCCGACTTCCCGATGCTTGTGCAGCAGGCCAAGCAGCGCGGTGTCGACGTGCTCGCCATCCCCGCCAACGACTGGCAGGCGATCACGCCACTGCATGGTCAGATGACGCGCTTCCGTGCGATCGAGAACGGATTTTCTGTCGTTCGCGCAACCAGCAACGGGCTATCGCTGATAGCCGATTCGACGGGGGCGGTGCTCAAGGAAGTCAATTCGTTCGATGCGCCGGGAGGCGCAGCGTTTGTACGGCTACCGGTCCGTTCGCGAGCCACGCTCTATTCTATGGCAGGTGACGCGTTCGCTATGGTCTGCCTGCTGCTGACCGTCTTACTCTCGCTGGCGGTATTGGTAAAGCGCTTTCGGGGCAGCAGATCCAGACCGGCAGCGTCGGTATGACGTTCAGGCGTCAAGACCGACTCGCACCTACGCTTGCATGGATGACCCAATGAACGACATTTCGCAGCACCGAACCGCCGAACAGTGACCCGAAATTGCCCTCACTATCGCTGGCATTGTTGGCGCCGCCGTCATGGCCTTTCATCCCGCGGCAAAAGGGTTTGACATCGAAGAGCGACTGAAAAGCTTGGCAACTTTTCGGCGCTCAGCATGCATGTCCACATGACGATGATTGCTTCCGTAACCTGCATCTGGCTTTCGTTTGCTTATCTCGCCAAGCACTAGCCACCGAACGGCTGGGTGTGGATCGCGGTGCGCCTGTACTCCATCGCGGCCAGCGCCATGTTGGGCGCGGCATCGATAAGTGGGTTCACCCTTAAGGCTAGCAGGCAGAATTCTCAAGTGGAATCAGTGGTTTCCTCTTTTCGTGATCGAGGTTTCCTCTTCTCGCGCGCAAGTTTCCTTTATTCCCACTTCCCACACCGAATTCGCGTGCTTGGTGTGCGGGACTGCCTCCGCACGCACAGATGCAGCAGCCTCGACGCGCATACAGCTCTACATTGCCCTGCACCAAAACAATGAACGCCCCGGTGGGGCGTTCATGTGGACTGGCCAATCAGTCGTTCCAGCACACTGTGATGAACCCTTTCGGAGGGCGCATCGGCACGACAAGACCTCATGCTTGCAGGAAATTCGAGCTCAACTTGCACGAATTCCGATCCGACCTTGCAGGAATTCAGTCTCCCCACACTTAATCCGCCCTCCGCGGGACATGATTTATCCGCACTTGCTATAACCACAGTTCAAACACGTCGCGCACCCGTCCATGATGACGAGGGCCTTGGTGCTGCACTTGTGGCAGAGGGTTGCAGAGGGCGGGAAGCTGGCGCCATCGCCGGTGACGGCGATGTCCTCGGCGGCGCCCTGAGCGGGCGCGGCCGGTGCAGCGGTCACGGTTTCGCTTACGTCAAAGTTTTTTTTTGCGCGGTCTTCGTACTGCTTGCGCTTCTCGGCCAGGATGGCGCGCTGGTGGGCGCTCATTTCCGGGTCGTGGATCAGGCCGATCGACTTCATGTGCTCTTCGACGATGGCGCCCAGCTCGGCCACCAGCGACGGCATGTACACGCCACCGGCCTTGAAGTAACCCCCGCGCGGATCGAACACGGCCTTCATCTCGTCCACCAGGAACGTCACGTCGCCGCCCTTGCGGAACACCGCCGACATGATGCGCGTCAGCGCGACGATCCACTGGAAGTGCTCCATGGACTTGCTGTTGACGAAGATCTCGAACGGACGGCGCAGCTCGTGCTCCGTGCCGGCGTTGAGCACGATGTCGTTGATGGTCACGTACATGGCGTGCTCGACCAGCGGCGACTTGATCTTGTAGGTGCTGCCGATCAGGACTTCCGGGCGCTCGATGCGCTCGTGCATCTGGATGATGTTGTCCTGCGGGGTTTCCTTTTCCACCGTCTCGCGCGGCACCGACGCGGTGGCGACCGGCGCTGCGGCTTCGCGCGCCTTGTCTTCCGGGGTGAGCACGCTGTAGCCCTTGATTTTCTTGTCGATCTTGACGGCCATGACGGTGGAATCCTGTTCTTGTCTTGTTGATGGTGACGACGACGGGCGGGGCGATGGCCTTCCGGGCCGGCTCCCGCCCCAACCCTCCCCCGGATCCGGGGGAGGTGGGGTGAAGCATCAGGTCTTACTTACGGGCCGCTTTTTTCGCGGCTTTCCTCGGGGCTTTCTTCACGGCCTTCTTGGCCGCTTTCTTCGGGGCGGCTTTCTTCGCCGCCTTCTTCGCGGGCGCCTTGCGGGCGACCTTCTTCACGGCTTTCTTGGCGGCCTTCTTCGCCGGCGCCTTCTTGGCGGCGGCCTTCTTGGCGACCTTCTTCACCGCCTTCTTGGCGGCCGTCTTCTTGGTGGCCTTCTTCGCTGCCTTCTTCGCCGTCTTCTTGGCGGGCTTCTTGCCGGTGACCTTCTTCTGCAGGCTGGCGGCTTCGGCCTTGGCGGCGGTGCTGGCGGCGGCCAGCTTCTTCTTCGCCTTGGCGACGGTCTTCTTCACCGCCTTGGCGGCCTTGTCGGTGCGCTTGGCCACGGCCTTCTTCGCCTTGGCGATGTCGGCGCTCACCGTCTTCCTGGCTTTCTTGGCGGCTTTCTTCGCCTTGGTGACGGTCGCGCTGGCGGTGGCGGCGACGGCCTCGCCGATTTCCACGGCCTTGTCCTTCACGCTTTCGGCGGCGCCGGAAAGCGTCGCGGTGACACCATTACCGTTGCTCATGTTGCCCTCCTGTGGGCGAGGTTGGTTGACGCTGCCGATGCTATACCCGATGGCGCGGGGTGGAACGGTGAAGCGGATGAATCGGTGGTTCAACTTTCCCCTCGCCGACCTGCGGCGAGGGGACGCGGACCGGCGAGGCGCCGGTCAGAACTTGCCGTAATAGCCTTCCTTCAACGCATCGAACAGGTTGGCGGCGGTGTGCATCTCGCCGTCGTACTCGATCTGCTCGTTGCCCTTGACCTCGATGACGTTGCCGTCTTCCAGCTCGAAGCGGTAGGTGGTGTTCTCCAGGTCGGCTTCCTTCACCAGCACGCCCTGGAAGGCGGCCGGGTTGAAGCGGAACGTGGTGCACCCCTTCAGGCCCTGCTGGTGGGCGTAGCGGTAGATGTCCTTGAACTGCTCATAGGGGTAGTCCGTGGGCACGTTGGCAGTCTTGGAGATGGAGCTGTCCACCCAGCGCTGCGCGGCGGCCTGCACGTCGACGTGCTCCTTCGGGCTGATGTCGTCGGCGGCGATGAAGTAATCGGGCAGCTTGGCTTCCGGATCGTCCGAGAACGGCATGGCGTTGGCGTTGACCAGCTCGCGGTAGGCCAGCAGCTCGTAGGAGTAGACGTCGACCTTTTCCTTCGACTTCTTGCCTTCGCGGATCACGTTGCGGCTGTAGTGGTGCGCGAACGAGGGCTCGATGCCGTTGGAGGCGTTGTTGGCCAGCGACAGGCTGATGGTGCCGGTGGGCGCGATGGAGCTGTGGTGGGTGAAGCGGCTGCCGACTTCGGCCAGCTCGTCCACCAGGTCAGGCGCCACTTCGGCCACGCGCTGCATGTAGCGGCTGTACTTGGCGTGCAGCACCTTGCCGGGGATTTCCTGGCCGGCCTTCCAGCCGTCCTTCGCCATTTCCGGGCGCTGGCGCAGCATGGCGGCGGTGACGGTGAACAGCTCGTCCATGATCGGGGCGGCGCCCTTTTCCTTCGCCAGGGCCAGGCCCATTTCCCAACCGGCCACGGCCATTTCGCGGGCGATGGCTTCGGTGAACTCGCAGGATTCGGCGCTGCCGTACTTGTGCTTGAGCATGGTCAGCGTGCTGCCCAGGCCCAGGAAGCCCATGCCGTGGCGACGCTTGCGCAGGATCTCCGCCTGCTGCTGCGGCAGCGGCAGGCCGTTCACTTCGACCACGTTGTCGAGCATGCGGGTGAACACGCGCACGACTTCCTTGTATTCCTCCCAGTCGAAACGCGCCTGGTCGGTGAAAGGATCGCGCACGAAGGTGGTCAGGTTGACCGAGCCCAGCAGGCAGGCGCCGTACGGCGGCAGCGGCTGCTCGCCGCACGGGTTGGTCGCGCGGATGGTCTCGCACCACCAGTTGTTGTTCATCTCGTTGACGCGGTCGATCAGGATGAAGCCCGGCTCGGCGTAGTCGTACGTCGAGACCATGATCATGTCCCACAGGTGGCGGGCACGGATGTGGCCGTAGATCTTGCAGGCCACCAGGCCGTCGTCGCGGACGATGTAGTTCTTGTGGGTGGGCCATTCGCGCCAGACGACATGGGCGGCGTCCTCGACGTCGATGTCGCCCTTCTCCTTGATGTTCACCGGGAACACCAGCGGCCAGTCGGCGTCGGTGTCCACGGCTTCCATGAAGCCGTCGGTGATCAGCAGCGAGAGGTTGAACTGGCGCAGGCGGCCGTCTTCGCGCTTGGCGCGGATGAAGTCCTTCACGTCCGGGTGCGAGATCTCGAACGTGCCCATCTGCGCGCCACGGCGGCCGCCGGCGCTGGAGACGGTGAAGCACATCTTGTCGTAGATATCCATGAAGGACATCGGGCCGGAGGTGTACGCACCGGCGCCGGCGACGAAGGCGCCCTTCGGGCGCAGCGTGCTGAACTCATAGCCGATGCCGCAGCCAGCCTTCAGGGTGAGGCCCGCTTCGTGGACCTTGTCCAGGATGCCGTCCATCGAGTCTTCGATGGTGCCGGAGACGGTGCAGTTGATCGTGCTGGTGGCCGGCTTGTGCTGCTGGGCGCCGGCGTTGGAGGTGATGCGGCCGGCCGGGATGGCACCGCGGCGCAGCGCCCACACGAAGCGCTCGTACCAGTAGGCACGCTTCTCCGGGGTCGCTTCGGCGTCGGCCAGGGCGCGGGCCACGCGCTGGTAGGTGCCGTCGATGTCGGCGTCGAGGGCCTCGCCCTGCTTGGTCTTCAGCCGGTACTTCTTGTCCCAGATGTCCTGGGACGCCGGTTGCATGGGGATCAGGGTGGGCTGTTCCGTCTTGATCGCCTCGAGGCGCACCGTACTCATGGTCTTGTTGTTCTCCTAAAAACGACTGGAACCCGTAATGGCTGTGCCGGGTGGGCGCCGGGCCCACCCCCTGTATCTCAACGCGGACCCGGACGACGGGGACGGCGACGCAGGCAGTCGCTCAGGAGGCGCCGCCCGGGTTGCCGGATTGTGGAAGTGGGCCGTACCACCGACCTGGAAATCGCCGTGTCGCCCACTGCTTCCCTCGCCCTCATGCGCCAATCCCCAAAGGCGCCCGAATTCCCAAGCAAAACCGCCTGAAAACACCATCGCTTGGGTCCGCCACGTGCTGGACCGCAACATATTGTGTCCACACGAGGCATGCAAACTACGCCCGGGTGTGACCCCTGTCAACCGGATTGACATGAAGATTGCATGACGCCACGCGACCGTTCGTCATCACGCGCGCCGGCCCTTTCCGGGCCCGATCTCCGCCCGCGCCAGGCCCGCCCCGGCTGAACTTCATTGCCGGTTTAGGGGTCCCTCAGCAGACTCATTCAGGTTCGCCCCCCGCCCCGTGCGGGCCCGGCTCCTCCTTCCTTATCCATGCGACGACCCGCCGACCGACCATGAAGAACGCGATGCGCCCGCTCCCGACCCTGATCGCCCTGACCGCTGCCGCCGCCTTCGGCGGTTTCGCCGCCACCGGCCTCAACGAACTGCTGCAGCAGCCGGCCCAGGCCGCCCCCAGCGTTGCCGCGGCGGTCCCGGCCGCCGCCGCCCTGCCCACCGCCGTCGATGGCCAGGTGCTGCCCTCGCTGGCACCGATGCTCAAGCGGGTCACCCCGGCGGTGGTCAGCGTGTACAGCCGGCAGACCGTGCGCGTGGCCAGCCCGCTGGGGCCGTTCGGCGACGACCCGGTGTTCCGGCGGATCTTCGGCATCCCGGACATGCCGCGCGAGCGGGTGGAGCGCGCGCTGGGCTCGGGCGTGATCGTCGATGCGGTGCGCGGCTACGTGCTGACCAACCACCACGTGGTGGAGAACGCCGACGGCGTGTCGGTGACCCTCAGCGACGGCCGCCAGGTGGAAGCCGAATTCATCGGCTCCGACCCGGACACCGACGTCGCGCTGATCCGCATCCCCACCCAGGGCCTGACCGCGGTGCAGATGGCCGACAGCGACCAGCTGCAGGTGGGCGACTTCGTGGTGGCGATGGGCAACCCATACGGGTTGGGCCAGACGGTCACCTCGGGCATCGTCTCGGCGGTGGGCCGCAGCGGCATCCCGGTGGCGGGCTACCAGAATTTCATCCAGACCGACGCCTCGATCAACCCGGGCAACTCCGGCGGTGCGCTGGTCGACCTGCAGGGCCGGCTGGTGGGCATCAACACCGCCAGCTTCAACCCGCGCGGCAGCATGGCCGGCAACATCGGCCTGGGCTTCGCGATCCCGATCAACATGGCGCGCGGGATCATGGAGCAGCTGATCGCCAACGGCGGCGTGGTCAAGCGCGGCACCTTCGGCGTGGAATCGCAGGACGTGGACGAGCGCACCGCGCGCGGCCTGGGCCTGGACGCGCCGCGCGGCGCGCTGGTCACCCGCGTGTATCCCGGCTCGGCCGCGGCCACCGCCGGCCTGCAGCCCGGCGACGTGGTGACCGCCGCCAACGGCCAGCGCATCGACAACCGCGCGGCCCTGCACAACTTCGAAGGCCTGCAGCCGGTCGGCACGCGCGTGGCGCTGGACGTGCGCCGCGATGGCAAACCGGTGCAGCTCAACGTGGCGTTGAAGGAAGGCGCGCGCTCGGCCGACGGCACGACGATCGACGCACGCCTGACCGGCGCGACGCTGAAGGAACTGGACGAGTCCGCGCGGCAGGTGCTGCGCAGCCAGGGCGCCAACGGCGGCGTGCAGGTCAGCAACGTGGCGCGCGACAGCCGCGCATGGAAGAGCGGCCTGCGTCCGGGCGACGTGATCGTGGCCAGCAGCAGCGGCGAGTTCGGCGACCTGCCCGGCTTCCGTGCGACCTTCGAGCGCTCGCCGCCGCAATTGGTGCTGCAGATCCTGCGCGGACGCGGCACCGGTCGCGTGCTGATGCAGTGAAGCGCGCGCGGTGGACGGGATAACAGCCCGTTCACCGCCGTGCATTAGAGTGGCCCCATCCCCCGCCCGCAGGAGCACATGATGACCATGCCGACGAATACCGATGCATTGAAGTCCAACCTGGGCGAAGCCGGTTCGCACCTCGCCTCCGCCGCGGCCGCCGCCGGCGAAGCGATCAAGGGTGCCGCCAGCGCCGCGGGCGACGAGCTGCGCCTGGGCAAGGCGAACGTCAAATCCGAACTGGCCGACAGCGCGCTGTCCGGCATCGCCGCGGCCGAAGCCGGTGGCGGCGCCGCGCGCGAGCAGGTCGATGCGCTGATGGACAAGGGCCGCGACCTGATCGACAGCGCCGCCGACCTGATCCGCGAACGTCCGCTGGCCTCGTTCGGCGTGGCCTTCGCCGCCGGCTGGATCATCGCCAAGCTGGCGCGCAGCGGCGGCGACAAGTAAGCCCGCCGCGTGTCCGACGCGCCCCGCGACACCGACGCACCCGCACCGCCCGACCTCGCCGATACCCTGAAAGAGGTCGGTGCGGCGGGCCGTGCTGCGTATGGCTCGGCCAAGGACACCGGACGCGCGCTGCGCGGGCTGGTGTCGGCCGACTTCGCGCTGGCGCGCAGCGCCTTCGGCCGCGCGCTGGCGTGGGCCGGCGTGGCGATCGTGTTCGGTGCATCGGCCTGGCTGCTGGTGACCGGCGCGCTGATCGCGCTGATGCAGCGCTTCGGTTTGTCGTGGTTCCAGTCGTTGTCGATCGCCGCGCTGCTGAGCCTGGCCGTCACCGCGTTCGCGGTGTGGAAAGTGGGCCGCTACTTCGACTACACCGGCATGCACGCCACGCGGCGGCAGCTGTCGAAGCTGGGCCTCTTCGACGAGGACGCGGCGATCGACGACGACCCGCCCGCCGCCGGCACCGCGCACGACCCGCGCGCGTCGGACAACGGAGGCGCCTGATGCGCTTCGAGAAACTCCTGCAGCACGTGCAGCGCGCGGAACAGCGGGTGGAGCTGCGTGCGACGCACACGCAGACCCAGTGGACCACGCTCAAGCAGGCCTGGCTCGAAGGCTGGACGCCGGGGCGCATCCTGATCGCCGGCGTGGTCAGCGGCTTCCTGGTGGGCCGCGCCGAACCGCTGCGCACGCTGACCGGCGCACGCTGGATGCAGATGTTCAGCGCGGTCTCCAGCCTGCTGGCCACCGCGCAAGCGGCCGCCGCCGCCGAACAAGCGGAACAGGCCGCCGACACCGCGCAGGACGTGCAGGACCAGGCCGAGGGCATGGCCGAGGCCGAAGAGCCGCTGGTCGACGAGGCGTTCGAGGACGACGACATCGTCGTCACCGCACCCCGCCCGGCCGAAGCCGCCACCGAGCTGTCCGAACGCTGAAAGCAACCCCACCTGTGGGAGCGACGTAAGTCGCGAGCTTTTCCATCCGCCCTGCCGCGCGCCGCCTTGCGCGCGGATGAACGCGCCTCCGCACCTGGCCCTCGGCACGCGTCGCGACTCACGTCGCCCCCACGGGATTGCCCCCACAATCGCGCATCCCTTAAGGCGGCCTCCTGTCCATGAGTACACCTGCGCCACCCGACGCTTCCCCCACGCCCGCCGCGCCGCCTAATCCGACGCGGCCCCGCGCCTCCGTGCCGCTGCTGGTACTGGCGACGCTGGCGGTGGGCTACACGCTGTGGGCCGCACAGGACGTGCTGCTGCCGGTGCTGCTGGCGATGTTCTTCGCCCTGGTCGGCAACCCGATCATCCGGTTGCTGCGGCGGATGTACGTGCCGCGTTTCCTCGGTGCGCTGCTGGTGCTGCTCGGCGGCATGACGGTGACCGGCCTGCTCGCCCACAAGATGCTGCCGTCGGCGATGGACTGGGCGCAGCAGGCGCCGCGCGAGATGCGCCAGCTGGCACCCAAGCTGCGCGAACTGACCAAGCCGGTGCAGGACGCCAACAAGGCCGCCGAAAGCTTCGCCCGCGCCGCCGCCGGCAGCCAGACCAGCAAGCAGCCGCAGATCGTGCAAGCCGCACCCGACGACCCCTACCGCAAGCTGCTGGCCACGCCGCGCGTGCTGGCGTCGCTGCTGGCGGTGGTGCTGCTGACGTTCTTCTTCATGGTCTACGGCGAGAACCTGCAGCGCAACGCGATCGCGTTGTTGCCGGGGCGGCAGCAGAAGAAGTTCACCGTGGACATCCTGCATTCCATCGAGCGCGAGGTGTCGCGCTACGTGCTGACGATCAGCGTGATCAACACGGTGGTGGGCTTCGTGTTCGCCGGCGTGCTGTACCTGCTGGGCCTGCCGCTGGCCGAGGCGCTGCTGTGGGGCACGATGGCGGCGCTGTTGAACTTCGCGCCGTACGTGGGGCCGCTGATCGGGATCGTGGCAATGCTGCTGGTGGGCTTCATCAGTTTCGAGGAGCCGTTCCAGTCGATGCTGCCGGCGATCGCCTATCTGGTGCTGCACACGATCGAGGGGCAGATCGTCACGCCGATCATCCTGGGCAAGCGGATGGCGCTGTCGCCGCTGGTGTTGATCCTGGCGCTGATGTTGTTCGGGTGGTTGTGGGGAATCATCGGGTTGTTGCTGGCGGTGCCGCTGTTGGTGTGCGTGAAGTTGGTGCTGGCGCGGGTGGAAGGGATGGAGGGGTGGGCGCGGCTGTTGGAGTGATCCCTTCACTTTTGCGCGCCTGCGGCGCCGGGTTTGCGCCTGTCCAACATGGTGCCGCTCGCCGCGGGGGCCCTACTTTTCTTTGCTTGTGCAAAGAAAGAATCAAAGAAACACACCCCAGGCGGCACGCCCTGCGCTTCGCTCCGGGTTCGCGGGCGGGCCGGGAACTACGTAAGGCACATCCATGTGCCATACGAAAACGCCGCCCATCCGGGGCGGCGCCCTTCGGGTTTTACCCAGCCCACTCGCCGTGCCTCATGGGGACCCTGAAGAGCCACGTCAAAGGCGTGCACGCCGGATATGTCCTCGTTGGCTTTCGGGGCCCCTTTAGGTTCGGCAGTCACGGCGGGTAAAACCCGCAGGGCGGCGCACAAGGATGTGCGCCGTTTTCGGCCGGGGCAGGAGGCCCCGTCCGAAAATTCCCGTCGGGACTGCGTACCCGCCGCGCAGCGGCGGGCGGACCGCCGGGGTGTGTTTCTTTTGCCTACTTTTCTTTGCACAAGCAAAGAAAAGTAGGGCCCCCGCGGCCAGCGGCGCCATGTATTGCCGCGCAAAGCACCACACGAAGGGCATGAACCCGATGCGCTCACCCATGCATGTGCATACCGCGCTCACGCCGCCCGCGACCACCGCCGGTATCCCTGCCCCACCCAGTGAAGGCCTCCCGGCAACCGCGTGTAAAATCGCCCCGATGAGCTTTCCCGTCCGCGCCATCACCCTCGACCTCGACGACACCCTGTGGCCGTTCGCCCCCATCGGCGCCCGGATCGAACGCGTGCTCGACGACTGGCTGCGCGAACACAGCCCCGCCACCGCCGCCCTGTTCCCCGTCGAACGCATGCGCGCCGTCCGCGACGCCGTGTTCGCCGCCCACCCCGAACACAAGCACGACCTCAGCATCCTGCGCCGGATGACCCTCGAACACGCCCTGCGCGAGAGCGGCGCCGACATGGCCCTGCTCGAACCCGCGTACGAAACCTTCTACGCCGCCCGCAACCAGGTCGAGTACTACCCGGACGCGCTGGATGCGCTGCACCGCATCGCCGCCCGCCTGCCCGTGGCCGCCGTCACCAACGGCAACGCCGACCTGCAGCGGATCGGCCTGGGCCACCTGTTCGCCCACCAGATCCACTCGCGCGAGCACGGCGCAGCCAAGCCCGAGGCCAGCATCTTCCACGCCGCGTGCCGCTTGCTGGACGTGCCGCCGGCCGAGGTGCTGCACGTCGGCGACCACATCGAAATGGACGTGCTGGGCGCCGCGCGCGCGGGCCTGCGCAGCTGCTGGATCAACCGGCCCGAAGACCACGACGGACGGCCGCAAGTGTGGACCGACGCCACGCTGCGCCCGGACCTGGAATTCGCCACCCTCACCGCGCTGGCCGACTGGCTGGACGCGCATCCTTCTTTCGCCACGGAACACGCTGCCGCATGAGCGCTGCCCTCGCCTATACCGACGCCTCCACCACCGCCCGCGCGTTGCACGTGCTGGACCGCACGCAGCTCGCCGCCTGGCGCGCCACGCAATCGCCCGCGGTGAACGCGTGGATCGATGCGCAGGGCTTCGCGGCCGGCGCGGGTTCGCTGGTGCTGTTGCCGGGCGATGACGGCCTCGCGGGGGCGGTCATCGGCATCGGCGATGCGCTGGACCCGTACGCGTATGCGCATGCGCCGTTCGGCCTGCCGACCGGCGACTGGCAACTGGCCACCGACCTGCCGGCCGAAGCGCGCACCGCGCTGCAACTGGGCTGGGGCCTGGGCAGCTACAAGTTCGACCGCTACAAGCAGCCGGCGCGCAAGCCCGCGCGCCTGGTGCTGCCGCAGGCCGATGCCGAAGCGCTCGACCTGCTCGCCGCCAGCCTGCAGGTGCGCGACCTGGTCAACACGCCGACCGAGCACATGGGTCCGGACGATCTCGAAGCCGCAGTGCGCGAGCTCGCCACCACCCATGGGGCCGAGATCGAGGTGATCGCCGGCGATGCGCTGCTGACCGAGAACTTCCCCGCCATCCACGCCGTGGGCCGCGCTTCGCACCGCGCGCCGCGCCTGATCGCACTGCGCTGGGGCGACGCCGCCGCGCCGCACGTCGCGGTGGTCGGCAAGGGGGTGTGCTTCGACACCGGCGGCCTGGACATCAAGCCGGCCGACGGCATGCGCAACATGAAGAAGGACATGGGCGGTGCCGCGCACGCGATCGCGCTGGCCCGCCTGGTGATGGCGCGCCAGCTGCCGGTGCGGCTGACCCTGCTGGTGCCGGCGGTGGAAAACAGCATCGGCCCGAACGCGTTCCGCCCGGGCGAAGTCATCGCCACCCGCAAGGGCGTCAGCGTGGAGATCGACAACACCGATGCCGAAGGCCGCGTGATCCTCTGCGATGCGCTGACCTATGCCGGCGAGCAGTCGCCGGAACTGCTGCTGGACTTCGCCACGCTGACTGGCGCCGCACGCATCGCGCTGGGGCCGGACCTGCCGGCGCTGTTCGCCAACAACGACAGCGTGGCCAACGACTGGATCGCCGCCGGCGAACGCATGCGCGACCCGGTGTGGCGGATGCCGCTGTGGCGCCCCTACCTGCGCTATCTCACCAGCGGCATCGCCGACCTGGCGAACGCGGGCTCGCGCATGGCCGGTGCCGTCACCGCGGCGCTTTACCTGGAGCGTTTCGTGCCCGATGGCTTGCCGTGGGCGCACCTGGACGTCTATGCGTGGAACGACAGCGACCGCGCCGGTCGTCCGGCCGGCGGCGAAGCGCTCGCACTGCGGAGCGCCTACGCGATGCTGAAGGCGCGTTACGGCGCCACGGCCTGAACCACGGCGACATCGTTCGCCGCGGTTTCCACCCGGTTGCGGCCGGCGTGCTTGGCCCGGTACAGCGCGGCATCGGCCTGCCGTAGCAGCGTCTCGCCCAACCCGCCGTGCTGCGGGAACATCGCCACGCCGATCGACACGGTCACGTGCGGCAGTTCCTGCCCCAAGTGCATCACCCGCATGCCTTCCACGCCCGCGCGGATCGCCTCCGCGCGCGCCTGCACGGTGATCGGATCGGCTTCGGGCAGGATCAGGGTGAATTCCTCGCCGCCATAGCGGCAGGCGATGTCTTCGTCGCGCGACAGCGCCTGCAGCAAGCGCCCGAACTCGGCGAGCAAGGCGTCGCCGCCAGCATGGCCGTGCACGTCGTTGAAGCGCTTGAAGTGGTCCAGGTCCAGCATCATCAGGCCCAGCGGCATGTGCCGGCGCTCGCAGCGCGCCAGCTCGCGCGCCAGCGACTCTTCCAGGTAGCGGCGGTTGAACAGGCCCGTCAGCGGTTCGCGGATGGACTGCACGCGCAGGCGCGATTGCAGTTCCAGGCTGGACAGCGCCATCGACAGTTGTTCGGCGGCGGTCTTCACCAGGTCCATGCGGACGAGGAAGGCATCGTCGTGGCCGGACAGGTACAGCAGGCCCAGCTGGGTGCCCTGCGCGATCAACGGCACACACACGTAGGTCGGCGTGGCATTGAGCGACGGCGTGGTCACGTGCGCGCAGGGCAGCAGCTCGTGGTGCGCGCGATGCACATGCGGCTGGCCGCGCCGTAGCGCCCAGCAATCCTGCAGGGGGAACATCGCCGGGCCGTTGAGCGCGTGTTCGCCCCAGTGCGCGACTTCCTCCGCGTAGTCCTGCGAAGCGCGCACGCGGTACAGCGTGCCGCCGGCTTCGGGCAGCAGGCGCGAGAAGTACTGCGTCGCCAGGCCGACGGCTTCTTCCACGCTGACGCAGCTCTGCAGCATGCCGCCGTAGCGGCTCAGTTCGTTGAGGTCGGCGCCCTGCCGTTCCAGCGCGTCGATGTTGTCGAGCAACTGCGCGCGCGCCTCGTCGCCGGCGTCTTCGGCGCGCGCGCGGCGGCGGATTTCGCCGACCAGCAGCGTATACACCACGCCGATGATCGCCAGGCCCAGCGGAATGCCCAGCAGCGCCAGTACGCGCAGCAAGGTGGCGCTGTTGTGGCTGGAATTCGCACGCTGCACCAGCAGCTGCCGCTCATTGGCGACCAGTTGCCGCGCCTGCGCGCGCAGCGCGCCGGAGGTGCGCCGCACTTCCTGGCCGATCGAACGCTGCGCCGACGGCAGGCCGCCGGTGGCGTAGTTGCCCAGCGTGGCATCCATCTGCCCCAGGCGGCGCTCGATCTCGAGCTTCCACGCCAATGCCAGGCGGCTCTGGTCGGGGTTGTCGCGGACCAGTTGCTGCAGCTGGGTGAGCAGCTCGGGCAGTTCGCCGCGGCTGCGCCGGTAGTCGGCGAGGTAGTCGACATCGGCGGTGAGCAGGTAGCCGCGCTGGGCGGATTCGCCATCGCGCAGGTGCGCCTCGATCGCGCCGATCAGGGCGATCACTTCGTTGGTGTGCGAAACCCGGTTGGCGTCGCCGATGAAGCGTTGCGCGCCCAGCACGACGCCCACCCCGATGACCACGAAGATCGCGGCGGCGGCGAGCAGGCCGATACGGTTGGCGTTGCGACGGCGCAGGGGCATTCCGTTCCGGAGCGCGGGGGTCAGGGGGAGCCTAGGGTCCCGTGTCCGCAAGGACAACCCGGCGCACACCGGAACTGCCAACCACGGCACATCTTGGCGCCGCTACAGCCACCCGCGCTGGCGCGCCAGGCGATAGGCCTCGATGCGGTTGGCCACGCCGAGCTTGCCGATGGCTTCGGACAGGTAGTTGCGCACCGTGCCCTGCGAGAGATTGAGCTGCTTGGCGATGTCGCCGGCCGACTGGCCTTCGCCGGCCAGCCGCAGCACCTGGCGTTCGCGGTCGTTGAGCGGATCGGCGTCCGACCACGCTTCCACCGCCAGCTGCGGATCGATCGCGCGGCCGCCGCGATGCACCTTGCGCAGCGCCTCGGCGAGGTCTTCCGCGGGCGCGTCCTTCAACAGGTAGCCGGACACACCGGCCTCCAACGCGCGCCGCAGGAACCCGCTGCGCGCGAACGTGGTGACGATGACGACCTTGCACGGCAGCTCGTGCCGCTGGATGCGTTGCGCGAGTTCCAGCCCGGTCAGGCCGGGCATCTCGATATCGGTGACCAGCAGGTCCGGCGAAAGCCGCTGCAGCTCGCGCCACGCGGTCTCGCCATCGGCCGCGCTGCCGACGACCTCGATGTCGCTCTCCATGCCCAGCAGCGCGGTGAGTGCGCCACGCACCATGGCTTGGTCTTCGGCAAGCAGCACGCGGATCATCGGAGGGCCGGAAAGAAGGAATCGGACGACACGCTAGCAAATCAGACCTGGAAAATGGAGCGTTCGCTGTGGGAGCGACGCAAGTCGCGAATGCGGGCCGAGAAGCCTTGCACCCCTCCAGCACACATGGCCCTTCTTTCGCGCGATCGCGACTTACGTCGCTCCCACACCTGGCTTCACAGCTTCTTCGCGTGCGGGCGGCTCCACCTCGTCAGCCGACGGCAGCGGCAGCACGATCTCCACGCAGGTGCCCTGCCGCAGCGTGGAATCGATGCGCAGGCGTCCGCCGCGCGCTTCCACGCGCTCGCGCATGCCGGCCAGGCCGTTGCCGGGCACGCCCGCACTGCCCACGCCGTTGTCGCGGACGCGCAGGGTGACGTGCCCGGGCGTGGACGACAGCACGACCTCCGCCAGGCTGGCGCGCGCATGGCGCTGGATGTTGGTCACCGCTTCGCGCAGGCTCAATGCGAGCACGGTCTCCAGGTCGGCGGGCAGCGCGACTTCCTGCGCCTCGTAGCGCAGGGTGACGCCGTCCGATTCCAGCAACAGACGCGCAGACGCGAGTTCGGCCGCCAGCCCGGCCGCGCGGATGCCGGTCACCGCGCGCCGCACCTGCGCCAACGCATCGCGGGCGACGCGGCTGACTTCGTTGATCTCGTTGCGCGCGGCCTGCGGATCACGGTCGATCAACCGTCCCGCAAGATCGGACTTCAGCGCGACCAGCGACAACGTGTGGCCGAGCAGATCGTGCAGGTCGCGACCGATGCGCTCGCGTTCGGCCAGCGCGGCCAGCCGGCGCACTTCCTCGTGCGAAAGCTTCAGCTCGGCGCGCTTGCGCACGGTCTCCGACTGGAAGTAGTTGCCGGTGAACACCGCCACCGACACGATCGCGGTCACCACCGGCACGAACACCGGGAACCCCAGCCACGCCGCCATGCTGCAGTAGCCGATGATCAGCACGGCGAAGACTTCCAGACGGATCCACATCGACCCCGGCAGCAGCGCGACGAAGGCTGCCGCATAGATGACGTAGGTGTTGGAGAACGCGTTGAACGGCATCAGCCCGTAGCCGAGCGCGGCGATGCCCAGCGTGCACAGCACGCGCGTCATCGCGCTGGCGCGGTAGGCCAGGAAGTACATCGGCAGGAACACCGCGATCGACAGCAGCGTCGGCCACAGGTACCAGCGCACGCCCTCGCCCCAGTCGGCGTTGGACGGCACCAGCACCGGTACGAACAGGAACACCAGGTAGCCCAGCAGGAAGATGGGCATCCAGCCCAGGCCGAGCGCTTCGGGCACCAGGCGATCGCGCTGGCGGGTCAGCCAGGCCAGCAGGGACGGCAATGGATGTTTCATGGACGACTCCTTGCGTCGGCGTGCCGGTTCACTGCACCAGGCGGCGGCGCGCCAGCACGAAGAACACGGCGGTGATGGCGGCCAGCACCGCCAGGTGCAGCCCCAGCGGGCGCCCGGCGCCGACACCGACGGCCTGCTGCGCGACCTGCGCGAGATGATACGCCGGCCATGCGGGCGCCAACGTCTGCAGGAGCTTCGGCAGCATCGTCAGCGGTACCCACAACCCCGACAGGAACGCCATCGGCAGGTAGACCAGGTTGATCAGCGCCGGTGCGCCGCGACCGCTGACCAGCGTGCCCAGCCACAAGCCCAGCGCGCTGAAGGGCAACACGCCGACCAGGCACGTCGCCACCCAGGCGGCCCACTGTGCGGCCGACAGCTGCACGTGCGCGACGCCGGCCGCGAGCGCAGCGAGCAGCGCCAGGATGATCGCGGCGAACAGCAGTGCCATCGTCATCTTCGCGACGAGGTACGCGCCCGGCGGCATCGGCTGCGCGCGCTTGAGCGTCAGCAGGCCCTGTTCGCGATCCATCGCCACGGTCACGCCGAAGCCGAACAGGGCCACGCCGATCACGCCGAACACGCCATAGCCGGCCAGCATGTACTGGGCAGCGACCGGTCCGCCCTTGCCGCCGAGCAGAACGCCGAACAGCAGGTAGAACACCGGCGGGAACAGCAGGCAGGGCAACGAGAACGACGGCGTGCGCAGCAGGCGGAGGAATTCGTAGCGCGCTTCCAGCAGGTAGGCGCGCGTGGACGAGAACGGCAGCGGGACGGTGGTGTCCATCAGGCGGCTTCCTTGTGCAGGTCGGGGGCAGTGGCATCGCGGGTCAGCGCGAGGAAGGCGTCGGCCAGTCCGGCGCGCTGCACTTCCAGCTCGGTGAGCGCAGGGTCTTCGGCCAGCAAGCGGCGGACGATGGGCTCGGCGATGTCGACGACGACGTCCAGGCGCTCGCCGTCGTGCTGGGCGAGCTGCACGCCCGGCCAACCTTGCACCAGCGCCGCCGGCAGGATGGTGCTGCAGCGGATGCGTCGCTGCGCGACGTGCGCACGCACTTGCGCCACGGTGCCTTCGGCGACGACGCGTCCGTGGTTGACCACCACGACGCGGTCGGCGAGCGCTTCGGCTTCCTCCAGGTAGTGCGTGGTCAGCAGCACCGCGCAGCCTTGCGCGCTCAGTTCGCGGATCGCCTTCCACAGCGTCTGCCGCGCATCGATGTCCAGGCCGGTGGTGGGTTCGTCGAGGAACAGCAGCTCGGGCCGGCCGCAGACCGCCAGCGCGAACTGCACGCGCCGCTGCTGCCCGCCGGACAGCTGGCCGTAGCGGCGATCCATCAGCCCGTCCAGGCCCGCCAACGCCATGCAGTCGGCGACGCTGCGCGGACGCGGGTAATAGCTGCGCGTCAGGTCGATCAGCTCGCGCACCTTCAGCGTGTCGGGCACCGCCGCCGTCTGCAGCATCACCCCGACGCGGCGGCGCGCGGCCAGGTCCTGCGGCGGCAGGCCGAACAGTTCCGCCTGCCCCGCATGCGGATGCTGCAGGCCCAGCAACAGGCTGATCGCGGTGGTCTTGCCGGCGCCGTTGGGGCCGAGCAGCGCGAGCACCTGGCCGGCGGGCAGCGCCAGGTCCAGGCCATCGAGCGCCAGCGTGCGGCCATACTGGTGGCGCACGCCGCGCAGCCGGGCGAGCGGGTGGGAAGGAAGGGTCGCCATGTCCATGCCAAGGGGCCTTGTCGGAAGATGGACACAGCCTGCGCCGCCGCCCCGCCCGTGATCAGTGGCGCCCCTCAGGCGAATCAGGTGACAGTTGTCACTGGGCCGTGCCGCCGGCCGCGGCCATGATGCGCACCGTCCCGGCCCCGCCACACCCGGACCCGCCGGTTCCTGCATGAAGTGACTTCCGGCAACTAGGCTTCCGTTACCCTTGCTGGTCACACTTTCCCGCATTCACCGTCTGGATACGCATGAATACGTCTGCCGACTTGCTGAAGGAACTCCGCATCGACCGCAAGGCGCCGCCGCCTGAACCCCGGTCGCGCCGCGGCCTGTGGATCACCCTGGGCGTGGTCGTCGTGCTGCTGGCGCTGGCCGCGGCGGGCTGGGCGTTCTTCGGCCGCGAGAAGCCGATCGAAGTGCGCACCGCGCCGACCGTGGCGATGGGCAACAGCGCGTCCTCGTCCGTGCTGGACGCCTCCGGCTATGTGGTCGCGCGGCGCATGGCCACGGTGTCGGCCAAGATCACCGGCAAGGTGCGCGAAGTGCTGATCGAGGAAGGCATGAAGGTCGAGGCCGGCCAGGTGATGGCCACGCTCGATCCGGTCGATGCCGACGCGAGCCGTGCGCTGTCGCAGGCCCAGGTCGAGTCGGCGCGCTCGCAGGTGGCGAATGTGCAGGCGCAGCTGACCGAAGCCGAAGCCAATGCGCGCCGTTTGTCCTCGCTGGTGCAGCAACAACTGGTCGCCCGCTCCCAGTACGACCAGGCCGTCGCCACCCGCGACGCCCTGCGTGCGCAGATGCAGGCCGCGCAACGCAACGTCACCGTGGCCAGTCGCAGCCTGGCGATTTCCGACAACGGCGTAGACAACACCATCGTCCGTGCGCCGTTCGCCGGCGTGGTGATCGCCAAGGCGGCGCAGCCCGGCGAGATCGTGTCGCCGCTGGCCACCGGCGGCTTCACCCGCACCGGCATCGGCACCATCGTCGACATGGACTCGCTGGAAGTGGAAGTGGAGGTCAACGAGTCCTTCATCGGCCGCGTGCAGCCCAAGATGCCGATCCAGGCCACGCTGAACGCTTATCCCGACTGGCAGATCCCCGGCGAGGTCATCGCCATCATCCCCACCGCCGACCGCAGCAAGGCGACGGTGAAGGTGCGCGTGGCGTTGAACAGCAAGGACGCGCGGATCGTCCCGGACATGGGCGTGCGGGTCAGCTTCCTGGAAGCGGCCAAGCCGCAGCAGGCCGAGCAGCCGAAGGGCGTGCGTGCGCCGGGGGCCGCGGTGGTCGAGCGCGGCGGCGCGCAGGTCGCCTTCGTCGTCGGCGACGAGGACACCGTGGAGCAGCGCGCGCTCAAGGTCGCCGGCAAGCTGGGCGACGACGTGCACGTCACCGAGGGTTTGGCTCCCGGCGAAACCCTCGTGCTGGACCCGCCCGCCGAACTGAAGGACGGTGCCAAGGTCGTGCTGGCCGAAGACACCGAGTAAGCCGCAAGGCGCCGCGTGAGGATGGCCTCACCGCGGCGAACCACCGAATACCCGGCGCCGCCCCACCGGCGCCTGTCGATCCCGGGCGACGCCCTCCGTCGTCCTGATGGGTGACCCGTGTCCATCGAGGACGGGATCCGCCCTGTTTGAACCGCAGCATCGCCGTTCGCCTTCCCGTCTCCAACAAGGATCCTGCCGATGTCTTCCCTGGTTTCCATCCGCAACGTCACCAAGACCTACCAGCGCGGCCCCGAGAAGGTGCAGGTGCTGCACGGGATCGACCTGGACATTCCGCACGGCGATTTCGTCGCGTTGATGGGCCCGTCCGGCTCGGGCAAGACCACCCTGCTGAACCTCATCGGCGGCCTGGACACGCCGTCCGGCGGCGAGATCGAGATCGAGGGCCAGCGCATCGACCGGATGAACGACGGACAGCTGGCGCACTGGCGCAGCTCGCATGTCGGTTTCGTCTTCCAGTTCTACAACCTGATGCCGACGCTGACCGCGCAACGCAATGTCGAACTGCCGCTGCTGCTGACCAAGCTCGGCGCCGCGCAACGCAAGCGCAACGCGGAAATCGCGCTGCAGCTGGTCGGCCTGGCCGACCGCGGATCACACCGCCCGAACGAACTGTCCGGCGGCCAGCAGCAGCGCGTGGCCATCGCCCGCGCCATCGTCTCCGACCCGACCTTCCTGATCTGCGACGAGCCCACCGGCGACCTGGACCGCCATTCGGCCGAAGAGATCCTCAACCTGCTGAAGATGCTCAATCGCGAACACGGCAAGACCATCATCATGGTCACGCACGATCCGAAGGCGGCCGAGTACGCCACCCACACCATCCATTTGGACAAGGGCGAACTGGTCGACGCCCCGGCCGCCGCGCACTGATCCGGAGACGGACATGAAATATTTCTCGTTGATCTGGTCGGCGCTGTTCCGCAGCAAGACGCGGACGTCGTTGACGCTGTTGTCGGTGGTCGCGGCCTTCCTGCTGTTCGGCCTGCTCGACTCGGTGCGCGTGGCGTTCAACTCCGGCGGCAGCGTCGCCGGCGCGGACCGCCTGGTGGTGGCGTCGCGCCTGTCAATCACGCAGATGCTGCCGTACAGCCTGCTCGGCCGCATCGATGCGACGCCCGGCGTGAAGAAGAGCGCCTACGCCGCCTGGTTCGGCGGCATCTACAAGGACCCGAAGAACTTCTTCCCCAACTTCTCGGTCGGCCCCGGCTACATGGACATGTATCCGGAGTACATCATCGACCCCGCGCAACTCAAGGCCTGGGAAGCCGACCGCACCGGCGCCATCGTCGGCGAGAACCTGGCCAAGCGCTTCGGCTGGAAGATCGGCGACACCATTCCGCTGCAGGCGACGATCTTCCCCCAGAAGGACGGCAGCAATGCCTGGCCGTTGACGCTGCGCGGCACGTTCAAACTGTCCGACAGCAAGCGCAAGGGCGAGGAGAACCAGTTGCTGTTCCACTGGAAGTACTTCGACGAGGCCAACCAGTACGTCAACGGCCAGATCGGCTGGTACATGGTCAAGCTCGACAACGTGAACCATGCCACCCGCGTGGCCAACGCGATCGATGCGATCTCCGCCAACTCCGCGCACGAGACCAAGACCCAGACCGAGCAGGCCTTCAACCAGTCCTTCGCCAAGCAGTTCGCCGACATCGGCCTGATCGTCACCGCGATCATGGCGGCGGTGTTCTTCACCTTGCTGCTGCTGACCGGCAACACGATGGCGCAGGCGGTGCGCGAGCGCATCCCGGAACTGGCGGTCCTGAAGACGCTGGGCTTCACCAACGGCACCGTGCTGGTGCTGGTGCTGGTGGAATCGGTGCTGCTGATCGTGCTGGGTGGCGTGCTGGGCATGGCGATCGCCTCGGCCATCATCCCGGTGGTCAGCGGCGCCAGCAACGGCATGATCGCGCTGCCGACCATCCCCGCCCAGACCTGGGCCGTTGGCCTGGGTCTGATGGTGGCGATCGGCCTGATCGTCGGCGCGTTGCCGGCGACCCGCGCGATGCGGTTGAAGATCGTCGATGCACTGGCCGGCCGCTGACAGGAGACATGACATGAAGAAGCAATGGTTGGGCAACCTCCTCTCCGTCGTGCTGCTGGTCGTGGGCCTGGGCGTGTGGATCGTGCTGCCCTGGTATGCGGTGCTGGGCATCGCCGTCCTGCTGATGCTGTGGCTGTTCCTCACCCGCAGCGGACGGCTGTCGCTGGAAGCGGCGAAGATCGGCATCGCCAGCTTGCCGCAGCGCTGGGGCGCCTCGTCGGTGATCGTGGTCGGCATCGCCGGCGTGGTCGGCGTGCTGGTCGCGATGCTGGCGATGGGCGAAGGCTTTTCGGCCACGCTCAAGCAGACCGGTGGTGAAGACACCGCCATCGTGCTGCGGGGCGGCTCGCAGGCCGAGACCAATTCGGTCATCAGCCGCGATCAGGTTCCGCTGATCTCCACACTGGCCGGCGTCGCCAAGGGCAAGGACGGTCGCGCGCTGCTGTCGCCGGAACTGTCGCAGATCGTCAACCTGCCGACGGCCAGCACCGGCGAGGATGCCAACGCGCAGTTCCGCGGCGTCAGCGAAGCCGCATGGTCGATCCGTCCGCAGGTGAAGCTGACCGAAGGCCGCAAGTTCAACGTCGGCGTGCGCGAGATCGTGGTCGGTCAGGGCGCGAAGGGACAGTACCGTGGCCTCGAGGTCGGCAAGACGCTGAAACTGGGCAACCAGGAGTGGACGGTGGTCGGCGTGTTCGCGTCCGGCGACGCGCACGACTCGGAGTTGTGGACCGACATCGACACGTTGTCGTCGGCGTACGACCGTCGCGCCTACCAGTCGGTCACGGTGCGCACCGAAGGCAAGGCGGGCTTCGATCAGTTCAAGCAGGCGATGGAGAACGACCCCCGCCTGAAACTGGATGTACTGACCACGCGCGACTACTACACCAAGCAGTCGACGGGCCTCAACACGCTGATCAAGGTGCTCGGCACGGTCATCGGCACGATCATGGCGATCGGCGCGGTGTTCGGCGCGCTCAACACCATGTACGCCGCCGTCGCCGGGCGTGCGCGCGAGATCGCCACGATGCGGGCGATCGGTTTCCGCGGCGTGCCGGTGGTGATGGCGGTGATGCTGGAGACGATGTTGCTGGCGCTGCTGGGCGGCTTGCTGGGCGGGTTGATCGCCTGGGTGGTCTTCAACGGCTACAGCGTGGCCACGCTGGGCAGCAACTTCAGCCAGGTGGTGTTCCAGTTCAAGGTCACGCCCGAACTGCTGTGGAGCGGGCTGAAGTGGGCGCTGGGCATCGGCCTGGTCGGCGGGCTGTTCCCGGCCCTGCGCGCGGCACGCCTGCCGATCACGCAGGCCTTGCGCGCGATCTGACGTCCGTCGAAGGGGTGCCGGCGCCTGCCGGCACCTTCTTCATTCCAGCGGATCGAGCCACCCCCGCGCTACCGCCGCCGCGAGATCCTCCGGCGTATCGATGTCGACCCCGAGGTCCGGTGCATCGCACGCGATGACATCGGCACCGGGGGCATTCAGTGCATCGCGCAGGCCGCGGTCTCCTTGCACGGCCAGGGCGGCGCGCAACATCGTCGGCGCCACGACCGCGGGCACACCCACGCGGTCGCCGAAACGCGTCGCGGCGGAACCCGACGGCGCTCGACGGGAAGCATCCCCAAGCGCCTGGATATACGCGACATCCAGTGCCGGCTGGTCGCAGGTCATGAGCAGCGTCGCGTGATCGTGTGGGGCGAGGGCATCCATGGCGACGCGCACGCTTCCTGCCAACCCTTCGCTCCATCGCGCGTTGACCACGCATTCCACCGGCAGGTCGCGCACCGCGGCAACGACGTCGCCTGCGTACGCACCGACGATCACCAGCACGCGCGAGGCACCGGATGCCAGCGCAAGCCGCGCCGCGCGATGCACCAGCGTCTCGCCGTCGCGCGTCAGCAGTTGCTTCGGCCGGCCCAACCGCGTGCTGCCGCCTGCCGCCAGCACCACCGCGACCAGCGACGACGTCACGACGCCTCGCCGTGATGCCACGCCTGCAACTGCGCGGCGATGCTCAGCGCGATCGCTTCGGGGCCGTGGCCGCCCAGCTTCAGGCCGATCGGCGAACGCAGGCGGGACAACAACGTGGCATGCAGCGAAGCCGGCAACACGCGCAGCAGGTCCTCGCGTCGCCGCACCGGACCGAGCAGGCCGATGAAGGGAATGTCGGCATGCGCCAACGCCTCCAGCGCTTCGCGGTCGTGCTCGAAATGGTGGTGCATCACCAACGCGGCATCGGGTACGGATTCCGTGCTTTGCAACGCATCTGCCGGCGACTGCATCAGCCACGCGTCGGCGATGTCGGTATCGGGAATCCAGCGCGCGCGTCGTTCGATCACGGTGACGTGCCAGCCGAGCGGACGCAGCGCGTCGATCAGCCGCTGCGTCTCCGGCCCCGCGCCGAAGATCGCCACGCGCGGCGGTGGCGCGATCCGCACCGTGCCCGCCGCATCCACGCCTTCTGTCGCCAGGCGCTGCATCGACCATTGGTGGCTCGCGTCGCCCGCGCTGGCGTGCACGTGTCCTTCCGCCGTCACCTGCAGGGTCAACGCACCCTGCCCGTTCCACCACGCCCGCACGACGGGCGCCCACCCCGGCATGCGGTCCAGCGGCAACAACGCGAGCCTCAGTCGTCCACGGCAGCCGATGGCGGAGCCGGCGAACAGGTCTTCGTCGTCGCGCGTGTCGATCTCCATCGCATCCAGCGCACCGGCCTCGGCCACGTGCCGCGCGCGCCGCGCGATCTCCGGTTCCAGGCAACCGCCGCTGAGCCAGCCCAGTTGCGCATCGCCCGGCCCGAACACGGCCAGTGCGCCCGCCCGCACATAGGTGGAGCCTTCGGTCGCCATCACCACGGCCAGCACGCGCCCGTCGGCGGCGTCGCTGGCATGCGCGGAGGCGTCGAGCGGGGAGCGGAAGGCCGTCATGGCACCACGATGGCGCAAGCCGCGGGGCGAAGGCAACGCCCGGCGCGCCGGTCGGGGCATCGGGCAACGATGCCGCAGGATCGTGCAAGCATCGGCCCGCGCGTTCACTGGCATGCAACGGGGGCGCGGAGTATCGTCGTCCGGTCCCACGCCGCCGCCAGGAGACGCCATGAAGTTGAACGTCAACGGGACCGAGCGCGAAGTCGACGCGCCGGATGACATGCCACTGCTCTGGGTCCTGCGCGACCTGATGGGCTTGACCGGTACCAAGTTCGGTTGCGGCATCGCGCAATGCGGTGCCTGCACGGTGCATGTCGACGGCGCACCCTTGCGCGCCTGCGTCACGCCCGCGTCGGCCGTCGCCGGCAAGAAGATCACCACCATCGAAGGCCTCTCGGCCGACGGCTCGCATCCGGTGCAGAAGGCCTGGGCCGAACTGGACGTCGTCCAGTGCGGTTACTGCCAGTCCGGCCAGATCATGTCGGCGGTCGCTTTGCTGGCCAAGGTGCCTGCGCCGACCGACACCGACATCGACCAGGCGCTGTCCGGCAACCTGTGCCGCTGCGGCACGTACCAGCGCATCCGCGCCGCCGTGCATCGCGCCGCCGACATCGGCAAGGCGTGATCCGGTGCGGCGACGCAGGTCGCCGCCTTCCCCCTCGTTCGACGGAGGCTGTTCCGTGAACCTCGAAACCTCTTCCTCGCGCCGCGACTTCCTGCGCGCCACCGCACTCGGCGGCGGCGGCCTGGTGATCGGCTTCCTCGTGCCCGGCGCGCGCCGCTTCGCCATGGCCCAGGAGGCCGCGGCGACCGCGCCCACCACGTTCGTACCGAATGCATTCCTCAGCATCGCGGCCGACGACACCATCACCGTGCAGCTCGCGCATGCCGAAATGGGCCAGGGCATCTGGACCACGCTGCCGATGCTGATCGCCGAAGAACTGGATGCGGACTGGTCGAAGATCCGCGTCGAGCACGGCGCGGCCGACAAGGCCTACACGAGCCCGGTATTCGGCATGCAGGGCACCGGTGGCTCGACGACCACCTGGTCCGAGTTCGACCGCTACCGACAGGCCGGCGCCACCGCGCGGGCGATGCTGCTGCAGGCGGCGGCCGCGCGACTGAATGTTCCCGTCGATCAACTGCGTACCGAGAACGGCGCGGTGATATCCGGCACCACGCGGCTGCGCTACGGCGAACTCGCCAACGACGCCGGCAAGCAGACCCCGCCCGCGCTGGACGCCTTGAAGCTACGCGAGCCGAAGGACTGGAAGCTGATCGGCAAGCCGACCAAGCGCCTGGACACACCGGAGAAGATCACCGGCAAGGCCAAGTTCGGCATGGACGTGCAGTTCGAAGGCCTGCTCACCGCGGTCGTGCTGCGTTCGCCGGTATTCGGCGGCACGGTGAAATCGTTCGACGCCACCAAGGCGCGCGCCGTGGCCGGCGTGCGCAACGTGGTGCAGGTGCCCAGCGGCGTGGCGGTGATTGCGGACCACTACTGGGCGGCCAAGCTCGGCCGTGATGCGCTGCAGGTGGTCTGGGAAGGCGATGCGAACGCGAAGCTCGACAGCACCGCGTTGCGCGAGCAGTTCTCCCAGCTTGCGCGCACGGACGGCGCCGTCGCTGCACGCGCAGGCGACGTCGGCAGCGCGCTGGCCAAGGCCGCCAAGACGCTGGAGGCCGAGTACGCCGTGCCCTACCTCGCGCATGCCGCGATGGAGCCGCTGAACTGCACGGTGAAGATCGGCGACGGCGAGTGCGACATCTGGTGCGGCACGCAGTTCCCGACGCTGGACCAGAACAGCGCCGCGCGAATCCTCGGCATGCCACCGGAGAAGATCCGCATCCATACGCCGTTCCTGGGCGGTGGTTTCGGCCGCCGCGCCACGCCGACGGCGGACGTGGTGTCCGAAGCCGTCGAAGTCGCCAAGGCGGCGAAGGCGCCGGTCAAGACGGTCTGGACGCGTGAAGACGACACCCGCGGCGGCTATTACCGCTCGGCGTTCGTCGAGAAGATCAAGGCCGGCTTGGACAAGGACGGCAACCCGGTGGCCTGGCATCACGTGATGGTTGGCCAGTCGATCATGGCCGGGACCTTCATGGAAGCGATGATGGTCAAGAACGGCATCGACGCGACCTCGGTGGAGGGCGTGGCCGACTCGGCCTACGTGCTCGGCACACCGGCGCATCGCGTCGACCTGCACTCACCGGTCACCGGTATCCCGGTGCTGTGGTGGCGGTCGGTCGGCCACAGCGTCAACGGCTTCGTCATGGAAAGCTTCGTCGACGAACTCGCGCATGCCGCGGGTCAGGATCCGGTGGAATACCGGCGCAAGCTGCTGGAGGACCATCCCCGCCACCTCGCGGCGCTGAACCTGGCCGCGGAGAAGTTCGGCTGGAATACGCCACCGGCGCAGGGCCGTGGCCGCGGCATCGCCGTGCACGAATCGTTCGGCAGCTACGTGGCGCAGGCGGCGGAAGTGTCGATCGAGGAAGGAAAGATCCGCGTGCATCGCGTGGTATGCGCGATCGATTGCGGCGTGGCGGTGAATCCCGCGGGCGTGCAGGCGCAGATGGAGTCCGGCATCGCGTTCGGCCTGGGTGCGGCGCTGCATTCGGCGCTCACGCTCCGCGAAGGCCAGGTGCAGGAATCCAACTTCCACGACTACCAGGTGCTCCGGATGAACGAGATGCCGAAGGTGGAGGTCCACATCGTGCCGAGCACCGAAAAGATGGGTGGCGTGGGCGAACCCGGCACGCCGCCGATCGCACCCGCCGTCGCCAACGCCGTGTTCGCCCTCACCGGCCAGCGACTGCGCGAACTTCCGCTGCGTCTGCCGACGCCCGCATCCACCACACCCGCTGCCTGAGGCCCGCCATGCGCATCCTGATGATGTCCTTGACCGTGCTCCTGCTGGTGGCGTGCAAGCCGCGCGTCAGCGAGGAACAGAAAGCCCAGGCACTGACCGCGTTCGCGACGGTGGAGAAGGTGTTCCAGCACCCACGCTGCAGCAACTGCCACATCCCGGGCGATGCGCCGTTGCAGTTCGACGCGCAGACACCGCATGCGATGAAAGTCGTGCGCGGACCCGACGGCAAGGGCGCGGCGGGGCTTCCCTGCGCGACCTGCCACAGCGAACAGAACTCGCCGGCGAGTTACGGCCCGCATGCGCCGCCGGGCGCACCGCACTGGCAGCTGCCGCCGCCCGACCACAAGATGGCGTGGATCGGCCTGCCCGCCGACCAGCTGTGCGCGATGATCCAGGACAAGGACCGCAACGGCGGCCGCGACTTCGACGCGCTGCTCAAGCACGTCGCCGAAGACAAGCTGGTGCTGTGGGGCTGGAATCCCGGTGGCGAACGCGCACCGGTGCCGGTGCCGCACGACCAGTTCGTCGCCGCCTTCAAGACGTGGGTGGATGCCGGCGGACCCTGCCCCGCGCCGGGCGCCACCGCCGCGGGTGGCGCAGCGCACTGAGCGCCGCTATTTGCTCGACGGCGCCGCGACCAGCGCGTCGCGGCGTCGCGCACGCCACAGGCCGTCGCTGGCGAAGATCACCAGGCCCGCCCAGATCGCGGCGAAGCCGACCGCGCGCGTGGCATCGAACGCTTCCTTGAACACCAGTACGCCGATCAGCAGTTGCAGGCTGGGCGCGATGTACTGCAGCAGCCCCACCACCGACAACGGGATGCGGCGCACGCCGTACGCGAAGCCGATCAGCGGCACGGCGGTGACCACGCCGCCGAGGATGAGCAGGAGATCGGTCTTCCATCCGAAGCCGTCGATGAAGCCGCCACCATGGCCGAACTCGCCCCACACGACGTACGCGAGTGCCGGCAGGAACAGATACAGGCTTTCCACGCCCAGCCCCGCGACGGCATCCACCGCCACCAGCTTGCGCACCAGTCCGTACAGGCCGAACGAGAACGCCAGGCCCAGTGCGATCCACGGGGGCGAACCGGCTTGCAGCGTCAGCCACGCCACGCCCGCCAGCGCGAACGCCACCGCGATCCACTGCGCCGGCGACAGGCGCTCGCGCAGCACCAGCACGCCCAGCACCACGTTGATGAGCGGGTTGATGAAATAGCCCAGGCTGGTTTCCACCACATGGCCCGCATTCACCGCCCAGATGTACAGGCCCCAGTTGAACGCGATCAGCAGGCTGCTGACGCCGAGCAGCGGCACGGCGCGCGGTTGCGCGCGGATCTGCCGCCACCAGCCGAGGCCGTTCTTCAGCAGCAGCCAGCCCAGCACCAGCACCGCGCTCCACACGATGCGGTGGGCGATGATCTGGAAGGACGGCACCACCTTGAGCAGATGCCAGTACAGCGGCACCACGCCCCAGATCAGGAAGGTGCCGACGGTGATCGCCAGCCCTTTGCGGTCGAGCGGCTGCGGCGTCATTTCGATTGCCGCGCGCGCGCCAGGGTGATCACCACCACGCCGCACAGGATCACCGCCATCGCACCGAGGTCATGCGCGGTGAAGGTCTCGCCGGCGATGAAGGCACCGAGCGCCACGGCGATGACCGGGTTGACGTAGGCGTAGCTGCCGACCAGCACGGGACGCGCATGGTGGAGCAACCACACGTAGGCGGTGAACGCGATGATCGAACCGAACACCGCCAGGTAGGCGACCGCCAGCGCGCCGTTCACCGTCCAGTCCGCGACGTTGAAGCGCTCGCCATGCAGCAGGCCCGCCGCCACCAGCATCACGCCCGCCGCCAGCATCTGCGCGGCGGCCGTCATGAACGGCGACGGCAGGTCGCGCCCGCGCGACCACACCGAGCCGTAGGCCCAGGCGATCGGCGCGATCAGCAACAGCACCAGTCCGACGGGCGAGCCGGTCAGCGAGCTGCCTGCGTTGAGCCAGACCACACCCGCGAAGCCGACGATGATGCCCAGCCATTCGCCGCGCGTCGGGTGTTGTCCGCGCATCGCGCCGAACAGCCCCATCCACAACGGCATCGATGCGACGGCGACCGCGGCCAGGCCGGACGACACGGTCTGCTCGGCCAGCACCACCATGCCGTTGCCCATCAGCAGCAACAGTGCGCCCATCACCAGCAGGTTCTTCCACTGCGCGCGGGTCGGCGCGGCAACACCGCGCCAGCGCAGGAACAGGAACAGCACCAGGCCGGCCACGACGAAACGGCTGCCCGACACCATCAGCAAGGGCGGGAATCCGCCTTCGAGTGCGAAGCGGATGCCGAGGTAGGTGGAACCCCAGACCACATAGACGATGGCCAGGGCGGCAGCGACGGCGAGGCCGCCACGCGCAGGCGCGGCGGCGGAAACGGAAGAGGTCATGGGCATCGGGGGAGAGCGACGTATGCGCATTCTAGGCCAGCGCTGCGTGCATCGCGCATCGCACGGCGCCCGTATCGCTTGAAACGTTTCCGGCCTGACTTGAATTCCGCTCAAGCCGGTCGCGGACAGGATCAGCGCTGTTCGCGCGCGAGCAGGTGTTGCTTGCGCGGCACGCCCCAGCGATAACCGCCCAAGGAGCCGTCGCCGCGGATCACGCGGTGGCACGGCACCACGACCGCGATGCGGTTGTGCGCGCAGGCGCTGGCCACGGCACGCGCGGCGCGTGGCGCGCCCAATTGGCGCGCGAGCCCGGCGTAGCTCACCGTCGCGCCCTCGGGCACCTTCATCAACGCGTCCCACACGCGCTGCTGGAAGCCGGTGCCCAGCAGGTCCACCGGCACCACTGCCTCGCGTCCCGCCAGGCGCTCGGCCACGGCCTGCAAACGCGGTGCAAGGAAATCATCGCGCCCGGCTTCCACGCGTTCGAGCTGCGCCTGCGGGAACTCCTCGCGCAGTCGCTGCTCCAGCGCCGCGTCATCGTCGCCCAGTTCGATCGCGCAGATGCCGCGCTCGGTGGCGGCGACCAGTGCGCGACCGAGCACGGTGTCGACCAGCGTCCAGCGGATCGCCACGCCGCGCCCGCCGGCGCGATAGGTCGCCGGGGTCATGCCCAAGCGGGCGGCGCCGCTTTCGTACAGACGGGAAGGCGAGCCGTAGCCGGCGTCGTACAGCGCGGTGGTCACGTCGTGCCCATCGCGCAACGCCGACTTGAGCGTGCCGAGCTTCCGGCGCGCGAGGTACTCGGCGGGGCTGAGGCCGTATCGCGCGCGGAAGCGGCGCTGCAGATGCGAAGCGCTGAGGCCGGTGCGCGCGGCGAGGTCGGACAGCGAAGGCTCGCCGTCGTCGAGCAGGCGGCGCGCGACCTCGAGCGCGTCGGGCGAAGGAACGTGGGAAGCGGGCGGGCGGCGCGTCATGGTGTCCATGCGCCCAGACTAGGCGGGGCGCAGCGGGCGCGCTATCCGGATCTTGCGCGGGGTGCCGGGCACCCCGCGCAGGCCGTCATTCGGCCCAGCGGCCGGGACCTGGCGAATCCGGCAGGACCTGCGCGGACAGCTTGCGGTCCTGGCCCAGGATCTCGATCGCATCGCCGAGGATCGCGGCCGATTCGCGCAACAGCGGATCCGGGCGCTTGTCCGCCAGCTTCTCGCGTTGCGCGTCCCGGACGATGTCGCGTTCGGACGCGCCCAGGCCGTCATCGGCCAGGTCGTCGGCGAGCGGATCGAGCGCCAGGCCCAGCGACTTGCGTTCGGCCTGGCGCTGCTTGCGCTGCGCATCCTGGCGATCGCGTTCGGCACGGCGCTCCGTTTCATTGAGCGAGACGTACTTCTTCGCCGCTTCCGCGCGGAACTGGGCGACGTCTTCCGACCACCACTGGAATTCCTTGTCCTTCGCCGAACGCGCAGCATGCAGCGCCTGCAGGCGCGGCAGCAGCGGCGCGAAGTTGCCGTACGTGGTATGCGGCAGCGCGGCGATGCGGGTCCACGGCAGCGCATTGTCGTAAGTGCTCTCGCCGTACTCGCTGGCATCCACGCTCACGGGGAACGCGATGTCCGGCACCACACCCTTGTGCTGCGTGCTGCCGCCGGCCACGCGGAAGAACTGCGCGATGGTCAGCTTCACCGAGCCGAAGCGCGGCGCTTCGTTCGCCGGCCAGCGGTCCAGGTCCACCATGTTCTGCACGGTGCCCTTGCCGAAGCTGGTCTCGCCGATCACCAATCCACGACCGTAGTCCTGGATCGCGCCGGCGAAGATCTCCGACGCCGAGGCCGACGCGCGGTTGATCAGCACCGCCAATGGGCCGTCCCACGACACGCCGGTCTTGCGATCGCTGTTGACGGTCACGCGACCGCCGGATTCGCGCACCTGCACGACCGGGCCCTTGTCGATGAACAGGCCGGTGAGTTCCACCGCCTCGTCCAGCGAACCGCCGCCGTTGTTGCGCAGGTCCATCACCACGCCGTCCACGCCCTGCGCCTTGAACTGGGCGAGCAGCTTGGCGATGTCGCGGGTGGCCGAGTTGAAGTCGTTCGGGTTGCGGCGACGGCCTTCGAAATCCTGGTAGAACGCCGGCAGCTTGATCACGCCGATGCGGCGCGCAGGGCCGCTGGCATCGGCCGGCAGCGTGATGGTCTCGGCCTTCGCGGCCTGCTCCTCCAGCTTCACCTTCTGCCGGGTGATCGTCACCGTCTGGTGCTTGCCATCGATGCCGGCTTCCACCGGGATGTACTCGATGCGCACCTGGGTGTCCTTCTTGCCGCGGATCTGCGCGACGACATCGTCGATGCGCCAGCCGATCACGTCGGTCATCACGCCCGACTTGCCCTGGCCGACCGCGACGATGCGGTCGCCGACGGTCAGCTTGCCGCTCAGGTCGGCCGGGCCACCGGGCACGATCTCGCGGATCGCGACCAGGTCATCCTGGCGCTGCAGTACCGCACCGATGCCTTCCAGCGACAGCGACATCGACTGGTTGAAGTTCTCGGCCGTGCGCGGGGTGAAGTAATCGGTGTGCGGATCGATCGCGCTCGTGTACGCGTTGAGGAAGGTCTGGAAGACATCCTCGGTCTTGAGTTCGTTGATGCTGCGCTGGAGGTTGGCGTAGCGCTTGTCCAGCGTCTTGCGGATGTCGTCGGGCTTCTTGCCGGCCAGCTTCAGGCGCAGCCAGTCATTCATCACCGACTTCTTCCAGATGGCATCCAGCTCCTTGCCGTCGGCCGGCCACGGCGCGTCTTCGCGGTCGTAGTCCCAGCGCTGGCTGCCGGTAAAGTCGAAATCCTGCTTGAGCAGCGCGCGCGCATAGGCCACGCGCTGGCCCACGCGCTGCTTGTAGACGGTGAAGATCTCGTACGCGGGCGCGAGGTCGCCGCTGCGGATCGCGTCGTCCATCTTCGTCTTGTACGGCCCGAAGCGTGCGACGTCGGCCGCGGTGAAGAACTGCTTGCCGCCATCGAGCGCATCGAGGTACCGCTTGAACACGTCCTGAGAGAGCGCGTCGTCCAGCGGACGAGGCCGGTAGGCGTAGCGGCTGTCCGACAACAGCCCGTACACGAGCTTGGAGGTGTTGGCCTGGTCCGCCGTGGGCGCCACGGCGACCGCATCGCCATCGCCGCGCGCGAGCAGTGCCAACGGCGTCGACAGGGCCAGGGCCAGCAGCAGCAACAAGGGAGCTTTCTTCAGTTTCATGGGTACTCGTGGTCCCAAGGGACCGTCAGGCTGGAACGATGGGGGTTCGACACGATGACAGTGCACAAAGTTGCGCGCCTTGTCATCTGCCTTTCGGCAGCCTAAAGGCCCTGGCGTAGGGAAAGGTGAACCGCGCCCGTGCCGGGCCGCGGCGACGCGCACGACGCCACCGGCCCGAGCGGGCCGGCATCACGGGAGGGAGACGTTCAGACCGCCTGGCGGGCGGCGTGGGCGGCCTGCGCCGCCTGCTGGTCGGCGTGGTAGGAGGAGCGCACCAGCGGGCCGGAGGCCACGTGGCTGAAGCCCAGCGCCATGCCGTACTCCTCCAGCGCCTTGAATTCCTCGGGGGTCCAGTAGCGCAGCACCGGATGATGGTGCGCCGTGGGCTGCAGGTACTGGCCGATGGTGACCATGTCGACGTCGTGCGCGCGCAGGTCGCGCAGCGTGCCCTGCACCTGCTCCATGGTCTCGCCCAGGCCCAGCATGATGCCGCTCTTGGTCGGCAGGTGCGGATGCTGCTGCTTGAAGCGCTGCAGCAGGGTCAGCGACCACTGGTAGTCGGCGCCGGGACGGACGTTCGGGTACAGGTCCGGCACGGTTTCGATGTTGTGGTTGAACACGTCCGGCGGGTTGACCGCCAGGATCTCCAGCGCGCGGTCCATGCGGCCCTTGCCACGGAAGTCCGGGGTCAGGATCTCGATACGGGTCGCCGGCGAATGCTCGCGGATGGCCGTAATGCAGTCCACGAAGTGCTGGGCGCCGCCGTCGCGCAGGTCGTCGCGGTCGACGCTGGTCACCACGACGTACTTCAGGCCCATGTCGGCCACGGTGTTGGCCAGGCTCAGTGGTTCTGACGGATCCGGTGGCTTGGGACGCCCGTGGGCGACGTCGCAGAACGAGCAGCGCCGCGTGCAGACCTCGCCGAGGATCATGAAGGTGGCGGTGCCATGGCCGAAGCACTCGTGGATGTTCGGGCAGCTGGCCTCTTCGCACACCGTGACGAGGCGGTTTTCACGCAGCTTGGCCTTGAGCTTGGCGACCGAGCCGTCGGAGGGGATGCGCACACGGATCCAGGACGGCTTGCGCAACACCGGCGCATCGGCGAACTGGACGGGCGAACGCCCGATCTTGTCGCCGCCGAGCTGCTTGGCGCCGGCCTCGAGGGGGGCGGACGAGGAGCTGACGACTTCGAGGGGGATGACGCGTGCGGGGGTGTCGGCCATGGCGGCAATTCTAACGCTTCGCCGGTCGCCTCTGGCCGGCACCTGCCTCAGGCACGGGACAGCGACTGGGGCAAAGCCCCCTGAGTCAGGGCGCACGGCGAGGCCGCGGGGTGTGGTGGCGCGGCTCGGGGCCCAAGGTCTGCGCAACAAAGCTTGGGTTTTTATCCCTGCGGAGCAGGAATAAAAAAAGCCCGCAAAGGCTAGGCCAATTGCGGGCTTGCTCCCTCCCCCACGTCGGGATGCGGGGCCATCGTGAAGGGTCCGTTACAGACCATGCACGCCGCACTGCAAAACAGAACCGGCGGGTTCAGTACGTCTTGGTGTGATGTCACGAATATGAATGCGAGCAAAACCCAAGCCCGTAAAGGGTGTTACCGATATCAGACCAATTGACTAGACAGGCCTGGAAATCAAAATTACGTTCTTCACTCCGTTTACCTGAACAGGGCTCGCCCGGTTAGGGCGCGCGAAGCCGGCGGAACGTCCCCTATTTCAGGTAGTTCGGACGGCCGTCGTACCAGGCCCGCGCACGGACGGGATGGAAGGTGCGCTCCGTGCCCTGCATTTCCACCCCGAGGCTCAGCGCACGCCACTTGGCGTACAGGTCGCCCTGCCGCTGGCCACCCTGCAACCGCAACCGGGCGAGCACTTCATAGCGGTCGTTGCGGGCCTGCAGCCGGTCCAGGACCAGCACGTCGTCCCGCCACTGCACGCGTCCCTGCACCTGGGCCTGGCCGGCGTCGAGCAGCTTGTAGACCCAGCCGGGGTACTCCTTCTGCCGGGAGAACAACGCCAGCAGGAAGCCGACATCCTTCATCGTCACCTCCGCCTGGCCGCCGGCGGCCAGCGGCGCATCGATATCCAGCCGCGCCCTGCCGAAGCGGGCACGGGCCCACCAGCCGCGACGCGCTTCGCCGCCGGGCTCGGTGAAGCTGACGTTGCGCACCTGCAGCGTACTGCCGTCGGCCACGAACGCACGGCGCTTCAGGTCCGCGCGACGCAGACGCACGCCCAGGTCGACATCGCCCCGCAGCTGCAGTCCGGCCAGGAACATGCGCGTGCCGCGACCGGCGATCCGCAGCGTGCCGTGGCCCACGTCACCCGCGGCGTCGAGCGACAGATCGCCGCTCAACACGCCGGCGCCGCCATCGAAGCGCATGTGCCGGCGCGGCAGGAACGGGTTGTAGACGCGCAGGTCGGGCACCGTTGCGCCCTCGAAGGCGACGCGCGCCTTGAGCGTGTCGCGCAGCTGCGCCACCGGCCCGTCCGCGTTGAGCCACAGGCGCAGGTTGCGCCCGCGCACATAGGCGCGCGTGGGCGCCTTCACCGACGCGATGTCGAAGTGCTCCATTACCGCCGTCAGGCGCGGCACGAGTTCACCCTGCGCGCCCGCCTCCAGGCGGATGTCGGCGCGCGCGCGTCCGCGGATGCGGTTGCCCATCACGTCCGCCACCGCGTCCACGCCCGGCACGACGATGCGGCTGCCTGCGGCCAGGCGCCCGTCCACCACCTGTACATCGGCACTGACAGCACCGGCGCCGTCGAGTGCCAGCCAAGGCGCCTGCGGGAAGAGATCCGACAGCCAGCGCAGCGAGTCGAAATGCCAGGCGCCGACCACATGGCCCGACGCGCGCGGCAACACGCCGGCGAAATCGCGCAACGGCACTTCGCGCCCACGCAGGCGCAGGTCGGCCTCCACCGCCAGGCGGCCATCCGCCTGCGGTGGCACCGTCGCTTTCACGACGATGTCCTGGTCAACGGCAAGATCGATCCCGAGGATGTCGTGGCGCGCCGCACCGGCGATATCGTTGCCCGCCACCGCCATCGTCCATTGCAGTCGTCCGCCCGGTTTCAGCTGGCCGCGCTCGAAGCCCAGGTCGATGTCCGCGCGGCCTTCGCCGGGTGCCAGCGCCAGCGACACCTCACCGCGCGGACTGACCGCGACGTTGAGCCCGGCGGTGCGTCCGCCCACGGCCAGATCGATCCGGGTCTTGCGCAATTTGTCGATGCCGGCCGCGTCCTCGCGCCGATGCCGGTCGATCGCGAACCCGGCATGCAGCGTCGTTTCGCGCAGCACTTCCGCGCCGTCGCGGGTCAGCCGCGCCTGCCTGAAATCCACGGTAGAGGGCAGCAGTTCCATCGGTCCGCCACGCAACTGCTTGTAGAACCCGACCCGCGCCGTGCCCTGTCCCGTCAGCTCCAGCCCGTCGTAGAAGGCGCGCCGCACGCTGTCGCTGGTGATCGCATCGAACTGCAGTTCCCAGCCACCTGGGCGAGCGGGTTTCGGTGCCAACTCCGTGGCCATGCGGCGCACGCCGCCTTCGACATCGTCCGCGCGCACCTCCGGCACCTGCAGCCGCCTGTCCAGCAGCGGCCGCAGCGCGATCCTGCCCTGCACGCGCGCGGCCTGCGCCTGCCACGCCACGCGCCGTGCCTGGCCCTGCAGGCGCACGTCGATCAGCGTCACCCGTCCCGGCCACCAACTGCGGCCGGACGCCCACTGCATCTGGAAGCGCTCAGGCTGCCGGTTGATGACCGACGGCCCCAGCGAGGTATTGAGGAAGATCGCGGCGGCGAGCACATAGGCCACGTAGAGCGCCGCCAGGGCGACCAGTAGCCACCACCACCTGCGCCGCACGACGGTGCGAAAGGATGTCCGTTCCATCCGCACAGGATGCCGCATCCGGCGTCGCGCACAAGGCGCGACTCACCATGTCAGCGCGCGGCGAAGTGTCCGTGGAAGCCCAACGGCACCGTGTAGGGCAGCCACGCTTGTGCAACCGGACCGGCATCGACGCGTCGCGCATCGAACACCGCGATCCCGCTGCGGCCACGCTTGCCGTCCAGCAGCGTGCCGACCAGCCAGCCCTCGTCCGGACGCCGGCTACCCGGGCGCGGCACGAACAGATGCTCTTCGACGAGCACGTCCGGCCCGAAATCGTGCACCTGGCGGCGTCCGCGCGCAATGTCGAACGCACCGATGCCGTTGAAGTACGGCGCCGTCGACGCACTGGCGTGCACCGGCGCATACAGGCGGGCGGGTCCGCTGGAGGGGGTACGTGCGTCGAACACCGGAAATTCGATACCGGCGACGCCAGTGTCTTCCCAGCGCGCGCGACCGCTACGCAGGTCCAGCAAGAGCTCACGCACCGGCCCCTGGCCGCCGTGCGCCTCCGCCTGCCCGCTCATCGCTGCTTTCATCGGTGAGCGCGCATCCTCCACGTCGGGGTGCTGCACGGCGCGCACCACGATGCGGCCGTCGCGCTCGAAGGCATCGCCGAAGTGGTAGATCGCGGCGAAGTCGGCCTCGAACCAGCGCGCGACCGACGGCGACGCCTTGTCGACCACCGCGATCCGCAGCGCCTGGTCCTGCTGGAAGCGCAGCCGTTCGAAGAACGCGCCGGACCCTTCCGCATAGCGGAACGGAATCAGCACGAACACCAGGTGGCGATCGGTCATCGCGAAGCTGTGCAGGTAACCCGGCACCGGCGTCTCCAGCACATCGGCGGATGCCAGCACGCCATCGCGACCGACATGCCAGACCATCAAGCCGTTGCCGCCCAGCATCGAGATGGAACCGAAGTTCCACGACGACCCGTCGCGATCGACCAGCGGATGCGCCGAGAACGGGATCGCGGCCAGGTCGGGGCGCCATGTCACCGGGCCCAGGGTGGTCAGCTGGTCGGGATCGAGTTCGAAGGCCGAGCCGGCCTCGCACAGCGCGAACAAGCGGCCGTTGATCATCGTCACCGAAGTGTTGGCGGTGTTCGCGTCGTCGTTGTTGCGGATGGCCTGCATGCCGGGGATCGTCGTGCCGGCCACCGGATAAAGGAATTTCCCCGCCTTCTGCTCGCGGGTGAACTTCGGCGTGGCCACCATGCGCGCGTGGTGGGTCAGCGTGCCGTCGCCGTTGAAGCGCCAGCCATGCACCATGCCATCGCCGTCGAACCAGTGTTCGTAACGGAAGCCGGCGCGCTCGGTCCAGGCCGGGCCGTTGCGGTACAGCGTGCCGGCGAAGCCGGCCGGCAGGCGGCCTTCGAGCGACACGGTCGCCGGGCCGAGGGTCTCGGACTGGACGGATTTCCAACCCGCCAGCCACGGGTGTTCGCGCAGGCCGTCGGCGAAGCGGGCGGGATCGCCGGCGAAGGCATGTTCGCCCCGCAGCAACGCGGGCGCGATGGCGAGGGCGGTGGCACCGGAGAGCAGGTTGCGGAGGAAGCGGCGGCGATCCATGGCGGCGGTCTCAGCGCAGCGCTACGTCGATGTGGGTCGCTTCGCCGGCCAGCTCGAAGCGCGCTTCATCCCACGTCGGCTTGCGCATCACGCGCGGGTTGTTGCTGAAGCCGTATCCCTCGACCGGCATGCCCATCATGTTGGTGTCGAGTTGGCCGTTGCCGTTTTCGTCGTGGGTGATCAGCACGGCGTACGTGCCCGGCTTGAGGTCCTTGAATACGAACGTGGCCTGCTCGCCGCTGGGCGGAGCGCCCGTGGCCTGCACCGGCGCCGCCTTGCCATCCCACCCGGCCTGCGAATCGACCAGGGCGACCTTGATCAGGCCCGTCTGCGCACGGACGTCCTGTAGCACCACGGTCAGTTCAGCGGCTTGCGCACCGGCGGTGGCGGCGAGCAGGGCGGACAGGAAGAAAGCGCGGCGGGCGAAACGGTTCATGGCGGACTCCGGTCGGTGGCGGGAACGTGGTGCCAGTCTCGTCCGCGCCCCCACACCGGGTCAGTTGCCAACGGTCATCGATCCGACCTGCCGGAAGTCACTTCCTCGCCATCGCTGCGACGCCTGCGCTCATGCCGCCTTCGCGAGCCGGCGGATGCGCACCGCCTCGGCCAGCCGCTGCAACACCTGCACCGACGCCTCCCATCCAAGGCAACCGTCGGTGATGCTCTGGCCGTACCGGAGCGGCTGGCCATCGACCAGGTCCTGCCGCCCGCCCACGAGGTGGCTTTCCACCATCACGCCGACGATGCGCCGCTCGCCGGCCTCGAGTTGCGAGGCGATGTCGTCGATCACCGCGGGCTGGTTGTCGGGATTCTTGCCGCTGTTGGCGTGGCTGGCATCGACCATCAGTCGCGCGGGCAGGCCGGCCTTCGCGAGCACCTGGCTCGCCGCGTCGATGCTGGCCGCATCGTAGTTGGGCGCCTTGCCGCCGCGCAGGATGACGTGGCAATCCGGATTGCCTGCCGTCGCCGCGATGGCCGAACGCCCTTCCTTCGTCACCGCCAGGAAATGATGCGGATGCGACGCCGCGCCCACTGCGTCCACCGCGATCTTCACGTTGCCGTCGGTGCCGTTCTTGAAACCGACCGGGCAGGACAGCCCGCTGGCCATCTCGCGGTGCACCTGGCTCTCGGTGGTACGCGCGCCGATCGCACCCCATGCCACCAGATCGCTGATGTACTGCGGCGAGATCGTGTCGAGGTATTCGCACCCGGCCGGCAGGCCCAGCGCATTGATGTCGCGCAGCAGGCCGCGCGCCACGCGCAGGCCGCGGTTGATGTCGAAGCTGCCGTCCAGCGCGGGATCGTTGATCAGGCCCTTCCAGCCCACCGTCGTGCGCGGCTTCTCGAAGTACACGCGCATGACGATTTCCAACTCGCCGGCCAGCGCATCGCGCAACGGCTTCAGGCGTGTCGCGTACTCCATCGCCGAGGCGGAATCGTGGATCGAGCACGGGCCGATCACCACCACCAGGCGATCGTCGAGTCCGTGCAGGATGCCGTGCAACGCATCGCGCGCCTCGGACACCGTCTGCGACGCCGCGTCGTCGCACGGCAGTTCGCCGATGATCGCGGCGGGCGTGACCAGCTCATCGAGTTTCCTGATGCGCAGATCGTCGGTATGGGGGGCCATGGGGGGTTCTCCGGAGTCAATAAAAAAGCCGCCAGGTTCGCTGGCGGCTTCAAGGGGATTCTTCTGGTGTCTACCTAGAATGAACGCAGCCTCGCCACCGCCGTGGGATCGCGGTAATACCAAAACCAAAAGCGGGCGCGGGTCGGGTTCATCGGGGCGTAGTGATATCACGCCTTCCGCAGGCGCGCGAATGTTTCATTTGCAACGTGGTGGCTGCCGATCAGGCGACTTCGAAGAACAGCAGGTACACCAGACGTCCATCCTCCAGCGAGTCACCGAACGCCTCGCCCGCCGTGTGCCACATCCAGGGACGCAGCATCAGCAACCGGTTGAAGCGCATTGGGACGCGCATCGTCATTTCCCACTTGCTGTCATCCACCGTGTGCTTGCTGACGATCTCCTGGTACATCTGTTCCTGCGAGGTGAAACCGGCGGCGGCCAGTTCCTCGTGGGTCATCGGGGCGCGATCGCTCTGGGTGGGGAGATGTCGGAAGAATTCGGTGCCCCCCTGGCAATCCTCCGGCCGGCTCAGGTACAGGACCCCGGACCAATGCGCCTTGTCGATGTGCACCTTCGCCCGGCCGACGTCGCCCGCCAGCGTGATCCGGAACTTGGCGTGCGATTGCGGTGGCGGCGCAGGACGCAACCGTTCGCCGACCAACTGCGACACCGCCTCCGTCAGCCCGTCGATCTCGACCCGCTCGACCGAATTGCGGCCAGGAAACGCCCCCTTCTGGTCCGGGGGGTAGGTCAGCCGAAGGCCCGCCTCGCGCAACGCAAGCGCATCACGGGTTCCCAGGAAATCATCCACGACCAGCAGCGAGGTAGGCATGGAGGTCGAGGCTATCCGGACGCCCCGACGCCGACAAGATCCCCGGACCGGTTCCGCTTCCGCCCAGCGGTGGCCGCGGGTGGCATGCGTCCGCGTTGCCACCCTTGTCGCAGTCAGCGACGCCACCGGTTCCGGTGCACCATGGCCCTGTCCCGCCGACACCTGCTCGCGGCGCCCGCCGCCCTCGCCGCCACGGCCCTGCTGCCCGGCCCTCTGCTCGCCGCCGTGGCGACGCAGACCCCCACCTTGCCCGACCTGTCCGACTGGGAGGCGGTACGCGCGCAGTTCGCGCTGGATCCGGCCTACCTGCACTTCGCCTCGTTCTTCATCGCCAGCCACCCGACGCCGGTACGTGAAGCGCTCGAGGGCTATCGCCGCGCGATGGATGCGAACCCGTTCCTGGTGGTCGAACGGGCGATGTTCGAGGACGACGCGCACAACCTGCCCTTGCAAGTCTGCACCGAAGCGGCGGACTACCTGGGCGGGCAGGCAGCGGAGGTCTGCCTGACGCGAAGCACGACCGAAGGGCTCGCGCTGGTCTACCACGGCCTGCCACTGAAGGCCGGCGACGAGGTGCTGACGACGGTCCACGACCATTATTCGCACCATGAATCCATCCGCCTCGCGACCGCACGCGCGAACGCATCGATGCGGAAGATCGCGCTGTTCGCGTCCTCCGCCACGGCCAGCGTCGATGAGATCGTCGGCAACCTGAAGGCCGCAGTGCGTCCGGCCACGCGCGTGGTCGGCATCACCTGGGTGCACTCCAGCACCGGCATCCGCCTGCCGATCCGCGAGATCGGGGCGATGCTGCGCGGCCTGCCTTCACCGCCGCTGCTGGTGGTCGATGGTGTGCACGGGCTTGGATCGGCCGATGACACGGTCGCCACGATGGGCGCGGACTATTTCTGCGCCGGCACGCACAAGTGGATGTTCGCGCCGCGCGGCACCGGCCTGGTATGGGCGAACGCGGCGAATTGGGGGCGCCTGCAGCCGTTGGTGCCGAACTTCACCGAACTGGAAAGCTACAAGGCCTGGGCAGAAGAGCGCCCGCCCTCGGGTCCCGCCAACGCGGCACGGATGATGCCCGGCGGCTTCCATGCGTTCGAGCACCAGTGGGCGATGGCCGCGGCTTTCCGCATGCACCGGCAGATGCAGCGTCCGCGCGTGGCGGCGCGCATCACCGCCATGAACGACCAACTGAAGCAGGGCCTGGCCGGTCTGCCGAAGGTGAAGATGCACACGCCGCGCGCTGCCGCGTTGTCCGCGGGATTGGTGGCGTTCGAGATCGACGGCGTATCGCCCACCGACATCGTGAAGCAGTTGCTCGCGCGCCGCATCGTCGCCAGCACCAGTCCCTACGCGGTCAGCTACGCGCGGTTGGCGCCGAGCCTGGTGAACACGCCCGCGGAGGTCGACGAGGCCCTGCGCGCGGTACGCGCGATCGCGGGCTGAACCGGACGCGCCCGACGAACGGCCACCGGCGGGGGTGGCCCCTGCGCCAGGATTTGCGCGTTGGTTCCCTTTGCCGGTCGTCGCAAGGCGACGACCCGACGCCCCTTCCGCTCTTCCCGGATCGTCATGCCCCCGAACGACGCTTCCCCCCGCCCGCTGGACGACATGTTCGGCGAGGTCTACCAGGAACTGCGCCGGCTGGCGCACAAGCAACGGTTTCCCCGCGACAGCGCCACGTTGGACACCACGGCGCTGGTGCACGAGCTGTACCTGCAGATGAGCCACCAGCAGCCGCAGTTCATCCATACGCGGCAGTTCTACGCCTATGCGGCGCGCGCCATGCGCCACATGCTGGTCGACCGTGCGCGTGAGCGCGCGCGGATCAAGCATGGCGGCGACCTGCGTCGCACCGACTACCGCGACACCCTCGCCGGCCAGGTGACGATCGATCCGCAGCACGCCCTGGAGCTGGACCAGGCACTGCGTCGCCTCGCGCAGGACGATGCGCGCGCCGCCGAAGTGGTGGAACTGCACTACTTCGCCGGCTTGCCGCTGGAGCGCATCGCCGAGCTCTGCGAACTGAGCGTGCGCACCGTCTACCGCGACTGGCAGTACGCCCGGGCGTTCCTGGGAGCCCAGCTCGCCGCGTAAGCGCGCCCGCGTGTCAGGGTCGGGCCCCGAAAAGCGCTTGATGGCAGACCCTTTCCCCTAACTACCCGCCATGCCTTCCTTGCGCCAATCGTTCGATGCGGTCGTGGACCTGCCCCCGGAGGCACGGCGCGGCTGGATCGACCGCCACTGCCCTGACCCGACCGACCGTCGCGACCTGGAAGCGCTGCTCGCCGCGCACGCGCGCACCGAGCCGCTGCTGCTGGACACCCCGGTCGCCGCGGTGATCGATGCCATGAAGGCCGACGATACGCGCCCGCCGCACGCATGGATCGGCGAGCGCGTCGGCGCGTTCCGGCTGATCAGCCCGTTGGGCCAGGGCGGCATGGCCAGCGTGTTCCTCGCCGAACGCGAGGACGTGGATTTCCAGCAACGCGTCGCCGTCAAGCTATTGCGCCACGGGCCTTACTCCGAACTGCAGCAGCAACTGTTCCGGCGTGAGCGACAGACGTTGGCCGCGCTCACGCATCCGGCCATCGCGCGATTGATCGACGGCGGCGTGACCGACGAAGGCATCCCCTATCTGGTCATGGACCACGTGGACGGCCTGCCGATCACGCGCCATGCGGAACTGCGCGGCCTCGACGAGACGGCGAGATTGCACTTGCTGTGCGACGTCTGCCGTGCGGTCGAGGCCGCGCATCGGCAACTGGTCGTCCATTGCGACCTCAAGCCCTCCAACATCCTGGTCACGACCGACGGTTCGCCGCGACTCCTGGATTTCGGCGTCGCGCGCCTGATCGATGCCACCGGCGACGGCGAGGGTGCGGCGGCCATCGGCCTGACGCCCGGCTACGCAGCACCGGAGCAGTACACCGGCGCCGCCGTCACCACCGCCACGGACGTGTACGCGCTGGGTGTGCTGATGCGGGAACTGATCAGCGGCGAGCGCCCCGGCGACACCCCGCGCCAGGACATCGCGTTGAAGGGCGACCTGGGCGCGATCCTGTCGAAGGCCACCGCCACCGATCCCGCCCTTCGCTACGCATCGGCCGGCGACCTGGCCGAGGATCTCGAGCATCACCTGCGCCATGAGCCTGTGCGTGCGCGGACGCCATCGCCGCTGCACCGTATGCGCCTGTTCGCCCGGCGCCATCGCGGTGGCGTCGCCGTCGCGGCGCTGCTGATGGCCGCTGTGCTCGCCAGCCTGTCGACGGCGCTCTGGCAAGCGCACACCGCCCGCGTGGCGGCGACCGAGGCGCAGGAGCAGGCCTGGCGCGCGCGCAACGAAGCGCAGCGCGCGAATGCCGTGCGGGACCTGCTGGTGCAGCTGTTCGAGAACGAAGTGCCACGCGGCCCGCGCGCCGCGCTACCGGATACCGCGACACTGCTCGAACGCGGCGCCGAGCGCGCGCGCACCGACCTGGTGGCCTCGCCGGCGTTGCAGGTGGAGATGCTGGTGGTCATCGCGCGGATCTACGATGAAATGTCGCGCTACGATGACGCGCGACCGCTGCTCGCGCGCGCCGTCGCGACCGCGCGCACCCTGCCTGCGCGCGACCATGCCGCGCTCGGCATGGCATTGAGCCAGCAGGGGCAGCTTGCCTCCAGCGAAAAGGATTACCCGGCCGCGCTGGCGCTCTTCAACGAAGCCCTCGCCATACAGCGCGGCGTGGATCCGCACGGGCTCGCCGCCGCCCTCACCTATCACCGCCGCGCGATCGTTCGCAGCGAGATGGATGAACACCAGGCCGCCATCGCGGACCATCTGGCCGCCATCACGATCCAGCAGGCGCGCTTGCCGCCGCGCGACCCCCGCCTGGTGCGCAGCTACGGTGCGCTGGGCACCGCGTACACCCGCGCGCACCAGCCGGGCCAGGCCGTGCGCTGGCAACGGCATGCGCTGGCGTTGACCCGCGCGGCGTACGGCACCGACCATCCCGAAACCTCGCGACGCCTCAGCAACTACGGCATCGCGTTGATGGCGGCCGGGCAAATGGCGGAAGCCGAGCCACCGCTCCTCGAAGCCGTCCGGATCGCGCGCCGCATCTACCGCGGCCCGAACGCGGACGTCGCGCCGCGCGTGCACAATCTTGGTGGCGTTTACCTGGCGCTCGGTCGCCTCGATCAAGCCGAACCGCTGTTGCGCGAAGCCATCGCCATCGAACACGCGATCGGTCGCGAACGCGCGCCCGGCATCGGTTTCTCGCTGGCGAAGCTGTCCCGCATCCAGGAGCTGCGCGGCGACCTCGCCGGTGCGCGCACCCTGGCCGACGAGGCGCGCGCCCAACTGGACAAGGCGCTGCCGCCAACGCACGAACAACGCCTCGATGCCGAACTCCGCGTCCTCCGCCTGCAACTGGTCGCCGGCCTCGATCGCGACCTGCGGGAACAGGCCATCGACCTGCAGCGACGCGCCGATGCGCGACACGAGCCCTATCTGTCGGCGAACGCCCTGTACGTGCGCGCCTTGGCGCACGCAAGACAAGGCGAGGATGCGCGCGCCATCTCGATGATCCGGCAGGCGCTGAAGATCAGCGCGCGCCCGCGCGCGTTCCCGCACGACCTGATCGCGTGGTACGCCACGCTGGCGCACTTGTACGAGCGCGCCGGCGATCCTGCGTCTGCGGCACGCGCGCGTCGCGAAGGCCTCGCCTTTGCCGACCGCATGGAGATCCCGAAGACGCATCCTGCACGTCGCGCATTGGTAGCGCCCGCAACCGTCACGATGGCCAACGCCCCCTGAACCAGCACGTGCCGGCGCGTGTCAGTGGGCATCACAGGAAATCGCTTGTTTCTGTGGACCCACACGCAGAGACCGGACTTCCATGTTGCTTTCCCGCCACGCCGACCCGCTGACCGACGCCTCCCCCGCATCCGATACCACCGCACGCGACGGCGATACCGAACCCAAGCGCCCGACGCCTGTACGCCCGTGGACGCGCGCGCTGCAGCGCCTCACCGGCCTGCTGACGCCACGCCACGCCGCCCGCAAGGGATTGCTGCAACTGGACGACGAAACCGCCCTTGCCGGTTGCCCCCGACAGGTCGAAGGCTGCCCGGAACACCGGGAAACGCTGTCGCTGCGCGGCAGGCGCGTGCAGATGTTGTCCTGGGGCGATCCGCGCCGGCAGCCGTACGTGTTGCTGCCTCCCCTGGACGCGACAGGCCGCGACGCCATGGCGGCCTGGGTCCGCGCCCTGACCGCGCAAGGGTTTGCGGTCGTCGCCTTCGCCCGCGAGGGCCGCACCGTGGCCACGCAGACCTCCACGTTGCTGGAAACCACCGGCGACATGCTCGAAGTCGGGCGCCGATGCGGTGAAGCCGCAGCGGTGATCGGGCATTCGCTCGGCGCAATGTCCGTCGTGCTCGCGCTGCACCAGGGACTGCGGGCCAAGCAGGCGATCCTGGTCTCCGCGCAGGCCGACCCGCGCGCCGCACTGCATCGCTTCGTCGATCGCGCTGGCATGGGGCCGCGGGTGGGCGCGCGCATGCTGGCGTTGCTCGAGTCGCGCATCGGCCAAGGGCTGGACGCACTGCAAGCACACCGGATCGCCCCGGCCATCGGCATCCCGGTGCTGGTCGTCCACGATCTGCTCGACGACGAAGTGCCGTGGGACGAAGGCGAACGCTTCGCGCGCCACCTCACTGCGGCACGACTGCTGACCACGCTGGATCTCGGCCACCACGGCGTACTGAACGACCCCACCGTGCTGCGCGACTGCCTGCGCTTCCTGAAGGGCGAAGCGATCGGCGACAAGGTCGTGTCCTCGCCGAACCTCCCCTACGGCTTCACCTGACATGCGACCAGCGCGCCGGTGCGACGACAGGGCGCCCGCCTGCATCGTGCAGTTCCGCCATGCACGACGAAGTGCCGGCCACGATGCCGGCGATGCCGGCGATGCCATGGTGGGCCACTGCCTCCGGGGCGGCCGTGGGATGCACGTACCCCCGCGGCGCGGCGGATGCACGCTGGTCATCGCCCTGCGCGGTAGCGTGGACGTCGAAACGGTGGACGGCGTCTTCCGGCTTGCGGGCCGCCGGTTCCTGGCGCTGCCGGGCGACGCAGCACAGCGCCTTCTCGCCGGTCCCGGCGCGGATTGGGTGCTCGTGCACGCACCCGCCCACTGGACGCTGCTGCTGTCGGATCCTGCAGAGCGCCGCGGCCTCGCTGCGCCGCTGCTGCTGCCCGTCGCCCTGCCGATGGACCGCCCGATGCTGCAGCGACTCTCGACGCTGCTGCAGTGCGCGCCGCACCCGTGCGATCGCGAATCAGGACGCGAACTTGCCGGCCTGGTACTGGCAGCGCGGCGCGCGCAGGCACGCGCCGCGGACTGGGTGGAGCGCGCCTATGGTCGCAGTGAACGGCACCGGCGCGCGGTCGTCGCGCGACTGCTGACCGCACGTAATCGCATCCTCAACGCACCGTTCGATTCGCACGACCTGCGCGCGCTGGCCGATGCCGCCCGCTATTCGCCCTCGCACTTCCTGCGCTCGTTCCGCGACGTCTTCGGAATGACCCCTCACGACCTGCTGACCCAGACCCGCTTGCTGCGCGCCTGCGCGCTGATCCAGGATGGTCGGCTGGCCATCTGCGAGATCGCCGCCAGCGTGGGCTACGAGAGCCGGCATGCGTTCTCGCGTTCCTTCAAGCGCGCCACCGGCCTCACCGCGACGCGCTTCCGCTCGGCCGGCGGCGTGCGCTGAGCCTTCGAAACACGAAATCACGATAGAGGTCCCTGCCCATCACGATGACGGGCATCGCTGCGCGTACGCATGGCGGGACACTGGCCACACAAGCACGCATCGCAACCCGACTGCGCACCGGGCGTCTCTCTCCCCGGTGCGTTTTTTTGGGATGCAAGAAAAAGGCCGCGTCCCTCGGACGCGGCCGGATCGAGTGCTGCGGACGGCGTCAGAACTTCTGCTGGTACTTCAGGTAAACGAACCGCCCGATGTCGTAGCCGCCATAGTACGAGTAGCCCGAGTTCGGTTGCGAATACATCGGCGGCCCATAGCGTTCGAACACGTTATTGGCGCCCAACGAGATCGTTGCGTCCCAAGGCGCCTGGTAGCGGACCTGCACGTCGTGGAATGTCGTCGAGGGACGCTCGTGCAGCCGGAGGATCCTGCCCCCGGTCCACGGGGCGCTGTAGGTGGGCAGGCTGCAGATGTCGTCGAGCGCGCAGCGCTCCTTGAGCCCGGAGTAGTACCGCATGCCCCACGACACGCCCCAGCTGCCGTGCTCCCAGCCGAGATTGAGATTCGAACGCACGCGGAAGTTGGCACCCGTACCGATCGACAATCCGTTCAACTGCTGTGGCGGGTTGTCCTCGAGCGCGTCGGTCTTGAGTTCCAGCTTGCTGATGTACGTGCTCAGCCAGCTGGCGCTGAAGGTGCCCCAGGGCGTGGCCCGGCGATAGTTGACGTCGAAGTCGAAACCCTCGGTCTCGACGTGACCGACGTTGATCGGCGTGGTGACGAACGACAGGATCTGTCCGGTGGCCGCGTCGCGCTCGAAGCGCGAGCCCGTCGACGCATTGCAGCGCGCCTCGATCCCCCGCAGATAGCAGTCGTCCAGCACCTGGGTTTCGGTGTCGGCCACGATGGTGTTCTCGATGCGGATCGTCCACCAGTCCAGCGACAGATTCAGCCCCGGCGCGAACGACGGGCTGAACACCACGCCCAGCGTCATCGATTCGGACGTCTCCGGCGTCAGGTCCGGATTCGATCCGGATACGAACGGGATCGGCGTCTGCGTACCGGGTCCGTTGGCGATGCCGTCGGCATCGTTGGCGGGCTGGCGGAAGTCAGCGGGCACGTCCTGCAGGCAGCGTGCATTGCCGCGCGCCGAACCGAACGAGGTGTCGCAGAGATCGGTGTAGAACGAGAACGTCTGCGAGGCACCGCCGTAGAGGTTGCTGACATCCGGTGCGCGGAAGCCCTCGGCCCAGGTGCTGCGGACGAGCAACGAATCCACCGGCTTCCACTTCAGGCCCAGCTTGCTGTTGGTGGTGTCGCCGAAGGTGTCGTAGTCCGAGTAGCGCGTCGCCGCACTGAGGGTCAGCTCGCGTGCGAACGGCATGTCGGCCAGCAAGGGCAGCTGCACTTCGGCATACACCTCGTCGAGGCTGTAACCGCCCGACGTGGGTCCCGCCGCGAGATCGGTGGAACCACCGGATTGCGCCAGCGCATCGGGCGAGAACTCGCCGTATTCCTTGCGGTGCTCGATGCCCAGCGCAATGGCCAGGTCGCCGCCCGGCAGCGTTGCCAGGCTGCCGGTGATGTTGGCGAAGTAGTCCTGCGTCTTCGTCATCGAGATGGCCTGCCCCACCGGGAAGATGAATTGCCTGACGGCCGGGTCCGTCGCCGAGCCATCGCCTGGGCCGCCGTAGCCGAACGGAAGCAGGGGATTCCATGGTGTGCATTCCCCCTGGCTGGTGCCCAGCGGGATCGGATTGTCCGGCGTGCCGCACTGGACCACGCCCTGGCCGTTGAGGAACGACGGGCCTACCGCCATCCGCACGGCGGCCAGGTTGAGATTGCCGGTGCCGACCTGCACGCCCTTGTTCTGGTTGTACAGATAGCCCACATCCCAATCCCAACTGCGGCCGGCGAGGTCGAAGTAGCCCGATAGCGCGCCGCTGAAGCGGTAGGTGGTCAGCGAAAGCCGGTTCTCGCGCGGCACCTCCCAACCACGGCGGGTGAAATGCACCGCGGTGGGATCCGCATCGCCACTCTGGTTGCCGACGGGGTTGTAATAGCTGTCGATCGACATGGGCGTGTCGAACGCCTGCGACGAGTACGGATAGCCCGCATTGCGCGAGAACGATGCGCGGTCGGTATAGAGCATGTCGCCGGTGAAGCGGATCCGGTCGCTGAGCTGATGATCCAGATTGACGAACACCGACTTCCGTTCGATCCCGGCCAACAGCGTGGATTGCTGGACGGGCAACGAGAAGTCGGTGCCGTCCAGCGCACGAAAGCTATCCAGGTCGCGTGGGTCCAAGCCGGGCGTCTCGCGCCGCAGGGTGAAGTTGCCGCGGCCCGGAACGATCAACCTGCCGTATTGGGTGGTACCGCTTTCGCCTCCGGGACGCGGTGCCCTGCCCTCACCCATCGGGTAGCGGCTCGCCGAGAACCAGCGGTCGATCGCCCACACCGGATCCTCTTCGGTGTATTCCGCGCCCACGGTGACCGAGCCGCGGTCCGTGCCGAAGCCGGCGACCAGGTCGAGCACCGTGCGCTGGCCATCGCCCTGCGAGTACTGCCCACCGTAGATGCTGGCCTGCATGCCGTCCACGTTGCGCCGGGTGATCAGGTTGACGACACCGGCGATCGCATCGGAGCCGTACAGCGTGGAGGCGCCGTCCTTCAGCACTTCGATGCGTTCGATCATCGCGGCCGGGATCTGCGAGATGTCCTGGAAGCCACCGGTGGTGATGCCCAGTCGCTTGCCGTTGACCAGTACCAGGGTGCGATTGGGGCCGAGGTTGCGCAGGTCGATGTAGGCGCCACCCACCGCCTCGCCCGCCGCGAGCGGCGTGGTGCGACTCACCGCCGGACTGCCGGCGCTGGTGATGTTCTGCAGGATGTCGGCGACGGAGTTGAAGCCTTGCTTCTGGATCTCCTCGCGCGAGATCACCAGCACCGGCGCGGCGGTCTCCACATCCACCTGGCGGATGCGCGAACCGGTGACCTGGATGCGGTCCAGCGTGGTGGGCGCCGCGCTCGAAGGCGTCGGCGCGTCCTGAGCGTGCGCCACGGCCGCGGTGGCCGCGCACGCGACCAGGGCGACGCGGATCGCGTCGCGCAATGCATGTCGTTTCATCTGAATCCCTCTCCTCGATGGCTGTCGTTCGCGTGGTATTCGGTGAAAACATCGTTAAGCACCGAAGTTCGTACGCTACGGAGCGGGTCCGTCGGAAAGGTGTCCCGCGCAAGGCTTTGCAGGGACGCTTGTTGCGATATCGCGCGTCGGATATCGCGAAAAAAAAGGCCCCGCATCGCTGCGGGGCCTTTCTTGGAACGGTGACGCGGGAAGCAGGACTTAGAAGTCCATGCCGCCCATGCCGCCCATGCCACCGCCGGCCGGCATCGCCGGCTCGTCCTTCTTCGGAGCCTCGGCCACCATCGCTTCGGTGGTGATCATCAGGCCCGCGATAGAAGCGGCGTTCTGCAGCGCGGAGCGCGTGACCTTGGTCGGGTCCAGGATGCCGAACTCGATCATGTCGCCGAACTCGCCGTTGGCGGCGTTGTAGCCGAAGTTGCCCGAACCGTCCTTCACGCGGTTCACGATCACCGACGGCTCTTCACCGGCGTTGGTCACGATTTCGCGCAGCGGGGCTTCCATGGCGCGCAGGGCGATCTGGATGCCGTGGTTCTGGTCTTCGTTGGCGCCCTTCAGGGTGCCGATGGTCTGCAGCGCGCGGATCAGCGCCACGCCGCCGCCCGGGACCACGCCTTCTTCCACCGCCGCACGCGTGGCGTGCAGGGCGTCTTCGACGCGGGCCTTCTTTTCCTTCATCTCGATCTCGGTCGAAGCACCGACCTTGATCACGGCCACGCCGCCGGCCAGCTTGGCCACGCGTTCCTGCAGCTTCTCGCGGTCGTAGTCCGAAGAGGTCTCTTCGATCTGCGCCTTGATCTGCTTGATGCGCGACTGGATGCGCTCGGCATCGCCGGCGCCGTCGATGATGGTGGTGTTCTCCTTGGAGATAACGACCTTCTTCGCACGACCCAGGTCGTTGATGGTGGCCTTCTCGAGCTGCAGGCCGACTTCCTCGGAGATCACCGTGCCGTTGGTCAGCGTGGCGATGTCTTCCAGGATGGCCTTGCGACGGTCACCGAAGCCCGGCGCCTTGACGGCGGCGACCTTGACGATGCCGCGGATGGTGTTGACCACCAGCGTGGCGAGGGCTTCGCCTTCCACTTCCTCGGCCACGATCAGCAGCGGCTTGCCGGCCTTGGCGACGCCTTCCAGCACCGGCAGCAGTTCGCGGACGTTGGAGACCTTCTTGTCGTGGATCAGGATGAAGGGGTCGTCGAATTCGACCTGCTGCGACTGCTGGTTGTTGATGAAGTACGGCGACAGGTAGCCGCGGTCGAACTGCATGCCCTCGACGACGTCGAGTTCGTTCTCCAGGCCCGAGCCTTCTTCAACGGTGATCACGCCTTCCTTGCCGACCTTCTTCATGGCCTCGGCGATGATGTCGCCGATGTTGCTGTCGGAGTTGGCCGAAATCGTGCCGACCTGGGCGATCGCCTTGTCGTCGGCGGTCGGCTTGGAGAGCTTCTTCAGCTCTTCGACGGCGGCCTTCACGGCCTGGTCGATGCCGCGCTTCAGGTCCATCGGGTTCATGCCGGCGGCGACGGCCTTGGAGCCTTCGCGAATGAACGCCTGCGCCAGCACGGTGGCGGTGGTGGTGCCGTCACCGGCGTTGTCGGAGGTCTTGGACGCGACTTCCTTCACCATCTGCGCGCCCATGTTCTCGAACTTGTCGGCCAGTTCGATTTCCTTGGCGACGGAGACGCCGTCCTTGGTGATCGTCGGGGCGCCGAAGCTCTTCTCGAGCACGACGTTGCGGCCCTTCGGGCCGAGGGTGGCCTTGACGGCATTGGCGAGGATGTTCACGCCGCGCACCATGCGCGTACGGGCGTCTTCACCGAAACGGATATCTTTGGCTGCCATGTGCAACTCCAGGAATATTGAGAGTGGTTCGTGCGGCGGGCGCGAGGCCCGCCATCAAGAGGATTGCGGTGACGTGGGCGGCGGCGCGTGGCCGCCGCGCGCGATCAGCCGAGGATCGCGAGGACGTCGTCTTCCTTGATGATCTTGTACTCGACGCCTTCGGACTTGTACGCCGAACCGGAGTACTGGCCGTAGATCACCTTGTCGCCGACCTTGACCTTCGGGGCGCGCACGCCGCCGGTGGCATCGATGAACTTGCCTTCGCCGACGGCGACGACTTCACCCTTGGTGGGCTTTTCCTTGGCGGCGTCGGGAATGATGATGCCGCCGAGCGAGGTTTCTTCGGCTTCGATCGGCTTGACCACCAGGCGGTCGTACAGCGGCTTGATATTGCTCATGTCAATCCTCTTAAGTGATTGATTGGACTGGGAAAGGGGCAGCGATGTTAGCACTCGCCTCAGGGGACTGCCAACGCCGCGGGTACAAAAACCCGGCCAAGCCGGGATGCAGGGGATATTGGGGGTGCCGCAGGGCTTTCAAGGGCGGGTGCGCATCTTTGTCGCAGGGGCCCGCCCGGGCGGGTCTGCAATAATCAGCGGCCCATGCCTGTCTTCCTGATCCTGTCGACCTGCCCGGACGCCGACACCGCCCAGCGGCTGGCGCGGACCCTGGTGGAGGAGCGCCTGGCGGCCTGCGTCAGCCTGCTGCCCGGCGTGGTCTCGACGTACCGATGGCAGGGCCAGGTGGAGCAGGCTGCCGAGGTCCAGCTGCTGGCCAAGACGCCGGCCGACCGGCGCGACGCCCTGATGGCCCGGCTGGCGGAACTCCACCCGTGTGAACTGCCGGACATCCTGGCGGTCGAAACCGCCGCCGGCCTGCCCGCCTATCTGGACTGGGTGACCGCGGAAACCCGCACCGACGCCCGACCCGAGTGACCCGATGACGCCGATCCGCACCCTGCTCGCCCTCCTGCTGCTGTCCCTGGCCTCGCTGCTGGCGCCCGTCGCCTCGGCCGCGATCACCCAGGACGACCTGCTGCCGGTGGACGACGCCTTCGTGCTGACCGCCACCGCGCCCGCGCGCGACCGGATCGAGATCCGCTGGAAGATCACCGACGGCTACTACCTGTACCGCCACCGCACCGGGGTGGACGCCGATGCCGGCTTCGCCGCACAGCCGCTGCAACTGCCCAAGGGCAAGGCGTACCGCGACGAATTCTTCGGCGATGTCGAGACCTACCGCGGCGAACTGGTCGCCACCCTGCCCGGCCGGCCCGCGCCCGGCACCGACAGCGTCAGCCTGAAGATCAAGTACCAGGGCTGTGCGGATGCCGGCATCTGCTATCCGCCGCAGACGCGCACGCTGAAGGTCGCGCTGCCGCCCGCCGAGGACGAGGCGTTCGTGCCGCTGGGCGCCGGCGCGAACGGTGGCAGCCTGCTGGGCCCGAAGCCGCAGGCCGGCGTGGATGCCCTGCCGATGCCGGCCGAACAGGCCTTCGCCTTCGAGGCCATCGCCTTCGACGGCAACCAGCTGCTGCTGCGTTTCACGCCAGCGCGTGGTTATTACGTGTATCGCGATCGCACCTCGATGGCGCTGGAAGGCGCCTCGGGTGTCTCGCTGCAGGCCCCGCGCTGGCCGAAAGGCGTGGCGCACCACGACGAGCATTTCGGCGACGTCACCGTGTACTTCGACCAAGCCGAAGTGCCAGTGCCGCTGAAGCGCGATCGCGCCAACGCACTCAACGCGACGCTGCGGGTGACGTTCCAGGGCTGCCAGACCGACGGCATCTGCTATCCGCCGATGACACGTCGGGTGAAGCTCGCCATCCCCGCCGGCACGGTGACCCCCGCCGACGCGGTAGTGAGCGAAGCGCCGGCCGTCGTGGCACCCGTGGCCACGCCTGTCGATGCGCCGGCGGAGACGACGACCGAGGAAGATCCGGTCGCAACCTCTGATGTCGAGCGGACGCGTCCGCCCAAGAACGTGGTTGCGAACACCAAGGGCTACGGCTCCATCTCGCTGTTGACCGCCTTCGCGTTCGCGCTGCTGGGCGGCCTGGTGCTCAACCTGATGCCGTGCGTGTTGCCGATCCTGTCGTTGAAGGCGCTATCGCTGGCCGAAAGCGGCCGCGGCGGCAACGATGCTCGCCATCGTGCGCTCTGGTACACCGCCGGCGTGCTGGTCAGCTTCATCGCGGTCGGCGCGATCGCGATCGCGCTGCGCTACGCGGGTCAGGCGCTGGGCTGGGGCTTCCAGTTGCAGCAACCGTGGGTGGTCGGCGTGCTCGCCTACGTCATGTTCGCCGTGGGCCTGAGCTTGTCGGGCGTGTTCACCCTGGGCCATCGCCTTGCAGGCGCGGGTCACGGCCTGGCAACGCGCAGCGGCCCGGCCGGTGACTTCTTCACCGGCGTCCTCGCCGTCGTCGTGGCCAGTCCGTGCACCGCACCGTTCATGGGCGTCGCGTTGGCCTACGCGTTCACGGCGCCGGGCGTGCTGGGCTTGCTGGTGTTCGCGGTGCTCGGCCTGGGCCTGGCGCTGCCGTTCCTGCTGATCGGTTTCGTGCCGGCGCTCGCCAACCGGCTGCCGCGCCCCGGCGCGTGGATGGAAACGCTGAAGCAGGTACTCGCCTTCCCGATGTACCTCACTGCGGCGTGGCTGCTGTGGGTGCTCGGCAACCAGCGCGGCGTCGATGCCATCGGCCTCGCGCTCGCAGGCCTGGTGGTACTGACGCTCGGCTTGTGGTGGTGGCAGCGCCTGCGGTTGCGCGTCGCGCCGCTGCAACGCGTGCTCGCCGGGCTGCTGGTCGTCGCATCGGTACTGCCCCTGGTCGTCGCGCATCGGATGCCGAAAGCCTCGACGCTCACCACGCGCGGCGATGACCATGTGACCTACTCGGCCGAAGCGCTGGGCAGCTTGCGTGCGGAAGGCCGCATCGTCTTCGTCGACATGACGGCCGATTGGTGCGTCACCTGCAAGGCCAACGAGAAGGCCGTGCTCAACACGTCCGCGTTCCGCGACCTGCTGACGGCCCACGACGCCGTGATGATGACCGGCGACTGGACGAACGTGGATCCGGCGATCACCGCCTTCCTAGAAGAACACGGCGCGGTCGGCGTACCGCTGTACGTGATGTATCCGCGCGGGGGTGGTGCGGGCGAAGTCCTGCCGACCGTGCTGACCCAGGACGGCATGCGCCAGGCCTTCGAGCGCGCTGCGCGATGAAGGCGACGACATCGCGCGTGCTGCTCGTGGCGGCGGCCGCGGGCGGCTTGGGACTGCTGGCCAGCCTGTGGTTCAACGGCAATCCCTTCTGGCGCACGCAGGTGGGCGAACGCGCGCTGCACGCGGCGACGAACGCCACGGCGCCCACGCCACCTGCCGGCGTCACGCCTGCGGGTATCGGCGACCCCATGCCGGCCATCGCGTTGCCGGGACTGGATGGCACCCTCGTCGACCTGCGCGCGCGCTACGCGGGCAAGCGATTGCTGATCAACGTCTGGGCGAGCTGGTGCGGGCCATGCATCGAGGAGATGCCGGAGCTCGACCGCTTCGCCGCTTCGCAGGGCGCCGACGGCGTGCAGGTGATCGGACTCGCGCTGGACACGCCGGAAGGCGTGCGCGACTTCACTGCGAAAATCCCGGTGCGCTACCCGATCGTGCTCGATACGCCAGGCCCGGCCGACGCCAGCGTCTGGCTGGGCAACGCCAAGGGCGTGCTGCCCTACACCGTGCTGGTGGACGCCGATGGCCGCATCGCGCGCCAGAAGATCGGCCCGTTCACCCACGGCGAGATCAGCGGCTGGGTCGACTGAACCCGCAGGCACCGCACGCGCCTCATTCCTCTTCTTCTCGCGCCTGTCGGTCGCCCGGCCGCACGCGCCCCCCCTTCGCGCCGATGCGTGCCATGTGCGCGCGATCCTGACTGACTTTCGCGCCGCCCTTCTTGCCGGCCTCGCGCGCGTCATCGCTGCCGAACTGATGCGCGCGGCCACGCTTCTGCGCCGCGCGACCGCCCTTGCTCGCGATCTCCTTGCGTTGCTCCGGCGTGAGCAGCGCGAAGCCCCACTTGCGCTTCTTCTCAGTCATCGCGCTCTTCCACGCAAGCGAACGCAACCGTGCGACACGTGCGATGCGATGCGACGAGCGCGTGAACGTCGTTCATGCACATGACTCGATGTGATCCAGTGCACGCATGCCCACATCACTGGCTTGTTGCTGAAGCGGACTCAGCAGAAATGGTCGCGACGGCGTCGCAGTCCTTATGATCGGGGCACACGAAAAAGAACATCCGCGTTTCTCTGCGAAGAACCACGTTGCGTCCGTCGATGACGGACCCGATCGCGCCCTGCGATCACCTTTCCCCCCGTGCAAGCGAGAAGGCTGTCCCCATGACCAAGGCTGTCCCGATGAAACTTCCCGACGATTTCCAGTGGGTGGAAGCAACGCCCGACGACGACTGGAGCGGTGCGCGCCTGGATCTCGATGGGCATCCCGTACTTGAAGTAGCCGCATGCCGCGGCGGTTGGCTGGTCGTCGTCCTGATGGACGATCCGCGGCAACCACAAGCCAACGTCGCCGTGCGATCGATCCCCGCGGGCATGCGCTGGTCGTCGCGATGGGCATTGGCGCGCACCGATCGCCTGCGTGTGCTGGCTTCGCGGCGCAACGCATTGCGTCCCGTCGGCGAGGCGCAACCGTCACCCGGCCTGACGCTGGTTCCCCGCGCGCAACCGTATGCGCGCGAGGAAGAAACGCTGGATGCGTGATCCGCATCGGCCCACGATCAATTGCCGCGGTCGAAGTTGTACTGCGCCGAGGCCGCGTTGCTGATGATGCCGGACAACGGCAGCAGCTGGGTCAGGAAGCGATTCCAGCGCGTCACGCCTGCCGGGCCGACCCAGACGACATCGCCCGGTCGCAGCGAGAAACGGTCCGCCAGCGTAAAGGCCACCGGTGACGTCGCATCGAGGTGGTACACCGTCGCCTGGTCGTGCGCGTTGTCCTCCATGCCGCGGATCACGTAGACCGCACCGCCCTTGGCCGTCACCGGATTCAGTCCGCCGGTACGGCCAAGGGCTTGAGTGAGGCTCATGTCGGTGGTCTTGAACGTCAGCGCCTGCGGGCGCAGCACTTCACCGATCACGTACACCTGCTTGCGATCGTTGAACGGCATGTACAGGCGATCGCCGGGCTTCAGATAGACATCGGCCGCGACCTTGCCGCGATTCAAGGCATCGAGGTCGAGCGGGTAGTCGCTGCCATCACGCGTCAGCACGAAGCCCGAAAGATCGGCCTGCTCCACATCGATGCGTGCACGCCCCACCGCCTGCGACAGCGTCAGCGGCACGGTGGTGAACTCCTGCGGCGTGGTGTCCTGGAACGCACCCTGCAGCGTGACCTTCGCGCCATGGCCGACCACGTTGACATCGACCTGCGGCGACTTCAGGTACTGGCTCAATCGGCTAGCGAGCGTACTGCGCACCTGCTCGATCGTCTGGTTGGTGACGTTGAGCTTGCCCGCATACGGGAAGAAGAAACTGCCGTCGGGCTGCACCAGCCGTCCGTTGGTGGCGGCCTGCTGCTGGCTACCTGCCGGCGTCGTGAGCTCGGGGTGGTCCCACACGGTGACGATCAACGTGTCGCCGGGCTGGATGCGGTATTCCTCGGGGCGGTACTGCGCCAGCGTCGGCGGCAATGCGACGGCCGCGCGCGGCGCAGCGACCAGCGACTGCGTGATCGGCACCATGCGCACGTCACTCTGCGCGTCGCCGTCGCCGCTGGGCACGCTGGCGCTGCGCATCATGCGTTGGCCGGGGCCGAGCGCGCAGGCGGACAGCGTCGCGATGATCGCCGTGGCGAGCAGGACTTGGACGGGACGTTGGATGTTCACTACCGGGCACCTCACTGGTTCGAATGGCGGCGATGCATGCACGGCATGCCGTCGCGGTCGTTCTCCGGATCGTGGCAACGGGGGCGTGAAGAGAACGGCGGAAGCAGCACAACCGCGGATTAATGCGCGCGCGCGCCGATCCATGCGGCCGTCAGCGCCGCGAATTCCTTGAACGCGCGTCCACTGCGCCACAGCGCACGTCGCGATGGCAGCCAGCGTTCACGCAACCCGACCGCGGGCCGCCCTTCCGGCACCGGGACCGGGGTGACGTCCGCACCCGCCTGCGTGAAGAGCAGCTTCGCGCGCGGCATGTGCAGCGCGGAGGTCACCAGCAGCAGGTGGCGTCCGCCATGTTCGGAGGCGAGCGCCGTGCTGAAGCGCGCGTTGTCGCGCGTGTCGTGGCTGCGCTCTTCCAGCATGAGGGCTTCTTCGGGAACGCCGAGGCGCTGGATCGCATCGGCCATGCGTCGTGCTTCGGTGGTGTTGCCGACGCCGCCGCCACTCAGGATCACTTTCGACGCCTTGCCCGCATGCCAGGCGCGCGCACCGGCGGCAAGGCGGCTGCTGCGCAGGCGCGTGGGGTCCACGTCCTCGCGGTCCAGCCACGCATAGTTGCTGCCTCCCCCCAACACGACGATGGCATCGGCAGAGGGCAAGGCCGACGCTTCGCGTATGGCGTAACGATGTTCGAGTACGCCGCGCAGGGTTTCGGACGCGAACGGGATCGACCACAGCGCCGACCACGCCAGCGCCGCGCCGGCGACACTGCCGGCGATCCAGCGCCTTCGCACCACCCACGCCAGCACTGCGATACCCAGCAGACAGAGCGAGAGCGCCGGCGGGTAGCTCAACGACACCACGAGTTCGGCCAGGGTGTTCATCACGATCTCAGATGACGATGCCGCGGCTGACATAGAAGAACAGCACCCCGCATGCCACCGCCAGGCCGGCACCGAGCAGCAACGGCTGGCGCAACGGCGCCACCCGGCTGTAGCAACACGCGGCCGCCAGGATCAGCGAAACCGCCAGCCAGCCCGGCAGCAGATAGCGATTGGAGAAGTAGCCCCAGCCGATCACGAAGAACGGCACCACCATGACCAGGTAGACGGAGGCACCATCCTGCAGCGGCTTGCGCGCCGCCGGCTGCACCCAGGGCGACACGGCCAGCACGACGACGTACCAGAAGATCGTGAACACCGCGAAATCGATGCGCACGCCGGCGCGGTAGTTGTCGTTCGCGGTGTACTCCATGACCGTCGTGTACAGCGTCGGCGACACCGCGCCCACCACTTTCATCGACAGTCCGCTGACGTAGGCGACGAACGCCAGCGCGGCCAGTGCCCGCAGCAGGTTCGGCTTCAGCAACAGGGCGGGCGCGCACACCAGGTACAGCAGCGAGGAAACGTGAAGGCTGGCGGCAAGCGCGCCCAGCAGCGCGAAGCCCCACCAGCGCCGCTGCTGGAAACACAGCAGCGCCGCGAACACCAGCGGCGCCGCCAGCCCCTGGCGGATGGCGTTGATCGAGGCGTTGACGAACATCGGCGAGATGAACAACAACAGCAGCGACGCGCACAACAGCGTGGGGTACGCCTGCGTGGGCGGGAATGCACGATGGTGGATGCGCACGGCGATGGCCACGCCCACCAGCAACAGTGCGAACAGGACCGCCTGGTACCCCGGCACGCCCAGGCCCAGCACGCGCAAGCCGTAGCTCAGGTAGGCGAAGCCCGGTTCCAGGCGGGTTTCCGGCACGCCCTGGTCCAGGCTTTCGAAGAAGCCCGCATACGTCTCCGTGTCGGAACCGATGTCCAGTGCGCGGCTGCCCACCAGCCAGCATCCGAAGGCGGCCACGGCAAGCAGCCAGACCACGCCCAACCACCGTTCGGCGCTGGCTTGGGGGCTCGTGGCCGAGCGCAGGTAGGGCAGCGCGTTGCCGGACGCCTTCATCCCGTCACCGTGTCGCCGGCCGCATCAGCAGCAGCATGCGCCGACGACCGCGCCGCACCAGCCCCACGCTGCGCGCGAACCAGTGCTCGCCGCGCGTGACAAGTCCGGAAGCCAACAATTCGCGTCGCACCTCCTTGCCCGCCCGATGCATCGCATCGAGATCGCCGCTGAGGCCGGCCGCGCCGAACGTAGGTTTGTGCCAGTAAGCGAGCACCTGGTTGAGCTTGACGCAGCGGTAGCCCGAAAAGCCGATCTGCGCCCACAACAGGAAATCCTCCACGCGGCGGAAACGCTCGTTGAAGCGGAACGGCAGGTCGCGGCGCAGGATCACCGAAGCGGTGGGAAACGGATTGTTGAGCAACAGGCGGCGGCGCCCGATCACGCTCGTCCGCACTGCGCCGCGCACCGGTACGGGCGCCGCGCCGCGCGGCGCCACCTTCATGCGGTGCGCGATCAGGGCGATGCGCGGATCGCGCTCGAGTTCGGCCATCTGCCACGCCACCTTGTCCGGCGCCCAGGTGTCGTCCGCATCGAGGAAGGCGATGTACGGCTGTACCGCCTGTTGCCAACCGAGGTTCCGTGCACGCGATGGACCCCCATTGGGCGAGGACGCGATCACCTTGACCCAACCCGCGGGATACGCGTCGGCGACACGATGCAGCGCGTCGAGTGTGTCGTCGCCGCTGGCGTCGTCCACCAGCAGCACTTCCGCCGGACGTCGGCTCTGCGCCGCTATCGACGCAACCGCATCGCCGATGGTGTCGCCGCACCGATAGCACGGCACGACCACGCTCACGGGCGCCGGTGCGCCGGGAATCGAGGGGGACGGAATAGCGTCGTTCATGCCTTGGCCCATGGTGCACATTGAAAGATGTCGGGCGCCCGCCGCGCGTAATCGGCGCGTGAAACACGCGGTTGCCGTTCGCCTGCGAGCAAGGCAGGCAACGCGTCGCTGAACGGATTTCCTGCTTGGTCGGCCGTCACCCGCAACGAAGCATCCAGGCCGATGTCATCGGCGAAGTCGCGGCACTTCGGGTGGTAGTCGATGATCATGAAGGGAACATCCTGCAGATAGGCCACGATCGCGCCATGCAGCCGCGCGCTCACCACCACGTCGCACGCAGCCAGCGCGGCGACGGTGTGCAAGGGGTCCTGGCTCGCATACGGACGATGCTCCGCGGCCACGCCTTCCGTGCGCAGGCGATCCACCAGCGCCTGAGCGAGCTCCCGGTCCCCGTGGCGGGGATGCTCGTTGAGGCTGAACACATCCACGTGGACCTCGCGCGTACGGCGCAGGTCCGCCAACCCGGCGATCAGGTGTTCTTCCCAGCGTCGCCGTGACGGCGCGGCGTACTCGCCATCCTCGCGGTAACGGCACGGCGCCACGCCGATGCGGACGGACGCGCCCTGCGCTTTCGCCGGACCCGCAGTGCGCGGCCCGAGTACCGGTAGCAACGCTGCCAGATCGCAACCTGCGTGGGTGATCGCCTCCAGTCCCATCGCCTGGGCCAGCCGTCGCGAACGCTCGTCGCGCACGGACAGGTAACGGAACCGCTGCAGGAAGGCAGCGACTGCGTCTTCGTCGCGCGTATCCGCGAATGGCCCGATCGATACGCCGACAGCCGCGAGCTGGACGCCGCGCTCGACCGCCGACAGCATCATCGGCTTGCGGAACGATTCGCGTGCCGTGATCACCGAGCCGCCGCCCATCACCAGCACGTCGCAATCGTGGATGCCGCGGGCAAAGCTCATCCATCGACTGGCCTTGCCGATCAGTCCCGTGCTGCCATACCAGCGGGTCGGATAGCGGCGCGGCACGGTGCTGCGCGCGGACGCGGCAGCCAACGGTGGTCCGACCACGCTGGGCGATGCACGCCAATACGCCTGCGCGGCGCGCGTGCAGAGCACGCCGAACAGGTCGTCGCCGAAGTTGCGCATGCCGTAGTAACCAGTGAACGCCGTCCGCAATGCCGTCATGGCGCACCCCGCAATGCAGCGGCGCGGCGTGCACCGTGGTACATCGCCAGCAGCAACAAGCCCTCTGCCGCCAACGTGGCGATCGCGGCACCCATCGCACCCTGCGCGGGGATCAGCAGCAGGTTGAGCAGCGCCGCAGCGGTCGCGGCCGCGAGCATCGCGCCCACGCGATACGCCATCTGGCCTTCGGTCAACAATACCGCGCCGACGGCGGTCGACAGGAAGCGTATCGGCACGCACACCGCCAGCACGATCAATAGCGGCTGCAAGGCGGCGTAGCGCTGACCAAACACCCAGACCGCCTCGCCCGACAGCGCCGCCAGCACGATGCCGACCAGCAGGCCGCTCGCGAGCATGCCGATGCAGCCCAACCGATACACCTGCCGGAAGCGCGTGCGGTCGTGCACCGCCCATCGGTGCAGGCGCGCGAGCAGGAACTTCTGATAAATCGTGGTGGGAAAGAGGTAGATCGCCGTCATCACCGCCAGCGCGATGCCGAACACGCCGGCTTCGGCATCGCCGCGCAGGTATTTCAGCAGCACCGTGCCGATCTGGAAGAACACCGGATACAGCACCGCTGCAACGCTGTACGGCCACGCCTGCCGGAACAGCATGCGCGCATCCGGCCGCGCCATGTCGCGGGTGAGCGCAGTGTCGCGAGGGCCGTGGCCCTTCAAGGTCCACTCGCCGCGCCGCATCGCCTGCCACTGCGGCAGTGCCAGCATCACGGCCATGATCGCCAGCGCGGCGTGCCCCCAGGCCACCGCATGGATCGACATCGATAGCCCGGCCACCGCGAGCAACGCGATCGCGAGTCTTCCTGTTGGCATCAGCAACTGCCAGCCCGCCAATGCTGCGTGACGTTCTTCCAGACGCAGCTTGCTGCCGATCTGCTCCACCGCCAGCAAACCGAGGATGAAGGGAGCGAGCACCAGCAACATGGAGCGCGTCTCGGCATCGACGGGTGGCCCGAGCAAGGCCCATGCGACGACGCCACCGATGGCCACCACGCTGGTGAGGGCGAGGAAGCGCGAAGAAGCCGCCTGCCACCGTTCGGCCGCCCAGCCTTCCGCCCCATGCGCCTTCAATCGGAATTGGGACAGGCCGAATCCGGCAAGCGGCGCCACCAGGCTGACGGTCGCCAACGAGGACGCGAACAAGCCGTACTGCGACGGGCCGAAGTGGCGCGCCAGCACCACCTGGGTGAGGAATACCATCGCCGCGCCCGCTGCCGTCGCGAGCGACAACACGGACAATGCGGCGATCGCCGGGCGCCACGGCATGGGCAAGGCCTGGTTCATGCGGCCGCCGCAAGCGGCCGTGGCAGCAGCTCGTCGTAGACCTCGCAGGTCCGGCGGATCACCACGCGCTCGTCGAAGTCGGCCAGGGCCTTCTGCCGCGCACGTGCGCCCAACTGGTGCAACAGCACGCGATCGTCGTCGAGCCGCGCCAGCACTTGCGCCAGCGAATCCGCGCTACGCGGCACGACATGCAAGCCGTCATGCCCGTCGCGCGTGACCACTTCCCGGCAACCCGGAAGATCGGTGGTGACCAGCGCGATGTTGCATGCGCCCGCTTCGATCAGGCTCTTGGGCACGCCCTCGCGGTAATAGCTCGGCAGCGCCATGACATCGACGTCGCGCAACAGTGCCGGCATGTCGTCCACATGGCCCAGCCACGTCACCAGGCCCCGCGCTTGCCAACCTTCGACTTCCTCGCGCGTAACGGAACTGGGATTGCCTTCGTCGGGCATGCCGGCGAGCAGGAAGCGGACATCGCGCCCCTCGGCCCGGAGTTTCTCTGAGGCCTCGGCATATTCACGCACCCCTTTCTCCTTCAACAGCCGCGCGGCCAGCAGCACGCGCAGCGCGCCCTCGTCGCGCGGCTTCCGCCCATCGGCATTGAAGCGTGCGATATCCACGCCGGAGCTGCGGATCAAGCGGATGTGATGGGGTGGCGCCAGGCGCAGCGAATGGAACGCCTCTGCGTCATCGGGATTCTGAAGGATCACGCGGGAGCGATCGCTGCCCAGTGCAGCGCGCATCAGTGCGGACACCAGGGGGCGCAACACGCGCGCCTTCACGCGGTCACTGGCGAACACGTAGCCCAGGCCGGTCACCGCATTCACGTACGCCGGCACGCTGGCCGCGCGCGCGGCCAGCGCACCGTACACCGCGCACTTCAGGGTGAAGCTGTGCAGCAGGTCCGGACGCTCCTCGCGCAACAACGCCACCAGGTTCGCCAACGTGCCGGCTTCGCGCAGGGGATTCAGGCTGGCGCGCTGCATGCGCAGCGGCACCCAACGCACGCCATGCTCGGCGAAACGCGGGCCGAACTCGCCCGGCGGCGACACCATCACCACGTCCACGCCGCGCGCCTGCAATGCGCGCGCCGTAGACAGGCGGAAGTTGTAGAGATACCAGTCGGTGTTGGCGAACAGGATGAACTTCAAGGCGGACTCCGCGCGAATCGATTCCCGGATTCTAGGAAACGACCTTGCGGAATCCATTGACGCACTCACCACAAGACGCAGGCACGCATGAACACGCAGAACGGAAGAAGCGGCCTGGCGGCCACCTCTTGACGGGCTCTTCACCCGGCCGGGATCACTTCGCGAACTGGTTCGTCGTCACCCGGATCTCGGTAGCGGTGGATACCTTCGCCACATGCGCGCCATTGCCCTTGTTGCCGTCCACGATGCCGGTCATGGCGACCAACGGATTCAGGACCGTGTTCACACCGTGCAGCCGCGTGTTGTTGTTGCGGAAGACGTTGCCGCTCACCTGGTAGTTGTAGGTGCTCGCTCCCAGCATCAGGCCCACCAGATAGTTGTGCCGGATCGTGTTCTGGGCGATGTAGCCGCCTTCCGGGCCGATGGTCAGCAACCCATGGCCGCCGTTGTATTCCATCGTGCAGCGCTTGACGGTCACGCCCTTTACGCGCTTGTAGAGCAGCACGCCGTTGCCGGCATTGCCGCGCATGACGCAGTTCTCGATGTGCACGGTCGCAGTGATGCGTTCGTCGTTGGAATCCGGCTCGACGTCGATGCCGCATTGGGGTGCGATGCCGCGGGTATCGCTGAACTCGCTGTCGTACACCTTGACGTTGGTGGCGCAGCCGATCGTGAGGCCCTGGCGGCGATTGCCGGTGCTGACGATGTTGGCGATCACGACGTCGTCGCAGGGGATGGTCGGCGCGTTGGTCACCATCGCACCGCCGATGGAAACGCCGTCGCCCCAGCACTTCGACACGTGGATGTCGCGTACCGTCACCCGCGAGGAGCCGCGGATCATGATGCCGTGCCCCCATTCGCCGGTGGTGCCCAGATGATTGTCGCGGTCGCCGATGATGCGGCCACCCGAGATTTCCACGTTGCTGATCTTGTAGGCCATCAGTACGTAGGCACGCTCCTGGTCGTTGCGCTTGGCGCGCAGGATGGCGCCATCCGCCAGTTGCAGGTGCATGTTGCTACGCAGGCGCACGTTGCGGGTCGGGTCGATCACATAGTCGCCGGCGGGAACGTAGACCGTGCCGCCGGCAGAGGGGAGCGCATCGACGGCGGCCTGGAACGAGGCCGTGTCGTCGCGCGCACCGTCGCCCGCGGCACCCCAGTCGCGCACGCTCAGCGTCGTCGCGCCGCGCGTGCGCACCGGCGGGTCGTACACGGCGGCCGCCGACATCGAGACCGCCGGCAGGTTGCCGGCCATGACCGCGCCGAACGCCTGCGGGATGCCGCACGCAACGCCGATCGCCGGCAGGGCGAGAAGCATCGAGTTCTGCAGGAAATCGCGCCGAGGCATCCCAGCCTCGCGCACGTCGTGCACGAGAACATTCTTCTTCACAAACGTAACCCCTTGCGGGCAAGCACCCGTCGGAAAATTTGCCATGTGATCGCCGCGTGAAATCGCGACGGTGGCGACTATAGCCACGCGAACGCAACCACCGGTTAACGCACCTGCGTATCTGTGAACGCATTCAAAGACTTCGCGCACGCATGCGTCGTTCGCGCGAACACCGTCACGCATCTGCACGCGCACGATCGTGGTTGAGTCCGCTTGTCCAGCGCGGATGAGCCTGCTTGCTCGAGCCGGTTGAGTCCGCTTGTTTCGCCGGATGCGTCCGCTTGATGGTCCGCTTCGCCCGTCGTGCACGGGATCACTCGAACCGGTTGCTCCGGTCGACGCGCACGTCCTTCGCGGTCCTTGCCACGTCGACGTGCATCCAGCCTTTCATCGCCTGCGGCTTCTTCTTCCGCAGCCCGGCAGCGTTGCCGGAGAAGCGGTTGCCCGCCACCGCGATGCCGCGCGCGCCGCCCTGCACGACGATGCCCCGCAACCCATTGTCGACGATGTGGTTGTCCTCGAACACGCACTGCTCGCCACCGCGTATGAGCACGCCGTCGCCCCGGTTGCCGTGGATGATGCAGCGACGCACCGCGATGCGGTGCGCGCGCTCGTACACCTGCAGGCCCGCGCCATGGTTGCCGCGCAGCGTGCAGGCCTCGATCGCGATGTCGTCGGCGCTACCGCCCGGATCGGGTTCGATATCGATGCCGCAGCCCGGCAACGTACCGCGCGTGGCGAGGAAATGGGAACGCAGCACGCGCACGTTCCGCGACCGGCCGATGGTCAGGCCTTGCCGGCGATTGTCCGTACAGACGACGTTCTCGATGCGGATCTCGCGGCTGGGCACCATCCGCGCGCCGCTGATGCCGCCCACCGAGATGCCATCGCCCCAGCACTTCGTGATGTGCAGGTCGCGCAGCGACACCTGTTCCGCACCCCGCACCATGATGCCGTGCCCCCACTCGCCCTCGCTCGAGAGGTGGTGGTCGCGGTCGCCGACGATGCGTCCGCTATCGACCTGCACGTCGTGAACGCCTTCGATCAACAGCACGTACGCCCGCGGCGCGGCGTTCGCGCGTGCGACCAGCCGCGTCCCGGGCGACATCGAGAGTCGTGTACGCGAACGCAGGCGCAGGCTGCGCTCGGGGTCGATGACGTAGTCGCCGGGACCCAGCGTCAGTGTCCCACCCGCCGGCAACGCATCGATGGCGTCCTGCAGGGCACGCGTGTCGTCGGTGGCTCCGTCGCCCCGCGCGCCGAACGCGCGCCCGTCGAGCCCCAGCGCACGGGGCGCCGGCAGAGCCGACGCGAGCAACAGGCCCGCGCCAGCGCCCAGCAGGTGTCGTCGCGAGAACCGCATCAGGCCGCCATCGAAGCGCCGCGTGCGTCCGTCGCCGCTGCGGTAGCATCGGCCGCGTGGGCCGCCAGCCAAGGCAGCACCACGGCCAGCAGGTAGAACTTCGATGCGTGGTACTTGTTGTCCAGGCGATCGCGGTTGCGCTCCAGCCATGCGGTGGCGCCGGGCAGCATCTCGCGGACCTGCGCGGCGAACGCGTGGACCTGTTCGAATCGCTGCGCCGCCAGCCCGCACACGTCGAAGCGGAAACTGCCCTTGCGCTGCACGTAAGGCAGCTCGCCGAAATGCGCGGCGATGTGCCGGCGGATCAGCACCTTGTTCAGACCCGTCTCGGGATCCACCTTCTGGCGCCGCGGCACTTCGTGATGGATCCATTCGCGCAGCGCGCGATCGCAGAACGGATACGCGGCACCCAGACCGGCCGCATGCGCGGTATAGAGACCCTTGGCGAACGCGCCCGCCGAGCCCGCGATGGACATCGACATGTCGCGCCACTCCCACGCACTGGTCGCTGAGGCGATCTCCGCCTTGAACAGCGACAGACGTTCGCGCGAGCGGCGTGCCACGTCGATGCCGAACAGCGCATCGACTTCGGCATCGCTGAAGCGCGAGCCCGGGAAGACGCGCTCGATCGGGGTCATCTGCAGCGTGCCGAGCGCGAAGCACAGCGGGAAGCTGCCGGAGATGCCCGGCAGGCCGGTGGCGTCGAACGGCAGGCGCAGCCCGCGTGCGAGGCGCACCGTCAGCTGCTGCTGCAGATCGACGGGGGTGCCGAAGTAGCTGTCGGCGCCCAGTCCGTCGATGATGCCGTCGCCACCGCGCGCCGCCACCTCGGTCGCCAGGTCGGCGTACGACAGCAAGGCGAAGTCCGCCGTCAGCAGCGGCATCCGGTCCGCCAACGCCAGGTAGCGGTCATACGCGCGACCGGGATCGCAGACCAACGCTTCATGGCGCAGCCCGAGCCGGCTTGCCACCTGCCGCGCGGATTCCAGTTCGTTCTCCTCGCGTCCCCCGAGGTACGTGATGCAGGTGGTGTCCGGTCGGGCATCGGCGAGCGCGATGGCCAACGTCGTGGAATCCTTGCCGCCGCTCTGCAGCTGCCAGGGCGATCGCATGTCGGCGGTGGTGCGGGTGATCGCATCGCACAGCATGCGGTGGTAGACCGCGATCCAATCCTGCGGCCGGTCCGCCACTTCGGGCACTTCGCCTGCGTTGCGGAACTTGAAGTGGAAATCCGGCTCGCCGCGCATGTCCTGGTGCGCGGAGAACCCGAACGTCACCAGCTTGACGCCTTCGTAGATGGAGTGCGGCGGGTACACGAAGGCGTTGCGCAGCAGGTCGGCCACCGAAACGGGATCGATCCGGTGATACTCCGGGTGTCGGTCCAGCACGGTGAAATCCGGCGTGCCGTAGTAAGGCGACATAGTGATCTGCATCGGCGACGCCTCCTTATCGGCCCGCGCCGGCGCGCGGCGCCGGCAGGTATTCGTAGTACGTATAGGCGTATTCGCCCGCGCCGCGCTTCTCGACGCCGTTGAAGATGGCGCCCTTCACTTCGACGCCGTTCTGCTCGAGGCGCTGCTTGGCCAGGGCGATCTCGCGCTGCTGGTTGAGGCCCCACCGCACCACCATCAGGCAGGTGCCTGCGTGGTGGCCGATGACGGCGGCGTCGGTCACCGCCAGCACGGGCGGCGTATCGATCAGCACGATGTCGTACTCGCCCGAGACGCGTTTCAGCAGGTCGCTGAAGCTCTCGTGCATCAGCAGCTCGGACGGGTTGGACGGAATCGCACCGCGCGAAATGAAGGACAGGTTCTCGGCGCCGGCCACGCGACGGACGGCGTCGTCCAGCGGAATGCGGCCCGCGATGACGTCCGACAGGCCGTTCTCGCAGCGCACGCCGACCGCGTCGTGCAGCGTACCGCGGCGCATGTCGGCGTCGATCAGCAGCACGCGCTGGCCGGTCTGCGCGATGGTCACCGCGAGATTGGCGCAGATGAAGGTCTTGCCCACGCCCGGGCTGGGCGCGGAGATCATCAGCAGGTTGTTGCGCATGCGCATCCGGGCGAAGTGCAGGCTGGTGCGCAGCGAGCGGAGCGCTTCCATCGCCAGGTCGGCCGGCGCATTCAGCGCGAGCAGGCGCGACTTGCCGTCGCGGCGGCGATGGCTCATGCGGTACGTCAACGCCTGGCCTTTCTTGCTCAGCGGGATCGACGCATACACCGGCAGGCCCAACAGTTCGATATCGACCGGGTCTTCCACGCCACGGCGGAACATCTGCTGCAGCAGGACGATCACCACCATCACCATCAGGCCCAGCAACGTGCCGGCGGCCAGCACCGGCAGCGGCTTCGGCCAGGCCGGGCTGTTGAGGTTCACCGCGGCCGGATCGATCACCCGCGCGTTGCCTACGGCGCTGGCCTTGGCGATCTCGAGTTGCTGCGCCTGGTCCAGCAGGTTGGCGTAGGTCTGGTTGGTGACCTCGACGTCGCGATTCAGACGGAACAGCACCTGCTGTGTGTCCGGCAGGTCGTGGATACGGCCCTGCAGGCCGTTGCGCTCGCCCTGGAACCGGTTGATCTGGTCCTGCAGCGCGCGATAGGTCGGGTGCGCCGCGGTGTAGCGGTTCTCGACTTCCGTCATCTTGATGCGCAGCTGCTGAATGCTGGAATCCAGTGCGATGGTCTGGTCGAGCAGCGCGCGGTTCTGGGTGGTCACGTCCAGCGTCTGGGTGCGGGTCTGGAACGCGGTGAGCGCGGCCTGCGCCTTGGCGAGCTCCTCGCGCACTTTCGGCAGCTGTTCGGTGACGAACTTCAGGCGGCTGGCCGCTTCGGCGGAGGTGCGCGCGACGTTCTGGCGCACGTAGGCGCCGGTGACTTCGTCCAGTACGCGACGCGCGTGCTCCGGGTCCGCATGCGCGTACACCAGGCTGATCACACCTGAGTTGCGACCCATCTCGGTCGCCGTGATGTTCTCCTTCAGCGCCGCCATCACCGCCGACGGATCGTAGCGGGTCACCTGGAAACGCATGCCGGGGTTGGCAGTTAGCTTGCGGACCTGCATCGCCACGCCACCTGCATTCACCGGCGTGCCCGCGCGCCCGCGCGCAAGCACCTGGCCCTGTGCGGACAGCACATAGCTTCCCTGGGCGCCCGCCGTCAGCTCCATCGGTACGCCCTTCAGATGGTCGGGGACTTCGAGCCGGGCGATGTCGAGGACTTCGCCTCCCCAGCCGTACTTCGACAAACCGAACCACGGGTTCGCCAGTTCGCCGGGGTTGGCCTGCTGATAACGGCGCGCGATGAAGTCGCCGATCACGGGCAAGTGCTGCGGCTTCACGTCGACATCGAGATCCATCCGGGTGATGGCCTCGCCGATCACCCGGCGCGACGTCAGCAACTGCACCTCGGTGGTGCCGGGCGTCGGGATGGCCGGCGGCGCCTGCATCGCCGCGTTCTGGGTGAGGCCGGGCGGAATGGCCGGTCGGCTCTCCACCTGGACCACGGCATTGGCTTCGTATTTCGGCGTGACCACCGCCAGGTAGGCGATGCTCGCCAGCACGAACGCGGCCGTGCCGAACAGGATGAGCTTCTTCTTCGCGCCCAGCGTGGAAACCAGGGCGGGGATGTCGACGTCGTCGTTGCGCACCGAGGCCGCCGCCAGGGTCGGTCGATCGGTGCTTCGTCGCGTGATCAGCTGGGTCGCCATGATTCACCTCGCTTGCATGTCGTGTCGGTGGCGCGCCCTGCGGGGCACGCGGGGAGGGACGGGAGCGTCGTCATGACGCGGCCCGTGCATCGAGCGGTTCGTGCAGCGCACGCGGCGCTGCGCGTGGTATCGGCGGCGCGCGCAAGCCCGCCAGCGCCTCAAGCACCGGCGCGCAGCCATCCACGCGGGGAATATCGAGGTCGGGCGCGGCGCACAGCGACAGGTAGACCGCGTCGTCGCCCAGCAGTGTCAGCAGGCGGCCGGCGATCGCCACCGGCGTGGTGCCGATCGCGACGGCACCGGCATCCGCTCCCGAGATTTCTTCCTGCGCCACGAGTACCGGCTTGCCGAGCAGGCGGCGAGGCGGGGGGGCGCCCCTGCCGACCAGCACCAGATGCGCACGCTCGAGCAGATAAGCCCATGCCAGGAAATCATCGACCTCCAGCGGGTGCACGTTGGCGAAGGTATGCAGCGGATCGCCGCCCTCGCCCGGCGCGATGCCCACGCCGCCCACCCAGACGATGTCCACGTCGGGACGACGGCGCGCCACCATCGCCAGCGCATCGGAGAAGGCGCCCTGTCCCGGCGTGTCGCCACGCGCGCTCACGGCAAGCAACAGCGGCGCATTGCTGCGCAGGAAGGCGAAGCCTTCGGCCAGGGAACGCGCCAGATCGGCGTCACGGCGGATCTGGCGCAGCGCGGTGCGCAACGCATCGTCGGCCACGTCGGATTGCACGAGAATGCTTTCGCTGGGCACGCCTTCGCCGCTCAGGCGGCGGCCAGCCAGTTCGCTGGGCGCGACATGCAACGCGGCCAGCGACTGCACGATGCGACGACTCGCATCGCTCGGCCAATGTTGCGCACCGCAGGCGGGCGCGTCGGCATCCACGCAGACCAGCGGCACGTCGCACGCATGCGCCGCCAGGCTCATGGCGAAGGTCACCGGTGCATCGCCGGGCACCACGATCACATCGGGATTCGTTTCGCCGATCAGCTGTCGCATCTCGGCCTGGGCATCGCCATACGCGGCCGGCCCGTCGCTGTCGCCGGATACGCTGGCCTGCGCCTCGAGCCCGAACATCTGCAGAAGATGGGCGGCGTCGCCGCTTTCGCCTTCGGTCACGCAGACGGTGGCATGGAAGCGCACGTCGTCGGTCAGACGGCGCGCGATGGGCGCCACCCCTGCACCTTCACAGGAGGCGTTCACCAGGCAGAGCGCGTGCAGCGGTGCGTCTGGATCACGCGCGCTCCCTGCTCGCGCCACAGCGCTATCAGCCACGGCCTCGAGCGGACGCTGGCCCAGCGGACGGAGGGAGACGGGCGCGTGGTTCAGCTCGCCGTCGTCCGGGAATTCCAGCGGCGTTCGGCGCGCACCCGCGCGGCGCGAAGGCCCGGACGCCAAACGCTCGATCGCGTCGAGCAGGCGCGGGAAGCCGACCACGTACGCCACGGTCGTGGCGACGAAGACGAGGAAGCTCAGCGGCTGCGGCACGTTGCGCAATGCATAGCCGAGCAACGCAAGCGCGGCGCCCATCGACACGATGGTCCACAACGCGACCGGCGCCGACAGGCCGCGATCCACCAGCAGGTGATGCAGGTGCTGGCGGTCCGCGGCGAACGGAGAACGTCCGCGACGCATGCGGCGGTACATCACGGCCGCGGTGTCCAGCAGTGGGAGCGCCACGCACCACAGCACCTCGACCGGCACCAGCCGGCCGACGCGCGGATGACTGAGGTAGATCAGGCTCCAGCCGACGAGGAAGCCGATGACCGTGCTACCGGCATCGCCCATGAAGATCTTGCGCCCGTCCGGCCAGCCCAGGTTGACGAACACATACGGGATCAGCGACGCGAACAGGATCTGCAGCATCATCGTCGCGCCGACATCGGGCGCGCCGTCGTGCGCGAACAGGAGGATGGCGGCGATCGACACCATCGCCGTGGAAGCGGCAAGGCCGTCGATGCCGTCCATCATGTTGAACGCGTTCATCAATCCGATCACGGCGATGATCGTCACCGGGATGCCGAGCAGGCCGAGCCGCAGGTCGAACACCGGGATGAGGCCGCCGACGTGATCGAGGTAGTAACCCGTGCTGAGGATGACCAGGCCGACGATGGCAGCCTCCACCAGCAGGCGCGTGCGCACGCTCAAGTGGCTGATGTCGTCCGCGACGCCGATCGCGACGATCAGCGCACTGCCCATCATCAGGCTCATGACGAAGCGGTCGACATAGCCCAGGTAGCCCAGACCGACGAGCGTGCCTACGAAGAAGCAGATGCCGCCGATCACCGGCACGCGGCCTACGTGCTGCTTGCGCCCGCTCGGACGGTCCACCAGACCGACACGACGGGCCCACGGTCGCATCGAGAATATGGCGAACAACGTTGCGGCCAGAGCGATCGCGCTGGCCGCGACGATCCGTGCATTCTCCATCTGTCACCCGGGGTTGCTGTGGACGAAAAGCCCCACGGAACCCTGGTCCATCCGGGATCCTGCGCGTCAAACGGGGGGCGCGGTTGATGCCGTCCCGAGGCTACGGACAGGAATTTGATGAGCGCATGAAATGGGATTGCGCGCGTAACGGTCCAGTCAGGAAGCTGGATGGCGGTACAGCAACGCGATCACGCCGACAGACGGGCATCGTGCGCGCACCATTGCGACACGCACTGCTCGATCAACATGAATGTCTTTTCGATGTCGTCCTGCGTGCCCGCGATGGGATCGTCGATCTCCTGCGATCGGTTCCAACGGCCAAGCAGGTGCATGCGCGCGCGCGCCTCAGGCACGAGTGCGCGCAAGGCGCGGAGGTGCCGTCGCTGCATGGCGAGCACGAGATCGTCCGGGCCCAGTGCGGCTGGATCGAACATGCGCGCGGCGCACGTCAGCGCAGGCACACCGTGCTTCTCCAGGACCGCGGCAACCCGTGGGTCCAGCGGCCGGCCGGGCTGGGCGGCCAGACCCGAGGAGACCACGGAGCAGCGGCCCGCCGGCACCTTCGCGTGGAACAGGGCCGCCGCCATCGGGCTGCGGCACAGGTTCCCCATGCAGACGATGTGTAAGGTGAACAGCGGTGCGGGCCAGGGTCCGGGGGACCGCAAGCCTAGGCCAGCGCCCCGTAGCCGTGTGCGAACGCGACGTGAGTCTCGGGCCACCATTCATATGGTTCGTGTGGCACGCGTGACCGGCGCCCATATTCAAACAATCGCTTAAAACGAGCGAAACTTCGGCGAACTGGACAGCATCCCCGGCATCGCGCAGACTGCCGCCCTTCCGCTGGAGGCACGAATGGCGACACTGTTGGTCCTGCATGGCCCCAACCTCAACCTGCTCGGTACCCGCGAGCCGGAGGTCTATGGTCAGGCAACACTGGCAGATATCGACATCGCGCTGGTCGCGCAGGCGCAGGCCGCGGGGCACCGGCTGGAGACCTTCCAGTCCAATGCCGAACATGCCCTGGTGGACCGCATCCAGGCCGCCCGCACCGACGGCACCGCCTTCATCCTGATCAATCCGGCCGCGTTCACCCATACCTCGGTCGCCATCCGCGACGCCCTGGCGGGCGTGGCCCTGCCCTTCATCGAAGTCCACCTGTCCAACCCGCACGGCCGCGAACCCTTCCGCCACACCAGCTACTTCAGCGACAAGGCGGTCGGCGTGGTCTGCGGCTTCGGGGCCGACAGCTACCGCTACGCGCTGGACGCCGCCCTGCAGCGGCTGCCTGCCTGACTTTCCTTTTTGTTCCCTGCGGGGAACAGCGTTCAACCACGAGGCTCCCATGGATCTCCGCAAAATCAAGAAACTGATCGACCTGCTGGAAGAGTCGAACCTGGCCGAAATCGAGATCAAGGAAGGCGAAGAATCCGTGCGCCTGGCGCGTGCGCCGAAGGGCGGTTACGCCCTGCAGGCCGCTGCGCCGATGATGGCCGCCCCCGTGGAAGCGCGCCCTGCCGCGCCCATGCCGATGAGCTCGCCCACCGAAGCCTCGACCGGCGGCACCGCCAAGCCCGGCAATGCCCTGCCCGACGGCCACGTGGTGCGCGCGCCGATGGTCGGCACGTTCTACGCCTCGCCGTCGCCGGACAAGCCCGCATTCGTCGCGGTCGGCCAGACCGTGAAGGCCGGCGAGACGCTGGCGATCATCGAGGCCATGAAGATGTTCAACCCCATCGAGGCCGACGTGTCGGGCACGGTGCTGTCGATCCTGGCCGAGAGCGGGCAGCCGATCGAGTTCGACCAGCCGCTGTTCGTGATCGGCTGAGGCCCGCGCCATGCTGGACAAAGTCGTCATCGCCAACCGGGGTGAGATCGCGCTGCGCATCCTGCGCGCCTGCCACACCCTGGGCATCCGCACGGTCGCGGTGCATTCCACCGTCGACCGCAACCTCAAGCACGTGGCCATGGCGGACGAATCCGTCTGCATCGGCCCGGCCGCCTCGAAGGACAGCTACCTCAACATCCCGGCGATCATCGCCGCGGCGGAAGTCACCGACGCGCAGGCCATCCATCCGGGCTACGGCTTCCTGTCGGAGAACGCCGACTTCGCCGAGCGCGTGGAGCAATCCGGCTTCATCTTCATCGGCCCGAAGGCCGACACCATCCGCATGATGGGCGACAAGGTCGAAGCGATCCGCGCCATGCAGGCCGCCGGCGTGCCGTGCGTGCCCGGCAGCGGCGGCCCGCTGGGCGAGGACATCGTCGCCAACACCAAGATCGCGCGCGAGATCGGCTACCCGGTGATCATCAAGGCCGCGGGCGGCGGCGGCGGTCGCGGCATGCGCGTGGTGCATGTCGAGGGCGCGTTGAAGGCCGCCATCGAGACCACCAAGTCGGAAGCCAAGGCGGCCTTCGGCAACGGTGAGGTCTACATGGAGAAATTCCTGGAGAATCCGCGCCACGTGGAGATCCAGGTGCTCGCCGACGGCCAGGGCAACGCCATCCACCTGGGCGAGCGCGACTGCTCGATGCAGCGCCGCCACCAGAAGGTGGTCGAGGAAGCGCCTGCGCCTGGCATCACCGAGGAACTGCGCAACGAGATCGGCAAGGTCTGCGTGGAAGCGTGCATCCGCATCGGTTACCGCGGCGCGGGCACGTTCGAATTCCTGTTCGAGGACGGCCGCTTCTATTTCATCGAGATGAACACCCGCATCCAGGTGGAGCATCCGGTGACCGAGCGCATCACCGGCATCGACCTGGTCTGCGAACAACTGCGCATCGCCGCCGGGCAGAAGCTGACCATCAAACAGTCCGACATCGTGCTGCGCGGCCACGCCATCGAATGCCGCATCAACGCGGAAGACCCGGACACGTTCATGCCGCACCCGGGACTGATCCAGCACTTCCATCCGCCGGGCGGCCCGGGCGTGCGCGTGGATACGCACATCTACGAAGGCTATCGGGTCCCGCCGAACTACGATTCGATGATCGCCAAGCTGATCGTGCACGGCCCGGACCGCGACACCGCGATCGCGCGCATGCGCGTCGCGCTCAGCGAGATGGTCATCGACGGCATCAAGACCAACATCCCGCTGCAGCAACGCATCATGCGCGACCAGGGCTTCCAGGCCGGCGGACAGAACATCCACTATCTGGAAAAGCGCCTGGCCGAACGCAAGAACAAGGCGATCTCGCTCGTCTGATCCATCCAGGCCCCGCGTCCACCGCGGGGCCGCCTATGGCGAAAGCTGGGTAGGGCGCGTGTCCGGCGGGGCACCGCTCCGGCGTTGGAGGAAAAGGATCCCCCGACGAGAACGCACGATGCGTCCCCTGCCACGCCCCTTGTTCCTGGCCCTGGCCACTGTCATCGCGGCCGCGCCTGCCGCCAGCGCCCCTACCTCCGGCCCGCCCACGCAGGTCTGGATCGACGTCGCCACCCACCAGATGGCCGGCATGCCCGACCTGGGCCCGCTTGGCGGCATGGCTTCGCGCATGATGGGCGGCGGCGGGCAGCAGGCGCACTACGGACAGACGCGGATGCCGATGATGACGGGGCAATACCTCGACATCGCGCTGTACAACCGCCCCCATCCGGGCAAGGAAGCCGAACAACGCATTCCCGCCGGACTCCGCCTGGGCAAGGCCTTGCCGCTGGTGCCGCCCGTGCGCACCGCCGCGCCCTCCGATCACAGCGGCGAGTACAAGCCACCGGAAGGCCAGCAGCGCCTGCTGATCTACTGGGGGTGCGGCACCGCCGTGCGCAAGGGCCAGCCGAAGATCATCAGCATCAGCGCGAGCGGCGGCAAGGTGGAAGTCAGTGGCTCGATGCAGGGCCGCTACGCCCCGGATCGCGACATAGAATCCGATCCCGCCTACGCGCTGTGGCCGAATCCGAAATCCGGCAAGCGCGTGCCCGATGGCGCATCTCTGCAGGGTGCGCACCAGATCACCGGCCAGGGCGTGCCGGAATCGTTGAAGTTCGAACTCAAGCAGGTCGCAGACTTCATGCCGAAGATCGACCTGCAGAGCACCGGCTCGCTCGCCGACGGACAGACGTGGCGCTGGGCGCCGGTCGATCGCGCGCAGGCCTACTTCCTGCATGCCATCGGCACCCAAGGCAAGGACGTGGTGCTGTGGAGCAGCGCCGAAGTCCCCGATGCGGGGCAAGGCATCTTCGATTACCTGACCGGCTCGCTGATCGATCGTTGGACGAAAGAGAAAGTGCTGCTGCCGCCCGCCACCACGCAGTGCGCCGTACCGAAGGGCATTTTCGCTGCACCGGGCGAAGGCGGTCGCGACGGTGGCGGCGGCCTCCTGAGCATCATCGCGTATGGGCCGGAGAGCCACATCGCATGGCCGCCCAAGCCGACCGATCCGAAGCAGGCATGGAATCCGGAATGGAATGTGCGCGTGCGTACCAAATCCACCGGTAGCGCGATGCTCGGCATGGACATGGCGCAGATGCAGGACGAAGAAGCGCAACCGCAGGAAGAGAAAAAGCCACTGCGCAGCCTGTTGAAAGGCCTCATAGGCGGCTGACGCGCGCGTCGGCAATGCGGGCAACGAAAAGGGCCGGGAGTTTTCCTCCCGGCCCTTCGCATGTGCGCAGCGGAGGCGACGCGTGTTATTCGGGCATCTGCTGCGTGCCCGGCATCAGCTCGGCACCCAGCGGCGAGGCCGGGTCGGTAATGCGCACCGTCTCGGCCGAGCCATCGCCCCACACGACCTTGATCGTGCTGCCTGGCGCGAGCGTGGAGAACGGCGTGCCACTGCGCGCGCGGTACAGCGCGGCGACCTGGGCCGCGCCGAGGCGGCGCGCTTCATCGGGCGCATGGACCGTCATGTGGCCTACGCGCGACAGATCGCGGTATTCCGGGTTGCGCGTCTCGATGACGATCGTGGCCGCCGCCGCTGCGTACGCCACCGCCACCAGACCCCAGACCAGGACATTCACCCCGGGCCGCGTGCGCTTGTATTTCATCCTTCGACTCCCGTGTGGGACAGCAAGGTGCCCACCATTTCTTCCACGTTGTCCTCACCCTGGCGCGGGACGCCGGCGTCCCGCGCAAAGGTGCTGAAATCCTGCGTTTCGTCCTGCGAGCAGATCCCGCCGTTGACGCAGTAGCTGGTCATCATCGAGCCGTCCGGGCTGCAGTCCATGCCGAGCCTGCACGAGGCGATGCGCCACGCGATCTCGCTCAGTTCGCTGCCGGACACCTCACCGAGGGTCTCGGTGCGACCGCTTCCCACGCTACCCATCGCCGGCGCGATGGCCGCGAAAGCGAACGGGTCGCCGGAATCCAGCACGCGTCGCACCAGTTCACGCCGATAGTCGTCGTCGGCGTCTAGCGGCCGATCCATCGCCAACAGCGCCGCTTCCGCCGCCAGGCTGCCGGCACGCGCTGCCTGCGTCCGCTGGTTGACGATCACCGGCAGCGAGAATCCGTCCTGCGGGACGAAGCGCGCGCACCGTTGCTGCACGCGCTGGCGTGCCGACAGCATCGCCGCGCCGCCCGACAATCCGAGCTTCGCGATGACGCGCGTGTCCTGCGCATAGCCGGCCGGGTCCGCCGCGAAACCCGCGCAATAGTCCTGCACCAGACTGAGCAGCCACATCGCATCGGCATCGCCCGCGGCGGCCCACATCATCAGCTCGCGCGAGTACGCGAACAGATCGACGCTCTCTTCGAAGCCCCTTCGCAGCGGAGACAGGGCCGGCGCCGGCCGCAGGGCCATCGGCACCAGCCGCGACGCTGAAGGCGTCGTCATTAGGCCTACCGGCGCGGCTGCGCCCTCCCCGCTGTCGCCACCGAAGGCAACACCGATCCAGCCCGCCTGGCGCAGCGGCATCCACGCCAGCGCGCCCAGCAGGCCCACCAGCAGGATCGGCAATAGCAGCTTCCGGGGCACCCGGTCATTATCCCGGCCGATTCACGGGCTTTCAACGAACGGAGGTCACGCCAGGCGGTCCGGAACCACCTTCCGTCGCGGGCGCCCTCCCCGGACCGCGTGAGACACTAGGCGACCTCCCCCTGCCGTTACCTGCCCCATGCCCTACCTGGAACTCTCCCTGCGCTGCACCGAAGCCGAGCAGCCGCGCTACGAGAACGCCCTGGAAGACGTCGGCGCACTGTCGGTCACGCTCTTGGATGCGGATGCCGACACCGGCAACGAGCGCGCGATCCTCGAGCCGGGGGTGGGCGAAACGCCGCTGTGGAAGTCGCTCGTGCTGACCGCCCTGTTCGATGCCGATACCGATGCGCTGACCCTGCTTGCGGCGCTGGAGGCCTTCGACCCAGGCCTGGACTGGACGCAGGCGGGCTTCCGCACGGTGGCCGACGAGGACTGGGAGCGCGCCTGGCTGGACCAGTTCAAGCCGATGCAGTTCGGCACGCGCACCTTCATCGTGCCGTGGAACCATGCCGTACCCGACGAAGCGCAAACGGACCAGGCCGCCATCGTGCGGCTGGATCCCGGCCTCGCCTTCGGTTCGGGTACACACCCCACCACCGCGCTGTGCCTGCGCTGGCTGGATGGGCTGGCCGGCAGCGGCGAACTGCAGGGCCGCCAGGTGCTGGACTTCGGTTGCGGCTCCGGCATCCTCGCGCTCGCCGCGCTCAAACTCGGCGCTTCCGGCGCGGTGGGCGTGGACAACGACCCGCAGGCCTTGTTGGCCAGCGCGGACAACGCGCAGCGCAACGGCATCGAAGAACGCATCCAGGTGTACTTGCCCGAAGACGAGCCCGTGGCCAGGTATCCGATCGTCGTGGCCAACATCCTGGCCTCTGCGCTGGATGCGCTGGCCGAGACGCTAGCCGAGCGTGTGGCCCCCGGTGGTCGCATTGCGCTGTCGGGCATCCTGAAAGGGCAGGAGGACGATCTGCTGGTCCGCTATGCCGCCTGGTTCGACGCGCTCCAGGCGACCCAGGACGGCGACTGGATGCGTATCGACGGCGTGCGCCGCTGAGGCCACTGCGGTCACAACACGCGCGCGGGCCCGCATGGTTGAATAGCAGCCATGTTCATCGCCTGTCCCCACTGCCAGTTTCTGGTCGCCCGCGATCCGCAGACGCAGGCACTGCCCGTCGCCTGCACGCGCTGCGGCAAACCGCTGCAGGCGGATGACGCTGTCGGCGCGACGACATCGCCCAGCCTGGCGACGTTCCTGCATGCTGCGCCGCCGACGAACGAGCAGGCCACCACCGACGCAACGAAGATGGAGTCGGCGGCACCGGTCGAAACGCGCGAAGACCACGCCAACGACACCGCAGTGCACGAGGTGGACCGCGATACGCGCCCACCGGAACCTGCGTCCGAGGCGGTCGAGCCCGTTGAGGCGATTGAGGCGCTCGCACCCGTCGAACCGGACGGCGTGATCGAACCCGTTGAAGCGACGACAGCGGATACCGCGGACGCATCCTCCGGCGAACACACGGACACCGCGCTGCCCGTGTTGGCGGATGTCCCACCGCATGGCGAAGCACCCACCGAAGCGCCACAGGCGGCGGCTGTCGTCGACGCAAGACCGAAGGCCCGTGGGCCGACGGGGCCACGCTTCCTGCAGCGCGGGCGCACCACGCCGGTGCATGCGAAACAAGCACGGATCCAGTGGTTCGCAGTGATCTCACTATCGCTATTGCTCTGCGCGCAAGTGTTGCTGGCCGATCGCGCGCGTCTTGCCACGCAGGCGGCTTGGCGGCCCATCGTGGTTGCGCTGTGCGGCATGTTCCGTTGCGATGTACCCACCTGGCGCGAACCCGCGGCCTTCACCATGCTGAGCCGCGACGTGCGGCCCATCATCGGTAGTCCCGGCACGCTGCAGGCCCAGGCTACGTTCCGCAACGAAGCGCGCTGGGCGCAGGCGTGGCCCGTCATCCTGCTGACGCTGAAGGATGCCGACGGTCGCACCTTGGGCGCGCGTGCGTTGCAGCCGGCCGACTATCTGCCCCAAGGCGAGTCATCGTCCTCGATCGGCCCGGGACAGAGCGCGCAGATGGCCGTGAGCGTGAAGGAACCGAGTGCCAACGTCGTCGCGTTTTCCTTCGACTTCCGTTAATCGCCCCGATTCATCAAAAAAGCGGATGCACGCGCCCCGATCAGGCGCTAGACTCGTCCCCCCGCCGAAAACCGACAAGCACAAGGCGGGCCTCAGCAATCCGTGGTACCAGGGGATCCGATTGAACGCTGCCTCCACCCGACAGGACCATACGCGCGGTGCGCAACGACCGCCGTTGCGCGAGCACGTGGCGCAATCCGTGCGCCGCTATCTGCGCGACCTGGACGGCAGCGATGCGGACGATGTCTACGAAATCGTTCTGCGTGAGATGGAAATTCCCCTGTTCGTCGAAGTGCTGAACCATTGCGAAGGCAACCAGAGTCGCGCTGCGGCCATGCTGGGCATCCACCGCGCCACGCTGCGCAAGAAGCTCAAGGACTACGGACTGGCCTGAGCGGCCACCGGGCGGCTTGCTGCGGCGCGTTATAATTCGCGCCCCGCTCCGTATCGCCCTCCCCATGACCCTCGATCTCCAGCCCGTGCGACGGGCGCTGCTGTCCGTTTCCGACAAGTCCGGCCTGCTTGACCTGGCCCACGCGCTGGCGCGCCATGGCGTGGAGCTGCTGTCCACCGGCGGCACCGCGAAGACATTGCGTGACGCGGGCCTGGCCGTTCGCGACGTCGCCGACGTCACGGGGTTCCCGGAAATGATGGACGGCCGCGTCAAGACGCTGCACCCGAAGGTGCACGGTGGACTGCTCGGCCGCGCGGGCCTGGACGATGCCGTCATGGCGGAGCACGGCATCGGCGCGATCGACCTGCTCGTGCTCAACCTGTATCCGTTCGAAGCCGTCACCGCGAAAGCCGGCTGCACGCTGGCCGACGCGGTCGAGAACATCGACATCGGCGGTCCCGCGATGCTGCGTTCGGCTGCGAAGAACTTCGCGCGCGTCGCCGTGGCCACCGATCCGTCGCAGTACGCCGGCCTGGTCGCCGAGCTGGACGCGAACGGTGGCGCGCTGCCGGCGGCGACCCGCTTCGCATTGTCGGTGGCCGCATTCAATCGTGTCGCCCAGTACGACGCCGCGATCAGCACCTACCTGTCCTCCGTCACCGACACCGCGAGCGAGGTGCCTGCGCGCGCCGCGTTCGCCGCGCAGGCCAACGGCAACTTCGTCAAGGTGATGGACCTGCGCTACGGCGAGAATCCGCACCAGCAGGCGGCGTTCTACCGCGACCTGTGTCCGGCCCCGGGCTCGCTGGCGACGTTCACCCAGTTGCAGGGCAAGGAACTGAGCTACAACAACATCGCCGACAGCGATGCGGCGTGGGAATGCGTGCGCCAGTTCGACGCAGCGGCCTGCGTCATCGTCAAGCATGCCAACCCCTGTGGCGTGGCGGTCGGCGTGGCCTGCGGCGATGCCTACGAGTTGGCCTACGCCACTGACCCGACCAGCGCGTTCGGCGGCATCATCGCGTTCAATCGCACGCTGGACGCTGCGACGGCGAAGGTCATCCTGGACCGCCAGTTCGTCGAGGTGCTGATCGCACCGGACTACGAGCAAGGTGCGCTCGATTACGCGGCCAAGAAGGCCAACGTGCGCGTGCTGCGCATCCCGCTCGCTCCCGCCTCGAATGGCTTCATCGACACCAAGCGCGTCGGCTCCGGCATGCTGATGCAGACCGCCGACGACCGCGTGGTGACGCGCGACGAATTGAAGGTGGTGACGAAACTCGCGCCGACCGACGCGCAGTTCACCGACCTGCTGTTCGCGTGGAAGGTGGCCAAGTTCGTGAAGTCCAACGCCATCGTCTACGCGAAGGACCACCGCACCATCGGTGTCGGCGCCGGCCAGATGAGCCGCGTCTATTCGGCGCGCATCGCCGGCATCAAGGCGGCGGACGCGAACCTGGTCGTCGAGGGCTCGGTGATGGCCAGCGATGCGTTCTTCCCGTTCCGCGACGGCATTGATGCCGCCGCGGCCGCCGGCATCAAAGCGGTCATCCAGCCGGGCGGCTCCATGCGCGACAGCGAAGTGGTCGCGGCCGCCGACGAGCACGGCATCGCGATGGTGTTCACCGGCGTGCGGCACTTCCGGCACTGATCCCATGCACCTCCGTGGCTGGACGCAGGTCGTACGCGTCGCACCGGTCATCGGTGCGCTGGCGCTCGCGGGTTGCCAGGGGATGCAGGGCAAGCTGGAAGCCGCACGCGCCGAGACGGCATCGACGCTGCCTTCCCCCTATCTCGACGGCCTGGTGACCGAATCGGTCGCCGTGGATGGCGAACGCCTGGTGTTCCTCGTGCGCTCGCCGGATGGCGATGCCGAGAAGACGCGCGCCCATCCCAAATTCAGGGCGCTGCGCGAAAGCGAACAACAGGCGATGACCGAGTTGTGCGCTCTGCCCGCGATGCAGCCCCTGATTGGCACCGATGCGGTGCTGGTGCGCAAGTTCGTCGACCGCGACGGTGCACTTTTCTTCGAATTGACCCTCCCCGCACGCGAGTGCGCCGCCCCACCGGCCTGATCCGCCGGTCCTGTCCTGAGGAAGTCCCCTTGAAAGTCCTGGTCATCGGTTCCGGCGGTCGCGAGCATGCGCTGGCATGGAAACTGGCGCAGTCGCCGCGCGTGGACGAAGTGATCGTCGCGCCGGGCAATGCCGGCACCGCGACGGAAGCCGGCTGCCGCAACGTGCCGGTCAAGGTCACCGATATCGAAGGCTTGCTGGCGCTGGCGCAGGACGAAGGCGTTGGCCTGACGGTCGTCGGTCCAGAGGTGCCGCTGGTGGCCGGCGTGGTGGATCGTTTCCGCCTGGCGGGTCAGCGCATCTTCGGTCCCACCGCGGCCGCGGCGCAGCTGGAAGGCAGCAAGGCGTTCGCGAAGGATTTCCTCGCGCGCCACGGCATCCCGACCGCGTTCTACGCGGTGCATACCGATGTCGACGCAGCGCTGGCATATCTGCGCGAGAAGGGTGCACCCATCGTGGTCAAGGCCGACGGCTTGGCCGCCGGCAAGGGCGTGATCGTGGCGATGACGCTGGACGAAGCCGAGGCCGCGGTGCGCGACATGCTGTCGGGCAATGCATTCGGCGATGCTGGCGCGCGCGTGGTGATCGAGGAGTTCCTCGAAGGCGAAGAAGCGAGCTTCATCTCGATGGTCGACGGCACCACCGCGCTGCCGATGGCGACCAGCCAGGACCACAAGCGCGTCGGCGACGGCGACACCGGCCCCAACACCGGCGGCATGGGCGCGTATTCGCCCGCGCCGGTGGTCACGCCCGAGGTGCACGCACGCGTCATGCGCGAGGTCGTGAATCCCACCGTGCAGGGCATGATCGCCGACGGCGTGCCGTTCACCGGCTTCCTCTACGCCGGCCTGATGATCGATGGCAGTGGCGCACCGAAGGTGATCGAGTTCAACGTGCGCTTCGGCGATCCGGAGACGCAGCCGGTGATGCTGCGCCTGCAATCCGACCTCGTGGACCTGGTGGAAGCGGCCATCGACGGCCGCTTGGACGCCGTCGAGGCACAGTGGGATCCGCGCCCGTCGCTGGGCGTGGTGATGGCGGCATCGCCATATCCGGAAACGCCCATCGCCGGTGACGTGATCGCCGGGCTGGACGAGGTACCGGATACCGCCAAGGTGTTCCATGCCGGCACCGCGCTGGATGCGGAAGGCCGCGTGGTAAGTGCGGGCGGCCGCGTGCTGTGCGTGGCCGCGCTCGGCGCGTCCGTGTCCGATGCGCAGCGCCAAGCCTACGATGGTGTCGAGAAAGTGCGCTGGACGAACGAGTTCCACCGCACCGACATCGGCTGGCGCGCGATTGCGCGCGAGCGCGACGCCGGCTGAGTCAGGCCGCCTGCACGAAGCGCGCCGCGTGTTCGCGCGGCGCGCTGCGCAGGTACTGCGGCGCCACCGCGACATCGGCGCCCAACGCCGCGGCCGCGTGCCACGGCCAGCGCGGGTCGTACAGGATGCCACGCGCGAGCGCGACGGCATCCGCCTGGCCCTGTCGCAGGATGTTCTCCGCCTGCTGCGGCTCGGTGATCAGGCCCACGGCGATGACCGGCATCGCCACTTCCCGTTTGATCGCGTCTGCGAACGGCACCTGGTAACCCGGTACCGCGGCGATCCGTTGCGCCGGATGCAAGCCGCCGCTGGACACGTCGATGAAATGGCAGCCGCGCGCATCCAGCGCCTTCGCCAGCACGATGCTTTGCGCCAGGTCCCAGCCGCCGTCCACCCAGTCGGTCGCGGAGATGCGCACACCGAGCGCCATCGTCGCCGGCACCGCCGCCTTGACCGCATCGAATACCTGCAGCAGCAGGCGCATGCGGTTCTCCAACGAGCCGCCATAAGCATCATCGCGCCGGTTGCTCAACGGCGACAGGAACTGGTGCAGCAGATAGCCATGCGCGGCATGGAGTTCGATCAGGTCCAGGCCCAACCGGACCGCACGCCGCGCACTCGCGACGAACGCGGCGATGACGTCGTCGATACCGGCCTGGTCCAGCGCGATCGGCGGAAGGCCGCCTTCGGCATAGGGAATGGCGGATGCGGAGACGGTCTGCCAGCCATGCGCGTGATCCGGCGGAATGGCCGCACCGTGATGGTCCCAGGGCCGATGCGTCGACGCCTTGCGACCCGCATGCGCGAGCTGCACGCCCAGCGGCATCGCCGAGTGGCGGCGCGTGGCGGCGAGCGCGTTCGCGAAGGCCTGTTCAGTGGTGTCGTCCCACAGGCCGATGTCGGCCCAGCTGATGCGTCCGCGCGGCTCGACCGCCGTTGCTTCGATGATGGCCAGGCCGGCGCCGGACTGGGCGAGATTGGGCCAATGGAAGGCATGCCAGTCGGTGGCACGCCCTTCTTCGGCGGAGTACTGGCACATCGGCGCGATGACGATGCGGTTGGACAGGCGGAGCGGCCCGAAGTCGACGGGCGAGAACAGCAGGCTCATGGGGAAGGACGGGAGCGACGTGGGGCCGACACTATCCGCCCGCTCGTCCACCCCATCAACGCCAGCAGTGGAACGCTGTCGGGCAGGCAGGATGGCACCGCCACATCGATTTGCTAGGCTGCGCGCAACCCACGGAGGGCGCATGTCCAGCTACAGCCAGTTCTCGCTGCTGACACAACGGCGGTTCCTGCCGTATTTCACCGTCCAGGCGCTGGGCGCCTTCAACGACAACGTCTACCGGCAGGCGATCATCGCGTTGCTGTTCTTCCTGGGCGCCAGCGACGACCAGCTTTCGTTGTACGCCACCCTGGCGCCAGCGATCTTCATCCTGCCGTACTTCCTCTTTTCGGCCATCGCTGGCCAGTTCGCCGAGAAGCTGGAGAAGCACCGGCTGATCGTGATCACCACGACGATGGAGATCGTGATCATGTCGCTGGCCGCGGTCGGCTTCCTGATGCAGAACATGCCGCTGCTGCTGGTGGCGCTGTTCTGCACCGGCGTGCAGTCCACGCTGTTCGGGCCGGTGAAGTATTCCGTGCTGCCGTCGATCCTCAAGCCGGAGGAGCTGACCGGCGGCAACGGCCTGGTCGAGATGGGTACGTCGATCTCGATCCTGTGCGGCATGATCGCCGGCGGCATGATCTTCCAGATCGCCGGTGCGCATGGGCCGCAAGCGGCCGCGGTCGCCATCGTGCTGCTGGCGGTGCTGGGCAACGTGATGTCGCGGATGATCCCGCGCATGGACGCCGGCGCGCCCGATTTGAAGATCCGATGGAATCCCATTCCCGAATCGCTGGCCGTGCTGCGCATGGCGAAGCAGCAGCTGGCCGTGCGCAACGCGATCCTCGGCGTGTCGTGGTTCTGGTTCTTCGGCACCCTGCTGACCTCGCAGTTGCCGGCCTACGCGAAACTCCACCTGGGGGCCGCCGACGGCTCGTCGACGCTCTACGTGTTCGCGCTGGCGCTGTTCTCGGTAGGCACCGGCATCGGCTCGCTGTTGTGCGAGAAGCTCTCCGGCCGCACGGTCGAAATCGGCCTGGTGCCGGTCGGCGCCTTCGGCATGAGCGCGTTCCTGCTCGACCTGTACTTCGCCCGGCCCGGCTTGGCACCCGCGACGGGACTGGACATCGCCGGCTTCGTCCGCCACGCCGGCAGCGTGCGGATCATGATCGACCTGGTGGGCATCGGCATGTTCGCCGGCATCTTCGTGGTGCCGCTGTTCGCGCTGATCCAGAGCCGCACCGACCGTACGCAGATGGCGCGCGTGTTCGCCGCGCTCAACATCCAGAACTCCGGGTTCATCGTGCTGGCGGCACTGGTGGGCCTGGGCCTGCACGCGCTGGACTGGAGCAGCCCGCAGATGTTCCTCGCGCTGGCGATCGCCAACGCGGTGGTCGCGATCTGGATCTTCACGATCGTGCCCGAGTTCCTGATGCGGTTCCTCAGCTGGTTGCTGGTGCGCACGCTGTACCGGCTGCGCCTGCACGGCATCGAGAAGCACGTGCCGGACGAAGGTCCGGCGCTGCTGGTCTGCAACCACGTAAGTTACATGGATGCGCTGATCCTGGCCGCGACCATCCCGCGGCCGGTGCGCTTCGTCATGTACTACAAGATCTTCAACATCCCGGTGATGAGCTGGATCTTCCGGACGGCCAAGGCGATCCCGATCGCCGGCGCACGCGAAGATCCTGCACTGATGCAACGCGCCTTCGACGAGATCGACGCAGCGCTGGCCGAAGGCGAGATCGTCGGCATCTTCCCCGAAGGCGCGCTGACGAAGGACGGCGACATCGCCGCGTTCAAGTCGGGGGTGGAGAAGATCCTCGAGCGGCGCGCCGTCCCCGTGGTGCCTATGGCGCTGAAGGGCATGTGGGCCAGCATGTGGAGCCGTCGCGATACGCGTCTCGGCCGCATGCGCGTACCACGGCGCTTCCGTGCGAACGTGGACGTCGTGGCGGGCGAACCGATGGACGGCGCGGCCGCGACGGCGGACGTGCTGGAAGCACGCGTGCGTGCCTTGCGCGGCGACGCGGCGTGATGCAGGCGCCGTCTTCCCGAGGCCTGCACCCATCGCCCACCGAACCTTTTTGCCTGGTGGTCTGGCACTATTGGAGCGTCCGGGACGCTAGCAGCGCGACCCTCAACCCCCTTCAGCCCGTACAAGGAATGCCCGCATGAGCGCAGTACCTCCGATGCCCCCCACCTCCGCGCCTGAAAGCGTCCCGAACCATCTCGCCTGGGCGATCGTGTCCACCGTGCTCGCGACCTGCCTGTGCTGTCCGCTCGGCCTGATCGGTATCGTCGCGATCGTGTTCTCCTCGCAGGTCAACGGCAAACTCAACCAGGGCGATCTGGAAGGTGCGCGCCGCGCCTCCGCCAACGCCAAGACCTGGTGCTGGGTCGCCACGGCTTTCGCCATCATCGGCCTGCTGCTCAACATTGTCATGCTGGCCACGGGCGGCATGCAGCAATACATGGAGATGATGCAGCAGATGCAGCAGATGCAGTGACCGCGCTGCGCCTCTCGCACTGGATCGGTATCGCCGCGGCGGCCCTGGTGGCCGCCGCTGGCGTCTTGCTGTTGCTGAAATTCGATCCCAACGCGGCGGACAGTCCGTTCCCGGGCTGCATCTTCCGCGCGTTGACCGGCTACTACTGCGTGGGCTGCGGTCTGACCCGCGCGCTTCACGCCTTGGTCCATGGCGATCTGCTACGCGCATTCGCAATGAATCCGTTGGGCGTCCTGTTGATTCCCATCGTCCCGATGATGATCGCCCACGGCCAGGGCTGGCGGCCGCGCGTCCTCGAACCCTTGATGCGCGTGCTGACTGCACCGAAGTTCTGGCTGGTGCTACTCCCTGCCTACTGGATCGCGCGCAACCTGCCGTGGTTCCCCTTCACGCTGCTCGCCCCCGGCTGACCGCGCGATCCACGACGCTCAGCTGACCCAACCGCCGATCACGAACACGGCAAGCACCGCCAGCCACAGCAGCAGGATGCGCCACACCAGGCTCATCGCATCGCGCAGTTCGGGCAGTTCGCGCATCGCCTGCACCATGCCTTCCTCGGCGTACTCCTCGGCCTCTTCGGCCAGCTCGCAACGCACGCTGGCGCGCGCCGCACTGCCCAGGAAACCCGCGTCCAGCGCGAACCGCGCGCCGCCGCTTTCGCGCCACGTCGAGAACACGGTGTCGAAATTGCCGACCAGCGCCATCGCCAACGTCATCAGCTGCGCGACGGGCCATTCCATCACCGACTTCAGCACGCGCGCGCCTTCGCGGTTTTCGGGCGGCAGGTCGGCCCACGCATCCCGCGCCGCGAGCACCGCCAACCGATAAAGCATCGCGCCCACCGGGCCGAGCAGCAGGAACCAGAACAGCACGCCAAACCAGCGTTCCAGCGCATTGCGGAACACCGCCTCCACCAGCGCGGGACCATCGAGCGCAGCGGCTTCGCCGGTCAGGCCGAGCCGGGCGATGGCCTCGCGCCGGGTCGGCGGATCATGCGCATCGATGACGGCCTCGACATCCACATCGAGGTCACGCGGGCCCCACGCGTACACGAGCACCGCGATATCGAACAACAGTCCGACCAGCCCGTAGATCGGGCCATCGAGCAGCCATTGCAGGATACCGACCACGAGCAGCACCGGGACCAGCGCGAGCATGATGCCGTAGCGTCCCTGCCACGCAGCGCCCTGCCCCGTATTGCGGGTCAGCCACTCCAGCCATGCGCGGTACCAGGCGTACTGGCGCAGCGAAATGACCAGCGTGGGCGCGACATGGCCCAGCACCAGTGCAATCACGACCGCGACGAGGGTGATCGACATGACGTCCTCCGGGCCCGGATTCTAGCGCGCCCGGACGTTAATGGCCGGTCTGCACGGGTGGCATGCCTATGGGCGCCGCGCGAGCATGGCAGCATGCCAGTGCTCGATGAGCGCGCGTGCGATGGAGATGGAAGGAGAAAGCAGCAGCGGAGCATCGTCGCCACCTTCCCCGTGCAGCGCCGCATCAACCTCGTCGAAGGTGAACCAGCGCGCGTCCTCGAGTTCGCCATCCACCTGCGGTGGATCGGGCTCGCCTTCCGCGCTGAAGCCCAGCATCAGCGCACCAGGGAACGGCCAAGGCTGCGCGCCAAGGTAGCGGCATGCGCGCACGCGCACCTGCGCCTCTTCGAGCACTTCGCGCGCAACCGTCTGCTCGAGTGTTTCGCCCGGCTCCACGAACCCGGCAAGGACCGAATAGCGGCGCGGTGGCCACGCGGCCTGGCGGCCCAGCAACAGCCGCTCGCCATCACTGACCGCCACGATGACGGCCGGATCAACGCGTGGATAGTGATCCTTGCCGCACTGCGTGCAGTGCGCGATATAGCCGGCGCGCTTGAAGGTGATCGCGCCGCCGCAGGCACTGCAGAACCGGGTGGAGGTCTGCCAGTGCAACAGCGCGCGCGCCATCGCGAAGATGCCGGATTCGAAGGGTGGCCACGACGCCGCCGCACGGCGCAGATCGACGTGCGATGGCGCCTGCATCGCGTGATGCCGCGCATGCGCGGCGAACCACGCCACGCCGTCCTTCAACCCCAGGAAAAGGCTCGCGCCGGGACCGCCGCCCAAGGCGGCACCCGCTGGCGCGAAGAGTTCGCCCTCAGCCTCGGCCAGTGCGCGCCCGTCGTCCTCGAGCAGCAGGACGCGCGCCTCGGGCCACAAGCGGGCCAGTGCGTCGGCATCGTCACGCAGCGCATCGGCACGATCGAGCGTATCGCCGGCAAAGGCGAACCCGGTCAATGGAGCGGAGGGAGGCGGAAGACCTGTCACGGAACGCGGCAGGCCGGAGGTCACATGCTGAAACTGCTGCCGCAGCCGCACGTCGTCTTGGCGTTGGGGTTGCGAATGACGAACTGCGCACCTTGCAGGCTCTCGCTGTAGTCGACTTCCGCACCCATGAGGTACTGCAGGCTCAGCGGATCGACGAGCAGCGAAACGCCATCGGTATCCACCGCCACGTCGTCCTCGGCGCGGTTCTCGTCGAATTCGAAGCCGTACTGGAAGCCGGAGCAGCCGCCGCCCTGGATATAAACCCGCAGCGCCAGCGCATCGTTGCCCTCATCCTGGATCAGCTCGCGCACCTTCGCCGCTGCGGCGGGGGTGAAATTGAGCGGCCGGTCGATGGACTGGTAGTCCGGCGCGGCAGGTGCGATGGGCAGGGATACGACGGTGGTCATGGCAAAAGGATGGGGGCTGGCGGCAGGCAGTTCAAGTTCAGCGCGCCGCGGCGCCTTCGCCTGCGCCGTCCTTCGCGGCGGCCTGTGCCCACGGGAACGACTGTTCCACGGCCGTACCACCCTGCGGCACCACGCGCGCGATGACCCGCACCGGCTTGAAGCCCTGGGGCAGCAACAGGTCGCCTTCCACCTGCTGGAAATACTTGAAGGAATACGCCACGCCCGGCGCATTCGCCTGCTGGCGCAGATCGGACCAGCCCAGCCGGCGGAGCTTTCCGCCCTCGGTGCCTTCCACCGATACCAGCAGGCGGCCGGCATTCACGGCGCCCCGGTTGAGGTTCTGGGTGAGGGTGGCGGTGAAGTGCCAGGCCTGCGCGTCCTGGGGGACCAGGGTGAGTTCGTGCACCGACAGGCCCCGACGCTGCGCGGTGGCACCCACGAAACGCTCGTAGAAGGCCACATCGGCACGCAGACCGGAGATCTCCTCGTCGCGCTCGGCGAGGGTGGCCTGCAGGTCGCGATTGGCATCGCGGCTGATCTGGTCCGAACGCGCCAGGGTAGCGGCGCGCTGCTCAAGCACTTCGATGCGCTGCTGCTGGGCCCGTAACTGGCCCGGGGTGGGCGCGTCGCCGGCATGGCGCGCGAACACCTGCCACGCACCCCAGACGCCGAATCCCAGCACAAGCACCAGGACGGCGAGCAACACCGGCCACCCCACCGCGCGGGGCGGGGGCACGGTCGGCGGGACGGGCCTGGTGCTCATGGCCGCAGGATAGCGCGGCGTCTCACATCAGGCTCTGAATGGAAGCCTCAGGCGTCGGCGGCCCAGGCTTCGGGCAGGGCGGCGCCCTCCCGGGGTTGGCCGGCCGGGACCGCCTCGGCGTGCACGAGGTGGCCGGTCAGCTGCGCGCCGGCATTCATCTCGACCACCTTGTAGTGCAGGTTGCCGTGGACGCGGGCCTTGGGGGCCAGTTCGATGCGCTCGTGCGCATACACGTCGCCGACCATGCGCCCATTGATCACCACCACCGGCGCCTGCACTTCACCTTCGATGCTGCCCTGCTCGGCCAGCGTCAGCACGGCGCGCTCGCCGGATTCGGCGATCACCTTGCCCTGGATATGGCCTTCGACGTACAGGCCGCCACTGAACACCACGTCGCCACGGATGATCACCTGGGGGCCGATCAGGGTGTCGATGGCACCCACGTCCGGACGGATGGGCTTGTTCTTGAACATCTCACTTGCCTCCTGCGGCGGTAGCGGTCTTCCAGTCGAAGGCCTGCTCCACCGCCGCGTCATCGCCATGCAACGTCACCTTGACGCGTTGCGGCGTGAAGCCCGGCGGCAGCATCACGCTGCCATCCAACTGTTGGAAATATCGGAATGAATAGGCCTGCCCGGGGGCGCTGCGCTGCTGGTGCAATTCGTCCCAGGCGACCGCGGCGAGCTTGCCGTTGCGCACGCCTTCCACGATGAAGCGCATCTGGCCCTGGCTGATCGCGCCGCGATTGAGGGTCTGGGTCAGCATGATCTGGTAGCGCCAAGTGCCGCCCGATGCGGGCTCGAACTCGGCCACGTGCACACCCAGGCCTTTACGCTGGCCGGTGGCACCGACCAGGCGCTCGTAGAACGCCACGTCGGCACGCAATGCGGCGATCTCTTCGTCTCGCTCGGCCAGCGCGTCCTGCACTTCAGCGTTGGCCGCGCGGCTGATCTGGTCGGAACGGGCAAGCGTCGACTCGCGCTGTTGCAGCGAACGCAACTCGTTGCGTACGGCGGCGATATCACGCTCGGCACGCCCCCGCGCGGCATCCGCCTGCGCCAGGCGCGGCGCCGCCGTATGGCTGGCGACGAACCAGGCGGCCGCCAGACTGCCCGCCCAGGCGATGCCCAACAGTAGCGTGGTGCCTCGACGACGTACGGCCGCATCGCGCGGGACGATGCGAAAGCGGGATGGAAGACGCTCGGACATGACGGACAAACGGCGCCAGGCACTCAGCCGGCAGCCAGATGGGACCCCTATACTCGCCGCAGTGGCGCGAGTCCTCGAGTTTACCGGGAGTGGCTGACATGTCCGAAGCGCATCTTTTCGTAATTGGGATCTTGTTGGCATGGATGGCGGGCATCCGTGTCTATCTGACGGTCTTCGGCCTCGGACTCGCAGGCGCGCTCGGCTGGCTCGACCTGCCGCCAGCCCTGCAGGTGACCGAATCCTGGTGGGTGCTCGGTACGTCCGGTGCGCTGGCACTGACGGAGTTTTTCGCCGACAAGATCCCGGGGGTCGATTCGGGTTGGGACCTGCTGCAGACCCTGGCCCGAGTGCCGGCGGGCGCCTTCCTGGCCGCGGCGACCCTGTCGCCGGACGGCCAGCTCAGCGGCGGCGCGCTCGCTGCGGGCGCAGGCGTCGCGCTGACCAGCCACCTGCTGAAGAGCGGCTCTCGTGCCTTGATGAACACGTCCCCGGAGCCGGTCAGCAACTGGACCGCCTCCGTTGCCGAAGACGCCGTCGTCGTCGGTGGCCTGTCGTTGGCCTTTGCACACCCCTGGATTGCGTTGTTCCTTGTTGTAGGGATGTCGTTGCTGGTGGCGATCGCCGTGTGGTGGGTCTGGCGCACGCTTTCGCGCGGGTTGAAGCGGCTTCTGGAACCGCTGCCCGCGACGCAGGCGACACCCCCGACCTCTGGCCCGTGACAGGCGCCAGCGCATCGGGGATCATGGGTCTGCCTCACCTGTGAACTTCATCGCATAATGGGGCTCAGCTTGGGGAAGCCTGATGTCCGCCATCGATTCCACGTCCCGCATGCAGGATGAGCCGCCGCGCTCGCGCCTGCGTGCCGAAACCCCACCGGCGCACTATTGGCGACGTTGGGCGGGCGATGCCGCCCCGGAGGACGAGGACCTGCCCGGAGCCGGAGAGCCCGTCGAGATGACCCCACCGCCCCCCACGCCCGTCTCCGCCGCCCCGACGACGCCCACCGCACCGCCCGCCCCGGCGGCGAGCGACACCGGCACCCCGCCACCGCCCGTCGATCCGGAATCGCCGTACCGCGTGATGATCGTCGAGGATGACCGTGGGCAGGCCTTGTTCGCGCAGAGCGTGCTGCATGGCGCCGGCATGCAGGCCGAGGTACAGATGCAGTCCGACGGCGTGCTCGATGCAATGCGCCGCTTCCATCCGGACCTGGTCCTGATGGATCTGCACATGCCGGGCAAGGACGGCATGTCGTTGACGATGCTGATCCGCCAGCAGCCCGAATACCTGCACCTGCCGATCGTCTTCCTCACCGGCGATCCGGACCCGGAGCGCCAATTCGAAGTGCTGGAAAGCGGCGCGGACGACTTTCTCAACAAGCCGATCCGGCCACGTCACCTGATCGCCGCCGTCTCCAATCGTATCCTCCGCTCGCGCCAGCGCCAGCAAGCGCTCCCGCGCGCGACGTTGAATACGGAAACCGGCCTGCCCACGCGTACGTTCGTGCTGCAGCAGCTCACCGACAGCCTGCAACGCAACGCGGGCGGCGGCCTGTTCTTCATCGAAGTCAGCAGCGCACTGAGCCTGCGCGAGCGTTACGGCTACGCCGTGTTCGAGCACCTGATGAACCAGGCCGGCCGCCAACTCGCCGCCGCCGCGTCGCCGCATCCGGTCGCACGGCTGAACGACAACAGCTTCCTCATGCTTGCCGACACGGTCGACGAAGGCACGCTGGTCGCGCTCGCGCAACAACTGCGCGACGGCCTGACGGCCCACGATTTCCAGGCTCGCGCGAACGAGGCACTGAAGTTGCGCGGTTCGGTCGGCTACACCGCGCTGTCGCTCGGCTTCGCCGATGCGGGCAGCGCGCTCGAAGCGACCGAACGCGCCGTGTTGCAGGCCCGCCTGAAGCCGGAAAGCCTCGCCGCCTATGAACCCGCGCAGATCGACGAGGACGCACCGAGCATCTCGCTCGAGGACGGCCAGTTCGAACTCGCCTACCAGCCGATCGTCGCCGTCGCCGGCAGCGACCAGGCGCAATACCAGGTGCTGCTGCGCATGCGCCAGGCCGATGGGTCGCTGATATCGGCCTCGCAGGTCATCCCAGCGGCGGAATCGGCCGGCGGGATCGCGCAGATCGACCATTGGGTGCTGGAACACGCACTCTACGTACTGGCCGAACGGCAGGCGGAAGGCCCTTCCCTGCGCCTGTTCGTGTCGCAGTCACCGCGCTCGCTGGCGCGCGACTCGCACGCGCAGTGGTTGCTGGATGCACTGCGCGCGCGGGGTATCGAAGGCACGTCGCTGGTCATCGACCTTCGCCTGGCCGATGCGCTGATCCACACCGTCACGCTGCGCCAGTTCTGCCAGCAGCTCATGCCGGCGGGCGTGCAGTTCTGCCTGAGCCAGTTCGAGCCCGGCACCGAGGCCGATGCCCTGCTCACGCAGCTGCCCCTTGGCTTCGTGCGCGTGTCCAGCAAATACGCCAGTGCGCACGCCGACCCGGTGCTGCGCGACCAGCTGCGCGGCGTCATCGATGCCGCCCATCGCCAGGGGCTGCAGGTGATCGGCCAGCAGATCGAGGATCCGCAGGCCGCCGCGGCCATGTGGATGGGCGGTGTCGACTTCATCCAGGGCAACCTGGTGCAGGCGGTCGGCAGCGAACTCGGCTTCGACTTCCACAACGCGGTGCTGTAAGCATGCCCGCCGCGGGGCGCACACCGGTGATGCCCTGGCTGACGACGGCGCTCGCCGCCGCCACGGTCGCCGCTGGCGGCCTGCACGCGGCGGGCATCGATGGTCCCTGGTTACCGGTGGCGATCGGCGCCGGCGGCGCCACGCTCGCCACCGCACTGGCAGAAGCGCTGCGCGCCCGCGCGCAGGCGCACCGGCACACGGGCGTACAGGCCCGCGCGGCGATGGCAGAGTCCGAACGGGACGGATTGCGCCGCGACCTGCAGCGGCACGACCAGTTGGAACAGGAACTCGTGCGCGCCAAGCAAGCCGCCGAGTCCGCGGCGATGGCCAAGGGCGAGTTCCTCGCCACGATGAGCCACGAGATCCGCACGCCGCTCAACGGCATCGTGCCGATGCTGGAGATGCTCTCGCGCGCGCCGCTGGCGCCGGACCAGCGCGAGATGCTGGCGACCGCCACCGCCTCGTCGCACCAGTTGTTGCGCATCGTCGATGACATCCTCGATTACTCGAAGCTCGAGGCCAACAAGCTCGACCTCGAGATAACGGGCTTCAACCTGCGCGAACTGCTCGATAGCGTGCTGCAGCTGATGTATCGCCCGGCCGAGAACAAGGGCCTGAAGCTGAGCCTGCAGCTCGACCCCGCGGTACGCCTGCCGGTGCGCGGGGATCCGGTGCGTTTGCGCCAGGTGCTGACCAACCTGGTCGGCAACGCCATCAAGTTCACCGACCGCGGTTCCGTCACCTTGGTCGTGCGCCGGCTCGGCGAGACCGCCGCGCAGCACTTGCTGCGCTTCGAAGTGCGCGACACCGGCATCGGCATCGACGAAGACGCGCGTGGACGCCTGTTCCATTCCTTCAGCCAAGCCGATGCCTCGACCACGCGTCTGTACGGTGGCACCGGCTTGGGCCTGGCGATCTGCCGGCGCATCGTCGACCTGATGGGCGGCCGCATCGACGTCGTGTCGGAGGTCGGCCGAGGCTCGACGTTCTGGTTCGAGGCCCCGCTGATGAAGGTCATCGGCGACCTTCGCCAGCGCGACAACGGCGCACTGGACCACGGGCGCGTCCTCATCGTTTCGCCTGACGCAAGGCTGAGGCAGCGCCTCACCCTGCTGGTCACCAACTGGGGCATGCAGCCGGTCGCCGTGGAAACCACCCAGGAAGCGCTGGACCGTCTCCGCCTGGTGTCCGAGCAGGCACAACAGGACTACCTGGCGGTGCTGGCCGACATCAGCGGTATCCGCAGCACGGCGCTCGCGCTGCACCGCGCGATCACGCGCCGTCCGCTGCCGGACTCGCTGCGCCTGGTCTGGCTGTATGGCGATGAGACCGTACCCTCCGAACTTCACGCACGCGCGACCTTGCTCTCGCGTCAGTCGCCGGATGCCGACCTTCGCGCCGCGCTGACCGGTGCCGCGCCCGAGCGCGACCCCGAAGTCGGAGCACCGATGGTGGAAGAAATCTTCCCAGTGACATCCGGGCCGGATATTCCGGAAACGGCCACGCCGGCGTTCGCAACGACACCGGTCAGCGCCGAAGCCGCACCTGAAATCCCCTCCCAACCCGAGCCGGCCATCGTCAGCGCCATGCGGATCGAGCCCCGACTCCTGCTGGTGGAAGACAATCCGGTCAATCTGCTGGTGGCGCAAAAGCTGCTCTCCGCGCTCGGTTTCGAGTGCGAAACGGCGGCCAACGGCGACATTGCGCTGAAGCGCATGCAAGTGGAGCACTTCGACCTGGTGCTGATGGACTGCCAGATGCCGGTGCTGGACGGCTATGCGGCGACGCGCCGCTGGCGCGAGATCGAAACCGAGCGTGCGACCGGCGGGCGTCTGCCGATCGTCGCGATGACGGCCAATGCCATGGCCGGCGACCGGCAGCGCTGCCTCGACGCCGGCATGGACGACTACCTCGCCAAGCCGGTGTCGCGCGAACAACTGGAGGGTTGCCTCAATCGCTGGCTGCCCGACCGGATGAACTTCGTGTTGCGCAACGCCGCGCTCGCTGCGCCCGTCGAGCCGGCGCCCGCCACGCCAGCGGTGGCCACGGCGCGCGCACCGGCACCGAGTTTCCCGGTGCTGGACCAGACGATGCTGGAAGAACTCCGTGAAATCGCCGGCGACGAAACCGCCCGCATCATCACCGTATTCCTCGAAGATGCGCCGCGCCTGATCTCGACGCTCGAGAAGGCGGCGGCGATCCCCGACCTGGATGCGATGCGCGATGCCGCGCACACACTGAAATCCTCCAGCGCCAATGTCGGCGCGATGGCGCTATCGGCTGCCGCCAAGCGCGTCGAACTGGGTGCACGGGCGCGCAAGCTGGAGCGCCCGGCCGTCGCAGTCGCGCTGGTCATCGCGGAGTATGCGCGCGCCCGGATGGCGCTCCAGGGCTACGCCGCACAGCAGTTGGGCAGGCCACTGATTCCGCAGCCTGCCGCGACGCCTCAGTCGTCGCCTTCGAGCTTGGTCAGCAGGTAGTTCGGCTCGCCGATCCGATCGATCACCGACAGCTGCGTCTCCAGCCAGTCGATGTGCTCTTCCTCGGAATCCAGGATGTCGGCGAACAGCTTGCGACTGACGTAATCCGCCACCGACTCACAGTACTTGATGGCATCGCGCAACAGCGGCAGGGCTTCCTGCTCCAATGCCAGGTCGCACTCGAGGATCTCGCGCGGCGTCTCGCCGATGCGCAGCTTCCCCAACGCCTGGAAATTCGGCAGGCCATCGAGGAACAGGATGCGCTCCGACAGCTTGTCGGCATGCTTCATCTCGTCGATGGATTCCTTGTACTCGTGCTCGGCCAACTCCTTGAAGCCCCAGTTCTTCAGCATCTTGGCGTGCAGGAAGTACTGGTTGATCGCGGTGAGCTCGTTGTAGAGCGCCTTGTTGAGGTACTCGATGACCTTGGCGTCGCCTTTCATGGCCATGCTCCGTGGGCGGAAGGACGGCAAAGGTTAGCCCGTGCACGCGCTCCGTGACGGAACGCGAATCGTGATCATTGGGAAGGAGCGACGCCGCCGACGGACGGTTGCCGCGAATCAGGCGGCGTGGGACAGCGTCAGGATCGGGAACAAGGATTCCCGCGGCGCGGGCTGCGCGGCCTGCAACACATCCATCGCCATGTCGAGGCAGCTGCCGCAGTTGGCGCCGGCGCCCGTCCGCATCGTCAGCTCGGCCACGGTCGTGCAGCCAGCGGTGGCGGCTTCACGGATCTGGCGTTCGGTCACGCCGTTGCAGATGCAGACGTACACGTTAGGGAGCGGATGCGACGGACCCACAGTGGCCCGGTGCTATTGCACCCAAAATGAGAATGATTGTCAATTCTGGGCAGGCTCGCTCCCGCCATCCCGTTTACGTCCGGGCCGGCTACGGCCTCGCCGGCGGACAATCTCCTGCGGCCGCGCGGACGGCAATGGCGGGGGAATGGCCTGGACCCCCGCCACGCCGCGCGCGAACGGCGCGAGATGGCCCAGGGCACTGGCGTAGACACGGCGCTTGAACAGGACCACGTGCTCGACGGGGTACCAGAAATCCACCCAGCGCCAATGGTCGAACTCGGGGCTTTCGGTCAGGTCCAGGCGCAGATGGGCTTCATCCCCCAAAAGACGCAACAGGAACCAGACCTGCTTCTGGCCGATGCAGACCTGACGCTCGTTCCGGCGCACCGCCCGGGGCGGCAGTCGATAACGCAGCCAGCCGGGCGTCACAGCCAAAACTTCGACATGTTCGGGCAACAGGCCGGTTTCTTCGCGCAACTCGCGGTACATGGCCTCGACCGGTGTCTCGTCCGTGTTCATGCCGCCTTGCGGGAACTGCCAGCCATCCCGGCGCACCCGTCGCGCCCAGAACACCCGGCCATCCGGCCGCATCAACACGATACCGACATTGGGTCGGTAGCCGTCCGGATCGATCACGATGCGGACTCCTGAAATCTACTGCCCCCGACTCTGCCACGCCCCGCCGGAAGCGACAAGCGCGCGCCGCCCGGTTGACATGGAGGGGGTGAAAATGAAGAATACGCGGTTCACGCGGCTATGTAGCTCAGCCGGTTAGAGCACAGCACTCATAATGCTGGGGTCGGTGGTTCGAGTCCACCCATAGCCACCAGATTCCTGTTAGGAATCAACGCGTTGAAGAAGCCCGCCGCAAGGCGGGTTTTTGTTTGGGTGCGTTTCGGGGTTGCGGTAGGGGTGGGGCCGGCTTCAGGGTGGCTTAGGAAAGCTGCCGCTCATTCGGAGATCTCCGGAAGGCAAGGGCTCAACTGAGGCCTCGAGTAACGCCAAGCAAGCCAACAGGGCATACCCCCTACTGGCGCGCCGGATCTGTAGGACCGGCGCCCATGCGGCAACGCCGATGGTTGCCGACGCCTGACCGCTCCGCCATCTCCCGCCCGTTCCTGCCCATGGGGCCCCAACAAACGATGGACATGCCATGAGCGCCGCGAACCGGTGGAAAGATCGGCTTGTAGCGTGGCTGGAGGCCAAGGCCGACAAGTGGGTGCAAGAAGAAGCGCCCCATTTCCCGTTGAAGGTCCTCCTGACGGTTCTGTTGCTCATCGTCGTGATTCTTCCGGGGCCGGATGAACTTGCCATCCCCGTGACCGACACCTGCCCCTCGGCGGACGCCCGGGAATGCAAGAAGCAGTTCCTCTTTTGCAGATCGGTCGACGCCGGCATTGAGATGAAGGGGATGACCAGGGTCAAGCTCAGGAACGAGTGCCTCCGCAGCTACGAGCAGCGGTGCAACGCATGCGGCACCCCCGTTGACCTCAAGTGCAGAACCTACTGGGAGCGTTACAAAAGGCTGGGACCTTGGTGGGTTGGCAAGCTTCCTGCCGGGCAATGGCTCTGGAAACTGGTAGGTCCCAAAGAGGCGCCGAATTGTGAATCGCGCCGCTTGGAACTTGGCGGGGTTTGACGGGAGCCCCACAGGGCCGCTTCTGTTGTTTGAGGCGCCGCCAGCTGAACGCGGTTGGCGGTGGCCTGATGCGCTTCCCATAGCGCCGCCTACCCCGCCGCCGAGGGTCGGAGCCCGTGAAACATGCTTCGGCAATCCACGTCTCGTTCCACACAATATTTGGTGTTGACTGGCTCCAAATCACCCCATATCTTGCCGTTGTCGGTTCCCGCGGTCCGCAAGCCACGGGATTAAAACGGGAAGCTGGTGACGCCTTCGGGCCACTCCGGCACTGCCCCGCAGCGGTAATAGGGAACGAACCCGCCACAAGCACTGAGGCCAACCTCGGGAAGCTGGCGAAGTAGGTGGAAGACAATCCTTCCGAGCCCTTCAGTCCGAAGACCTGCCGACGGCCCCATTTCCACGCGTTGGACTGGATGGGGTCAGTCGACTGGCGTCGTGCCAGTCGCGGGGCTCCCGTTCGCATCGCGACCCGCGACCACACCTCCAGATCGACCTAACCCCTCGGGCTGGTGGATGTGCGTTCGCAGGAACAGACGATGAAGAGTGATGGCAACCGACATAAGCTTCATATCCAGGGCGAGATGAGCACGCGCGGGGCTGACCGGGCGGGCCAACTCTTGGCAATCGCCGCACTCGTCCTCGCGTGCACATTCGGTGTTGCGGCGATCCTCTACGCAGTTCGGTCGTGGTGGACGTGAGGATCTCCGGAAGCCATCACGATGGTAGGGGTGGCTTGGCGTCCTCAAAGGCTGGGCCCTCCCCCTGAATACCGTAGCGGTGAAAGCCTGCGCCTTTGACAGGCTGGAATTCAGGGCATTAATGTGAATGAAGATCACGTTAAAGGCGCAATGGAATGTCCCAGAACAAGTCGCCTCGAGACCTACTTCTCGAGCAGATCGCCAGCGAAGGCTACAACGTCGGTTACAGCGCGAGCCTGCACTTCGCGACTCTCGACATCGCCTCGAAAGTACCCACCATGGTGACCGTCACCTCGTTTGCAGTAGGGATCTTAGGCCTGGTCTATCCGCAGTTTGCCGACAAGTTGCCGTCGGCAATTCTGCTGATTATCGGTATTTGCATGCTCTATGCACGCGACTATGAGTCGCGTCTTGGCGAATACGAACGGACTGCTATACAGCTGAATAATTTGTATAAGCGCCTACATGACCTTGCCATCGATGCAAAGAGCTCAAGCGGTCAGTCGGCACAACTGGACGAGTTTCGCCAGCGTCTAATCAACATACGCACAGAAGCATCCGACCTGAACGTGTCTCCACAGATCTTCGGGGCAAGCTGGAAGGCTCACCACCGATTCTTCTGGGTGATTGACTCCTCATGGGTTCGAGAACACCGAAATCCCAAGTTCAGCTGGCGCGATATGGCGCCGCTCTCTGCCTTTGTTGGTTTGGGCGTCATCGCTTCGGCTTTACTGGCTGGTGGAATCCACCTTTTCATCAACGCTCTTTGCCAATAGCGGCGCACGTCCATGAGTGCAGCCGCGTTCAACAAATTTCTCTCGAACCTCGCCGTATCCAATCGCCAGGACATTTCCACCAGCTATGAGGGCATAACGACCCGCCTCAATGCTGATTTCTGGAATTCCAGCTCTGACACGCTGCATAGCTTGCAAGTTGGCTCCTTTGGGCGTCGCAGCGCTATACATGGCATCAGCGACCTCGACATGGTTTTCGAGATGCCGCCAGGTGATCTCGCACGCTACGAAGGGCGCTCCGGCAATGGCCCGTCCCAGATGCTGGCAGATGTCCGGGCCTCCCTACAAAAGAGATACACGAGAACAACGATTCGCGGGGATGGCCCAGTCGTGGTAGTGGACTTCGAGAATTACGTGGTAGAGGTCCTCCCAGCGTTTCTCCAGAATGATAGGTCTTACATATACGGCTCAACTCGAAACGGAGGTTCGTGGGAAAGAACAAATCCCCGAATCGAGATGGAAGCCTTCAATACCTATGACACGGCTTGGAACGGGAACGCTCGTGCATTAGCGAAGATGATGCGCGCCTGGAAGAACAACATGGGGGCGCCGATGGGCGGCTACCTCATAGACACTCTCGTAGTTCAGTTCTTCCTAACTCACGTTACCCAGCAAAACGCATCCGCAGCTGACTATCCCAACCTTTTGGTCACACTTTTTGCGTGGCTCAGCGGGCTCGACAACGACGGCACCTGGCCTGCACCAGGAAGTGGCGACCCCGTCAAAGCAAAAGGTCAGTTCACTGGCAGAGCTCGAAAGGCGCTACGCAGATGCCAGCAGGCAAACGAAGCCACTGATCTTGTTGAGAAGACTAAAAAGTGGCGCTCTGTCTTTGGCCGGTCGTTCCCGGTGATGAGCAGGATGATTCTGCAAGAGACCGTTCTCCCGGACCTTACCTCCCCAGGCGAAGAATTTATCGAGGACAAATTTCCTGTAGACATTCGCTACAGAGCAAAGCTCGACTATGAAGTGATGCAGAACAATGTTATGCAGTGGCGATTTATGCAGCTTGCGCGCCGCGATAGGCGCTTGCCCTTCGGGTACCGCCTGCGATTCTTCCTACGCGAATGCAACGTGCCCGAGCCATACAACGTGCGCTGGAAGGTTAAGAATCGTGGCCATGCTGCGCGCGGAAAGGAACGAGGCGGCTTAGAGGTCGATGGCGGAAACCGTGAGAAGTACGAGAACACAAACTTCGAAGGTGACCACTATGTCGAGATCTACTTAATCAAAAACGGCGTCTGCGTAGCGAGGGATCGTGCCGAGGTTCCCATTGTCGTTGCGTAGGCACGAACTCGCACCTACTCATTAGCTCGATCCTTGGAGCACGACGAACGGCTAAACCGCTTCGGCATGAACTACGCGGATGAATGTTCGTCGTAGTAGAGAAGCGACTGTGCGCCTTCGACACGCTGTAGCCTCCAGCTGAACTTTTCGGTGCCGGGCAGCAAATCGAAATCTTTGAGCTGGATGGCTACCGGAAACTTGCCCACCTCATTGCCAAGGATCACAAAGACAAGTTCGGTGGTCGCGATGAATTCTCCGCAGCTTCCATCAAACTCACGCTGCGGATCGAACTGGAGAGATTGCAACCCGATCTCTACCCTTTCTCCTCGTAGGATCTTGTAGAGCGTATCTATCTCATCAAGCTCTTGATCCGACAACTCATACGATAATGGAAGTTGAAATCCTGATGCGCAGAACTTTGTTATCGCGTGCAGTTTTGATAGGTACGCAAGATGGCCGAAGACGGGAAGCATTCTTGAGACCTCAGCCTCACCGAGCACGGCAGGCACCCGCCCTACATCAAAGTCGAAGCAGAGCCATATAGAGCGCTTAGTTGTCGCTTGCTCGAACCATTCGGCGAAGCCTGCAAGCGCCGTAAGATTGGCGACAGGAGCACTGGAAAGATATCCGGAAGTATTGGTAGATAAAGTGATGTTCGCCTTAGTCCCATTCTCGCTGGGGTCAAATTGGGCACGCAGACTCAGGGGCGACTGTTCGCCCTCACTTAGAACAGCAAGCCCTCTTGCCCCCCGGTAGAGTCTCGAATCAATCTGGACAGATGCCGCTGTCAGGCTGAATTTTTCGCCAGGAACCATCGTTACTTGCACTGATTCGCTACGAGTAGGCCGCAGGGAGACTCGGCCGACCAATCCACGATCCGCTCCAATCTCTTCAAACAGTGGCGAGCCAGTCATTCGGAACTCTGCTACGTCAAACTCCGCAGGAACTCCATAGTTCATTGCATCTCGCAGCTTCTCAACATTAGCGGACTGCGGCACAGGATTGATTACAAGACCCGCCGCAAATTCCTCGTTTGGCTTTGCTGCGGAAACTGCGTAGCTCTCCCGACCATTCACGTAGTCGATCCTAACCCTAAGTCGGTCGTCGATACTTGATAGATAAGCTGCGCGCTCGTTGGCTGCCGACGCAACGGCGTCTCTACGCTGACCCATTGGCAGCATTGAAGGCTTAAGGTACTCCATGAACTCCCCCTCATCGGAAAGCACGTTGGAGTCTGGAAACTTGAGCCCCGTCTCTCCGCTTCCCGCAAGCCGGCCGGGATGCTCCTGACACCACCTTCTTGCGTCGAGCCAGAGGATTCGTCCATCCGGAAGAACACGAAGAATGAATACGGGCACCACACAATCTGCATATTGACGGAGGCGCTGCTTGCTCACTTTGGCAACGTAGGACCGCTTCCCTCTCGTGGCAGTCCCCTTAACCTGCACGCAGAATCGAGCACCCTTGAATACGCTTTGATCTGGCGTGATAACAAAGTCGTACCCGACGTCGATGAAGTCTTTTCCCACTACCCATCGCCAGCCCGTGAAGAGCTGCCGAACCGCAAGCTCAGAGGCTTCGGCCACGAGCTGACTATCAGGAAAGTTCATCTTGGCTCCACTTCCGTGTGGCCGAAGATGCTCCTGCAAACCTCTCAAAGCAACAATGCATTTGAAGTCCCTCTCACTGCCCACAATTGCGGACGATCCGCATCCAATCATGAACCTCCGGCCCTTCCTATCGTTGGCTTACGCCAACCACGGAAGCAGCCCGTATGTCAGTCACCACCCTTACCAAGCGTCTTGTCGCGACAGCCCAGCCCAAGGATCGCGCCTACGAGCTCAGGGACACGCAGGTACGTGGCCTCCTGCTCCGGGTGCAGCCCAGCGGGCATAAGGCTTGGGTCGTCACCTGGGAGCACGGGAAGCGTCGTACGCTGGGGTCCGCTGGACAACTAACGCTTGACCAGGCCCGCGAGATCGCCCGCAAGATCATCGCGGAGTACATTCAGACTGGGCTGCCCAGCATCGCCAAGCCCGCTGCCCCGAAGATCACCCTCGCTGAGTTCCTGCGCGACCACTACCACCCTTGGGCACGCAGCGAACTGAAGGGGGCCGACAAGTACATCGGTCGCCTGCAGCGGCTGTTCCCAGCCGCACTCGACATGCCTATGTCGGACATCAACTCGGCATGGGTCGAGCATTGGTGGATGAAGCGGTTGCAGACCAAGGCTCGACCGGATCGGGAGGGCCTCATCACCAAGGCCACTGCATGGCGCGATCTTGCCAGCTTCCGCGCCGTGATCTCCAAGGCAGTGAAATGGGGGATGTTGGAGCAGAACCCCATCCAACAGCTGCGCATGAAGGCTGCCAAGCCACGGAGCGTGGTTCGGTTCTTCAGCCCCGCAGAGGAGCAGCGCCTAAGGTGTGTCCTTGCGACGCGAGACTTGGAACACGCCGCAGCGCGCAGGTCCGCCAATGAGTGGCGAGCAGCCCGCAAGCGTCCTCTGTTTCCAGAGGTGCCCGAGGGCGCCTATGCAGACCACCTGACCCCGGTTGTGCTGCTGGCGATGAACACGGGGCTGCGTAGGGGTGAACTACTGTCGCTGGACTGGTCGGACATCAATCTCCAGGCCCGGATGCTCACGGTGCGCCGGGAGAACGCCAAGTCCGGCAAGCAGCGCCACGTACCCCTCAATGCCGAGGCGATGACCGTGCTCCGTCAGTGGGCATCGCAAGGCAGCAGTTCGGGCAGCGTGTTCGGCATCTCCGGCATCAAGTCGTCCTGGGACACCCTGTTGACCGCAGCGCGGATCGAGGGCTTCCGCTTCCACGACCTGCGCCATCACTTCGCGAGCCGGCTGGTCATGGCTGGCGTTGACCTCAACACGGTCCGCGAGCTGCTCGGGCATGCCGATCTAACGATGACCCTCCGCTATGCCCATTTGGGTCCAGAACATCTATCTGCCGCTGTGGCCAAGCTGGTGGCTTAAGCCCCCGATTTGTCTGCACCAGACTTTTGCCTGACATCAGCAAGAATCTTGGCCTTCTGCTTCGCGTCGAGCGCGCTGTACGAAAGAATGAGTTCGGCCAGCTCATCCGAATCAGCAAATAGATAGGCAAGGGGCACGTTCAGGGCCGCTGCCAGTTCTGCAGCTTTCTCGATGTCTGCCAAATTGACCTGCTGCTCGTATCGGTTGACGCGAGCGGCCCCACGATTCTTGTCCCGCTCCTTATCCACGAGTGCCCCCAGCGACGGCCAGGTGCACCGCATCGCCACCGCGATGACCGGCGAACTCTTCGCGCTGTTGCGCCAGCACAGCATCCTCGGCCGGTTGATGCCCGCCGGCGACGTGCGCTTCGATGGTTACGCCTTCGACGCCGGGCTGAAGCGCAGCGCCGACGCCGGCGGCCTGCTGCACCACCTGTTCGGCGTGCGCACGACGGGCCTGTTCCAGCAGTTCGCCGAACCGGCGCTGCCTTCGTATCTCTCCGGCCTGCTGATCGGCCACGAGTTGCGCGCATCGGGCTTGCTCTCGCATGCGCCGCGCCCGGCGCAGGTGCACCTGATCGGCAACGACCGCTTGCTGGCCTCCTACGCGCACGCACTGACGACGCTGGGCGTCGGCGTGCAGCGCCATCCCGAAGACCTGTCCGCGCGCGGCCTGCATGCGCTGTGGGCACGGCGGACCGCGACCGCCCCCTACTAGAGGAAGACCGGATGCTGAAGCACTGCGCATGGATCCTGGCGGCATCGTTGATGATCGGTCCCGCATGGGCGGGCGATGCGGTCTTCAGAGAAGTGCGCTACCACGGCGACGATGGCGGTCCGCCGGTGGGCGCGGATGAATTCCGCAATCCGGTCGTCGCGGGCTTCTACCCCGACCCGTCCGCGATCCGCGTCGGCGACGATTTCTATCTGGTGAACTCCACGTTCGGCTACTTCCCTGGCCTGCCGGTCTTCCACAGCACCGACCTGGTGTCGTGGACCCAGGTGGGCAATGGGATCCATCGCCCCGGGCAGATCAACTACGGCGAGAAGGAAGAACTGACCCGCGGCCTGTTCGCCGCCACCCTCGCCCACCACGACGGCACCTTCTACATCGCCAACACGTGCTTCTACTGCGATCGCGGCAACTTCGTGGTGACGGCCAAGAATCCCGCAGGCCCGTGGTCGGACCCGATCTGGCTCGGCGTCAGCGGCATCGATCCCTCGCTGTTCTTCGACGACGACGGCAGCGCGTGGGTGGTCCACAACGATGTCCCCGATGGAAAGCTGCGCTACGACGGCCATCGCGCGATCTGGCTGCAGCGTTTCGATTTCGGCACGCGCGAACGTGTCGGCAAGCGCCTCCTGCTGGTGGACGGCGGCGCCGATCCGGCGACGAATCCCGAACACGTCGAAGGTCCCCACGTCTTCAAGCACGACGGCTGGTACTACCTGACGGCGGCCGAGGGCGGCACCGGCGAGCAGCACGCGCAGATGGTATGGCGCAGCCGCGCGCTCACCGGTCCGTATCAACCCTCGCCGTCGAATCCCGCGTTGACCCAGCGCGACCTCGACCCGAAGCGCGCCGATCCGGTGACGTCCACCGGCCATGCGCAGTTCGTGAAGCTCAAGGACGGCACGTGGTGGGCGGTGTTCCTCGCCACCCGTCCGTACCGCGGCAACCAGTACAACCTCGGCCGCGAAACCTTCCTGCTGCCGGTGACGTGGAAGGACGGCTGGCCGGTGGTCCTGCCCCGCGGCGAACGCGTGCCGATGGTCGTGAAGCGCCCGGACTTGCCACGCAATGCGCAACCGTTTCCCACCAGCGGGCCGATGACGTGGACCGAGCGCTTCGACGCGCCCGCGCTGCCACTGTCGTGGATGACCCTGCATCCGCCGCAGAGCCGCTGGTACACCACCGGCGCGCACGGCCTGACGATCACGCCGGGCACGATGCCGCTGGGCGCCTTCGGCACGGCGCCGGGCCAGCCGTCGTACATCGCCCACCGCGTGCAGCATCACGCGGCCACGCTGGACACCACGCTCGCTTCGTTCGAGCCCGCGACGGGTGAACTGGCGGGACTCGTGTTGCTGCAGAACGAGTACGGCCACTACGTGCTCGGCGTCGAACGCGATGCGCGCGGACTGGCGGTGTCGCTGTACCGGCGCAGCGGCCGCGAGGGCGGGAAGGAAGGCGATCGCCTGGCGCGCATTCCGCTGGACGAAGGACACGGCCCTGTGTCACTGCGCTTCCGCGTCGACGGCCCGCGCCTGGAAGCGTCGTACTCGCTGACCGCTGGCGACTGGAAGAGCGTCGCCACCGGCCTGGACGCCAGCTTGCTGAGCGTGGAGACGGCGGGCGGCTTCATCGGCAATACGTTCGGCCTGTACGCCGTGCGTCGCTGACCGCGCGATCACGGAGTCCGCATGCCCGGCACCTCGCGTCGCGCACTGTTCAAGGCCGGACTCGCCGGCCTGGCCACCTGGCCGCTGTCGTCGCGCGTGGCGGCTGCCACGCCGTGCGCGCCGGCGCCGCCGGCGCACGCCACCGGCGTCGAAGGCCAACGCAAGGCCGACCTCGGCGACGGCACCTATCTCAACCCCATCGTCGCCGGCGACCGTCCCGACCCCACGATCCTCAAGGACGGCGACGACTACTACATGACGTTCTCGTCGTTCGACGCCTATCCCGGCCTGGTGATCTGGCACTCGACCGACCTCGTCACCTGGACGCCGCTCGGCCCTGCGTTGCGCACGCATGTGGGTACGGTGTGGGCCGTCGATCTCTGCAAGCACGACGGCCGCTACTTCATCTACCTGCCAGCGTTGGCGAAGGATGAGGCGTGGAAGATCCACGCGATCTGGGCCGACGACATCCGCGGACCGTGGAGCGAACCGGTCGACCTGCGCATCGATGGCTGCATCGATCCGGGCCACGCGGTCGGCGAAGACGGGCGGCGTTACCTGTTCGTCAACGGCATCCGCAAGGTGCGCCTCACCGACGATGGCCTGGCGACCGACGGCATGCTGGAAACCGCCTACCAGCCCTGGCGCTATCCGGAAGACTGGATCACCGAGAACTTCGCGCCCGAAGGCCCCAAGCTGACGCGGCGTGGCGACTGGTTCTACCTGGTCACCGCCGTCGGCGGCACCGCCGGCCCGATCACCGGCCACATGGTGATCGCCGCACGCTCGCGTTCAATCCACGGGCCGTGGGAACACTGCCCGCACAATCCGCTGGTGCGCACGCTGGGCGATGCCGAACCCTGGTGGTCGCGCGGCCACGCGACACTGGTCGATGGACCGGCCGGCGACAGCTGGATGGTCTACCACGGCTACGAGAACGGCTATCGCACGCTCGGCCGGCAGACGCTGCTGGAGCCGATCGAATGGACGGACGATGGCTGGTTCCGTGCACGCGGCGGCGACCTGTCGGCCCCGTTGCCCGTGCCGCGCGGCGGCAAGGCGGGGACCGCCGGCGTCGCGCTGTCGGACGATTTCTCGAGCGATCGCCTCGGCACGCAGTGGGCCTTCCACGCGCCGCGACCGGACGAGATGCGACGCGTGCGGTACGGCACGAAATCCCTCCGCCTCGCCGGCGCAGGCCAGTCGCCCGCGGATGGGAGTCCCCTAGCCTGCATCGTCGGCGACCGTGCCTATCAGGCCGAGGTCACGCTGACCCTGGTCGATGGCGGCGAAGGCGGCCTGCTGCTGTTCTACAACCCGAAGGCCTTCGTCGGCCTGGGCTTCACGGCGGACGGGCTGCGCGTGTTCCAGTACGCGGAGGAACAGACGTGGGCGCGGCAAGCGATGCCGACGCGGCGCGTGCGTCTGCGACTGACCTACGACCACCACGTGGTGACCTGGCACCACTCGCACGACGACGGCCGCACCTGGACGCGGCTGGACACGCGGATGGAAGTGTCCGGCCTGCACCACAACGTGTTCGGTGGCTTCCTCAGCCTGCGCGTCGCGCTGTACAGCGCCGGCCCGGGCGCGGTGGAGTTCAGCGACTTCCGCTATCGCGCGCTCGCCTGAGCATCACGCCATCGGCGCGTCGTGATGGAAGTGCCGCTTGAACGGCACCTCGCCGTCGCGCGGCGCGTCCAGTTCCTGCGCATATCGATGGCCGGCGTACACCGCGTGCGCGATCAGCCCCGGCGCCAGCGCATCGCCGATGCAGGCCACGCTGCGGATGCCCGCATCGGCCCACTCAGTCTCGCGCGCCTTCAATGCCTGGTAGAGCGCATCGTCGGGCAGGCGAGCCGTGACCACCACGACCGCGTCGCAGTCGAGCGAAGAGGCTGCGCCGCTCCACGCGTGCTCCAGCGCGAGCGTGGTTCCCGTATAGCCGGTGACCAGGTGCGATACGCACTGCACGACGCCCAGCTCGGCCATGCGCCACTGGATATGGCGGTAGTCCAGCGTGTTCGCGCTCCAAGAGGCGATGGTGTCGTCCGGGGTGAGGTACGTGACCTCGCAACCGCGCAGGCGCAGCGCCTCAGCGACGACGCTGGCGGTGTAGAAGTAGTCGTCGTCGTACACCACCACGCGGCCCTCGGGCCAGCGCCCGTCCATCAGGTCGTCCGGCGTGAAGACGCGCGCGCTGTCGGCGAAGTCGGCGATGCCCAGCCCGTGGCTGCGCCCGAATCCGTCCCGCCGCCAGTGGCATCCCGTGGCGATGACGACATGGTCCGCACCGAAGTCGAGCACATCCTGGTCCGTCAGCGCGGAGTCGAGGTAAGTGCTGACATTCGCCATCTTGCCGATCTGCCCGAGCCGCCAGTCGCGCACGCGCGCCCATTCGGCCAGCCCCGGCAGGCGCGCCTCGCGCGTGACCCGCCCGCCCAGTTCGCGCCGCGCGTCGGCCAGGTGCACTTCGTAGCCGCGCTGGCCCAGCGCGCGCGCGGCTTCCAGGCCGGCCGGCCCGCCGCCGACCACCAGCACGCGTGCTTCGCTCGCCTTCGGCGCGATCCGCTCCGGATGCCAGCCCTTGCGCCATTCCTCGCCCATGCTGGGGTTCTGCGTGCAGCGGATCGGCGAGATCGTCATGTCGCCGGAGACGCAGATGTTGCAGCCGATGCATTCGCGGATGTCGTCGACGCGGCCTTCTTCGATCTTGCGCGGCAGGAACGGGTCGGCGATCGAGGGCCGCGCGGCGCCGATCAGGTCGATCACGCCGCGCCGGATCTGCGAGACCATCGTGTCAGGCGAGGTGAAACGGCCCACGCCGACCACCGGCTTGGTCGTCGCCTTGCGGACGAAATCGATGAAGGGCTCCTGCGCGCCTTCGCGGGCGAAGCGCGAGGGCACCGAATCGTTGTACCAGGCCGCCACGTTGACGTCCCACAGGTCGGGAAGCTCGGCCAGCATCCCGACGATGTCCTGCGCTTCGGCCAGTTCCACACCGGCCGGCCCCAGCAGTTCCTCGGTAGCGAAGCGCAGCGCGACGGCGCAGCGATGGCCGACCGCCTCGCGCGTGTCCTGCAACACTTCGCGCAGCAGGCGGATGCGGTTCTCCAGCGAGCCGCCATAGGCATCGGCGCGCTGGTTGCGGCGACGCTGCAGGAAATGCATCGGCAGCGACAGGTCATGCGCAGCGTAGACGTAGATGATGTCCATGCCCGCCTTCATGCCGCGCACCGCCGCCTCGCGGTGCCAGCGACGGTACTCGGCGATGTCGTGCAGGTCCATCGCGCGGGCCTGCGAGGGATAGCCGTACTTGGAGGGCTGGTGCGACGGCGCCAGCAGCACTTCGCGCGAGTACAGGTTGGAGGCGGTCGGTCCGTTGTGCGACAGCTCCAGCGCGGCCAGCGCGCCGTGCGCATGCACCTTGTCGCACATCAGCGCGAGCGCGGGGATGTCACGGTCGTCCCACAGGCGCGCTTCGACGTACGGGGTGAGATCGCTGCTGGGATGGATCTCGCACTCTTCCGTCGAGATCACGCCCCACCCGCCCTCGGCCTTCACCTCGCGCATGGCCGCGTGCGCCAGCGGCATTGCATGGCCCATGCCGTTGCAGTGCGGCACCTGGAAGAAACGGTTCTTGGTCGTCACCGGGCCGATGCGGACCGGTTCGAACAGGATGTCGTAGCGCGGATCACGCATGTGGCACCGCGTGGCCGTGGCGACGGCGCAGGAAGAAGTACAGCGGCAGGCCGGCGACCATCAACGCCAGCGCCAGCCAGAAGGGCTGCGCGCCCATGCCGATGAAGGCGAACACGGTGTACGCCGTGCCGATGACGGCGGCGACCAGCAGGTCGCGTCCCGCATCGCGCTGGCCACGCCACCAGAGCACGCCCAATGCAAGCGAGCACCCCAGGTACAGCGGCAGGTTGGCCGCCGTCACCACGGTGCTGAGGAAGGTGAAGCCCGCCACCGCGGATTCGCTGTAGTTCATCAGCACCATCGCGCTGGCGAGCAGGGCCGTCAGCACCAGGGCGCCGATCGGCGCGCCGAAGCGATTGGTCCGCGCGAACACCTTCGGCATCGTGCCGTTGTCGGCCATCGTGCGCATCATTTCGCCACTCAACAGCGTCCAGCCGTTCAAGGCGCCCAAGCCGCTGACGACGACGAACAACGCGATCCACCGCCCGGTCCCTTCGCCGGCGAAACGCTCCATCACCAGCGCGAACGGTGCGCTCGACTGCGCGAGTTCGGCATGCGGCAGCAGCAGCAACGGCACGGCGGACACCACGAGATAGATCGCCGCGGTGATGCCGGTGCCGGTCATCGTCGCGCGCGGGATGGTGCGCCCGGGGTCCTCGACCTTCGCGGCGGGGATCGTCGCCGATTCGATGCCCAGCATCGCGAACAACGCCAGCGTCGACGCCGCCATCGCATCGCCGAGGCTGATCGGTTTGGCCGGCGGATGCGCGCCGAACGACGCGGGGGATTCGAGCAAGGTCCATGCGCCGAGCACCGCGACGGCCAGCATCGGCACCAGCTTCATCACCGTGGTCACCACCTGCACGCGCCCGCCACTGCGCACGCCCAACAGGTTGATGCCCACGAACAGCCACAGCACGCCCAGGCACACCACGGCCGGCTGCACCCGCGCCAGCGGCGGGAAGATCGCGGCGGCATAGCCCGCCACGCCCGTGGCCAGGGCCGCGAGGGTGATCCAGTTCGATACCCAGTACGACCACAGCACCGCATACGCCGGCAGGTCGCCCAGCGTATGCCGCACGTAACCATAAGGACCGTCCGCGCCCGGCAGCAGGCGCGCCAGCCTTGCGAACACGCGCGCCAGCGCGAGGCAACCCAGCACCGTGATGCCCCAGCCCAGCAGCGCGTTGTAGCCGAACGGTGCCAGCGAGGCGGGCAGCACGAAGATGCCCATGCCGATGGTGTTGCCCACCACCAGCGCGGTGCACGTCCAGAAGCCGATCTTCCTGCGGTCGTGTGACTGCATGGGCGGTCAGTCCCGCGCCACCGGCACGCCGCCCTTCACCACGCCGCGCACCTGCTGCAGACAGGCGATGTCGGCCAGCGGATCGCAGGCCAGGGCGACGAGATCGGCGAGCTTGCCCGGCGTGATCGAGCCCAGTTCCTTTTCCTTGCGCAGCAGCCGCGCCGACTCCAGCGTCGCCGCGCGGATGGCCTGCAGCGGGGTCATGCCGTAGCGGACCATGTAGGCGAACTGGCGCGCATTGTCGCCATGCGGATACACGCCGCTGTCCGTGCCGTAGGCGATGTTGACGCCCGCGGCGACAGCCTTGCGAAAGCCCTCGCGCTGCGCCTCGGTCGTGTCCAGGTTCTTGCGCAGGATTTCCGCGGACCAGCCGTCGCGCCGGCCCACCGTATCGATGTAGTCGCCGTTGTAGATGTCGGCGACCAGGAAGGTGCCGTGCTGCTTCATCAGTGCGATGGCCTCGTCGTCCAACAGCGAGCCATGCTCGATCGACCGCACGCCGGCACGTACGGCGCGCTTGATGCCTTCCGCACCGTGCGCGTGGGCCGCGACGAAACTGCCGCGATGCCCTGCCTCTTCCACCGCTGCGCGGATCTCGGCCTCGGTGTACTCGGATTGTCCCGGCTCGGTGCCGTCGGCAAGCACGGCGCCCGTGGCGATCAACTTGATGAAGTCGGCGCCCGCGTCGAGGATCTCGTTCACCCGTTGGCGCACCTCCGCTTCGTTGTCCGCGACGCCGCGGCGGAAGATCGCCGGCAGCTCCGTCCTCGCAGGCAATCCGGTGATCTCGCCGCCGCCCCCGGTGACCGTGACGTAGGTGCCGGCAACGAACATGCGCGGCCCCGGCACGAGGCCGGCGTTGATCGCGTCGCGCAACTGCACGTCGGCGAAACCGCGATAGACCCCGACATCCCGCACCGTGGTGAAGCCGGCCTGCAGGGTCGCCCGCGCATTGCGCGCGCCGATGAAGGCATCGCGCGCGGCATTGCTCCTCAGCGGTGTCGCGGGATCGCCATAGGGCCCTTCGTCGGCCAGGTGCGTGTGCATGTCCATCAGGCCGGGCACGACGGTCAGCGCGGACCAGTCGAGGACGCGAACGCGGGGATCCACGCCTTTCGTGGGCGGCGCGATCGACACGATGCGTCCGTCGCGCACCAGGATGTCGCGCCCCTCGAGCATCCGACCCGTTTCAACGTCGAGCACGCGGCCGGCCTGGATCAGCAGGTCCTGCGCGCCAGCGGGCGAGGCGATGAAGGCAAGCGAGAACAGGAGTGCGGGCAGGAACCGGTCACGCATCGCCATACGCCGCCCTCAACAGATTGTGGAAATGCCACACGCCGCTCTCGCGCTTCGGGCACAACCGGCCCGCCTCGTAAAAGCCGGACGCCAGGCCCTGCTGTACCGCTTCGCAGATGCGGATGTCCTCGTCCTGCACTTCGTCGCTGAAGGCCTGGTCGTTGGCGATGCGCGCCATCGCGGCATCGTCCTGTGCGTAGTAGTAGTCGAACTCCACGCGGCAACGGTCCGGCCCGAGCGGCAGGATGCGATTGGTCTGCAGTCGCCCCGGCATGATGTTGAGCATCACGTTCGGATAGACGAAGTAGTAGAACGCGTCGCCATCGCCGTAGATGTCGCCGCTGTTGCGCAGTGGCGAATGCTGCAACGAATGCCAGGGGAAGAGTTCGGTGTCGTAGGCGCGGTAGTCGAGCACCTTCGACAGCCCGGGATGCACGTGCGGCAGGTGGTAGCCCTCGAGGAAGTTGTCCACGTAGACCTTCCAGTTGCACGCGATGTCGTAGCTGTCGCGGCGGTGGAAGCGCATCGCGGCCAGGTCGATCGGCATGATGCGCCCGGCGATGCCGGCGTAGACCTCTTCGAACGGCGGTACGTCCTCGTGCAGGGCGACGAACACCAGGCCCTGCCAGGCGTGCACGCGCAGCGGCGGCAGGTGGATGTCCTTGACGTCGAAATCCGCGGCGCCTTGCATCTCGGGCGCGCTGCGCAGCTGGCCTTCCAGCGTGTACGTCCAACCGTGGTACTTGCAGTGCAGCGCACGTGCCCCCTTGCCGTTGCACAGCGCCAGCGGACCGGCGCGGTGGCGGCACACGTTGGGGAAGGCGCGCAGCACGCCGTCCTGGCCACGGACCACCAGCACCGGTACGCCGCCGATCCGTTCCACCACGTGGTCGCCCGGCTCGGCGAGCTGCCCTTGGTGGGCGACCAGTTGCCAGCTGCGTTGGAAGACGGCGGCCTGCTCCATCGCCAGCATCGCCTCGCCGGCGTAGTACCGGGCGGGCAGCGCGCGGGCGTGCTCCAAGGGAAGGGGGCTGGCGGTGCTTGGCATGGCGGTCCCGTCGATGATGGCGCGCCGCAGCAAGTACCGGCGGGCGGCGCCGCCCAAGCCTACGCGGACGTGGGGGGTGCGGCACAGTCCCCCTGCACCGGGACGCTGCGCCGACGGGGCTCAGGCGCCCTCACTTGGTGCACATCGGCATGACGAAAGTTGGATTACTTTTTGCCGGTTCGTTTTTTTCGCATCAGGCGTATTCCTGCCCTATCCAATCGCCCCGGTTCGCCTATAGATTGAAAGCGAGGGGCACTTCATCAGCGGGGAATCGGATTGGAACGACCGATGGACGATCGTGGACGCATCACCGACCTGTTGCACAGGGACGGTGCATGACCGCCGCCGCTTCGCCCACCGGCACCCTCGACACCGCGCTGGATCATGCCCGCCACCTGCTGGCCAGCGATCCGGCGATGGCCGCCCAGCAGGCCAGCGAGATCATCCGCGCCGTCGGCCGCCACCCGATGGCCCTGCTGATCCTGGCCGCCTCGCACCGGGTCCGCGGCCAGGCATCGCATGCGCTCGACGTGCTGGAACCGCTGGTGCGCGAGCACCCGCAGTGGGCATTGGCCCATCTCGAACACGGGCTGGCGCTGGGTCGAGCCGGCCGCGGCGATGCCGCCGTGCCCGCGCTGCGGCGCGCCCTCACCCTGAAGGCCGACCTGCCGCAGGCCTGGCGCGAACTGGGCGATCACCTCGCCGCGATGAACGATGCCGACGGCGCCGCCGCGGCCTACCTGCAGCACACGCGCTATTCGACGCGCGACCCCGAACTGATGCAGGCCGCCGGCGCGCTCGCCGACCACCGCATTCCCGAGGCCGAGGCGCTGTTGCGCGCACGCTTGAAGCGCACGCCCACCGATGTCGCCGCGATCCGCATGCTGGCCGAAGTCGCCGCGCGCGTCGGCCGCATCGACGATGCCGAGGCCCTGCTCGCGCGATGCCTGGAACTCGCGCCCGACTTCCATGCCGCCCGGCAGAACCATGCGCTGGTGCTGCATCGTGCCAACCGTCCGCAGGAGGCCCTGCAGGCCATCGATGCCCTGCTGGCGCACGACCCCGACAACCCCGCGTACCTCAACCTCAAGGCGGTCGTCCTGTGCCGCGTGGGCGACTACGAACCCGCGCTGGCGCTGTACGAGCGCGTGCTGGCGTCCTACCCGGACCAGGCCAAGATCTGGATGAGCTACGGCCACGCGCTGAAGACGGCCGGCCACGCCGCGCGCGCGATCGAGGCGTACCGGCGCGCGCTGGCGCGGGAGCCCGGCTTCGGTGAAGTGTGGTGGAGCCTGGCCAACCTGAAGACGTTCCGCTTCAGCGACGACGATGTCGGCGTGATGCGCGCGCAGCGCGCGCGCGACGACCTCGCCGACGACCATCGCCTGCACCTGGACTTCGCGCTCGGCAAGGCGCTCGAAGACGAGGGCGAGTACGCGCCCTCGTTCGCGCACTACCGCGACGGCAATGCGTTGCGCCGCACGCAGCTCGCCTACAGCGCCGACGACACGCATGCGCGCACCGAGCGCCTGAAGGCCGCGCACACCGCCACGTTCTTCGCGGGACGGACGGGGCTCGGCTGCGAAGCACCCGACCCGATCTTCATCGTCGGCATGCCGCGCGCGGGCTCCACGCTGCTGGAGCAGATCCTGGCCAGCCACTCGGCGGTGGAAGGCACGATGGAACTGCCCGAGATCACCTCGATCACGCGCGACCTGCGCGCACAGGCGCGGGCGGACGGCGCGGAGACGTACCACGACCTGCTGGCGGACCTGGACGGCGATGCGCTGCGCAAGCTCGGCGAACGTTACCTCGAGGCGACCCGCATCCATCGCAAGTCGGGCCGCCCGTTCTTCATCGACAAGATGCCGAACAACTTCGCCCACACCGGCCTGATCCACCTCATGCTGCCGAACGCGAAGATCATCGATGCCCGACGGCACCCTCTGGCCTGCTGCCTGTCCGGTTACAAGCAGCATTTCGCGCGCGGACAGGGCTTCAGCTACGGGCTGGAGGACATCGGGCGCTACTACCGCGACTACGTGGCGCTGATGGCGCACTACGACGCCGCGCTCCCCGGACGCGTGCACCGGGTGATCTACGAACAGCTAGTGGACGACACCGAGGCCGAGGTGCGCCGCCTGCTGGACTACTGCGGGCTGCCGTTCGAGGACGGTTGCCTGCGCTTCTTCGAGAACGCGCGGCCCGTCAGGACCGCCAGTTCCGAACAGGTCCGCCAGCCGATCTACCGCGAAGGCGTGGATCACTGGCGGCATTACGAACCGTGGCTGGAGCCGTTGAAGAACGCCTTGGGGCCTGTGTTGGGCGCCTATCCGGCGGTTCCGGATTCCACGGAGGACAGTTCCATCCCCGATTGACCGTCATCACTGGAGAGAGGTGAGCTGGATGAGTACCCGCAGCAGAAGAAAACCGGGGCGGCGCGATCCGTCGACCCTGGCGAGGTTCCCGTTGACCGCCGCGATCTACCTCGCGTTCGGTGCCACGGCGATGGCCCAGGACGCACCCGCCACGCCGCCCGCCGAGGGCGAGCGCGCCGCGGCCACGCTGGACACCATCACGGTGACCGCGCAGAAGCGCGTGGAGAACCTGCAGGAAGTGCCGATCAGCATCCAGGTGCTGGGCACGGAGCAGCTGAAGAACCTCAATGTCACCGATTTCGATGACTACGTGAAGTACCTGCCCAGCGTGTCGTACCAGTCGGCCGGTCCGGGCTTCGCGCAGATCTATATGCGCGGCGTCGCCAGCGGCGGCGACGGCAACCACTCCGGTTCGCTGCCCAGCGTGGGCGTTTACCTGGACGAACAGCCGGTCACCACCATCCAGGGCCCGCTGGACATCCACATCTACGACATCGACCGCGTCGAGTCGCTGGCCGGTCCGCAGGGCACGCTGTACGGCGCCAGTTCGCAGGCGGGCACGCTGCGCATCATCACCAACAAGCCCGACCCCACCGGCTTCGCCGCCGGTTACGGGCTGGAAGTGAACAGCGTCAGCAACGGCGGCATCGGCCACGTCGCCGAGGGCTTCCTCAACCTGCCGATGAGCGACCGCGCGGCGATCCGCCTGGTCGCCTGGAACAAGCACGACGCCGGCTACATCGACAACGTGTATGGCACGCGCACCTTCCCCTCGTGGGACGCCGACTCCGGCGGCAACGGCACCATCGACAACGCCGACCGCGTGAAGAAGGATTACAACGAAGTCGACACCACCGGCGCTCGCCTGGCGTTGAAGGTGGATCTCAACGACACGTGGTCGATCACGCCGACCATCATGGGCCAGCAGCAGAAGTCCAAGGGCGGCTTCGCGGTCGACCCGCAGGTGGGCGAACTGGCGCTGACCCACTTCTATCCAGAGAGTTCCGACGACCGCTGGTGGCAGGCCGCGCTGACGGTGGAAGGCAAGATCGGTAACTTCGACCTGACCTACGCATTCGCACGCCTGGATCGCGACGTCGACGTCGAGCAGGACTACAACGACTACGCCTTCTGGTACGACACGCTGGCGGCGTACGGCGCGTATACCTGTTCGGATTTCGATCCCGATACGTTCACCTGCGCGCCCGGCTCGCTGGTCAATCCGTCGCAGTACATCCAGGGCGTGGACGGCTACAAGAAGACCAGCCACGAGCTGCGCATCGCCTCGCCGACCGAGAATCGCTTCCGCTTCGTCGCCGGCGTATTCATGCAGGACCAGGAACACGACATCGAGCAGCGCTACAAGATCGATGGCCTGTCGCCGGTGCAGTCGGTCACGGGCTGGCCGGACACGATCTGGCTGACCAAGCAGCTGCGTCAGGACAAGGACAAGGCCGTGTTCGGCGAACTCAGTTTCGACATCACCGAAGACCTGACCGCCACCGCCGGCGCACGCTGGTTCGAGGTCGACAACAGCCTGAAGGGCTTCTTCGGTTTCGCCGACTGGGGCTGGGTATCGAGCTACGGCGAAGTGGCCTGCCCGGACGGCGCGCCGACCTTCAATGGCGCGCCCTGCAGCTTCTTCGACAAGCGGGTGAAGGAGAACGGCCACATCGGCCGCTTCAACCTGACCTGGCGGATCGACGACACGAAGATGATCTACGGCACGTGGTCGGAAGGCTTCCGCCCCGGCGGCATCAACCGCCGCGGCACGCTGCCGCCCTACCTGTCGGACTACCTGACCAACTACGAGTTCGGCTGGAAGACCACCTGGCTGGAAAACCGCCTCTCGTTCAATGGCTCGGTGTTCCGCCAGGACTGGGAGGACTTCCAGTTTTCCATCCTCGGCGCCAACGGCCTGACCGAGATCAAGAACGCCAACCAGGCGCGCATCAACGGCGCCGAGTTTTCGCTCGCGTTCGCGGCGACCTACAACCTGCAGCTGACGGCCGGCGCCGCGTTCTACGACGCGGAGCTGACCGAGAACTACTGCGGCTTCACCGACGACGACGGCAATCCGGTCACGGAGTGCACGGATCCCGAGGCGCCGGAGGGCACGCAGCTGCCGGTCACGCCGAAGGTCAAGGGCAACCTGACCGCGCGCTACACCTTCGACATGGCGGGTGGCGAAGCCTTCCTGCAGGGTGCGGTGGTGCACGTGGGCGATCGCAAGTCCGACCTGCGCCTGGCCGAACGCGAGATCCTCGGCGACCTGGATGCGTACACCACGGTCGACGTGTCGGCCGGCTACCGTCGCAACAACTGGAAGGTGGACGTGTACGTCAACAACCTGTTCGACGAGCGTGGCGAGCTGAGCCGCTTCACCCAGTGCGCCGAAGCCGTCTGCGGTGCCGCGGGCGTGGTGCCGGAGTATCCGAACGGCCAGGTCTACACGGTCGTCTCGCAGCCCCGCACGATCGGCCTGCGCTTCTCGCAGGAGTTCTGACGCAGCACGCGCCGGAATGCGGCAACGAAAAGCCCCGGTGCGAACCGGGGCTTTTTTTGTCGAAGACGCCGGGGCGATCAGGAATCGCGCGAAGTCGCCTCGCGGTCGTTCTCGCGCATCTCGTACCACATGCCGTTGAGGATGGCGAAGCTCGCCGCCAGGCCGGCGCCCAGGATCCAGCTGAAATACCACATGCGGAAGCCTCCTCAGTATGCGTTGGGGTTGCGCCCCATCCCGTCCTGGTCGACCTTGCCGCGCAGCACGCGGAAAACCCAGGCGGTATAGAGCAGGATGATGGGCAGGAAGAACGCCGTCGCCAGCAGCATGATGAACAGCGTCATGTGGCTGGACGACGCATCCCACAGGGTCAGGCTGGAGCCGGCCTGCGTGGACGACGGCAGCAGGAACGGGAACGTCGCCACGCCTTCGGTCAGGATGATGCCGACGATGCTGATCGACGACGCCAGGAACGCCAGCCCCGCGCGCCCGATGCGCAACAGCACGGCGCTCAGCAGCGCGCCCGCCACACCCAGCACCGGCAACAGCCAGGTGATCGGCCAGCGGGCGTAGTTGTCCATCCATGCACCAGGCTGCGCGACCGCGATCTTGGCCAGCGGGTTCGAGGGACCGGCGGTATCCATCGCGACCTGCAGCGCGTACCCATCAATGCGCGCAACCCACAGGCCGCCGATCACGAACAGCACCGCCGTCGCCACTGCGGCGATGCTGCCGTAGCGCCGCGCGCGCTCGGCGATGGCGCCGGAGGTCTTCATCGCCAGCATGCCGGCGCCATGCATCACCAGCATCGCCACGCTGACCAGGCCGCACAACAGGGCGAACGGCGTCAGCAGGCCGAATAGTCCGCCCTCGTAGAACACCCGCAAGGTATCGTCAAAATGGAAGGGCACGCCGAGCAGCACGTTGCCCATCGCCACGCCGAACACCAGTGCTGGCACCAGCCCGCTGACGAACAGCGCCCAGTCCCACGCGGCGCGCCAGCGCGGATCGGGCACCTTGCTGCGGAACTTGAACCCGACCGGCCGCAGGATCAGCGCGAACAGGATCAGGAACATCGCGATGTAGAAGCCGGAGAAACTCACGGCATACAGCGGCGGGAACGCCGCGAAGATCGCACCGCCGCCGAGGATCAACCAGACCTGGTTGCCCTCCCATACCGGACCGATGACGTTGAGCACGATGCGGCGCTCCTCGTCGGTGCGCGCCACCGCGGGCAGCAGCGTGGCCACGCCCAGGTCGAAGCCGTCCATCACCGCGAAGCCGATCAGCAGGATGCCCAGCAGCAGCCACCAGATCAGGCGCAGCGTCGCGTAGTCGAGGGGAATGGTGTCCATGCGTCGTCTCCCGTCAGCCCGCGAAGGCCGGTTGTGGCGCGGGGGCGTCCGGTGCGGGCGCGGACAGGTGCTCGGGCCCCTTCAGGATCAGCTTGCGCATCAGCCAGACCTCGATGACGGCCAGCACCGTGTAGATCAGCACGAAGCCGCTGAGCGTGATGATGATCTGGTGCAGCTTCAGCCCCGACGCGGCCAGGAAGGTCGGCAGCACGCCGTCGATGATCCAGGGCTGGCGACCGTATTCGGCGATCAGCCACCCGGCCTCGATCGCCAGCCACGGCAGCGGCAGGCTCCAGAACGCCACCTTGAGGAACCAGCGGTACCGGTCCAGCCGTTGTCGGCTGGCGAGGTAGAACGCGACCGCGAAGAACGCGATGAAGTAGAAACCCAACCCGGCCATCAGGCGGAAACTCCAGAACAGCGGCGCGACGTGCGGGATGGTGTCGTGCGCGGCCTGCGCGATCTCTTCCTCGGTCGCGTTGCCGATGTCCTCGCGGTAGCGCTTGAGCAGCAGTGCATGGCCGATGTCGCGCCAGTGCGCCTCGAAGATGTAGCGTGCGGTGCCGTCGTTGCGGTTGGCGCGCAGCTTCTGCAGCGCCTCGTAGCCCATCAATCCATTGCGGATGCGGCCCTCGGCGCGCTCCACCAGGTCCAGGATGCCTGGCATCTCGGTGTTGAACGAACGCGTGCCGATCAGCCCCATCACGTAGGGGATATGCAAGGCGTAGTGGTTGGTCTGGTTCTTCTGGTCGGGGATCGCGAAGGCATTGAAGCCGGCCGGCGCGGGCTCGGTCTCCCACATCGCCTCGATGGCGGCGAGCTTCATCTTCTGGTGCTCGCTGGTGGCGTAACCGCTCTCGTCGCCCAGCACGACGACCGACAGCGCCGCCGCCAGGCCGAAGCTGGCGGCGACCGCCATCGAGCGCTTGGCGAAGTCGGCGTTGCGGCCGCGCAGCAGGTAGAACGCGCTGATCGCCATCACGAACATGGCGCCGGTGACATAACCGGCCGACACCGTGTGGACGAACTTCGCCTGCGCCACCGGGTTGAAGATCACCGCCATGAAATCGGTGATCTCCATGCGCATGGTCTCGGGATTGAAGACCGCACCGACCGGGTTCTGCATCCAGCCGTTGGCCACCAGGATCCACAACGCCGAGAAGTTCGATCCCAGCGCGACCAGCCAAGTGACCACCAGGTGTTGCACCTTGCTCAGCTTGTCCCAGCCGAAGAAGAACAGGCCGATGAAGGTCGCTTCCAGGAAGAATGCCATCAGGCCTTCGATGGCCAGCGGCGCGCCGAAGATGTCGCCTACGTAATGGCTGTAGTACGACCAGTTCATGCCGAACTGGAACTCCATCACGATGCCGGTGGCCACGCCCATCGCGAAATTGACGCCGAACAGCGTGCCCCAGAACAGGGTCATGCGCCGCCAGATGTCGCGCCCCGTCATGACGTAGACGCTCTCCATGATTGCGATCATGAAGGACAGCCCCAGGGTCAGCGGCACGAACAGGAAGTGATACATTGCCGTCAGCGCGAATTGCAGACGGGACAGTTCGACGACGGTCATGTCCGGCATGGGGATGCGGCTCCCGGTTGTCTGGCGGGGATTCTAGCCCTCCCACTGTCATGGACGGGGGCGACCATCTGTCGCACCCCCCTTCGCCCTGCCCTGCGGCATCCTGCGCGCCCCGCGGCCACCGGCCGGCGGGGGGGGGGGTTGATCCTGATCAATGCGGCCCGGCTGGCCGGACCCGAAAATCCACCGTACCAGAATAGGAGAGGCCGCATGCAAGGCGTCCAGGGGACTTATAACGACAAGGTGGTGCGCCAGTTCACGGTGATGACCGTGGTCTGGGGCATCGTGGGGATGCTGGTGGGGGTGCTGATCGCCGCGCAGCTGTATTGGCCGGCGCTGAATTTCGACCTGCCGTGGCTGAGCTACGGCCGGCTGCGCCCGCTGCACACCAACGCGGTGATCTTCGCGTTCGGCGGCTGCGCCCTGTTCGCCACCAGCCTGCACGTGGTGCAGCGGACCAGCCACGTGCGGCTGATCTCGGACAAGCTGGCGGCGTTCGTGTTCTGGGGCTGGCAGCTGGTCATCGTGGCCGCGGCGGTGTCGCTGCCGCTGGGCCTGACCCAGGGCAAGGAGTACGCCGAGCTGATCTGGCCGATCGACGTGCTGATCGCGGTGGTCTGGGTGTCCTATGCCGTGCTGTTCTTCGGCACCATCGCCAAGCGCGCGGTGAAGCACATCTACGTGGCGAACTGGTTCTTCGGCGCCTACATCATCGCCGTGGCGCTGCTGCATATCGTCAACAGCCTGGCCCTGCCCAGCGGCCTGCTGCACTCCTACCCCATCTACAGCGGCGCCGTCGACGCGATGGTGCAGTGGTGGTACGGCCACAACGCGGTGGGCTTCTTCCTGACCGCCGGCTTCCTCGGGATGATGTACTACTTCGTGCCGAAGCAGGCCGGACGCCCGGTCTACTCCTACCGCTTGTCGATCGTGCACTTCTGGGCGCTGATCGCCATCTACATGTGGGCCGGCCCGCACCACCTGCATTACACGGCGCTGCCGGACTGGGCGCAGAGCCTGGGCATGGTGTTCTCGCTGATCCTGCTGGCCCCCAGCTGGGGCGGCGCCATCAACGGCGTGCTGACGCTCTCCGGCGTGTGGCACAAGCTGCGCACCGACCCGATCCTGAAGTTCCTGATCGTCTCGCTGTCGTTCTACATGATGTCGACCTTCGAAGGTCCGATGATGTCGATCAAGACGGTCAACTCGCTGAGCCACTACACCGACTGGACCATCGGCCACGTGCACGCCGGCGCCCTGGGCTGGGTGGCGATGATCACCATCGGCTCGGTCTACGCGATGCTGCCCAAGCTGCTGGGCCGCGAGCAGATGCATTCGGTCAAGGCCATCGACACGCACTTCTGGCTGCACACGCTGGGCGTGGTGTTCTACATCGCCTCGATGTGGATCGCCGGCGTCATGCAGGGCCTGATGTGGCGCGCCACCAATGCCGACGGCACGCTGACCTACAGCTTCGTCGAAGCGTTGAACGCCACCTACCCCTACTACCTGGTCCGCCTGGGCGGCGGCCTGCTGGTGTTCACCGGCATGTTGCTGATGGCCTGGAACACCTGGAAGACCTTCCAGGCAGCCAAGTCCGTCGCGCCGCAGCCGATCCTGCAGCCCGATGCCAGCCAAGCGCGCGCCTGAGGAGCCGACGACATGAGTAACGGAAATTCGCACGAGAAAGTCGAGAAGAACGTCGGCCTGATGGCGGTGCTGATCGCAGTGGCGGTGTCCTTCGGCGGCCTGGCCGAAATCGTCCCGCTGATGTTCCAGGCCGAGGCGATCAAACCGCTGGAAGGCGTGAAGCCCTACCCGGCGCTGCAACTGGCGGGCCGCGACATCTACATCCGCGAGGGCTGCTACAACTGCCACTCGCAGATGGTCCGCACGCTGCGTTTCGAATCCGAGCGCTACGGCCACTATTCGCTGGCCGGCGAATCGGTCTACGACCGCCCGTTCCAATGGGGCAGCAAGCGCACCGGACCGGACCTGGCGCGCGTCGGCGGCCGCTACTCCGACGACTGGCACCGCGTGCACCTGCTGAACCCGCGCGACGTGGTGCCGGAATCGAACATGCCGTCCTTCCCCTGGCTGGAGAACGCCAAGGTCGACGGCGCCGAAGTGGCCCAGCGCATGAAGACGCTGCAGCGCATCGGCGACCCGTACACGGACGAAGAGATCAACAACGCCGCCTCCGATGTCGAAGGCCGCACAGAACTGGACGCCGTGGTCGCCTACCTGCAAGGGCTGGGCAAGGCCGCGCCGAGGGGAGGCTGAGCCATGGTTTCGGGGATCGTGACAGGGGCACTGATCGTGCTGTTCATCGCCGGCTGGGCATGGGCGTGGAGCCCGCGCCGCAAGGCGGATTTCGAGAATGCGGCACGCATGCCGCTGGGTGAGGAAGGGGAGAACAACCCATGAGCGCAGGCTGGATCTGGTTCATCGTCGCGCTGGTCGTCCTGAACATCCTGGGCTGCGTGTGGCTGCTGTGGTGGACCGGACGCCGTCGCCCCGGCGACCCCGCACCCGAAGACACCTCGCACGTGTGGGACGGCGACCTCACCGAGTACAACAAGCCGCTGCCGAAGTGGTGGATCAACCTCTTCTACATCACCATCGTCTTCAGCATCGGCTACATCGCCTGGTACGGCGGCCTGGGCGTGGTGCCCGGCTACGCGAAGTGGTCCTCCACCGGCGAGCACGACGAAGTGAAGGCGGTGCAGGACAAGAAGCTGGAAGCGACCTTCGCGCCTTTCGCCGGACAGTCGATCGACCAGCTCGCCCAGGATCCGAAGGCGCTGGCACTGGGCCGCTCGATCTTCAACAACACCTGCGCCACCTGCCATGGCTCGTCGGGCCAGGGCGCCATCGGCTATCCCAACCTCACCGACAACATCTGGCATTGGGGCGGCACGCCGGACCTCGTGCTGCAGACGGTGCTGGACGGTCGCGAAGGCGTGATGCCGGAATGGGGCACCGCGCTGACCAACATGGGCGGCGAGAACGCGGTCGATTACGTCGTCGCCTACGTCAACGTGTTGAACAACCCGCAGGAAGGCATGAGCAACAACTTCATGGCCGCCCAGGGCAAGCCGCTGTACGATGGCCTCTGCGTGGCCTGCCACGGCGTGGACGGCAAGGGCAACCGGGAACTGGGCGCGCCCGACCTGACCGACGACTACTGGCTGTACGGGAGCAGCAAGGAAAGCATGCGCACCACCATCACCAAGGGTCGCCATGGCGTGATGCCCGCCCACCGTGAGCTGCTGGGCGAAACCCGCGCGCGTCTCGTGGCCTCGTACGTCTGGTCGCTCTCGCACAAGGAGGGTCAGGCGGCAGCCGGCGCGAAATGACCGATTTCACCGAGCCCCGCCTCGACCACCCGCCCCGGCCGCTCGCGCAGCGCGTCGGGGCGGTGCTCTGGCCCAGCTTCTTCGCTGCCGGCGTGGCGACGATGGTGTTCTTCGCCTTCGTCGACCCGCTGACGCTGCGCGACATGACCTTCCCCGACCTGGCGATCAGCCGCGAACTCGGCTACACGCTGGGTTTCTTCATGTTCTGGCTCGCCACGGCCGCCAGCAGTCTGTTCACCTGGATCCTGCTGCGCCCTGCGAGTCGCTTCAACCGCGCGCTGCCGCCGGACTGAGCAAGCGCTGCCTGCGACAAACCGTCGCTCCCTCGCGCGCCCGCGCGGCGCGAGCATGATGCCAGCCAAGACAGACACTGCCATGTCCACGCCAGCCTCGCCTCCCTCCCCCGCCTCCGACAGCAAGCGCCGCATCCCGCTGGATGTGGTCGATGCGCAGGGCAACTCGTTCTACGTCAGCGAACGCAAGGTGTATCCGCGCGACGTGGCGGGCACGCTCAACCGCCTGCGCGTGGCGGCCGTCTGGTGGCTGCTGGGCATGTACTACGTGTTCCCGTGGCTGAAGTGGGACGATCGCCAGGCGGTGCTGTTCGACCTGCCCGCGCGCAAGTTCTACGTCTTCGGGCTGGTGTTCTGGCCGCAGGATTTCCTGCTGCTGGCGGTACTGCTGATCATCGCGGCCATGGCGCTGTTCTTCTTCACCGCGCTCGCCGGCCGCCTGTGGTGCGGCTACGCGTGCCCGCAGACGGTGTGGACGGAAGTGTTCCTGTGGATGGAACGCTGGACCGAAGGCGACCGCAGCGCGCGCATGAAGCTGGATGCGGCGCCTTGGAGCGCGAACAAGCTGCTGCGCAAGGGCGGCAAGCACGTGTTGTGGGCCGTGTTCGCGCTGTGGACGGGCTTCACCTTCGTCGGATTCTTCACGCCCATCACCGACCTGGGCGCGCGCCTGTGGCCGTTCGCCTGGGGCGGCTGGGAAACCTTCTGGGTGTTTTTCTACGCGCTGGCCACGTGGGGTTTCGCCGGCTTCCTGCGCGAGCAGGTCTGCAAGTACATGTGCCCCTATGCGCGCTTCCAGGCCGCGATGTTCGATCGGAACACCCTGATCATCGCCTACGACCCGATGCGCGGCGAACCGCGCGGCCCGCGCAAGCGCGGCCTGGGCAGCGTGCTGGAACGCGCGCGCGGCCTGCTCCAGAACACCACCGCCTACGACTACGTGATGCGCGCCGCCGCGCATCCCAGCCTCGCCGACCAGCGCCTCGGTGCGCACGGCACCATCACCTTCGCCGGTGCCGGCGCGGTGATCGAGCCGCTGCCGAAGTTCGTCCCCGAACAACTGGGCGACTGCATCGACTGCACGATCTGCGTGCAGGTGTGCCCGACCGGCATCGATATCCGCAACGGCCTGCAGTACGAGTGCATCGCCTGCGGTGCGTGCATCGACGCCTGCGACGACGTGATGGACAAGATGGGCTACCCGAAAGGGTTGATCCGCTACACCACCCAGAACGCCATCGACGGCAAACCGTCGAAGGTGCTGCGGCCGCGCATCTTCGTCTATGGCGCCATCCTGCTGGCGCTGGTGATGGCGTGGGGCTGGGGCGTGTTCAACCGCGACGTCCTGATCGCGGAAGTCCTGCGCGACCGCAACGCGCTGTATCGCGAAGTCGCCGGTGGCCAGGTCGAGAACAGCTACACGCTGAAACTGGTGAACAAGGATCAGCAGGCGCATACCTACCAGGTGACGCTGGCCTCCGGCACCGCTGGCATCGCCTTGCGCGATGGCGACCTGACCGTGAAGGCCGCACCGGAAGAAGTGCTGTCGCTGGCCGTCACCGCGACCGCGACAGGCGACGTGCGCGGACGCCATCCGGTTACCTTCACCGTGCGCGACCTCGATACCGGCACCGAGAAATCGGTGGAGAGCAGCTACTTCGGACCTATCCAATGACAATGCAAACATCCTCTTCCGCCGACGCGGGCCGCCCCTTCTGGAAAGAACCGATGGTGTGGCTGGTCTGGGGCCTGCCCCTGGCGTCGGTCGTTGCCGGCATCTGGTTGGTCGTCACCGCCGTGCGCGCCGGTGGCGCTGACCCCGTCATCGACGACGTGCAGCGCGTCTCGCAGATCCAGACCACCGACCTCGGCCCCGACGACAACGCCACGCGGCGCAAGCTGAGCGCGATCGTGCAGGTGCGCGGCGACCACGTGGAGCTGACCGCGGTGACCGGTGATTTCGCCGGCACGTCGCCGCTGGTGCTGACGCTGGCCCATCCGACCGAGGCGGCGCAGGACGTGAGCCTGCCGCTGGCCCGCGACACCGCCGGCTGGCGCGCGCCGGCCGAGGTCGACACCGCGCACGACTGGAACGTGCAGCTCTCGCCGCAGGACGGCAGCTGGCGCATCCGTGGCCGACTGCAGAAGGACACACAGGCCGTCCGCCTGGCTCCCTCGCACGGGGGCGGTTGAGCACCCGCGCATGGACATGTCGGTCGCGCGGTGCCATCACTGTGGCGAACCCGTCGCCGACGGCACGACGGCGCGGATCGAAGGCGGGCATGCATTTTGTTGCGACGGCTGTGCCGCCGCCGCCGCGTGGATCGAAGACGCCGATCTCGGCAGCTACTACCGCTTGCGCAGCGCCGCCGCCAACCGCGTGCAGGCCACCCGCAGCGACCTGGACAGCTGGGATCGGCCCGAACTGCTCGACGAACACAGCCGTGCGATCGACGGCGGCCGCGAGATCGTGCTGCTCACCGACGGGATGCGCTGCGCCGCCTGCGCCTGGCTGATCGACCGCGCCCTCGCCCGCGAAGCCGGCGTGCTCGACACCACCGCGAACGCCGTCACCGGACGCATCCGGATCGGTTGGGATCCTGCGCGCACGACGTTGTCCACGCTGCTTGAGCGCCTGGCGATGCTCGGCTACCGGCCCTACCTCGCCACGGGCGATGCGCGCGAACAGGCGCGCCTGTCCGAGCGCCGGCGCTGGCTGTTGCGCCTGGGCGTCGCCGGCCTGGGGTCGCTGCAGGCGATGATGCTCGCCGAGGCGTTGTACCTGGACGTCAACGCGACGATGCCGCTGCCCACGCGCGACCTGTTCCGCTGGCTGACTTTCCTGGTCAGCACGCCGGTGGTGTTCTACAGCGGTTGGCCGTTCCTCGCCGGCATGGCGCGCGAACTGCGCGCCCGCCACCTCGGCATGGACACACTGATCGCCGGGTCCACGCTGCTCGCCTACTTCGCCAGCCTGGCGGAAACGATCCGCGGCGGCACCCATGTCTGGTACGACGCGGCGGTGATGTTCGTCTTCCTGCTGCTGGCCGCGCGCATGCTGGAACAGCGCGCGCGCAACGTCGCTACCGCGCAGGTGGATGCGCTGGCGCGGGCGCAGCCGGTCTTCGCCACCCGCGAACGCGCGGACGGCACGCGCGAATCCGTGCCGCCTTCCGCATTGCGCATCGGCGACACCGTCTGCGTGGCCGCCGGCGACGGCGTACCGGCCGACGGCGTGCTGCTGGACCAGGACGCGGATTTCGAAGAAGCACTGCTGACCGGCGAATCGCGCCCGGTGCGACGACGCGTCGGCGACACCGTGTATGCGGGCACCACCTGCCGCGAGCGTCCCGCCCGGTTGCGCGCCACCGCCACCGGCGCCGCCACGCGGTTGTCGCAGCTCGCCGAGCTGGTGGATCGCGCGCAGGGGCATCGCCCCCCGATGGCGCAGCTGGCCGATCGTGTCGGCCGCCATTTCGTGGTCAGCCTGCTGGTATTGGCGGTGTGCGTCTATGTGGGCTGGCGCATGTACCAGCCAGAGCGCGCGTTCGAAGTCACGCTGGCGCTGCTGGTGATCAGCTGCCCCTGCGCCCTGTCGCTGTCGGTGCCCGCCGTGCTGGCCGCGGCGCATGGCGCGCTGGCGCGTTGCGGCGTGCTGGCGACCCGGCCCGAAGCGCTCGACACGCTGGCGCGCGCCACGGACATGGTGTTCGACAAGACCGGGACCCTCAGCGATGGCCGCCCGGCGCGCGTGGCGGTCGAGGTCTTCAACGGCGTGGATGCCGATGCGGCAACCCGTATCGCCGCGGCGCTCGAGAAGGACAGCGGCCACCCGATCGCGTCGGCGTTCGCGGATGTCGACAGCCGCGCGTCGGCACAGGCGGTCGTCGCGCATCCGGGAAGCGGTGTGGAAGGCGAGGTGGACGGCCGTCGCTGGCGCTTCGGTCGGGCCGACTGGGCGGCGGGACGCACGGATGACGGCGGGCTCTGGCTGGGCGACGGCACGTACGGCGTGGCGCGCTTCACCTTGAACGAACGTCCCCGCGAGGACGCAGCCGCCGCCCTCGACGCATTGCGCGCGCAGGGCCTGCAGCTGCACCTGGCCAGCGGCGACAGCGACGGCGCCGTGCAGCGCCTGGCGCATGCGCTCGGCATCGCGTCGCCACTCGCGCGCCAGTCGCCCGAGGACAAGCTGGCGCGGGTGCGCCAGCTGCAGCAGGAAGGCCGCATCGTCGCGATGGTCGGCGACGGCCTCAACGATGCGCCGGTGCTGGCAGGCGCGGATGTGTCCATCGCGATGGGCGAAGGCGCACCGCTCGCGCAACAGGCCGCGGACCTCGTCGCCACCGGCCCCTCGCTGCTGCGCATCGCCGACGCGGTGCGCGTGGCGCGCCTGGCGCGCAAGCTGGTGAAGCAGAACCTGGCGTGGTCGGCCGGCTACAACCTGCTCGCCGTGCCCCTGGCGGCGGCCGGCCTGGTCACGCCGTGGATCGCCGCACTCGGCATGGCGGTATCCTCGCTGGCAGTGACCGTCAATGCGCTGCGCTTGGCGCGCGACGACCGGAGACTCGCCGCATGAACATCCTGCTGATGCTGTTGCCGATCAGCCTGCTCCTGCTGGGGCTGGCCATCGCCGCGTTCGCCTGGGCGGTGCGCAAGGGCCAGTTCGACGATCTCGATACGCCGGCGCTCGACATCCTCGACGACGCACCGCCGCGCCCGGTCGCGCCCGCCGTTCCGTCCCCGCGCGAAGGCGACGATGGGGCCTGATGTTCCCGTCCTGCTCGCCGCGCTGCTCGCGGGGCTGGTGGGCAGCACGCACTGCGCGGTGATGTGCGGCGGCATCGCCACCGGGTTCTCGGCGATGTCGTCCCGCCAGGGCTGGCGCGAGGCGCTGCAGTTGAACCTGGGCCGCGTGGGCGGTTACGCGCTGGCCGGCGCACTGGTCGGCGCATTCGGCGGCGGCTTGTTGTCGCTGGCGCGCCATGACACCGCCGTGCTGGCGATGCGGATCGGCGTGGGCCTAGCACTGGTGGTGCTGGCGCTGCGTTTGCTCGACCAGCGCGGGCGACTCGATGTCCTCGCACGTCCCGGCGCGAAGATCTGGCAGGCGCTGCGGCCGCTGCATGCGCGCGTCCTGCCTGCGGACACGCTGCCACGTCGCCTCGCCGCGGGTGCGCTGTGGGGCTGGCTGCCGTGCGGACTGAGCCTCAGCCTGCTGACGGTCGCGTGGCTGCAGGCGAATGTGCGCGATGCCGCGCTGACGATGGCGGCCTTCGGCCTCGGCACGCTGCCGATGATGGTGACGCTGACATGGTCCGGTGCACGCCTGGGCCGACGGTGGCAGCAACCGGCCTTCCGTCGCGTCGCTGCCGGCTTCGTGCTCGCCGCGGGCGTGCTGACCATCGCCTCGCCGTGGCTGATGCAGCACCCCGCGCTGCACGGCATCCTCGCCGCACTGGGCTGCCAGCCCTTGCCGGCATGAAGGGGACTGCCCCCGATCAGGCGCCGGCGCCGACCGCCGCGCTGCGGCTGAAGGCGCTGGGCCGCGACGCTGCGCTGCCCTTGCGCGGCGCCAGCACCTGCGCCGTGCTGGCCGGCGTACTGCTGGTACCGCAGGCCGCATTGATCGCCCTGTGCATCCAGCGCGTCTTCGTCGCCGGCGAATCGGTGGCGGCGCAGTCGCCATGGCTCGCGGCGTTGCTATCCGTGCTCGTCGCACGCGCGCTGCTCGCCTGGACAGGACGGCGCTGGGCAGACCAGGCGGTGGAACGCATCCGCATCGCCCTGCGCGCCCGCCTCGCGCGCGCGGTGGTGTCGCGCGGTCCGGCGTGGACACGCTCGCAGCAGAGCGGTGCACTGGCCGAACACCTGGGCACGCACGTCGATGCCGTCGAGGGCTACTACGGCGGCTTCGTCCCGGTGCGGGCGGAAGTCGTCGGCGTTCCGCTGGCGATCCTGCTGGCCGTGTTCGCGGTGGATCGCACCGTCGGCCTGATCCTGCTGCTGACGATGCCGCTGGTGCCGGTCTTCATGATGCTGGTCGGTTGGGGCGCCGAAGCCGCCAGCCGTCGCCAGTTGCAGGCATTGGCGCGCATGGGCGGCCACTTCGCCGATCGCCTGCGCGGGTTGGGGCTGATCCGCGTGTACGGCCGGGGCGAGGCCGAGCTGCAAGGCATCCGTGCGGCCGCCGAGGAGCTGCGCGTGCGCAGCCTGCGCGTATTGCGCATCGCCTTCCTGTCGTCGGCGGTGCTGGAATTCTTCGCCTCGCTCAGCGTTGCGATGATCGCGCTGTACCTGGGCCTGAGCTATCTCGGCATGCTCGACCTGCGCACCGCGCCGCTCACGCTGGGCGCGGGGGTGTTCTGCCTGCTGCTGGCGCCGGAGTTCTACGCGCCGTTGCGCCGGCTCGCCACGCACTACCACGACCGCGCCGGTGCGCGCGCGGCCATGGAGGAGCTCGCAACCCTGCTCGATACGCCCGAGCACTCGTCTTCCGAACCGGTCCCGCCGCTCAACGCCCCTTCGGCACCGCTCGTCGTGGCACGCGGCGTGACGGTGCGGCACGCCGGTGCAACGCGCGATGCCCTGCAAGCCGCTGACATCGCCTTGCACCGTGGGCAGCGCGTGGCACTCGTCGGCCCCAGCGGCGGCGGCAAGAGCACCTTGCTCGATGTCCTCGCGGATCTCGTGCCGCCGACCGCAGGCGAGCTGATCCACACGAATGGCCTGCGCATCGGTTACGCGCCGCAGCGCCCGTTCCTGTTCGCCGGCAGCCTGCGCGACAACCTGCGGATGGCCAGGCCCGAGGCGAGCGACGAAGAACTGCGCGCCGCCGCCGATGCCGCCCAGGTGCTCCGCTTCGCCGACCGGCTGCCGGACGGACTGGACACCGTGATCGGCGAGCGTGGATTCGGGTTGTCGGGCGGCGAAGCAAGGCGCGTGGCGCTGGCGCGCGTGTTCCTTCGCTCACCCGACCTGCTGCTGCTCGACGAGCCCACCGCCTTCCTCGACCCCGACACCGAAGCGGCCGTGTTGCAGGCGATCGTGCGCTTCGCGGAAGGACGCTGCGTGGTGATGGCGACGCACAGCGCGGCCGCGATGGCAGCCATGACGACGGTATGGCACGTGCGAGATGGCCGGTTGAGCACGACGGAGGACGGCGCTTGAGCGCACAGGACCCTCGCCTGCGTGATGTCCTTCGCGTCCATCGCCGCCTGGCGACGTTGGCCGTGGTCCTGCTGCTGCTGACGTTGATGGCGGGCACCGCCTTGCTCGCGGTCTCGGGGCATTTCCTGACCGCCGCTGCATTGGCAGGCACCGGCGCGCTCGGCTTCAACTTCTTCGGTCCGTCCGCCGGTATCCGCGCGCTGACCTTCGTTCGCATCCTGTCGCGGTATGCGGAAAAGCTGGTGGGCCACGACGCCACGTTGCGTATCGCGCGCGACCTGCGGGTGTGGTTCTTCCGGCGTGCACTGCCGCGGGCGCCGCTCGGGCTAGGCCACCACCGCGTCGGCGAGCTGGTCACCCGATTGCTGGCCGACATCGAGGCGGTGGACGGACGGCTCGTCCGCGCCGTCGGCCCCTTGCTCGCCGTGCTGGCGTTGTGCGTGCTGGCGGCGGGCATCGCAACAAGCATCCTTCCCGCGGCAGGCGGCGTGTTGCTGGTGGTGCTGTTGCTGCTCGGCGTGGCGGCGCCCTGGTGGTCGGTCCGTCGCGCGGCCGCACTCGAAGATGCCCGCGCCGACGCGCGCACGCGACTGCGCGCCGGCGTGCAGGAAGGCATCGAGGGCCAGGTGGACCTCGCGGCGATGGAGGCGACATCGGCCTGGCTGCAAGCACTCGATGCGCGCAGTCGCGATGTCGCGCACTGGGATGGCCTGCGTCGTCGCCGGCTCGCCGATGCCACGCTGCTGCAGGCGCTGGTGGCCGCGTGCGCGCTGCCTGCGATGCTGTGGTTGCTGCTGTCGGCGGTAGACGCGGGACGGCTCGATGCCGCGCTCGCCGGCGCCCTGTTCTTCATGACGGTCGCGGTCCTGGAGGCATGCAGCGCCATCGCGCCCGCCTGGCAGGCATGGCATGCAGCCGCCATCGCCGTGCGACGACTGGAAGAGGTGGTCGAAGCACCGGGAACGCGCGTCGGTGCCGGCAAGCACCGGGCTGCGGCACAAGGCGCGCTCGTGCTGCACGACGTGACGTTCGCCTGGCCGGGCACGTCGCGCCGCGTACTCGACCACGCGACGTTGCGCATCGAACCCGGCGAACACGTGCTCATCGCCGGCGACAGCGGCGCGGGGAAATCGTCGCTCGTGGCGCTGGTGCTCGGGCTGTGCGAACCGCAGAACGGCGAGGTCTCGTTCGACGGCATCGAGCTGCGCACCCTGGCGTCCGCGGACTGGCATGCGCGCATCGCGTGGCTGCCGCAGGACGCGCCGGTGTTCTCCGGCAGCGTGCGCGAGAACCTCCGGCTCGGCGATCCGCACGCCGACGACGCGCGTTTGTGGTCCGTCCTCGCCCAGGTGCATCTGGATGCGCACGTCCTCGGCCTGAGCGATGGCCTGGATGCGTGGGTCGGCGAGAACGGCGCCACGCTTTCCGCCGGACAGGTGCGCCGGCTGGCGCTGGCGCGCGCGCTGTTGCGTGACGCGCCGCTACTGCTGCTCGATGAACCCACCGAAGGCCTGGACCAGGACACCGCCGACGCGCTGATGCGCGATTTCGCCGACGCCGCGCATGGACGCAGCGCGGTGATCATCAGCCATGCCGTGCCGCCGGAGGGCGTGGCGGATGCACGCTACAGGTTGCAGGACGGGAAGCTGCTCAGGGAGGCCGGACCCTTGTAGGAGCGACGTCAGTCGCGACCGCAAGAATGAAGTGCCTTTGCACGGACGGATCCCGCGATGAAGGTATGAGTTCCGCGTGCGCGATGCCTGTCTTTGCAAGTGCGGCGTGCGGTCGCGACTCACGTCGCTCCTACAAAAAGCAGAGCTTCAGGCCCGCGCTTCGGCCAAGGCGTCCAGGCGCGCGCGGTTGAGCAGGCGCACGTGGTGCGGATCGTCGGTGGCGATGCTGCCTTCCTGGCGCAGGCGGGTGAAGCTGCGGCTGACGGTTTCCACGGTCAGTCCCAGGTAGTCGGCGATGTCGGTGCGCGTCATCGGCAGGATCACTTCGGTGTCGTCCTGGCCCTGGCGGCGGCGGCGCTGCGCCATGTCGACGAGGAAGCCGGCCAACCGCTCCATCGGGTTCAGGCGCGCGAGCGACATCAGGTTGCTGCGGGTGGCGTCCAGTTCCACGCATGCGCGCTCGAGCAGCTCGCGCTCGAGTTCGGGGTGGTCGTTGCACAGGCTGCGCATGTCGGCCATCGAGAACTCGCAGAGCGTGCTGTCGGTGATCGACTCGATGGTGTGCTTGTAGTGCGAGGTGCCGCTGAAGCCGATGAAGTCGCCCGGCATCAGGAACCCGGCGACCAGGCGACGGCCATCCGGCAGCAGGCGGATCCGGCGCAGGGCGCCCTTGGTCACCGTGAACACGCCGCGGCGGGGTTCGCCTTCGCGCACCAGCGCCTCGCCTGCCACCAGGCGGACGTCATCGGCCAGCGATTCCATGGCCTGGGCCTTCTGCACCGGCAGCGCCGCGCAGACGGCCAGGTGCCGGACCAGGCAGCCGCTGCAGCCGCGCGCGGCCTGGCAGACCACGGCGTCGCCGGTCCCTGAACCGGGCACCGGGGCGTCGTTCTGGCGGAGGATGCGAAGGCTCATGGCGGTCGGCTACGTGGGTCTTCACGGGCCATGATACGCCCGCAAACCCTTGATTTCCGTACTGCGACAATCGGTCGCAGCGCGCGCTTTCAGCGGGGATTCCCCCATTCAGCCCCGGATTCGGGTACAGTGCGCGCCGCTTGCCTGCGGCCGTTCGTTTCCCCGATGGTCCGCCGGCGCAGGGAATTCCCCGCGAATTCCCGCGCCCGCCCCGCTCCGACTTCTTTCGTTGCGCAAGCTCGGTAGCGCCGTTTTGGCGCCTCCGCACCCCTTCTCGCAGCGCGGTTTCAGGGAACGCTTCGAGTCACGGTCTTGCCGCATTCCGCGCGTTCCATGCCGCCGCACGCTTCCGTGCCGGTGTTGCGCGCGCGTCCGGCCGACCGGCTTTGGAGCTTCGACAATGACGTTTGAAACCTTAGGCCTGGCGCCCGCCCTGCTGCGCGCGCTCGACGAACAGGGCTACACCCAGCCCACCCCCGTCCAGGAACAGGCCATCCCGCTGGCCCTGGCCGGCCACGACCTGCTGGCGGGCGCCCAGACCGGCACCGGCAAGACTGCCGCGTTCGGCCTGCCGCTGATCCAGTACCTGGCCACCACCCCGCAGGAAGTGCAGCGGGGCGGCCCGCGCAAGCCGCGCGCCCTCGTGCTGACCCCCACCCGCGAACTGGCCGTGCAGGTGCACGACAGCCTGCGTAGCTACGGCAAGTACCTGCGCATCCCCAGCACCACCATCTACGGCGGCGTCGGCATGGGCAACCAGCTGGACGCGCTGCGCCGTGGCGTGGATCTCGTGATCGCCTGCCCGGGCCGCCTGATCGACCACCTCGAACGCCGTAGCGTGGACCTGTCGGGCATCGAGATCCTGGTGCTGGACGAAGCCGACCGCATGCTCGACATGGGCTTCCTGCCGTCGATCAAGCGCATCCTCGCCAAGCTGCCCCGCCAGAACCGCCAGACCATGCTGTTCTCCGCGACCTTCGCCGATCCGATCCGCGAGCTGGCGCTGGAGTTCATGCACGACCCGAAGCAGATCCAGGTCACGCCGAAGAACACGGTGGCCGAGACCATCACCCACCGCGTGCATCCGGTCGATGGCAGCCGAAAGCGCGACCTGCTGCTGCACCTGCTGGCCAAGGACAGCCGCGTGCAGACGCTGGTGTTCGCCCGCACCAAGCACGGCAGCGACAAGCTGGCCACGTTCCTGGACAAGAGCGGCATCAAGACCGCGGCGATCCACGGCAACAAGTCGCAGGGTGCGCGCCAGCGCGCGCTCAGCGACTTCAAGGCCGGCCGCATCAACGTGCTGGTCGCCACCGACATCGCCGCGCGTGGCATCGACATCGACCAACTGCCGCAGGTGATCAACTTCGACCTGCCGATGGTGGCCGAGGACTACGTGCACCGCATCGGCCGCACCGGCCGCAACGGCTCGACCGGCGAAGCGATCTCGTTGGTGGCGCAGGATGAAGCCAAGTACCTGCGCGCCATCGTGCGCATGCTGGGCCGCGACGTGGACCTGCGCGACGTGCCGGGCTTCGAGCCGCAGACGCCGATCCGCTGGGGCAACAGCGCGCCGGGCAAGGCCGACCTGCCGGGCGGCGAGCGCACCCCGCGCCGCAACGGCCCGCAGAAGCACGCGCGTCGCCCGCACGGCGATGCGCCGCGCCACGCGCATGCCGGCCCGAAGAAGCACGGCGGCCAGCGCCGCGACGGTCGCCCCGGTGGCGCCCGCCAGGGCCAGTCGCGCCCGGCCCGCTAAGCTGCACCCTGCGCGCGGCACCCTCGGCGGTGCCGCGCGCTTCCACGCTCCAGGATCCGCCGCATGGACATCTTCAAGGTCTTCACCGTCGAAGCCGCACACCGCCTGCCGCACGTACCGGACGGCCACAAGTGCGCGCGCCTGCATGGACATTCGTTCCGCATCGAGCTGCACCTGTCCGGGCCGATCGACCCGCGCGCCGGCTGGGTGATGGACTTCGCCGACGTGAAGACGGCCTTCCAGCCGATCTACGACCGGCTGGACCATCACTACCTCAACGACATCCCGGGCCTGGACAACCCCACCAGCGAGCAGCTGGCCACGTGGATCTGGGACCAGGCCAAGCCGGTGCTGCCGCTGCTAAGCGCCGTCGTGGTGCATGAAACCTGCACTTCCGGCTGCCGCTATACCGGCCCCTGAGCGCTGGAACCGGTTCCAGACCACGCCATACAAGCGTTTGATTTTTAACGGCTCCTGACCGTTCGTCGGATTTCCATACGCCGGTTATTGCGCTGCAACATGGATCCCTCTATGCTGCGCCGCAACAGATGGAAATCCCCTTTTAGGAGCACGCCATGACCACGCAATTCAACGAAAGCTTCAGCCAGTTCACGCACCAGTTCGCGGCCGCTGCGGCCCGTGCGAACCGCCTGGCCCTGGAAAGCGCCGAGACGGTGTTCGGCGTGCAGCTGAAGACCTTCGAAAAGAACGTCGACGCCACCACCGCCTTCTTCGGCGAGCTGGCCGAGACCCGTGATCTCGACGGTTACAAGAATCTGTGGCCGAAGGGCCTGCAGGTCGCCAAGGACAACGCCGAGCGCGTCGTCGCCGCCAGCCAGGAAGTGTTCGGCCTGAGCCTGAAGACCGGTGAAGCCTTCGGCCAGCTGGTGAAGACCCAGTTCGAAACCGCGACCGACAACGTCCAGGCCTCCGTGGCCAAGGCGACCAAGGCCGCGAAGGCCAAGTAAGCCCGCTTCAACCGGTTATTGCGCGGCCCTCCCCTCCCTCCGCGCAAGCCCGACCCGGCAGCCCCCACGCTGCCGGGTTTTTTATTGTCCGCGATCAGGGCAACGCGAGGGACGTCGCCAGCGCCTGGGCCTGCGCACCCGGGGCATGCGGCAACCGTCCCCAACAAGGCACGGGCATGCGCGCCGACAGCAGGGCGAAGTTTTCGTCGCGGCGCGCCATGTCGGGGTCGACTTCGTTCGCGATCCAGCCCACCAGCCGCGCGCCGTCGTCCTGGATCGCGCGCGCGCTGAGCCGCGCATGGTTGATGCACCCCAGGCGCATGCCGACCACCAGCACCACCGGCAGGCGCAGCTGTTCGACCAGGTGCCGCTGGTCGAGCGTGGCCGTCAGCGGCGCGGCCCAGCCGCCGACACCTTCCACCAGCACCATGTCGGCCAGCGGATGCAGGCGTTCGAACGCGGACACCAGCACACCCAGTTGCACGTCCACGCCCGCATCGCGCGCGGCGATCTCCGGCGCCAGCGGCGCGGGCAGGGCGTAGGGATTGACGTCCTCGTAGGGCGGCACCGGATCGCTGGCGGCCTGCAGGGCCAGCGCATCTTCATTGCGCCAGCCATCGGGCATACGTTCGCAGCCGCTGGCGACCGGCTTCATGCCCACCGCGCACAGGCCACGTGCGCGGAACGCATGCAGCAGCGCGGCGCTGGCGACGGTCTTGCCCACGCCGGTATCGGTGCCGGTGACGAACAGCCTGTCCATCGCCTCAATCCTCCGCGCGTGCCGGCCAGCGACGCGCGCCCCAGCGCTGTCCCGCCACGTGGAGCAGGCCGGTGAACGAGAGCAGGAAGTACACGCTGCCCGGCAGCGCGACCTGCCACGAGCGCGAGTCTTCGGTCAGCAGGCCGGCGATCAGCACCGACAGCAGCCCGACCAGGACGAAATACGCATGCGAAGCGAACTCGCCCGCGGCGTTGGCGGCGGCCTCTCCATCCAACTCCAGGCGCGCACGCGCACGCCACGCCAGCGCGTACAGGCCGCCGATGCAGGCCGACATCGACGCGAACGCCAACCCGTAAAAGGTGAACATGAAGGCCAATGGGCGCGCCCCGTTGGCGTCGTTCAGCGGCATCGGCAACCAGCCGCCGGTGATCCAGGCGAAGAAGGTGCCCAGCAACAGGCGCAGCGGATACACGTAGACCAGCACCAGGAACACCAGCAGCAGGCTGAGCAAGGTGGCGGGCACGCTGCCGAGGCGGTAGCGACGGCTCCAGCGCACGTGCGCATACCAGAACATCGCCACCATCGCGAAGCTGGCGGCGAACGCCGGCACGTTCTTCAGCGCCTGCAGCAGCGCGCCGATGCTGTCCGGGATGCTGTCCACCGAGATCACCAGCAGGGTCACCGCGAACGCGAAGGCCGCATCCACGAACGCCTCGAGCCGCGTCACCCCATGGCCGCGCCAGCTGGCCTCGTCTTCACCTGCGCTCATGCCTACCCGTCTCCCCGTCAGGCCTGCCGATGGAATGCATCATATCGGGCCGCCGCGAAGTGCCGGGAGTAGAATCGACGGCATGTCATTCGCCTCCCAAACGCTCACCGGCAGCAAGCCGGAACAATACGCGCAGCTGGTCGAACAGGCGCGCGCCCTGCTGGCTGGCGAACCGGACCGGATCGCCAATGCCGCCAACCTGGCCGCACTGGTCTACCACGCCCTTCCGGACTTCAACTGGGTGGGTTTCTACTTCTTCGATGGCCGGGAATTGGTGGTCGGTCCGTTCCAAGGCTTACCAGCCTGCGTGCGGATCCCGTTGGACAAGGGGGTCTGCGGAGCCGCCGCACGCACCCACCAGACCCAGCGCGTGGACGATGTGGACGCCTTCCCGGGCCACATCGCCTGCGATTCCGCATCGCGCTCGGAATTGGTGGTCCCGCTGGTGAAAGGGGGCGAACTCGTCGGCGTGCTCGACCTGGACAGCCCCCGCCTGGCCCGGTTCGATGCGGACGACCAGGAAGGCATGGAACGCATCGCCGCCATTTTCCTGGATTCGCTGACATGACAGGCACCAAGCTGCGCAACATCGGCCCCAAGTCCGCCGCCTGGCTCCGCCAGGTCGGCCTGCGCACGCAGGAGGACCTGGAGTCGGTTGGCGCGGTCGAGGCCTTCATCCGGGTCAAGCGTGCGGGGTTCCGCCCGAGTCTCAACCTGCTGTATGCGCTGGAAGGCGCCCTGCTGGATTGCCACTGGCAGCAGTTGCCCGAAGCGCGCCGCGGCGAACTACTGGTGGCCTACGACGCGGCCGCGGCCTTGCTGCCGCCACCGCGTGGCCGCCCTGCCGCCGGCCCGGTGACGACGACCCACACCGAGCAGGAAGAAGACACGGGCCCGTCCCTGAACCTGTTCGACTCGCGCGGCGACGACTGATCGCCCGCGGCGACCGCGCGCCTGACGGCGACGCGAGCGCTTCCCGTATACTGCGCGCGCTTTCAGGTGACCCGCGCCTCGTGCCGGGTTGAAACGGGAAGCCGGTGACCCGCCCCACGGCGGCATTCCGGCGCTGCCCCCGCAACGGTAGGCGAAGACAGCCGCGGCATCGGCCACTGTGCGTCCACGACGCATGGGAAGGCGCCACGGCGGAGTGCCCTGCACTCGTTCGCAAGCCCGGAGACCGGCCTGGGAGTCCACTGGTTGCGATGCGGAGGGCGTCGCGGCGTGCCGCGCCGCTTCGCCTGCGCTGTCCGCTCCGCATCCCTTTCCATCGCGACTCCACGCCGAAGAATGCGCGCGGGGCGCGCGATGGAGTTGTTCCGATGCAAAGCCGTACTTTTTCCTCCCCTTCCCTGCTGGCCCTCGCGGTCGCGATGGCGCTGCCCGCTGCAGCGCAGGCGCAGGAGGCCACCAACCTCGACGAGATCATCGTCTCCGGCACGCGCACGGAAGTGGCCGTCGAAGACAGCCTGGTTCCCGCGCAGGTGATCGGCCGCGACGCGATCCAGCGCAGCCAGGCGCGCTCGCTGGGCGAACTGCTGCAGGGACGCGCCGGCATCTCGATCGCCAACCAGGGCGGCGCGGGCAAGATCACCACGCTCAATCTGCGCGGTGCCGAATCCGACCACGTGCTGGTGCTCGTGGATGGCGTGCGCATGGGCTCGGCGACCGCCGGCCTGCCGGCATTGCAGGACCTGCCGATCGACCAGATCGATCGCGTCGAGATCGTGCGCGGTCCGCGCTCGAGCCTGTGGGGCTCCGAAGCCATCGGCGGCGTGATCCAGGTGTTCACCCGCCGCAACACCGGCAAGGTGCGGCCGAACTTCCGCATCGGCGTGGGCAGCGACAGTACGCGTGAAGCCAGCGCCGGTATCGGCGGCGGCATCGGCCGCGGCTGGTTCGGCGCCGACGTGGCGCACACGCGCACCGACGGCTTCAACGCCTGCCGCGGCACCAGCGGGGATGCCGCGAACCCGTTCGGTGCCGGCTGCTTCGCCGACGAACCCGACCGCGACGGCTACCGTAATACCTCGGCCAACCTGCGCGGCGGTTACTCGTTCACCGATACGCTGACGCTGGAAGCCAACGCGCTGCGCGCCGACGGCGAGAGCGAGTTCGACGGCAGCTTCACCAACCGATCCGAAACCGTGCAGCAGGTGCTGGGCACCAAGCTGCGCTACGCGCCGAGCGACAAGGTCAACCTGCTGCTGAGCCTGGGCCGCAACGACGACAAGTCCGACGACTTCCACGATGACGTGCCGTCCGGTTACTTCGAGACGCGTCGCTACGTGGCGTCGGCGCAGGGCGACTTCGCCGTGGCCGCCAACCAGCTGCTGACCGCCGGCATCGACTGGCAGGACGACAAGGTGGAAAGCGCCACCGACTTCGACGTCACCCAGCGCGACAACCTGGCCGGCTTCGTCGAATACCAGGGCCGCTTCGGCGCGCACCAGCTGCAGGCCAGCGTCCGCAACGACGACAACGAGCAGTTCGGCAACCACACCACCGGCAGCCTGGGCTACGGGTTCGGCTTCGGTAACGGCCTGAAGCTGACCGCCAGCGTGGCCACGGGCTTCAAGGCGCCGAGCTTCAACGACCTGTACTACCCGTTCTTCGGCAATCCGGACCTGAAGCCGGAAGAGTCCGAGAGCGTCAACCTCGGCATCGCGCAGTACGCGGACACCTGGAACTGGACGTTCAACGTCTACCAGAACAAGGTGGACCAGCTGATCTCCTACGACGCGGCGATCTTCCTGCCCAACAACATCGACGAAGCCCGCATCCGCGGCGCGGAGTTCACCGTCGACGTCGCGGTGGCAGGCTTCGACATCGCCACCCAGCTGAGCCACACCGATCCGCGCAATCGGTCGGCCGGCTTCAACGACGACAACCTGCTGGCACGCCGTCCGCGCAACACCGCGCGCGTCGACGTGGATCGCGCGTTCGGCGCGTTCCGCACCGGCCTGACGTTCAACGCCGCAGGCGAGCGCTACGACAATCTGGCCAACACGGTCCGCCTGGGCGGCTACAGCACGCTGGATCTGCGCCTGGAGTACGCCATCGCGCCGGCATGGACGCTGCAAGCGAAGGTGGGCAACGTGTTCGACCGCGAGTACGAAACCGTCGCCTGGTACAACCAGGCCGGCCGCACCTACGGCCTGAGCTTGCGCTACCAGCCGACCGAGTAATTCGACGGCGGCACGCGACAGGAAGAAGCCCGGCATTGCCGGGCTTTTTTTCGGCTCAACCGGCAGCCAACTCCGCTCCGTCGAACAAGCCAGGCTGGGTCGCCATCTCATCCCGATCCCGGAACCCCGACAGCCCCACGCCCACCAGTCGGTAGCGGGTGGCGCCCGGCAGGTCGACGCGCTCGCGCAGCGCCAGGGCGATATCGATGAAGTCCTGCGCGGAGGACGGCGGCGATTCCGGCGTGAAGCTGCGGGTGAGGATGCGGAACTGGGAGGTCTTCAGCTTCAGCACCACTGTGCGGCCCACGCGCTCGGTCTTGCGGCTGGCCTGCCATGCCTTTTCCGCGATGCGGACGATGTGCGGTTCCAGTTCCGACAACAGCAGGTCGGTGGCGAAGGTGTCTTCGGAGGAGATCGACTGCACCGGCTGGTCCGGTTCGACAGGCCGCTCGTCGATGCCGCGCGCGCGCCGGTACAGGCTGCCGCCGAAGCTGCCGTAGCGCGCTTCCAGCTCGTGTTGCGGGTGAAGGCGCAGGTCGCCGACGGTACGGATGCCATCCGCATTCAAGCGCCCCTGCATCACCTTGCCGACGCCCGGGATGCGCTCCACCGGCAGTGGCGTCAGGAACGCCTCCACCTGGTGCGGACGCAGGACGAACTGGCCATCCGGCTTGCGCCAGTCCGAGGCGATCTTGGCGAGGAACTTGTTCGGCGCCACGCCGGCCGAGGCGGTCAGCTGCGTTTCTTCGCGGATCTGCGCGCGGATGGTCTCGGCCACGGCGGTGGCCGTCGGCAGGTCGGTCTTCGGCGCGGTGACGTCGAGGTAGGCCTCGTCCAGCGAGAGCGGTTCGACCAGGTCGGTATGACGGAAGAAGATCTCGCGCACCTGCCGCGACACCGCCTTGTAGCGGATGAAATCGGGCGGCACGAACACCGCCTGCGGGCACAACCGCTCCGCGCGAATCGCCGGCATCGCCGAGCGCACGCCGAACACGCGCGCTTCGTAGGACGCCGCACACACCACCGAGCGCTCGCCGCGCCAGGCCACGACCACGGGTCGCCCGCGCAGCGACGGATCGTCGCGCTGCTCCACCGACGCGTAGAACGCGTCCATGTCGATGTGGATGATCTTGCGCATCACGCGATGATATCGGCGGCCGTACGCGATCGCATGGATGCATGCGCGTTGGATACGCACGCGTGTGGAGATGCGGGCGGATCGCGTGAAACCCTTGCCGAAATTGCACTTCCACGATGGTACGCCGGCGTATGGAAAAACCCGGTTGATTTGCATCAAGACAAGCGTATGCACATGTGTGCATTATTTGCGCCTTCGCAGAACGGACGACGCAATGAACGCCCCCGCTTCCTTCTCGCGCGAACAGCTGCTGGCCAGCGCGCGCGGTGAACTCTTCGGCCCCGACAGCGGCCGTCTCCCGAACGACCCGATGCTGATGTTCGATCGCATCACCGAGATCCGCCAGGACGGCGGCACGCATGGCAAGGGCATGGTGCGCGCCGAACTCGATATCCGTCCGGACCTGTGGTTCTTCCAGTGCCACTTCCTCGGCGATCCGGTGATGCCCGGCTGCCTGGGCCTGGATGCGATGTGGCAGCTCACCGGTTTCTTCCTCACCTGGATCGGCGCGCCCGGCCGTGGTCGCGCGCTCGGCTCCGGCGAAGTGAAGTTCACCGGCCAAGTGCTGCCCACCGCCAAGCGCGTGAGCTACGAGATCGACATCAGCCGCGTGGTCAACCGCAAGCTGGTGCTGGCGGTGGCCGATGGCCGCATGCTGGTCGACGGCCGCGAGATCTACACCGCGCGCGACCTGCGCGTGGGCCTGTTCACGTCGACGGAGAGCTTCTGATGCGCCGTGTCGTCATCACCGGCCTGGGCATCACCTCCTGCCTGGGCAACGACGCGGACACCGTGTCGGCCGCGTTGCGCGAAGGCCGCTCCGGCATCCGCCATATCCCGCAGTACGCCGAGCTCGGTTTCCGCAGCCAGGTCGGCGGCGCGCCCGAGATCGACCTCGACGCGCAGATCGACCGCAAGCAGAAGCGCTTCATGGGCGACGCGGCCGCGTTCGCGCACATCGCGCTGCGCGATGCGATCGCCGATGCCGGCTTGGACGAGGCACTGGTCAGCCAGCCGCGCACCGGCCTGATCGCCGGTTCCGGCGGTGGTTCGGCCGAATGGCAGATCGAAGCGGCCGACCTGCTGCGCGCACGCGGCATCCGCAAGGTCGGCCCGTACATGGTCCCGCGCACGATGTGCTCGACGGTGTCGGCGACGCTGGCCACCGCGTTCAAGATCAAGGGCGTCAGCTATTCGATCTCCGCGGCCTGCGCGACCTCCGCGCACTGCATCGGCGCGGCGGCGGACCTGATCCGCGCCGGCCGCCAGGACATCGTCTTCGCCGGCGGCGGCGAGGAATTGCACTGGGCGCTGACGATGATGTTCGACGCGATGGGCGCGCTGTCGAGCAAGCGCAACGACGACCCGACCCACGCCTCGCGTCCTTACGACGCGGACCGCGACGGCTTCGTCATCGCCGGTGGCGGCGGCATGCTGGTGCTTGAGGACTATGACCACGCGGTCAAGCGCGGCGCGCGCATCCATGCCGAACTGCTCGGCTACGGCGTGACCTCCGACGGCGCCGACATGGTGGCGCCATCCGGCGAAGGCGCGGTGCGCTGCATGCAGATGGCGCTGGAAGGCGTCACCCAGCCGCTGGATTACCTCAACACGCATGGCACCTCGACGCCGCTGGGCGACGTGATCGAACTCGACGCGATCCGCGCCGCGCTCGGCGACACCCTGCCGCCGATTTCGTCCACCAAGGCGTTGTCCGGCCACTCGCTCGGCGCGGCCAGCGTGCACGAAGCGATCTACTGCCTGCTGATGATGCGCGACGGCTTCATCGCGGGCTCGGCCAACATAGAGACCCTCGATGAAGGCGCGGCGGGCTTCCCCATCGTGCAGGCCAGCCGCGACGCGACGCTGGATACGGTGATGTCCAACAGCTTCGGCTTCGGCGGCACCAACGCGAGCCTGGTGTTCGGGCGCGTCTGACCGGGCGTCCGGTCCTGCCCGCGGTCGCCTCGGTGGCGGCCGCGGCGCTCAAGTCAGAAGCGTAGCGGCCGATACAGTCTGACGGACGCCCGTCCCCGGCGTCGGCCCCTGCCCCATGTCCGGAACCTACAACGAGGTCCTCGTCCTCTTTTCGCTGCTGGTCGCCATCCTGGCGTCCTACACGGCCTTGGACATGGCCGGCCGCGTCACCACCACCCGCGGTACCGCCGCGGCGCGCTGGTGGCTGGCAGGTGGCGCGATGGCGATGGGCCTGGGCATCTGGTCGATGCACTTCGTCGGCATGCTCGCGTTCGACCTGCCCATCCCGCTCGGCTACGACCTCGCCATCACCCTCTACTCGATGCTCGCCGCGGTGGGCGTCTCGGCGTTCGCCTTGTGGCTGGTCTCGCGTCCCGACCTGCCCTTGCGCCTGCTGAGCCTCGGGGCCGTGCTGATGGGCGCGGGTATCGCGGTGATGCACTACATCGGCATGGCCGCGCTACGCATGCAGCCCGGCATCGACTACGACCCGCTGTGGTTTGCGCTGTCTATCGTCATCGCCGTGGTCGCCTCCGGTGCTGCGCTGTGGATCGCCTTCCACCTCCGGCGTGGCCACCGCCGGCACGGGATGCGCCTGACGGCCGCCGTGGTGATGGGGTTTGCCATCGTCGGCATGCACTACACCGGGATGGCCGCTGCCCGCTTCCCGGCCGACAGCTGGTGCGGCGCGGCGCGCGATGGTGGCGTGCCCGCGCAATGGCTGGCCGTGCTGGTGGTGGTGGCTACCGTGGCCATCATGGGCATCGCGTTGATCGTGTCCGTGCTGGACCGGCAGATGCACCTGCGCACCCGCCACCTCGCGATCTCGCTGGCGCGCGCCAACGAGGAACTGGTGCAGGCCGCGCTGCACGACCCGCTCACGAAGCTGCCGAACCGCGTGCTGCTGCAGGACCGCATCGAACAGGCCATCGAGAAGGCCAAGCGCAAGCAGGAGTCGCTGGCGGTGATGTTCCTGGACCTCGATGGGTTCAAGAGCGTCAACGACGCCTACGGCCACCAGGCCGGCGACCTGCTGCTCGCCGACGTCGCCACGCGCGTGCGCGGCCTGCTTCGCAGCCAGGACACGCTGTCGCGGCTTGGCGGCGATGAATTCGTGCTGGTCGCCCCCTCCACCGACCCGGACGATGCCGCGGTGGTCGCGCAGCGCATCCTCGATGCCGTGTCGTTGCCGATCCAGGCGCAGGGCATCGACGTGCAGGTCACCGCCAGCATCGGCATCGCCATGTATCCCTCCGACGGCGTGACCGAGCGCGACCTGATGGCGCACGCCGATGCCGCGATGTACCACACCAAGGACAACGGCCGGAACGGCTACACCTTCTTCGCGCCGTCGATGAACATCAGCGCGCACCAGCAGCTGAAGCTGCTGAACGACCTGCGTCGCGCGGTGGAGCGCAACGAACTCGTGCTGCATTACCAGCCCAAGTTCGCCGCACCCGACTACCGCATGGCGGGCGTGGAAGCGCTGCTGCGCTGGCAGCATCCGGACATGGGGCTGCTGCCGCCGGGGGCGTTCATCGCCGCCGCCGAACGCAGCGGGCTGATCCTGAGCCTGGGCGAATGGGTGCTGGACGAAGCCTGCCGGCAGCTGCACGCATGGGACTGCGCAGGCCACGATGTGCCCTCCATCGCGGTGAACCTGTCGCCGCTGCAGTTCTCCTCGCCATCGCTGGTCGAAACCGTGCGCGACACGTTGGCGCGGCATGCGCTGGACCCGACGCGCCTGACGCTGGAGATCACCGAGACCACCGCGATGCGCGATGCGGACGCCAGCGTCGACATCCTCGACGAGCTGACACGCATGGGCGTGCGGATCTCCATCGACGATTTCGGTACCGGCTACTCCAGCCTGCTGTACCTCAAGCGCTTGCCGGCCACCGAGCTGAAGATCGACCGCGCCTTCGTCCGCGAGCTGGAATCCAATGCCGACGACGCCGCGATCGTCGCCTCGATCGTGGCCCTGGGCCGCACGCTGAACCTCAAGGTTGTCGCCGAGGGCGTCGAAACCCCCGGTCAGCAACAGCAGCTGCGGCAGCTGGGCTGCGATTTCTACCAGGGCTACCTGCTCGGCGAACCGGTGGCGGCGGACCGACTGGTGCATACCCGCCAGGCCGCGCCCGCACCCTGCCTCGCTGGCTGATCCCGGAAAGCACAAAGCCCGGCAGGGACCGGGCTTTGGAGCAACGCGGGAGGAGAGAGGATCCTTGTTGCGGGCGCCATTGTGCGCGGCGCCTGTTACAGGCCCGCGACAGCGCGGCGAAGCCTACACTCGCCGCATGCCCGCCCCCGAGCCCGTCCTGGTCTGGTTCGCCCGCCCCGACACCGTGCTCGGCGGAGTCGACGCGACGACGCCCGCCATCCTCGATGAGGCGGACCTCGCCCACGTCCAGCGATTCCGCTTTCCACGTGACCGGGACATCGCCGCGGCGTCGCGATGGCTGCAGCGATTCGCACTGGCGCAGGCGGTCGCCACCCCCGGATCCGCCGCCGCATTGCGCTTCGCCCCCGATGAGCACGGGCGCCCGTGGGTGCGGTCGCCGCCCTCGTTGGCCGCCTGGCATTTCAGTGCGGCCAATACGCATGGACTGGTCGCCTGCGCCGTTGACCTGCGTGGACCGATCGGGCTGGACGTGGAATCCGTCGGCCGCGCCTTGGTGCCGGAACTGGTGGCGCATTGCTGCACCGACGACGAGCAACGCGACCTCGCCGCACTGCCGCCCGCATCGCAACCCGCCGCCTTCCATGCGCTGTGGACGCGCAAGGAGGCCTACATGAAGGCGCGCGGCCTGGGCCTGGCGCTGGAACCGCACCGCATCGGATTCGCCGCGCCGGTCGACGGCCGTTGGCGGGTATTGCTGGACGGTTCGACGACACGCGCGGGCGACTGGGAAGTGATCGACCTCCCCGCCGGCGGCACTCACGCAGCCGCGCTTTGCCTGCCGTCCGCATGGTCGGCGACCCCGCGTGTCGCCTGGGTGGAACACCGGCATGACACCCTCACCGGCGCACCCGCCATGGGCTGACGCGGCCTCAGGAGGCGGGGAATCGCCGGCCGCACCACTGGACGACCGCATCGATCAGGGCCGCCTGTTCCGACAACGCGGTGAAGGTGTGGTTCGCGCGCGGGAAATACAGCGTGTCGACCTTTCCGCGCAGCTCGGGAAACGATTCGAACACCTGGTCGACGTGATTGTTGCGCTGGCCTTGCGCCAGCGTGTGGATGGACAGGATCCGGACGCCGCGCGCGACGAGCGCCTGCAGCTGCCCGCGCATGTCCTCGCGCGGGGGCGGTTGGCGCGCGCTGCCGCCGGGCGCCCCGTCGCCGGCATGCGCGCGGGACGGACGCGGCAGCAGCCGTGCGCCCACCCGACGCAACAGGGCGCGCGGGCCCATGCGTCGCAACTGCCGCAGCCGCGCCCGCCGGGTGGCGTAGGCATGCGGATCGACCAGCACGATGCCGGCCACGCGCGTGTCCTGCAGCGCGGCCGCGAGGGCGTTGTCCGCGCCGGAACAGATCCCGAACAGGATTGCCGGCGCATCGCCGAGACGCGCGGCCTGCCAATCCAGGGCCGTGCGGATGTCGGCAACGGCGCTTTCACGGAAGGTCAGGCCCTCCGCCAGCGGGCGGCTGTCGCCGATGCCCGACAGGTCCAGCCGCAGCGCCGGGAACCCGGTCGCCGCCAGCGCCCTGGCGAGGCGAACGTGCAGGCGATGCGGTCCGACCCGATGGATCACGCCCGCATTCAGCAGCGTGACGGATGGCCGCTGTTGCCCCGTGATTTCGCCTTCCGGTTCGGTGAGGATGGCGACGACGCCACCTGCATCACCGGGTGATGCGATCGACTCACGAAATGAAACGACGTTCGCCATGCATGGCCTGTGGGCTCCGCGACCGACGTTGATTAGACAACAGTCACAGGGGGACTGCCATGGGGTTCGAGTTCCTTCGCGCCAACGATCGCGACCTGCTGGTCGCGGCGCGGCTCCCTGCGCGCCTGCGTCCGGCATCCGTCGCGGTCCTGCTGTGCAACCCGTTCGGCGAAGAAGCCGTGCGTGCGCACCGCGCCTATCGCGTGCTCGCACAGCGCCTGGAAGCCGCCGGCTACGCAACCCTGCGCTTCGACTATGCCGGCACGGGCGATTCCGGTGGCGACAGCGACGCCTTCACGCCCGACGACTGGATCGACGATATCGCGGCGGCGGCCGATGAGCTGCGGCGCCGTGCGGGCGTCTCGCGCATCGTGCTGGCCGGTCTGCGATTGGGTGCGACCCTTGCCGCGCGCGCGGCGCAGCGCAGCGACGTGCGTGCGGCGCATGTCGTGTTGTGGGATCCGGTGGTCGACGGTCGCGGCTATCTTGCCGAACTCGCCCAGTCCCACCGTGCCTACCTGGAGGAAGAAACGGGCCAACGCCAGCCCGATGCCAGCGACACGCCCGGCGAGGCGATGGGCATGCCGCTCTCTCCCGCGCTGCGCGAGGGCCTGGCAGCGCTCGATCTTGCGGCTTCACCGCCAGCGGCACCGATGACGACGGTGATCTGCTCGCGACGCTCACCGGAGATGGCGCGCCTGCACGCCGCCTGGACGACCGCCCATCCGGCCGTGCACTGGATCGACGTCGATGCATCGCAGGCGTGGAATTCCGATGCGGCGCTGAACGCCGCCGTCGTCCCCATCAACGAAGTGCTCGCCCTGGTCGACCGCATCAAGACATGCCATCCATGAGTCCGCAGGATCCCGTCGTGCCCTCCTCGTCCTCCGGTGCCGACCGGGCGTACAACCCCGGTCGACCGCGCCCCGCCACGACCGTGCATGGCCTGTTCCGCACCTGCGCCGCACGGCATCCGGCGCGCACCGCGTTGGCATGGATCGGCGGCGAGATGGACTACGCCACGCTCGATCGTCGCTCCGATGCGCTGGCCCACCGACTGCTCGGCCTGGGCCTCTCCCGCGGCGAGCGGATCGCGATCTGCCTGCCGCGTGGCCCGCATGCCATCGTCGCGGCGCTGGCGATCCTGAAAGCGGGCGCCGCCTATCTTCCGCTGGACCCCGAACTGCCGGTCGAACGCGTGCGGCAGGTGTTCGCCGACGCCGGCGTGCGCATCGCGCTGACGGATGCAGCGCATGCGGAATCGCTGCAGGGCCTGGTGGCGCATTGCCTGCCGGGCGACATAGCGGCCGACGACGTTCCCGGCGACGCGCCACCCGACGCCACGACGCAGGATGACCTCGCCTACGTGATGTACACCTCGGGTTCGACCGGCACGCCGAAAGGCGTGCAGATCGAACATCGCGCGATCCTGCGCCTCGTCGTGGACGTCGACTACGTGGCGCTCGGCGAACAGACACGCTTCCTGCACGCCGCGCCATTGGGTTTCGATGCGTCCACGCTGGAGCTGTGGGGGCCGCTGCTCAACGGCGGCACCTGCGTGATCCTGACGGCTCCCGTGCCGGATGCCGCCGCGCTGGGTGAGGCGATCCATGCGCTGCTTGCCACCACCGCGTGGCTGACGGCCGCGCTGTTCAATGCCGTGATCGATGAGGATCCCGGCGCATTGCGCGGCCTGCAATCGCTCTATACCGGTGGCGAGGCGCTGTCGCCGGTGCACCTGCGGCGCGCGCAGCACGCCTTGCCGGGGCTGGCGCTGCACAACGGATACGGCCCGACCGAATGCACGACGTTCGCGACGACCTATCCGGTGCCGCATCCGCTCCCCGCGGCGGTGGACAACGTGCCCATCGGCCGTCCGATCGCCGACACGCACGTGCGCGTGCTGGATGCCGCAGGCAACGAAGTGCCGGCGGGTGCGCCGGGCGAACTGCACATCGGCGGTGGCGGGCTCGCACGCGGCTACCTGGGCCGCCCGGATCTGGATGGCGAACGCTTCACGGTCGCGGCCGACGGCGTGCGCCTCTACCGCACCGGCGACCAGGTCCGCTGGCGCGAGGATGGCGTGCTGGAATTCCTCGGTCGTATCGATCGCCAGGTGAAGATCCGCGGTTATCGGATCGAGCCGGGTGAAATCGAGGCCGTACTGGCGCGCCAACCTGGCGTGCGCACCAGCACGGTCATCGCCGACGACGGCCCGGCGGGTCGCCGGCTGCTGGCCTACGTCGTGGGCGAGGGCATCACGCCTGCCGCGCTGCGCCAGGCGCTGGCGGGCGTCTTGCCGGACTACATGGTGCCCGCCGCGTTCATCCCGTTGCCGGCGCTGCCGCTCACCGCGAACGGCAAGCTCGACCGCGCCGCGCTGCCCCGCCCGTCGCAGGCGCGTCCCGCGCACCTGGCCATCGCACGCATTCCCCGCGACGCTCGCGAAGCCGCGGTGTGCGCGGTCTTCGCCGACGTGCTCGCACTGGATGACGTCGGCGCCGACGATGCCTTCTTCGAACTCGGCGGCGACTCGCTGTCGGCATTGCGGCTGCTCCAGCAGTTGCGCAGCCGGGGCCTCGGCGACCTGCGTCCCGCGCAACTGTTCTCCGCGCCCACGCCTGCAGGCGTGGCGTCGCTGCTGGGCGCCACCGCGCCTGCCGCGTCATTGCCGACGGCATCGACGATGCCGCGCGACACACGCGAACCCATCGCCATCGTCGGCATGGCGGGACGCTTCCCGGGCGCCGCCGATATCGAAGCGTTCTGGCGCAACCTGTGCGACGGGCGCGAATCGATCCGCACGTTCGGCACGGACGAACTGGACCCGTCCATCCCCGCGTCGCTGCGCGACGATCCCGCCTACGTGCGGGCGCGCGGCACGCTCGACGGCGTGGAGTATTTCGATGCGGCGTTCTTCGGCATCTCGCCCCTCGAGGCGCAGCTGACCGATCCGCAACATCGCCACTTCCTCGAATGCACCTGGCATGCGCTGGAGCATGCCGGTTACGTGCCCGAATCGTTCGCCGGGCGGATCGGCGTGTACGGCGGCATGTACAACGCCAGTTACCTCGAACACCATGTGCGCGCGCACCCGGAGCTCGTCGCGCGACTCGGCGCTCTGCCGGTGATGCTGGCGAACGAGAAGGACTACCTGGCGACGCGCGCGGCGTGGAAGCTGGGACTGGAAGGACCGGCCGTCGGCGTGCACACGGCGTGCTCGACGTCGCTGGTCGCCACCGCGATGGCCATCGATGCGCTGCGCAACGGGCAGTGCGACCTCGCCCTCGCGGGCGGCGTGGCGATCACCTGCCCACCGGACAGCGGCTACCTGTACCAGAAAGGCGCGATGGCCTCGCCGGACGGCCACACGCGCACGTTCGATGCGCAGGCGGCGGGCACGGTGTTCTCCGATGGCGTGGCGATCCTCGCGCTGCGGCGCCTTTCGGATGCGCAGGCGGCGGGCGACACGATCTACGCGCTGCTGCTCGGCGGCGCGGTGAACAACGACGGCGCCTCGCGCGCCAGCTTCACCGCACCCAATCCCGCCGGCCAGGCGGCCGTTATCGCGATGGCGCACGACGCAGCCGACGTGGACGCCCGCACCATCGGTTATGTCGAAGCGCACGGCACCGCCACGCCCATTGGCGACCCCATCGAGATCGAGGGCCTGACCCGCGCGTTCCGCCGGCATACCGAAGATCGCGGCTTCTGCGCGATCGGGTCGCTGAAGAGCAATGTCGGCCACCTCGTCACCGCCGCCGGTGCCGCTGGCGTGATCAAGACCGCGTTGTCGCTCCATCGCGAGCAGATCCCGCCGACGATCGGATACGCATCGCCCAACCCCCAGATCGATTTCGATGCGACGCCCTTCGTGCCCGCCGCGCAGGCGGTGAAGTGGCCGCGCGGCGATGCACCGCGCCGCGCAGGCGTGAGTGCGTTCGGCTTCGGTGGCACCAATGCGCACGTCGTCCTGCAGGAAGCGCCGCCGGCCCCTTCCGCTTCTTCCGTCGCGCGGACGCAGCAGATCCTGACCTTGTCCGCGCGCACCCCACAGGCGCTGGAACAAGCGGCTCATCGGTTGGCCACGTTCCTTGCCGACACCGGACCGGGCGGTGGCGCGCAGCATGCGCTCGCGGACATCGCGCATACGCAGCGCGTCGGGCGTCGCGCGTTTCCCTATCGCCGCAGCGTCGCCGCACGCGACCATGCCGAGGCGATCGCGCGCCTCCAGCCGACAGCGCAGCCGACTCGCGCGAACGGCGGTGCGGGCGTTGCCTTCCTGTTCCCGGGCCAGGGCTCGCAGTACGCCGCGATGGGCGCGGGCCTGTATGCGGACGAACCCGTGTTCCGCGACGCCTACGACGCCTGCTGCGCGGCGCTGGCGGATGCGTTCGGTGGCGACCCACGCGCACGCCTGATGGATGCCGGCGCGGATGCGCTCGCCACGACCGAAACCGTGCAGCCGGCGCTGTTCGCGCTCGAATACTCGCTCGCACGGCTGTGGCTGTCGTGGGGCATCGTTCCCGGCGCACTCGCAGGCCACAGCATCGGCGAATTCGTCTGCGCGGCGTTGGCCGGCGTGATGTCGATGGAAGACGCGATCGGGCTGGTGGCGCTGCGCGGCCGCCTGATGAACGCGCAGCCGCCGGGCAGCATGCTCTCGGCGCGCCTGCCGGTTGCCGATGTCGCACGGTATCTCGAGGGCCCGCTGGAGCTCGCCGCGGAAAACGCGCCTGGCTTGTGCGTCGTCGCAGGCCCGACACCGGCGATCGAAGCGCTCGAGGCGCGACTGGCGGCCGAGGGTGTCGCCGCGCGCCGACTGGTGACATCGCATGCGTTCCACTCGGCGATGATGGATCCGGTGGTCGCGCCGATGCGCGCACGCCTGGCGACGATCGCATTGCACGCACCGCGCACCCCGATCGTGTCCACGGTCACCGGCGACTGGCTGACGGACGCGCAGGCCTGCGATCCGGATTACTGGGCAGGCCACCTGCGTGCGCCCGTGCGCTTCGCTCCGGCGGCGGCACGCCTGCTGGAAGACGAAGCACGCGTCCTGCTGGAGATCGGCCCGCGCACGACGCTGGCGACGCTCGCGCGCCAATGCGCGCCCGGAGGCCGCGCCTCGCAGGTGATCCTCGCCAGCCTCGCCGACGCCCCCGAGGGCGAGTCGGCCGCGGTCGCCGAAGCACTCGGGCGCCTGTGGGCGGCAGGCATCCAGCCGGACTGGCGGGCGTACGGCGAGGGGGAGCAGCGGCGCAAGGTCGCCCTGCCGCTCTATCCGTTCGAGCGCCAGCGGCACTGGATCGACGCAGGCCTCCTCGGCACGGCAACCGCCGCGTCCGTGCCGGCACAGCACGATGACGACGCGGTCGACGCCGCGCCTGCGCAGGCCACCGATGCGGCCACCCAACCCGAGGTTTCCGATACACGGACGCGGCTGTTCGCGCTGGTGGAAGAGGTCTCCGGCCTGGAACTCACGCCTGCCGATGCAGACACCGCCTGGCTGGAGCTGGGGCTGGATTCGCTCGCCCTGACGCAGCTGGCGCTGCAGTTGCAGCGCGTGTTCGGCGTGCAGCTGTCGTTCCGGCAGGTAATGGAGCAGTACGGCACCGCCGCGCGCCTGGCGGCACGGCTGGATGAAGCCACGCCCGCCGGTTCCGCCGCGCGCGAACCGGCGGGCACGACCGCGCCGACCGCTTCCGCGTCGACACCGCCTCCGGCCGACAACGACGAAGAGGCCACTGCGGCGCAACGCTACGACGTGCGCAAGGCCTTCGGCGCGATCGCGCGCATCCACACCCAGCGCGACGCGTTGACGCCCCTGCAGCGCTCGCGCCTGGACGCGCTCGTCGCGCGCTACACGGCACGCACCGCGAAGTCCAAGGCGTACACCGTCGAGCATCGCCCGCACATGGCGGACCCGCGGGTGGTCAACGGCTTCCGCCCGCTCACGAAGGAACTCGTCTACCAGATCGTCGTGGAGCGTTCGTGCGGTGCGCGCGTGTGGGACCTCGACGGCAACGAGTATGTCGACGTCCTCAATGGCTTCGGCATGAACCTGTTCGGCTGGCAGCCGGATTTCCTGCGCGAATGCCTGCATGAGCGGATCGAGCAGGGCTACGAGATCGGCCCGCAGCACGTGCTCGCGGGCGAAGCCGCGCGCCTGTTCTGCCAGATCGCCGGCACCGAGCGCGCGGCGTTCTGCAACACCGGCTCCGAAGCGGTGATGGGCACCATGCGCATCGCCAGGACCGTGACCGGCCGCAGCACGATTGCGATGTTCGCAGGCGCATACCACGGCATCTTCGACGAGGTGATCGTCCGCGGCACGCGTTCGCTGCGCAGCGTGCCCGCCGCACCCGGCATCATGCCCGAGGCCGCGCGCAACATCCTCGTACTGGAGTACGGCACCGAGGAATCGTTGCGCATCCTGCGCGAGCGCGCGCACGAACTCGCCGCCATCCTGGTGGAACCCGTGCAGAGCCGGCGCCCCGATTTCCAGCCGGTGGACTTCCTGCGCGAGCTGCGCGAGATCACCACGGCCTCCGGTTCCCTGTTGATCTTCGACGAAGTGGTGACCGGATTCCGCGCGCATCCGCGCGGCGTGCAGGGCGTGTTCGGCATCCAGGCCGACCTCGGCAGCTATGGCAAGGCGGTGGGCGGCGGCTTCCCGATCGGCGTGATCGCGGGCAAGCGCGAATACATGGATGCGCTGGACGGCGGCCACTGGGAATACGGCGATGATTCCGTACCCAGCGTCGGCGTGACGTACTTCGCCGGCACCTTCGTGCGCCATCCGCTCGCGCTGGCGGCGACCCACGCCACGCTGGAGCACTTCGCGGAAGTCGGGCCGTCGCTGCAGGAAGGGCTGAACCAGCGGACCGCGGCGATGGTCGCGCGCGTCAACCAGGCGATGGACGAGCTCGGTGCGCCATTCAAACTGGTCACGTTCGCCTCATGGTGGCGCAACGTGTTCACCGAAGATCTCCCGTACGGCGACCTCCTCTACGTGATGCTGCGCGATCGCGGCATCCACATCCTCGACAACTTCCCGTGCTTCCTGACCACGGCCCACAGCGACGCCGACCTGGATCGCATCGTCGAGGCGTATCGCGACGCGGCGTCGGAGATGATCGCGAGCGGCTTCTTCCCCGTGCGCGCGCGCGAACAGACGGATGCCGGCGATGGCGTGCGCCGCGTGCCGACGACCGAACCGCAGCGCGAGGTCTGGCTGGCCGACAGGCTGGGCACCGAGGCATCGCTGGCCTACAACGAATCGGTGACGCTGCATCTGCGCGGCACGCTCGATGCGGAAAGGCTGCGGGCCGCGGTCGGCGCGCTGCCGCAGCGGCACGATGCGCTGCGTTCGACGTTCTCCGACGACGGCCTGTGGTTGCAGGTACCCGATACCGTCGCTCCCCTGGACGTCCCGTTGCGCGACCTCTCGCAGGCGTCCGATCCCGGCGCCGAGCTCGCGGCGATCACGACGCGCCACGTCTCCGAGCCGTTCGATCTCGCGAATGGACCCCTGCTGCGCGCCGAACTGCTGCGGCTTGCCGATGGCCACCACGCGCTGGTGCTGAGTGGCCACCACATCGTGCTGGATGGCTGGTCGTTCTGGGTGCTGGTCAAGGAGCTCGCGGCCGCGTGCCGCGATGACGCGCCGTTGCAGGCGCCCCCTTCGTTCGCCGACTACGCGCGCATGCGCGCTGCGCAGCCCGCCGGCTCGGCGGGCGACCTGGCGTGGTGGGCCACGCTGTTCGAGGACGGCGGTCCTGCCCTGGACCTTCCGACCGATCGACCGCGACCGGCCGTGCGCACGCAACGCGCGGGCCGCATCGACCACATGCTGCCCGCCGGGTTGGTGACGCAGGTGCGCAAGTTGGGCGCCAGCCAGGGCGCCAGCCTGTTCGCGACATTGATCGCGGGCTTCTCGGCACTGCTGCATCGCCTGTCGGGCCAGGAAGATGTCGTCATCGGCGTGCCGGCTGCCGGACAGGCGGCCGCCGGGCTGGAAGGACTGGTCGGCCATTGCGTGCACATGTTGCCGCTGCGCCTGCGTCCGTCCGGTGCACTCGCGTTCGACACGCTGGTCGATGCCAGCCGCAGCATGCTGATGGATGCCTACGATCACCAGGCGATCACCTTCGGCGAACTGCTGCGTGCGTTGCCCCTGCCACGCGACCGCAGCCGCCTGCCGCTGATGAGCGTGATGTTCAACATCGACCAGGCGCTCTCCGGCGAACATGCCGCGATGCCTGGCGTGGAGCTCGAGCTCGCGAGCAATCCGCGGACGTTCGAAACGTTCGAGGTATTCGTCAACGCCGTCGACCTGGGCGTCGGCGGGATGCGGCTGGAATGCCAGTACAACGCCGACCTCTTCGATGCCGCCACGCTCGCGCGCTGGATGGCATGTTTCGAAACCCTGCTGCTCGGCGCCACCCAGGCTCCCACCGCGGAAGTCGGCGCGCTGCCGTTGCTCGGCGCCCACGATCGCTCCCTGCTTGATGCGTGGAATGCGACCGCGGCCGAGTATCCACGCGACGCGCGCATCGAACAGCTCGTGCTGGCGCAGGCCCGGCGCGCACCGTCCGCCGTCGCCGTCGAAACGTCCTCGGGAACGCTGACGTATGCCGCGCTCGACGCCCGCAGCGCCGCTGTCGCGGGTGCGCTCGCGGTGGCGGGTGTGCGCGCAGGCGATCGGGTCGGCCTGCTGCTCGAGCGCGATCTCGCCCTGCTGCCTGCCCTGCTGGGCGTCCTGCGTGCCGGGGCATGCTACGTGCCGCTGGATCCGGCCACGCCTGCCGAGCGTCTCGCCTTCATGATCGAGGACGCAGGCCTGCGGCTCGTCCTCGGCCATCCCTCCTTGCTGGCGCACCATGCGAACGTGCTGGATCGCGTGGCGCTGCTGCCGATCGACATGGCGTTGTCGCATGCAGGGCCATGGCCGGTGCACGGCGGCACGGCCGACGACGACATCTACGCGATCTACACCTCCGGTTCGACGGGGCGTCCCAAGGGCGTACAGGTTAGGCATCGCAACGTGGCCAACCTGATCGACACCTTGCGCGCGTCGCCCGGCATGGGCGAAGGCGATGTGGTGCTGGCGCTCACGACGCTCTCGTTCGACATCGCCGTGTGCGAGCTGCTGCTTCCGTTGGCGACCGGTGCCACGGTCTGGCTGGCCGGTCGCGAGGATGCCGCCGATCCCGATCGCTTGCGCGCACTGCTGTCTGCGCACCGGGTCGACGTGATGCAGGCGACGCCGGCTGCGTGGCGGATGCTGCTGGACGCCGGCTGGCAGGGCGACATGGCCCTGCGTGCCTGGTGCGGTGGCGAAGCGCTGCCGGCCGATCTTGCCGCCGCGCTGTTGCCGCGTGTGGGGGCGTTGTGGAACGTGTACGGCCCCACGGAAACCACTGTGTGGTCCAGTCGCCACCGCGTCTATGGCGTCGATGCGACCGTTCCGATCGGCCAGCCGCTGCAGAACACGCAATTCCACGTGCTGGATGCGCGCGGTATCGAGGTGCCGATCGGCGTCGTCGGTGAATTGTGCATCGGCGGCGAGGGGGTCGCGCGCGGCTACCTCGGCCGACCCGAACTGACCGCCGAGCGCTTCATCGACGACGGCACGCTTGGCCGCCTCTACCGGACCGGCGACCTCGGCCGCTGGCGCAACGACGGCACGCTCGAATGCTTGGGCCGGAACGACTTCCAGCTCAAGATCCGCGGTTACCGCATCGAAGCCGGCGAAGTGGAGCATGCGCTGATGGCGCATCCCGCCGTCGCCCGCGCCGTGGTGGTCGGCCGCCCCGCACCGGGCGGCGAGACCCGGCTGCTCGCCTATGTCGTGCCGCATCCGGGTGTCGACATCGACGAAGAAACGCTCCGCGCGCACGTCGCTCAGCGGCTTCCTTCCTACATGGTGCCGCAGCGTTGCGTCCCGCTGCCCACGCTGCCGCTGACCACCAGCGGCAAGATAGACCGTAACGCCCTGCCCGCTCCCCAGGATGCGGTCGTGCGCACCAGCGCGGCCCCGGCCGGCAACGACGCGTTGCTCGATCCGGACGAGGCCCGCGTCGCCGCGCTTTTCCGCGAACTGCTGGCCCTGCCGCAGGTGGACCGCGACGCCGATTTCTTCGCCCTCGGCGGACATTCGCTGCTGGCGGCGCAACTCGCCGCGCGCCTGGGGCGTGCGCTCGACCACCAGATCCCGATGCGGGCGGTGTTCGATCATCCGACCATCGGACGCCTCTCCGCCTGGCTGTCCAGTCGCACGCAGGATGCGGCCGCGGTGATCCCGCGGCTGGGTGCGGAAACACCGGCACCGCTCTCGTTGATGCAGCAACGCGTGTGGTACCTCGAACAGCTGCATCCGGGCCGCACCGTCTACAACGTGCCGTCTGCGCATCGGCTGCAGGGCGCGCTCGACCGGGACGCGCTGCAGGCCGCGTTCGCGCAGCTCGTGGAGCGCCAGTCGGTGCTTCGCACGATCATCGGCCAGCACGAGGGCGCGCCGTACCAGCGCGTGCTCGAGAAGGTCGATGCAACGCTGTCCTGCGATGACTTGCGTGGGCTCGAGGGCGATGCGCAGGAGGGCGAACTCGCCCGGCGCATGCAGGACGAGATCGCGCGACCGTTCGACCTGGTGCGGGGACCGCTGTTCCGCGCGCGCCTGTTCGCCCTGTCCGATGACGAACACGTGCTGTTCTTCATGGCCCATCATCTGGTCTGGGACGGATGGTCCTTCGATCTCTTCTACGACGAGATGGCGGCGCTGTACGCGGCGGAACGCGACGGGCGCGACGCCGAGGTACCGCAGCTGCCGGTGACGTACGCGGATTTCTCCGCGTGGCACAACGACTGGATGGCCGGGCCGGAGCTGGCGCGGCAGCTGGCCTTCTGGCAAGCACGACTCGAGGATGCGCCGCGGGTCCTCGAACTGCCGACCGACCTGCCGCGTCCGCCGGTGCAGAGCGGCGACGGCGACACCGTCTGGCTGAAAGTGCCGGACGCCACCGCGAATGCGTTGCGGCAACGCGCCCAGCGCGAAGGCGGCACGTTGTTCCACGTCCTGCTGGCCGCATGGACGCTGCTGCTGCATCAGGCCACCGGCCAGACGGACCTGGTGATCGGCACGCCCGTGCGCGGTCGCGGTACGGCAGACCTGGAGTCCGTGGCCGGCTTCTTCGTCAATGCGCTGCCGTTGCGCCTGCGCGTGGACACCGCCGCCAGCTTCGATGCGCTGGTGATGGCCACGCGTGCGGAACTGGTCGAGGCACTGGGCTGCCAGGACGTTCCGTTCGAACACCTGGTGCGCGTGCTGGACGATCGTCGCGACACGAGCCGTTTCCCGCTCTACCAGGCCTTCTTCTCGTATCAGGATGCGCGGCAGCGCCCATGCGCCTGGGGCGACCTGCGCCACCACAACGTGCCGGTCTTCCAGGCGGCCGCCGCACAGGACGTCGCGCTGTGGTTCCTGGATGGCGCGGACGGACTGGTCGGCGGACTCAACTTCAATACCGACATCCTGCTGCGCGACACCGCGTCGTGGCTGGGCAAGCGCTATCTGGCGTTGCTGGAGCGCCTGGCGGATTCGCGGCCACAGGCGTTGCCGTCGCTGCTCGCGATCAGCGACGAGGAAAGCGCGACGCTCGCACGCTGGAACGACACCGCGATGCCGCTGCCGGAGGTTGAACTGTCCACGCACCTGCATGACGCGCTGGTCGCGCATGGCGAGCGCGTCGCGATCCGCGATGCCGTGTCTGCACAGAGCTTTGCGGGACTGGCGGACCAGGCGGACCGCATCGCCGCCGCGCTGGCGTCGCGTGGCATCGGTCCGGGCGACGTGGTCGGCCTGCACCTCGGGCGCCGCGCGGAGATGGTGGCCGCGTTGCTTGGCGTCCTGCGCAGCGGGGCGGCCTACCTGCCGCTCGACCCCATGTTCCCGCCGGCGCGCCTTGCGTTCATGGTGCAGGATGCCGGCGCCGCCCTGGTGATGGCGGACGACAACGTGCCCGACTGGCTCGATCCACGCGGCATGCTGCCCCTCGACGAAGCGCTCGCGCATGCGCCGACCGGAGCCGCCGTGGAGATCGCCGGCGATGCGCCGGCTTACCTGATCTACACCTCGGGCTCGACCGGCGTGCCGAAGGGCGTCGTCGTGCCTCGTCGTGCGGTGTTGAATTTCCTGCTGTCGATGCAGCAGCGCCCCGCGCTGTCGCCCACGTCGCGACTGGCGGCCGTCACCACGCTGTCGTTCGACATCGCGGTGCTGGAGCTCCTGCTGCCCTTGCTGTGCGGCGCCGAGATGCTGCTGGTCGACCGCGAGGACGCCAGCGATGGCGTGCGCTTGCGCGCGCTGCTCGAGGAACACAGGATCGATACCCTGCAGGCCACGCCGTCGACGTGGCGCTTGTTGCTGGAGGCCGGTTGGCGGGGTGGCCCGCAGTGGAAGGCGCTATGCGGCGGCGAAGCGCTGCCCACCGAACTGGCCGAAGCCCTGCTGTCGCGCGTTGGCGAGCTCTGGAACATGTATGGCCCGACCGAGACCACGGTCTGGTCCACCTGCGCGCACATCACGCCGGGGCTGGGCGACATCGTCGTGGGCCATCCGATCGGCAATACGCGCATCCATATCCTGTCGCCGGACGGGCATCCGATGCCGATCGGTGCGACGGGCGAAATCGTGATCGCGGGCGACGGCGTCGCCAGCGGATACCATGCGCGCCCCGAACTGACCGCCGAACGCTTCGTCGCGGAAGACGGCCAAGACGGTGCGCGCATGTACCGGACCGGCGATCTAGGCCGCTGGCGCGGCGACGGCCAGCTCCAGCACCTGGGCCGGCAGGACGGGCAGGTGAAACTGCGCGGCCACCGCATCGAGACCGGCGAGATCGATGCTGCGCTGTCGCGCCATCCGGATATCGCCCAGGCCGTGGTCGCGCTGTCGCGCAGCGGCACGGGGGAGGCCGTGCTGGCCGCCTACCTCGTACCTCGCGCAGGCGCCGAGGTAGATCGCGCGCAATTGCGTGCGCACCTGCGCCAGCAGCTGCCCGATTACATGGTGCCGTCGCACTGGATGGTGGTGGAGCGGATCCCGACGACGCCCAACGGCAAGGTCGACCGACATGCCCTGCCCGCGATCGCACCGGCGGAAACACCGACCGCGCCGCGCCATGCACACGCCCCGTCGACAACGGCCGAACGCGCGATCGCCGAGGTCTGGTGCGAATTGCTCGGTATCGCCCATGTCGACACGCAGGACAACTTCCTCGACCTGGGCGGACATTCGCTGTTGATCATGCGCGCGGTGGCATTGCTGCATACGCGCCATGGGCTCACGGTGGGTCCGCGCGCGTTCGTCTTCCAGACGCTGGCGCAGATCGCGGCGGAATGCGAAATCGATTCAACCGGCAGTCCGGACAGTTCGGGCGCACCATCGCGCGAACGCAGGACGCTGGTCGCGCGGATGCTCGCCGCACTGGGGCGCCGGAAAGAGGAATGAGTGGACCGTATAGCGCGGAAGCTCAGCGCGTGGCCGGCAGTCGCTCGAAACAGTAGCCGCTGTACGCGTCGACGCTGCGGTTTCGCGTCATCGGGACATGGCACCTCACTTCGCTGTTCTGCCAATCGTCGACGACACGGTACCCCTGCGCGACGATCCCTTCGACGAACTCGGTGCGGTTGAAGATGCGATAGGGATGGAAGGCGCGGCCTGTCGACTGCACGGTCACGAACGTCGGTCCTTCGTACAGCGGCAGCTTGTTGACGATGATGTGCGTCGGACGACAGCCCATGCCCGCGAGGAGGTCGGGCAAGGTCATGTCGACGTACTGGAGCGCTCCCGCCGACAGCAGCACGTCGGCGTCGCGACCATCGTGCAGATCGCTCGTGAAAGCCAATCCCTGCGCCCCTTGTTCGAGCGCCATGGCCTCGCCGTGGCGCACGATCGCGGGCACGTCGCAGACGGTCCAGCGCAAGCCAGGCGGATACGCGAGATAATTCCGCCAGCCGTACCAGCTGACGCCCACGTGGCCGCCGAAATCGAACACGTGCGTGCCGGGCTTCAGCAGGTCGCGCAACCAGAACAGCACCGCATAGTCGCTCTCGCATGCCTTCTGCATGCGGTCGCGGTACATGCCGGCGAGCAGCTCGTGGTCGTAGCCGATGCGCTGGCCGCGCGGGATCGCCGCTTCGGCGGTTGCGAAGTCGGGATGCACGCCGAGGAACCGGTTGGGCGGCATCTTCGCGAACGCACGCGCATGATCCAGCGCGAGCAGCTGCCCGACCACGGGCACGCGCCATGCGTGCCGCGCCACTTTCTCGCTGAAGTCGACCCACCCCATGCATCGATGCTAGCACAGCGTCCGATTGTCCCTGCCGCAGTGGCGCGCCCGGACACCTGTCCCCTGCTACAACCCGCGCAGGCGAAGGAGGGTTAGACCGTCCGCCGCGAGCGGCGTAGCCAGCCGCGCACGATCGCCGCTTCAGCCGGCTCGAGTCCTCGCAGCACCCACAGCGCCAGCGGATAGCCCATGGCGAAGATCGTCGCGCCGGCGCACAGCATCCAGAAGGGCGGCAGCGCGCGCACCGACAGGCAGGCCAGTGCAGGCACGGCCGCCGCCGCAAGAATGCGCAGCAGGCGCAGCATGGGCAGGCGGGCCTTGGCAACGCGCAACGCCATCGCGATCGTGGACGCCGAGCCCAGCAGGGCCAGCACCACGGTTGCCGTCACCGCACCCCACAAGCCGTAGGCCCAGGCCGCCAGGAAGATGAAGACCAGGCGCAGCAGCGTGAACAGCACGGTCAACTGCATCAATCCTTTTTGCTGATCCGCGCTGAGCAGGTACGCCGTCGCCCCCTGGCCGATGACACTCGCGGTGCGCGCCACCAGCAATGCCGCGAATACCGCGCCGGCGGGCGCGTACGCGCTTCCGTACAGCCACGGAATCAGCGTGGACGCATGTACGAAGCCGAACGCGACCAGGGGTGCGCCGAGCATCACGAGCCAGGTCGTGGTCGCGACGAAGCGGAACTCCGCCTCGCCCTGCCCGTGTCCGCGGGCGTGCGCCATCATCGGCAGCAACTGCGCACTCAGCACGCCCGGCACCAGCAATGCCGCGCCGGATGCCAGCGCGCTGGCCACCTTGAACAGGCCGGCGTCGGCGGCCGTCGCGAACAGCGTGATCGGCAACAGTTCGAGTTCGCCGCTGCCGATGGTGCCCACGATGCTGGTGAAGGCCACGATGCGCAGGTGGTACCGCAGGCGCGCCTCCATGTCGGCAGGCAGCGTGGCGCCCGCCGCGGCCTGGCCGGAAGGCCTGGCGCGCCACTGCGACAAGCCCCAGAACAACAGGCTGGACAGCGCGTAGACCGCGAGGAAGTTCCGGAGCGTCGCGGCATCGGCCCAGATCAATGCCAGCACCATCGCAAGATTTGCGATGGCGCCCAGCCCGGCGATGATCGCGGTGGACCGGAAATCCTCGCGCCCCTTCAGTAGGGCCACGTTGAGCATGTACGGAGCACGCAGCGCCAGCGACAGCAGCATCAAGGCCAGCGGCATCCACGCCACGCCCGGCACGAGCCGTTGGTGCGACAGCAACAGGATGACCACCACCGCCGCGAGCACGCCGCACAAGGTCACGCGCTGCAGGCGCCGCAGCCGTTGCATCAGCACGCCGACCAGCGCCTCGTGCCCCGCGCCTCGCAGCTCGGCGACGAACTTGATCGCGGCCAGCGTGATGCCCGCATTCGCCACCACCACGCCGGTGGCGCAGATCCACACGAGCAGCCCATACACGCCCATGTCGGCGGGCTGCAGCGCGCGCGCGATCAGGATCGAGGCAACCAGCCCCAGCAGGTATTCGACGTAGACGCCGAGCGATGCGTAGGCGGTGTTCAGCACCCGGCGGTTCGACACGCGCAGTCCCCAGTACGCCGCCACCCGGCGGCTCCACGCATCCCCTGAAACGGACGGAGCGCCGCCCCCAGGACATGCCCGGGGATGCCGGGGTCCCGGGGAGGCCTATCCCGCCGCGTTACTCCACCGTCACCGATTTGGCGAGGTTGCGCGGTTTGTCCACGTCGGTGCCGCGCGCCAGCGCGGTGTGGTACGCCAGCAGCTGCACCGGAATGGTGTGCACGATGGGGCTGAGCACGCCGACATGGCGCGGGGTCCGGATCACGTGCACGCCCTCGGACTCGCTGAAGTGGCTGTCCTGGTCGGTGAACACGAACAGTTCGCCGCCACGCGCGCGCACTTCCTGCATGTTGGATTTCACTTTCTCCAACAGGACGTCGTTCGGCGCGATCACCACCACCGGCATGTCCGCATCCACCAGCGCCAGCGGCCCGTGCTTTAACTCGCCCGCCGGATAGGCTTCGGCGTGGATGTAGGAGATTTCCTTCAGCTTGAGCGCGCCTTCCAGCGCGATCGGGTAATGCAGGCCGCGACCGAGGAACAACGCATCGGACTTCGGTGCGAAACGCTCGGCCCACGCGGCGATCTGCGGCTCCAGGTTCAACGCGTGCTGCACGCTGCCCGGCAGGTGGCGCAGCTGCTCCAGGTAGTCGGCTTCCTGCTCCGGCGTGACCTTGCCGCGCAACTTGCCCAGCACGACGGTCAGCTGGAACAGCGCCGCCAGCTGGGTCGTGAAGGCCTTCGTCGACGCCACGCCGATCTCGGCGCCGGCGCGGGTGTAGCAGACCAGCTCGCTGGCGCGCGGGATGGCGCTCTCGGGCACGTTGCAGATCGACAGCGTGTGCTGGTGGCCCAGCGACTTGGCGTACTTCAGCGCCTCCATCGTGTCCAGGGTTTCGCCGGACTGCGAAATGGTGACGATCAGGTGCTTGGGGTTCGCGTACGCGGCGCGATAGCGGTATTCGCTGGCGATCTCGACGTTGCACGGCACGCCGGCGATGGCTTCCAGCCAGTAGCGCGCGGTCATGCCGGCGTAATAGCTGGTGCCGCAGGCGAGGATCTGCACGCCCTCGATGTCCTTCAACGCCGCTTCGGCGTTGGCACCGAACAGCGTGGGCGAGAAGCCGCCGTCGATGACCGCCTCGATGGTGTCGGCGATCGCGCGCGGCTGCTCGTGGATTTCCTTCTGCATGAAGTGGCGGTACGGGCCCAGCTCCAGCGATGCCAGCGACACGTCGGAGACGTGCACGTCGCGCTCGATGGGCTGGTCCTTGCCGTCGAACACGCGCACCGACTGCCGCGTGACTTCGGCGGTGTCGCCTTCCTCGAGGAAGATGACGCGGCGGGTAGCCTGGATGATCGCGGACACGTCGGAGGCGATGAAGTTCTCGCCCTCGCCCAGGCCGATGAGCAGCGGGCAGCCCATGCGCGCGCACACCATGCGCTCGGGTTCCTTGCGACTCACCACGGCCAGCGCGTAGGCGCCGGTCAGTTCCTTCACCGTGCGCTGGAGCGCCGCCAACAGGTCGTCGCCACCCTTGAGGTGGTAGTGCATGAGGTGGGCGATGACCTCGGTATCGGTCTGCGACTCGAATACGTAGCCGAGCGCGCGCAGCTTCTCGCGCTGCTCCTCGTGGTTCTCGATGATGCCGTTGTGCACCAGTGCCACGCCGTGGCTGATGTGCGGGTGCGCGTTGGCCTCGGTGACGCCACCGTGGGTCGCCCAGCGCGTGTGGCCGATGCCCAGGCTCGCGTTGAAGCCCTCGGCGGCGGCGGCACCCTCCATTTCGGCCACGCGGCCGGTGCGACGCACGCGGCGCACGTCCTGCTGGTCGACCACCGCGATGCCCGCCGAATCGTAGCCCCGGTATTCCAGCCGCTTCAGTCCTTCGATGAGTACCGGCACCACGTCGCGATCGGCGATCGCACCCACAATTCCGCACATAGGCCTGCGCCTTCCTTCTGGATGAGTCGTGTGGACATTCTACGTGTCCGGCACTGGACAGGCCCTGTCCGGCGGGTGTCCGCGGACACCCGGACAGCCTGTTGCGCCGGACAACCCCCTTTTGAATCAACTGCTTGCGTTTGGCACGCATCCTGCTGATACGAGCAGGTCATTCCAAAGAACGCATGCCACCGATGATTCGGGACACCTCCGCGCAAGACCGTGTGCTCAGCTCCACCCAGACCCGCCCGGCCTGGCGCCGTTGGGTGTGGCCTGCGGCCGGTGGCGCCCTGCTGTTGGCCGGCATCGTGTTCGCCGCCCGCGGCTGGCTCTCCGGCACCGCCTCGGTGGACGGGGCCCGCCTGCGTTTCGGCGAAGTCACCCGCGGCGACCTGGTCCGCGACATCGCCGCCGACGGCCGCGTCATCGCCGCCAACAGCCCCACCCTGTACGCCGTCGCCGGTGGCGTGGTCACGCTGAAGGTCGTGGCCGGCGACAAGGTCGCCAAGGGCCAGCCGCTGGCCGAGATCGACAGCCCGGAACTGCGCAGCAAGCTGGCGCAGGAACAGACCACGCTGGCCGGCCTGGAAGCCGAATCCAGCCGCGCCACGCTGGACGCCAGCGTCACCCGCGCCAACGCGCAGAAGGCGCTGGACCAGGCGGAGATCGAACGCCAGGCCGCCGAACGCACCCTGCAACGCTACCAGCGCGGCTTCGAAGGCGGCGCAGTGCCGCAGGTCGATGTGCTGGAAGCCCAGGACAACCTGCGCAAGGCCGAGATCTCCCTTTCCCACGCACGCAAGGATGCCGGCCTGCAGGGCCAGGGTGCCGGCCTGGATGCGCGCAACAAGCAGCTGCTGGCCGAGCGCCAGCGCGCGGTAGTGGCCGAAGTGCAGCGCCAGGTCGATGCACTGACCCTGCGCGCGCCGTTCGACGGCCAGGTTGGCCAGGTGCAGGCCGTGCAGCGCTCCAACGTGGCGATCAACGCGCCGGTGCTGAGCGTGGTCGACCTGTCCGTCTTCGAAGTCGAGATCAAGGTGCCGGAAAGCTTCGCGCGCGACCTCGCCATCGGCATGCCGGCCACGCTGACCAGCGCCGGCCAGCCGTACCCGGGCGAGATTTCCGCGGTGTCGCCGGAAGTGGTGAATGGCGAAGTCGTCACCCGCCTGCGCTTCTCCGAGAAGCAGCCGCCCGGCCTGCGCCAGAACCAGCGCCTGTCCGCACGCATCCTGATGGACACCCGTCGCAACGTGCTGATGGTCGAGCGTGGCCCGTTCGTCGAACAGGGTGGCGGCCGCTACGCCTATGTCATGGACGGCAGCTCCGCGGTGCGTCGCCCGGTGCAACTGGGCGTCAGCAGCCTGAGCAATGTCGAAGTGCTGAGCGGCCTGCAGCCCGGCGACAAGGTCGTCGTCTCCGGCAGCGACCTGTTCGGCGATGCCGAGCGCGTCTCGGTCAACTGATCCGCATCACCCGCCTTCCCCACGCGTCCTCCCCCACGTCATCCACTCCGCACCCGAACCCGAAGAAGGAACCCGCCATGCTTGAGATGCGCCAAGTCGCCAAGGTCTACCGCACCGAACAGGTGGAAACGCATGCGCTGCGTTCGCTCGACCTGCATGTCCGCGAGGGCGAGTTCGTCGCGGTCACCGGCCCGTCGGGTTCCGGCAAGACCACCTTCCTCAACATCGCCGGCCTGTTGGAGACCTTCACGGGCGGGCAGTTCCTGCTCGACGGCCAGGACGTGAGCCACCTGGGCGACGACGCGCGTTCGCGCCTGCGCAACCAGAAGATCGGCTTCATCTTCCAGGGCTTCAACCTGATCCCCGACCTCAACCTGTTCGACAACGTCGACGTGCCTCTGCGCTACCGCGGCATGCCCGCCGCCGAGCGCAAGCAGCGCATCGAAGACGCGCTCGCCCGCGTGGGCCTGGGCTCGCGCATGAAGCACTACCCCGCCGAACTGTCGGGTGGCCAGCAGCAGCGCACCGCGATCGCGCGCGCGCTGGCCGGCAGTCCGCGCCTGCTGCTGGCGGACGAACCCACCGGCAACCTGGACTCGCAGATGGCGCGCGGCGTGATGGAGCTGCTGGAGGAGATCAACCGCCAGGGCACCACGATCATCATGGTCACGCACGATCCCGAACTCGCGGCGCGCGCGCAGCGCAACGTGCATATCGTGGACGGCATGGCCACCGACCTGTCGGTGGAGCCTGCGCTGATCCGTGCGGCGCACGCCGCTGAAGCCAACGCCTCCGCGTAGGGTGGGCCTCGGCCCACCGCAGACAGAACCAAGACCACCACATGGTGGGCCAAGGCCCACCCTACGGAGCCACGTATGTTCGGCTACTACTTCACCCTCGCGCTGCGCAGCTTCAAGCGCAACAAGGCGCTGACCTTCCTGATGGTGCTCGCCATCGCGCTCGGCATCGGCGCCAGCATGACCACGCTGACCGTGTTCTACGTGCTGTCGGGCGACCCGATTCCGCAGAAGAGCGACAAGCTGTTCTATCCCCGCATCGACCCGCGCTCGGCGAACGGCTTCACCCCCGGCGACGAGCCGGAAGACCAGTTCACCCGCCATGACGCTGAGCGCATGCTGCGCGACAAGAAGGGCGATCGGCAGGCCTTCATGACCGGCGGCGCGTCTTCGATCGAAACCGAAGACGGCAGGATCGAACCCTTCCGCATCGACTCGCGCTACACCACCGCCGATTTCTTCCCTATGTTCGAGGTGCCGTTCCGCTACGGCAACGGCTGGTCGGCGGCCGACGACGAATCGCGCGCGCGCGTGGCCGTCATCTCCAAGGCGCTGAATGAAAAACTGTTCGGTGGCGCCAACAGCGTCGGCCGCGAGATCAAGGCCTCCGGCGCGACGTTCCGCATCATCGGCGTGCTGGACGAATGGCGTCCGGCACCGAAGTTCTACGACATGACCCAGGACCGCTTCACCGAAGTGGAGCAGCTGTTCGTGCCGTTCTGGACCTCGCGCGCGCTGAAGATGGGCACGCAGGGCAACATGAACTGCTGGGGCGACTCCAGTGCGGAAGAAGAAGGCTCGCAAGGCCCGAACGCGCCGTGCTCGTGGCTGCAGTACTGGGTCGAGCTGGGCACACCGGAGAAGGTCGAGGCCTACAAGCAGTACCTGAAGAACTACTCCGACCAGCAGCGCGCCGCCGGCCGTTTCGAACGTCCCGCGAACGTGGACCTGCACAACGTGATGCGGTGGCTGGACAAGCAGGGCGCAGTGCCCGCCGACGTTCGCCTGCAGGTGTGGCTGGCGTTCGGCTTCCTGGCCGTGTGCCTGCTCAACACCGTCGGCTTGCTGCTGGCCAAGTTCCTGGGCCGCGCTTCGCAGATCGGCGTGCGGCGCGCGCTGGGTGCGACACGCAAGGCGATCTTCGCGCAATGCCTGGTGGAAGCGGGCACGGTCGGGCTTGTCGGTGGCGTGCTGGGCCTGGTGCTCGCCTGGCTGGGCCTGCTGGCCGTTCGCCAGCAGCCCGCCGGCTATGCCGACCTCGCGCACATGGACATGAAGATGCTGCTGGCCACCTTCGCGTTGGCGATCGTCGCCAGCCTGCTCGCCGGCATGCTGCCCGCGTGGCGCGCCATGCAGGTGACGCCCGCGATCCAGCTCAAGAGCCAGTGACCCATCCATTCAAGAGGCACGTCATGGACATCCGCCCCATCCTCTCCACCCTGGCCCGCCACAAGACGGCCGCCGCACTGATCGTGCTGGAAGTGGCGCTGTCGTGCGCCATCATCTGCAACGCGGTGTTCCTCATCACCCAGCGACTGGAGCGCATCGATCGCCCCACCGGCATGGCCAACGAGGAGATCGTGCGCATCAGCATGGGCAACCTCGGTGAAAACCCCGAAGCCGACGCACTGGTAAAGCAGGACGTCGCCAGCCTGCGCGCGCTGGCGGGCGTGAAAGCCGCCGGCAGCATCAACCACGTGCCGTTCGACAACTCCTCGTGGAACACCTCGATCCAACTGCTGCCGGATCAGGAGCGTCCCACCGCCCAAGCGAACGTCTATCTGGGCGATGCGGTGATCGATACGCTGGGCCTGCGGCTGGCCGAAGGCCGCGACTTCACGCCAGACGAGTACGTCAACTGGACCGAGATCAACAAGCAGAACGCGAAGGTCATGATGCCTGCGGTGATCCTCAGCCGGGAGCTGGCGAACAAGCTGTTCCCGGGTGAGAGCGCGATCGGCAAGACCATCATTTCGTGGAATGCCGACAACGTGCCGCACCGGGTGGTCGGCGTGGTCGACCGGCTGATCCGCACCAACGACAACGGTGGCCCTGCGGAAGCCGGCTACACGATGATCCTGCCGGCGAAGGACCTCACCATGGGGACCTTCGTGCTGCGGACCACGCCGGAACGCCGCATGGAAGTCCTGAAGGCCGCACTTGCGACGCTGGAGAAGAACAGCGCACGCCGTCTGGTGCTGCGCGACGGCACCTTCAGCGACATCAAGAGCGATTACTACCGCGGCGACCGCGCGATGGCCTGGCTGCTGATCACCGTGATCATCTCGCTGCTGGTGGTCACCGCGCTGGGCATCGTCGGCCTGGCCAGCTTCTGGGTGCAGCAGCGCACCAAGCAGATCGGCATCCGCCGTGCGCTGGGCGCGACCAAGGGCCAGATCCTGCGCTACTTCCAGACAGAGAACTTCCTGCTGGCCACGCTGGGCATCGTCATCGGCATGATCCTGGCCTACGGCATCAACCAGTTGCTGATGGGCAAGTACGAACTGCCGCGCCTGCCGTTGCTCTACCTGCCGGTCGGTGCCGTGCTGCTGTGGCTGCTGGGCCAGGTGGCCGTGTACGGTCCTGCGCGCAAGGCGGCGTCGGTGCCGCCCGCGGTCGCCACGCGTACCGCCTGATCCATCGGCTCCCTGCCGCGTACGCCCCACCGGCGTGCGCGGCCCGACGGAGTTCCCATGTCTCCTCCTTTCCTGCTGCTGGGACGCCACCATGCGGGCACCTGGTTGATCGCCCTGCAACTGGCGATCGGCGTGGTGCTCTGCCTGCAAGCCTGGCAAGCGCTGACGGACCTGCAGGCCGCGCGCGCCTCGCCGGATGGCATCGACGACACCGGCCTGCTGCTGGTGCCGTGGATGCAGATGACGCCGGCGTCGGATCCGGGCGTGGACGACGTGTTGCATCGCTTGCGCAGCGTGCCCGGCGTGCTGTCCGCCACGGCGGCCAACCAGGTGCCGTATGGGAGCAACGCGTGGAGCGTGCACGCATGGACGCTGGCACGTCCCGCCGAACGGAACACCGTGTCGGTGTTCCTCGCCGATGAGCACTTCAGCAAGACGCTCGGCATCGCCACGATGCATGGACGCGATTTCCTGCCGGGCGAGTTCCGCGACTATGCCGGCGACCAGGCCGACCTGCACGCAGGCCTGGGGCCGGCCATCATTTCCTCCGCGCTGGCCACGCGCCTGTACGGTGACGTCGACCCGCTCGGCCGTACTCTCTTGACCGCACCGGGCGCGCACCTGCGCGTCGTCGGCGTGATCGAACGGGTGCCGCCACCGGCGAGTGCGCCCGATGCGCGCGACCTGGCCATGATGCTGCCGGTGCGGATGGTGCGTGCAGGCGATGCACAGTTCCTGGTGCGCCACGCAGGTACCAGCGACGACATGGCGGCGCGCATCCGGTCGGTCCTGTCGGCCGCCTACCCCGCCGTCGTCACCGCCGATCCTGTCGACATGGCCGCATTGCGCGACGTGTCGCTGCATGCGCCCCGCCTGCGTGCCGGCTGGTCGGTGGGCGCCTGCATCGCCTGGTGGGTCTCCGCGCTCGGCCTGTTGATGCTCGGCGGCCAACGCTGGGTGCAGGAACATGCGCAGGAATTCAGTCTGCGCCGGGCCGCCGGTGCCACCGGCCGCCAACTGGCGCGCCGGTTGCGTCTCGAATACCTGTGGCTGGCCTGCGCAGCGGCATTGCTCGGCCTGGCCTGCGGCGGCTGGTTGCTGCCGCGCATCGCGCCGGCGTGGCTGGCGAGTACGCCATCGATGGGATCGATGCTGGCCGTCGCCACCTGGGTCGCGTTGGCCGTGCAAGTGGCCGCTGCATGGCCCGCGTACCTGGCCCGCCGCATCCCGCCGCATCTCGTCAGTCGCAGCCCTTCGGTTAGGCTATAGCGCATGCCTACCATCCTCGTGATCGACGACAACCTGGCCGTCAGTACGGCGCTGGAAGTCCTGTTCTCCCTGCACGACATCGACACCCTGCACGCCGAATCACCGGCGGCGGGCCTGGCGCTGCTGCGCGAGCAGCCGGTGGACCTGGTCATCCAGGACATGAACTTCAGCGAGGACACCACCTCCGGCGCGGAAGGCGAACAGCTGTTCATCGACCTGCGCGCCGAATGGCCCGACATGCCGGTGATCCTGCTGACCGCGTGGACGCATCTGGAAGCGGCGGTGAACCTGGTCAAGGCCGGTGCCGCCGACTACGTGGCCAAGCCCTGGGACGACCGCAAGCTGCTGGCCACGGTCAACACGCTGCTCGAACTGACCGAGACGCGCCGCGAACTCGACCGTCGGCGCAGCCGCGAACGACGCAGCCGCCATCAGCTCGAACAGAAATACCACCTGCGCAACCTCGTGTTCGAAGACCCCGCCAGCGAACGCGTGATCGCGCTCGCCTGCCAGGTGGCCCGCTCCGACCTGCCGGTGCTGATCACCGGGCCGAACGGGGCCGGCAAGGAAAAGATCGCCGAAATCATCCAGGCGAATTCCAGCGTGAAGCAGGGCCCGTTCGTGACCCTCAACTGCGGTGCGCTGCCGTCGGAGCTGATCGAGGCCGAACTGTTCGGCGCGGACGCCGGCGCCTACACCGGCGCCAACAAGGCGCGTGAGGGCAAGTTCGAAGCGGCCGACGGCGGCACGCTGTTCCTCGACGAGATCGGCAACCTGCCGCTGACCGGGCAGATGAAGCTGTTGCGCGTACTGGAAACCGGGCGCTTCGAGCGCCTGGGCTCCAACCGCGAGCGCAAGGTCGCGGTGCGCGTGATCAGCGCGACCAACGCGGACCTGCCCACGATGATCCGCGATGGCAGCTTCCGCGAAGACCTCTACTACCGACTCAACGCGATCGAGCTCGCACTCCCGCCGTTGGCCGAACGTCCCGGCGACATCCTGCCGCTGGCCGAACGCTTCCGCCCCGACGACAAGCCGCTCGGCGAGAGCGCGCGCGCCGCGCTGCTGCGGCATGCGTGGCCCGGCAACGTGCGCGAATTGCGCAACGTCATCCAGCGCGCGGGACTGCTGGCGATGGGCGAGCGCATCGAAGCCGGCGACCTCAACCTGCCGCGGGCGGTGCCCGTGCGCACGACGGTCGTGGCCGAGCCTGAGCGTGCCGACATCGAGGCCGCCATCGCGCGTGCCGGCGGGGTGATCGCGCAGGCCGCCACCGACCTCGGCATGAGCCGGCAGGCGCTGTACCGGCGCATGGAACGCTTCGGCATCAAGGCCACATGATCCGCCGCTCGCTCGCCGGTCGCGTGTTGTCCTGGCTGCTGCCGTTGCTGGTGGTGGCGCTGGTGCTGCCGGTCGCGTTGTCGCACTGGCTGCAGGACGACCTGCTGGCGGTACTGCTTTCCGCGCTCGTCGTGCTTCCGCTGGCGGCCTGGGCGATCCACCGCGGCCTGCGCAGCACGCGCTCGTTGTTCCGCGCGCTCGCGGGCAGCGTCAACAGCTATCGGGATGGCGAGTACAACTTCGGCATCCATTGGCAGGGCAGCGACGAACTCGCCGAACTCGTGCGCTCGCACGGCGCGTTGGGCGAGGTCCTGCGCGAGCAGCGGCAGACCCTGGTGCAGCGCGAACTGCTGCTCGACACGATGGTGCAGAACACACCGGTGGCCATGTTGCTTGTCGCCCCCGGCGGCGATGGCGTGCGCCGCGTGGTCTTCGCCAACGTCGCCGCGCGCAAGCTGCTGCACGGCGGATGGAAGCTGGAAGGGCAGGACTACGACACGTTGGTGGCAGCATCACCGGTGGAGATGCGCGAGGCGCTCGCCCGCAGCGGCGACAGCCTGTTCGCCATCGGCAGCGAAGAGGGCGACGAGGAAGAACAGGTCTACCACCTCGCGCGCCGCAACTTCCGCCTCAACGGGCGTCCGCACGAACTGCTGCTGCTGCGCCTGCTGACGAACGAGCTGCGCCGGCAGGAAGTGATGACCTGGAAGAAGGTCATCCGCGTGATCAGCCACGAGCTCAACAATTCGCTGGCGCCGGTCGCCTCGCTGGCGCACTCGGGCGCGGAGCTGGTCCGCCGCGGCAAGCACGAGCGGCTGGAAGAAGTGTTCGGCACCATCGAAGACCGTGCGCGCCACCTGGAAGGTTTCATCCGCGGTTATGCGCGCTTCGCCAAGCTGCCCCAGCCGCAACTGCATACCGTGCACTGGCGCGCCTTCCTGGAAGGCCTGCAGCGGCAGATCGGCTTCGAGCTGTCGATGCAGGAAACCGACATCGACGGTCGCATCGACCTGGCACAGATCGAGCAGGCGCTACTGAACCTGTTGAAGAACGCGCATGAGTCCGGCACCACGGCCGACGGCGTGTCCGTGCGCGTCACCCGCCTGCCCGGCTGGGTCCGTATCGAGGTGATGGACCGCGGCACGGGCATGAACGATGCGGTGCTTCAAAACGCGCTGGTGCCGTTCTATTCCACCAAACGCAACGGCACCGGGCTGGGCCTGGCGTTGACGCGCGAGATCATCGAAGCGCACGGCGGCCGCCTGTCATTGCACAACCGCGATGGCGGCGGCCTGTGCGTGGCGATCCAGTTGCCGGACGCGCCGGCGGCGTAACGGCGCGAAGCGAGCCTTACTTCGGCTGCTTCACCGGCCGCTGCCAACCCTCGACCGTCATCTGCCGAGCACGCGCGACGGTCAGCTTGTCGGCCGGGGCATTCTTCGAGATCACCGAGCCGGCACCGATCGTCGCGCCATCCGCCAGCGTCACCGGTGCGACCAGCGAGGAGTTCGAACCGACGAAGACGCGATCGCCGATCGTCGTGGTGGACTTGTTCACGCCATCGTAGTTGCAGGTGATGGTGCCGGCGCCGATGTTGGTGCCGGTACCGATGACGGTGTCGCCGAGATACGTCAGGTGGTTGGCCTTGCTGCCCACGCCGATGCGCGCGTTCTTCGTTTCGACGAAGTTGCCCACGTGCACGCCCTCGGCGAGCACGGTGCCGGGGCGCAGGCGCGCATAGGGGCCGATCAATGCGGCACCTTCGCTGGCGACGCCTTCCAGGTCGCAGTGCGCGCGCACCTGCGTGCCGGCCGCGAGCGAAACGTCCTTCAAGCGCGTGAACGGGCCGATGACGACGCCATCGCCCAGTTCGATCGTTCCTTCCAGCACCACGTCGACGTCGATCTGCACATCGCGCCCCACCGTGACCGTGCCGCGCTGGTCGAAGCGCGCCGGGTCGACCAGGCGTGCGCCTTGCACGCACAGCGCGCGCGCGGCGCGCAGCTGGTAGGCGCGCTCGAGCTGCGACAGCTGCCACGGATCGTTCGCGCCTTCCGCTTCGATGGGCTCGCCCACCAGGACCATTTCGGCCGGCGTGAATTCATCCGCCGCCATCGCGAAGACGTCGGTCAGGTAGTACTCGCCCTGCGTATTGTCGTTCGACAGGCGGGCGAGCCAGCCCTTCAGCGCGCTGCCGTCGGCGGCGATGATGCCGGTGTTGATGATGCGGATGCGGCGCTGCTCTTCGTCGGCGTCCTTGTGCTCGACGATGGCGGCCACGCGGCCCGCTTCATCGCGGACGATGCGGCCATAACCGGTGGGATCGACCGGCTCGGCGACCAGCACCGCCAGGCGACCGGGCGCATCGAGCAGGCGCTGCAGCGTTTCGCTGCGGGTCAACGGCACGTCGCCGTACAGCACGAGCACGCGCGCACCGTCGGGAATGGCCGGGATCGCCTGCGCGACGGCATGGCCGGTACCCAGCTGCTGCGCCTGGTGTGCCCAGTGCAGGTCGGGCTGGTCGGTGAAGGCTGCCTGCACCTGGTCACCACCATGGCCGTAGACCACGTGCACCCCGGCCGGCGACAGTGTGCGCGCGGCTTCGATCACGTGCGCCAGCATCGGCCGCCCGGCGATCGGCTGCAGCACCTTGGGCAGCGCGGATTTCATCCGCTTGCCCTCGCCGGCGGCGAGGATGACGACGTGGAGTGGCTTCATGTGCGCGTGTCCCTGTGGCTGTGCGGCGTCGCGATGTCGTCGCATGGTAGCAATTCCCCCTTCAACGCAGATCGCGCCGGAGTGGTGCCATCGCCACGCGTGCCGGCGGGTACCATGCACGCATGAGCGACCCCACGCCACGCCATCTGCTGTTCCGCCAGGGCGGCCACTACATCGCCGTCGGTGTGGCGCAGCTGCTGCTGGACTGGCTGGTCTTCGTCGGACTGACCGCGCTCGGCGTGCCTGCGGCACCCGGCAACCTGGCGGGCCGCATCAGCGGTGCGCTGCTCGGCTTCTGGTTGAACGGACGCGTGACCTTCGCGCGTGACGGCACCGCACGGCTCGGCTGGTGGCGCTTCGCCAAGTTCCTGCTCGTGTGGGTCCCGCTGACGGTGGTGAGCACGCTGGCGGTGACGTGGGTGGCGACGTCCCTTGGCTTGGCCCATGCCTGGCTGGCCAAGCCGCTGGTGGAAGGCGTGCTGGCGGTCGTCGCCTTCTTCCTCTGGCGGCACGTGGTCTACCGCTAAGGCCCGGAAACGAAAACGCCGGCACAGGGCCGGCGTTTCCGATGCAACAGGGTGCGGAACCTCAGTGCTTCAGGTTCTTGCGCAGGCGCTCCAGTGCGCTGAGCTGGGCGATGCTCATGGCCAGCTGGGCCTGGGCTTCTTCCACGCTCATCTTCGGGTCCTTGTGGGACAGCACGCGCTCGGCTTCTTCCTTGGCCTTGCGGACCTGCGCTTCATCGATGTCGGTCGCACGCACGGCGGTATCCGCCAGCACGGTGACGACCTGCGGCTGCACCTCGAGGATGCCGCCGGAGATGGCGAAGTCCAGCTGCTCGCCACTGGCCAGCGTCACCACCACCTTGCCCGGCTTCAGGCGGGTGATCAGCGGCGCGTGCTTCGGCGCGATGCCGAGCTCGCCCAGTTCGCCGGTGGCGACGACCAGGGTGGCTTCACCGTGGAAGATTTCCTGCTCGGCGCTGACGATGTCGCAACGGATGGTGCTCATGGAACTCTCTTTGCCGTGTAGGGCGGGCCGAGGCCCGCCACGGATTGCCGACAAGGTGGGCCGAAGCCCACCTTACGTGCTTACGCCTTCTCGGCGAGCTTCTTGGCCTTCTCGACGGCTTCGTCGATACCGCCGACCATGTAGAACGCCTGCTCCGGCAAGTGGTCGTACTCGCCATCGCAGATCGCCTTGAAGCCGCGGATCGTGTCCTTCAGCGAAACGTACTTGCCCGGCGAGCCGGTGAACACTTCGGCCACGTGGAACGGCTGGCTGAAGAAGCGCTCGATCTTGCGGGCGCGCGACACGGCCTGCTTGTCTTCTTCGGACAGCTCGTCCATGCCGAGGATGGCGATGATGTCCTTCAGTTCCTTGTACTTCTGCAGCGTCGACTGCACGCGGCGCGCGGTGTCGTAGTGCTCGTGGCCGATGACGTTCGGGTCCAGCTGGCGGCTGGTCGAGTCGAGCGGATCCACGGCCGGGTAGATACCCAGCGAAGCGATGTTACGGCTCAGCACGACGGTCGCGTCCAAGTGGGCGAACGTGGTGGCCGGCGACGGATCGGTCAGGTCGTCCGCGGGCACGTACACGGCCTGGATCGAGGTGATCGAACCGGTCTTGGTCGAGGTGATGCGCTCCTGCAGGACGCCCATTTCCTCGGCCAGCGTCGGCTGGTAACCCACCGCCGACGGCATGCGGCCGAGCAGCGCCGACACTTCGGTACCGGCCAGCGTGTAACGGTAGATGTTGTCGACGAACAGCAGCACGTCCTTGCCCTTGCCGGCCGCGTCCTTCTCGTCGCGGAAGTACTCGGCCATGGTCAGGCCGGTCAGCGCGACGCGCAGGCGGTTGCCCGGCGGCTCGTTCATCTGGCCGTACACCATCGCCACCTTGTCGAGGACGTTGGAGTCCTTCATCTCGTGGTAGAAGTCGTTGCCCTCGCGGGTACGCTCGCCCACGCCGGCGAACACGGACAGACCCGAGTGCGCCTTGGCGATGTTGTTGATCAGTTCCATCATGTTGACGGTCTTGCCGACGCCGGCGCCGCCGAACAGGCCGACCTTGCCGCCCTTGGCGAACGGGCACATCAGGTCGATGACCTTGATGCCGGTTTCCAGCAGGTCGTTGGCCGAGGACTGGTCCTCGTACGACGGGGCCGAACGGTGGATTTCCCAATGATCCGACGCCTGCACCGGGCCGGCTTCGTCGATCGGGTTGCCCAGCACGTCCATGATGCGGCCCAGCGTGCCCGCGCCGACCGGCACCGAGATGGCCTTGTCGGTGTTCACGGCGACCAGGTTGCGCTTCAGGCCGTCGGTGGAACCGAGGGCGATGGTGCGCACGACGCCGTCGCCGAGCTGCTGCTGCACTTCGAGCGTGATGGCGGTGTTCTCCACCTTCAGCGCGTCGTACACCTTCGGCACTTCGTTGCGCGCGAATTCGACGTCAACCACCGCGCCGATGATCTGAACGATCTTGCCCTGACTCATTGCTGCATTCCTCTAGATGAATTCTTGTGACTACGCGCGTCAGACTGCCGCCGCGCCGCCGACGATTTCGGAGATTTCCTGGGTGATCGCCGCCTGGCGAGCCTTGTTGTAGACCAGCTGCAGGGTGCCGATGAGCTTGTTGGCGTTGTCGCTGGCGGCCTTCATGGCCACCATGCGCGCCGCATGCTCGGACGCGATGTTCTCCAGCACGGCCTGGTACACCAGCGACTCGATGTAGCGCGTGATCACGTGGTCGAGCACGGTCTCGGCATCGGGTTCGTAGATGTAGTCCCAGTCGTGGTGCGCGACCTGCGTTTCCGCGGCGGGCAGCGGCAGCAGCTGGTCGAACGCAGCGCGCTGGGTCATCGTGTTGACGAAGTCGTTGTAGACGACGAACACGCGGTCCAGCGAGCCTTCGGTGTAGGCGTCCAGCATCACCTTGATCACGCCGATCAGCTGGTCCAGCTTGGGCGCATCGCCCAGGTGGGACACGCTGGCCAGCATGTTGACCTTGACCCGGCGGAAGTACACCGAGGCCTTCTGGCCGATGGTGACCACGTCGACCTCGACGCCCTTCTCGTTCCACTGGCGGATCTCGCCGAGCATCTTGCGGAACAGGTTGTTGTTCAGGCCGCCGGCCAGGCCGCGGTCGGACGACACGATGATGAAGCCGACGCGCTTGACGTCCTTGCGCTCCACCATGAAGGGGTGCTGGTAGTCGGTGTTGGCCTGGGCCAGGTGGCCGATCACCTGCTTCATCGCGCGCGCGTACGGGCGCGAGGTCTTCATGCGGTCCTGCGCCTTGCGGATCTTGGAGGCCGAGACCATCTCGAGCGCGCGCGTCACCTTGCGGGTGTTCTGCACGCTCTTGATCTTGGTTTTGATTTCGCGTCCGCCTGCCATGTCTCGCTCGCTTGTTTCGTCTTCGTCGGGCGGACCTGCGATCCGCCTGCCTACGAACGGTGGGCCGGGGCCCACCCTACGCAATTACCAGGTGCCGGTCTGCTTGAACTCGGAGATGCCCTTCTTGAAGGCGCCTTCGATCTCGTCGTTCCAGTTGCCGGTGCTGTTGACCGTGTCGACCAGCGCGCCCTGGGTGTTGGTGAAGTGCGCGTGCAGCGCATCTTCGAACGCCAGGATCTTGGCCACCGGCACGTCGTCCAGGTAACCCTCGTTGACGGCGTAGATGGACAGCGCCTGCAGGGCGATGGACATCGGCGCGTACTGCTTCTGCTTCATCAGCTCGGTGACGCGCTGGCCGCGCTCCAGCTGCTTGCGGGTGGCTTCGTCCAGGTCCGAAGCGAACTGCGCGAACGCGGCCAGCTCACGGTACTGGGCGAGCGAGATGCGGATGCCGCCCGACAGCTTCTTGATGATCTTGGTCTGGGCGGCGCCACCGACGCGCGACACCGAGATACCGGCGTTCACGGCCGGGCGGATGCCGGCGTTGAACAGGTCGGTTTCCAGGAAGATCTGGCCGTCGGTGATCGAGATCACGTTGGTCGGCACGAACGCGGACACGTCGCCGGCCTGCGTTTCGATGATCGGCAGCGCGGTCAGCGAACCGGTCTTGCCGGTGACTTTGCTTTCGGTGAACTTCTCGACGTACTCCTCGGACACGCGGGCAGCGCGCTCGAGCAGGCGGGAGTGCAGGTAGAACACGTCGCCCGGGTAGGCTTCGCGGCCCGGCGGACGCTTCAGGAGCAGCGAGATCTGGCGGTAGGCCACGGCCTGCTTGGACAGGTCGTCGTACACGATCAGGGCGTCCTGGCCGCGGTCCATGAAGTACTCGCCCATGGTGCAGCCGGAGTAGGCGCTGATGTACTGCATCGCGGCCGATTCGGAAGCGGTGGCGGCGACGACCACGGTGTGGGCCAGCGCGCCGTTCTCTTCCAGCTTGCGCACGATGTTGGCCACGGTCGAGGCCTTCTGGCCGATCGCGACGTACACGCACTTGATGCCGGTGCCCTTCTGGTTGATCACGGCGTCGATGGCCATCGCGGTCTTGCCGGTCTGGCGGTCGCCGATGATCAGCTCGCGCTGGCCGCGGCCGATCGGGATCATCGCGTCGACCGACTTGTAACCGGTCTGCACCGGCTGGTCGACCGACTTGCGCCAGATCACGCCCGGGGCCACGCGCTCCACCGGCGCGGTCAGCGAGGTGCCCAGCGGGCCCTTGCCGTCGATCGGCTCGCCCAGCGCGTTCACGACGCGGCCGAGCATTTCCGGACCGACCGGCACTTCCAGGATGCGGCCGGTGGTCTTGGCCACGTCGCCTTCGCGCAGGTGCTCGTAGTCGCCCAGGACCACGGCGCCGACCGAATCGCGCTCCAGGTTCAGCGCCAGCGCGAACGTGTTGTTCGGCAGCTCGATCATTTCGCCCTGCATGACGTCGGCCAGGCCGAAGATGCGCACGATGCCGTCGGACACGCTGGTGACGGTGCCTTCGTTGCGCGACTCCGCGGCCAGCTTGACCTTCTCGATACGGGTCTTGATCAGGTCGCTGATTTCAGAGGGGTTGAGCGTGGTAGCCATGGGTAAGTCCTGTGTGCCGGCTTGCGCGCGGCGGTTCAATGGGAATTCAGTGCGTCAGCGCCGACTGCAGGCGCGCCAGCTTGCCTTTCAGCGAGCCGTCGATCACCACGCTGCCGGCATCGATCACGGCGCCGCCGATCAGCGACGCGTCGACCGCCGTCTCCACCTCGACCTCGCGGCCGAAGCGCTTCTTCAGCGCGGCCTTGATCGCGTCGAGTTCGCCGGCGGGCAACGTCGTGGCGGAGGTGACCTTCGCCTTCACGACATGCTCGGCCTCAGCGCGCAGCTCTTCGAACAGGCCGGCGATTTCCGGCAGCTGCGGCAGGCGGCGGGCATCCGCGAGGACGCTCAGGAAGCGGGTGAACGCTTCGCTGGCACCATCGGGCGCCAGCAGCGACACCGCCACCGCGGGCAGCAGCTGCGGATTCGGCAGCAGCGCGGCCACGCGCGGGTCCGCCGCGGCATGCGCGGCGAAACCCAGCGCCTGCGACCAGGCGGCGAAGTTGCCTTCGTCGCGCGCCGTCGCGAAGGCGGCGCGGGCGTAGGGGCGGGCGACAGTCAGGGCCTGGCTCATCGATCAGATCGTCCGGATCAGATTTCGGCGGCGAGTTCGTCGAGCAGCGCCTTGTGGGCGTTGGCGTCGATCTCGCGCTTCAACAGCTTCTCGGCACCGCTGACGGCCAGCGCGGACACCTGCTTGCGCAGATCTTCGCGGGCACGCGTGGCGGCGGCATCGATTTCGGCCTGCGCCAGTTCTTTCTGGCGGTTGGCTTCGGCGATCGCTTCGTTCTTGGCCGCATCGACGATCTGGTTTGCACGCGCATGGGCCTGATCGATGATCTCGTTGGCCTTGACGCGGGCTTCCTTCAACGCCTCGTTGACCTGGTCCCCGGCCTGCTCCAGGTCGCGCTTGGCGCGGTCTGCAGCGGCGAGGCCGTCAGCGATCTTCTGCTGGCGCTCTTCGATGGCAGCCAGCAGCGGCGGCCAGATTTTGGTCGCAATGATCCAGATCAGGCCAGCAAAGGCCAGCGCCTGGGCGAACAGAGTGAGATTGATATTCATCGTAAACCTGCCGGTGAGGAAGGGCCCGCGCACGACGCGCGCGCCCAGCGACGCCTGATGGCCGACCGCGGAGGCGAACCGCCGCGGTCAGGCTTCACGCGGCTTCTCAGCCGCCGGCCAGCTTGGCCAGCTGCTCGGTGAAGATCGTGATGAACGGGCTGGCGAAGGCGAACAGCAGGCCCACGGCGACCGAGATGATGAACGCGGCGTCGATCAGGCCGGCGGTGATGAACATGCGGACCTGCAGGACCGGGATCAGCTCCGGCTGGCGGGCAGCCGATTCCAGGAACTTGCCGGCCATGATGGCCAGACCCAGACCCGCGCCCAGCGCGGCCAGGCCGATCATGATGCCGATGGCGAGGGCGGTCGAAGCCTGGACCTGGGCGAGGTTGGTGAGGATGCTTTCCATGGTGATCTCCGGAACTTAAGTGCTTGAAAGGTGGATGGTAAAAGGCGAAACGGTGAAGCGGAAACGTTAGTGGCTGTCTTCCGACAAGCTGAGGTAGACGATCGACAGCATCATGAAGATGAACGCCTGCAGCGGGATGACGAGCAGGTGGAACAGCATCCAGCCCAGGCCGAATACCGCGCCGCCGAACATGCCGACAATGCCCGCGCCGCCCAGCACCCAGATCAGCAGGAACACGATCTCGCCGCCGAACATGTTGCCGAACAGTCGCATCGCCAGGGAGATGGGCTTGCTGACCCATTCGACGATGTTGAGGATCAGGTTGAACGGCATCATCCACTTGCCGAACGGTGCCGTCAGGAACTCCTTGGCGAAGCCGCCGAAGCCCTTCGAGCGGAACGCGAAGACGATCATCAGGAAGAACACGCTGATCGACATGCCCAGGGTGGCATTGACGTCGGCGGTGGGGACCGGCTTCCAGTAGTGCACGCCCAGCAGTTCGAGCGGCTTGGCGATGAAGTCTGCCGGGATCATCTTCAGCAGGTTCATCATCAGGATCCAGAAGAAGATGGTGATCGCGATGGGCGTCACCAGCTTGCTGGTCCCGTGGTAGGTGTCGCGGGCCTGCTTGTCGACGAACTCGAGCATGATCTCGACGAAGGCCTGCCACTTGCCCGGCACGCCGGCGGTCGCCTTGCGGGTCGCCAGCCAGAACGCGAACACGATCAGCAGCCCCATCAGCACGGCCGTCACGAAGGTGTCGACGTTGATCGTCCAGAAGGGACCATCACCGCCCACCTGGGCCGTGAGGTTCTTCAGGTGGTGCTGGATGTAGGTGGTCGGAGTTAGAGCCTCGCCCGCCATGTGTCGGAAACCTTTCGTCTAGATTGGGTTTATCGCTGCTTGCCAACCGCAGCCAGCATCTGTGCCACCAGTCCGGCGACCACGCCTGCCATCAGGGGCAGCGGGGGCAGCTTGTACAGCCCCGCGCCCATCACCAGCACGCCGATCACCACGACCCACTTCACCACCATCCCCGCGACCAGCCTCAGCACCGCCGAAACGGCCCCGAGTACGCCACCGCCGAAGGCCATCCAGGCCGCCAGCAGTGCGCCAGCCACGATCGCCAACCCTCCGACGGCCGCCGCGACTGCGTGGGGCACGCCCCAGAGCAGGAACAGCAGCGCGACCAGCAGTACCGCGACCGTCTGCCAGACGGCGGCGCGCAACACTAGCCGCCGGCCCGCAGCGACGGAATTCAGCACACGAAAGCCCTACGGAATTGGCGGGGTACAAGGCGGTAAAGCGCCTCGCCGAGCCGCAAAAGTATAGCAGCGGGACAATTTCCGGGACAACCGCCAAAGGTCGAAAACGCTGCCGACAGCGCTTTCGGCCGCCAGCCCTTGGCCTGCCTGCGTGTAACCGTTTCCCCTATTCAGAATTTTCCTGCGGATTCTCCGGAACTTTGGCGAAAACCGTGTGTCAGTCCCTCCAAGGCCTGCTGCTCAACTTCCTCGTCCGATGCTCCGTCGCAGGCCTCCCGAAGCCCCGGCTGCCCCCGGGGCTTCGCCTTTTCGGGAGAAAGGATGCCGATAGCCAGGCGCTATCAATTCAAAACGAATAATCCATTGGACTTGCCAATCGACGACGCCAGAATGAGATCAATTCTCATCTTTGAGCGTCCGGCACGGCCATGAACAAGACCCTGAGCTTCGCGATCCTGCACTTCTCGGTGGCTTTCACCCTGGGCTACCTGTTCACCGGCAGCCTGCTGGTGGGCGGCATGCTGGCGCTGATCGAGCCGGCAACCAATACGGTGGTGTTCCATTTCCACGAAAAGGTCTGGAAGCGGATCGAAGCGCGGCGTGCAGCGAGGGCGATGCCCCTGCCCGCCTGACACGCCTGCCGAAAAGAAAAAGGCCGCGCTCATGCGCGGCCTTTCTCGTTGCTTCGACGCCCGGAGCGGCTTACTTCTTCTTCGGGATGTAGAGATCGGTGATCGTGCCTTCGTAGACTTCAGCGGCCATCGCCACCGATTCGCTGAGCGTCGGGTGCGGATGGATGGTTGCGCCGATGTCGCCGGCTTCCGCGCCCATCTCGATCGCCAGCGCCAGTTCGCTGATCAGGTCGCCTGCATGCACGCCGACGATGCCGGCACCGATGATGCGGTGGGTGTGTTCGTCGAAGATGAGCTTGGTGGAGCCCTCGCCGCGACCGATGCCGACGGCGCGTGCCGATGCCACCCACGGGAACTTGCCCACGCCGATCTTCAGGCCCTTGGCCTTCGCTTCGTTCTCGGTCACGCCGACCCAGGCGATTTCCGGATCGGTGTAGGCCACCGACGGGATCACGCGCGCCACCCACTCCTTCTTCTCGCCGGCGGCCACTTCCGCCGCCAGCTTGCCCTCGTGCGTCGCCTTGTGCGCCAGCATCGGCTGGCCGACCAGGTCGCCGATGGCGAAGATGTGCGGCACGTTGGTGCGCATCTGCGCATCGACCGGAATGAAGCCGCGGTCGGTGACCGTCACGCCGGCCTTGCCGGCATCCAGCTTGCCGCCATTGGGAGAACGGCCGACAGCGACCAGCACGCGATCCCACGTGCCCGTTTCCAGTTCCGGCTTCTGGCCTTCGGTGGCGCTCTCGAAGTGCACGGTGATGCCCTTCTTCGACGCCTCGACCTTGGCGGCCTTGGTCTTCAGGTGCACGACCGCGCCCTGCTTCTTCAGGCGATCGGCCAGCGGCTTCACCAGGTCCTTGTCGGCGCCCGGCATCAGCTGGTCCATGAACTCGACTACGGTCACCTCCGCGCCCAACGCGCGGTACACCGTCGCCATTTCCAGGCCGATGATGCCGCCGCCGACCACGAGCAGCTTCTTCGGCACGTCGGCCAGCTGCAGCGCATCGGTGGAATCCATCACGCGCGGATCGTCCCACGGGAAGTTCGGCAGCTTCACCGCCTGCGAACCGGCAGCGATGATGCATTGCTCGAAGCGCAGCAGCTGCGTCTTGCCGTCGCTGCCGACGATTTCCAATTCGTTCGGCGAGACGAACTTCGCCACGCCGGTCACCGTGCGCACCTTGCGCTGCTTGGCCATGCCGGCCAGGCCCTTGGTGAACTGCCCGACCACCTTGTCCTGCTTGAAGCCGCGCAGTTTGTCGATGTCGATCTTCGGCTTGCCGAAGCTGATGCCGATGTCCTCCGAATGCGAGGCTTCCTCGATCAGCGCGGCCGCATGCAGCAGCGCCTTGGACGGGATGCAGCCCACGTTGAGGCAGACGCCACCCAGGGTTTCGTAGCGCTCGATCAGCACGGTGTCGAGGCCGAGGTCCGCGGCGCGGAACGCCGCCGTGTAGCCGCCCGGGCCCGAACCGATCACGACGATGCGACATTCGATGTCGGCGGCCTTGCCGGTGCCCAGCGCCGGCTTCGGCGCCGAGGTCGCCGGTGCAGCGGGCGCTGCCGGGGACGGCGCCACCGGGGCGGCCTTGGCGGGCGCCGCCGCGGCGCCCTCGCCTTCCAGGATCGCGACCAGGCTGCCTTCGGCGAGCGAGTCGCCGAGCTTGACCTTGATTTCCTTGATGACGCCGGCGGCCGGCGACGGCACTTCCATCGTCGCCTTGTCCGACTCCAGCGTGACCAGGCCCTGGTCCTTCTTCACCGTGTCGCCGACGGCGACCAGGATTTCGATGACCGGTACGCCATCGTAGTCGCCAATGTCGGGCACTTTGGCCTCGATCAGGCCACCACCGCCGGACGCGGGGGGCGCGGCGACCGGGGCAGCCGGCGCAGGCGCGGACGCCGGCGTTGGGGCCGGCGCGGCAGGGGCCGCCGGGGCGACCGGCGCAGGCGCGGACGCCGCGCCTTCGGCTTCCAGCACGGCCACGACGCTGCCTTCGGACAGCGCGTCGCCGAGCTTGACCTTGAGTTCCTTCACCACGCCGGCGGCCGAGGACGGCACTTCCAGCGTGGCCTTGTCCGATTCCAGCGTGACCAGGCCCTGGTCCTTCTTCACCGTGTCGCCGACGGCAACCAGGATTTCGATGACCGGCACATCGCTGTAATCGCCGATGTCGGGGACTTTGACTTCAATCGTGTTCGCCATGGTCTCGGTCTCCTTACAGCAGCACGCGGCGCATGTCGCCGAGCAGCTGGGCGAGGTAGGCGGTGAAGCGCGCCGCGGCGGCGCCGTCGATCACGCGGTGGTCGTAGCTCAGCGACAGCGGCAGCATCAGGCGCGGCTGGAACTGCTTGCCGTCCCACACCGGCTGGATCGACGACTTCGAGACGCCGAGGATGGCGACTTCCGGTGCGTTGACGATCGGCGTGAAGGCCACGCCGCCGATGCCGCCCAGCGAGGAGATCGAGAAGCAGCCGCCGGACATCTCGGCCGGGCCGAGCTTGCCGTCGCGCGCCTTCTTCGCCAGTTCGCCACTTTCCTGGGCGATCTCGTTGACGCCCTTCTTGTCGACGTCGCGGATCACCGGCACGACCAGGCCGTTCGGCGTATCGGCGGCGAAGCCGACGTGGAAGTACTTCTTCAGCGTGAGGTTCTCGCCGCTGGCATCGAGCGACGCGTTGAAGTCGGGGAACTTCTTCAGCGCCGAGACGCTGGCCTTCATCAGGAAGGCGAGCATGGTCAGCTTGATGCCGGCCTTCTCGTTCTCCTTGTTCAGCGCCACGCGCAGCGCTTCCAGATCGGTGATGTCGGCGTGGTCATGCTGGGTGACGTGCGGGATCATCGCCCAGTTGCGAGCCAGGTTGGCGCCCGAGATTTTCTTGATGCGCGACAGCGCGACGACCTCGGTCTCGCCGAACTTGCTGAAGTCGACCTTCGGCCACGGCAGCAGGTTCAGGCCACCGCCGGCAGCGGCCGGTGCACCCGCTGCGGCAGGCGCCGACACGCCGCCGGCCAGCGCGCCCTTGACGTACTTCTGCACGTCTTCCTTGCTGATGCGGCCACCGCGCTCGCTGCCGCTGACCTGGTTGAGGTCCACGCCCAGTTCGCGCGCGAACAGGCGCACGGCCGGGCTGGCGTAGGCGACCTTTTCGGGGAGCACGCGGTCGGCGTTGAACTCGACCGGCGGCGTACGCGGCGGCGAGGCTTCCGGATCGATGCCCGGCTTGTCGTCCAGCACACGCGAGGCGGCGGGGGCCACGGCGGGCGCGGCACGCTCCTGCGCGATCTCGCGCTGGGCGATCTTGTCCGGCGTCGGCGAAACGGCGACGGGTTCGACCTTGGTACCGGTCTCGGCGGCGGGCGCGGGGGTCGGCGCGGCGGCCGGCTTGGCCTCGGCGGCGCCTTCGCTGGTTTCGATCAGTGCGACGATGGCGCCTTCGGCGATCTCGTCGCCCAGCTTGACCTTGATCTCCTTCACCACGCCGGCGAATGGCGACGGCACTTCCATGGTCGCCTTGTCCGATTCCAGCGTGACCAGGCCCTGGTCCTTCTTCACCGTGTCGCCCACGGCGACCAGGATCTCGATCACCGGTACGCCGTCGTAGTCACCGATATCGGGGACTTTGGCTTCCTTGATGTCGGACATGGCGTTACTCCGGTGCGGGCGTGAAGAGGGGAACCCCTATTGTGTCCGCAGTGGCGCGATGCGCCAACCATCCCTTGGTGTTAATTGCTGTCCCCGCCGGGACAATGCAGGCCGCGATGTCATTGGTATCGCTTTGGTTCGGCGTGATCCGCACGCACGATACGCTGGCGCATTGTCAGCTGGATCGGCGCAGGAACGGCTTGATTGCGCCCCAGGCATCCAGCAGGGCGGGCACATCTTTCGCCGCATGCGCGGGGCTGGTCGAGGGCAATGCCAGCAGGGTGGGCAACGGATCGGCGAGCGTGGGCCGCACATGCCGGCGGAACGCGTCCGCCGCCTTGCCGCCGTTGAGCGCGATCGCGGCGACCTCGGGATGCGCCGCCAGCCAGTCGCCGATGGCATTGGGCACTTCGCTGCCGCGCACGATGGCCGCGTCCAGGCTGCCCGGGCGCTCACAGCGGCCGATGACATCCCACACGCCGACACCGGCACGGCGCAATGCGTCGAAGCGCGCTTCGTAAGGCGCCTCCGGATCGAAGCCGCACAGCGCGCCCATCACCGGCCAGAACCGATTGCGTGGATGCGCGTAGTACTGCGCCCCGCGCAGCGATGCGCTGCCAGGCATGGAACCGAGCACCAGTACACGACAATCCGCATCCGCGCGCGGCGGCAAGCCGACCAGCACCTCGCCCACCGCTCAGCCGCCTATGGACTGCCAGGGCCGCACCACCAGCGTCGCGCCGGCCACCACCAGCAGCAGGCCCACCACGCGCAGCGTGTCCACCGGCTGGCGTGCATGCAGCACGCCGAAGTGGTCGAGCACCACCGACCCGACCAGCTGGCCCGCGACGACCAGGCAGATCAGCGACGCCGCGCCCAACCGCGGCACCAGCAGCGTGGCGGAGGCGACGAACACCGCGCCGATCACGCCACCCGTCCACGCCCACCACGGCACTTTTCCCAGTGCCGCAGGCACGAACACCGGCCGCGTCAGCAACCACCACGTCAGCAATACGCCGGTACCGACCATGAAGGAAGCCAGCGATGCGAACACCGGGCCGAACGACTGTCGCCCCAACGAGGCGTTGATCAGCGCCTGGAGCGGCAACAACATGCCGATGAAGAGGGCCAAGGCCACGCCGGTCGCGTTCATGTCGGGTCCCGCACCAAAGGAGGCGACACGATACGCCAAGCGCCGCGACGCGCGGGTGCGAGCGCCCTCAGGCCGGCGCCATTGCCCGGTCGCGCCGCGACACGGCGCGATGCAGCAGCGCCATCGATACCAGCAGCATCGCCATCGGCGCCAGCAGCAGGTAGAACGCACGCGACCCGTCGAAATGCGCGAACAACTGTCCGGTGATGTATGAACCGGTAGTGCCGCCGAGCGCCGAGAACACCACGATCAAACCCGTCATCGCCGCATGCCGCGCCTTCGGCAGCGCGCTCAGCACCACAGAATTGATCGCCGGGTAGATCGGGGCCATCAGCAGGCCGATCAGCGGGAATACATACGCGGCCAGCGGTGCGTTCCACCACGTCATGCCTTCGCGCGGCTGCACGTTCGCGGCCAGCGGCAGCGCCACCAGCACCAGCACCGCCATCGCGACCACGCAGCCGCTCAGCAACCAGAACCAGGGCATGCGCCGCAGCAGCACGCCGCCACCCAACCGGCCCAGCGCCAGCGACCCGGCGAAAATACCGGCCGCCTGCACGCTGAGCGTCGTGGGCAGGTGCAGGATCTCGCGGTTGAAGGTCGGCAACCAGGTGTTGATCGCCTGCTCCATCAACACGTAAAGGAAGGCGGACACCAAGAACACCGCCACCAGCGGCAACGCCAGCAGGCGGAACATGTCGACGAAGGACTCGCCCGCCGCATGGCCATCCTGCGCGGCGCGCTCATCCAGCGTGCAGGTCGCCAGCAGGACGACCACCGCCACGCACAGGGCGGCGAGCACCCAGTAGACGTCCAGCCAGACCGGATCGCCCGGCACCTCGGCATTGATGAACGCGGCGAACAGCCACGCGCTGCCCAGGATGCCGACCATGAACCAGCCTTCGACCGTGCTGGTCAACGCGGCGTGCCCTTTCGCGTCCTCGGTCAGCAGGCCGATGCTGGAGTACACCGACACCTTCACCAGCGCGAACGACACGCCGACCGTGGTGAACAGCAGCTTGGTCGCCCAGAACGCATGCAGCAGCGGCATCGCGGCGCAGGCGAGCGCGACCAGCGACAGGCCGAGCATCATCGCGCGGCGATACCCCAGCCTCGGCAGGAACGAGGCCACCAGGAACGACGTGATCGCGATCGGCAGGTCCTTGAACGCTTCCAGCAGGCTCGCATCGGCCTTGCTGATGCCGAAGCCCTGGATGGACTGCAGGATCACCGTGCCCACGGAGTTCAACAGCATGGCGAAGATCATGTAGGTCAGGATCATCGCCAGGATCATGCGGGTGCGCGTCATGGGCGGTACCGGTCGGTTCGTGCGCGACGTCAGCGCGGCCCTGCCGCGCGACGCCCAGTGCGAAGAGGATATCCGCCACCGCGCCGGGGAGAGACGGCGCGGCGGCGGAAGACGGCCCGCGCGAACGCGGGCCGCGCTACATCACCAGCGGTAGGCGACGGAGGCCTGGTACGACGTGCCTTCCAGCGGACGGCCCATGAACACGCCACCGCTGGTCGCATTGCCCAGCACGCGGGCATTGCCCTCGGTCAGCGCGATCTCGTCGGTGACGTTGCGGCCCGAGAAGGTGAACTCCCAGTGATCGCCCACGTGGGCGCTGGCGCCGACGTCCCAGGTGTCGTACTTCGGCAGCACCTGGCCGTTGGCGGGATCCGAGTAGCGATCGCCCACGTGGGTGTAGGTGGTGAACACCTTCAGGTCGCCCCACGGCAGCGACCAGTAGTAGCTCGGCGTCAACCGTGCGCGGAACTTCGGCTGGCGTACGACCTGGTTGCCGTCGAACGTGGAGAAGTCGCCGTACTTGGCGCGCAGCCAGGTCGCGTTCCAGGCCAGCTCGAACCCACCGGCCGGCCGCCACGCACCCTCGAACTCCAAGCCACGCGCCTTCGAGTCGCCGATGATGACGACGTTGTTGCCGTTGTTGTCGAACGCCTGGTACCGCAGGCCGGTAAAGTCGTTGTAGAACGCGGTGAGATACATCTCGTACGTCTCGCCGCCGGCCTTCAGGCCCAGCTCGTACTGGTCGATCTCGGTCTTGTTGTTGGCGCCGTCGCGCAGATTGTCGAACTGCGGGAAGGTGAAGCCCGAGTTGACGCGGCCGAACAGGCTGACGCTGTCGTTGAGCGTGTAGTTCAGGCCCGCCGTCCACGATACGTCGCTGTCGTTCTGGTCGATGCTGCGCGGCGTGGTGGAGACCGAGGTGTTGTTGTCGTACAGCGTGTTCGGATTGCCGTCCAGGTCGACCGTGACCGGATCCCACACCGTGCCGTTGACCTCCTGCCGCTCGTAGCGCACGCCGGCATCCAGGCGGATGCGGTCGTTGACGGTCCATTCGTCGGCGATGAAGAAGGCCGTGTTCTGGCCGTCGTAGTCACCGCGAATGTTGTAGAACGCGGTGCCCACGAAACCGTCGCGCGTGGCGACCTGCCCGTTGGACAGCGCCAGGTTCACGCGGCGCGCGTTGTCCTGCGCGGTGAGCAGCATGTTGTTGCCCAGCCACCAGCGGTCCTTGGACGAATAGTCCGCGTAGTACACGCCGAAGGTCAGCGCATTGCGTTCTGTCAGGTCGATGCTGAAGCGCAGGTCGTTGGTGAACGAGCTGATCTCCTTCTCCACCACCCAGAAGCCTGCCGTCAGCACCTGCTGGTTCGGGTCGACCGTGCCGCCGCCATTGACGAAGGTGCCGGTGCCGGTCACGCCCGCGCCGTAGGTATCGGTGATGTACGACGACAGCGTCTGCGGATTGGCGCCCGTGAACAGTGCGTAGGTCGGCGTATCGCCTTTCAGGTAGTTGAACTTGTCGCTGATGGTCCAGTTGCCGACATACCAGTCCAGCGAGCCGCCGAACACGTCGATGTCCACGCCACGGCCATCGGCCAGGTCGCGTGTCATCGTCTGGTTGCCGACGCCGGTCGGCAGCGTCACCCGGCGGAAGTCGTCGCCGACCAGCGTGCCGGTCGTGGGATCCAGTCCCGGGAAACCGGAGATGTCCTCGCCGTTGTTGCGCGAGACCAGCGGTACCGCGGTGTAGAACGTGTTCTTATCGTCGGTGTGGCGCGCGTAGAGATTGAACTCGCCCTCGGCCCAGCGCTTGGTCAGCGTGGCGCTGAGCTGGCCGCCCTTCTCCACCGGGAAGCCGGTCTGGCGCACGCCATCGGTCTCGCGGTAGAAGCCGCCCACGCTGTAGTACCAGCCAGTGTCGGTGCCCAGCGGGCCGCCGCTGTAGAAATCGACGCGACGCAGGTCGTCGGTACCCACGGTCAGGCGCACCAGGCCTTCGGGCGTGTCTTCGCCCTTCTTCTGGATGAAATTGACGGTGACGCCGGGCTGGCCGTTCGAGTAGATCGGGCTGGGGCCGCCACGCAGGCCTTCGACGCGCGCGATGGTGTCGTCGATGCGGAACAGCGTGGTGTTCTCGAGGAACGACAGCGTCGGCGGCGGGAAGATCGGCGAGCCGTCCAGTTGCAGGGTGAAGAACGGGGCATCGCCCTCGGACGGCATGCCGCGCACGAAGACGTTGGCGCCGGTACCGCCGCCGCTGGCCTCGGCCCAGACGCCCGGCACGATCTTCAGGAGGTCGGCGGTGCTGGTGGGCGCGGTTTCCTGGATCTGCTCGGGCGTGGCGGTGCTGATCGAGAAGCTGGCGTCGCGCTTGCGCAGGCCCTTGAACTTGGCCGTGCCGCTGACGACCACGGCGTCCAGCGTCTTGGCCTCCTGGTCGGCGGGCGCCGCGGGTGCGGCTTCCTGCGCGCTCGCCAGCGCCGGCGATAGCGCCAGCGCGATGGCGGCCGACAGGGCGTAGCGCATCGGGTGCTTGGTGTGTTGCATGGTCCCTCCCTCCACTTGCATTGTTGTCGTGTTGTTGGCTGGCTGCCCACCGCGGCTTCTGTGGCCACGTGCGGTCAAGGCGATACGAACGTCCTCAGGTCAAACGCGTTGATGTGCGGGATGACAGCGTCGGCATGGCGCAGCGCGCGCGCGTCGCCGATGCCGATCGCGGCCATGCCCGCCGCATGGATGGCTTCGATGCCGGCCGCGGCGTCTTCCACGCCGATGCAGCGGTGCGCCGGCACGCCGAGTGCGGCGGCGACGTCGAGGAAGATGGCCGGGTCGGGCTTGGCGCGGACGATGCGCCCGGCATCGGCGATGTAGTCGAAACGGTCGGCGATACCCAGCTTCTGCAGCAGCGTCGGCGCATTGCGGCTGGCCGACGCCAGGCCGAGCTTCAGGCCCGCCGCACGTGCCGCATCCAGCACCTCGCTCACGCCATCGAACAGATCCTGCGGACCGACGTGTGCGATCTCCTGCACGTAGTAGCCGTTCTTCGTATCGGCCAGCGCGCGCTTCTCGTCGTTGGAATAGATTCGCGTGGCCCGCTCGAGGATGATCTCCAGCGACGCCATCCGGTCTACGCCCTTCAGGCGCTCGTTGACCTGCAGATCGAACGGCACGCCGATCTCGTCGGCCAGCCGCTTCCATGCCCGGTAATGCGTGTGCGCGGTATCGGTCAGCACGCCGTCGAGATCGAAGATCAGCGCATCGCAAGCGCGGGGCAGCGGCAGCTTCGGTGGCGATGGCACGGCGAGCGGCAGCGCGACTTCGCGCCCTGCGTTCAGCATCACTTCGCTGCCGGCGTGGCCGAACGCCAGCGCGTCGCCTTCATCGAGGCGATAGCGGGCACCGCGCGCGTCCACATCCACGCGCAGCGCGCAGCCGCGCCAGCGGAGGTTGAAGCCGTAACCCTTCCAGGCCTGCGGCAAGGTGGGAGCGAACTGCAGCCGGCCCGCCACGATGCGCAAGCCGCCGAAGCCCTGCACCAGCCCCAGCCAACTGCCGGCCATCGCCGCCATGTGCACGCCGTGGTCGGTGTTGCCGTGCAGGTCGTCCAGGTCCACGCGCAGGCTGGCGTCGAAGTAGTCCCATGCCTTGCCGTCCTGGCCGACTTCGCTGGCCAGGATGCCGTACACCGGCGCCGACAACGTGGAGTCGTGGGTGGTGACGGCCTCGTAGTAATCGAAGTCGCGGCGCTTCGCGCCCAGATCGACGCCATCGCCAGCCAGCACCATCGCCATCACCACGTCGGCCTGCTTGCAGACCTGGTGCCGGTACAGGGTGAGCGGGTGGTAATCGAGCAACAGCGGGCGATGCGGCCCTTCGCGCCTGGGAAACGGCCAGCGCGGCTTGGCGAGGAAATCGTCGTCCTGCGGATGGATGCCGAGCGCCTCGTCCACCGGCAGGTGCATCGCGTCGGCGGCGCGCTGCCAGAGCGCGACTTCATCGGCATCGAGCCCGATGCGGCCGGCGAGGGCGCGCAGTGCGTCGGGGCGATCGGTGGACAGGCGGGCCCATGCAGCGACGGCGCGCCGCAGGTGCCGCTGGGCCATGCGGTTGGTGTACCAGTTGTTGTTGACCAGCGTGGTGTATTCGTCCGGTCCCGTGACCTCGTGGATGCAGAACGCACCGTCGAGCCGCGGATTGAAATGGCCGGCCTGCGGCCAGATGCGCGCGGTCTCGAAAAGAATCTCGGCGCCAGCCTCGCTGAGGAAGTCGAGATCATCGCTGGCGTCGAGATAAAGCCCGATCCCGTAGGCGATGGCGGCATTGATGTGGTACGCCGCCGAGCCGCTGGGATAGTGCGCGGAACATTCGCGGCCGGCGATGGTGCGCCAGGGGTACAGCGCACCGCGGGGATGGTTCATCGCGCGCGCGGTGTCGCGTGCGCCGTCCAGCGTGCGGAAGCGGTACATCAGCATCGCGCGCGCCACGTCCGGCGCGGTGAATGCCATGACCGGCAGCACGAAGGCTTCGGTATCCCAGAAGCAATGTCCTTCGTAGCCCTCGCCCGTGATGCCCTTGGCGGCCGTGCCGTTGATGCCGTCGCGTCCGGCCGACTGGAGCAAGTGGAACAGGTTGAAGCGCAGCGCGAGTTCCGCCGCGGCATCGCCCTCCACGGACAGACCGGCGCGCTGCCAGAACGCATGCAGGGCGTCGGCCTGCACGGCCGCGATGCCGTCGAAGCCGACGCGCAGCGCGCGAACCAGCACGGCGTCCACGCCGTCCTGCGCCTGGCCGTTGCCGTCGTCGTAAGCGACGTACTTCTCGATCACCACGGACGCCCCCGGCGTCAGCGTGGCGCCGAAGCGCTGCTCCACGCGGCCGCCGCCCGCCTGCGCCACGGTGAACACCAAGCCCGGCGACAGCCGGTGCTGCTGTGCGCACACCAGGGCGACGCCGCTGTGATGGGTGCGCTGCGTCAGCCGGGCGCCTCCGGCATCGGCGTGCTCGTCCGCGACGTGCAGCTCTTTGCCGCCGTGCACGCCGATGCGGGGATCATCGCCCTGTTCGACGGCCTGCCGTCCGGTCTCGATCGATGAACACAGCGTCAGAGGGCCCGCATAGTCGATGGACGCCACTTCGAACCGGATGGCGAGCAATGCGCGCTCGGCCAACGGCACCACGCGGCGCGCGCGGATCTCGAGCGTATGCCCCTGCGCGGTTTTCAGGCGCAGGCGGCGCTCGAGCGTCCCGGCGGCGAGATCCAGCGTGCGCTCGAAGTCGAGCCACTCCGCTTCCTGCAGGCGCAGCGGCGTGTCGCCCAGTTGCAGCCGGAGGTGCTTGCCCTCGGCGACAGGCACCCGCGTGTCGGTGCTGCGGGTGAAGCCGGGGAAACGCTCGTGGTAGTGGATGGGGTTTTGCTCGAACACGCTCGACAGGAACGTGCCGTCGCTGGGGCTGTCGTCTTCCTCCAGCGCACCGCGCACACCCAGCGTGCCGTTGGCGAGGGCGAACAGGGTTTCATCGCGCGCCGCGCGTTCGGCGTCGAACGCCCGTTGGGTGAGCCGCCAGGGATCGGACCGGCCTTCGCCCGCCGTGCCCTGACCCGATGTATGCGCCTGCTTCTGTTCCACCGACATCCTCGTGCTCATCTGTTACCGGCCGTGGCGGGACCACGGGCGGGGGCACGCTAGAAGTCGTTGTTATCGATGTCAAGTTATCGATGTCAAAGAGACCTCTCAAGGTCCGGAGCCCCGCCAACGCCAAGGCGGGGACATAGACAAAACCCTTTTTAATCAACGGTTTGGCGGCAAGAAGACGCGGATCGGCGCACCCGGATGTCTACCGGGTGGCCGCTGCGATGCAGCAGCACAATGCGCTCAGGTCGTGCGGACGACCAGATGGGTCGGCAGCGTCTCGGACACCGCCTGGTCGCCCTCGATCAGGGCGCGCACCTTGCGGGCCAGCAGCACGCCGGCATCGATGAAGTTCTGGTGCACCGAGGTCAGCGGCGGCACGTAGGTCGCGCCCAGCGGGGAGTCGTCGTAGCCGATCACCGAGACATCCTCGGGTACCCGTCGCCCACGTTCGATCAGCGCGCGGATCGCGCCGATGGCCAACAGATCGCTGGCGGCGAACAGCGCATCCACCTGCGGGTTCGCCTGCAACAGCGCATGTACCGCATCCGCGCCCGCGCCGACGGTGAAACTGGTGACGGTCGGCGCGATCGGCGTGATGCCATGGCGCGCCAACGCGGCGCTGAAACCTTCGAGGCGTTCGGCGAACTCGCCGTGGGCGGGATCGCCGAGGAACGCGGGTCGGCTGCGACCGAGCGCGATGAAACGCTCCGCCGCCAATGCACCGCCGCGGCGATTGTCACTGCCGACCACCACCTGCGATTCGTGCCGGCTGACCGCACCCCACACCACCATCGGCCGGCCCCAGCGCTGCACTTCGTGCATCGCGTCCTCATGCGCGCCCTGGCCCAGCAGGATCACGCCGTCGGCAGCCTGGACGTTCGGCAGCGAGCCGCCTTGCAGCGAGGTCAGCAGCACGCTGTAGCCGGTGGAGGTCAGTTCCTGGGTGATGCCACCCAGCAGGTCGAGCGGATATGGACCGGACATCTGTCGTTCGACGGTGGGCTTCATTTCCACCACCACCGCGACCGTCATGCTGCGGCGGAGCTTGAGGTTGCGCGCGCTGACATTGAACGAATAACCGTACTGTTGCGCGACCTCACGCACGCGGGCGCGCGTTTCCGCATTCACCAGCGGGCTGTCGCGCAACGCGCGCGAGACGGTGATCGCCGATACGCCGGCCACTTTCGCCAGGTCCGCCATGGTCAGGTGGTCGCCGGGCGACGGCAGCGCCGTCGTGGCGGTGCCGGTACGGCGCTTGCGTTTGGCAGGGGGCATGCGGGTCACGTCCGTGCGCGGCTGGCTTCGTATTGTGCAATAAGCGTGTCCACCGGCGTCGAGGCGATCACGCGGCCGATCACCTCGGGCAGCAGGTCGTCCGGTTTCTTGAAGCGCAGGCAGCTCTTGCCCATGTCCAGCTTCATGCCGGCGTCCGCGTAGGCATTGCGCAGCACCACGTCCTGCGCGGAGTTCGCGTAGCACACCGTCAGGTAGAGTGCGTAGTACTGTTTCTGCGCGGCGAGCGCGACGTAAGGCAACGGCTGCTTGTTGTAGGTGGTCGGATAGCGCGACAGCGGCACCTCCCACGCGATCATGCCCCAGCTCATCGCCTCGACGTAGCCGTCGGGGAGGTGCCGGTTGACCAGGTCCCGGACCGAGGCGATCACCGCGCGGCGATCCTCGGGCAGTTCCGCGAGATATTCCTCCACCGTCTTCGCCTTGCTGCTGACCATGCGCGCCTCCTCTCCGGCGCGACATTAGCGCAGCCGTGACGCCGCGTCATGCGGAATCCGCACACGCGCGAACCCTGCGCAGCGATGCCTCGTGTCGAGGCGCGGTGAAAAGCCGATGAACCTGCGCTGGATATCGCCAACGTTGCGTTCGGTTCACGTCGAAGGGCGGATGGCGTTCATGCGTGGCTGGTTACGGTGCCCACGCCTCCGATGCCGCACGTGCTCTGCGTTGCTTCATCGGTGGCGATAAGAACACAACAGGAGATTCCCCGCATGACTTCGATCCGCACCCTCACGATCGCCCTTGCTTCGCTGATGGTTGTCCCGGCCGCGTTCGCACAGGACACGTCGACCGACACCGCATCGTCCTCCTCGACCAGCGGCAAGCGGTTCGCCGTGGTCGGTGGTGCCGCCATCCTGAAGCCCGACCACGACCCGGCCCCGGGCCTGAAGATCGATGGCGATGTCGCGCCGGTGATCAGCGCCAGCTGGTACGCCACCGACAACATCGCGGTGGAACTGTGGGGCGCGGCCGACAAGTTCAACCATCGCGTGAAGGCCGATGGCGCCGGCAAGATCGGCACCGTCGACCAGCAGCCGATCGCGTTGAGCGGCCAGTACCACTTCGGTGAGCCCGACAAGGTGATGCGCCCGTTCGTGGGCCTGGGCTACTACGAGTCCAACTTCAGCAACGAAAGCATCGGCAGCGACGATGCGCACGTTGGCCTGGAGACCGCCAAGGGCGCAATCGCGACCGCCGGCGTGGACTTCAACATCAACCAGACCTGGTTCGCCCGTGCGGATGCCCGCTATCTGAAGGGCGACGCGGGCGTTCGCGTCGCCGGCCAGGGCACCGGCGAAGAACTGACGATCGACCCGTGGGTCGTGGGTGTGGGTATCGGCGCGCGCTTCTGATCCATCGCTCCATCGCGTCGATACGGCGGCGGGCTTCCGGGCCCGCCGCCTTTTCATATCAGCGGCCGCCGCGCCCCTGCAGGCGGCGCAGGCGCGCCACGCGCCCCTTCACGCCCCACGCGTAGACCAGATAGTGGCCCAGCAGCACGCCGGCCACCGCAAGCAGACTGCCATGGCCGCTCAGCAATGCATGCGTCGGCGCCACCGCACCGGCCTGCCAGTACTGCCACATCTGCACGAAACCCAGCACGATGCGGCCCGCCACGATCGCCACCAACAGCAGGGACAGCCACGCATTGGGTTGGTAGAACACGCCTTGTGGCGCGACTTCCCAGCGGGTGAGCCAGACACCGAGCAGACCCAGCAGCGCGCCGATCGCGAGCCCGATACCGGCGCCGACCAGGCTGTCCGGCCACCAGAACAGCCCGACCGCGCTGACCGCGACGAAGATCGCCACTGATACCAACAGGCTCCACGCATTGAGCGCCAGCAACCAGTCCCGCGCCAGCCGGCGCGCGCGCCCGTAGCGATAGCGCTGCCACAGGGTCAGCGGCAGGGCCACCACCCACAGTGCGAGCAGCAGGAACACGACGAGCAGGGCGAGCACGATGGGCATGGCCGCATCATGCCCGAAAAGCATGCGGCATCAGGGATGCTCGGTTTCCACGTGCACCTTCTCGCGGCGTAGCAGATACAGCCCGCTCGCCACGATGATGCCGGCGCCGATCCAGGTCACGCCGTCGGGCAGTACCGACCACAGCATGACATCGAGGATCACGCCCCAGATCAGCGCCGTGTATTCGAGCGGCGCGATCAACGACGCCTCGCCGCGGCGGAACGCTTCGGTCAGCGCGACCTGCGCCAGCGAGCCGGACACGCCCACCCCGGCGATGATCCAGCCGTGCGAGGCCTGCAGCGGCTTCCATGCAGGCAGCGCCAGCAACGACGCCCCGAGCGACAGCAGCACCACGAACCAGAACACCAGCGCCTGCGTGCTGTCGCGTTGCGCGAGCATGCGCACGGTGACCGCGCCCAGCGCATAGCAGATGGCCGCAACGAGAATGGCCAATCCACCGGCGGTCAACATGCCTTCACCGGTCGGCCGCAGGATCACCAGCACGCCGACCAGACCGATGACGATCGCGATCCAGCGCCCTGCCCCCACCCGCTCCTTCAACAGCGGCCCCGCCATCGCGGTGACCAGCAGCGGCGCCACGAAGGTGATCGCATAGGCCGTGGACAAGGGCATGGTGCGCAAGCCGTACACGAACCCGGCCATCATCGCGATGCCCAGCACGCCGCGCAGCAGGTGCAGCGGCCAGTGCACGCGCAACAGCGAAGCGGCCGGCACCGTCGCCAGCACCCAGATCGCCACCAGCGGCAGCGACGACAACCCGCGCAGCGCCGCGACCTGCAGCGGCGGGTACTGCGCAGAGAGCAGCTTCAGGCCGGCATCCATCAGCGCGAACAGCAGCACCGCGGCCAGCATCAACAGGACAGCGGACGTAAGCGACGAACGGGGAGTGGCCATGCGTCATTATCGCCTTCCAGGGCCGTGTTCCGCCGCGCGTGCGCTACCCTGCGCGCGTCGACCCACGCAGGCAGGCCCATGACAGCGATCGCTCCAGGCACCCCTGCATCGCCCCGCTCCCGGCTTGCCGTGCGCCTGGCCTGGGCCGTGCTGTGGGTATTGCTCGGGCTTGCCAGCATCGAGTTCCTGATCGCCGCCTATGGCAAGTATCGGCATCTCGATTCGGCCGCCTATGGCATGTTCATGGCGCGACGGGGCTGGCTGTGGATGCACTTGGCCGGCGGTCTCACCACGGTGTTGCTCGGACCGGTGCAGTTCCTGACCCAGTGGCGCCAGCGCCGTCTGCGCCTGCATCGCATCACCGGTCGCATCTATCTGGCCGGCATGCTGGTCGCCGCGACCGGCGCCATCGGCCTGATCGCCACCTCGCCGGCACCGTTCGCCATCCGCCTCGCGTTCTCCGCGACCGCCCTAGCCTGGCTGACCACCGGACTGACCGGCCTGATCGCCATCCGCCACGGCCTCGTGGACCGGCACCGCCGCTGGATGGTCCGCAACTACGCGGTGACACTGGCGCCGATCGTTTTCCGCCTGTCGCTGCCCCTCGCCATTGCCGGCGGACTCGTGCCGTCGCCGACCCTGATCGCGACCCTGCTCTGGTGCAGCTGGATAATCCCGCTGTTGCTGTGCGAAACAGTCCGCCGCCTCGTGGGGCGGCGACGTCCCGCCACCGCGGTGTCTTCAGCCGACGCGATCCCGCTTCCCGGCGCACGGTAGAATTCCGCGCCCGGTAACAGGATTCCCCCCATGCCCTCCTTCGACGTCGTCTCCGAAGTCAACGTCCACGAACTCACCAACGCCGTGGACCAGGCCAACCGCGAACTCTCCACCCGTTTCGACTTCAAGGGCGTGGACGCCAAGTTCGTGCTGGAAGAGAAGCTGATCACCCAGTCCGCGCCCAGCGATTTCCAGCTCAAGCAGATGACCGACATCCTGCGTGCGCGCCTGATCGCGCGCCAGATCGACGCCCGCTGCCTGGAGTTCGGCGATGTGGAAACCAACCTGGCCGGCGCGCGCCAGAAGATCACCGTCAAGCAGGGCATCGAGCAGAAGCTGGCGAAGAAGATCGTCACCACGATCAGGGACGCCAAGCTCAAGGTCGAAGCGCAGATCAACGGCGACAAGCTGCGCGTCACCGGCAAGAAGCGCGACGACCTGCAAGACGTCATCGCGCTGCTGAAGAAGACCGAATTCGAGCTGCCGCTGCAGTTCGACAACTTCCGTGACTGATACGACGGCCACTGCGGACGCAGCAAACGACCCCATCGACGCCACGCGTCGCTGGGTGGAACGCGCGGTGATCGGGCTGAACCTGTGCCCGTTCGCCAAGGCGGTGTACGTGAAGCAGCAGGTGCGCTTCGTGCTGAGCGATGCCAGCACGCCGGAAGCCCTGCTCGAGGAACTGGCGGAAGAGCTTGTGCTGTTGCGCGACACCGATCCCGAGCAGGTCGACACCACGCTGATCGTGCACCCGGATGTACTGACGGATTTCCTGGACTACAACGACTTCCTCGACAATGCCGATGCGGCCGTCGAGGCGCTCGATCTGCAAGGCGTCATCCAGGTCGCCAGCTTCCACCCGGATTACCAGTTCGCCGGCACGATGCCGGACGACATCAGCAACTACACCAACCGTTCGCCCTACCCCACACTGCACCTGCTGCGCGAAGCCAGCATCGATCGCGCGGTGGAAGCCTTCCCGGACCCCGACATCATCGTCGAGCGCAACGTGAAGACGCTGGATGCGCTGGGGCATGCGGGCTGGGCGAAGCTGTTTTCCGAGGGAAGAAGCCGCCCGTAATGCTTGGTGTGGGAGTGACGTAAGTCGCGATGCTTCTCCTTCAGCCGCATAACACCGATCAAAGCCAGACCGCATCCCACCACGCATACTCGGAGACGCTTCGCGCCAGTCCAGCGCGCATGGGGTTGGCCACCAGGTAGCGTCCCGCAGCAAGGATCGAGCGCTCGCTGCGTAGTGCGCGGTCGTGGAATCCCCTCTCCCACACGATGCCCGAACCGGGGTGATGCAGGCGGATGATCCGGCTACTGTTGGTTTTCAATCGCTGCACCGTCGTTGACAGGCTGTCCAGTGCACCCAGTTCGATCACGCCATGCCAATGGTCCGGCATCAGCACCCAGCACAACAGCCTTGAGCGATACCATAGCCGCGAGCAGGTCATCGCGCGGCAGGCATCCATGGCGCGCTCCGGATGGAGGAAGAGCGGACGGCGATCCGCCGTCGTGAAAGTCACCATGTAGGCCTGGCCAGCCATAGAAGAGCGGCCCTTTCTCAGCTCCGAGTAACCCGACATCGCTCACCTCCTGTGGAAGAAGGTGAGCATGGCAAGCACGATGTCGATCACCATCGGAAAACCGCTCGCCGGCGTATCGGCGTTCCACGAGAAAGCCTCGCGACTTACGTCGCTCCCACATCAGGCATCCGGATGCACCGCCAACCGCTGCTCCAGCAGCACGCGCGCATCGTCCAGCGACGGCAGGATCGTGTGGCCCAGTGCACGGACGGTGTCGTCCGGCTCTAGCAGGTCGGGGATTTGGATAGGGTGCATGCCCGCGGCGAGCGCGGCGCGCACGCCGGTCGGCGAATCCTCCAACACCAGGCAACGCTCGGGATCCACGCCGAGCGAGCGCGCCGCGAGCAGGTAGACGTCGGGCGCAGGCTTGGGATGTTCGACATCGCTGCTGGTGCAGACAGCGTCGAAGCGCGACAGCAGGCCAGCCGCTTCCAGCTTGCGTAGCGCGAGCGGGCGTCGCGTGGACGTGGCAACCGCACGCGGAATGCCACGGGCGTCGAGGAAGTCCAGCATCGCCAGGATCCCGGGACGGTGCGGCACGCCGGCCGCGACGACGGCGTCGTAGAGCACGTGCGAGCGTTGCAGGATCTGTTCGCGCTCCGCTTCGCCGACCGCTTCGTCCAGCAAGTGGCGGCAGACGGCTTCGCTGTGGCCGACCATCGACAACCACAACAGCTCGGGCAGGTCGTGGCTGCGCTCGCGCGCCGCTTCCGCCAGGCACGCGATGATGGCGCGTTCGCTGTCCAGCATCAGCCCGTCCATGTCGAAGATCACCGCGGCCGGTGCGAAGGGCAGCGATGGAGGACTCACGCGCCCGCCTCGAAGAGCCGGTGCAGGTCCTCCTTGGCGAGCACGCGCCACTGGCCCGGCGCAAGATCGTCCAGCGTCAGTCCGCCGATGCGGCTGCGATGCAACGCATCGACGTGGTTGCCGACGGCGGCGAACATGCGGCGGACCTGGTGGTAGCGGCCCTCGGTAAGCGTCAGCTGCGCATGGCGCGGATCGATGACGTGCAAGCGGGCCGGCGCAAGCGGCGTCTGCTCCGATTCCAGCATCAGCGTGCCGCTGGCGAAGAGCGCGCCTTCGTCGCCGCGCAGGTCCTGCGCCAGCGTCGCGTCGTAGACCTTGGGCAGGTTGGCCTTGGGCGAAATGATCCGGTGCAGCAGGCCACCGTCGTCGGTGAGCAGCAGCAGGCCACTGGTCTCGCGATCCAGGCGCCCTACCGTGGACAGCACCGGCGAGCGTTCGCGGAACCGGGGCGGGAACAGGTCGTAGACGACGCGCCCGGTGTCCTTGGTCGAGCAGGTGTAGCCCACCGGCTTGTGCAGCAGGATCGCGACGCCCGGTGCAGGGTCGAGCGGCTCGCCATCCACGCGGATGGTGTCGTGGTCGACCGGATCATCGGCGTACAGCACCTCGCCCGCGGCGTCGGTGATGCGGCCTTCGCGGAACATCCACTGCACGTCCTTGCGGCTGCCGTAGCCGAGGTTGGCGATGTGCTTGACGATCTTCATGCGCTCAACGCCTCGCCTTCACCGCGGCGATGACCTTGAAACCATCGCGTTCGCCCGCCACCCGCACCTCGCCGAAGCGCTCGTTCAAGGTCTGCTCGTACGGCAGGTGGCGGTTGGCCACCAGCCACAGGCGCCCGCCCGGCTTGAGCGCGGCGGCCGCGGCAGTGATGAAGCGCTGGCCGATGTCCGGACGGTCCGCACGGCTCTGCGTGTGGAACGGCGGATTGCTGACGATGAAGTCGTAGCGCTGAGGCAATCCCGCGGTGACGTCGTGCCAGTGGAAATCGAGCGTTGCGCTCGCACCGGCATCCGCGAGGTTCTCCCTGGCCAGCGACAACGCGCGCGCCTCGGCCTCGTACAGGTCGAGCGCGGTGATGCCGGGATTGCGCGCCAGCAGCGACAGCGACAGGAATCCCCATCCCGCGCCCAGGTCGGCGCCGTGTCCGGCGATATCCGTCGGCAGGCATTCGACCAGCAGCGCAGAGGCCGGATCGATCCGGTTCCAGGCGAACACGCCCGGACGGCTGAGGTAGCGGCCACTCTCGATCCGGCGCGGCGCGTCCAGCGCCGACCATTGCGCGAGCAACGCGTCGTCGACGCTGTCCGCGCGCTTGCGCGTCCAGAACGTGCGGCAATGGAACTTGGTCAGCGTGCCGGCCAGTCCCGCGAGTTGCTTCAGGTCGGTTTCGCCCGACTTGGCGCCCTCGTTGTTGGTCATCGCGGCGACGACGACGCCATCGGGCGCCGCCAGTTGCACGGCGCGCGCAAGCAACGCGCGCGCTTCTTCGCGCTGGCGCGGCGGCAACACCAGCACCAGGGCGTAGCGCGTCGGTTCGACCGCTGCATCGGCGACGACGCGCAGGCCGGCGCGTTCCAGCAGTTCGGCGTCGGGACGGAAACTCTGTTCGCACACCAGCTGCGACAGCGGGAACTGTCGCAACGCGGCGCCATCGCGCGCGCGCAGGAACAGCACCGGCCCGGACGGCCAGGCGAGCACGCCCTGCGCGAAAGGCAGCATCAGGGCATCGAGAGCGGGATCGGAGAAGGGAGAGGCCACGATGCGACGCGCAGGCAGGGAATGAGGCGTCATTCTAACGGCAGCCACTCGCGACCGATTCCACCACCGTCGGTCGGGCTTCGAAAATAAAATGAAAAAAGTGTTGCGCATCGCAAACAAGCGGCGTATCGTGCGCGCCCGTCGGCCACGTGGCCGTTTTTTCAGCAATCGAATTCTTCCCATGAAGCCCGCCTATTCCTTCGACAGCAAGCCCGCCCTGCAGCCATCGCGCTGCGGCCTGGTGCTGCGTGCGAACGGCAGCGACCTGCGCGATATCGAACGCGCACGGCACCTGGACTTCTGACATCCGGCTGACTCCCTGGGAGATCGGCCACCCCGATCTCCCGAGGAACGCGAACGCCCTCGGGTCGCCATACCCGGGGGCGTTTTGTTTTCAGCGTTCGCGGAGGATGCGCATGCATCGAGGTTCGTTTCTTTCCACCACGGAAGTTCCTTTCCGCCCTGGGGCATCCGGGTAGCGCGCGATCGCGCCCCGATGCAGGGGCGCGGCTGCGACTGGCGCATGTGCGCTGCGTCGTGATGCCCCGACGCGGGCTGCACGTGGAGAGAACACCCACAAGGGCGCGTCGCGCCCGAACGGATTGCCGGTTGGCGACAGCCGGCAATGGGGAACATCGATCGAACACGCTACAGCGGTACGGGCTAGCGTCCCGTCCGGTGCGCGCGGCGCTGCCGTGGCGTATGCCGAAGCGTGGGAGACGGTGTTCCTCGAGCGGACGGAAGCTCAGAGGCAGAGCAGCGGCGCATGCCGTTGGCCACCGGTTCGAATCCGGTTCGTCCACCACTGGATAGCTCAGATGGGTAGAGCATCGGACAGTTAATCCGAGTGTCGCGGGTTCGATTCCCGCTCCAACGCCTGCAAGGGCACATGACCTTTCACGTCATGACACCGGGACGCGAGTCCCACACAGGGAACGCCCCGTGCGGCGCGCCGTCTTTCCGCGATGGACTGCAGAAGACGGCGCGGCGCAGCGGGGACGAAGCCGGCACCGCGCCCTCGACGCGGAAGCGCGCAGCGTTCGACGCAGTCCATGGACCGCGCCCTCGTTGCGATGCTTCCGCCGACAGCGCCGATCGCCCGCATCGCCGCCGTCCAGGGGCGTTTCCACCTTCTTCCGCCGATCGCGAATCGCGATGGGCACCTTTCGTCGCGGGATTCGATCCACCGCGGCGATCCGTTGGATCCGGATCGAACCACCAGAGCCAACAAGGAGAACAACGCCATGTTCTGGACCAAGAGGGTCGTGATCGGTGACGGCGAGCGCGGCCTGGTGTATCGCAACCGTCGGTTCGAGCAACTGCTCGCGCCCGGCGTGTACCGCTGGTTCGACCCGATGGGTCGGATCGAGGTGCGCACCTTCAACATCGCAGCGCCGGAATACGCCGGCCACGACGTCGACGCGCTGATCGCGCGCCTCGGCGAGCGTTTGGGCGACACCTTCGTCCTCGCCGACATCGGCGTGGACGAGGTGGGCCTGGTGCTGAAGAACGGCAAGCTGGAAGACGTGCTGCCGCCCGGCACGCGGCGCCTGTACTGGATCGGCCTGGTGAAGGTCGACGTGCAGGCGGTGGCGCTCGCCACGCCGGACGTGGACGCCGCCGTCGCGCGGCGCCTGCGCCAGCTGGGCGCGTTGTCGAAGCTGGCGGTGGTGGCCGATGTGCCGGCGGAGTTCGCCGGTCTGGTGTTCATCGACGGCAAGCTCGAGCGCACGCTCGCCCCGGGCAGCTACGCCTTCTGGAATTTCCAGAAGAACGTGGTCGTGGACATCGTGGACCTGCGCGTGCAGGCGATCGAGGTCTCGGGCCAGGAGCTCCTGACCCGCGACAAGGTCAGCCTGCGCGTGAACCTGGCCGCCAGCACCCGCGTCACCGACGTGGTGGCGGCGCGCACCAAGGTGGCGAAGGTCGGCGACTTCGTCTACCGCGAGCTGCAGTACGGCCTGCGCAAGGCGGTCTCCGCCAAGACGCTGGACGAACTGCTGGGCGACAAGGCCTCGCTGGACGCCGACATCTTCGCTTACGTGCGCGGCCAGATGGCCGGGCTCGGCGTCGAGGTGCTGGGCGTGGGCGTGAAGGACGTGATCCTGCCGGGCGAGATGAAGGAGATCCTCAACGGGGTGGTGCAGGCGGAGAAGACGGCGCAAGCCAACGTGATCCGTCGCCGCGAGGAGGCGAACGCCACGCGTTCCCTGCTCAACACCGCAAAGCTGATCGACGAGTCGCCGGTGCTGATGCGCCTGAAGGAGCTCGAGGCCCTGGAGAAGGTCACCGAGAAGATCGACAAGCTCACCGTGTTCGGCGGCCTGGATGGCGTGCTGAAGCAACTGGTGACGTTGAAGTAGTACCTCCCTGCGCGGTGGACGGATCCACCGCGCAGGGTTTCAATGGAGTGAACACATGAACATGCAGACATCGTTCGAACTGCTGCACGCCGAGGGCAGCACCACGCCGATCAAGGGCTGGGTGCGCGGCGTGCCCCTGGACCAAGGCGCCCACGAGCAGCTGCGGAACATCGCGGCCGTCCCCTTCGTCGGCCCGTGGGTCGCGGTGATGCCCGACGTGCACCTGGGCAAGGGCGCGACCGTGGGCTCGGTCATCCCCACGCGCGGCGCCATCATTCCGGCGGCGGTCGGCGTGGACATCGGCTGTGGCATGGCCGCGGTGCGGACCACGCTGCGCGCGAAGGACTTGCCGGACAACCTGGCGCAACTGCGTTCGAGCATCGAGCGCAGCGTGCCGGTCGGCAACGGCCGCGGCGGCGAGCACTGGAAGCTGCCGGACAGCATCCGCACGCGCATCACGCAGTCGGGACTGGAACCACGCTTGGAGGCGATCAAGCAGAAGCACCGCAAGATCCGTACCGACAAGCTGGATCGCCAGATCGGCACGCTGGGCGGCGGCAACCACTTCATCGAGATCTGCCTGGACGAGGCCGATGCGGTGTGGGTGATGCTGCACAGCGGTTCGCGCGGCACCGGCAACCTGATCGGCAACTACTTCATCGAGCGGGCGCGCGAGCACCTGGCGCACCGTGTGCTGGGCTTCCACCTGCCGGACAAGGACCTGGCCTTCTTCATGGAAGGCGAGCCCCTGTTCGACGACTACGTGGAAGCGGTCTCCTGGGCGCAGGATTACGCCCGCGAGAACCGCGAAGCGATGATGTCGCGCGTACTGGCGGAGATGCGCCACCGCCTGCCGAAGTTCCAGCTGGAGAAGATGGCGGTGAACTGCCACCACAACTACGTGCAGAAGGAAACGCACGGTGGCGTGGAGCTGCTGGTGACCCGCAAGGGCGCGGTGAGTGCGCGTGCCGGCGAGCTGGGGATCATCCCCGGCAGCATGGGCGCGAAGAGCTTCATCGTGCGCGGCAAGGGCAACGCGGACAGCTTCCACAGCTGCAGCCACGGGGCCGGCCGCGTGCTGAGCCGTACCGCGGCGCGCCAGCAGATCACCCTGTCGCAGCACCGCGAGGCTACGGCGCACGTCGAATGCCGCAAGGACGCCGGCGTGATCGACGAATCACCGGCGGCCTACAAGGACATCGACGCGGTGATGTCGGCGCAGAGCGACCTGGTGGAGGTGGTCCACACGCTGCGCCAGGTGGTGTGCATCAAGGGGTGAGCTTCGGCTCGCCCCTTCTTTTCTATGACCGCTCTTGTGGGAGCGACGTAAGTCGCGATGAATCGTTACCGGTAACCCATCGCGACTTACCGGTGCCAGCAATGCCGGCACCACTCCCACACCAGCCAGACGCTTCAGCCCTGCAGCTCGCGCAGCGTCACCGACGGCGGCGCATCCAGCACCCTGCGCGTGGCGAACAGGCCCGCGCCCAACGCCGCCAGCATGCCCAACCCGCCGCCGATAGCGGCCAGCTGCCAATTGGCCTTCCACGGCAGGTCGAACACCTGGGTGGCGACCACACCGGACAAGACCGAAGCCGCGATGGCGGCGACCAACCCCGCCAACAGGCCGATGGCGGCGAACTCCGAGGCCTGCGCAAGACGCAGCTGGCGACGGCTGCCGCCGAGCACGCGCATCACGCCGCCTTCCAGCAGCCGTTCGTCCTGGCTGGCGCTCACCGCGGACATCAGCACCAGCAGCCCGGCTGCCAGCGAGAACCAGAACACCACCTGCACCACCTGCGAGACCTGCTCGGCCGTGCTGCGCACCTGGTTCAGCACCGCCTCCACGTCGATCACCGAGAGATTCGAGAACTGCCCCACCAGCTCGCGCGTGAAAGCGGCATCGCCGGCCGGCACGCTGACCGCGGTGATGTAGCTGGCGGAATAGCCGTCGAGCGCGCCCGGCGAAGCGACGACGAAGAAATTCGGACGGAAGCTCTCCCAGTCCACGCTACGCAGGCTGGTGACGCGGCCTTCGAAGCGTTGGCCCGCGATATCGAAGGCGACACGGTCGCCGAGTTTCCATCCCAGCGCCTCGGCGAAGTCTTCTTCCACCGACAGTTCCGGCGAAGACGGCGTGCGGCCGGTCCAGAATTCGCCCGCGGTCACCTTGTTGTCGTCGCGCAACGTCGCGGTCATCGACAGGTTGAACTCGCGCTCGGCACGGCGTTGCGTGCGCTCGTCGGCTTCTTCGTAGTCGGCGCCACTGCTCGGCTTGCCGTTCAGTTCGACCAGGCGGCCGCGAATCATCGGATACAGGTCCACCGCCGACAGGCCGCGCGCCTGCATGAAGGTCTTCACCGGATCGACCTGGTCCGGCTGGACGTTGATGATGAAGCGGTTGGGCGCATTGGCCGACAACGCGAGCTGCCAGCGATCGAGCAGGTCGGTACGCACGAAGGTCAGCAGCAGCAGCGCCATCAGGCCGAGGCCCAGCGCGGATACCTGCGCGATCGACGTGCCCGCGCGACGGCTGACGTTGGCCAGCCCGTAGCGCAGGCTGCCGCGCAGCCGCGAGCGCAGGCGGCGCACCAGCAGGATCAGCAGCCACGCCAGCAGGGCAAGCACGGCGAGCGTGCCGACGATGCCGACCAGCATCGCGGTGCCCAAAGTGGGCGAGCCCGCCTTCCACCACAACAGCGCGCCCAGGCCGACGAAGCCCGTCAGCGCGACCAGCCATGCGCTGGGCTCCGTGCGGTCCAGGTCGCGACGCAGCACGCGCAGCGCGGGCACGCGCCGCAGCGCCAGTACCGGCGGCGCGCCGAACGCGAGCAGCACGATCATGCCCACGCCATACCCCTGCAAGGCAGGCAACAGCCCTGCCGGCGGGATGTCGATCTTCAACGATTGCTGCAGCCAGCTGCCGATGCCCCATTGCAGGCCGAAGGCGATCAGCACGCCCACCGTGCACGCGGCCAGACCCAGCAGCACCAGTTCGCCGACATGGATGCCGACCAGCGTGCGCTGCTGTGCGCCGAGGCAACGCATCACGGCGGTGCCGGAAAGGTGGCGCTCGCTGTGGCGGCGCGCGGCCATCGCCACGGCAACGGCGGCGAGCACCACGGAGACCAGGGCGGCCAATCCCAGGAAGCGGCTGGCGCGGTCCAGCGCAGAGCGCACTTCCGGGCGCGCGTCCTGGATGGTTTCCATCCGCTGGCCGCGCGCGAGCTGCGGCTTGACCGCCGCAGTGAAGGTTTCGACCGCAGCGGCATCGCCGGCGACCACCAGGCGATAGCGCAGGCGGCTGCCCTCCTGCACGAGGCCGGTGGAAGGCAGGTCGTCGAGGTTGAGGAAGACTTTCGGCGCAACGTTGAAATAGTCCAGGGCCGCATCGGGCTCCTGCGTCACCAGCGCGGCCAGGGTCAGCGTACGCGTGCCGATGCCGATCGCATCGCCCGGTTTCGCCCCCAGCGTTTCGGCGCCGGCCTGGCTGATCCACACCGTGCCCGGCGCAGGGATGCCGGCGGCATCGTGCTCGGCGGCACCAGCGCGTTCGACGATGCGGAAGCTGCCGCGCAACGGGAAGCCGTCACCCAGTGCACGCAGGTCGCCTAGCGACAGCGATTCGCCCGCGCGCACCATGCTCTGCATCTCCTGCGTCTCGGTCACGCGCAGGCCGGGGGCGTTCGCCAGCGCGCGCAGCGCGTCCGTCGGTGGCGTGTCGCCACGCACGACCACGTCGCCACCCAGCAGGCGGTTCGCCTCGATGGCGAGCGCGCGCTCCGCGCGATCGGTGACGAAACCCACCGACGTCACCGCGACGACGGCCAGCACCAGCGCGGCGAACAGGATGCGGATGTCGCCCGCCACCAGGTCGCGGCGCAACTGGCGCCAGGCCAGCGCCAGCGTCTTCATGCGGCCTCGCCCTGCAGGCGCCCGGCGTCCAGGCGCAGCAGACGCTGGCAACGCTCGGCCAAATGATCGTCATGCGTGACCAGGATCAGCGTGGTGCCGGCATCGGCATTCAACGCGAACAACAGTTCGATGATCGCCTGGCCAGTGTGCGTGTCGAGGTTGCCGGTGGGCTCGTCGGCGAACAGCAGCGAGGGACGGGTGACGAACGCGCGCGCCAGCGCGACGCGCTGCTGTTCGCCGCCGGACAGTTGCCGCGGGTAGTGGCCCAGGCGCTGGCCAAGGCCGACCTTCTCGAGGATCTGTCGCGCGGGCCCGTCCACGTCCGCATCGCCCCGCAACTCCAGCGGCAGCATGACGTTCTCCAGCGCGGTCAGCGACGGCAGCAGCTGGAAACTCTGGAACACGAAGCCGACCTTCTCGCCGCGCACGCGCGCACGGCCGTCTTCATCCATGTCGGAAATGCGCTCGCCATCCAGTGTCACCGTGCCGGCACTGGGGACGTCCAGCCCGGCCAGCAGCGACAACAGCGTGCTCTTGCCCGAGCCCGACGCGCCGACGATCGCGACGGTGTCGCCATGGCCGATGCGGAAGCCGATATCGTCGAGTATCGTCAGTTCGCCGCCGGGCAGCGTCACGTGTTTGCCCAAGCCTTGCACGTCGAGGACGGCGCGTTCGGTGGTGCGGGCTTCAGTGTGCAGTCTGCTGGCGTCGGCCATGATCGTCTCGTCGGTCATTTCGTGAATCATCGGGAGCACGGATTAAATGTTTCTTAATTCAAACAGGTATGGGGCCAAACGCACGCGCATGCAATGGGCCGCGGGCCTGGCCCTGCTTCTGCTCGTCGCGTTGTTCGCACGGCCCGTCGCAGCACAGGCCGCGAAGGCCGCACCCGCGAAGAGCGCACGCACCATCCTGGTGATGGGCGATTCGCTGTCCGCCGCATACGGACTGGCGCCGGCACAGGGCTGGGTGGCCCTCACCGCCGATCGCGTCGGCAAGACGAAGCCCGGCTGGCGCGTCGTCAACGCCAGCATCAGCGGCGAGACCACGGCAGGGGGTGCGGCCCGCATCGCCGCGGAACTGCAGCGCCATCGCCCGGCCGTGGTCGTCATCGCCCTGGGGGCGAACGACGGCCTGCGCGGCCTGCCACTGGCGCAGACCCGCGCCAACCTGGCGAAGATGATCACGGCCGCCCAGGCGGGCAAGGCCAAGGTCTTGCTGGTGGGCATGCGCATGCCGCCCAACTACGGCCCGGACTACACGCGCGGCTTCGAACAGAATTACGGCGCACTGTCGAAGCAGTACGGCACCGCCCTGTTGCCGTTCCTGCTGGAACCCATCGCGCTGGACCGCAATGCCTACCAGGCCGACAACCTCCACCCTGTCGCCGCGGCGCAACCCAAGCTGCGCGACCATGTCTGGAAGGCGCTCGAGCCCTTGTTGCGCTGAATTCGCCACGTCTTAACGGCTGCGCCGGCACGCTGGCGCGTGACTTCCTACCCACGCCCGATGCGATGAATCCCTCCACACTTGGGCGCATGTACCAGTACATCTCGGACACCGCGAATGGCTACGGACTGGCCACCTTCGTGAAGGCTCACGCGGGTCGTCGCGAGGCGCTGGTCGACGTGCTGGCCGACGTGTCCCGTCTCGTGCACCAGAGCCCCGGCTGCCTGGACTACACGATCAGCCGCGTTCCCGAAAACGAGGACGCGGTCTTCATCACGGAATACTGGAGCGGTCGCAACGAGCACCGCGCCATGCTGGAGCTGCCCGGCATGTTCGAGCTGCTGGACCGGTGCGCGGAGCTGATCGAACAATTCGAACAGACGACCCTCGAACCGGTCGCCTGAGGGCCGGGCCCGGTCCAGTACGTAGGAATTTTCCTACGGGAATCCGCGGCGTCCGCCGAATGTGATACCTGACACTTTCACGCACAGTAGCCCTGCCGGTTCCCTGCCCGGCGCCGCTACTGGAGTACCCCATGCCCCGCCTGCTCTTCACCATCGCCGCCGCTGCCAGCGGCTGGCAGCTCTACGAGGGCCAGTACGGCCGCAACTGGTTCGACAACCTGGGCGATGCCCGGGAGAACGCGAAGCTGCTCGCCGCCACCCTGCACCAGCACCACGGCATCCCCACTGCCGTCGTCATCGAGATGCCCAGCAACGAGGCCATCCTGCTGGCCCGGCACGGCTGATCCCGCTTAACCCGCGAGCCCCGACAGCTGCCGCAGCACCTGCTCGAAGGTCTCCGGCGGCTGCCCGCCCTGCACCAGATGGCGCCCGTTGAAGATCACCGACGGCACCGCCTGGATGCCGTGCTGCTGATAGAAGCGTTCGCGCTCGCGGACCTCCAGGGCGAACCGTTCCGTCTCGAGGATGCGCCGCGCTTCGTCGGCCTCCAGTCCGGCACTGGCGATGATCGCGATCAGCGTGTCGCGATCGGACACATTGCGGCCTTCACCGTGATACGCCTGCAGCAGCGCGCGCTTCAGCGCGTGTTGCTCCGCGGCACCCACCTCGCCCGCCCAATGGAGCAGCCGGTGCGCATCGAAGGTGTTGTAGATGCGGTCGCGCTTCTGCAGGTCGAAATGGAACCCCAGCGCCTCGCCACGCTGACTTAGCGCTTCGCCGTTCTGCGCCAGCTGTGCGGGCGACAGGCCGTACTTGCGGCCCAGGTGGTCGGCGATGGATTCACCCGCAGGCCCCATGTCCGGATTGAGCTCGAACGGCTGGAAATGCAGCTCGACCTGCAGATCGCCGCCGACCGCGGCGATCGCACGTTCAAGCGACGCGAGCCCGATCGCGCACCACGGGCACGCGACGTCGGAGACGAAATCGATCTTCACGGGGTTCGACATGCGGTCGATCTCACTCAAGGGTGTTCTTGTAGACGCGGCCCTGCTTCATCACGAAGCCGACGTTCTCCAGCACCGCCACGTCCTGCAGCGGATCGCCATCCACGGCGATCAGGTCGGCGGAGTAACCCGGCTTGAGCACGCCGACGTCCTTGTCGATGCCGAACAGGCGCGCGTTCACGACGGTGGCCGAACGGATCGCCTGCAGCGGGGTCATGCCGAACTGCACCATGCGCGAGAACTGGCGCGCATTGAGGCCATGCGGATACACGCCGCCATCGGTACCGAAGCCCATGATCGCGCCGGCCTGGTGCGCCTTGCGGAAGTTCTCGCGCTGGGTGGCGCCCACGCGGCGTTCCTTCTCCAGCGATTCGGGCAGGAAGCCGGCCTTCTCGCCTTCGCCCAGGATGTATTCGGTGTTGTAGATGTCCATCACCAGCACGGCGCCGTTCTTCTTCGCCAGCGCAATGCCTTCGTCATCGATGAAACTGGCGTGTTCGATGGAATCCACGCCGGCGAGCAGCGCATTGCGGATGCCGGTGGCGCCGTGCGCGTGCGAAGCGACCTTGCGGCCCAGCGCGTGCGCTTCGTCGACCAGCGCCTTCAGTTCTTCCAACGAGTACTGCGGCGCGCCGACCTCGGTGCCCTTGGACAGCACGCCACCGGTGGAGCAGGTCTTGATGAAGTCGGCGCCGAACTTGACGTTCTGCCTCACCTTCTGCCGCGCGGCCCAGGGACCGTCGGCGACGCCCTCGCCCACCGCCTTGTACTCGGCCGGCAGCAGGTTGTTGTCGCTGCAGTGCCCGCCGGTGATGCCGATGGACACGCCGCCCGCGAGGATGCGCGGGCCTTCGACTTCGCCCGTGGCGATCGCGTCGCGCAGGGCGACGTCCGCATAACCGGGTGAACCTGGCACGCGCACGGTGGTGAAGCCGGCCAGCAGCGTGGTGCGCGCGTTCTTCGCGCCCTTGATGGCGGCGGCCGGCAGCGAGATCGCCAGGCGCCGATACCCCTGCAGGTCCGCATCGCCATGCAGGTGCACGTGCGCGTCCATCAGGCCGGGCAGCACGGTCTTGTCGGAGAGGTCGTGCACGGTCGCGCCGGCCGGTACCGGCGTTGTCGCGGCGGGACCGATGGCGGTGATGCGTGCATCCTCGATGACGATGGCCTGGTCGGTCAGCATGCGACCGGATTCGACATCGAGCAGGCGTCCGGCCTTCACGTAGGTGGTCGCCGCGAACGCGGGCGCACAGGCGATGGACAGGGCAGCGGCGAGAACACTCACCATGCGAGCGTGCAGGCGCATCGGAACTCCGGGCAGAAAAAGCGGCCGCGCGACTGTAGCAGCCGCACGCATTCGATGACGAAGCAGGGCGGGCGATCCCGCCCTGCGTACATCCATCAGACCGGCGTAGGGTTGCGGTAGGCGAAGCCCGCCTGGTGCCAGTACGGGTACGGCTTCGGCCGCTGGCTCGCCGCATCCAGCTTGGCGACCTGCTCGGCCGTGAGGTTCCAGCCCACCGCGCCCAGGTTCTGCTTCAGCTGCTCCTCGTTGCGCGCGCCGATCACCACGGTGCTGACGGTGGGGCGCTGCAGCAGCCAGTTCAGTGCGACCTGCGGGATCGTCTTGCCGGTTTCCTGCGCGACTTCGTCCAACGCGTCGACCACGTCGTACAGGTAGTCGAGGTCGACCTGCGGGCCGGCATCGTTCGCGGTCTGCGATTGCAGGCGGCTGTTCTCGGGCAGCGGCTGCCCACGACGGATCTTGCCGGTCAGGCGACCCCAGCCCAGCGGACTCCAGACCACCGCGCCCACGCCCTGGTCGGCGGCCAGCGGCATCAGCTCCCATTCGTAGTCGCGACCGACCAGCGAGTAGTACGCCTGGTGCGCCACGTAGCGCGTCCAACCATGGCGATCGGCGGCGGCGAGCGACTTCATCAGGTGCCATCCGGAGAAGTTCGATACGCCCAGGTAACGGATCTTGCCGGCCTTCACCAGCGTGTCGAGCGTGGACAGCACTTCCTCGACCGGCGGGCGCGCATCGAAGCCGTGCAACTGGAACAGGTCGATGTAGTCCGTGCCGAGCCGCTTGAGTGCGGCATCGACCGCATTGATCAGGTGATGCCGCGACGAGCCCACCTGGTTCTCGCCGTCGCCGAAGCGGAAGGTGGCCTTGGTGGAGATGAGCAGCGAGTCGCGCGGGCGACCCTTGATGGCCTCGCCGAGGATTTCTTCGGCGGCACCCTTCGAATAGACATCGGCGCTGTCGAACATGGTCAGGCCAGCGTCGAGGCAGATGTCGACCAGGCGACGCGCTTCGGCCACGTCGGTGCTGCCCCACGCGCTGAACAACGCGCCTTGGCCGCCGAAGGTGCCGGTACCGAAGGAGAGGACGGGCACGCGCAGGCCGGACGCGCCGAGATAACGGTATTCCATGAGGGGGAATTCCTGAAACGGGGGGAGTGCGCCATTGCACTCCCCCGCTCCGCCAGCGGCAACCCCTCGGCGTGGAAAGCTTTGTTGCTTGCCGACGAAACGTCAGTTCGGACTGGCGGCCGGCCGCACGATGACCTCGCTGACGTCGACGTCGTCGGGCTGTTCCACGGCGTAAGCGATCGCGCGCGCAACCGCCTCGGCGGGAATCGCGACCTGGCGGAAATCCTCGAGCCACGCCTTGATGCCGGCATCACTGGTGGTTTCGGCCAGTTCGCTGGTGGTGACGCCGGGCGACACCACGGTGACGCGCAGCTTGTCGTGCTCCTGGCGCAAGCCTTCGGAAATGGCCAGTACCGCGTGCTTCGTGGCGCAATACACCGACGCACTGGGCCACACGCGATGGCCGGCCGTAGAGGCGACGTTGATCACCTGGCCTGCGCCCTGCGCCTGCATGACCGGCAACGCGGCGGCGATGCCGTGCAACACGCCACGGATGTTGACGTCGATCATGGCGTTCCATTCGTCGATCTTCAGCGCGGCCAGCGGCGACAGCGGCATGACGCCGGCATTGTTGACGATCACGTCGAGCCGGCCGTACTCGGCCTGGGCTAATGCCACGAACGCCTGCACGTCCTCGAGGCGGGTGACGTCGAGCGAACGGCAGCGCGCGCTGCCGCCCGCGGCGGTGATCTCGGCGACCAGCCGCTGCAGCCGGTCGGTGCGGCGCGCACCCAGCACGACGTGGGCCCCGCGGCGGGCGAGCTCGCGCGCGGCGGCTTCGCCGATGCCGCTGCTGGCGCCGGTGATGGCGATGACTTTTCCTTCGATTCCGGACATGGGGGTGATCTCGTTTGGGGGAAGCGCGGCACGGGGCGTGTCGCGACGGGGCGCAGTCTCCGCCCGCCTGCCGCAGCGTCGATATCCGGTTCCTCCGCGATCCTTGCCTGATCCTGCCCCGACCCCGCCAGCACCGTTCCATCCCCCGACATGCTGCGTAGACTCGCCTCACCCCCCAAGCCCGTAGCGACGGCCCCTCCCATGACCGACACCGCGTCCATCCATGCCGACCGCCTCCGCGAGCTGGCCGCACTGATTGAACGATCCACCGGCGGCGACGGTCTGCACACGACGGCGATCCCGGCGTTGCAGTTCTCCCGGCTCAGCGCGCCGATGCCGCTCCCGATGCGGGGCGTGCAGGAAGCCGCGCTGTGCCTGATCGTCCAGGGCGCCAAACGCGCCATCCTCGCCGACGAGGTGTACGAGTACGACGCCAGTCGCTTCGTCGTCGCCTCGGTCGACCTGCCGGTCACGGGCCAGGTCACCCAGGCCTCCGCCGAGGCGCCCTACCTGTGCCTGGTCCTGAAACTGTCGCCCGCGACCATCGCCGAGCTGGTGACCGAGGCGGAATCGGCACGGACGCCGTTGCCGCCGCCGTCGCGCGGCCTGTTCCTGCACCCCAGCAGCGTGGAGATGCTGGATGCCGCGATCCGTATGGTGAAGCTGCTCGATACGCCTCACGACATCCCGCTGCTCGGTCCGCTGATCGAACGCGAGATCCTGTACCGCGTGCTGTGCAGCCCGCAGGGGGCGATGCTGCGCCACATCGGCATCGCCGACAGCCAGGGCCAGCGCGTGGCCAAGGCGATCCACTGGTTGCGGCAGCACTACGCGCAGCCGCTGCGCATCGACCACATCGCCCGCGAAGTGCACATGAGCGCCTCCGCGCTGCACCACCATTTCAAGGCGGTGACGGCGATGAGCCCACTGCAGTACCAGAAGCAGCTGCGCCTGCAGGAAGCCCGCCGGCTGATGCTGAGCGAAGTCATGGACGCCGCCAGCGCCGGCCATCGCGTGGGCTACGAGAGCCCGTCGCAGTTCAGTCGCGAATACAGCCGCATGTTCGGTGCGCCGCCGGTGCGCGACGTGGAGCGCCTTCGCAGCCTCTGAATCGGGCGGAAACCTGCGCTGAACATGCCGTAAGCCCGGCGCGCTCCGTCGTTGCCGCTCTTCCCCGCGCAGGCGCACAATCCCGATGGATACCTCCCGAGGAATGGCCATGAAAGCCCCCGCCCTGCTGCTCACCGCCCTCGTTGCGCTCACTGCCGCGCTGCCCGGCGAAGCGCGGCAGAAGAACGTCACCGATCCCGGGATTCCCCGCAGCGTGCCTGCCGAAGGCGGCGCCGTCAGCGTCCAGTGGACCGATCCCGCGCAGTTCAGCGAGATCAAGTTCAGCGGCAATCGTTGGGAATCGAAGCGCGGCACCTGGGTCACCGACCTGGCGACGTACCTGCGCGATGAAGCAGGCCAGCGCCTCGCCCGCGGCCAGACGCTCGACGTCACCATCACCGACATCGACCGTGCAGGTCGCTACGAGCCCATCGTGCGGAACGGCATGGAGGACATCCGTATCGTCAAGGACATCTATCCGCCGCGGATGACGCTGAACTTCGTCGTGAAGGGTCCCGATGGCCAGGTGGTCGCCGAAGGCGAGCGCAAGCTGGTGGACCATGGCTTCCTGATGGGCGCCAATCTCAACAACACCGACAACCTGCGTTACGAGAAGCGCCTGATCGACGACTGGCTGCGCCGCGAGTTCAAGAACAACGCGACGCTGACATCCACGCCCTGATCCGCTGACTCAGGGGGCCGGCGCCGCATTGCGCGACGCCGGCTCGTGCGGGTAGACCGCCGACACCGAGCACTGCACGCGGATCCCGCGGCGCGACCAGCGCCGCTCGTCACCGGGGATGAGCGCATCCGCATTGCCCGAATCGAAGAGACTGTTGCCACCGCTGTCCTGCGCGACCACCCGGTCGCCGGGATTGCCGCAGATGAGGCCGATGCCGACGCCGGAGCGGAAGGTGATGGCGGGCGAGGAATCCAGATCGGGGCACCCGTGCGCCAGCTCCACGCGGTAGTAGCGATGGCCGCCCGACCGACGTGGCAAGAGTTCCACCAACATGCCTTCATTGTCTTCCGACCATGCGCGCATGTAACGCGGGTTGAAGCAGAAGCTCGAGGAACCGGCGAAGCCCCGCCGTTGGGGCGCGCGCACTTCCACCGTCTCCAGCGTGGTCACGCCGTCATCCGTCTGCATCGACGCCGCGCGCGCCATCGCGGCGTACTCGCGCGCGTCGATCGCCGCGATGCCGGTCACGGCACAGGTCGCCTCGCCGATGCGCACGTATTCCTGGCCGGTCCCGCACACCCAGCCCTCACGGGCGAGCAGGACGGCATCGGCCCGACCGGCGCCGGGACAGCCTTCTGACAGGGTGATGCGGAATCGTTGCCCATCGCGGCCCTGCACAGCGAGCTCCGTGGACGAGGCTTGGCGTACTTCGGCCATCTGCCGCGCATCCAGGCAGCCCGGAGCCGGCGGAACGCGCGGCGGCGCCTCCGGCGCCTGCGCATGCACTGCCTGGGGCAGCGCCAGCGTCATCAACAACGTCAGCGTCCATCGCATCCGTGCCATCTCCTTGGGGACAGACGCGATGGTAAACCAGGGTTGTGGTGCGCTGGAGGCGGCACCATATCGGCGGCATCCCTCACCAGGAACACGTCCATGACGACCTTCGACCTTACCCCGCCCTCCGATGCCCAGCGGACGGCGCTGATCGCCGGCCTCAGCGAGGACGAGCGCCGGGTGCTGCTGCAGCACGGCACCGAGGCACCGTTCTGCGGCGTGTTCCTGGACAACAAGCAAGACGGCACCTACACCTGCCGCCTGTGCGGCCTGCCGCTGTTCCGCTCCAGCGCGAAGTTCGATTCCGGCACTGGCTGGCCGAGCTTCTTCCAGCCGGTGGACGAGGCGCACGTTGGCCGCATCCGCGACAGCAGCTACGGCATGATCCGCACCGAAATCGTGTGCGCGCGTTGCCACAGCCACCTGGGCCATGTGTTCCCGGACGGCCCGCCGCCGACTGGCGAGCGGCATTGCCTGAACTCGGTCTCGCTGGCATTCACGCCGCAGGGCGCGGCGCTGCCGGACCCGTTGCAGCGCGGCGGAGCGGAGTCGCAACCGGCGGGATGATGCGGCCGGGGCTGTCACGAGACGGGCATATGACGGCGGTAGCCTGACCGTCACCCAACCGTCGCCTGGCTGTCATGCATGGCCGCATCCATCGAAACGAACGCGACCTCAGCCATGCTTCCCGGCCTGCCTGGCGCGCTCTGGCTGTACCGGTTCGATGACGAAGGCCGGGCGAAAGCGCTCGACGCCGGCTCTTACGAGGCCAACGCGCTGCGGAGCACCGAGGGCGACGACTGGCATTGGCTGCATCTGGACCTGAGCGATGTGCGCAGCGCGCAGATCGTCGCCGGGCTGCCGCTGCCCGAAGAGGCGCATGCGACGCTGTTGTCGCCGGATTCCCACGTCAATCTGCAGCTCGATGAGGACGTGGCGCACGGCGCCTTCGTCGACTGGGTGCACCAGCGCGGCGTGGACCTCGCCGCCGAGGGCCAGCTGCGTGGCGACGATGGCATCGGCTGGCTGCATTTCGCGATGACGGCGCGCCTGCTGGTCACCGCGCGGCGGCAACCCTTGCGCTCGCTGGAGGCCGCCCGCCGCGCGGTGATCGCCGGCGCGCTGGCCGATGCCCCGGTGCGCCTGCTGGAAATGGTGGCGGGGCGCTTCGCCGACACGGTGGAGCGCAGCAGCGACGGGCTCTCCGCGCGACTGGACCGTATCGAGGACCGCGTACTGGCGGACAGCATCGGCGAGGAGCGCCGCGACCTTGCGCAGCTGCGCCACCAGACCGTGCGCCTGCATCGGCCGCTCACCGCGATGCGGCGCGTGCTGAAACCGTTCGAGCAACGCCATGCCGGCGACACCGACCATGAACTGCTGCCCGCCGTCGCACGGCTCAACCAGCGCTTCGACGATCTCGATGGCGACGTGGGCACGCTGCAGGAGCGCGCGCGCCTGCTGCAGGACGAAGTGGCCGCGAAACTCGCCGAGCGCACGAACCGTCATCTGTACGTGCTCTCGATGATCACCGCCTTGCTGCTGCCGCCCAGCCTGGTCGCCGGCCTGTTCGGCATGAACCTCCCCGGGCTGCCATTCGCGCACAGCACCCACGGGCTGGCGTTCGCGCTCCTGCTCGGTGCGGCCTCGAGCGTGGTGGTCTACCTGTTGTTGCGGCGCATGGGCGTGGCACGCTCGACCTGAGCACGGCGCGCGGCCGCGCTATCCTAGCGGCCTGATGACGCTTCCTCTCCGCACCGCCACCCGTTACGTCACGCCGCTGCGCGAAGGCGGCTCGATGCCCGCCGTGGTCGAGGCCGACGACGAGGGTCTGTACGTGCTGAAGTTCCGCGGTGCCGGCCAGGGGCCGAAGGCGCTGGTGGCCGAAGCGATCGCCGGCGGGCTGGCCAAGGCGCTGCAGCTGCCGATGCCGGACCTCGCCCTGATCGAGCTCGACGCGGACCTCGGCCGCACCGAAGGCGACCCGGAGATCCAGGACCTGATCAAGGCCAGCGCCGGCATCAACCTGGCGATGGACTACCTGCCGGGCGCGGTGAACTTCGATCCCGTGGCCGAACAGCCCGATGCGGACCTGGCGTCGCGCATCGTCTGGTTCGATGCCTTCATCAGCAATGTCGACCGCACCGCGCGCAATACCAACCTGCTGATTTGGCACCGCAAGCTGTACCTGATCGACCACGGCGCGGCGCTGTACTTCCACCACGGCTGGGATGGCGACGCGTCCGGCGCCGGCAAGCCGTTCGCGCTGATCCGCGACCACGTGCTGCTGCGCTGGGCCTCGCGCGTGGCCGACGTCGATGGCGAAATGGCAGGCAAGCTGACGCAGACCATGATCGCCGGCATCGTCGCCGACGTGCCCGACACGTGGCTGCAAGGACCCGATGCGTTCGACGATCCGGCGGCCCAACGCGCTGCCTACGTCGAGTACCTGGTCCGCCGCGTGGCGCAGCGCGATGCCTTCGTGCAGGAGGCGATCCGTGCGCGCGCATGACACCTACGACTACGCGGTGATCCGCGTCGTTCCGCGCGTGGAGCGGGAGGAGTTCGTCAACGTCGGCATCATCCTGTCGTGCGAGCGCGCGGGCTTCCTCGAAGCGCGGATCGAAGTGGACGAAGCGCGCCTGCGCATGCTCGATCCCTCGTTGGACATCGAATCGCTGCGCCGCCACCTGGATACCCTGCCCGCGATCTGCCGCGGTGGCGAGGCCGCCGCGCCGATCGGGCTGCTGCCGCCACGCGCACGCTTCCACTGGCTCACCGCCAAGCGCAGTTCGATCATCCAGACTTCGCCGGTGCACATGGGCCGCTGCGGCGACCTGCCGGCCACGCTCGAACACCTGATGGACCGCATGGTGCGGCCCCCGAAGGCCACCACGCCGCGATGAGCGTCTACGTGGACGATGCCGTCACGCTCTGGCGGGGGAAACGCTGGGCCCACCTGATGGCCGACACGCTGGACGAACTGCATGCGATGGCCGCGCGCCTGGGCATGCCGCGGCGCGCCTTCCAGGACAAGCGCAGCGGCGCGCACTACGACCTGACCGAAGAACTCCGCGAGCAGGCCCTGCGGTTCGGTGCGGTCGCGATCTCGCGCCACCGCGACCGCGAGCAGGTCCGCGCCATCATCCGCATCGCCCGCTCGCAGTGGAGCGGGCTGCGAACGGACGACTGACGCTCCGTCAGAGCCGCTGCGCCTTGCCGCTGCGGATGGCCTCACCGACCAGGCGATCCACATCGCGCTGCATGCGCACGGCGGCGGCACCCTGCTGGCGGGCCAAGACTTCCTGCTGGCGCGCGAGCGGTTCCTGCTGGCGGGCCAGCGCCTCCTGCCGCTTCGCCAGTGCCTCCTGTTCCCGCGCCAGCGAGTCCATCTTGCGGTCGAGCTCCACCTGGCGACCCTCGCCGCCACGCATCGCGGCCGATGCCTGTTCGCTGGCGATCGCCGCCATCTTCACGCCGAGTTCGCCCTGCTTGGCACCCAGGTCACCCTGGCGTTCGCCGAGCGCGCCCTGCTGTTCGCCGAGCTTGCCCTGTTGCGCACCCAACGCTTCCATCGGTGCGTGCGCGGCCTTGATCTGCTTCAGCGTGGCGGTGTCGCGCACGACGTATTGCTTGCCATCCTGGCGCACCCACAGCACCGGCGCGTTGCCTTGCTGCTGCTTGCGCGCGGTGGCGATGTCGTCGCTGCGGCCGGCCATCGTGACTTCATTGCCGTCAATGAGGACGTAGGCATCGCCGCCGCCTTCGCGATCGATGTTGATCACGTGCGTGCTGCTGTGGCCAGGGTGTTTCGGGGGCGCGGGAGGCGCGGGCGGTGCCACCTTGGGTGCAGCCGGGACTGCCGGCGGGGGCGCGGGCGGGGCCACCTTGGGTACAGCCGGGACTGCCGACGCGGGCGGCGGCGGTGGTGGTGCAGGCACGGCGTACGGACTGGCGGCGGCGGCGCGCGGCGCGACGGCCGGGCGAGCCTGCGGCGTCGCAGTGGCGGTCGCTGCCGCGACAGGCGCGATGGCGGCGGTAGGAGCAGCGGCAGGGGTCGGTGCGACCGGGGCGACGGGCGCGCTGGCGGTGACCTTGTACGGCACGGCGCCCAGCAGGACCAGGCCGATGGTCAGGGCCAGCGCGCTGCTGCGCAGGGGCGATGCGGTGTGCTGGAGCATGAGCAGTCTCCTCTTGAGGATGCGGAACGTGGGGGAGGCGCCGGCGAGCGCCGGCGACGGTGCGGTGGAAACGCCCAGCTTCACCAGCAGACGTCCGTAGTCGTGGGGTGCGTGGCGCTCGTCGGCCAGCACCGCGGCATCGCAGGCGACTTCGCGGGCCAGGCCGTATTCGCGTGCCGCGAGGTGGGCGGCGGGATGGAAGAAGAACAGGTGCTGCGCCAGGGCCGGCATCCACGCCCACCAGAGATCGCGCCGCTGCAGGTGCGCGAGTTCGTGGTGCAGCGCCATCCGCAGGTCGTCGCCGCGCATCCGCGCCAGGCCGGCTGCCGGTAGCAGCAGCACCGGGCGCCACGGGCCGGCGAGCATCGGCGAATCGATCTCGTCGCTGACGCGCAGCACCGGCAAGGTGGCGAGGCCGAGGTGGCGACCCAGCGCGGCGTACTCCTCGTTCGCCCGCAGATCGGTGCAGGATCGCGCACGCTTCAGCTGTCCGCGCAGGCGAAGCGCGTGGCGAATGGAATTCGCCAGCATCACCGCCACGCCTGCGAGCCACGCCGCGAGCAGCCAGACGGACCAGGCGATCGGCGTACCCGCGTCCTGCACCGGCAGGGACGTCGCCGCGTCGACTGTCGCCGGAACCGTCGCCACGTGCACGACGGTGTCGACGGCCGACGGAGCGGCCTGCATGGCGACGACGGCGGGTTCGGCGGGCAGCAGCGGCAGCGCGATCGGCGCATGCCACAGCAGGCCCACCACCATCTGCGTGGCGACCAGCCACCATAGCCAGGCCCGCGTGCGCGCATCGAGGCGTGGCAGGAAACGGCACAGCGCCCAGACCAGGGCGGCCAGCAGCACGGCTTGCCCGCCGACAGCGAGCAGACGCGACGCGATCAGGTCGGCGAAGGCGTCCAGGCCCATTTCAGCTCTCCTTCCGCTTGGATTGCAGGTTGGCGACGAGGGCTTCGAGTTCGGCCAGTTCGTCGTCGCTCACTTCCGAGCGCTGCGACATCCACGCGACGAAGGGAGAGAGCGAGCCCTGCAGGGTCTTCTCCACGAAACTGCCCACCGCCGTACGCATGACATCGTCGGACTGGGCCACCGGCACGTAGCGGTACACACCATCCACGGGGCGACGGCGGAGGTAGGCCTTCGCCCGCAGACGCTCCATCATCGTCAGCACGGTGGAACGGGCCAGGCCGCGCGGTTCGCCGAACGCGGCGGCCACCTCGCCGACGCTGGCCTCGCCGTGTTCGGACAGGTGCTGCAGCAGCGCCAGTTCCTGGTCGCCGATGGACTTGCGGGCCTTGCCGGGCATGGGATCGCCTTGTGACTACAGTTGTCGTCAACATGCCCGTGACGACACTTGTAGTCAACCCTGCCGAAGGTCACTCCCGGGGCCATCCCGACGAACGGTCGCCCCTCAAGAAACCGGTGGACGGGCCGATCCAGAGGAAACCCCACCCCTGCCTCGTGTCGCCATGCTCATCATCGTCGGCTTCATCATCGTCACCCTGAGCGTGATCGGCGGCTACCTCGGCTCGCACGGCAAGCTCGGCGCCCTGTGGCAGCCTTTCGAACTGGTCATCATCGGCGGTGCCGCGCTGGGTGCGTTCATGGCCAGCAATCCGACCAAGGTGGTCAAGAGCACGATCTCGGCGACGCTGTCCGTCTTCAAGGGCGCGAAGTACAAGTCGGCCGACTACCTCGACGTGCTGACGCTGATCCACGAAATGCTCAACAAGGCGCGCCGCGATGGCTTCATGTCGCTGGAAGAGCACATCGAGAACCCGACCAACAGCCCGCTGTTCCAGAAGTACCCCAAGATCCTCGCCGATCACCATCTGCTCGACTTCCTCACCGAGTGCCTGCGCCTGATGGTGGGCAGCAACATCGAGCCGCACGAACTGGAGCCGCTGCTCGAGCTGGAGCTGGAGAAGCACCACCACGAAGCGATGGCGCCGGCGCATGCGCTGCAGAAAGTCTCCGATGGCCTGCCGGGCTTCGGCATCGTGGCCGCGGTGCTCGGCATCATCGTGACGATGGGCTCGATCGGCGGCGACATCGCCGCGGTCGGCGCGCACGTCGCCGCCGCGCTGGTCGGCACCTTCCTCGGCATCCTGCTGGCCTATGGTTTCGTCTCGCCGCTGGCCGCCGCCATCGAGGCGCAGGTGGAGCAGGACAGCCGCATGTACGAGTCGGTGAAGACCGCCCTGCTCGCCTGCCTGCGCGGCTACAACCCGGCCGTCGCGCTGGAGTTCGCCCGCAAGACGCTGCCCTCGGACGTGCGCCCGCCGTTCGCCGAGTTCGAGGCGCACCTGAAGGCCAACAAGTAAGCCACGGCGATGAGCGAGCAACGCCCCACCATCATCGTCCGCCGGGTCAAGAAGGTCGCCGGCGGCGGCCATCACGGCGGTTCGTGGAAAGTCGCGTACGCCGACTTCGTCACCGCGATGATGGCGTTCTTCCTGGTGATGTGGCTGATGGGCGCCACCACCAACAAGGACCGTGCCGCGATCTCGGAATACTTCCGCAATCCCAGCCCGCTGAGCGGCAAGAGCTTCTCGCCCGCACCCGGCCCGGCCGGTCCGGGCGGCGCCAGCACCTCGATGATCAAGCTCGGCGGCACGATGGACCTGCCCAAGGGCGAGAGCGACAACCCGTTCGACAAGCCGCCGGGCGATGCGCAACAGGTCTCCGAGGAACAGCAGAAAGCGCAGGAGAAGCAGCGCCTCGAGACGCTGATGCAGGCATTGCAGGAAGCCATCGGCAAGAGCCAGGCGCTGGAACCGTTCAAGGACCAGCTGTTGCTCGACCTGACGCCGGAAGGCCTTCGCATCCAGATCGTCGACCAGCAGAACCGGCCGATGTTCGATCTGGGCGGCACGGTGTTGAAGCCCTACACGCAGGCGATCCTCGCGGAGCTGGCCACCTTCATCAACCAGGTACCGAACCACATCAGCATCACCGGGCACACCGATACCACGCAGTACACGACGAACCGCGGCTACACCAACTGGGAACTCAGCGCCGAGCGTGCCAACGCCGCGCGCCGCGCGCTGGTGGTCGGCGGCATGCACGAGGACAAGGTCTCGCGCGTCGTCGGCCTGTCGTCGTCGGTGCTGTTCGACAAGCAGAATCCGCAGAACCCGATCAACCGCCGCATCAGCATCGTGGTAATGACCAAGGCCGCGGAAGAAGCTTTGCAGGGCGAAGGCCAGCTGCTTGCCCCCGGCGCACCGAAGCCGGACGCCGACACCGCCATGCCGGATGCTGCCGTGCGGGCGGGTGCAACGCCGACGCCGGCAGCCACCGCCCAGGATTCCGCAGCGCCCTGAAGCATTGGCGACACGTGTTCACTGCGACGGCCCCTTCAGTTCGATGGTGTTGCCATCGGGATCCTTGACGTAGAGCGACGGGCCATCGCCTTCCGCGCCGAAGTTGATCGCTATCGGCGATGGCGTGATGCCTGCGTTGGCCAGATGGGCACGCAGCGCTGCTTCGTCGAACGGCTCGATGCGCAGGCAAAGGTGATCGACGTTGCGCTCCGTTTCGCCTGCCGGGCCACCGCCACGCGCGCCCAGCGTGCCGTCCACGCTCACCAGATCGATCATCGACGCGCCCGCTCGCAGATGCACCAGGCCCAGGTGTTCGCGTCGTCGCTCGACATCACACCCCAGCACGTCGCCGTAGAAACGGATGCTGCGTGCGAGGTCGCGCACACGCAGGACAAGGTGGTCGATACTCTGGACATCGAAGGGGCGAATCATCGGAACACTCCTCGAAAGTTGCAGGTGCGACGATCCACGCGACGCGATTTCGACATGCAACGCGCCATCGCAGCGTTGACGCAGCTGAACAGAGCGCGCACAATCCGCGCCGATCAGCCAGCACCGAGTCGCTTCATCGAAGTTCTCACCGCCAGCGGAATGCGCCCACCGGGCCCCCACTCGCTCCGAGAACTCGATGAAACTCCTGACCCTCGCCATCCTGTCGGCGTTGTCCGCCAGCGCGCACGCGGCTGACACCGCATCCTCCGATGCTCCTGCCCCGACGTCCACGACGCCGCTGGCCAATTCGCCGGAATACCTCAAACCCACCACCCTGGACACGCTGAAAGTCGTGGGCCAGCGCCTGTTCCCGTACCAGGAAGGCATGGTGCTCAACGAGCGCTACATCGAGGATCAGGTGAAGGGCAACGGCGACATCGGCACGTTGCTGCGGATCAACCCGAATGTGCAGTTCGACGATTCCGTCGCCATGTCGTCCAATCGCATGGGCGAGATCCGCCCGGCGAACATCAGCATCAACGGCGGGCAGTACTACCAGAACCTGCTGCAATTGGACGGCACCAGCTTCAACAACGACCTGGATCCGCAAGCCGAAAACCCGCACGTCGTTGGTGACGTACCGAGCGTGACGCAGGGGATCGCCCTGGACACCGAGCTGATCGGCCGACTGACCGTCTACGACAGCAACGTGCCCGCCGCCTTTGGCGGCTTCAGTGGCGGCGTCGTGGATGCCGAGAGCCGAAAGGCGCGCGATGCGCTGGGTGGCAAGCTCTCGTTCCGGATGTCGCGTTCGGCGTGGAACGAACTCGTCCTTCCGGAGGGCGAAGACATCTCGGCGTCGGCACGCTACGAAGACCAGCCCGTGTACGACAAGTACCGGCTGGCGGCGATGCTGGAAGGCCGCACCAACGCGGGCGTGGGCTGGATCGCCAACTTCATCCGCACGCGCTCTGACATCCCACTGCGTGGCTACTCCGCGGGCGATGTCAGTGTCAGCGACGAGCTGATCAAAGAACAGCGCCGGGAGAATACCAGCGCCAGCGTCAGGCTGGACTGGGCCGGCGATGGCATCGCGCTGTCGGGCAGCTTCACGCATGCGCCGACCGACGAACGCTACTTCACCCAGAACGCCAAGGACTCGTACTTCGACCTCAGGCAGGGTGGCCCGGTGGGCAGCATGCGGATGGAACTGGATGCCGGCGCCTGGGGCCTGGATCAGGTGCTCAGCTACAGCGACTTGGACAGCTCGCGCCGCGTACCGGAGGGCGTGAACTACTGGAAGTCCTGGGCCCGTTCTCCCGATTACGACTGGGGCGTCAACAACAGCAGCTTCGAAGGCAACTGGGGCAACATCGATCAACGCAACCGGAGCCTCGGCTACTCGCTCACCGCGCGTCGCGACGCGCTCGCGTGGGGCAGCAGCCGCCATGCGCTGCAGTTCGGTCTCCAGTACCGCGATCGCCTGGGCACCTATCACCGCCTCAACGATCATTACAGCTTCCTGAGTCCCGGCCGCACGACTTCATGCACGGATGCGAATGGCGCGGTCGACATCGAGGCCTGCTCGCTGTCGCCGGTCTACACCAGCATCAGCGGTACCGATCCTGGGCGCGTTGTCGCCGGACAAGGCCAGTTCTTCCGCACGCGCAACATCTACAGCGCGGGCTACTTCGAGGTAAAGCTCAAGGAGTGGGGCGTGTTTGCCGAGGACGACATCCGGCTGGGACGCTGGAGTTTCCGGCCCGGCATCCGCGTGGACGGCGACGACATGATGGACAAGACCACCGTGGCGCCGCGCTTCGCGATGTCATGGGACGTGCTGGGCAACCAGGACACGTTGCTGACCGCCGGTGCGAACCGCTACTACGGCCGCAGTTTCTTCACCTACAAGTTGCGCGAGGGGCGCGAGAACCTGCAGACGACCTACACCCGCACTGCGCCGTCGCTGCTGTGGTCGGTCAATCGGAGGTATACGGCGAACAACCGCTTCGAGGAGCTGGACATCCCCTACAGCGACGAACTCAACCTTGGCCTCAACCAACGCTGGGCCGGGCTGGACATCAATCTCAAGCATGTCCGGCGGGACGGACGCGACGAAGTACTCCGCCGTCGCGTACCGAGCAACGATGGCAGCGGCTACTACTCCGCCAACGTCTACGAGTACGTCAACGCGGGCCGCAGCCGCAGCGGCACCAGCACCCTGAGCGTCGGCCTGCAGCAGCCCCTCGCCTGGCACGGCAGCGAGACGCACCTGCAGTTCGCCTTCGACCACACCGATGTGCGCCGCAACTACGTGGACTACGAAAGCAGCTATACCGACAGCGCCTACAACCGCCTGGTCCGCTATGAGGGAGAAGTGATCCACGCGTACGAGCTGCCGCAGGCGAGTTACAACCGCCCCTGGACCGCCAGGCTCTCGACCCAGACGCGCATCCCCGCGTGGGGCCTGATGTGGAGCAACTTCCTGCGCTATCGCGCCGGCTTCACCGGTTTCACGGTGACGGGGGCCGAGGACTACCAGGGCGAGGTGATCGATGTCATAGAGAGCTACGACGCGCCGCGTACCTTCACCTGGGACACCACGCTGGAGTACAGCGTGCCCCTGCCACGCGAACAGGAGGCCTACGTACGCGTGGAGGCCATGAACGTCCTCAACCGGCGGAATCCGCTGCGCGGCAGCCTCGGCACCACGTCCTATTACGAGCCCGGCCGCAGCTACTGGCTGGAACTGGGCTATCGCTTCTAGGCCATGACGAGGCGCGCACGATGAAGAACAGATCCTTCGTCCCCCACTGGCTGCTGTGGTGCTTGCCTGCCACCGTGTCGGTGCAGGTCGTGCTGATGCTCGCGTCCTCCGGACCTCATGCGACGTGGCGTGGGAGCGGCTACACGACGGCGATGGCGGCATGTACCGTCGCTGCCGGATGCGCCGGTCTCTGGGCCCTCTGTCGCCTGCGCGACTGGCCGATCTCGCTGCGCGTGTTCGTCGCCCTCGTGCAGGCGCCACTGCTGGCCGGTGCCCTGCTGCTGGCGGGGGCCTGAGCATGCGTCGCTGGCTGCCCGCTCTGGCGTTCCTGCTGCCCGGATCGCTGCTCGTCGCGGCGACCGCCGCGCAATCGCAGACCGAAGGCGCGACAGCGGCACCCTCCATCGACGAATGCCGCCAGCGCATCGCCATCAGCGCGCCTTCGATGGATGCGGCGTGCCTGCGCCGCGTCTATGCATTGCCCATCGCCGAATGGCCCGCACCCACGGTCGATGCAGGCGCAGCTTGGCAAGAGCTGGCGCCGTTGCCCGACACGCCACCGGTGCCTGCGGACAATCCCCAGACGCCCGAGAAGATCGCGTTGGGGAAGCGGTTGTTCGAGGATCCGCGCCTGTCGCGCAGCGGGCAGATCGCGTGCGCGAGTTGCCACGACCGGCAACTGGGATGGGGCGATGGCCGCAGCGTGTCGTTCGGTCACGACCGGCAGGCGGGCAAGCGCAACGCCATGAACGTATCCATGGCGGCGTTCTCCAGCCCGCTGTTCTGGGACGGACGCGCGGCGACGCTCGAAGCGCAGGCGCTGCACCCGATCCAAGATTCGGCGGAGATGGCGTTCGCACCGCGCGCGCTGGAGAAGCGGCTCAACCGGGAGACCGATTACCCTGCCGCGTTCGCGCAGGTGTTCGGCGACAAACGGATCACCATGCCGCGCGTCGCGCAGGCACTGGCCAGCTACCAGCGCAGCCTGGTGCCGCGCTTCAACCGATTCGACCGCTTCCTCGAAGGCCAGCGCGATGTGCTGACCGACCAGCAGCTGTGGGGATTGCACCTGTTCCGCACGCAGGCGCGCTGCATGAACTGCCACAGCGGACCCGCGCTGACCGACAACCGCTTCCACAATCTCGGCCTGCACTTCTACGGCCGATCGAAGGAAGACCTGGGCCGCTACCGGGTGACCGGCGACCCGGCCGACAGCGGCAAGTTCCGCACGCCGACGCTGCGCAACGTGGGCAAGACCGGGCCGTACATGCACAGCGGCGGCTTCATGGAGTTGCGCGGCGTGGTGAACATGTACAACGTCGGCATGCCGCGGCCGGGGCGCAAGCCGGCGCAGTTGAACGATCCCCTGTTTCCCCAAGTCGATCCGTTGCTCAAGCCACTGGACCTGCACAAAACGGAACTCGAGGCCATCACCGAGTTCCTGCGCACGCTGTGACGCGTTCGCCTAGAACGCGTCGCTGCCCGGCCTAATCTCCACGCCCATCACCGCGGCGAGCTGTTGCATGCCTTCGTCGTCGCGGCGCAGCGCCATCCAGCCGGCGTAGGCGTCGCCGCCGGTGTTCCAGTTCCACAGCGTGTAGCCGTGCTCGCGGAGCCGATCGTAGGCGGTCGCCATCAGCACCGGCACCTCGACCTCGTCCATGAAATCCTCATCGCTGGTGTCCCCACCCCAGTCGATCTCGATGGCATAGCGCGCGGCCAGCTGGTTGACGCAATCGACGAAGGATTCCGCGTCCTTCCAGTCCACGTAGAACCCCGACGTCCAGTCGATCGCATCCTTCAGCGTCCACAGCACCTGGTCCGGCTCCGCGGGTTCCTCGCCTGTGGCGTCGCGATAAGCCGCGAACTGCCGCAGCGCGGTCTCCTCGTCGCCGGGATTGATCAGGACGAGCAGGTTCCACACCAGCGCCTCGGTGTCGTCCAGGTCCATGTCGTCGTCATCGTCGAAGGCATGGCGGAAGTTGTCGTCCGGATCGAATTCATGGTCGGGCGTGTGCATGGCGGCTCCATCGGTGATGCATGTCGAGAGTGGCTGAATATTAAGGCCATGTGATGCATCCGAGCAGACTACGTGCGGCGTAAGCGACTCCGTAACTGCAACGCAACACCCCATCCTCAGGAGAGCCCAATGAACCGCACTTGCCTGTCCATCGCGCTGCTGTCGATCTTCGCCGCGGCCGCTTGTTCCCCCAAGACCGCCGATGCTGAAGCGACCGCCGCGCCTGAGCCCGTTCCCGAAGCCGCGGATCCCATGCCTGCCGCGGCCGAACCCGCGATGGCGAAGGACATCGTCGATACCGCCGTCGGCTCGCCCGACCACACGACCCTGGTCAGCGCCGTGCAGGCCGCAGGCCTGGCCGACACGCTCAAGGGCGCAGGACCGTTTACCGTCTTCGCTCCGACCAACGCCGCCTTCAGCGCGCTGCCGGCCGGTACCGTCGATACGCTGTTGAAGCCCGAGAGCAAGGCTGACCTCACTGCCGTGCTGACCTATCACGTGGTCGCCGGCAACGTGGATGCCGCCGCGCTGACTTCGCAGATCGAAGCCGGCGGTGGCACTGCGACGTTGAAGACCGTGCAGGGCGGTGAACTGAAAGCCCGGCTGGCCGACGGTGGCGTCACCCTTACCGATGCCAAGGGCAACACCGCCAAGGTCACGACGGCCGATCTGAAGGCCAGCAACGGCGTGATCCACGTGGTCGACAAGGTGCTGATGCCGTAATTCCTCGACGGCAGCACACGCCGGGCCGGCCGTGGTGGGCCGCCCCGGCGTTCTCTTGGTGGATCGCCCCGGTAGGGTCTAAGGTGATGTGGCCGGCGCACGCCGGCATGCCGGGAGCCGGCGCATGTTCAATCCGCGTCCGCAGGTACAGGCTATCGCCGTCGGCGACGGTCACGCCTGCGTCGTGATCGACGATGCACTGGCAGGTCCCGAGCGCCTGCCCGCCTTCGCCCACGCCTATCGCGAAGACTTCCAGCAGGCGCCGGCAGATCAGTTTCCTGGGCAGCAACTTCGCATGCCCGAGGAGTTCACCCAGTTGCTGGGCGAGGTCTTCCGCGAGCATGCGCGGCACGCGCTCGGCGTGCGGCGCGTACTGTTCGGCGCCAGCCGCCTTTCGTTGGTCACGTCGCCGCCGCAATCGCTGGCGCCCGTCCACTGGCATCCGCGCCGCGTGCGCGCGTTCGAACCGGAGCAGCGCATCGTGCTCGCGGAGCTGTTCCTGTTCCACGACGTCGCGCTGGGGGGCATGCAGTTCTTCCTGCCGCGCGTGTCGCCGCAGCAGATCGAACAGCTTGAGCACGATGCCGAGGCGCTGGCACCGGATGAATTCTCTCGCCGCCACGGCGTGACCGCCGGCTACCCGCGGGGCGGCGGCGCTTGTTTCGCCGAGGCGTTGGCCGTCCCGGCGCGGTGGAACCGCCTGGTCCTCCACGACGGCGCAAGCTTCCACGCGCGGACCATCGGCGATCCCGCGCGGCTGATCGCGGATCCACGCGCCGGACGCCTGAGCCTGACGGCGACGTTCACCTGCCGTCGCCCGCGCGTGGCGTGGTGAGGCGTCGCTTCGGGTATTCTTGCGCTCTCGAAGCACGCACGACGCACCGCCATGTCCGACACGCCTCCCGACCGTCTGTCCTCCGATCCGCGCAGCCCGTTCCACAACGCCGAGGCGATGGACCGCGGCGTGGGCATCCGCTTCAACGGCGTGGAGCGCGACAACGTGGAGGAATACTGCATCAGCGAAGGCTGGGTGCGCGTGCCGGTGGGCAAGTCGAAGGACCGTCGCGGCAATCCGATGACGATGAAGGTCAAGGGCACCGTGGAAGCCTGGTTCCGCTCGCCGGCCGCCGAGTAACCGCAGGCGCGGCGCGTCACGCCGCGGGAACATCGGTCGCCATGGACCCGTGGCACAATCCCGGCCTGCATGGCACGCCGGGAGGGCGCATGAAGTTCCTGCTGATGGTGTACACGGACGATTCCCTGATCGAAGCGCTGCCCGAGGGCGCCTTCGACCGGATGATGCACGGCTGCATTACCCACGCCGACGAGCTGAAAGCCGGCGGCACCCTGATCGAATCCCAGCAGCTGGAACACGGCAGCACCGCCCGCACGGTGCGTGTGCGCGACGGCAAGACCAGTGTCGTCGATGGTCCCTTCGCCGAGACCAAGGAAATCCTGGGCGGCTACAACCTGATTGAAGCCGACAGCCTCGAAGAAGCGGTGAAGATCGCGCAGGAATTCCCGTGGATCGGCACCGGCAGCATCGAAGTACGGCCGGTGCGCGATTTCGACGCGGTACGCAGGCGCGTCGGCGCCTGAGCCCGCCTTACTTCGCCTTCGCGCCGCCGAGGTGGCGCGAAAGGAAGCCCAACAACTGCGTGTAATAAGTGCGCCGATTGGCTTCGGCATAGAAGCCGTGGCCTTCGGTGCGTACATACAGGGTCTCCACCGGCACGCCCGCCGCCTTCAGCGCCTTTTCCATGCGCTCCGTGTGCGCCTGCGGGGCGATTTCGTCCTTGCCGCCGGCTGCCAGGAACACCGGCACACGGATCTTCGCCGCCAACGAGGTAGGCGAGATGTCGGCCAGCGCCGTGCGATCGGCGCCCACCCAATCGTTCATGTAGTTGCCGACCCATTTGGCATTGCGGGATTTCTGCCGGTGCATCAGCTCCAGGTCGTACACGCCCACATAGCCGGCCGCGCAGCGGTACATCGCCGGTTCCTTGGCCACGCCCATCAGGGCCGCATAGCCGCCATAGCTCGCCCCGTAGAGGCAGATCCGCTGCGGGTCGGCGATCTTCTGCTCGATCGCCCAGCGCGTGGCATCGGTGAGGTCGTCCTGCATCGCACCGCCCCACTCGCGCGCGGCCGCCTGCATGTGCGCACGCCCGTAGTTGCCCGAGCCGCGGAAGTTCAACCGAAGCACGGCGTAGCCCGCGCGCGCGAGCATCTGGGCTTCGTCGTCGACCTCCCAGCGGTCGAAGATGCCGATCGGCCCGCCGTGCGGCATCACCACCAGGGGCAGTGGGCCCTGGCTGCCGCGCGGACGCGTCAGGTAACCGTGCAGCGGCAAGCCGTCGCGCGCTTTCAACGACACCGATTCGCTGGGCGCCAGCGTCGCCGGGTCCAGCCAGTTGCGACGGCTGAAGATAAGGTCGGCAGCGTTCGTCTCGGTATTGAAGAGGTAGAAATCTCCCGGGCTGGTGTCGTTCCAGATGTGGACGATCTTCAGCTTGCCATCGCGCGTACCGGACGTGATCGAGATCGAGTGGCCGGGAAACGACCGCTCCAGCTTGCGGTAGAGACGCGCCGTCTCGGACTTGTCGTCGAAGAACACGGTGCGGAGCTTGTCGTGCATGAAGAAGCTGCCCACCGGCGTGCGGCCGCCCGGTGCGCGGATGATCCGGTAGGGATCGACCACCGAATCGCGCAGCACCTGCGTGCGCTCGCCGGTCACCGTATCCAGCGCCATGATCGCGTCGGGCCCTTCGCGCTGCTCGACCTGCAGGTAGGCTGTGCGACCATCGGGCGCGAAGCCCAGCGGCACTTCGACGCGGCGCGTCGCGTTCTCGTCGTTGATCAGCGCCCAGGGCGTATCGCCATTGGCGCGGTGGTAGAGCTTGCTGGCATTGTCCTCGCCCGCACCCAGCGCGAAACGGACTTCGCCGGTCGCGTCCACCGTGAAGTCCGCGCGCCTTATGGGGGCAGTGGCCAACGTATCCAGGCTGCCGTTGTAGGCGTCCAGGCTCATCAGCCGGGTGTTCGGCATCGACGTGTCCAGCGCGTACATGCTGACCAGCACCTTGCGCGGGTCGTTCGGCATCGGATCGACCAGCTCCACCGCGCGCGGTTGCAGCTCATTGCCGTCCAGTCCGTAGCGGCCAAAGATCTGCCGGCGCACGGTGCCGTCGACATTGGTGGCGTACAACTCGCCGGTGGCATAGGGCTGGTCACGTGAACCGTACTTCTTGGCGACCGAGACGACGACGCGCTCATCGCTGACCCACCAGACATCGTCGATGATGCTGTCGCTACCCGCGCTGATCTTGGCGGTGACCTGGCGGTCGCTACGGCGCTGCACGGCAAGGATCGTCTGATCCTCGAGCGGCACGGTCAGCGCGTAGTACTCGCCGGTAGGCGAGATCTTCAGGGTTTCCAGCACGTCCTGTTTCAGGAACGGCTCCAGGTCCACCTGCGCGTGCGCCCACGGCGCCAACAGGCATCCCAGCAGGATGCCCGCACTCCTTGTTCCCCATTCCATGGATGCCTCCCGTGGCATCGTTGTCCCCGGGCGGATTAAACCGCAGGCCCGCGGGAGGCGACAAGCGGGGGATCAGCGCGCTAGCGCGGCGGGTTCACGCGGGAGTTCCACCGGTGGCGCAGGCAAGGCTGGCTGCAGTTCCTGCAATCGCTGCTGGCCACCCCGCAGCCACGCCTGTCCCTGCTCGCTATGCAGGTGGTCGCGTCCGATCCGGTCGATGGCGGCGGCATCGCCCTGCTTCGCCGCCTGCAACAGCTGCTCGACCGTGTTCGTCGGCGACGCCGCTACCGGCACCGGGCCGATCTCGACCGGACGCCAGCGCAACCCTTCCGCCATCGCGGCATTGCGTGGTTGGGCATCGAGGCAGTCGATCCTGCACAGGTTCGACGGCGCGAGTTCTTCCTGCCTCCCGCGGACGCCTTCCTTGTCGTACACGGAGGTGCGGTAGAAGAACTGGTGGTCTTCGGAATGGTGGATGACGTTGCGCGCAGGGTCGGTGGGCTCTTCCCGCTTCTGCAGGAACGGCGGATCGCTCAGCGCGTTGAGGTAGTCGATCATCAGGTTGCCGCTGCGGATCGACAGGCCGTCCAGCGAGTAGCTACCACCGATGTCGCTGTGCGCACCCGCCACGGTGACGTTGAGGAAGCGTCCGCCATCGGTCACGCCAGGGTCCAGCACGCGCGTGGACTGGTACAGATTGCGTCGCTCGTCCTCGGCGGTGATCTGGAAGCCAGACACCACCGAAGGCGGCAGCCGGCGATCATGATTGCGCGGCTCACCGGTGCCCACCGGATCGAACAGGCCGACCGCCTGGATGACGGTGCCGGGTTCGCGCAGGGGTGGTCGCACCGGCTCAAGTCTTTCGATGTGACCGTTGTGGTCGCGCACGATGTTCATACCTCTGGGATCCTGGATTCCGCGTTCCTCCACCATGCGCGTGAATCCCGCGGCCTGCTCCGCTCCGCGGCTGAATCCAACCGCGACCACGCGGATATCGGCACTCGGATGCTCGTTCAGCCACTCGGCCGCCTTTTGTATGAACTGAAAGTACATCTGCTCCATGCGGGATTCATACGACTGACCTTTTGCAAGGTCGACATAGCCGGCTAATCCTCCCTGCGTACCCGGCCCTTCAACGTAGCCATAGCTGATCGCAGGATCCCGCAACTCTTCGACCTGCCTCGCAATCCGCGCCACGTTGGTGTGATTCTCTGGCGCATCGCTGAACATGCTATTGCCAGTCCCATCGAACGCCGCGACAAACAGCCGCTCATCCGATCTACCGGCGTCGCGCAGCAAAGGTGCGGAGAACGCAGCCAGTTCCCTCCCGGCATGCTGGTAGCCTTCTAGATCCTCGGACGTGGCCGGTGTTGTTCCCACACCATCTTGATGCCGCTCGCCTCCCATCTCCCCTCCTTGGGCGATTGCCTCAATAGGTCTTGGTCCAAGCTAGAACCAGATCATTGCGAAAGCCGCTGTACTTGTTTCCAGGAACCTGCAAGCTCCGCGTCGAAACGAACGCCCGCATGTACACATTGATCGTCCTGTCATTCACCTCCAGGACGATCGCGGGATCTCCAACGTCGCCAAGCACTTCTTCACGAGGCACGTTATGCAGGACGAGGCGATCTTTGAATATTTCGCCGATATCGACGTCTGCCTCGTGCGATGTACCGTCCTTGGACCGCCAGGTGACGCGCGCCGGCTCAGGGAAGTTCCTCCGGGCAATATGGCCCGCACTTAGAATCTGCTCACGCGTGCCGCGATATGAAGAAAGTGGCGGGCTCACGACGTCAACGCTTTCGACGCCATGCGTGAACCCGGAATAGAGGATCCGACAGCCTATCGTGTCGAAACAATGTGCCCCGAAGCTATGTTGAACGAACCTCAGCGGCCATTGCACGGTCTCTACACCCGCAACATCCCCGCCGGGAGATTTCACTTCCTGTTTAGTCGTCATGCCATGGCACCCTGATGTCAAGACAAGCGATACGACCAGACTCGCAAGCAATCGGCATCCACCGTCGCTTCCAGCATCCGACAATCTGCCGAACATCGCCAGGCCTCCTGCCAAAACCAGACATATCTGTAAAGCACACTCGAAGGTTCCGCAAGGCACGACGCGCTAATGTGAGCAATGTCGCGCACTGCATTCATTTACATCAATGTCCGACCTTGCGCTTTACTCGGCCAGCGGACCGTCCTCGTCCATGTGCACGACTTCCCAGAGATGACCGTCGAGGTCTTCGAACCCTCGCTGGTACATGAAGCCGTAGTCTTTCGCCTCCATCGGTTCGCGACCACCGGCTGATAGCGCCTTGGCGACCATCGCATCCACTTCGCCGCGACTGCCGACCGACAGGCAGAGCAGAACTTCCGTGTGCGTGCGCGCATCGCACAGCGGCTTGCGGGTGAAGCCCTGGAAGAACGGCTCCACCAGCAGCATCACGTAGATGCTGTCGCTGATGACCACGCAAGCTGCGTTCTCATCGGTGAACTGGGGATTCGAGGCGTAATCCAGCGCGCTGAAGAAGGCCTTGGCCTTGTCGAGGTCGCGCACGGGAAGGTTGACGAAGATCTGGGTGCTCATGCGCTGCGCCTCATTGCGGGTTGCGGGATGAAAGGTCGGCCGCCAACCGCGCTTCCTGCTCGCGCAGTTCGGGCGTCAGCGCGTCGCCGAAATCATCGGCTTCGAACACCGGGCGCAACTCGATCTCGGCACCCCCGTCGAAGGGTGCGCGCTTGATCCACTCGATGGCTTCGTCGAGGTTGCGGACCTGCCAGAGCCAGAAGCCGGCGATGAGTTCCTTCGTCTCGCCGAACGGCCCGTCGATTACGTCGCGCTGTTTGCCGTCGAAGCGCACCCTGGCGCCACGCGACGTGGGATGCAGGCCCTCGCCGGCGAGCATGATGCCAGCCCTGACCAGCGCCTCGTTGAATTTGCCCATCTCGGTCAGCAACTCGGTGCTCGGCATTTCGCCGGCTTCGGACTCGGGGCTGGCCTTCACGATGACCATCACTTTCATGGCGTTCTCCTGTCTTCCAGGCCGGACCATCCGGCCGCTCTTGTCCTTACGACGAGCGGGGACAACGGGGATCGACAGGGCGCCGGAAAGCAGTTCCGACGGGCGTGTGCCTACGGCAACCGCAGTTTCAGGTCGCGCCGGCCCTGCGCCTCGTTGCCACTGTGGTCGCGCGCGGAGACGCGCAACAGGTAATCACCCGGCGGCAGCGTGTCGGCCTGCCACGTGCCCTCGGCCCATGTCCCGTCGCGCACGGTGTTGGTGACGCTGTAGCGGAACCGCGTGACCGCGCTGCCGTGCACGGTGATGCCGCTGCCGGGTGCGTAGGCGACCTGCACCGCGTCGTCGGACGGCAGCCGCTGGAAGTCGATATTCATGCGTGGCGTTTCGTAGCCCGCCACCGGCGTGCCGTCGTCGTGCAGCACTTGATAGCCCAACGCGTACAGGCCCAGGCGACGACGCGGCAGGTTGCGGTCCACCTGGTCCCAGGCTTCCACCACGATCCGCACGCCCTGCAGCGCGCGCGGCACGACGATGCGACCGTCCTGCTTCGCATCGATGGGCTGGTCCAGCGTATCGAACAGCGCCACCTCGTCGATGCGCGGCGGATACGCATCGGTGAAGCCGGTGAAGCCGAGCCCGATGGCGTTGCGTTCGTAACCGGAAGGGCCGATCGACAAGTGCACGTGCGCCATCCGGTTTACCGTCCCCAGCGGATCGCCCGCCGCGAAGCGGGTACCGCGCCGCACCCGGAGGCGGCTCGGATCACCGCTGAGGTCGTGCAACAACTGGAAGCGCGCGGGATCGAGCAGGTCGCCGCGCGGCGTGCGTCCTACCCGCATGTGGATGTAGTCGAGCGCGCCCACGCCCAGGCCTTCGCCCAGGCCGTCGAATCCCCACGCCGCACTGGGGCTGCTGACCTTGCCGTCGGCGATCGCGAGCACGGTCGCGCCGACATCGCCGCGGATGTCGAGCCCGCCATGCAGGTGGTGCCTGCTCTCGCCTTCGTAGTCGCCACGCACTTCGCCCAGCGTACCGACGACTTCATGCCAGCCATCCTGGGGCGCGAGGGGCCAGCGGCCGGCGGTGTCGGGCAGCGGGTCGTCGGGCGCAGGCCCCACGGGTGACGTGGTCGGTGCAGCACCTGGCGCCAGTGGCGCAAGCCGGTGCACGCGATGGCTGCCCGCATCGGTGAAATGCAGGCGTCCGGCGGTGTCGACCGCAAGGCCCGCCGGGCGCGAGAGGCGCTGGCCGGGCAGATGGCCCGCCAGCACGTGCCAGCGGCCGTCGCGCATCACCTGCATCACGCGCCCGGTATAGAGCTCGCCGACGTAGAGATGGCCATCGTGCGTGAGCGCGAGGGCTAGCGGGCGCCGCGGACCCATCGTCGTGTCCGTGTCGGGCCGCAGCGGCAACGTGCTGACGCCACCGTGCGGTTCGATGCGACGGATCGCGTCGTTGCGCAGGTCTGCGACCCACACGATGCCGGTGGCATCGACCGCTACCGCCGTGGGTGTGTCGAAGCGCGCCTCGGAGCCGGTGCCGTCGAGGAAGCCCGGCGTGTCGCCACCCGCCAGCGTCGTGACCTGGCCATCGCGGTCGATCATGCGGATACGGTCGTTGTAGGTGTCGGCGACGAAGATGCGTCCTCGCCCGTCCACCGCAATACCGACCGGCCCATTGAACTGGGCTTGCGCGCCCGCGCCGTCGCGGTGCCCCGGCTCACCGGTGCCGGCGACGGTCGTCACCACGCCCTGCGGCGTGATCCTGCGGATGGCGTGGTTGCCGGTGTCGGCGACATACAGGTTGTCGTCGAGGTCGCGCGCGAGGGCCGACGGGGTATTGAACGCGGCAGCGATGCCCATGCCGTCCGCGAAGCCTTCGACACCACCGGCGAGCGTGGAGACCGTACCGTCCGGGGCGATGCGGCGGATGCGGTTGTTGTCGCCCGCGTCGGCCACGTACCGCGTGCCGTCCTCCATGACGACGATGCCCCACGGATCATCGAAACGCGCCTGCGTAGCCGCGCCATCGCGCGCCCCGCGAATGCCATCGCCCGCCGCGAGCGTCCGCTCCGCCGACCATGCGAATGGCGTCAGCGGCGGACCCGCATCGGGCACCGGTACCGGGAATCGGGGGGTGAACAGGAAGGTGGCGGCGATCGCTGTGGTGGTCAGCACGATAACCACCCACATCCATGCGGTACGGCTCATTGCGTCGATGCGGCGAAGAAGATCGCCGCACGATAGTCACTCGCTGCCGGGAAAGGAAGCGCGTCCGGGGTGCGCTGCGCGCGCACCCCGGTTTCCCTTCAGGGTTGGCCGGTCGCGGTCACGCGGCAGGGCACCAGGAACGTCACCGTACCGCCGGACGGCAACGCGGGGATCGCCACGCCGCTGCCTACCAGGCTGGCGAGCGCACCGGAGCCCGGGCACTGCGCCCCGCCGCTGGCACTGCAGGTGATCGGGTTGCCCGCCGGCGGACAGGTCAGTCCGCTGCCCGGCGCGTCGGTGACGATGGCGCCATCGGCCGCTTCCGGACCTGTGTTCGTCACCAACAGCGTGAACGTACGCAGTTCGCCGGACACGGCGGCGCCGCCACTGGTGGTCTTGCTCACCGACAGATCCACCAGACGCGCGGTGTTGGTGATGGTGCAGACGATGTCCAGGCCGGTGTGTGCGGCCGTCAACGTCAGCGTGTTGCCACTGAGGTTGCCGCCCGTGCAGCTCCAGGCGCTGGCGTTGTAGTTGCGAGCATTGCCCGCGCCCAACGTCTCGCCCAGGGTGATGACGTTGCCCGCGGCCACCGCAACGGCTGTGCCGGTGTCGGTTTCGGACGCTGTATTGGCGGTGGACGCCAGGCTGGCGGCGTTGGTGCCGCCGGTCGCCGACAGGGCAGCGGTATCGTTGAGCGCGGCGTTCACCCAGCGCTTGGCAAGCGCCAGCGTCGACTGCCGCGTGTTGGTCAGCGTGCAGGTCAGGGTCTGGTTGGCACGGTAGTTCGCGGCCGGGATCACCACCTGCCGTGTGGCGGTATTGACCGTCGACGACACCGTGGTACCGCTCTGGTCGACGCACGTGGCGCCGGTCAATACATAACCGGCGACCTGGGCCTCGGTGAGCGTGATCGGGGCGGCATGATTGGTGAGCGCATACGTGCTCGAGGCCACCGGCGTATTGGTCGCCGTCGTGGTCAGGTTGAAGGTCTGCGCAACCGCGTCGCTGGCGGTGAAGGCGAACGTTCCGGTGCCGCCGACGGTCTGCTTGCGTACGATCACCTTGGAGCCATCGAAACTCCAGCGCATCTCCAATTCGTCGCCGCCGGTCGGGCCGGTCAGGTCGATGCTGAAGGTCAGGCTGGTGACGCCGGTACCGTTGAACTGCACCGAACCGCAGGCCGTGCCGCGCGCGACCGATGCATTGTTGCCGGTGCGGCATTCCGCATCGGCGTCGCCCGAGAACGCGCCCAACTGGCGGAAGAACCGGTTCTGGGCTGGCTGCACGACGAACTGCGTGTTGCCGCTGAGGCGGGTCAGCGTGACCGAACCGCCCTGCGAGGCGGAGCCGGTCAACGTCCAGCGCGAGCTGTTGGGATCGCTGTCGATCGCACCGCCCAGGCGGTCGATATGCAGCACCGGGTTGTCGACCGGCTTGCTGAAGGTCGCGGTGTAGGTGCGGGTACCGGTGTCGTGCAGCATCACCAGCGATGCGCCGTTATTGACGGTGCCGCCGTAGGGGTCGATCCACCAGCTGTTGTTGCTGGCGTTGAACGTGCCGTTGGCGTAGTTCTGGTTGGCTGTGCCGGTCCAGGTCACGGTGATGCCACTCACCGTCGCCGCCGCGGAACTGGACCCGTTGGTGGTCCAGGTACCGGTCAGCAGGGCGAACGCCGAGCCGGCCGCGAACAGCCCCGCAACGACCAGCCCGGCCTGTCCGAGCAGGCGCGACAGCCGGCGTCGCGGAGGCTTGGCCGTTCGGCGGATCGAGGTGATGGCAGGAGATACACACGAAGCGCCCCGCAGGCGCAGACCCAAGACATTGCGCGACATCGACGAACGAATCCCCCACGACCTTCCGGAAAGACAGCGCCTTCCTGGCTGGCGCCCGCCGCGATGCCGCAGCACGCCGCGGATCGGTCGGGTACACCCCCTGTAGTGCCGCCCGGCACCCGGAACCCGGCCTGCCGACGACAATAATGTGATCCGTATCTTAGCTTACAGACCGGGGTTATGAGAGTTTCATCACATAACAATTGAGGCACGCCGCACGCGAGCGCGCCGGAAACGCCGGGGGCGCGGTCAGCTGGTGGACAGCGGCTTGAAGGGCGAATCCAGCACGACCGGTGTCGTGGGATCTTCCTGCTGGCCCGACCCGGCTGCGGCCGCGCATTCAGGCGATCGCGCTTCGGCCGCTTTCCGCGCCATCGCATTCTCGCGCTCGTAATCGAACGCAAAACTCACCGGAATCCGCACCTGGGTGGCGATGGGACGACCATCCACCTCCTCCGGCACCAACCGCAGGGCATCCGCCCATGCGGTCAGGCCCTCCTTGAAATCCTTGAGCCGGCCACGACGCGCTTTCAGTGACTGCAATGTGGTGCGCCCATCGGCTTCGACCCGTATGAGTACGTCGAAGCGTCCTTCCGACCCCAACTGGAACGCGGGCTGCGGATAGCGAGGAGGAGGCAGGCGCAGCGCATCGTCTGCATACCCGGGACCGTTTGACTGGTAGTCCATGCCCACCCGAAGGCTTCCGTCGGGTTGCGGGATCGCGCAGGCCTGCAATTTGACATGGGTGACACCGGGTCGAGGTGCACCTTCCACCCGGGCGGGCTCGAACCGCCACTGTGCAATACGCGTCTCGATGGCCTGCCGGACAACCCCCGGCAGCTTGGCGTTGGCCTGCACCTGCTGGGGCACGCCCTCCGCATCCAGCACGACACGGGCCGTCGCCGGGAAACGCACCAGGTCCTTAGCCTCACCCGCCTGCAGCGACGCGCTGACCAACAGCAGGCCGATCGCAACTTCCCTTCTCATCTCCCCTCTCCTCGCGGACGTGGTGACCCAGGCTAGCCCGTCGTCACCGGCTTGAAGGGCGAATCGAGCACCACGGGACGCGGGGACGCATCCTCCGTCTCCTTGCCCATCGCGGCCACGCACTCGGGAGACCGTTGCTTGGCCTCGCGTTCCTGGCGAATGTACTCGCGCGTGCTCAGCGACCCGCCGCCCATCGAGAAATCCACCGGGATCGCGACACGCGTGACGACGGGCGCGCCTTCGATTTCCTCCGGCACGTAACGCAACGTCGCCACCCACGTGCGCAGGGCCTGGTCGAACAGCCTCAGCTGGCCCTTCCGCGCCTCGATGTTCTCGACGGTTGCGCGGCCGTCGGCGCCCACCTGCAGGACCACGCGAAAATCCCCCTCAGCCCCGCGCTTGGCGGCGTCGACGGGGTAGCGTGGCGCCGGATGGAAGTAGCGTCCATCCGCATAGCCCGGCCCGTTCCAGCCGTAGTCCACCGCCAGCCGCATATCGCCGTTCGCCGAAGGCACCGCGCACGCATCCAGGAAGACGGTCGTGGCGCCCGCCCTCGGCTGGTCGCCGACGCGGGCCGGCTCGAAGCGCCATTGGGTCACGCGCTGCGCGATCGCATCGCGGATCACGGCCGGCAGCTTCGGGTCCACATCGACCTGCTGCGGCACGCCCTGCGCATCCAGGGCGACGCGCGCATGCGCACGGAAATGGATCGGCTTGGATGCCGGCTCTGCCGACGACGCATTGAGGGCCACCAGCAGCAGCCCGATTCCCCACACCTTGCGCATGGCTTCGTCTCTCCCCAGGGACAGACGAAGCATAGCGCCATCCGCCTCAGCGCGTGGGCAGCGCGTCTTCCTTGTAGATCGCCACGTGCGGCACGCCATCGGCGCCGATCCAGCCGCGGTACATGCCCTCGGTGTTGAACGGGAAGGCGATCGAGCCGTCGGCGCCCAGCGCGATCGCGCCGCCGTCGCCACCGGCCTTCGGGATATCGCGGTTGATCACGCCGTCCGCGGCACGCACCAGGCCCTCGCCGGACAGGCGCACGCGCGCGCAGACTTCGTGCGCGGCGGCGGCGCGGATGTAGTACTCGCCCCAGCCCGTACCGGAGAACGCGCAACGATCGTCGGCCCAGGTGCCGGCGCCGATGATCGGCGAATCGCCCACGCGGCCGTAGCGCTTGTTGGTCATGCCGCCGGTGGACGTGCCCGCGGCCAGCAGGCCCTTCGCGTCCAACGCCAGCGCGCCGACCGTGCCGAAGTAGGCTTTGCCCGGCAGTTCTAGCGGCGTGTTGCTCGCCTGCGCCTGCTTCTCTTCCTTCAGTGCAGTCTGCAGCTGCTGCCAGCGCTTCTCGGTGCGGAAGTACGACGGATCGACCAGGGTGATGCCCTGCTCCTTCGCGAACGCCTCGGCGCCGCCGCCGACCATCATCACGTGGCGCGACTTGTCCATCACCGCGCGCGCCAGGGTGATCGGGTTCTTGACGCGATGCACGCCGGCGACCGCGCCGGCCTTGCCGGTGGCGCCATCCATGATCGAGGAATCGAGTTCGTTCTTGCCGTCGTGGGTGAACACCGCGCCGCGGCCCGCGTTGAACTGCGGCGCATCCTCGAGCACGGTGATGGCGGCGGTCACGGCCTCCAGCGCGGGCTTGCCCGCTTTCAATTGCGCGTGGCCGGCGCGCAGCGCGGCTTCCAGCGCGGTGCGGGCGGCAGCTTCATCGGCCGGCGTCATGCCGGCGCGCTCGACGCCCGCACCGCCATGGATCACCAGCACCGGCGCATCCACCGCCACCAGCACGCCGTTGCGCACGGCATAGCGGCGCTCGGCGGCAGGCTTGTCCACGCGACCACTCGGCAGGTGCAGCACGGAGTCGACACCGGCGATCACGGTATCGACGCGATCCAGGTTCATCGCTTCGTCTTCCACCTGCTTCTGCGCGAAGCCGCCCTTCACCACGGCCGCACCAGCGCCCGGCGCGGTGGCGTACACGCGCGCCGTGCCATCGCCCTCGACAGCCACCGCCGCGTCTTCGTCCACGCCCAAGCCGAGGATCGGGCGGCCCGCCATCGACTCGGCCTTGGCCACGAACGCGATCAGGCGCCCCAGGCGATTGCGCTCGCTGAAGTGCGTATCGGTCAGCACGCCCTTCAGCAGCACCAGTTGCAGGAAGCCGGTTTCGATCGTGTTGTCCGGGCCCAGCGGATCGGCCAGCGCGCGCGGGCTGATCTGGCTGCCGCCATCCATCGCGCCGTAGAGATATTCGCCCTGCATGGCCAGGCCGGCGCTGGTGCCGCCCAGCGGCTTGCCCGCGCGCACGTGCGCATCGAGCGCCGCGCCCACCGGCGTGCCGCGCCAGTAGCGCACATAGCGCGACTGGTCGCCGCCGGCCAGGAAGATGCCATCGGCACGCTTCAGGCTGCGCAGCACGGCCGGATCGCTGGCGCTTTCGCGGTCGCTGAAGACGTACGTTTCCACCGAAGCGATGCCGCCCACCTCGTTGAAGAATTCCTCGCCGATCTCGCCCGCCAGCGAAGCGCGCAGTACGACGATATGGCCGTTGCCCGCCTTCTTCATGAACCAGCGCATGGCGTCGAAGTTGCGGTCGCCGCCGCCCATCAGCAGCAGGCCCGGTTCGACCTTGCCCGGTGTCTTGGCCGAGACGTCGCCGAGCACGTAGTGGGCGGGCTTGGCCGCGAACGCCGGCAGCGCCAGCACGAGCACCAGCATGCCGAGCGCGCTGCGCCGCACTGCACCAAGGACAGACACCATGCCATTCACTCCACGTCGAAGGTGGCGGCAGGATGCCACGCACCGGTGACTTGTGGAGACGAAGCGGCGGCGCGCTTCCCCCATGCCGGACGGTGCGCGCTTGGGCTAGAGTGAGGGCATGCCCACCGAATTCGATGCGTGGTTCATCCGCGAGGTGCTCGTCCATGAACGGGCGCTGGTGCTGTTCCTGCAACGCCACTGGCCGCATCGCGACGAGTGGCACGACCTGCGTCAGGAGGTCTACGCGCGGGTGTACGAAGCCGCCGGACGCGTACGCCCGGACTCGCCCAAGGCCTTCCTGTTCACCACCGCGCGCCACCTGATGACCGACCGCCTGCGCCGCAGCCGGGTGGTGTCGATCGAGCCGGTGGGTGATTTCGAGTCCTCGAACGTCTACCTGATCGACGAGGTGTCGCCCGAGCGCTGGGCCGGGACCCGCCAGGCGCTCAAGCGCCTGGTCGAGGCCCTGGACCGACTCCCCGACCGTTGCCGCGAAGTGGTGTGGCTGCGGCGCGTGGAGGAGTTGCCGCAGAAGGCGGTGGCCGCGCGCCTGGGCATCAGCGAGAAGACCGTGGAAAAACATCTGGCCAAGGGGATGCGCCTGCTCGCCGACCATCTGTATGGCGGCGACGAGGCGCATGTGCCTGGCGGGCGAAGGAATGCCCGCCTTGTCATGGACGAGGACGACGGACATGACCGACAGCAGGCAGATTGAACAACAGGCGGCCGACTGGCTGGTCCGCCGCGACGCAGGAGACTGGACGCCGCACGACCAGCAGGTGCTGGAGGCGTGGCTGGCGGCGTCCGCGCGCCACAAGGTCGCCTTCCTGCGGCTCGAATCCGCGTGGTCCGAAGCCGGTCGCCTGCAAGCCTTCGCTGCGGGCCTGCCCGCGGGCGGCCCGCCCCCGCGTGCGGCGACCGCGCCCGATACGCCTGCGTTGCCCGACCTGCGCGATCTCCGCTTCGCGCCACGCCGCGTTGCGACACGGGCGGGCCGTTGGCGGCACGGCGTCGCTGCCACGCTGGCGGTGCTGGCAGTGGGCTCCGCCGCCTGGGGCGGCTGGCAGCTCACCGGACGCCAGGAAGCGCACTACGTGAGCGCCGTCGGCCAGGTGCAGACGGTGACCCTGCCGGATGGCTCCATTGCCACGCTCAGCAGCGACAGCCAGCTCGACGTGCAGATCAGTCGGCAGGAACGCAGCATCGCGCTCGCGCGTGGTGAAGCCTTCTTCGACGTGGCCCACGACACGCGGCGCCCCTTCGTGGTGGAGGCGCAGGGCCGGCGTGTCGCCGCCGTGGGCACCCGCTTCTCCGTGCGCCGCAACACCGACGAGCTGCGCGTCGTGGTGACCGAAGGCAAGGTGCGCCTGGACAGCGGCCCGGCCGCCGATGGCCGCGCCCAGCCCGTCGCCCTGCTGCCCGCCGGCAGCGTGGCGACCGCCGGGCGCAACGGCGTGCTGGTGCGCTCGGTCCCGGTAGCCGACGCCGAGCGCTTCCTCGAGTGGCGCGAGGGTTTCCTGACCTTCGACGACACCTCGCTGGCCGATGCGGCGGCCGAGTTCAACCGCTTCAACACGCGCAAGCTGGAGTTGGGGGATGCCGTGGTGGCCGACCTGCGCGTGGGCGGCAATTTCCGCTGGTCCAATGCCGACGGCTTCGTGCGCCTGCTCGAACAGGGGTTCCCGGTGCGCGCCGAGCGGCACGAGGACCGCATCGTGCTGCACGCGCGCTAGGCCGCCGCCCGACTGACGAAGGTCACGGGGGGATTTGTCCGGTTCGTTCGTCCTGATGTCCAGAAGGTGCCATCCCGAGCACCCCCGGGGAGAGTCGTCCATGCGGTATCCAATGCGAGTCCTGCTGTTGAGCATGGCCTGTAGCGCGGCCCTGGCTGCGCAGGCCCAGGCGGCCCCCGGCCGCATCGATCTGCCCGCGGGCGAACTGGCGACGGCGCTGAACACGCTGGCCAAGCAGTCCGGCACGCAGCTGGTGTACCGCGCCGACCAGATGAAGGGTCGCCGCACCACCGGCGTGCAGGGCGCGGCGAACACCGACCAGGCGCTCGAACGGCTGCTCAAGGGGAGCGGCTTCGAAGCCAAGCGCGATGCCTCCGGCGCGGTCCTGATCGTGCAAGCCGACGCTACGCCGCGTCGCGCACCGGCGCCGCGGCCCGCGCCTCAGGAGGCGCCTCCCGGCGGCGGCTCCGCACAGGCCGAAGAACCCGTAACCCAGCTGGAGACCCTGCAGGTCACCGGCTCGCGCATCCCGCGCGCGCAGATCGAAGGTCCCGCACCGATCACCGTCGTGACCGCCGAGCAGATCCAGTCCGCCGGCCTGACCACCGTCGCTGAAGTGCTGCGCTCGCTGAGCCAGAACAGCGGCAGCGTGCAGGGCCAGCAGAACACCACCAGCGCGCAATCCACGCCCGGCGCACAAGCCGTCGACCTGCGCGGCCTCGGCCCCAACCACACGCTGGTGCTGATCAACGGCCGCCGCATCGCCGACTTCCCGCTGCCGCTCAACGGCCGCAGCAACTTCACCGACATCGGCAACATCCCGCTGGGCATGATCGACCGCATCGAAGTGCTGACCGGCAGCGCGTCGGCGGTCTACGGCTCAGACGCCATGGCCGGCGTGATCAACTTCATCCTGAAGAAGTCCACCGACGGCACCATCATCGACTACCGCTTCGGCGACACCGAGCGCGGTGGCGGCGAATCGCACAAGCTCACGCTGACCACGGGTTTCGAACGCGATGCGTTCAGCGGCATCGTCGGCCTGGAACTGATCGACAAGCGTCCGCTGTGGGGCTACGAGCGCAGCAACCAGGATTCCACCCTCGACGCGCCGACCTCGCGTCGCCGCCTGCCGCGCCTCACCGCGCAGCTCTACGACTGGGACGATGACGTCAACATCGCGCCCGCCGACGGCTGCGCCGCGATGGCAGGCCTGAACGACGGCACCACCGTGCTGGCCGAGGACCGCTTCGGCGAGCCCTACTGCGGCAGCGAGCGCGCCATCGCCTACCGGACCATCCAGAACGAGCGCAAGGGTTTCAACGCCTACGGCTCGTTCGAGTACCGCTTCTCCGACAACCTGTCGTGGTTCGCCGATGTCCAGCTGGGCCGCCAGGACGTGAGGCTGCTCACCGGTACCAACGGCAACGACGTGGTGAGCGACGTCATGGGCTGGGAGTTCCACGACCCGAACTCCACCGACAACAACGACAAGGTGTTCTACAACGCCGTCACCGGGCACTACGAAACGTGGTCGCGCCAGTTCACGCCCGAGGAAATGGGCGGCCTGCGCAACCGCATGAACAAGACGACCCAGAAGACGTTCGGGGTGACGACGGGCCTGCAGGGCGCATTCGGCGACAACTGGAACTGGGAAGCGGCCTACAACCATTCGCAGTACAAGGCCGACGTGGGCATGCCCCGCATCCGCGCGGCCGCTGCGAACGAACTCTTCCTCGGTCCGCAACAGGGCTACGACGCCGACGGCTACGCGATCTACAGCCCTGATCCGGCACGCTTGTTCACGCCGCTGACCCCGGCCGAGTTCTCGACCATCGCCGCGATGTCCACCTTCCATCCGAAGGCCGACAACGACAACCTCAGCTTCACCCTCGATACGCCGGCGCTGTTCACGATGCCGGCCGGCGACGTCGGTTTCGCCGCCGCGATCGAGTACGGCCAACAGTCGTACGAGATCAATCCCGATCCGCTCGCCCTGACCGCCGATGCCTACTACGGCCCGCGCTACGGCGACGGCAAGGGCGATCGCGACCGCTGGAGCGTGGCCGGCGAATTCCGCCTGCCGCTGCTGTCCTCGCTGCAGGCCAGCCTGGCCGGCCGCTACGACCGCTACGAGTACGGCAACAAGAACCCGGGCAAGTTCACCTACAGCGCGGGCCTGGAATGGCGCCCGGTCGACACGCTGCTGGTGCGCGGCTCGTACGGCACCGGCTTCCGCGCGCCGGACATGCACTACCTGTTCGCCGGCGACGACTACTACCGCACGCTGTCGACCGACTACTACCAGTGCCGCACGGACGAGCCCGGTTTCACCGACGGCGAGTGCTACGACGACGGCACCTGGGACATCAACACGTTCGACGTCTACACCGGCAACATGGACCTGGACGTGGAGACCAGCAAGTCGTTCTCCGCCGGCTTCGTGTGGTCGCCGTTCGCCAACTTCGACCTGGCGGTGGACTACTACCGCATCCGCGTATCGAACCAGGTGCAGGCCCAGAGCCGCGAGCAGCTGCGCATCGACGAAGCCAACTGCCGCCTCGGCGTCACCGACAGCGGCGCCACCGTGGACGTCAACTCGCCGACCTGCGTCGACGCACTCGCCCGCGTGATCCGCGACGCCGACGGCTACATCACCAGCGTCCGCTTCGCGCCGATCAACATCGCCAACGAGGAAACCTCCGGCGTCGACGTCACGGCCAACTACCGCCTGCAGACGGCGAGCGCGGGCGACTTCCGCTTCACCGGCAGCTACACCTGGACCGACAAGCACACGCGCCAGCAATACCCGGGCGATCCGGAAGAAGACATGCTGGACGTCAGCTTCAGCGCCACCACGCTGCCGCGCCAGAAGGGCAACCTGGGCATCAGCTGGGATCGCAATGCATGGGGCGCCAGCGTGTTCGGCAACTACCTGGGCCGCGTCGCGAACTACGACAACGACGCATGGACGAAGGCGACGTGGCGCTTCAACGCCGGCGCGCGCTACGACGTGAACGACCACCTGCGCGTGTCGCTGACCGTCAACAACCTGCTCGACGACATGCCGCCGAAAGACGCGACCTGGGCGAACTACCCGTACTACGACACGTCCTGGTTCGATTCCACCGGCCGCAGCTACTTCCTGCAGGTCACCTGGAAGCTGGGCGGCGCGCCGTTGTAAGCGATCGCCGGCACGAAGCTGCAAACGAAAACCCCGCCGTCAGGCGGGGTTTTTCGTTGCGTCGCCAGGCAGGTCGATCACACCGTCCCGCGATTCTTCCCCTGCCACGGCTGGTACCAGGCGCGGATCGCCGCCATGTCGGTATCCATGTCGCCGGTCGGGTAGTACACGTCGCCGATGCCGACGACCTTGTCCGGGTAGTGGAAGTACGCCATGAGGATCGGCACCTGGGCCTGCTGCGCGATCTTCAGGAAACCGCCCTTCCACTTGTCCACGCGCTTGCGGGTGCCTTCCGGGGTCAGCGCGAACCACATCTTCTCGGACTGGCGGATCATCCGCACCGCCTGCTCCACCGTGCCCTGTGGCGAGCTGCGATCCACCGGCACCACGCCCAGCTTGCGCAGCAGCGGCGACAGCGGCCACCAGAACAGTTGCGCCTTGCCCAGCACGCGCACCTGGAAGCCCATCGCGATCTTCGCCGCCATGCCCCAGATGCCGTCCCAGTTGGACGAATGCGGCGCCACGATCATCACCAGCTTCGGGATATCCGGCAGCGTGCCGACGATCTTCCAGCCGAACACGCGCAGGAACGTGCGCCCCATCCAGCGGGTGAAGCGGTTCGGCGGCACCTGCGGCATGTTCGGCGGGATGCGCGGGACGATGTCGTGGCTCAAACGGTTACTCCCATTGGTTCTTCTGCGAACGGCCGCGCTTGACCTGGCTGCGCTCGCGCTTGGCGTCCAGCCGGCGCGCCTTGGCGGCGCGCGAGGGCTTGGTGGCGATGCGCTTCTTCGGCACCACCAGCGCGGCGGCGATCAGCGCGGCCAGGCGCTCGCGCGCATCCTGGCGGTTGCGGTCCTGCGTGCGGAAGCGCTGCGCGTCGATCACCAGCACGCCCTCGTCGGTGAGCCGGCGGTCGCGCTTGGCCAACAGGCGCTCGCGCAACGCATCGGGCAATGACGGCGAGCCCGCCACGTTGAAGCGTAGCTCCACCGCCGTGGCGACCTTGTTGACGTTCTGGCCGCCCGCGCCACTGGCGCGCACGAACCGTTCGACGAGTTCGTCGTCCGGTATCGCCAGCGTCGGCGTGATCTCGAGTGCGGTGTTCCCCATGCGCGGATTGTAGTCAGGATGCGGGTCCGTTCGCAGCGCGCTGGCGCCCCGATCGCCGTCGATTAACACCAGATTTACTCCCGGGCAGGCACCCTACGACCCCGTTCCATGCCGTCCACGCCGCATGTCCCAGCTTCCGTCGATCACGGCCCGCGCCTTGCTGCGCCTCCTGCTCACCCTCGCCCTGGCGGCGTCCGCACCGGCGTTCGCCGCCGAGCCCACCGACGCGGACATCGACCGCCTGCTCAAGGCCTCGCGCGCCGAAAGCCTGCTCGCCGGCGTGGTGCCGCAGATGGAAGCGGTGCAGCAGCAGGAGTTCGACAAGCACTTCGCCGGCCGCGAAATGACTGACGAGCAGAAGGCCGAGGTCGCCCGCATCCAGGCCAAGACCCAGGAGATCGTCCGCACCGCATTGTCGTGGGAAGAGATGCGCCCGGTGTACCTGGACGTCTACAAGAAAACCTACACGCGCGAAGACGTGCGCGCGATCACGAAGTTCTACGAAAGCGCCGCCGGCCAGCGCATGCTCGACAAGAATCCCGCCCTGATGCAGAACATCATGTCGGCCGTGCAGCAGAAGATGGTGCCGATGCTGGAAGCCCTGCAGGCGGAGATCAAGAACATCCCGGTCACGCCGCCTCCGCCGGTATCCCCGCCGCAGAAGCGCCGCCGCACGCGCTGAGCGCGCGGCCCCGTGGTTGAACAGGGAGCGCCCGTGACGGACGCTCCCTGCCGGATCAGGGCTTCGCGACGGAAGCATCCCCGGGCGACAGCGTGCGCTGCGCGAGGTCCGCGGCGCTCTTCTTGTTCCAGACGGCCAGATAGTCCGCCTGCTTCTCGACGATGGACGCCCGGTTCGCCTTGAACCACGCCTCGCCTTCCGGCGTGTTCTGCACATGCTTGGCGTTGGTGATCCACTTCGCCACGTCCGCGTTACGCCAGTTGAACTCGTTCTCCGAGGCCGCCTTGATCGGCCACAACGAGAAACGCGCCTTCCACGCACCCATGCGCGGCGTCACCACCGCGTAGTACGTCTGGCCCGGCGCCAGGTCGGCTTCCATGAAATCGGCCGCCTCGGACACCACCATGAACCGGTGGCGGCCCGGCGCAACGTCGTGCACGACCTGCGTTCCGGTAGAACTGACTCCGATGAAGCGGGTCTCGTCGCCGGAGATGTCGAACAGGGACGCCTGGATCGCGCCGCCGAACGAGGACGGGCGCAGGAACACCACGCGGCTGTTCTCCCCGGGCGGCGCCACCAGGGCACTGCCGTCCGCAGGCTTCATCAACGACGACGCACATCCCTGCAGGAACAGGAACGACAAAACGACCAACACCTTCACTGCTTTCATGCACCCCTCCCCCATTGGTGCGCGCAGCATCGCGCCGCGCGCGGAACCGGGTCCGTTGGACCCGGGACGAATCAGACGTCCAACCCATCCTTCGACGGCAGTCGCCAGTCGACAGGCGGCAGCCCCCGCTGCGCCAGGTAATGGTTGGTCGCCGAAAAATGCCCGCATCCCAGGAAGCCGCGATGCGCCGACAGCGGCGAAGGGTGCGGCGCGCGCAGCACGCGGTGGCGACGCGTGTCGATCACCTTGCCCTTGGCCTGCGCGTAGCTGCCCCACAGCAGGAACACCAGGCCTTCGCGTTCGCGCGCCAGCGTCTCGATGGCGTGGTCGGTAAAGCCCTCCCAGCCTTTGCCCTGGTGGGCGCCGGCGCGGCCTTCCTCTACCGTCAACACGGCGTTGAGCAACAGCACGCCCTGTTTCGCCCACGGCATCAAGCAGCCGTGGCCGGCGGGCGGGATACCGAGGTCGGCGTTGATTTCCTTGTAGATGTTCGCCAGCGACGGCGGCACCGGCACGCCCGGCAGCACGGAGAAGCACAGGCCATGCGCCTGGCCCGGGCCGTGGTAAGGGTCCTGGCCGAGGATGACGACCTTCACCGCGTCGAACGGCGTGGCATCGAACGCCGCGAAGATCTCCGGGCCGGGCGGATAGATGCGTGCGCCGGCGGCCTTGCGCTGGCGCAGGAACGCGGACAGTTCGCGCATCTCCGGCCGCTGCAGCCAGTCGCCGATGCGCGCCTTCCAGGAAGGTTCCAGCTTGGTGCGGTCTTCTTCGGTCATGCAGGAGGCAGCGGTCTCAGACCAGCGCGCGCGATTCGTCCATGCGCGCCAAGCGCAGCTGGAACAACACCTTCGTCACCAGCAGGCGTTCCTCGATCGGCTTGAGCACCAGGTCGTTGGCGCCGGCCTGCAGCAGCTCCGCCTGGTTGTCGCGGTTGCTGTCGCCGGTCATCACCAGGATAGGCAAGCGACGCTTGCCATAGACGAAGTCCACGCGGATCCGCTGCACGATGTCGCGGCCGCTCAATTCGCCCTTCAGGATCACGTCGGTCAGCACCAGGTCGAACTTGTGCGTGGACAAACCCAGCGATTCGGCGGTGAGCAGGGCGAAGGCATCCTCGGCCTTCAGCACATGCACGACCTTCAGCGATTGACGTTCCAGCATGCGCCGGGTGGTCTCCGCCACCACGCGGCTGTCCTCGATGAAAAGGATCGTCGCGCCAGGCACCGGCTCGGGCTGCACGTAGCCGCGGATGAACGTCGCCAGCGCCTCGTGGCCCAGCGACTTGTCGAAGTAATCGGTGACGAACTCGGTGAAGCGCCGCTCTTCCAGGTGTTGCTGCGCGTCGCCGGACACCACGATCACCGGCACATAGGCCTGGCCTGCCGCTTCGCGCACGCTGCGCGCGATCTCCAGCCCATCGCCGTCGGGCAACGCCAGCGCGGTGGTGACCAGGTGCACTTCGCCCTGCTCCAACGCGGCGCGCGCCTCGGCGATGCTGGAACAGCCGATGACCTGCACGCCGGGCACTTCACGCCGCAGGACATCCGCGATCAGCTTGCGCACCAGCTTCGAGCCGTCCACCACCATCACGCGGGGGGCGTCACTGATCAGGTGCCGGAGTTCCTGGGCCATGAAGGAGACGAGTCTCAGGTTTCTGTGGGGCGAGTCTGACGCAAGAAATGCCCCGTCACCAGCCATGCCCCCAGCCAGCCGATCGCGGTCGCGCCCACCACCACCACCAGGGCCCCCACGGCATCGAGCCCGGCGAGGGCGAACGCGCTGCCGTAACTGCGCGCAAGCGTCGCCAGGGGATCGTGCAGCGCCCAGGCCGCCAGCGAGAGCAAACCCAGCGCCAACCCACCGGCCGCCAGGCCGTACCACGCTCCCAGATAGATGAAGGGGCGGCGGATGAAGCCATCGCTGGCGCCCAGCAATTGGAGCACGCCGATTTCCTCACGCCGCGACTGGATGTCCAGCCGCACGGTGTTGCCCACCACCAGCAGCGCGCCCAGGCCGAACAACGCCGCCAACACCCATGCGAGCCGACGGCCGAAGCCCATCCAGCCCGCGAGCCGGTCGCGCCAGGCGGCATCGTGCTGCAGCAGGTCGGTTTCAGGCAGCGCCTGCAAGGCGGCGACCAGGCGCGCGTCGTCGCCTTCCGGTACCACGATCAGCAGGCTCGGCAACGGATTGCCTTCCAGCGTGTCGAGGGAGGCGCCCAATCCGCTGCGCTCGCGGAACTCCGCCATGCCTTGCTCGGGCGTGCGCAACTCCACGCCGGCCACGTCGTCGCGGCCGCGCAGTTCGAGCGCCAGTGCTTGCGCACGCGCCACGGGCGTGTCGGGCTTGAGGAACAGGTCGATCTCGCGCGATTGCTGCACGTCGCCGGCGAAGTGCCCGACGTTCTGCAGCGCCAGCCACAGGCCCAGCGGCAGCGCCAGTGCGATCGCCATCACCCCGATCGTCAGCAACGTCGCCCACGGACGGCGCGCCGCACGCCCCAGGCTGGAGACGAAGCTGTAGAGATGCTGGTCCAGCCAGATGCCGATGCCGGAGCGCGCCTGCGTCCTGGCGTTCTTCGCGTCGCTCATTCGGCCAGGTCCGCGGGAGAGATGTCGTCGGCCAGCTTGCCGTGGTCGAGGATCAGCACGCGCTTCTTCATGCGCTTGAGCAGCGAAAGATCATGGCTGACCACCAGCACGCTGGTGCCGCGCTCGGGCATCGACGCGAACAACGACATGATTTCCGCCGCCAGCGTCGGATCGAGGTTGCCCGTGGGTTCGTCCGCCACCAGCAGGCGCGGCTCGGCGACGATTGCGCGGGCGATGCCCACGCGCTGCTGCTCGCCCGCCGACAGTTGCGTGGGCAACGCGTTTTCGCGATGGCCCAGGCCGAGTCGCGCGAGCACCTCGCGCACGCGCTTGCCGATGTCGCCGCGACGGTCGCCGCGCAGGATCAGCGGCAGCGACACGTTTTCCATCACCGTGCGATCGGTCAGCAGGCGATGGTCCTGGTAGACCGCCCCCACCTCGCGCCGATGCAGCGGAATGCGACCGCCGCGCACCTTGAGCAGGTTGCGACCGCCGAACAGCACCGCACCCCGCGAGGGGCGCTCGCTGAGATGGATCAGCTTCAACAAGGTGCTCTTGCCGGCGCCGGAATGACCGGTGACGAAGAGCATCTCGCCCTCGGCCACCTCGAAGCTGACGTCGACCAGCGCCGGATGGCCGCCGGGATATTGCTTGCTGACGTTTTCGAATCGAAGGACGCTCATGTCCCTCGATTATGCCGGAGCGGTGGAGACGCTGGCGATGCCGCGCGGACAAAAAAGAAGCCGGGACATGCCCGGCTTCCATCGACCCGATGCGGTAGCGGTCAGCCGCCGACCAGCGAACGGATCTTGCGGCCGAGGCGCGTCAGGAAGCCCGCGTTCTCGTCCGGGGCCTTCGTGGCGACGGGCTTCGGCGAAGACGGAGCGGCCGCACTCGCCACGGCGCCCTCGGCGCCTTCCAGCGGACGGCCATGACGGCGACGGCGGCGCTTGCGCGGCTTGCGGTCGCCTTCCGGTACGCCAGCGCCTTCCGGACGCACGTCGCTCGCGGGACGCGGCGCCTGGGGCTTCGCGGCGGCCTCGCCTTCCAGACGCGGCGCGCGCGGCGGACGCGGCTTGCCGTCGGCCGAACGCGGGCCTTCGCGGCGGCCACCCTCGCGACGACCGCCTTCGCGGCGGGCGCCACCGGCACCGGTCTTGCGACCACCACCGCGACGCTCTTCGTCAGCCGCCTTCTGTTCGCGGGCTTCGCGGAAGATCTGGCCGATGCTCTCTTCTTCTTCATCCTCGCCTTCAACGGCTTCCGGCTTCGGGCGCTCCGGCCGCGGCAACGCGGTCAGCAGCTCGGCGGTGACCGGCTCGGACGGAATCTTCTGCTCGATGTAGGCCTCGATGTCCGGCAGCGACATCGCGTAGCGCTCGCATGCGAAGCTGATCGCGTCGCCTTCTGCGCCCAGGCGCGCCGTGCGCCCGATGCGATGCACGTAGTCTTCGGCATCGAACGGCAGGTCGTAGTTGAACACGTGCGACACGCCATCGATGTGCAGGCCGCGCGCCGCGACGTCGGTGGCGACGAGCAATTCGAGCTGGCCGGCCTGGAAGCGCTTCAGCAACGACTCGCGCTTCTTCTGCGGCACGTCGCCGGAGAGCACGCCAACGCGGTAGCCGGCGCGCTCCAGCGCGCGCGCCACGCGTTCGACGAACGCCTTCGTGTTGACGAACACCATCGTGCGCGCGCCTTCGCTGCGCGACAGCAGGCCGATCAGCAGCGGGATCTTCTCTTCGTCGGCGGGGTAGTACAGCTTCTGCCGCACCTTCGCCGCCGTGATGAACTCGGTCTCGACGACGAGCTTCTCCGGCTCGTTCATGTGCTCGTACGCAAGCTCCAGCACGCGATGGGACAGCGTAGCCGAGAAGAGCAGCGTCTGCCGCGTGGTGCGCTCGGGCATGCGGCGCAGCAGGAAGCGGATGTCCTTGATGAAGCCCAGGTCGAACATGCGGTCGGCTTCATCCAGCACGCACATCTCGCAGGCGTGCAGGCTGACCACCTTGTGCTGCTTGACGTAGTCGATCAGGCGACCGGGCGTGGCGATGATGACGTCGACGCCCTTCTGCAGCAGCTCGCGCTGCTTGTCGTAGTCCACGCCGCCGTAGACGAGCGCGAAGCGCAGGCCGAGGTCGGCGCCGAACTTCACCGCGTCCTTGTGGATCTGGATGGCGAGTTCGCGCGTGGGCGCCAGGATCAGCGCGCGCGGATCCTCCGGCTTGCGTTCGGCCAGCGCCGGACGACTCAGCAGGCGGTTCATCACCGCGACCAGGAAGGCCAGCGTCTTGCCGGTGCCGGTCTGCGCTTGTCCGGCAACGTCACCGCCAGCCAGTGCGACCGGCAGCGTCATGGCCTGGATCGGCGTACAGCGGGAGAAGCCCGCGCCTTCGAGGCCTGCGAGCAGGGCCGGATGAAGGTCGAACGAGGAAAAAGTAATGTCGGTTAAAGGTTTGTCGCTCATGCCATCTTCTTTGCGCCGCAGTGTTCTGCGTGCGGCTGTGTGAATGCGGGTCGCTGTGCTTGCAACGGGGGGTCCGGCGTCGCACACTGCGCTCCCTGTGCCGGGCTGCGCGGCCGCCCAGGAGCTTCTTGAAATGGCCGCGGAACGCCCCAGTTTACCCCAAACAGACGGCCGACCCGGCCCGAACCCGTCCGTGGGACCCCGCGGACCCCGCAGGAGACCCCAGTGAGCGATAAAGTTTCCCACGTCGGCGATGCCGATTTCGATGCGGCCGTGCTGCAGTCCGGCGAGCCGGTACTGGTGGATTTCTGGGCCGAATGGTGCGGCCCGTGCAAGATGATTTCGCCGGTCCTGGATGAGCTGGCCGAAACCTACGGCGGCAAGCTGAAGGTGGCGAAGGTCAACGTGGACGAGAACCGCGCGACCGCCATCAAGTACCACGTCCGCTCGATCCCGATGCTGCTGCTGTTCAAGGACGGCCAGATCCAGGCGACCCAGATCGGCGCCGTCGGCAAGGGTCAGCTGACCCAGATGATCGACAAGGCCCTGGGCACCCAGGCGGCCTGATTCGGCAGCCCCCGGCAAGACGGGGGCACTGGCTGAATCCGCTTGAACCCGCCGCGGCGGCCCGGCTTGCCGCCGCCGCAGGCCGGTGATAGTGTCGAATCCGAATCCGGCGCAGGGGATGCGCCGCACCCATCTGAAGCCCCACTTCTCTTTACTCACCCGCCGCCGCAACGCCGGCGCGCTCGCCACCTAGCGAGGAATCGCAACTTGTCCGACAGCAGCAACGAAACCGGCGCTCCCGCCGAGAAGCGCGTGCGCAAAGCCCGCGCCCCGAAGGCCCCCTCCGCCGACACCTCCGCCCCCCAGGCCGACGCCGCCCCGCAGCTCCCGCTGCCGCCGGTGAATGAATCGCCTGCGCCGGCCCCCGCTTCCGCGCCCGCGTCGGCCCCCGCCCACGAAGGCGGCGAATCCGCGCACGGCGGCGGCCAACAGGGCCAGGACGGTGGCCACGACGCGCGCGAGCCGCGCGACGGCAACCGCTTCGGCAACAACCGCCGCGAACGCTTCCGTAATCGCCGCGAGCGCAACCGCGAGCGTTACGGCAACGACGGCATGCCGCAGGAAGGCGGCGGCAACAACGGCGGCGCCCAGGAGAATTTCGCGCCGCGCCAGCCGCCCAGCGTGCCGGAAGGCTTCCCCCAGTATTCGCTGGGCGACCTCAAGCGCATGCCCGCGCCCAAGCTGCTGGACATCGCCGAGCAGCTGAACATCCAGGAAGGCGTCGCCCGCGCCCGCAAGCAGGACGTCATCTTCGCCCTGCTGAAGGTGCTGACCCGCCACGGTGAAGGCGTCGCCGCCGACGGCGTGCTGGAAATCCTGCCGGACGGCTTCGGCTTCCTGCGCGCGGCCGAGGCCAGCTACCTGGCCGGCCCGGACGACGTCTACATCAGCCCCAGCCAGATCCGCCGCTTCAACCTGCGCACCGGCGACCACCTGGCCGGCCGCATCCGCTGGCCGAAGGACGGTGAGCGCTACTTCGCGCTGTCGACGATCGACACGATCAACGGCGAACCGCTGGAAGCGTCGAAGAACAAGGTGCTGTTCGAGAACCTGACCCCGCTGTTCCCGCGCCGCCGCTTCACGCTGGAGCGCGGCAACGGTTCGTCGGAAGACATCGCCGGCCGCATCCTCGACCTGATGGCGCCGCAGGGCAAGGGCCAGCGCGCGCTGATCGTGTCGCCGCCCAAGGCCGGCAAGACGATCATGATGCAGCAGATCGCCACCGCCATCACGACCAACCACCCGGACGTGCACCTGATCGTGCTGCTGGTGGACGAGCGGCCGGAAGAAGTGACCGAAATGCAGCGCACCGTGCGCGGCGAAGTGGTCAGCTCGACCTTCGACGAGCCCGCCGCGCGCCACGTGCAGGTCGCCGAAATGGTGATCGAGCGCGCCAAGCGTTTGGTGGAGCACAAGAAGGACGTGGTGATCATGCTCGACTCGATCACCCGCCTGGCCCGCGCCTACAACAACGTCGTGCCCAGCTCCGGCAAGGTACTGACCGGCGGCGTGGACGCCAACGCCCTGCACCGCCCGAAGCGCTTCTTCGGCGCCGCGCGCAACGTGGAAGAAGGCGGCTCGCTGACCATCATCGCTACCGCGCTGGTCGAGACCGGCAGCAAGATGGACGAGGTGATCTACGAAGAGTTCAAGGGCACCGGCAACAGCGAAGTGCACCTGAACCGCCGCATCACCGAGAAGCGCGTCTACCCGGCCATCGACATCAACCGCTCCGGCACGCGCCGCGAGGACCTGCTGATCGAACCGGAACTGCTGCAGAAGATCTGGATCCTGCGCAAGCTGCTGCATCCGATGGACGAGATCGCGGCGATGGAATTCCTGTTGGACAAGATGAAGAACACCAAGTCCAACGACGAGTTCTTCAGCTCGATGAAGCGCTGATCCATCGCGCGATCGAAGAAAAAGCCCCGCGACGCGGGGCGTTTTTGTGGGTGACGCTGGATATCGTCGGCACCGACCGGTACGCCCCTCTCGCCCCAGCACCTGGCCTACGCGACGACGAACTCCCGCTCGCCTGTACCGTCGTCGTGGTGACCGCCACGTCGACGAGGCGTTGCGCTTCGCTGCGTCACGGTTACGAACACATCAACCGTCCCACGACACCGGCGTTCGGAGCCGCAACACGGGCGTTCCAAGCAAGCTGGGCTCTCCGCCGGCCAACGCCTCGGGAGAGTCTTCCGCAGCGCCGGGGTCGATCCAAGGCGCTTTCTGGCGAGGTCCGGGGACATAGGGCACCCAATCGCCGTACTTTGGTTCACCGCCTGCCAGCATGAAGTCAGCCGGAACGCGAACCGACCAGAATGCCTCTTGCGCAGCATCGCCCTGAGTAGGTGGTTCGAATTCCCACTTGCGCGCAGCCCGCAAAGCGCTATCTGCCAACAGCGCGCGTTGACGACTCATCACGGCCCCCGTCGACACTACGGTCAAGTTGACCTGCTCAGCAATTGCTTCCTTAACCTTCCCATCCTTGCCGATCTTCAACACCAAGTAGGCCGTGCCCTGCATTCCTATCCGTGCAGCTGCGAGCGGATAGCTTGGCGGCTCGAGCTTCCGCGCCCTGATGGCGTAGCCTCGATTGCGCGCGGGCGGATCAAAGGTGGCAGCCTGAATCCGCATTTGAAAGCTGTCGCCCTCGACCCGCTTCGCCACCAACAGGAGACGCATGCCGTTCTCGAGCGTGATGGCTTCGCCTTCCATCTTGGGTGGCTCGAACGCCCATCCCTCGACACTGCGCTTGAGGAACGCCAGCGCTCCCGCCGGCAGCGCTTTCTCGTCCTGGATCGTGTAGCTGACGACCTTGCCCATCGGATCCACGGTCACGTCGCCGTTCACCAGCATGCTGACTTCGACCAACTCCTCCATGGCCTTCGCACTTTGAGCCAGGGCGGGGCCCGAAAGGGTCACCATCAGCACCCACAGCACGCACCACCACCCTATGCGTCGATACATCACGCCCCCTTTGGCGCTCGCGGTTCATTCCTTCGCAGGTCGGTTGCCGACCTGCATCACACGCCATCCAACGGCGTCAGCAGTTTGGGTCCCTGCTTGCCACCTTCCATATGAACCCCACCATCTGCGAGCACGTCCGGCGAGAAGCCGGCGCGATCTTCCTGCTGCGCCCAGGACACGCGCTCACGCGGCCCCGGAACGTAGGCTTCCCACTGGCCATACGGTCGCTTCTCCCTGAAATCGAAATCGACAGGCACGCGGACGACCCAGTGGGGTTGTCCCGCCGCCTCACCCCGTGTCGGCGGGTTGAAAGTCCACGTCTCCGCTGCACCAATGGCGGCCCGTGCGAAGCGTTCGCGGAACAGGCGCATCTGCGACTCGCTGGCGATCACGCGAAGATTCACTTGCTCTGCCGCGACATCCGCGACGGTACCGTCGCGACCGATCTTCAACAGCAAGTAGACCGTCCCCTGCGCCCCCGCGCGCACGGCTGTCGTCGGATAACCCGGCGGCTTCAAGCTCCTGCGACTGATGCGCTCCTCCACCGGCGTCGCCTCGTAGTCGCCGAAATCGGCGCTACGGACCGAGACCTGCATCTTTCCGTCGCCCGTCGGCTTGGCCAGCAGGCGCGCGCTCATCCGCGTACGCACCTCCCGAGCCGTACCGTCGATCAACACGGGTTCGAAGCGCCACGACGTCGCGACCTGGGTAACGAAGGACGCAATGCCCTCAGGCAACCGGTCCGACTTGTCCAGCTCCGCTGTGGCGACGCTGCCATCGGTCCGGATCGTGATCATGCCGGTGACCAGCATGCTGCCTTCGACCTGCTTGCGCACCGCGCCGGGGCCTTGCGCCCACGCGCCTTGCGCCAACGCCACCACCCCCACGAGCACCCACGCCAACCACACCTTGCGCTGCTTCATGCGCCCTCCTCGATCCCTGGAAGTGGGCCTCTCCGGCCCCGTCCGCCGCATACTATCCCCACGAGGTGACGCATGCACGGTAGTGGTCTGGAGTTGGCGCTGGTGTTCCTGCTGGCCGCGGTGATCGCGGTGCCGGTCTTCAAGCGTTTCGGGTTGGGGGCCGTACTGGCCTACCTCGTGGCTGGCGTGGTGCTGGGCCCGGACGGGCTCGCGCTGGTGCGGGATGCCGATCGCATCCTCAACGCTGCCGAGATCGGCGTGGTGATGATGCTGTTCGTCATCGGCCTGGAACTCTCGCCCTCGCGCCTGCGGGTGATGCGCAAGCCGGTGTTCGGCGCGGGCGGACTGCAGGTGCTGCTCAGTGCGCTGCTGCTGGGCGGCATCGCGCTGCTGTTCGAGCATCATTGGAAGACCGCGCTCGTCGTCGGCCTCGGCTTGGCGCTGTCGTCCACCGCGGTGAGCCTGCAGCTATTGTCCGAGCGCAAGGAACTGACCAGCGAACACGGGCGCCTCGGCTTTGCGATCCTGTTGTTCCAGGACCTGGTCGCGATCCCGCTGCTGGCTGCCATTCCGCTGCTGGGCGGCGCGAAGAACGAAACGCTGACCTGGACGATGGTGTTCCATGCCGTCGGTGCGATTGCCGTCGTCGTCCTGGGCGGCCGGCTGGTGCTGCGCCACTTGTTCCGCGTGGTCGCGCGCACGCGCATGCCGGAAGTGTTCACGGCCACCGCGCTGCTGGTGGTGCTGGGCATCGCCTGGTTCATGCAACTGGCCGGACTGAGCGCTGGCTTGGGCGCGTTCCTGGCCGGCGTGCTGCTATCCGACTCCGAGTTCAGGCACGAACTGGAATCGCAGATCGATCCGTTCAAGGGCCTTCTGTTGGGCCTGTTCTTCATCGCCGTCGGCATGGACATCGATCTCGATGCGGTGGTGAAGCAGCCCGAGCTGATCGCCTTCGGCGTGCTGACGCTGCTCGCGGTGAAGTTCAGCGTCCTGTTCGGGATCGGTCGCTGGCCGGGACGCCTCGACCCGAAGGGCGCGCTGCTGATGGCGGGCACGCTCTGGCTGGGTGGCGAGTTCGCGTTCGTGGTCTTCAGCGAAGCCTCGCGCGTGCGCCTGATCGATACGGAACTGCGCAACCAGCTGAGCGCCATCGTCGGCGTATCGATGGCGCTCACGCCCGTATTGCTGCTGGGCTTGCACCGCCTGCTGGCCGGCGTGAAGCGGCCCAAACCCACCACGCGCACCTTCGACGAGATCCCCGACGAGCAGCCGCAGGTGCTGATCGCCGGCATGGGCCGGTTCGGCCAGATCGTGGCGCGCCTGCTGACGGCGCAGAAGATTCCGTTCGTCGCGCTGGAGCACAGCCCCGAGACCGTGGACACGCTGCGCCGCTTCGGCAATATCCGCATCTACTACGGCGACCCGACCCGCCCGGACCTGCTGCGCTCGGCGGGCGCACAGCACGTGAAGGTCTTCGTGATCGCGATGGACGACCCCGACACCAACATCAAGGCCACGCGCCTGATCCGTCGCATGTTCCCCGAGGCACGCGTGCTGGCGCGTGCGCGCAATCGCCAGCATGCGTGGCGGTTGATGGACCTGAGCGCGGAAGCCTACCGCGAGACGCTCGGCTCGAGCCTGGAAATGGCGGAGCAGGTGCTGGTCGAGTTGGGGGTCCCGGTGCACACCGCCGCCGAACACACCCGCCGCTTCCGCCAGCACGACGAGAAACTGCTGCGCGCGCAGTACCTGGTCTACGACGACGACGGCGCGGTGATCCAGACCGCGCGCGATGCGATCAGCGACCTGGAGAAACTGTTCGAAGCCGACGCGACCGGCGAGGACACGCCGCCCGCACGCTGAACCGGCAGGTCAACCGCGATCGCGCAGGAAGCGGGCCATCGACGCGCCCGCACCGGGCGTGGCTGGCACGAACTCCGCCGCCACGTCGATGAAGCCGCGCATCACCGCGATCTCGCGCGGCGTGCGGTTCAACGCATCGCGCAGTTCCGGATCGGCGCCGGCGCGCAGCAGGCGGCTGACCACGCGCAGCAAGCCGTGCAACGAAGCCAGATGCAGCGGGCCGAAGCCACGCGGATCCTGCACGTCCAGTGACACGCCTTCGTCGAGCAGGCGTTCCAGGCCGGCCAGCACGACTTCTTCGTCGCAGGCGGTACCCGGCTCGGCACGCGCGCCCAACAGCAGCAGCAGCGGCGTGACCGAACCCGACGCCACCTGCTCCGATTCCGCGCCAGACAACAGCAGCGTATCGAGCAGCGCGACCAGGCGCGGCTTTTCGCGCGCCGTGAAGCCGTACAGCGTGGCGCAATGCAGCGGCGTGAGGCCCTGCGCATCGCCGGCATGCACGTTGGCGCCGGCGGTGATCAGGCGCGCGGCGATCTCGGGCAGGCCCAAGGCCGCCGCCAGCATCAGCACGGTCACGCCACCGGGCAGGCGGTATTCGATATCCGCGCCCGCCGTCAGCAGTGCACCGACGATCTCCGCTTGGCGCATGCTGACCGCAGCCGACAACGGCGTCGCGCCGGTATGCGCCGCGCGCTGCGGGTCGGCGCCGCGCGCAATCAGCAGTTCCACCGTCGTGGTGAACCCGCCGCCGGCAGCGCGCAACAACGCGGTGCAGCCCTGCGCATCGGGCGAATCGACATCGAAGCCGAGGTCGAGCAGGCGACGCACCGCGTCGCGGTCGCCCATCATCGCGGCCGATGGCAGGTCGGACGGCCGCAATGCACGCTTCGGCAGCGGCCAGGTCCGCCAGTCCAGCCAATCGGCCAGATCGCGACGGCCGCAGGCCAGCGCCACGCCCAGCGGTGTCTGCCCGTCGGCGGCACGCGCCTCGGGCGAAGCACCCTTCGCGATCAGCTGCTTGAGGGCGGTCTCGCGGCCGAGCACGGCCGCCAGGTGCAGCGCGGTCATGCCATGGCTGTCGCGCGCCTCGCGATCCACGCCGATGTCCAGCAGGCGATCGAGCACCCGCTGCCAACCCAACCGCACTGCGAGCGAGAGCGCCGGATCGCCTTGCGGCGACGCGCCGAAGGGATCGGCACCACGCTCAAGCAGATCCAGCGCGCAGGATTCCAGCGTGCGTGCGGCTTGATCGTCCGCCGCGCACGCAGCGAGGAAGCGCGCCAGGCCGCCGGTGCCTGCCGGCGAACCGCCGCGCGCGAGTACCGCAGCCAAGGCGGGGGCGCCCGCCGCACCCTGCGACAGCAGTGCGAACGCCAGCGTGTCGCCTGCCGCGTTGCGTACGTCTGCATCGGCGCCGTTGCGGAGCAACCACGCCAGACGCGCCGGGCGCTGCAGGTCGGCTTCATGCAACAGCGCACCGAGCTCCTCACGCGAACACAGGCGGGCGAGCGCATCGAGGCCATCGAATTGCCCACTCGCCAAGCCTTCGCGCAGCAGCGCGGACGGTGCACGGTCTGGCGGCGTCTCGTCTTCTGCGGCAGCCACGGCACTGGGCAGGGCATACGCGGGATCGAGCGCGGAGACCAGCGCCCAGCGCCCGGCTTCGGCCGCGGCATCGACTGCACGCCGGCCCGCGGCGTCGGTATCGGCAGGGTCCAGACCCCATTCCAGCAGGCGGCGCACCAGCGCGGGCGATACCTGCTCCGCGCCGCACGCCAGCATCAATGCGTTGCGTCGCTCGGCATCCGTGGCCTGGCGATCCGCCCCGGCGTCGGCCAGCTTTTCCAGCACCGCGGCGCGGGCGCTGCGCGCGGCGTCGAGCCACGGCGTGCGCTGCTGCGCGTCGCGCGCATGCACGTCGGCGCCGGCAGCGAGCAACGTCGTGACGACTTCGGCGTGGCCGGCGTAAGCAGCCTCGTGCAGGGCGCTGCGGCGCTGGGCGTCGCGCGCATCGACCTTGGCCTTGTGCTTGAGCAGCAACTGCACGCCGGCAGGATCGTCTTCTTCGGTCGCAGCCGCCGCCAGCAGCACCGGCTGCCCGCCCTGTGGATCGGGACGCGCACCGCGTTCGAGCAGGAATTTCGCCAATCGCCAGTTGCCGGCCATGCAGGCCACGCCCAGCGGGGTCAAGCCGTCATGGTTGAGCGCATCGAGTTCCGCCGCCGCATCGCGCAGCAATGCGACCACGCCAGGGTCGGAACTGCGCGCGGCATGGTGCAGCGGCGTGTTGCCTTCCGCATCGGCGATGCGCGGGTCGGCGCCATTCGCCAGCAGCGTGGTCACCGCATCCGGCCGGCCATGCCAGCTGTCGCGGGTCGCGGCCAGCAGCGGGGTGACCCCGGCATGCGCGTGGTTGAGGTCCACGCCGTGCGCGATCAGCGTGCGCAGCAGGCGCAGGTCCGGCAGCACGGCCGCCAGCGCGCCGAGGCTGCGCTGGTCGCGCGAGCCCTCCGCCGGCAGGGCATGCGCATCGGCGCCGGCTTCGATCAGCGACAGCGCGCGATCCACGCGCCCGGCGCGCGCCGCTTCGAACAAGGCCTGGTCCAGATCGACGTCCGGGGCCGTGTCGGCTTCGACGACGGGCGCGTCGAAGGCTTCCACCTCGCGCTCCGGCATCTCGACCACCGGCAGCACGCCCGCGCCCGCTACCCGCTGTACGCCCAGGTGCAGCAGCGGCAACAGCAGGGCATAGGCGATCGCGAGGCCGGTGCGGGCGCCGTCGGGTACCAGCCCGGGCCAGGCCAGGCAAAGGCCGCCGCCGATGGCCACGGCCAGCGCCGTCGCCACCGCCAGGCCACGCCAGGCATGGAAGTCGTGCTCGACCAACCCACGCCAGTGGGCAGCCAACGCCCCACCGTCGCGCTCCAGGCCATGCCACAGCGGCCACGTACGCCAGAGGCCCACGATCACCGCGCCGATCACCGCACTCACGCCCAGCGCCGCTGGCAAGCTGCCGCTGTCGTGCAACGAGGCGAGCGGCCAGGCCAGCAGCAGCGCGCTGCCGGCGAACGCGACCGCCCAGGCCAGTCCCAATGCCGGCAAGTCCTCGCGCCAGGCGCGGGATGGCGCGAGCACGCGGGTGCCGCGCAGCCACGACACGCCCAGCGCCACCACCGGCTGCGCCAGCCACGCACCGATGGCCGCCGGCACGCCGCCGAGCCATGCACCGGTGCCGGCCAGCAGCAGGCCTGCCAGCAAGGCGACCAGGGCGACGTGGCGGGTCTGCAGCCGGGAGTCAGGCATCGGGAAGGACGGTGGGATCGGGCTGCGGCGGGAACTGGATATGGAAGCCACGCGCGGTCAGGTTGGTCCGGACCACTTCGGCATCTTCCCGCGCCAGTTTGCGCTCGGGCGTCAGGGCGACCTCGAGCACGAAGGTCAACTCGCCCAGCTGGGTACGCAGCGGCTCGGGGAGTCGGGCGAAATCGTCGCGCGTCGCCAGGTAGACGAACGTGTCGGCCTTGCGCTGGCTCTTGTAGACGTAGGCTTGCATCCGCGCTTATCGCGCCCTGCCGGTGGACAAGCAGGGATTGTGCGGGAAATGCCGCATACGTGAAACCCGCATCGCGATCACGCCGGGCATGACGATCGGCGGCGGGAGGCATGCGGATGGACTGGTACTCTTCGCCCCTTCACCTCGCACTAACGGAAGCCCGATGCGCCCTGCCCTGTTCGCCCTGCTGCTGCCGCTCGCGCTTGCGCCGGCCGCACACGCCCAGACGCCCGCACCGCTCACCCTGGAACAGGTGATGGCCGAGCCGGACTGGATCGGCCCGCCGGTCGAGCGCGCCTGGTGGGCATGGGACGGCAAACAGGTGCAGTACGAACTCAAGCGCGATGGCAGCGTGGTGCGCGACACCTTCGAGCAATCCCTCGACGGTGCTGCCGCGCACCGTGTCGCCGACGACCAGCGCGCGCGCCTCGACGCCATCAATCCGGTCTATGACGCCACCCGCCAGCGCATGCTGCTGACGCGCAACGGCGACCTGCTCGTGCGCGACCTGCGCAGTGGCGCGCTCTCCCAGCTGACCCGCACCAACGACGCCGAGCAACAGGCACGCTTCACCCGCGACGGCGCCGTGATCTGGCGCGCCGGCAACACCTGGTATCGCTGGACCGCCGGCGCGGGCACGGCCACGGTCGCCGAACTCAAGGCCGAGCGCGATCCGCTGGCCGCCCCCAAGCCGGACGCACTGCGCGAACAGCAACTGCGCACGATCCGCACGCTGGCCGACGATCGCGCGCAACGCGAAGCCGCGCAGAAGCAGGCCGAAAGCTGGCGCAAGGCCGATGCGAGCCGCGCGCCCGCGCCGATCTACCTCGGCAACGAGGTCGACATCGATGACAGTTCGCTTTCGCCGGACGGCCGCTGGCTGCTGGTAGTGACGCACAAGAAGGGCGCCGATGCCGGACAGGCCGGCAAGATGCCGAAGTACGTGACCGAATCGGGCTACGAGGAATTCCAGGAAGTCCGCACCCGCGTCGGCCGCAATGCCCCCGTGCCGCACACGCTGTGGCGCGTCGACCTCGCCGACGGCAGCGTCAAGGAAGTGACGTTCGACAGCCTGCCCGGGATCGACCGCGACCCGCTGGCCGCGCTGCGCAAGCAGGCGGGCAAGGACCCGTTGAAGGGATCGCGCGATGTGCGCGTGGAGAACGACAGCGACGGTGGCGCCATCGCCTGGACCCCGGATGGCCGCCAGGTCGCCGTGCAGGTGCATGCCATCGACAACAAGGACCGCTGGATCGCCACCGTCGACCTGCCCGGCGCGCGCCTGCAGCCGCGTCACCGGCTGACCGACGAGGCGTGGATCAACTGGGGTTTCAACCAGTTCGGCTGGCTGCCGGACAACCGCACGCTGTGGCTGCTGTCGGAAGAATCCGGCTACTCGCACCTGTACACCGCGACCGGCAACGAAAAACCCCGCGCACGCACGTCGGGCAAGTGGGAAGTCTCCGCGCCGGAAGTCACCGCCGACGGCAATGGCTTCCTGTTCCTGTGCAACCGCAGCTGGCCCGGCGACTACGAGGTCTGCAAGCTCGACCTGGCCAGCAACCAGGTGAAGGAAGTCACCGCGCTCGACGGCGTGGAGGATTTCAGTCTGTCGCCGGATGGCCGCCAGCTGCTGGTCCGTCATTCGCGCAGCTATACGCCCGCCCAGCTGTCGGTGACGGGCGTGGACGGTGGCGACGTGCGCGCGCTGACCGACACGCGCACCGCGGGCTTCAAGGCGCGCGAGTGGATCCAGCCGGAGTACGTGCAGGTCCCGTCGCGCCACGGCGCGGGCGTGGTTTGGGGCAAGTACTACGGCCCGAAGACGATGGAAGCCGGCAAGCGCTACCCCATCGTCATGTTCGTGCACGGCGCCGGCTACCTGCAGAACGTGACCGCGCGCTATCCCAACTATTTCCGCGAGCAGATGTTCCACCAACTGCTGGTGGACCGCGGCTACATCGTGCTCGACCTCGATTACCGCGCCAGCGAAGGCTACGGCCGCGACTGGCGCACCGCCATCTACCGCAACATGGGCCACCCGGAACTCGAGGACTATCTCGACGGCCTGGAGTGGCTGGTCGCGCAGAAACAGGGCGACCGTGATCGCGCCGGCATCTACGGTGGCAGCTATGGCGGCTTCATGACCTTCATGGCGTTGTTCCGCGCGCCCGGCGTGTTCAAGGCCGGCGCCGCCCTGCGCCCGGTGGTGGACTGGACGCAGTACAACCACGAATACACCAGCAACATCCTCAATACGCCGGAACTGGATCCTCAGGCCTACCGCACCTCCTCGCCGATCGAGTACGCCGATGGCTTGCAGGACCACCTGCTGATCGCGCACGGCATGATCGACGACAACGTGTTCTTCAAGGATTCGGTGGTGCTGTCGCAGAAGTTGATCGAATTGCGCAAGGACGACTGGGAGCTGGCGGCGTATCCGCTGGAACGGCATGGCTTCACGCGTTCGGACTCCTGGCTGGACGAGTACAAGCGCGTGCTGAAACTGTTCGAGCAGAACCTGAAGTAAGCCATGCGTCCTCCGTCGCCCACCGCGAGCGGCTCCGCCTTCGTCACCGTGATGGCGAAGGTGTCGATTGTCGTGGGCGCCGGCGCCACGTTGTACGCGGCACTGCAGGTGCTGGCGGCGTTGGTGATCCTGCGGGGCGAAGAGGTCGCGCGCTTCCTCGACTTCGCCGCGACGCAGCCGGTACCGGCATCCGCCCTGTGGGTGTTGTCCCACATCACCGCCCTTGCCGTCGTCTTCCTGCTGGTGAGCGCAGCCTTCCTGGCGGTGTCGGTGGGCCTGCTTCGGCGGCGCGCCTGGGCGTGGTGGGGATTCGTGCTCTTCATGGTGCTGGGCGCGTTGGCGAACTTCGCCGGCATCGCCGTGATCGACCTCGTGTTCTCCTGGCTCGACCGGCTGCCCCAGACGCCCGATGCCGCGCCATTGCTGGCGGAATTGGCGTCGTTGCGCGCGATGTCGTTGGCGATGGCCTGGGTGACCGCCCTCGCGTTCGGCGTGCTGCACGCGCTGATCGTGTGGCAGCTGTGCCGTCCGGCCGTGCGCGCAGAGTTCGGATGGATGCAGCCGCCCCGGTAGAATGCGCGGCATGAACGACATCACGCCTGTCCGCGACTACCTCACCGACCTGCAGGACCGCATCTGCGCCGCCATTGAAGCGGCCGATGGAACGGCTCGCTTCCACGAGGACGCCTGGAGTCGCGCACCGGGCGATGCATCGCCGATCCGCGGCGGCGGGCGCACCCGCATCCTGCGCGATGGCGCCGTATTCGAGCAGGCCGGCATCGGCTTCTCCGATGTGTCCGGCGATCGCCTGCCGCCGTCCGCGTCCGCGCATCGCCCCGAGCTCGCCGGTGCATCCTGGCGCGCGGTCGGTGTATCGCTCGTGTTCCACCCGCGCAACCCGCACCTGCCCACCACCCATGCGAACGTGCGCCACTTCCGCGCCGAGCGCGATGGCGAAACGGTGGCGTGGTGGTTCGGCGGCGGCTTCGACCTGACCCCGTTCTATCCGGTCGACGAAGACGTGCAGCACTGGCACCGCACCGCGCGCGACCTGTGCGGACCGTACGGCGGCCAAACGCGCTACGACGCCCACAAGCGCTGGTGCGACGAGTACTTCTTCCTCAAGCATCGCAACGAGACGCGCGGCGTGGGCGGCCTGTTCTTCGACGACCTTGGCGAGGACTTCGACCGCGATTTCGGTTACCTGCGCGCCGTCGGCGACGGTTTCCTCGATGCGTACCTGCCCATCGTCGCGCGCCGAAAGGATGCGCCCTACGGCGAACGCGAACGGCAGTTCCAGCTGTACCGGCGCGGCCGCTACGTGGAGTTCAACCTGGTCTACGACCGCGGCACCCTGTTCGGCCTGCAGAGTGGTGGGCGCGCCGAATCCATCCTGATGAGCCTGCCGCCCCTGGTCCGCTGGGAATACGGCTACGCACCGGAGGATGGCAGTGACGAACAGCGCCTGGCCGACTACCTGCGACCGCGCGATTGGCTGGCGGACGCGGGCTGAGTCCGCGACAGCGGCTCAGGTCGCTCCCACCTCAGGGTTCGGATCCTGTCGCGCCACCAGCGTGATGTGTCCGTTGTTCTCCAGCACGGCGAGCCGGATATCGGCCATGTCCAGGCAGCCGGCCTCGCGCATCGCCTTCTCGAAGTCCTCGCGGCTGATCAGCTCGCGGCGCAGCACGTCCCGGTAGACCTGGCCGTCGCGCGCCAGCAGCACGGGCGCGCCTTCCACCCAACGCTCCACCCGCGGCGATCGGGCGGACACGAGACCGACGAACCAGTTCAGCGTGATGAGCGTGGCCGCCAGCAGCAGGCCGCCGCCCACGGAGGTGTCCTCGCCGAGCAGCGCGTTCTGCACGGCGTTGCCGAGCAGCACGACCAGCAGCATGTCGAACGGGGTGAACTGGCCCATCGTGCGCTTGCCCGACAGGCGGATCATCCCGAGCAGGATGAAATACACCACGCATGCGCGGAGCACGAAGGCCCACCAGGGCATGGCCAGCTGGAACATCTGGTCGAACGGAGCGCTCATGCGTCACCCGGCAGGAGGGAGTGCGCGCACGGTAGCGCAGGTCGGGGCAAACGACAGGCAATAAAAAGCCCCGCAGACCAGGGGGAGATCGGCGGGGCCAGGGGAGCGGGACCTGGGGAGGGGTCGTCGCTCCGGGGGAGATCGCTCCAGGGGATGGGAGAGATCAGCGACAGACGTTGCATCTGTCGCGAGCTATATGACCACTCCGCACATGGATGGTTCGTGAAGATTCCGGTTAAAAAACCGTAAGATTCAGGAGGAATTCAGTTTATTGAACTGGTCGGTATACAAATATACCTGACAGGGTTTCCCTGAACTTTCCGCAAGCCCATGTTCCGGAAGGGAAAACGTTTTCAGCCGCGGCTAATGGGCCTCTTCCCAGTTGTCGCCGACCCCGCTATCCACCACCAGCGGAACGCTCAATTGCGCTGCCGCCGCCATTCGGGTGGTCGCTTCCTCCAGCAACGTGGGCACGAAGTCCGCGTCGGCCTCGAACACCAGTTCGTCGTGCACCTGCAGGATCATCAGGGCGCGCTCGCGGTGGCCGGCCAGCCAGGCGTCCACGCCGATCATCGCGCGCTTGATGATGTCCGCGGCCGTGCCCTGCATGGGCGCGTTGATCGCGGCGCGTTCGGCACCCGCACGCTGGCCCTGCGTGCCCTTGTTGATGTACTCGAGGTACAGCCGCCGGCCGAACACGGTTTCGACGAACCCATGCTCGCGCGCCTGCTGGCGGGTGCGCTCCATGTAATCGCGCACGCCCGGGTAGCGGCTGAAGTAGAGCGCGATGTAATCCTGTGCCTCCCCGCGGCCGATGCCCAGTTGCCGCGCCAGGCCGAACGCGCTCATGCCGTACATCAGGCCGAAGTTGATCGCCTTCGCGGCACGGCGCTCGTTGCCGGTCACGTCTTCCAGCTTGCGGCCGAACACTTCCGCCGCCGTCGCCTTGTGGATGTCGGCGCCGGATTCGAACGCGCGCACCAGCCCCGGGTCCTGCGACAGGTGGGCCATGATGCGTAGCTCGATCTGCGAGTAGTCGCATGCCACGAGCTTGCGGCCCGCGGGCGCGACGAAGGCCTTGCGGATGCGGCGCCCGTCTTCGGTGCGGATCGGGATGTTCTGCAGGTTCGGATCGGTGGACGACAACCGCCCGGTCGCGGCGCCGGCCTGGTGGTAGCTGGTGTGCACGCGACCGGTGTCGGGATTGACCATCTCCGGCAGCTTGTCGGTATAGGTGCTGCGCAGCTTGGCCAGGCCGCGGTACTCCAGGATCACGCGTGGCAGCTCGTGCTGGTCGGCGATGGCTTCGAGCGCCTCTTCATTCGTGCTGGGCTGGCCGGTGGGCGTCTTCACCAGCACCGGCAGCTTGAGCTCGTCGAACAGCAGCGCCTGCAGCTGCTTCGGCGAATCGAGGTTGAAGGTGCGCCCCGCGAGCTCGGTCGCTTTCTGCTGCGCGGCCAGCATGCGTTTGGAAAGATCGGCGCTCTGGCGGCGAAGCTCGTCGCCATCGATCCTCACGCCGTTTGCCTCGATGCGCGCCAGCACCGGCACCAGCGGCATCTCGATGTCGCGGTACACGCTTTCCAGCCCCGGTTCCTCCGCCAGCCTGGGCGCGATCGCGCGATGCAGGCGCAGGGTGATGTCGGCATCCTCGGCGGCGTAGCGGGTGGCGTCGTCGACCGCCACCTGCGAGAACGGGATCTGCTTGGCGCCTTTTCCAGCCACCTCCTCGTACTTGATCGTGTCGTAGCCGAGGAAGCGCTTGGCCAGGCTGTCCATGTCATGGCGGTTGCTGCCGGAGTTCAGCACGAAGCTCTCTAGCATCGTGTCGTCGGCATAGCCCTGCACGTCCACGCCATGCCGGCGCAGCACATGCAGGTCGTACTTGCCATGCTGGCCCAGCTTGCGCTTCGCCGGATCGCACAGCACCGGCGCGAGCGCGTCCAGTACGCGGGTGCGATCGAGCTGTGGCGGCGCGCCGGGATAGTCGTGTCCGACCGGCACGTACACGGCCTTGCCGGTCTCGGTGGCGAAACTCAGGCCGACCAGACGGGCCTGCATCGGGTCGAGGCTGTCGGTCTCGGTGTCGAACGCGAATTCGTCGGCCGCGCGCAACTGCGCGACCAGCGCGTCGAGCTGCGCGGGTTCGGTCACGGCCGCGTACTCGCCCGCGATGCCCAGCGATGGATCCACCGGACCTTCGTCGCTCGACGCCGGCGCGACGCGCCCCGTGCCGCGGGCTCGTCCGGGCTCCTTCTCCGCGACGGACGTCGCATCGGGCGCACCGCCCTCAAGTTCCTTCAACGCCTGGTTGAAGCCGTAGCGCGCGTAGAGTTCGCGCAGCTCTTCGACATGGCGGTCGCGCAGCGGGAGCGTCTCCGGGCCGCCGTCCAGCGCCACGTCGGTCTTGATGGTCACCAGCGTGCGGTTCAACGGCAGGCGCGGCAACGCGGCGCGCAGGTTCTCGCCGATCTTGCCCTTGATGTCGCCGGCCTTGTCGATGATCGCGTCGAGCGTGCCGTACTCGCCCAGCCACTTCGCCGCCGTCTTGGGGCCGCACTTCTCCACGCCGGGCACGTTGTCGACGGTATCGCCCATCAGGGCGAGGAAATCGACGATCTGGTCCGGTCGCACGCCGAACTTTTCCATCACCGACTCGGTGGAGTCCAAACGGCTGCCGCTCATCGTATTGACCAGCGCTACGCCTGGGCGCACCAGTTGGGCGAAATCCTTGTCGCTGGTGGAGATGGTCACCTCCATCCCCTGCGCCGCGCCCTGCAATGCGAGCGTGCCGATCACGTCGTCGGCCTCGACCCCATCGATGCACAGCAGCGGGAAGCCGAGCGCCTGGACGATGCGTCGCATGGGTTCGACCTGCGCGCGCAAGTCTTCCGGCATGGGCGGACGGTTCGCCTTGTAATCCGCGTAGAGCTCGTCGCGGAACGTCGGGCCACTGGCATCCAGCACGAAGGCCACGTAGTCCGGCTTCTCCTTCAGCGTCGCACGCAGCATGTTGACCACGCCGAACAGCGCACCGGTCGGTTCGCCGTGTGCGTTGGTGAGCGGAGGCAGCGCGTGGAAAGCGCGGAACAGGTAGCTGGAACCGTCGATCAGTACGAGTCGTGTCATGCCCGCATTCTACGCCGCGCCTCCCGGGCCGGCGTCACGCGCGCACCACGCGTTGGGCGCATAATCCGGTCACTGCCCCCGCCAGGATGCCCCCATGACCCGCTCGCTGAAACGCGCCCTGCTGCTGTCCTGCGTGCTGGCCGTGGCCGGTTGCGCCTCCACCGGCGGCGCCAACGCACCGACCGGCGTCGATCTCGCCAACGCGCAGGTCGCGGTGCGCACCGAGAAGAACGGCGACACCATCGAGGAATACCGCGTGAGCGGCAATCTGCGCATGGTCAAGGTCACGCCGTCGCGCGGCGCGCCCTATTACCTGTACGACTCCGACGGCGACGGCCGCCTGGACAAGAGCAAGGACAACAGCGACATCTCGCCGGTGTACTGGAAGCTCTACGGCTGGTGACGGTCCGCGCTCAGCGGATCACCAGCACCGGCACGCCGCAGCGGGCCAGCACTTCACTGGTCTGGCTGCCCAGCAGCAGGCGTCCCAGCGCGCGTCGCCCGTGCGATGCCATCACGATCAGGTCGCAGCCCTGGCGTTCCGCGGTCTCCACGATGGCCTCGGCGGCGTAGCGATCGGCGACGTGTAGCGTGGCTGCGTCCACGCCGATGCCGCCTGCCTGGGCGGATGCGCCCGCCAGCACCTTGCGTGCGGCTTCTTCACGGGCCGTCTGGAATTCCGGCATCGAGGTGCCGACGGCGCTCCATCCCAGCGCGTCGTCGAACCCGGTGTTGATGGGCTCGCTGACGGTCAGCACGGTCGCGCGCGCCTGCAGGCGCGCCGCCAGGGTCAGGCCGTGTTCCACGCCCTTGCCGGCCAGCTCGGAGCCGTCGGTGGCGATCAGGATATGCCGGTACATGCCGCACCTCATGACGATGTGATGCGGCCATTACACGCCCGGCGGGCTTAGCCCGCCGTGATCTGGATCAATCGGTCGATCAGACCGCCTGCAGGTTCGCGTAGGCCAGCACCAACCACTTGCTGCCCTCGCTGTCGAAGTTGACCTGCACGCGCGCATGCGCGCCGCTGCCTTCGTAGTCGGTCACCACACCATGGCCGAACTTGGCATGGGTGACCGTCTGGCCCAGCTTGAGCCCCGGCGTCTCCAGGCTGGCGTGGCCCGCGACTGCGCGGCTGGCGAATCCCGGCGCCGCGCGGCTGACCTGCACGCGCGGGCGCACTTCGCTCACCAGCGACGCGGGAATCTCGCGCAGGAACCGCGACGGGATGCCGTACATGTCCTGTCCGTGCAGGCGGCGTGCCTCGGCGAACGTCAACACGAGCTTCTGTCGAGCGCGGGTGATGCCGACGTACGCCAGGCGTCGCTCTTCTTCCAGCCGGCCGCTCTCGTCGAGCGAACGGTTGCTGGGAAACAAGCCCTCTTCCAGCCCGACCAGGAACACCAGCGGGAATTCCAGGCCCTTGGCCGAATGCAGCGTCATCAGCTGCACGCCGTCTTCGCCCGCCTCCACCTGGCCTTCGCCGGCCTCCAGCGCCGCGTAGGACAGGAAGGCCACCAGCTCGCTCATGCCTTCGGTGGTTTCGTCGTCGTCGATGCGGCGCACGAAACGCGACGCCACCGACACGAGTTCGTCCAGGTTCTCGGTGCGGGATTCGGAATCGAGCCCGCCGCGGCTCTCCTTCGCCCAATGCTCGCGCAGGCCCGAGCGCACCAGCACGTGGTTCACGCGCTCGGCGAGATCCATCTCCGCGGTCTCGCCCGCCAGTTGCTCGACCAGCGACAGGAACGCGGCCAACGCGTTGCGCGCGCGTCCGGCGAGTTCCGTGCCCTGCGTGGCCAGCATCGCCGCGCCCCACAGCGACACGCGCGCGCCGCGCGCCAGCCGGCGGACTTCATCCAGCGTGCGCTCGCCGATGCCGCGCGCCGGCGTGTTGACCGCGCGTTCGAACGCGGCGTCATCGGCGCGATTGGCGACGAGGCGCAAATAGGCGAGCGCGTCCTTGATTTCGGCGCGTTCGAAGAAACGCATGCCGCCGTAGACGCGGTACGGCAGCTGCTCCGACAGCAGCGCCTCTTCGAATGCGCGCGACTGCGCGTTGCTGCGATACAGGATGGCCGCATCGCCCAGGCTGCCGCCCTCGCGCACCCATTGGCGGATGCGCTCGACGACGAAACGCGCTTCGTCCATCTCGTTGTAGGCGGCGTACAGGTCGATCGGCTCGCCATCGCCCGTGTCCGTCCACAGCTGCTTGCCGATGCGCCCGGGGTTGTGCGCGATCACCGCGTTCGCCGCGCCCAGGATGTTGGCGCTGGAGCGGTAGTTCTGTTCCAGCCGGATCGTCTGCGCGCTGGGATAGTCGCGCAGGAACTGCTGCATGTTCTCGACTTTCGCGCCGCGCCAGCCGTAGATGCTCTGGTCGTCGTCGCCGACCACGAACACCTGGCCCGTGTCGCCCGCGAGCACGCGCACGAATGCGTACTGGATGGCATTGGTGTCCTGGAACTCGTCCACCAGGATCTGCCGGAACCGTGCGCGGTAATGCGCCAGCAGCGCCGGCGTATCGCGCAGTACTTCGTGGGCGCGCAGCAGCAGTTCCGCGAAATCCACCAACCCGGCGCGGTCGCAGCGCTCCTGGTAGGCGGCATAGACCTGCCGGCGCACGTCCAGCCAGTCATCGTTGGGCGCGGGCTGGAGGTGCTCGGGACGACGGCCTTCGTCCTTCTGCTCGTTGATCCACCAGGCGAGCTGCTTGGGCGGGTACTTGGCCTCGTCCAGCTCCATACCCTGCACCACGCGCTTGACCAGCCGCTGCTGATCGTCGCTGTCCAGCACCTGGAAGGTCTCCGGCAGCTTCGCTTCCTGCCAGTGCAGGCGCAGCAGGCGGTGCGCCAGGCCGTGGAAGGTGCCGATCCACATGCCGCGGCTGCCGGTACGCAGTTGCATGTCGGCGCGCGCGCGCATTTCGCCGGCGGCCTTGTTGGTGAAAGTCACCGCGAGGATGCCGTGCGCGGGTACGCCGTGCACTTCGTTCAGCCAGGCGATGCGATGCGTCAGCACGCGGGTCTTGCCGGAGCCGGCGCCGGCGAGGACGAGGTAATGGCCCGGCGGGGCGGAGACGGCCTCGCGCTGGGCCGGATTCAGGTGGTCGAGCAGGTGGGAGACATCCATCCGCCCATTTTACGGCCTGCGCCGCCCAAGGCCTGAGACGGCGTACGGCTCAAACGAGCTCGGCGACCTGCATCGAGACCTGTTTGCGGCCACCGTCGAGCCATTGGCTGCCCGCTTCGACGAAGCCGTGGCGGGCATGGAACAGGCGCGAGGGCTCGTTCGGCGGCACCACGTTGAACTCGCAGACGATGCGCGGGATGCCCTGTGCACGGGCGAAGGCGAACAGGTCGCCGTACAGCGCCGAGCCCAACCGCAGGCCCTGCACCGATGCGTCCACGACGATGCGGTCCACGTACAGGAAATCCGGGTAGCGTGCGGCGAACCAGGCGAAGTTGTCGTTGCGGTAATCCGCGCCGGCGCGCATCACCAGCAGGAAGGCCGCGACGCGGCCTTCGACGTCGGCGACGCGATGGTAGGCGGACAACGACGCCAGCACGCGCGTCCTGTCCGCGTCCATCGGGCTGGTGTGGCGGACTTCTGCCGCGTTCAGCGCGACGATGGCGGCGATGTCGCCCTCGTTGGCGTCGCGGAGCAGGGCCTCGGCCGCCACGGGGTCAGTGCGCAGCGTGCTTGGCGGGCGCGCCGTTGCTCATGATCCTGTCGGTATAGGCGATGCCGATCGCGGACAGGATGAAGGCGCCGTGGATGATGGTCTGCCACATCACCGCCGTGGTGGTGACCGACGTGCACTTGGCGGCGGCCATTGCATATCCCGCCTTCACCGCGTTTGCGACGGCATCGAGCGAGGCGAGGTGATCCGGCGAGCCGCACAGCGGCAGGCCCAGCTCACCGGCGCCGATGAAGGTCTTCAACAGGTGGACCGACGAAATGCCGATGATCGCCATCGCCAGCTTGACCTTCAGCACCGACGCGTTCACGTGGCTCAGCCATTCGGGCTGGTCCGGGTGTCCTTCCAGGCGCAGGCGCGACACGAAGGTCTCGTAGCCGCCGACGATCACCATGACCAGCAGGTTGGAGATCATCACCACGTCGATCAGACCGAGCACCAGCAGCATGATGCCCTGCTCGGTGAGGCTGTTCGCGTCCATCACCAGATGCTTGAGCTCCTTGAGGAACAGGAACACGTAGACACCCTGCGCGATGATCAGCCCCAGATACAGCGGCAGCTGCAACCAGCGTGAAGCGAAGATCAGGTTGGGCAGGAAGCCGAGACGGGCGTTGGTAGGTTGCGACATGGGCCGGGAACAGTGTTTTCCAAGGATGGCGCAGGGTAACGGCCGAATTTGACGCTGCCAAGTCCGCCGCCGCCGCTAGACTGCGGCTCTCCCCCGCGAGGAACCGACATGATCGATCTGTACTACTGGCCCACGCCCAACGGCCACAAGATCACGCTGATGCTGGAAGAACTGGCGGAGTCCGGCGCGAAGCTGGATTACCGCATCGTCCCGGTGAACATCGGCAAGGGCGACCAGTTCAAGCCGGACTACCTCGCGTTCTCGCCCAACAACAAGATGCCGGCGATCATCGATCACGCGCCCGCCGACGGTGGCGAGCCCATCAGCGTGTTCGAATCCGGCGCCATCCTGCTGTACCTGGCCAACAAGGCCGGGCGTTTCTTCGGCGCCGATACGCGACAGAAAGTGGCGGTGAACCAATGGTTGATGTGGCAGATGGGCGGCCTGGGGCCGATGACCGGACAGTACGGCCACTTCACCGTGTACGCACCGGAGAAAATCCCGTACGCCATCGACCGCTATACGCGCGAGGTGCAGCGCCTGCTCGGCGTGCTGGATACCCAGTTGGCGAAGCACGCCTACATCGCCGGCGACGACTACAGCATCGCCGACATGGCCACGCATCCGTGGATCAACGCCTACGACAAAGCGCCGCTGGACCTGACGCCCTATCCCGCCCTGCAGCGCTGGCACGCGGAGATCGCCGCGCGTCCTGCCGTGCAGCTCGCGTATGCGCTGAAGTCGCAGGTCAATCCGAACGCCGGCCAGCCGCTCAGCGACGAAGAGCGCAAGCACTTGTTTGGACAGGGCGCGCCGAAGGCCTGAGAACCGGCGCCGGGCGTTCGCGGCATAATCCGGGACTGACCGGCCCTGCCGCCCGAGAAGTCCCATGCGCCTTGCCCTGTTCGCCCTGATGACCGTCGCCACCGCCCTGCCTGCCCACGCCGAAAAGCTCACCCTGGAAGCCATCACCGGCAGCGCGCCGCTGTCGGGCCCCACGTTGACCAAGCCGCAGGTCGCGCCGGACGGCGCGCGGGTGACCTTCCTGCGCGGCAAGGACCGCGACCGCAACCGGCTGGACCTGTGGGAGTACGACGTCGCCAGCGGGCAGACGCGCCTGCTGGTGGATTCGTCGGTGGTGCTGCCGGGCGAGGAAGTGCTGAGCGACGAAGAGAAGGCGCGCCGCGAGCGCCAGCGCATCGCGGCGCTGTCCGGCATCGTCGATTACCAATGGTCGCCTGACGGCAAGGCGCTGCTGTTCCCGCTGGGTGGCGAGCTGTACCTCTACGACCTGTCGAAGACCGGCAAGACCGCGGTGCGCAAGCTTACGAACGGCGGCGGCTTCGCTACTGACCCCAAGATCTCGCCGAAAGGCGGCTTCGTCAGCTTCATCCGCGACCGCAACCTGTGGGTCATCGCCCTGGCCGACGGCAAGGAAGTGCAGCTGACCCGCGACGGCAGCGACACGATCGGCAACGGCGTGGCCGAGTTCGTCGCTGACGAGGAAATGGACCGCCACACCGGCTACTGGTGGGCGCCGGACGATTCGGCCATCGCCTTCGCCCGCATCGACGAAACCCCGGTTCCGGTGCAGAAGCGCTACGAGGTCTATCCCGATCGCACCGACGTGGTCGAGCAGCGTTACCCGGCCGCCGGCGACCACAACGTCCTGGTGCAGCTGGGCACGATCGCACCGAAGACCGGCGCGACACCGCGTTGGATCGACCTGGGCAAGAACCCCGATATCTATCTGGCCCGCGTGGACTGGCGCGACCCGCAACGCCTGACGTTCCAGCGCCAGTCGCGCGACCAGAAGCAGCTCGAGTTGATCGAAACCACGCTGGCGAACGGTGCGCAGCGCACGCTGGTGACCGAGACCTCGAAGACCTGGGTCCCCCTGCACAGCGACCTGCGCTTCCTGAAGGACGGGCGCTTCCTGTGGTCGTCGGAGCGCAGCGGATTCGAACACCTGTACGTCGCGTCGGAGGACGGCGCGAAGCTGACCGCGCTGACGCAGGGCGAGTGGGTCGTCGACGGTCTGCTCGCCCTCGATGAAGGCGCCGGTCTGGCCTACGTGGGCGGCACGCGCGACGGCGTCACCGAAACGCATGTCTACGCCGTGCCGCTGGCCGGCGGCGAACCGCGTCGGCTGACGCAGGCGCCCGGCATGCACGCCGCCGCATTCGCGCGCAACGCCAGCGTCTTCGTCGACAGCTGGTCCAGCGACACCATGCTGCCGCAGATCGAACTCTTCAAGGCTGATGGCACGAAGCTGGCGACGCTGCTCGCCAACGACGTGGCCGATGCTGGGCATCCCTATGCGAAGTACCGCGCCGCTCACCAGCCGACCACCTACGGCACGCTGATGGCGGCCGATGGCACCACGCCACTGCACTACAGCCTGGTCAAGCCGGCGGGCTTCGATGCGAAGAAGCAGTACCCCGTCGTGGTCTTCGTCTACGGCGGTCCCGCCGCGCAGACCGTCACCCGTGCCTGGCCCGGCCGCAGCGATGCGTTCTTCAACCAGTACCTCGCCCAGCAGGGCTACGTGGTGTTTTCGCTGGATAACCGCGGCACGCCGCGCCGCGGTGCGGCCTTCGGCGGCGCGCTGTACGGCAAGCAGGGCACGGTGGAAGTGGACGACCAGCTGCGCGGCGTCGAATGGCTGAAGTCGCAATCCTTCGTCGATCCCGCGCGCATCGGCGTGTACGGCTGGTCCAACGGCGGCTACATGACGCTGATGCTGCTGGCCAAGCAGGACGAGGCCTACGCCTGCGGCGTGGCGGGCGCGCCGGTCACCGACTGGGCGCTGTACGACACCCACTACACCGAGCGCTACATGGACCTGCCGAAGGCGAACGAAGCCGGTTACCGCGAAGCCAGTGTGTTCACCCACGTGGACGGCATCGGCGCCGGCAAGCTGCTGCTGATCCACGGCATGGCCGACGACAACGTGCTATTCACCAACTCCACCAAGCTGATGAGCGAGCTGCAGAAACGCGGTACGCCGTTCGAGCTGATGACGTATCCCGGCGCCAAGCATGGCCTGCGCGGCACCGACCTGCTGCACCGCTACCGGCTGACCGAGGACTTCCTTGGCCGCTGCCTGAAGCCGTAAGCGTTCAACGGGGAACGACCGGAGCCCGCGCATGCACTCGACGACCCCACCGCCCTCCACGTGGCTGGGCCGCAACTGGAAATGGTGCGTACCAGTGGTGGCCGCGCTGCTGCTGGCGCTGTTCGCGGCCTTCATCTTCGGCATCCTGGCGCTGGTCTTCGGCGCGATGAAATCCTCGGGGCCGTACCTGCATGCGATGCGGGAAGCGCAGGCCGACCCCGCGGTGAACGCGGCGCTCGGCACGCCGGTCCGGGCCGGTTGGCTGGTGCAGGGCAACTTCAGCAGCAACGGCCCCGACGGCGAAGCCAACCTGGCGATCCCACTGGAAGGCACGAAAGCCGACGGCACCCTGTACGTCGTGGCGAAGAAGCAGGCCGGCGAATGGCGCTACGAAACGCTGGCCGTCAACGTGGACGGCGGCGAGCGGATCGTGCTGGAGGGCGGCGAGGCCGACACCGCGCCCGCGCCTTGAAGAACGCGTCAAAAGCGGTCGGCGGGAGCATGCGATATCGCATCGTGCTAGCGCTGCTGGCCTGCACGCTGCCTGCCATCGTCCACGCGCAGGAAGCCCGACCGTCGGATGCACGCGAAGGTACGCGTGCCTGGCTGCAACCCCTGCTCGTCCGCTCGCCCTACAAGCTGTCGAGCGCCGCGCGGCATGGCGTCATCGAGTATCGATTTCGCGTCGATGGCATGGCGTGGCCGTGGCCCAGCACGCACGAACAAAAGGTGGCCGCCGCCAGCGACGCCATGCTGTTGCGCATCTGCCGGGATTGTGGGGAAGAATCTCCACCCGACGCGGACGCGTTGGACCGATACAGCCGAAGCAATGCGTATGTGAACAGCGAGAACGCCTCCGTCAGAGCGTTCGCGAGAACCCATTCCCGCGGCCGAAGCACTCACCTGCGCATGCGGTCTCTCGCGAACGCAGTTCGTGAGCACATGACCGGGCGCATATCCTTTGGCGAGTACATGAGCGCCAGCGAGGCGCTGGCCGCACGGTCCGGGGATTGCACCGAAAGTGCGGTGCTGTTGGCAGCCGCCGCGCGTGCACGCGGGATTCCCGCCCGGGTGGCCTCCGGCATCGCGTATTCCAGCCGATTCACCGGACAGGCACATGTCTTCAGTCCGCACATGTGGGTACAGGCGTGGGATGGTCAGCGATGGACCAGCTACGACGCCGGCTTGGGCGAATTCGATGCCGGCCACATCGCGCTCCACGTGGGCGATGGCGACCCGGCCGGCATGCCTCCTTTGCTGGAAGGCATCCGCAAACTGCGCATCCTGGATGCTTACGCGCCGGTGTCTTCGGAGGGTGCGGGCGCGGCCGGCCGCGCCGTCCCTTCGGCGCGCGCTTCGAACGAACCTTCCACGTGACGCTGCGGCAGGTCCGGCAGGCCCGAGTCATCGATCCACTCGGCGTTGCCGGGTTCGCTGATACCGCCCACCATCACGAGCATCAGTAGCGGATTGGCCTCGTCGGGCGCATCCGCAACGGTGGCGACCGTGTCGCCTTGCCCTTGCTCGGCATCCGGCGATCCGGCCAATGCAGGTGCGGCAGCAAGCAACGCGGCGACCGCAAGCCCGGCCAGCGCGGGGCGCGGGAGACGGTAGGACACGCAGACCGGACCGGTTGCCTGCTTCATCCATGCGGCTCGCTGAGCCTCATCCATGTCATCCAGGCGCTGGACCGACTTGCCGCACCGACCGCAGAAACCCGCGATGCAGCGCTGCTGTTCTTCCGGTAACGGGCAGGCGCTCTCGATCCTTGGGAACTTCGCCACGGTCGTCCCCTCAGCGCTTCGGCGCCGGTTCCGGCACCACGATGGACGGATCCACCGGCGTGCCAGGCGGCACGTAGATCGCCACGCCTGCGGCCTGCTTCTGGGTGGTCGGGATGCCCATGCTCAAGCCGCCGCCCGAGTGGCGGCCGTAGCTGCCGGCGCCCACCGACATGCCCACCGGCGAGCCGCTCGAACCTACGCCCAGCAGGACGACACCGTTGGCGCCGAGGGCGGCGGCTTCGCGCTTCAGGCGCGCCACCGCGGCATCGGTCTGGCCCTGGGTGCCGAAGCCGACCGCGCTCTTGGATTCGAGCTGGGCGATTTCCAGCGCACCTGCGGGCGGTGTGCGGTAGATCTGCACCTGCGCCGGATCGATCGGCGCACGCGCCTGGCCCAGCATGACCTTGGAGCTGCCGGCACACCCGGCGAGGAGCAGGACGGCGAACGCGATGGGGACGATGCGGAACGACATGGCGGCTTCTCCCGGTGGCCTTGCGGCGATCTTCCGCCGCACCGGCTGAATACTGGCATATCCCGTCATCGGGCGGCGTCACGGGGCGACGGGTTATCATTTCACCCTGACCATGCGCCTGTTTTCCGCACGATGAGCTCCGCTCCCGACCTCCCGCCCGCGCCGCAGCGGCTGGCGGTCGACTACATCCACGCCCCGACGCCGCAGGCGCTGCTCGGCATGCCCGAGACGCTGGCCGTGTTCGGCTTCGGCACCCTGGCCCCCTCGTCGGCCGCCATCGACGATGCCCGCTACCTGCACGTGCCGCTGTCGCCCCTGCGCGAAGCCGCTGCGCCCTACGAGGTGTGGCGCTCGGCCGGACCGGTGGCGACGGGACGCGAAGGCGCGATCCGCTACAGCCACGACGGCGCGCTGATGTTCGGCGTCATGGAGTGGGAGGAACCCGAGGGCGGCATCCTGCATGCCAGCGCGCATGCCTACGCGGCCATGGTGGCGTTCTGGCGCGACTGCGGTTATCCGCACCTGCTGCGCATCTGGAATTACTTCGACGCGATCACCCTGGGCGAAGGCGACACCGAGCGCTACCGGCAGTTCTGCGTCGGCCGCGTGCAGGGACTGGGCGACGTGGACACGCGCACGCTGCCCGCGGCGACGGCCATCGGCAGCCGCGACGGACGGCGCGTGCTGCAGGTGTACTGGCTGGCCGCGCGCGAACCCGGCCTGCCACTGGAAAATCCGCGCCAGGTCAGCGCCTATCGCTATCCGCGCGAATACGGCCCGCAGTCGCCGAGTTTCGCGCGCGCGCTGCTGCCGCCTTCACCGCAGGTGCCCCTGCTGCTGTCGGGCACGGCGAGCATCGTCGGGCATGCGTCGCAGCATGCCGATTCGCTGCGCGCCCAGCTGGACGAAACGCTGACCAACCTCGACAGCCTGCTGGGCGCGGCGCGCGAGCGCGCACCGACGCTGTCGCCGCACCTCGACGGCACTTCGCGACTCAAGGTCTACGTGCGCGACGCCGCGGACGCCGACGCTGTCGCCGCACAACTGGAAGCGCGGCTGGGCACACGCGTACCGTGGTTGATGCTGCATGCGGACGTCTGCCGCCGCGAACTGCTGGTCGAAATCGAAGGCATGCACGGCGTCGGCGCTTGAAGCGCCACGGCAGCATCCGCATAGTGCGGGCATGAGGCGCCGCGTCGCGGGCCATGTCGGAAGGACGCATCGATGGGACTGATCAGCCTGCTGTGGGGCATCGTGGCGATGCTGTGGATGGTGCTGGCGCTGATTCCGCTGCTCGGCTGGGGCAACTGGTTCCTGATCCCCTTCGCCGCCGTCGGCGCGATCATCGCGGCGGTCGGCATCCTGTTCACGCGGACCGAGAATCGCGGTCGCGCCAAGGCCGGGCTGGTACTCAACGGCATCGTCATCATCGTGGGCATCGTCCGCCTGTCGTTGGGCGGCGGCGTCATCTGACGCCCCGCCAGACACAGCGTTCCGCGCTGCGACCGCCGGTCGCAGGCCGCGCCCGGCCCTGCAGGCGTATCATGCGCCGCTCTGCCAGGAGCCCGTGATGGCCTACCCCTACACCCGCCCGCGCCGCATGCGCCGCGACGAGTTCTCCCGCCGCCTGATGCGCGAGAACGTGCTGACCACCAACGACCTGATCTATCCCGTGTTCGTGCACGAGGAGAAAGGCCGGGTGCCGGTGGCGTCGATGCCGGGCGTCGAGCGGCTGTCCATCGACGAACTGCTGCGCGTGGGCGAAGAAGCGCTGGAACTGGGCGTGCCCGTGCTGGACCTGTTCGGCGTGCCGGACCCGGCGGCCAAGACCGCCGACGGCCGCATCGCGTGGGACGAGGACGGCATCATCCCGCGCGCGATCCGCGCGCTGAAGGCACGCTTCCCCGAACTCGGCGTGATGACCGACCAGGCACTGGACCCGTACACGACGCATGGCCAGGACGGGCTGATCGACGACACCGGCTACATCCTCAACGACGAGACGATCGAGGCGCTGGTGAAACAGTCCCTCGCGCACGCCGCCGCCGGCGTGGACATCCTCTCGCCCAGCGACATGATGGATGGCCGCATCGGCGCGATCCGCGAAGCGCTGGAGAAGGCCGGCTACATCAACACCCGCATCATGTCGTACGCCGCCAAGTACGCCAGCGCGTTCTATGGCCCGTTCCGCAGCGCGGTGGGCAGCGCCGGCAACCTGGGCAAGGGCAACAAGTTCACCTACCAGATGGACCCGGCCAACTCGAACGAAGCGCTGCAAGAGATCGCGCTGGACCTGGACGAGGGCGCGGACATGGTGATGGTCAAGCCGGGCCTGCCGTACCTGGACGTGATCCGCCGGGTGAAGGACGAATTCGGCGTGCCGACGTTCGCGTACCAGGTCAGCGGCGAGTACGCGATGATCAAGGCCGCCGCCGCGAACGGCTGGCTGGACGAGAAGGCGTGCGCGCTGGAAGCCCTGACCGCGTTCAAGCGCGCGGGCGCCGACGGCGTGCTGACCTACTTCGCGCTGGATGCGGCGCGCTGGCTGCGTGGCGGCTGACAGGACCGAGCCCGATGCCTGCGTCGGGCTCGCCAGGACGCAACACGTGTACGTCTGCCGCCTCCACGCGCGGTAGACTGCGGGCGAACGCGGTGGCGACCCGGCTGTGTTCCCGGGACGTCCCTGCTCCGACATCACTTCACGACGGGGTCCTGCGCCATGTCCAGCCATCGCTACGCCGTATTCGGCCACCCCGTCGCCCATTCGCTATCGCCCCGCATCCACACGGCGTTCGCGCGCCAGGTCGGCATCGCACTGGAATACACGGCGATCGACACCGCACCGCACGACTTCGTCGCCACGCTGGACCGGTTCGCCGGTGACGGCGGCGCGGGTGCCAACGTCACGCTCCCATTGAAGGAAGCCGCGTTCGCGATCTGTGCGCAGGCGACCGACCGCGCAAGGCGCGCCGGTGCGGTCAACACACTGACACGCAACGACGGGCAATGGCATGGCGACAATACCGATGGCGCCGGCTTGGTGCGCGACCTGACCGGCCGCCATGGCCTGGATCTGCGCGCGCGACGCGCGGTGATGATCGGCGCGGGTGGTGCGGCGCGCGGCGTGGCGCCGGCCCTGCTGGATGCCGGCGTCAGCGAGCTGATCATCGTCAACCGCACGCCGGAGCGCGCCGACGCGCTCGCCGACGCCCTGGGTGAACCGGACCGCGCGCACTCGCGCTACTGGGACGACCTGCGCAATCTCGGCGACTTCTCGCTGATCATCAATGCGACCTCGGCCGCACGCCAGGACCAGGGCGAATTCACTCTGCCCTTCGGCCTGGCCACACCGCGCACGCTGGCGGTGGATCTCAACTACGGCGAAGCGGCGATCCCCTTCCTCGCCTGGGCGCGCGCCGCCGGCTGCCACGACGCCGTCGATGGCCTAGGCATGCTGGTCGAACAGGCCGCCGAGGCCTTCGAGCACTGGCACGGCGTACGTCCGGAGACCGACGCGGTCTACGCCGCGCTGCGCGACAGGGACAAGGTGCTGGTGACGGCGGATTGAAAGCGCACCTGCGTTACCCTGCAAGCCATCACGAACGGAGTAACGCATGGACGGCTTCCTCACCCAACTGCTGACGATGCTGGGCTACCAGCTTCCCGAACTGCTGGCCTGCGTGGCGGGCGTTGCGATGTTGCTGATGTGGGCGCCCGCCGCACCGGGACGCACGCTGGCGCTGGCGGGCACGGGACTGATGCTGGCGGCGACCCTGCTGCGGGGCGCGATGAGCGTCTGGCAAGCCTGGCTGATCCACAGCGCCGCCGACGGCTACAGCGCGATCAGCGGCATGATGTCGCTGTTCGGCGCGGTCGGCATGCTGCTTGGCGTGGTTTACGCAGCGGGCCTGGTGATGCTGGCCTGGGGCGCCAGCAAGGCGATGCAGGCGGCCCGCACAGCCGCCTAGGCGATAAGCGCATACCCGCGGCGCGAATCGGAATAGCTGGGCGACCCGCGGGACGGCTAGCATCGCCGCATGATCCGACGATGGTTGATCCTCCTTTTCTGTCTGGCCGCCCTGCTGCCGGGCGTCGCCTGGGCGCAGGGCCAGTTCAAGGTGCTGGTGGTCGCCATTCCCAACCGCTACCACCACGACTACGCCGTGGTCGCCAAGCCGCAGTTCGAGCGGATGGCGCAGGTGCATGGGTTCGACCTGACCTGGTCCTGGAACAGCACACCGTTCGACGGCGACCTGTCTCCGTATGCTGCCATCGTGCTGCTCAACACGCGCGGCGATGAGCTGAAAGGCACGCAGCGCGACAAACTTGAAGCCTACGTCCGCGCTGGCGGTGGCGTGATGGCAGTGCATCGTGCGTTGATCTTCAATCCGCCAGGCGAGTGGCCTTGGTTCGAACGCCTGATCGGCCGCACGTTCCGCATCCACCCGATGGTGCAGACGGCCACCGTACGGGTGGAAGATCCTGCGTTTCCCGCGGCATTCGGCCTGCCGGCGCGCTGGGTGTGGACGGACGAGTGGTACGAGTTCAACGCGCCCGTCACCCGTGGCCTGCGCACCGTGCTCAGCGTGGACGAACGCACGTACGACCCCACGCGCATCTGGCCAGGGCAGACAGCGAACGGCATGGGCGAGCAGCATCCGGTGGCGTGGTACCACACGTACGACGGCGGGCGCGTGTTCGTCACTGCGCTGGGCCACACGCCTGCGCTGTACGACGAGCCGCTCTATCTTGCGCACCTGTACGGCGGCCTGTGGTGGGTCGCGACCGGCAAGGGCATCGCGACCGCACGCTGACGCGTCAGTCGGTCGCCTGCGTGGCGCACAGCTGCAGCCGGGCGCAGAGAAAGGCCAGGTGCGCCTGTGGCGTGTCCGCGCCATCGTAGGGCAGCACCGTCCAGCGCTCGCGCGCCTGCATGGCCTCGCCTGGCGCGAGCGTGCGGTACGGCGCATGCACTTCCATCTCCAGCAGGCCGGCGGCGATATCGGCGCCGTGGTCGAGATAGAGCTCGACCTGCCCTTGCTCGGGATGGATCGCTGCACGCGGCTGGTGATCGAAACGGATGACGAACGCCTGCCCCTGCGCGAAGCCGGCCATCCAGCCCGCCGCCGGCTGCAGGAACACCTTGCCGCGTCGAGTTTTCGCGCTTTCCGCCGGCAGGAACGCGAACATACCGTCCACGACGTTCCACGCAGGCGCCTGACCTTGTGCCGCGTCGATGCGCACATCGCGTGGGTGGGCGACCGGCACGTACACACGCGTGGCGGCCGAGGTACGCGTGTTGAACCACAGATCGCGCGCGATCGGGCGCTCGCGGATGTTGCGCGCCAGCGCGGTTACCTCGAGGGTGGCGGGGTCCGCAGGATCGAAGGCGAATGACTTCAGCAGCCGCACGCCGGTGACCGGACTGTCCACGCCTTCCAGCACCAGCCGGTCCGGTGTACGTGCCACCACGCGTGTCTGCGCGAATGCCAGGTACGGGTCCGGTGGCCACACGGCTTTCGCGTCGCGACGCGCGGCGTTGGCGTGTTGGTCGGACCACCAGCCGCTCTGCGGCCCCAGCCACACATCGTGGCCCAAGTAGCCGATGTCGTCGGCCATCGCCGACACATCCGGGGTCGGTTGGGATGCGACCGGTTCGCCGATCTTGATCAGGTTCGGATGGCCGATCCGACCGAACGCCAGCACACGACCGCCGAGGGCAGGCGTGATCTCGGCCGCCGCCTCGCGCGATTGCAGGCGGATGCGCTCGACTTCACCAGCCCGCGCGTTGAAGGCTTCCAGGCACAGGGCCAGCACCACGGCGAGGGTCGCGTGCGTCCGCATACGCGGCACTACAGCACGCCGTCCCGCTTCACCGCCAGATAGCGCTCCACCAGCGCACCCGGGAGCTCGTCGGTGGTCACGTCCAGCACCATCACGCGATGGCTGCGCAAGGCTTCATGCGCCGCCGTGCGCTGTTCCAGGTAGCGGGCGACGGCACCAGCATGGATCGCGCCCTGCAAGTCGCGCACGTCATGGCCGAGCGCGTCGTCCAATGAGGTTTCGCGCAGGCTGGCCACGCAGACCAGGTGCCGACGCTGCAGCAAGCGCACGGCCGCCAGCAGATCCTCGATGTCCTCGTCGCGCACGTTGGTCACCAGCATCACCAGCGCGCGACGACGCTGGCGCAAGCTCAGCTCGGTTGCGGCGGCAAGGTAATCCGTGGCGACGGCACGCGGCTGCAGGTCGTAGCTCGCGCGCAACAGCGTGTCGATGGCGCCCATGCCCCGCTGCGGCGCCACCCAACGACGGTCGCCACCGGCGGCGAGCAGGCCCACGCCATCGCCCTGCCGCAGCGCCAGATAGGACACCACCAGCGAGGCGTTGAGCACATGGTCGAAATGGCCCAGCGCATCCTCGCGCGCCATCATGCGGCGGCCCGTATCGATCAGCATCACCAACTGCTGGTTCTTCTCGTCCTGGTATTCGCGCGAGATCAGCTTGCGCGAACGTGCGGTGGCCTTCCAGTCGACCTGGCGAAGGCTGTCGCCGACGCGGTACTCACGCATCTGGTGGAAGTCGGTCCCCTCGCCGCGCCGACGCTTGAGGTGGGCACCCACCAGGCGCGACGCCTGTTCGGCGCTGAACAGTGCGAAGCGCGTCAGCGGCGCGAAGTTCGGATACACCCGCACGCGCTGCGGCGCACCGGCTACGCGCGTGTGCCGCCACATCCACAGCAGGGAGCGCAGCCGCAGCATCACGCCATCGAACGCGGCATCGCCGCGCGCATTCGGCTGCAGGCGATAGGTGATGCGCGTGGCCGACAGTGGTGCCAGGGTCAGGCGGCGCGGCAAGCCCGACGACGGCCATCCGCCGGGATGCAGGTCGAACACGTCAACCCGCTGCCGTACATGCGACTCCAACTGAAGCCCCACCTCACGCTCGATGCCGAGCGGCAGCGCCTCGGGGACCTCGCGCACCACCTGGGGCGTGGGCCGACCGTGCAACCGCCATGCGTCGAATGCGGCCAGCACCGCGATGACCGCGCCGGCCACCTGCCATTGCCACAGCGGCCAGCCGAGGAACGGCACGGCGAGCCCGGCCAGTCCCCAACCGGCCAGCAGCAGGATCAGGAGCGGCGCGGGCCTCACGCGCGTGGCCTACCCGATGCGCGCGTCGTGGCGTGACGGATGCGGGACGGGCTCATTTCCGTGGTGCATCCACTTTGGCGAGCAGCGCGCGAAGGGCATCGTCGGGAGACTGGCCCTCGATCTGCAATTCCGGCGCGAGGGTGATGCGGTGGCGCAGCGCCGGCCGCGCGATATCGCGTATGTCGTCCGGCGTGACGAAATCGCGCCCCTGCAACACGGCCTGCGCGCGCGCCGCACGCACCAGCGCGAGGCTGCCGCGCGGTCCCGCGCCCAGCGCGATGCCCGGCCATTTGCGCGTCGCCGCGACGATGCGCACCGCGTAGTCGATGACCTGTTCGTCCACCTGCACGGCAGCGGTGTCGCGTTGCATCGCGATGATGTCGTCCGGTCCCAGCACGCGATTGACCTTCGACAGGTCGAAGTCGGCGGCGGTGCGTCCGGTGGTGATCGCATCGACCATGCGCTTCTCGTCCTCCAGCGCGGGATAGTCGATCAGCACCTTCAGCAGGAAGCGGTCCAGCTGCGCTTCCGGCAACGGATACGTGCCTTCCTGTTCCACCGGGTTTTGCGTGGCAAGCGTGATGAAGGGCGGCGAGAGTTCGAAGGATTTTCCCTCGATCGTCACCTGGCCTTCCTGCATCACCTCGAGCAGCGCAGCCTGGGTCTTCGCCGGGGCGCGGTTGATCTCGTCGGCGAGCAGGATGTTGGTGAACACCGGGCCACGACGGATCTTGAAGCTCTCGGTCTTCGGGTCGTACACCGCATGTCCGCTGACGTCGCTCGGCATCAGGTCGGGGGTGAACTGGACCCGTGCGTAGGTCAGTTCCAGCGCCTGCGCCAGCGCACGCACCAGCAGCGTCTTGCCCAGCCCGGGGACGCCCTCGATCAGCACATGGCCGCCGGCGAGCAGTGCGATCAGGATCTGGTCCAGCACGTCGGCCTGGCCGATGAAGGCCTTGGACACCTCGTCGCGCACGGCATCTGCGCGTGCCGACAACGCATTGCCGGGCGTCGGCGGGAGCGCGGGGGGCGCTGCGGCGGTCTCGTCGTTCATAGGCGGTTTCTCAGTTGGATCAGCAGGGAAATACGGTCACGGAACGCCGGCCGGTCGTGCGAGGCGGGCGCGTTGAGCGCGGTACGGATGCGGTCGGCGGGCACGCCGGTGCGTGCGGCGATGGCGGCAACCTGGGGCTCGCCCGACAGGGCGGCGGCGACCGGGTCGCGCCGGCGCAAGCGGGCCAGGAAGGCCTGGCGCACCGCGGCGTACAGCATGACGCCGCGCCCGTAGCGGAACAGGTGTTCGCCGCTGGCCCTTACGTGCTCCAGCAGCGAGCGACGTTCGCCGGCGGGCGCCGGCACCGGCGGGCCAAAGCGCTGCATGCGCATCCACAACCAGGCGGCCAGGGCCAGCACCAGCGGGATCCACACCATCCAGCCGCGGAGCAGCAACGTGCGCCACAGCGTGGGCATCTGTGCGGCGTACACGAGGTGCATCGTGCCCTGGCCGTAGTTGGGCGCCAACACCTGTCGCGCCAGCGCGCGATGCGGACCGTCGCGAAGGCCGCCCTTCGGCGGCGTGCCGAGCGCGTCGCCGAGCGGCGGGCGATGCTCGGCATTCATCAGGAAATCGAGATCGGCCAGCACGTCGACCTGCCCGCGTCCGTGCGAGATCCGCGCATAGACGAAGCCCGCCTGGAGGTCGCCCCACGAGAGCGCCGGCACGACGCCGTCGAATGCGAAGCGGCGACCACGGCAGAACTCGACGTGAGGGTCCTCGCCTTCGACCTGGAAGGCCTCGCAGTCGGGGGTTTCTTCCACCAGCCATACGGAGAGGTGATCCAGCAGGTCCGCGTGCGGCACATCGTCTTCGACCAGATCATCCTCGTAGGAGCCGAGCGGTGTGCGTACGATCAGGTGGCCGCCCCGCTCCACCCACGCCAGCAGCTCTTCTGTCTCGGGCGGCGAGAGCGCGCGCGGATCGTTGAAGAGCAGCAGCGTGTCGCGTGTGCCCAGCGCGTTGTCGTCCAGCATGAGGCGCTGGCGAGCATTCACCTTGACGCCGTCGGCCTCGAGCGTTCGTGCCAGTGCATACAGCGGGTTGTACGCGGCCTCGCCATTCGGCGGGAGGTACAGCGTCTTCTCCACGCGCACATAGGTATGGCGGAACCATGCCACGACCAGCGCCAGCACGACGAACGCCACGATCAGTCCCCCGCCGACGATACGCCCGTTGCGACGCGCGCCGGTCATGACGCCCATCCATAGCGCTGCTGGAGTTCCCCCACCAGCGCATCGAATTCGTGCTCGGCGGGAAGGCGCTGTCCGTAGGCCGCGTACTGCCACACCCTGACTATCAGCGCGAACGCCTGACGGTCCTCGGCTCGGGGCATGCGCCGGGAGGCGCGCAAGCATTCGGCCTCGGTCGCGCCCGGCGGCAATGCGATCTCGGCGCGCGCGCTCATGCTTTCCACGCTCGCGCGGTAGAGCAGCGCCAGGGCATGCCGCGGGCGGCCATCGCGCCAGAGCGCGCGCGCGGCAGCGGCGATGTCGTCGGGCAAGGTTTCGGGGAGCACCAGGGCCTCGACTTTCGGACCGTCACGGTGCGGCGCGGGTGCGCGCGACATGCCACGCATCCACGGCCACCAGTAGCGCGCGGTCGCCAGCAGCGTGAGGACCAGCACGCCGGCCACCAGCCACAGCCCCCATTCGCCGATGAAGGCGAACACGTTGGCCAGCGCCAGCAGCAGCGGGTTGTCGCTCAGCGAGAAGTCGCTCTTCTTCCGTTCCTGCTTTTTCCGACGTTCCCAGCTGCCCTCGGTCCGCTTGCGGTCCAACAGCGGGTCTTCATAGGCGCGGTCGGCGGCATCGCGGAACGCGCGGTCGTTCACGCGCTGGTCGCCGAACACGATCGGCAGCGTGGGCGGCGTCGGCTTGTCGTCGGCGGGCGCTTCCTCCGTGGGCACCGTGGGGCGCGGCCCGCCATGCCGTTCCTGCGCACCGGCCTGGCCCGGCAAGCCCGCCAGCAGGACGGCAGCGAGCAGGATCGGCGTCGCAGCCGCCAGTCGCGCACGCAGCTTGCGGAACACGATCTCCACATCCCAGGCTTCGATCTCGGTGCGGCGATTGAGGTACAGCCCGAAACCCGCGCCGATGAAGAAGGGCTCGGTTACGCTGACCGCCGCCCACAGCAGCGCGTTCCATGCCAGGTGCAGCCACACGGGCCATTCGATGGCCATGATGCGGAATGCCGCCTGCATGCTGTCCGGCAAGAGGTCCTGCGGCAGGTACACCAGCACCGCCACCACGCCACCGAGCACCAGCGCGACGGTAAACAGCTGGCAGATCAGCGTGAGCAAGAAGGCGGTGCCGTACGCCTGTCCGCCCAACACGCGCCGGCGCTGGCCCAGGCGCTCGCCCTGCACGCCCTCCAGCAGGTCGATCGGCATGTACAGCGAACGCACCGGACTGAGCCGGCGCCAGGTCAGCAGGTGGAGCATCGTGCGCACGCCCCATTGGCGCTGCGCGCGCAACGTTTCGCGCGTGCCGGGCACGCTGCCGAACACCGCGCGCGAGATGACGTACAACGGGACGCGGTCGAAGACGGGCTTCAACCACCACATCAGCAGCGCGGCCAGCCAGAACATGTCCAGCCACCACGCGCCCAGGTTGAGCACGATGAACACCGGCAAGGTCAGCCATAGCCATGGCTTCCAGATCGCGGCGGCATGGCGGCGCACCAGCGCCATGCCCAGCTCGATGGCCTCCCAGCCCGAGCGCGTACGCAGGCGGACGGTGAGCTCCTCAATCCTCATCGGCCACCCCGCGACCACCGAAACACAGCCACAGCGCCACCAGCGTCCACAACACGCCGGAGACGCTGTACTTCACCGTCGCCGGGATGGATTGCGTCGAAGACCAGAACGCCTCGATGAAGGCCGCGACCAGCAACATGAACGCAACGCCCAGGCACAACCGTGCCCCCTTCGCGCCGGCGATGGCCAGCGCATCGATGCGCCGGTGCCGACCGGGCGCGATCAACGCCAGTCCCAACCGCAGGCCGGCACCGCCTGCCAGCACCAGCGCGGTGAGTTCGAACGGCGCGTGCCCGCAGACGAAGCGCCACAGCGGATCGCCGTAGCCGATCTGCTGCAGGTGGCCGAATACGGTGCCGATGCTGATGCCGTTGGCGATCAGCACGACCAGCGCGCCCACGCCGGCGACCAGGCCGCCGGCGAACGTCTTCAGGCCGATGCTGATGTTGTTCCAGATATAGACGCCGAACATCTGCCAGTCCGTTCCGCTTTCACGGCCCAGCGCGTGCCGCGGATCGCTGGGGTCGTACATCCGCTCGTACATCGCGACCTGCTCGGGCGATGCGAGGCTGTACACCAGTTCCGGACGGAGTTGCAGCAGCACGAACATCAGCACCAGCGGAAACACGAACGCCACTGCGGCCACGGCCATGCAGCCGGCTTCGCTCCGCACCAGCCGCGGGAAGTCCGCCAGCAGGAAGCGTGCCGCCCGCTGCCAACGCGGAGCAGGCGTGCGATACAGCACGCCGTGGCCCTGCTGCATCAATGCCTGCAGGCGATCCACCACCACGGGGCTGTAGCCGCGCGCGCGGGCGAGCGCCAGCTGCTGGCAGATCCGGCGGTACCGCGCAGGTACGTCCTCGTCGGTCATTGCGCCGGTGTTGCGTTCCTTCCTCGCACGCCGCGCGCTTTCGCCGCGGGCCAGCAGCCACGACTCGAAGGCCAGCCATTCGGCCTGGTGGCGGGCGACGAACTGTTCCTGCCTCATCGCCGCCCCAACAACCAGTTGGCCATGCCATACAGGCGCTGCACGCCGACCTGACCGCGCGCGCCGGTGACCGGCGCCACGAGGTTGGCGAGCTCTTCCTGCCGGGACGGCGTCAGTTGCGGCGCACGCTCGCCGAAGGCGACGACCGCGCCCTGCTCTTCCGGGAGCAGGCCCGCCGGCGGCGCGAAGACCTCGTTCGCCGGCGCCGGGGCATGCTCGCGTTCGCCGGTGGCATGGACCACCAGCGTGCCGGCCACCATGTCGCCCAGCCGCCGCGCGTGCGTGTCGGTCAGGCACGACACCAGCCCGGCGGCATAGCCGAAGGGCAGCATGTCCACGGTGCGCAGCAGGTTGCGGGTGATCGCCGCCAGCCAGCCCACCGGCGCGCCATCGGCCGCGACCACGCGCAGTCCCAGCGCTTTCTTGCCGACGGTCTGCCCCTGCCACACCGCCTCGAGCACGATGGGGTAGGCCCAGAACAACAGGAACAGTCCGATCAGGTAGAGGCCTTCGCCGGTCTTGCCTAGCAGCGCCAACACCATGCCCAGCACGCTGAGAAGGCCGAAGCGCACCATCAGGTCGATGCTCCACGCCAGCGCGCGCGGCACCGGGCCGGCAGCGGGCAAGTGGAGCGGAACGCCTTCGGGTGTGACGACTTCGCGGTAGGTATCCAGCATCAGGTGTTCATCGCATGCATGACAGCGCGATGACCGCAATCGGATCGTTGTGGTTGAACGGATGCATCCCGCGGTCCATGCGCCTTCCCCATGCCCGACTTTAGCCGGACACGCCACGCTTGCCCAGCCGCACTACACTCCGCACCCGTGGACACGGTCTTCTCCTGCCGGTCGGGGTGCGCGGCCTGTTGCACCGCGCCGTCGATCACCTCGCCGATCCCCGGCATGCCGCACGGCAAGCCGGCCGGTGTTCCCTGCGTGCAGTTGGATGAAGCGCTGCGCTGCCGCCTGTTCGGGCGACCGGAAAGGCCGGCCTTCTGCGGCACGCTGAAGCCCGGCCCAGACATGTGCGGTGCCAGCCTGCAGGAGGCGATGGCGCTGCTGGCGGCACTCGAGCGCGCGACCGCGCCCTGAGCCGTTTCCTTCAAACCACCTGCGTCGAGATCCACCACGTAGTGCCGCCCGCATCGCGGAAACCGCCCCGGCGGTCGCCGTCGCCCTTCTCTTCCGGCGCCTGCACCGGCTCGGCGCCCGCCGCCAGCGCGCGCGCCCAGGTGGCGTCGACATCCGGCACGTAGTCATGCACGTGGCTGGCGATGGCCGGCCACCCTTCCATGCCGTCGGCGAGCATCAGCACGGTGTCGTCGATGCGGACTTCCGCATGCCCGAGGCGATCGCCCATCGGATGCATGCGCAGCGGCTCGGCGCCGAAGACTGCGACGAGAAAATCGATCGTGCGCTGCGCGCCGTCCACGACGAGATAGGGGGCGGCAGAGGTGTAGCCGTGCGGTTTCCAGGCCATGCGGATCTCCCAGGCGGCGCGGAATGCGCCGCGACCATCATGCCGTTGGCGGTGTCGGCTGCAGGTAGTGGTCCTTCAACCGCACGTAGTGGCCCGCGGAATAATGCAGGCTCTCGATTTCCTTCTCGGTCAGCATGCGGGCGAAGCGGGCCGGATTGCCCAGCCACAGCTCGGCTTCGCCCACCACCTTGCCCGGGCCGAGCACCGCGCCCGCACCGAGGAAGCCGTATTTCTTCACCGTGGCGCCATCGAGGATGCAGGCGCCCATGCCGATCAGGCACAGGTCCTCGATGGTGCAGGCGTGGATGATGGTGCCGTGGCCGATGGTGACGTCGGCGCCGATCAGCGTGGGGTAGCCCGCCTTGTTGTACGGGCTGTGGTGGCTGACGTGGACGATGGTGCCGTCCTGCACGTTGGTGCGCGCACCGACGCGGATGAAGTTGACGTCGCCGCGCAGGATGCTGCCCGGCCAGACCGACGCGTCCTCGGCCAGTTCCACGTCGCCGATCACGGTGGCGGCCGGATCGACATAGACCCGCGGGCCCAGGACGGGAAAGCGGCCAAGATAGGGGCGCAGGGCGGTCAGAGTGTCGGTCATGCCGGGATTGTAGTGCGCCCGCTCGCAGGGGAAGGCATACACTCGGGCGATGACGACCTTTCCGCATGCCACCACCGCCGCGAACGCGGCCATCACCGCCGCCAACGCCGCGATCACGGCTGCCACGGCGGGAAGCGGGCCCGCCGCGGCGGCGCCCAGCGGCCACGCCCCGCGCGATACGCAGATGGCCGACCTGGCGCCAACACTGGAACGCCTGCGCCAGGCCTGGCAGGCCCGCAAGCCGGACTACGCGCAGCGCCGCGACGATCTGCGGCGGTTGCGCGATGCACTGAAGCGTCGCCTGCCGGAAATGGCGGACACGGTCGCCGCCGATTTCGGCCACCGCTCGCGGCATGAATCGTTGATCGCCGATGGCATGACGGTGCTCAACGAGATCGACCACCTGGCGTCGCATCTCCGCCGGTGGATGAAGCCCAAGCGCGTCGGCGTGGGCTGGCGTTTCTGGCCTGCGCGCGCGGAGGTGCGGCAGGCGCCGGTCGGCGTGGTCGGCGTGATCTCGCCGTGGAACTACCCGGTCAATCTCGCCCTGATCCCGCTCGCGACGGCCATCGCCGCCGGCAACCACGTCTACCTGAAGCCGTCCGAACACACGCCGCGCACGACCGAGTTCCTGCGCTCGCTGCTGGCGGAAGTCTTTCCGCTGGAACGCGTCACCGTCGCGGCCGGCGGCGCCGACGTGGCCGCCGCGTTCGCGGCCCTGCCGTTCGACCACCTGGTGTTCACCGGCTCCACCGCCGTGGGCCGCAAGGTGATGGCGGCGGCCGCGCCGAACCTGACCCCGCTGACGCTGGAACTCGGCGGCAAGTCGCCCGCCATCGTCTGCGACGACTATCCGGTGGAACAGGCCGCGGCGCGCCTGGCGACCGGCAAGTGGTTCAATGGCGGACAGACCTGCATCGCACCCGACTACGTGCTGCTGGTGGGCCGCAGCCGGCGCGATGCGCTGGTGCAGGCGCTGCGCGAGCAGGTCGCCGCACGCTACGGCGACCTGTCCGATGCCGGCGACTACACCCGCATCATCAACGACGGCCAGTTCGTGCGCCTCGACGGCTACCTGGACGACGCACGCCAGCGCGGGCTCGAAGTGATCCCGCTCGCCGCCGCACACGACCGTGCCCAGCGTTTGTTCGCGCCCGCCGTGGTGCTCGAACCGGGCGATGACGCAAAGGTGATGCAGGACGAGATTTTCGGCCCGATCCTGCCGATCCGCACCGTCGGCTCGCTGGACGAGGCGCTGGCCTACATCAACGCGCATGACCGCCCGCTGGCGCTGTATCCCTTCAGCCACGATCGCGACCGGGTCGAGAAGATCCTGCAGAACACGCTCGCCGGCGGCGTGACCGTGAACGACACCGTGCTGCATTTCGGCATCAACGCATTGCCGTTCGGCGGCGTCGGGCCCAGCGGGATGGGCGCGTACCACGGACGTGCGGGCTTCGATGCGATGAGCAAGGCGCTGCCGGTGTTGTGGCAGCCGCGGCGCGCGGGCAGCGACCTGTTGAAGCCGCCCTACTCGAAGGTCGCCCGGTTCATCGACTTCATCATCCGCTGAGCCCAACGCGGACATCGCGGGCGACGCCTGTCCGCGGCTTCGTCGAGAATCGCCTTTCCCGTTCGTCGGACGGGAAGACGCCCCCCTGACGGACCGCCATGTCGACCCTGAACCCGCCTGCCAAAGCCACCCGCCGCGAATGGATCGGGTTGGCCATCATCGCCCTGCCCTGCATGGTCTATGCGATGGACCTGACCGTGCTGAACCTCGCACTGCCGGCCATCAGCGCCGAGCTGGACCCCACCGCCAGCCAGCTGCTGTGGATCGTCGACGTGTACGGCTTCCTGGTCGCCGGCTTCCTGATCACGATGGGCACGCTGGGCGACCGGATCGGCCGGCGCAAGCTGCTGCTGATCGGCGCGGCGGCGTTCGCGGCGGCCTCGGTGATCGCCGCGTTCTCGCGCAGCGCGGAGATGCTGATCGCGATGCGCGCGTTGCTCGGCGTGGCGGGCGCCACGCTGGCGCCCTCGACGATGTCGCTGATCCGCAACATGTTCCATGACGAACACGAGCGCCAGTTCGCCATCGGCGTGTGGATCGCGGCGTTCTCGGTCGGCGGTGCGATCGGTCCGCTGGTCGGCGGCCTGTTGCTGCAATGGTGGTGGTGGGGCGCGGCGTTCCTCGCCGCGGTGCCGGTGATGGTGCTGCTGTTGCTGCTGGGGCCGAAGCTGCTGCCCGAGTACCGCGACCCGGACGCCGGCGAGCTCGATCCGCTCAGCATGGTGCAGTCGCTGTTCTCGGTGCTGGCCGTCGTCTACGGGCTGAAGCGCATCGCGGAGTTCGGCATCGATCCGCGCGGATTCGCCGTGTTGCTGGTCGGCCTCGCCCTCGGCGTGCTGTTCGTCCGTCGGCAGAAGCATCTGGCGTATCCGTTCCTCGACGTGACGCTGTTCCGGCGGCCCGCGTTCTCGGCGGCCATCGTGGCGTATGCGCTCGCCGGCCTGTCGATGATGGGCGTGTACATCTTCATGACCCAGTACCTGCAGCTGGTGCTCGGGCTGACGCCGCTGCAGGCCGGCGTCGCGACCGTGCCGTGGTCGCTGTGCTTCACCGTGGGCTCGCTGCTGGCGCCACGGCTCGCACGCCACTGGGGGGCGCGCCGGGTGATGGTGCGCGGCCTGCTGCTCGCAGCGGTCGGCTTCGGCATCACGGCCTTGGTGGTTCCGCCGTACGGGTTGTGGATCCTGATCGCCGGCATGCTGGCGATGAGCCTGGGCATGGCGCCGGTGTTCACCGTCGGCAACGAACTGATCATCACCACCGCGCCGCCGGAACGCGCGGGCGCCGCGTCGGCGCTGGCCGAGACCAGTGCCGAACTGAGTGGCGCGCTGGGCATCGCCCTGCTGGGCAGTGCCGGCATGCTCGCCTACCGGCTATGGCTGGATCCCGCCCTCCCCGCCTCGCTAGTCGATACCGACGCGACCCGTGCACTGTCCACGCTCGGTGGCGCCGTTGCCGTCGGCAGCGAACTGGGCGGATCGGCCGGCGCAGCCGTCGTCGATACCGCACGCACCGCGTTCACCGGCGCGATGCGCGCGATCGCCCTGTTCGGCATGGCGATGATGTTGCTGGCCGCCTGGATGGCCGCACGCCTGATGCGCGATGGCGAGGGCGAAGCGCACGGGGCCGTCGTCGCCGACGAAGCCCCGGGCGCCTGATCGCCTGGTCTGGCATAGAATCGCCGCCATGAAGATCGCCAGCTGGAACGTCAATTCGCTCAACGTGCGCCTGCCGCACCTCACCCAATGGCTGGGCGCGTTCGCGCCCGACATCGTCGGGTTGCAGGAAACCAAACTGGAAGACCACCGCTTCCCCGACACCGCGCTCGCCGAGCTGGGCTACCGCAGCGTGTTCGCCGGGCAGAAGACCTACAACGGCGTAGCGCTGCTGTCGCGCGAAGCCGTCGGCGACGTGCAGGTGGGCATTCCCGGTTTCGACGACGAACAGAAACGCGTGATCGCCGCGACCGTCGGCGACGTGCGCATCGTCAACCTGTATGTGGTCAACGGCCAGGACGTGGGCACCGACAAGTACGCCTACAAGTTGCGCTGGCTGGATGCGGTGCACGACTGGCTGGCCGCCGAACTGCAGGCGCATCCGAAGCTGGTGGTGATGGGCGACTTCAACATCGCGCCGGACGACCGCGACGTGTTCGATCCGAAAGTCTGGAACGACGGCCACATCCTCACCTCCACCGCCGAGCGCGATGCGCTGCAGCGGCTGTACGCGCTGGGCCTGCACGATGCCTTCCGCCTGCACAGCGAAGAGGCCAACGTCTACAGCTGGTGGGACTACCGGATGGGTGGGCTGCGCCGCAACCTCGGCCTGCGTATCGACCTGACCCTGGTCTCCGACGCGCTGCGCGGGCATGCGGTGGAATCCGGCATCGACCGCGAGCCGCGTACCTGGGAGCGCCCGAGCGACCACGCACCGGCGTGGGTACGGCTGGGCGGTTGAACGACGGAAATGAAGAAGGCCCGGCGGATGCCGGGCCTTCTTCTTGCCACGGGCCTTGGGTGCGTCTCGAACGCGCACGCGGCCGCAGCGGAACCGCTATCGGGCGCGACCCCGGCTGAGCAGGTTGACGATCAGCAGCAGGACCACGGCGCCGATGAAGGCGGTGATCAGGAAGCCGACCCAGCCGCCGCCAAGACCCAGGCCCAGCGTCGGCAGCAACCAGCCGCCGAGGAAGCCCCCGATGATGCCGACGACGATGTTCAGGATGATCCCCTGCGAGCCATCACGCTTCATCACGATACTGGCCAGCCAACCGGCGACGCCGCCGACAATCAGATAGATCAGAAAATTCATGCCGCTTCCTCCCTTGATGGACAGAACCCCACGCTGCGGGGCACGCTTGCATCTTTACGGTCCGGCGTGAAACCACCGTTAACTCACATGGGGGACGCGTCCTTGCCGCTGCTGGATACCGCTGTTGCGCCGGGATTGCACGCTGTGTCGCACCACGCGCGGCGTGCGCACGCATGAACTGGCGCGAAGCACCCGCCGATTGGCGCCACGACGGTATCGCGATGTGGCTGTTGCCGCATGCGCCGCGGCAACGTGGCGAACCACAGGCACGCGAATCACTGGCGCGCACGCTCGGCCTCGCTCCCGAAACGTTGCCGATCACCCGCGACGCGCAGGGAAGGCCGCACTTCATCGCACCGCTGCACCATCTGGAAACGGGCTGGAGCCACAGTGGCGAGGCGCTGCTGCTGGCGCTGGGCGAAGACATCGAGTTGGGCGTCGATATCGAACGCCTGCGCCCGCGACCACGTGCGATGGACCTGGCAGAGCGCTTCTACCATCCCGAAGAGACCACCTGGCTCCGCGGCTTCGACGACGACGACGCGCGCCTGCTCGCCTTCGTCCGCCTGTGGTGCACCAAGGAGGCCGTGCTGAAGGCGCATGGCCAGGGCATTTCCTTCGGGCTGCACCGTTTCCATGTCGTGCTGGGCGGGGATGGACCGCGCCTTGCCGCCTGCGACCCCAGCCTGGGACGGGCCGACGACTGGCACCTGCACGAATGGGCACCGCGGCCGGACTACCGCGCCGCGCTCGCGTGGCATCCGCGGGGCCGGCGCGAAGGCCTGCGATAATGCGACGATGAACGACACCGCCTTTCCCGCCGACCTGCGCAACACCTTGCACCGCGGCCTTGTCGCGCTCGGCCTCGACGCCGATGCGCTGGCGCCGCGCCTGCTGGCCTACCTGGCCCTGCTCGACCGCTGGAACAAGACCTACAACCTCACGGCGATCCGCGACCCGCGCGAAATGGTCACCCGTCACCTGCTGGATTCACTGGCGATGCATCCGTTCGTGGACGCGCTGGCGGCGAACGGTGGTGCGCTCGCCGACCTTGGCACCGGTCCCGGCCTGCCGGGCATCCCGCTCGCCATCGCCAAGCCCGGACTGCGCGTGACGCTGGTGGAGAGCAACGGCAAGAAGGCGCGCTTCCTGCGCGAAGCCGTGCGCACACTGAAACTCGACAACGCACGCGTGGCCGAATCGCGTGCCGAAGCACTCGACGAACCTCAGACCTACGATGCGCTCACCGCGCGCGCGTTGGACGTGCTGGCGGGCATCATCGAGGTCGGTGGCCATCTGCTGAAACCCGGTGGGGCGCTGCTGGCGATGAAGGGCCTGCGCCCCGACGACGAGATCGCGGCCCTACCGACCGGCTGGTCCGTGGCGACCATCGAGCCCCTGACCGTCCCCGGCCTGGTCGGCGAACGCCACATGGTCGTCGTCCGCCGCGACTGAACCGCGCACCGCGTCGGTGCTCGCCATGTAACCCCTTGATATGACTGAGCGCCTCACGTCACCGCGACGCGGGGATGCAGGCGGATGACCGGCTGCGGCCGGTATGCCCGTTGAGATGATTTCGCACGCCCGCTCCCGACCCCCCATAATCCCCTACTCACCCCGTAATCGATAAGGCGCCCTCGCATGGCCCGCATCATTGCCATTGCCAACCAGAAAGGCGGAGTCGGCAAGACGACCACCGCCGTGAACCTGGCCGCCGCGCTCGCACGCGCGCCGCAACGGGTGCTGCTGGTCGATCTGGATGCGCAGGGCAACGCGACGATGGGCAGCGGCGTGGACAAGCGCGAGGTCGAAGCCTCGACCTGCGACGTGCTGTTGGGCGAGGTGGAGGCGAAGGCCGCCGTGGTCACCACGGCAGAAGGTTTCGACCTGATGCCGGGCAACATCGACCTGACGGCCGCCGAGATCCAACTGATGGACTCGGATGGCCGCGAGCAGCGCCTGAAGAGTGCGCTGGAAAGCCTGCGCGGCGATTACGACTTCATCATCGTCGACTGCCCGCCCGCCTTGTCGCTGCTCACGCTCAATGCGCTGACCGCCGCCGACTCGGTGCTGGTGCCGATGCAGTGCGAGTACTACGCGTTGGAAGGTCTGTCCGCGCTGATGGAGACGATCGACGCGCTGCGCACGCGCCTGAACCCGGGCCTGGAGATCGAAGGCGTGCTGCGCACGATGTTCGACATCCGCAACAACCTGGCCAACGCCGTGTCCGGCGAGCTGACCACGCATTTCGGCGACAAGGTGTTCCGCACCATCGTGCCCCGCAACGTGCGCGTGGCCGAAGCGCCGAGCCACGGCCAGAGCATCGTCGGCTACGACCGCACCTCGCGCGGTGGCGTGGCCTACCTGGGCCTGGCCGGCGAGATCCTGCGCCGCCAGGCCGACCGCAAGAAGCAACAGCAGCACATGGAGCACGCGTGATGAGCGCCCCGAAGAAGCGCGGCCTGGGTCGCGGACTGGAAGCCCTGCTCGGCCCGAAAGCCGCCGAGACGCCACCGCCGGAAGCGCAGCCGGGCGAAGCATTGCGCACGCTGCCCGTGCAGCAGCTGCAACCGGGCAAGTACCAGCCGCGCATGGCGATGGATCCGTCCAAGCTCAGCGAGCTGGCCGAATCGATCAAGGCGCAGGGCGTCATCCAGCCGATCGTCGTGCGCGAGCTGTCGGCGGGCAAGTTCGAGATCGTCGCCGGCGAACGCCGCTGGCGCGCGTCGCAGGAAGCCGGGCTGGCCGAAGTGCCGGTGGTGGTGCGCGAACTCGACGACCGCACCGTCATCGCGATGGCGCTGATCGAGAACATCCAGCGCGAAGACCTCAATCCGCTGGAAGAGGCGCAGTCGCTGCAGCGCCTGATCAACGAATTCTCGCTGACCCACGCCGAGGCCGCCGAAGCGGTGGGCCGTTCGCGCGCCGCGGTCTCCAACCTGCTGCGCCTGCTGGAACTGCCGCCGGCCATTCGCGCCCTGCTCGAAGCCCGTCGCTTGGAAATGGGCCACGCCCGCGCCCTGCTGACGCTCTCGCCAGACCTGGCCAGCAAGCTCGCCTCCGATGCCGCCGAACAGGGCTGGTCGGTGCGCGAGGTCGAACACCGCGCGCAGCAGTTCGCCGCGGGCAAGGTGCCGGTCAACGGCAAGAAGGCCAAGCCCGCCAAGGCGGCGCCGCAGCCCGACATCGCCTCGCTGGAAACCGAACTCTCCGAGAGCCTGGGCACCCGCGTCACCATCGCCCATGGGCGTGGCGGCAAGGGCAAGCTGGTCATCCAGTACACCGATCTGGACACGCTGGACGGCGTGCTGGAGCGGTTGCGCGCCCGCGCCTGATCGCAGGCTTTCATAGGAAAGCGCTGGGCGCACCACTGCTTTACCATCCGGTTTCTGCTTCAGCCGGATGCCCGCCTTGAACCTCCGCACCGCCGCCCTCCTGCTGGCCTTCGCGCCCCTGCAGGCGCTCGCCTTCGCCCCTTCCGATGCCGACCAGCGCTTCCAGGCGCTCTATGAGAAGGAATGGAAGTGGCGGCAGGAACAGACCGGCCAGGCCGACGAAGACACCGACACCAGCGGCGACAACACCCGCCTGCCCGATGTCGGTGCTGCCGCACACCAGGCGCGCCTCAAGGTATGGGAGCAGGTCCTGAAGGACCTCGATGGCATCGACGCCGCGCAGCTGTCGGCCGAGAACCGCATCAACCTGGCGATCTACCGCCCGCAGGTGGAGAACCTGGCAGCCGAAGTGCGCCTGCGTGCGTACGAGATGCCGTTCAATTCCGATTCGTCGTTCTGGTCGAACCTGTCCTTCATGGCGCGCCGGCAGATGAAGACCGCCGACGACTACCGCGCCTATGCCGCGCGGCTACGCGATGTGCCGCGCTACTTCGACCAGCACATCGCCAACATGCGTGCCGGCCTCGCGCGCGGCTTCACCGTGCCGCGCGCAGTGCTGGATGGGCGCGACGTGTCGATCGCCGCGGTCGCCGAACAACGCGACCCCGAACAGTCCACCTTCTACGCGCCTTACAAGAAGATGCCGGCCAGCATTCCTGCGGCCGAGCAGGAAGCGTTGCGCAAGGAAGTGCGCGCGGCGATCAGCGAACAGGTCGTGCCCGCGTTCGGCACGCTGCTGGCGTTCTTCCGTACCGAATACGTCCCGAAAGCACGCACCACGCTGGCGGCGGAAGCGATGCCGGGCGGCAAGGATTTCTACGCGCAGCAGATTCGCGAATACACCACACTGGACCTGACCGCCGAACAGATCCACGCGATCGGCCTGAAGGAAGTCGCGCGCATCCAGGCCGAGATGCAGGAAGTGATCCAGCAGACCGGCTTCAAGGGAACGTTTGCCGAATTCCTGACCTTCCTGCGCACCGATCCGCAGTTCTATGCGAAGACGCCGCAGCAACTGCTCGACCGCGCGGCGTGGATCTCCAAGCGCGTCGATGGCGAGGTCGGCAAGGTCATCGGCACGCTGCCACGCGGGCGCTTCACCATCGTCGAGGTCCCCGCCGACATCGCGCCGTTCTGGACCGCCGGCCGCGGCGGACTGGGCACGTACTGGCTCAACACCTACAACCTGCCGTCGCGCCCGCTGTACAACCTGCCGGCGCTGACCCTGCACGAATCCTCGCCCGGCCACTCGCTGCAGGCCGCGCTGGCGCAGGAGCAGGGCGAGCAGCCCGCCTTCCGCCGCGACAACTACATCTCCGCCTACGGCGAGGGCTGGGCGCTGTACACCGAGAAGCTGGGCAAGGAGATGGGCATCTACGAGACGCCCTATGAGGACTTCGGCCGCCTGACCTACGAGATGTGGCGCGCCACCCGCCTGGTGATCGACACCGGCGTGCACCACAAGGGCTGGAGCCGCGACCAGGCCCTGGCCTACCTGCGCGACCACACCGCCCTGTCCGAGCACGAGGTCACCACCGAGGTGGACCGCTACATCTCCTGGCCGGCCCAGGCGCTGAGCTACAAGCTGGGCGAGATCGCCATCGTCCGCCTGCGCGGCGAGGCGGAGCGGGAGCTGGGCCCGAAATTCGACATCAAGGCCTTCCACGACGCCGTGCTGAAGCAGGGTTCGGTAACCCTGCCGGTGCTCGAGAGCCAGATCCGGGCCTTCATCGCCGCCAGCAAGGCGGGGCCCGTCAAACCGGCCGCCGCCGCACCATAACCCGTAGGGTGGGCCCCGGCCCACCTCGCCATCCGGCCTTCCAGCCGCCGAGACGCCGCGATGTCGGGCCGAGGCCCGACCTACGCTTGGCAGGCGGGCTTCGGCCAACGGTGCCGCCCGCTCTAAATGGTTGCGGCACAAGGGAAACTTCGGCATAATGCGCGGCTCGCTGCGTCCGGTACTGCCGGATCTGCGGCCGGAAATGCGATTCCGGCTTGTGTCTGCAGCGATTTTCGACCGTATCGCGTGGTGTCCGACCTGCCCTGCAGGCCGTCCGCCGGGCCGCCGTCTCCCGGGCTATGGGCGACACAATTACCTATCGAGGTGCGTATGTCCCGCGTATGCCAAGTCACCGGCAAGCGTGTGCAGACCGGTAACAACGTCTCGCACGCCAACAACAAGACCCGTCGTCGTTTCCTGCCCAACCTGCACGAGCGCCGCTTCTGGGTCGCCAGCGAAAACCGCTGGGTCAAGCTGAAAGTGTCCGCGCACGCCCTGCGCACCATCGACAAGAACGGCATCGACTCCGTTCTGGCCGAGCTGCGCGCCCGCGGCGAAAAGGTCTGAGGAGTAACTACACATGGCATCCAAGCGCGACAAGATCCGTCTGATCTCCTCGGCCAACACCGGCCACTTCTACACGACGGACAAGAACAAGAAGAACACCCCGGGCAAGATGGAAATCAAGAAGTACGACCCGGTCGTGCGCAAGCACGTGATCTACAAGGAAGGCAAGATCAAGTGAGCCTGGGGCGAAAGCCCGGCCCACGCTTCCCGAAGACCCGCCGCAAGGCGGGTTTTCTTTTGCTCGCGTGCCTGCGCAGAATCGGCACATCCCCTTCCGACGGTAGCGCCGCATGGAGTGGTCCTTCGGCACCGCCCTGCTGATCATCGACTGGCTGATCCGGCTGGCGGCGCTGTGGTGGATCCCCAGCCGGACCACCCCGGCCGCCGCGCGCAGCTGGCTGCTGCTGGTCGGGTTCGTGCCGCTGCTCGGCCTGCCGTTGTACCTGCTGCTGGGACACCCCTGGCTATCGCGCGAACGCGTCGCCCGCCAAGCGCGCGCGACCGACGTCATCCGCGAAGAACAGCGCCCGCTCAGCGCGCTGCGCTGGACGCCGCACGACGGTGTCGCGGCCGAAATGGCGCCGCTGATCGAGCGCCAGGGCGCATTCATGCCGACCCATGGCAATGCGGTGGCGCTGCTGGACGACTACGAGGCGTCGCTGCGCGCGCTGCTCGACGACATCGGCGCCGCGAAGCAGCAGGTCCATCTGCTGTACTACCTGATGTTCGACGACACCGTCGGCGAAGCGGTGACCTCCGCCCTGTGCGCCGCCGCCGCGCGCGGCATCACCTGTCGCGTGCTGCTGGATGCCGTCGGCGCCAAGCGCGGTCTCCGCGCGTATCGCTCGCGACTGCGCACCGCGGGTGTCATCGTGCACGACATGCTCCCCGGTGGCCTGCGCTGGCGGCGCAGCGGCCGCATGGACCTGCGCAACCACCGCAAGATCGCGGTGATCGACAACGGCATCGGCTACGTCGGGTCGCAGAACCTCGCGGATGCGACGTTCGTCCCCGGCCACCCGAATCGCGAACTCGTCGCGCGCGTGCAGGGGCCGGTGGTGTCGCATCTTGAAGGCGTGTTCGCCAGCGACTGGTACATCGAGACCGGCGAGCGGTTGGAGGTGCAGCCGGACCTGTCGGTGCAGCCGCAGGATGTTCCCGCGCAACTGCTGCCCAGCGGGCCTGCGTATCCGTTCGAGAACGCGCGCGACACCGTCAACGCGCTGATCCACCTGGCACGCCACAAGGTGGTGCTGACCACGCCCTATTTCGTACCGGACGATGCCACGCTCAGCGCGCTGCGCATCGCAGCGCTGTCGGGCGTGGACGTGCAGCTGGTGCTGTCGGCCACCAACAACCAGCCGCTGACAGCATGGGCGCAGCAGTCCTACTATGCGGAGCTGCTCGCCTGCGGGGTGAAGATCGCGCTGTATCGCCCGCACTTTCTGCACGCCAAGCACCTGACCGTGGACGACGACATCGCCCTGGTCGGCTCGATCAACCTGGACATCCGTTCGTTCGCGCTGAATGCGGAGATCGGGCTGGTCTGCTACGACGCCGGTGTGGTGGCCCGCATCCGTGCCATCGAAGCCGACTACCTGGCGCACGCCGATGTCGTGGAGGCCGATGCATGGCAGCGGCGGCCAGGCTGGCAGCGCAGCCGCGAAGGCATCGCGCGACTGGCGGACTCGCTGATGTAGCCATCCGGACCGGGACGACGCGGGCCATTCGCTACAATGGGCGCATGAGCGAAGACACCCCGACCGCCCCGCTGCCGCCCTGCGACCTTGCGATCATCGGCGGCGGCGCCGGCGGCGTGCTGGTCGCGATGCAGGCCTTGCGCCAGGCCACGACGCCACTGCGCATCGTGATGATCGAGCCTCGCGGCACGCTCGCGCAGGGCGTGGCCTATGCGACGACGCATGGCGAGCACGTGTTGAACGTGCCGGCGGCACGGATGAGCGCGTTCGACGACCGGCCCGCGGACTTCCTCGACTACGTCGTGGCCACCACGCCGCCCGGCGGCCCTGATCGCGACACGCTGGCGCATGCATTCATCGAGCGTCGGCGCTACGGCGACTACCTGCGCGTCCGGTTGGGCGAAGCCATCGCGGCAAGCCCGGCGGCGCTGCACGTGGTGCACGACCGCGTCACCGAACTCGACCCCGAGGTCGATGACGCGACGCTGCGCCTCGAAACGCACGGCGCCTTGCGTGCGAAGGGCGTCGTGCTGGCGGTAGGCAATACGCCCAAGCCGCTGCCGGCGCGGGGCGCGCCGCAGTTGCCTGCAGGCCGTTCGTTGGCCGCATGGGATTTCGATGCGATCAAGGCGATCCCGACCGACGCCGACCTGTGCATCGTCGGCTCCGGCCTGAGCATGGTCGATACGGTGCTCAGCCTGGCCGACAACGGCCACGGGGGCGCGATCCATGTGCTCTCGCGGCACGCCCTGCTGCCGCTGCCGCATTGCCACGGACCGGCCGCCACCTACGACCCCGCACCGCTGCAGGCGATGGATCTGCGCGCGCGCATGCGCTTCCTGCGCAACGCGGCCAAGCAGGCGGTGGCCGACGGTTTGCCCTGGCAATCGGCAATGGAGCGCATCCGCCCGCACGTCCAGGCGTTGTGGCAATCGCTTTCGGTGCCAGACCAGCGCCGTTTCCTGCGCCACGTGGTGCGCCAGTGGGACGTGCATCGCCACCGCATCGCGCCCGAGGTGCATGCCCGTCTGCAGGCGCTGGTCGAACGCGGCCAGCTGCGCCTTCATCGCGGTCGGCTGGATACGGTGATGGCCGAAGGACCTCGTTTGCGCGTCAGTACGCACGCACGCGACGGCCGTATCGACGAGTTCGACGTCGACTATGTGGTCAACGCCACCGGCGTGGAAATGCGCGCGCAGACCATGCGCAGCCCGTTGCTACACGACCTGCTCGGCAAGGGCCATGCGCAAGCCGGACCGCATGGCATCGGCCTGAAGGCCGCGCGCGACGGCCGGATGGTCGATGCACAGGGCGCATCGCAGCCACGGGTGTTCATCCTCGGCAGCCTGCGCATCGGCTGCGTGTGGGAGAGCATCGCCATCCCCGAATTGCGCGGCCAGGCCGAAACCGCGGTGCGCGGGCTGCTCGGACCGGACGCCACCTGAGCGCACGCCACGCAGTACACTCGGCGACGGCGTGAGCGCCGGGGGAGAGGGCGTTGGTTTCCAGCTGGATCCTGCTGTTGGTGTCGATCGGCTACGCCGCGCTGCTGTTCGGCGTGGCGTGGTGGGGCGACCGCCGCCCGATGTACCCCGACCGCCCGTGGCTGCGCCCGGTGGTCTACAGCCTGGCGCTCGCCGTGTACTGCTCGTCGTGGACGTTCTACGGCGCAGTCGGCAGCGCGGTCCGCAACGGCCTGGGCTATCTGCCGATCTACCTCGGCCCGGTCCTGTTGCTGCTGTTCGGCTGGCGCATCATCGAGCGGCTGGCGCTGATCGCGCGCAGCGAGAATACCGTCTCGATCGCCGACTTCATTTCCTCGCGTTATGGCCGCTCGCGGCGACTGGCCGCCTTGGTCACGGTGATTGCGCTGATCGGCGTGGTGCCTTACCTCGCCCTGCAGTACAAGGCCGTGGCGATGAGCCTGAGTGTGCTCAGCGGTGAAGGCGGCGACAGCGCGCACGGCTTCTTCACCGATCCGGCGCTGTACGTCGCCTTGCTGATGGCGCTGTTCGCCGCGCTGTTCGGCACCCGCCAGGTCGATGCCACCGAACACCATCACGGCATGATGCTGGCGATCTCGCTGGAGTCGGTGGTCAAGCTGGTGGCGATGATCGCCGTCGGTGTATTCGCCTACCTGTGGCTGGATGGCAATGAGATCCGGGTGACGGACTCGGCACGCACGCTGTTCGAGAACGCGCCACCGGTGGGCTTCATTGCGCAGACCTTGCTCGGCTTCCTCGCCATCGTCTGCCTGCCGCGCCAGTTCCACGTCGCGGTGGTGGAATGCAGCGACGTGGGCGATATCCGCAAGGCGCGCTGGCTGTTCGGTGGCTACCTGGCGCTGTTTTCGCTGATGGTGGTGCCGGTGGCGGCCGCCGGCGTGGCGTTGTTCGGTGGCAGCAGCGTGGCCGACGACAGCTATGTGCTGGCGCTACCGCTCGCCGAAGGCCGCACAGCGCTCGCCATCGTCGCCTACGTGGGCGGCTTCTCGGCGGCGACCGGCATGGTCATCGTGGCGAGCATCGCGCTGGCCACGATGGTCAGCAACGATCTGATCATGCCGGTGCTGCTGCGCCGCGGCTGGGCCGAGCACCATGCGGAAGCCGACGTCGCCTCGCGTGTGTTGTGGATCCGCCGCGTGGCGATCCTGTTGCTGGCACTGACGGCCTACACCTACTACCGCAGCAGCAGCAACGACAGCACCCTGGCCTCCTACGGCCTGATGGCCTTCGCGGCCGTCGCGCAATTCGCGCCGGGCCTGATCGGCGGCCTGTACTGGCGCGGCGCCAGCCGGCGCGGCGTGGAGGTCGGCATGGTGCTCGGCTTCGCCACATGGATCTACACGCTGCTGCTGCCGACGATGACGCAGGCCGGCTGGTTCGACATGCACTGGCTGCACAGCGGGCCGTTCGGCATCACGTGGCTGCGGCCACAGCAGCTATTCGGCCTGAGCGGCTGGGACACGCTGACACACGGCACGTTCTGGTCGCTGCTGGTCAACACCGGCGCGATGATGATCGTGTCCGCGCGCTCGCGCCCCGGCGTCGATGAACGCCTGCGCGCCGCGCCTTTCCTCGATCCGTACGCGCAGCGTCCTGCGCTGGTCGCGGGTGAATGGCCCGGCAGTGTGCGCGTGGGCGACCTTCGCACGCTGGCCGAACGCGTCGTCGGCGAACGCCATGCCCGTCGCGCCTTTGCCGAACAGGCGCAATTGCTGGAGCGCGAGCTGCAACCGAACGCACCCGCCGACCGCGCCTGGGTGCAGTTCACCGAGCGCCTGCTTGCCGCAGCCATCGGTGCCGCTTCGGCCCGCATCGTGCTGACCAGCGTGCTGCGTGGCTCGGGCATGGAGTTAGGCGAAGTGGTGGCGGTGCTCGACCAGGCCGGGCAGGAACTGCGCTTCAACCGCGAGATCCTCTCCACCACGCTGGAGAACATCAGCGCCGGCGTCAGCGTGGTGGACCCGGAGATGCGCCTGGTCGCATGGAACCGGCGTTACCAGCAGATGTTCGGTTATCCGGAGGGCATGCTGTACGTGGGCCGGCCGGTGGCGGACCTGATCCGCTACAACGCCGAGCGCGGCGAGTTGGGCGAAGGCGACATCGATGCGCAGATCAACAAGCGCATCCGCTACATGCGCGCGGGTTCTCCCCACATCTTCGAACGCGTACGTGCCGACGGCCAGGTGATCGAGATGCGCGGCCAGCCGCTGCCCGGTGGCGGCTACGTGACCAGCTACAACGACATCACCGATTTCAAGCTCGCCGAATCGCTGCTGCTTGAAACCAACGAGACGCTGGAGCAGCGCGTCGCCGAACGCAGCCAGGCCGCCGAACACGCGCAGCAGTCACGCACGCGTTTCCTGGCCGCGATCAGCCATGACGTGCTGCAGCCGCTCAACGCGGCACGACTTTTCGTCAGCGCCTTGCGCGACAGCGAGCAAGGCGCCGATGCACAGGCACAGGAGCGACAACACCTCGCCGAACGCGTGGATGCGTCGCTGCGCGCGGCGGAAGAATTGCTCGACGGCCTGCTGGACGTCTCGCGCCTGGACGCCGGCGGCCTGCAGACGCAGATCACCGATTTCGATGCGGGCGAGCTCCTGCGCGAACTGGCCGCGCAGTACGCACCCGTCGCCGCCGGCCGTGGCTTGAAGTTGCGCGTTCACGCGCGCGCCATCCCGGTGCGTAGCGACCGCCGCCTGCTGCGCCGGGTGCTGCAGAACTTCCTGGCCAACGCGCTGCGCTATACACGCGAAGGTCGCATCGTGATCGGCATGCGCGCACGCGGCGAACAGGTCGTGCTACAGGTGTGGGATACCGGGCCGGGCATTCCCGACAACCACATGCGCCAGATTTACGACGAGTTCCACCGCTACCAGCAGCCGTTCGACTGGGGTGAACGCGGCCTCGGCCTGGGCCTGTCGATCTGCCAGCGCATCTCGCGCCTGCTGCAGCACGAGCTGGATGCGCGCAGCAAGGTGGACCGCGGCAGCATGTTCTCGATCGTCGTGCCCCGCGGCACCCAGGTCAGCGAGCGCCGCACGTCTTCACGCCGCGCGGCCCTGGCAAGTGATTCGCTGGCGGGCCTTCGCGTGCTTTGCGTGGACAACGACCGCGAGATCATCGATGGCATGCGTGCGCTGCTGGGCCGCTGGCAAGTGGAGGTGATCTCGGCCACCACCGTGGACGAAGCGCTGGAGAAGATCGCCGAACATCCCGCCGTGATGCTGGTCGACTACCACCTGCACGATCGCCTCGATGGCCTGGCCACGCTCGACGCCCTGCGCGCCGCCAGCCCGGGCCCCATCGCCGGCGCCCTGCTCACCGCCGACGGCCGCGACGAGCTGAAGCGCGAAGCCCGCGAGCGCGGCTATCGGTTGCTGACCAAACCGGTGAAGCCGGCGTCACTTCGTGCGTTCCTGGCAGCCCATCACGTTGCACCCCCTCACCCCGCTCCCGACCAGGACGCCGATACCGCCCCGGCAGCGGGGTGATAAACCGTTAGCACCGCGTCATTGGCGGATATACCGTGGCCAGACCATGCTCTTTCAGAGGGGACATCACGGCCAACCGGTTGATAGTGCGGAATATCCTCCGTTGACGAGCCAGAGCATGCGGCTGAATACTCTGCGTTATTCCCCGCTTTTGGGGTCTACTAGGCGTTAGGTGTGCGATGGGGATAAACGTCTACTGGAAGGATGAGCGCGGCGATATCCTCGCGACCGTTGAGGACTCGGATGCACTTGCTCAAATGAGCAGCCTCCTGTTTCGGCAAACCGGCAGCGCTTGCGTGCGGTTCATAGATCCAGCGGGGGATGCCTGCTTCAACCAACTCCAGATTCCGGTGCTGGCATCGGAGATTCGCAGCCTGCTTCCAGCCATTGGCAATCCCCGTTGGCAAAGCCATCTTCAGACGGTACTTTCGCTAGTAGAGGGGGCGTCCAAGTCTCATACCTATGTGTGGTTCCAGGGTGACTAGCCGCACGCCTAACAATTCATTCAAGCCGAACCCGCTTCGCGGGTCGGCTTAATTCAGGCGTTAGGCAGCATGGACATAGATCAGGTTGCCGTTGTTGAGATCGATCAAGAGGGGCGCTTGCTTGTTGCGCCAGCAACCCACGAGTTCCCGTTCGCGTACCGCGAGGCAATGGAGGTGTCATGGGACTCAGCCACCCGGACACTCGGCTCCCCGATTCCGCGAGAATGGAGCTACGGCCGTTGGTTTCAAATAATCCAATCGGTCGCATCTGCGCAAGGGGTAACGCTTGTGTTGGGTTCCAGCACCCGCTGGGTCAACGTGCCTGCCGATATCCAGACCGACATCTCGGAGGCAGCGGTTCATGCTGCCTAACAGTTCCGTAAGGAGCTTCCCGTCAAGCCCGGGTACATGACGCTCTTGCCTGTAGCTTGAAGGCCGTTGCTGTTCTCAGGTTGTCGTTTGATGCTGCGGTGCTGCCAGTGCGATTCGGATTCAACGGTTGCCAGACTGCATTTCCGTAATCGGTCTTGTTGGGCGTTTTGGTACTCGCCCGGACCAGGGTAAAAACCGCGCCCGGAGGCCTCTTTCATTCATCGGTTTCGCCCATGCCCCAGGGATCAGCTTTGGCATGCGGTGGCGCCGAACAGTTAGTCAGGCTCTCTCCAGGTGGGTCTGACCCGTTGTCTACCGTGCTCGCTCGGGCGGTGAAAGCTGTTGTGAATCAGGCCGTTTGGAACGGCCGTGTGCTTCGCGGTCGCTGCACCATCGGGTGCTTCAGCCACGCGTGTGCGTCGTAGTCCTCCTCGCGTGCCAGCATCGCCCACAGCTGGCGTGCGTGTTTGTTGGCGATGGCGACCAGCACTTTGCCAAACGGCAATCGCGCGACCAGATCGCGGATCCACAGCTGTTCTGGCGTGGCCTTCTCGATGGCGACCGCCTTGGCGCGCTGCAGGCTGCTGCGGGCGCCCTGGATCAACAAGGTTCGAAGATAGCTATCGCCTCGACAGCTGATCGTACCCAGTCGCGATTTTCCACCGCTGGAATGCTGTGTCGGCGCCAGTCCCAACCACGCCGCCATCTGGCGACCGTTCTTGAACTCGCGCGCATCGCCCACCGTCGCCACCAGGGCGTCGGCGGTCAGCGCACCAACACCGATGACCTGGCGCGCACGAACGCACCGGATGTCTTTCGAAGCCGTCGACGCGATGGCTGCATCGCACGCCACAATGCGCTCAATCACTGTCTTCCAATGCAGTGCGAGGTCGTCGATCAGGTGCAGTAGCGCACCCGGTAGTTGATCGCGGATCGCCAGATCACCCACGGCGTGCCGCAGCGCCTGATCCTGTCGGGCCACGACCACACCGAACTCGGCCAGCAGGCCACGCAGTCTATTGCTGGTGGCCAAGGCCTCGACCTTGTAGCCTTCCCGCACCCGATGCACCGCCAGCCGCGCCTGCTGGTCGATGGATTTCACTGGCACGAAGCGCATGTTGCCTTGCCGGGCGGCGGTCGCTATGGCTTCGGCGTCGTTCCGGTCGTTCTTGGCTGTTCGGCTCTTGCGAAACGGGGTCACGAACTGTGCAGCGATCAGCTTGGGGACGAGCCCCAGGCTCAGGCAATACCGCGCCCAATGGTGCGCGCCGCTACAGGCTTCCATGGCCACGACGGTACCCGCGGGCAACTGCGCTAACCATGACCCTAGGGCGTCGCGTCGCAGGTCGCGTCGCTGCCGGACGTGTCCAGCGGCATCCAGCTCGCAGGCCGAGAACACCAGTTTTGCCAGGTCAATGCCAATGGTTATAGTGGCCACGGGAGACTTCTCCTCTGCGTTGATTGAGTCGCAACCCAATCATGGCCCTCGAGGCCGAACGGCAGTGCCGTCGGAGGGGAAGTCTCCTTTTTACTCATTCAAGCCGAACCCGCTTCGCGGGTCGGCATGATTCTGGCGTTGGACCGCAGGAGAAGCATCGTGAAAGATGAGCTCAGAAGCGCACTGGCCGGCATCCTTTCCGGAGTCGTCACCAGCTGCCTGTCCGTGCCTGCCATGGGCGCCACGGCTGCGATAGCCATGCCGTCCGGATGGTCCGTCGCGCTATGGAGCGCTCTCGTGGTATTCGGCCTTGGCGGTTTTCTGCCTGCACTGATGGTCCACGCTTCAGCACTGCTCGTTGCGCGGGCCAATGCGCTTATTGCACTCGCCAGCTTCTGCATTGCCGTGATCGCAACGATCGCCGTCTTGGCCGGCCTCACCTATGCGGGCGGTGCCCTCGCCGCGTCCGTTGTTGGCGCGATTGCAGCCACTCTTGCTGCCAGCACGCTGAGGTCTGACAGCTCATTCCGGACCCGCTTCGCGAGTTGGCTTGGTTGGGGAATTGATGTCCCATGAACTTGATCGAAATATTCGTCCTGTTCGGCGGCGGCTACCTTTGCGGCCTTTCGCTTGGCTCCGGATTCGCTTTCCAATCCATCCGCAAGCTCTTCACGTACTCATGGAATGCGAAGAGAGAGGCGGTCTGGATCGCCCTCGCAATGCCGAACATCCTGATCTGCACGCTGATGTCCGTCTTCCTGGTAGGCGCCCTGGTGGTTGGCGATCAACCTGGGCGCGCTGACTTCTGGCAACGCTTCGCCTGCTACGCTCTCGGTATCCTGGCGGGCAGCGTCCTGGTCTTCGCTGCCGTACACCTGTTCAATATTCGCGCTCACCACACCTCCAAAGTTGCAGGGCCTGACGGCGCTCCCCGCGGACCCGCTGAGTAGTCAGGGCAAGGCGGCTCCGTGCCAGTCGGTCGGCGAGCTCGCGGAACATTGCAGGATATGGCGAACGCGCCTGAAGGAAGGAACACATGATCGAGCTTCCCAAGAAGGATCCCTGCGACCTGTGCGTGGCGGCACGCGATGAACAATGGAAGATCATCGATGAAAGCGAGCATACGCTGACCGTCATCAATCCGTGGCAGTTCGAAACCGGCCAGTGCTGCGTCATCACGCGCCGGCATGTGACGACGCTGCTCGATCTTTCCGACGCCGAGTGTTCGGCCATCATGGCCTCGGCCAAGCGGGTCGCGGAGGCACTCGTCAGTGCGTATCAACCGTTGGGAATACTGACGTTCCAGAACAATGGCGTTTACAGCGGACAAGAGACGCCACACTTCCATTTCCATGTCGTGCCTCGACAGAAAGGAAGTGACTGGGGCATCGGGCCGCCGCAACTCGCCACCTTCGACGGCGCGGGCCGTGAAAGGGGCACCACGCACGACCGGAGCGACGATGCGGCGCGGATGGCACGGGTTCGCGTTCCGGTCGACCAGCTTGTCGAGACCGTGAAGCGGGTCCGCTCGCATCTGCCGCCCCCATGAACGTCTCCCGCAAGACCGCGCGCATCCTCGGTGCTGTTGCCATCGTCGGCATCCTGTTGCAGCAGGCGTTCAACAGCGTCGTCTGCTATGACCACGCGTGGGTGGCGTATCTGCGCGCCGTGGGGTTCTTCCTGCTCATCCCGCTGCTGCCCGCACTGGTTTCGCTAGTCACCGCCAATCCGCTGCGTGCGGTCGGCGCCTGCCTGCTCTTGTGCCCGTGGCTCGGCTTCGCGTACTACACCGACTGCGTCCGCCCCTATGCCGGCGGCGGCGCGTCGATGATCTATGTGGCGGTCCTTTTCTGGGGGACGCCGTGCGCGCTGTTAGGGGCCCTGCTCACCGGTCCGCTGCTGCGGCTCGTCGGCATCCGTGTGGAAGGGCGCTGACGCGACGGCTGCAGTGCGGTCCCAACCTTACCGGACTTACTCGCCTTCTTCCGGCGGCAGCACCAGGCCGTCCGGATCCACCGCGAGGCGACCGGCGGCAAGCACCGCCTGGGTCCGGTTGGTGACGTGGAGCTTGCGCAGGATGGCAGTGACGTGCGCCTTGATGGTGGCTTCGGACACGCCCAGGTCGTAGGCGATCTGCTTGTTGAGGCGACCGGCACCGAGCATCTGCAGCACCTTGAACTGCTGCGGCGTCAGGTCGCGCAAGCGCTGCGCGGTTTCCTGTTCGTCGCGGGAAGTCGCCGGAGCGCTGAGCGCTTCATCGGGCACCCAGCGTTCGCCATCCAGCACGGCACCGATGGCCTGGCCGATGGTGTCCGAATCGGCCGACTTCGGAATGAAGCCCAACGCACCGTGATCGAGCGCGCGACGCATGACCGCCGGCTCTTCGCGCGCCGACACGATCACCACCGGCAGCTGCGGATGCAGCGCGCGCAGGTGTACCAGCGCATTGAAGCCATGCGCACCGGGCATGTTGAGGTCCATCAGCAGCAGGTCGGCATCCGGGTGTGCATCGACCAGCACGTACAGCGCATCGACGCTGTCGGCCTCGTGCAGTTTCACGCCGGGCATCACCCGTTGCACGGCGCCGCGCAGCGCCTCACGGAACAGCGGGTGGTCGTCGGCGATCAACAGGGTGGGCATGGCAGTGCGATCCATCGTGATGGGAAAGGGTAATCCTTGATGCGTTGCCTGCACAGGGCGGCGCGTCCCGCCCCGTGCAGCCCGTCCGCCCTCCCCAGCAGCCGGGTTACTTCACCTTGCGTTCGGCGACGAGCGACTCGACCACCGACGGGTCGGCCAGCGTCGAGGTGTCGCCGAGCTGCTCCGGCGCGTTCTCGGCGATCTTGCGCAGGATACGGCGCATGATCTTGCCCGAACGCGTCTTCGGCAGGCCCGGCGCCCACTGCAGGTGATCCGGCGTGGCGATCGGGCCGATCTCCTTGCGCACCCAGGCCACCAGCTCCTTCAGCAGCTCGTCGCTCTGCGCTTCGCCGGCCTTCAGGGTGACGTAGGCGTAGATGCCCTGGCCCTTGATGTCGTGCGGGAAGCCGACCACGGCCGCTTCGGCCACCTTCGGGTGCGCGACCAGCGCGCTTTCCACTTCGGCGGTACCGATACGGTGGCCGGAGACGTTGATGACGTCATCGACGCGGCCGGTGATCCAGTAGTACCCATCGGCGTCGCGACGGCAGCCGTCGCCGGTGAAGTAGGTGCCCGGATACGTGCGGAAGTAGGTGTCGATGAAGCGCTGGTGGTCGCCGTACACGGTGCGCATCTGGCCCGGCCAGGAATCCAGCAGCACCAGGTTGCCTTCGGTGGCGCCGTCGAGTTGCTCGCCGTTGGCGTCGACCAGCGCCGGCCGCACGCCGAAGAACGGCAGCGTGGCCGATCCGGGCTTGAGGTCGACCGCGCCGGCCAGCGGGGTGATGAGGATGCCGCCGGTCTCGGTCTGCCACCACGTGTCGACGATGGGGCAGCGAGCATCGCCGACCACGTCGTAGTACCAGCGCCAGGCTTCCGGATTGATCGGCTCACCGACGCTGCCGAGCAGGCGCAGCGACGCGCGCGAGGTCTTCTTCACCGGCGCTTCGCCCTCGCGCATCAGCGCGCGGATCGCGGTGGGCGCGGTGTAGAAGATGGTGACCTTGTGCTTGTCGATGACCTCCCAGAAGCGCGACACGCTGGGGTAGTTGGGCACGCCCTCGAACATCACCGCGGTGGCGCCGTTGGCCAGCGGGCCGTAGACGATGTAGCTGTGGCCGGTGACCCAGCCCACGTCGGCGGTGCACCAGTAGATGTCGTCTTCGCGCAGGTCGAACACGGCTTCGTGCGTGTAACTGGCGTACAGCAGGTAGCCGCCGGTGGTGTGCAGCACGCCTTTCGGCTTGCCGGTGGAGCCGGAGGTGTAGAGGATGAAGAGCGGGTCCTCGGCGTTCATGCGCTCGGGCTCGCACTCGGCCGGCTGCGCATCGACGACGGCATCGAACCAGCGGTCGCGCGGCATCTGCATGTCCACCGCGCCGCCGGTGTGGCGAACCACGAGCACGGTCTCGACGGAATGGGTGCCCGGCAGCTTCAACGCGGCATCCACGTTCGCCTTCAGCGGGACCTTCTTGCCACCGCGCAGGCCTTCGTCGGCGGTGATGATCAGCTTGCTGGCGCAGTCGGACACGCGGTCGGCGATCGAGTTCGGCGCGAAGCCGCCGAACACCACCGAGTGGATGGCGCCTATGCGCGCGCAGGCCAGCATGGCGACGGCCGCATCAGGGATCATCGGCAAGTAGATGGTGACTCGGTCGCCCTTCTGTACGCCGAGTGCGCGCAGCGCGTTGGCCAGCTTGCAGGTGCGCTCGTACAACTCGCGATAGGTCACGCCATAGGACGGCGAATCCGGACCATCGGGTTCGAACAACAACGCGACCTTGTCGCCGCGTTCGGCCAGCTGACGGTCCAGGCAGTTGACGCTCGCGTTGAGCTCGCCGTCGGCGAACCAGCGGATGCGGAAATCGTCTAGCGCGTAATTGACGTCCTTGATCTGGGTCGGCTTCTTGAACCAGTCGAGGCGTTCGGCGGCCTTGCCCCAGAAAGCGTCCGGATCATCGATCGAGGCCTGGTAATCGCGCTGGTACTGCTCGCGCGTGATGCGGGCCTTGGCCGCGAATTCCGGCTTGACCGGATACAGGTCAGTCATGAGGTCCTCCCGGGACGTTCAAGTGATGCGTCGATTCTGAGGCATGGACGACGGCCGGGCGAGGCGGTGATGCGCGTCGCGTGGCATGTCCGACGCAGCGAGTTTGACGCATACGACCGTGCGGCATCGCAGCATCCGGCTTAGACGATGGTCTTAAAGCACGGGCTGTACGCACTGCGGCCGAACGTCGCACCCCTTTGCTGGCAAGGGTTTGAGTCCATCACGGTGCGGTTACGACTAATGGCGAATAGGCGCTGCCGGCATGCAGGCGCAAGTCTCCATCAGCCGCGTAACGCGGCCATCAACCTTTCGGGAGGGGTTATGACCCAACGTTCCGCACTCATGGCGCGACGGCCACTGGCCGCTGCGCTTTTCATCGCCTTGATCGCGCCGGGGATGGCGTTCGCACAGACCGCCAAGGAGAAGGCGCTGGAAGCACGCGTGGCCGACCTGGAGCGCCAGGTACAGCTGCTGCTGTCCGCGCAGCAACAGCAGCAGACGCAGATCACCACCACGCAGGAGCAGGTGACCCAGGTGCAGGCCAAGCAGGCCACGGCACCGGCCGCCTTGCCCGCCGGCAAGCAACCGATCCAGAACACCACCATCCTGACCGCGTCCAATCCGGGGAGCACGTTCTCCTACGGCGGTTTCATCAAGATGGACGCGATGGTCACCGACACCAGCGACGGCCGCATCGCCGATGGCTCGTCGGGCCGCCTGTTCTACGTGCCCAGCACCATCCCGGTCGGTGGCCCGACCGCCGACGGCGGCGACGCTTATGCCGACTACCACGCGCAGTTCTCGCGCTTCTGGCTGAGTGCTGACCATGTGACCGAGGGCGGCGACAAGCTGAAGGGCTTCGTCGAGATGGATTTCTTCGGCGGCGGCAGCAACGCGCTGGCCGGCAACGAGACCGCGACCAACACGTACGCCGTCACCCTGCGCCATGCGTACGTCAGCTGGAACAACTGGCTGGCCGGCCAGACCTGGTCCAACTTCATGGATGCCGCCGCGCTGCCGGATGCGGTCGACTTCGTCGGCCCGACCGATGGCACGATCTTCGTCCGCCAGGCCCAGTTGCGCTACACCAAGGGCCCGTGGTCGTTCTCGATCGAGAACCCGCAGACCACCGTCACGCCGTATCTTGGCGGCACGCGCTTCAACAGCGGCGACAACGCCGCGCCGGACGTCACCGCGCGTTGGCTGACCAAGGGCGACTGGGGCCACTTCACCGTCGCCGGCATGGTGCGCCAGTTCAAGGTGCTGGACGAAACCGACACCGGTGGCTCGGTCAGCGTGTCGGGCAAGTTCAACCTCGGCAAGAGCGATGACCTCCGCTATGCGGTGAACGCCGGCCAGGGCATCGGCCGTTACCTCGCCTTCGGCGTGGGCAGCGACGTGGTGACCGAAGCCAACGGCGACATCAACGCGCTGGACGGTTACGGCGGCTTCGTCGCCTGGCGCCATGTGTTCAGCCCGAAGGTGCGCACCAACCTGATGTACTCCGCCTCGCACTTCGACAACGACGCCGGCATCACCGGCTTCGGCGTCACCGAGCGCACGCAGTCGATGCACGCCAACATCATCTATTCGCCGTTCCCGAAGCTGGACCTGGGCGCCGAACTGATCTACGGCCAGCGTTCGCTCGAGGATGATCGCGAAGGCGACCTGAAGCGTCTGCACACGTCCGTCAAATACACATTCTGAGGGGAATGCACATGAGTTCCACGTCTGCGCAGCATTCGTCGTCGGGCGAGCTGACGAAGGGCCACAAGAAGGTCATCTTCGCTTCCAGCCTCGGCACCGTGTTCGAGTGGTACGACTTCTATCTCTACGGTTCGCTCGCGGCGATCATCGCCAAGCAGTTCTTCAGCGGCGTCAATCCGACCACCGGCATGATCTTCGCGCTGCTGGCGTTCGCGGCGGGCTTCTTCGTCCGTCCGTTCGGCGCGGCGTTCTTCGGCAGCCTGGGCGACCGCATCGGCCGCAAGTACACGTTCCTGGTCACCATCCTGATCATGGGCATCTCGACCTTCCTGGTCGGCGTGCTGCCCAACTACGCATCGATCGGCATGGCGGCACCCGTCATCCTGATCGTGCTGCGCCTGGCCCAGGGCCTGGCGATGGGCGGCGAGTACGGCGGCGCGGCGACCTACGTGGCCGAGCATGCGCCGGACGGCAAGCGCGGCCTGTACACGGCCTTCATCCAGACCACCGCGACGCTGGGCCTGTTCCTGTCGCTGCTGGTGATCCTGGCTTGCCGCCTGTCACTGGGCACCGAGGCGTTCGAAGCCTGGGGTTGGCGCATTCCGTTCCTGGCGTCGATCATCCTGCTCGGCATTTCGGTGTGGATCCGCCTGCAGTTGAGCGAATCCCCGCTGTTCCAGCAGATGAAGGCCGAAGGCAAGGGCTCGAAGACACCGTTCCGCGATTCGCTGAAGGGCGGCAACCTGAAGCTGATGCTGCTGGTGCTGTTCGGCGCCACCGCCGGCCAGGCCGTCGTCTGGTACGCCGGCCAGTTCTACGCGCTGTTCTACCTGCAGAGCATCCTGAAGGTGGATTCCACCGTCGCCTACCTGCTGATCGCCGCCGCGCTGTTCCTCGCCACGCCGTTCTTCCTGTTCTTCGGCTGGCTGTCCGATCGCATCGGTCGCAAGAAGATCATCATGGCGGGCTGCCTGCTGGCCGCGGTGACCTACTTCCCGATCTTCAAGGGCATCACCCACTTCGCCAATCCGGGCGTGGAAGAAGCCAGCCGCAACTCGCCGGCCGTGGTGGTCGCGGACAAGAACACCTGCTCCTTCCAGTTCGACCCGATCCCGGGTACGCGCAAGTTCACCAGTTCGTGCGACCAGGCCACCGCCGCCCTCGCCCGTGCCGGCGTGCCGTACAGCGTGGAATCGGCCGCGCCGGGCACGTTGGCGCAGGTCCGCGTCGGCGAAGCCTCGGTGGCGTCGTTCGAAGCCGCCGGCCTGTCCGGCGACGACGTGAAGGCCAAGACCGCCGCGTTCGGTGGTGAACTGAAGACGGCGCTGGGTGCGGCCGGTTACACGGAGAAGGCGCCGACGGATCGCATCAATGTGCCGATGACGATCTTCCTGCTCTGGATCCTGGTGATCTACGTGACCATGGTGTACGGCCCGATCGCCGCCTACCTGGTCGAGCTGTTCCCGACGCAGATCCGCTACACCTCGATGTCGCTCCCGTACCACATCGGCAATGGCTGGTTCGGTGGCTTCCTGCCGGCGATTTCCTTCGCACTGGTGGCGGCCACGGGCAACCTGTACTACGGCCTGTGGTACCCGATCGGCATCGCCGTGATGACGCTGATCATCGGCACGCTGTTCCTGCGCGAGACGAAGGACGTCGACATCACGAAGTAAACGCTCCTCCCCGGGCCGGTCCCTCCCAGGACCGGCCACCTCGACGCCGGCCCCCGTGGCCGGCGTCTTCTTTTGTGCGACGCGCGGCGGGATAAGCTGGGATCTTCATCCCGCCGGAGTTGCGCCATGCCCCTGGTCACCGTGACCGTCCGCAAGCCGAAGGACGCGGCCTTCAAATCGTCCGTGCTCGATGCGGTGCATGCCGCGCTGGTCGCCTCCGGCGTGCCGGCGACCGACCGTTTCCAGCGCGTGCTGGAGCTGTCCGACGAAGACTTCCGCTACGACCCGGCCTACCCCGATGTCGCCGGCGCACGCGACGAAGACTTCGTGCTGATCGAGATCCTGTGGTCGGTCGGGCGCAGCGTGAAGGTGAAGAAGGCGCTGCTGGCCGACCTGATGCAGCGCCTGCAGGCGGCGGGGCGGAATCCCGAGAACGTCATGGTCTGCTTCAAGGAAACGACCTGGGAGAACTGGGCGTTCGCCGGTGGCCGCCTGATCCACACCTGAGGCGGATCACTGCGGAGGTGCCGCGAGTTCCTTCGCGCTGAGGAAGCCGTCGCGGTCCACGTCCTGGCGCCGGAAACGCTCGGCCAACTGGGCGAGATGCGCCTCGCGGGTGATCGGCTTGCCGCGCCCGCCCGGCAATTCGTCCACCGAGAGCACGCCATCGCGGTTGCGATCCATGCCCTCGAAGGCGTAGCTCATCCAGGCCTGGTACTCGGCCAGGCTGACGCGACCATCGCGGTCGGTGTCCATCCGCGCGAGGTAGTCGCCGGTGGCGGTGACCTGCGCCTGCGCAGCACAGGGCGAGCAGAGGATGGCGAGCAGGAGAAGGCGGGAGCGCATGACGGCATTGTAGGGCGATGTCGCGCATGTCGGCCGCGGGATGGATTCAGGTACGCTGCACCGGCACCTCCCCGCACCGCCCCTGATGAACCTGACCGCTTCTCCCGCCGCGACGACGCCCGTCGCGCTGTTCGAACTGGACCGCGCCACCGTGGTGCGCGGCGCCACCCGCGTGCTGCACGACCTGTCGCTGCGGATCCCGCTGGGCCAGCACACCGCCATCCTCGGGCCGAATGGGTGCGGCAAATCCACCTTCATCAAACTGATCAGCCGCGAGCTGTATCCGCTCGCCCGCGAGGGCGATGCGCCGGTGAAGGTGTTCGGCCTGCGCCGCTGGAACGTGAACGAGCTGCGCAATCGTCTCGGCGTGGTGACCAGCGACCTGACCCGCGACCTCCAGCAGATGCCGTACCTGCGCGTGGAAGATGCGGTGATCACCGGCTTTTTCTCCAGCTTCGTCGTGCCGCCGCACCGGCAAGTGGACGCCGAGATGCGCGCGAAGGCGCGCCACGCCCTGGAACAGGTGCGCGCAACGCCGTTGGCGGACCGCCAGGTGGCCGAGCTGTCCACCGGCGAGATGCGGCGGGTGCTGATCGCACGCGCGCTGGTGCACGAACCCGAAGCGCTGTTGCTGGACGAACCCACCGCGGGGCTGGACCTGGTGGCGCGGCGGCATTTCCTGGGCCTGATGCGCAGCCTCGCGCAGCGCGGCATCACCCTGGTGCTGGTCACGCACCACATCGAAGAGATCATTCCGGAGATAGACCGCGTGCTGTTGCTGCGCGATGGCGCGGTCTGTGCGGACGGCGACCGTGCGGGCACGCTGACCGAGGCGCAGCTGAGCCATGCCTTCGGTGGTCCGGTGCAGGTGCGCCAGGAAGGCGAGTACTACGGAGCCGTGCCCGGCCATGCCTGAACTACCCGAAGTCGAGACCACCCGCCGCGGGCTGGCGCCGCACGTGGAAGGCCGACGCATCCAGGTGGTGACGCTGCGCCGGCCCGACCTGCGCTGGCCGATCCCGCCCGAGGTCGCGCGCGACCTGCCCGGCCAGCGCATCCAGGCCGTGCGCCGGCGTGCGAAGTACCTGCTGATGGATACCGAAGCCGGGAGCGCGCTGCTGCACCTGGGCATGTCCGGCAGCCTGCGCGTGCTGCCGGCCACCACCCCGGTGACGGCGCACGACCATGTCGACATCGCCCTGGACGACGAGCACGGCAACGCAGGCCGCGTCTTGCGCTTCAACGACCCCCGCCGCTTCGGCTCGCTGCTGTGGCAACCCCCGGGCGAAGTCCACCCGTTGCTGCAAGGACTGGGGCCGGAACCGCTTTCAGACGCCTTCGACGGCGATTACCTGTTCGACCTGAGCCGCGGGCGGAAGGCCCCGGTGAAGACCTTCCTGATGGACCAGGCGGTCGTGGTGGGCGTGGGCAACATCTACGCCGCGGAGAGCCTGTTCCGTGCAGGCATCTCGCCGCTGCGCGCGGCCGGCAAGGTGTCGCGCGAGCGTTACGTGGCGCTGGCCGGGGCCGTGAAGGAGATCCTGGCCTACGCGATCACCCGCGGCGGCACCACGTTGCGGGATTTCCTGAGCCCGGATGGTGCACCCGGCTACTTCGAACAGGAGCTCTCCGCCTACGGCCGGGCCGGCGAACCCTGTCCCCGCTGCGGCCGACCGATGAAGCAGGCCAACATCGGCCAGCGGACCACGGTCTGGTGCGGCCATTGCCAGCGCTGAGCCGTCCGCCCGTGCCGTTGGGTGGATGTCCGACCTTCGTCGAATAACGTTATATTCGCGCCCTTGGCTTCGTGGGGAACACGGATGGCGGACGCACCCGACATTACGCTCTGGCTGGACTCGGCCCGCAGCGGCGATCGCGCCGCGCTGGACCGCGTGCTGGCCACGCTGTACCAGGAATTGCACACCATGGCCCGCCGGCAGTTGTCGGGCCAGCACGGCTACACCCTCGATGCCACCGCGCTGGTGCACGAGTCCTACCTGAAGTTGCTCGGCTCGACCGGCACGGCCAAGTTCGAGGACCGCGCGCACTTCTTCGCCTATGCCGCCTCATCGATGCGCAGCGTGGTGGTCGACTACGCGCGCAGCCGCCTGGCACGCAAGCGCGGCGGCGACCTCAAGCGCGTGGCCGATATCCCGGAAGAAGTGGAAGGCAACCTGCGCCTCGACGAGGACATGCTGGCGCTGAACGATGCGCTGGAAAAGCTCGCCGCTGCGGACGAGCGCCTGGCCCAGGTGGTGGAAATGCGGTATTTCGCCGGCCTGTCGGAACTGGAAATCGCCGAGCTGTTGCAACGCTCCGAACGCAGCATCCGTCGCGACTGGCAGAAGGCACGCATGTTCCTGCTGTCGGCCATGCAGGACAGCTGAGCCCGCGCTGCACACCGCCCGATGGACGTCGAACGCTGGCAACGCCTGTCACCGCTGCTGGACGTCCTGCTGGAGCTTGACCCGGAGGCACGCGCGCAGCAGTTGGAGATCCTGCGCGCGGACGATCCCGAGACCGCGCGCGAACTCGAGAAGCTGCTCGCCCTGGAAGAGGAAGGCGACGATTTCATCGACCAGCCACTGGTCGACAAGCCCGGGCAGCTGAAGCCCGGCATCCGCATCGGCCCCTATCAGCTGGAATCGTTGCTCGGCGAAGGCGGCATGGGCATGGTCTGGCTGGCCTCGCGCGCAGATGGCCTGTACCAGCGCCGCGTCGCCCTGAAGTTGCTGCGTCCCGGCTTGGCCGACCCCAACCTGCGCCTGCGCTTTACCCGCGAGCGCGAAATCCTCGCGCGGCTGGAGCATCCCAACATCGCGCGCCTGCTCGACGCCGGCATCGGCAGCGAGGGCCAGCCGTATCTCGCACTGGAGTACGTCGAGGGCGTATCGATCACCGACTACTGCCAGGCCAACAACATCGGCCTGGAAGAGCGACTCACGCTGTTCCTGCAGATCTGCGAAGCAGTCAGCCATGCGCACGCGAACCTGATCGTCCACCGCGACCTGAAACCGTCCAACATCCTGGTGACGCCGGGCGGCGACGTGCGCCTGCTGGACTTCGGCATCGCCAAGCTGCTCGACGATCCCGAGCCCGCGCCCGTGCACCCGCGCACCGAAGTACGCGCGTTCACGCTGCACTACGCCGCGCCGGAACAGGTGCGCGGCGAACTGGTCACGACGATGACCGACGTCTATTCGCTGGGCGTCGTGCTGTACGAACTGATCGCCGATACCAAGCCGTATCGCCTGCGCCGGCAGACCGACGCCGAATGGGAACAGGCCATCCTGGCGGTGGAACCACTCAAGCCCTCGGTCGCCACGCTGCGCACCACCGACGGCAGCCGCAGCCGGTGCCCGGACGCGCGCCGCAACGCGCGCAAGCTGGTAGGCGATCTCGACAACATCGCGCTGAAGGCACTGCAGAAGCTGCCCGAGCACCGCTATCCGTCGGTGGAAGCGCTCTCGCAGGACCTGCGCCGCCACATGGAGGGTCGCCCGATCCAGGCGCGCCCGCAGAGCGTGGGCTACCACCTGCAGAAGTACCTGGTGCGGCACCGCTGGGCCCTCGCGGGTGGCGGGCTGGCTGCCACCGTGCTGGTCGCCGCGCTGGGCATGAGCCTGTGGCAGGGCCGCCAGGCGATGCGCGAAGCCGCGCGCGCGCAGGCCATGCAGGACTTCGTCATCGGCTTGTTCGACAACGCGGGCGCCTCGCAGCAGGGCAACACGTTCGACGCGCGGGAACTGCTGGCAGCCGGCGAGCGCCGCGGCGAGCGCGAGCTCGCCAACCAGCCGCTGGCGCAGGCCGAACTGCTGGGCGTGATCGCCCGCCTGCGCCTGGGCCTGGGCGACTACCACGAATCGCTGGCCCTGCTGGAGAAACAGTCACGCGTGCTCGCCATCGCCGACGACGCGCCGGACAGCTTGCGCCTGCAGGCGGCGACCCAGCACGGCCGGGTCTTGCGCCTGCTGGGTCGATCGCGCCAATGCGTGCAGGCGATGGCGACGATGGAAGCGCGCCTGACCACGTTGCAGTCGCGCCTGCCGCTGGCCGTGGCGGAGTTCCAGTCGCAGAACGGGCGCTGCCGTGCCGATGCCGGCGAGAAGCAGCTGGCGCGACAGATGTTCGACCGCTCGCTGACGATCCGCCGCAACCTGAAGGACGAGGCCGGCGTGGCCGAGAACCTGCGCGACCTGGCCCAGCTGGACGTCGAACTGGGCAATGCCGATGCGGGCGTGCGCGGCTACCGTGCGGCGCTGGCGCACCTGCAGGCGCATGGCCATGCGCGCCATCCGCTGGCGGTGGAGATCCAGCGCAGCCTGGCCCTGCTGTACCGCAACCGCGGCGAGACCGACGCGGCGCTGGCCTCGTTCCAGCGCGCGCGCGAATTGGCGGAAGACATCCACGGGCCGCGCCATCCGCTGACGCAGGCGTTGCGCCGGCATATCGCCGCTGTCCAGGTCGATCTGGGCCAGCTCGAGGAAGCCGACGCCGAACTGCGCCGCCTGCATGCGATGACCCTGGAGTCGCTGGGCCCCAACCATCGCGATGCCGCCTCCAGCTGGAACTCGATGGGCATCATCGCGTGGGAGCGCGGCGACTACGACACCGCAGTGCGCGACGTGGCGCGGGCGGTGGGCATCTGGCGGGCGAACGAGAGCTTCCAGATCCTGCCGGGCGGCCTGTTCAACTACGGCATGGTGCTGCACAGCGCGGGACTTTACGACGACGCGCTGGCCGCGCTCGAGGAATCACGCGAGATGCGGGTCTCCACGATCGGCGCCAGCCATGCCCTGATCGGCGAGACGGATCGCATGATCGGCGAGGTGCTCGCCTCCAAGGGCGACCTGGTCGGCGCCACCGAACGTTTCGATCGCGCAGTGCGACTGACGCGTGTGGGCTTCGGCCCGGAGCATCCGCGCACGTGGTTCGCGGAACTCTCGATGGCCCGCCACCTGACCCGGCTGGGGCGCCCGCAGGACGCGATCGCGCCGCTCGAAGCGCTCGCGCGCCACGACGGCAGCGGTAGCGAGGCCCCGAAGCTGCGCTGGCTGTCGCGCGCCTACCTGGCCGAAGCGCGCTGCAAGATAGGCGAAAAGGAACGCGCACGGCGCGAGCTCGATGCCCTGGCCGGCGAACTGCGTACCGCGCTGCCCGACGGCGGCATCATCCCGCGAGAAATCGCGGACCTGCGTGTCGCCTGCCGCTGACGCGGCTCACGCCAGCGGCAGCCCCGGCTGCAGGGGCTCGATGCGACCCTCGCCACGTGCGATCTTCTTGAACTCGGCACGGCTCACCGACACATAGCGCTCGTTGCCGCCTATCTCGACCTGCGGACCATCCTGCACGGCCAGGCCCTGCTCATTGACGCGTACCGTCATGATCGCCTTCTTGCCCGTGTGGCAGATGGTCTTGATCTCGCTCATTTCATCGGCCCAGGCCAGCAGGTACTGGCTGCCTTCGAACAATTCACCGCGGAAGTCGGTGCGCAGGCCGTAGCACAGTACCGGGATGCGCAACGCATCCACCACCTCGCTCAACTGCCAGACCTGCGCGCGGCTGAGGAACTGCGCCTCGTCCACCAGCACGCAGTCCAGCTTGCCGTGGGCCGTGATGTCGTCGCGGATCCAGCGCTCGAGATCGTCGTCGCGCTCGAATGCCACCGCATCGGCGCGCAAGCCGATGCGCGAAGCCACCACGCCGGCGCCGGCGCGGTCGTCCAGCCGCGGGGTGAGGATCGCCACCCGCATCCCGCGCTCACGGTAGTTGTGTGCCGATTGCAGCAGCGTGGTGGTCTTCCCGGCATTCATCGCCGAGTAGTAGAAATAGAGCTTGGCCATGCGCGGATTCTACCGCGCGGCGTCACTTGTCCTTGCCATCCGGCGGGTCGGCCGGTTCCGCCGGCACGTTCTCGAGCTCACCCACCTTGACCCGCCCCTTGAGCGGCGCTTTCCAGATCGTATCCTGCAGCTGCCAGTACTTTTCGGGTTGCCAGTACTGGGGCGCGTAGTACTCCTCGCCGGTCAACGTCATCCCCGTGCCCGCCAGCGGACCCGTGAACGGGACGATGGTGAGATTGCCGACGAAACCAACCCGACTTCCCGTTCCCCGGCGCTGCTCGCGACGAAGGATCTTCTCCAACCTGGGCTTGGCGGCATCGTCGCCGTACTCGGCCATGAGCGCCTGGCCCCGCGAAAGCGCATCCTGCTGCTCGGCCGCGTCGAGTGCGCTCCAGATGCCCTCACGCCGCACCAGGAAGTCGTGGTACAGCCGTTCCGCCGCGATGTCCATCCAGGCATAGGCCAGCGACCTGTCCGTCGCGACCCCGATGCCGTTCCAGTACATCTCGGCGATCATCGCCTGCGCCGGCTTGTCGCCGTAGTACGCGGCCCGCCTGAATTCGGCCAGCGCAACCGCGTAGTCCTTCTTCTCGTACGATCTGACACCCTCGGCGCGCCAACGCAGGTCCGGATGGGCGGCGAGGAAGCCTTCGGTCAGCACCGCCGGATCGATCCTCGCCTCCTGCGCGACCGCCGGCACGGCCGCCAGGCCCAGGGTGACCGCGAGCACGAGGCATCGGAAGGCATTCATGGCGCGGGCCTGCATTCGGCGGCGGGAATGAACGCCATGCTAGGAGAAGCCGCGCGCCGTTGTCTGTAAACTGATGGCCTACGCACTCGCACGTCCCATGCACGGTCTCAACCCCCCCCAACGCGCCGCCGTCCTTCACAGCAAGGGCCCTTTGCTGGTGCTCGCGGGCGCCGGCAGCGGCAAGACGCGCGTGATCGTGGAGAAGATCGCGCACCTGATCGCCGGCAACCACTTCCCGGCACGGCGGATCGCAGCGATCACCTTCACCAACAAGTCCGCCAAGGAAATGCGCGAACGCGTGGCCAAGCGGATCAAGGGCGATGCGGCCGAAGGCCTGACGATCTGCACCTTCCACGCGCTGGGCCTGAAGTTCCTGCAGATCGAACATGCTGCCGTGGGTCTGAAGCGCGGGTTCTCCATCTTCGACGCCGACGACGCCAGCGCGCAGGTCAAGGACCTGATGTACGGCGCCAAGCCCGACGATGTCGAGATGGCGAAGAACCTGATCTCGCGCGCGAAGAACGCCGGCCTTTCGCCCGAAGAGGCCCTGGCCGAAGCGCGCACCAACCGCGAGAAGGAAGCCGCGCTGCTGTACCAGCGCTACCAGGACCGGTTGACCACGTTCAACGCCGTGGACTTCGACGACCTCATCCGCCTGCCGGTGCAGGTGCTCGAGAGCAACCCGGAAATCACGGCAGCGTGGCGCGAGCGCATCGGCTACCTGCTGGTCGACGAATGCCAGGACACCAACGACGCGCAGTACCGCCTGTTGAAGGCGATCGCGGGCGAGCGCGGCGATTTCACCTGCGTGGGCGACGACGACCAGAGCATCTACGCCTGGCGCGGCGCCAACCCGGACAATCTGCTGCAGATGGCGAAGGATTACCCGGCGCTGCAGATCGTCAAGCTGGAGCAGAACTACCGCTGCAGCAATCGCGTACTGCGCGCAGCCAATGCACTGATCGCCAACAATCCGCACGAGCACCCCAAGAAGCTCTGGAGCGACCAGGCCGACGGCGAGCGCATCCGTGTATGGGAATGCCGCGACAACGAGCACGAGGCGGAGAAAGTCGCCGCCGAGATTTCGTTCGTGCACGCATCGAAGAGCGCGGCGTGGAGCGACTTCTGCATCCTGTTCCGCGGCAACCACCAGTCGCGCGCGCTGGAGAAGGCGCTGCAGCTGCTGCGCATCCCCTACCACCTGACCGGTGGTACCGCGTTCCTGGAGCGCCAGGAAGTGAAGGACGCGCTGTCCTGGCTACGCTTGTTGGTGAATCCCGACGACGATGCGGCGTTCCTGCGCGCAGTGCAGTCGCCCAAGCGCGAGGTCGGCGCCACCTCGCTGGCCAAGCTCGCCGAAATGGCGCAACACGCACACCTGCCGCTGTCGCGCGCCGCCGAATCGATGGGCGCGCTGAAGGCGCTCTCGCCACGCGCCGCCAATGGATTGAGCGCCTTCGTCGACATCCTGCGCGACCTGCGCCGGCATGCGGAGGAATTGCCGCCGGCCGATCTCGTCCGCCGGCTTAGCGAGCGCTCCGGCCTGTTGGCTGACCTGCGCTCCCAATGCAAGGACGAAGCCTCGTTCCAGCGCCGCCGCGCCAACCTGGACGAGCTGGCGGACTGGTTCGAAGGCGGACCGCGCGGTAGTTCGGCCGGTGATCTCGCCGCGCAGCTCGCGTTGTTGTCGCGCAACGACAAGGACGACGGCGGCAACCAGGTACGCCTGATGAGCCTGCATGCCGCCAAGGGCCTGGAATTTCCCTACGTGTTCATCGTCGGCTGCGAAGATGGCACGTTGCCGCACGAGACGAGCGTCGAGGAAGGCAACCTGCAGGAAGAGCGTCGCCTGATGTACGTGGGCATCACCCGCGCCAAGCTGCAGCTCTGGCTGAGCCACAATCGCGAGACGCGTCGCTTCGGCGAGCGCCTGCGGCTTCAACCCAGCCGCTTCATCGACGAACTGCCCGCCGACGAACTGCAACGCGACGGCGCCGATCCGGTCGCCGATGCCGAACGCAAGAAAGAGCGCGCCAGCGCCGGGCTGGCCGCCATCCAGGCGATGTTCGACTGAAGCCGTGCCCACGCCGCGCGCGACGCGGTACGCTTGGCCGGCATCCACGGGAGCACAGACGATGACGCGCAACAGCCGGATCTGGTGGCTGGTGGGTTTCCTGATCGCCCTGGTCGGCGTGGGCTTCCCGTACTGGCAGGCGCCCTCCGCGATGACGGCCCTGCCCGGCGCGTTCTATGGACCCGGGCTTGCCGCGATCGCCGTGGTCGCGATGATGCTGCGGGCCTTCGGCACCGGGCGCTTCGTTTCGCTCTGGCTGCTGATCGCCGCAGCCGCACCTGCGGCGGTGCTGCTGCGGATGTTTGTCGGCGACACCGCCGGCACGCCGATGTCGTGGCCTCGCGAACTGCTGATCGCATCGGCGCTGGGGCTGGCGGCATCGCTGGTCGGCGCCCTGATCGGCAGCCTGCTCCTGCTGCGCAGCAGCCGTAGACCGAACTGACCCCAGAGGTTCCGCGATGACCACGACGCTCTCCACCATCCGTCAGATCGCCATCACCGTAAGCGACGTCGACGCGGCGCTGACCTTCTACCGTGATGCCCTTGGCCTGGCCTTCCTGTTCCAACCCGCGCCGACGCTGGCATTCCTGGACGCCGGCGGCATCCGCGTGATGCTGACCACGCCGCAGGGCGCAGGCGCGGTGGGCGCCAACTCGATCCTCTACTTCAGCGTGCAGGACATCGAGGCCACGCAGGCCGCGCTCGTCGCGCGTGGCGCCACCGAGGAACGCGCGCCCCAGCTCGCCGCACGCATGCCGGACCATGCCCTGTGGACCGGTTTCCTGCGCGATCCGGACGGCAATCTCGTGGGACTGATGGAAGAGAAGCGCTGAGCACATGCCGAGGACGCATCGACATGACCGCTGATCCCCGGCTGGCAATGCTGGCGTCCTACAACCAGTGGATGAACCGCCGCGTGTACGACGCCGCGGCGACGCTGGGGCATGACGCGCTCGTGGCCGACCGCGGCGCGTTCTTCGGCTCGATCCTGGGGACGCTGAACCACCTGGTCGTCACCGACACGATCTGGCTCAAACGCTTCGCTGCCGCACCGGATGCGCCCGCCGTGCTGGCGGCACTGGACGACACGCCGATGCCGACCACACTGGACGCCGTGCCTTACGCGACGCTGCCATTGTTGCGCGAGCGCCGCGCGTGGCTGGATGCGTTGATCCTGCAGTGGATCGCCACGCTGACACCCTTGCAGCTCGCGGCATCGCTCACCTACACCAGCACGCGGGGCGCGCACTTCACGCGCGATGTGCTCGGGGTGGTGACGCATCTGTTCAACCACCAGACCCATCATCGCGGGCAGGTCACCACGCTGCTGTCGCAGGCAGGCGTGGATGTGGGCGTCACCGATCTGTTGGCGATGCCGCTCGACGCGGACTGAGTGTCAGCCTGCGCGATCCGCCAGCAGTTGCTCCACCTGTGCGCGCAGATCCGCCACCTCGGCTTCGAGCGCAGCGACGCGTGCTTCCAGCTCGGGATCGGCGGCATCGCCGACCGATGAAGACGGCACACGCGCGGCGATCGCGGCCACGTCCACCGGCCCGCCCAGCAAGTGCGCGTAACGGTCTTCGCGCTGGCCGGGACCCCGCGGGATCTGCACAACGAGGGGCGCTTCGCGCTGGATCAGCCGGTCCAGGTGATGGCGCACATCCTCTGCATCATTGAAGCGGCACAGGCGTTCGCAGCGCGCCAGCAGCTCATGCACGGTCTGCGGGCCGCGCAATGCGAGCAGGCCGAGCAGCGCGACCTGCTGTTGCGGAATGCCGAAGAACGCGGCCGTGCGGTGCTCGTAACGCTCCGCGCGCGACGAGAACACCTGCTTCGCCAGTCCCTTCTGCTCCAACTGGCGCAGCGCGTGGTTCACCGCGCCCGGATCCAGCGCCATCACCGGCTCGCGCGCCGTCTTCTGGTTGGCGGCGGACTGCGCGGCGTTGATCGTCAGCGGATAGGTGTCCGGCGTGGTGGCTTCCTTCTCGATCAGGCAGCCCAGCAGGCGGGCCTCGGCGGCGTTCAGCACGATGGTCGTGTCGTCCATGGGAGCGGTGGCATCTGGCAGGGGCCGGCAGGATAACCCGCGCACGCCACGCCGCCGAACGACGCGTGTAACACCGGTCGGCTAGAATTCCTGCACTTTGAACACCGGATCTCCCATGCGCGTTTCCCTGCTCGCCGCCGGCCTGGCGGCTTCGTTGCTGACCCTGTCCGCGTGCAAGCGCACCGAGCCCGCCGCCGCGCCGGCCGATGCCGCCACACCCGCAGCGCCCGCGACGTCGACCGCCGCCAAGCCGACCGGCACGCACGACAACCTCAATGCCGTGGCGTGGGTGCAGACGTCGGTCGAGTACCGCGCGATCACCACCCAGACCTTCCGTGCCGCCGCCGACCACCTCGACGTGGCGCTGAAGGAAAAGAACTGGGACGCGCTGGTCCCCGCCGAACGCGGCAATGCCGCCACGGGCCTGAAGCCCGCGGTGGTGATGGATGTCGACGAAACCGTGCTGGACAACTCGCCCTACCAGGCGCGCCTGATCCGCGATGGCAAGGAATACGACGAAATCAGCTGGGACCAGTGGGTGGCCGAGAAGAAGGCCAAGCCGCTGCCGGGCGTGGTGGATTTCGCCAAGGCCGCCGCCGCGAAGGGCGTCACCATCCTCTACATCTCCAACCGCGCCGTGCATCTGAAGGAGGCGACGCTGGCCAACCTGCGCGAGGCCGGCCTGCCGGTGGCGGACGAGAGCGTGTTCCTCGGCCTGGGTACGGTGCTGGAAGGCTGCGAGCAGAACGGCTCCGAGAAGAACTGCCGCCGCCGCCTGGCAGGGCAGCAGTACCGCGTGCTGATGCAGTTCGGCGACCAGATCGGCGACTTCGTCCAGGTGGAAGCCAACACCCGTGACGGACGCCAGGCGCTGTTCGACGAATACGACGACTGGTTCGGCGAGCGCTGGTGGATGCTGCCCAATCCGACCTACGGTTCGTGGGAACCGGCGCTGTTCAACAACGCCTGGGACCAGCCGGCCGCCGCACGCACCCAGGCCAAGCGCGACGCGCTGGACTACGCGCCGTGAGCCGGGGCCCGGTCGCCCTGACAGCGCGCGAGCGCCTGATCTTCGCGCTGGATGCGCCGTCCGGTGCCGACGCGCTGGCGTGGGTCGACCGACTGGGCGACGCCGTGCAGTTCTACAAGATCGGCATGGAGCTGCTCGCCAGCGGCGACTATTTCACCGTGCTGGACGAGCTCGCCCGCCGCGACAAGCGGGTGTTCGTCGACCTGAAGTTCTTCGACATTCCCGCCACCGTGGCGGGGGTGATCCGCGGACTGTCCCGCTGGCCGGTGACCTACGCGACCATCCACGGCTGGCACGCGGGGATGATGGAAGCGGCCGCCACCGCGCGCGAAGGCGACCTGCGCCTGCTCGCGGTGACCGTGCTGACCTCGATGGATGGCAACGACCTGCGCGCCATGGGCATCAACGGCGCCGAACCGGCCGACATCGTCGTCCAACGTGCGCTTGCCGCACAGACGGCCGGCATCGACGGCGTGATCTGTTCCGGCCAGGAGGCAGGCATGATCCGCGCCGCCACGGGCACGGGCTTCTCCATCGTCTGTCCCGGCATCCGCCCGGGCGGCCCGGTGGGCGACGACCAGAAGCGCACGGTGGGCGTGGCCGAGGCCTTCGCGCTGGGTGCCGACGCCATCGTGGTGGGCCGGCCGATCAGCAAGGCGGCCGATCCCAAGGCGGCGGCCGAGGCGATCCAGGCCGAGATCGCAGGCGCGATCAAGTAAAATCAATGACTTATACAAAGTTATTTCAGGTATTGCCTTAGCATTCGGGCGCAGGTAGGCTGTGCGCATCCGGCCTTCGGGCCGGAGATGTGCCACAACACTTCGTCCTCCGGTTTCGGCCGGATTTCAGGGGACCCGCGGCGTCGCAAGACACCGGGTCCCCTTTTTTATTGCCCGACGACCGCCGACTTGCGACGGCCATGCTTGCCGCTCCCGGCGCCGCCCGCGAAGATGCGGGGCGACTGGGGAGTCACTGCATGAAGCCGAAGCCGTCCGCGTCCGTCCTGCGCGTGCTGGCAGCCCTCGGGCTGTCGCTCGTCCTGCTGGCCGGCTGCAAGAAGCGCGAACCCGAAGAGCTCGCCGGCGCCGCCAGCGAGCCCGCGGCCGCCGTGCGCCAACTCGCCTCGCACCTGCAGCGCAACGACCTGGTCGCTTTCGCCCGCGATGCCGTGCCGCCGGACCTGCATGCCCGGCTGGAGACGGCCTGGCGCCAGGGCGAAGTGCGCTGGCCGCTCAGCGAACTTCCGCTGGAGGACAAGCTGGTGCCGATGCTGGCCGCGCTGTCTGCAAAGGATGCCGAACGCACCCTGCAACGCAGCTTCGACCGTCAGTTCGCACGCCAGGACCGCGACCTGCGCGAAGCCGCGCGCACGCTGGGACTGTTCGGCGTCCAGTACGTGAAGAACGAGGGCGACTACACCCAGGAGGAGCGCGATCACTACGCGCAGGTCATCGCCGCCCTCAGCGACTGGGCGCAGCAGGCGCCGTTGGGCGATCCCGCGTTGGCCCGCGCGACGCTGACGAAGCTCGCCCCGGCGGCCCGGCGCAGTGGCCTGGCGTCAAACGAGGCCCTCTCCAAAGCCGGCATGCAGGGCAGCCTGCGGCGGCTGACACCGCTCTTCATCGAGACCAAGGCAACCTTCGCCCGCTACGGGCTGCCGCTGGACACCACCTTTGCCGACCTGCGCACCGGCCTGGTCCAGCAACAGGGCGACACCGCCACCGTCCGCATCCACTATCCGCTGGGCGAACGCGAGATCGACACCGTGGTCAGCCTGGAGCGCCGGGGGAAGAACTGGTACCTGACCGACTACCTCCGGCATGCCGAAGAAGCACTGTCGGCCGTCCAGGCCGATGCAGCCCCCGAGGCGTCCCCCCCGTGACCCCGCCCGAGCCCACCGAGAACGGCAAGACATCGACAAGATGAGCATCCGCGGCGGGAGTCGAACCCCCGCCCCTTGGATATCAAGGACTTGCGGGGGTGGTCCGAGGTGCTGGTGAGGACCGCCGGCAGATGATCGGCGCCCGTTGGCACCTGTAACCGCTTTCCAGCCGCCCATGGGCGTGCGCCATAATGCGGCCGATGCCTGAACAGAATCCCCTGCCGTTCCCGGACGCCCCGGCGCCGACGCCCCCGGACAAGAAGCCGGCGGCCGATGTCGCGCCCGCCTCCGGAGCCCCTGCCGATGGCGATGCGTCGCTGACAGCCGGCGCGCCGATGACACCGCCAGCGCCGACGCGCCAGGCCAAGCGCCCGCTGTGGGCGCGGCTGTTGAGCCGCCTGGCCGATCCCTGGCTGGCGCTGTCGATCGAACCGGCGACGCCCGGCGAACTGCTGGACACGCGCCCGATCTGCTACGTGCTGGAGGACTACGGTCTTTCCAACGCCCTGATCCTCGACCGGGCCTGCCGCGACGCCGGCCTGCCCTCGCCGCTGCTGCCGCTGCCGGTCCCCGGCAATCCGCTGGGTCGCAAGCGCGCCTACGTGGCGCTGTCGCGCCGCAACGCCAGTACGTTGATCCCCGACCAGGTCAGCGCCAAGACCCATTCGGGCTCGCTCGCCAAGCTCCTGCAAGCGCATCGCGCCAATCCGGGACTGGACGTGCAGCTGGTGCCGGTCTCGATCTTCGTCGGCCGCGCACCGGACAAGCAGAGCGGCTGGTTCTCGGTGCTGTTCTCGGAGAACTGGGCCATCGTCGGCCGCTTCCGCCGCCTGCTGGCGATCCTGCTCAACGGCCGCGGCACCATCGTGCGTTTCGCGCCGCCGGTGTCGCTGCGGGGCACGGTGGATGAAGGCCTGGAACCCGAACGCACGGTGCGCAAGCTGTCGCGCGTCCTGCGCACGCACTTCCACCGCATCCGCGAAGCCATCATCGGTCCCGACCTGTCCACCCGCCGCCTGCTGGTGGACCAGGTACTCGCCGCCGACCCGGTGAAGGAAGCCATCGCCGAACAGGCCAAGCGCGACAAGTCCAAGCCCGAGGACGCGTGGAAGAAGGCGCACGCGTACGCCTGGGAAATCGCCGCCGACTATTCCAATCCGGTCGTGCGCTCGGCCAGCTTCCTGCTGAGCCACGTGTGGAACCAGATCTACGACGGCGTGCTGGTCCACCACCTGGACAAGTTCAAGCAGGCCGCGCCGGGCCATGAAGTGGTCTACGTGCCCTGCCACCGCAGCCACATGGACTACCTGCTGCTGTCGTACCTGCTGTACGAACGCGGCATCGTGCCGCCGCACATCGCGGCCGGCATCAACCTCAACCTGCCGGTGGTGGGCACGCTGCTGCGCAAGGGCGGCGCGTTCTTCATGCGCCGGAGCTTCCGCGGCAACCCGCTGTATTCGGCGGTATTCACCGAGTACGTCGCGCAGCTGGTCTCCGGCGGCTATTCGCTGGAGTACTTCATCGAAGGCGGACGCTCGCGCACCGGCCGCCTGCTGGCGCCCAAGGGCGGGATGATCTCGATGACGGTGCGCGCGTTCCTGCGCCAGCCGCGCAAGCCGGTGCTGTTCCAGCCGGTCTACATCGGCTACGAGAAGCTGCTGGAAGGCACCAGCTACCTGGATGAGCTGAGCGGCAGGCCGAAGGAAAAGGAATCCATCTGGGCCGTGCTGTGGGGCATCCCCAAGGTGCTGCGGCAGAACTACGGCCAGGTGGTGGTGAACTTCGGCGAGCCGATCCTGCTCAACGATGCGCTCGCCACGCACGCGCCGGAGTGGGACGGGCAACCGGTCGGAGAAGAAGAGAAGCCGGCCTGGCTGTCCGACACCGTCGACGCCCTGGCCCAGCAGATCCACGTCAACATCAACCGCGCCGCAGACGTGAACCCCATCAACCTGCTCGCGCTGGCGCTGCTGTCCACGCCGAAGCATGCGATGGGCGAGACCGATCTGATCGCGCAGATCGAACTGTCGAAGACGTTGCTGGCCGAACTGCCCTACTCGGACCGCGTGACCGTCACGCCGCACTCGCCGGAGCGCATCATCGCGCACGCCGAAGAGATCAACATGCTGCAGCGGATCAAGCACCCGCTGGGCGACGTGTTGAGCGTGGATGGCGATACCGCCGTGCTGCTCAGCTACTACCGCAACAACGTGCTGCACCTGTTCACGGCATCGTCGTGGATCGCGTGCTGCTTCCAGAACAACCGTCGCATGAGCCGCACCGGCCTGCTGCGCCTGGGCCGCACGCTGTACCCGTTCCTGCAGGAGGAGTTGTTCCTGCCGTGGACCGAGGACGAATTCGCCGAGCGCATGGAGCGCACGATCGAAGTGTTCATCCGTGAGGGGCTGTTGCAGCAGGTCAACGAGGACGATGGCGGCATCCTCGCCCGCAGCGCCGGCCAGACCGACGAGGTGTTCCGCCTGCGCGCGATCGGACATTCGCTGCAGCAGGCCTTCGAGCGCTATTACATCGCCATTTCGGTGCTGGTGAAGAACGGCCCGGGCACGCTGGGCGCGGCCGAACTCGAAAGCCTGTGCCAGCAGGCGGCGCAACGCCTCAGCCTGCTGTACGCACCGGCGGCGCCCGAATTCTTCGACAAGAGCCTGTTCCGCAGCTTCATCCAGAAACTGCGCGAACTGAAGCTGGTGTGGCCGGACGAGAACAGCAAGCTGCTGTTCGACGAGCGCCTGGATGCCTGGGCGCGCGACGCCAAGGCGATCCTCGGCCGCGAATTGCGCCACACCATCGAGAAGGTCAGCCCCGAAGCCGCGCGCCCGGCCGAACCGGCGCCGACGCAGGACTGACGGACGTCAGTAGCCGAGGTTGAAGTGGCGCGTGAGCCACGCCTTCGCGGGGAGCGCGCGAGCGGGGTCCCGGACCAGGCGATGCAGCGGCGAACCGCACTCGGACAGGTGCGGTTCGTCGTCCAGCACCAGCACCATGCGCAGCAGGTCCACACCGCCCGGCAGGATCGCCGGCGGCAGGTATTCGCGGAAGCCATAGTGCTCGAACACATCGTGCAGGAACGGCTCGCAGGCCAGCAGGCAGAACTGGATGCGCGCATCCTGCGCCCACCGGTAAGCGTCCTCCATCAAACGGTCCACCACGGCCTTGCTGCGCTGGTCGGCCTGCACGGCGAAGCGCGTGCCCACGGCGACCTGCGCCAGCGGCCAGGTGCGTGCGAACGCGTCGATCTGGAACAGGCTGCCGTACTCCACCTGCACGGCGAGCGGCGAGAAGTCGTGCAGCCGCAACGTGGCGATGGCATGGGCGCCCTTCTCCACCGACAACGTCGTACCGCACACGTCGAGTCCATCGGTGACGCGCTTGCTGCGGTCGCCGGCCTGGCCCTGTTCGTGGAAGTACACCTCGCGGCGCAGGCGCGGGACATCGCCCAATGGGTCACCCGGCGGAATACGCCGCACCCGCAGGCCCAGCCCCGCCGTCGCCTCCTCCGCGGAGCCGGCCACCGCCAGCGTGTCGCGCAGGCGCGGATCCATGCGGTGACTGAAAGGTTTGTCCTGCTCCATGCCGCTCCCTCGCCACGGCGCGTGGGGCGCGCATGGCTCGTCGTTGGGAACCGTGGCGCCGGCAGGACGGCATACGGTCGTGGTCGTAGGGAAAACCCCCACATCCATGACTGAAGCAAGCATCGGGCCAACTATTCGGCAGCGCGCCTCGGCGCCCGCGCACCGGCGGTCGCGTCCGGGTTTTCAGTCACTTGGCGCGAGGGGGGCGCCGGAGAGGTGGGCATCGGACCGTCTTCGGGTGACGCGCCACGTCAGATTCGGCCAGCCATGGGGCCGCTCGCAGGGTCAGGCGGGCTCGTCCGGGATCAGCGCGCTCTCGAGCCGCGCGATGCAGTCCTTGAGCCAGAGCTTGCGCTTCTTCAACCGCTTGATGGCCACCTCGTCGGACTCCGTATCGTCGACGAGGCGTGCGATGGCGTCGTCGAGGTCCCGATGCTCCACGCGGAGTTCGGCGATCTTCTGGGCAATGTCGGAGGGGTTGCTGGCGTCCACCCGGCGAGCGTACACCGCCCACGCCGAGGCCGTCACCGCGCCCCGGTACAATGGCGCCATGAGCACCGTCCTGCCCCTTCCCGACCCCGTCCTGCGCCGTCCGGCCGCCGATCCGCGCCGCGCCGTGCACGAGCAGGGCAAGTTGGCCAAGCGCCTGCGCCGCCAGGTCGGCCAGGCGATCGCCGACTTCGGCATGATCGAGGACGGCGACAAGGTGATGGTGTGCCTGTCCGGCGGCAAGGACAGCTACACGATGCTGGACATCCTGCTGCAGCTCCAGAAGAAGGCGCCGGTGCGCTTCGAACTCGTGGCGGTGAACCTGGACCAGAAACAGCCCGGGTTCCCGGAGCACGTACTGCCGGAGTACCTGGAACGCGTCGGCGTGCCCTTCCACATCATCGAGCAGGACACCTATTCGGTCGTCAGCCGTGTGATTCCGGAAGGCAAGACGATGTGCTCGCTGTGCTCGCGCCTGCGCCGCGGCTCGCTGTACAGCTACGCCGAGGAAAACGGCTTCACCAAGATCGCACTGGGCCACCACCGCGACGATCTGGTGGCGACGTTCTTCCTCAACATGTTCTTCCACGCCAAGCTGTCGGGCATGCCACCCAAGCTGCTGTCGGACAACGGCAAGCACGTGGTGATCCGTCCGTTGGCTTACGTCCGTGAGGACGACATCGCCGCGTACGCCGAGGCCAAGGCGTTCCCGATCATCCCCTGCAACCTGTGCGGCAGCCAGGAGAACCTGCAGCGCAAGCAGGTCAAGAAGATGATGGACGCCTGGGAGCGCGAGACGCCCGGCCGCATCGAGACCATCGCGCGCGCGCTGGGCGATATCCGCCCTTCGCAGCTCTCCGATCCGAAGCTGTTCGATTTCCTGTCGCTGGGCCATCGCGATGGCGCCGCCCTGCCGGATGCGCATGCCTGGCTGGCCGGCGAACCGAACGCCGACGGCGAAGCGCCGCTGTAACCCCACCCGTTCCGATCCACCCGCACGCCTGCGGGTGGAGTGACCTTTCTTCATCCTGGATAGTCGATGTTCTTCCGCAATCTCACGCTGTTCCGCTTCCCGACCTCCCTCGATTTCTCCCAGCTCGACGAACTGCTCCCCGAAGCCGCGCTCAAGCCCGTCGGCCCGCTCGAGCTGTCTTCGCGCGGCTTCATTTCCCCGTTCGGCCGTGGCGAAGAAGCGCTGTCCCACCGCATCAACGACGCGATATGGTTGAGCGTCGGTGGCGAGGACAAGATCCTGCCCGGGGCGGTGGTCAACGACCTGCTGCAGAAGAAACTGCTGGAAATCGAAGAGAAAGAGGGGCGCAAGCCGGGCGGCAAGACTCGCAAGCGCCTCAAGGACGACCTGCTGCATGAACTGCTGCCGCGCGCGTTCGTGAAGCCCTCGCGCACCGACGCGCTGATCGACCTGGAGCATGGCTTCATCGCCGTCGACGCGTCTTCGCGCAAGACCGGCGAGAACGTGGTCTCCGAAGTGCGTCGCGCGCTGGGCAGCTTCCCCGCCCTGCCGCTCAACGCGGAAGTCGCCCCGCGCAGCGTGCTGACCGGCTGGATCGCCGGCGAACCGCTGCCGGAAGGCCTGTCGCTGGGCGAGGAATGCGAGCTCAAGGACGCGATGGAAGGCGGCGCGGTGGTGAAGTGCCAGAACCAAGAACTCCAGAGCGACGAGATCGCCAAGCACCTGGAAGCGGGTAAGCAGGTCACCAAGCTCGCGCTGGTGCTGGACGACCACGTGTCGTTCGTCCTCGGCGAGGACCTGATCGTGCGCAAGCTGAAGTTCCTCGACGGCGCGGTCGACCAGCTGGAGAACACCGAGCACGACGACCTGCGCGCCGAGCTCGATGCGCGCTTCGCGCTGATGGCGGGCGAGCTGAAGCGGCTGTTCCTGGTGCTCGAGCACGCACTGAAGCTCAGCAAGGCGGAGTGAGTTCCGGCCGCGCGACAGCGCGGCTATGATGCCCGCATGTCATCCCTGCTCCGCCGCCTGATCGCCCATACGCCCCGCAGCGTCGAGCGAGATGTCGTCACGCTGGAGCTTGGAGATGGCCGCACGCTGGACGTGCAGCGTGTCCGCGATCCGCGCGCCAAGCGCCTGAAGCTGAGTGTCGACGAACGCGGCGCGCGGCTTACGTTGCCGTGGCGTGCCAGCCTGGTATCGGGCGATCGCTTCCTGCAGCAGCATCGGGACTGGCTGAGCGATCAGCTCTCGCGATACGCGCCGGACCAAGACGACGTCGCGCTGACGCCCGGCGTCACCGCCTTCCTGCCGTTGCGCGATGAGGATCTCCCGCTGCACTGGCACGAAGGTCGCTTCACTCGCATCACGAAGCAGGATGACGGGATCCACATCGATCTATCCTCGCGCACCAGCGATGCCACCCTCCGACGGACCTTGCGCGCGTTCTACGAAGCCGAAGCGCGCGCGGACATCGGCCGATGGCTGCCGGCCTACCTGGCTGGCCTGCCACGCGCGCCCCGCCAGATCCGCTTGAAGGTGATGTCTTCGCAATGGGGTTCGCTCGCACCTGACGGGACGCTGACACTGGATGTGGCCTTGGTGCTGGGTCGTGCGTCGGCGTTCGAGTACGTCCTGGTCCATGAACTCTGCCATCTGCTGCAGGCCAACCACTCGCCTGCCTTCTGGCGGGAAGTCGAATCCCGTTTCCCGGCATGGCGCGATGAGCGCGCGTATTTCCATGCGGAAGGACGCCGCCTCAAATCCCGCTTGCATCGACTGCTGTCCAGCGACTGATCGGCGCGTCGGGTCGCCATGTCCTGCGCGGCATGCACCTCGCGAATGAAAAGGGGCCGGGAGCCCGGTGGCTCACAGGGAATGGAGCCACGCTCCCGGCGCCAACTCCTTCGTCCGGTCACCTTCATGTCCCTCACCGCTTCGCGCACCCCGCCCGCTCTCGATGCGGACCTCGATGCAGGCCGCAGCGACGAGCTGCCTGCCCTTTCGCGCTTCTCGCTGTATGCCCTGCCGGCGTCCGAGACCAGCGCGACGATCCATGCGCGACGCGCGCTGATGAGCCGCAAGGGCGTCACCGTGGAAGAAGCGGCACGCCGCGCACGCGAGCGGCGGCGCGAAGCCGGCAAGATGCGCCGCATGGATCGTGCGGCGTGGCTTTTCCTCGTCCTCAGCACTTGCGGCGGCGCACTGGCGTGGCGCGGTAGCGCACTGTCGTCGCAAACCATGCTGTTGGCCGGCTATGGCCTGCTCGCGATCGCACTGGTGGCGCTGCTGGCCCGGGTGACACGGACACCTGCACGCTCACCGCTTGATGCGTTCTACTTGCCGGACGAGCTGCCCGCCACGGCCGAGGACATTGCACTGCTACGCCGGCTCTCCAGCGAAGACCCGGAGCTGGACGTCGTCACCAACGCCTGGTGGCGCAACCAGGCCCCCATCCGCAAGAGCGATATCCGCCTGGCCTTGGACCTGCGGCGCGCGAAGCTGGGTTGATCAGCCGCGCAGGAAATCGCCGATCACGTCGGCCACCGCCATGGGGTCTTCCATGTGCAGGTGGTGCGTACCGGCGATGACATGAAGCCGGCCGTCCGGCAGTAACTGCGCGCGCTGGGTCCGCAAGGGCTCAGGGAAGTAGGCCTGCGGCGGATCCGCATAGACCACCGTCGTGGGACAAGCGATGCCGGCGACCAGGCGCGCAAGTTGCGGCTCGCTCAGCCGTTGCGGCGTGGGCAGCGTCAGCCGCTGATCGCTGCTCCAGACGTACCCGCCTTCCACCTCCCGCACGCCCCGCTCGACCAGCAGGCGCGCCGCCGGTTCGCTCAACTGGTTCGCCTGCATGCGCGCGCGCACCGGCGTCGTGAGGTCCGAGAATACCCGTAGCTTCTTGCCCGGCAGCGCGCGCGCTGCCGCGATGGCTTCGCGCCAGCGGTCGGCAGTGCGCTCGACGGTCTCGGCCAACCCACCCAGCGCTTCGATCACGACCAATCGCTGCACGCGCTCCGGCACCGAGGCCGCCACCAGGCTCGCGATGCCGGCACCCATCGAATGCCCCAGCAGCGAGAACGTCTGCCAGCCCAGCGCATCGGCGATATCCAGCACCGCGTTCACCGCCACGCCGCTGGTGTACTCGGCCCCCGGCGCGAGATGCGAGCTTCCGCCATGCCCCGGCAGGTCGGGCGCGACCAAGTGCGTGCCGGACAGGTGTGGCGCCAGCGGGACGAAGCTCGCCGCATTGTCCAGCCAGCCATGCAGCGCGATCACCCGCGCACCATCGCCGTCGTTGCGCAAGCCGGTAATGCGGCCCAGTGGGATCTGCAGCTCGAAGTCGCGCAGCGTCATGCGGCGACGTCGCCTGTCGCCTGGCGTGCAAGTGCCGCGAGTGCATCCGCGTGGCCCGCGCCGTCGTTGAGGCAAGGCAGGTAGCGCAGTTCGCCTCCGGCATGCGCGAACTCTTCCGCCAACCCGATGCCCACCTCCTCCAGCGTCTCAAGGCAATCGACGGCGAAGCCCGGGCACACGACATCCACCTTGCGCACCCCGCGGGCGGCCAGTGCGCGCAGGGTGAGATCGGTGGCCGGCTCCAGCCAGCGCTCCTTGCCGAAGCGCGATTGGTAGGTCAGCGTCCATTCGTCGTCGCGCAGGCCCAGCGCCTGGACGATGGCGCGCGTGCTCGCTTCGCATTGCTGCGGATACGGATCGCCCGCACGCGCCAGGCGTTGCGGCAAGCCGTGGTACGAGAACAGCAGGTGCTCGCCCGCGCCATGGGTGGCGCGCCAGGTGCGGACCGAAGCGACGACGGCGCCCAACCAGCCGGGATCGACCGCATAGTCCTCGATGAAGTGCACCTGGAGCCCGGCGGCCTCGCGTACCACCACGTCGCGCACCGACTCGGTGGTCGTCGTGGAGTACTGCGGATACAGCGGCAGCACCACGACACGCTGCACGCCTTCTTCTCGCAGCGCACGCAGGCGGGCCGCCAGCGACGGCGCGCCGTAACGCATGGCGTCCATCACCCGCCAGCGCGGCAATCTCGCCTGCAGCACGTCGCTCAGGCGACGCGTGTAGACCGCCAACGGCGAGCCCTCCGGCAACCAGATGCTGGCGTACTTGGCCGCGGCCTTGGGACCGCGCAACGGCAGGATCAGGCCGTACAGCAGCGGCAGCCACGCGATACGCGGGATCTGCACGACGCGGCGGTCGCTGAGGAATTCCCCCAGGTAGCGGCGAACGGCCGGCGCGGTAGGCGCTTCGGGCGTGCCGAGGTTGACGACGAGCAGGGCGGTGGAAGGCATGTCGGTCATGGGCGCTATTGTGTCAGAGCGCCCGCACGCGTCAGCACAGATTCATGCGCTCACGCCTACTTTCAATCAGTTGCAGCATTCTGCTGCGAGTCCTTCTCCGGAGTCCGCCATGAACCGCACCTCCCGCCGCTTGCTGCCGCCCACCGCCCTCGCGCTGGCCGCCGCCCTGTTCGCAGGCCAGGCCATCGCCGGGCCGAAGGAAGACGAGCGCGCGACCAATGCGGTCCGCGTGCTCAACGAAATCCAGCGCATTCCCGAGAACGGGATTCCCGACAAGCTGCTGGACGAAGGCAAGGCGATCGTCGTCATCCCGGACACCCTGAAAGCCGGTTTGGTCATCGGCGGCCGTCGCGGCCACGGCCTGATGTCGGTGAAGAACCCGGACGGCAGCTGGTCGCAGCCGGTCTTCATCAAGCTCACCGGTGGCAGCATCGGTTTCCAGGCCGGCGTGCAGTCGTCGGACGTGGTGCTGGTGTTCCGCAACGACCGTTCACTGGACTCCATCGTCAACGGCAAGTTCACCCTCGGCGCCGATGCCGGCGTGGCCGCCGGCCCGGTCGGCCGCAATGCCTCCGCCTCGACCGATGGCCAGCTGAAGGCCGAGATCTGGTCGTGGTCGCGCGCGCGCGGCCTGTTCGCCGGCGTGGCCCTCGACGGCGCCGTGCTGCAGATCGACGACGAAGCCAACACCGCCGTCTACGGCAGCGCCGCCACGCCGCGCGCCATCTTCGAGAGCCGCGCCGGGCAGCCGTCCGATGCGGTGGTCGGTTTCCGCGATGAGCTCGAAGAAGTCACCGAGCTCGCCCGCAGCAACCGCGGCACCAGCGGTTCCGTGGCACGCGCCGCGACGCCGGCCCCCGCGGTCGCGCCGGTCGTGGTCGAAGCGCCGGCACCGACGCAGACACAGGGCTTCCAGCCGGTTCAGGAAGGCGAAGTCCGCACCGAGCCGCTGGACGGCACGCCCTGACGGAAGTCATGGGGTGTGGATCAACATCCGCACCCCCGGGCTGCGCTATCCTGAGCGTCCCTACTTTTCTGCGAGCACACCATGGGCGGTTTGAGCATCTGGCATTGGATCATCGTGCTGGTGGTCGTGCTGCTGGTCTTCGGCACCAAGCGCCTGCGTAGCGCCGGCAAGGACCTGGGCGAGGCCGTGAAGGGCTTCAAGGAAGGCATGCGCGACGACAAGCCGGCCGGCCAGCTGGGCGACCAGTCCCGCAGCGACGAAACCAGCGCCTCCAAAGAGCGCGACCGCGACGCCAGCTGATCCGGCGGAATCTCCGCCGCGACCATGTTCGACATCGGTTTCAGTGAACTGCTGGTCATCGCGGTCGTCGCGTTGATCGTGCTCGGCCCCGAACGCCTGCCCAAGGCGGCACGGTTCGCCGGGCTGTGGGTCCGCCGCGCGCGCGCGCAGTGGTACTCGGTCAAGGACGAACTGGAGCGCGAGCTCGCGTCCGAAGAGCTCAAGCGCAACCTCAAGGACGCCCAGGACGCCCTGCGCGATACCGAGCAGCGCATCCGCGACGGTGCGCGCGAGACCGAACGCCAGTTCGAGGAAGTGCGCCAGGCGGCGCGCGACGATGCGAAGGCGCTGCGTGACGACGTCGAATCCGCGATCACGCCCCCCGCGCTCGCCAAGCCGCCGGCCGATCCCGATCCGATGATCGAAGAGGAAGGTCGCCTCGCCTCGACCACCGACGTGCATGAAGACGTGCCCGCCGACGATGCACCGGCGCCGGATGTCGGTACCACGGCCGACCTGTTCCCGCCGAAGGAAGCGCGATGAACCGCGAATCGTCGGGCCAGGAGGCCGAAAGCAGCCTGATGGAACACTTGCTGGAGCTGCGCACGCGGCTGGTCCGCGGGCTCGCGGGCACCGGCCTCATCCTGCTGGCGCTGCTGCCGTTCGTGCGCCAGTTGTACGACCATCTCGCCCGCCCGCTGATCTCACAGCTGCCCGCAGGCCAGGCGACGCAGATGATCGCCAGCGACCCCACCTCGGGCTTCTTCGCACCGATCAAGCTGGCGTTCTTCCTGGCGCTGTTCCTGTCCTCGCCCTGGCTGCTGTTCCAGGCGTGGAGCTTTGTCGCGCCCGGCTTGTACAAGCATGAGAAGCGGTTGGCGATGCCGTTGCTGGTCTCGGCGATCCTGCTGTTCTACGCCGGCTGTGCGTTCGCTTACTTCCTGGTGCTGCCGAGCGTCTTCCACGCACTGACCGTGTTCACGCCGGACATCGTGACGCTGGCGCCGGACCCGGCGAAGTATCTGGACTTCGTCATGGTGATTTTCCTGGCCTTCGGCGTGAGCTTCGAGCTGCCGGTGGCGCTGGTGATCATGGTGCTGCTGGGCTGGGTCACGCCGCAGCAGCTCCGCGAAGGTCGCGGCTACGCCATCGTCGGCGTGTTCGTCATCGCTGCCCTGATCACGCCGCCAGACGTGGTGTCGCAGCTGATGCTCGCCATCCCGATGTGCCTGCTGTACGAAGTGGGCATCTTGGCCGCGGGGTGGTTGAAGCCGCGCCCCGTCGAACCCTGAGCCTGCACCACGTTGAACGCGCCGCAGCGCACCCATGCGATGAGCCAGCGTTGCCCGCCTGGTGCTCGAGACGATCCTCGACGCTGACTACACTTCGATGTGCGACACCGTGGGGATTGAAACGCCCGGTGTGCTAGCTGATCCGTTGCCCAGCATCTGTCGCCAGGCGGTGTAAGCCGCGCCGGCCAGCAGCGGCATCAGCACGCCCATCAACGCCAGATTGGTGAACAGCACCGCGATCACCGGCCCCAGCACGAACTGCACGATCACGCCGATGATCTGCAGGACCAGGCTCAGTGCGAACAACAACACTGCGAGCAGCAGTGAGAATACGATCAGTGCCCCGAAGTTCTTGGCGTTCGCCGCCAGGCTGAGCCTGAGCGCCGAGAATCCACTGCGGTCGGAAAAGATCACCTCCGACACCGCCACCATGACCAGGCAAACCACGATCGGCGCCAATGCGATGGTCACCAGCATCCAGAACAGAAATCGCACGACAGGCAAGGAAGCGACCAGGGCATTGACCTGTGCGGGATCCGGTTGCCCGCCATCCGCCATCAAGGCCTGCAGTTTCAGCATGACGTCGTTGGCCTGCTGCACGCCCTCGGTTCCGATCAGTGCGATCAGCAGGATGGCCGAGAGGATCGTGCCCGCCAGCGGAATGACCGACGTCAACAACAACGGCGCGACATGACGAATCCCTACCTGCAGGTGATGCACGCTCGCATCGCGGCCTTCTGACACTTCGCGTGCCGCCCACACCACGCCGGCAAAAATCAGGCAGGGCACCCCGAGGGTCAACGCGGCGTAGATCAACAGCGGGATCAACGACAGCGGAAAGGGCAGCGCCGACATGAGACCGACGACGACGACCGCGATCAGCAGCGAAAGCGCGACGACGAGCAATCCGACGACGCTGATCGCGAAGAGCGGCACCGGCGCACGCCTCAGCAGGGCGAAGCCCGCCAGCAGCCATTCTGCGCCGGCACTGGCCGGCACCTTGTTGATCGTCGACATCAGGGTTCTCTGGAGGGGGTGCGGCGATGGATCAGCGCGCGTGCAGTCCGCGCGCATGGCGGACGAACCGCCGCAATAGTTTGCGGGCTTGCGGCGCTGCCGTCACGCCGCGGGCGATGGTGCCGGGGCAGCGGCCCTCGCTGCGCAGGTGCTCGGCCCGGGCATGCACGTAGCCGCGCATGTGGTGGGTGGCGAATTCGGGGTGGAACTGGACGCCCCAGGCGCGATCGCGCCAGCGGAACGCATGGCAGTCGTCCTGGGCCGAGCGCGCCAGCACGGTGGCGCCCTCCGGCGGACGGGCCACGGTCTGCACGTGGGTGGCGTGGGCGGTGAACTTCAGCGGCAGCGCGCCGAACAGCGGATCGTCCTGCGCCTGCGGGTGCAGGTCGATGTGGACGGTGCCGGATTCGCGCCCGGCCGGGTTGTACGCCACTTCGCCGCCGAGCGCATGCGCCAGCAGCTGGTGGCCGTAGCAAATGCCCAGCAGCGGCAGGCCTTCATGGGCCGCGTCGCGCAGCCATTCGGCGCTGCGCTCGCTCCAGTCCGCACGGTCGGTGACCATCGCGGCGGAGCCGCTGACGATCACGCCAGCGAACCCTTCCCGCCCGGGCAGCGCATCACCGCGCTCGACGTTCGCCACCACGGTTTCGTGGGCTTCCAGTCCGGCTGCCACGCGGATCCAGTGCGGGAAGCCGCCATAGCGCCGCATCGAGCGCACCGGCTGGCCGGTTTCGACGATGAGGAAAGGGGCTTTCACGGGGGCATCCACGACGGCAAAGCAGCGGCAGGACAAGGGCTTGCCCGTATACTAGCCCGCTTTTCCGCAGTGCACGATAACGCCATGGCCGGACACACAATTTCACCGGTAACCTTCCAGGGCCTGATCCAGACGCTGAACCAGTATTGGGCCGAACAGGGCTGCGTCCTGATCCAGCCGCTGGACCTGGAAGTGGGCGCCGGTACGTTCCATCCGGCCACCTTCCTGCGCGCGCTCGGCCCGGAGCCGTGGAACGCCGCCTACGTGCAGCCCAGCCGCCGCCCCACCGATGGCCGCTACGGCGAGAACCCCAACCGCCTGCAGCGTTACTACCAGTACCAGGTGGTGATGAAGCCCAACCCCGACAACCTGCAGGAGCTCTACCTGGGCTCGCTGAAGGCGCTGGGCATCGATCCGCGCGTGCACGACCTGCGCTTCGTCGAGGACAACTGGGAATCGCCGACGCTCGGCGCCTGGGGCCTGGGCTGGGAGGTGTGGCTCAACGGCATGGAAGTCACCCAGTTCACCTACTTCCAGCAGGCCGGTGGCCTGGAATGCCGCCCGGTGCTGGGCGAGATCACCTATGGCCTGGAACGCCTCTGCATGTACCTGCAGAACGTCGACAACGTCTACGACCTGGTCTGGACCACCGGCCCGCAGGGCGTGGTGACCTACGGCGACGTGTACCACCAGAACGAAGTCGAGCAGAGCACGTACAACTTCGAGCATGCCGACGTCGCCGAGCTGTTCCACCGCTTCGACGCCTGCGAGAAGGAAGCCCTAAAGCTCGTGGAGGCCGGCCTGCCGCTGCCCGCATACGAGCAGGTCACCAAGGCCAGCCACAGTTTCAACCTGCTGGATGCGCGCCGCGCCATCTCCGTCACCGAGCGCCAGCGCTACATCCTGCGCGTGCGCAAGCTGGCGCAAGCGGTGGCCGAGGCGTACCACGCGCAGCGCGAGAAGCTGGGCTTCCCGGGATTGAAGCGCGCGTCCGGCGAGACCTGAGCCATGTCGCCCGATACCGTGGTGACGGTGACGTTCGCGCCCTTCCTCTTCGCGATCTTCACCGCGTACTGGGCGCAGACGACCCAACGCAGCGCGCTGCTGTGGTTCCTTTTCGGATTGATCCTGCCGCCCGTCGCGGGCATGGTGCTGCTGTGGCTGAACGCGAAGCGGCATGCGCAACCTCCCGACTCGATACAACCGGTCGCCCCGATCTGCTGGCGACGCGTAAGGACGTGATATGAGCAAGCAACCGCTGTTGATCGAACTCGGCACCGAAGAACTGCCGGTCAAGGCGCTGCCTGGCCTGGCGCAGGCTTTCTTCGACGGCGTCATCGCCGCGCTGGAGAAGCGCGGCATCGGCTTCGAGCGTGGGGATGCCAAGCCGCTGTACACGCCGCGCCGCCTGGCGGTGCTGTTGCCGGCCGTGGACGTGGAGCAGCCCGAGCAGAAGTCCGAAGTACTGGGCCCGTACCTCAACATCGCACTCGACGCGAACGGCGCTCCCACCAAGGCGCTGGAAGGCTTCGCCGCCAAGGCCGGCATCGACTGGACCGCACTGGAGCGCACCACCGACGGCAAGGGCGAGCGTTTCGTCCATCGCGCGGTGAAGCCCGGCGCGAAGACCGCCGAGCTGCTGGCCGACGTCGTGCGCGAGGCCATCGTCGGCATGCCGATCCCCAAGCCGATGCGCTGGGGCGCGCACGAATACGCGTTCGCGCGTCCGGTGCATTGGCTGGTGCTGCTGCTGGGCAAGGACGTGGTGCCGGCCGAGGTGCTGGGCGTGACCTCCGACCGGATGAGCCGCGGCCATCGTTTCGAACACGACAAGCCGGTCTGGATCAACGATCCCGGTGACTACGTGATGGCGCTGCAGGGCGCGAAAGTGTTGGTCGATGCCGACGCGCGACGCGCGCGCATCGTCGCCGAAGTCGACAAGGCCGCCGCACAGGCCGGCGGTACCGCGCGCGTCACCGACGACAACCTCGAACAGGTGGTCTGCCTGACCGAGTGGCCGGCGGCGGTGTTGTGCAGTTTCGAATCCGCGTTCCTCGCCGTGCCGCAGGAAGCGTTGATCGAGACGATGGAGATCAACCAGAAGTTCTTCCCGGTGCTCAGCGACGGCGGCAAGCTGACCGAGCACTTCATCGGCATCGCCAACATCGAGTCGCAGGACGTGGCGGAAGTCCGCAAGGGCTACGAGCGCGTGATCCGTCCGCGCTTCGCCGACGCGAAGTTCTTCTTCGACGAAGACCTCAAGCAGGGCCTCGTGTCGATGGGCGATGGCCTGAAGACCGTGACCTACCAGGCCAAGCTGGGCAGCGTCGCCGACAAGGCGGAGCGCGTCGCCACCCTGGCGGAAGCGATCGCGCCGATGGTCGGTGCGGATGCCGCGCTGGCGCGCCGTGCCGCGATGCTGGCGAAGAACGACCTGCAGTCGCGCATGGTCAACGAGTTCCCCGAACTGCAGGGCATCGCCGGCCGCCACTACGCCCTCGCCGCCGGCGAGCCGAAAGAGATCGCGCTGGCCATCGACGAGGCCTACCAGCCGCGTTTCGCCGGCGACGACATCGCCCTGTCGCCGCTGGGCAAGGTGCTGGCCATCGCCGAACGCCTGGATACGCTGGCCGGCGGGTTCGCCGCAGGCCTGAAGCCGACCGGCAACAAGGATCCCTTCGCGCTGCGCCGCAATGCGCTGGGCCTGGCGCGGACGGTGATCGAGAGTGGCTTCAATCTCTCGATCAAGGACCTGATCGCAAAAGCCATCGATGCGATCGGCCCGTTGCCCACCGGCAAGGACAACGCAACCGCCACGGCGGATGCGGGCGAACTCTATGACTTCATCCTCGACCGCCTGCGCAGCTACTACGCAGACAAGGGCGTGCCTGCCACGCACTTCACCGCGGTGGCGGAACTGAAGCCGGCGTCGCTGTACGACTTCGACACGCGCCTGGATGCGATCGGCACCTTCGCCACCCTGCCGGAAGCCGAAGCGCTCGCCGCGGCGAACAAGCGCATCGGCAACATCCTGAAGAAGGCCGACATCGCCATCCCGCATGGCGTGGACCGCGCGCTGCTCAACGATCCTGCCGAGAGTGCGCTGGCCGAAGCCGTGGAAGCCGTGCTCGGCGAGACCGACGAAGCGCTTCACCACCATGACTACGTCACCGTGCTGGCCCATCTCGCGCGCCTGCGGCCGCAGGTGGATGCGTTCTTCGACGGCGTCATGGTCAATGCGGACGATCCTGCCGTGCGTGCGAACCGCTTGGCGCTGCTCAAGCGCCTGGCCGACCGCTTCCGTGCGGTGGCCGCCATCGAGCACCTGTCGGCCTGATCCGCGCCCGCGCCGTCCACGGCATGGACGGCGTGACATGAACGGGCGTGGCCGCGCCGCAGATGTCGCCACGCTGCTCGTTCACCGCGCTTAACCTGCACCGGTTATCCTGCCTGCATGCGACGACTCCCCCGCTTCGCCACCGTCCTCTGCATGCTTGCCGCCACGGGCCCCGCCTGGGCTGCGGCCATCGTGGACAAGGTCCGGATCGAGGGACTCGATGACGAACTGATGATCGAGAACGTCAACGCGGCGCTCTCACTCAACGACTCGCTCGGAAGCCGCCTGGGCGAATCGCGGCTGGAATACCTGCTGGGCGAAGCCGTCGCCGAGACGCGCGAAGCGCTCGAGCCCTTCGGCTACTACGCCCCCGACATCACCATCGATGCACCCCGCACGGAAGGCGCCGATGACGAACGCCTGACCATCACCGTGCGGGTGGCGCTGGGCGAGCCGGTGCGCGTGCGCCGGCGCGACCTGTCGATCGAAGGCGACGGCGGTAGCGACCGCTATCTGAAGGAAGACCTGGAGGCGTTCGCGCCGAAGGTCGGCGACGTGTTCGACCACACCACCTACGAAGCCAGCAAGCTGGCCATCGTGCGGCGGCTGGCGGATCGTGGCTATTTCGACGCCGACTTCACCCATCGCCGCGTGGAGGTGACGCGCGCGGAGCATGCGGCCGACATCGCCCTGGGTTGGGTCAGCGGCATCCGCTACGACATGGGTCCGACCACGTTCCACCAGAACAAGTTCGACCAGGGCCTGCTCGACAAGCTCGTGTACTGGGAAGAAGGCAGCTATTTCCACCAGGGCAAGCTGGACCGCCTGCGCGAATCGCTGGTGGGGCTGGACTACTTCTCCAGCATCGACATCCAGGCGAACCCGGACAAGGCCGAAGACGGACGCGTGCCGATCGACGTCAACCTCGAACTGGCCAAGCGCGACATCTACACCGCCGGTGTCAGCTACGGCACCGAGAGCGGTCCCGGCATCCGGCTCGGCCTCGACCGCCGCTACGTCAATTCGCGCGGCCACAAGTTGTCCACGTACCTGGACTACGCGCAGAAGCGCAAGACGCTGCTGACGCAGTACCGCATCCCCGCGTTCAAGTGGCTCGATGGCTGGTTCACCGTCGGTGTGCAGGCCAGCGACGAGCAGACCGACTACATCGACCTGCGCCATGTCGAGTTCACCGGCAGCCGCAGCGGCCAAGTCAGCGAGGACTGGACCGCGGTGGCCTCGCTGCATGCCTTGCGCGAACGCTGGCGCTATGTCGAAGACGATCCCGTCACCGGCCTGCCCGACACCACCGTGGAGTACGCGACGTTCACCTACCCCTCGCTGCGCGCGGACTACACCAATTCGCCGGTCGGCTCGAACCGGCCCGACCAGCTTGCCGGCTCCATCCTGTTGCGTGGCGGCCTGGAAGGCGCGGGCTCGGATGCCAACTTCCTGCAGTTCCACATGCGCGCGCGCTGGTCGCAGCAGTACAAGACCAACAGCGCGCTGATCGTGCGCGGCGAATACGGCCACACGTTCACCAGCTCGCTGGTGGCGATGCCGCCGTCGCTGCGCTTCTTCGCCGGCGGCGACCGCAGCATCCGCGGCTATGCGTTTCGCGAAGTCGGCCCGCGCCGGGGCGACTACGCGTTGGGCGCGAAGAACGTGCTCACCAGCAGCGTGGAGTACGAGTTCTATCCCAAGGGCGGGCCCTACGGCGGTGCCGTGTTCGTGGATACCGGCAGCGCGTTCGACGGCACCCGCCCGCAGCTCAGCACCGGCGTGGGCATCGGCCTGCGCTGGCGCTCGCCGGTGGGACCGGTGCGGCTCGACATCGCGCATGGCCTGGATGACCCGGATTCCAGCTTCCAGATCTACCTCAACATCGGGACGGACCTGTGAGGAAGCCACGCGTCCCCGACAACCTCACGCCCAAAGAGCGCGACGCGCGCATCGCCGAGCTGCGCGCGCGCCGCAAGGCCCGCATGCGCACGCTGGCGATCCGCAGCGCGATCGGCAGCGGCGTGTTGCTGGTGCTGCTGTGCATCGGCCTGTACTGGTTGCTGCAGACGGTGGCGGGTCGCGATGTGTTGCTCGCGCAGATCCAGGCGCGCCTGCCGGCGGATGCATCGCTGACCTACAAGGAAGTGGATGGCCCCATCGCCGGCCCGTTGACGCTGCGTGGCGTCGACTTCCGCTGGGACACGATCCGCTTCACCGCCGACGAGGTCTACCTCGAACCGGACCTGCGGCCGCTGCTCGGCAAGCGCCTGCGCCTGGACGTGCTGCGCGTGCGCGGCGCGATGCTCGACATCCCCGAGAGCGACGAGCCTTTCGAACTGCCGCACTGGCCCGACTTGCTGCCGCAGATCGAGATGCCGCTCGCGATCCAGGCCGACCGGCTGGAGATCGACCGCTTCCTGATCCGGCAAAGCGGCCAACCGGTCATCGACATCGCGCGCGCCACCGGCGGCATCGACATCGGCAATGGCTACGTGCACGCGGAGAAGCTGGCGATCGCCAGCGACCGTGGCGCGTTCGGCGTGCACGGCGCCTACGCGCCGCGCGACAACTACGAGACCGACCTGACCGCCAGCGGCGTGTTTCCCGCCGCGGCCGGTCGCACGCCTGCGCGCCTCGGGCTGGTGGCGCGCGGCAACCGCGCACGCATGAACGTCGGCCTGGCTGGTGCGGCACCCGCGCCGGTGCGCGCCACGCTGACGCTGCGTGGCGAGACGAAACCGACCTGGAACTTCGCCGCGAAAACCGAAGCGCTCGACCTGTCGCTGCTGGGCGTGATGGACGACAGCACGCCGGTGGCGTTCGACCTGGTCGCCAAAGGCGCCGGTGGCGCTGCGGACCTGCAGGGCACGGTGCAGCAGGGCGACATCGCGGTGGTGATCGAACCGTCGCACGCGCGCATCGACGGCGAAGTACTCACGGTCGAACCGCTCGCGATCCGTGCGTTCGACGGCTACGCCGCGCTGCGCGGACGCGCGGATTTCACCGTACCGGAGAACCCCGAGTTCCGGTTCGCGGTGAATGCACGCGGCCTGCGCTGGGGCACCGAGGCGGACAGCACGATCGGTGCTGAGGGCGACTTCGGCCTGGCGGGCAAGCTCGAAGCCTGGGCCGCGATCGGCAAGGCCACGCTGACGCGCGGAGACGACAGTGCCGTGCTGGAGTTCGATGGCCGTGGCAACGCCGAGCGCGTGCAGCTGGAGAAGCTGCGGGCCACCATGCCGACCGGCACGCTCGATGCCACCGGTACCGTCGGCTGGGCGCCCGCGCTCGACTGGGACGTACAGGCCACGCTCGCCGGGTTCGATCCTGGATATTTCGCGGCGGGCTGGAACGGCAACGTTTCCGGCCAGCTCGCCTCGAAAGGACGGCAGCGCGAGGACGGTCAGTTCCAGGGCACGCTGGACGTCCCGAAGCTGGGCGGCCGCCTGCGCGATCGCGCGCTCGACGCGCGCGGCAAGTTCGCCCTCGACGGCAACGCGGGCCAGGGCGAACTGGACCTGTCGCTCGGCGGCAGCCGCGTCGCTGCGAAGGGCAAAGTCAGCGATACGCTGGACGTCGATGCGACGTTCCGCCCGCTCAACCTCGCCGACCTGCTGCCTGAAGCCAGCGGCACGCTGGCCGGCACGCTGAAACTGACGGGTGCGCGGACCGCGCCTAACATCGACGCCGACCTCGGCGGCGAGAACCTGCGCTGGAACGATTGGAGCGCAGGCCAGGTCAGCCTGCGCGGCCGCCTGCCGTGGCGCAACGGCAATGGCGAACTCGCCCTGCAAGGCAGCGCCGTGGACGTGGGTACCGTGCTGGACAGCGTGCAACTCCATGCGCGCGGCGCGGTGGAAGACCTGCGCTTCGACGGCGATGCACGCAACGCGATGGGCGCGGTGGCGCTGGCCGGCAGTGCGCAGAAGCGCGGCGCCAACTGGCAGGGCACGCTGGATGCGCTGCGCATCGCGCCGTCCAAGGGCAACCCGTGGACGCTGCGGCAGCCCGCGCGTTTCGCGCAGAACGGCGCCGCGTGGACGCTGTCCGAGAGCTGCCTGGGCTCCGACATCGGCGGCGCACTGTGCGCCATCGCCAACTGGCCGCGTGAGGGCCTGAAGGTGCGTGGCGAAGCGCTGTCGCTGGCGCTCGTGCAGCCGTGGCTGCCGCCGAACAACGGCCGTCCGTTGACGCTGCGCGGCGAGTTCACTCTCGATGCATCGCTGCGCCCTGCCGGCAACGCGTGGCAGGGCGAAGTGCACCTGGCCTCGCTCGATGGCGGCCTGAAGATGGGCACCAGCGCGCGCGGCGAGATCATCCGCTACGACAACTTCACCTTCGATGCGGAATTCAACCCGCAGCGCATCCAGGGCCGCCTGGGCACGGGCTTCAAGGGCGACGGTTATGTCGATGCGACGTTCAACACCGGCTGGGATGCGTTCGCACCGCTGAAGGGCGATCTGTACTTCCACAACTCGCGCCTGTTCTGGATGGAACTGTTCTCGCCGGATCTGGTGCGTCCGCGCGGCAAGCTGGCCGGCCATATCGGCGTGGCCGGCACACGCGGGCATCCGCTGCTGAGCGGCGAAGCCACGCTCACCGAATTCACCGGCGAGCTGCCGGCGCTGGGCGTTTCGCTTACCGACGGCAGCGCCGACCTGGTCGCCCTGTCCGATGGCAGCGCGCGCATCGACGGCAGCATGAAGACCGTGTCGTCCACCGGCGGTACCGGTACCGGTGGCGTGTTGAACGTCGCCGGCACGCTGGGCTGGAACAACGACACCACGCCGCTGCAATTCCAGGTGCGTGGCGAGAACGTGCTGGTCGCCGACACCACCGACCTGCGCGCGGTCGCCTCGCCCAACCTGCAGGTGGGCTTCGCCGACAACACCATCCAGGTCCGCGGTGAGGTCGGCGTGCCGTCCGCCACGATCGACGTGGAGAAACTGGACGACGGCGTGTCCGCTTCCGAAGACGTCGTCGTGCTGGATCCGGCCGATCCCGAACGCGCGCCCAGCTCGCGCCTGGATCTGGACCTCGCGCTCAAGGTCGGCCCGGAGGTCAACCTCAAGGGATACGGGCTGGAGGGCACGCTCGCCGGCACGCTGCACGTGCGTTCGCAGCCCGGCCGCGAAATGCTCGCCACCGGTCGCCTCGACGTGGACGGCCGCTACGAAGCGTATGGACAGAAGCTGCGCATCACCCGCGGCGAACTGACCTGGAGCAACAACGCGGTCTCGGACCCGCGCATCAACATCCGCGCCGAGCGCGAGGTCGTCAGCGCCAGCGTCACCGCCGGCATCGACGTGACCGGCCGCGCCAGCCAGCCACGTGCGCGCGTGTGGTCCAACCCCGCGATGTCCGAATCCGAAGCGCTCGCCTACCTGGTGCTCGGCCGCTCGCTCAACACGGCGAGCAGCGACGAAAGCCAGCGCATCAACGCAGCGTCTTCGGCACTGGGCGCGGGCGCGGGCCTGCTGGCTTCGCAGCTCGGCGCGAAGATCGGCCTGGACGATGCCGGCGTGCTGGAATCGCGCACGCTGGGCGGTTCCGTATTCGGCGTGGGCAAGTACCTCTCGCCCAAGCTGTACGTGAGCTACGGCGTATCGATGATCGGCTCCGGCTCCGCGGTGACGCTGAAGTACCTGCTGCGCAAGGGCTTCGACGTGGAAATCGAATCCAGCACCACCGAGACGCGCGGCTCGGTCAACTGGCGCAAGGAAAAATAGTGCGCCACGTCCACGCATCCCGATGACCGCGGCGCTACGCCGGCATCGTTTGCAGCGGCAGGGCATCGCCACGCCGATCGCCGACTCGGTCGGCGCCGCGGTCGGCCATCTCGGCGCCATGCAGGCGCAGGACTACGCCGCCTCGCTGTGGGCGATCGGCCTGCGTACCGCGGGTGCGACGCTGGCGACGGTGGAAGCGTCGATCGCACGCGGCGAGATCGTGCGCACCTGGCCGATGCGCGGCACCCTGCACTGGCTCGCGCGCGAGGACGTGCGCTGGATGGTGGCGCTGATGGCACCGCGCGTACAGGCCGCGAACGCCGCGCGCATCGCCCGCGACCATGGACTCGATGCCGAAACACTCGGACGCTGCAGGCGCGCAATCGAAGCGGCACTGTCGCGCGGCCGACCCGTCAAACGCGGCGATCTGTACGCGTGCCTGGATGCGATCGGCGTGGACAGCGGTGGCCAGCGCGGCCTGCACGTCCTCGGCTGGATGGCGCAGGAAGGGCTGATCTGCCAAGGACCCCGCGAAGGACGACAACCGACGTTCGTCTGGCTCGATGCCTGGATTCCCGCCGCCGCATCGCTCGATCGCGACGAAGCCCTGCAACGCCTTGCCCTGCGCTACCTGCAAGGCCATGCGCCCGCCACGGCGGCGGATCTCGCATGGTGGTCTGGCCTGACCCAGAAGGATGCGAAGCGGGCACTGGACGTGGCGGCTTCGCAGCTCCAGCGCGAACCGAACGACGACGACACGCTGTGGCATGCACCTGCATTGCCCGAGACGCGCAGCGCGCACGCGATCCACCTGCTGCCGGCATTCGACGAGTACGTTATCGGCTATCGCAATCGCGCGCCCGTCGTGGACAACGCGTACTTGCGCCGCGTGATCGGCATCAATGGCCTGGTCAGCCCCACCATCATCGTGGAGGGCAGAGTCGTTGGCACCTGGAAGCGCGAAGCCGACGCGCGGGGTGGGCTCCGGCTTTCGCCGTTCCGCACCTTGCAGGACAGGGAGCTCGCCGGCATCGCGAAAGCCGCCGCGCGACTGGGCCGCTTCCTCGGCGCGCCCACGCCGCTCCTGTCCTGACCTGCGGCGCGGCATTTGCCGCGCCACGGATGGATCGTTATCGTCACGACCTGTTTCCGTGGACCCTGCCGATGCGCCGCAGACTTTCGACTTCCGCCCTCGCCCTGGGCGTCGCCCTCGCCCTGCCCGCGCATGCCGATGAAGGCATGTGGATGCCGTCGCAGCTGCCGCAACTGGCCAAACCGCTGCGCGAGGCCGGTTTCAAGGGCGATCCGAAGGCGCTGGCGGATGTCACTGCCGCGCCCTTGAGTGCCGTCGTACGTGCCGGCGGTGGCACCGGCGCATTCGTCTCGCCGGATGGATTGGTGCTCACCAACCACCACGTGGCGTACGGCGTGATCCAGTACAACAGCAAGCCGGAGCGCAACCTGATCGATGACGGCTTCGTTGCCGGCGATCGCGGCGCCGAGCTTCCCGCCAATCCGGATTTCCGCGTGCTGGTCACGGTGGGCTACGACAAGGTGACCGACGCGGTGCTGAAGGACGCGAGCGGCAAGACCGGACGCGCCTACTTCGACGCCATCGACCGCGCCAGCAAAGCGATCGTCGCCGACTGCGAACGGGAATCCGGCGTCCGCTGCAGCGTGGCGAACATGTACTACGGCACGGACTTCTACCGCATCAAGCAGCTCGAGTTGCGCGACATCCGCCTGGTGTATGCGCCGCCCCGCGCGATCGGCAACTACGGCGACGAGATCGACAACTTCATGTGGCCGCGCCACACCGGCGACTTCACCCTGCTGCGCGCCTACGTGGGCAAGGACGGAAAACCCGCCGCGTATAGCGCCGACAACGTGCCCTACCGCGCACCGGCGCACCTGGCGCTGGCGAAGGACGGACCGAAGACGGGCGATTACGCCATGCTCGCCGGCTATCCGGGCGTCACTTACCGGCACCGCACGGCGGCCGAGTTCGATGAACAGATCAACTGGACCCTGCCCGCGCGCGTGGCAGTGTTCGACCAGCTCATCGACGTGATCGAAGCGGCCGGCAAGCAGGATGCCGACGCGAAGACGCGCTATGCGGCGCAGCTGCAATCGTTGAAGAACAACCGCAAGCGCGCTGCCGGCGAACTGGAAGGCCTGCGCCGCAGCAATGCCGTGCGCGTCCGCAGCGAGGACGAGCGCGGCATGTTGGCGACCGACGCGGCAGCGAAGGAACGGTCGGACATCGATGCACTCGCCGCCTCGATCGCCGGCGGATCGGCGGTGCGCGAGCGCGAGCTGCTGTTGGCGCTGTTCGGTTCGCAGTCGCAACTGATGCGCAGCGCGATCACGCTGGAACGCTTGCGGGTGGAGTCGGCCAAGCCGGACGCCGAGCGCGAGAGCGGCTATCAGGCCCGCGACCATGCGTTGATCGAAGGCATCCTGAAGCAGGTGCAGCGCCGTTATTCGCCTGCCGTGGAGAAGGCCCTGCTGACGGTCCTGCTGACGCGCTACCAGCAGTTGCCGGACGCGCAGCGCCTGCCGGGCTTCGATGCGGCCTTCGGCCGCACGCCCGCCTCGCTCAAGAAGGCATTGGACGTGCTGTATGCAGGAACAAAGCTCGGCGACGAGGCCGAGCGACTGTCGCGCTTCGCGGCGGCGCGCGAAGGCAAAGCGCTGGCCGCCGATCCCCTGATCGACCTGGCAACGGCGCTGGTACCCGTGCAGTTGGCGCTGGAGCAAGAGCGCAAGACACGTGAGGGCGAACAACTGCGGCTGCGCCCGGCCTACATGCGCGCGCTGTTCGCATGGCGAAAGCAGCAGGGGAGCGCACTGTACCCGGACGCCAACGGCACGCTGCGGGTCAGCTTCGGCAAGGTCGACGGTTTCTCGCCGCGCGACGGCGTGCAGTACACGCCGGTGACGACGGTGGCCGGCATCGTCGAGAAGAACACCGGCGAGGTGCCGTTCGACGCGCCGAAGCCGCTGCTCGATGCCATCGCCAAAGGCGATTTCGCCGGCACCGAAGATCCCGCACTGAAGACGCAGACGGTCAATTTCCTCACCAACCTGGACACGACTGGCGGCAACTCCGGTTCTCCCGTGCTCAATGCGCGCGGCGAACTGATCGGCCTGAACTTCGACAGCAACTGGGAGTCCGTCAGCGCCAGCTGGATGTTCGACCCGCGCTACAAGCGCGCGGTGCACGTGGACATGCGCTACCTGCGCTGGCTGATGGGCAAGGTCTATCCGGCGCCGCACCTGCTGAAGGAAATGGGCGCGCAGTGACACCCGACAACGATCCGCGCCCGGTCGAACCCGAACCGCCGCTACCCAGCGATTGTTGCAACAGCGGCTGCCCGATCTGCGTGCACGATCTCTACGCGGAACAGCTGCAGCACTATCGCGAGCAGTTGGCGGCGTGGACGCAGCGACATCCGGACGTCGCCTGACGTCCGCGGAACTTACGCCACGCGCGTACGCCGCGCGCGCTCCAGGTGCACCAGCAGTAGCGAGATGGCTGCAGGCGTCATGCCGGGGATGCGCTGCGCCTGGCCGATGGTCTCCGGTTGCACGCGGTCGAGCTTCTGCTGCACTTCGGCCGACAGGCCGCGCACGCTGGCGAAGTCGAAGCCGACCGGGATGGGCGTGGACTCGTTGCGCTGCTGGCGCTCGATCTCGTCGCGCTGGCGGTCCAGGTAACCGGCGTACTTCACGCCGATCTCCACCTGTTCGGCGACCTGCGCATCGTCCACGCCGGGGCCGATCGACGGCACGGCGACGAGCTTGGCGTAGTCCAGTTCCGGACGCTTGATCAGGTCGAGCACGTTGGTCTCACGGCTGACCTGCACGCCGAGGGTATCGGCCACTTCGCGGCCCAGGGCATTGCCGGGCGTGGCCCACAGCGCGCGCAGGCGGCCGGTTTCCAGCGCAATGGCGTCGCGCTTGGCGTCGAAGCGCTGCCAGCGCGTGTCATCAACCAGGCCCAGCGCGCGGCCGGTTTCGGTCAGGCGCAGGTCGGCGTTGTCCTCGCGCAGCTGCAACCGGTACTCGGCGCGACTGGTGAACATGCGGTACGGCTCCTTCGTGCCGTGCGTGATCAGGTCGTCGACCAGCACGCCGAGGTAGGCCTCGTCGCGACGCGGCGACCACGCCTCTTTCTGCTGCGCGAAGCGCGCGGCGTTGAGGCCGGCGAGCAGGCCTTGCGCGGCGGCTTCCTCGTATCCCGTGGTGCCGTTGATCTGGCCGGCGAAGAACAGGCCGGCGACCGCCTTGGTCTCCAGCGACGCCTTCAATCCGCGCGGATCGAAGAAGTCGTACTCGATGGCGTAGCCCGGGCGCGTGATGTGCGCGTTCTCCATGCCACGGATGCTGCGCACGAGCGCGAGCTGGACGTCGAACGGCAATGACGTCGAGATGCCATTGGGATAGATCTCCGCGACATCGAGGCCTTCCGGCTCGACGAAGATCTGGTGGCTGGCCTTCTCGGCGAAACGCACTACCTTGTCTTCGATCGACGGGCAGTAGCGCGGCCCGATACCTTCGATCTGGCCCGAGTACATCGGCGAGCGGTGCAGCGCGCCGCGGATGATCTCGTGCGTCTGTTCGCTGGTATGCGTGATCCAGCACGACACCTGCCGCGGATGGTCGGCCACGTCGCCCATGAACGACATCACCGGCAGCGGATCATCGCCGGGCTGCTCCTCCATCACCGAATAGTCGAGCGAACGGCCGTCGATGCGCGGCGGCGTGCCCGTCTTCAGGCGATCGACCACGAAGGCGCCTTCGCGCAGGCGCTGCGCCAGCGCGGTGGCCGGTGGGTCGCCTGCGCGACCGGCGGCGTACTGGGTTTCGCCGACGTGGATCTTGCCTGCCAGGAAGGTGCCCGTCGTCAGCACGACGGCCGCGGCATCGAAGCGCAGTCCGGTCTGCGTGATCGCGCCGCGGACGGTGTTGTTCTCGATGACCAAGTCATCCACGGCCGCCTGGAACAGCGTCAGGTTCGCCTGTGCCTCCACCGCGCGCCGGATCGCGCTTCGGTACAGCGCGCGATCGGCCTGGCAGCGCGTCGCGCGCACGGCCGGTCCTTTGGATGCGTTGAGCGTGCGCCACTGGATGCCGGCGCGGTCGGCCGCCCAGGCCATCACGCCGCCGAGCGCATCGATCTCCTTGACCAGATGGCCCTTGCCGATGCCGCCGATGGCCGGATTGCAGCTCATGGCGCCCACTGTTTCGACGTTGTGGGTCAGCAGCAGCGTGCGGGCGCCCGTGCGCGCGGACGCGAGCGCCGCCTCGGTGCCGGCGTGGCCGCCGCCGATGATGATGACGTCGTAGTGATGGAAACTGGGGCTCATCGTGGATTCCGGGCCCGCGCACAGGCGGGTAGGGGTTCAGGCAAAAGCGTTGGGGTGCGGGGCGAAGTTGGCACGCTTCCTGCTGTATACCCTTGCACCCGTCGTGGCAAGCGACCAGGGGCGCCAAGCTGGTAATGGAACAGGGGCCAGCAATGCGCACGCCGGGGATGCCGGGGGCCGGTAGTCGGGGGACTACCGGCCCCTTTTTTATGTGCGCAGGATACCAGAGCAAGAAAAAAGCCCGGCAAAAGCCGGGCTTTTTGTTAGGCGCCGACGCCCGGCAGGGCCGGAACAGGGGGGATCCAGATTTCCCTACCGGACGTCGACATTGAACCTTTATTGCCGCTTACGTCAGAAAGCGACGCAACCGGTCAACCTTTGTTCGCAGCCTGCGACGACCTGTGTGGGAAAGCAACGGAAGAGCCGGCCAAAGCCGGCCGGATCACTGCTCCTGCTGACGGATGGCGTTGTCTGAACGCCTCGACGGCCGGGGTGCCGGCTCCGAGCGCTCCATCCGGGACGGGGCCGATCGCTCCATGCGTTCCATGCGCTGTGGGCGCTCTGCGGTGCGCGGAGCGGACGGCGGCGCGGTCACGCGGGGAGCCCGATAGCCACCCTCGCCGACCCGCGGCGAATTCGGCGCGGGCAGGGCCTGGCCGGAACGATTCGGAACCATCGGTTGCGAACCGCCTTCGCGCCAACGACCCGTCGAATCCCGCCACGGCGGCGGACGATTGCCACCACCGCTGGTGGGCGGCTTGGGCGTGTTGTCGCCCGGACGCGGCGGACGCGGATGGTGCGGGTAATAGGGGTAGTACGGACCGTAATAGCCGTAGTACGGATAACTGGAGTAGCGATACGGCCCGTAGTATCCGTAGCTGCCGTAAACGCCGACGCCCCCGTAGTAGCCGCCGTACGGGTCGTAGTACTGGGTGCTGGGGCGCCCGTAGTAGTAGCCGCCCGGCGCGGCGTCACCCACGTAGTCGTAGGTTGCGCAACCCCCCAGCGCGAGGCTGGCGAATGCGACCGCGGTCAGATAGATGCGCTTCATGGCGGAACCCCCGTTACTCTGTATTGGCAGCATCGGCCTGTCGCTTTGAATCCGTGCTTAACCCTGCCTGTCGTGCCATCCCGGACTCAGCGCAGGGAAAGCCTCGGCGACCGGTGCCAGGGCTGCGCTACCGCCCCGATGCGTTAACCTTTCCTCATGCCGCTGCCCCTGCCCACCTTCGGCGACATTCTCGCCGCTGCCGCCCGCATCGCCCCCCACGCCCACGCCACGCCGGTGCTGCGCTCCAGCACCCTGGACGCGCTCGCAGGGTGTCGGCTGTACTTCAAGGCCGAGCCGCTGCAGCGCGGGGGCGCATTCAAGTTCCGCGGCGCCTGCAATGCGGTCTGGGCGCTGGAGGATGCCGAAGCCGCGCGAGGCGTCGTCACCCATTCCTCTGGCAACCACGGCGCTGCCCTCGCACTCGCCGCCCGCACGCGCGGTATTCCCTGCCACGTGGTAGTGCCGGAAGGCGCCAACGCGGCGAAGCTGGCCAACATCACCCGCTACGGCGCCCAGATCCACCTCTGCGCCGCCACGATCGCCGCGCGCGAGGCGGCTGCCGATCGCGTGCAGGCCGAAACCGGGGCCATCCTCATCCACCCCTACACCCATCCGCACGTGATCGCGGGCCAGGGGACGGCGGCGCTGGAACTGCTCAACGCCTACCGCCACATCGACACGGTCGTGGCGCCGGTCGGGGGAGGTGGCCTGCTCTCCGGAACAGCGATCGCCGCTGCTGCGACCACGCCGGGCTGCCGCGTCCACGGCGCCGAGCCGGTCGGTGCCGCCGACACGGCCGCATCCCTGGCGGCCGGCAAGCGCGAACTGGACTTCGTTCCCGACACGGTATGCGACGGATTGCGCGGAACGCTCGGCGAACCCAATTTCGCACTGCTGCAAGTACACGCTGTCGAGGTGCACACCGTGCCCGATGAAGAGACGCTCGCGGCGATGCGGCTGATCTGGCAATGCCTGAAGCTGCTGGTCGAGCCCTCCTCCGCCATCGCCCTGGCCGCGATCCTGCGCCATCGCGACGCGTTCGCTGGCCGTGATGTCGGCGTGGTGCTGTCGGGCGGCAACGTGGACCTCGACGCCCTGCCGTGGGAGCAGGCGGCATGAGCGCACGACGCAAGCAGACGCGGCGTGGCTTCCTGGGCTGGACGTGGCGCCTGCTGGTGATGGTGCTGCTGTGGTTGCTCGGCGTCGCCGCCTACATCATCTGGGTGGGACAGCGCGACGATGCCGCACCCGCCGACGCGATCATCGTCCTGGGCGCGGCCGCCTACGACGCGAAGCCGTCGCCGGTGTTCGAGGAGCGCATCCGGCACGGCATCGACCTGTACAAGCGCGGCCTCGCGCCGACGCTGATCTTCACCGGTGGCTACGGGGGCAAGGGTGCACGCTTCTCCGAATCCCAGGTCGCGCGACGCTACGCATTGCGCCAGGGCGTGCCGGACAAGGCGATCCTGATCGAGTCGCTGTCGCGAAACACGCACGACAACCTGCGCCAGGCTTCGCAGGTGATGCAGCAGCACAAGCTGCACAAGGTGATCATCGTCAGCGACCCGCTGCACATGGCCCGCGCGCTGCGGATCAGCAAGGACATCGGTATCCAGGCGGTCGGCTCGCCGACGCCGACCAGCCGCTTCCGCACGTTCGCCACGCGCTGGCGTTTCCTGCTGCAGGAGGTCTACTTCTTCCACCGCGACCGCCTGCCGCGCTGAATGCGTGGCGTATGATGGCCGCGTTCGCCCCACGCCCACGGAATCGCCCATGAAGATCGACGGCACGCGCAAGCAGGACCGCGCCACCGAACTGGTGCTGACCTACTACGCCGCGTTCAACCGGGGAGACTGGGAAGGCATGCTGGCCATGCTGACCGACGACGTGGTGCACGACCTCAACCAGGGTGCGCGCGAAGTCGGCAAGGATGCGTTCGCGGCATTCCTCGGGCGCATGAATGCGAGCTATCGCGAACAGCTGCGCAGCATCGTGGTGCTCGCGACACAGGAAGGAAGCCGCGCCGCGGCCGAGTACGTCGTGCACGGCGAGTACCTGCGCACCGACGAAGGCCTGCCGGTCGCGGACGGACAGACCTACGTGTTGCCGGGCGGCGCGTTCTTCGACATCCGCGACGATCGGATCGCCCGCGTCACCAACTACTACAACCTGCAGGACTGGGTCGCGCAGGTTTCACGCTGAACCACGCGCGTCATTCGCCCCGGCGACGAATGGGAATGCGCGAAAGCGGTACCGCCGCGATGTCCTCGCCTTGTCCGCGGATCGGCGCGCCCGGCGGCGGTGCCCACGCATGGGCATAGAGCACTTCCCAGGTACTCGGCAGCTTGCCGTCGTCGCGCCGTAGCGGTTCGTACGCAGCGGCTGCAGCGGCAAAACGCGCTCTTCCGGTCAGCGTGTGCCGCCGTCGATGCAGCGCATTCGTCGCGCCCATCGCACGCAGTTCGCGCATCAGGCTGGGCAGGTCGTCGTAGGTCAGGGTGAAGCGATCGCGGTCCAGCACGGGATCGCGGAACCCCGCCATCACCAGCGCATCGCCGAACTGGGCGATGGGCGGGAACGGACTGACATGCGGCGCCGCATCGCCCTGCGCGAAGGCATCGCGCAGTTCCTGCAACGTCTCCGGGCCGAACGTCGAACACACCAGCAAGCCGCCGGGCTTCATCACCCGGCGGAAGTTGGCGAACGCCGCCGGCAGGTCGTCGACCCACTGCAGGCTCAAGTTGGAGAACAGCACATCGACGCTGCCATCGGCGATCGGCAGCGCGCGCAGGTCCGCGCAGACGCGCGAGAACGGCTTCCACCAGCCCGCCTGCTTCTTCGCTTCGCGCAGCATCGGCATGGCCAGGTCGAGCGCGATCACCCTCGCCTTGGGCCAGCGCTTGTGCATGGCAGCGGCCGCGTGCGCCGGTCCGCAGCCGACATCGAGTACCACGCCAGGCTCGGTGCCGTCGCTGCCCGTGCGCAGGGCGAAGTAGTCCAGCGACTCCATCAGGCGCTTTTCGACTTCGTGCTGGAGCGCCGCGGCCGCATCGTAGCCGGCGGCCGAGCGCGAAAACGCGCGGCGGATATGGCGTTGGTCGAACGTGTTCATGGCGCTGCCCCCAACGTCGGCAGGAAGGCATCCAGCGCATCGACGACGAGGTCCGCATGGCCGAGGAACGGTGCGTGGCCGCCACCGGAGATCTCGACATAACGCCCGTCGAACGCGGACTCCGAGGCGGCGCGCATGGCCTTGGCGGGTACCAGCAGGTCGCGACGGCCGGCGATCCACAGGCTTGGCACGCGCATGTCCGGCAACGCGGCGCGCAAGTCGCTCTGCTCCAGCAGGCGCAAGCCCTCCTGCAGTGCGGACGGCGCCGGTTCGCCGCGCGCGTACACATCGCGCTTCAACGTACGCAGCTCGCTACGCGCGTGCTCCGAACCCATGGTGTCCAGCGCCAGGAATCGCTCCAGCGTGCCCGCATAGTCGTTCCGCAGATCGTCGCCGAACTGCCCGAACACCGTGGCGTCCACCGCATGCGGCCAGTCTTCGGAACGTACGAAACGCGGCGTGGACGCCACCATCGCCAATCCGCGCACCTGCGACGAACGCGCGGCGGCGTGGAGAGCGAACAGGCCGCCCAGCGACCACGCGAGCCACGCGGCCGGCGGCGTGCGTGCGAGCAGTGCGTCGACCGTGGCATCGAGCGAGAGCGGAATGTCGCTGTCGCGACTATGGCCGTGCCCCGGCAGGTCGACCAGGTGCAGCGTGTAGCGGTCGGACAGGCGCTGCACGAGCGGCGCGAACACGCCGCCATGCAGGGCCCAGCCGTGCAGCAGCACCAGGGAAGGGCCGCTGCCGGTGGTTTCGATATGCATGCGCGTATTGTCGCCGATCAGGCGCGGCGAGGTGCATCCATGCGCAGGAAAGCGCGTGTCAGGCGACGGCGCCGTGCACGCGTTGTACGGCATCCCAGGAGCGCGCCAGCGTGGCGACGAGAGCGTCGACATCCTGCGGCGAATGCAGCGCCGAGAGGGTGACACGCAGCCGCGCCTTCCCATCCGGAACGGTAGGCGGCCGGATCGCCGGCACCAGGTAGCCGGCGCTGTCCAGCGCTGCAGCCAACGCCAGCGCGTTGCCATCGCTTCCGCACAGCACGGGCTGGATCGGCGATTCGGACGCCATCAACTGCAGGCCGGCGCGCTGCGCACCGACCCGGAACCGGTCCACCAGCATCTGCAGCTTCTCGCGGCGCCAGTGGTCCTTGCGCGCATGCTTCACCGCGATGCGCGTGGCCGCGGCCAGCGCTGGCGGCATGGCCGTCGTGTAGATGTAGGGCCGCGCGGTTTCCGCCAGGTGCTGGACGAGCGTCTCTTCGCCCACGACCACCGCGCCGTAACCTCCCAGGGCCTTGCCGAGGGTGACCAGTTGCAGCGGCACGTCGGCCACGCCCATCCGCGCTTCGGCCACGCTGCCGCGGCCCTCGGGGCCACGCACACCAACGCCGTGGGCGTCATCGACGAAGAACAGCGCCTGTTGCATGCGCGCGACCAGGCTCAGTGCGCGCAGCGGCGCGGTGTCGCCGTCCATGCTGAAGACGCCGTCGGTCGCAAGCATCGCGGCGCCTTCGGGTTGCAGCTTGAGCTGGCGCAGCGCGCCTTCCGGATCGAGGTGCGGATAGCGCCGCAGCTTCGCGCCCGCCAACCGTGTCGCATCGAGCAGGCTGGCGTGGTTCAATCGGTCCTGCACGCAGACGTCGCCATCCTCCAGCAATGCCTGCTGCACGGCCAGGTTCGCGAGGAACCCACTGCCGAACAGCAGCGCGCGCGGATACCCCAGCCAGTCGGCGATGTCGCGCTCCAGTCCTTCATGCGCGGCGTGGTGGCCGCTGACCAGATGCGACGCGCCCGCGCCGGCGCCATCGCGCCCCGCGGCGTCCTGCAGGGCCGTGGTGACTTCGAATTGCTGGGCCAGGCCGAGGTAGTCGTTGCTGCTGAACTCGGTCAGCCAACGTCCATCGACTTCGACCCGCACGCCGTCGCGCCGATGGATGGTGCGGCGCGTACGCTGGCGCGCCAAGGCGACACGCTGCTGGCGCTGGGCGAGGATGCGGTCGTGCAGGTCGAGACGGCTCATGGTGTCGGCACCGGATGCTGGGGATCGCGTCGATGGACGCGCCCGGGGTGCGGCGACGCCGACGCGCCGGGACGCGATATCCGCGCCGGCGTGATGGCCTTCGTCCTGCCCCCTGTTGCGCCCCGACTATGCCGCCTGGCCGCAGGACGGCGCAGGACGGGTGATGTCGGCATGCACCGTACCGCTGCCGGCGGCTTCCATTCTGTGATGGTCGTGCACGTTTTCCACCTGCACGGCCATCGGCCGCAAGCCCAGCCGGGCGAACAGGGCCTGGTCGCGCTCGGTATCGGGGTTGCCGGTGGTCAGCAGCTTCTCGCCGTAGAAGATGGAATTGGCGCCCGCCAGGAAGCACAGCGCCTGCAACTCGTCGCTCATGGCCTCGCGTCCGGCCGACAGGCGCACCATCGACGCCGGCATCGTGATGCGCGCGACCGCGATCGTGCGGACGAACTCGAACGGGTCCAGCGCCTGCGTGCCGTGCAACGGCGTGCCCGCCACCTGCACCAGCTGGTTGATTGGCACGGAATCCGGATGCGCGGGCAGGTTCGCCAGCGCCTGCAACAGGCCGGCGCGCTGGTCGCGCGACTCGCCCATGCCGACGATGCCGCCGCAGCAGGTCTTCATGCCGGCGTCGCGCACATGCGCCAGCGTGTCCAGGCGGTCCTGGTATTCGCGGGTATGGATGATGTCGCCGTAGAACTCCGGCGCCGTATCCAGGTTGTGGTTGTAGTAGTCCAGGCCGGCGTCCTTCAACGCATGCGCCTGGTCGCCGCTCAACATGCCCAGCGTCGCGCAGGTCTCAAGGCCCAGCGCCTTCACCCCGCGGATCATTTCGGCGACCTTCGGGATGTCGCGGTCCTTCGGCGAGCGCCAGGCCGCACCCATGCAGAAGCGCGACGCGCCCGCGGCCTTGGCCTGCGCGGCCTTCGCCAGCACTTGTTCGGTCTCCATCAGTTTCTGCGCGGCCACGCCGGTGTCGTAGCGCTGCGCTTGCGGGCAGTAGGCGCAGTCCTCCGGGCAGCCACCGGTCTTCACCGACAGCAGGGTGGATACCTGCACTTCGGCCGGATCGAAATGGGCCCGGTGCACGCTGGCGGCCTTGTGGAGCAGGTCCGGCAGCGGCAGGTCGAACAGGGCCAGCAACTCGTCGCGCCCCCAATCGTGGCGCAGGCTGGAGGGCAGGCTGGAAATGTGCAGAGACATCGCGGACTCGCGCGGATAAAGTCGCGAAAGTCTGGAAACCACGGACGGAGCTGTCAACCGCATGGATGCTGGTTTAGTTGACAGGTGGCGCAGCGCCTGCCGTTGGCTGCTGCCACCCAGATGCCTTATCTGCCGCGAAACAGGTGCCTATGGCCTCGATCTGTGCGTCAACTGCACGCAATCGTTGCCGTGGAATCACGCCGCCTGCGTGCGTTGCGGCCTGCCGTTGCCCGCGCCGGACGAGTGCGGGACCTGCCTGACGGCCCCGCCCCCAGTGACGACGACCGCTGCCGTGTTCGTCTATGGCTTTCCGGTCGATCGGCTCGTACCCCGGTTCAAGTTCCACCAGGATCTGGCAGCAGGTCGTTTGCTCGCCGACCTGGCCACCGGCACCCTGGGCCGTGCGCCACGGCCGGATGCGCTGGTCCCGATTCCGCTGCATGAAGGCCGCCTGCGCGATCGGGGTTACGACCAGGCCTTGGAACTCGCCCGTCCGCTCGCCCGGTCGTTGTCGATTCCGTTGCTGGCGGACCGCCTGGCACGGCTTCGCGCGACCGCGCCGCAATCGGAACTCCATGCGGTCGCACGCCAACGCAATGTCGCCCGCGCATTCGGTATCGCCGGCGCGGGGCCGCTGCCCGCGCATGTCGCCCTGCTGGATGACGTGATGACGACCGGCGCGACCCTGCATGCCGCCGCCCGCACCTTGCTTGCGGCCGGCGTCACCCGGGTCGATGCCTGGGTCATCGCCCGTGTGCCGTGAGCGGACTCAGCGCGCCAGATCGAGCCAGAGACCTGCGAACACCACCAGGCCCACCCAGTTGTTGTGCAGGAAGGCCTTGAAACACCCGGTGCGTTCCCGGCGCCAGGCGAGCCTGAATTGCCAGCCGATCAACAGCGCCGACAGGCCCAGCGCCGTCCCGTAATACAGACCGAGCCCGGCCTGCCGACCCACCAGCCCCAGCGCCAGCAGCACCAGCGCGTAGAGGACACCCTGGATCACGAGGTCGAGGTCGCCGAACAGGATCGCCGTCGATTTGGACCCGGCCCGGATGTCATCCTCGCGGTCCACCATCGCGTACCAGGTGTCGTAGGCGGTCGCCCACAGGATGTTGGCGCCGTACAGCACCCACGCCACCGGTGGCACTTCGCCCTGGATTGCCGCGAACGCCATCGGGATGCCCCAGCCGAACGCGAGGCCCAGGTAGACCTGTGGCAGATAGGTGTAGCGCTTCAGATACGGATAACTGGCCGCCAGGAACAACCCGATCACGCTCAACCCGACCGTCAGGCGGTTCATCGTCAACACCAGGCCGAACGCCACCAGCATGAGTGCCGCGAACACGGCCAGCGCCTCGCGCCCGCCGACCGCACCGGTCGCCAGCGGGCGCTCCCGCGTGCGCTCGACCTGCGGATCCAGCCAGCGGTCGGCATAGTCGTTGATGACGCAGCCGGCCGAGCGCGTCAGCCACACGCCCGCCGTGAACACGAACAAGGTCCACCATGGCGGCATGCCGCCCGCCGCGAGCCAGAGCGCCCACCAGGTCGGCCATAGCAACAGCAGTACGCCGATGGGGCGGTCTCCGCGCACCAGCTTCCAGTACTGGCCCAGCCGTTCGCGCCAGCGCGGCACCCCGGCGTTCTCGAAACGTTCGTATCCCATGCGCAAAGGGTAACAGGCACGCCCTCCACGCCAGGTTGGCACCGCGCCGCACTGCGAAGTGGGCCATCGCATCGGTTTGCGGCTAGAATGCCGGTCCCGTGCGCCCGTAGCTCAGCCGGATAGAGTAGTGGCTTCCGAAGCCGCTGCTCATAGGCCAAAATCGGGAACCGCAGTGTCACGGGGCTACTACTCAAAAGTGGCTGACCCGAAGCAAAAAGTCCTTTAAAAACGCGCCTGTAGCTCAGCCGGATAGAGTAGTGGCTTCCGAAGCCATTGGTCGGGGGTTCGAATCCCTCCAGGCGCGCCATCCCCCATGTGACAAATCTGCGCCGAATCTGGGACACAGCCCCGGGGTTTCAGCAGCCCGGACTGAGTAATGGCCTTGTGGCGCGAGCAGAGCTCAAATGAAAAAGCCCCGGCTCATTGGCCGGGGCTTTGTCTTCATGCCGCCTTTGACGGCATCACATGACGCAACACTTGATCCAGCTTCTCCGGCCAACTACGGTCGTGAACGAGGCGCGCAACTGCCAGATCGCTGTTAATGACCTCGGCCTTGGTCAGTCGTGAAACGACTTCCCAGTCCGCTCCGAGAACATAGGTAGCGTTATCCAACATCCGGCTTTCAAGCACGTACAAGCCCTGCCTGGTGAAGCCGAAAACCCAATAGCCGTAGAACCCGGCACGCCCGATTGCGGCGAAGTCGGGGCCGTACTTCTCGACTTGGCTCGTCCGCGCACGAATTACCGGCTGTATGGAAGGCGGGGTCTTTTCGATGACCCGTTCAAGCTCCTTCCTAACCCGATCCCACGGCACCCGCCCCCGTGGAAACACCTCCCAATTGAGACGCTTGATAGGAGTCTTAAGCACCGGCAACAAATCGGCACGCAAGAATTCCACGTCCGCGAATCCTTCCACTACCAGGTTCGCCGCCACGAGCAATTCATCCGACTCGGTCGCAGTGTCATAGACCGGCGAGGCGACGAACCGTTGCCCGTCGTCGCGTTGGAAGATGGTGAACTCGATGCCGCTCCCCGCAACGTAAGTGCGCGGATAACGCTTGTACGACCGCAGGATGAAGTCGTCCACTTCAACCTGATGACTCCCGCGCCACTCCTTGCGACGCCACGATTGGAGACGGAACACTTCCTCCATCGGCGAGTCCCGATGAACGACTTCAAATCCACTGGCATTCCTTCGCGCAGCAGGCCCCAAGTGAACACTGGGCAAGACTGTTTGCCCAACGTCAAAGGGATCAAGAAAACCAAACCGCTTCAAGGCATCTGGACTGAGTCCAGACAGACCAATGGCGGCACGAACCGAGGCTCCAGCCTCGAACTCTGGCAGATGCCTTTCAAGCTTCAAAATGCGTTTCATTTGAATGGTGCTCGTAGGAAGTTGAACGGATGGGTTCAACGACCTCGTGCTTGGGGGCTGGCTTAGCCAGCCCCCGCCCCAAGTCCTCATCCGAGTCAACGACGCGGGTATGAACGGAAGTGCTTGCGGACGTGCTCAGTCCTGCCATGTCGGCGACGGACATAAGCACGCACGGGCACCGGCTTGCTCGAGATCACAGAGAACCCTCTTGTGAGAGGGAACGCACCGTTTCCGAGCTGAGGCTTTGACAGGCGACCAGGGGATATGGATTAATCCCCAAGTCATCTCGCGCAATGGGTTGACAAAGCAGCAACTCTTTAGTAGGCGAACCGTTCCAGTCGTTCGCTCTACCCGGAGGATCCGGTCAGGTTCAGGTGCGTTGGCGCGCACCAGAACCGCCGGGGCAAATCAGGTTGTGAAAGACCTAGGCCCCGCCCTCAGTGGCGGGGCTTTTTGTTCTCGGCCAAAAGGCTAACAGCCCATTAAGCCAAGTGTTGCAGATAACCCTGTGAATAAGTGGCTTGCGGTTCCGACCACAATCGGTCGCCCCCTGACCAACTTAGAACCACAAGATGTACCGTTCAGGCACAGTCCAAACGTACATATGGCCTCGGGCGAAGTCAACGCTTTTTTCTCCACTCTTTTCCTGGCAGATCAATTGCTTAGGTTGATCTCATCGCTTAAGAACACGCCGCAGAGATGGCCGAACTTTTATCAAGACCTCGTTGTCCAAGTGACAAGTACTATGTAAAGTGACAACTGGATTGTCAATCGGGGTTCATATGGGTGCCAAGCTCAAGAACGCGCCTGTGTTTTTTTCACTGGGCCAGATTCAACACAACCCACTGCTGAGCCTGGAGCACTACATACCCGCCATCCAGGAGAGCATGCGCAAGGCCGGCTACCCAGGCTTCAACCGCACCCTCAGGGTGGCGTTCAACCTGAATCAGGCACTGGCTGGCAATGAAGGCGCCCCCTCCGAACAATTGCCGAGCGAACGGATTGAGATGTTTGTTTTCACAAACATCGACAGCACCAGTGGCTTCGTCATGACGGCTAACGGCCTCGCATTCCAGACGACGGACTACCAGAACTTCGAAGCGTTCTGGGCGGAATTGAGAAAGGGGCTCGAAATCCTGTCCACAGCAGTAGGAGGACTGGCATTTGCGGAGCGGCTAGGACTTCGATATCTCGACGCAGTGATGCCCAAGGCCGGGGAATCCTTGAGCGATTACTTGGTACCCCAGCTACTGGGCCTGCCCACGTGCATGCCGACGGCGCAATTTGCTTACTCATTCTCGGAAAGCCTACTGATAGCCGAGAATGTGGGCAGAGTCACAAGCCGGACAGTAATTCAGGAAGGTGGTATCGGCTTTCCGCCCGACCTGCAGCCACTTGGCCTGAACCTTCTGAACCGGTTTAGCTCTTTCAAAGGAGAGCATGCAATCCTAGACACGGACGGCTCCTTTGCTGAAAGGAGGCCATTTGATCTGGACGAGATTGGCACACACATGGACAAGCTCCATGACTTGGCTAGCGGTTGCTTCAAAGCATCGGTAATGCCGCACGCATCAAAGGCATGGAACGAATGAGGGGGTGGTGATGAGCAATTTGCGTACAGGCGACGATCATCGCTTTGCTGTTGGTGACGCGATCGCCAGGGCGAGGCTCTTGGAAAAGATGGTTGCCGATAAGCCTCAGGCAGCTGAGGCTCAGCCGATCCCCGCCTCACGTTTCCTATCCGGTGGATTGGTTGCCGCCTTCGTCGTTGGAACGGGGGGCCTTTTGACTGCGGACTACGTGGCCGCAAGAAACGACCGCGGATATCGATTGCAGGGGTTCGAATTCCGGGGGGGCGAATTCAAAGCAATATCCCGTCAACTGGTCCGGAGTTCCACGGAGAACCTGGCTCGCGTTCGCCATGTACTACGTCCGACAACCATTGAACTCGCGGTGCTTGTCGGAGTGTCGAGGCAAACGATCTACAACTGGCAGTCGGGACAGATTGTCGCCCCCCATAACGAGGCGCGACTCGAAGAGCTCGCGAAGGCTTCTGACTTGCTGGTTGCCTCCGGGATTTCCGGCGCCCTCCGTCCGTTGACGCGAAAACTGCCCGGTGGAAAGACGATTTTTGAGGCGATCCGCGAAGGCTCCACGCCTGAGGACGCAGTCAAGAAACTCATCTCCATGCTTGAGCGAGAAGTGCGCCAGCGCAATTCGATTTCACAGCGCTTGGCTGGACGGGCTCGGAAACCCATAGACATCAGCGAGATTGGTTCGCCATACCCGGATGAATCAGCCTGACTTGAGCGATGCCAATGTCCCGGAATGGGGGCGCAATACGCCATGGCGCCAAGGGATGTTCCTATCCCACGAAGCGGCGACGGCGTTTGGAATCGCCCATGATGGCGATCAGGATACCGCCATAGTCGTCATCAGCCATGACTGTGACCTTGCCCAGCCTCCCGAATCAGAGCCCGAAGTCGAGATTCTGATTGGCAAATTCATTGAGAAGCTCGATGGCAACTACAGTCACGGAAAGAACACGCGGACCCTTCATTTAGAGTGCACTGCAGGACCAGCGCCTCGCTTTGTTGCTCTTACCGGTTCGAATAAACGGTCGCTGCCAAAACTCAGACCCGGAATGCCATCCCTCGCGGCATTCGTCCCGCGAGACGAGATTCGCATGAGCCCACGGGAAAGGCGAACTCTCCAGCTCTGGCTTGCGTCACGCTACCACCGCTCGGCATTCCCCGATGAATTCGATCGACGGCTCAACGAAGAGACCGGAGTCAAAGAGCGCATTGCAAAGGCGTTCAAGGATTCAGGGGCCTACATATCCGCGATGTTTTTTGATATCGACGAAGGGCACGAGGTTCCGCGGAACGGTGCAGCTGATACCTATTCCCTGTACATCACGCTGATGTACAGCACAGCTTCCGATCCAAGTGAAGCGTTCGACGTTGCGCAGAAGACTGCAGACCGCATTGAGGAGATCTTTAGTTCAAGATGCAAAGTCACTGTAGACGGAGTTGAATCTTGGAAGTGGATCGAACTCTGCGGCATTGATTCTATTGCCGACGACGCAATTACGGTTGCTCAGTCACAAGCCCTGAGCAAGTGGCATGGCGATCACATTAGCTTGCGAACAGATCCCGAGCAGCCCGTTTTTGTTGACCGATAGGGATCTGACCCGGGAAGACCAAAGAGCCGCTCGGCACGAAGGCAACGTACAAGATGACCGAAGAAAACCAAGGGTCACTTTACTGGCGATATCTCTGGTATGAGAGCGCCTGGCGAGGACAAGGCAACTTTCTGGACCGATACCCAACACTCCTCCTTCTTTGCCCACTCTGAAATCATCCGGCCGTTGGCAGACGCATGGAGTGCCTGATTCACCTCTACCGCCCATATCCGGATCTGACTCTTGAAGGCATCTGAAACGTCCTGCTGCTCCCAAATCTTGTCGAGATCGACCTTGCTCGCGTACACGCGGGAAATCATCGAGACAATGTAGATCGCAACGTTGCCCTGAAACGCGGGAAACATGGGGCGCAAAAGCGAATGAACGCGCTTGAACAAGATGACCTTGGCAATCATGCGCTTGTAGCCTTGGACGTCTGGAATCGCGGATACACCCTGCTCCTCCTTGTCCCGAATCTCATCCATGAAGCGCGCGAAGTTCTTCTGTCCGCCCAAGCTCGCGAGGTCCGGCCGACCATCCCAGGCATTTAAGAATTTGGCAAGGTCAGTCTTAGTCAGGCGGCGAGCAGGCGGCACCACGACCGTCTTCAGGTTGCGGTACTTGGCCGGCGTCGATCCCTCCCGCGCCAGCATGGTCGTGTAGCTGCCCGCAGCTCGCTCGTAGAACCAGCGGCCAACACCATCCGGGCAATAGATCCTGTTGGACAGTTTCTCCAGCTCCACATGGAAGGGAGAATTTGCCGACAAGTCAGATTGCTTCACTGTGTTCTGGCTGTTGGCATATCGTGAGATGTCCGAGATCATCGCTTCTTCAGCCGCAGGGTCGTCAGTCTTCAAGACAACCACCTTGGCAGGCACACGGACCTTCCCAAGGTCGATCTCGGAATACTTCTTCTTGGTGAAATAGATCGAAGCGGTAGTCTGACCGCCGTTGACGATCTGCATACCCTTGAGCCATGCGATTCCTGGGCCACCCTGTTTGGTCTGCCCCAGTCTGGCCTCATCTGCGACGATGACGATACCGTTGTTATAGGCAACGAACTTCTCTGGGTCCGAACGAAGTGTCGCCTGGATCCCCTTGTTGACCTTTCCCGTGGCACTTAGAAACGACCGGACGTTGGCCTCAAGAAGGCGGGCGCCGTACTTTTCATAGAGGAATCTGAGGACATCGCCCGGAAAGACGGTCATCGCATAGTCGTAGGTACTCGGATTTCCCTCAATATAGACACAGGGCAATGGTCCGCCAGCGACATCGTCGAAGTTCACAACAAGCTCGTCCCGCGGTTTGCCTTCCGACCAGTGGCGATGAAGCCGCTCGATGTCCATTACTTCCAGCCTGACGGTCTTACCGTTGATCTCCCGAGACTTGAAGTTCTTGGCTTTGACTTGGCCATCGGTCAGGACATAGATCCTGATTTCGTCCAAGCCCGCATAACCCTTTTCAATGTGCACGGCCAGCTCATGGGCGTCATTCGAAGGGTCCATGGTTGACGCAAGTTTCCCTTGCGCCGATAGCGACAAGAACCGCAGGCACTGCTCGGCCGCCTTCTGGGTTGTCGAATCCGGCACCGATTGCAGCGTCTCCGCGTTCATGTAGATGCTGACAAACAGATCGAGTCTGTCGTCATCCTCAGAAACCGAGTAGCCGCTCAGCTTGATGTTGGCATTACCAACCTTGGTGTCGTAGTAGCAGACCTGCGGCTCGTACGTCATCCCCACATCTTCCATATGGCGCATGACGATTTCGGAGAATACGAGCTCGGGATACGGATACGGAGTACCGGATACGGTCATCCGCTCCGCAATTTCATCGCTCACTTCGGCGCGGGTTTGGACAAGGAATTCGATCAGTTCCACGCGACATTCACCCCAAGACTTTCAATGATTTCTTCGCATCTCGTCGCCACTTCAGGTATGGCGTCAAGATCCATCGCGTATTTGACGCGTTGCACAGCCGCAGGAACATTGGATCTAGTCAAACGAGGCGAATCATCGCGAATCAATCTATAGCCAAGATGGACTTGGACGAATCTACGCGTGTACCTCTCCCGCATGGCCTCGATGTAGCCCGCCGATAAGAGTTTGCTCCCCAATGCCGTCGTCGCTCCCGCAGCTTCCTGGACAACCTGCGCCAGTTCGTCACAAAGCTCCGGCAATGTCTGTCCGCTGCTTGTCTGCGAGAGGCGAACTGCACCCACATACAGGGGGCGTCGTAAGCTGTCATCCAGTTGATCGAGGTTTGCAATTTCCGCGACAAATCCCACTGGGGAAACCGTCGACTTGACTTCGACTGCCCCGGTCCCGATCAGGAAGTCGTGCAAACCATCCGCTGGACCTTCCCAAGAATCAATGACATCCGATGCGTTCATGCCGCTCTTCAAGATGTCCTTAAACACAAGTAATTCCCCGAACAGGCCAACTTCCTCTTCCGCTGATAGCACGCCGGTGCGGTCCCGCTTCATGAACTCCTGCCATGCGCGAATGCGGGCCATCAAGGCGGAGTAGATGCGGCTTGGGTCCTCGTCACCCGCTTGAGCAAGTAGCGCCACCAGATCTGCGGCCATCAGTGTAAAAAGCCCCAGTTGCCCACCAATATTGCGAGCGAGTGCGAACCATGTCCGCCCAGTAGCCGCATCAATGGTTTCGGTCCGGGTAAGGCTGAATCCCTGCCCCCTTGGCAGCTGGACATCCCGTCCGACCGGAGAGCCTTCGATGCCAATCAGTAGCGATTCCTCATTGCCCGGCGCCCGCCGCCCTGCGTGGACGGTACAGTTTAATTTCCGAACAAGCTCGATAACTCTCCAGCCTTGGCCGCTTTCAGCTCCGAGAGCACGCCACGCTGCGGTCAGCTGATCCTGCTCATTCTGAAGCGCCATACTCAAGCTCCCAGGCGACATTGTTGATCTTGTAGTCGACCTTCACGTTCGATTTGCTTCCTGGGAAACTGATGCCAAAAGCCACAATGCCAGACGTCCCGACTTCGAAGTCGAGCCCGGCACCTCCCGGGTCCAGCACATAGACGACCAGAAGCCCTTCGTCGGGCCGTGGTAGTGCTCCAGGTGCCCCAAGGCCCCTGACCCTCCTGATAGCAGGCCCACTGGGGATCTCCGGCTGTCCGGCTTTCCCGCTTTTCGTCCATGCCTCCGCTGTCAACTCAAGCGCCGCATTCCACTGGGCTTCGTCCAGGCCAATCGATTCGTCCTTGGGGTCCAACAGCACTCCGATCGCGTATCGATCATCGAATTGGGAATCGCCTGTTCGCTTGGCCATGTTCACCGACACCCCAGGCGCAAGCTCAGACGGCCTTCCAGTGCGAACTCCCAATAGAGCAACCGTCCATTTTGTCAGCTCGCCGGAGCCGGCCATCATCCGGATGAAGTCCGACAGAGCGGCACTGTTGACACGATGAGCGGCTTCATTGGTCCTATATCCCTGCAGGAAATCGACAATGTGAGAATGCGGCACATCCTTCCATAGATGGCCATTCCACTGATGGCTGGTTGCACCGAATCTGCGCTCGAAAGCCTCTCCCGCCGATGGACCAAGTGCTCCGAAAAGCCTTGAGGCCGCATCGAAATTCTTCTGGATTTCGGACTTCCGGCGTGGCAGAGATACCGTTTGCATCAGTTGACCACTGAACGATAGCTGCAAGGTGCGGGCACTCCGCATCTTTATCTGCGAAGTAACCAGAAGCTCGGGGTGCGACTGGACCTTTAGTCCATATTCCCTCGGCGTCGCACCGGAATTCGCCATCAGGTCAAATTCCTCACGCAGTTCCGTGGCCGCATCCGAAACATGTCGGAACCAGCGGACAAGATCTGAAGAAGTGTAGAGACGGCTAAGGTCAAGATAGCCCGGCCGATAGCCGAACCACCGACCCATTTGCATCAGTGTGTCGTACATCCTGGACGCACGAAGGAAGTAGCTTGTGCACAGTCCTTCAAGCGTCAGGCCGCGGGCGAGCTTGTCTCCACCGATGGCAATAACCTTCAGTCCTTTGGCTTTGCTTTCCTCGTAGTCCAGCACGTCCTTTGCGGTGCCGTTGATCATTCGAACATCGATGTCATGCATTACATCTGGCAGAACGCCGACGATGTCCGTCCATTCCGGGTCTTCTTCCGGAACATTGCCGACCCCTGCCAAGCGAATTTGCTGCGTCGCGGGCAGGAAGTCAGTCTCCCAAAGCTCCCGAAGCTGCTCGATGATTGCCTCGTGGCCAATCCGGCGACTTATCCTCTGCCGCACGTCCTGCATGTATTCAGCGACTTGCTGATGGACGGCTGCTTGGACCGAGTTGAACCTGGTCACATGAATAAGCATTGAGCTGTGCTCGCCTCCTTGGCCGCGCAGTTCCCTTGCACTGCATGCAAGCAGAAAGGAGTTCAGCGCAGTCTTCAAACTTGGCGGAAGCGCATCGGAGCTCGAATACATTGGAACATGAACGGGCTTGTGCTTCACTGGCATCCAACCCGACTTTTCATCCTCGGACATGTAGTCCGCCACCTCCTTGATGAGAGGGAGCTGGCCTTCCCTACCATTCGGCCCAGGACGCCCGAACACTGTCCCCGGACCGACATAGTTAGACGGTGCGGCGAGATTCTGGATGAAAGCGGAGGGGAAGAGATCCGGCCCCTCCGACTTGGTCGTACCACGCTCGTGAATGAAGATGTTCGCGAACGGCGTGGCCGTGTATCCGACATACGCCGCTCTCGAGAACGAATGGAGTATTCGACGGATCAAGCGGTTGATCGTCGTGGGCTGATGCTCGTCGTCAGGATTTCCGTCTGCATCGACGACGGTCTCACCTGTGTCCACGGAGGCGTTGTCCGCTTCGTCGTCGATGATGAGAAGCGGAAGCTTGGTTACCCGCTTCTTTACTCGCGGCAATTGATCCTTTTCCGCGGTGAATGAATCATCCGAAGCGATCGGCATGTCGGCAACATGGTTCTGGATCCATTTCAACAACTGGACGAGAACAGACTTGTTTTTCTTGACGACAAATAGCCAAGGCCTTTGCTCTGGAGAGATCGCAAGTTGTGTGGCAGCACGGCCGCCAAAATCGCCATTGTTGGCCCGCGTCGTTGCGCAGTTAGGATTGATCGATTGGTCCGTGTCAATGAGCCCTACGCCTATGCGGCGCTGAACATTCGTGGCGCCATTGGTCTCGTATCCAAGAAACCCCTCCTCGAGACGGATCTGTGTCTGAGACCGGAGATTGTTGTGCAGACCGGCCAGCACGATGATGACCTTGTACTGGGCATCTGCCGCCTTGCAAACAAGACCGGTGTAGTTTGCGGTCTTGCCTGACTGAACATGACCTACGACCAACCCACGACGGTCCCACATGCCCGGACGCATTGGGTCTTCGAGCATGCTAAGGATTCTGTCTGTGGACTTGTCCAAAGCGTCCACTGCCTTCCAGGACAACTTCTTCTCTTGGAACTCCCTATAGCGCTGCCAGTAGCGCCAATCCTGCTTTCTCGCTGCATCAAGCCAAGGCTCATGACCCGACGAATCCACAAGCGAGGTGTCTTCGCCTATCCAGACGCTGAATCGGCGTATCAACTCGTCTGTCACAGCTTCACGATCAAGCGCTTCTGCCCATTTCGCGTGCATCCGCAAAACCAGATCGATCTTTTCTGCGATCAATGCCGGAGTGATGACGGACTTGTCCTCTTCGTCGAGGAGTAGCTCTTGAACAATCTTGACTACGCGGCTTGAATTCGAATCGTTCATTGTGTTCCCTGTGTTACGCAGTCAGTCGGCGGCGACATTGTCGGGCAGGCCCATTACCAAGTCGGGATGCAAGTCAAAGGGCTCGGTCACCAACAGTTGTCGACGCGCCATCGCCGGCGCCATACCTTTACGGAGGACAAGGTTCCGATACAGGACGCTCAACACTTCCAGAACCGACGAATCCGGTTCCGCGGTAAAGCCCCCTTTTGGCTGCTCACCGGTCTCGGCGGTGTCCAGCCAGATCCGCTGCACCGGAATGGTTTCCTCGAGCACACGGAGCAACGCTTCCGCTCTTCTTGCTATATCCCCACCCTCTTCCAGGAGGGACCGAACTACTGGATGCGAACGATCAACTCGATACCGGCGACCGGAAGCCAGATTCTCCGAAACCCATACCGGCGCCACTTGCTCGCCCCGCACCAAGGACGTATTCGCTTGGGCGCGGTGAAGAAATACCCTGCGCGCCCTATCGCGGACGTCTTCGGCCAGCCTTGTCAGCTGTTCACGGATCCGTACGGGTGGGTGCGCCGTAGACTTCCGTATGTCGATCTTCCAGTCGGAATCGGTGCTATTCGGGATATCAATGCGAATACGTGCCAGCCGGTGGGATTCGTCTTTCGACCACGATCTGCCGCGGCCCAAGCCAAGCCAGCTACCCGCAACCAGCAACCTCCGGCCTCGGTAGATATACAGCCCTTGCTGCGATGACCAACCCTCGGGGCCTCCGGCGTTCTCATATTCCTTTTCGCTCAGCCTGTCCTTGTGGGGAAGCACAAACGCCTGAGCATAGACGCGCCAGTCGGACGCGCCGATTGGGACTTCCGGTGACCGCCAAGTTGCCGAATGCCATGACAGAAACGGATCCCATGCCCTGACTCTCTGTCCGTTGATACGGAGATCGATTGAAGGTCCGCTACGATCAAGAAATCTATGGAACACCATGGCCAGGTGACGCTCTACCCGGTCTATGAGATCCAGGAAATCTCGCTCCCTGAAGCCTACAGATACGATTCTGTCGAGAACTTCCCATAGAACCACGGTTCCATTTTCAAGCCCTTCCAGGGAATGAAGCTTTGCATTTGAACCCTCGTGTGGCCCTTCCAGCAGAAACCAACCACCTTCGTCATCGTTGGCCAAGAAGTCCAGATCCCAACGCAGGCAGCTCACCTCACCATTCTTGCGGCTCGCTACCGTAAGCCGGCGGCATTGCGAGAAAGATGCCGTCTTCAAGCCCATGCCGAACCGGCCAAGATCCGCTGGATCCCGGGCTCGAAGTGGATTCATTTCGGCCAATCTCATGGCCCTATCCAACTCGGGGTCGGACATTCCCCGGCCGTCATCGCAAATCGTCACCCAACTGTCGCTTCCTGCCCAGTGGAATGTGATCTCAACCTTTGTGGCGCCCGCTGTGATGCTGTTATCGATCAGATCGGCGAGCGCCGTCTCCGTCGTATAGCCGAGTCCTCTCAATGCTTCGATCGTGCCGTCGGCTCGCGGTGGAGCACTCCTGGTCTTGAGCATGCTCATGCCTCTTCATCGTCATCGTCGGCCCAGAACGTACGCAGCTGGCGAGCGTATGAGGGATTCCGAAGTTTCACGAGCGCCTTGTTTTCGATCTGCCTGATTCTTTCGCGCGTCAAATCAAACATCTGACCCACCTCTTCGAGCGTCATTTGTTGGCCATCGATCAGGCCGAACCGATGGCTGATCACAGCCGCCATCCTTTCAGGCAATGCCGAGACACACACCCGCATGACCTCTATAAGGTTCTGCGCGGTCGCGTATTCTTCCGGCCCCACCATCTCGTCTTGAACCGCTTCGACCGCCTCTCGGATCGCTTCTGATTCGTCGCTGCTCTCTGGCTCTCGAACTACGCCCAGGGCCTTGCCAACTTCCGCCATCGGCATGGCGGATTTCCTTGCAAGGACGTCCAAAGGCAACTCAGAGGCGGTATCAAGCCCCATGCTTCGCGCCACGGCATCCAGCTTGGCTACCTTTTCCAGCATGTGCACCGGAACCCGAATGGTTCTGGCCTTGTCCGCAACCGCTCGCGTGACTGCCTGTCGAATCCACCACGTCGCGTAGGTGGAGAATTTTGTTCCCCGGGAACAATCGAATTTCTCGACAGAACGAAGGAGCCCAAGATTTCCTTCCTGGATGAGATCCATTCTGGACAGGGCTGACCAGCTGTACTTCTTTGCGATGGAAACGACGAGCCGCAGGTTGGCTTCGACCAGTTCCGTTCTGAGTACGTCGAGTTTTGCAATCGCAGCCGCCAACGGCGGGCATTCGTTGCCTAGACTCGCCAATCTCGAGTGGACCCATCGGATGCCGGCGATGGTGAGCTTGAGATCCAGAACCGCTCCGACGAGACGGTTGTCTGCGCGGCCACGATCGGAAGCGGGATTCCTTCGCTGACTAATTTGTTGCACTTCGTCGAGAAGTCCATTGAATTTCGCTACCCCGGTATTCGCTCCAGTTTCCGGGCCATCGTCCTGATCAATGGGTGTCGCCTCCTGTGGCGCTGCGCCATTGCCATCCCCTTCTTCCTGCTCCTGCTCGCCGATCCGGCTGACCGTGCCCACCTGCAACCTACCTGAGAGCAGCTCCTCCCGAATGGCCAAGAGAACGTCTGTTGCTGATTCGCTATTCGCGATCGCGCGGCACGCATCTCCGACAGACAGCTCGATCAGCCTTCCAATACGTTGTTCCCCCTCCCGGTCCAGCAATTCAGACCGCCCCAACGTCTTGCTCAAATGGAACGCGGGATCGTTTCCACGAGAGGCCAGCTCAAGCAGGTATGCCTCCACGTCAGCAAGGAGCTCTTCATCGGGTTCCGACAGCTCTTCAACTTCAGCTTCCGTCATCCACTCCGAATCATCGTCGGAGATGACAAATCCAAGTTCACCGGCCACTTGCTCGAGTCGTGCAGCAAGCTCCCCGTCACGCGATCCTTCCATTTCACGTGCGAGTTCGCGTATGCGGGAAATCCTCACGCAACCGTAATCGCGACCATCCACCAAAATACCTGCTAGGTGATTCCTTCCATCCCCGTCGAACAGAGTGCGTCTTGCCGTGAGATCCTGGACGTCCGGCAGATCAACTTCGAGATCCGACCAGTCTTCATAGGCATCGAAGATGCGATGCGCGGCCAATTCCATTTCGACCTCGGAAATGGCAATCCGGAGGGCCGTGTCGTCTTCAGGTGAGCTGACTTCCTGTTCTTCCTCCCACGCCCACTCCACGCCGTCCGGCGGGTCCGCGCTCGTTGTTTCGGGGGACGGCACTGATGGAAAATCTGGGGCGCTGCACTCCATCAAATACTCGGCCACTTCAATTTGGCCAGCAGCCCTCGCGATTCTTATCGCATCAATCCCATCATCGTCCGTGCTCTTTGGATCTGCTCCGTATTCCAAGAGAAGGCGACACAGCTTCAGATTGCCCTTCGTCGCAGCGAGCATCAATGGCGATCGCCCACGCTGATCGCGAGCCTCCGCACTGCCGCCGTTTTCCAAGTACGTTCGCACCAACTCCGCGTTGCCTTGCGAAATGGCAAGGCGCAGAAGCGGCTTGAGCGGTGGATGGTTCGTGCTTCCGTCCATCTTGGAAACTACACCGCACCGATACCTTGGAGGTGCTCAGGTCCTTCATTCATCTGGTTATCCCCCCGGAATGCCCCTTACTTTTTAATGATCGACCAGACCACTTGTGCAATTTCACGCGCCAGCATTGGCGGAACTGCATTTCCGACCTGGATGTATTGCTGGGTCCGGTTTCCCATGAACAGATAGTCGTCCGGGAAGGTTTGCAAACGTGCAGCTTCACGAACAGTGAGGCTGCGACATTGCTTTGGATCCCAATGAATGAAGGCGTGACCATCCTTGGAAAGATGGCTGGTCACGGTATTTGAAGGTCGCTCCTGCCTCTGCACTCGGAAGCGATCGGCGAATGCGCCGGATTCCCAATTCTTGTGATCCGGGGCCAGCCGCTTCGGGAATTCCTCGCTGGAGGGCGAGCGCTTGTGCTCCTTGGCGAAGGCCGCGCAGAACATGTAGCGGCCCAGATCCGACTGCATGTGGCCCCTAGTTTCATGGTTTAGAACCACCGTCTGGTCGGAGTTCCGCAGCTTCTCCGTAAAGCAACTCGTCCCTTCGCTGTATCTGATGGAGCTGCGCGGCAACCCGTGGGATGGCTTCAGCTTCTTGAGCCGCCCAGAGACATTCGGCATGCTCGTCCCAAGAACCTTTAGCACCCAATCCCGCTCGGACTCCATAGCCCATTTCCACAGCTCCGGATCGTCCTGCTGTCGACTCAATCCGCTCCGTAGTTTCGGCAGGCCTGCCAACGCTTTTTCGATCGGGATCTCGCTGTCAGATACAGGCAGCCCCGGCACCGTAGCGACGCCCGGATGCATCAGATCCTCGCGGATCCCCATGATGATCACCCGATGCCTTGCCTGTGGAATGCCATGGTTTTCGCAGCGGATGATGAAGGCGGCAGGGTTGTCCGCTACCAGTTCGGTGGTTCGCTTCTGCGCTTCATCCAGGTGGATGGGCAGAAGAACGTATCGCTTGTCCTTCTTGCCTGGTCGGGAGGACCCAGACAACGCCGCGGATGGGTCGGCCAGATCCCGCATGATGGCCGCGAACATCTCATTGTTCCCGACTTTCGATGTCAGGATGCCCTTGACGTTTTCCATGATGAAGACGGCGGGCGAATACTCCGCAAGGATGTCGAGATACTGCTTGTAGAGGAAGTGCTTCGTTGTGCCCTTGCTCCTGAAGCCTTTCACTTTTTTCTGCCGGGAACGCCCCACAAGCGAATACGCCTGGCATGGGGGGCCCCCGATCAGAATCATTTCCTCGAACTCATCCTTCACCGCCTCGATCCGATCAAGAAGGGCGCGATTGTCTTTTTCCACACCCAGTGTCAGGTTCAAGGCCTCCTCTTCGGCCTGATCCCAAAGCGGCTTCCATTTCCCCTCCCCGAAGTGGACGGAGGGCGGCAATGCTTCACCCTTAGCTACCTTTTCAAGGTAGGCAAAGTAGTCTCGAGGCACGCTTCCCTCCTGCCGAACCAGCAGTCGATAGAACGCGCGCAGACGCAAGGTTGAATGGGCAGATGCCTCCATCTCGGCAGAAACGGCAAGTTCGAACGGGTGCATGCCGGAGCCGGGAACGGTTTCGAAGCCGCTGAACCCCTCGCCCAACCCGCCGGGGCCTGCGAAGATGTCGATTACACCGATGGTGCTGCGTTTGCGTTTACGTGCTGCGGACAAGATCTGGACTCTGACGATATGGTTGACGTGATGAGCGCTGACAAGCGCTCCGCATTGATGTCACGTATCCGGGGCAAGGACACCGGCCCGGAATTGCGGGTGCGGAAGCAGCTCTGGCGAGCCGGCTTCAGATATCGATTGCATGACAAGGGACTGCCAGGCAAACCCGATCTGGTTTTGCCTAAATGGAAAACGGTCGTGTTTGTGCATGGCTGCTTCTGGCATTGCCACGCGGGCTGCCCCTACTTTCGCCTTCCCAAAACCCGCCCCGACTTCTGGGACGAGAAACTGCGACGCAATCAGGAACGGGACGAGACGGCAATTTCCGCCTTGATCGATGTCGGTTGGCGCGTTGCGGTCGTATGGGAATGTGCTGTCCGCAGCGACCCTGACGCCGTCGGCCGCAAGCTCGCCGCATGGGCTGGGCGAGGCAAGGGAAACATCCAGATCGAGGGACTTGATCAGAAAGTTCGAAGTCGCCAACTCCCTCTTCCCCGCATCTGAGCAGATGCTGGCCCCAAGACTCATGTCCGCCCCCTGTCAGCGTCCACCCGCGCGGCCAAGACCCTAGGCCATACACGTCTCACTGGACGATATCCGAGTGTCCCTGCAACTCGTCCGGGACATGCTCGACCAGATCCTCGATCCGGCATCCGAAATAGGCACATAGCTTGTCGAGCACGTCCGTTTGGACATTTGCTCCATGCTGGTTGACGAGCTTTGAAAGCGTCATCCGATTCAAGCCGGTGGCGGTTGCGATCTCCTGCAGTTGGACTCGCTTCCGCTCTCGGAACTCGAGGTCGGCTATCCGCTCCCGCAACTTGAATCTTAACATTGACTGAATACCGATTATTAAAATAATCAAACGATCTTGCTTTTCGTCATCCGATAGCTAGTATCGTCATCTCATGATGATTTTGACTATCACGTGATAGCGGATATCTGCATAGGAGAGCATTGATGAGCAGTACTTACCTTACCACTGAACAGTTGTCGGAACGCATCCACTACGACGTTCGAACCATCCGCAACCGCCTCAAAGATAGCGTCCTGCTGGAGGGCATCCACTACATCCGTCCCTTCGGCGGGCGGAAGCTCCTTTTCGTCTGGGAGGCCATCGAGCGCGACATTCACACTGCCTCCTCGGCCCACACCCCGCTGATCCCAATGGCAAATGGCGGCGTGGCACATGGCTAAGGTTCGCTTGCGCCCTGAGACCAACAACCTCTACTTGGACTTTTCGTTCCGCGGCAAACGGTGCAAAGAGCAGACCGCCCTGAAGGACACACCAGCCAACCGTCGAACCTTGGAAACTTTCGCCAATCGCATCAAGCGCGAGATGGCCAAAGGAACGTTCGATTACCGAGCGTTCTTCCCAGACAGTCCTCGCGCCAGCCAGTTTGACGGCGACATGCAGGCCACTCCGACGGCGGTGGCGACACGCAGCCATGCCTCGCCGGATAGGGGTCCCTCCACACCGACGCTGGGGCAGTTCGCCGGGACCTGGTACCAAGAGAACCTGCCGCGCTGGCGCCAAACCCATGCCGACACGGTTGAAGGGACCCTGCATCAGCACATCCTTCCCAAGCTGGGTGAGAAGCCGCTGGCTGAAATCACGCGGGCAGATTTGCTGGCCTTCCGGGCCGAACTGGGCAAGCAAACCGGCAAAGGCGGCGGCGCCCTGTCTCCCTCGAGGATCAATCACATCATGACGCCCTTGCGCATGCTGATGGCCGAGGCCTCCGAGCGCTATGAGTTCCTCACCCCTTTCCGGAACATCAAGCCGCTGCGCCTACCCAAGCTAGACATCCAGCCGCTTTCGCTGGATGAGGTCCACCGTGCGCTCGGCACCGTCCGCAAAGACTGGCATCCGTACCTGGCGACCCGCTTCTTCACGGGGATGCGGACAGGCGAGATCAATGCGCTGGAGTGGAAGCACATCGACTTTGAGCAGGATCTGATCCTTGTCCGCCAGTCGATCGTCAAAGGGAAGTTGGAGAACACCAAGACCGATGGGTCGATGCGGGACATTCCGATGGTTCCCTTGGTGCGGACCGCGTTGCTGGAACAGCGGAAACTGGTTTCTGACGATTGCCGCTGGGTCTTTGCACAGCGCAACGGTGATCCGATCAACCTGGTCAACTTCACCAACCGGGTCTGGCACCCCCTGCTCCGCCATCTGGGCTTGGCACCCCGCAGGCCGTATCAGACTCGCCATACGGCGGCCACGCTGATGCTGGCCTCGGGCGAGAATCCGGAGTGGGTGGCCCGGACCTTGGGCCATGCCAATACGGAAATGTTGTTCCGGGTCTACTCTCGCTACGTGCCCAACCTGACCCGCAACGACGGCAAGGCCTTCACGGGGCTGGTCACCGCCTCCTCCATGCCGACCAACAACACTCCCCGGACGAAGGATGCCCCGCAGGGCACGGCTACTCCTTTGTCGGTGCTGACACGCAAACAGCTCGAAGCATTGGTCGCCCAGCTGCAACAGCAGTAGCGGCTCCAACAACAAGCTGCCACCCACCAATTTCGACCGCTCCAACATGTTTGCGTCGGGCGAAGCCCTACTGCGCCCCAAAAGTCCACTCTTAAGCCACTCATCCAAGGAAGACCCATGAACAAGCAACCCCTGATCACCCACCCCGTTACCTTCGATGCCGTTCTCGAACCAGGCCTGATCAGCGGCGATGGCCTCCAGTCGGTGCGCGTGATCCATCCGGACGGCGAGCTCGCCGCGTGGACCTGGCATCACTTCGATGCAGCCAACACGGACTCAGTACTGACGGGCACCGTGAGTATCCAGCCCTTTGGCCAGCCAGTGGGGTTGACCTCTGTCATTGACCGGATCCAGTGGCAGCCAGCCTTGCAGGTCATCGACCTCATCCCCGAAGTCGCAGGCACCGCGAAACTGGTCGCACGTTTCCGCTCGTTGGTGGATCAGATCCGTCACCCGGGCCTGCAACAGCTTCTGCATGACGTCTTTGCCCTGCGGCCGCTGTTCTACAACTACTGGAACACGGCGCTTGAGATCGACGGCAAATCCCGCTCCTTGGCGGAGAAAGCCATCATCAACGCCGAACTGGTCCAGTGGGGTGTGGGGTTGTCATCCTTTCAGCGCGCCGTGGGGATGACGTTCGCCCTGCTTCGAAACGCAGGGCAGGCTTGGCCGCGGGAGCAATGGTCAGATGGCGAGCATGCCTTGCACCTGCTCAGGCAAATCGATGGATCCATGTCGCATCTTGCCCAAGGGTATCCAGAGGATGCGGACGTTCTGAGGGAACTGATGGAGCACGAGTACCGCCTCTCCCTCAGCCCGCTGGCCCTTTCCACTCTGGAGCATGTCAATCATCTGGCTGATACAAGCTGGCTTGATGCCCACTGGGGGGGATTGGACGGACAAGAGCCTAATGGCCCGAGCAACCTCATCTCCTTGGACGCCCTCCGGCGCCGTCGGGCTTCCGGGTCTACCTGACATCTTTGTGCCGCCAGACACCGGTGCAGTCGCGGTCTCACTACCTGATATCCGCCAAAGCGATGCTCTAACCCGACTATTCCAAGGCCATCTCATGACCATGCCAGATGAAAGAACCCGATCCCTGTTGTGGGCAGGTAGCTTCCTTGTCGACATTGCGCGTGACGAAGCACTTCCCGTCTCCATCAGGCGGAGGGCCGCAACGATCGTGAGACATTTCCCTACTGTGGAAGACGTCACCTGGCTGGCGGAGTCCCTTCGCGAGTCTGTTCTCAGCATTCAGCTGGCCTCACCGGAACAAGCACTTCCCGAACAGAGTGACTGGGACTTCGAGCCGCTAAGGCACTCCACGAGACTCAGCTGGCCCGACGGCCCATAAATTCAAGAGCTGGCAGCCATTCATTGCCACGGCAACCGAATGGACCCGACAACCGGATACATCGAACACACCATCGGGTCGAGCAACATCACCGAAACTTTCGTTCAAAGGTACACAGGCAATGACATCCGCTCCGCATAAGCCATCAAGCAACTTCCTAGCGGGACTATGCGAAAACGGAACCATTTCTCCGAGACTGTTCGCCGAACAGTTCCATGTCGACTTGGAGACGCTCGCTGATCTGGCACACGTTCAGCCAGATGCCATCTCGCATGCTCCGGAGTCGGAGCTACTGCAGAACTACATGCGCAACGCCGCTAGCGTCATAGCGGTACTTACCGAACTCAGTGACTTGGACGTCGAGCACGCCGTCACTTGGTTTCGCCATGCTCCATTGATCGAGCTGGGAGGCGCTACCGCCGAGCAGTATGTGTCTCAAGGGAGGACCGCCGCGGTTCATGCCTACGCCCTAAACCTCGCAGCCGGAGCCACGGGCTAACCGTGGATCGCGCGTTCAAGCCCTAATTCAAGCGGTTACGCCGGCCTAGTGGCCATTACCGGATGGAACTCGCGAGCCAGACGAACGTGCACTAGTATCTGCCGAGAAGCGTCACCCATCATCCTCTTGGGGAAGGGGAACCGAATGAGAATTGAGCCATCAGTTGTCAGTGATCTGATCACAAAAGCCGACCGGCTACAGCTCGCCGCTGTCATCCCTGCGGACTACGGCCGCATCGACATCGCCAAGGAGCTTTTAGACCTACGATCTCGGCTATCAAAGAAGATCGACGAGAAGCTGCAACCCTGGTTCATCCTGCTGGATGAAAGCGTCCAGTTCTTCGTGCAGTTCGAACGGTTCTTGTATCAGTTCCCCTTGAGTAGCGAGCTCATGGGTTACGCCGTCATGGTCTCCAAGCTCAAGAGAGACATCCTATCGATCAGGGAGCTTCTGGCCATCGGACAAGACATGACGGCGCGGGTTCTGGCACGGACTTTTGTCGAGGACATCGAGATCGCGATGGCATTGGCATTGAGCGCAGACACATGCCGCGCCTTTGCGAGCACACATGATACGAACGACTTCTGGAACAAACACATCGGCTACGGCAAGGTGTACGACAAGATGACTCAGTATCTTCTTGCGTGCGGCGTTCCAGAAGATCGGGCACGTGTACTGGTAGAGCGTCATCGGCAGGCCAAGAAGATGTTCTCCGAGAGCACGCATGGAGGTCGCAACTCATCGTTGTTCAGTGCTTTCTCACCAGCACTTTCTGCCCCAGCCAACTCAACTTCCTTTCCTTAGGGGCACTTACCTACGTCACAGCCGAGTTGGCGCTCTTCGTGGCTCAGGAAACGCATGCCTTCGCAGGTTCAGTTGTAAATGGGACCATGCACCCGCGACCGCTTCATCTGTATGCGGAGTTTGAGACAACCGGCAGATTCATGAACGCTGCCGGTTCGGCCTACGTGCTTCAGGAACTCCTACTTCGATACGAGGAGTCGCTTCAATCTCTGAGAGACTCGCTATGACCTACTCAGGCTGACACGCAAAGAAGTTCCATCTACTGAACACAGAAGCCAGACTGGCCAACAGAACAGGTGAAGTGAATGAAGTATCTGAAAGGTGAGCGCGTGGTCCACCCGGGGATGCCAGCTTGGGGTATCGGTGAAGTACTCGAGGAGGGCGGCGAGGATCACGTGCGGATCTTCTTTGTCGGTGCCGGAGAAAAGAAGCTTTCGTTGAAGCATGTCACGCCGCTCCGCGTCTCAGGAGGCGAAGCAGCACATCCCGTCTTGGACAACCTAAGGATCTCAAGCTCCGCCAGTGGCATCCGCTATCAGAGCCTGCCGGAGTCCATCCAGATATTCCTGGCACAATTCCCCGAAGGATTTCGGGGCGAGCGGTTTGCAAGACATGAGCGGGACTACAAGGACAAGGCCCACCGGCAAGCCTCTGACCTTCTCGGCAGGGAACCATTCGACGCACTCTTGGCGGTAGATGATCACGCCGAGCTGGTCCGACGCGCCCTAAAGCTCATCAATGCCACGAATCTGGTTTACCCCGGAGAGAAGATCTCCCTCCGGGACGGCCTGAAGAGCGAAGCGGCGCAAAGTCTTTTCTCGCTGGCTCTTCATGGGCTTTTGCACGGGGACGACTCTTTTGAGAGCCGGTTCTCTCGGTTCGCCAAGGTGTTGGATGGCATCGGTGCTGGTAAGTGGACAACAGCCACCTACTTCCCGTTCTTCCTCCACCCCGACCAGTACATGTTCGTCAAGCCAACGATTACACGGTTCGCGGCTGAGCTATGTGGGTTCGAGTTGAATTACACGCCCCAGCTCAACTGGCGAACCTATCACTCTGTCCTTGGCTTCTCCCGCTATCTTTTTGACGCTCTAGCGGAGCTGGAGCCGCGAGACATGATTGATGTCCAGTCCTTCATGTGGTGCATAGCGCCCGGTACTTATGCCGACGGGGAGTAGTTTGGCAGCCACTGCGGCGACTTACCGCTTGGAGCTGGCGCGAAACTACCTATCGGGGCAGGCAGTGCAGTCGGCTCTCGGCATTGATGCGGCGACGCTTACGGTCTGGCGCAAGCAACGGAGACTACTCGCAGTTTGGCATCGACCCATCAATGAGTGGCTCTATCCGGACTTCCAGTTTCGGGATAACGCTTTGATTAGGGAGATGCCCGACCTGTTAGCCGTCTATGAGACCTACTACAGTCACGTCTGGAAGAACACATGGGGCATAGTGGAGTGGTTTATGTCTCCACATTTGCTGCTGGACAGTGAGCGGCCGGTAGATGTGATGGCCAGAGATCCCCAGCAAGTGCTCACTGTCGCGCGAACGGAGTTTCTTCAGGACCCATCTACCTTCTGGTGACCAGAAGATTCGCTGCTGCAAGCCGGGCGTCTGCCAAGCTCTGAAGGACACGTGAGCTCTGAGTTCGGAATCGAATGCACTCTCGATAACGCGGATTCCGCGCAGCATCTTCCCGAAGCTTGAGTCGTATCCGGCCCTTGGGGCTTGTTAGCTCGTCTACCTAACCAAGGGTGGTCTCGGAAGAGAAATGCTTGCCCATTACGCCCTCGATAAGACTCATCAGATTCTGCTGGCGTTGCGTGTAGAACGTATCAAAATCATCGGCACGCAAAGCTGCTGTCGGGATTCGATGGCTCTTGAGAAGGATATCCATTCCAACAGCGTCAAGTTGCACCTGCCGATGTGCTTGAAGGGAGACAAGATAGCTGGATGGTGCGGCGCCGCCGATCATGCGATTCGCTTTGTATGAGATGGGGGTCTTATTGATGATCGAGTCGTATCGACGGCGGGCGATGCCCTGCTTCTCGCACCAGTCACGCGGGAAGATGTGATGAATGTCGAGGGCGACCTCGTCTGCCTCCAGATCGCGAATGCGGGACTTCCAGAACAAGTCATGGGCTCCTTCACGCAGAACGAGTACGTTGATGCCCTTGTACGCAGCACTGAGGCGCGAGGTCAAAGATGCCAGACGATCTACTTGAAACGCTGCATCACCGATCGTCCGTGGGGCCGCGCCATCGGACTCGATCCATGCCACCAGCTCTTCCACATCATTGGCCATGCGAGTCTCGACCGCACCGCCGTACAGTTCTCCAAGAATGCCGCACCAGAACCACTGAGCCAGCTTCTGGTGAATGCGCGGCTCGCGCCAGCGCTCATCAGCGCCGACAAGAGCCAGCACCGCAGCCAAAGGAGCCAGCTGGGTCCTGTAAGGCAGATCCCGGGGTGAGGTGAAACACTCTTGTCTGAGGAATTTGGCTGCGCGCAGGAATCCCTGCTCTACCTGGTCAGCCCAGCGCTGGTAGGCCTCAAGCGGCAGTTCCAGCACCGAGGCTCGCTTGGCGCTGACAGGGGTCACCTGCTTCCCCATCTTACCCTCAGCCAAATCAACCCGCCGCTTCTCAAAGGTGTGCAACATCGTGACAGCCTGCAGGAAGTCGGTGTTCTCCACCCCCTTGAGGATGGCTTCCTTGGCCAAGCGTGCCTTGCGTGACGACACCTGTCTCTGTGCGCTTCCAAACCAGTCATCGCGCAGGTTGTAGGCATCTGCGGCGTAGGTCGCTGTAACCAGCTCGAACACCGACAGCGGCACTCCACCGGTATTGACCTTCTCAAACACCAGGCAGACTGCCTCCTTGCTGGTCTCCTTCTTCAGCACGATAAGCGGTATCTGATACTCGTTGAAGACATCGAGCACATGCCTCTTAAAGTCAAAGAATAGCGGCACCGCTACTGCGTTGTACTGATAGAGGTCCTGCAGCCATTCCATGGCCTCCAGAATCTCCGAGCAGGGGAAGTAGAGTTGCCGACACTCTAGCTCGCGCGTAGAAAGGTCCAAATCGATCTTTCGACCGAAGTCACTGCGCTGCTGGCGACTGCCGTCAGTGGCAATGATCGCTTCGTCCAACCGATCCGACCCTGCTAAAGCGGTCGGAATATGGATGTAGTAGTAGCGATCTACTGGCTTGCCTTTGTCTGTCGTAGTCTTGACGGGGCCAGAGAGCTTGAGTACCTGCGTGAGCGTGGTCAGACGCTGCTGGCCGTCCAGAATGAGCTTCTCGGATGCCAATAGCCCGTCAAGCGGAACGTTCTCGACCGGGCGCACCTGGAAGCGCACTGAGCCACCGGTCTCCAGCAGCATTACCGCGCCCACGGGAAAGGAGCGACCCAAGCTGACCAGCAAGCTACGAACGTGCTCGTCATCCCAGACCCAGCCACGCTGAAAGTCCGGCAGCTGGATCTTTCCGCTGACGATGTCCTTGAGCAGGTCTTTGAGCGGTAGCTTGGTACTGTCAAAAGTGGTCACGCAGATGCAACCTTTTGTCTGGAATGGAAGGCCTTACGTGAGTTCCGGCAATTCGGATCAGCTGCTACGACGAGTATGGCTTCTTGACCATTCATGCTGGCAGCTCCTGCATTTCAAGTACTCAGTGGTATTCACGACATTGACTCTAACTTGGCGCTTCTTCTCGGTTCTTCCCGTGACGTTGTAGTTCTTGTCTCGGTGAACGTCGGTGAAAGTCTTCGTCTCATACTCGGTATGTCTCCTCTGATCACTGTCAGTAACGGAAGCTACCCGCCACTGCTTGCATTTCGGACAGCGACCGAATACCTCCTGGATTACGCCCCATAACCACAATAGGAAGATACCTGCAGCACCAACGCCCAGCCATTTCAACCACCAAGGCGACTCAACACTCTCCCTTGCGATGTCGGGCGTCTCATCCACGACTTCGCTGATCACGGTTTCCGGGTTCGGAACTACAGAGTCAGGCGGCGTCTCGACATTCTCTTGTGATGTCTCAACCGTCGGCGCGATTTCCGCTTCAAGTTCGGCGCGCACAAGCGCATCCTCATTCCGCTGCTCCTCGATGACAGCAGCCTCCTGAGATAGCTGTTCGATCTGCTCTTGAGTTGCATCCGGCAGCGTATCAATCGCCTGCTTGAGTTCTTCGATACGGCGCCCGTAGGAACTCTCCAAACAAGGAACATCACCCTTGCACGACTTTAGTCCGCGGCGAAATTCGCGTTGCTGCTTCTTGATTTGGTCCACGTGTGGCTCGACACGGCGATACAGCTCGCCCATCACCGCGTCCTGTCGCAGAAGCTCCTCGGAGCCGCAAATCTGCTTCTCCGAGGGGTTCATGAAAACCTGATCACACTTGATGTCCTGGGCGTTTGCAGACGCAAAGAACATCATCGCGAGGATGGGCATCACCACTGGGCGATTGAACCGCATCATGTTCCCCTAGCTGAGGCCTCCCCAGGCCTGACGCCCTATTATAAAAGGTCGACAATGCGAAGGTAGCAGCCGACATCCGGCATAGCCGCGACCGTGCGGCTGGCCGTTCCCCCGCCACACAACAGGCGACGTACACCACACCAGCCAAGCATGGAGACGGCGCGCAGCCTTCGCGCCTTCGGCGCGAAGTTATGGCTGGTGGCTCAGACGCCGTCAATCACCTCGTCGATCTCCGCCGATGTGAACCCCAGAAGACCTCCGACCTTTTTGATGTACAGCTTCTCGGTGATATGGAAGTCGTCGTCCTTCCGAGCGAGCGCGATCATGTTAGATAGCAGCGCGATCGCGCTGTCTGGACGGTCGGCAATCATGTCGATACCTTGCAAAGGCTCTGAATGGCCTAGCAATGACGTACGCAGTCGTACGCGCTGCTGCTCACTCAGCTCTGGGCTCTCCAGTGCTTCGTCTATGAAGCGCCTTTCAGCGTCGACGAGACGCCCATCGATTTTAGCCAGATCGATCAGCACCTGTAGCTTACAAAACTCGAGCAGATCTTCGGCATCTGCCTCGATATCTGCAACTTCACTACTGGTGTCGGCAAGCTCTACTGGCTTGATCAGCTCCAAGTCACCAGTGGCGAGATCGTTGACGATCTCGTGCTGGAATACCTCGCGAGCTTTCTCACCAATCTTCTTTGTCAGGTAGCCCGTCCAAGCGGCCATCGCAGCCGCGCCGATGCCCGGCAGCCATTTGCTGACTGCAGATTTCAACGCCTGCTGGGTGATGCGCCCGCCCAGCAAAGTGATCATCTTCTGCATTACCTGCAGCGAAGCACGCCGTACCAACACTTTGCCACCGTGCATGACGAGAAGACTGCCCGCGCTGCTGCCAGCTGCACTGACAAAAACGCCCAGCAGCAGCTCGTTCGGAATCTCCTTCTGGCCCTGTGCGGCGCCTATGTCGTAAATCAACTTGAGCTGGTTTCTAATTACCAGCATTAGCTCCGGTACGACCGCCAACATGCCCCACGGTCCGGGCACCAAGCTGGCTGCGCCGGATATCGCCGCGTTCTGCGTGACAGCGGCGCGGATCAGGGCGTCTATTGCCGCCGGGCCCGGGATTTTGTCAGGGTTTGCTTGGTAGTACTCGTTCCGAGAGATACGTACCGAATCGAGCGCCTCGCGCAGGCCATCGCTGATCTTGTCCTGCATCTGCTCCGTAAGACTTCTTTCCATGATCTCCCCTGATTTATGGAATTGCTACACGCCCTACTCTTGCACTACTAAAGCAACCCAAGAGGTGACGCGATATAGCAGCTGATGTTATCAACTATCGGCTGCGCCATTGGAAAATTTAGATGCAGTGGAAGACATGGCGCCCCCCCCTGCTTGGCACCCATAAGGCACGGTCGTTACCCGTTGCCTCGACGTCTGCTGCGGCCTTTCAATTCTATAAACATCACGTCTCAAATTTCGAGATCTCTTTCGCCAACTCTTCGCTACAAACACCGAGAATTTTCTGCTGATTCAACGGGCATCTGGAGCCAGCCTCAACTCTCCGACGAGATACGCCGACCCACTTCATTCCTGGCTCCACTTGCCCCTAGAGGTCCAAATATGGGCGCAGAGCGCCACCCCTGATTCGCTCACTCATAGGCATGGGCCTGCAGTGGCGCCACATCCGTCCATGCGCAAGAATGGTGGCAGACCTGCGCTTTAGATTGCGGCTACTCAACGCTATGCTTTTCGCGCTCCACATTGAGGTAGCCCACAGGCTTGTGGGCATGGCCCCCGCTGCGTTCTTCGAGTACGCGACAGGGCTCAGCCACATGAACTATCGACGGGGCCGCGGCTACGCGGCCCTCATGGCCAAGCGGGAGCAAGTCGAAGCGCATTCGGACTCGCTGCTGCTGCGCATGCTCCAGAAACGCGGTGTCCCGGACTCCGAATTCCGAGGGTTCAGGGAGAACATCCCCCAGGGGCACTCAGCACTCATGGTCTACGGGCTGGGTTTGCTCGACGAGCACAGCACGTCGGCAACCCGAGAACTGGTCGCCATGTTCGATGCGTCAGACAAACGGCTATGCCAGTTGCCGGACACAGACGTGTCCGGTCTTCTCGCCGAGATTGGGCTACAGTCCGAGTTGGGGCCTGACTATTGCGCACCGCTTGCGGTGAGGGCTATCCGAGGCCCCACGTTGGTTCTGTCCGCATCTGAGCGGACTATCTTAGACCTTGCCTTGAACCGACGCGCCCACATGGCGCTGTCGTTCCTGGCGGCTGTGGATCACGAAATCGGGCACCGGTTAGACCGCGCGAAGCTGCCGGATGCCATGGCGGGCCTTCCCAGATTTGCTGTGCTCTTGGCGTAAGCTCCCCCGTCAAGCCGTAAGCTCCCCCGTCAAGCAGACATTTCAAAAGTAGAACTTTCGGCGTGTCGGATGCGGTACTCGGCGGGCGTCAGCCCACCAAGTGAGTCGTGGGGTCGTTCTTCGTTGTAGTCCATCATCCACCAGTGCGCCGCCTCGCGGACGTCGTCCAGGCGGGCGAACAGGTGTCGGTCAAGCACCTCTTCCCGGAAGGTACGGTTGAAGCGCTCGATGTAGGCATTCTGGTTCGGCTTGCCGGGCTGGATGTACTGGATGGCCACGCCATTGCCTTTGGCCCAGGCAGTGAACGCCTCTCCCAGGAATTCCGGGCCGTTATCCGTACGCACCACCTGCGGCAAGCCGTGGTCGCGCTTGAGTTGCTCGAACACGCGCACCAGACGATCGGAATTGATCGAGGTGTCGATCTCGATGTGCAGGACCTCCCGATTGAAATCGTCGACCACGTTGAAGGTGCGGAACCGCCGTCCGCAGGACAGCGCGTCGCTCATGAAGTCGACCGACCAGACGCTGTCAGGCAACCGCGGTACGTACAGCGGCACCCGTTCACGCTTGGGCAGGCGCCGCTTGGCGGCCCGTCGCAGGTTGAGCTTCATCGCCTTGTACACCCGATAGATCCGCTTGGGGTTCCAGTCCGGCCGCGCCTTGCGCAGCTGGTCGCAGTACTTCCAGAAGCCGCGGCTGGGATGTTCCTCAACCCGCCCGGCCAACGCAGCGATCAGCTCTGCATCGCGCACAGTCCAGTCCAGCGGCGGCACATACCAGGCCGCCCGCGACAGCCCCACGCAACGACAGGACCGGCTCAGCGGCCGCGCATGCACTTCGGTCAGGAATCGCACGGCCTCGCGCTTCTGCGCCGGTCCTACAGTTTTTTTGCGATCAGGTCCTTCATGGCCGCGTTGTCCAACGCCAGCTCGGCATACATCCGCTTGAGCCTGGCGTTCTCCGCTTCCAGGTCCTTCACCCGGCGCAGTTCGGAGGCTTCCAGACCCCCGTACTTGCTCTTCCACTGGTAGTACGTGGCCACGCTGATGCTGGCCTGGCGACACAGATCCTTCACCAGAACTCCGGCGTCGGCCTGCTTGAGGATCGAAACGATCTGCGCCTCGGTGAAACGGGACTTCTTCATGGAACCTCCTGGCGGGGAAAACCTTGCCAGAAAGTTCTACTTATCGGGTGTCTGTCAAAGCGGGGAGCTTACGATGCGAGCCGTCAGGTGTCCCACGAGACCATCTATCGCACGCTCTACATCCAGTCGCGCGGAGCCTTGAAACAGGAGCTGCTCGCGCACCTGAGGCGCACGCGGGCGATGCGTCGATCACGACATCACACCCAGAAGACAGAGAACCAGGGCCGGATCACCGACACCGTCTCAATCAACGAGTGGCCGGCCAGCGCCGAAGATCGGGCCGTGCCGGGACACTGGGAAGGCGACCTGCTGTTCGTGACCGGAACAGTCAGATAGCTACGCTGGTGGAGCGGCAGACCCGCTACCTGATGCTGGTGAAGGTGGCAGGCAAGGACACCGAGACCGTGGTCAATGCACTGATCAAGAACGCACGCCGTCTGCCGAAGCAGCTGTATCGGTCGCTGACCTGGGATCGGGGCAAGGAGATGGCGGCGCGCCGCCGCTTCACCTTGGCCACCGACATCCAGGTCTACTTCTGCGATCCGCACCATCCTTGGCAACGTGGTACCAACGAGAACACCAACGGCCTACTGCGGCAGTACTTTTCCAAGGGGATCAATCTGGCCGATGTCACGCAGGCCAAGCTGGATGCCGTCGCGCGTCAGCTCAACAAACGGCCCCGCAAGACGCTTGGCTACGAAACACCGGCAGAGCGATATCGACGAACTGTTGCGTCGATCGGTTGAATCCAAGGCCAGAAGCGGACCTTCGCGGGTTGGTGATGCTCATGTTGCCGTCAGCAGGTGCAGCACGCTCGTAACCCAATGTCAGAGTCTCTGTCCCAGAAGCAAACACACGAATGAATGCACTCGCACCTGAGGTATTAGCCCAGGGTACGTCTATAGTTAGAATTCCCGTACCCATCACACATGTTCCTCCGTCGACCTGAAAGTATGCGCTGACTGTCACCGTCGGGTTTTTGCCAAAGGTCAGGGTGATCGGGGCCTGATCTGTCATGAGACCACCGCTTGGACGCGGCGGCAAATAGAAGTCTTGCGACCTGTCAGCTGCCTTGCGAATCGTGTCAAACCAGGGACGGACAAGGGCAGTTCTACTGCCTGAATCGGAGGATTCTAGACCAGCCGCCACCGTCACAGCGGCTCGCTCAAATTGTGCGCTGTCGATGATGACTTGCAAAGATGTGAGGGTGATCTTCCCCCTCTCACGGGTGATGTCGGCTTCATAGCGTGCACTGGCCGCGCCGTGCAGTCCCACCCCCTCGCAGGGCGCGTACGTCCAAAGAGTGGAGCGACCAGTTAGCTTCTCCGCGCCTGCTGCGGACGGCAGACCTAGCCCGACGATCACAATGAACGACAGAGCGTGCCGGTAGTACATGGTTGTCCTCCTGGATTGATGCTTGGCGTGCAGTCCGCCGTGGGCTGTTAGAGCAAGATCTCGAAGTCCCATGGCAGGCCGGGTTCAGAACCGCAGTTGGATCGACGACCGCCGGCTCAGCAGGCCCACGTACGGCAAGCGGAAGGAGGTAATGGAGCTGACCCTGATGAGAAGTTCGGGCGATTCTTGGACGAGTTCGACAAGAAGGGACTGATCTCTGCAGCCTCGCATTCGATCAGGGGTGTCGGCTTGTAGTACTACAGAACCCAAGCAAGGAGGCCAGGTCTCCTCGGACTTTTTTCAGAGCGCTAGCTTGTCACCACCCGCAGGTGCTACGGCTTGCTCAAGTGTTTTTCCAACGGACAGAGGCTTTCTTACCTCTCCACTAGTGACGCGTTCGATTCCCTTGTTCACTTCATTTCCGAGGTGCTCAAGGGCGTCATCGATATTACTGGTCTCTTCGTAATCGACATACGCCCTGACTTCGGCCTGAGATAGCGGGACAGGAATGGTGATGGATTTTGCTACGCCACGTCTCTTTCTGCGCTCCCCATCTAGACCGCCTTTCACGTGACATGAAACTGACTCAGATTTCTCCCTTATCTCACCGGCCCCATCCAGGTAGTAGGCAACCACCGTTGCAACACCGCCGACCTGACCGCCCCAGTTCTTGACGCACTCAAGACTGAAACGTACAGCGCCACTTCCGCCCATGCTCAAGCTTTCGTAATCAAGCCGCACCCCGCGATTGTCTCGCCCCTTGATAAGGGAACCGGCGGAAGCGTTGAAGGCCACAAGCAACGGCAGGAGAGCGAACGCGGCGAGACAAAGGCGTTTCATGGCGCACCACCAGTTGGCATATAGGCGAAAACGGGATGGAATTGCGGTTTCGGCCAGCTTAGGTCTTTACTGAGTGGCGTTTCCGCGATTCTGGTAATGACGGTTACAAGAGTAGTTTGGGTCTTCCAGGCCTTCGTGGCTTAACCCCTCAGCCTAAAGGCCCATGCCTCACTACCTGACAGCTTTCGAAGCCGACGTCCCGATCAACGCCATTCAGGACCGCCCTCCCGGTCGCAGGCTCCAATTCGAAACGTTGCCATCCAACGACGTCTGCACAATGCGCGTTCTATCTCACCTTTATCCGCCCGCTTTGCGTTACCTCAACAACGATACTTGCACCCTCTGGTGCTCCAGCCCTAAGAATTTTCTCACCGGCGCGCTCGCCTCTTAACCCACTTTCCGTAAACACAGTAGGCAGAAGTCCGATTCTGTCTGGGAAGAACTCAAGAGAATCGATACGGTCACTGGAGATTAACTGCACGCTCCACGTCTGATCAGGGACAAGCCCATTGAAAAGCAGATACCCGGCGCATGATCCCGTCACTGCTCTGCAGTCCATCCATCGCGCACTTGCCGCGCACTCACTGCTCCCTATTCCTGCGGGCCGCGAGTTGTCGAAATCGGCAAGGATCACATCCTTGCAGACTCCTCTCAAACCTCTAATCCGCGCCGACACCGCAGTGTTGTTGCTGGAAGACATTGGGACGTTCGGACGCTTTTCCACCTCAAGGAGAAGCAATCCAACTTTCGAGTCTCCAGCCTTTCGTGGCTCACCGTCGGGAGCCTGCAGTATGAACGCGAGCGCTAGAACCGCCACAAAAGCGCAAAGGATCCCGTCCATAGCCGAGATCCCAATCGCTACTGCAAAATTCCTGCTCATCGCTGAAGCCCATCCCCAAGACTTCTCATAGCAGGAGGAACGCTTGAAATTTTCATGACGACACTCGGATTGTCCGAACTCTCTATGCTCTTACACGGTGAAGCGCCGTCCGATCTCCAGCAGGCGTCGTTTCGGAAGATCGTCGCATCAATATGCTCACCTTTTGATCTATCCAAGGCTCCATTGACCTCGCATTTCGCCACCTCATCACCTGATCCAGTGACTATCACTCGCCTGTAATCCCCAGAGACAGCAATCACTGGCACCTTCCCGTTGCATAGGATAATTGGAGCGTCCGTACCTCTGGATTCAATAACTAGTACCCACCAGCGCGCAAAATGCGCACTCGATAGACTTTCCTCCCTTGATTCATCAGCACGACTACCCATGAGAAGTACGAGGATCCCGACCGCGGCGCACAGTGCGGCGAGCAGTAGGTCAATTCCTGAGACTATGAGTAGCAACCCAGCATCGTTCTTGCGCCGACTCATTTGTGCTATTTCCAGCCAAGATGAGTGTCAATCCTCTCGACTGCTGCTTCTAGGTTGCGCTCCTCTGTGTGCTGTAAGCGAATTGCCAATATCGTCAGCACCCCCATTGCCAGTAGCGCTACAAAGGTCGTCGAGAAGCTAGCACTAAGCTCTCCAACCATCGCGCGAATTGCGCTTGCGCGTGCATCACCAAGCGCCCCGGCGATTTGGTCGGCTTGAGCAAACGCGTGGATGAGGCCGTTCAAAGTAGCGGCCAACCCAATCACCGGGAACAAAGTAATCAGTGTGGTTAGCTGTTCCCACCAACGTGAAACCTCTTCCTTCCCCTGGTTCCCAATGTCCTTAATGACTGTTGGATCCTGGAGCTGATGGGATTGGGTTGCTTGATATACGGCGGCAAGAACCGGGTGACTGCGAGGAAGCCCGTCAGGCTTGAAGCCGTACTCTGTGACTACCAATTTCCAGGCGGCTTCGGCCCGAGCAACTCGCTCTGTGTTTGCCGTGCTTTCCATCGAGGAATTCAGATTTGCAATCTGCCGACTCATCTCGATTGATGCGATGCCTCTCCAGCAAAGAACGCCGAGAATTCCGAAGAAGAGAACGAGAACCAGCCAACGACCCCAGCCGAATACCATGCCGAAGGAAACCATGAGCCTGCGAGCCTCGGGATCGCTCAGCGCTCCCTTTAGCAGGTAAGACATCTGGGTGCATGCTGGCGAATCACTTGGGCCGCAGCCCATGCGCGCGGCTATGATTGGAGGAGAGATTGGTGCCGCAAGCGCACTCGGTCGCCACGGTGCAGTTAGGCCGAGTGGGCAGTCGAGAGTCAATGTCCTCAGGGCATCCTCGCTTTCTTTTGCACACCCTAAGCTGCCGACAAGCATTTGGGCTACGGCCTCTCGCAAGTCTTCGTCACATTTTCCACCATCGCTGCATAGAAGCTTCCTGTCGCAGCCCATGGCGCTTCTGCTTTCGCTTGCCACCGGATCTACTACATTAGCTGCTCCTCTGCTCATAATCGCGATGCGCGTGGCCGCCTTTACGCCGGTCATAGCGGCCACGTCGCTCTCAGTCTCGGAGGAAAGAGAGCACGCGGCGGCTACGACGGACTGCTCATTAACTTCTTGGCCAAGTTCTCCTAGCATTGCGCATGCAGCAAGGACTTCTGGCGCACCCGCGCGAAACTCGCTTACTTTATTGTCTTCTCCAGAGCCCTTGGGCTGAGCGCCGCCAATCTCCTTTGTGCTGGTAATCAGCGGATTGCGCGGGCTACATAGACCGTAAGCAGGTGATGACGGTGCCACATCGGGCACTGGATCTACCAAAGCTGGAGGAACAGCTTCATTGGCCACGAACTCCACCAGTTCATTGTGGGAGCTAAAGACTAGTCCGGCATAGATCAAACTTCCCCAGAATAGTGCGCCAAAAAGTATAGACGCGCTGGTTTTCCAATCGATATCAAACCCTTGCGAGCTGCCTTTCCGCTCAGTAAGCAGGGCGACGATAACCTTGCATGCCCAGTAAATCGGACCGAGCAAGCACGCGATAACAAATGAAGTAATACCCATAGATTGTCACTCACAAACAATAGGTGGGTGATAGACAAGGAGAGCAGGGTTCGCGTGCAACCAATGAGGCTTCGCGTTCGAGGCCCATTGACTCAAGCCATGGACGAAGCGCGACATCTTGTCGATGCTGGGTGTAGCTCCTGCCGCACCGAAAGCAATCCACTCCTTTGCCAGACCTTCGTTCTTCCATAGATCCATTCCTTGACTCAAGCAATCGATACTTCGAACCACTATGCTTGCCTGGCGGTCAGGAGATTCGATGCCGTACAGTCGCCCTGCTAACACTCCCCGACTGTCCAAGTCGCCGCAGAAGATCATGCGCTGCGCCAAGAGTTGACAATCTCTAAACTTACTCTCGTGGCGGGCTACGTACGCGAGGATCCCGCCATATTCAGGTCGAGGGGATTGGGAGATGACCTCAACTGGTGGCCAGAAGAACTGTCGGCTGCGGAGGGATAGCGTATTACCTTTAGCCAAAGAGCCATCCGTGCCCCTGTAGACGGTGAACCATTCTCTATTCGTTGCAACAATGACTTGATTCTGATCTAGGCCTGCCGCCTGAATCCATCCAGTCGCTCCACTGACGATGCCTTCAATTCCAGCAAGACGAATTCCCTCGCCGCCTAGTGAAGCGATCACAGCGTAAGGACTATCAGAAGGGAGACGCTCAAATGCTGCCCAAGCTGCTTGATACAGCTGATTTCCATATACAACAAGGGATGTCATGCACGACTGATCCTGCTGAATAGGAAGGATGCAAACCCAGTCAAAGTCTGAGTGCTTGTTTCCTACGTTCACAAAATTTATCAGCGCCCCAATTGAGTTATTGATTGCAGCGGGCGTCCACGCAAGCCGTGCCTTCCCGATCACGCGGTCAGGAATCTTGATCGCGCGAAGTGTGCTCACATTGGGCGTACTAGGACCTGTTACATCAGATACATGAAGTGTGTTCTCGGCACATCCACTCTTTGGACAGAAGATTGCTACACGATACTCATCAAGTAGATCGCTTCTTGCGTTGAGGAGAAGCCCATTTTTTAGGCCACCCGTGCAGACTTCTTGAGATAAGTTCCATGAACGTGTATTGCCACCCTCTTCGCCGACTACAATGCGGCATGGCGCGTCGTCGATCCAAATCGCGCTGCCATTTGAGAATGTTGTACACACCCGTCCGTCTTGACCACAAGGAAGGCCTTGAACTTGACGTGTAGGCTTCGTTCCTTTGGTTTCATCTTGCTTTGTCTCTTCGTTATTGACCCTATAAGCGGAATCAGCTTCTTTACTTGAAGTGCCTTCTGGGAGGAGCGACAAAGTTATCTCACGCTCTCTAATGGCGTCCCAACTAAGCTTTGGTTCCAGGAGCTTTCGCAGCAGTTGTTCTACCTGTCTCCTGTCGAATTGGCCAGCCGGCGGAAGAATCAATGTCACACTTGCAAGACCACCGGCTCTGCCTCGCATGACAACTCTGCTGCGACGAATTTCTGTAGAAAGATTGATGCCGAGTACTTCGACGGTCGCTGACAAGGAAGGGAGGCCCATCGGCATCAGTGCCTGCGTTGCGGTAACGCTAACGCGCTGCTTAAGCACCTCTCCCTCACCGCGACCACAGATTGCGACGTCAGCCGGGCCGGCCGACTGGCAGAGCTCGTAGATCTGCGCGATGGCTGTGCTGGCGCTAGCCATATCACGCTTACATCTAGCAAACACGAGCCCAGTTTGAATGTCGACGGCCACTCCAAGAAGCTTGTCATTCCACTGGCTCACGAGGACACAGCGCTTTCCGTCAAGCTCCAGTAGAGATCTACTTATGGGAATGCCTAGATAGGGAATCTCGAAGCTTCCCTCCATCCGCATAGTTCCCTCGGGGGCGTTGAGAGTGCCGCTAAATCGCCCTATATGAAGCGAGTCAAGCAGAATCAGCTGACCCGAGAGTACGATAGGTGTTCCGATGGTTAGCTGGGCGTCTAGCCGCAGCATCTGCCGAGTACTCATCGCTGGCGTAATAGCTACTGTCGCACCGAACGCGAGATCCCTCATCTTCTCTGGGTCGAAGGCCAATGAGAAACCACCCACCTGGAATGGGCCGGCGGGAACCCAGCACGTCGCAACCTGACAGGTGGCCTTTATTCGATCCAGCACCAAGCCTCTGCCCTGAGCAACATGCGCATCCAACTCGCCTACAAATCCTTGGTCGCCAAAGAGGCTTAGGCTGACTTTCGCGTGGATTCGAAGCGAGAGCGCACCGTCAACCCACTCAGGCGCGACGGTGAATGCTTGACCTGCGACCCCGCCCAGCTCCTTGATTCGACTGAAGAGCAATCCAGACAATGCCTGCTTTGCGGCGTCCGGACCCATGCTTGGGCGAAAGTTTCCGTATAGAGGTAGCGTAACTGGCACAGCGACACGAGGGCTGTCTTGGAACACTGCCTGGGCATTGAGCACCCAGGCCTGCCCCTGTACCGACAGGCTGTCGAGTGTCACACCTGGGAGCTGGATTGTCTCGCCACTCAGCTCATCGTTGATTTTCCGCTGGAGGGCAGCCTTCATCGCGAGACGCATCTGTTCGCCATCCCCGTTCAGCTGCAGCTTCACTACTAGCTTTTCCAGCTTCTGAATCGGCGTTGATAGCTCTAGGGTGACTGTGCGCTCCTTGATGTTGCGCTCTACGATTCGAATTCCTGGCAGGGCCAAGTTGTGCAGCGCTTCGTCCAGTTCTCGAAGAAAATTGGCCTCTGCTTGGGCTTTCGCCCAATCTCCAAGCCCCCGCAACTGCTGCGACAGCTGATCATCCAGCGCGATCCCGCCTCGAAATTTTAGGTCTAAGGAGACAGGCCAAGGAACAGCGCTCCCACCGAGAGTGAGGCTGGAAGAAAACTTGATTCGGATGCCATCTGACAGCTCATCGACCCGAACATCAAACTCTTCGCGCGGCACGTCTAACCGCATTCCATTTGAAAGTCGCTGCCGCTCAAGCCAACTGACTAGACCCAACTGCACCGCCCGAATTGAATCTGGCGGAAGGTCCACCTTCAGTCGGCCGACTGGGTCCATTTCAAGTTGAACGAGCACTGGCTCTGTCATCGCAGGCAAGCGTGGGCATGCGTACATCACAAAGCCCCCTGCACGACTATCCGCTGACGGCCTCTGCGGACACTCGGTCGGCGGGGAAAATGATAGGGTTGTGGCATCCAACAGTGTCGACAAGTGCTCTTTAAGAAGAGGTCGAATCGAGTTGAACAGCTCGGCTCGATCAAAGCTGATCGAACCCTGTGTCAGATCCCAAGCGACCGGCAGTACTTTGTCTCCGCCTGCGACGCCAATTCTGGCAGAGATCACTAGTGCCAGTCTTCCGGGCCCACCCTTCTCCGGCATGTAGCGCAGCTCACCAACTGAATCGCGAATCTGTACGAACGCGGGGAGTAGTTGTTGAAGCGCTCCTCTCAGCTGCATATCGGATAGCGTAGCTCGATCATAGGCTAATGTCGGAGCCGACTCGCAGATTCCCGACATGCTTAGATCGTCAATGCCTGTGGCTAGCTCGCGGGCTTTCCAGTCACCGTCGCTGTCCTGATAACGCAGTATCAGCGAGAGCTCACCGGTTACACGCGAATTGCGACATGTGGGCATGTCATCGGCAACCGAGTACCGGAGGCGAACTGCCGCCAGAGGACCACGGCCACGCGTGACGAAGTCGTAGTAGTTTGCTCTTCGAGAAAGGCGCAGCGCCGGGAGATTCCCTTGGGTATCCAGCGCTATGACTTCTGCAGTAAGTCGCGGAGCGCTCAGGCGGTTGGTAGCTCGGGCAAGAATTGGATCTAAAGATGGCTTGAGACAGCGCGCATCCAACTGCAGCTCGCCATCGCGCAGCCGTCTTGCCTGCTCCCGCCAGGCATCTAGGCGGCGCTCTAGGCGCTGGCGTGGCCGTTGGTCTGTTGCTGCCCACAAACGCGCGACGTTCTGAAACAGCTCCTTCGAGGCAAGCGGAGGTGTCCCGGATGCGGCATTCTCGAAATCGCGGGCCTCTGCGAAGGAAGTCACATCTTTGGCTATCGAGCCGAGGCATGATGCGACCACGTTCTGGCCCTGAGGTAGAGAGGTTCCGCTTGGCTTAAAGTTCGCAAGCGCGTCTGCCACGTGCTCATCTACGACTAGCGCCGATGCAGTTCGTAATGCAGCGGCTGCGACAGTTGCCTGACAATGCTCCACCGACTTTTCAGCGCACGCTCTTGAGACCTCAGCACGTAAGGGCGACATCCACTCGGATAGCGCATTGACCATGTCCACGGGTCCGAGGTCAGCCTCCATGCAAACTGCCAAGGGGCACAACTTCCCGTGACGCTCTTTGTAGCGCTGATTGAATGCTTGTACGATTTTTTTTCTGTGGCGAAGTGAATCCCAAGCGGGCCCCTCTTTGCCGCAGGGATACTTAATCGACTTAGCCCTCTCGTCTGCCAAGTACGGGCACAGCAGAGTCTGAACTATCTCAAGTCTTACCTCTTTTCGCTCTTCTCCCAGATTTGGCACTAGGGTCAGTACGGAGTCGGCGTGTTCCTGAAGATCGAGGTTGCCGGCAACTAGTTTGGCGCGCACATCTTCCATCTTGACCGTGAGGTTGCCGACGTTGGCGGCATTCACTTCAAGATATGCACGGATTATCGGATCCAACACTTCTGATGCGGGTAGATATCCCGAAACGTCAAGATTTGATGCTTCGGCATTCGTAACCTGACATAGAACGCGCAGACCTGGGTCTCCAAGATTGCAACTCGAGCCAGAATCTGGCGACCCAGCCCTGATAGTAATCGGTGCCAAAGCCAAACCTGCAAGCAGGAGAAGTGCTCTAATCAAGGCAGGTTTTAGCTGTCGTCCATCCACAGAGATGTCCAGACCCATTTCTCCCCTTTATGAGGCCAGCGGGCGCTCCCCCAACCACCACGGACGAATTACGACCCGTGAACTACTAACCGGTTGCGCGAGTCCTGAACTGGAGCTACGACTGATGTCCGTGAGATCGGACACCGTTCGTCGGCGGCAAAGCACTATGGGTTTCTTTCACGTGGTACACGTAGCGATAACGCGATACCCAGGTAGTTCCATTGGGCGACCCAATGACGTAACCAATGTTTCGCGGGCCGCGATCGTACTCATGTTCTGGCCTGGGCAGCACGTTACGAGCGTTTGAGCACACGTAACATTCCAACCAGCGGAGTTGAATATGCGTAATGGCCGTTCAATCTTATTTTGTCTAGCTTTGTTTCCGGCTGCCATTTGGGCCCAGACGCCCAAGTTTCTACAATCTCCTGCAGGGCAAGCGAATGGAGTTAGCTGCCAGTCGTATGCTCTGGTAGCCGCGCTCGCTTTCAAGAGAGACCCCCGTCTCTCTGTGAACACTTCGCGCGAGCTTCGTCAGGAGGAGCTTGCGCTCCGTAAGAGCATCGAAGAGAAGGCAGGGTCTAGCGATGTTTCGCACGCACACATTGTCGCCGGATTTGATTCCTATGCTCAGAATCGGTACGTGTTGAAGAAGCGCACGCATCGGGACATTGTCCAGATGGGAGCGGCGATTATTGAGCAAACAGGGGTACAGAGCGCTAGTCAGGTACCCGCGGAGTTCCTGCTGGGCGCAGCCGTCAAGGATGTACTGCTGGTCTCAGTTACTCGGGTCAGGAACGATCACTATCCAGAGGGCCACTTCGTTACCCTAATGGGCGTTGACGGTCCGCCTACCAGCTCGCGGCGTTACCTCGTGCTTAACAGTGGCGTCAAGATAAAAGACAAGTGGCGAAACACTTGCTCCGAAGATGTCCCCGACGAGCCAGGACAGTACACCGGTCAGCTTAGTTGGATATCCTCCGAGGATATCCAGTTCAAATCGTGGGAAAATGGGGCTTACATGACCTGGCGGCTGGAGTAGTCAAGACATTAGTCAGACCGGGAGTACCCACTGTTGGAGCGCTCATTGAAGTTAGATGCGGTAGAATCGTCATTGATTCAAACCCGTTAGCGTTTCGCCAATCGCGCTCACCGCTGTAGGCCCATGTCGTCGACTTCACGAACCAGCTAAGTACGCCACCACCGTTACCAATCTGGGTCACGTCATAGACGCCGCAGTACAACAAGGCACCCGCGAGCCGATCCCCATGCACGCCCGGGCGGAGGCAATACCCAGTGCGCAGGCATGGTCCGCGTTGGAGATCATTGCTGCGGTCTGCGCGGCGATCTGCTCGCCGGCGCTATCGCCAGCGGGCACGAGCTTATTGGCATTAAGCCCCAGTGAACTGCAATTGGCGGCGACATAGGCCAGCGCTTTGTTGGCCTGCCGTATCGGTGTTGGATATGTCGCTTCCGGAGCGATGGTGTAGTCCACATTGACGACCGTAAACTCTTCGCCGGCGAGGATCTTGGGGTAGTTGGCGACGTCCTGCCTGCTGCCGGACACGAATCCTCCACCGTGGAACCATACGATGGTGGGGCCGTCCGCTGCATCGCCGGTGCCGCGGTAGATGTCGAGTACGGCATCCGGTTCCATGGGATCGTAAGACGACCCCGACTGCGCCTTGATGCTCGTCGGTACTTTCGGCGCAAGCGCCGCTGATGCATTCTCCGCACCCTTGTCGAATTCATAGCGAATGACAAGAACGCTCGGCCAGGACGTAACGAAGTTGACGACCATGAGGACTAGGACGACTAGCAGGGTACCCACTAGCAGCAGCTTCATCATGATTGCGCCCCGTCAAAGGCAACAGAACCTACCCACAGTACGCTAGCCGGTACGTCGTCCGTTGCTATGTCTCGATCTTGGGAGTCTTGGGCCAGGCTAACAAGGCCAGTAACCGGACCCAAAGCTGACATGGAGGATGTCCGCTTCGGGTCGGAAGCTGCCACCGACTCGTGGGGCTCCATGGTTTCAATCTGGTTTTGGTCTCGCTCTCCCAAACCCGATTCGTCGAGCGATGAACGCCGGTTCCCGCATTGATCGCAGCCCCGCGGCGGCAGCATGAAGACACACCACCCCCAAAAGCGTCCATGCGCCGTAGACATGAACGTACCAGGCAACCGCACGCCCCGTCTCGTCGTCAGGCGGAACAAACAACGCTGGCACTTGGATCCCTGCAACCAGCGTCCGGTCAGCTCCCATCCAGACCCAGATGACGTGCCCACTTATGGGTAATGTGAGGACCAGCAAATAGAGAAGGCCATGCACCGAGCCTTTGGCGTTCCTTCGCCAGCGCGACATGTGCTCTTTCGGTACAGGCAGCACGAGCCGCAGGGCTAGACGGACCAGCATCAACCCCAAAATTAGGACGCCCAGACGGAAATGGACCGCCAGCAAGGCTTCGGAGATCGTTCGTGTCGTCCAGTGCTCTGCTGCGAACCCGAGCACGAGCTGCACCACCAGTAGGAAAGCCAGTCCCCAGTGAAGCACGCGCAGAGGGAGTGGATATCGTGTCGGAGGGCTCCTGCTCATGGCCTGCACGATGGATATCCGGGAATCTTCCGACCCAGCATGATGTCGCGCTGCGCCACCCAGCCGCTTCCGATGTGCCGTGGCGTGACGATCCCGCTGCCGCCTCGCCCTTGGTCGGCCCTCCGCGCAGCGGCGGGCGTCAGGTGCGGGTCGTCGCGGAACAGGACGTCGTCGATGTAGTAGAGCGCGCAGCCTGGCTCGATGACGTACAGATGGATGTGCTGCGGCATGGTGGTGCCCGGATAGCTGCCGGGGCGCACGGTCAGGAACGTGTACCGGCCCTCCGCATCACTTGTGGCCCAGGCGCGCAGGCGCCCGTGTCGCCGGATGCCAGGGTCGCGGTTCGAGCGCTCGCCCGGGTAGATTCCGCCCTGGTCCGTCTGGTGCGCATAAACGATCACACCGCCGCGGGGATGTCCGGCGGCATCGAGGACTCGTCCAGTCAAGCGCAGAGCCTGGCCGGGCTCCCCTTCCGGCGCCAGCTGAGCCGTGGCCGGTGGATGGGCCGGCAACCCAATGAGCGGCACCTCGCAATCCTCGCAAGGCAGACCGACGATGGGCGTGGCCGCAACCGCTGGCGCGCTGCCAAGGAACAGCCACAATGCCACTGCCCGATTGAAGCGGAAGGCGGGGAGGAAGGACGGGTACGCAAGACGTGGCATGGGAATCTCTGGCGGGATGTGTTCGGGAAGAGCACGCTTCCGACCACTTCGTTAACGAGGCCTCGCCTGTTAACACTCCGCTTTCTACAGCCCTCTAACTCTCACGACCGTCCAGACAACGAGGCCATGAAGGCCGTTCTCGATCCCACTGACATCGCCGGCTACGTGCAGGATGCCCGACGGGGGTCGCAGACCGCCTTTGCCTGGCTCCATCGCACATTCGCGCCGCTCGTATACGCCATCCATCTGGGCATGACCTCACGTGCGCGGGCGGAGGAGCTGACCCAGGAAACGTTCGTCATCGCCTTCGGCAGGCTGGATCAGTTGCGCGACGCGGCGAGCTTTGGCCCATGGATCGCCATGATCGCCCGCCGGAATCGACCGCATGGGGATGTGGACGAACGGGATCTGGCAGAAGTAGACGAGCCCGTCTGGACCGGCACGGGTCCCGAATCGGTGGCGCAGGCCGATGAAGCACTGCGTGCGATCCGGCAGCTTCCCGAGGCCTACCGAGAAACCCTGATCCTGCGCTTGGTTGAAGGCTTGAGTGGCCCCGAGATCGCCAACCTCACGGGACTGACGCCGTCGTCGGTTCGGGTGAATCTGCATCGTGGCATGACCCAGTTGCGTCAGGTACTGGGAATCGCTGCGGAGCAAGGAGAAGGATGATGTCCGAAACACCGGATCCGCTGTGGGACCCCGCTCTGCCGGGTGACGAAGCGCTTCAGCGCCTGACGTCGCTGCTTGGCGCTTACCGTTACGCGCCCCCCTCCGACCATGCGTGGTCGATACGGCCGGCACGTATTCCCCGCGAACGCAGGCGTCGAATCATGCTCGCAGGCGCCGCGGCGCTGGCAGCCTGCGTGGCAGGTCTTGCAGTCTGGATGCCTTGGCGTCTGCAGTGGCAGGACGGTCGGCAATGGGTCATAGACACCAAAGTCGCATCTCTGCCAGCGGCTCTGGATGTTGGTGACACGCTGACCACCGATGCCGGCCAGGCGGCGATGGTGAAGGTGGCTCGCATCGGTCGCATGGAGCTGACGCCAGGCACGCGGGTAAAACTGCTCGATACCCGCGCCGGCCATCATCGTCTGGAACTGGTGAGCGGACGTGTGCGTGCCCGCATCTGGGCACCCCCTGGATACTTCGCCATTGCAGCCGGTACCAGCGAAACCATCGACCTGGGATGTGAATTCGAGATGGACCGCGACCTGCACGGCAACGGCGCGATCCATGTCACCAGTGGCTGGATCATGCACCGGGTGAAAGGTCAGGAAACGCTGGTACCTGCCGGATCGAGCCTAGCGTTCAACGCTGAGCGCGGGGGGATCCCAATCACGACTACCGCATCGATCGGCTTCCGCAAAGCTGTCGAACAACTCGACAGTGCGATGACCCAAGGCATGCGCCCGCCTGACTTTGAGCAAGAAGTTGCGGATCAGGCGACATCTTCAGACCGATTCGCGCTGCTCAGCCTCCTGACCCGCTATCCAGCACTCGCTTCGGGGCCGATCTATCCGAAACTGGCGGAGCTTCTCGGAGAACCTATCGAAGTCAGTCATCGCGAAGCCTGGTCGCGCGGGAGCGTGCACGCCATGAACTCCTGGTGGGAGCGGATGCCTCGTCCCCCGAAGGCCTGGTGGCTCAACTGGCAAGACGCCTTGGGCTGACAAGTCGCCTTGGGCTGAACCCCTAAAAATGTCCGCTTCCGGCCAGAAGCGGACATGCCCTCTGTCAGCTCGCCTTTCGCCACGCAGGCCAAGCTTCCCGGGTGACGCCAAGCGCCGAACGCAGGAAGACGAGAGCGATGATCGACGCGATCAAGACATCAGGCCAGCCGTAACCCGTCAGCCCAACGGCAGCGCCGGCAATCAGAACACCTGCGTTTGCAGCCACATCGTTTCTGGAGCACTCGAAAGTGCTTTTCATGTTGAGGTTGAGCGCGCGAAAGCGCCATAGCAGTGCCAGGCATGTCAGATTGGCCAGCAATGCGATGGCACCGAAGATCAACATGAGGCCACTCGCTGGCGCAACGCCATGGACGAGCTTGTCTACGATGCTCCAGACAATGAAGAGGAAAAACGCCAGGATCAGCACGCCCTTGGCCAACGCCGCCCCTGCGTCCCAGCGCGACCCTCGTCCGATGGCCCAGAGACTCAGCGCGTAGACCACTCCATCACCCAGCATGTCCACGGCGTCTGCCTGCAAAGCGCTGGATCGGGCGATCACTCCAGCACCGAACTCGACCACGAACATCGCCAGGTTGATGACCATGACGATGACCAGGACCCGCCGCTGTGCGCGATAGCGCGCCAATGTTTCGAGTTCCTGGCGCTTGTTGTTGCAGCAATGATCCATGAGACCCCTCGCCGGACCCGCCCTGCATGAACTGGTCAGAGACGGCTTGATTTCGATTCGGGGAACCCTTATCAACCCTGTAGCCACTACAAGGTCAAGCAATGTCTACCACCTTCACCATCGGCGAGCTCGCGCACCAGACCGGCACCAAGGCCGAGACCATCCGCTACTACGAGAAGATCGGCCTGCTGGGGGCACCGATGCGATCGGCGGGTAACTATCGCGTTTATTCGGAGGCCGACGCGCAACGTTTGAGGTTCGTCCGCAGGACTCGCGAGCTGGGATTCTCCATCGAGCAGATCCGCGAGCTCATGGCCTTTTCCAGCCATGGGAAGTCGGACTGCTCGACCGTCGACAACGTGGTCAAATCCCACGTCGAAGACATCGAGGGCAAGATCCGCGATCTGCAGGCGCTGCGAAACGAGCTGGCCCGCATGATCAGCAGTTGCCCGGGCGGGAACATTGCGGAGTGCCGCATCCTCGACGCTCTGGATGCGCCCGAGAGCGTCCACTGACCTGGACGGGCGGAGCATCGCACCGCCCGGCAGTTGACCCTGTAGCAGCTCCAAGGTTTACAAAGGGCGCCCTTTCGGCCGATCCCGGCGAAGCCTTCGGAAGCCCTTGATGCCACCACGTAGTCCGTTTCGCCTCCGTCCTCTGGCGATAGCCGTCAGTCTCCTGCTCCTGGCCAGCGTTCCTCCTGCGTTCGCCCAGGAGAACCATTCGGACGACCATGATCACCATGACGAAGACGCGGTGGAACTGGATGCGGTGATCGTCGAATCGACGCGCTCAGGACGAAGGGTGTCCGAAGAGCCGATCCGGGTCGACGTCATCAACCGGGAAGAAATCGAAGAGAAGTTGCTGATGTCTCCGGGCAACATCTCGATGCTGGTCGCCGAGACGGCCGGTGTCCGCGTGCAGAGCACGTCCCCTGCGCTGGGCGCTTCCAACATCCGCATCCAGGGCTTGCGTGGTCGGTACACCCAGTTGCTCGCAGATGGACTGCCGCTCTATGGCGGCCAGTCGTCTTCCATCGGTTTGCTGCAGATCCCGCCTACCGATCTGGGGCGCGTCGAGATCATCAAGGGCAGCGCCTCGGCACTCTATGGACCGGCCGCCTTGGGCGGCGTCATCAATCTGATTACCCGACGGCCCCGCGACGAGCGGGATGCCGAACTGTTGCTCAACGTCACCAGCCGCGGGGGCTATGACGCGACCGCATACACGGCAGCACTGATCAGCGATACATGGAGCTACTCGCTGGTGGGCGGGTATCACGAGCAGGATCGTCAGGATCTGGATGACGACGGCTGGATCGACATGCCGGAATACGAGCGATGGACGGTAAGGCCGCGCCTCTTCTGGAACTCCGAGAACGGCGCAAAAGCACTCATCACTTTCGGGGCGACCAAGGAAGACCGGATAGGTGGTACGACACCGGGCGCTTTGATGCCTGACGGCGAGCCTTTCCCGCTGACGCAGGACACCGAGCGTTACGACGCAGGCGCCGTGATCGAAATTCCCGTTCGCGAGACAGATCGTCTGCAGGTCCGTGCGTCTGCGATGTCGACGGATCACCTGCACCGGTTCGGCGAAGTCCTGGAAGACGACCGGCACCAGACTGGCTTCGCTGAGGTGTCGTATGCCTCGGGCTTCGGCGACACCACCTGGCTCGCAGGAACTGCCGTGCAGACGGATCGCTTTGAATCGCAGGCCTTTCCCGCGTTCAACCATCGCTACACCGTGCCCGGTGTTTTCGTGCAGGCAGAGCAGTCCTTTCGCGAGGACCTGATCCTGTCCGGCAGTGCACGATGGGATGACCACAGCGAGTATGGCGATCACGTGAGTCCACGCCTTTCTCTGCTGTATCGGCCCGGCAAGTGGACGCTACGGACATCGGTTGGCAAAGGCTTCTACGGGCCCACGCCTTTCGTGGAAGAAATCGAGGCAGCTGGCCTCTCGCGTCTGGCGCCATTGGAGGGACTGAAGGCGGAGACCGCAAAGACGGCCTCGCTCGATGTCGGCTACGCCAGCGGTCCTTGGGAGACCAATGTCGCCCTGTTTGCCTCAGACATCGATCACGCAGTGAGGCTTGCACCTGCGGCAGCGGCCCCCGATGGCACGGAACGCGTGCAGTTGGTCAATATCGCAGGGGTGACGCGTACACGCGGCGCTGAACTTCTATTGCGTTATCGCTGGCAGGATTTCGTGGTCACGGGCAGCTACGTGTTCACCGACGCCAAAGAGCCGCAAGGAGACGGCGCCGGAAGGCAGCGCGTGCCCCTGACACCCCGTCACACGGCCGGCCTTGTAGCCATGTGGGAGCAGCACGGTCGAGGCCGGGTGGGTATCGAGGCTTATTACACCGGCACCCAGCCGCTCGACGAGAATCCTTACCGGCGCACGGGGCGGCCCTATGTCGAGCTGGGAGCGCTGGGCGAGATCACCCTTGGCAAGGTGAGCCTGTTCTTGAACCTGGAAAATCTCCTCAACATCCGGCAGACCGACTATCACCCCATGACGCTGCCGCAGCGTGGCGCCGAGGGACCGTGGATGCGTGGGCGCCTACGGACGGATTCGTCGTCAATGGTGGTGTCCGCATCAAGTTCTGATGCGGAGCCGCCATGGATGGGAGGAGCGATGTCTGCGTTGGGTCGGAAGCGGACTCAAGCTCAGCGCAACGTCAAGGTCGCGTAGACCACGGTGAGTGCCCATGCGATAGCGTGGTTCATTGTCGAATTTTTCTCGACGCTTCGCAGCACGATAAGCTTCTCGAACCTAGCCTCACCAGCCACCAGGGACCGCTGTACTCGCGACTCCTCTACACCCATCTCATTTAGAAGCGCTGTCATACAATCCACATCTCTGACTGGCCAGACGAGCTCATCACGCTTGCTTCGGTTTGCCCATAGCAAGTGGCTTTGAGCGAGATCTCGCAATGAGACTTGATCTACGACGGAGCCCGAATCCAGAACGTCCATGATCAGCTCTGCGGGCCGTACGGACTCAAGTTGCCTGACAGTGCGCGGTCGCCCCTTGCGATTTGGATGCGGCAAGAACCTGAATGCCGTCCTCTTCTCGATCTCGTCAATCGCTTGGGCCAAGCTGTCAGCCTGGTGTCGACTGAGCCCGTAGGCTAAGACGGCCTGTTCGAATAGCATGCCGCGTTGAATACTCCGAAGCATACGGTCAACTAAGCGGGCACTGGGAGGGCTAGCTTCTTTATCCGCAGGCGGCTCTGGCAACGCGACGGCGGACTTGCCCGGGGTGGCCGCCCGCTCTCCTGCAGCATGAAGAATCCATGCAGAAACGGGTGACTTCTCCCGATCGAGCACTGATTTCTTCCGCTGCAGGATCTTGTCGGCTCCAGCAACCGATACTCCAAGTGCAACGGCCGCAGCATGCCGCGTCTCAAACTCCTTCAGCGCCACAGTTGGCCGACTCTTTGTCATCCACGACATATGGAAATAGTTGAGCATCGTGGTCGCACTGCGACGGTGACCAAATCGAACTACTTGTTCTCGGATGTCCCTTGGTAGCGACAGATCTGTTCGAGGCCTGCCGACGACGATCCTTCGGGCTCGCGCGCGTGATACGCGTAACGCCCGCCAATCCTGATCTGAGAGCCAAAGCGATGACAAGTCTTCGCCGGCCACCAAGTGCCTAACACGATGCACACGCGAGCGACCACCAATCGCAGGAGCGAGTGCCTCCAATGCCTTGTTTCGTAGGTCCTCAGGCGCGACGCGAACCTTAGGGTCGCCATAGGCACCAAAGATGGGCAGAGTACTTCTCCAGCCATCCCCGAGACGTGCCTTCTCCGCGGCGATCCATTCGCTAATGACCCGGCGCTGCGCACGCGTCAACCTCCTGGATCCATCTATGGAGCGCCGACCGGCCGAAGTCTTAAGGCGACGATAGCGAGATGGCCGCAAGATGAGAAGCGTGGATTCTTGATTCGCCAGGACATCTTTGAACCTCAGGCCCGCCACCTCGTTGTGGCGGGCGCCTGATGCCCGAAGCAGAAGTGAGAATACGTGAGTTTGCCGATTAAGCCGAGTGAGAACGGGGTCAGTCTTACGCCCTTTTTCCGTCGGCCACGCTAGTTCCGACATTCGATCCAGTCCTCGCACCATCTCTTGCGGCTGCACTAGCTCAGCATCAACCTGATGCTCTCCAACAATGATGACGCCCTCCAGATCGGAGAAGTCAACGGATTCGAAACCGTGGTGTTCGTGCAAGTAGTTGTGGAAGGCGATCAGCTCGCGAGCGGCAAGCTCCTTGATAGGATTGGTGCTTTTCCGATCGATCACGCTCTGATACAGATCCAAGTACTCGTCAGCATCCAAGGCCATGAAGTCAACATCGTGTCCTTGAGCAACCAGCTCCGAACCGAATGAAGTGATGTACTTGTAGACAGTGCTCCAGGCGGGCTCCTTCTTTTCAGCCGTGCCGACCACCGTCATGTGAAGCGCATAGGTTGCGATGCAGGCCACCATCGGGCTTAGCTTCTCTCCTGATAGAAGGGCTTGGAGCTCACGCGTAAGTGGTCCACGAAATGCACCAATGTTCGCCTGCGATAGTGACTCTCCCGTCAATCTGAACTTTTTGGGCCCCATTCCGATGAAAAGCGCATCGCTCAAGCGACGATAGTCGCTATGCACTTCACTGGGCTTGGACCTTCGTCCCCTTATCTGGGCGCTATCGTCCATTCTTTCGGACGGCAACGACATGGAATCCACCGCCCCCCAACCCTCCTCCAAAAACTGTCTCTGGCGGGCGACCGTCATGTTTGCGCACCCGGAGAGACTGCTATTGGCTAGACGAGCAAGTCCAGACAGCTCAACCCGATTTGCGATCTCAACAGTCGCGCAAAGTCTCCCCAGAAGTTCGTCCGCGGAACCCGCGAGCACGTTTGGCATCTGTGCTGCCAGCACTTCGTCAAGCCTTTCTGGTGCGGGCAGAGGCTCCGCTGGATGGTCCCGCTGTAGTCGGGCGAGCGCTACGGCAGCCAAGCTTCGGACGCCCGCCGACCGCGCGCGATCATCAGTCGTAAGCAGGAGCAGGTCATCGATCGCGCTGCTGCTGGTGATCGACCCCCGTGCTGACAGTATGTGGCGCATGCGCAGTGGATCATCTTCGAACGAGAAGATGCAAAGCGCCATTGCCGAGACGCCGCAAGCCCATTCGAAGTCTGTGAACGCAGTGCCCGCGCTGGGTCGGGATGGTATGCGTCCGAAGTGATCCCGCAGTATGCGCAACTGAACCGTTGCCCGAAACAGGCCTGGAAAGAACGGCGAGGGTTCCTGCGTGGGCGGAGCCAGCCAGGGACTTGGGATGGGACACTCCCAACCTAGCCGTTTGACGGCGTGTTTGAAGTACCGGTACAGGGAGTTCTGCGCCGCGATAGCCAGAATCCTGTCGGTTCCAGCGGCATTCTCGACTGTCTTTTCAATAGCCTCCAACTCGTCTTGCGAAATCCGCATGCCATGATTGAGCGGCACCGACCCCGCGTCTTGGGTCTGTGGCAGCGGCGGAAGTTTGGCGAGTTCATCCAGGCTGGGAATGTCGGCGGAGATCGTCTCCCTCATGATCGTGCACGCCAGCCGCTCAGCTTCTTCGCGCTTGGCGCGTACCTGCGAACGGCGGGTTTGGTTAACTTCAATCTGAAACTGTCTCATATGTGTCGCCAGTTCTTGACGTTCGCACCTCCAGTTCCTCAGCGGTCCCGCCTCCATGAGGAGTTCGTCAAGAGGGGCATCTGCATTCAGGCCTTTTCGCAGCACCCACCCTGCAGAGCGCGCCAAAGAGCCCAATGGGCCCGAGACTTTTTTTGAGAGTTGCGCGGGCTCGAGCGGACTTTCACGCGAGTACGGGTATCCGGTAGCCTCCAAGTGGCCAAGGACTATTGCAAGATGATCAGCCTCGATATTTGCTTCACGCCCGCGACTCGCCAACCATGTGCGTCCCCAGTTCAGCGGCAATGCACTCCAATTGCTTGGAAGCGTCGCTCGCCAAGATGCCATGTCAAGCTCGACCGGGGCGCCATCGCAAGCAAGGTGAAAGAAGATGGGTGCGTCGCCCGATAGCGACTGGCCCGCTCGCAGCGACAAGAGGGGCTCGTTTCCTATCTCCTGAACAAGACCTCGCAGATGGCGGAGGTACTGCGCAACTTGTTGAGCGATCAAGTCAGCCGTTGGCGCGTAGCGAAACAAATGCGCGGGATCGCACTGTTTATCACTGAATATTGCCGCTGGCTGGTCGATGTCGAAGTCGAATCGACCCAGCTTCAGGAGTGCTCCTGTTGGTCGGTGCCCGCCCACTGCCATCAGCATGCAGAGAACGTGGTTGGTGAGCGCGTTATGGTCCTGCACCCGCCGACGGTCCTCCAAACGACCCTTCCCCGAAGCATTCATCGGCGCACTCGGACTGCGAGCAAGCTCACGTGCTGCATTCTCGGTTACAAGCAGTTGCGATCCAACACGCCCTGACTCGACCGGGCCCTTGTCGGTCGCCGAAGTGTGCACATCGCCGAGTACTGGCCACATCGCCTGCCGGAATGAGGCATCAAGATCCTGCAGTGGGAAATTGGCGTAGTACAAGGGAGCCGTCGACAATCCAAAGGTATCGCCGCAAAGCAGCATGGTCTTGCTGGTGTCTCGGGTGACCTCACGCAAGCGCGCTCTGGCGAAGTTCCGCACTCTCGCCAAGCTGATTCCAGACCCTATCTCATCCTCGACGCTGGCAAAATATTCTTTCAACGCGGCACGCAGGTTTTCTTGCCTCCATTTCCAAGGATCGTTGCTGCTCTCCAGCGAGGAGTTGATCCACTCACATAGTTTCGGTGGTAGCGACAAGCTCACGACCGACACTGTCTTTTCAAGCATGGAAGCGGTTGCGTGGGTGGCCTTGAATGCAGCGTCTGGACGGAGAACTGGCATCTCGAAGATTCCCTCCTTCAAGCAGAGTCGAGGCCTCGAGTTGCCGTTCCGGCGACGCCCAAGCCGACTGTCTGCTTGGGCGAACGTAGTCGGCCCACAGCCCGTCAGCGCGGTCAGCACCGCGACGATTCCGATGCGCACAGATTCATGCCGGTTGGCTTTTAGATCTGCATCTACGCGCCTTTGGATGATTCTGATGATCAGACGCATCTCTGCGTCGCTAACTGACTCGATATGGTCTCGAATCAGCAAAGGGTTTGAGCCCCAAATCTTCTGGTGAACCCACTGAATTTCTTCTTTGATCTTGGTCCCTGGTTTACTGGCTTCCGACCGGCGAAAAGCAACGAGACCCGGCTCCGCCTCTTCCTTGGACTCGCCCGGAAGAGCTTGCTCGCGTGTAGGCACATGAATGCGGCGCGTCTTGAAGCCGGAGCGCCGCTTTTTGGATCGGTGGCTACCGGACGCGCCAGTTGTCGCCGGGCGTTCGTCGCTCAACAGGTTCAGGTACACCTCACCGAGCAGCTGGCCAGCTGCCGGATTCATGTGTGATATCTCGGGAAGCAGTGAGCGGAGGATGGCACTTAGCGCTTCCAGCGACTTGGGCTTCCCGATCCGATTCAAGATCGGCTCGAGCGGGTGCTGATCAGGGAATCCGTCCGCGATAAGGTCGTCTGGCAGCGGGAAACGGGCACCACGCTCAAGATCGGAGATCAGCTCACAAAGCTGCCGATCTGCGTCGACGTTCGTTTCAGCAACTCCACGAAAGCGGCCTAGCACGAGCAGGCCGCGTAGATGAAAGATTCCATGTCGCCGATCTGCATTAGGTGGCGCAACCAACGCCTTTGGACTTGGCCCTGTCGTTGGCTCAATGCGTTCTATCGCTCGCCAACTCCTAACCCTTGCAATAGCCCTGGGTCGGTTCATCCGATGAATTGACTGGCTCACTGATTGCAGCATGGAGAGATCTGCGCGTTGCCGTAGGAACGGGCTCAGCCAAGTCGCAACACGTGATATCCGATAGATCGAATCGTAAAAGTCCCAAGTACTTTCTCCGCGCCAGACAGGTGTAAGTGACGCGGCAGCGATCCTTTCGTCTTTGCTCAACTCCACCAGTAGTACTGCCAACTCATTCACCAAGTCCGCCGCGTTGAACGCGCGTAGGCCCCTTGGCTGAGAGTCGAGCATCGGCATTTCCGTTGCGATCTCATCTTCACAGCACTCGTCCTTATCGAGGCCAAGGAAGTCATCCGAGTGCGCCGATGGGGACCACGTGGAGGTCCTGCCGGTGACAAGCGGATAGATGGCGTCGTACAAGAACTGCGCGAACTCCGGGTACAAGACCCGCACCTTGGGAATCACGTGAGAGAGAGCTCTCGCCAGCCCCGCCATGTCTTGAGGCCAGCCCAGTTCAAGCAAGATGTTTTTGAGCGGGTGGCGGCGCTTGGTCCTCTTGGCCGTGCCTCGTCGATCGCTGATAAGCCCTTGGTCGATCAGATCGATCGCACGCGCAAGCTGGACTTTGGCCGCATCGCCCCCTCTGAGCGCGACCAAGAGCACAAGTCCTTCGAGCTGCACGAGTTTTGAGCGCCGGCGCCAGATGCCGCGCGGCACTGCCCAATCCGCATCTTTCTCCAGCCAGGCGTCCGTAATCGGGAGATTGCTCAGAGCATGGATGGCGTCGGCGTCGATCCAGCCGTCGGCGAGCCAAGGCACTGTGTTCAGCAAGCGGGCAACGTCTCGGTAGAAGAGTGCCGGCAAAGAACCATCCCAAGCAACTTTGGCGAGCTCAATCAGTACGGCTACGTATGGGCGGTGACTGGGGGCAAGTTCTAGGTATGTCTCCGCCACCCGAACAGGGTCAAAGTCCGACGAGTTGAGTGCCGATTGCATGCAGCCTTGCCGTGCTAAGAATGGGGTAGCTCACGGTAGCTATTACTCAGGAATCAATCCAGAGTGTGTGACAGTCTTTTGGACAGTAGGGCGGCCTTCATTTGATCTGGATTGACCTTTGGTCTCGCGCTCTACGAGCAGCCGATCCTCATGTATTGCTTATATGTCAATAACTTATAACTACAAGACAGATGATTGGACAATCTAACGTATTACTAGCTATACGTTGGGTTGTGGCTTCCGAAGCCAGTCGGGGGTTCGAATCCCTCCGGGCGCGCCATCTTCCTGCCGCCATGCCTCCCTTTGCGAAGCACGCTACGCTCGCACGATGGGACGCATGTCCGCTCACGCTTCCAGGCTCCGATCTTCCCCCGTGTCGGCGCGAACGACGGCGTCCCGGATGGCTCCGGTACGCCGGATCGCGCGCGGCTTTCCCCTTTCGTCTGATCCTCGCCGATGTCCGATCTAGAGGCCCGTGCGCTTGCCCTGTTCGACGATTACGTCGACCTGCCGACGCCGCGCCGCGCCGCGGCGCTCGCACGCCTGGCGGTGGAGGACCCCCCTCTCCATGAAGTCCTCGTCCGCTGGCTCGCGGCGGACGCCGCGGATCATCCGTTGGAAGAAATGGACTTCGACGACCTGCTGGGGTTGCCCGGCACAGGCGATAAAGAGGACGCGTCAGGGGACGTCGCTTCCAGTCGCGTAGGCAATCGGCTGGGACCGTGGCGCATCGACCGCCTGCTGGGGACCGGCGGGATGGGGACGGTATACGAGGCAAGCCGTGCCGACGGCCAGTACGAGAAGCGCGTGGCGCTCAAGTGCATCCGCAGCGAAATCTCTTCGCCGTCGCTGATCGATGCCTTCATGCGCGAGCGCAACCACCTCGCGCAGTTGGACCACCCGCACATCGCGCCGTTGCTCGATGGCGGCATCGAATCGGACGGACACCCCTGGTTCGCGATGCAGCTTGTGCAGGGCACGTCGATCGACCTGTGGGCCGACCAACAGGCACTGACCCTCACCGAACGCACGCAGTTGCTGTTGCAGGCTTGCGATGCGCTGCACTACGCGCACAGCCGTGGCGTGCTGCACCAGGACATCAAGCCCGGTAACGTGCTGGTCGCTCAGGACGGTCGCGTGTACCTCGTCGATTTCGGCCTGTCCGCCGTCATCGATGGCGGCGAGGGCACAGCCTCGCCGCGCATCGCCGTATCCAACGGCTATGCGGCCCCTGAAATACTTGCGGGGGAAGCATCGTCGGTCGCCAGCGAAATCTATGCGCTCGGCGTGATGATGTACCAGTTGTTCGTGGCGAACTGGCCGCGCCCGCTACTTCCCTTGCACGCCAGCTTCACCCGCTTGCCGGCGATCAAGGCACAACCGCCCTCCTCCTTGGCCGACGCCGCGTGGGCGGGCGTAGCCACCCATCGCAGATGCCGCGACAACGCGCAGCTGCGCAAGCAGTTACGAGGAGACCTGGATGCCATCGCGCTGAAATGCGTCGCGTTGGCGCCGGGGGATCGCTATCCAAGCGTCGCCGCCTTGATCACGGACCTGCAGCACTGGCTTTCACGCAAGCCCGTCGTCGCGCGCAAAGGCGGGCGTCTTTACGTGGCACGACGCTTCGTCCAACGCCACGCTGTCGCGAGCGCCATTGCAGCGGGAACCCTGGTATTCGTGCTGACGGCAGCAAGTGTGTTCGCCTGGTATCACCTGCGCGACCAGCAGGAGGACCGCGACATGCAAGCGGTCTCCACCCTGTTCGAAGACACGCTCGGCGCCGCCACGCTGTCGGGGCTGGCCGAGACCCGGCCTTCATCGCGCCAGCTGCTCGACCAGACCGAAGCCCACCTGCGTCGCCTGCCGTTGCAGTCCAGCCCCACCCTCAAGGCACGCGCACTGGTATCGCTGGCCCGCAGTTACGCGGTGCTGGGCGACTATCCGCATGCATTGGCGCTGGCGGACGAAGCGAACACGCTACTTGCGGACGAGCCCGCGCTGCGCCCCGATACTCAAGCCACGCTCGCCACGCTTCTCAATCTGCAGGCGCGGTATGCCGATGCACGGGACGTGGCGCTCGCGGGCCTGCAACAGATCACGGCCTCGCGACACAAGGCCGACCTGACATCGCTCAGCCTGTTGACCGAGCTCGCGCGTGCGCACTGGGGACTTTCGGATCACACCGCAGCCTTCGAGGCCCTCGCATTCGCGGACACGGCGGCCGACGGGCTGCCCGCGCCGCTCGCGCGCACGATCCGCATCGATCTTCTGACCCTGCGTGGGCAATGGCATGCGCAACTGCTGAATTTCCGAGATGCCGAACGCGATCTGCGCGGCGCCGTCGCCTTGGCTGGCGCCGACCTTCCCGCCGCTGCGGACAGCGCCCGCGAAGCGCTCGCGACGCTGCTGGCGCACGAAGGGCATCCGCAGGAAGCGCTTCGGATCGCTGATGCCTTGCTGGCCTCGCGTCGCCAGCGTCTGGGGGCGGCGCATCCGGACACGTCCCGCAGCCTCAGGCTCAGACTGGAGATCGCGCTCATGGCCGCGCCCATGTCGGTGGACGCCGGCGCCTTGCAGCGATCGCACGATGCCATCGCGGCCAGCTTCGGCACCCGGCACCCGGAGTATGCGCGCCAGCGCCTGCTGGAGGCCCGCGCGCCCACGACAGTGGATGCCACGCAACGCATCGGTCTTGCACGGGAAGCCACAACCCTTTTCGAGAACACGCTGGGCCCGCGCCACGAGGCGACCCTGGCAGCCAAGGAAGTCCTGGCCGGCGAACTTCTGACCGCTTCCCCACCCCAGGTCGACGATGCGATCGGACTGCTGCAGGAGATCGTGCAGACAGCGCGGCAGCGGCATTGGCCCGCGCCGACCGCTCGCCTGGCCCTCGCTCAGGCGCTTCGGCTGCGGGCGCACGTAAAGGCGCATGACATGCCTGCGGACGACGAGACAGCGGAACGCCTGTTGCAAGATGCACTGGTGGAAGCCAGGCGCCACCTGGGCGCGGATCACTTCACCACGCGCCAGATCCGGCGCGCCTTGATGAAGAGACCCTCGGCGCGCGACTCCGTGGAAACAGGGGACGATGTGGGCGCACCGCAAGCGCCGCTCCCCTGAGGCTATTGTCCGATCGCGGTCACCGCGCATTGCACCGTGACGTCGACCCGGCCACCCACCGGCAGGTCAGGAATCGTGATGCCGGTACCCAGCAGGCTGCTCACCGGAACGGTCGGCGACGGGCAGGTCGCGCCGCCGGAGGCGGTGCAGGTGGCCGTCGCGCTGGGCGCTGTGCAGGTCTGTCCCGCGCCCGCGGTATCCGTCAGCAGCACGTTGCTCGCGGCAACCGGACCGTTGTTGGTTACTGTCACTGTGTAAGTCACCACATCGCCGCTGACCACCGTGCCCGGATTGGCGCTCTTGACGACCTGGATGTCCGCTTCCTGCAATGTATTGGTGAACGTGCAGACGATGTCGCTGCCGGCAGCCGTCGCGACGGCGTTCAGCGAGACCGCACGGTTCGCGAGATCCGGCGTGACGGTTCCCCCCACACCGATGCCGGTACAAGTGATGTCGGTGACGCGGTAGGTCACGGGCGAGGCACTCTCGGTAATGGTGGTGGCAACACCCGACGCCGTCAGCGTCTGGGGCACGCCTGCCACCGGAGTGCCCGGCGTGGCAGTGGTGACGGTCTGGATCACGACGCCATTCGTGCCGGAAAAACCGAAGCTATCCACACCACCGAGGCTGGTCTTGCGCAGCGTCAGCCGCGTCAGCGCAGGATCGCTATCCGTCGCCGTGTTGTTGGCCGGCGTCGGATCGACGTACTCCGTAGGTGCACGGATCGTGGCCATGTTCACGACTGGGGAGACGCCGGCTGCGACAGTCGCGATAACGGTGAACGTCACCGTACTGTTCGGCGGCAGGGTGGGGATTTCGATACCCGCTGCACTCTCCAGAGCGCCGACCGTGACACTACCTGCGGTCGGGCACACCGCACCTCCGGTGGTTGTGGCGCACGCGACGCCCGTCTTGACCAAGCCTGCGCTCGCCGGATCAACCAGGGTGGCCATATCGACGTAGTTGAGCGACGTGTTGGCGATCACCAAGGTGTATGTGGTCGAGCCGCCCGGCACGAGGGTGTCGTTCGGCTGGTCGACGTTTCCGTTGGTGCCGGGCGTGTTGGTCTTGGTGATCGAAAGGTCGACTGCGGCACGCGTCAGCGTGAACTTCGCCGCCATGCCACCCGACGTGCTTTGGCCGGATGTCAGCGAACCGTTTTGCGACTGCAGGGTGATGTTCGCAGCCGGCGTTCCACTGGCGAACTGGAACGACGTGCTGAATCCGTCCGATTCCGTTGCCGCGAGAAAATGCGCACCCGCTGTGCCCGCCGTGCTGGGGTCGGTATTGACGACGAAGGGATTCAGCACTTCGGAAAACCCGGTCACCGTAGCGAAATCCAGAGGACCGCTACGCGCATAACCGTTGAAGCCCACCAGCAGAACGCCGTCGCCCGCATTCACCGGCGCCTGGCCGGCATCGTAGCCGTTCAGGCACGACGACCAGGTGCCCGGGGCGCTCACCCCCGGCAGGTAGGCCAATCCAGTGCCGCAATCGGTACCGGACGTGAAGCGGGACCGGACGATGCCCGTGCCGGGGTCGCCGGTAGCCAGCTGGCTGACATGGTTGAACTGCAGTGCCGATAGCAGTGCCTCATCGCTGGCGCGGTTCGGTGTATCGATGTCGGGCAGCGTGATCGTGAGCGTGCCGCTGCCGGCACCGCCCAGCAACGTACGCAGCTGAGACTCGTAGATCGCCGTGAAGTACATCTCCTGCGAATAGGCCGCTCGGTCGGCGCCACCATTGCTTATGGTGAAGAAATTGTTGACGAGCCGCAGGTCGCCGGCCGGCGGCGCCAACGGGTTGGTCACCGTCATCGAGCCACCCGGGCCGGTCACGGTGAACTGGATCTGCACATTCGCACCATTCGTAGCCACGAAGGCGGGCGATGCGAAGTTGCTGTTGGCGGAAGTTTCATCGATGCACGTGCCTGAGACTTCCGAGGTGTCCGTTGTGCAGTGATCGCGCTCGAACGCCGCGGTGATGAAGACGACGCGGTTCTGCCCAGCCGTCACGTTGAAGCTGAGGGAGGGCGTTCCCGGGGCTCCGGCCCCGATCGCGGTGGAGGTGCCGCCATGATCGAAGGCCACGGTCTGCGCATGCGTCGTGACGCTCCCGCTCGAAACCAGCCCGAACGCGAGCGCCCATCCGGCGAATCGTCTGCTTTTCATGCGGTCTCTATCTTTCCTTCCGATGGATGCCCAATCCGTCCGGTCGCTGCACCGCATGGAGCGAAGCAGCGACCGGACGCCCGACAGGGTGCTGTTCGCAAGCCTGTGTCGGGCACATCAACATTGGCGATGCGGACTGGCTGATCAGCCGTTGGTCTCTCCGCCACCGCCGGTGCACGTACCGGGGCCGATCAGTCCGTTGTTCCAGTCGTCGAGCGTGCGGGAAAGTGCGATCAGCTCCTGTCGCAGGCTGCTGCTCTTGGGCTGGGCGGCGATCTGCTCCGGAGTGTATTGGCCCAGCAGTTGGCCTGAACGCGTCAGGGCATCCGCGATCGCGAGGGAGGTCTGGGCACCCAGCGCGTAGTTGGCCTGCGCGGCGACCACTTGGTGGGCCAGTATCCAGTAAGCATTGCCACGCGACGGCTCTTGCAGGACTTGCTGGTAGGTGAGCCCCGATAGATAGAACGGCTGGTAGCGAAGTTCCAGCCAGACCTCGGTGCTCAGGTCGCCTGCGTTCTGCGCACGGTTCTGCCAGTAGCCCTGGGTGAACTGGCAACTGGCTTCTGCGTGTGCGTCCGCCGTCACCGACATGCCGGCCATGGCCATCAGCCATGCTGCTGCCGCGCTGCGAAACAGATTCATGCGTGTGATCCTCGATTCATGTGAGTTGTAGCGCGGGCGGCACACCCGCACTGTCTGCATGAATTCGTGACGGGGATCAACAAAAGGACAACGCGCGCATACATGTGAATCGACGGCTCAGGCCGTCGACTCCTTCTGCTTGGCGATGGTGTGGGGTTGGATCGCGAAGAACCCGCGGACGGCGCCTTGGCTTCAAGGGTTGCCGGTCGCCGTCACCGTGCACTGCAAGGTGAAGGTGGCTTGCCCGCCCACAGGCAAGCTGGGAATGCTGATACCACTCCCCAGCAGACTGCTCACCGGCACCGTGGCCGAAGGGCATGTCGCTCCGCCGCTGGCCGTACACGTGGCCGTGGCCGACGGCGTTGTGCAGTCTTGCCCGGCGCCAGCCACGTCCGTCAGAAGCACGTTGCTGGCTGCCAGCGGACCGTTGTTGCTCACCACCAGACTGTAAGTCACCACCTGGCCACTAAGGACCGGATCGGGAGAAGCAGTCTTCACGACCCGGATATCGGTCTGCTGCAGCGTGTTGGTGAACGTGCACTCGATGCTGCTTCCGGCGACGGTGGCCGCCGCATCCAGTACCACTGTCCGGTTGGCCAGATCCGGTGTCGCCGTCCCGCCCGCGCCCAGGCCCGTGCAGGTGATATCCGTTACTCCATAGGTCGCCGGGGTCGTGCTTTCGGTAATCGTGGTGGAGGTGCCGGCCGACGTCAGGGACTGGGGCGCGCCGCTGACAGGCGTGCCGGCCACCGTGGTGACCAAGGTCTGCGCGACCACGCCGTTGGTCCCGGTGAAGCCGAAGCTGTCCACGCCGTTGATGCTGATCTTGCGGAGCGTCAACCGCGGCACTGCCTGATCGACGTCTGTGGCTGAGTTGTTGGCGGGATTGGTATCGGTGGTACCCGATGGCAGAGAGACTGTGACCACGTTGGCCAGGTCACCCGTAAAGCCGGCGGGAACCGTCATTGTCAGCTGATACGTCACCGTGGCATTGCGCGGCAGGTCCAATCCTGTGTCGTTGAGTGCCCCCGTACCGCTCGTCGCTCCGCACACCGCGCCGCCCGTTGCAGAACCGCAGGTCCAGCTGACGGTGGCGGGATCGATACCCGCGGGAACGGGATCGCTGACGGTGGCGTTCTGCACACCGAACGGTCCGATATTGCTCACGACGATGGAGTACGTTCGCGCAGATCCCTGGGTGTAACCGTCACCCGATAGGTCGTTGGCGCCCTGAGCGGGCGTATTCGTCTTGGTGACTGCGACATCGGTGCTGAACAGGATGGGCGCCGTGGGACAGTTCGCGCCATCGGCACCCGTAGCTGTCGGCATCGTGGATATGACCGTGGTTTGTCCCGTTGCCAGGTCGATCTTGTAGAAACTTGACGAGCCACTCCAACCGAACAGACCGGTGGGAGACCCCCACAGGGCGAAGGCAGACGACAGAGCACCCGTGGAGCCGATGGTGGTGACGGCCCCTGTGACAGGATCGATGCTCAGGAGTTGCCCACTTTCGACGGTGTACAAGAGCCCGTTCACCCACACGAAGTCCTGTACATTGATGGCCTGCGAGAGGGAGATCAGGGTTGCCACGCGCGTACTCAGGTTGACGCGGTACAACCTGCTGCTGACCGAGCCGGCAGAGATCGTGTAGTAATCACCTGTGGGCGAGATCGCGCCGGCATAGTACGAAGCATCGAGCAGATTGCCGCCGGTACTGAGCGTGATGGTTCCCAGATTGAGCGTGCTGCCATCGCTACCGATCCTGAGCAACTCGTTGCCGCTGAAGGCATCGTTCTCTATGCCATAGAGATAGTTGTCCAGCGGGTTGTAGCCGATCGCGTTGTAGGCAATCGAACCGACACCAAGCACCGGCAGCGTAAACGGATTGGTCGCGTAGTTGATGTTGTGTAGCGTGGTCTGGTCCGGCGTCGGGCTCGAATTCGTGATCGACAGGTACATGCGGCCGTCGCAGGTGCCGAAATCTGGCTGCGTGACCGCGTTGGTGTACGTACATGTGATGTTGGCGCCCGCGTTGACGGAAGACCCCGGAATGCTGACGCTGCGGGCCGCAACGTCGTAGACCGGGGAGAACGTCGCGCCGGATGTCGCGTTGGTGCACGTCATACCCGCGAGGTTGACGCCGGCTGGCAGCACCCCTTCGGTGATGGTCACGGCAGTTCCCGCCGATGAGATGGCGAAGCTCTGCGTTCCTGCGATACCGGTATTGCCATCGACCGTCGTCGTCGCGCTGGCCGCCATGATCACGCTGCCTGACGACTGCGTGGTGCCCGTCAGCGAAAAGGTGTAGGTACCCGCCGCCTGCACCGTGGTCTTGATTAGCGTCAATATCTCCGTGCTGCTGGCCAGCGTGAATATCTCGCCATCCGCAAGCGCTACATTGAAGCTTATCTGGGTGCCAGACACACTGCGGCCGCTGGTGACGACGCGCGTGCCTCCGTTGGTGTAATTCCCGTCGTTATCGACCAGCAGAACAACCTTGTTGAGATTGCCGCCCAACGCCGTCACGCCCGCTGCCGGCACATTGAAAAGCAGGCTCACTGTGCCGACGGATCCCGTGTTCTGGACGCGCCACAACCTGTTCAACCTCGACCAAGTGCCATTGTCGAGTGACGTCGAAACGCCGGATACAGCGGTACTGGTCACTGCCGTTGTACTGGCATTGTTGTTACCCACCATCAGGTACTGCCCCTGCGAGAGCTGAGTACCCGTGCTCTGATGGGTTGCTGTGAACTGCGCGGGAGACGCAAGCGTGCCCGTCGCCATCGTGAGGATATCGAGCGGGTAGGTGCCGATGGGGCCGGAATCATTGATGTTGGTACCAATGCGCTGATCCAACGCGCTATCGCGACCCAAGCCGAACACGTTGCGGTGATAAGCGTTGACGGTCGTTGTTCCGGTGCCGTCCCAGACGACAACGCCCGTGGAGCTGATGTAATCGTAGTTGGTCGTGTTGTTGCGGGTAGCGTCACCCTCCAGGGTCACGCCATACTTGACGCCAAGATAGGTGGAGATACGCTGCGCTTCGGCTTCCGTAAGCTTGCGGTTGTAATAGAACACTTCCGCAATGCGCCCGTTGTAGGTGAAGCCCGGGAAGCTGCCGATGCGGAATTGATAGTCGGACGCTATCTGCTTCGTGACACCTTCGCCCGTTGCAGTCCAGCCGTTGCGGGTATTGCGGTGCTGGCCAACGCCGACACTCGCCCACAGGCCATAGATGTTTGCCGTTGGTCCCACATTTCCAACGCCATTCGCGTAAGGCGTGCCGGAGGGGTTGCCGCCAAAGTTGGTCCCGCCGCCAGCGTCTGGGCGGAAACCCACGTTGCAGCGACCAGCATCGGAGCCACATGTGGAACCGGAGCCACGCGCGAGAGAAGACACCTGGTCGCTGATGACACCTACACCGAATGCCGAACCTGCGCTGTTGGGCGTAATCCACTCGCGGTCACGAGTCGAAGGCCCGCCATACATGCGACCGAAGCCATCGAACGTTGGATTCTTGAACTCCAATGCCGGATTGAAATTGAAGGCGCCACTCACCGTATCGATGGTGCCATTGTTACCTTGGCGTGTCAGAGGAGACTCGCCGGCGCTTCCGCCGCGCTGCGTCCAGTTCGCTGTGACGTTGGTGGTGCCTTGGGGAATGCCCGTCCCCGCGTCATACCAGGCGCTCAGTCCAGAAGAGACACCCCCTGGAGCATCCTGCGCAAACAGTGGAAACGGCAGCAGCAACGTGCACAGCGATAAGGCCCCCAGTGCGCGTGCAGCCACTCGGCCCAAGGGCCGCCCCCAGCCCAGATCAAGATGATTTGCGCGGCACACGGAAGACCCTCTCTCGTGTTGCTTCCGCGGCGAGTGTAGGCCACGTACATCCGCGCAGATTGTTTCACTCAATTTTGTAACGCCAGTTACTTCCGGCAGCCCACCGTGAAGCGACGAGCCTCCCCGTTCGGCTTCTCCGGCACGCTGATTCCGTACCGGCCACATAGCGGCGCGCCCAGCCCTGGTATCGCCACCATGGCCGTTCAGCAAAGTGTCCATCCGGAATTCCTTCAGTTCGTAAGAAAAACGACAACCCGGCCAGGCGGGTTGTCATATCGAACAGTCGGATCGTAGAGCGGCCTCATGTTAGGACAGGGAGCGATACAGAGCGGATCGCCAGAGTCACGCGCCCTAAGGGAGTGCGCTAATGGCCGCTCACCGGATGGACCATTCATCGCTTATGCGAGCACGCCTGGGTTACAAGCCATTGGCACTGATCGTGCATTGGAGCGCCAGGGTCACCTGTCCACCGACTGGCAGCACCGGGATGGTGATGCCGCCACCTGTCAGGCTGCTTACCGGAACAGTCGCCGACGGGCAGCTGGCGCCACCCGTGGCCGTGCATGTCGCGCTTGTGGATGGAACACTGCAGTTCTGGCCGGCATTTGGGGTGTCGGTCAACACGACATTGTTCGCCGTCAATGGACCGTTGTTTGTCACCACCAGGCTGTAACTCACTACATCACCGCTCAGCACAGGATTGGGCGCTGCGGTCTTGACGACCTGGATATCTGTCTGCTGCCGTCCGTTGGCAAACGTGCACGTGATGTTGGCGCCCGACAGCACCAAGTTGGATGCATTCAATGTCACCGTACTGCCCGACAACGAACCCAACGCGCCCGAATTGCCGGTGACGGCACTGTTGGCATCCGTGCAACTGACCGAATTGAGGATCCAGCCTGCGGGCAGCGTCTCGGTCAGCGTGACATTGGTGCCCGGGCCATTGATTTCGTGTGCGGTCGGACTGGCAGGCGTCGGGGTGTTGGCAGCTGTCGTCGTGATGCTGGCAGGGCTGCTCAGCAAATTCGTCTGCGCGAACGAGAACGGGCCACCGAAGTCGGGGGAGGTGGATTTGTTCACTCTGACCACGCCGGAGTCCCATGTCAGATCGTCGATGCCAACCGACTGCTGGTTCGGGCCGTCACCGCCGCCATTGGCGACAGGAGCCGCGACATAGCGAACGCTGACCTGTGTCACCGGTTGCGGAAAACGGATACGGATGTTGGAGTCGATCGTGTTCGAGTTGGTATTGGCCACGGACTGCGCCGTGCGTGTCGATGCGTTCCAGGTCAGCTGCGATCCAAGCGTCACTACTGTGGGCGTCATCGCTGGCACAGAGTCGAACACGATGCGATCGTTCCACTCGTAGTTTGGACCGCCATCGATATCGCCGACATTGAAGGTAAGGCTGGTCACAGGACGTGAGAACGTGAAAGTCACCTGCGTCCATGGCAACGTGGAGTTAACAGCGGCGTCCATCCGCATGAGCACCACGCCGGTTGTTCCGTTGGGTCCTGCGATGTTAGTGCGCAGCTCCGGGGCACTATCCCACGGCCCACCTGAATTGGTGGCCGTTACCGTGGCTGTGATGCCTCCGACGTTCGCGTTGATCGGAGTCGTTTGCAGGTTAGCGCTGGTGAAGGTGCCGAAATCAAGTGTTTCGATGGCCAGTGCCGGACTTGCAACCATCAGAAGGACCAGCGCGATCAACCATGTCGCAGTTCCGCGCATCTCGACATCTGCCGCTCGGCGCGAGCGGATACCCTCCGAGCACTGCAGTCCTCTCATCATTGCTCGCTGTGCGAGCTTCGCCATGCTGTTCATTTTCATCAGTTCCCAACTGCGTTACGGCTATTGGAGCTCCACCCCTTTCGACCAAGACCGTGTGGCTTCCCTTTTGAGGCCCCGGGACACGGCTTACCGACGACGGCGGAGGCCGCCTCGAAAAGCCTGGTACCCGCCATTTACTGCGACGACGCTGCCGCCGCAGCACGGCAAGAGACGACACTGACGGCATCGGCCGCTTCGATAAGCATCAGTACGTACCCACGAGGTTCAGGAACCAGCCCTCGTGGTCGTAATCGAAGTCCGTCAGGTCGTCACTGAATTCGGTGAAGTTGTAGCCCACGCCGATGCGGAAGTTCTTGTTGAGGTCGCGATCGAGGCCCAGCAGGACGCCTTGTTTGCTGCCGCCGTCCTCGACATCCTGCCAACGATACTCAGCCAGTGCATGCCATTGCGTGCGCAGGTCGTAACGGACCTGGGCGGCCGCGAACGTGGTGGCGGAATCCAGCCACACACCCGTACCGCGGCCCATCCGGACTTCGCCTTCGCGGCGCGCCACCTTGCCGGCGAACTCCCAGTGCTGGTCGAGCTTGTACACGCCTTCGAACGACAGGATCTGCGACTTCTGGTCGTAATCCGCGCCACCCAGCTGGCCCAGCGTGGCCAGGTCGTACAGATAGGTATAGCGGCCGAACAGACCCCATCGCTGGTTGTTCCATGGACGGTAGGCGAAGCCGAGGTTGCCTTCGATGAACTTCGCGCTGGCCAACGGGTTGAGCTCGTCTTCGGTGTCCGCATAGTTCACGCGCGCGGCAATCCGCCAGCTCTCGTTGATCTTGTGTGTCAGACGATTGGTACTGACCCACTGCTCGCGCTGCTCCGCACCGCGATCCTCGCGCCATTCCAGTTTGCTCTGCCAGTCGGTGTCCGGCGAAGTGCGACCCCCGGAGATACTGATGGCACGGCGATCGACATTGCCGCCCGTGGTATTGGTCAGCTCGCCGTCGGACAGCGTGAAACCCATGTTCCATCCCTGCGCGGGATAGAAATCCATGCCGAAGGTATGCGCCAAGCCCGACTGGCTGGGCTCCTTCAGGAACTGACTTTCGTTGTAGAGATTGACCTGATTGGATAGGCGCCAGCGCTGACCCAGCGTCCAGCCGTTCTGGGCATTGCGCGTAAACAGCGAGTCGTACGTTGTCGTATCCGTCGAGTACGTGTAGGCGCCATAGACCGAGTGCTCCGCGGTCAGGCGGTGCTCGGCATTGACGGTCGCCGCTTCGCCGCGATCACCCGTCGTCAGTTCGGCACCCACGGACGAGTTGTCGCCGTAGAGGTACTTCCCCCCTAGCGTGAACGCATCGTTGCCGGCGTATTGCCCGCCATCGTCATCCAGCGTGAGCTGGGCGAGTCCGTACAGCTCCAGCGTGCTGCCGAAGCGATGCAGGTACTTCAACGCGCCGAGCGTGCCGACGGCATCGCTGGACGCGCCTTCTGTATCCACGCGACGGACCTCGGCACTGAACGTGCTGCTATCGTCGATGCGCCACTCGAGCGTAGCCTGCGCCTGCGTCAGCGACTCCGCACCGCTCTCCGCACGGGTATAGCGCGCATAAACACCCAGGCTGGGCGTGAACTGGCCCAGCAACTCCGCGCCGTATTCCGTTACCGGACGACCCATGTCGTAGCGTGAGATCGAGTACCCGGCGCTGGTGTTACGCCACCACGCGCCTGCGCTCCAATCCTGCGTAGTCCACCCCAGCTCCTTGAAGTTGGCGCGCGCCTCGATTGATTTTGCCTCGCCTTCTCGGTACAGGGACGTATCGTTCTGCTGGATGAAACTCAGGCCACCGTTGTCGGAGAAGAACACCGGGGAGCCAAAGGACTCCGTCTGCGCGTACTCGGCCTTGACGTAGGTCCCCTTGCCGGCCTGCAACGTCAGATCGCCAGCAGCGAGCGTGTAGTCCTCGCCCGCACGGTTCTCCTGCACATACGTCGCGCCCACACCGATATGGTTGCCGAACCAGTGCTTGCCGCGGAAGCCGGCACTGACATCGTCGGCATCGAAACCCGACGGCACCCATTCGTAGTCCACCAGCAGACGCTGCTCGAACCCGTCGAGCGGGGCATCGCGTGTCAGTGTGGGGATGTTCTCGCGGGTGATTTGCGCCAAGGGTCGCGTCAACAGGATGCGGCCCTGAAGTTCGTCGATCTCGTAGTCCGCGCCACGCTGCAGAACAATCCTGTTCTCGACCCGCCCCGTGGTCAGGTCCCGCACTTCCAGCGTCACGATATCCGAGCCCGGCAACAGGTCGGTATGCCGCAGGTAGTACAGGCTGCCCCCGGTGCCGATGAATTCGTTGTGGCCGGGCGCGGTTTCGGCCTGCGAGCCGAACGCACGCAGCTCCGTCCCCGGATCGCCCCAGCGATTGGTGGCGAGCGAGCGCCAGTTCAGCGCCGCGCCGTACAGAGAGCGCTGGTACTGGGCGTACTCGGTGCCGGTGATGCCGGTGGAATAGTTGCCCCACAGCGCCTGGTTCTTGTCCCAGTCCACACGCAGATAGAACCGGCCCATGGTGTCCACGTCGCGGTACGTCGTGGAGTCGTCGCCGTATACCGGATAGTAGAGATCCGGGTCCAGTCGGCGGAATATGTCCTGCGGATCGGCTTGGGTGAACCCATTGAACAGCCGGTCCAAGTCGCGTTGTGTGGTGTCCGCTTGTGCAGTGACCAGATACTTCCCGCGCAGCTTCGCCTTGCCGTAGAACGCCAGGCGACCATCGCTGATCACGTCATCCTGGTAGTTCACGTCGTTGGCGAACGGCGCGGCCGAGCCGCTGGCCTTGTTCTGCGCGATCGTCACGTCTGCCAGACCGACGCCGAAGAAATATCGCCCAGTGACGTCGATGTCCAGCGTATGCGCGGCATTTGGCGCGGCTTCGTCACCTTGCCCGCCCAGGCCGATATCGAACCTATGGCGCCCCACCGGGACCAGGTATTCGGCAACGAACTTGCGTTCCTGGTCGACCGGGTAGTCTTCGCCGTTGATCTTCAGCGCGACATCGGGCGGCAGATTGCGACCCTGGATGCGGATGCGCGACCCGTACATCGGGATGTTCTGCTGACGCAGGCCGTTTTCGGCGAAGGCGCGGTCGATCAGGCTCTGGCTTTCCGCCTGGGCCGAGGTCAGTGCGCTCCCCATCGTGCGCTCGACGCTGCTCCGCAGCAGGTCCGCACCGCGCTCGGCTTCTTCCGGTGAAACGAGCTGCAAAGTACGCGGATGGGTTTCATCGAAACGCGAATCACCGTCGTACGCGCGCAGCACATACACCAGCTCATCGCCCTTCCGGAACGGATACCGCGCCGGGAGCGCGCCGTCCCAGTCGGCGCGGGTGACACCGGCCACATCCAGGGGGATCGTCGCGATCGGTTCGATCAGGTCGGCATCGCTACTGCGGTACAGGGTGACTTCCAGGCGCTTGATGAAGGCCGGGTAATTGCCGCGCACGTAGAACGAGATCGGCTTGGTGATGCGCTGGCCATCGAAGGGTACGATCGAAGGCGCCGACACCGACAGTTCGGGCTGACCCAGCGTCGGGTCCTCGGTAGCCCAGATCACGCCACCGCCGGGCAGGTCGATGGAGAACTTGCCCATCGCCGTGGCCTTGCCGGGTTGTTCCATCGCCACCGTCACCCGACGGTCGGGCTGCAGCGCTTCCGAGGAAGAGGCCTGGGTCGTGCCCTGCGTCACAGGCCTGTCGTAGCTGCGGGTGCGCAAGCGGAACAACAGGCCTTCCTCGCCGGTGCAGCGCTCGCCATCGCAGTCGACCGCCGCAGCGGTGCCCTCGGCGCGATCCTGCTGCGCCTGCGAGGGAACCGCCGCGTTCTGCGCGGCGGCCATGGGCGCCACGCCTGCCAGCAGGCTGATCAGCGTGTAATCCAGCAGCTTCATCTTCATACGCTTCTTCATGATCCGCCCCCTCACTTCCGTACGCCGACAGGGGCTGTCGGATCGTTGCTGGTTTCCACGCGAACCTTGGCACGCACCTCCGGGCTCAGACGTTTGGCGAGCGCTTCATAGACTGCCTTGGCGCGACGCATGCCCAGGGCGACGTTGTAGGCATGGGAGGCACGCACGTCGGTGTGGCCGACGATGGCGATACTGCCCCCCCCGATCTTCTCGAGGGCCGCGGCCACCTTGTCGAGCAGTGGCTCGAACACCGGTTTGATCGTGGACTTGTCGGTATCGAACAACACCGTGCCCAGCAATGCGCCGCCTTCCTCCACGCCTACGATCATGGAACTCGGGTCATCCACGGTGCCGCGGGCGCTGACCACCAGACCCTTGGCAGAGGCCGCATCCAGCTTGTCCAGAAGAGCTGTCTTGACCGCGTTCGCACGGTCAAAGGCCAGGCCCTCGCTGTCGGCATTGGCGTGGATGACGACCTCACCACCTTGGTACTCGCGCACCTTGGCCGCCATCGCCTCGATCACTGGTAGGTACTTCTCGCGCACTTCGGCACTGCCGGGAGCGAAGAACACTTCGCCCATCTCGAGTTCGACCTGCTTTGATCCGCCTTCGATCACCTGTTCCGGGAGCTTGACGCCCCAGTCGAAGCGGACCGGCACGCCGGGAGTGATCCGGCGCAACAGGGGGTTGTCGGTGGTGAACTCGGCACCGGCGGGCAATGTGGACGGATCGACCTTCAGGATGAAGTTGCGACCGCGTTCCCAAGCGCCCCCAGGCACCCCTGCCAGATGGTAGCGACCGAACTGGTCCGTCTCGATCAGCAAGCCTTCCACCGATGCGATGCGCACGCCGGGGATGCCGCGCTCATCGATGCCCGCATTGCGGATGATGTAGTCGACGACATATCCCTTCGCGTCCTGGGCCACGCGACGCTCCACCGTCGGGGCGGCAGCCGTCAGCCCCTTGGCCGCCTCGCCACTGGCCTGCACCGTGGTGTTGCCCGCCGCATCCATGCGAACGGTGACGCCCTCGGCACTCGTCAGCACGAAGTCATCCGTGAAGGTCGGTTCGCGCAGGTACTGACGAACGACTACCTCGTGGTCTTCGACCGGGTCGGCCACGGACTGGCGACCGCTGACGGCACCGATGGCGATACCGTGCAGCAAGGGCGAACTCGCATCCGCTTCAGGCTGCGGCCCGGCACCGCGATCCACCGTCGTCGAGTTCGCGATGTAGGCGGCCGGCGCAAAGCCACCCTGGATCTTCACGCCACTCAACGCTGCGCTGTCCTGCCAGCCATCGCCGTCACGGTCGTTGAAGACCGTGCCGAAGAGCAGACTGTCGTCCATCAGCGGATCCGCGGTCAGCTGGACCTCGGCCGTGGCGATGTTGGACACCGGATCATCCGTCGACGAGCGCACCTGTGCTTGGTTGACATGGGTACCCGGACGGACGCCGGCACCCACCCGCATCACGTACACCAGCGTGGCGGTCTGTCCCGCAGCGACATCCACGCCGTTGAAGCGGAGCGGGCTGCCGCCAGATGCCGTCGCCATTCCGTCGGCATCGTTGGCGACCAGCGAGCCTTCCACATAGCTGAAGCCTGCCGCCGGCGTATCCACGATGCTGCCGCCGACCAGGTCCATCGCGCCGACATTTTCGATCGTCAGCGTGTAGCGGACCAAGTCACCGATACGGACCTCACGCGTGCCAGCCGACTTGCTCAAGCGGATCTCGGGCGCGTCCAGTTCGTGTTCGGTACTGCACGCCGTGCATATCGGCGTCTCACCGCCACCACCCGTCGCGACCACCTGGTTGCCCACCACCGTACCTGCATTGGCATTCACGACCGCGTCGTAGCTCAATGCGTGCACGCCGGTAGCCGTGCCTGCTGGCAGGCGGCAGGTCAGCACGGTGCCGTCGAACGAGCAGCCGGCCGGCAGCGCGCCCAAAGTCAGGCCGCGATCCGGCGTATCCACTAGCACCAACTCACCCGTCAACGCGGACATGCCGATATCCACCGACAGCGTGTAGCGCACGGTCTGGCCGACCTGCACCTGGGTACCGCTAGCGGGGTCGGAGGACTTGGCCACCGTCACGCGAGGCGCCGCAACCGGCGAGGACGTGCTGCAGTTCCCTGCGCAGGTCGGTGCATCGTCACCCGTGCCGACGACCGCGTTGGTCACGGTCACTCGTGCCGCCGAATTCACGATCGTCGTATAACTCACGACGTACGTGCCGGGCGTGGTGCCCGCCGGCAGGGTGAAGCGCAGCGTGGGCGCACCGCTCGTGTTGGCGGCATACGCACCGGCATTGGTCACCGCACCGAACGTCAGGCCCGCACCGAGGGTGTCGGTCAGGACCACGTCGGCGGTGGTGACGGCGTTGATCACGTTGGTCGTCAGCGTGTAGATGATGCTGTCGCCCACCGCCACTTCCGTCCGGCCTGCCGGCAGCACGGCACTCTTGGCGTAGGTCACCAGCGGCGGCAGCGGTTCGGTCACTGGTGTCTCGGTGTTGCAGGTGCCTGCGCAGGTCGGTGCATCGTCACCGGTGCCCACGACGGCGTTCCTCACAGTGCCGGTCGCCTGATCGTTGACAATGGCCGTATAGCTGACCGAGTACGTGCCAGGCGTTGTCCCTGCAGGCAGTGTGCACACCAGTGGGTTAGCGGTGCCGCACGAGAAGTTGCCCGCAGACACGGTTCCCAGCGTCAGGCCGGTTCCCAGGGTGTCGGTGAGGGTCAGTAGCGCGGTGGTACTCGAGTTCGAGATCGTGGCCGTCACGGTATATGTCAACGTATCGCCCGTCGAAACTTCGGTCTGACCAACCGGCAACTCGACCGACTTGCTGTAGCTCACCGCAGGCGCCGTCACCGGCGTGCTCGTGCCGCAGTTCGTCGTGCAGGTCGCGTTGGTGCCGACCACGGCGTTGTCCACCGTGCCCACGGCCTGGTCATTCACCGTCGCCGTGTAGGTCACCGTGTAGGTGCCCGGCAGCGTGCCCACCGGCAGCGTGCACACCAGCGGGTTGGTGCTGTTGCAGGTGTACGCACCGGCATTGGTCACCGCACCGAACGTCAGGCCCGTGCCCAGCGTGTCGGTCAGCGTCGTCACCGACGTGGTCTGCGAGTTCGCCACCACCGTCGTCAGCGTGTAGGTGATCGTCTCACCCACCGCCACCGGACCGGCCGTGCTGGCCGACTTGCTGTAGCTCACCGCAGGCGCCGTCACCGGCGTGCTCGTGCCGCAGTTCGTCGTGCAGGTCGCGTTGGTGCCGACCACGGCGTTGTCCACCGTGCCCACGGCCTGGTCATTCACCGTCGCCGTGTAGGTCACCGTGTAGGTGCCCGGCAGCGTGCCCACCGGCAGCGTGCACACCAGCGGGTTGGTGCTGTTGCAGGTGTACGCACCGGCATTGGTCACCGCACCGAACGTCAGGCCCGTGCCCAGCGTGTCGGTCAGCGTCGTCACCGACGTGGTCTGCGAGTTCGCCACCACCGTCGTCAGCGTGTAGGTGATCGTCTCACCCACCGCCACCGGACCGGCCGTGCTGGCCGACTTGCTGTAGCTCACCGCAGGCGCCGTCACCGGCGTGCTCGTGCCGCAGTTCGTCGTGCAGGTCGCGTTGGTGCCGACCACGGCGTTGTCCACCGTGCCCACGGCCTGGTCATTCACCGTCGCCGTGTAGGTCACCGTGTAGGTGCCCGGCAGCGTGCCCACCGGCAGCGTGCACACCAGCGGGTTGGTGCTGTTGCAGGTGTACGCACCGGCATTGGTCACCGCACCGAACGTCAGGCCCGTGCCCAGCGTGTCGGTCAGCGTCGTCACCGACGTGGTCTGCGAGTTCGCCACCACCGTCGTCAGCGTGTAGGTGATCGTCTCACCCACCGCCACCGGACCGGCCGTGCTGGCCGACTTGCTGTAGCTCACCGCAGGCGCCGTCACCGGCGTGCTCGTGCCGCAGTTCGTCGTGCAGGTCGCGTTGGTGCCGACCACGGCGTTGTCCACCGTGCCCACGGCCTGGTCATTCACCGTCGCCGTGTAGGTCACCGTGTAGGTGCCCGGCAGCGTGCCCACCGGCAGCGTGCACACCAGCGGGTTGGTGCTGTTGCAGGTGTACGCACCGGCATTGGTCACCGCACCGAACGTCAGGCCCGTGCCCAGCGTGTCGGTCAGCGTCGTCACCGACGTGGTCTGCGAGTTCGCCACCACCGTCGTCAGCGTGTAGGTGATCGTCTCACCCACCGCCACCGGACCGGCCGTGCTGGCCGACTTGCTGTAGCTCACCGCAGGCGCCGTCACCGGCGTGCTCGTGCCGCAGTTCGTCGTGCAGGTCGCGTTGGTGCCGACCACGGCGTTGTCCACCGTGCCCACGGCCTGGTCATTCACCGTCGCCGTGTAGGTCACCGTGTAGGTGCCCGGCAGCGTGCCCACCGGCAGCGTGCACACCAGCGGGTTGGTGCTGTTGCAGGTGTACGCACCGGCATTGGTCACCGCACCGAACGTCAGGCCCGTGCCCAGCGTGTCGGTCAGCGTCGTCACCGACGTGGTCTGCGAGTTCGCCACCACCGTCGTCAGCGTGTAGGTGATCGTCTCACCCACCGCCACCGGACCGGCCGTGCTGGCCGACTTGCTGTAGCTCACCGCAGGCGCCGTCACCGGCGTGCTCGTGCCGCAGTTCGTCGTGCAGGTCGCGTTGGTGCCGACCACGGCGTTGTCCACCGTGCCCACGGCCTGGTCATTCACCGTCGCCGTGTAGGTCACCGTGTAGGTGCCCGGCAGCGTGCCCACCGGCAGCGTGCACACCAGCGGGTTGGTGCTGTTGCAGGTGTACGCACCGGCATTGGTCACCGCACCGAACGTCAGGCCCGTGCCCAGCGTGTCGGTCAGCGTCGTCACCGACGTGGTCTGCGAGTTCGCCACCACCGTCGTCAGCGTGTAGGTGATCGTCTCACCCACCGCCACCGGACCGGCCGTGCTGGCCGACTTGCTGTAGCTCACCGCAGGCGCCGTCACCGGCGTGCTCGTGCCGCAGTTCGTCGTGCAGGTCGCGTTGGTGCCGACCACGGCGTTGTCCACCGTGCCCACGGCCTGGTCATTCACCGTCGCCGTGTAGGTCACCGTGTAGGTGCCCGGCAGCGTGCCCACCGGCAGCGTGCACACCAGCGGGTTGGTGCTGTTGCAGGTGTACGCACCGGCATTGGTCACCGCACCGAACGTCAGGCCCGTGCCCAGCGTGTCGGTCAGCGTCGTCACCGACGTGGTCTGCGAGTTCGCCACCACCGTCGTCAGCGTGTAGGTGATCGTCTCACCCACCGCCACCGGACCGGCCGTGCTGGCCGACTTGCTGTAGCTCACCGCAGGCGCCGTCACCGGCGTGCTCGTGCCGCAGTTCGTCGTGCAGGTCGCGTTGGTGCCGACCACGGCGTTGTCCACCGTGCCCACGGCCTGGTCATTCACCGTCGCCGTGTAGGTCACCGTGTAGGTGCCCGGCAGCGTGCCCACCGGCAGCGTGCACACCAGCGGGTTGGTGCTGTTGCAGGTGTACGCACCGGCATTGGTCACCGCACCGAACGTCAGGCCCGTGCCCAGCGTGTCGGTCAGCGTCGTCACCGACGTGGTCTGCGAGTTCGCCACCACCGTCGTCAGCGTGTAGGTGATCGTCTCACCCACCGCCACCGGACCGGCCGTGCTGGCCGACTTGCTGTAGCTCACCGCAGGCGCCGTCACCGGCGTGCTCGTGCCGCAGTTCGTCGTGCAGGTCGCGTTGGTGCCGACCACGGCGTTGTCCACCGTGCCCACGGCCTGGTCATTCACCGTCGCCGTGTAGGTCACCGTGTAGGTGCCCGGCAGCGTGCCCACCGGCAGCGTGCACACCAGCGGGTTGGTGCTGTTGCAGGTGTACGCACCGGCATTGGTCACCGCACCGAACGTCAGGCCCGTGCCCAGCGTGTCGGTCAGCGTCGTCACCGACGTGGTCTGCGAGTTCGCCACCACCGTCGTCAGCGTGTAGGTGATCGTCTCACCCACCGCCACCGGACCGGCCGTGCTGGCCGACTTGCTGTAGCTCACCGCAGGCGCCGTCACCGGCGTGCTCGTGCCGCAGTTCGTCGTGCAGGTCGCGTTGGTGCCGACCACGGCGTTGTCCACCGTGCCCACGGCCTGGTCATTCACCGTCGCCGTGTAGGTCACCGTGTAGGTGCCCGGCAGCGTGCCCACCGGCAGCGTGCACACCAGCGGGTTGGTGCTGTTGCAGGTGTACGCACCGGCATTGGTCACCGCACCGAACGTCAGGCCCGTGCCCAGCGTGTCGGTCAGCGTCGTCACCGACGTGGTCTGCGAGTTCGCCACCACCGTCGTCAGCGTGTAGGTGATCGTCTCACCCACCGCCACCGGACCGGCCGTGCTGGCCGACTTGCTGTAGCTCACCGCAGGCGCCGTCACCGGCGTGCTCGTGCCGCAGTTCGTCGTGCAGGTCGCGTTGGTGCCGACCACGGCGTTGTCCACCGTGCCCACGGCCTGGTCATTCACCGTCGCCGTGTAGGTCACCGTGTAGGTGCCCGGCAGCGTGCCCACCGGCAGCGTGCACACCAGCGGGTTGGTGCTGTTGCAGGTGTACGCACCGGCATTGGTCACCGCACCGAACGTCAGGCCCGTGCCCAGCGTGTCGGTCAGCGTCGTCACCGACGTGGTCTGCGAGTTCGCCACCACCGTCGTCAGCGTGTAGGTGATCGTCTCACCCACCGCCACCGGACCGGCCGTGCTGGCCGACTTGCTGTAGCTCACCGCAGGCGCCGTCACCGGCGTGCTCGTGCCGCAGTTCGTCGTGCAGGTCGCGTTGGTGCCGACCACGGCGTTGTCCACCGTGCCCACGGCCTGGTCATTCACCGTCGCCGTGTAGGTCACCGTGTAGGTGCCCGGCAGCGTGCCCACCGGCAGCGTGCACACCAGCGGGTTGGTGCTGTTGCAGGTGTACGCACCGGCATTGGTCACCGCACCGAACGTCAGGCCCGTGCCCAGCGTGTCGGTCAGCGTCGTCACCGACGTGGTCTGCGAGTTCGCCACCACCGTCGTCAGCGTGTAGGTGATCGTCTCACCCACCGCCACCGGACCGGCCGTGCTGGCCGACTTGCTGTAGCTCACCGCAGGCGCCGTCACCGGCGTGCTCGTGCCGCAGTTCGTCGTGCAGGTCGCGTTGGTGCCGACCACGGCGTTGTCCACCGTGCCCACGGCCTGGTCATTCACCGTCGCCGTGTAGGTCACCGTGTAGGTGCCCGGCAGCGTGCCCACCGGCAGCGTGCACACCAGCGGGTTGGTGCTGTTGCAGGTGTACGCACCGGCATTGGTCACCGCACCGAACGTCAGGCCCGTGCCCAGCGTGTCGGTCAGCGTCGTCACCGACGTGGTCTGCGAGTTCGCCACCACCGTCGTCAGCGTGTAGGTGATCGTCTCACCCACCGCCACCGGACCGGCCGTGCTGGCCGACTTGCTGTAGCTCACCGCAGGCGCCGTCACCGGCGTGCTCGTGCCGCAGTTCGTCGTGCAGGTCGCGTTGGTGCCGACCACGGCGTTGTCCACCGTGCCCACGGCCTGGTCATTCACCGTCGCCGTGTAGGTCACCGTGTAGGTGCCCGGCAGCGTGCCCACCGGCAGCGTGCACACCAGCGGGTTGGTGCTGTTGCAGGTGTACGCACCGGCATTGGTCACCGCACCGAACGTCAGGCCCGTGCCCAGCGTGTCGGTCAGCGTCGTCACCGACGTGGTCTGCGAGTTCGCCACCACCGTCGTCAGCGTGTAGGTGATCGTCTCACCCACCGCCACCGGACCGGCCGTGCTGGCCGACTTGCTGTAGCTCACCGCAGGCGCCGTCACCGGCGTGCTCGTGCCGCAGTTCGTCGTGCAGGTCGCGTTGGTGCCGACCACGGCGTTGTCCACCGTGCCCACGGCCTGGTCATTCACCGTCGCCGTGTAGGTCACCGTGTAGGTGCCCGGCAGCGTGCCCACCGGCAGCGTGCACACCAGCGGGTTGGTGCTGTTGCAGGTGTACGCACCGGCATTGGTCACCGCACCGAACGTCAGGCCCGTGCCCAGCGTGTCGGTCAGCGTCGTCACCGACGTGGTCTGCGAGTTCGCCACCACCGTCGTCAGCGTGTAGGTGATCGTCTCACCCACCGCCACCGGACCGGCCGTGCTGGCCGACTTGCTGTAGCTCACCGCAGGCGCCGTCACCGGCGTGCTCGTGCCGCAGTTCGTCGTGCAGGTCGCGTTGGTGCCGACCACGGCGTTGTCCACCGTGCCCACGGCCTGGTCATTCACCGTCGCCGTGTAGGTCACCGTGTAGGTGCCCGGCAGCGTGCCCACCGGCAGCGTGCACACCAGCGGGTTGGTGCTGTTGCAGGTGTACGCACCGGCATTGGTCACCGCACCGAACGTCAGGCCCGTGCCCAGCGTGTCGGTCAGCGTCGTCACCGACGTGGTCTGCGAGTTCGCCACCACCGTCGTCAGCGTGTAGGTGATCGTCTCACCCACCGCCACCGGACCGGCCGTGCTGGCCGACTTGCTGTAGCTCACCGCAGGCGCCGTCACCGGCGTGCTCGTGCCGCAGTTCGTCGTGCAGGTCGCGTTGGTGCCGACCACGGCGTTGTCCACCGTGCCCACGGCCTGGTCATTCACCGTCGCCGTGTAGGTCACCGTGTAGGTGCCCGGCAGCGTGCCCACCGGCAGCGTGCACACCAGCGGGTTGGTGCTGTTGCAGGTGTACGCACCGGCATTGGTCACCGCACCGAACGTCAGGCCCGTGCCCAGCGTGTCGGTCAGCGTCGTCACCGACGTGGTCTGCGAGTTCGCCACCACCGTCGTCAGCGTGTAGGTGATCGTCTCACCCACCGCCACCGGACCGGCCGTGCTGGCCGACTTGCTGTAGCTCACCGCAGGCGCCGTCACCGGCGTGCTCGTGCCGCAGTTCGTCGTGCAGGTCGCGTTGGTGCCGACCACGGCGTTGTCCACCGTGCCCACGGCCTGGTCATTCACCGTCGCCGTGTAGGTCACCGTGTAGGTGCCCGGCAGCGTGCCCACCGGCAGCGTGCACACCAGCGGGTTGGTGCTGTTGCAGGTGTACGCACCGGCATTGGTCACCGCACCGAACGTCAGGCCCGTGCCCAGCGTGTCGGTCAGCGTCGTCACCGACGTGGTCTGCGAGTTCGCCACCACCGTCGTCAGCGTGTAGGTGATCGTCTCACCCACCGCCACCGGACCGGCCGTGCTGGCCGACTTGCTGTAGCTCACCGCAGGCGCCGTCACCGGCGTGCTCGTGCCGCAGTTCGTCGTGCAGGTCGCGTTGGTGCCGACCACGGCGTTGTCCACCGTGCCCACGGCCTGGTCATTCACCGTCGCCGTGTAGGTCACCGTGTAGGTGCCCGGCAGCGTGCCCACCGGCAGCGTGCACACCAGCGGGTTGGTGCTGTTGCAGGTGTACGCACCGGCATTGGTCACCGCACCGAACGTCAGGCCCGTGCCCAGCGTGTCGGTCAGCGTCGTCACCGACGTGGTCTGCGAGTTCGCCACCACCGTCGTCAGCGTGTAGGTGATCGTCTCACCCACCGCCACCGGACCGGCCGTGCTGGCCGACTTGCTGTAGCTCACCGCAGGCGCCGTCACCGGCGTGCTCGTGCCGCAGTTCGTCGTGCAGGTCGCGTTGGTGCCGACCACGGCGTTGTCCACCGTGCCCACGGCCTGGTCATTCACCGTCGCCGTGTAGGTCACCGTGTAGGTGCCCGGCAGCGTGCCCACCGGCAGCGTGCACACCAGCGGGTTGGTGCTGTTGCAGGTGTACGCACCGGCATTGGTCACCGCACCGAACGTCAGGCCCGTGCCCAGCGTGTCGGTCAGCGTCGTCACCGACGTGGTCTGCGAGTTCGCCACCACCGTCGTCAGCGTGTAGGTGATCGTCTCACCCACCGCCACCGGACCGGCCGTGCTGGCCGACTTGCTGTAGCTCACCGCAGGCGCCGTCACCGGCGTGCTCGTGCCGCAGTTCGTCGTGCAGGTCGCGTTGGTGCCGACCACGGCGTTGTCCACCGTGCCCACGGCCTGGTCATTCACCGTCGCCGTGTAGGTCACCGTGTAGGTGCCCGGCAGCGTGCCCACCGGCAGCGTGCACACCAGCGGGTTGGTGCTGTTGCAGGTGTACGCACCGGCATTGGTCACCGCACCGAACGTCAGGCCCGTGCCCAGCGTGTCGGTCAGCGTCGTCACCGACGTGGTCTGCGAGTTCGCCACCACCGTCGTCAGCGTGTAGGTGATCGTCTCACCCACCGCCACCGGACCGGCCGTGCTGGCCGACTTGCTGTAGCTCACCGCAGGCGCCGTCACCGGCGTGCTCGTGCCGCAGTTCGTCGTGCAGGTCGCGTTGGTGCCGACCACGGCGTTGTCCACCGTGCCCACGGCCTGGTCATTCACCGTCGCCGTGTAGGTCACCGTGTAGGTGCCCGGCAGCGTGCCCACCGGCAGCGTGCACACCAGCGGGTTGGTGCTGTTGCAGGTGTACGCACCGGCATTGGTCACCGCACCGAACGTCAGGCCCGTGCCCAGCGTGTCGGTCAGCGTCGTCACCGACGTGGTCTGCGAGTTCGCCACCACCGTCGTCAGCGTGTAGGTGATCGTCTCACCCACCGCCACCGGACCGGCCGTGCTGGCCGACTTGCTGTAGCTCACCGCAGGCGCCGTCACCGGCGTGCTCGTGCCGCAGTTCGTCGTGCAGGTCGCGTTGGTGCCGACCACGGCGTTGTCCACCGTGCCCACGGCCTGGTCATTCACCGTCGCCGTGTAGGTCACCGTGTAGGTGCCCGGCAGCGTGCCCACCGGCAGCGTGCACACCAGCGGGTTGGTGCTGTTGCAGGTGTACGCACCGGCATTGGTCACCGCACCGAACGTCAGGCCCGTGCCCAGCGTGTCGGTCAGCGTCGTCACCGACGTGGTCTGCGAGTTCGCCACCACCGTCGTCAGCGTGTAGGTGATCGTCTCACCCACCGCCACCGGACCGGCCGTGCTGGCCGACTTGCTGTAGCTCACCGCAGGCGCCGTCACCGGCGTGCTCGTGCCGCAGTTCGTCGTGCAGGTCGCGTTGGTGCCGACCACGGCGTTGTCCACCGTGCCCACGGCCTGGTCATTCACCGTCGCCGTGTAGGTCACCGTGTAGGTGCCCGGCAGCGTGCCCACCGGCAGCGTGCACACCAGCGGGTTGGTGCTGTTGCAGGTGTACGCACCGGCATTGGTCACCGCACCGAACGTCAGGCCCGTGCCCAGCGTGTCGGTCAGCGTCGTCACCGACGTGGTCTGCGAGTTCGCCACCACCGTCGTCAGCGTGTAGGTGATCGTCTCACCCACCGCCACCGGACCGGCCGTGCTGGCCGACTTGCTGTAGCTCACCGCAGGCGCCGTCACCGGCGTGCTCGTGCCGCAGTTCGTCGTGCAGGTCGCGTTGGTGCCGACCACGGCGTTGTCCACCGTGCCCACGGCCTGGTCATTCACCGTCGCCGTGTAGGTCACCGTGTAGGTGCCCGGCAGCGTGCCCACCGGCAGCGTGCACACCAGCGGGTTGGTGCTGTTGCAGGTGTACGCACCGGCATTGGTCACCGCACCGAACGTCAGGCCCGTGCCCAGCGTGTCGGTCAGCGTCGTCACCGACGTGGTCTGCGAGTTCGCCACCACCGTCGTCAGCGTGTAGGTGATCGTCTCACCCACCGCCACCGGACCGGCCGTGCTGGCCGACTTGCTGTAGCTCACCGCAGGCGCCGTCACCGGCGTGCTCGTGCCGCAGTTCGTCGTGCAGGTCGCGTTGGTGCCGACCACGGCGTTGTCCACCGTGCCCACGGCCTGGTCATTCACCGTCGCCGTGTAGGTCACCGTGTAGGTGCCCGGCAGCGTGCCCACCGGCAGCGTGCACACCAGCGGGTTGGTGCTGTTGCAGGTGTACGCACCGGCATTGGTCACCGCACCGAACGTCAGGCCCGTGCCCAGCGTGTCGGTCAGCGTCGTCACCGACGTGGTCTGCGAGTTCGCCACCACCGTCGTCAGCGTGTAGGTGATCGTCTCACCCACCGCCACCGGACCGGCCGTGCTGGCCGACTTGCTGTAGCTCACCGCAGGCGCCGTCACCGGCGTGCTCGTGCCGCAGTTCGTCGTGCAGGTCGCGTTGGTGCCGACCACGGCGTTGTCCACCGTGCCCACGGCCTGGTCATTCACCGTCGCCGTGTAGGTCACCGTGTAGGTGCCCGGCAGCGTGCCCACCGGCAGCGTGCACACCAGCGGGTTGGTGCTGTTGCAGGTGTACGCACCGGCATTGGTCACCGCACCGAACGTCAGGCCCGTGCCCAGCGTGTCGGTCAGCGTCGTCACCGACGTGGTCTGCGAGTTCGCCACCACCGTCGTCAGCGTGTAGGTGATCGTCTCACCCACCGCCACCGGACCGGCCGTGCTGGCCGACTTGCTGTAGCTCACCGCAGGCGCCGTCACCGGCGTGCTCGTGCCGCAGTTCGTCGTGCAGGTCGCGTTGGTGCCGACCACGGCGTTGTCCACCGTGCCCACGGCCTGGTCATTCACCGTCGCCGTGTAGGTCACCGTGTAGGTGCCCGGCAGCGTGCCCACCGGCAGCGTGCACACCAGCGGGTTGGTGCTGTTGCAGGTGTACGCACCGGCATTGGTCACCGCACCGAACGTCAGGCCCGTGCCCAGCGTGTCGGTCAGCGTCGTCACCGACGTGGTCTGCGAGTTCGCCACCACCGTCGTCAGCGTGTAGGTGATCGTCTCACCCACCGCCACCGGACCGGCCGTGCTGGCCGACTTGCTGTAGCTCACCGCAGGCGCCGTCACCGGCGTGCTCGTGCCGCAGTTCGTCGTGCAGGTCGCGTTGGTGCCGACCACGGCGTTGTCCACCGTGCCCACGGCCTGGTCATTCACCGTCGCCGTGTAGGTCACCGTGTAGGTGCCCGGCAGCGTGCCCACCGGCAGCGTGCACACCAGCGGGTTGGTGCTGTTGCAGGTGTACGCACCGGCATTGGTCACCGCACCGAACGTCAGGCCCGTGCCCAGCGTGTCGGTCAGCGTCGTCACCGACGTGGTCTGCGAGTTCGCCACCACCGTCGTCAGCGTGTAGGTGATCGTCTCACCCACCGCCACCGGACCGGCCGTGCTGGCCGACTTGCTGTAGCTCACCGCAGGCGCCGTCACCGGCGTGCTCGTGCCGCAGTTCGTCGTGCAGGTCGCGTTGGTGCCGACCACGGCGTTGTCCACCGTGCCCACGGCCTGGTCATTCACCGTCGCCGTGTAGGTCACCGTGTAGGTGCCCGGCAGCGTGCCCACCGGCAGCGTGCACACCAGCGGGTTGGTGCTGTTGCAGGTGTACGCACCGGCATTGGTCACCGCACCGAACGTCAGGCCCGTGCCCAGCGTGTCGGTCAGCGTCGTCACCGACGTGGTCTGCGAGTTCGCCACCACCGTCGTCAGCGTGTAGGTGATCGTCTCACCCACCGCCACCGGACCGGCCGTGCTGGCCGACTTGCTGTAGCTCACCGCAGGCGCCGTCACCGGCGTGCTCGTGCCGCAGTTCGTCGTGCAGGTCGCGTTGGTGCCGACCACGGCGTTGTCCACCGTGCCCACGGCCTGGTCATTCACCGTCGCCGTGTAGGTCACCGTGTAGGTGCCCGGCAGCGTGCCCACCGGCAGCGTGCACACCAGCGGGTTGGTGCTGTTGCAGGTGTACGCACCGGCATTGGTCACCGCACCGAACGTCAGGCCCGTGCCCAGCGTGTCGGTCAGCGTCGTCACCGACGTGGTCTGCGAGTTCGCCACCACCGTCGTCAGCGTGTAGGTGATCGTCTCACCCACCGCCACCGGACCGGCCGTGCTGGCCGACTTGCTGTAGCTCACCGCAGGCGCCGTCACCGGCGTGCTCGTGCCGCAGTTCGTCGTGCAGGTCGCGTTGGTGCCGACCACGGCGTTGTCCACCGTGCCCACGGCCTGGTCATTCACCGTCGCCGTGTAGGTCACCGTGTAGGTGCCCGGCAGCGTGCCCACCGGCAGCGTGCACACCAGCGGGTTGGTGCTGTTGCAGGTGTACGCACCGGCATTGGTCACCGCACCGAACGTCAGGCCCGTGCCCAGCGTGTCGGTCAGCGTCGTCACCGACGTGGTCTGCGAGTTCGCCACCACCGTCGTCAGCGTGTAGGTGATCGTCTCACCCACCGCCACCGGACCGGCCGTGCTGGCCGACTTGCTGTAGCTCACCGCAGGCGCCGTCACCGGCGTGCTCGTGCCGCAGTTCGTCGTGCAGGTCGCGTTGGTGCCGACCACGGCGTTGTCCACCGTGCCCACGGCCTGGTCATTCACCGTCGCCGTGTAGGTCACCGTGTAGGTGCCCGGCAGCGTGCCCACCGGCAGCGTGCACACCAGCGGGTTGGTGCTGTTGCAGGTGTACGCACCGGCATTGGTCACCGCACCGAACGTCAGGCCCGTGCCCAGCGTGTCGGTCAGCGTCGTCACCGACGTGGTCTGCGAGTTCGCCACCACCGTCGTCAGCGTGTAGGTGATCGTCTCACCCACCGCCACCGGACCGGCCGTGCTGGCCGACTTGCTGTAGCTCACCGCAGGCGCCGTCACCGGCGTGCTCGTGCCGCAGTTCGTCGTGCAGGTCGCGTTGGTGCCGACCACGGCGTTGTCCACCGTGCCCACGGCCTGGTCATTCACCGTCGCCGTGTAGGTCACCGTGTAGGTGCCCGGCAGCGTGCCCACCGGCAGCGTGCACACCAGCGGGTTGGTGCTGTTGCAGGTGTACGCACCGGCATTGGTCACCGCACCGAACGTCAGGCCCGTGCCCAGCGTGTCGGTCAGCGTCGTCACCGACGTGGTCTGCGAGTTCGCCACCACCGTCGTCAGCGTGTAGGTGATCGTCTCACCCACCGCCACCGGACCGGCCGTGCTGGCCGACTTGCTGTAGCTCACCGCAGGCGCCGTCACCGGCGTGCTCGTGCCGCAGTTCGTCGTGCAGGTCGCGTTGGTGCCGACCACGGCGTTGTCCACCGTGCCCACGGCCTGGTCATTCACCGTCGCCGTGTAGGTCACCGTGTAGGTGCCCGGCAGCGTGCCCACCGGCAGCGTGCACACCAGCGGGTTGGTGCTGTTGCAGGTGTACGCACCGGCATTGGTCACCGCACCGAACGTCAGGCCCGTGCCCAGCGTGTCGGTCAGCGTCGTCACCGACGTGGTCTGCGAGTTCGCCACCACCGTCGTCAGCGTGTAGGTGATCGTCTCACCCACCGCCACCGGACCGGCCGTGCTGGCCGACTTGCTGTAGCTCACCGCAGGCGCCGTCACCGGCGTGCTCGTGCCGCAGTTCGTCGTGCAGGTCGCGTTGGTGCCGACCACGGCGTTGTCCACCGTGCCCACGGCCTGGTCATTCACCGTCGCCGTGTAGGTCACCGTGTAGGTGCCCGGCAGCGTGCCCACCGGCAGCGTGCACACCAGCGGGTTGGTGCTGTTGCAGGTGTACGCACCGGCATTGGTCACCGCACCGAACGTCAGGCCCGTGCCCAGCGTGTCGGTCAGCGTCGTCACCGACGTGGTCTGCGAGTTCGCCACCACCGTCGTCAGCGTGTAGGTGATCGTCTCACCCACCGCCACCGGACCGGCCGTGCTGGCCGACTTGCTGTAGCTCACCGCAGGCGCCGTCACCGGCGTGCTCGTGCCGCAGTTCGTCGTGCAGGTCGCGTTGGTGCCGACCACGGCGTTGTCCACCGTGCCCACGGCCTGGTCATTCACCGTCGCCGTGTAGGTCACCGTGTAGGTGCCCGGCAGCGTGCCCACCGGCAGCGTGCACACCAGCGGGTTGGTGCTGTTGCAGGTGTACGCACCGGCATTGGTCACCGCACCGAACGTCAGGCCCGTGCCCAGCGTGTCGGTCAGCGTCGTCACCGACGTGGTCTGCGAGTTCGCCACCACCGTCGTCAGCGTGTAGGTGATCGTCTCACCCACCGCCACCGGACCGGCCGTGCTGGCCGACTTGCTGTAGCTCACCGCAGGCGCCGTCACCGGCGTGCTCGTGCCGCAGTTCGTCGTGCAGGTCGCGTTGGTGCCGACCACGGCGTTGTCCACCGTGCCCACGGCCTGGTCATTCACCGTCGCCGTGTAGGTCACCGTGTAGGTGCCCGGCAGCGTGCCCACCGGCAGCGTGCACACCAGCGGGTTGGTGCTGTTGCAGGTGTACGCACCGGCATTGGTCACCGCACCGAACGTCAGGCCCGTGCCCAGCGTGTCGGTCAGCGTCGTCACCGACGTGGTCTGCGAGTTCGCCACCACCGTCGTCAGCGTGTAGGTGATCGTCTCACCCACCGCCACCGGACCGGCCGTGCTGGCCGACTTGCTGTAGCTCACCGCAGGCGCGACGTAGGTGTTCGTGATGGAGCAAGTCGCGTTCTGACCGTTGCTCAGCGTCAATTGGCTACCGGAAAGCGTGCCACCGGTACAACTCCAGCTGCCCGCGTTGTAGGTGTTTCCGGTAGAACCGCCACTCTCAGACAGCGTGTAAACACCGGCGTTCACCGACGTTGAAGCAACGCCGCCCGCACCTGATAGGGGTGTGGGACCACCAGCACTCAAGATCCAGTTCGCGGTTGCCGCAGGACCACCGGAGACAATCTTGACCAGCGTCAGCGTCGCGGCCTGGTCGTTGTTGGTGATCGAACAGCTCGCGCTCTGGCCATTGGCCAGCGTCAGCTGGTTACCGGACAAGGTCCCGGCCGTGCAGCTCCAGCTGCCCGCGGTGTAGCCGGCTGCCGTCACTTCCGACAGCGTGTACACGCCCGCGTTGACCGAAGCATTGGTCACCGCGGCCGTGCCGCTCACACCGGTGATCGTCGTCGGACCGGTCGCCGTCAGCGGGAAGTTGCTGATCGTGGCCGTGCCGCCGTTGTCGTTGATGACCGTCTTGACCAGCGTCAGCGTCGCGGCCTGGTCGTTGTTGGTGATCGAACAGCTCGCGCTCTGGCCATTGGCCAGCGTCAGCTGGTTACCGGACAAGGTCCCGGCCGTGCAGCTCCAGCTGCCCGCGGTGTAGCCGGCTGCCGTCACTTCCGACAGCGTGTACACGCCCGCGTTGACCGAAGCATTGGTCACCGCGGCCGTGCCGCTCACACCGGTGATCGTCGTCGGACCGGTCGCCGTCAGCGGGAAGTTGCTGATCGTGGCCGTGCCGCCGTTGTCGTTGATGACCGTCTTGACCAGCGTCAGCGTCGCGGCCTGGTCGTTGTTGGTGATCGAACAGCTCGCGCTCTGGCCATTGGCCAGCGTCAGCTGGTTACCGGACAAGGTCCCGGCCGTGCAGCTCCAGCTGCCCGCGGTGTAGCCGGCTGCCGTCACTTCCGACAGCGTGTACACGCCCGCGTTGACCGAAGCATTGGTCACCGCGGCCGTGCCGCTCACACCGGTGATCGTCGTCGGACCGGTCGCCGTCAGCGGGAAGTTGCTGATCGTGGCCGTGCCGCCGTTGTCGTTGATGACCGTCTTGACCAGCGTCAGCGTCGCGGCCTGGTCGTTGTTGGTGATCGAACAGCTCGCGCTCTGGCCATTGGCCAGCGTCAGCTGGTTACCGGACAAGGTCCCGGCCGTGCAGCTCCAGCTGCCCGCGGTGTAGCCGGCTGCCGTCACTTCCGACAGCGTGTACACGCCCGCGTTGACCGAAGCATTGGTCACCGCGGCCGTGCCGCTCACACCGGTGATCGTCGTCGGACCGGTCGCCGTCAGCGGGAAGTTGCTGATCGTGGCCGTGCCGCCGTTGTCGTTGATGACCGTCTTGACCAGCGTCAGCGTCGCGGCCTGGTCGTTGTTGGTGATCGAGCAGCTCGCGCTCTGGCCATTGGCCAGCGTCAGCTGGTTACCGGACAAGGTCCCGGCCGTGCAGCTCCAGCTGCCCGCGGCATAACCGGCTGCCGTCACTTCCGACAGCGTGTACACGCCGGCGTTGACCGAAGCATTGGTCACCGCGGCCGTGCCGCTCACACCGGTGATCGTCGTCGGACCGGTCGCCGTCAGCGGGAAGTTGCTGATCGTGGCCGTGCCGCCGTTGTCGTTGATGACCGTCTTGACCAGCGTCAGCGTCGCGGCCTGGTCGTTGTTGGTGATCGAGCAGCTCGCGCTCTGGCCATTGGCCAGCGTCAGCTGGTTACCGGACAAGGTCCCGGCCGTGCAGCTCCAGCTGCCCGCGGCATAACCGGCTGCCGTCACTTCCGACAGCGTGTACACGCCGGCGTTGACCGAAGCATTGGTCACCGCGGCCGTGCCGCTCACACCGGTGATCGTCGTCGGACCGGTCGCCGTCAGCGGGAAGTTGCTGATCGTGGCCGTGCCGCCGTTGTCGTTGATGACCGTCTTGACCAGCGTCAGCGTCGCGGCCTGGTCATCATTGGTGATGGTGCAGGTCGCAGCGTCGCCACCCACCAGGCTGATCGAGTTCGCGAGGACGGCAGCACCGCCATTCTTGACGCAGCTCCACGTGGAGGCGGCGTATCCGGGCGCACTGCCCGACTCCGCCAGTGCGTAGGTCCCTGCAGGCACCGCCGCCGACGTGACCGTCGCGCTCCCGGTTGCGCCCGAAATGGTGGTGGCCGCGCCCGTGGCCGTCAGCGTCCAGGCTGTCGCCAGCGCCGTGCCGCCATTGTTGTTGACGACCTGCTTGACCAACGTCAGGCGGGGCAGCGCCAGTACGCCGACCGTCACGGTCGAGGTGTTGTTGGAGGGGTTGCTGTCGACCACCGTTGCCCCGGGGGGCAGTGCAACCGTCGCGGTGTTCTGGACCGATGTCTGCGCGTGTGCGGGAGCAAGGGCCGCCATGGCGGCCAGCAGCACACCACACGTGGTCGCCATGCGGCGGCGGAACGCCGCTTTGAAGAGATGGGTCAGGCCGTACACGGTGGTCCCTTGCGACTGGATCAGGAATAGCCAGCCAGGGACTGCCTCCCCCAAGGCTGTCTTGAAGTTGCTGCCCTTCGTCCGCACCGCAGCGCGGGCGAATCAATGGGTCAGAGTCACAGTTCGCATCCGTGTGGTTAAAGCGGACATAAGTCCGGATAAATCGTGACGCTCACCCCAGTTCACGCCATCTTAACGTCAATTTAATGACATGAACAACTACACACGTGTACATGATCGCACCATTTCAGTGAGCTTCGTCAAGTATTTGGCGCAACGGCCGACGAAATGGCGCACACGGAAACGCCCGCTACACAGTGCGTAGCGGGTATGGGTCTCAAGAACGTGCGCGAATGGGCCGTGACCGGCCCCGGAATCAGTCGCTTTGCAGCTCGGCGACGAAATCGTAGGCGTCGCCGCGGTAGTAGGACCGGGTGGATTCGACGACCCGACCGTCTTCCAGGAAGGCACGCCGCTCGACCAGCAGGCCCGGCGCGCCGACAGGCAGCTCGAGGTGGCGGGCAGCCTCTTCATCCAGGGCTACGGCCCGCAGTCGCTGCAATGCCCGCTTGGGCCGGTGACCGTAGGCGTCCAACGCCTCATACAGCGAGGTGGTCACGCTGTCCGGGTCCGGCAACAGCGCGTAAGGCACCAGGGTGCGCTCGATGGCGATCGGAGATCCGTCCACGTGCCGCAAACGGTACATGCGCACCACGCCGCTGCCCGGGGACAGGTTCAGCGCCATCGATTCTTCGGGGGTCACTTCCCCCACGGTGCGCTCCAGGAACTTCACCTGCGGGTTCAGCCCGCGCTCGCGCAGGTCGTCGGTGAAGCTGGTCAGGCGGGAGAACTGCCTAAGGATCCGCTCGGCCACGAAGGTACCGGCACCCTGTCGCTGCACGAGCAGACCACTTTCGATCAGACCCGCCAGCGCCTTGCGAATGGTCACACGCGACAGATCCAGCAACTGGGCCAGGTCGCGCTCGCTGGGAAGGGCCTGGCCGGGCCGAAGCACGCCGGCGTCCATCAGGTTCTGCAGCGCGCGACGCAGGCGCAGGTAGGCCACTGCCCGGGTGGACTCACCGGTCTGCAGCCGCTGGTATTCCTCGAGCAGGTTCGTTTGCATGACAATCAAGATACCAGTGCCGTACCAATATCGCAACAATCCTTTCACTTAGCGGACCTGTTGGCATCCTGTGGTACCCCGGTGGTATTGTGATCGCTCATTCCTGTTGCACCGAGACGCTCCCGTGACCGCGAAGACCCTGCCCGTCGACACCTTCGATCTCGTCATCTTCGGCGGCACCGGCGACCTGGCGTTGCGCAAGCTGCTGCCGGGCCTGCTGCGACGCTATGCCGACGGCCAGATTCCGGAAGAGAGCCGCATCCTCGGCGTGGCGCGCGACAAACAAGGCGATGCGGAATACCGGGCAAAGGTCGGCGAAGCGCTGGCCCGCATCGCCAGCGGCGACGAAGCGCTCAAGGCCAAGCTGCCCGCCTTCCTCGACAAGCTCGGCTACATGGCCCTGGATGCCACCAAGGACGAGGGCTGGGACGAGTTCGCCGCCCGCCTGCAGACCACTGGCGAACGCATCCGCGTCTTCTATCTGTCCACCAGCCCCACGCTGTTCGTGAACATTTGCGACCGCCTGCGCGCCCACGGCCTGAATACCGGCAACGCGCGCGTAGTGATCGAGAAGCCGATCGGCCACGACTCGGCCAGCGCCGCGGTCATCAACGATGCCGTCGGCAGCGCCTTCGCCGAGAACCAGATCTTCCGCATCGACCACTACCTGGGCAAAGAGACCGTCCAGAACCTGCTGGCGCTGCGCTTCGCCAACATCCTGTTCGAGCCGTTGTGGAACGCCAGCCGCATCGACCACGTGCAGATCACCGTGGCCGAAACCGTCGGCCTGGAGAAGCGCGCCGGTTACTACGACACCTCCGGCGCGTTGCGCGACATGGTCCAGAACCACCTGCTGCAGCTGTTGTGCATGGTGGCGATGGAACCCCCGGCGGCCCTGCAGGCCGACGCCGTGCGCGACGAAAAGCTGAAGGTCCTGCGCTCGCTCAAGCCGATCCGCGGCGAAGACGTCAGCCACCTGTCCGTGCGTGGCCAGTACCGCGCGGGCGCCAGCAGCGGCGCCGCCGTGCCGGGCTACCTGGACGAACTCGGCAAGCCCGATTCGCGCACCGAGACCTTCGTGGCGCTGAAGGCCGAAGTCGACAACTGGCGCTGGGCCGGCGTGCCGTTCTACCTGCGCACCGGCAAGCGCCTGGCCGAGCGCGTCTCGGAGATCGTCATCGCGTTCAAGCAGATCCCGCATTCCATCTTCGACGACAGCGCCGGCCCGGTGATGGGCAACAAGCTGGTGCTGCGCCTGCAGCCGGACGAAGGCGTGAAGCTGTGGATCATGATCAAGGACCCGGGCCCGGGCGGCCTGCGCCTGCAGCACGTGCCGCTGGACATGAGCTTCGCCGAGGCCTTCGGCGTGCACCAGCCGGAAGCCTACGAGCGCCTGCTGATGGACGTGGTCCGCGGCAACCAGACCCTCTTCATGCGCCGCGACGAAGTCGAGGCCGCGTGGGCCTGGATCGACCCGATCCTCTCCGCCTGGGAAGCCGGGCGCGAGACGCCCAAGCCCTACACCGCCGGTTCGTGGGGCCCCAGCGCCGCCGTGGCCCTGGTCGAGCGCGACGGCCGCACCTGGCACGAAGACACCGTCTGACGTCGCCGGCCCCGCCCAGGCGGGGCTTTCCTGGCGCCCCCACGCCGACCTGCCTTCCCCCGGGAAGCCCCCACTCCCGAGTCGCTCCATGCCCCCCACCGATCTCTCGCTGCAGATCCAGCTGCATCCATTCCCGGACGGCGACGCCGTCGCCCAGGCGCTGGCCCAGGCCGTCGCCGACGACCTGCGCGCCGCCCTCGCCCTGCGTGGCCAGGCCAGCGTCGCCCTGTCCGGCGGCACCACCCCGCGCCGCTTCCTGCAGGCCCTGTCCCGGCAGGCGTTGGACTGGGCGAACGTCACCGTCACCCTGGTCGACGAACGCTGGGTCGACGAAGGCCATGAGCGCTCCAATGCCCGCCTGGTGAAGGCGTACCTGCTGCAGGACGCAGCGGCCGACGCCCGCTTCGTCCCGCTCTACCGCGCTGCCGCCACCCCGGACGAGGCCCTGGCCGAGGTCGCCACCGATCTGCCGACCGTGCTCGACGTCGCCGTGCTCGGCATGGGGGGCGACGGCCACACCGCCTCGTTCTTCCCCGGCGGCGACCGCCTGGCGGAGGCGATGGACCCGGAGACCGACGCGACCGTCCTGCCGATGCGCGCCCCCGGCGCCGGTGAACCCCGCATCACCCTGACCCTGCCGGTCCTGCGCGATGCCGGCCGCCTGTACCTGCACATCGAGGGCGGCGAGAAGCGGCAGGTGCTGCAGCAGGCGCTGTCCGGCCAGGGCGCCGGTGCCGGCTACCCGATGCGCGTGGTGCTGCAGGCCCTGCATGCGCCGCTGCAGGTCTATCTGGCGCAGTGAGCCGGATGCGCCGGTGTTGAGGCAAAGACGGCCTCACTGCTTATAATGTGCCCTTGCCCGCGGCGTTCCGGCGCCCGGTCTCGCCTGGAACGCGCCTCGCGCGGACCGTTGGCCCCCGTTTTCGTAGCCATGCACGGCCCTGCGGCCGTGCTGCCAAAGGTGGAAAGTGCGTAACTACGACCTGGAATTCCTCAAGCATTTCTCGATGGTGATCGGCTTCCTGGTGCTGGTCACCGGTGGCCTGATCGTCGGCGCGCATTTCCTGCATGGCGCGATTCCGCCGGAAGTGAACCCCAAGACCGCGCAGATCACCGAGGGCCGCATCGCCCCGGCCGGCGCCGTCTATGCCGGCGAAACCGGTGCCGCCGCCCAGGCCGCCGCCGCTGACGCCGCCAAGGCCGCCGCCGCCTCGCAGGTCGCCTACGGCGGCACCACCGACGGCAGCGTGATCTACCAGAACCTCTGCGGCGCCTGCCACACCAACGGCGTGGGCAAGGCCCCCACCCTGACCGCCGCCGGCATGGGCGCGCGCGTCAGCAAGGGCAAGGACACCCTGTACAAGCACGCCATCGAAGGCTTCACCGGTCCGGACGGCGGCATCATGCCCCCGAAGGGCGGCAATCCGGCCCTGACCGACGAGCAGGTGCACGCCACCGTCGACTGGATGCTGGCCAACATCAAGTAAGGCTTCGCGCCTTCCGCAGAAACGCCGCCTCCGGGCGGCGTTTTTGTTTCCGCCTTCCGGTCATGCATTCCGTTTACCCTTGCCGCCTCGCTCGCCCGGTTCGATCACGATGACGTCTCCCCGCTCGCTGCTCACGCTCGCCCTGCTCGCCTCGCTGTCGCTGCCCGCCTGCGCCGCCACGCCGAAGGAGCGCATCGTGCCGATCGGCGACGTGCAGGGCGATGGCGCGCGCAGCCCGCTGGACGGGCAGACCGTCACCGTCGAAGGCGTCGTCACCGCGGCCTTCGCCAACCTGGGCGGCGTGTTCGTGCAGGACGCCGGCGACGGCAAGGCGACGACGTCCGACGCGCTGTTCGTCGCCTTCGAAGACGGCACGCCCGCCCCGCTTCTCACCGCGGGCGACCGCATCCGCGTGCGCGGCATCGTCGGCGAGCGCAAGGCCGGCGGCGACGACACGCTGACGGCGCTGCATGCGCCGGTGATCCAGTCGCGCGGCACCGGCCGCATCGCACCCACCGTGCTGACCGCCCAGCCCGCCGACTGGGAACGCTACGAAGGCATGCTCGTCCGCATCGACGCCCCGCTCACGCTGAGCGGTACCGATGCGCTGGGCCGTTTCGGCGAACTCACCACCAGCTTCGACGGCCGCCTGTGGCAGCCCAGCGAAGTCGCCGTGCCCGGCAGCGCCGACGCCAAGCGCCTGGCCGCCGACAACGCGCGCCGCACCCTGGTGCTGGACGATGGCAGCACCCAACGCGACCCCGCCACCGTCTGGTACGTGAAGAAAAACCAGCCGCTGCGGACCGGCACCGTGCTGACCGGCGCGCAGGGCATCGTCGATGCGCGCCACGGCGGGTGGCGCCTGCAGCTCACCGTGGCACCGACGATCGCCGCACCGGAACGCCCGGCCGCGCCGCAGGTCGCCGGCAACGTGCGCATCGCCGCGTTCAACCTGGAAAACCTGTTCAACGGCGACGGCCAGGGCGGCGGCTTCCCCACCGAACGCGGCGCCAAGACCCCGGCGCAGTACCAGGCGCAGGTGCAGAAACTGGTCGGCACCATCCGCGGACTGGATCCCGACATCGCCGCGCTGATGGAACTGGAGAACGACGGCTACGGCGCCGACTCCAGCCTCGCCCAACTCGTCGCCGCGTTGAACGCCGGCGGCGGCACGTGGCGCTTCATCGATGCGAAGCAGGGCCCCGGCCCGGACACGATCCGCGTGGGCATCATCTACCGCAGCGACAAGGTGACGCCCACCGGCAAGCCCGCCACGCTGCAGGCCGGCCCGTTCGGCGAGCGCAGCCGCAGCCCGCTGGCGCAGGCCTTCGCGCGCGACACCGGCAAACCCTTCGTCGTGGTCGCCAACCACCTGAAGTCCAAGGGCTGCTCCGAGGCCACCGGCCTGGACGCCGACCAGAAGGATGGCGCCGGGTGCTGGAATGCACTGCGCCTGGATTCGGCGCAGCGTCTCGACGCGTGGCTGAAGACCGATCCCACCCGCACCCGCAGCGACCGCGTCGTCATGCTCGGTGACTTCAACGCCTACGCGATGGAAGCGCCGGTGCGCTGGCTGCGCGACGACGCCGGCTGGGTGGATGCGTTCAAGCAGGCCGGCATCGAACAGCCCTACAGCTACGTCTACAGCGGCCTCAGCGGCCGCCTCGACCACGCCCTGCTCAGCCCGTCACTGGCGAAGCAGCTGCGTGGCGCCGCCGAGTGGCACATCAACGCCGACGAGCAGGATGCGCAGGGCTACGCCGACGGCGACGCCACCGTGCCCTACCGAAGCTCCGACCACGACCCGCTGCTGCTCGGCTTCGATCTCTGACACCGTTCCGTCGATGCGGCCGGCATCGACGCGCACGCGTCGTCGGTGGACATCGCAGCTTTCAGGTGCGATGACGAAGCGCTGAGGTGAGTTGACGAGGCTTCCTGCCTCGTGGGTGAGGCTTTTTTTCTCCCTGGCCAGGCATGGATGTGCCATGGCGACGTCTTGAGGTGAGTCGACGACGCATGACCGTGAGATGCCGCACCCTCGAGGTGCGCCATCCGAGGCCTGTGCGTGCGATGACAAGCCGCTGACGTGAACTGACGAGGCTGTTCTGTTCCATGACAAGGAACAACGCCTGGCGGGCGAGGCAGGAGAGCCTCGAATGTCGAGGAAGATTGCCTCGTCATGGAACGAAAGAACGTCGGCGATGGCTAGGGGCCGGTTGCACCAGCCTCGATGCGCGTCGCGATCGGCGACCAGTAGGCCAGCGCCAGGCACGCGCCCCACAGCAGGGTCGATGCTTCGGTCAGCATCGCTTCGAGCGGCGACATCAAGATCGGACCAAGCACGAGATACAGCGGAAGGCCCAGCAGCGTCAGGCAAAGCGACAGCGTGCGTCCCCATCGCGTGAGCAGGAAGAGACCGATGAAGCCTGCCACCGCCGCCGCCAGCAATGTCAGCACCGCCAACAACATCAGCAGAAGGGCAATGGGTGCCCCGTCGTCCATCAGGAGCCATGGCGAAGGCTCGTTCGCATAGGCATCGGCCAGCGCGGGCGAGTATCCACCCGGAAGCAGGCCAGTCACCAACGCAGCAACCAGCGACAGGAAGGACGCGATCAACAGCGAGCGGAAACGGGTGATGGTCATCCTTGAATATCCCGGGCTTGAGGGGGACGCGGTGCGTCAGGCACCGATCTTGTCCACCAGCGCCTGCAGTTTCAACACGGTGGCCCAGTTGCGCGTGGTGGCGGCCTTGCCGGCCTTGCCCACCAGCGCCTCGCCGGCCTTGCTTTCGAGGATGCCGCTGGCGCAATGCAGGTAGGCCGCTTCGCTGCCGAGCAGGAACTGTTCCGGCGGCACCACGTGCGGTGCGATGGCGGACAGCGCCGGCAGTGCATCGGCCTCCTGCACGAAGGCGACCAACAGGCGCGACGGGTCGGCGGCCGCATCGGCCAGCGCGTTGTCGTCGATGATCGTGGCCAGGTCCTTCGCCGACTTCACGATGACGGGCACGTCGATCCCGAGCTGCGCGGCGATGGCGGCGGAGATTTCCGCCGCGATCTTCGCGGGGTTCTTCTTGCTGGAGCGGAACACCACGTTGCCGCTGTTGAGCAGCGTGGCGACATCGGCATGGCCCAGCCCTTCCAGCAACGCGCGCAGGTCCGCCATCGCGATGCGCTTGGCCTTGCCGACGTTGATGCCGCGGAGCAGGGCGATGTAGGTGGTCACGTCGTTGCCTCACTTCCGTCCGGGTGACGGCACGGCGGATTCCGGCGCATCAGGAGATCGACGGAAAAAGACTCGCACCTGCTCCTCGGTATCCCGATTCCAGATGCGGCTCGCCGTACACAGCCCGTAGCGGGCACGACCGCTCACGTCAGCCACCACCAGGATCGTATCGCCGGGCATCAAGGTCGTAAGCTCAAAGAACACCGCTTGCTTGCTGGCCTTGGGATCGTTGTACTGCCACGTGGACAGGACAGCGCCTACGTTCGACGGATCGCCCTTGAAGACGATCTCCGGTTCCACGGTATGGCGAATCGCCGCCCGGCGATCATGGGGAGTGGCCGCGCTCCGGAGCTGATCCAAGGAAGGAATCAGCGCCGACCTCACCACTGTCCCGACGTAGACCGTCTCGGCTGCCTGCAATTCCGGCTCGAGGGGTTCGATGACACAAGCAGCATTGGCCGTCATCGGCACCAGGGCAGCGACGGCCCACATCAAGGTGAAACGCTTCATTCAGACACCAGTGGCGCGAAGCGTCGCACCGCGCGCCCATCCACGATCACGTCTTCGCAGAACATCGCATACGGCCGCACCCACAAGCCGCCTTCGCCATACAGCGCGCGGTACACCACCACCGGCTCCAGCGTCTCGCTGTGCCGCGCCACGGCGACCACGTCGTAGTCGTTGCCTTTGTAGTGGCGATAGAGCCCGGGAGTGAGTTCGGGGAGGGCGGGGAGCGTGGCCATGCGTGTGCCTCGTGGATGGGTAGGGGGGGCCTTGGCCCACCGTTGCGGACATTGTCCACGATCAGGCAACACACGCGCCGGGACACGTTGGATCCATAAAGAATGCGTGTGGTGGGCCGAGGCCCACCCTACGAACTACGGCTGTGTCTCGGTGGCTTGCACAGCACGCGAACGTCCAAGAAGTTCCGACTCGATCGCGCTCCGCACATCCTCAACCGATCCTGGCCAGGGCAGTCTCGCCAACGCTTTGTGCTCCGTGCGCTCCCAACGGGGGAACATGGGTAACGTACGACACGCCCATGCCAGCAGCTTTGGTAGCGCGGGGTAGCGCGTGCTAAGACGCGACACTTCGATCCAGCCATCCGGATATCCCTGGACATCGATCGCGTGCCGCACACCATCCTCCCACCACGAGAGCTGCCAGTTGCCTGCGTCGTAATGCGTGTCGTAGGAGATCGTGAGCCCATGTTCCCAGGCCATGGTTTCCACGAGTTGGCGAACGACAGGATCAGCCTCCATGGTGCTCCTCGAGCTTGATGGGTTCGGCGGATGGGTTGAGTAGGAGCAGATGATGGGTAGACCGGCTCCGCCACTGAAAACTGCTTCGCTCCACCCATCCTACGCGTTGCGGGAACTGCTAAACGCAAGCAACAGGTCGCGGAGCACGGTCACTTGGATGGCGCATTGCTCCGATGTTCGGAAGTCTCCTATCGCATGGATCTGTACTGGACTCAGAAACATGGTCTTCAGCGCCGACCATTGGATCTGCTGAATGATTGGCCGGCATGTAGGCGAACAAAGGGCGGCTGCGATCTTGGGGGCCTGGGCATGATTGGCTACGTACACCGGTACGCCGAGCTCTCTTGAAGCTCCTTCCAGTCGGAGACTCATTCCCGGTCTAAGCGTTTTCAACGAGGCTCCGAAGCAACCTTCGTTCCCAAACGTCCCTCTCCAGTTTCCGGCGACGACATACGACGCATCCGATACGCCAACACCAAACCAGAAAGCGTCTGTATTAAGTCGAACCTTGTAAGGGCAAGTCGGCTCGCCGACAACGTTGCGTTGTTGCGAGGATGAACGCGCGCCGAGCAACGTTGCCAGCTCCCGCGCGTTTTTTCGTGCCAGAGAACGATCCACGACGTCGGCCACGGCATACAGCATTCTTGCTCACCTGTACGAATTCACGTGTTGGAAGTGCTGCCCTGGTCTCTACCCGTAGACAGTGCGATAGGTTGGGCTGAGCTTGCGAAACCCAACAGATGGATGTTTCGTCGCTGCGATGTTGGGGTTCACTCCGTTCACCCCAACCTATGAAAACACGCGCGCGATCCCTCAATACCCCGCCGCCTGCCCATCCTTGCGGCTCTCGCTTGCGCCGTAGTACACGCCGGTCTCCGGGTCGCGCTTGATGGCCTGGTAGCCGCCGTAGGGGCCGAGGGCCCATTCGACGTGGTGGCCCTTGTCCATCAGCGCGCGGATGGTTTCGTAGGGGTAGCCGGATTCCAGTTGCACCACGCCGCCGTCGGTCATCGCGGTGGCGCTGCCGACCGGTTCGGTGGAACCGTCGTGCTGGATGCGCGGCGCGTCGCCGGCTTCCTGCAAGGTCATGCCGAAGTCGACCAGGTTCATCACGATCTGCGCGTGGCCCTGCGGCTGCATGGCGCCGCCCATCACGCCGAAGCTGACCCAGGGCTGCCCGTCCTTCGTGATGAAGGCCGGGATGATCGTCTGGAACGGACGCTTGCCCGGCGCGTAGCAGTTGGGATGCGGCGTGGCGCCGTCGCAATCGCGCAGCACGAACATCTCGCCGCGGTCCTGCAGGATGAAGCCCAGGCCGGTCGGCGCCATGCCGCTGCCCATGCCGCGGTAGTTGGACTGGATCAGCGAGACCATCATCCCGTCCTTGTCGGCGACGGTCAGGTAGATGGTGTCGCCTTCTTCCAGTTCCTTCGGCGTGCCGGGCTGCACTTCGCGCAGCACCTTGTCGGGCGAAATGAGTTTCGCGCGTTCGCGCGCGTACGGCTTGGAGATCAGGCGCGCGACCGGCGCGGGCTGGAAGGCGGGATCGGCGTACCAGCGCGCGCGATCGGCGAAGGCCAGCTTCTTCGCTTCGACGAACAGGTGCACGTGCTCGGGACTGCCGAAGGGAATCTTGCTGAAGTCGTAACCCTCCAGCACGTTGAGCATCTGCAGCGCGGCGATGCCCTGCCCGTTCGGCGGCAGTTCCCACACGTCGTAACCCCGGTAGTTGGTGCTGACCGGCTCGACCCATTCGCCGTGGTGGGCGGCCATGTCCTCGTACGACAGGAAGCCGCCGTTGGCCTTGAAGTACGTGTCGATGGTGCGCGCGATCTCGCCCTTGTAGAACGCATCGCGGCCGCCGACGGCGATCTTCTGCAGCGTGTCGGCCAGGCGCGGGTTCTTCCACAGCTCGCCGGTGCGCGGCGCGCGGCCGCCGATCGTGAACTGCTCGCTGAAGCCGGGGAACTTCGACAACCGCGGCACCGATCGCTCCCAGTAATAGGCGATCGTCTGGTGGACCGGGTGGCCTTCGCGCGCGTAGCGGATGGTCGGCGCCAGCACGTCGCGCATCGGCAGCTTGCCGAAGCGGTCGTGCAGCGCGAACCAGCCATCCACCGCACCCGGCACGCTGACCGGCAGCGGCCCGTGCGCGGGGATGTCGGTGATGCCCTGCTGCCTGAAGTAATCGAGCGTCAGCGATTTCGGCGAACCGCCCGAGCCGTTGTAGCCGTGCAGCTTCTTCGTCTTCGGGTCCCAGACGATGGCGAACAGATCGCCGCCGATGCCGTTGCCGGTGGGTTCCATCAGGCCGAGCGCCGCGTTGGCGGCGATGGCCGCATCGATCGCGGTGCCGCCCTGCTTCATCACGTCCAGCGCGATCTGCGTGGCCAGCGGATGCGAGGTGGCCGCCATCGCGTGCGGCGCGATCACGTCGGAGCGGGTGGCGAACGCGCGCCCGGCGATGCGGTCGGCGGCGGTGGCGGGCAGCGCCGTGGCAACGGCCAAAGCCGTCGCCAGGCAGGAAACAAGGCGGGTGCGCATCATCGGCGGGCGATGGCGCGCACCGTGCGCGCCTTCATCCGCCGATGGTACGCGTTACGGCCAGCGCGGCGGGTTGCTCTGCCACGCGCCGAGCACTTCGGCCAGCGTGTCGCGGTCTTCCTGCTGCCAGCCCGGCAGCAAACTGCCGTAGTTGCGGGCGTCGGTCCACAGCAGCGGTTCGGTGCGCACGGCGGCGCCGTACCACGCGACGGCCTCGGCCTTGCGGTCGAGCTTCCACAACACCAGCGCGAGCGTCGGCGGTGCCCACGACGGACCGCCTGCGGTACCGAGCAACGGCAGCCACTGCTCCAGCGCAGCCGGATACTCCTTGTTGCGGTACAGGTCCCAGCCGTAGTTCCAGCGGAACGCGCGGCCCAGGTTGCCGTTGGCGTCGCTGCTCCCCAGCAGCACCTGGTACAACTGCTTGCCCAGATCCACGCGGCCCTCGCTGAAAGCCACGTGCGCCAGCTGGGCGGTGGCTTCGGTCGGCTTGCGGCCACGCTCGCGCTCACGGACCAGCGCCTGTACAAGGGCTTCGCCCTCGCCCTGTACCACCACGATCTCGCGGACCGCCGCCTTGTCGTCGTCGAAGTAGAACTCCTTCGGCTTCGGCACGGTCTGCGCGTGCACGGACAGCGCCGCAGAGGCCAGCACGGTGGCCAGCAGCATGTTCTTAGCGAATTTCACGACTTCCCCCGGACTGCAATGGATTCCCCCGGCCCCATCCTAACCGCTGCAACGCACAACAGCGAAGTGACCGGCGTCACACAAAAGGCCGCTGTTACAATGCGCGCCTTCACGCCCGAGGGGTTATCGGGCCACGCCAGCCGCTTGCACGGGCCCGCCATGACCAGCACCGCCGAACTCACCTCGCCCTCGTCCGCCAACACGCCGCAGATCGGGGTGATCGACAGCGACTACACGCTGGAGCACAAGTACACGCGCACCGACGGCCGCATCTACCTGAGCGGGGTGCAAGCGCTGGTCCGGCTGCCGCTGATGCAGCGCCTGCGCGACCAGGCCGCGGGCCTGAACACGGCCGGCTTCATCAGCGGCTACCGCGGTTCGCCGCTGGGCGGCTTCGATCTGGAGCTGTGGCGCGCGCGCAAGCACCTGGAGACGGCGGGCGTGAAGTTCACCCCCGGCCTGAACGAGGACCTCGGCGCCACGATGGTGTGGGGCACGCAGCAGACCAACTTGTTCCCGGGCGCCAAGGTCGATGGCGTGTATTCCATGTGGTACGGCAAGGGCCCGGGCGTGGACCGCTGCGGCGACGTGTTCAAGCACGGCAATGCCGCGGGCACCTCGAAGTTCGGCGGCGTGCTGGCGCTGGCCGCGGACGACCACAACTGCCGCAGCTCGACGCTCCCGCACGGCTCGGAAGACGAGTTCGTCAGCGCGATGATGCCGATCCTCAACCCGGCCGGCGTGCAGGACATCCTGGACCTAGGCCTGGTGGGCTGGGCGATGAGCCGCTACACGGGCCGCTGGATCGGCTTCAAGACGATCGCCGAGACGGTGGAATCGTCGGCCTCGGTGCAGGTGGATCCGTTCGCGCGCGAAATCCTCCTGCCGGAGGACTTCGCCATGCCCGCCGGTGGGCTCAACATCCGCTGGCCGAATCCGCCGCTGGACCAGGAGATGCGCCTGCACAAGTACGCGGTCGCCGCGGCGCAGGCCTTCGCACGGGCCAACAAGGTGGACCGCATCGTGCTGGACTCGCCGCGCGCGCGCCTCGGCATCGTCACCACCGGCAAGAGCTACCTGGACGTGCTGCAGGCGCTCGAATACCTCGGCCTGGACGAACAGGCCTGCGCCGACATCGGCATCCGCGTCTACAAGGTGGGCATGACCTGGCCGCTGGAGCCGGTGGGCATCACCGAGTTCGCCAAGGGGCTGGAAGACATCGTCGTGGTGGAGGAGAAGCGTGCCTTCATCGAGCGGCAGATGAAGGAATACTTCTACAACTGGCCAGCCAGCGCGGGCACGCGTCCGTCCATCGTCGGCAAGTACGACGAAGGCGGCGAGTGGATCCTGCCCTCCACCGGCGAGCTGACTCCGGCCACCATCGCCGGCGTGATCGGCAAGCGCATCCAGCGCTTCTTCACGACCGAATCCATCGAACAGCGCCTGCGCTGGATGGAGGACAAGGAAGCCGAGATGGCGCTGCCGCGCGCCAACTTCCCGCGCGTGCCGCACTACTGCAGCGGCTGCCCGCACAACACCTCGACGGTGGTGCCGGAAGGTTCGCGCGCGCTCGGCGGCATCGGCTGCCATTACATGGTGACGTGGATGGACCGCGACACCGACACCTTCACCCACATGGGTGGCGAAGGCGTGACGTGGTCCGGGCAAGCACCGTTCACCGAGACCGAGCACGTCTTCCAGAACCTCGGCGACGGCACGTTCTTCCACTCCGGCTCGCTGGCGGTGCGCCAGTCGGTGGCCACCGGGGTGAACATCACCTACAAGATCCTCTACAACGATGCCGTGGCGATGACCGGCGGCCAGCCGGTGGACGGCACGCTGTCGGTGCCGCAGATCGCCCACATGATGCGCGCCGAGGGCGTGGACACGATCGTCGTGGTCAGCGATGAAGTGGGCAAGTGGAGCAAGCGCGAGATCTTCCCGTCGGGCGTGGAGTTCTTCGACCGCAAGGACCTGGACGACGTGCAGCGCCGCCTGCGCGACGTGAAGGGCGTCTCCATCCTGATCTACGACCAGGTCTGCGCCACCGAGAAGCGCCGCCGCCGCAAGCGCGGCAAGCTGCCGGACCCGGCCAAGCGCACGATGGTCAACACGCTGGTCTGCGAAGGCTGCGGCGACTGCGGCGTGAAGAGCTTCTGCGTGTCGGTGCTGCCGAAGGAGACCGAGTTCGGCCGCAAGCGCGAGATCGACCAGTCGAACTGCAACAAGGACTTCCGCTGCGTCGACGGCTTCTGCCCCAGCTTCGTCACCGTGCATGGCGGCACGCCGCGCAAGGGCAAGAAGGCGAATGCCGCCGACCTGCTGGCCGCATTGCCGGCGCCGGCGTTCAAGTCCGACCTCGACCAGCCCTGGAACATCCTGATCACCGGCGTCGGCGGTACCGGCGTGGTGACCATCGGCGCCCTGCTCGGCATGGCCGGCCACCTGGAAGGCAAGGGCGCCAGCGTGCTCGACCAGACCGGCCTGGCGCAGAAGGGCGGCGCGGTGACCACGCACATCCGCATCGCGCGTACCCCCGAGGACATCCACGCCGTGCGCATCGCCGCCGGCGAGGCCGACCTGGTGCTGGGCTGCGACATGGTGGTGGTCAACGACTACTGGGTGCTGTCGAAGGTGCGCGGCGAGCGCTCGCAGGTGGTGTTGAACACCTACGAAGCGATGCCGGGCACGTTCACCACGCATCCGGACATGCAGTTCCCCGCCACCGACATCATCGCCGGCGTGCGCGTCGCCCTCGGCGGCCGCGAGCCGATGCTGGTGGACGCCACCCAGGTGGCGACCGCTCTGATCGGCGACGCCATCGGCAGCAACCTCTTCATGCTCGGCTACGCCTGGCAGCAGGGCCTGGTGCCGATCTCGTTCGACGCGATCATGCGCGCCGTCGAGCTCAACGGCGCGGCGATCGAGATGAACAAGACCGCCTTCGCCTGGGGTCGCCTGGCCGTTGTGAATCCGCAGGCCGTGCAGGAAGCGGCCGGCCTGATCCGCAACGCGCAGACCGAAAGCGAGCGCACCCCGCGCGCCCTGCAGGTCTTGCCGCCGGGCGAATGGGAAAGCACCGAGTGGGGCGCGAACGCGGCGCCGCGCAATCCCGGCAACGAAAGCGAACTGCGCGGCCTGCCCGAAGACGGCACCCACGGTGGCGACGTGGCCTTCCTGCCGCTGGACGACCTGCGCCTGTCGCGCTCGCTGGACGAACTGATCGCTCGCCGCGCCAGTTTCCTCACCGAGTACCAGGACGCGGCCTACGCGGCGCGCTATACGCAGTTGGTGACGCAGGTGCGCAACGCGGAAAACACCCGCGCACCGGGTTCGACCGCGCTGACGGAAGCGGTGGCCCGCTACTTCTTCAAGCTGATGGCGTACAAGGACGAGTACGAAGTGGCCCGCCTGTACACCAGCGGCGAATTCAAGCGCCGCCTGGAGCAGCAGTTCGACGGCGACTACGAAGTGCACTTCCACCTGGCGCCGCCGCTGTTCGCCAAGAAGGACGCGCACGGCCGCCTGATGAAGAAGGAATACGGCCCGTGGGTGTTCAAGGCCTTCGGCCTGCTGGCGAAGCTGCGCTTCCTGCGCGGCGGCACGTTCGACGTGTTCGGCTACACCGACGAGCGCAAGGGCGAACGCCAGTTGATCGCCGAGTACGAGAAGACCGTGGGCGAACTGCTGGGCGCGCTGGAGGGCGGCAAGCTGGGCCTGGCGGTGGAGATCGCCAGCATCCCCGAGCACATCCGCGGCTACGGACACGTCAAGGAAAAGCACCTGCATGCCGCCAAGGCGCGCGAGGCCGAGCTGCTGGGCTTGTGGCGCAACCCGAAGGCGCTGCACATCGTGCACGCCGCCTGACGAGAAACCCCGCTTCGGCGGGGTTTCTTCTTTCCGGCATGCATCGGCTCAGGTGCGGATGCCCCGCAGCGTCGTCCAGGCCATGCGCAGCGGCGGCTTGAGTGGCCGCGCGAACAACCGGTAGACGAACGACTGCGCGCGTCGCGTGCGCGGGACCCGCCAGGCCAGGCCTTCTTCGATGGTGTAGACGCAGGGCGCGCACACGCCACACGGCTTGCCGCGCAGCGGCCGATGGCAGAACCAGGTCATCTCCATCAGCGGGCCCCAGCCCGCCAGGCGCGCCTCGCGGTCCATGGCCCGTTTGTCGATGGAGAACAGCGGGAAACTGAAGTAGCGGAACAGCGCGTACTCCGGCGTCGCCGCATGCCCGGGTGCGACGCGCACGCTGCGATAGGTGCCGGCCTGTTCGAACGCGACCACGCGCGAGGACAACAACGCCTGCACCTTGTCGTCCACGTGCACGCTCATCTCGATCCCGTCCACGCCCTGCTGTTTGCAGAACATCGGCAACCACGCGTACTGGCTGCCGATGTACATGCGCGTGCGCACGTCGCGTAGCGCTCCGGCGATCGCGGCATCGGGTTCCAGCTCCGCGACGCGGAAGCGGCGCAAGGGCCGCAGCAGCGCACGTGTATGCGGGTACTGCGCATGCAGCGCCTCGGTGATCCGCGCGATCGCCTCGAGTTCGGTCGCCGTGGAAGCGCGCGTGTCGTCCTCCAGGTAATACGGGGTCACCGGCAGGCGATGCAACAGGAGCAGGCGCAGCAGCTGGAACGTCGAATCCCAACCGCTGGTCCACAGCAGCCGCACGCCATCATCGGCATGCGCTTCCGAGGAGTTGCGTGCCGGCACGGGCACGTGCGCAGCGGCGTGCGATCGCGTCATGGCGACGATGCTAACAAGCACGCAAGGCGCGACAGGAAGCTTCTCTTCACATCCATGAGCCTTGGCTCACGCGCATGCGCCGCAGGGACATCACCTTCCCCATTCATCTGCAATGTGCACGTTCTACTCACGCCGGCCGTCTCCATCATCGTGACGACGGTGTACACGTGCGTTTCCGCCGCGTCGCGCCACGCCCACCCCCAGGAGCGAGCAATGCAAGACCTACCCACGACCCGGGAGCAATTCTGGCGCGTCGCCGACGCCGCCAAGGAAGCCACCGAAGCGCTGGCCGCGCAGCGCATGCGCATCCTTCCCAGCCTCGACATCGCGGAGCTGCGCGGCTTCTGCGTGCAGTACCGGTTCTTCACCATCGACTACATCACCGACCTCGCGCTGCTGGTGTCGCGGTTGCCGTTCGGCGGCCTGCGCAGCCTGCTGGGCCAGATCCTGTCGGAGGAACTCGGCGAAGGCGATCCTGCGCGTGCGCATCCGACCGTGTACGACCGCTTCCTCTCCAGCATCGGCGTGGACGACCGCGATATCGAACGCGTGCTGCCGGCGAACGCGCGCATCCTGCAGGGCTTGACCCGCGACTTGACGCGCAATCCGGTGGCCTATGGCGTGGGCATGCGCGGCATGGGCGGCGAATGCCTGTGCCAGACCTACCTGTCGGTGATGTTCGAACACATGCGCACGCATCCTTACCTGCGCGCGAACGAAGACCGCATCGACTGGGAGTTCTGGACCATCCACACCGGCGAAGAGGACATCGTGCACGGCGAGCTGACGCGCGCGGCGATCGACGAGTACCTGCGCCACGACCCCAGCGTTCTACCGGAACTGGCGCGCGGCTACGAACGCAGCATCAGCGCGTGGAACCTGTTCTGGCAGAACATCCTCGACGCGCACGCGCCGCAGCTGGAGGTCGCCTCGTGAACGCGGTGGCCGACACCATCAGCCAGTTCCATCTCGCGTTCCCGGTGCGCGACCTGGACGAGGCGCGCCGCTTCTACGGGGTCACGATGGGCTGCCCGATGGGCCGCAGCGATACGTCGTACCAGGACTTCGATTTCTTCGGCCACCACCTTGTCGCGCATATCGGCGGCGATGGCCGGCCGCTGCACAATGGGCGCTTCGATGGCGAGGCCGTCCCGGTGCCGCACTTCGGCATGAACCTGGACCGCGCTGCGTGGGAGGCGTTGGCGATGCGGCTCAAGGCCGCCGGCATTGCCTTCCACGAAGAGCCGCACTTGCGGCTCAAGGGCAAGCCCGGCCAGCACGTCACCATGTTCCTGTTCGATCCGTCGGGCAACGCGCTGGAGTTCAAGTCGTTCGACGATCCGGAACAAACCTTCATTCCCTGATCGTCAGGCGGTCCGTTGCCAGACGATGCAGCGATTGTTGGCCGGCATCGCGTTGTCTTCCACCCGCACCAGGCCGATGCCGCGCGCCAGTGCGTCGACCGCCTCGATGTCGCGGATGCCGGAGACAGGATCGCGGTCCTTCAGCCATTGCTCGAACGCACGATTGCTCAAGCTGGTGAATTCGCCGCCGACGTTGAAGGGGCCGTACACCACCAGCAGGCCACCCGGTTCCAGCACCGCGCCGACACCGGCGAAGAACGCCTCCACCTGCGGCCAGCCCATGATGTGCAGGCTGTTGGCGGTAAAGACCGCGTCGAACCTCGCATCCGGCCATCGGCCGTCGACATCGAGCTCGATCGCCGGTGGCGTGTTCGCCAGTGCGGCCTCGTCGAGCCAGAGGGCGATGCCGGGGAGATAGTCCGCACGGTCACTGGCCTGCCAGGACACGCCCGGCATCGCCGCGGCGAAGTGCACGGCATGCTGGCCCGTGCCGCTCCCGACTTCGAGCACGTGGTGCGTACCGTCGAAATGCCGCTGCAGCACCTCCAGGATCGGGCCCTGGTTGCGTTCGCACGACGGAGCGACGGGCTTGTCGGCCGGCATCAGGCCGCCGAGCGCACGTAGACGCGCTTCAGCCCATTGTCGCCCGCCCGCTCTTCCACGATGAAGTGGCGCGGGTGCGCCTTCAACAGGTCGCTGAGCTTCTTGTGGCCGTACAGGCGCGTGTCGAAATCCGGGCGCACCTTGTTGAGGTAGCTGCCCACGCTGCCGAGGAAGGCCCAACCCTGGTCGTCGCTGGCCTCCTCGATGGCCTGTCGGATCAGCCGCAGCGGCAGCGATTCGTGCTTGCCCTGCTCCACGACCGGCGCCGCGGTGGGCTCGGCCTGTGCGGCCGGCTTCTTCGCCGCGGGCTTGGCCGCTTTCTTCGCGGGTTTCGCCGGCGGCGGGGGCGGCGGCGCAGACACCTCGCTGCGCAGGACTTCGACGTAGATGAACTTGTCGCAGGCCTGCACGAACGCATCCGGCGTCTTGCGTTCGCCGAAGCCGTACACCGTCAGGCCTTCCTCGCGCAGTCGCTGGGCCAGGCGGGTGAAGTCGCTGTCGCTGGAGACCAGGCACACGCCGTCGAAGCGCCGGGTGTACATCAGGTCCATCGCATCGATGATCAGCGAGCTGTCGGTGGCGTTCTTGCCGCTGGTGTAGGCGAACTGCTGCACCGGGTTGATCGAATGCTTCAGCAGCGCCTGCTTCCACTGGGTCATGCGCGTGCTGGTGAAGTCGCCGTAGATGCGCTTCACGCTGGCCACGCCGTACTTCGCCACTTCGGCGAGCAAGCCTTCGATGACGGCCGGCTGGGCGTTGTCGGCATCGATCAGCACCGCGAGGCGCGGTTGTTCGTCGTCGTTCTCGGGCTTGGCGACCGGGCGGGGCTTCATGCGCGCCGACTCCTGCAGGGGGATGGTCCGCATTGTGCACCACGTCACCCGGCCATGACCGGCGTCACTTGACGCTACGCGACACGCCGACGACAGTCCGGTGCTCCCTTCCTCCGGACACGCGCATGCAGCGACGCGACTTCCTGACCCTCGGCGGCCTGGCCTTCGCCGGGCTCACCCTGCCCGGCACGCGCGTCATCGCGGCCGAAGCGCTGCTGGAGCCCGGCAACGTGGCGAAGAAGAAGCGCCTGGCCGAAGCCGCGCTGTCGGCCGCGACCGCGGCGGGCGCGAGCTACTGCGACGTGCGCGTCGGCCGCTACCTGCGGCAGTCGTTGATCACCCGCGAGGACAAGGTGCAGAACGTGGTGAATACCGAATCCTCTGGCATCGGCGTGCGCGTGATCGCGCAGGGCGCGTGGGGCTTCGCGGCGACGAACGACCAGACACCCGATGGCGTGGCCGCTGCCGCGCGCCAGGCCGTGGCGATCGCCCGCGCGAATGCGCGCATCCAGGGCAAGCCCGTGCAGCTGGCGCCGTTGCAGGGTGCGGGCGAAGTGGCCTGGCGCACGCCGATCGTGAAGAACGCGATGGCGGTCCCGGTGAAGGAGAAGGTGGAGCTGCTGCTGGACGCGAACGCCACCGCGCTCGCCGCTGGCGCCAGCTTCGCCGCATCGCGCATGTTCGTGATCAACGAACAGAAGTATTTCGCCAGCACCGACGGATCCTGGATCGACCAGGACGTGCACCGCATCTGGGTGCCCTTCACGGTGACGGTGGTGGACAAGGCGACCGGCAAGTTCAAGACGCGTGATGGGCTCTCTGCCCCGATGGGCATGGGCTACGAGTACCTGGATGCGAATCCGGCCGACAAATTTGCGCTGCCGGGCGGCGTGGTGGCCTATGGCGCGTCGTACGACCTGCGCGAGGACATCGTGGCCGCGGCAAAGCAGGCGCGGACCAAGCTGACCGCGCCCTCGGTGAAGCCCGGCAAGTACGACCTGGTGCTGGACCCGTCCAACCTGTTCCTGACCATCCACGAGAACGTCGGCCATCCGCTGGAGCTGGACCGCGTGCTGGGGTACGAAGCCAACTACGCCGGCACCAGCTTCGCCACGCTGGACAAGCGCGAGCAGCGCTTCCAATGGGGCAGTCCGATCGTCAATTTCACCGCTGACAAGACCGAGCCGCGCAGCCTCGGTGCGGTGGGCTACGACGACGAAGGCGTGAAGACGCGCCGCTGGGACCTGGTGAAGGACGGCGTGCTGGTCAATTACCAGGCCACGCGCGACGAGGTGCATATCTTGGGCGAGGATGCGTCGCACGGCTGCAGCTACGCCGACTCCTGGAGCAGCGTGCAGTTCCAGCGCATGGCCAACGTGTCGCTGGCACCGGGCAAGACGCCGCTGACGGTGGCCGAGATGGTGAAGGACGTGGAGAACGGGCTGTACATCCACGGCCGCGGCTCGTACTCGATCGACCAGCAGCGCTACAACGCGCAGTTCGGCGGGCAGCTCTACTTCGAGATCAAGGACGGCCAGGTGACGCGCCAGGTCGAGGACGCGGCCTACCAGATCCGTACGCCGGAGTTCTGGAACGCCTGCACGGCAATCTGCGACGCGCGCGATTTCCGCCTCGGCGGTTCGTTCTTCGACGGCAAGGGCCAGCCCAGCCAGGTATCGGCCGTGTCGCACGGGTCGGCCACCACGCGCTTCAACGGCATCAACATCATCAACACGGCGCGCAGCCTGGGGTGATGCGAAGGCGTCGATCCGGGCATCGCGACACCGTGTGTATGCCGAAAGTCATTTGACGCTGTCTGCACGCGGGCGCAAGAATCCGGGACGACCTGCGCGGTGGTGAAGGCGCAGGCCGGAATGCTCCCGTCGCAGTGCCCCGCCTGCCGCCCGGCAGGCCCAACCGGTGGAGAATTGCCTTGCAACGTCGTGACTTCCTGGCCATGACCGGCCTCAGCCTGGGCGGCCTGATGGTGCCGTCCTTCCTCGGCAAGGCGATCGCCGCCGAGCAACTCCAGTCCACCCTCGACGTCGCCTTCAAGAAGCGCCTCGCCGATGCCGCGCTCGCCGCGGCCAAGCAGGCTGGCGCGACCTACTGCGACGTGCGCATCGGGCGCTACCTGCGCCAGTTCGTGATCACCCGCGAGGACAAGGTGCAGAACGTGGTGAACACCGAGTCCACCGGCGCCGGCATCCGCGTGATCGCCAACGGCGCCTGGGGCTTCGCCGCCACCAACACGCTGACCGCCGAGGGCGTGGCCGCCGCCGCGCGCCAGGCCGCCGCCATCGCCAAGGCCAACAGCAAGACCCAGACCGCGCCGGTGCAGCTGGCCAAGGCGCCGGGCTTCGGCGAGGTGTCGTGGAAGACGCCGATCAAGAAGAACGCGATGGACGTGCCGATCAAGGACAAGGTCGACCTGCTGCTGGGCGTCAACGCCGCGGCGATCAACGCCGGCGCGGACTTCGTCAACTCGATGATGTTCCTGGTCAACGAGCAGAAGTATTTCGCCAGCACCGACGGTTCCTTCATCGACCAGGACGTCCACCGTATCTGGGTGCCGATGACGGTCACCGCCATCGACAAGGCCAGCGGCAAGTTCCGCACCCGCGACGGCCTGTCCTCGCCGATGGGCATGGGCTACGAATACCTCGATGGCGACGCCGGCCAGAAGTTCGCCACGCCGAACGGCGTGATCAACTACGGCCTGTCCTACGACATGAAGGAAGACGCCATCGCGGCGGCCAAGCAGGCGCGCGCGAAGCTGACCGCGCCGTCGGTGAAGCCGGGCAAGTACGACCTGGTGCTGGACCCCTCGCACACCTGGCTGACCATCCACGAATCGGTCGGCCATCCGCTCGAGCTGGACCGCGTGCTCGGTTACGAAGCCAACTACGCCGGCACCAGCTTCGCCACGCTGGACAAGCGCGAGCAGCGCTTCCAGTACGGCAGCGAGCTGGTCAACCTGTTCGCCGACAAGACCCAGCCCGGCAGCCTGGGCGCGGTCGGCTACGACGACGAAGGCGTGAAGACCAAGCGCTGGGACCTGGTGAGCGCCGGCAAGCTGGTCGACTACCAGACCATCCGCGACCAGGCCCACATCCTGGGCAAGACCGAATCCGACGGCTGCTGCTACGCCGACTCGTGGAGCAGCGTGCAGTTCCAGCGCATGGCCAACGTGTCGCTGTCCGCCGGCAAGGCCAAGCTGTCCGTGGCCGACATGGTGAAGAACGTCGAGAACGGCATCTACATCATCGGCGACGGCTCGTTCTCGATCGACCAGCAGCGCTACAACGCGCAGTTCGGCGGCCAGCTCTTCTACGAAATCAAGAACGGCAAGATCACCCAGCAGATCGAGGACGTGGCCTACCAGATCCGCACGCCGGAATTCTGGAACGCCTGCGCCGCCGTCTGCGACGAAAGCGACTACCGCCTGGGTGGTTCGTTCTTCGACGGCAAGGGCCAGCCCGGCCAGGTGTCCGCGGTTTCGCACGGGTCGTCCACCGCGCGCTTCAACGGCATCAACGTCATCAACACCGCCCGCTCGCTCGGCTGACCGGCGCAAGGAGACCCTAGAACATGAGCATCCTCACCGAAGCGCAGGCCAAGGCCATCCTGGAAAAGGTTATCGCGCTGTCCACCGCCGACGAATGCACCGCGTCCCTCACCGGCTCCGTCGACGGCAACATCCGTTTCGCGCTTAACAACGTCTCCACCAGCGGCATCGTCAGCAACACCGACCTTGGCGTGCAGGTGGCGTTCGGCAAGCGCGTGGGCATCGCGACGATCAACGAGTTCGACGACGCCGCGCTGGAGCGCGTGGTCCGCCGCGCCGAAGACCTCGCCCGCCTGGCGCCGGAGAACCCCGAGTTCATGCCGGCCGTCGAGAAGCAGACCTACAAAGCCAGCCCCACCTTCAGCGAATCCACCGCCGCCATCACGCCGGAGTTCCGCGCCCAGGTCGCCGCCGATTCGATCGGCCCCTGCAAGGCGGAGAAGCTGATCGCCGCCGGCTTCCTCGAAGACGGACAGAGCTTCGTCGCCTTCGCCAACAGCAAGGGCAACTTCGGCTACCAGCGCGCGACCGCGTTCAACTACACCTGCACGGTGCGCACCGAGGACGGCCGTGGTTCCGGCTGGGTCGGCCGCAACCTGAAGGATGCGAACGCGTTCAAGGCCGATAGCGACATCCGCACCGCGATGCGCAAGGCCAGCGAATCGGCCGAAGCGAAGGCGCTGGAGCCGGGCAAGTACACGGTGATCCTGGAACCGGCCGCGGCCGCGGGCCTGATCTCCTTCATGATGAACTTCTTCGACGCGCGCCAGGCCGACGAAGGCCGCAGCTTCCTGTCCAAGAAGGGCGGCGGCAACAAGCTGGGCGAGCAGGTCTACGACCCGCGCGTGAACATCAGCGCCGACCCGTGGCACCCGGGCGCGGAAGTGATGCCGTGGGACGGCGAAGGCCTGCCGCGCGAGAAGATGGCCATCGTCGAGAATGGCAAGATCGCCAACCTGGAGTACTCGCGCTTCTGGGCGCAGAAACAGGGCAAGCGCGCGATCGGCTCCCCCGGCAACCTGCTGGTGGCCGGCGGCACCAAGTCCACGGCCGAACTGGTCGCCGGCACGCAGAAGGGCATCCTGGTCACGCGCACCTGGTACATCCGCATGGTCGATCCGCAGACCGTGCTGCTGACCGGCCTGACCCGCGACGGCACGTTCTACATCGAGAACGGGCAGATCAAGCACCCGGTGAAGAACTTCCGCTTCAACGAGTCGCCGGTGATCATGCTCAACAACATCGAAGAACTGGGCAAGCCGGTGCGCGTGGCCGGCGACGAGTCCAGCTTCGTGATGATGATCCCGCCGATGAAGCTGCGCGACTTCACCTTCACCTCGCTGTCGGACGCCGTCTAAGCGCCCTTGAGGAACCGCCCTCCCGCACGCCGGGAGGGCACCCCCCATGAACCTCACGCGCGCGCAGTTCCTCCGCCTGCTCACCGGCGGCCTGGCTGGCGCCATGCTGGCCGGGCCGACGCGGAGCGCACGCGCGGCCGGCCACTACGATTTCCATTTCACCCGGCTGAAGTACGACTCCGGCGACTGGGACGTGGATGCGCGCATGCCGTCCAACCTGATCACCTCGCTGATCGACTACACCACGATGCGCGTGGACCCGAAGGAACACGTACTGGCGCTGTCCGACCCGCGTATGCTCGCCGCCCCGTTCTGCTACCTGGCCGGGCACAAGCTGGTGGAGTTCAACCCGGTGGAGCGCCGCCACTTCGAGCGCTACGTGCGCAACGGCGGCTTCGTGTTCGTCGACGACTGCAACCACGACATCGACGGCCTGTTCGCCAAGTCGTTCGAGGCGCAGATGGCGTCGATCTTCGGCGCGAAGGCGATGAAGAAGCTGCCGAACACGCACGCGATCTATTCTTCGTTCTTCAAGTTCGATGGCCCGCCGGCCACCAGCTTCGAGCTCAACGGCTGGGGCGACGACCTGGTGCACGAGTACCTCCAGGGCATCGAGATCAACGGCCGCCTCGGCGTGCTCTACAGCAACAAGGACTACGGCTGCGAGTGGGACTACGACTGGCGCAACAAGCGCTTCCTGGCCGAGGACAACACCAAGTTCGCGGTCAACCTCGTGATCTACGCGCTGACCACCTGACGCACTTCTTCCCGGACCCCCATGAACGCATCCATCACCGAATCCGACCTCCAGCAGCAACTTGCCACGCTGGGCGAACTCCGCGCCGCCATCGGCCAGGCCATCGTCGGCCAGCAGGACGTGGTGGAGCAGTTGCTGATCGGCCTGCTTGCCGGCGGCCACTGCCTGCTCGAAGGCGTGCCCGGGCTGGGCAAGACGCTGCTGGTGCGCTCGCTGGGCGAGGCCCTGCATCTGCAGTTCCGTCGTGTGCAGTTCACCCCGGACCTGATGCCCAGCGACATCCTCGGCACCGAGCTGCTGGAGGAAGACCACGGCACGGGCCATCGCCATTTCCGCTTCCAGCCCGGCCCGATCTTCACCAACCTGCTGCTCGCCGACGAACTCAACCGCACGCCGCCTAAGACCCAGGCCGCGCTGCTGGAGGCGATGCAGGAACGCACGGTCAGCTATGCCGGTACCACGCATGCGCTGCCGTCGCCGTTCTTCGTGCTGGCCACGCAGAATCCGCTCGAACAGGCCGGCACCTATCCGCTGCCGGAAGCGCAGCTGGACCGTTTCCTGCTGCACATCCGCGTGGACTACCCCACCGAGCAGGAAGAACACGACATCCTCGCGCAGACCACCGGCCGCGCCGGCGGCGCGGTGCCGCGCGTGATGGAAGGTGAGGCCGTCCTCGCGCTGCAGAAACATGTGCGCGACGTGCATGTCAGCGAGGATCTGCTGCGCTGGATCACCAAGCTCGTCCGCGCCAGCCGTCCTGGCGATGGCGTGCCGGAGGAGATCCGCAAGTACGTGCGCTGGGGCGCCGGTCCGCGCGCCGGCCAGTCGCTGGTGCTGGCCGCGAAGGCCCGCGCCTTGCTGCACGGCCGCCTGGCGGCCACGCGCGAGGACATCGTCGCGCTGGCGAAGCCGGTGATGCGCCACCGCCTGCTGCTGTCGTTCGCCGCCGAGGCCGAACAGGTCAGCGCGGACGACGTGATCGCTGCGCTGCTGCGCGGCGTGCCTCTCGCCGCCTGATCGACCGCCCATGGCGCACGACCTGATCCCCGCCGACGTCCGCAGCCGGTTGAAGGACCTGCGGCTGACCGCGCGCCGTGCGATCGGTGCGCAGGGGATCGGCGTGCACCACAGCCGCAGCCGCGGCGCCGGCCTGGAGTTCGCGCAGTACCGCGCTTACGAGCCGGGCGACGAGCTGCGCCAGATCGACTGGAAGCTGTACGCGCGCTCGGACCGCTTCTTCGTGCGCGAAGCCGAACGCGAGAGTCCGCTGACGGTGTGGATCGTGCTCGACGCGACCGCCTCGATGGCGCAACGCGACGGCGCGCGCGGTACGCGTTTCGACGCTGCGCGCAGCCTCGCGGCCTGCGTCGCCGAACTCGCGCTGCGCCAGGGCGACCGCTTCGGCCTGCTCGTGCTGCACGGCGATGGCGTGCGCCTGGTCGCGCCCGGGAACGGCGCGCGCCAGCGCGACCAGCTGCTGCTCGCGCTGCATGGCCTGCGTGCGGACGGCGCGTTTCCTGCGCAGGAACGGCTGGGCCCGGTGTTCGAACGCATCGCCGCCGGCGACCTGGTGCTGGTGCTGAGCGACTGGTTCGACGACGCGATGCCCGCGCTGGTGGAACGGCTCGCCGCCGCGCGGCGCGAGGTGCTGGCCATCCAGCTGCTGACCGCGGAAGAACGCGATTTCTCCTACACCGGTGGCCATCGCTTCCGCGATCCGGAAACCGGCGAGGAGCTGCTGGGCGATGCGGCGGCCCTGCGCGCGGACTACCTGCGCCGCTTCGCGGATGCGCAGGGCGTGCTTGATGCGCGCCTGGACGCGGCCGGCATCCGCCACGCCCGCCACTACACCGACCAGCCGCTGGACCTGCCGCTGCGCCGGCTGTTCGGCGCGCGTGACGCGGCGGAGTACGCATGAGCCTGGCGTTCCTGCTGCCGGCCGGCCTGGCCGCGTTCGCGGCGTTGCTGCTGCCGCTGCTGCTGCATCTCGCGCGCCGGCACGAGCAGACGCCGACCGATTTCGCCGCGCTTCGATGGCTGCGGCAGAAGCCGAAGCCGCGCCACCGCATCCGCTTCGACGAATGGCCGTTGCTGTTGCTGCGCCTGCTGCTGCTCGCATTGCTCGTGCTGTGGCTGGCCCGGCCGGTGCTGTCGGGCCTGGACGATACGCGGCCGTGGACGGTCGCCGTGCCCGGCGTGGATGCAGGCTTCGCACGTACGAGCGCCGATGCGCGCATGCGGCTGCACTGGCTGGCGCCGGGCTTCCCGTCGCTGGATGCGCCGATGCCTGCCGGTACGCCGGCCATCGGCAGCCTGCTGCGGCAACTCGATGCCGAACTGCCTCCCGGCGTCGCGTTGACGGTGATCGTGCCTGCAACCTTGCAGGGTGCGGATGCCGAGAGGCCCGCGCTGTCGCGTGCGGTGACCTGGAGGGTCGTCGACGGCGCGATGCCGGCATCGTCGGCGAAGGCCTCGCCATCGCCTGCATGGGCGATCCGCCACCCTGTGGGTGACGAACATGCGCTGCGCTACCTGCGCGCCGCCGCACGGGCGTGGCAGCCGAACAGCGCGACGGCCGTGCAGATCGGGACCACCGACGCGCCGTTGCCTCCGCCGTCGCAGCCGCTGGTGTGGCTGGCGCGCGGACCGGTGCCCGCGCCGGTCATGCAATGGATCTCGGCCGGCGGCGTCGCCTTGCTCGCCCATGAAACGACAGTGGACGGCATTGCGATGTCGTCGACGGCCTGGCGCGACGCCGAAGGTGCGCCCCTGGTCGAAAGTGCCGTGCTCGGCCGGGGCCGGGTGATGCGCTTCACCCGTGCGCTGCGGCCCGACGCGATGCCGGCGCTGCTCGACGCCGATTTCCCGCACCGCCTGCGCGCCCTGTTCGACGGTCCCGCCAACGCGCCCGCGCGCGTGCTCGCGACGGACTACGCGCCGACGCGCGGTGGCGCGGCCTATCCCGTCGCACCACGCGACCTGCAACCCTGGCTCGCGCTGCTGATCGCGGTGTTGGTGCTGGTGGAGCGCTGGATGGCCACGCGGCGCACGCGGAGCGTGGCGCCATGACGTTGTCGGCCTTCGATCGTCTCGCCCAGGTCCGTCGCCATGCGACGCTCGGCCAACTGATGTTGGGAGCACCGATTCCTGTCGCGCTCGCCGGTGTGTTGTGGCGCTTCGCATCGCCCATGCTCGCCGTGGCCGTCGCGCTGGGCGGGATCGCGGTACTCGCCGCGCTGGCTTGGCGACGCGCACGCGCGTTCGACACCGCCTGGCTGGTGCGCCAGTTGGATGCGCGCCGCAAGGACCTCGACGACAGCAGCGATCTGCTGCTGGCACCACCCGCTTCGCTGACGCCGCTGCAACAGCTGCAGCAAGCGCGCGTCCGCGAACGGCTGCGCAGCCAGCCGGCACCGGACCTGCGCACGCCGTGGCCTTGGCCGCGCGTCGTGGCGATGTGGCTGGTGGCCGGCCTGGTGATCGCCGTGTCGGCGTTGTGGCCGGCGCGCGCACCGATGGCCAGCATGCTCGCGCCTGCGGACGAAGAAACACCGGTCGTTCCCGGCGTCCCGCGCCTGGTCGGCCAACGCTTGCACGTCGCGCCGCCGTCCTACACGGGGCAGCCAGCGCGCGACGAAGCCACGCTCGATGCGAAAGCCCCCGTCGGCTCGCGACTCGCCTGGACGCTGCGCTTCGAACCGCAACCGACCCGCGCGGATCTGGTGTTCCACGACGGCCAGCGCATCGCGCTGCAGCGCGACCGCGACACCTGGCGAGCGACGCATCGCCTCGCGAAATCCACGCTGTACCGCGTGGTGGCCGCCGGCACCGAGGCGCAACCGCCGTCGAAACTCCGGCGGCTGGATGCCATTCCCGATCGCGCGCCGCAGGTGAAGGTGCTGGCGCCCGACCGCGGCCTCAGCCTGGTGGCGGTCGGACAGACGCGCTGGGCGCTCGCCTTCGAAGCGCGCGACGACTACGGCGTGGCCGCGACGGCCACCTTGAAGCTGACGCTCGCGCAAGGCAGCGGCGAGAACATCGCGTTCAAGGAACAGGCGATGACGCTGCACGGCACCGGCCCCGCGACCGCGCGCCGGTTCGCCGCCTCGCTGGACCTGAAGGCGCTCGGCATGGCCGTGGGCGATGACCTGATCGCACAGCTCACCGTGCGCGACACGCGCGCGCCGACGCCGCAGACCGCGCAGAGCCCCGGCCTGATCCTGCGCTGGCCGGCTGACCTGGGCGAGGAAAGCACGGGCCTGGAAGGACTGGTGAAGAAGGTGATGCCCGCCTACTTCCGCAGCCAGCGCCAGATCATCATCGACGCCGAAGCACTGCAGAAGCAGAAACGCGGCCTGGCGGCGGACACGTTCGTCACGCGCTCGGATGTGATCGGCGTGGACCAGCGCATCCTGCGCCTGCGCTACGGCCAGTTCCTCGGCGAGGAAGCCGAAGGCGAGCCGCAACCACCGCCGACCAGCGACACCGACGACGACCACGCGGACGACGACGGACACGATCACGCCGGAACCCCGGCCGCCGCGCAGGACGATCACGACCATGCGACGTCGGCGAGCGGCGCCAGCTTCGGTCGCGAAGCCGACGTGCTGGAAGCCTACGGCCACACGCACGACCACGCGGAAGCCGCGACGCTGCTCGACCCCGACACGCGCGCCACGCTGAAGAAGGCGCTGGACCAGATGTGGCAATCGGAACTTCACTTGCGCCAGGGACAGCCGGACCGCGCACTGCCGTTCGCGTACAAGGCGCTGGAGTACATCAAGCAGGTGCAGCAGGCGACGCGCATCTACCTGGCCCGCGTGGGACCGGAGCTGCCGCCGATCGACGAGACGCGCCGGATGGGCGGCGATCGCAAGGGCATCGGCTCCCGCGCGCTCGGCCCGCTCGCCCCGACGCCCGACGACGTCGACGCGGCCCCCGCGCGCGCATGGCGCGCCCTGGCCAACGATCGCGCGCCGGCGGATGGCGCGGACCTGGACGCGCTGCACACCTGGCTGCGCACGAACGAAGCGCGCGTGCCGGATGCGCTGGACCTGTTCGCGGCCATCGATGAAGTGCGCGGCGATACGGCGTGCGCGCCTTGCCGTGCACGCCTGCGTGCGCTGCTGTGGTCGGCGTCGCCGCAACCGCCCGCACAGGTGCAACGTCGGACCGCGCCGGACGATGCCGGCCGCCGCTATCTCGATGCCCTGCAACAGGAGCCCGCGCGATGACCCTGCCCTGGCTGCTGGCCGGGCTGCTCGCGCTCGGCGTGCTGCTCGCCTGGGCGCAACTGATCGCGCGGCGTCGTGGTGCTGCCACGGACGAGCGCGGCTCCCGCTCCCGCTTCCTGCTGCTGTGCGCATTGCAACCCGTCTGCGCGCTGCTGCTCTACTTCACCCTGCTGCCGCCGCGGCAGGCATCGACCCCCGGCACGCTGGTGGTGATGACCGCGAACGCCGGACAGGTCGCCCTGCCCGCGGCGCTGCAGGGCCAGCCCCGCGTCGCCCTGCCGGAGGCCGCAGCCTCCGACGACAGCGAGCGCGTGCCGGACCTGGGCACCGCGCTGCGTCGGCACCCCGACGCAGGCACGCTGCACGTCATCGGCGACGGACTGGAAGCCCGCGACCGGGATGCGCTCGGCGACCGGCGCGTCATGTATTCGCCTACCGCCTTGCCGCGCGGTGTCGTCGAACTCGCGCCGGTAGGGGTCGTGGCGCCGGGCGACACCTTCATCTCCGGCGGTCGCGTGAACGACGTGCCGAAGGCGACGGTGGTGCTGTTCGACCCCGCAGGCCAGCGCATCGACGCCGCGCCGGTGGACGAGCAGGGTCGCTTCCGCCTCACCGGTGTCGCCCGCCTGCCCGGCCCGGCGCTGTTCCGGGTGGAGGTGCGGGAAGCGCGCGGTAGCGTGGCCGATGCCGCGTCGCTGCCGGTCTGGACGCAGCCCTCGACGCCGCCCCGCGTGTGGGTGCTCGCCGGTGCGCCCCATGCCGAGGGCAAATACCTGCGTCGCTGGGCGACGGACGTGGGCATCCCGCTGCACCTGCAGGTCAGCCTGGGCGGCGGCATGCAGCTCGGCGACGCTCCGTTGCCGATGAACGCCGAAACGCTGCGCCGTTTCGACCTGCTGGTGCTGGATGCGCGCACTGCCGCGGGACTCGGCGAAGCGCAACGTGCGGCGCTCGGCGCGGCCGTGCGCGACGGACTGGGCGTGCTGGTGCGCGCCGACGGACCGATCTCCCTGCCCGTGCAACGCCTGCTGGGCGTGCCGGCCGTCGGCAACGACGAGTCCGAGTTCCGCCTGTCTCGTCCCGCGCCGGACGACGACGCCTGGCGCGCACGACGCGGCGCGGGCACGGCGGACCTGCCGGTGGATGCCGACGCCGTGCCGGGCGGCCTGCCCATCCTCACGCGGCGGGCGGTGCGGATGCCTGCGGGTGACGATGTCGCACTGCTGCGGGACGCGGCCGGCGCACCGGCCGCGTGGTGGCACGCGATGGGGCGCGGCCGGGTCGGCGTGTGGACGCCGGCCGATACCTACACGCTGGTGCTGGCGGGCCACGCCGACGTGCACGCCGCGCTGTGGTCGCAGGCGTTCGCCACGCTGGCACGCGCGGGCGCACGGGCCATTGCCGCGGCGCCCGACGGCGCGCGCGTGGGTGAGCGCGTGGCGCTGTGCGGCATCGCAGACGACGCACGGATCGTCGCGCCCGACGGCATCACGACGCAGGTAGTGCGTGATCCCGCCACCGGCAGCGCGCGCTGCGCAGGCTTCTGGCCGCGAAGCGCGGGCTGGCATCAGCTGAGGGTGGGCGACGCCGCGACGCCATTCTTCGTCCGCGCCGAAGACGATGCGCCGTCGCTGCATCGCGCCGAGCTCCAGGCGCAGACACGCTCGCGCACAGGCGCCGCGAGCGCAGTGGTGGCATCGCCATCGGCCATGGAAGGCGTTCGCGGGCCCGCCTGGCCGTGGTTCCTCGCCTGGCTTTCCGCCAGCGCGCTGCTATGGTGGCTCGAACGCAGGCGCGCACCGGCCGGTTAACGACTCTCGAATGTCCGGTGCGTAATCCTTCCTTCCATCTCACCCTCCGGAGTTACGCATGATCCGAACGGCGATTCCCGCCCTGCTGTTGACCCTTTCGCTGGCCGCTTGCTCTTCGCCCGAAGCCGATGAACAGACCGCCGCCGCCGAACAGTCCCAGGCCGCGGCCAGCGAAGCGGCCACGCCGCCCGCCGCCGAGCCTGCGCCGGCCGAACTCGCCGGCAGCTGCGACGACACCCAGGCGCAGTGGATCATCGGCAAGACCGCGAGCGAGGCCGACATCGAACAGGCCAAGGCCGACAGCAAGTCCGACGCCGTGCGCGCGCTGAAGCCGGGCGACGCCGCGACGATGGACTTCAATCCGAACCGCCTGAACATCATCCTCGACGAGAAGGGCGCGGCGACCTCGGTCAACTGCGGCTGACGCTTCGCGCCACGTCCATCGGACGACGAACCGCCCGCGGCGACGCGGGCGGTTTTTTGTTGTCCGGCGGACACGGTTTTGCCTCGTGAAAAGTTGCCTTTGCAACCAACAGGTGGTGCGCCATAGGTGTTGTTGCGGCGTCGCAACATCTATGGTCTAGTCGGATTTCCGGTGACATTTCGAAGTGCCGCTGCGTGGGCAGGGCACGGTGTCGCCGTCACTCCGGTTTGAGGCAAGACATGGCCCCTCGCAATCGCCAAGGCGGCTTTGAACAGGGTCTCTACGACCCGAACGACGAACGCGACGCCTGCGGCTTCGGCATGATCGCGCAGCTCGACGACCAGCCTTCGCGTGCGCTGGTCGATACCGCCATCGCCGCGCTCTCGCGCATGACCCACCGTGGTGGCGTGGCCGCCGACGGTCTCACCGGCGACGGCTGCGGCCTGCTGATCCGTAAGCCGGAGGCATTCCTCCGCGCGCTCGCCGCCGAATCCGGCATTGCACTGGGTGCGCGCTTCGCCGCCGGCCTGGTGTTCCTGCCGCACGACGAGGTGCAGGCCGCGCAATGCCGCGCCGCGCTCGAAGCCGAACTGTTCCGCACCGGCGTGGCGGTGAAGGGCTGGCGCGTGCCGCCCACCAACGACGCCGTCTGCGGTCAGTTGGCCAAGGACACCCTGCCGCGCATCGAACAGCTCTACGTCGAGGCCGACGAAGGACAGAAGGACGAAGCCTTCGCGCTGGCGCTGTTCCTCGCGCGCCGCCGGGCCGAACAGCAGCTGCGCGCGTCCGTGCCCGACTTCTACGTGGTCACGCTGTCGCCGCATGCGATCGGCTACAAGGGCATGGTGCTGCCGGACAAGTTGTCGACCTTCTTCCCGGACCTGCAGCGCAGTGACCTGGCCAGCAGCGCGGTGGTGTTCCACCAGCGCTTCTCCACCAACACGCTGCCGCGCTGGCCGCTGGCGCATCCGTTCCGCCTGCTGGCGCACAACGGCGAGATCAACACCATCGAGGGCAACCGCCGCTGGGCACAGGCGCGCAGCAAGGTGTGGAAGACGCCGCGCTTCGACATCGGCGAATTCGACCCGGTCATCTCGATGCACGGCTCCGATTCGCAGAGCCTGGACAACATGCTGGAGCTGCTGGTCGCCGGGGGCATGGAGCTGATCCAGGCGCTGCGCATCCTGGTGCCGCCGGCGACGCAGTCGCTGGAGTTCAAGGACGCCGACCTGGCCGCGTTCTACGAGTTCTACGGCCTCAATACCGAACCGTGGGATGGCCCGGCGGGCATCGTCTCGATGGACGCGCGCTACGCCGCGTGCACGCTGGACCGCAACGGCCTGCGCCCCGCGCGCTGGATGCTGACCAGCGACCGCCACTTCATCGTCGCCAGCGAAGCCGGCGTGTGGGAAGTGCCGGCCGAGCGCGTCACCCGCAAGGGCAAGCTCGGCCCGGGCGAGATGATGGCCATCGACCTGCGCCGCGGCGACCTGCTCGACAGCGAAGCCGTGGACCGCATCAACCGTGGCCGCGCGCCGTACAAGCAGTGGCTGCACCAGGGCGTGACCTACCTGCAGACCGAACTGATCGATCCGTCGCTGGTCGAGGAACCCTTCGACGAGCGCACGCTGCGCGGCTACCACAAGCTGTTCCAGCTCTCGACCGAGGAAGTGGAGCAGGTGCTGCGCCCGCTCGCCGAGACCGAGCAGGAAGCCACCGGCTCGATGGGCGACGACACCCCGATGGCCGTGCTCAGCCGGCAGACGCGACCGCTGTACGACTACTTCCGCCAGGCGTTCGCGCAGGTCACCAACCCGCCGATCGATCCGTTGCGCGAAGACTGCGTGATGTCGCTGACCACCCAGCTGGGCCGGGAGACCAACATCTTCCACGCCGGCCCGGAGACGGTGAACCACGTCATCCTCAATTCGCCGGTGCTAAGCCAGCGCAAGCTGCGGCAGTTGCTGAAGATGCCGCAGTACGTCGAGAAGAACCGCCTGATCGACCTGTCCTATTCGCACGAGGAAGGCCTGAAGGCCGGCCTGGAGCGGATCTGCCGCGAGGCCGAACAGGCGGCGCGCGATGGCGACGTCATGCTGCTGCTGTCGGACCGCTACCCGCAGCCGGGCCGGCCGATGGCGCATGCGCTGCTCGCCACCGGCGCGGTGCACCACCACCTCTGCCGCGTGGGCCTGCGCTGCGACGCCAACCTGATCGTCGAGACCGGCACCGCGCGCGATCCGCACCACATGGCCTGCCTCATCGGCGTGGGCGCCACCGCGGTGTATCCGTACCTGGCCTACCAGACGCTGTTCGACCTGGGCCGACGCGGCATCCTGCAGATCAAGAAGGGCGGCGAGCAGGCGCAGATCGGCCGCAGCTACCGCAAGGGCATCTACAAGGGCCTGTCGAAGATCATTTCGAAGATGGGCATCTGCACCATCAGTAGTTATCGCGGCGCGCAGCTGTTCGAAATCGTCGGCCTGGATCCGGACGTCGTCGACCTGTGCTTCGCCGAAACGCCGTCGCGGATCGGCGGCGTGGGGTTCGAACGCCTCGACCTGGAGGCGCGCCAGCTCGATGCGCGTGCGTGGAACGACCGCGAATCGCCGGAAGTCGGCGGCCTGCTGAAGTACGTGCACGGCGGCGAGTACCACATGTACAACCCGGACGTGGTGATGACGCTGCAGCGCGCGACGCGCACCGGCGACGCCCGCGACTGGCAGGCGTACGCGGACGCCGTGAACTCGCGCCCGCCGTCGGCACTGCGCGATCTGTTGCAGCTGAAGAAAGCCGAGGTGCCGACGCCGATCGACGAGGTGGCCGACGCCGCCGACTTGCTGCGTCGCTTCGATACCGCGGCGATCTCGCTCGGCGCGTTGTCGCCGGAAGCGCACGAAGCGCTCGCCATCGCGATGAACCGGCTTGGCGGCCGCAGCAATTCCGGTGAGGGCGGCGAAGACCCCGCGCGCTACGGCACCGAGAAGCGCAGCAAGATCAAGCAGGTGGCTTCCGGCCGCTTCGGCGTGACGCCGGAGTACCTGGTCAATGCCGAAGTGCTGCAGATCAAGGTCGCGCAAGGCGCCAAGCCCGGCGAAGGCGGCCAGCTGCCGGGCCACAAGGTCAACGAGCTGATCGCGCGCCTGCGCTACGCCAAGCCCGGCATCGGCCTGATCTCGCCGCCACCGCACCACGACATCTATTCGATCGAAGACCTCGCCCAGCTGATCTACGACCTCAAGCAGATCAACCCGACGGCCCTGGTCTCGGTGAAGCTGGTCAGCCATGCGGGCGTGGGCACGATCGCCGCCGGCGTGGTGAAGGCCGGCGCGGACCTGATCACCATCTCCGGCCATGACGGCGGCACCGGCGCCAGCCCGGTGAGCTCGATCCGGTATGCCGGCGTGCCGTGGGAGCTCGGCGTGGCCGAGGCGCACCACGCGCTGGTAGTGAACCAGCTGCGCGACCGCACCGTACTGCAGACCGACGGCGGCCTGAAGACCGGCATGGACGTGGTCAAGGCCGCGCTGCTCGGCGCCGACAGCTTCGGCTTCGGCACCGGCCCGATGATCGTGCTCGGTTGCAAGTACCTGCGCATCTGCCACCTCAACAACTGCGCCACCGGCGTGGCCACGCAGGACGAGCGCCTGCGCACGCAGTACTTCACCGGCCTGCCCGAGCGCGTGGAGAACTTCTTCCGCCTGCTGTCCGAGGAAGTGCGGCAGTGGCTGTCGTACCTGGGCGCGCGTTCGCTCGACGAGATCGTCGGCCGCACCGACCTGCTGCAGCAACTCGATGTATCGCCCCGCGAAGGCGTGAACGTCGACCTGTCGCGGCTGCTGAAGGGCGCGCAGTTCGACAGCAGCAGCTGCGCGGCGCAACGCCTGTACGAATCACCGGACAGCCTGGCCACGCAGCTCGATGGTTTGCTCGCCGAGCCGATCCGCAAGAAGAGCGGCGGCGACCATCGCTTCCTGATCCACAACACCGACCGCAGCATCGGCACCCGCCTGTCCGGCGCCATCGCGCGCCAGCACGGCAACCAGGGCATGGCCGACGCACCGCTCAACCTGCGCTTCCGCGGCACCGCGGGGCAGAGCTTCGGCGCGTTCAACGCCGGCGGCCTGCAGATGGAGCTGGAAGGCGAAGCCAACGACTACGTGGGCAAGGGCATGGCCGGCGGCCGGCTGGTGGTACGCCCGCCGCGCGGCGCGCGCTTCGAGGCACGCAACACGCCCATCATCGGCAACACCTGCCTGTACGGCGCGACGGGCGGCGAACTGTTCGCCGCCGGCCGCGCAGGCGAACGCTTCGGCGTGCGCAACTCCGGTGCGCTGGCGGTGATCGAAGGCGCCGGCGACCACTGCTGCGAGTACATGACCGACGGCATCGTGCTGGTGCTGGGCAAGGTGGGCCTGAACTTCGGCGCCGGCTTCACCGGTGGCCTGGCCTACGTGCTCGACCTGGACCGTGATTTCGTCGACCGCTACAACCACGAACTGATCGATATCCACCGCATCAGCCCGGAAGGCTTCGAGAGCCATCGCCAGCACCTGCACACGCTGATCAGCCGCCATCGCGAACTGACCGGCAGCATCTGGGCACAGCAGATCCTCGACGAGTTCCGCGACTACGTGGGCAAGTTCTGGCTGGTGAAGCCGAAGGCCGCGAGCATCGATTCGCTCAATGAGACCTTGAGGCGCGCAGCATGAGCAAGAAGCAGGTATTCCAGTTCCTCGACCTGCCGCGGACGATGCCGCAACGCATCCCGCTGGAGTTGCGCACGTCCGGCGACTGGGGCGAGCTGTACGGCAAGTTCGGCAAGGAGGAAGCGCAGTACCAGGCAGGCCGTTGCCTCGACTGCGGCAATCCCTACTGCAGCTGGAAGTGCCCCGTGCACAACGCGATCCCGCAGTGGCTGCAGCTGGTGCAGGAGAACCGCATCGAGGAAGCCGCCGCGCTGTGCCACTCCACCAACCCGCTGCCGGAAGTCTGCGGCCGCGTGTGCCCGCAGGACCGCCTCTGCGAAGGCAGCTGCACGCTGGAGGAATTCGGCGCGGTCACCATCGGCGCGGTGGAGAAGTACATCGTCGACACCGCGCTGGCCAATGGCTGGCGGCCGGACCTGAGCGACGTGCAGCCGACCGGCAAGCGCGTCGCGGTCATCGGCGCGGGACCGGCGGGCCTGGGCTGCGCCGACCGCCTGGCGCGCGCCGGCATCCAGGCCGTGGTCTACGACCGCTACGAACAGATCGGCGGCCTGCTGCAGTTCGGCATCCCCAGCTTCAAGCTCGACAAGAGCGTCATCGCGCAGCGCCGCGAGGTGCTGGAAGGCATGGGCGTGGAATTCCGCCTGGGCGTGGAAATCGGCCGCGACCTGACGCTCGCGCAACTGCTGGACGAGTACGACGCGGTCTTCCTCGGCACCGGCGCCTACCGCTATACCGACGGCGGCCTGCCCGGCCAGGACCTGGACGGCGTGCTGCCGGCCCTGCCCTTCCTGGTGCAGAACGGCCGCATCGTGAGCGGCAACGATCCCTGGGGCCGCGCGATCGCCGGTTGGGAAGACAAGCTGCAGCTGCCGGACCTGCAAGGCAAGCGCGTGGTCGTGCTCGGCGGCGGCGATACCGGCATGGATTGCGTACGCAGTGCGATCCGCCTGGGTGCGGCGAAGGTGACCTGTGCCTACCGCCGCGACGAGGCCAACATGCCCGGCTCCGCCCGTGAAGTCGCCAACGCCCGCGAGGAAGGCGTGCGCTTCCTGTTCAATCGCCAGCCGCTTGGCGTCGTGGCCGGCGACGACGGCACGGTGGCCGGCGTGCAGGTGGTCGAAACGAAGCTCGGCGAGCCGGACGAACTCGGCCGCCAGAACGCGGTGCCGGTCGAAGGCAGCGAATCGGTGCTGGAAGCGGACGTGGTGATCATCGCGTTCGGTTTCTCGCCGACCGTGCCGGCGTGGTTGGCCGACGTCGGCGTGGAAGGCACGCCGAACGGACGCATCGTCGCCGGCGGCGGCGATCGCCTGCCGTTCCAGACCACGCATCCGAAGCTGTTCGCGGGCGGCGACGCCGTGCGTGGTGCCGACCTGGTGGTCACCGCGGTCGCCGAGGGACGCGACGCGGCGGGCAGCATCGCGACGCTGCTGTTGGCGTAGCGGGCGGCGCTCTGGACTGAGGTAAGCTTCGACGCACTTACCGCAGGGCGCTCCTGCGTCCTGCGTTCCGCCACCGACCATGGGGATGCGTCGATGAAGAGAATCCTGTTCATGACGGCTCTGCTGGCCGTCAGCCTGTCGCTGGATGCACGCGACCGGAAGAGTGTCTACGGGCCCGACTATGGCGCCTTCGATGGCGAGGTGGTCACGCGCGCGGACCCGGACGTCTACGACCTCCTCGTCGTCGCCGTGGATGGCAAACACCACCCGGACCTCCCCACGAAGGTAAAGATGCGTCCCGGCTTCCATTGGCTCGAGGTCGCGTCCAGCAAGCGCGGACGGAACGGCGAGCTCACGCGCCAGTCGCTTCCACTGACGGTCGAGCCCTGCACCACCTATCGGTACGCCGCCAAGCACGACGGCAGTCTTTCCAACCGGCGCTGGACGATCATCGGCATCGAGGCCCTTACCGATCTCGATTGTCCGGCGAATCGCGGCAAGACCGCCGATCCGAAGAGCAAGGAAGATGCCGACGACGACACGGAAACGCCATCACCGTGAGCCGCGTCCCGGGATGAAGCGCACCTTCGGCTAGACTCGCGACTCCTCCCTCTTCTCGATCGATCATGCGCCTGGGCCTGGCTGCCAACCGCTTGCACCACCATACCGAGGACGCCGCGCTGTTCCGCTGGCTGCGGGCCTGCGAGCCCGGCATCCGCGACCTGCAACTCGCGCTGCATGCGGTGGGGCGCACGCATGATGCGATCGCCGCCGCCGGCATGCTGCGCGGCTACGATGGGCTCAAGCGGTATCCGTACGGCCGCGATGGCGGACTGATGAAGCTGGTGGCGGAAGTGGTCGGGCTGGAAGGCGCCGAACGCAGCCTCGATGGTGCGATCTACTTCATCGATCCGGTCGATCCGTCCTCGATCTTCCCCGAAGCCACCGCGCTGAAGCGCCAGTGCGTGATCCACGGAAAACCGTTCCTGTCGACGGTCGCCTCGGCGCGCGACTGGATCGAGATGGAACGCATCCATGCCGGCTTCGCCCCCGACCGTGGCGCGGATCGGTTCCATGCGCTGGAATCGCAAACATTGGCACTGATCGCGCACGATGCGATGAAGCCGCAGATGCTGGCCTTCGCCGACGCGCACTTCGACGTGTTGTCCCGTTTCGCGCACCGCATGGCGACCGGCACCACCGGCCTGCGCCTCAACGAACTGGCGTGGAGCCGCGGCTGGCCGCAGGACGTGCCCTGGGTGGAGCGTTTCCAGAGCGGTCCGCTCGGTGGCGACGCGCAGATCGCCGACCGCGTGCTGGAGCATCGCTGCCAGCGCGTGATCTTCTTCGAGGATCCGCATGTGGCGCGCCAGCACGAGGCCGACATCCAGTTACTGGAGCGCGCCGTGACCACGGTGACCGACGAAGCGGTGTGCACCACGTCGCTGGCCGTTGCGCGCCGCTGGTGCGAAGCCGTCGACATGCGCAAGGCACGCGCGGGCGCGCCATGACCGCTGCTTCCCGCCACCTGCTGAAGGATCTCTCGCTGTCCGCCATCGCGGCGGGCTTCGTGACCGTGCTGGTCGGCTTCGCCAGTTCGGCCGTGATCGTGTTCCAGGCAGCGCAGTCGCTGGGCGCCTCGCCGGAAGAAATCTCGTCGTGGATGTGGGCGCTCGGCCTGGGCATGGGCCTGACATGCATCGGCCTGTCGTTGCGCTACCGGATGCCGGTGGTGACGGCGTGGTCCACGCCCGGCGCGGCCATGCTGATCAGCAGCGTCGCCGGGCTGCCGCTGTCGGACGCGATCGGCGCGTTCCTGCTGTCGGCGTTGCTGATCGCCGTGTGCGGATTCTCGGGCTTCTTCGAACGGATGATCAGCCGCATCCCGGTATCGCTGGCGTCCGGCATGCTGGCCGGCGTGCTGCTGCGTTTCGGCATCGACGCATTCGCGTCCATGAAGACGCAACTGGGCATGGTGCTGACGATGTTCGCGGTCTACCTGCTCGCCCGCCGTCTGCTGCCCCGCTACGCAGTGATCCTGACGTTGCTGGTCGGCATCGCGATCGCCAGTGCGCTCGGCTTGCTGCGCATCGACGGCCTGTCGTTGCAACTGGCGAAGCCGATCTTCACCACGCCGACGTTCTCGTTCGCGGCGGTCGTCGGTATCGCCTTGCCCTTGTTCATCGTGACGATGGCCTCGCAGAACGTCCCCGGCGTAGCGGTGATCCGCGCATCCGGGTATCCGATTCCGATTTCGCCTGTCGTCGGTTGGACCGGCGTGGTCAACCTGGTGCTGGCGCCGTTCGGCGCCTTCGCGCTCAACCTGGCGGCGATCACGGCGGCGATCTGCATGGGCCGCGAAGCGCACGAAGATGCCGCGCGTCGTTACGTCGCGGCCATCGCGGCTGGTGTGTTCTACGTCCTCGTCGGTCTGTTTGGCGCGACGGTGGCGGCCTTGTTCGCCGCCTTTCCGAAGGAACTGATCCTCGCCATCGCCGGCATCGCATTGCTGGGCACCATCGGCAACAGCCTGGCCGCCGCATTGCGTGAGGAAGCGGAGCGCGAGCCCGCGCTGGTGACCTTCCTCGTGACGGCATCGGGCTTGTCCCTCGCGGGCATCGGCTCCGCATTCTGGGGCCTGCTCGCGGGCGTGGTGACACTGCTGGTATTGCGCCGCACCTGAGCCCCGTTCGCGTTCCGCTCATGCGGGTGAACGCGGCGTGGAGTGTTCAGTTTCAACAGCGCGGATTCACCTGGGGGTGATGCGGACGTGGGCAGGATCGGTCCACGCCATCCCGATAGGAGACTTCCATGCAGACCATCCGTTACCGCCATCGCCTGTTGACGCTCGCTGCCCTCGCCGCGCTGTCCGGCGCGGCGTTCGCGCAGGCGCCTTCGCCGACTGCCGGCAAGGACGCGCTGAAGGAGCCGCAGGTGCGCGCGCTGCTCACCGAGAAGGGCTACACCAACATCGATGACCTCGATTTCGAGGACGGCCAGTGGGAAACCGATGCGACCAGTGCCAACGGCGACCGCGTCGACGTGCGCATCAATCCGGCCAGCGGCGACATCGTGGCCGAGAAGCTGGTGTCCAACCTCAGCGAGAACGACGTCAAGGCGAAGCTGGCCGCTGCCGGCTATTCCAAGGTACACGACGTCGACTTCGACGACGGCGTCTGGAAGGCCGAGGCCGAGCGCGCCGACGGCAATGACGTCGAGATCCACCTGGCCGCCAACACCGGCGAGATCATCCACGTCGAAAACGATTGACTAGCGCGCTTGTCGTGCAACGAAAAAGGCCGCCCCAGGGCGGCCTTTTTCGTTTCAGTGCGCCGGATGCGACGGCGATCTCGCGAAGCGCCAGCCCACCACCCAGCCGATGGCGAGCAGCAGCGCCGCCAACAACCATGGCGCACCGGGTACGTGCGCGGGCGCGGACTTGCCGATGAACAACGCAAACGTACCCGCGAACATCATCGGGCCGACGATGCCGGCCAGGCTGACCAGGCTCATCAGGGCACCCTGCACACGGCCCTGAACATCCGCGCCGACCTGCTGCGTGATCAGCGCCTGCGTCGCCGGACCTGCCAGGCCCCACAGTGCGCTGATCGGCAGACCGATCAGGAACATCCAGCCGAGATCGGCCGCGCCGTAGATGCAGAAACCGATCACGCCGCAGGCCAGGCCGAATAGCAGCGTGCGGCGCTCGCCGAACTTCGGCACGACGCGACCGACGAGGCCCGCCTGCACGATCACGCTGCACACGCCGACGGCCGCGAGCACCCAGGCGACCTGTTGTTCGTTCCACCGGTACTGGTACTCGGCGAACAGGACGAACACGCTCGGATAGACGTAGTGCGCCAGGTTGGCGATCAGCACCACGGCCGCCAGTCCGAACACCTGCGGGTATCGCTTCAACAGCGCCATCGAGCCGATCGGATTGGCATGCGACCAGTCGAACGTCGACGTGCGGCGCTCTTTCGGCAACGACTCAGGCAGCACGAACCAGCCGTACAGGAAGTTCAGCAGCGCCAGCCCTGCCGCGAACCAGAACGGGAAGCGCAGGTCGATGGCGCCCAGTTGCCCGCCGATGATCGGACCGATGATGAAACCCACGCCAAAGGCGGCGCCGATCATGCCGAATGCTTGCGCACGCTTCTCCGGCGCCGTGATGTCGGCGATGTAGGCGTTCGCGGTGGTGAAGCTGGCCGAGAACACGCCCGAGAAGATGCGCGCGACCAGCAGCCACGGCAACGATTGCGCCAGCGCCATCAGTACGAAGTCGATGCCCAGGCCCAGGCACGACAACAGGATGACCGGTCGGCGACCGAAGCGGTCGGACAGCGCGCCCTGGATCGGCGTGCAGACGAACTGGATGGCGGCGAACAGCATGCCGAAGGTGCCCACCCACCAAGCGGCCTCCACGAAATCGCCGCCGGTGAACTGGCGGACCAGGCCGGGCAACACCGGGATGATCACGCCGAACGACAGGATGTCGATCAGCACCGTGACGAAGATGAAGATCAGGGCGGCGCGGCGGCCGGCATGTGCGGGAGCTTCGGCGTTCACGGAGCGGACCGGCGAAAAGGTGCGCAAGTGTAGGGCATCGCCCTTGCCGATGGCGTGCCGCCGCCGGTTACAACGGGGTCGCGGAGATCACGTGGCTCAGGCGGTGGCGCTGGCCTGGCTCCAGTTCGATCGCGTCCTCGCTGGCGTTCGCCGCCTCCAGGCAGACGAAGGTCCGCCAGCCCTCGTCGGGCATGTCGCCGATGGCGGCCGCACCGGCGTCGCCCGGGTTCCAGACCACCAGCGAACGACTGCCGAAGGTGTCCAGCCGGATGCGGCGGCGGCCGGCGGGATCGACGAGGTCGAATCGATGGCCGGTATCGGTATAGATCCGGTCGCTGCGGCCCGGATCGCGCGGGTCGTGCAGCGTCCAGTCGCCGACTTGCACGTGCATGCCGCCGTCGTATTTGTCCGCATAGCGCAGGCCATCGAGGCCCGTGACGCGCACCTGTGCCGCGTCGGCCACGCGGAAATACGTGTGGAGCGCCTGGGTCAGCACGACCGGCGCCTCACCGCGATGCAGGGTGTCCAGGCTCTGTCGGAGGTCGCGACCGACATGTACGGTCTGGATCAGTTCGAGCGGCACGCCATCCCGCAGCGGCAACGCGAGCTTGAGCACGACGCTGCCATCGGCCTCGCGCCGCACGTCCGTCAGCGGCCAGCGCGATACGCGTGCATGACCGTGCTGGGGTGCATCGTCGGGTTGTCCCTGCCGGCCGAAGTAGGGCCAGCACACCGGCACGCCGCCGCGGATCGCCTTCGGCGGCATCGCCGTGGTCGGCGACACCCAGAGCAGGTCGTCGAAACCCGTCGGCGCGAACGACAGCACCTGCCCGCCGTGCAGACTGATGCGAGCAAGGGACATCGGGGTTTCCACCCGCAGCACGTCGATGTCCTGCCAACGTTCCTGGGTAACGCCCTCGGGTAATGCACTCACGGCTTTCGCGGCTCCGGTGGCGCGACGGGCGGCCCTTCCGCCTTCAGCGCAGCGAGTATTTTCGCACCGGCCCGACCGTCCGCGGGCTGCAGGCCCAGGCGCTGCTGTTCGACGACGATCGCGCGCCGCGTCTGCGTGCCGATCATGCCGTCCGCTGTGCCGATCGCGTGGCCTCGCGCGAGCAGCAGGGTCTGCAGTTCGCGGCGCTGCGGACGACCCAGGCCGGGATCGTCCGTCGGCCAGGCCGTCACCAGCCCCCTGCCGCCACGCAGGCGATCGGCCAGCAACGCGATCGCCAACGCATAGCTTTCGGCCGCGTTGTACGAGTAGATCGCGTCGTAGTTCTTGAACACGAGGAACGCAGGACCCGCGATGCCGGTCGGCACCAGCACCGCCGCGGCGCGATCATCCGCAGGCAACGGCTGCCCATCGACGCGGGCGATGCCCTGTGCAGCCCATTGCGGCAACGGCTTGCGGCTGGTGCGGCCGGCCTGCGCGATATCGAAGCCCGGTGGCAGCTTCACCTCATAGCCCCACGGCTCGCCGGTGCGCCAGCCGGAGGTCACCAGGTAGTTCGCGGTCGAAGCCAGCGCATCCGGAATGCTGTCGATCAGGTTGCGCCGCACGTCGCCATCGAAATCGACCGCGATGCGTTCATAGGTGCTCGGCATGAACTGCGTGTGGCCGAACGCGCCCGCCCATGACCCCGTCAGGCCCTCGGCGCGGATGTCGCCGGCCTGCAGCAGCTTGAGCGTGGTGAGGAACTCCCCACGGAAGAACGCCTGTCGCCGGCCGAAGCACGAGAGCGTCGACAGCGACACCAGCAGCGGCCGCTTGCCGAACACGCGACCGTAGTCGCTCTCCACGCCCCACACCGCAACCACCGTGGCGGCATCGACGCCGTAGGCCAGCGCCACGCGATCCAGCAGGTCGCGGTGCGTCGCCAGCATGGCCTGGCCGTCGGCGACGCGTTGGTCGTCGACCAGGGCCGCCAGGTAGTCCCACAGCGGCGTGGTGAATTCGGGTTGCGCATCCAGCAGGTCCAGCACGCTCATGTCGGCGGCCAGGTCTTTCGTGTACGTGTCGAAGTTGGCCGGTGCGATGCCACGCTTCTCCGCGACGGTACGCAGGTCGGTGATACACGCGGCGTACACGGGATCGCGCACGGGCACAGGCGTTGTCACCACGGGCGACGGCGAGACAGGAGGTGGAACCGGCGGCGCCGCGCTGGATGCGGGTAGCGTCTGTGCGATGCCGGGCACCGCCATCGCCATCGACAACAGCAGGAAGGTCGCGTTGAGCGTCATCTCGGCCTCCCTGGCCTTCGGGGGAGGCTTCACTTTGCCTTGCGCGGAAAGCGAATGCGACCCTGCGACGCCGTCAGCGGACGTGGATCTCGTACTCGGCCACTTCCACCGGCGGCACTTTCTCCCAAGGCCGCCGGTATTCGAGCCGCACCGTTGTCTGGCCCGGCTTCTCCGCACGGAACCACCAGCGTGCGATCGACGAGGCGCCGGGCATCGGCGGCTGCGTATCCATCGGCGGCGGCGTGGCCGGGCCGGTGGTGCGGGCCAGCACGGGGGCGCCGTCCGCGGTGAATTCCCACTGGTAGCCAGTGCTGGCGTTGGACGTCAGGGCGATCTCCAGCACCTGGCCGACGCGCATCGCCACGGGCGCCTTGCCCTGGGGCCGGATGATGCCGTCGTCCGGCAGCGTGTCGGACGGCGGTCCGCCGCCCGTCGCCGGTCCGCTGGCGCAGGCCGACAGCAGCACGCACAACCCGGTGGCCAGCCATGCCTTCATCGTCGCGCCCTCGCTGGAGACCCGGGAGTTATACACCGCCGCTTTAGGCGCCGTCCGTAGAATGGCGGCATGAGCACTCCCCAGGATTCCTCGTTGGGCCGCGAGGTCGCGTACCCGACGCAGTACGACCCCACCCTCCTCTTCCCGATCCCGCGCCAGGGCGCGCGCGACGAGATCGGTATCACCGCCGATACCTTGCCGTTCGTCGGCCACGACCGCTGGCATGCGTATGAACTGAGCTGGCTGGATGCCCGGGGCAAGCCGCGCGTAGCGACCGCCACGCTGACCGTGCCGTGCACGTCGCCGTGCCTGATCGAATCCAAATCGCTCAAGCTCTATCTCAACTCGCTCAACAGCACGCGCTTCAACAGCGATGCCGCGGTGCTCGAGCGCATCGCCACCGACCTGTCGGCGCGCGCCGGCGCGGACGTGGGCGTGGTGCTCGGCTTGCCGCCGATGGCGGACGCACCGGAAGGCGAATCCCTCGATGGCCTGGATGTGGAGATCGACCACTACGGTCCGCCGCGCGCGGACTTCCTGGCCGCCGATCCGGAAGTGCAGGTCGACGAGGTGCTGTCGTCCGAACTGCTGAAATCGAATTGCCCGGTTACCGGTCAGCCCGACTGGGCCACGGTGGTGATCCGCTACCGGGGCCCGCGCATCGACCGCGTCGAACTGCTGCGTTACCTGGTGAGCTTCCGCGACCATGCCGAATTCCACGAGCAGTGCGTCGAACGGATTTTTCACGATCTGCTGGCGCATTGCCGCCCGGCGTCGCTGTCGGTGGAAGCGCGTTACACCCGCCGAGGCGGCCTGGACATCAATCCCTGGCGGGCCACCGACGACATGAATGTCCCGCTCATGAAGCGCGATCTGCGACAGTAATGTTGCACGTCTAACAATTGAGGCGATTTCACGCCCGCGCTATGGATTCTTAACAACGCGCGTGCAACGCTTGCTCATCCCACAGCCCGCCAGGAAGGGTGGTTGCAATGAGCACAGAGAAGAAAGCCGACTTCTCCAATGTGAAAGAAGGTTTCGCTACCTCGGGTGAGGTGAAGCAGGCGCCTGACTTTTCAAACGTCAAGGAAGGATTCGCGGTATCTGGTCAGGTGGAAGACGTGACACCTGCCACCGAGGTCACTTACACGGTGGAGAAGGGCGACACGCTGTCCAAGATTGCGAAGGAACATCTCGGCAGCGCCAATGCCTGGAAGCAGATCTTCGAAGCCAATCGCGACGTCATCGACGATCCCGATCGCATCTTTCCAGGCCAGGTCATCAAGCTTCCGCCCAAGCCGAGCGACGCTTGAGCGCCCCACATTTCCATTCAAAAGGAACCGAATCCATGAAGCATAATCGCATCGCCTATGCCCTCGCCGCCGCCATGATCGGCACCGTTGCCCTGGTCGGCTGCAAAAAAAAGGAAGAGCCAGTCGCGGCGCCTCCTGCCGTGGTGGAGCCCGCCCCGGCTCCCGCGCCGATGGAGCCGGCGCCTGCGGCCGTGTCGGTGACGGGCGTGACGCTGGGCAATGCCGTCGACGCCGAACAGAAGGTGACCACCGCTGCGACCACGTTTGCACCGAAGGACACCATCTATGCATCCGTGGCAACCGATGGTGCCGCCAATGGCGCCACCCTGGCGTCCAAGTGGACCTTCCAGGATGGCCAGACGGTCAGCGAGGAAACCAAGACCCTCAACACCACTGGCCCCGGCGTGGCGACCTTCAACATCTCCAAGCCTGATGGACTGCCGGCTGGCAAGTACAAGTTCGAAGCCACGCTCAACGGTACGTCGGCCGGCGTGACAGAGTTCGAAGTCAAGTAATCCGCAAGGCAAGTCTCTCTCCCACGTGTGTGGGGCAAGCTCGGGCGTGGAGGAATCCACGCCCGCTTTTTTTGCGCGAAATGTTAATTGCGCTCGCGTTGATGCTGCGTCATGTTCAACACGTCCCGCTGTGGGACTTCAACCAAGGAATGGAACATCATGAAAGAACTCAACGCGGCTGAAGTGCAGATGGCTTCGGGTGGTACTGCCGACTTCTCTGGCGTGACCGCCACCGTCACTTCAACGGAACAGATCGTATCGACCTGTAAGCCCGGCACATCGTCGGCTTGGGGCATGCCGTACTACTCGTTCGCTTGCACGATCCGCTGAGCACACCTTTAACTGTGCACGGCAGGGAGCGGGTCTGACGGCCCGCTCCTCCATTCTCGCGCCAGCCCAATCTTCCCAGTCCGGCAGCCAAACCGTATCCGGAGTGAGCGCTCCGGATCGCTGTCTCATAGACAGCCCTGGCGCAGGCGGCTTCCCCTCCATACCCCCTCGTTTTGCCCTGCGTGCGGCGACACGCGACAATGGCGCGCTGAGTTCCCCATCGCCCCTTGTCGAGAGTCCTGATCCCCATGTCGGATACGCCCCGCATCATCTACACCCTCACCGACGAAGCCCCGTTCCTCGCCACCCAGTCGCTGCTGCCGATCGTCGAGGCGTTCACCGCCCCCGCCGGCATCGCCGTGGAAACCCGCGACATCTCGCTGGCCGGCCGCATCCTGTCGCAGTTCCCCGAGTACCTGGCCGACGCGCAGAAGATCAGCGACGACCTGGCCGAGCTGGGCCAGCTGGCGACGCAGCCGGAAGCCAACATCATCAAGCTGCCCAACATCAGTGCCTCGGTGCCGCAGCTGAAGGCCGCCATCAAGGAGTTGCAGGCGCAGGGCTACCCGCTGCCGGACTACCCGGACGAGCCGAAGGACGAAAAGGAAAAGGACGCCAAGGCGCGCTACGACAAGGTCAAGGGCAGCGCAGTGAACCCGGTGCTGCGCGAAGGCAACTCCGATCGCCGCGCGCCGCTGTCGGTGAAGAACTACGCCCGCAAGCACCCGCACCGCATGGGCGCGTGGAGCGCGGATTCCAAATCGCACGTCGCCCACATGGCGGCCGGCGATTTCTTCGATAGCGAACAGTCGGCCACGCTGGCCAACGACGGCGCGCTGAAGATCGAACTGGTCGTCGCCGACGGCACGGTCACCGTGCTCAAGGACAAGGTGAAGGTGAAAGCCGGCGAGATCGTCGACGCCGCCTCGATGAGCCGCAAGGCGCTGGCCGCGTTCGTCGCTGCCGAGATCGCCGACGCCAAGTCCCAGGGCGTGCTGTTCTCGCTGCACCTCAAGGCCACGATGATGAAGGTCTCCGACCCGATCATGTTCGGCGTGGTGGTCAACGAGTACTACAAAGCGGCGCTGACCAAGCATGCCGCGGTGCTGGAGCAGATCGGCTTCGATGCCAACAACGGCATCGGCGACCTGTACGCGCGCCTCGGCGCACTGCCGGCCGACCAACAGGACGCGATCAAGGCCGACCTGCAAGCCGTCTACGCCGATGGCGCCGCGGTGGCGATGGTGAATTCCGACAAGGGCATCACCAACCTGCACGTGCCGAGCGACGTGATCGTCGACGCGTCGATGCCGGCGATGATCCGCGACTCCGGCAAGATGTGGAACGCCGAAGGCAAGCTGCAGGACACCAAGGCCGTCATCCCGGACCGCTGCTATGCGGGCATCTACCAGGCGGTGCTCGACGACTGCCGCAAGCACGGCGCCTTCGATCCCGCCACGATGGGCAGCGTACCCAACGTCGGCCTGATGGCGCAGAAGGCCGAGGAATACGGCAGCCACGACAAGACCTTCCAGATCCCGACCGACGGTAGCGTGCGCGTCACCGACGACGCCGGCCGGGTCGTGTTCGAGATGAAGGTCGAAGCCGGCGACATCTGGCGCATGTGCCAGACCAAGGATGCGCCGATCCAGGACTGGGTGAAGCTGGCCGTCGGCCGCGCGCGCCTGAGCAAGACGCCGGCGATCTTCTGGCTGGACAAGGACCGTGCGCACGATGCGCAGGTGATCGCCAAGGTCGAGCAGTACCTCAAGGACTACACCACCGACGCGCTCGATATCCGCATCCTGCCGCCGGTCGAGGCGATGAAGGTGTCGCTGGAACGCACCCGCAAGGGCGAGGACACCATCTCGGTGACCGGCAACGTGCTGCGCGACTACCTGACCGACCTGTTCCCGATCATGGAACTCGGCACCAGCGCGAAGATGCTCTCGATCGTCCCGCTGATGGCCGGTGGCGGCCTGTTTGAGACCGGCGCCGGCGGTTCCGCGCCGAAGCACGTGCAGCAGTTCCTGGAAGAGGACTACCTGCGCTGGGATTCGCTGGGCGAGTTCCTCGCACTAGCCGCATCGCTGGAGCACCTGGGTCAGCGTTACCTCAACACGCCCGCCAAGGTGCTGGCCAACGCGCTGGACGTCGCCAACGGCCGCATCCTCGACGAGAACCGCTCGCCCGCGCGCAAGGTCGGCGAACTCGACAACCGTGGCAGCCACTTCTACCTGGCCCTGTACTGGGCGCAGGCGCTGGCCGCGCAGGACGAGAATGCCGAACTGAAGGCGAAGTTCGCGCCGCTGGCGAAAGCCCTGGCCGACAACGAAGCCGCGATCATCGGCGAATTGAACGGCGCGCAGGGCAAGGCGCTCGACATCGGGGGCTACTACCACCCCGACATCGCCAAGACCGCCGCCGCGATGCGTCCCAGCAAGACCTTCAACGACGCGCTGGCTTCGCTGTAACGTCCGGTCCGCCGGATGCAGCCATCCCGACGCCCGGCTTCATGCCGGGCGTCGTGTTTTGAACGGCCGTCCGCTCAGCGGAACAACGACAACGAGGTCATCGCACGCAGCCGCCGTGCGCCGAGCCGCTGCACCGCTTCGCGATGGCGCGCCTGGCCCGCTTCATCATGGACATGGTGCCGGTGGGCGGGTTCGGGCGGCGGGCTGTCGGTGTGGGCGATATGACCCTGCAGGAACAGCATGCCCTGGCTCATTCCACCCAGCTGCTGCCACCACTGCTTCCTGGTTTCGGTTTGCATGGGACTGCTCCGTGGCGCCGGTGTCCGGCTTGAAGGACTCCCAAGGTAGGCGCATGATCGGCCCCGAAAAAGCGAAAGCTCCGCAAGCCAGCCTTGAGGTGGATTCAAGATGAGCCGACTGCCGCTGGACCAGGTGGACGCCTTCGTCACGGCCGCGCGCCTGCGCAATCTCACCCGCGCCGCCGAGGCCATGCACCTCACCGTCAGCGCGTTGAGCCACCGCATGCGGCTGCTGGAGCAACGGCTGGGCCACAAGCTGCTGGCGCGCGGACCTCGCGGCGTGGAGATGACGCCGGAAGGCCAACGCCTCTTCGATGCCATCTCCGGGTCACTGGACACCATCGAGCATGCGCTGCGGCGCGCCACGTTGCGCAACGACCACACGGTGACGCTGAGCCTGATCCCTTCGATGGCCACGGCCTGGCTGGTGCCGCGCCTGCCGGCGTTCCTGGCCCAGCATCCGGAGCTCGGCCTCAATCTGCAATCGAGCACGCACGTGGTGGATTTCGAGCGCGAGCCGGTGGACCTGGCGCTGCGGCTCGGCGGTGGACGCTGGCCGAACGTGCACGCGGAGTTCCTCTTCCACGAATGGATCACCCCGGTCGCCAGCCCCGCCTTGCTGAAACAGCACGGCCGGCCGGCACCGGACCAGATGGCGAAGTTGCCGTTGCTGGGCGATCCGGTCAATCGATGGAAAGACTGGTTCGAACATTTCGGCGGGCAGCCGCCGGCGCGCTATGTCGCGCAGTTCGACGACACCGAGACACTGCACCAGGCGGCGGCGCAAGGCGTGGGCGTAGCACTGGCGCGCTGGACGCTGGCCGAGCCCCTGGTGAAGGCCGGGCGGCTGGTGACGCTGACGAAGAAACGGCTGCAGGCCGACTTCGCCCACTACCTGGTGTATCCGGAACGCAGCCTGGCCCATCCCGGTTTCCGCAAGGTGCGCAGCTGGCTGCTGGAGCAGGCCGGCATCGCAGTGGAGCGATGACTCCAGCGCGTGCCGGCTAACATCGCGCGCATGGTCCCCGCCGATGCCATCGCCCGCCTGATCCACGATGCCTTCGCGGATTACCACGCGCGCTTCGCCGAGATCACCCAGCGCGCGAAGATCAGGTTCGAGACGCAGGACTGGACCGCGGCCCGCCACGATGCCGTCGAACGCATCGCGCTGTACGACCAGTGCATCGCCGAATGCGCCCTGCGCCTGCAGTCGGCGCTGCTCGGGCGGGCGCACGACAGGGCGCTGTGGATCGCCGCGCGCGACGCGTTCGAGGTGCTGGTCGCCAGCCAGATCGACCGCGAGCTCTACAAGACCTTCTACAACACGCTGAGCCGCCGCTTCCTGCGCATCCGCGGCGTGGACCCGGCGCTGGAGTTCGTCGCACTCGATGTGGAACCCACCGACGCGATCACCCACCCCGTCGCACGCCACAGTTACGCGGTCTCCGAGCATCGGCCCACCGACACCTTCGCGCGCGTACTGGCGGACTACGGCTTCGACGTGCCGTATGCGCACCGAACCCGGTGCGCGGCGGCGATCGCGGTACGGCTGCAGGACGACCTGGCCCACTGGGGCGCGCAGCCGGTGCGCGGCATCGAGCTGCTGGACACGGTGTTCTACCGCGAGCGGCGCGCCTATCTGGTCGGCCGCGTGTTCGGCGAACACCGGTTCTCGCCCTGCGTGATCGCGCTGGTGAACGACGGCGGCCAGCTGAGGGCGGAAGCCGTGCTGACCCATCGCGCCGACGTGGCGCACCTGTTCGGCACCTCGCGCAGCTATTTCCACGCCGACCTGGCGACGGTCGGCGATGCGGTCGTGTTCCTGCGCTCGTTGTTGCCGGGCAAGCCGATCGACGAGATCTACACGGTGCTCGGCCGCGCCAAGCAGGGCAAGACCGAACGCTACCGCACGTTCTTCCACCATTTCGCCGCGCACCCGGACGAACGGCTGGTGCACGCCGAAGGCACGCCCGGCATGGTGATGGCGGTGTTCACCCTGCCCAGCTACCCGCTGGTGTTCAAGGTGATCCGCGACCGGTTCGCCTATCCGAAGGCGATGAGCCGGCAGGACGTGGAAGACAAGTACGACCTGGTCTTCCACCTGGATCGCGTCGGCCGGCTGCTGGACACGCAGGCATTCCGCTTCCTGCGCTTTCCGCGTGCACGGTTCGCGCCGGCCTTGCTGCAGGAATTGCGCGAGAGCTGCGCGCAGAGCATCAGCGAAGACGGCGACGACCTCGTCATCGCGCTGTGCTACGTGCAGCGGCGGTTGCGGCCGCTGAACCTCTACCTGCGCGAGCAGAAGCCCGAGGCCGCGCGCGCCGCCGCGCTCGACTACGGGCAGGCCATCAAGGACATGGCGCGCAACAACATCTTCCCCGGCGACATGCTGCTGAAGAACTTCGGCGTGTCCCGGCACGGACGCGTGGTCTTCTACGACTACGACGAACTTCGCCTGGTCACCGACTGCCAGTTCCGCGACTGGCCGCAGGCGGAGAGCTACGAAGAACAGATGGCCGATGCGCCGTGGTTCCATGTGGACGCCGGTGATGTGTTCCCGGAGCGGTTCCCGCAGTTCCTCGGCCTGCCCGAGTCGCAGGCGAAGGCGCTGAAGGCCGCGCACGGCGCGCTGTTCCAGCCTGGCTGGTGGCGCGACCTTCAGTCGCACCTCGCGGCGGGCGACTATCCGGATACTCCGCCTTACCCGGACACGCTCAAGCTCGCGTGACCGCGCGCATGCCCCTGCAACAGGCGGCGCGTTACCCTAGTCGCCACGTGGAGACCGCCTTCCCGCCATGAGCACCTACCGCCTCGACTCGATCTTCCGCCCACGCGCCGTCGCCGTGGTCGGCAGCCAGTCGCGTCCGCGCTCGGTGGGCCGCGCGGTGGTGGAGAACCTGCGTGACGCCGGCTTCGCCGGTCCCATCGGCCTGGTCAACAAGCATCCGTCGCCGATGGACGGCGTGGCGACGGTACGCCACCTGCGCGACCTGCCGTGGACGCCGGATTTGGTCGTGATCGCCACCCCCGCGGCAACGGTGCCGCAGCTGGCCGCCGAGGCTGCGGAGAAAGGCGCCGCCGCGGTCGTCGTGCTCACCGCGGCGATGGGCAGCGGCCCCGGTTCGCCGGCCGCGCAACTGGAAGCGCTGACGCGCGAGAAGGGGTTGCGCGTGTTGGGTCCGAACTGCCTCGGTGTGATCGCGCCGCATGCGCGCCTCAATGCCAGCCTGGCGAGTCGTTTCCCGAAGGCCGGCGACCTCGCGCTGATTTCGCAATCCGGTGCGATTTCCGGCGGCCTGGTGGAATGGAGCATGAGCCAACCGGTCGGCTTCTCCGCCGTCGTGTCGCTGGGCGATGCACTGGATGTCGATTTCGCCGACCTGCTGGACTACTTCGCCACCGACCACCGCACGCGCGCGATCCTGCTGTACGTGGAAGCGATCCGCGACGCGCGCAAGTTCATGTCCGCCGCACGTGCGGCCGCGCGCACCAAGCCCGTGGTCGTGGTGAAGTCCGGCCACAGCCGCAACGCCAAGGTCACGCCCGCCGGCAGCACGCACACGCAGAACCTCGCCAAACCCAACGCGGTGTACGGCGCGGCCTTCCGGCGCGCTGGCCTGCTGCGGGTGCGCTCGCTGCACGAGCTGTTCGCGGCGGCGCGCACGCTGGGACAGGTGCGTCCGTTCCAGGGCCGGCGGCTGGCCATCCTCACCAACGGCGGTGGCGTGGGTGCGCTGTCGGTCGATCACCTGTACGAACAGGGCGGCACGCTGGCCACGCTGTCCGATGCCACGCGCGATGCGCTGGATCGCATCCTGCCGGTCGGCTGGTCGCGCACGAATCCGGTGGACCTGCTGACCGACATCGATGCCGAACGCTATGCGGCGACGATCGAAGCGCTGCTGGCCGACCCCGAGAACGATGCGCTGCTGGCCGTCAACGTGCCTACCGTGTTGTCGTCTTCGGCGGAGGCCGCCGATGCGGTGGTCGGCGTGCTGGGCAGCGGCGCCGCGGCCGCGTCGCGCAAGCCGGTGTTCACCGTGTGGCTGGGCAACGATCCGCAGGCCGAAGCCGTGCTCGATGCCGCGCACGTGCCCCGCTACCCCAACGAGTCCGATGCGGTCGCCGGCTTCATGCACCTGGTGCGCCACCGCGAGGTGCAGGCCGCGTTGATGGAGACGCCCCCCAGCCTGCCGGAAGACTTCAGTCCCGACGTGGCGATGGCGCGTGCCCTGGTCGACACCGCGCTCGACGCCGGCCAGACCTGGCTGGATCCGCTGGCCACCACGCAACTGCTCGCCGCCTACGGCATTCCGATGGCGCCGCTCTGGCGCGCGACCGACGCCGAGGATGCCGCGCGCATCGCCGCCCCGCTGCTCGCCGAAGGCAGGACAGTGGCGGTGAAAATCCTGTCGCCCGACATCCCGCACAAGTCGGACGTGGATGGCGTGCGCCTCAACCTGCCGAACGCACATGCCGTGCGCGAAGCCGCCGCCGGCATCCTGCTGCGTGCGCGCGAACGCCGGCCCGAGGCACGTATCGAAGGCGTGCTGGTGCAACCGACGGTGCTGCGCCCGAAGGCGCGCGAACTGATCGCCGGCATCGCCGACGATCCCGTGTTCGGCCCGGTGATCGCGTTCGGTCGTGGCGGCACGGCGGTGGAAGTCATCAACGACCAGGCCGTCGCCCTGCCGCCGCTGGACCTGCGCCTGGCGCACGAACTGATCGCACGCACCCGCGTGTCGCGCGTGCTGAAGGCCTACCGCGACGTGCCGGCGGCCGACGAGCGCGCCGTCGCGCTGGTGTTGGTGAAGCTGGCGCAGCTCGCGGCCGATATCCCGGAGATCCAGCAGCTCGACATCAACCCGCTGCTGGCGGACCGCGACGGCGTGGTCGCGGTGGACGCACGCATCGCCGTGGCCCGCGGCCGCGCTTTGCACAAGGGCCGCGGCCATCCGCGCTTCGCGATCTTCCCGTATCCGACGGAGTGGGAAAGGACCATCGAACTCGCCGACGGCCAGCCCGCGCTGGTCCGCCCGGTGCGGCCGGAAGACGACGCGATGTTCCGCGAGTTCTTCACCCACATCACCGACGAAGACCTGCGCCTGCGCTTCTTCCAGTCGGTGCGTCATTTCAGCCACGAGTTCATCGCACGCCTGACCCAGCTCGACTATGCGCGCTCGATCGCGCTGGTCGCGGTACATCCGGGAACCCACGAGATGCTCGGCGCGGTACGCCTGCATGCCGACGCGAACTACGAGAAGGGCGAGTACGGCATCCTGGTGCGCTCGGACCTCAAGGGCCACGGCATCGGCTGGAAGCTGATGCAGATCATGATCGAGTACGCGCAATGGCAGGGCCTGAAGCTGATCGAAGGCCAGGTGCTGCGCGAGAACCGCACCATGCTCGCGATGTGCGAAAGCCTGGGGTTCACCGTGAAACTGGACCCGGACGACCCCACGCTGATGAACGTCAGCCTGCCGGTGCCCTCCTCCGCATGAAGCGTCGCACCGTGCTGGTCGCGATGTCACTGGCGCTGACGGCTTCGGTCGCCGGCGTCATCGCGTGGAGGGCCACGCCCCCGAAGCGTACTTCCGCACCCAAGGCATCGATCCCGGACGACGCGAGCCTCCTGCAGACCGCGCACTACCGCGTGCACAGCACGGCGACCCCTGCGCAGACCCAGGAGATCGCCGCCGCCGCGGAAAGCCTGCATGCCGCCTACCTGTCGCTGTTCGCGGACCATGTCGCGCCGTCGACCACGCCGCTGATCCTGGTGCTCTACCGCGACGCGGACGAGTTCGCGCGCAGCAACCGCAGCCGGCCATGGGCCGAAGCCTATTACCTGCGGCCCGCCTGCTATGCGTATTACGGGAGCGGCAGCGCGAACCCGTACCATTGGATGCTGCACGAGGCCGTGCACCAACTGAACACCGAAGTCGCCGGCTGGCGGTTGCCCGCGTGGGCCAACGAAGGCGTCGCAGGCTATCTCGGCGCGAGCTGGCTTGAGAACGGTGTGCTCACACCGGGTCGCAGCGATCCCGACACCTATCCGATCTGGTGGCTATCGCGCATGAAGCTCACGGGGAGCCTCGACGCCGACGTCGCGGCCGTGCGTTTCATCCCGTTGCGGGAGCTGGTGGAAGGCCGCGGCCCGGGCATCGACCAGCACGTCAATCTGTACTACCTGCACTACTGGAGTCTCTCGCACTTCCTCTTCCACCACCGGGATGGGACGTACGCCAGCGCTTACAAACAGTTACTTGCCCTGGGCGCCTCCACGCCCGACTTCGAACGCCTGATCGGACCGCTCGAGGAGATCGAGAAGGCGTGGTACGCGTATCTGCTGGACGCCATCGCGAAGATGCAGGATTACGAAGCCGAGCACGGGATCGAGCGCTGAGCCGCAGTGTTCAGAGCTTCACCACCACCTTGCCGAAGTTCTCCCCGCGCAGCAGGCCGATCAGCGCGCGCGGTGCGTTCTCGAGACCATCCACGAGATCCTCGCGGTAGCGGATCTTGCCGTCGGTGAGCCAGGCGCCCATGTCGCGCAGGAACTGCGGGTACAGCGCGATGAAGTCGTACTGGATGAAGCCGCGCACGGTCAGGTGCCGGGACAGGATCTGGCCCATCAGCATCGCCATGCGATCCGGCCCGGCCGGCAAGGCGGTGTCGTTGTAGTGCGCGACCAGGCCGCACACCGGGATGCGCGCGAAATCGTTGAGCAGCGGCAGCACCGCATCGAAGACCGCGCCACCGACGTTCTCGAAATACACGTCGATGCCATCGGGACAGGCGGCGCGCAGCTGGTCGGCGAAATCCGGCGCGCGATGATCCAGCGCGACGTCGAAGCCGAGTTCGTCGCGCAGGTACGCCCGCTTGGCTTCGCCACCCGCGATGCCGACGGCGCGCGCGCCCTGCAGCTTCGCGATCTGCCCGACCGTCGCCCCGACCGGACCGCTGGCTGCGGCGACCACGACGGTTTCGCCGGCTTGCGGTTTGCCGATCTCGTGCAGGCCGACATACGCGGTGAAGCCCGGCATGCCGTACACGCCGAGCGCGGTAGTCAGTGGCGCGACGCGCGCATCCAGCTTGCGCTTCAGCGTGCCGCCCTGCGCGACGGCATGCGTCTGCCACCCGCCATGCGCGAGCACGAGGTCGCCGGGCTGCAGATCCGGGTGGCGCGAGACGATCACTTCCGACACCGTGCCGCCGTCCATCACCTCGCCGATCTCCACCGGCTTGGCATACGAACGTCCGGCATTCATGCGGCCGCGCATGTACGGATCCAGCGAGAGGTAGCGATTGCGCAGCAGCACCTGGCCGTCCGCGGGTTCGGGTAACGGCACCTGCTCGAGGCGGAAATCGTCGGCGGTCGGTTCGCCGCGCGGCCGCGATGCCAGCACGATGCGGGTGTTCTGCGTAGCGTCGTGGCGTGTCATGGCGATGACTCCGTAGGTGGTGCGCCCCAGTCTAACGACGACGATGGGGCATGCGGTGAAGCGTGCCCGTGCTGCGACGACCGCCATGCCGCCTGAACATGTCGCGTGCTAGGCTCCGCGCACCTTTCTGGAGGGCTGACGCATGACGACCCGTATTCCGCTGTCCCTGGCACTCGTGGCCGCACTCGCCGCATCGCCCGCCGTGTTCGCCGCGTCGCCGGCGAAGACCGACGCTGCAGCGAAGGCGCTGCCCGCCGCCGATGTCGCCGCACTGGATGCCGCGCTGAAAGGCGACTGGCGCGATCCGAAGAACGCGGCGCGCGATGCGTACCGCCATCCGAAGGAAACCCTGTCGTTCTTCGGCGTCACGCCGTCGCAGACCGTCGTGGAAATCACGCCCGGCGGCGGCTGGTATTCCGAAGTGCTGGCGCCGTACCTGAAGGCGAAGGGCAAGTACGTGGCCGCGGTCGTCGATCCCGCCGCCGTGGCCGAGAAGAGCCGCAACTACTACCAGCGCGGCGTGGACAACCTGCAGAAGAAGTTCACCGACGGCCCGGCGCAGTTCGACAAGGCCGCGACCGTGAAGTACGACCCGGCCGCGCCGGTGTTCGGTGCCGCGGGTTCGGCCGACGTGGTGCTGACGTTCCGCAACGTGCACAACTGGCGCAAGGCCGGCCAGGCCGAAGGCATGTTCAAGGGCTTCTACGAGGTGCTGAAGCCCGGCGGCGTGCTGGGCGTGGTGGAGCATCGCGCGAAGGCCGATGTGCCGGCCGACGATGGCACCGGCTATGTCGGCGAAGCGCAGGTGATCGCGCTGGCCACCGCCGCCGGTTTCCAGCTGGCGGGCAAGAGCGACGTCAACGCCAACCCGAAGGACACCAAGGACCATCCGAACGGCGTGTGGACGCTGCCGCCGACCAACGACCATCCGGAAGCGGACCGCGCCAAGTACCAGGCCATCGGCGAGAGCGACCGGATGACGCTGCGCTTCATCAAGCCGGCCGCCAAGTAAGCCGGAACGCACGCGCCGTCGCGGCCTGCCAGGTCGCGACGGCGTTGTCGTCTTCGCCGATGCTCATCGCCTTCAACAAGCCGTTCAACGTGCTCTGCCAGTTCACCGACCGCAGCGATCCGCCGCGGCGGACGTTGGCGGCGTTCGGCTTGCCGCCGCGCGTGTACGCCGCGGGCCGTCTCGACTACGACAGTGAAGGCCTGTTGTTGCTCACCGACGATGGCGCATTGGCGAACCGTCTGACCGATCCGCGCCACAAGCAGCCCAAGACCTACTGGGTGCAGGTGGAAGGCACGCCGACGGACGCGCAGCTCGAGCAGCTGCGGCGAGGCGTGGTGTTGAACGATGGGCCGACGCTGCCCGCGAAGGTCGAACAGCTCGCAACGGCCCCTGCGCTATGGGAACGCGATCCGCCGGTGCGCTTCCGCAAGACCGTGCCGGATGCGTGGCTCGCACTGACGATCACCGAAGGCCGCAACCGCCAGGTGCGCCGCATGACCGCCACGGTCGGCCTGCCCACGCTGCGGCTGGTGCGCGCGGCGATGGGCGATGTGCGGCTCGATGGTCTCGCGCCCGGCACGTGGCGGGCGCTGTAACGATCAGGTATCGGCGGAACGCGACGCGGTGCTGCGCGGACGGCGCGGCGTGCCGGTCTTGCGCGCTGACGATCCGCTGCCGTTGACCTTGCGCGCTTCCACGCGGCGCGACTTGCCTTCGATCGGCGCGTTGGCCTCATCGCGCTTGCGCTTGCGGTAGGCGACCAGGGCCAACAGGCCCACGCCGATGCCCGCCGCGACCGCGACGGCCGGGTTGCGTCGGACGAAGTTCACCGCGAGCTTGCCGCCGGTCTTGGCCACGCCCAGGGCAGCGCCGGTCTGCAGCAGCTTGTCCGCGCCCGGAACGGCATGCTTGATGCTGCTGCCCGCCTGGCTGGCAAGTTCCAGTGCGCGGTCGGTGATGGTGGTCAGCTTGCTCATGGGGCCTTCCCTGAAGAGGTGGGTAGGTCGCCAGTGTCCGGGCGAGGATGTTTACGGGGTGTTAGTTCGTCGGCGCGGCGCTGGCCGCGGGCTGAATGGACGCGTCAAGTCCCGCGCGGCTTCGCCCGATGGGTCGCCTGGGCGCGCTACGTACCGCGCGGCTTCGCCCGATGGGTGGCCTGGGCGCTCCACGGATCATCCGGCCACGGATGCTTCGGATACCGCCCCTTCATCTCCTTCTTCACCTCGGCATAGGTCGAGTTCCAGAAGTTGCGCAGGTCGGAGGTCACCTGCAGCGGTTTGCCGCCCGGTGACAGCAAATGCAGCAGGACGGGCACGCGGCCGTCCGCCACGCGCGGGGTGTCGGCCAGGCCAAACAACTCCTGCAGCTTCACCGCCAGCACCGGCGGTTGGCCGTGCGCATACTCGATGCGGCGCTCCATGCCCGACGGCACGGTGATCCGCGTGGGTGCGAGCGCATCGATGCGCTGGCGCAGCGACCAGTCGAGGCCGGACTTCAGCGCGTTCGCCAGATCGTCCTCGCCCAGCGCATCCAGCCGCGTCTTGCCGGCGAACGCGGGCTTCAACCAAGTGTCGAGCGTCGCCACCAGCGCGGCGTCGGACAGGTCGGGCAGGCCGAGGTCCGGCATCCACTCGCGCAGGCAGCGCACGCGTTCGCGCCATTGCTGCAGCGATTCGGGCCATGGCAACGCGTCCAGACCGAGGTCGCGCACCGCATCGGTCAGCGCGGCGGCGGCGAGCACGGGATCCACGCGGCCGGCGGGCCGTGCGTCGAACACGATCTGGTCGAAGCGCGATTCGCGTTGCGCCGACAGCGCGCGCCGCGACGCATCCCAGCGGACGGTGTCCTCGGTGACGAAGCGATCGGCGAAGTCGCGTCGCAGGCGCCGTTCGTCCAGCGGTGCGGCCCGCTGCACGAGCGCGTCGCGCGCTTCGTGGCGAAGCTCGCTCACCACGATCCACGGCTCGCCGACCATCGCACTGTCGTCGAACAGCCGTGCGCTGCGTCCGTTCGCCAGCAGGTAGCGACGCGCGTCCTGGGGATGCTGGAAACCGATGCGGTCCGGGAATGCATGCATCAGCACGTCGCCCAGGCGATGCGCTTCAACGGAAGAGGGCGGCGCTGCGTTCTCACGCACGCGGCGCCGCCACTGCTTCGCAGCGGCTTCGATCGCGGCCAGGCCGGACCGGTTCGCGTCCTGCGGCGCGCGGCCGCTGCGGAACGCCGCCAGCGCACGCCAGCGCGCGGCCAGCGCATCGCCGCCCATCCGCAGCGGATCGCGCGCTTCGACCAGCGCGGCGAGGTCGCAGGCGAGCGCGCGGTCCTCGCCCTCGCCTGCCGACAGCAACATCGCCGCGAGCCGCGGATGCGTGCCGAGTGCGAGCATGCGCTTGCCCAGCGGTGTGATGGCGTTCGTCGCCGTCAGTGCACCGAGGCGGCGCAACAGGTCGCGCGCGGCGTTCATCGCGCCGGGCGGCGGGACATCGACGAAGCGCAGGTCGTCGCTGCCCCATGCAGCCAGCTCCAACGCCAGCGCACCGAGTTCGACCAGCGCGATCTCCGGCCGCCGCTGCGGATCCAGCCGCTGCGACTGCGGCCACAGGCGATACGCCCACCCTTCGGCCACGCGACCCGCGCGACCGGCGCGCTGGTCGGCGGAGGCCTGCGAGATGGTCGTCACTTCCAGCCGCGAGAAGCCGCTGTTCGGGTCGTATGAAGGCTCGCGCGCCTGTCCGCTGTCGACCACCACGCGCACGCCGGGCAGCGTCACCGACGATTCCGCCACGTTGGTCGCCAGCACCACGCGGCGTCGGCCCTGTGGATCCGGTTGCAGCGCTTCGGATTGCTTCTCCACCGGCAGTTCGCCGTGCAGGGCAAGGACGACGATGTCCTGCGGCAAGACCTCCGCCAGCATCGTCGCCACGCGCGCGATCTCGCGCTGGCCAGGCAGGAACACCAGCACGTCGCCGGGATGCGCCTGCACGGCCTGTTCGATGGCGCGGCGCGCCTGCACATCGGTGGGCTCGTCGCGGCGCGCGGGGAAGTGCGCGACCTGGACCGGGAAGCCGCGGCCTTCGCTGCTCAGTCGTGGCGCATCGAGGAACCGCGCCAGCTTCTCGCCGTCGAGCGTGGCGGACATCACGACGATGCGCAGGTCCTCGCGCAGCTGCGCCTGCACATCCAGCGCGAGCGCCAGGCCGAGGTCTCCCGCCAGGTGGCGTTCGTGGAATTCGTCGAACAGGATCGCGCCGACGCTCTCCAGCATCGGATCGTCCTGGATCATCCGGGTCAGGATGCCTTCGGTGACCACTTCGATCCGCGTGTCCGGCCCGATCTTGTTCTCGAACCGGATGCGGTAGCCGACCGTGCCGCCGACCGCTTCGCCCCGCTGCTTGGCCATGAACCCGGCCGCCGCGCGTGCGGCCACGCGGCGGGGTTCCAGCATCACGATCTTGCGGCCCTGCAGCCACGGCTCGTCCAGCAGCGCCAGCGGCACCTGCGTGGTCTTGCCCGCACCGGGCGGGGCTTCCAGCACCAGGCGCGGATGGTCGGACAGGCTGCGGACGATATCCGGCAGCAGCGGGGTGATCGGGAACGTGGGCGACGGCATGCGGCGCAAAGGATACGGCTTTCGCGCCAGCGGGACCCGACCGACTAAAATGCGGGCATGGATCTCATCGACATCGGCGCCAACCTCACCCACGAAAGCTTCGACCACGACCGCAACGCGGTGCTCCAGCGCGCGCGCGAAGCGGGCGTGGTGCAGCAGGTGGTCACTGGCGCCAGCCGCGAGCATTCGCCGACGGCCCGGCGCCTGGCGCAGGCGCATCCGGGCGAGCTGTTCGCCACGGCAGGCGTGCACCCGCACCACGCCACCGAGTACACCGACGAATGCGACGCCGAGATGCGTGCACTGCATGCGCATGCCGAAGTCGTCGCGGTGGGCGAATGCGGGCTGGATTATTTCCGCGATTTCTCGCCGCGGCCGGCGCAGCGCAAGGCGTTCGAGCGCCAGCTGCAGATCGCGGTGGACACCCGCAAGCCGCTGTTCCTGCACCAGCGCGACGCGCATGACGACTTCGTGGCGATGATGAAGAACTTCGACGGCCAGCTCGGCCCGGCCGTCGTGCACTGCTTCACCGGCACGAAGAAGGAACTCTTCGACTGCCTCGACCAGGACTGGCACATCGGCATCACCGGCTGGCTCTGCGACGAACGCCGCGGCCTGCACCTGCGCGAGCTGGTGAAGAACATCCCGGCGAACCGGCTGATGATCGAGACCGACGCGCCCTACCTGCTGCCGCGCACGGTGAAGCCGCAGCCCTCGCATCGCCGCAACGAGCCGATGTACCTGGCCCACATCGTGGCCGAGCTGGCGCGCGACCGCGGCGAGGACATCGAGGTCACCGCCGCCGCCACGACGGCGACGGCGCGCGCGTTCTTTCGGCTGCCGCCGACAGGGTGAGCGCCACGGTCGGGTAGCGCTCGACCCCGGGCGTCCGCATCAGCGACGCCTCGGCCGCAGGTAGTGGCGGACCACGTAGTTGCCGATCTTGTTGCCCTGCTTCAGGCCGTCCATGCACGCGGTGCGGAAGTGGATGCCGGCGTAAACGCGCGACATCGCCGCCTCATGTTCGGCCTGCGACAGCGTGTCGAAGTGGCGTTCGATCCCCGCGGCGGACAGCGTGTAGGGCAACGCGTCGGTGCCCAGCAGGCGGCGCAGCACTTCCATCGCGCTGGCGGTCAGCCCCGACAGGCCACTGGCATAGTCCGGATACGGGGGCGTGACCAGGTACGGCAACCACTGCGCGTTGCCGGCCGCCTGGATCGCAGTGACCGGCCGCCAGAAGAGGTAGCGGTACTTGCCTTCGAACAGACCGAAGGAGGCATCGGCCTGCGCCATGTTCATCAGGGCGAACAGGCGCGCGTGCTGCCAGAGGTCCAGGCCGCGCCCCGCGACGACCTGCTGCGCGATGGCATTGGCATTGGCGCCGCCGCCGGCCCAGTAACGCGCCGCTCGGCTTTCGTACGAGTCGACGTTCTGCGGCGCTCCGCGCACCGCTGCGCTGCCGACCGCCATCACTTCCTGGTAGTCGCGCCGGTAGGTGCCGCTGCGCAGGTTCATCAGCGGCGAGGGTCCGGCGCCGAACTGGGTGACGCGGCCCAGCGCGAACGGCTTCACCTTGCCCCAGTTGCCGAATAGCGGGGCCGCGAAATTGGGCGGCGTGGGCTGGTACACGCCCGGCAACAGCGGAGCCGCGTACGGCGCGTGCGGCGTGGCGGCGCCGTCGTTGGCCCGCAGCGCAAGGATCGCCTCCGCCGCCGCGGCACCGACCGCGATGCCGTCGCTCACGCAGCCCGGATACGCCGCGGGACACGAGAGCCCGGCAAGATAGGTGTCGTACGTGGTCTCCAGCGCGGTCGCCTGCGAGGGCACGGTGATCGACAGCGTCATGTAGGCGGCGGTAGCGACCGCTGCCTCGGGCGAAGCGCCGCGCGCGGCGGGATGCGTGCCCGCATACGGCTCGTAGCGCGGCTCGATCGAATTCAGCGCATCGTGGATCGCCAGATGGGTGATCGCGTTGACGCGCGTCTGGATCGGCGGCGCTCCGGCGGCGGTGGCGGTCTGCCAGGCCGTGGTGTTCCAGTCGGTGACGGCATCGGCCTGGGCCAGGCCGGGCAAAAGCGCTGCGAACAGCAGGACGAAACGACGTCGACGAGCGAAGCGTCGCCGGGCCGCGTTGGACATCAGGTTCATGGTGGACTCCTTTCGGGGTGGTGAAGGGCCGCCTGGCAGGGCGGCGATCGGTCCGCGCCGGAGAATGGCGGTCCGGAGCGGGCGTGCACGGCGGCGCAGCTCAATCGCTGCGCCGGTTGTCGGCCATGCGGCGCGCTTCCGACGAACGGGACGGCACGCGTTCGAACACCACGCGGTGCGGCCGCGCGTCGTGGCGGCGGCAGGCGCGGCGGGCTTCGGCCATCAACGCCGCGCGGCTGGCGTAGACCTGGCCGATGTTGTGTTGACCCAGCAGCGCGCCCACCTCGTGCTGCGGCGGCAGGCGTGGATGCGCGCAGTCGATCGCGATGCGCGGCGCGGCGGCGTCATCAGGGCCGGCGGGCCCGGCGATCGCGGGCGCGGCAGTGGACAGGACGACCAGGGCGACGATGGCGGCGTGAAGCTTCATGGCGTTCTCCTCGGCCCGGGAATCGGGCGTCGGCGGCTAGCGTCCGCCCCACGGGACGACCGGTCTTGAGGAAACGCTGAGGCGGGCGCGGAAATACCGCCCGGAAGCTTGGGGAATGCTTAGGCCGACCCTTCCCGCGCGCTGCGTTGAAGGAAGACCGATCCCGGGGATGCCGCGCCGCCATGTCCTCGCCCGCCCATGAGCTTCGCTTCGGCGACACCACCATCGACTTCACCGGTCGACGACTGTGGCGCGCGGGCGAAGAACAGGCGCTGGAGCCGAAAGCGTTCGCCGTACTGGCCCTGCTGGCCACCGAGCCCGGTCGCGTCTTCACCCGCGATGAGATCCTGGATGCCGTCTGGGGCCACCGCCATGTCACCCCGGGCGTGCTGAACCGGATCGTCACCCTGCTGCGGCATGCGCTGGGCGAAGACGCCCACCATCCGCGCGTGCTGCACACCTTGCATGCCGTGGGCTATCGCTTCGATCTTCCCGATGCCAGCGAACCCGTCACGCGCGACGACGTGCCTGACCGCGTGTCGAGCACACGACGCCGCACCGCGCCGGCGGCGCTCTGGTATGTCGCGCTGCTGGTGGCGAGCAGCACCGCCGTCGCCTGGTGGTGGTCGTCCGGCAGGACGACCACGGCGCGTCCGGTACCGACCGTCGCGGCCGTCGCCGCGCCGCCGACGCTGGTGGTGATGCCGCTGAAGCCGATCGGCGACGGCGAGAGCGTGCGGATCATCGCCGACGGCCTCGGCGAGGAGCTCATCTGCAGCCTGGCGCAGGTGGAAGGCCTGCGGGTGATCGCACGGGACTCCACCCGGCTGGCCACCGGCGCTTCGGCCGACCCGGCCACGCTGGTGCAGCGACTCGGCATCACCCACGCACTGGAAGGCAACCTGCAGCAGGCGGGCCAGTCGCTGCGCGTGCGCTTGCGCCTGGTCGATGCGCAGGGCGGCGGCACGTTGTGGACGAAGGATTTCGATCGGGACGCGTCCGAAGTCCTGCTGCTGCAGCGGGACATCGCCGAAACCGTCGCCGGTTCGCTGGCGCTGCGGCTCGGACTGACCGAGGCGCCCTCGCGCAGCGGCGATGCCGAATTCCTGCGTCGCTATCACATCGCACGCGCCTTGGTCGGACTGCGGGAGTTGCCGCCCGAGGCGTCCACCGAGCGCGCCGAACGCGAGTTCCGCGCGCTGCTGCGCGAACGTCCCGACGACGCCCGCGCCCATGCCGGCCTGGCACTGTCGCTTGAGATACGCGCCCAACGACGGCCCACGCTGGCCGCCACCCTGCGCGAGGAAGCCGTGCGCGAAGCGACGCTGGCGCAACGCCTGGATGCGACCCTCGCCGAGCCCTACTTCGTACTCGCCGCGAACGCCTGCATCGCGGACGACTGGGAACGCTGCCTGTCCCTGCAGGAGCGCGCATTGCACGTGAATCCCAGCAATGCCGAGATGGGCTTCGGCCTGACCCTCTCGCTGGCGCGGCTGGGCTATCTCGACCGCGCCGAAAAGCGCGCGCGCGAACTGCAGGCCCGCGATCCACTGGGTCGCAACGGTGGCTTCATGATGGCGCGCGTACTGGATACCTTGGGTCGGCACGACGAAGCCCGCCGACTCCTGGAACCCCTTCCCGCTTACGCCGCCTACGCGCGGTGGTTCAACGCGGTGTGGCGCAAGGATTACGCCGGCGCGCTACGGATCGCAGAAGCGGAGATCGGCGGGCCGAACCACCCCGACGCGTACGCGAAGCGGCTCGCGCCCGGATACGTCGCGGCCTCGGAGGCGTTGATCGATCCTTCCCGCTGGCCTCACGCCGTCGCAGAGTTCGAGGCCTACGAAAAAGCCACCGGCATGGCGAACTTCTCTCGCGTGCTGGTGCCCGGTGCCGCCGACAACGCGGCCCCCCTGATCGACGAACTCAATGAAGTGCGCCAACGCGGCTATTCCACGTGGGACTTGTTGCTGTGGACGAAGGACCTGGCTTACCTGCGGCGCGACCCGGCGTTCCAGCGCTTCCTGCGCGACAACGGCATCCTCGCCTACTGGCGTGCGCATGGCTTTCCCATGCAGTGTCGTCCGGAAGGTGAGGGAGCGGTCTGCGATTGAGCCGTCGTCTTCGCGGCCGCCTCAGACCGAAGCCCCGCGCCCCTCGCCCACCTGCCACAACGCCTCCAGGCCCTGGCGATAGTCCGCGTGGCGCGGATGCCAGTGCAGCGCTTCCTGCGTCTGCCGTGGATCGATGCGCTTGCTCGCACCGTAGAAGCGCTGCCGTGCGGGCGAGGCGCGCGCGGCATCGTAGGGCTCCGCCGGCGGAAGTGGCAGGCCGCTGAGGTCGGCGGCGAACGCGAGCACGTCCTGCGGCGGTGCCGGCAGCCCATCGGCGAGCAGGTAGATCGCATCGGGTGTGCGGGTATGCCACAGCGAAGCGATGAGCGCGTCGCACGCGTCTTCGACATGGATGCGGTTGAACACCAGCCCGGGCTTCACCAGATGCCGCGCCTCGCCATCGGCGAGCTGGCGCAGCGCGTTGCGCCCGGGACCGTAGATTCCCGCGAGCCGGAATACGCCGCATGCGATGCCGCGCCGGTGCGCCAGCGCCTGCCACTGCGCTTCGGCACGCAGCCGCGAACGCGCCGCGTCGTCGTTGCCGTCGGCGACGGACGAGGCATCGACGATGCCGCCTTGCCGGTCCGCATAGACGCCGGTGGAAGAGAGATAGCCCAACCAGCGCAACCGATCGTTCGACGCCAGCGCATCGGCGAGCAATGGCAGGGCGGGATCGCCGTTCGCTTCCGGCGGCATCGAACCGAGGATCGCGTCGGCGTTCGCCAGGGCTGCGAGCAGGACCGCATCGACCGGCGTGCCGCCCTCGAAACGGCGACGCGAGGCATCCGAAGGGTCGGGCGTCCGCGTGGTACCGACGCAATCCACGCCCAGCGCGCGCAGGCGCTGCACGAAACGCGTACCGGTGTAGCCCATGCCCAGCACCACCAGCCGCCGCAGCCAGGGCGGCGGCAACGACATGCTCATGCGCTCCGTTGGGCCTCGTACGCCTGCAGCGAGATCCACGCGGCCTGCAGCCGCGGCGCGTCGATACCCTGTGCGATGGCGCGATGGAGCATGTCGCCGACGATGTGCGCAGCTTCGACGCGCTGGCCGGCTTCCAGATCCCGCAGCATCGACGCCTTCATCGGCGAACCGGCGGTCGTCAGCGTTTCGCGTGCCGATGCCCGTGCCGGCGGCGGCACCGGCTGGCCCGATGCGGCGGCGACCGCCAGGCATTCTTCATGCAACGCGCCCATGAACGCCGTGCCGCCCTCGCCCGCCACGATCATGCCGATCGGCGCGCGCATCAGGCAGGTGCCGGCGGCGAGCGCGGTAAGGAAGCTGTACTTCGTCCATTGCGCCTGCGCGATGTCAGGCGTGTACAGGTGATCGACGCCGGCCTGCGCGCACGCGGCGGCGAACGCTTGCAGGCGGCCATCCGCGGCCTGCCCGTCGCGTTCGCCGAAGGTCATCGATGCGGGTTTGCCGAGGTGCAGGATTTCGCCGTCAGCGCCCAGCGTGGCGCTGATGAAGCACAGCCCGCCAAGCACGTTGTCGAAGCCGAAGCGCGCATCGATCGGTTCGTAGTGGCGCAGGCCGTTGAGCAGCGGCAGCACGCGGGCGCCCGCATCGACCGCCGGCGCGATGGCCTCCATGGCGCTCCCGAGGTCGTAGGCCTTGCAGCTCAGCAGGATCAGGTCGAACGGCGCGGCATCCCGGAGTTCATCCGCAGTGATGACCTGGGCGGGCACATCCGCATCGCCCAGCGGGCTGCGGATGCGCAGACCGCGTTCGCGCAGCAGCGCCGCGCGCGCGGGACGCACCAGGAAGCTGACGTCGATCCCCGCCTGCGCCAGCCGGCCGCCGAAGTAACCGCCGGTGCCGCCGGCGCCGAGCACGAGCAGGCGCATCAGCTGCGCAGCCCCACGCCCTTCTTCAGCAACCACAGGCCAAGCGCGGCCAGGCCGACGACGAAGCCCAGCATCAGCGCATAAGCGATCCACAGCGGCACGTCGCTGGTGCCGAGCAGGCCGTAGCGGAATGCGTTGACCATGTAGAAGATCGGGTTCGCGTGGGTCAGCGCTTCCGCCCAGGGCGGCAGCAGCGTCACCGAATAGAACACGCCGCCCAGGTAGGTCAGCGGGGTCAGGATGAAGGTCGGCACGATGGCGATGTCGTCGAACTTCTTCGCGTAGGCCGCGTTGACGAAACCGGCCAGCGAGAAGATCGTCGCGCCCAGCAGCACCGTGGTGATGGTCACCAGCGGATGCGGGATGCGCACCTTGGTGAAGAACATCGCGATCACCAGCACGATGGCGCCGACCATCAGGCCGCGCAGCACCGCGCCAGCCACGTAGCCCAGCAGGATCACCCAGTTCGGCATCGGGCTGACCAGCAGCTCCTCGACGTGGCGGCCGAACTTGGCACCGAAGAACGAGGAGGAGATGTTGCCGTAGCTGTTCTGGATGATGCTCATCATCACCAGGCCCGGCACGATGAACTCCATGTACGTGTAGCCGCCCATGTCGCCGATCTGGCGACCGATCAGGCCACCGAAGATCAGGAAGTACAGCGTCATCGTGATGGCCGGCGGCACCAGGGTCTGGCCCCAGATGCGCAGGATGCGGGCGACTTCGCGGCGGACGATGGTGCCCAGCGCGACCATGTTCGGGGAACTCATGCCGCCTTCTCCTTGGCGCCATCGCCATTACCGGTCATGCGCACGAACAGCTCCTCGAGGCGGTTGCTCTTGGTGCGCATCGAACGCACGCGGATGCCAGCGTCGTTGAGCGCGGCGAACACGCGGTTGAGATCCATCGCGCGCGGCATGTCCAGGTCCAGCGTGTGCGCGTCGGTGGCGACCAGCGTGGTGCCCTCGATCACCGGCAGCTGCGCGGGCAGTTCGCCGTCGATGTCGAACAGGAAGCCTTCCACGTCCAGCTTGGCCAGCAGCGCGCGCATCGGGCCCTGCTCGACGATCACGCCGTGGTCGATGATGGCGAGGTTGCGGCAGAGGCTCTCGGCCTCTTCCAGGTAATGCGTGGTCAGGATGATCGTGGTGCCGGCGGCGTTGATGTCCTTCAGCGTTTTCCACATGCCGCGGCGGATCTCGATGTCCACGCCGGCGGTAGGCTCGTCCAGGATCAGCAGCTTCGGCCGGGTCATCATGGCGCGGGCGATCATCAGCCGGCGCTTCATGCCGCCGGACAGCGTGCGGCTCATGACGTGCGCCTTCTCCCACAACTGCGCGCGCTTGAGTTCCTCCTCGGCCCGCACCAGCGCTTCGGCGCGCGGGATGCCGTAGAAGCCCGCGTAGTTCACGCAGATGTCGAGCGGCTTCTCGAACATGTTGAAGTTGATTTCCTGCGGCACCAGGCCGAGCAGGCGCATCGCGCCGTCGCGGTCCCGGTCGATGTCCACGCCGAACACGCCGACCTGTCCGCTGCTCTTGTTGACCAGCGAGCTGACGATGCCGATCAGGGTGGACTTGCCGGCGCCGTTCGGGCCCAGCAAGGCGAAGAAGTCGCCGGGTTCGACGCGCAGCGAGACGCCCTTGAGGGCCTGGACGCCGGTGTCGTAGACCTTGCGCAGGTCGGTGATGGCCAGCGCGGGAGCAGCGGCCGATGCCGCAGGAGGAGACGCCATGGGAGCCTTGCGGTGCGCCGCGGGGGCGCGGTGGGAGTGCGAGCGCTTATTATAGGCGTCCCGCCGGGGCCGCCCCGGGCCACACAGTGTTCCAGCCGCCTTGGCGATCGCGCATTTCCCGTTGAAGCTCGTCGGACGCCGCATGCTGGCGCCCAGCGTGGGCCACTACAGCTTCGTCCGCGACGACGGGCAGCCGCTGGACTTCATCCCCGGCCAGTTCATCCAGGTGCATTTCACCTACGCCGACGGCACGGCGACCAAGCGCAGCTACTCGCTGGCGACGATCCACGACCATGCGCTGGGCCCGGGCGAAGCCGTGGAGATCGCGGTCAGCTACGTCCCCGGCGGCGCGGCGACGGCGTTGTTCGAAGGCCTACCGGAGGGCGGCCACGTCGAGGCGAGTGGTCCGTTCGGCCGCTTCTGCCTGATGCCCGGCGACCAGAACCGGCGCTACCTGCTGATCGCCACCGGCACGGGCGTGACCCCGTACCGCGCGATGCTGCCGCAGTTGGAAGCGTTGATGGCCGAACGCGGCGTGGAGGTGGTCCTGCTGCAGGGCGCGCGCACGCCGGGCGAACTGCTGTATGGCGATGATTTCCGCGACTTCGCCGATACGCATCCCGGTTTCCGCTTCGTGCCGTGCTTCTCGCGCGAACTGCCCACCGATCCGCATGCCGACGTGCGCCAGGGCTACGTGCAGCAGCAGCTGGCCGAGTTCGTACCCGATCCCGCGCGCGACATCGCCTACCTCTGCGGCAACCCCAACATGGTGGATGCCTGCTTCGACGCGCTGAAGGCGCACGGCCTGCCGATCCCGCAGATCCGGCGCGAGAAGTACGTAAGTACAAGTCCTCCAAAACGCTAGTTGACAAGGTGACAAGCCCTGTTTTCTGAAGGTAGGCTCAGCCAGTCGTCGTCCGAGCTGGCTTATGCGTTGGATGCTGCCCCCTGACGAGTTTTTTCTGAAGCTACGGGTACCGAAGCTTCAGTTCGTTCCGATTCTTATTGACGATCGGGAAGGTTTCCCTTTGGAGGCCAACCTCTACGTTACAGAGCGTTCGTTGGGAGAGTGGGCGCCGGGGCTTAGAGACGGTCAAGATCCAGTTATTCCGACCCAGAGGTCGAGAGGGAACATTGCCTCCCGAGTTTGTGCCTTCTTTCAATGGCTCGATAAGAACCCAGATCTGGACTGGAGAGAGATCGAGTATCCGGATCATTTGCTACTCAGATATCAGCCTCAACTACTTAGGGGGCAAGGGTCGGCTAGCGGTAAGCCCCTAGAAGCAAGCACCGTCAATCTCTACCTGGATGAAGCCAGTTCGTTCTTGAGCTGGGCTGCGATTCGCGGACACCGACGTCCCTTCAAGGTGCCGTCATCACGCGGATCTGGCCCCCCACTTAGTGGGCGCAACTCCAAACCTCCGTCGACTCGACATGGAAGGATTCAGATTAGGGAGAGCTCTGCGCTAGAACGGCTGCCAATGCTTACTGAGCTCCAGCCTTGGATCTCGTCGGTCAAGGCACGGCATCCAGTGAAGGCGCTGATGTTTGAGCTGATGATGAGAACGGGACTTAGGATTTCAGAAGCGAACCAGCTTCGCTTGACCTGTTTCCCTCGCGAGATCGACTGGAAGTCATCTTGGCGCAAACGAGGCGAGGTGCCCGTTTCGGTCAAGTATGGCGTCAAGGGAGGCAAGGTAGAACCCTCTTCCAGTCTCAGCACACGATCAAGACTGATCTTTGTGCCAATTGATCTGGCCGAAGAGCCTGTCCTAAATTTTGTGTAACCGGGCCCTTGGCAGGAAACTGCCGCCAGACCCGGAGACACGATGACAACCCGCAAGCACGAAGTACCTGAGGAATTGTTGGCCAGCTTGATGGCCAACTACAAGAAGCCCGAAGACCTGATCGGCGAGAACGGCCTGCTCAAGCAGCTGACCAAACTGCTGGTGGAGCGGGCGCTGGAAGCCGAGATGGCCGAGCACCTGGGCCATGAGAAGCACGACCCGGTCGGCAACGCCGAGGGCAACGCCCGCAACGGCAAGAGCCGCAAGGTGTTGAAGGGTGACTTCGGCGAGATGCCGATCGAGGTGCCGCGCGACCGGCAAGGCAGCTTCGAGCCGCAGATCGTGCCCAAGCACCAACGGCGCTGGAACGGCTTCGACGAGCGCATCCTGTCGTTGTACGCCCGCGGCATGACGGTGCGCGAGATCCAGGCGCACCTGCAGGAAATGTATGGCACGGAAGTGTCACCCAGCCTGATCTCCTCGGTCACCGACGCGGTGGTCGACGAGGTCAAGCTGTGGCAGGGCCGGCCGCTGGATGCGGTGTATCCGATCGTCTACCTCGACTGCATCCACGTGAAGGTGCGCGAGGGCGCGGTGCGGGTGAAGGCGGTGTACCTGGCGATTGGCGTCACGCTGGCCGGCGAGAAGGAAGTGCTGGGCCTGTGGCTGGCGCAGACGGAAGGGGCGAAGTTCTGGCTGCAGGTGGTGACCGAGCTGCGCAATCGCGGCGTGCAGGACATCTTCATCGCCTGCGTCGACGGGCTGAAGGGTTTCCCCGAAGCGATCGAGGCCGTGTTCCCGCAGACGCTGGTCCAGCTGTGCGTGGTGCACATGGTCCGACACAGCCTGAACTACGTGACCTGGAAACGCCGACCGGAAGTGGCCGCCGACCTGAAGCGCATCTACACCTGCGCCACGGCGGCGGAAGCCGAGCAGCGCCTGTCCGAGTTCGAGGCCAAGTGGGACGCCGAGTACCTGCCGATCAGCCAATCGTGGCGTCGCAACTGGGCGCGGCTGACGCCGTTCTTCGACTTCGCCCCGGAGATCCGCAAGGTGATCTACACCACCAACGCGATTGAGTCGGTGAACTTCAGCCTGCGCAAGCTGACCAAGCACCGCGGCGCGTTCCCGACCGACGAAGCGCTGGTGAAGCTGATGTACCTGGCGCTGCGCAACATCAGCAAGAAGTGGACGCTGCCGATCCGCGACTGGAAGGCCGCGTTGAACCAGTTTACGATCCAGTTCGAGGGACGACTCCCTCAGCTGTAAACCGAAATCCGGTTACACAAAAATCTGCACAGGCTCCTCATCGCGGCTGTTGCTCACCTAAGTGAATCAGGTTAACCCTCCGATCAACCCTCCCAGCGCCACCGGCAGGGTCCACGACCACAGGTAGGAAAGGCCGCCCCTACGGGCGGCCTTCATGTTGCTGACCGGGCCCGATTGCTCGGTAGCGGCGCGATCACACAGCGCGGGTTACCTCTCCCCTGAAACAGGCCAGGGAGGGCACTGAGGCGCGCTTAGCGGCGCGGGCGCGAACGAAAGTGGCGGCGGACCAGTTCCCGGCGGCCGAAACGGCTGCGGGTGTAGGCGCGCACCGACACGATCTTGGCCGTAAGGCTCATGTTCGTCTCCGTGTTGCGTGAGAGAACGGTCTTTGGCCTAGGGTCAGTTCCCGAGTTGACACAATTTCGGGATACGGGAATTATCATCTTTGTCGGGCCACTCAGTTCGACGCGGACGCACCTAGGACGGTCCGGCAGGAGAGTCGTTCTCGTTAACTCCCACTGCCCGTTTCTAGTCATCTCGCTAGCGCGCCAACGCTCTCGTGATGACCAAAATGCGTTCTTCGTTTTAAAGAACAAACCCAGTCTTCAACGGCTGGGTTTTTTCTTGCCTGCGGAGCACGCCTTAATACAGTTGTGTCCGCTTCAAGTTATCAACGTAGCGACGGGGGTGGGCCCTGTCAACCTGATTGACATGACTTTCGTGTCGGTTACGTACACCGGCGTGTAAAGCCCTGTTTTCCGGGTTTATAAGGTGCTTTCCACTTCTGAACGAAGTGCGTTTAAACGGCCAACTTGTCGGCCGTTTGTTTGCAGCCAGAAGTGCGCAATGTCCGTCGCACGGCGTGCGACTTTTCCCCAGCTGGGACGGCTGTGCGAGTACGCAAGGCTTCTGTGCTCGTAGCCGTCTGCGGCTGCTTTATCCGAGGTACTGCCAGCTTCTGTCGCGAGGGGCTCTGTACGGCTAGCAGCTACACGGCGAACACCTTTCGGTGGCGCGGCCTGATACCTGCCGGCGGGGGTTTGGCGTGGCTCGCAGCTGCACGGCGACAACCTTTCAGCCGCTGCTCGGCCGCCATTTCAGCTCTTGCAGCCGCATGTTTGGACGATCGATCAAGAAAATTTGGCATTTCGGCCGTTTTTTGAGCCCGGCATGTCTTGTGTCGCCTAGCAGTGAGCCAGCTTGTTGATCGCCTTGTTCTTGGTGGGGATGCGAGGGGGCAACTGGTGCGCGGCCAATTCCGCATCGTGGATGTGGCTGCGGGTCAGCAAAGCTGCCTTTGAGGACGTACGGAGTGGGTCCACTTCACCGCGCAGATTCCGGCAGCGCCCTGGCCAGTCTCAACCTGTGTCGCGACTAAGTTCAATACTATTAGCAAGGAATAATGTACTGCACTTTTACATACTAAAGACTGTGTTAAGATTGCATATCACAGCACCTGAGTGGTTGGAATGCCCAGAGGAAGGCCACGCCGCAAGACGGCAGTGATGACGCTTCGGATCGAGCCGGCCATCAAGGCCGCCGCCGAGATCGCGGCAGAGCGCGACAGGCGCAGCCTGACCAGTTTGGTTGAGGTGCTAATCCTCAATCATTGCGAAGCGCTTCAGATCAGCATCGACGAAATAGAAACGGAGCCCGCGCATGACAAAGAAGACCGCAAAGCCCCCTAAGACCGCTAAAGCAATGAAGCCCCGCTCGGCGCAAGCCGCCCAGGCGGTGGACGAGGTACGCTTCTACCGCTCAAACGAAAAGCCGTATGGCGTGTTCAGTAATCTCTTCAGGTCTGAAGTTGAATTCGAAGGTCTTGTTTACCCGACCGCCGAACACGCTTACCAGGCCGGAAAGGCGCGGAAGGAGGTTGTGCGAGATTGGATCCTGGCAGCGCCAACACCCGCATTGGCGGCCATGGCTGCACATGGCCTCTACGTTTGGGATGTAAAGCCCGACTGGGCTAAAACAAAGTTCGACCGCATGCGTGGCGTCCTTCGTGCGAAGTTTACTCAGCACCCCAAACTGGCCGAATTGCTCCTATCGACTGGGAGTGCTCGGCTCGTCGAAGTGGGTACAGTGGACAATGCGGTAAATCGACTTTGGAGCCTGTCCTAAATTTTGTGTAACCGGGCCCTTGGCAGGAAACTGCCGCCAGACCCGGAGACACGATGACAACCCGCAAGCACGAAGTACCTGAGGAATTGTTGGCCAGCTTGATGGCCAACTACAAGAAGCCCGAAGACCTGATCGGCGAGAACGGCCTGCTCAAGCAGCTGACCAAACTGCTGGTGGAGCGGGCGCTGGAAGCCGAGATGGCCGAGCACCTGGGCCATGAGAAGCACGACCCGGTCGGCAACGCCGAGGGCAACGCCCGCAACGGCAAGAGCCGCAAGGTGTTGAAGGGTGACTTCGGCGAGATGCCGATCGAGGTGCCGCGCGACCGGCAAGGCAGCTTCGAGCCGCAGATCGTGCCCAAGCACCAACGGCGCTGGAACGGCTTCGACGAGCGCATCCTGTCGTTGTACGCCCGCGGCATGACGGTGCGCGAGATCCAGGCGCACCTGCAGGAAATGTATGGCACGGAAGTGTCACCCAGCCTGATCTCCTCGGTCACCGACGCGGTGGTCGACGAGGTCAAGCTGTGGCAGGGCCGGCCGCTGGATGCGGTGTATCCGATCGTCTACCTCGACTGCATCCACGTGAAGGTGCGCGAGGGCGCGGTGCGGGTGAAGGCGGTGTACCTGGCGATTGGCGTCACGCTGGCCGGCGAGAAGGAAGTGCTGGGCCTGTGGCTGGCGCAGACGGAAGGGGCGAAGTTCTGGCTGCAGGTGGTGACCGAGCTGCGCAATCGCGGCGTGCAGGACATCTTCATCGCCTGCGTCGACGGGCTGAAGGGTTTCCCCGAAGCGATCGAGGCCGTGTTCCCGCAGACGCTGGTCCAGCTGTGCGTGGTGCACATGGTCCGACACAGCCTGAACTACGTGACCTGGAAACGCCGACCGGAAGTGGCCGCCGACCTGAAGCGCATCTACACCTGCGCCACGGCGGCGGAAGCCGAGCAGCGCCTGTCCGAGTTCGAGGCCAAGTGGGACGCCGAGTACCTGCCGATCAGCCAATCGTGGCGTCGCAACTGGGCGCGGCTGACGCCGTTCTTCGACTTCGCCCCGGAGATCCGCAAGGTGATCTACACCACCAACGCGATTGAGTCGGTGAACTTCAGCCTGCGCAAGCTGACCAAGCACCGCGGCGCGTTCCCGACCGACGAAGCGCTGGTGAAGCTGATGTACCTGGCGCTGCGCAACATCAGCAAGAAGTGGACGCTGCCGATCCGCGACTGGAAGGCCGCGTTGAACCAGTTTACGATCCAGTTCGAGGGACGACTCCCTCAGCTGTAAACCGAAATCCGGTTACACAAAAATCTGCACAGGCTCATAAGCAATGCATTGGGCATTTCCATCCGAGATCTACTGGTGGATCTCGATTGACCAAGTTCAAGATTGCCGCCCGTCTGATTTCTTACGAGTTGTCTCATACCCTAGAACAGTAGGTGTCATCAGAAGCGCCGTACGTTCGCTGTGCCTATACGTCTAGGTTGATCTTTAGCCGGTCAGCAGCAAATAGCACCGGGCGCATCGGCCTTCGGTCACATCCGTCCCTCTGCCCCGTCATGGCATGCTGGAACCAGCCTACAACGGGACAGATACATGGAATTCCAGTTTCGTCGAACACTCGCGCCGGCCTTGGGCGCCTTGATACTCGCCGGTTGCAATGGCGCGGCCCCGGGCCCCGACCAGCAGGCCGTCCGCCACTACGGTGAGCTCTCTTTCAAGCCCTGCACGCTGACCGCGCCCTACCTGACCACCAACGTCGAAGCGCAATGCACGACGTACGAGGTGGCCGAGGATCCGGCCAAGCCGGAGGGCCGCAAGGTCGCGCTCAACATCGCCTGGCTGCCCGCCACCAACGAAGGCGCGGCGACCGAGGACCCGGTGTTCTTCCTCGCCGGCGGCCCGGGCCAGTCGGCCGTGCAGGTCTGGCCTGCCATCGATGGCGCCTTCCGCGAGGTACGCAAGTCGCGCCACATCGTGCTGGTGGACCAGCGCGGCACCGGCAAGTCGAACCCGCTGTCCTGCAAGGACGATGAAGGCCGCAATGCCTACGGCGATGCCGAGGACATGAGCGAAGCGTCGGCGGTCGAATTCGCCCGCGCCTGCGCGGCGTCGCTGCAGGCCGATCCGCGCTTCTACACCACCAGCGATGCCGTGCGCGACCTGGACAGCGTGCGCAAGGCGCTGGGGGCGACGAAGATCAACCTGGTCGGCGGCTCGTACGGCACGCGCGTGGCCCAGCAGTACGCGATGCACCACCCGGACAGCACGCGCAGCGTGGTGATCGACGGCGTGGTACCCAACGAGCTCGTGCTGGGCAGCGAACATGCGCGCAACCTGGACGCCGCGCTGGCCCTGCAGTTCCAGCGCTGCCAGGCGGACGCGACCTGCAAGCAGCGCTTCGGCGACGACCTGCGCGGCCAGCTGCGCACGCTGATGACGGGATTGGCGACCACCCCGGTGAAGACCGAGTACCGCGACCCGTCCACCGGCGAGCTGGTCACCGGCGAGGTCACCGCCGGCACGGTCGCGGGCATCACCCGCATGTACTCCTATTACCCGCAGGGCGCGGCGTTGCTGCCGCTGGTGTTGAACGAAGCCCAGCAAGGCCGCTACGGCTCGCTGATGTCGCTGGCCAAGCTGCTGGAAACGCAGGTCGGCGACCAGTTCATGCACGGCATGCAGCTCTCGGTGATCTGCGCCGAAGATGCGGACCTGCTGAAGAACGATCCCGCCGACAGCGACACGGTGCTGGGCAACGCGCTCGGCGACACCCTGAAGGCGCAATGCGGCGCCTGGCCGACCGGCACGCGTCCGGCGGATTTCCACACCGCGTGGACCTCCGATATCCCGACGCTGGTGACGTCCGGCGAGATGGACCCGGTAACCCCGCCGCGCTATGGCGAGCAGGTGCTGCGCACGTTGTCGAACGGCCGCCACCTGGTGCTGAAGGGCCAGGGCCACGGCACGTTCGCCGTGGGCTGCATGCCCAAGCTGCTGGGCCGATTCCTCGAGACGGCCGACGCCAAGGGCCTGGACGCGAAATGCCTGGACAGCCTCGACTACGTACCGCCCTTCACCAGCTTCAACGGCTGGGAGCCGTGAGCCGCGCCCTGCGCGCCCGCCCAACTCAATGGACATGACCTCATGATCATCGCCAACGATCTCCACAAGACCTTCAAGACGAAGACCGGCACCGTCACCGCGGTGGACGGCGTCAGCTTCACCGCCCGCGACGGCCAGATCACCGGCCTGCTCGGCCCGAACGGCGCAGGCAAGACCACCACCATGCGCATGCTGTACACCCTGATGTCGCCCGACCGCGGGCAGGTGACCGTGGACGGCATCGACGCCACGCAAGATCCGGTCGCGGTGCGCCGCGCGCTCGGCGTGCTGCCCGACGCGCGCGGCGTGTACAAGCGCCTGACCGCACGCGAGAACATCGCCTACTTCGGCGAACTGCACGGCCTGTCGGCGGCGCAGATCGCGGCACGCACGCAGGCACTGTCCGATGCGCTCGACATGGGCGACATCCTCGACCGCCAGACCGAGGGCTTCAGCCAGGGCCAGCGCACCAAGACCGCGATCGCCCGCGCACTGGTCCACGACCCGCGCAACGTCATCCTCGATGAGCCGACCAACGGCCTGGACGTGATGACCACGCGCGCGATGCGCGGCTTCCTGCGCCAGCTGCGCGACGAAGGCCGCTGCGTGATCTTCTCCAGCCACATCATGCAAGAGGTGGCCGCGCTCTGCGACCGCATCGTCATCATCGCCAAGGGCACGGTGGTCGCCGCCGGCACCGCCGACGAGCTGCGCGAACAAGCGGGCGAGGACAACCTGGAGGATGCATTCGTCAAAGTGATCGGTTCGGAGGAGGGCCTGGTGGCATGAACATGTTCCGCATCGTTTTCACCGTGATGCGCAAGGAATTGCGCGACCTCTCCCGCGATCGCCGCACGCTGGCGCTCGCCCTTTTCCTCGGCCCGCTGCTGTATCCGGCGCTGATGCTCGGCATGGGCTACCTGACCGAGAACCGCATCCGTACCCAGGTCGACAAGACGCTGGAGATCCCGATGGTCGGCGCCGAGCACGCACCTAACCTGGTGAAGTTCCTCGCCACCAACGGCATCACCGCCGCAGCGGCGCCGGAGAACCTGGATGCGGCGATCCGCTCGCAGGAGATCGATGCCGCGCTGCGCATCAGCCCCGACTATGCCGAAGACTGGCGCAACGGTCGTCCCGCCCTGGTCGAGATCATCCGCGACAGCACGCGTCGTGACGCGGACATCCCGACGCAACGCCTGCAGGCGGCGCTGAACGCCTACAGCCAGCAAGTCGGTGCGTTGCGCCTGCTCGCACGCGGCGTGGATGCGTCGGTCGCGCGACCGGTCAACATCGGCTTGCAGGACATGGCCACGCCGGAGGCCAAGCAGGGCATGCTGCTATCGGTGCTGCTGCCTTACCTGCTGATCCTGACGTCCTTCATCGGCGGCGCCTACCTGATCCTCGACGCAACGGCCGGCGAGCGCGAACGCCAGTCGCTTGAGCCCTTGCTGGCGACCCCCGCACCACGCAGTGCCGTCGTCAGCGGCAAGATCGCCGCCGCGTGCGTGATCGGCCTGGCCACCCTGCTGCTCACCCTGCTGGCTTTCAAGTTCAGCGCGCAATTCGCGGGCACGCTGGGACGGCAATTGAACGTGTCCTTCCTGGCGATCGGCAAGATGCTGCTGATCCTGGTCCCGATGTTGTTCATCGGCACCTCGCTGCTCACGTACCTGGCGGCGTCGGCCAAGAGCATGAAGGAGGCGCAGAGCCACATGACGTGGCTGATGCTGCTGCCGATGATCCCCACGTTCGCGCTGATGGCGAATCCGCTGAAGAGCCAACTCTGGCAGTTCGCGGTGCCGTTCCTGGCCCAGAACCAGTTGCTGCTCAAGGTCATCCGCAACGAGTACATCAGCGCGCAGACATGGCTGATCTACGTGGGTGCGGCGTTTGGCGTGGCGGCCTTGCTGTGGTTCGCGGCGGTGCGTCGCTATCACCAGGAAAAGCTCGCCATCGCCGGCTGATGTCCGTGTCGTTTTCGTCCAAACGGCCACCTCGCGGTGGCCGTTTGCATTGAGGGCGGAAAACGAAAACGCCGGCGCAAGGCCGGCGTCTTCGTTCCCATCGGGCGCGATCAACCGCCCGGACTGAAGCCGATCGTCCGGCGCGTGGTCACCGGCGCATCCACCGGCTCAAACCGCCAACGTCGTACGGCGTTCAGCGCTTCGCGATCGAATACGCGAGCGGGCGTGGCGCGTACGACGCGCGCATTGGTCACCGAACCATCGGTACCGACGGTGATCTCGACCAGCACCTCGCCCTGGGTACCGGACCGCAGGGCTTCGGTGGGATAGCGCGGTGCAGGCGTGCTGACGGCGCGCAGCGCCTGGCTCGGTGCGGCCGCGGGCGCCGCCGCACGCGCGGCGGCGGCCTGGCGCTCGGCAGCTTCTCGTTGCGCGGCGGCCTGGCGTTCGGACTCTTGGCGCGCGGCTTCGGCACGTGCGGCTTCCTGCTGCTGTGCGAGCTGCTGCGCGGCAGCGGCTTCGGTCGCGCGCTGCTGTTCGGCCTGCTGGGTCAGGCGCTGCTGTTCCTTCAGCTTCGCGTCTTCGGTAGCTTTCGTCTTGGCGGCTTCGTCGGTGACGGCGCGTTGGGCGACCGCCTGTTGGGCCGTGGTGATGCTCTGCTGCAGGCGCGGCAACGCCGGCTGCTTCGGATCAGCCTTTTCGATGATCGCTGCCAGGCGCTGGGCTTCGGGGAACTCCTCGCGCGCGATGCTCTGTTCGGCCGCGATCACCGTGTAAGGCAACAGGTCCGTCAGTGCACTGGTGACGCCCGGATCGTTGGGGAGCTTGTCGCGCAGCGCGAGGTAGTACTCCATCGCGTTGTCGCCGCCGGGGGCGTAGATACGGTTTTCGCGCAGCGCTTTGGTGGCCGCTTCGCGCAAGGCGTCGGCATCCATGGCCTGGACCTGGGCGGACACCGCCGGCGGGGGCGGCGTGGCGGCAGGCGTGGCGGCGGTGGTTGCGGCCGGTGCAGCGGCTTCATCCTGCTTCGAGCAGGCGGCCACGGCAACGACCAGCAACAGCGGCGCGGCATAGCGCAGGCGCCCGGTCTTGCGAATCAAGGACATCGTTTCTACTCCCCCAAAGAACGTTTCTAATGATGGCGATGCCCCGGCGCCGGCGCGCGGCTTCGGGGCGGATCGGTCGGTGCGGGCCCGCTCTCCGGACACCTCTTCCCGGCCAAAGGCCCAGTGGAGAGCGGTGCGATGCCTGTTTCGGGTACCCCTACCCGATGCTCAGGGTACGTCGGCGCCTCACCGACCACACTTGATGCACGTCACACTTTTATCGCGATTCGTGGCTTGAGCGCTACTTGCCGATGCAGAACGTGGAGAACACGTGGCCCAGCAGGTCGTCGGCGCTGATCCGACCCGTGATTTCGCCCAGCGCGTCGTGGGCCAGGCGCAACTCCTCCGCGGCCAGTTCCAGGTGCTCGTGCTGCAGGTGCAGGTGGGCCGTTCCGGCGTGGCCAGCTGCCCGCTGGAGGGCCTCGACATGGCGCGCGCGCGCAGAGAACTCGCCTTCGGCACCCTCGACCGAATGCCCGGTCGCCAGCGCGCGTAGTCGCTGATGGAGCGTGCCGAGACCGGTGCCCCGCGCCGCCGAGACATGCACGGTCGTGGCGTCGTCCCGTGGTGGGTCGGCCAGCAAGTCCATCTTGTTGTGGATCCACAGGACCGCGGGCACGCCGGCGATGTCATCGGCGACGGCGGAGCGTCCCGCACCCGGGTCGCGCGCGTCGACCACCACCAGCGCCAGGTCGGCGCGCTGCAGTTCGGCGCGCGCGCGACGCATGCCTTCGCGCTCGATGGCATCGCCGTCGTCGCGCAATCCGGCGGTATCGACCAGATGCAGCTCGAGCCCATCCAGGCGGATCGTCTCGCGCAACGTGTCGCGCGTGGTGCCGGCGACATCGGTGACGATCGCACGGTCACTGCCCGCCAGCGCATTGAGCAGCGAGCTCTTGCCTGCGTTGGGGGGACCCACGATCACCGCATGGACACCATCGCGCAGCTTGCGCCCACGCTCGGCATCGACGATCAGCGTATCGAGCCCTTCCCGCGCGACGGACAAGCGCGCGCGCACCTGTTCGCCGCCCAGGGTATCGAGCGGTTCGTCGGCAAAATCGATCGCGGCTTCGACATGCACGCGCAGCGCCAGCAGGTGCGCTCCCAGCGCGTCGACGCGTTGCGAGAACGCACCGTCGAGCGATCGGCGAGCCGCGCGAGCCGCGCGCGTATCGGCAGCGGCGATCAGGTCGGCGATGGCTTCCGCCTGCGCCAGATCCAACTTCCCGTTGAGGAAGGCGCGCTCGGAAAATTCGCCCGGCCTGGCCACACGAGCACCGAGCGAGCAGGCGCGCGCCACCAGTTGCTGCAGTACGACAGGACTGCCATGGGCTTGCAGTTCGACGACATCCTCGCCGGTGAAGCTGGCAGGCCCAGGGAAGGAAAGCGCGATGCCATCATCGATGACGACGCCATCGACCTCGAGGAATCGGACGTGGTGCGCGCGCCGCGGGTGCAGCGTGCGCGCTGAAATCGTCTGCGCGATGCGACGTGCTTCGGGACCCGACAACCGCACGATGCCGACGCCGCCCGCGCCCGGCGCACTGGCGATCGCGACGATGGTGTCCTGTGCTGCGTTCATGGGATATCGCGTTGGCCCGGGCTTTTAGCGTAGCGGAAACACGAAGCCCGCCGGAGGGCGGGCTTCGTGGCGGTTACCGTGTCGCGGCTTACTTCGCGATGGCGGTCTTCGGCGGCGTGGCCGATTCGCCATGACGCTTGGTCATCCACCACTGCTGCAGCAGGCCGAGCGCACCGTTGGTCACCCAGTACAGCACCAGGCCCGAGGGGAAGAAGGCCATCATCACGCCGAACACCAGCGGCATGAACTGCATCATCTTCTGCTGCATCGGATCCATGCCCGGCGCCGGCGTCAGCTTCTGCGTCAGCCACATCACCAGCATGTTGAGCACGGGCAGGATGAAGTACGGATCGCGCGCAGTGAGGTCCTGGATCCAGGCGAACCACGGTGCCTGGCGCAGTTCGACCGATTCGACCAGCACCCAGTACAGCGCCAGGAACACCGGCATCTGCACGAGGATCGGCAGACAGCCGCCCATCGGGTTGATCTTCTCCTTCTTGTACAGCTCCATCATGGCGACCTGGAACTTCTGCTTGTCGTCGCCGTAGCGTTCCTTCAACTGCTGGATGCGCGGCTGGAACTTGCGCATCTTGGCGAAGCTCTTGTATTGCGCCGCCGACAGCGGATACAGCGCCAGCTTCACCAGGATCACCAGGCCGATGATCGACCAGCCCCAGTTGCCGATGAAGCCGTGCAACAGGTTGAGGATGAAGAACAGGCCCTGGCCGATGAAGTCGAAGATCGCGAACTGGCTGTAGTCCACCACGCGGTGCAGGCCGGTGACGTTGGTCTGCTTGATCTTGTCGACCAGCTTGGGCCCTACCCACAAACGCGCGGTCGTGGTGGCCTGCTGGCCCGGACCGACGTTCACGCCAGGACCCATTTCGCGAATCAGTGCCTGCGTGTTGCCGGCAGGCGTATCCAGCGAGATGGTGGTGGTATCGGTGGACTGCGGGATCCACGCACTGAAGAAGTGGTGCTGCAGGATCGCGATCCAGCCGTCCTTGACCTGCTTGTCGACGCGGCCGTCTTCCAGGTAGTCCTCGTTGAACTTGCGGCGCTGGTAGCCGCCGTCCCACCAGGTGGCGCCGTTGAAGCTGAAGGAGTCAGGATTGGTCATGCCGCTCTTCACCTGCGGCGGCGTGCGCAACAGTTGGCGGTAGACAGTGCCTTGCCAGGTGCCTGCACCAGCGTTGACCACTTGGTCGCTGACTTCGATTTCGTAGCTGGCGCGCTTGAGCGTGTACGTGCGGCGGATGGTGACGCCATCCGGGCCCTGCCACACGAACGGCATGCTGATGCTGTCGCTGCCCTGGGCCAGGACCGCTTCGCCCGCACCGTTCTCCGGTACGAACGCATGATGGTCGGGCGCCTGGGCGCCACTGCTGACCCAGCCGCTTTCGGCAACGTAGTAATGCTGCGGATCATCGCTGAACAAGCGCACCGGGCCACTGCCGGGGGTCTTGCTGGCGGGGTAATGCAGCAGGTCGGCCTGCAACACGCTGCCACCATCCAGCACCAGGCGCAGGACGTCGTTGCTGAGGGTCACGCGCGCGGCCGCGGAGCGAGCGGCAGGCGAGGCACCAGCCACCGCGGGCGCCACCGTCGGTGCGGCCGGTACCGTTCCGGCGGGCGTCGCCGCGACGGGGGTCGCTGAAGGCACCGTGCTGCCGGTCGAGGCGCCCGTGGTTTGGGCGGCCACCGTGGCCGCCGGTGCGGGCGCTGCCTTGTCCCGGCTCCATTCGAACCACAGCAGGGTCGCCACCATCAGCCAGGCGAAGATCAGGAATACACGGGTCTGGTTCATCAGGCAGGCAGTCTCAACCGGCGTCGGTAACCGGTTTGGTCGGAGAAAGAGGAGTGGGTGGCGGCGGCGGCGAATTCAAGCCCGGCGGCATTGTGCCGCCCGGTGCCGATGCGGGCAATGCGCCAGCACGGGTCAGGACGCGTTCGAACGTGGCGCGCAGCTGGAGCGGTTCGGTCTTGGCCGCCGGCGCGCGCGCGACCACCACGTAGTCGCCACCAGGAAGACGGTCGCGCAGCCGGCGGAAATGCTCGCGCAGCTGCCGCTTGATCCGGTTGCGCATGACGGCGCGCGTATCCACCTTGCGCGACACGGCCAGACCAAGGCGCGCAGGGCCGTCGCCCGGCAACCAGTGCAGGCTCATCAGGGGATCGGACGTACGTCGGGCACTGTCGAACACGCGCGCATAGTCAGCGCGTGCGCGTACCCGCGCGGAACGCGGGAAGCCGGTGCTCATCTCAGCAAGAAGCCCGCTCGTGACCGGGCGGGCTTCTGGTGATGCAAGGAACGCATGGGTGCCTTGGCCGCACGAAGCGACCAAGCCGCCATCAGGCGGTCAGGCGCTTGCGGCCCTTGGCACGGCGACGGGCCAGGATCTTGCGGCCATCGGCAGTGGCCATACGGGCACGGAAACCGTGGTCGCGCTTGCGCTTCAGGTTGCTGGGTTGGTAAGTGCGCTTGGTGGCCATGGGGCCCTCGGGCGTGTTCGGGTGGAAAGAACCGGAAATTCTATAGGAAGCACCGGCTTACGGTCAACTCCCCCTCTGCTTTCATCGCAAGCGGTCCGACTGATGCGGGGTCGGCGCGCCGTTCGTCCATTCATCCACATCTTATGCACAGGATCGTTGGCGGGTCGGGGCCCCGGTGGTAGTCTGGCCGGCCCCATCGACGACACCTCCGCGATACCGGCGCCGGCATCGCGGGACAGCGTGTTCGACCCCAATACCTATCGCGAGTTGTTCCACCTGATGGATGCCTGGCCCCGTTGCCTCGAACGCCTGGAAGCCGAACTGCCGGCCGAGGACGTACACACCTGGCTGAAGCCCTTGCAGGCCGAGCAGCGCAGCAATGCCGTGGTGCTGTACGCACCGAACGCCTTCATCGTGGAACAGGTGCGCGAGCGCTACCTCGGCCGCATCCGCGAATTGCTCGATCATTTCGCCGGGCACGACGACGTGTCGCTGGAGATCGGTTCGCGCAACAAGCCTGCCGAGCCAAGCACGGCACCGGCCACCTCAGGCAGCCTTCGCGCCAACGCGGCGCCGGTGGAACCGTTCGACGGCAATCTGGACACGCATTACACCTTCGACAACTTCGTCGAGGGCCGCAGCAACCAGCTCGGCCGCGCCGCTGCCTGGCAAGCCGCGCAGAAGCCGGGCGACCGCGCGCACAACCCTTTGCTGCTGTACGGCGGCACCGGTCTGGGCAAGACCCACTTGATGTTCGCCGCGGGCAACGAACTGCGCCGGCAGAACCCGTCCGCGCGCGTGCTGTACCTGCGCAGCGAGCAGTTCTTCAGCGCGATGACCAAGGCGCTGATCGAGAAGTCGATGGATCAGTTCAAGCGCCGCTTCCAGCAAGTGGATGCGCTGCTGATCGACGACATCCAGTTCTTCGCCGGCAAGGACCGCACGCAGGAAGAGTTCTTCCACACCTTCAATGCGCTGTTCGATGGCCGCCAGCAGATCATCCTGACCTGCGACCGCTATCCGCGCGAAGTGGAGGGCCTGGAGCCGCGTCTGAAATCCCGCTTGGCGTGGGGTTTGAGCGTGGCGATCGATCCGCCCGACTTCGAAACGCGCGCGGCTATCGTCCTCGCCAAGGCGCACGAGCGCGGCGCGCAGATTCCCGACGACGTGGCGTTCCTGCTCGCCAAGAAGATGCGCAGCAACGTGCGCGATCTGGAAGGCGCGCTCAACACCCTGGCGGCGCGGGCCAACTTCACTGGCCGGGCGATCACCACGGAGTTCGCCCAGGAAACCCTGCGCGACCTGCTGCGCGCGCAGCAGCAGGCCATCAGCATCCCCAATATCCAGAAGACCGTGGCAGACTACTATGGTCTGCAAATCAAGGACCTGTTGTCCAAGCGGCGCACGCGTTCACTGGCGCGTCCGCGGCAGGTGGCGATGGCCTTGGCGAAAGAACTGACCGAACACAGCCTGCCGGAGATCGGCGATGCGTTCGCCGGTCGTGACCACACGACCGTGCTGCACGCCTGCCGCCAGATCCGCAGCCTCATGGAGGCCGACGGCAAGTTGCGAGAGGACTGGGACAAGCTGATCCGCAAGCTCAGCGAGTAAGGCCCCTCAGGCCTTCGCATCAGGCCTGCGAACACCGTGGGGCCATTGTCGGGAAGGCGGGCGGCGGTCGCAACGCACAACTTCGTGGACAATCGGCGGGATCGGTTGTGGACAAGATGTGCAGGATTTTGGGGACGAAAGTTATCCACATGTTCCCGCACTACTTCGCCAGGCCCTGTCCACCGGGTTGCGAGTGGTATAAAAGCAATAAGAATCAAGGTGTTAGGTGGGTTTTCCCGGAATTTTCGCCCTACCATCACCACCAGCTTTTAAGTTTTTAGTCCTAAAATCAAAAGCGAAGGGGCTCCCACACTCATGCGTTTCAGTCTGCAGCGCGAAGCATTCCTCAAGCCCTTGGCCCAAGTGGTCAACGTGGTAGAACGCCGGCAGACGCTGCCGGTCCTGGCGAATTTCCTGGTGCAGGTACAGAACGGCCAGCTGTCGCTGACGGGTACCGATCTGGAAGTGGAGATGATTTCCCGCAGCGCCGTGGATGACGCGCAGGACGGCGAAACCACGATCCCCGCGCGCAAGCTGTTCGACATCATTCGCGCACTGCCCGATGGCAGCAAAGTCACCGTGAGCCAGACCGGCGACAAGGTGACGGTGCAGGCGGGACGCAGCCGGTTCACCTTGGCGACCCTGCCGGCCAACGATTTCCCGTCGGTCGACGAAGTGGAAGCCACCGAGCGGATCGAAGTGCCCGAAGCGACGCTCAAGGAGCTGATCGAACGCACCTCCTTCGCGATGGCGCAGCAGGACGTCCGCTATTACCTCAATGGCCTGTTGTTCGACCTCAGCGAGAAGACGCTGCGCTGCGTGGCGACCGATGGCCATCGCCTGGCCCTGTGCGAATCGCAGCTTGAAGGCGCGCCGGTCGGCAAGCGCCAGATCATCGTGCCGCGCAAGGGTGTGACCGAACTCCAGCGTCTGCTGGAGGGCGGCGACCGCAGCCTGGAACTTGAAGTCGGTCGCAGCCATATCCGCGTGAAGCGTGACGATGTCACTTTCACCTCGAAGCTGATCGATGGCCGCTTCCCCGACTACGCCGCAGTGATCCCGATTGGTGCGGACCGTGAGGTGCTGTTGGACCGTGAGGTGCTGCGTGCCGCGCTCCAGCGTGCCGCGATCCTTTCGAACGAGAAGTACCGGGGCGTGCGCGTCGAGGTGTCGCCAGGCCAGCTGAAGATCAGCGCCCACAACCCGGAGCAGGAAGAAGCCCAGGAAGAGATCGAGGCCGACACCAAGGTCGATGGCCTGGCGATCGGCTTCAACGTGAACTACCTGCTGGATGCGCTGTCGGCGCTGCGCGACGAGCACATCGTCCTGCAGCTGCGTGATGCGAACTCCTCGGCCCTGGTCCGCGAGGCCAGCAGCGAGAAGTCGCGGCACGTCGTCATGCCGCTGCGCCTCTGACACTCCTGTTCCACGTGGAACACGATGGATCGCCCGGCTTCTGCCGGGCGATGCCGTTTATGGGGACGCAGGAATCGAGCTGGCCCGGTATCGGTGGCGGCTCACGTAGAATTTCCATCATGTCGCTGCCGTCTGTCTGTCCCCCACCCATGCGGAGCTGCGCCCGTGTCCGGCCCTTGATCGGGTGCCTGAGGCTGTTTTCATGCAGGTAACACGCCTTGAGGCGAATGGGTTGCGCCGGTTCGCCCAGGTATCGCTGGCGCCAGAGGCAGGCCTCAACCTGATTACCGGTGATAACGGCGCCGGCAAGACCAGCCTGTTGGAAGCGCTGCATCTCATGGCTTATGGCCGGAGTTTCCGGGGACGCGTGCGGGATGGGCTCGTGCGGACAGGTGCCGACGCGATCGAAGTCTTCGTCGAGTGGCGTGAAGCCGCCCAAGGTCGGCAGCGCCGAGCCGGTCTGCGTCACAGCGGTCAGGCGTGGACAGGTCGGCTCGATGGCGAAAACGTCGCCCAACTGGGCGATCTCTGCGCCGCCTTGGCGGTCGTCAGCTTCGAGCCTGGGAGCCACGCCCTGGTCACGGGTGGCGGCGAACCTCGCCGCCGTTTCATGGATTGGGGGTTGTTCCACGTGGAACAGGGGCGTGAGGGAGGCTTCCTTCCCTTGTGGCGTCGCTATGCCCGCGCCTTGAAGCAGCGGAATTCGCTGTTGAAGGCCGGTATCGGCGGTGGGCAGCTGGATGCCTGGGACCACGAACTCGCAGAAGCGGGAGAACCCCTCACGGGCCATCGCCAGGGGTACCTCGATGCGCTTCAGGACGACCTGGCTGCGGTCGTGCGGGAACTGGCCCCTTCCCTTGGGGAGGCATCGCTGCAGTTTCTCCCCGGCTGGCGCCGACACGAGCTGTCGCTGGCCGATGCGCTGCTGCTGGCACGGGATAGGGATCGGGCGGCGGGCTACACAACCGTGGGACCGCATCGGGCCGACTGGCGCATCGACTACTCCGCCCTACCCCAGCGCGAAACCCTCTCCCGAGGCCAAGCCAAGCTGACGGCCCTGTCCTGCCTGCTCGCGCAAGCCCAGGATTTCGCCTGCCGGCGAGGCGAGTGGCCGGTGATCGCGCTGGACGACCTGGCGTCCGAGCTGGACCGGCATCACCAGCGCCGGATCCTGGAGCGGCTGCTGGCCAGCGATGCGCAAGTGTTCATCACGGGGACCGAAGCACCCGCAGGCCTGAAGGACTCCGCCATTCGACCCACCTTGTTCCACGTGGAACAAGGGGTTGTCCTGCGCCTGTCCAACCCTTGAAACAGGGGCTAAGTGCCCACCGGTGCTATAATTCCGCATTGATCCCTTGGCTCCCGCAATGCGCCCACCGGCCCGGTGGCGCGGCGCCCGCCATGAAGCCGACACGAAGCGAATGACCGACGAAACGACCTCTTCTGCACCGAACGGCAATACGTACGACGCCAACAGCATCACCGCCCTGGAAGGGCTGGAAGCGGTTCGCAAGCGTCCCGGCATGTACATCGGCGACGTCCATGACGGCACGGGCCTGCACCACATGGTGTTCGAAGTCGTCGACAACTCGATCGACGAGGCGCTGGCTGGCCATGCCGACCATGTCGCGGTCACCATCCATGCCGATGGCTCGGTGTCGGTGTCCGACAACGGCCGCGGCATTCCGGTCGGCAAGCATGCGCAGATGAGCGCCAAGCTCGGCCGCGAGGTATCTGCCGCTGAAGTCGTCATGACGGTGCTCCACGCGGGCGGCAAGTTCGACGACAACAGCTACAAAGTGTCTGGCGGCCTGCACGGCGTGGGCGTCAGCGTGGTCAATGCGCTCTCCGAAAAACTGCAGCTGGATATCTTCCAGGGCGGGTTTCACTACCGCCAGGAATACAGCAACGGCGCGGCGCTGGGTCCGTTGAACCAGATCGAAAACTCCACGAAGCGCGGCACGACGCTGCGCTTCTGGCCGTCGGTGACGGCCTTCCATGGCAACGTCGAGTTCCACTACGACATCCTGGCCCGCCGGTTGCGTGAACTGTCGTTCCTCAATTCCGGCGTCAAGATCGTGCTGGTCGACGAGCGCGGCGAAGGCCGCCACGACGATTTCCACTACGAAGGCGGTATCCGCAGCTTCGTGGAGCATCTGGCCCACCTCAAGACACCGCTGCATCCGAACGTGATCGCGGTCAGTGGCGAGCAGAACGGCATCACGGTGGACGTCGCCCTGCAGTGGACCGACGCCTACCAGGAAACGATGTTCTGCTTCACCAACAACATCCCGCAGAAGGATGGTGGTACCCACCTGATCGGCTTCCGTGCCGCGCTGACGCGCACGTTGACGAACTACATCGAACAGAACGGCATCGCCAAGCAGGCGAAGGTCAACCTGTCGGGCGACGACATGCGCGAAGGCATGATTGCCGTGTTGTCGGTGAAAGTGCCGGACCCCAGCTTCTCCTCGCAAACCAAGGAGAAACTGGTCAGCTCCGACGTCAGGCCGGTCGTTGAGAGCACGTTCGGCGCACGTTTGGAGGAGTTCCTGCAGGAACACCCCCACGAAGCCCGTGCGATCGCCGGCAAGATCGTCGACGCCGCCCGCGCCCGCGAGGCCGCCCGCAAGGCGCGCGACCTGACCCGCCGCAAGGGCGCACTGGATATCGCTGGCCTGCCCGGCAAGTTGGCCGACTGCCAGGAGAAGGATCCGGCGCTGTCCGAACTCTTCATCGTCGAGGGTGACTCCGCGGGCGGTTCCGCCAAGCAGGGTCGCAACCGCAAGAACCAGGCGGTGCTGCCGCTGCGCGGCAAGATCCTCAACGTGGAACGGGCGCGCTTCGACCGCATGCTCGCCAGCGCCGAAGTCGGCACGCTGATCACCGCGCTCGGCACCGGCATCGGCAAGGACGAGTACAACCCGGACAAGCTGCGCTACCACCGCATCATCATCATGACCGACGCCGACGTCGACGGTTCGCACATCCGCACGCTGCTGCTGACGTTCTTCTACCGGCAGATGCCGGAGCTGATCGAACGCGGCCATGTCTACATCGGCCTGCCGCCGCTCTACAAGCTCAAGCAGGGCAAGCAGGAGCTTTACCTGAAGGACGATGCGGCGCTCAACGTCTACCTGGCGAACAACGCGGTCGAAGGTGCGTCGCTGGTGCCTGCCGATGGCGAACCGCCGATCTCCGGCGAAGCGCTCGAGAAGCTGCTGCTCGTCTTCACCACCGCGCGCGACACCATCGCGCGCAATGCGCACCGCTACGATCCGGTGCTGCTGGAATCGCTGATCGACTTCACTCCGCTCGATGCAGAACACCTGCAGCAGAACATCGACGAGCGCCATGAACTCACCGCACTAGAAGCCAAGCTCAACCGCGGCAGCCTGGGGAGTGCGCGTTATTCGCTGACGCTGCAGCCGGCGACCGAACAGCGTCCCGCCGCGTTGCTTGCGATGCGCCGACACATGGGTGAGGAATTGGTGCAGGTGCTCTCGTTGTCGGCCTTCGAAAGCGGTGAACTGCGTCCGCTGCGCGAAGCCGCCGCACTGTTGCACGGCCTGGTGCGCGAAGGCGCGCAGGTCATCCGCGGCAACAAGGCGCAGCCGGTGGCCACGTTCGCCGATGCGCAGGCGTGGTTGCTCGAGGAAGCCAAGAAGGGCCGCAGCATCCAGCGCTTCAAGGGCTTGGGCGAAATGAATCCCGAGCAGCTGTGGGACACCACGGTCAATCCCGATACGCGTCGTCTGTTGCAGGTCCGCATCGAAGACGCAGTCGCCGCCGACCAGATCTTCAGCACGCTGATGGGCGACGTGGTGGAACCGCGCCGCGAATTCATCGAGGACAACGCGCTGAAGGTCTCCAACCTCGACGTGTGACGCCTCGGGGATGACGACGAGCCCGTACGATCCGGCGCAGGCCGGCGATAACGCGCCGCTGCGCGCAGCATTGTCCGCGTTTGCGCTCGATGTCGTACTGGCAATCCTGCTGTCGTTCTCCACGATGATGCTGGGGATCTTCGGCTGGTCTGCGTGGCGCGGCGTGCAATTGGCGCAGCAAGGCAACGATCTGAGTGCAGCGCAGTTGCAGTCCGCGGTCGGAACACCCCCGGTACTGTTCTTGATCCTGCTCACGCTCGTCAGCACCGGTGGCGCCGCGCTGGTGCTGTACTTCTGGCGCCGACGCGCGACGCCCATCGAGCGATCCACGTCCTGGGCTGCGGCACGGCGTCCACGGACGTGGTGGCTTGTCCTGTTGGGAGGCGTGGCGACCTTCCTCCTCAGCACCCTGCTGACCGGCATGGGACGAGCACTCGGCCTCGATCTCACGCCGAGCAATCTGGAACTGATCGAAGCCGGATTCGCGCAGTACCCGGTGTTCCTGGCGTTGTTCGCGGTCGCCCTCGCACCGCTGTACGAGGAACTGCTGTTCCGTCGCGTGCTGTTTGGGCGGCTGTGGCAGGCCGGCTGGCCGGTGCTTGGTCTGCTGCTGAGCAGTGTGGTCTTTGCCCTGGTGCACGAAATGCCCGGCCTCAATGGCAAGCCGGCTACCAGCACGTTGTTCCTGATCGTCGTCTACGCCGGGATGGGTGCCGTTTTCGCGGCTCTGTACCGGGCCACCGGGACACTTTGGGCGCCCATTGGGGCTCACATCCTGAACAATGCGCTAGCGCTCGCTGTCCTCCAGGTGTACAGCGGTGCGCAGGCTTAATGTGATTGACGAAAGTTTAAGATGTCCTTCTCCAGACTCCTGCCGTGTACACCGCCGCAGGGGGCGCGCATGAAACTTCGCATACTGGCCTTCGCCGTCGCATTGGGCATGACGGCGTGCGCGACCACCACCTCGCCCACCGGCCGCACGCAGATGGTGGGCGGTGTTTCGCAGGCCCAGCTGGACCAGCTGGGCGCGCAGGCCTTCGCCGAGACCAAGGCGAAGGAGACCCTCAACCGGGACGCCAAACAGAACGCGTACGTCACGTGCGTGGTCAATGCGCTGGTTCGACAGCTTCCAGCCGAGCAGCGCAGTGTCGCCTGGGAGACCGCGGTCTTTACCGACAGCGAACCGAATGCGTTCGCTTTGCCGGGAGGCAAGGTGGGCGTAAACACCGGCATTTTCACCGTCGCCAAGAATCAGGACCAGTTGGCCGCCGTGCTCGGGCATGAAATCGGCCATGTGATTGCGCGCCACCATGAGGAGCGCATCACCCGGCAGATGGGCGCGCAGACAGGCGTTGGAGTGATCAGTGCCCTGCTCGGTGCGCGCTACGGTCAGGGCGCAGCCAATACGGCCAGCCAGATCGGCGGCATGACCGCTCAAACGGTCTTTCTGCTCCCGGGTTCGAGGGAGCAGGAAAGCGAAGCCGATATCGTCGGACAGCGGTTGATGGCGCAGGCGGGTTTCGATCCGCGTCAGGCCGTCGGCCTCTGGCAGAACATGATGGCCGCCAGCGGCGGCCGATCGCCGCAATGGTTGTCGACCCACCCCGATCCGGCCAACCGTATCCGGGAACTGGAGCGCGACGCGCCCACCCTCGTGCCCACGTACGAGGCGGCCAGGAAGGCCGGAAACGCACCGAAATGCGGCTGACACACGGTCCGGTATTGCTGCGCAGCAGCACACGGAACGGTATCCGCCTCACCTCGGTTTCTGTTAGTTTTGCCGGCCCCGCACGCGGGCGGGATGCAGTGGCATCTCCCGCAAGGCCCCACGAGGTTTGACATGAAGCTCCTGACCCCCAAGACCACCCTGCTCAGCCTCGCGCTGCTCGGCGCGTTCGCGGGCGGTGTCGCATCCTTCGATGCCGACGCAGCCCGCCGCGGAGAGACCAAGAAGGAAGAAGCCCTCTACCCGGATGCCACGCGCGAAGAGCCCAACGGCAAGGGTTCTCCGAAGGTACAGACCAAGCTCAACAAGCTGATCGAAACCTACAACAAGGCCCTCGAGCAGGATGACGACGCCAAGGCGACGCAGGGCTACACGACCGCCCGCGGTCTGGCCGATGAAATCCTGTCCAACGAATCGGCGAACGAGTACGACAAGGCCCTCGCCGCGCAGATCGCATCGCAGATCGCGATGAACGATGGCGACGACGCGGCCGCAGAGCGCTACCTCAAGCAGGCCATCGACTCCAACGCTCTGGGGAACAACCAGCACTTTCAGCTGCAGCTGCAGCTGGCGCAGCTCCAACTGCAGAAAGACGACTACACCAACGGTTTCGCCACGCTCGACAAATACCTCGCCGAATCCAAGAGCAAGCGCCCGGGCGACCTCGCCTTCAAGGGCCAGTATCTCTACCAGGCAGAGCGTTACGCCGATTGCATCCCGCCGCTGAAGCAAGCGATCGAGACTTCGACGAACCCGGAAGACAAGGTCGAAAACTGGACGCAGATCCTGATGGTCTGTTACCAGGAATCCGGCCAAACGGCCGATGCCCTCAAGGTCGCCGAAGCACTGGCCGCCAAGTCGCCCAACGACAAGCGCGCCCAGATGAATCTGGCCACCATCTACCTGAACTCCCAGCAGGAGGCCAAGGCGGCCGCCGTGCTCGAGAAGATGCGCGCTTCCGGCCTGATGACGGAAGAGAAGGACTACAAGCAGCTCTTCATCACCTACGCCAACATGGACGGCAAGGAGAAGGAAGTCATCTCCGTCGTCAACGAGGGCTTGCAGAAGGGCCTGCTGAAGCCGGACTTCCAGACCCAGCTCGCCTTGGCGCAGGCCTACTACTATTCCGAGCAGATCCCGCAGGCGATCGAGGCTTGGCAGAAGGCCGCGCCGCTGGGCACGAACGGCGACACCTACCTCAACCTCGCCCGGGTCCTGTGGCAGGAAGGCCGGATCCCCGAAGCCAAGGTCGCGGCCCGGGCCGCACTGGACAAGGGTCTGAAGAAGCCGGAAGACGCGAAAAAGATCATCGCGCTCCCGTAACGGGAATCCGTGACACCGAAGGCCAAAAATCCATACGGATGATGGCACCGGGGAGCCGGATTGGTATAAGCTGGGGATTCCGCCGGTGAAAAGCTCGCCGGCAGAATCCAGAACTAACGAGGCGCCCTGGCGCCCGTATCAACCTTGAGTTAATTGGCGCATGGCTGAACAACTGGTCATCAACAGGTATCGGGACCAAGAAGAGGACACGGGCCTCAACTGGCCCCGTATCATCGGTATTGCCTTCGTGATCGCACTGCACGCAGCAGCCCTGCTTGCACTGCTGATCCCGGCCGTCGCCCCGCCGGCGGAAAAGGAGCAGGAGCGTCGCACCTCCGTGGTGATCGTCGACGCCCCGCCGCCTCCCCCGCCGCCGCCGCCGCCGCCGCCGAAGGACGACACCCCGCCGCCGCCGGTGAAGAACCTGGCGCCGCCGAAGACCACCCCGCTGCCGCCGCCGCCGGAAGCGCCGCCGGTCGACATCGCCGAGCCGCGACCGACCGACATCGTGAGCCCGCCGTCGCCGCCGGCCCCGCCGTCGCCCACGCCGGACATCGGCGCCAGCGTGGACATTTCGTCCAAGAACATGAACCCGCCCCGCTATCCGCCCGCCGCCGCGCGCGCCGGTATCGAAGGCACGGTTATCCTGATCATCGACGTGGACGCCAACGGCAACGTGACCAACGTGTCGGTGGAGAAGTCCAGCCGCAACCGCGACCTTGATCGCGCGGCGATGGAGGCGGCCCGCAAGTGGCGCTTCAACGCCTCGGTGGTCAATGGCCAGAAGGCCGCAGGTCGCGTCCGCGTGCCGGTCGACTTCAACATGGGTGGTTGAGGACGGCCTCCGTCCTCGTCCCCAGTTTCGCTCGTAACCCGCAATACCCTCAATCAACACTTATATAAAGGTAAGCGTCATGCTGCAGGAAACCCTTTTCGCCGCCGCCGCCGGGGGCACCAACGCCGCGAACGCCCTGTCGCAAATGGGCTTCGAGCACATGATCAGCGAAATGATCAGCAAGCCCGGCGAGTTCATCGTCTCCTGGGTCGTGCTGCTCACCCTGGTCATCATGTCCGCCATGTCCTGGTACTGGACGGTCATCAACGTGCTTCGCAGCACCCGCCTGAAGGGCCAGGCTGACCGCGTCACCAGCGCTTTCTGGGAAACCCCGAACGCGCAGGACGCCATCCGCCTGATGGAAGAACAGCCGAAGAACGAGCCGTTCTCGAAGATCGCGCTGGACGCCGCCCAGGCTGCTGCGCACCACCAGCGTTCGGAAGGTTCGGGCGAGACCCTGAGCCGCTCGGAGTTCGTCGACCGCGCCCTGCGCCAGGCCGTGACCCGTGAGAGCACCAACCTGCAGGGCGGCATGACGCTGCTCGCCACCGTCGGTGCGACCGCGCCGTTCGTGGGTCTGCTGGGCACGGTGTGGGGCATCTACGGCGCCCTGATCCGCATCGGTGCGACCGGCCAGGCCTCGATCGACGCCGTTGCCGGCCCGGTGGGTGAAGCGCTGATCATGACCGCCATCGGTCTGTTCGTCGCGATCCCGGCCGTGTTCGCCTACAACTTCTTCAGCAAGACGAACGCGGCCGTCATCGCCAAGTTCGATACGTTCGCGCACGACCTGCACGACTTCTTCGCCACCGGCTCGCGCGTTCGCTGAGCCGGCGGTACAAGCAGTCAACGCAACGTTCTAGACGGAGCCCGTCATGGCTTTCAGTAGTGGTAATAGCGGTGGCCCGATGGCCGAGATCAACGTCACGCCCCTCGTGGACGTGATGTTGGTCCTGCTGATCATCTTCATCATCACGGCGCCGCTGATGTCGCATAAGGTGAAGATCGAACTGCCCGAGGCGAACCTTATCCAGGACAAGGAGAAGGAAGCGCCGAAGACCCCGCCGATCACCATCTCGGTGAAGGAGAACGGGGATCTGTTCTGGGGCGACGAACCGGTGTCCAAGGAGATCCTGGAGTCCCGCCTTTCCAGCGCGGCCCAGCTCCAGCCTCAGCCGAAGCTCAACCTGCGTGGCGACAAGACGACGAAGATGGGCACCATCGCCGACGTCACGAAGATCGCGCAGAGCCAGGGCATGCTGGACATCGGCTACGTGGCCACGAAACAGAAGGGGCAGTAAGCCATGGCATTCAGTAGTGGTGGAAGCAAGGGCCCCATGGCCGATATCAACGTCACGCCCCTCGTGGACGTGATGCTGGTGCTGTTGATCATCTTCATCGTGACCGCGCCGATCATGACGTATCCGATCGAGGTGGCACTGCCGCAGCGCGTGATCAATCCGCCGCCGCAGTTGCGTGAGCCGCCGCCGCCGATCGACCTGCGCATCGAGGCCGACAACACGATTTACTGGAACAACAGCCCGGTGAGCGTGGCCGACCTGCAGCAGCGGATGGAACAGGAGGTCCAGCGCGACCCGACGAACCAGCCGGAGCTGCGTATTGAAGCGAAGTCGGAAGCGCACTACGACGTGATGGCCAAGGTACTGGCCGCCGCCAAGAACGCGCAGATGATGAAGATTGGTTTCGTGCAGTAACCCTGACGCGCAATACCTTTTGAACGCCGCCCTTTGGGGCGGCGTTTTTCTTTGCGCGGACGACGCAGCTGCCCCGCCCGCTTGGTGCGACCTCTTGCGGCCGTGAGGGGACGGGCGTAGCGTCGGAGCCATGTCCCGACGGTAAGGAGGTGTCCGATGGCGTTCTCCGCTCCTGCAGGTCGTTCGGAACTGGCCGAGATCAATATCACGCCGCTCGTGGACGTGATGCTGGTCCTGCTGGTCATCTTCATGGTTACCGCGCCCCTGTTGTCACGGCCGATCGATGCGGTCCTGCCGCAGCGCACGGACAGACAGATCGAACAGCAGCCCCCCAACGACCTGGTGCTCAAGGTCGGCCTGGGCGGCAGCTATACGCTGGACGACAGACCGGTGACGCTGGCGGCATTGCGCACTCTGATGGATGAAGCGCGGTTGTCGGACCCCAAGACCGTGCTTCACGTGGAAGCGGTCGAGGGCGCCGAATACCAGCAACTGGTGGATGCGCTGGCACAGGCCGAAGCCAGCGGCATTCGCAACATCGTCATGCGCGACTGACGCGCACGGTGGCGCTCAGCGGCGGTGTTCCGCCGCCGCTGTCGCGTCGTCGAGGATCGCCAAGTAAGCCTGTACAGTGCGCTGCAGGCCCGCGTATAGGGCTTCGCCGATCAACGCGTGCCCGATGGAGACTTCCAACACGTCCGGGACGTTCTCAAGGAACTCCTCCAGATTGCCCTGGCTGAGGTCGTGGCCGGCATTGACGCCCAGGCCCAGCGCCTGGGCCTCGCGTGCGGTGCGCACGCAGCGGCCGAGCTCGATGGACGCGTCGCCGCGCGCCGCCGCTTCCGCGAACGGGCCGGTATAGATTTCGATCCGGTCAGCGCCGATCTTGGCGGCGGTTTCGAGACCGTCACAGCCGGCATCGACGAACAGGCTTACCCGGCAGCCAAGGGCCTTCAGTTCGGCGACCAGCGGCGCCAAGCGCTCGCCATCGCGGGCGAAATCAAAGCCGTGATCGGAGGTGATCTGGCCGTCCCCATCCGGCACCAGCGTGGCCTGGGCCGGACGCGCGGCATCGCACAGGGCCAGGAAGCCCGGGTATCCGTCACGCGGTGGCGCGAACGGGTTGCCCTCGATGTTCAGTTCGACACCACTCTCGTCCGCGAGCGCAGCCAGGGCGAGGACGTCGTCGGGGCGGATATGGCGCTGGTCCGGGCGCGGATGCACGGTGATGCCGTGGGCGCCGGCATACAGGCAAGTGCGCGCAGCGCGCACGACGTCGGGCTCGCTGCCACCGCGCGAATTGCGCAGCACGGCGATCTTGTTGACGTTGACGCTGAGCAGGGTCATGGCACCGTCCTTGGAGCGGATGTCAGGTTGCCGAGGGCGGCTCTGCAGAGGACGTTGCGGCGGTGCGCCGCGCTTCGGCCACCTCGCGCAGGCGACGCAGCTCGGAAGGATCGATCATCGCCGACTGGTCGCGGCTGCTATCGCCGACGCGGCGGCCGTACCATCCGACGATCCATGCGACGAACAGGCCGAGCGACGCCAGCATCAAGGCGACCATCAGCGCCATCGACGTCGTGCGCATGGCCATGACCATGCTGCCGATGGCCATCAACAGGAAAAGCCAGTGCATCTTCCACCCCCGGGGTTGGTGGCCGCATCTTACCGCCTCCGCCCCACGTCAAAAAATGTCCTGCTTCACAGCAATGGCGACATCAGCCGGGCCAGCGCCTCGGGCAGGCGGTGCCGCCACAACGAACGGTCCCGCTGGACCCGGACGGGGTCGCTGGCGGCAATCTCCGACTCCAGCCATTGGCCCAGCGTCCCGGCCACGCCGCGGTCGCGGAACATCATCGAGATCTCGAAGTTGAGCCGGAAACTGCGGTGGTCGAAGTTCGCGCTGCCGATGATCGCCATCGCGTCGTCGCAGAGCAGCGCCTTGCTGTGCATCATCCGCGGGCCGTACTCATAGACTTTCACGCCAGCGGCGAGCAACTCGTCGAAATAGGAACGCGCGGCCAGTGTGACGAGCCGCGAGTCGCTGACCTTGGGCACCACCAGGCGCACATCCAGCCCGCCCAGCGCGGCGGAGGTCAGCGCCATGCGCGCGGCCTCGCCCGGGACGAAATAGGGGGTCACCAGCCAGACGCGCTGCTTCGCTTCGTGGATGGCCGCCACCTTCATGCGGTGGATCGGTTCCCATGCCGAATCCGGCCCCGACACCAGCACCTGCGCGGAGATACCGCCCTGCACGTTGGACTCGGTCGCGCTCCACAGGCGCGTGCCCTGGAAATCCTTGCGCTGCTGACCGGTGGCATAGACCCAGTCCTCGACGAAGACCTGTTGGATGCTGCGGACGACTTCGCCTTCCAGCCGCAGGTGCAGGTCGCGATACGCGTCATCGCGCAACGACTCGTCCTCATCGTCGGTAACGTTGATGCCGCCGGTAAACGCCACGCGCCCGTCGACCACGACGATCTTGCGGTGCGTGCGCAGGTTGAGCCATGGCCGGGTGAAGGGCCGGAACTTGGTCGGATGGAACCACGCGTACTCGCCACCTGCTTCGACCAACGGACCCAGGGCGCGTTTCCGCAGCCGGTTGGAGCCCACCGCATCCAGCAGCAACCGGACTTTCACGCCCTCGCGCGCCTTCGCCGTCAGTGCCTCCAGGATGCGCTGGCCGGTTCGGTCGCCGTTGAAGATGTAGTACTCGACATGGATATGGTTCTCGGCCACGCCGATGGCATCCAGGATGGCCTGGTACGTGGCGCAACCATCCACCAGTTGTTGTACCGAAGTCGCGGTGGAAGGCGGCAGGCCCGTCGTCTTCTGCGCAAGCATGGGCAACTCGGCGCTGTTGCCATCGGTCGGCGCGAACACCTCGTAGCTTTCCAGCCCCTCGCGCGAACGCGTGCGGCGCAGCTGGTGGCGCTTGATCCGCTGCGGTCCCAACAGGAAGTAGATCAGGTAGCCGACGTACGGCAGCAGTGCCAGCGACAACAGCCAGCTGAGGGTGGCCACCGGCTCGCGCTTCTGCAGGACGATCCACGAACATAGCGGCACGAGGTACAGCAGCCAGGCCACCGTGACCCAGAGCTGCAGGTTGGGCAGTGAGCCGAGGGTGTCCCAGAGGGCAGTCAGAGCGTCGCGCATGAAGCGATTCTATATGCGGCGTCGCGAGCGCTGCGACGACACGGGCGTAAGCTGGCCCGCATGGCGACGTCGCGACACCCCGGCATCAAGGGACGAGGTTCCACCGGCCACCTGCCGGGCCGCTTTGCCGTGACCACGCCGGAGTCGACGGATGACGGCTGGCACGACGCCGATACCGACGGCGACATCGCGTCGGCACCGCACGCCGAGCTGCGCGAGGAAGTCGCGCGCAGCGTCATCACCCGCAACCAGTCGCCGGACATCCCGTTCGAGCAGTCGCTGAATCCGTACCGCGGTTGCGAGCACGGGTGCAGCTACTGCTTCGCGCGCCCTTCCCATGCCTACCTCGATCTGTCGCCCGGGCTGGATTTCGAAACGAAGATCTACGCCAAGACGAACGCACCCGAGATCCTGCGCAAGGAGCTGTCCAAGCGCGGTTACCGGCCCAGTCCGATATCGCTGGGCATCAACACCGACGCCTACCAGCCGGCCGAACGCAAGCTGCAGCTGACCCGCCGCCTGCTGGAGGTGCTGGCGGAGGCGAAGCATCCGGTTTCGCTGATCACCAAGAACGCACTGATCGAACGCGACCTCGACCTGCTGGCGCCCATGGCGCGCGAGAACCTCGTGCACGTCTACTTGTCGATCACCACGCTCGACAACAGCCTGTCCTCGCGACTGGAACCGCGCGCATCCGCGCCGCACAGCCGGCTGAAAGCGGTGAAGCGGCTCAGCGAGGCCGGCGTGCCGGTCGGGGTGATGTTCGCACCGGTCATTCCGTGGGTGAACGACCACGAGCTGGAGGCAGTGCTCGAAGCCGCGCACGACGCCGGCGCCACCGCGGCGGGCTATGTGTTGCTGCGCCTGCCGCACGAAGTCGCGCCGTTGTTCCGCGACTGGCTGCAAACCCATCTTCCTGACCGCGCCGCGCACGTGATGAGCACCGTCCAACAACTGCGTGGCGGCAAGGACTACGACAGCCGCTTCGGCACGCGTTTGCGCGGCGAAGGCGTCTACGCCGATCTGCTGTCGCGTCGCTTCGCCCTCGCGTTGAAGCGTTTCGGCTTCGAGGGTCGGCGACACCCGCCGTTCGATGGCACGCGCTTCGTGCCGCCGCGCGTCGCATCGCCGCAGGGCGAGTTGTTCTAGGTCCCAAGGACCCACACGCTGCGACGATCGGTCACGGGGCAGGGGTCGGGCGGATGGCGACAATCCATCGTCCTTTGCTGCGCGTGCCCGCGATGATCCAGTCCCTCTACCTGGCCGGCCCCGATATTTTCCGTCCCGATGCCGTTGCGCGGGGCGAGCAGCTCAAGGCCCTGTGCGCGCGGCATGGCTTCGAAGGTCTGTTTCCGCTCGATGCCCAGGTCGCCGGCCACGCGACCGGCGATCCGCTCGAGACCGCGCGCTGGATCTATCGCGCCGACATCGGCTTGCTCGATGCCGCCGATGCGGTGCTCGCCAACCTGGACTTCTTCCGCGGCGCGGAACCGGACAGCGGCACGTGCTTCGAAGTCGGTTACGCGATCGCGCGGGGCAAGCCGGTTTATGGCTATGTGCCGGAAGGCGGCAGCCTGGCCGAACGCATCCGCGCGCGCTGTCCGCAGTTCCTGGGCACGGAGGCCGGCCAGGACATGCAGGGCTGGGAGTTGGAAGAATTCGGCCTGCCGCTCAACCTGATGCTGGCCGTGCCGTGCGTCATCGTCATCGGCGATGCAGACGCGGCGCTGCAGCGCTTGCGCCAGGACGTGGACGCGCGCCGCCAGTGCGCCTGAGCGCGCGTCTCCGTCAGCGTCCGCCGTACAGGCGCTCGGCGCGCTGGAAAAGGATCCAGCTGGTGGCGATGTACTTGTCGCCGCCGACCGGGCGATTGCCGCGGTGCGTGTGGGTGAAGGCAGTCGGCGCGATCAGCAGGCTGCCGGTGCGCGGCACGATCTTGCGCTGCTGGTGGAAGAATTCGGTTTCGCCGGCCTCGAAGCCATCGTTGAGGTAGAGCGTCCACAGCACGTGCCGATGCAGCGATTCGGCATCGGCGCCCTTCGGGAACAACTCGCAGTGCCAGTAGGGATAGCCGCCTTCGCCGGCGGGATAGCGCTGCAGGTTGATCCGGCCCGGCACGAACACCGCCATGACCAGCCGCATCAGCGCGTCGTCGTCCATGCTCGCGACGTCCTCGTAGCCGAGCCGATGCAACTGCCCGTCCGCGCCCGGCTGCTGCAGCATCAGCGGCGCAATCAGGCTGAAGGGATAAGTGCGCAGGTACTGCTTCAGTCCGGCGAGCACGGCCAGGTTGAGGCGCTGTTCCACGTCGCGCCACTCGGCCAGGCCGCTGATGCTGATGTCGCGGCTGTGCTTGAGCTCCGGATGGTGTCCGCCACCGACCTGCCCCGGCTGGTCCTGCCGACTGGCATCGAAACGCGCCACGATGGCGCGGCAGGTCTCCGCATCCAGTGCGTCGTGGTAGACCTCGATGAAATCGGCGCTCATGCGGACATGTTCCCCATCAGGTGGAAGCATTGCCGTTCGAAAGGGCACCCTCTTTCCGGCACGCGCGCAGGATCCTGGGCTCCAGCAATGTTTCCAACGTGCCGCGCTGCTCGGCAAGGATCAGTTCGTCGAACGCCGGGACTTGCGCGTCCGGCCGTTCGATGCTGATCTCGCCATAGGCTTTCAGTGCGCTGCGCACGCCCGCGATCTGGGGAGCGACAGGGTCGGCGCGCTGCCCGGGATGCGCGATCTGCCAGGCGGCGTTGCCATACAGGATCTGCATGAAGAGCATGCCGCCGTAGTACGAGTCCACCGCCAGCTTGGGTTCCAGGAAGTCGCACGCCGTCACCACCATGTCCGGTGTCTCGATGGCCCATTGAAGCAGCCAGGCGCGCATCGGCTTCGCATCCGGGTCTAGCGGAAAGCGCTCCAGGTGGCGCGTGAGTCGCACGAACTTTGCTTCATCGGTTTCGGCAGCGGCTTGGGCGCCGACCATGCCCGGCAGGCAGGCCAGCATGATGATCGCCAATCGCGTCTGCAGTCGCTTCACTCGTGGCTCCCGGCGGAGGGAACGGTCCGCACCAGCGCGATTCTAGCCGTCGCGCTGCCGGTCAGGCCGCCGCCGTGTCGTGCGACAGGTGGTAGCCGACGGCGGCCTCGACTTCCTTCTTCGAACCGAGGAACACCGGCACGCGCTGGTGCAGCTGGGTCGGGCGCAGCGACAGGATGTCCTCGCGGCCGGTGCTGGCGGCGCCGCCGGCCTGCTCGACCAGCAGGCCCATCGGGTTGGCTTCGTACATCAGGCGCAGTTTGCCGGCCTTGCCCGGATCCTTGCGGTCCCACGGATAGATGAAGATGCCGCCGCGGGTCAGGATGCGGTGCACGTCGGCCACCATGCTGGCGATCCAGCGCATGTTGAAGTCCTTGCCGCGCGGACCTTCCTTGCCGGCGAGCAGGTCGTCGACATAGCCCTGCATCGGCGCTTCCCAGTGGCGCTGGTTCGACATGTTGATGGCGAATTCCTTCGTTTCCTCGGGAATGCGCATGTCGCGCTGGGTCATCACGAACGCGCCCTGCTCGCGGTCCAGCGTGAACGCGTGCGTGCCGTTGCCGGTGGTCAGCACCAGCATCGTGCTCGGCCCGTAGATGCAGTAGCCGGCGGCGACCTGGTCGCGGCCGGGCTGCAGGAAGTGTTCGTCGCCCGGCGTCGTCACGCCGTCCGGCGAACGCAGCACCGAGAAGATGGTGCCGACGGAGACGTTGACGTCGATGTTCGAGCTGCCGTCCAGCGGATCGAACAGCAACAGGAAGCCGCCGCGCGGATAGGCGTCCGGGATCGGCTGGCTGTGGTCCATTTCCTCCGATGCGCAGGCCGCCAGGTGGCCGCCCCAGGCGTTCGCTTCCAGCAGGATGTCGTTGCTCAGCACGTCGAGTTTCTTCTGCGCCTCGCCCTGCACGTTGCCGGTGCCGGCGTCGCCCAGCACGCCGCCCAGCGCGCCCTTGCTGACCGCGATGGAGATGCTGGTGCAGGCGCGGGCCACCACCGCGATCAGCTGGCGCAGGTCGGCGCTGATGCGGCCGGCGCGCTGTTCTTCGATCAGGTAGCGGCTCAGCGAGACGGCGGACGGAGCGGGAGCGGGCATGATGGGGTCCACGGCGGAGGTGGCGCGCATTGTCCGGGTTGACGAGACCAATGCAAGACCATTCGAGATACTGGCGGCACTGAACGAGGAAAGACGGGATGGACGAAGCGACCTCGCAGACCTGGCTGGCCCTGTCCTCGGCGCTGGGCCTGGGCCTGCTGATCGGCCTGGTGCGCGAACGCAGCCCCGGCCGTGGCCACCGGATCGCCGGCCTGCGGACCCATGCGCTGGTGGCCCTGGCTGCCGCGGTCGCCGCCTGGCTGGGACTGCCCGTGGTGATGGTGGCGCTGGCCATCACCGGCGTGCTGGCGGCGATGGCTTACCGGGCCACCCACCAGGACGACCCGGGCCTGACCAGCGAGGTGACGCTGGTGCTGACCTTCCTGCTCGGTGCCCTGGCGATGCGCCAGCCCGGCCTGGCGACCGGCCTGGCCGTGGTCGTGGCCGTGCTGCTGTACGCCAAGCAGCCGCTGCATGAACTGACCCGCGAGACCCTGAGCGAGCGCGAGGTCTTCGACGGCCTGCTGCTGCTCGCGTCGGCGCTGGTGATCCTGCCGATCCTGCCGGATCGGCCCATCGGCCCGTACGAAGCGATCAACCTGGCGACGATCTGGAAGCTGGTCGTGCTGGTGATGGCGGTCAGCGCGCTGGGCCACATCGTCCTACGCGTGGTAGGCAACCGCTGGGGCCTGGCGGCGGCGGGTTTCTTCGCCGGTTACGTGTCGTCGACGGCGGCGACGATCGGTTTTGGCCAGCGGGCGAAGGAAACCCCTGCGCTGCTGCGCTCCGCGGTGGCGGCGGCGCTGCTGTCCAATCTCGCCTCGCTGACGTTGTGCGTGCCGATCCTGTGGGCGGTGTCGCCGCCGCTGGTGCGCGACCTGCTGCCGGAGCTGTGCGCGATCGGTGCTGTGTTGCTGGCCGGCGGCCTGCTCGGCTTGCGCGCGGGTCGCGAGGAAACGGTGAGGCCGCCGACGTCGGAAAGCCGCATGTTCCGGTTCGGCCAGGCGCTGGGCTTCGCGTTGCTGGTCGCCGTGCTGACCTTCGTCGCGGCGGCGTTGGCAGCGTGGATCGGTCCACGCGGGGCGATGGCCGCCGCCGCGATGTCGGCGATGGCCGAACTGCACGCCGCCGTGGCCACGCTCGCCAACCAGTTCGCACGCGGTGGCCTGGAGGCGTCGGAAGCGCGCTGGTGGATGCTCGCGCTGCTCGCCGCCAGCCTGATCGCGAAGTCGGTGATCGCCTGGGTCAGCGGTGGCGCGGCGTATGGCATCCGCGTATCCGCCGGGCTGTTGCTCGCCCTGGCCGCAGGCGTGGCGATGGTGGCCGTGTTCTGAGCGAGCGGCTCAGATGATCCGCAGCGTGATCGCCTTCAGCACGGCGCGGGTGCGGTCGCGGGTGCCGAGTTTGTCGAGGATGGTGGAGACGTAGTTCTTCACCGTGCCTTCGGCCAGGAACAGCGTGCGCGCGATTTCCTTGTTCGAGTAACCACCGGCGAGCAGCCGCAGGATCGCGACCTCGCGCTCGCTGAAGGTATCGGTCGGCGCGCCTTCGTCGTGGAAGCGATAGCGCGCGCGCACCGGATCGGTGCTGACCGGCTGCAGCAACGTCTCGCCGCCGGCGACGCGGCGAATGGCGTCGTGCAGGTCTTCCGGGGCGGCGTCCTTCAGCAGGAAGCCCTGTGCGCCGGCGTCGGTCGCGCGCAGCAGCAGGTCGCTGTCGTCGAAGGTGGTCAGCAGCAGCACCGGCGTGCGGTCGCCGCGTTCGCGCAGCTGGATCAACGCGTCGATGCCATCCACGCCCGGCATGCGGATGTCGCTCAGCACCACGTCGACGGGCTGCGCTTCCAGCTTGGCGAGCAGATCGGCGCCGTCGTCGGCTTCGAACACCACATCCACCTGTTGCGCTTTCAACAGGGCACGCAGGCCGGCGCGCACCAGCGCCTGGTCGTCGGCCAGGGCAACGCGCACGCTCATGCGGGCAGCCTCACGTCCACGCGCAGGCCGCCGGTGGCGCTGCTGCCCAGGCGCAGGTCGCCGCCTAGCGCAGCAACGCGTTCCCGGATGCCCGACAGGCCGTTGCCTTCGCGCACGCGGCCCTTCAGCCGGCCGTCGTCTTCGATGTGCAGGTGCATGCCTGCGTCCTCTTTCTGGAGTGAAACCGTCAGGGTGTCCGCATTCGCATGGCGCGCGGCATTGGTGAGGCACTCCTGCACGATGCGCAGCAACGACTCGGCCACCGCCGGGTCGGCGATCTGCACGCCCTCGGCGATGCGCAGGTCCAGTGCCGGCCGCGGCAGCGGCGCCGCCAGCGCCCGGATCGCGGTCTGCAGGTCCAGTCCACGCGAATCGCGCATCGCCTGCACGACGCTGCGGATGTCGTCCAGCAGTTCGGTGGAGAGTTGCTGCGCGATGCGCACTTCCTCGCGCCCCGCCAACACGGGGTCGCTGGCCAGCGCACGCAGGTTGATCTTCATCGCGGTGAGCTTGTGCCCGGCGACGTCGTGCAGTTCGCGCGCCACCCGCAGGCGCTCGGCGTCGCGCGCGCTGTCGGCCAGCAGGGCGCGCGTGGCCAGCAGGTCCGCATTCACCCGCGCCAGGGCGTCACGCGACTCTTCGGAGCGGCGCGCGTAGAAGACGCACAGGCCCGCGAGCGCCTGGAAGCCGATGTTGATCAGCGTCATCGTGCCCGGTGCGCCGAACCCGTGGTGCACCATCAGGAAATAGAACGCCACGTTCAACAGCAGTGCCGACGCGATGATCCAGCGCGGCGACAGCAGGTTCGTCGCGCACGCCACCCAGATCACCAGCAGCACCTGCGCGGTGCCCAGCCGCGGCGTCAGCGAGGCCAGCAGCAGCGAGAGCCCGGCCATCGCGATCAACGCGAACAGCCTGGGCCGATGCCACGGTTCCGGCGCCAGCGCGAACAGGAAGAATCCCGCGGCGTAACCCGCCAGTGCGGCGGCGGCGGCGGGCAGCACGTCCGGCGGCAGGAAGCGCAGGCCCAGGCTCACCGCGCCGAGCGTGAACACGCCGGCGAGCGTCATGGGTTCGCGAAGTCGGGTCAGGGACGTCCACATGCGCCCATGCTGTCGCGTGGGCGCGGCCGAGGCAATGGTCCGGGCGAAAGTGGTGACTTCCGGCAGGTCAGAACGCGTCGCCGGGGACACGCACCGTGCCTTCCATCAGCACACGCGCACTGCGGCTCATCACCGCCTTCGTCACCACCCAGGTGCCCTCCACCTGCTTGACGTCCGCACCGACGCGCAGCGTGCCGGACGGATGGCCGAACACCAGCACGTCGCGCGTGCCGCCGCCTGCCGCCGCATTCACCAGCGTGCCTGGCACGGCCGCCGCCGTGGCGATGGCGACCGAGGCCGTACCCATCATCGCGTGGTGCAGCTTGCCCATCGAGATGGCGCGGGCGAGCAGGCCGACATCGGCGGCGCTGACCGGCTTGCCGCTGGATGAGACGTAATCCTTCGGCGGCGCGACGAACGCCACCTTCGGCGTCAGCGGCCGCTTTGCCGCGGCCGCGACATCGGACACCAGCCCCATGCGCACCGCACCGTGTGCGCGGATCGCTTCGAGCTTCGCCAGCGCGTCTTTATCCTCGTTGATCGCGCCCTGCAGCTCGGTGCCGTCGTAGCCGAGCGCCGCCGCCTCGACGAACACCACCGGCACGCCCGCATTGATCATCGTCGCCTTGAACACGCCCACGCCGGGCACGTCGAGGTCGTCGACCAAGCGGCCGGTGGGAAACATCGCGCCACCGCCGTCGCCATCGCCTTCGTCGGCGGGATCGATGAATTCCAGTTGCACTTCCGCCGCGGGGAACGTCACGCCATCCAGTTCGAAGTCGCCGGTTTCCTGCACCTCGCAATGGCTCACCTGCACGTGCGCCACGATGGTCTTCTGGATGTTGGCCTGCCAGATGCGCACCGTGCACAGACCGTCGCGCGGCACGCGCGCGGGATCGATCATCCCGTTCGCGATCGCGAACGGCCCAACCGCCGACGACAGGTTGCCGCAGTTGCCGCTCCAGTCGATGAAGGCCTCGTTGATCGGCACCTGGCCGTACAGGTAATCCACGTCATGACCGGGCTGCGCGCTCGGCGAAATGATCACCACCTTGCTGGTGCTCGACGTCGCCCCGCCCATGCCGTCGGTGTGCTTGCCGTACGGATCGGGCGAACCGATCACGCGGCACAGCAATGCATCGCGCGCCGGCCCCGGCACCCGCGCCCGTTCGGGCAGGTCCTGCAGGCGGAAGAACACGCCTTTCGACGTGCCGCCGCGCATGTAGGTGGCGGGGATGCGGATCTGGGGGACGTGCGACATGGAAAGGGTTTCCGTTGTGGTGACGGCTCACGCGCCGTCGGGAATCTCGGGTTCGACCAGCTTCGCCAACATCTCCAGCGATTCCTGCCAGCCCTGGTAGCAGAAGTCGACCGGGATCGCGGCGGGAATGCCTTCCTGCACGACGTTGAGCTCGGTGCCGACGATGCTCTTCTTCAGCGTCACCGTGACCTGCATCTGGCCCGGCAGGCCGGGATTGTCGAACTGGTCGGTGTAGCGCAGCCGTTCGCCCTCGACCAGCTCCACGTAGGTGCCACCGAAGGAATGGCTCGAGCCGGTGCCGAAGTTGGTGAACGACATCGTGTAGCCGCCGCCCACGCGGGCGTCCATCGAATGGACCTTGCCGGTGAAGCCATGCGGCGGCAGCCACTTCACCATCGCATCCGGATCGAGGAAGGCGCGGTAGACGCGCGACGGCGGCGCGCGCAGTACGCGGTGCAGGCGGACGGTACCGGGGGTGGCGTTGTCGGACATGATCGGACTCCTGTGCGGTGGGTGTACCGATACGACGAACGGGTCAGGCCGCTTTCGACGCGTCCAGGAAATCCTGGGCGAACCGTTGCAGCACCCCACCCGCTTCGTAGATCGAGACCTCTTCGTCCGAATCCAGCCGGCAGGTCACCTGCACCTGCACGGTCTCGCCGTTCGCGCGGTGGATCACCAGCGTCAGGTCGGCGCGCGGCTTGCGCACGCCCACCACGTCGAAGGTCTCGGTGCCGTCGATGCCGTAGGTCTTGCGCGTCTCGCCGGCCTTGAACTCCAGCGGCAGGACGCCCATGCCGATCAGGTTGGTGCGGTGGATGCGCTCGAAGCCTTCGGCCACGATCGCTTCCACGCCGGCCAGGCGCACGCCTTTCGCCGCCCAGTCGCGCGAGCTGCCTTGGCCATAGTCGGCGCCGGCGATGATCACCAGCGGTTGCTTGCGGTCCATGTAGGTTTCGATGGCTTCCCACATGCGCACCACCTGTCCGTCCGGTTCGATGCGCGCCAGCGAGCCCTTCTTCACTTCGCCATCGACCACCGCCATCTCGTTGACCAGCTGCGGGTTGGCGAAGGTCGCGCGCTGCGCGGTGAGGTGGTCGCCGCGGTGCGTGGCGTAGGAATTGAAGTCTTCTTCCGGCAGGCCCATCTTCGCCAGGTACTCGCCCGCCGCGCTCGAGGCGAGGATCGCGTTCGACGGCGACAGGTGGTCGGTGGTGATGTTGTCGCCCAGCACCGCCAGCGGGCGCATGCCGTGCAGCGTGCGTTCGCCGGCCAGCGCGCCTTCCCAGTACGGCGGACGGCGGATGTAGGTGCTCTGCGGGCGCCAGGCGTACAACGGGTCCACGCGGCCGCCGTGCTCGACGCGCACGTTGAACATCGGCTCGTAGACCTTGCGGAACTGCGCCGGCTTCACGCTGGCCTTCACTACGGCGTCGATTTCCGCGTCGGTGGGCCAGATGTCCTTCAGGGTGATCGCGTTGCCATCGGCGTCGATGCCGAGCGCGTCCTTCTCGATATCGAAGCGCACCGTGCCGGCGATCGCATAGGCGATCACCAGCGGCGGCGAGGCCAGGAAGGCCTGCTTCGCGTAGGGATGGATGCGGCCGTCGAAGTTGCGATTGCCCGACAGCACGGCGGTGGCGTACAGGTCGCGGTCGATGATCTCCTGCTGGATCGCCGGGTCGAGCGCGCCGCTCATGCCGTTGCAGGTCGTGCAGGCGAAGGCGACGATGCCGAAGCCGAGTTTCTCGAGATCCGGCAGCAGGCCGGATTCCTCCAGGTACAGCTGCACGGCCTTCGATCCGGGCGCGAGCGAGCTCTTCACCCACGGCTTGCGCACCAGGCCCTTCGCGTTGGCGTTGCGGGCGAGCAGCGCGGCCGCGATCACGTTGCGCGGATTCGAGGTGTTGGTGCACGAAGTGATCGCGGCGATGATCACCGCGCCGTCTGGCATCAGGCCCTGCGCTTCTTGCGCCCTTCCCGCCTGCAACTTGCCTTCGTCGGCGATGCCGCGCTCAGCCAGCGCGCTGGTCGGCAGGCGCTTGTGCGGATTCGACGGACCGGCCATGTTGCGTACGACGGTGGACAGGTCGAACCGCAGCGTACGCTCGTACTGCGCAGTCTGCAGGTCATCGGCCCACAGGCCGGCGGTCTTCGCATAGGTTTCCACCAACGCGACCTGTTCGTCGCTGCGGCCGGTCAGGCGCAGGTAGTCCAGCGTGTTGTCGTCGATGAAGAACATCGCCGCGGTGGCGCCGTACTCGGGCGCCATGTTGGAGATCGTCGCGCGGTCGCCGATGGTCAGCGCCGCCGCGCCCTCGCCCCGGAATTCGAGGTAGGCGCCGACGACCTTTTCCTTTCGCAGGAACTCGGTCAGCGCCAGCACCACGTCGGTCGCGGTGATGCCGGGCGCGGGCTTGCCCTGCAGTTCCACGCCGACGATGTCCGGCGTGCGCATCCACGAGGCGCGGCCGAGCATGACGTTCTCCGCCTCCAGTCCGCCCACGCCGACGGCGATCACGCCCAAGGCATCGACGTGCGGCGTGTGGCTGTCGGTGCCCACGCAGGTATCGGGGAACGCGACGCCGTCCTGGACGTACACGACCGGCGACATCTTCTCGAGATTGATCTGGTGCATGATCCCGTTGCCCGGCGGGATCACGTCGACGTTCTTGAACGCCAGCTTCGTCCAGTCGATGAAGTGGAAGCGGTCTTCGTTGCGGCGGTCCTCGATGGCGCGGTTCTTCGCGAACGCATCCGGGTCGTAGCCGCCGCACTCCACCGCCAGCGAGTGGTCGACGATCAACTGCACGGGCACCACCGGGTTCACCTGCGCCGGGTCGCCGCCCATGTCGGCGATCGCATCGCGCAGGCCGGCCAGGTCCACCAGCGCGGTCTGGCCGAGGATGTCGTGGCAGACCACGCGCACCGGAAACCACGGGAAATCCAGGTCGCGGCGGCGTTCGACCAGCTGCCGCAGGTAGTCGTCGCGGCGTGCGGGATCCGCGCGGCGCACGATGTTCTCCGCATGCACGCGCGCGGTGTACGGCAGCGTGGCCCAGGCGCCGGGTTGCAGGGCATCGACCGCGGCGCGCGCGTCGAAATAGTCGAGCGCGGTGCCCGGGAGCGAGGTGCGGAAATCGGTATTCATGGCGTGCCGTCTGCTGTGAAGAGGCGCGCGCGGGCGCAGGCCTGGCGCGCCCCACTATGCTACCGGAGGGTGGCGTTATCGACGGGCGACGACGGCCTGTCGTCGGAAAGAAACCGGCGATGCGTTGACGGAGACCATCAACCTACGGCGCTCATTCGAACAGCAGCGTGCCCTTCATCATGTTCCAGTGGCCCGGGAACGAGCAGAAGAACGTGTACGCCCCACTCTTGCGCAGCCGCGCGGTGGGAAACACCACCTCGGCGGTCTGTCCGCCGCCGATCACGCGCGTATGCGCGATCACGCGGGCGTCGTTGCGGGGCAGATAATCGTCGGCGAGTTTCATCCGGCCGCCGGCCAGGCCGACGTCGCGATGATGGCGCGTTTCCGTCAGCACCCAGTTGTGGCCCATCGCCTGCGCGGGCATGCGGCCGACATGCTTCAGCGTCACCCGCAGCTGCGCGCAGTCGCTCGGCACGCGGATGGTCTTCAGGTTGAAGGTCATCATGTCCGTCGCTTCCACCGTGATCGCGCAGTTGCGCGCGAACGCGGCACTGGAGACGGACAGCAGTGCGCAGAGGACGATCAGCGGGAACAGGCGTCGCAGCATGGGGCATCCGAACCGGAGAGGGATGCCCGCGATTGTACGGCGCGGGTCAGACGTCGCCGCCGTCCGCCCAGCCTTCGCCCGTGCCGCGGTGGAACACGCGGTCGTCGGTGCGCACGTCGCCGGCCGGGACGGCGTCCTGCGCGTCCAGCCGCGCATAGATCGGCGTGAAGTCCGGCGCGGTGGCGTTCATCAGCTGCTCGAAGCTGTCGATCACGAAGTAGGTCTTCTGGAACGTATCGATGCGGTAGCGCGTGCGCATGATCCGCTCCAGGTCGAAGCCGATGCGGTTGGGCGCGTCCGATTCCAGCGAGTACAGCGACTCGCCCTTCGACGAGACGATGCCGGCGCCGTAGATGCGCAAACCATCGGGCGTATCGATCAGGCCGAACTCCACCGTGTACCAGTACAAGCGCGTCAGGTGCTGCAGCGCATCCGGTCCGATGCCGTGCGCCTTCACGCCGCCCTTGCCGTACGCCTCCATGTAGTCGGCGAACACCGGGTTCATCAGCAGCGGCACGTGGCCGAACAGGTCGTGGAAGAGGTCCGGTTCGGCGATGTAGTCGATCTGGTCCGGGCGGCGGATCCACCAGGTCACCGGGAAGCGGCGGTTCGCGAGGTGGTCGAAGAACTCCAGCTCCGGCAACAGCCCTTCCACGCCGACCAGCGTCCAGCCGGTGGTGGCGCGCAGCACCTCGTTGAGGTCGTCGAAGCGGGGGATGCGGTCCGGCGCCATGCCCATGGCGTCCTGTGCCTGCAGGAACTCGTCGCAGGCCCGGCCCACCAGCAGGGCGCGCTGGCGTTCGTACAGGGTGCCCCAGGTCGCATGGTCGTCGGCCGGGTACTCGGCCGGCTGGTCGACGATGGCGGTGGTGTAGACCGGCACGTAGCCCTTGTCGGTCTGCTGGTGCTCGACGCGGCGCGGCTCGTTCATGGGGCTCCCCGGAAAATCGCTGTGATCCGACGATCCTAGCGGCAGATCCGCGCAACAGGCTTGCGAAGTTGCGCCCATACCGACCAATGGCGCAATGAAATTGCATGAATGCGCTAGGATTCGCACGAAATGACCGAAGCCGCCGCCCTCGACCGCACCGACCTGCGCCTGCTGGCCCTGCTGCAGCGCGAAGGCCGGGCCACCAACGCCGACATCGCCGCCCAGGTGAACCTGTCGCCTTCGGCCTGCCTGCGCCGCGTCCAGCGGCTCGAGGCGACCGGGGTGATCGCCGGTTATGCCGCGCGGGTCGACCCCAAGGCGGTGGGCCTGGGCCTGCAGGCCTTCGTGCGCGTGCAGCTGGAGCGGCACGACCCGGCCAGCGTCCAGCAGTTCGGCGATCGCGTGCAGGCCTGGGACGAGGTGGTCGCCTGCTACGCGCTCACCGGCGACATGGACTACCTGCTGCACGTGGTGGTGCAGGACCTGGAGCACTTCTCCCGCTTCCTGCTCGACAACCTGCTCAACGCCAGCGGCGTGGCCGACGTGAACTCCAGCTTCGTGCTGCGCGCGGTGAAGACCGACGGCGGCCTGCCGTTGTTGCCCAGGACCTGACGCGGACGATCCCTGTCCGCGACGCGTGCTACAACGCGCGCAAATTCCACGAGGACCCGCCATGTACGGACTGATCGGCAAGATGCGCGCGACGCCGGGCCAGCGCGATGCGCTGCTCGCGATCCTGCTGGAAGGCACCGACGCCATGCCCGGATGCCTGAGCTATGTCATCGCGCGGGATCCCGCCGACGCGGACGCGATCTGGATCACCGAGGTCTGGACCGATGCCGCGAGCCACAAGGCCTCGCTCTCGCTGCCGGCCGTGCAGCAGGCCATCGCGAAAGCGCGGCCGATGATCGCCGGATTCGACAGCCACATCGAGACCGTGCCGGTCGGCGGGCAGGGGTTGCCGACGTCCTGGTAGGAGCGACGTAGGTCGCGACCGCACGCCCACCCGGTCACGACATCATGAAGGTCGATGATACCGAGGGGATGCGGTGCGGCCGTCCTGTGCGGATCAAGGCGTTCACTTCGTACGGTCGCGACTTGCGTCGCTCCTACAATGGGGGCACCGCTCACGGTTGGACAACATCCATGGATAGCCTCTTCCCTTCCTGGCAACGCGCCTGGGCCGGCATCGGCGCGGCGGGCGAGGGCGAAGCGGTGTTCGCGCAGCTGACAGCGGCGTATGCGGAACCACAACGCCACTACCACACGCTGCAGCACCTGGGCGAATGCCTGGCGCTGTTCGATGATGCGCGCGCCTTGGCGGCGCACCCGGCCGAGGTCGAGCTCGCGCTGTGGTTCCACGATGCGATCTACGACATCAAGGGCCATGACAACGAACAGCGCAGCGCCGACTGGGCGCGCGACGCATTGCGTGATGCGGGTGCGCCGACCGATGCGGCGCAGCGTGTGCACGACCTGGTGATGGCGACGCGGCATACCGCGGTGCCGTCGGGACGCGACGAGCAGCTGCTGGTCGATATCGACCTGTCGATCCTCGGTGCGGCGCGTGCGCGCTTCGACGAGTACGAGCAGCAGATCCGCAAGGAATATGCGTACGTGCCGGGCTTCCTGTTCCGGCGCAAGCGGCGCGAGATCCTGAAGGGCTTCCTGGATCGGCCGGCGATCTACAGCACGCCGCATTTCCACGACGCGCTGGAGGCGAGGGCACGCGACAACCTGCGTCGCGTGACCGGCTGACCGTCGCTTATTGCTTCACCGGTTGACCGGCGGCATCGCACTTCACGTCGCGGCCGAACAGCTTGCCCAGGCGCGAGGGTTCTTCCAGGCAACGCGGGTCCGGCTTCGGCGGCGCGTGCTTGGCCGCATGCGCCGCGGTGCGCGTGCGCTGCAGTTCGGCGAGCTTGGCCTTGATCTGCGGCATCGCCGCCAGTGCGGCGCGTTCGCCTTCGAGGATGGCCGTGTTCTTCTGTTCGAAATCGGCCGGGCCGATGTCGTTGACCTTCGGGCGGATGACGATGTCCGCGCGCGCCAGTTCCTGTTCGCCCAGGCGCTGGCCCATGATGCTGATCGACTGGTTGACGATGCCCAGCATGCTGCCGGGCTTTGTGCCGGGCGCCTTGGTCGAGATGTCCACGGCGATGACGAAGTCAGCGCCCAGCTGGCGCGCGGCATCCACCGGCACCGGGCTCACCACGCCGCCGTCGACGTAGCTGGCCTTGCCGATCACCACCGGTTCGAACACGCCCGGGATGCTGCTCGATGCGCGCACCGCCTGGCCCGTGTTGCCGCGCACGAAGACGGTACGTTCGCCGTTCTCCAACTGCGTGGACACGGCGGCGAACGGCTTCTTCAATTGCTGGATGGTGCGCTTGCCGACCAGGTCGTTGACGTAGTCCTGCAGCTTCTGGCCCTGCACGAGGCCGCCGGAGAACAGACGCACGTCGCGGATCTTCGCTTCGTCCAGCGCGAAGGCCTGCGTCTGCATCTGGAACGGGTCCATGCCGCTGGCGTACAGCGCACCGACGACGCTGCCGGCACTGGTGCCGGAGACGACGACCGGCTCGATGCCGTTGGCCTCCAGCATCTTGATCACGCCGATGTGCGCGAAGCCTTTCGCCGCGCCGCCGCCGAGCGCGATGCCGACCTTGACCTTCGGCGCGGGGGGCGCCGGCTTCACCACCGCCGGCGGCGGCGTGGGTCTGACGTTGTCGCCGCCGCATGCGGCCAGCAGGAGGGGAGCGAGCAGCAGGGCAGGGAGGACGCGAAGGGCAGGGCGCATGGACGGGGGGTGGACGGGACCGGTGCGCAGGATAGCGTTCCTTCCCGCAACCGACGCCAACGCCGGTCGCGGATCAGGCCGATCCGCCGGGGCGGCGGCGCGCGCTACCCGGTCCCACGCCCTCGACGCGCTTGAAGAACCGGCGGAAGGCCGCTTCGCTGCTGTACCCCAGCATCTCGGCGATCGCGGCGACCGAAAAGCGGCGGTTCTTCAACAGCCGGCGCGCCTCGGTGGCGCGCCACTGCGCCAGGTACTGGATCGGCGGCGTCCCGACCGTGGCGGTGAACAGTTCGGCGAACGCCGTGCGCGACATGCCGGCTTCCTGCGCCATCGACTGGATGGTCCAGTCCTCGCCGGGACGCGCATGGATGGCCGAGAGCGCACGCGACAGGCGCACGTCGGTGAGGGCGGCGAGCAGGCCGCGCGGTTGCTCGGCCTGGCGCACGTATTCGCACACCGCCATGGTGAACAGCGAATCGGCGAGTTTGTTCTGCACCAGCTGGCGACCCCAGCGCCGCTCGCGGCTGGTATCGGCCAGCATCTGCGCAAGCTGGCGGAAGCCGGCGCTGCTGTCCTGGCTGCGGATCACGAACCACCGCGGCAACGCGGCGAAGATCGGGTTGTGCGAGCCGGTGATGAACTCCAGCTCGCCGCACAGCATGCTGGTGTTGCCGGCATCGGGCGCGTCGGGCAGGTGCGGATCGGCCGACGACGACAGCACGTGGCGCACGCCGGCGGGAAACACGATGAGGTCGCCGCGCTCGAGCAGCACCGGTGCGTCCAGGGCTTCGCCGCTGATCCAGCACTGGCCCTGCGTCAGCAGGTGGAACTGGCCGTGGTGGGTGGCGGGTTCGCTGTCGTACCACGTGCCGCAGTAGCGCACGTCGGCGGTGATCTCCACGCGCATGCGGTACGCGCCCAGCACCGTCTCCAGCACGGCGTCGCGGTCGTCGTCCTCGGCCAGGCCGGGTGCGTGGGCGGGAGGGGCATCCATGCCGCCATCGTAGGCCAGCGTCCTGGCAGGGACCATGACCGTGCGTCCGGACGTTCATGCGCGAGCGTCCGCGCCGACCGGGTGCCGGACGATGGGGCATATCGCGGGAACGCGCGGGAATGGTTGCCGGGGCGGCGGAAGGCTGGAATGGCAACGCGTCTTACGGCAGCGCCGCGGCGCCCTTCCCAACCCAACGAGGATCCACCATGAACACCACCAAGCTCACCGGTCTTTCCGTCGCGGTCGCCGCCGCCGCCCTGTTCCTCGGTGCACCGATGGCGCAGGCCGCCGAAGCCGGTTCCGCCAAGGTCGGCCATTGCGTCGGCGCCAACGCCTGCAAAGGGCAGGGCGCCTGCAAGAGCGCGTCCAACGCCTGCAAGGGCCAGAACGCGTGCAAGGGCCACGGCTTCACCGAATCCACCGCCGACACGTGCAAGACCGCGGGCGGCAAGTTCGAAGCACCCAAGCCGCAGAAGAAGGCGGCCGACGCGAAGAAGGCCAACAGCTGACGCCGCGGAGCGATACGCCATGACCATGCCGCTGCAAGGCTTCGGGCTGGGCCTGCGCCCGCAACACTACGACGCGTTGCTGGCGGGCGAAGCGCGCGTGGACTGGCTCGAGGTCCTAAGCGAGAACTACCTGGTGGCGGGCGGACGGCCCCGGTGGATGCTCGACCGGATGATCGAACGCTGGCCCGTGGCCATGCATGGCGTGTCGCTCAACATCGGCGGCAGCGATCCGCTGGACCGCGACTACCTGCGCGCGTTGCGCGGGCTGGTCCGGCACGTGCGGCCGCGCATCGTCTCCGACCATCTGTGCTGGACCCGCCACGGCGGTGTCCAGTTCCATGACCTGCTGCCGTTGCCGCAGAACGACGACACCGTCCTGCAGGTCGCCGCGCGCGTGCGCCAGGTGCAGGACGCGCTCGGCGTTCCGCTGGTGCTGGAGAACGTGTCCAGCTACCTGCGCTTCGCCGGCGACACGCTGGACGAAGCGCAGTTCCTGTCCGCCGTGGTGGCGGAAAGCGGATGCGGGTTGCTGCTCGACGTGAACAACGTCTTCGTCAACGCGCACAACCATGGTTTCGATGCCGTCGCATTCCTCGACCGCCTGCCGCGCCACGCGATTCGCCAGGTCCACCTCGCCGGGCATGCGCCCGATGCGCGGGGAAGCGGACTGCTGATCGACACCCACGACGCACCGGTGCCGGAAGGCGTGTGGCGGCTCTACGCAGAAGCGGTGCGCCGCTTCGGCGCGGTGCCGGCGATGATCGAGCGCGACGACCATATCCCGCCGCTGGACGCGCTGTTGGCGGAACTGGAGACCGCGCGTCGCATCGCGGCCGACGCGGTGGCGGTCCCGATGGAGCGTGCGGCATGAACGCGACGATGTCGCTCGCGGGAACCCAGCGTGCGTTCGCGGCCTGGCTGCTCCATCGCGATGCCGGGAAGGCACCGGGCGTCGTCGCGGCGAACGACGGCGAACGCGCGATACGGCTGGACCTCTACGCCGACGGCTACCGGTGGCGCCTGGTGGACGTGCTGGGCCACGACTATCCCGTCCTGCGTGCATCGATCGGGCAGGCGCGCTTCGATGTGCTGGCGGAGGCGTATCTGCATGCGCATCCGTCGCGGCACCCGTCGGTACGGCACCTGGGCGCGGGCTTCGCGCGCTGGCTGGCGACGCACACGCAGGAAATCCCCGCGCTCGCCGACCTGGCACGGCTGGAGTGGGTGCAGGGCGAGGTGTTCGACGCCGCGGATGCGCCAAGCGCCACCGCCGATGCGTTGGCGACGCTGTCCCCCGATGCCTGGCCTGCGCTGCGCTGGTCCCTGCATCCGGCCGTGCGCCGGATATCCCTTCGCAGCAACGCGATCGCCGTCCTGGACGCACACGCTGCCGACACCTTGCTGCCGGCATTGCGCAGCCGACCTGCCACCCCGTGGCTGCTGTGGCGGCACGCCTTCGACGTGCATTGGCGCCGTCTGCCACGCGACGAGGCCGCGGCGCTCGCTGCCGTCGCCCGCGGCGTGCCGTTCGCCGACTGGTGCGTGCGCCTCGGTGGCGAGACGCCGGCCCTGCGCGCGGCCTGCCTGCTCAAACGCTGGTTGGCCGACGGCCTGCTGACCGGCCTGCGGACCACTTCCTGACCCTTTCCCGGAGATATCCCATGCAAACGACACCCCTGTACGCCCGTGCGCTCGCGTTCCTCGATGACCACGCCTGGATCGGCCCGCTGCTGGTGCGGCTGGTTTTCGGCTATTTCTGGCTGGAAACGGGCTGGGCCAAGCTCCACAACCTGGCGTTCTTCACCGAGCGCTTCATCGAATGGGGCATTCCGTTGCCCGCGTTGAGTGCGGCGGTGTGCGCAGGCACCGAACTGGTCGGCGGCGCGCTGATCATGCTCGGGCTGGCGACCCGTCTGGCGATGCTGCCGATGATCTTCAACATGCTGGTGGCGCTGGCCGTGGTGGTCCTGCCCGGCATCTCCACGCTCGACGAATTCGTCGAACTGGACGAAGTGCTGTATGTCACCGTGTTCGCGTGGCTGCTGTTCGCCGGCCCGGGGCGCGCCAGCCTGGATCACCTGATCGCGCGCCGCGCCGGTACCTCGACGCTGGCGCACGCGTGATGCCGACGACGGGACGCGTGTCGCGTCCCGTCGTGTCGCGTCAGAAGCTGTTGTCGCCGTCCAGCATGCGGCCCAGGCCGCCGAGCACCGAGCCTTCGCCGCGGGCCTGTCCACCGCCCTGCGGTGCGGCCTGCAGCATGCGGCCGGCCAGGCGCGAGAACGGCAGCGACTGCAGCCACACCTTGCCAGGACCGGTCAGCGTGGCGAGGAACACGCCTTCGCCGCCGAAGAACATGCTCTTGATGCCGCTCACCGGGCGCACGTCCATGTTGACGCTCGCGTGGTAGGCCACCATGCAGCCGGTGTCCACGTCGATGCGCTCGCCGGGCTTGAGCTCGCGCTCCACCACGCAACCGCCGGCGTGCACGAACACCCAGCCGTCGCCTTCCAGCTTCTGCATGATGAAACCTTCGCCGCCGAACAGGCCGGTGAGGATCTTGCGCTGGAAGTGGATGCCGACCGACACGCCGCGCGCACCGGCCAGGAAGCTGTCCTTCTGGCAGATCAGGCGGCCGCCGTGTTCGTCCAGCTTCATCGCGAGCACGGTGCCGGGGTAGGGCGCGGCGAAGGCGACCTTGGCCTTGCCCTGGCCGGTGTGCGTGTACATCGTGGTGAACAGGCTCTCGCCGGTCAGCACGCGCTTGCCGGCAGAGAGCAGCTTGTCCATGAAGCCGCCGCCCTGGCCGCTGTGCGAGCCATCGCCGAACACCGTGTCCATCTGCACCGCGCTGTCCTTGAACATCAGCGCGCCGGCTTCGGCGATCGCGCTCTCGCCGGGGTCCAGTTCCACTTCGACGAACTGCATCTCATGGCCGACGATGCGGAAGTCGATCTCGTCCGCGCCGCGGCGGCCGCCGGCACCCGGCAGCGGTGGCAGGTGGGGCGGGGGCACGGCAGCGCCGGCCAGCTCCGGCAGCTCGCGCGCGGGCTTCCACTCGCGCATGCCTTCGCGCCAGGCCAGGGCGCCGGGGGCGCGGCGGGCGAAATCCTGTGCCGCGGCTTCATCCAGGGGGCCATGGCGCTGGTTGTCGGCGGGGGTATGGAAAAACCACTGGGTCATGAGGGCAAACCGAAGGGCGGGAAGGGCGCCGAGTCTAGCCCGCGACCCTGGCGGGCCGTCACCTGCCAGCGGTCACATCGGGTGGCTGAACGTACCGGGGACGGGCCCTGCGTACGGCATCGGTCCGCCGGGGACGGCAATGGGCATTACCTTTGTCGGAACGGGACTTCCAGCCATTGCCCCCCTTGTTGCTGTAATGCAACATTCGCGTGCTAGCGCCGCCCAGGCGCCCCGACACCCACCCACTCGGAAAGCCACCGCCATGTCCCGACTCCGCCCGACCGCTGTCCGGCCGCAACGCCTCGCTTTTGCCATCGCCGCGCTGCTGCCCTTCGGCACCGCTCTCGCGCAGGATGCCGCGCCCGCCACCTCTGAAGCCGCCACCCTCGACACCGTGCAGGTCACCGCGCAGCGCAAGGTCGAGAACATCCAGGACGTGCCGGTTTCCATCAGCACGATCAATGGCGAGCAGCTCGGCGTGCTGGCCTCCGGCGGTACCGATATCCGCTTCCTGTCCGGCCGCGTGCCCAGCCTCAACATCGAATCTTCGTTTGGCCGCGCGTTCCCGCGCTTCTACATCCGTGGCTACGGCAACACCGACTTCCGCCTCAACACCTCGCAGCCGGTCTCGCTGGTGTACGACGACGTGGTGCAGGAAAACCCGATCCTGAAGGGCTTTCCGCTGTTCGACCTGGAGCAGGTCGAAGTGTTGCGCGGCCCGCAGGGCTCGCTGTTCGGCCGCAACAGTCCGGCCGGCGTGGTGAAGTTCGAATCGGCCAAGCCTTCGCAGGAAACCAGCGGCTACGGCAAGGTCGGTTACGGCACCGACGACATGTGGAACTTGGAAGGCGCTGTCGGCGGCGCGTTGAGCCCGAACTGGTCGGCCCGCGCCTCGGTGCTGTTCCAGCGCCGCGACGACTCGGTGAAAAACACCTACCCGGGCCCGAGCGACGGCTACGAAGGCTATGACGAATCCGCCGGCCGCGTGCAGTTCCTGTACGAAGGCGAGGGCTTCGATGCGCTGCTCAATGCGCACGCGCGCAAGCTCAACGGCACCGCCCGCCTGTTCCGCGCCAACATCATCCAGCCGGGTACCAACAACCTGGCGCCGGGCTTCGATCGCGATGAAGTCACCCAGGACGGCCTGAACTACTCCGAGCTGGAATCGCAGGGCGCGAGTGCGCGCCTGAGCTGGGACATCGGCGAGTACAAGCTGTACTCGATCACCGGCTACGAGAGCGTCGAGACGATGAACCGCGGCGACATCGACGGCGGGTTCGGTGCGCCGTACGCGCCGGGTGGCCAGTACGGCCCGGGCTTCATCCCGTTCTCGTCCGAAACCGCCGACGGCATCCCCGAGCACGCGCAGTGGACGCAGGAGTTCCGCATCGAGTCCGCTTATGAGGGCCCGTGGAACTGGCAGGCTGGCCTGTTCTACTTCGACGAGGACTACAAGGTCGAGAGCTTCAGCTACGACTCGATCTTCACCAACGGTGCGCAGAGCGGTTACGAGCGCATCCGCCAGACCAACGATTCGTACGCCATCTTCGGCGCCGCCACCTGGCAGGCGACCGACAAGCTGGAACTGCGCGGCGGCTTGCGCTACACCGTCGACAAGAAGGAGCTGACGGTCGAGGCCTACAACGGCACCAAGGGCGACCTCGCCGGCCTGCTGGCCGCGCAGCAGGCGGCTTACGCGGCGGGCGATGCCGCCGATCCGTTCCTGACCGCGTCGCCGGAAGACAAGAAGCTGAGCTGGGACCTGTCCGCCGTCTACAAGCTCAACGACGACACCAACCTGTTCGCGCGCGTGGCGACCGGCTATCGCGGCAGCAGCATCCAGGCCGCCGGCGACTTCAACAACAAGACCGTCGCCGGTCCGGAAACCTCCACCGCGTTCGAGGCCGGCATCAAGGCCGACTTCTGGGACAAGCGCGCGCGCCTGAGCGCCAACGTCTTCTACTACGAAGTGAAGGACCAGCAGCTGACCGCCGTCGGCGGCGCCAACAACTCCAACATCCTGCTCAACGCCGAGAAGAGCACGGGCCAGGGCTTCGAACTGGACATGCAGGCGTACGTGCTGGACAACCTGTTGCTGACGCTCGGCAGCAGCTACAACGACACCGAGATCAAGGATCCCGACCTCGCCGTGTCGGTGTGCGCGCAGTGCACCGTGACCGATCCGCTGGATGCCACCGGCAAGGCGCTGATCAACGGCAACCAGCTGCCGCAGGCGCCGAAGTGGGTGCATAACCTGACCGCGCGCTACAGCATCGGCCTGGGCGAGGGCAGCGAGTTGTACGTGTACACCGACTGGGCCTACCGCAGCGAAGTGAACTTCTTCCTGTACGACTCCATCGAGTTCACCGGCAAGTCGTCGCTGGAAGGCGGCCTGCGCATCGGCTACGGCTGGGATTACGGCAACTACGAAGTCGCGCTGTACGGTCGCAACATCACCGACCAGACCCGCGTCGTCGGTGGCATCGACTTCAACAACCTGACCGGCTTCCTCAACGAGCCGCGCACGGTGGGCGTGGAGTTCAACGCGAAGTTCTGATGCACGGGGCGCGCTTCGTGGGAGCGACGTGAGTCGCGAAAGAGCGCCAAGCCATCATTCGGAAGAAGGAAAGGCAGACCAGAACGGTCTGCCTTTTTCTTTTACCGCCTCGACGACGGGCCACATCATCGCGACTTACGTCGCTCCCACAGGATGGATCACGAGGTCGGCGGCTCTCGCGGCGGGCTTTCAACCGCCGGATGGCGGGTAAAACGCAGCACCACGCCGCGCGGCTCTTCTTCCGCAGGTTCGGGGCGTACCCACAGCATCGGTACCTCGCGCGGGGCGGGCAATTCGAGTTCGTCGTCGGCGCGTGCGGCGGCGTCCTCTTCCTCGATTTCCCAGCTGTATTTCTTCTTCGGCAGTTCAGGGTCCAGGCGACGGAACAGGAATGCGGCCAACAGGCCCGCCACGGCGCCGCCCAGATGCGCCTGCCACGAGACGCCGGCCTCGCGCGGCAGCACCGTGAGCACCATGCCGCCGTAGAACAGGAACGCGATCATGCCCGCGGCGATCGCCGCGCGGTCGCGGCGCAGCAGGCCGAGCATGAAGATCATGAACATCAGGCCGTGGGTCAGGCCGCTGGCGCCCAGCGTGTGCGTGCCCGGTTCGGCCAGCAGCCACGGCCCGAGGCCCGCGCCCAGCCATACCAGCGGGATCGCCCACAGGGTCGCGCGCGGATACACCGCGCCGGCCAGCGTGCCGAGGATCAGCAGGGCCGACGCATTCGCGGCGATGTGCTCCAGCGAGCCATGCAGCAGCGGTGCCGTCAGGATGCCGAGCAGGCCGTCCACCGAGCGCGGCGCGATGGTGAAGGCCCGCACGTCGAAACTGCCCTGCGCCGAGTACACGATGGCCAGCAGCAGCACGAACGCCAGGCTCAGGTTGAGGGCGCGGAACAGCCGGCGGCGGTCGTAGCGCTGCTGGGATTCCGGGTCGAACGCGGGGTCGTCGGGATGCAGGTCCATGGATCCGTTCTGGCGGCGGCGCGGACGAATGCAAGGGCGGGCGCCCATGGACAGACCATCCCGCGCACGGGATGGTCCGCCAGGACCCGCGTCAGGCGGCCGTATCGGCCTTCTGCGGCCGCGCCAGGCTCAGCGCGATGGTCACGCCGAGGATCGCCGCCACCGTGCCCAGCGCCCATGGCACCGGGATCTTGTAGAGGTCGATCAGCAGCATCTTGGTGCCGATGAAGCCCAGCACCACCGCCAGACCGTAGGGCAGCAGGTGGAAGCGGTCGGCCATGCCGGCGAGCAGGAAGAACATCGCGCGCAGGCCCAGCACCGCGAACACGTTCGAGGTCAGCACGATGAACGGGTCCGAGGTGATCGCGAAGATCGCCGGGATGCTGTCCACCGCGAAGATCACGTCGGTCACGCCGATCAGCACCAGCACCACGAACAACGGGGTGAACCAGCGCACGCCGTTCTCGCGCACGCTCAGCGCGGCGCCGCGGTAGCCATCGGTCAGCTTCAGGTGGTTGCGCATCCAGCGCAGCGCGGGGTTCTTCTCCAGGTCGGGTTCCTTGCCGGCGGCGAACCACATCTTGATGCCGGTCAGCAGCAGGAACGCGCCGAAGAGGTAGAGCAGCCAGTGGAACTTCGCCAGCAGCGCGGCGCCCGCGAAGATCAGGATGCTGCGCAAGACGATCGCGCCGAGGATGCCGATCACCAGCACGCGCTGACGCTGTTCTTCGGGCACGGCGAAGTACGTCATGACCATCAGGAACACGAAGATGTTGTCGACGGCCAGGGCCTTCTCGACCAGGTAGCCGGTCAGGAACTCCAGGCCCACGCGGTTGGCTTCCACCAGTCCGGCGGTCTCGTTCACGTACCACCACAGGCCGCCGTTGAAGGCCATCGCCAGCGCGATCCAGCCCAGGCTCCACCACATCGCTTCCTTGAACGTGACCTTGTGCGCGCCGCCATGGCGCATCAGCACCAGGTCGACCAGCAGCGCGATCACCACCAGGCCGCCGAAGCCGGCCCACAACCAGGGGTTGCCAATCGTTTCCATCGAGATTCCCGAAAAAAGTGGAGGACGACCGCGGGCGCGGACGTCTCGGGAACCGGGGAAACGGGGATCCAGGGACATGCCTTCGCCATCGCGGCGAAGGTCTCGCTCACAGCCCGGTGGGCTGCCGTGGGACCGGAGCATCGCTGCTCGAAATGACGGCCGGCACGTTGGGAGCTACTCCCCTTCAGGCGGGAATTGTCCGGATGGCGCGCGGCCGGGTCAACCGCGAAGGTAAAATGTCGTTCATGAACACGCCCAACCCGACCGTACGCCTGAAGAACGCCTGGCGTTCCAGCCACCCGTGGATCTTCCAGAAGCTGGTCGAGAAGCCCGTCGCCAAGCCCAAATCCGGCACCCTCGTCGAAGTGGTCGGGGTGGACGGGGAATGGATCGGCCGCGGCTTCTACAACGGCCATTCGCGCATCGCCGTGCGCATCCTCGAAACCCACCCGGACATCCCGGTGGACGCCGGCTGGTTCTCGCGCAAGATCGCCGACGCGGTCTCGCTGCGCCGCGACGTGTTGAAGCTGGACGCCATCAGCGATGCCTGGCGCGTGGTGCACAGCGAGGGCGATGGCCTGTCGGGCCTGGTCGTGGACCGCTACGGCGACCTGATCGTGGTCGAGTTCTTCGCCGCCGGCATGTTCCGCCATCGCGAATGGATCTACGAGGCGCTGCGCGAGCAGTTCCCCGGCTGCCGCTTCCACAGTTTCGCCGACGAGCACGTGCAGAAGCAGGAGAGCTTCGACTTCCACGGCAACACGACCACCGAAGCGGCCGTCATCACCGAGTACGGGGTGAAGTTCCGCGCCGATCCGGCGGGCGCGCACAAGACCGGCTTCTTCGCCGACCAGCGCGAGAACCGCGAGTGGCTGAGCCAGCAGGTGGACGGCAAGACCGTGCTGGACCTGTGCTGCAACACCGGCGGCTTCGCGGTGTACGCCGCGGCGCGCGGTGCGAGCGAGGTCGTCGGCGTGGACATCGACCAGGACGTCATCCAGATCGCCAAGGGCAACGCCAAGCTCAACAACGTGCGGCCGAAGTTCGTGCAGGCCGACATCTTCCCGTACCTGCGCGATGCGGCGAACCGCGGCGAACAGTACGACGTGGTGATCCTGGACCCGGCCAAGATGACGCGCGACCGCGAGCAGGTGATCGCCGCGTTGAAGAAGTACCTCGACATGAACAAGCTCGCGCTGGGCGTGGTGAAGCCCGGCGGCCTGTTCGCGACGTTCTCGTGCACGGGCCTGGTCAGCGAGGAGCAGTTCCTCGACATGCTTCGCCGCGCCGCGTATTTCTCCGGCCGCACGATCCAGATACTCAAGGTCGCCGGCGCCGGTCCCGACCATCCCTTCATGGCGCACGTGCAGGAATCGCGCTACCTGAAGGCGGTGTTCTGCCGCGTGGTGGATTGAGCCGGAAGGGCGTTCCTCCACGGACACGAAAAAGGCGGGCCGAAGCCCGCCTTTTTCGTGCGCCACGCACGGCGATCAGCTTTCCGGCGACAACTCGATGCAGTCGAACTGCACGTCCGGGTTCACGTCGGCGTCGTAGTCCACATCGCTGCGTTCGAAACCGAACAGCTTCAGGAACTCGTGCTTGTAGTTGGCGTAGTCGGTCAGCTGGAACAGGTTCTCGCTGGTGACCTGCGGCCACAGCGCCTTCGCCTGGGTCTGTACTTCGGGTTTCAGTTCCCAGTCGTCCAGGCGCAGGCGGTTCTCGTCGTCGGTCGTGGCCGGGGTGCCGTCAGTGCGGTACATGCGGTCGCGGAACAGGCGGTCCAGCTGCTCGATCGTGCCTTCGTGCAGGCCGAGTTCCTTCATCACCTTGAACACGATGCTGATGTAGAGCGGCATCACCGGGATCGCCGAACTGGCCTGCGTCACCACCGACTTCAGTACGGCGACGTTCGCGGTGCCGCCGCTCTTCTGCAGGCGCGCATCCAGGCGCTGCGCGGTCTCGTCCAGGTCCACCTTCGCGCGGCCGAGCGCGCCGTGCCAGTAGATCGGCCAGGTGATGTCGGTGCCGATGTAGCTGAAGGCCACCGTGCGCGCGCCGTCGGCCAGCGCGCCGGCCTTGTCGAGCGCGTCGATCCACAACTCCCAGTCCTGGCCGCCCATCACGGTGACGGTGTCGGCGATTTCCTGCTCGGTGGCCGGTTCGATGGTCGCCTGGACGATGGCGTCCTTGTTCGTGTCGATCGCGGTGGACGTGTACGGCGCGCCGATCGGCTTCAACGCCGAGCGCTTCACTTCGCCCGTGCCCGGCAGCTTGCGCACCGGCGAGGCCAGCGAATAGATGACCAGGTCGACCTGGCCGCCCATCTCGGTCTTGATCAGCTCGATGACCTTGGCGCGCGCCTCGTCCGAGAACGCATCGCCGTTGATCGAACGGCTGTACAGGCCGGCTTCCTTGGCCGCCTGGTCGAACGCAGCCGAGTTGTACCAGCCCGCGGTGCCGGCCTTCTTCTCGTTGCCCGGCTTCTCGAAGAACACGCCCAGCGTGTCCGCGCCGAAGCCGAACGCCGCGCTGATGCGCGCGGCCAGGCCGTAGCCGCTCGACGCACCGATCACCAGCACCTTCTTGGGCCCGTCGTTGCGTACGCCCTGCGCGCGCGTCGCGGCGATCTGGTCGCGCACGTTGAGCGCGCAGCCGAGCGGATGGGTGGTGGTGCAGATGAAGCCGCGGACTTTGGGATGGATGATCAACGTCGTAACCCGGGGGATGGTGTGCCTGCGCGGCATCTTAGTGCCGCAGCCGCCGGGATTGAAGCGCCACGCCTGCACACGCCGGCGTATGGCGTCGTCGTTCCGCGCGGTGGCGGACAAAGAAAAAGCGGGCCGAAGCCCGCCTTTTCGTCATGCATGCCGTGGTGCGATCACGCATCGCCGCCTTTCGCCAGCACGCTGTTGCGCCGGCTGTAGGCCAGGTAGACCACGAAGCCGACGGCGTTCCACACCAGGAACCACAGCTGCGTCCTCTGCGGCAGGCTCCAGAACAGATAGAGGCAGCCGAAGATGGCGACGGGACCCACGAGCCATGCCATCGGCGTGCGGAACACGCGCGGACGGTTGGGTTCGCGGCTGCGCAGCACCAGCAGGCACACGCCTACCGCGACAAAGGCGGCCAGCGTGCCCGCGTTGGCCAGTGCGGCGATTTCGTCCAATCGCGCCACGCCGGCCAGCGCCGCCACCAGGATGGCAGTGAACACCGTGATCGCCACCGGCGTGCCGGTGCGCGGGTTGACCTTCGACAGGCCGCGCGGCAGCAGGCCGTCGCGCGACATCACGAAGAAGATGCGGCTTTGCCCGTAAAAGAACGCGAGCAGCACGGTGGGGAGGGCGATGATCGCGACGATGCCGATCACCAGCGCCGCGGTGCCGTGGCCCAGCTCGCGCATGATCAGGGCGAGCGGCTCGGCGCTCTTGCCGAACACCGTGTAGCTCATCGCACCGACGGCGGCGACGGCGACCAGCAGGTAGATCAGCGTGCAGCCGATCATCGAGCCGACGATGCCGATCGACAGGTCGCGGCCGGGGTTCTTGGTTTCCTCGGCCGCGGTGGAGATCGCGTCGAAGCCGTAGAACGCGAAGAAGATGATCGCCGCCGCGGCCATCACGCCGCGCTCCACGCCGGCCGCGTCCAGCGATTTCGGGAAGCCGAACGGCATGAACGGCTGCAGGTTGTCCGGATTGAACGCCGGCAGCGCAACCGCGATGAACACGGCCAACGCGATCAGCTTGAACACCACCAGGATCGCGTTGAGCGTGGCGCTCTCGCGCGTGCCGGCCATCAGCAGGCCAGCGACCGCGAACGTGATCAGGATGGCGGGCAGGTTGATGATGCCGCCGGCATGCGGTCCCGCGGCGAGCGCGGCGGGCAGGGTGACGTTCCAACCGAAGTTCTGCTGCACCCATTGCAGGAAGCCGACGAAATAGCCGGACCAGCCCACCGCCACGGTGCTGACCACCAGCGAGTATTCGAGGATCAGGCTCCAGCCGACGATCCAGGCGATCGATTCGCCGAGCACGCCATAGCTGTAGGTATACGCGCTACCGGCGGCCGGCATCATCGTCGACAGTTCGGCGTAGGCCAGCGCGGCGCAGGCGCAGACCACGCCGGCGATGACGAAGGACAGCAACACCGCCGGACCGGCCTTGTCCGCGCCCACGCCGATCAGCGTGTAGATGCCGGTGCCGACGATGGCACCGATGCCCAGCGCGACCAGGTGCGGCCAGCTCAGGGTGGGCACCAGGCGACGGCCTTCCTCGTGCTGAGTGATCCGGTCGATGGATTTGCGCCGTAGCCAGGTCATGGAAACTCCTCGAATGCGTCAATGGGGCGGCACGCCGGCAGCGGGCCGGCATGGAAAGGTGAGGGGGCATGACCCGCGGGCGCATCCCCGCCCCGGGGCCGCCAGCAGCCTATGCGCGTGCGGCGTGGCTGGCAATCGGCGGCGCACCACGTGGCGTGCCGCGCGGGACGGTTCAGAGATACGAAGGTCGCGCCGGATCGAACACCAGCGGGTAGCGATGCACGTCCAGCAGGTCGAGGAATACATCCAGCCCTTCGTCCGAGCGGACGAGGTCGTACTCCGCATCCGACACCAGGTGGACCACCAGCGGCTCCACGCCCTGGCCGTGCAGGTGCAGGTTGTCGAACAGGTGGCGGTCGGTGGCCACCACTGGCGGCAGCAGCAGGAAGGTCGAGAACGGTGAGGCCGCCAGCGGCGGTTCCGGCAGCGGCACGGTGTGGCCGTAGCCCAGCCAGCTGCCTTCGGCGAACGGCAGCTTGGCCAGCCAGCGCAGCTGCTCAATGAAGGCCGGATGCGGCGCGCGCACGTACCAGAACAGTTCGCGCGCGGCGGATTCGTCGCCGTCGTAGCCATCGGGCATCGGCATCAAACGGTCGCTCATGCCGCTGGTGACCAGCACATAGCCTTCGTCGTCGCCGTCCACGCAGGCCTCGACGAAATTGCGCGCGTACACGTGCACGTCGATGCGGTGCTGGCGGTCGCTGTCGCGATCGATGCGGTCGGGCTCGCCAAGCGCCGCCTGCAGGGCCGCCGCGCGCGCGGCGGCGAGGGCAGGCACGGGGTCGGGCGCGGCGCCCATCAGTGTGCGGAGACGTTGCAGCAAGCCGGCTTTCCCCAAGCGGTCGGTGCGCCGCGACTGTGCGCCGGCCCTTGCGGGGGGTCAAGCCGCCTATCCGCATCCCGTGACGCGGCGCGCGCTTCCCGTGCGAGGCGGTTCGCGCTGTGCCCCGGCTCAGGCGCTGAGACGCCAGCGGCTACACTGTCCGCATGGATTCCCAGACCCTCCTCATCCTCCTGCTGGTGCTCGTCGCCGTGGCCGTCGTCCTGCTCGCGGTGCTGGTGCTGCGCCGTCCCGAGGCCCGCATCGGCGACCTGCTGGAACGCGCGCTGCGCGACGAACAGCGCGAGGGCCGGGGTGAGCTGCGCGAGCAACTGGAAGGCCTGTCACGCGCGCAGGACAACCGCATCGACGGCTTCGCACGCAACCTGGGCGATCTCAGCACGCGCACCGACCAGCGCCTGGACGTGCTGCGCGACACGCTGACCGAGGATGCGCGCAAGGGCCGGACCGAATCGGCCGAATCGCAGCAGCGTTTCGCCGACGCGCTGGGCCTGCGGCTCAACGAGCTCACCCAGCGCAACGAGCAACGCATCGGCGAGATGCGCGCGACGCTGGAAGGCCGGCTGAAGGAACTGCAGGCCGACAACGCGCAGAAGCTCGAACAGATGCGCGCGACGGTGGACGAGAAGCTGCACGCGACGCTGGAAACCCGCCTGACCGAGAGTTTCGGCAACGTCACGCGCATGCTCGCGCAGGTGCACCAGGGCCTGGGCGACATGAACAAGCTCGCCGCCGATGTCGGCGGATTGCAGCGCGTGCTGACCAACGTGAAGAGCCGCGGTGTGTTCGGCGAAGTGCAGTTGGCGGGCTTGCTGGAGCAGGTGTTCGCGCCCGACCAGTACGCCGGCAACGTGGCCACGGTGCCGGGCAGTGGCGAGCGCGTGGAGTTCGCGGTGCGGTTCCCCGGCTCCTCCAGCGATTCGGTGGTATGGCTGCCGATCGACGCCAAGTTTCCGCGCGAGGACTACGAACGCCTGCTCGATGCCCAGGAACGTGCGGACGCCGACGCGGTCAAGCAGGCAGGCGATGCGCTGGAGCGCGCCGTGCGCAAGCAGGCACAGGAGATCCGCAAGTACATCGCGGTGCCGCACACCACCGAATTCGCGATCATGTTCCTGCCCACCGAGGGCCTGTACGCCGAAGTGCTCCGCCGGCCCGGGTTGTTCGAAGCGATCCAGCGCGACCAGCGCATCACCATCGCCGGGCCGACCACGCTGCTGGCGCTGCTGACCAGCCTGCAGGTCGGATTCCGCACGGTGGCGATCGAGAAGCGATCCGCGGAGGTCTGGAACATCCTGGCGAACGCCAAGCGCGAGTTCGGCAAGTTCGGCGACGTGATGGATTCGGTGAAGACCAAGCTCGACCAGGCCAGCAAGCAGATCGACCAGACCGGCGTGCGCACGCGCGCCATCGAGCGCAGCCTGCGCGAGGTCGAATCGCTGCCCAGCAACGGCGAACCCACGAAGCTGCTCGGCGGCGACGAAGCGGAGTGAGCCCGCTCCCGCGCGGAAACGAAAACGGCGCCCTGGGGCGCCGTTTCGTTGTCAGGGCCGGGACGTAATCCTCAGCCGCCGCCGCTGATCTCGGGCATCGGCATCGCGTCCACCGGCACGGTCGGGTTGTTCTCGTCCTGCAGGTATTCCGGCAGTTCGTCCTCGGTCGGCTGCTGCGGGGTGCGGTGGCTCTCGATCTGGTAGTTGCGGCGCTGCAGCCACGAATCGCGGACCAGGGCGTAGTCGTCCACCGCGCCTTCGCGCAGGCTGTCCAGCGACAGCAATTGCGCACGCGTGTCCACCAGGTTCAGGCCCTGCAGGAAGATGCGGGTCTTGTCGTCCTCGATCTGCCGCACCGGACTGAGCGGCATGTCGCCGGCCAGGCCGAGCACGTCGCGGACGGTGCGCGGACCGAAGAACGGCAACTCCACGTAGCGCGAGCGCTTCCAGCCCCAGGTGCCGAGCGTCTGGCCGAAGTCCTCGCTGCGGCGCTTCATTTTCAGGTCGCTCGCGGGGTCGAACAGGCCGCCGATGCCCAGCGTGGAATTCACCACGAAGCGGCCGAACGTCTGGGTGGCGTCGCGCGGACGGCCTTGCAGCAGCTGGTTCACCATCGTCAGCGGCTGGCGCAGGTTGTCGAAGAAGTTGCTTACGCCCAGGCGCACCGGCCGCGGTACGGCGGCGGTATAAGCGCGCGCCAGCGGGCGGGCGACCGTGCGGTCCACCGCATTGTTGAACGCGTGCACCTTGCGGTTGAACTTCTCCCATGGGTCGTAAGCGGCCGGCGACTGCGCGGGGGCGGGCAACGAAGGATCGGCGACCGGGTCGTACGCGCCCTGGCCGTAGATCGCGGCGAAGTCGTCTTCGGCCCCATCGCCGGCGGTCGCATCCGCGACGGTCGGAGCCGCGCCAGCCGTCGCCGGGTCGATCGGCGGTTCGGCGGGCAATGCGGGAGCGGCGGAGGCATCCGCGGGAGCGCTGCCGTCGACCACCACGGGTTCGGCCGGTGCGTTCGCCGCGGACTTCGGCGCCGAGGCGCACGCTGTCGCGAGGGCGGCCAGCAGGACCACGGTGCTGAGGCGGAACAGATTCATCCTGATTCCTGGAAAAACTGCGGGGGGTGGGGTTACGCCGGGAAATCCAGTTCCGGCGTCAGACGGTACGCGGCCTGCAGGTCGGCCAGGCCAGCGGGCTGGCCTTCGAAGCTGGGTGAGGTGCCGGTGGCGCGCACGCGGGCGGCCAGTTCCGCCAACAGTGCCAGCCCGGCGCTGTCCACGGTAGTGACGTTCGTCAGGACGAAGCGTTGCGCGCCGGCCAGCTGCGCCGAGGCCTGCGCCCACAGCGCGGCGGCGGCGGCACGGTCCAGCGCGCCCGTGAACACGAGCGCGTCGCCGTCCCGCCTGACATTGGCGTCACTTGCCGCTGGCACTGCCGTTGACCTGCAGCTTGCCGGACTTGAGGTCCGCGGCGACCTGCGCGATGGACTTCTGGCGCAGCGGGGTGTCGAACTGGGTCTTGAAGGTCTGTACGAACGAGACGCCTTCCGGCAGCACGTCGAACACCTTCCACTGGCCACCGACGTTGCGCGCGTAGAACGTGATCGGCGTGACCGTCTGGTCGGGCTGCAGGAACTCGGTTTCGACCTTGACGCCGCGACCACCCGGCAGCGGCGATTCGGACTTCACCCGCACCTTCAGGCGCGCATTGAAGTCGGCCAGGCGCGCACCGTAGGCCGACAGCAGGCGCTCGGTCAGGGCCTGGCCGAACAGCTTCACGTCGGCATCGGAGGCGCCGCGGCCATGCACGCCCAGCACCAGGCGGGCGGCGTAGTCGCCGTCGAACAGGGTGTTGAACTCGCTGGTGACGTACTGGCGCAGCGCGGCCGGGTTGGATTTGAACTCCGCGCGGCGCTGGTCGAGCGTGGACAGGATGCGCGTGCTGCTGGTCAGCACCACCTGGCTGGCGCTGTTCGGCTTCGCGGCGGCGGCCGGGGCCGCGGCCTGTGCGAACACGGCGACCGGCGCGGAGGCCAGCAGGGCCGCCGACAGGGCGACGGAGAGGAAGGAATGCTTGATCAGGGTCTTCATGGCGTGGGTTCTTCCGTAACGGGGGGCGCGGTCTCGCCGCTGGCCGGGGTTTCCCCGGAGCCTGCGCCGGCATTGTTGGCGCCGCCGCTGAACATGTACTTGCCGGCCAGCTGGAGCAGGTCCACCGCCGGCTGGGTGAAGGCGATTTCCTCGCCGGGCTTCAGCACCTCCGGGTCGCCGCCCGGGGAGAGGCCGATGTAGTTCTCGCCCAGCAGGCCGCTGGTGAAGATGCCCGCGGCCGTGTCGGCCGGCAGGTCCTTGTACTGGCTGTCGATGGACAGGGTGACGATGGAGTCGAACTTGACCGGGTCCAGCTGAATGTCGGCCACCTGCCCGATGACGACGCCGCCGATCTTCACCGGCGCCTGCTTGCGCAGCTGGCCCAGGTTGGTGAAGCGCGCGGTCAGCTCGTAGCTGCCGCCGCCCACGCCGAAGCGCTTGTTGGTGGAAGCCAGTGCCAATACCAGCAGCGAGGCCAAGGCCAGCAGGAGGAAGGCGCCGACGGCGAATTCGAGGCGAGGTCCACGGACGGACATGGGGTCAGCTCCTGAACAGCAATGCAGACATGACGAAATTGAACATGAGCACCAGCAGCGAGGCGTTCACCACCGCGCGGGTGGTCGCCACCGAGGTGCCCTCGATGGTCGGCTCGGCGTGGAAGCCCACGTAGGCCGCGACCAGGGCGCTGGTACCGCCGAAGACGGCCGACTTCAGCAGTGCCACGCCGAAGTCGTCCCAGAAGTCCACGCTGTTCTGCAGCGCGGACCAGAAGGTGCCGTTGTCGAGGCCGAGCACGTGCACGGCTTCGAAGTAGCTGGCGCTGATCGCCAGCGAGCAGAAGAAGCCGGTCAGCAGCGGCACCGTCAGCACCGCTGCCCAGAAGCGCGGCGCCACGGCCTTCGCCACTGGATCGATGGCCATCAGCTCCAGCGCCTTGATCTGGTCGGTGGCGCGCATCAGGCCCAGTTCGGCGGCGATGGAGCTGCCGGCGCGGCCGATGAACAGCAGCGCGGTCAGCACCGGGCCCAGTTCCCGATAGAGCGACAGGCCCAGCAGGGTGGACAGCGCGTCGCTGGCGCCGAACGTGGTCAGCGTGCGGTAGCCCTGCAGCGTCAGCACCAGGCCCACGAACGCACCGCCCACGGCGATGATCGGCAGCGAGCGGCCGCCGATCTTGTAGATCTCGCGGGTCAGCTCGGCGAAGAAATCGCGGGTCGGCGCCGAGGCGCGGAATACCGACAGCGAGAACAGGCCGGCGCGGCCCAGCGACCGGGTGGCGGCGACGAAGGGCATCAGGCGGCCTCCCCGCGTTTGACCGCATCGAACGCGATCGGGCCGTCCGGCTCGCCGCGCAGGAACTGCTTCACCAGCGGGTCCGAGGTGGCTTCCAGCTCGGACGGCGTGCCCGAGAACACCAGTCCGCCATTGGCGATCACCACCGCCTGGTCGGCGATGGGCAGGGTTTCGTGCACATGGTGGGTCACGATGATGCTGGTCAGCCCGAGGGTGTCGTTGAGGCGCTGGATCAGGCTCATGATCACGCCCGAGGCGATCGGGTCCAGCCCGGTCAGCGGCTCGTCGTAGATCATCAGCGGCGGGTCGAGCGCCAGCGCACGGGCCAGCGCCACGCGGCGCGCCATGCCGCCGGACAGCTCGCGCGGATAGGCGTCGGCGGCGGCGCGCAGGCCGACCGCATTCAACTTGAAGTCCACCAGCCGGCGGACCAGCGCATCCGGCAGCTTCGTGTGCGTGCGCAGCGGCAGCGCGACGTTCTCGGCCACGGTCAGGTCGGTCAGCAGGCCGTTGCCCTGCAGCAGCACGCCCACTCCCTTGCGCATCTCCAGCAGCGCGCGGCTGCGGTGCGGCACGGACTGGCCGAACACCTCGACCGTACCGGCGGCAGGCGGGAGCTCGCCGGTCAGCGCGGCGAGCATCGTCGACTTGCCGCTGCCGGACGGGCCGAGCACGGCGGCGATGCTGCCGCGCGGGACGGTCAGGTCGATGCCACGCAGGATGGTGCGGCCGCCGCGATCGAGGCGGAGGCCGGACAGGTGCACGGCAGGGGCGTCGGCAGGCGTCATGGGCGTCGTCGGCGGACCACAGGCGGGTTAACGGAAAAACAACGGCGTAGCTTCGCGGCCAGCGGCTGAACATAAACCGTACCGCGCAGTTTGATTATTGTGGCATCCGCGTCGCCGCCGCGCGCACGGCCGTGCGGGATGCTGTGGCCCAAAGCGCCGGCGTCTCCGGTGCTGCGACCGCCATCCGGCACAATGACGGCGACGATGACGACCGACGCCACGCCCGACTTCCGCCTGTATCCCTCCAACGTGCTGGAGCTGCTGGCGGCGTTGCTGGCCGAGGAGCTGCGCACGCCGGTGCCCGGCCAGTCGCCATTGGCGCCGGACGTGGTGCTGATCCCCCAGGTCGCCATGCGCCGCTGGCTGCAGGCCACGCTCGCGGCGAAGTACGGCGTTGCCGCCAACCTCAAGTTCCTGACCCCCGGCGAGTTCGTCGCCCGCGCGCTGGACGCCAACCTCGGGCCGAGCACCGACGACCTCGACATGGCCGCGTTGCAGTGGCGCCTCTACGGCGTGCTCAACGATCCGGCGCTGCGCACGGCGCCCGCGCTGGCCCCGCTGGACGCCTGGCTGGACGACGGCGACCCGTTGAAGCCCTGGTCGCTGGCGGGCGAACTGGCGGGCGTGTACGAGAAGTACCAGGCGTGGCGCCGCGACTGGCTGCTGCGGTGGGAAGCGGGCGCCGACCAGGACGACGCGCAGGCACGGCTGTGGCGCGCGGTGGCCAGCGGGCACGACTACCGCGCGCGCCGCATCCACGACTACCTCGCGCGATTCGGCCGTGAGGACGGACCACTGCCACAAGGCCTGCCGAAACGACTGCTCGTTTTCGCCACCCTCAACATCTCGCCCGACGTGCTGCGCGTGCTCGCCACCCAGGCGCGCGTGGGCACGCTGCATTTCTATCTGCCCACGCCGGCGCGCGGCTACTGGGGCGATCTGCAGACACTGCGCGAGCGCCGACGCGACGGGGCCAGCGATCTGTTCGCCGACGACGTGCAGGAAAACCCGCTGCTGCAGGCCTGGGGCGCGGCCGGCCGCGACTTCATGGCGCTGCTCGGCGATTACGAAGTGGTGCATCCGCGCGCCGAGATCGACGTCTACGCCGATCCGCTCGCCGCCGACGACCCCGACACGCTGCTGCGCCGGCTGCAGTCGGATCTCTTCCACCGGCGCGCACCGGCCGTGCCGCCGCCGCGTGCCATGCTCGACCGCACCGATCCCAGCTTGCAGGTCCACGCCTGCCACACGCGCCTGCGCGAACTGCAGGTGCTGCACGACCAGTTGCGCGCGCTGCTCGATCCCGCATCGCCCGAAGGCCGGCGCTTCGATCCGCCGCTGCAGCCACGCGAAATCGCGGTGCTGGCGCCGGACATCGACCCCTACGTGCCCTACCTCGATGCGGTGTTCGGCGGCAGCGGCCATGACGGCGCGCTGCCCTGGGCGCTGGCCGACACCAGTCCGCTGGCGAGCGAGCCGTTGGCGGAGGTGTTCCTGCGCCTGCTGGACCTGCCGGTGTCGCGCTTCGGCCTGGACGAGGTGCTCGACCTGCTGTCGAGCGCGCCGGTCGCCGAGGCCTCGGAACTCGATACCGATGCCATCGATCGCCTGCACGGCTGGCTGCACGAGGCCGGCGCGCGCTGGGGACTGGACGCCACCCACCGTGCCGCGTCCGATGCGCCCGCCGACGATGCCTACACCTGGCAGTTCGCCCTGGACCGGCTGCTGCTCGGCCATGCGAGTGGCAGTGACGACGACATCGCCGGCGTCGCACCGTGGCCGGAACTGGAAGGCGGCGCGCTCGACGCGCTCGACACGCTGGTGCGCCTGCTGCGCGAACTCGCCCGCCAGCGCCGCGTGCTGGGCGAGACGCAGACGCCCGCGCAATGGCGCGAACGCCTGCTGCACCTGTTCGACGTGCTGCTGCCGGAACGGCCATCGGCACCCCGCTCGCAACGCGCGCTCGATCGCCTGCGCACCCTGGTCGATCGTTTCGCCCGCGATGCGGAGGCTGCGGGCTATGACGGCACCGTACCGCCGGACGTCGTGCGCGCGCATTTCGCCGACCTGCTGTCGCAGGCCGACACCCGTGCCCCGCTGCTGACCGGCGGCATCAGCGTGGGTCGCATGGTGCCTATGCGCCTGCTGCCGTTCCGTGCGATCTGCCTGCTCGGCATGAACGATGGCGACTTCCCGCGTCGCGATCCCGCTGCGGGACTCAACAAGCTCACCGCCGAGCTGCATGCGGGCCGGCGGCTGCCTGGAGACCGTTCGACCCGCGAGGACGACCGTTTCCTGTTCCTGCAGCTGTTCGCCGCCGCACAGGACGTGTTCTACGTCAGCTACCTCGGCGCCGATCCGCGCGACGGCAGCCCGCGTGAGCCCTCGGTGCTGGTCAGCGAACTGATCGACGTGGCGGCGCGCTATCACGGCGATGCGGCCGCGAAGGACGCACTGATCGTGCGCCACACGCTGCAGCCGTTCGCGCCGGGCGCGTTCGGCAGCGACGACGAACCACGACACTTCAGCTATCGCGATACGTGGCGCAACGCGGCGGGGCGTCTCGGCGGCGCGCGTCGCGCGCTGGCGCGGTGGGCCGAGGCGCCACTGCCGCCTTTCGAAGAAGGCGACGACGTGGTGCCGCTGGATGCGCTGCGCCGCTTCCTGCTCGATCCTGCCGGCCAGTTCCTTGCGCAGCGACTCGGCATCCGCTTGCCCGATGCGCTCGAGGATACCGAGGACACCGAACCCCTGGTCGCGCCCACGCGCGGCCGCGAGCGCTCGCGCGTCGTTCGCGACGTTTTCGAATGGCAGCTCGAGCGTGCGCGCGTCCCGGATGCGCACAGCCCTTCGGCCCTCTATGCGAGGCTGCGTGCGCGTGGCCAGGTGCCCACCGGCCCACTGGGCGAACAGGCCGCCGAGCGGGTATTCGCCGAAGTGGAACCGTATGCGCGTGCCTTCGCCGACTGGGTCGGCCACGATCGCCGCCACTGGCTGCACGACGCGTTGCAGGATCCCGACGGGCAAGCCGTGCTGGCTGCCGTGCGCAAGGGCGAGCCGGACGACGGCCTGCTCGCGCGCCTGGTGGAGCAACGGTTGTTCCCGTGGATGCGCGAGGAGACGGCGGCGCAGTGGCGTGGCCGTCCTCTCGGGCCTGATGCGGAGGCGCGCCGTTTCCTGTTGTTGCTCGACGAAGCCGAACGCCATGTCCGCGCCCAAGTGCAGTGGCGCGAGCAGGTCGATCACCGTGGCCTGGTCGGGCCGCAGGGCGGGGTGCCGCGGCTGGAGGTGAAGATCGACGGCGTGCGCCTGCAGGGCCGTATCGAGGATCTCTACGTGCATGGCCTGGCGCGCGTGCACATCGGCGCATTGAACGGTCCTGCTGCGATCCGCCACGGCCTGGACTGGTTGCTGGCCAATGCCTGCGGTCTGCGCGTGCCGCGGGTGGAATTCCACGATGCGGGCGAGGCCGGCATCGGTCCCCACATCACCCCGGGCATCGACGCCGGACAGGCGCGCGATGCACTGCGCCTGCTGCTGTCGCTGCGTCGCGAAGGCCTGCGCGCGCCTCTGCCGTTCGCGCCGCACACCGGTTGGGAGATCCATGCCGCCGATCCCGCCAAACGCGAGAACGCCGCGCGGACCACCTGGTATCCCGGTGACTACAGTTGGGGCGAGAGCACCGGCGAGGCCTTCCAGCTCGCCTTCCGCGGGCGTGATCCGCTGGCCGATGCGGACGGCATGGCTGCGTTCGTCGATACCAGCCTGCGGATCTACGCCGCACTGCGCAGCGGACGCACCGATGGCGGGGAGGGCGCGGCATGAGCGGCTTCGATCCTTCCCGCGAACCGTATCTCGATCGCACGCTCGACGGCGTGCAGCTGATCGAGGCCAGCGCCGGCACCGGCAAGACCTACACGCTGGCCACGCTGTTCACGCGCCTGATCGTCGAGCGCCGCCTGCGCATGGGCGATGTGCTCGCGGTGACGTACACCGAAGCCGCCACGCAGGAACTGCGCAAGCGCATCCGCGAACGCCTCGCGCAGGCGGCCGATCTTGTCGGCAGGCCATCTTCCGATGACGAGACCCACGAGGCCGCACTCACGCGCGCCATCCTGGCCCGCCACCTTGCGCACGGCGAGGAATCGCCGGCCCAGCTCGCACGACGCCTGCGCACGGCGGCCGAGGAAACCGATCTCGCTGCGATCTTCACCATCCACGGTTTCTGCGCGCGGGTGCTGCGCGAGCATGCGCTGGACACCGGGCAAGGCCTGCAGGCCGGCGAGCTGCTGGGCAACGCGCGCGCGCTGTACGAAGAGCTTGCTGCCGACATCTGGCGCGCTTATGCGGCCGATGCCGGGACGGCCGGCGTACTGACAGGGCTGTGGAGTGGCCCCGATGCGCTCGCCGCCGACCTGCCCGCGCTGTGCGGCCCGCTGCCGTTGCTGCCGGCCGCGCCTGTCGATGATGTCAGCGAACGCCAGGTCGCCGTGGACGCCACGCGCGCGGGCCGTGCCGCGCACCTGGTCGAGGCCATCGGTTTGTACGGTGCCGACGCACGCGCCGCCATCGCTGCCGCGTTCGACGGCAAGGTGTTCGATGGCCGTCGTGCGAAACGACCGAGTTTCGACAAGGCCTTCGCGGAACTGCAGGCCGGCATCGCGCTGGCGCAGTGGCCGCGTACCGACAAGACACACGTGCAGAAGCTGCTCCCCGAGACGCTGGTCGGCTTCTGCAAGGACGGCGACGCGGCGCGCGTCCCGGAGTCGCCCCTGTTCGACGCATTGCGTGACTGGTGCGACGCGGACGATGCCTGGCAACAGCTGCAGCAGCGGCTGCGCGTGGTCTTGCTGCACCGCCTTCGCGACGACGCCCGCCGTCGCCTCGAAACGCTCAAGCGCACGCGACGCGTGCAGACCTACGACGACTTGATCGACCACGTCGCCGACGCGCTGGAAGGCCCGAACCGGCGCGCGCTGGTGGCGAGCCTGCGGGCCCAGTACCGCATCGCGCTGGTGGACGAATTCCAGGACACCGACGAACGCCAGTGGCAGATCTTCACCCGCGTGTTCGGTGACTCCGAGGAGGTGCGCGCGCTGGGAGAAGCGCCGGGACTGTTCCTGATCGGCGACCCCAAGCAGGCCATCTACGGTTTCCGTGGCGGCGATGTCGCCACCTACCTGGTGGCAAAGCACCATCCGGGCACCGCGCACGCGGATCCGCTGACGCATAACTTCCGTTCGCGACCCGCCGTGTTGCGCGCGGTGCAGGCGCTGTACGACGGCGCCGATGCCGCGGGCCGCGATGCGTTCGCGCATCCCGGCATCCGGTTCGAGCCGGTGTTTCCCGGCGACAAGCGCAACGACGCGGACTACCTGCGCGAAGGCATTCCCGCACCGGCGCTCACCCTGCGCCTGCTGCGCAACGAGGGCGGCAAGGCCTTCGACGCGGAGGCTTCGCGCGACGCCGCCACCGCCGCCTGCGTCGCCGACATCCACCGTGTGCTGTCGGATGCGCGCGACGACCGCGCGACGATCGACGGCCGCCGCGTGCAGCCGGGCGACATCGCCGTGCTGGTGCGCAACCACAAGGATGCGACCCGCATGCAGCAGGCCCTCGCGCGTGCGGGCGTGCCGGCGGTCGCCGCGGGCAAGCAGAGCTTGTTCGAAAGCCGTGAAGCCGCCGACCTGCGCACGCTGCTGCTCGCCTTGCTGCATCCGGCCGACGCCGGTCGCCTACGGGCCGCCCTGGCCACCGTGCTGCTGGGCGAGGACGCCGCCACGCTGGAAGCGCTGGACGCCGATGGCGACGCACAGCGCCATCACCAGGCGCGCCTGCTGCATTGGCGCGAGCGTTGGCAGCGCAGCGGTCCGTTCGCACTGGTATCCGAGCTGTGCGCGGCGGAAGCCGGTCGCCTGCTCGGCTTGCTCGACGGCGAACGCCGGCTCACCAACTACCTGCAGCTGGGCGAACACCTGCAGGAAGCCTCCGCCCGCACCCTGGGGCTGCATGGCCTGCTGGACTGGCTGCAGGCGCGCATTGCCAATGCGGACCCGAACGACGAAGCGCAGCTGCTGCGTCTGGAGTCGGACGCGCGTCGCGTGCAGATCGTCACCCTGCACAAGAGCAAGGGCCTGGAATATCCGCTGGTCTACCTGCCCTTCGCAGGCCTGGGCACGAGCCGGCCCGACAGCGGGCGTCATCGCACCGTGCACGACGGCACGCGTCGTGTCCTCCAATGGCGCGTCGACAAGGACGATCCCGCGTGGCAGGCCGCCGGCCTTGCCGTGAAGCAGGACGCGCAGGCGGAAGATGCGCGGCTGCTCTACGTCGGGCTGACCCGTGCCGAGCATGCGCTGTGGATCGCCGCCGGCGACGTGATCGACATGGAGAAGAGCCGTCTCGCGCCGCTGCTGGCCGATGTCGCTGCGCTCGGCATGCGCAATGAGGTGCGCATCGTCGAAGGCCCGCCGGAACCGCCGCCGGCCCGCCTGCCGGCCGAGCACGACGCCGACATCGCGCCGGCCCGCACCAGCACGCATCGCGTCGCCGCCGACTGGTGGGTCTACAGCTTCACCCAGCTCGCGCACGCCGAAGGCGCCGATCCGCTGGCTGCGGCGACCCAGGCCGATCCCGGTGGCGAGGACGAAACCCCCGCGTCCGACGTCGATGGACTGCCCGACGCGATCGCCGCGCCCGTCGCCCTCGCCGATCCCCGCTTCGCCGGCAGCCGCTTCGGCGTGGTCATGCATGCCGCGCTGGAGCACGCCGATTTCGCCGCTTGGCGCGACTGGCGGCCGGGCGATGACGCACCCACGCATCAGGCCGATGTCATCGTCGACGCGATGCGCGAAGGCGGCTACGCCGAAGCCGACATCGACGACGGCCTCGCTGTGCTGGTGCCGCTGGTGGGACAGACCTTGTGCACCACGCTGCCGGAAGGCGCGCGCCTGGCGGACCTGCCGCCGGACGCGCGTCGTGCCGAGATCGAATTCCACTTCGCCATGCAGCCCACCGGCGTGCCGGCATTGCTGGCCTTGCTGCATCGCCATGGCCTGCTGCGCCATCGCACCGCCTTCGGCACGCGCGCCCGGCTGGAAGGACTGATGACGGGCCTGATCGATCTGACCTACGGCCATGACGGCCGTTGGTACGTGCTCGACTACAAATCGAACCAACTACCGGCCTACGACGCGGCGGCGATGCAGCAGGCGATGGCGCACAGCGAGTACGACCTGCAGGCATTGATCTACACGCTGGCGCTGCATCGCTGGTTGCGTTTCCGACTTGGCGATGCGTACGACTACGCGCGCGACTTCGGCGGCATCCGCTACCTGTTCTGCCGCGGGCTGGACCTCACCCAGCCCCGCTCGCCTGGCGTTCACGCGCAGCGCTTCGCGCCCGAACTGGTGCACGCGCTGGATGCGCTGTTCGCCGGCCATGCGACGGAGGCCGTTGCATGAGCCTGCTCGACGCGCTGTACAAAGGCGGCCACCTGCGTACGCTCGACCACGCCCTTGCGCAGAGCCTGCGTCGGTTGGATCGCGACACGCCCGACGCCGTGCTCGCCGCCGCCGCGCTGGCGTCGCTGGCGGTCGCCAAGGGCCATGCCGGCGTGCGCCTCGACGCGGCCGTGGCGCTGGTCGATGCGGAGATCGCCTGGCCTGACGCCGAGGCCTGGACGCAGCAACTCGCAGCATCGCGCTGGGTCGTGACGCCACGCGAACCCGCTTCGCCAGCGACCGGCAGCGCGCCGCTGGTGCTGGAAGGCGGCCTGCTCTACCTGCGCCGTTACCGCGAGTACGAACGCGCGCTGGCGTTGGGCCTGCAGCGCATCGCCGCGCAGCCGGTATCGGAGACCGCCATCGCGTCGCTCGCGCCGCTGTTCGCAACCCTGTTCCCACAGGCCACGCACGACGACCGCCAGGCGCGCGCCGCTGCGCTCGCGTTGCGCCACGCCCTGTTGCTGGTCACGGGCGGTCCCGGCACCGGCAAGACCACCACCACGGCGCGCCTGCTGGTGTTGCTGGCCGCGCAAGCAAGGCAAGCAGGCCGTGCACCGCCGCGCATCGCGCTGGCCGCGCCCACCGGCCGGGCCGCCGAGCGCATGGCCGAGAGCGTGCGCCATGCGATGAAGGCGTTGGCCATGGACGGCATCGATGCCGATCTGCTCGCCGCGCTGCCCGCCACCGGCACCACGCTGCACCGCTTGCTCGGGACGATCCCGGATTCGCCGCGCTTCCGCCACGGCCACGATAATCCGCTGCCCTACGAGGTGGTCGTCGTCGACGAAGCCTCGATGATCGACCTGCCGCTGATGGCCAAGCTGGTCGACGCGGTCGCCAGCGGCACGCGACTGGTGCTGCTGGGCGATCCCGACCAGTTGCCGTCGGTGGAAGCCGGCGATGTGCTGGCCGCCATCCTCGGCGCCGCCGGTGACGGCGATGCCATCGCGCACGACGATGCCGAGGCCCTCCGGTCGTTGCTCGGCGAGACGGATGCGTCCACCGATGCGCAGGACGACGAAAGAACACGGTTCCCCGGCATCCGCGTGCACCTGCAGCGCGGCTGGCGCCAGAGCGAAGCGCTGGACCTCGCGCCGCTGGCGGCCGCCGTGCGCGAAGGCGATGCCGATGCCGCGCTGTCGCAGCTGCGTGCCGGCACGCTGTCCAACGTGCACTTCCACGAAAACCTGGTCGATCCCCTGGACGCGCATCGCGACGCGCTGCTCGCCCATTTCCACGCGCTGGGCCACGCCGCCACGCCCGCCGAGGCGTTGGCGCGGTCCACGCGCCTGCGCCTGCTGACAGCGGTGCGCGAAGGGCCCCAAGGCGCGCGCACGCTCAATGCGCGCATCGAAAGGTTGCTTGCCGATGGCAATGGATCGGTGCGCGAGGCGCAGGGCCATTTCCACGGCCAGTTGCTGATCGTCACCGAGAACAGCTACCGGCACCGCTTGTTCAACGGCGACATCGGCGTTTGCCTGCGCGATGCGGCCGGCATGCTGGTGGCGTGGTTCCCCGGTGAAGATCCCGCCAGTCCGCGCGCGTTCCATCCGGCGGCATTGCCCGCGCACGAGTCCGCTTTCGCGATGACGGTGCACAAGGCGCAAGGCTCCGAATTCGACACGGTGTGGCTGGTGTTGCCCGCGCGCAGCAACCGCGTGTTGTCGCGCGAGCTGGTCTACACCTGCATCACCCGCGCGCGCCATGCGCTGCATGTCGCCGGCAGCGACGCGGTGATCCGCGACGCGCTGGCCCGGCATGCGGGCCGGTGGTCGGGGCTGGGGTGGCGGTTGGCCGCGCGCTGAACACGCTTCCACGCTGCACGTATCGTCCTTGCATATCGTCGGTACGCCAGGTTGTTTGCGATAACCCCCCCAACGGCGTATACCTGTTCCTGCTGACTGGCAGTACCCTCCGCCGCGCTCCGCTGGCTGACATCCCTCCCTCTCGGCCTGACCCACGCGGTCCCGCGTGCCGAGGAGGTGTGTGTGGCGAACCAGCACGTCCAGGTCTTCCTGCTGCATCTGGGATCGCAACAGTCCATCGGGCCTGACGACCTGCGGGTGATGTGGGCCACGGCCTGCGAATCGCTGGATATCGCGGTGTCGCGGCGCCCGACGGGCCAGGGCCAGAACACCGGTCGCCCGTGCTTCGGTTTGTGGGCCGGCCGCCAGTTCCATCGCGTGCCGGCGGAACGACGCATGCGCGCATTGCTGGAAGCGCGTGGTTACCTCTTCACGCTCACGCATATCGCCTCGAAGGAGGGCGCATGACGTTTGATGTCGGGATCGGCAAATGCCGATCGGTAAAATCGGATTCGGTGGATGTCTGGGTGGATGGCTCCATCGTGCGTCGCTTGGCGCCGGAGACGAAATGGCAGCGCGATGGGATCAGCGTGCTGCAGGTACCGTCCAAGCTGTGCAGTGCGCGCCATCCGTTGGCCGAAGGCGCGGAGGTCTTCCTCGATACCGCGCTGATCACCGCCAGCAGCGTGGGCAAGCTGGATGTGGATGGCAGCGGCGAGTTCGCCAAGGCGCGGCTGTCGCTGCTCGTGCCCGTGGTCGACACCGAGGTCACGCCGCCGCCCTCGCGCAAGGCGAGCTGGCGCTGAAACCGCCGCGGGCGACCGTCCGCGGACCCTGATTCCCGACGAACGGCGCGCCGCCGCCTGTGCGTCTCCCTACGGACCGGGTTATGGTCCGCTACGGGGTGAGAGGGGAAGCCACATGGGACGTGGTCGTCGCGGTTTCATCGAGAATCTGGCTGCGCTGCCGTGGCCGGTCGGGCTCTGTACCGGGGTCGCGGGCTACCTGGCCATCGCGCACGGCATTCCGCTGTTCTTTTCGCGCAACAGTGCGTTGGGTAGCGCCTTCCAGAACACCAATCCATTTCTGCCGCTCGCGTGGGCCTTCTTCGGCCTGTGCGTGATCGCCGCCGGCATGTCGTTCTTCGATGCACGGCGCAAGCGCCGATTGCTGGACACCCGCCGCGGCTTGGACAGCCTGGCCGCGCTGGGCTGGCGCGATTTCGAGCGACTCGTGGGCGAGGCGTATCGTCGCCGCGGTTATGCGGTGGAGGAAACCGGCCTCGGTGGCGCCGATGGCGGCATCGACCTGATCCTGCATCGCGACGGCAAGCGTACGCTGGTGCAGTGCAAGCAGTGGCGGCGCGACAAGGTGCCGGTCAACGTGGTGCGCGAGATGTTCGGCCTGATGGCGCATCACCAGGCGGACGCCGTGCGCATCGCGGCGCTCGGCGGTTTCACCGCGGATGCGGCGCACTTCGTCGAGGGCAAGCCGATCGAATTGATCGATGGCGAAACGCTGCTGGAGATGATCAGGGCGGTGCAGGCAGCCGGTGTTGCGCCTTCCAGGAACGTCGAACCGATGATGGATCATTCCGTCGAATCGAGCTCCCCCAGTTGCCCGGCTTGCAAGGCGGCGATGGTCCGGCGGACGAACCGACGCACGGGAGAGGGGTTCTGGGGATGCTCCGGATTTCCCCTGTGCAAAGGAACACAGCAGGCGTAACCATGCGGGAACCCTTTGCTTCGGAGCGAGCAACTCGCACGGCCTCAGGCCTGCGCATCGCCATTCTCGTTCTCGCCACCCTGCTGGCGTTCTCCGCCCACGCGGCCTAGGGCAAGCTCGGCTTCACCGTCGATGCGAAGTTCGATCGCAAGGTACTGGATGCCGACATCAAGCAGGTGGTGGTGACGCAGGTCGCGCCTGCTTCACCGGCGCAGCGGGCGGGCCTGCAGGTGGGCGACGTGCTGGAGCAGTTGAACGGGAAGCCGTTGGTGGGCAGCTCGGCACGGAAGTTCTTCGGCGCCATGGGTGACATCGAGCCGGGCGACAAGGTGGCGCTGGTGGTGAGGCGGGCGGGCAAGCCGGTCGCCTTGGTGCTCGTGGCCGAGTAGCGCGCTCTGCGCCCGAGGTGCGGCGTCAACCGCTGGCGAGCGCGCCGGCTGCCGTGTGTGCCAGCAGATACCCGACGGTGGCGTTGATGGTGCCGCCCACCAAGAGCACGATGGCGGCCGCACCGAGGCAGCGCCACCAGGGCAGTCGCGTGCGCCGGCGGATCCACGCCGCCTGCACGAGCCAGAACCACGCCAGCATCACGAGCGTCAGGCAGGCGGAAGCGATGTTCGTCCATGGCTGCGGCATCAGCAGCAGCGACATGGCGCAGGAGAGCACCAGCGCGAACGGCGCCACCAGATAGCACTGCTCATAGAACGGTTGCCGCAGGCTCTCGCGGTTGACCGGCTGCCGTACGCGCATCAGCGCATACGTGGCGCCGGCCAACGCCCACACGCCGAACGTGATCGTGCGATAGAGCAACAGCGTTTCTTCGGAAGCCAGGATCACCGCCGCCAGCGAGCCGGAGGTATCGGGTACCTGCGCCCGCACACCCAGGTCGAACAGATGCGCCAGCATCACGCACAGGATCAACAGCAGGGGCGGGCTGATCGCATCGCTGAATCGCGCGTCGTCGGTGCGCGACAGTTCATGCGCCGCGTACGCCGTCATCCGGTCGGGATGCAGCAAGGTCCGCACCAGCGTGCGCGGCAGCAGGACCACCCACGTCAGCGCTTCGTAGACGAACTCTTCGAACGACTTGAGGATTTTCAGGAAATCCATGACCCGCCCGCGACCGTGCCCACCGTGCGCCCAGATTAGCGGACTGTGTGGACGGCGTGGTCTATCGCAGTGCGATGGCCTCCTTCCCGTCGCGCTGACCCAACGCGCTGCGTCAGTGCATCAGGCGCGCCGCCATGCTGTCCAGGTCGTAGCCGAAGCCACCGTCGAGGCGTCGGACGATGTCCGCGCCGGCCGCGGCCTGCAGGAATGCCGGCGTCACCTGGTAGCCACCGCCCACCGCGTCAACGTGCGCGGCGATGCGGCTGTCGGAGCCGGCGCGCGAGACCAGTTCGCCGAAGGCCACCACGCGCAGCACCAGCGAGGCTTCTTCTTCCACCGACAGGCCGTGGCCGCCCACCTGGCGCGCGATGACATTCATGCCGACGCAGGCGAGATCCTCACCGTCGTACTCGCTCACCGGCAGCGCCCCGTTCATGACCGCCTGGAATACGTCGATGCCGAAATTGAGCAACGCCGGGTCCACCGCCACGATGTCGATCGCGCGTACGGGAAGATCGCTCTGGGCCTGGATCTGGGGCATGGTCCACCTCGGTTCCGTCATCGTCGCCCCCGTTCTAGGGAGGGATGCGGAAACACGGCGTGACGACGGCCCATGCATGTCGTTCACAACGCGGAACCTGCGTGCAACGGCTCAGTGGCTGGCGCACCGCGCCTGTAGCCACGCACGCGCGGCGTCCAGAGGCTGGTCGGTACTTCATCAGGGAGTACCGGCCCGTGCTGGACCGCGCCGCTGCGATCGAGGATGCGCGAGGTGGTCAGTGCCAACATCCCGCCGTTGTCCAGCGGAATGCTGCTGTTGGATGTCGTGTACCCACCCGTGGGGCGGCCGAAGAAACGCACGTTGCGCTGACCCTTGAAACCGATGGCAAGGATCTCGCCGGAACTCATCGTCTTGGGCCCGAGGATCACGGCGATGTGCGAGGGCTGGCGTTCGAGTGGCGGGAGATCGATCGCGGAGCGGGCGGCATCGCCATTGAGCACCTGGTCGTTACGGCGTCGGATCGGCGTACGCGTGCCGTCGCGCCGCTCGAAGTATTCCAGGACGCCTTCATCGTAGAGCGGTGCAATACCGCCCATCATCGGCCACATGCTGCCCCCCCATATTGGACGCCACGTCGATGATCAGGCCGCAGCGCCCGGCTGAAAGCGCCTCATTGAGTGCGTTTCGCACCAGGTGGGTCGCCCCGACGGCCGCTTGCTGGTCGCCGCTCCAACTGTTGATCGTCAGGCGTCCGATGACACCTTCGTCCGTGTGCGCGAGTGCGATAGGAATGCTGGTCGCGGGCACGGCGCTCACGGCCTGCGGCCGTGGCGTACCCGTATCCACCGGGGAAGCGGCGTTACGCGGAGGGAAGTAGATCGAGTGCCGTTCCCTCAGCGATGCCAGCACGAAACGGATCGCCGCGGTGCGGCCGTCCTCGCCGGGCGTGGCCGCCAGGCGCGCATAGGCTTCGCGTTCGACCGCGGGCCAGTCGGGCTGGTCGCCATTGAGGGCCTGCGTGCGCGCCAGCGCGATCACCTTGTCGAGCACGGCATCCGCGGCATGGGCCGAGGCCGTGAAGACGAGACAGGCGCATGCGAGTGCAGCGAAACGGAGGCGGAGCGTCATGGCGGCATCCTTGCGTGGGACGGGGCGGGACTTCCTGTGCTGGGCATGAACTTACGCGAGCTCCAGGCAGCGTGCCAGCGAGTCCGCATCCACCGTGCCGTCTGCACCGTATCGGATCGTGCGCAGGCGTCATGAGGGCCCCTGTCGCCCCGATGGGTTACCATCACGCCCCCCGCAGGAGTCCATGCGATGAGCCATTCCGACGACAACCCCGGCAAGGTCACCCAGGCGCAGGCCGAGGACGCGGTCCGCGTGCTGCTGGAATGGGCGGGCGAGGATCCGACGCGCGAAGGGTTGCTGGATACGCCCAAGCGCGTGGCCAAGGCCTACCGCGACTGGTTCAGCGGTTACCAGATGGATCCGCGCGAGTACTTGGCGCGCACCTTCGAGGAAGTCGCCGGCTACGACGAGATGATCGTGCTGCGCGACATCGAGTTCGAAAGCCATTGCGAGCACCACATGGCGCCGATCATCGGCCGCGCGCACGTGGGCTACCTGCCCGACGGCAAGGTGGTCGGCATCAGCAAGCTGGCGCGCGTGGTGGATGTGTATGCGCGCCGCTTCCAGGTGCAGGAAAAGATGACCGCGCAGATCGCGCAGTGCATCCAGGATGTGCTGCAGCCGCGTGGCGTCGCCGTCGTCGTCGATGGTGCGCACGAATGCATGACCACCCGCGGGGTGCACAAGCGCGGCGTCAGCATGGTGACCAGCAAGATGCTGGGCACCTTCCGCGAGGACGCGCGCACCCGCGCCGAGTTCCTGCGCTTCATCGAGACGGGCCACGGCAAGCGCTGATTCCCTTCGTGGGCGCACGCTTGAACCCTTGTCCCTGCGGCACCGGTCGCGACTACGCGGCCTGCTGCGGCCGCTATCACGGCGGTGAGCCCGCGCCCGACGCCGAAGCGCTGATGCGTTCGCGCTACAGCGCCTTCGTCACCGGCGATGCCGAGTACCTGCGTGCCACCTGGCATCCCGATACCCGTCCGGCCGATCTCGGCCTGGATAAGCCCGGCGCGCCGCGCACCACCTGGTTGGGCCTGTCGGTGAAGCAGCACCGCGTCACCGGGCCGGATACCGCCGAGGTCGAGTTCGTCGCCCGCTACCGCAGCGGGGGCGGCAGCGCCGTGCGCCTGCACGAACGCAGCCGCTTCATCCGCAGCGACGGACGCTGGCTTTACCTGGATGGCGAGCATCGCTGACGGCCGTCAGCGTGCGTCGCGATATCAGCCCTTCGGCTTTTCCAGGTAATCCAGGGTCACCTGCAGCAGCGCGCGCAGGCCGATGTCGAGCGAGGATTCGTCCAGCATGAACTCCGGCGAGTGGTTGCTCGGTGCAGTGACCGGATCGATGCCCTTGGCCGTGCTGCCGACGAAGAAGAACATCGACGGCACTTCGCGCGCATAGAACGAGAAATCCTCCGCGCCCATCTGCAGCCCCGGGGTGATGACGTTGTCCGTGCCCACCACCGCCTGCAGGCTGGGCAGCATCTGCGCGGTGAGCTCGGGGTTGTTGACGGTGACGGGATTGCCGTCGTTGTCGGGCACGCTGGCTTCCACCTTCGCGCCGTGCGCGGCGCTGACGTGGGTGGCGACGTTCTTCAGGTCGGCGAAGATCTTCTGCCGCATGCCTTCGTCGAAGGTGCGGATGGTGCCGACCACTTCGACGTCATCGGGGATGATGTTGTAGCGGATGCCGCCCTTGATCGCGCCGAAGCTGACCACCGCGGGCAGCTTGGAGATGTCGGTGCGGCGGCTGACGATGGTCTGGGTGGTGCCGATGACGTCGGCCATCGCGACGATCGGGTCCACGCCGCCCCACGGCCGCGAGCCGTGCGTCTGCCGGCCGATGACCTTCAGGGTGAAGCTGTCGGACGCCGCCATCAGCGGGCCCTGGCGCACGCCGATCTGGCCGGCCGGAATCGACGAGAACACGTGCAGGCCGAACACCGCCTCGGGCTTGAAGTCCTTGAACACGCCCTCCTTCAACATCAGCTCCGCGCCCCCTTCCTCGCCGGCCGGCGCGCCTTCCTCGGCGGGCTGGAACACCAGCAGCACTTCGCCCGGCAGCGTGTCCTTCATGCCGACCAGCGCCTTCGCCACGCCCAGCAGGATGCCGGTATGCGCGTCGTGGCCGCAGGCATGCATCACGCCGACGGTCTCGCCGCGGTAGGTCGATGTCGCCTTCGATGCGAACGGCAAGCTGTTGCGCTCGGTGACCGGCAGCGCGTCCATGTCGGCGCGCAGCGCGATGCGTGGGCCGGGCTTGCCGCCCTTGATCACCGCGGTGACGCCGTGGCGCGCGATGCCGGTGCGCGGCTGCAGGCCCAGCTTGCGCAGTTCCTCGGCCACGCGCTTCGACGTCTGCTCCTCGCGGTTGGACAGTTCCGGGTACTGGTGGAAGTGCCGGCGCCAGTCGATCACCTGCTGCTGCACCGCCTTGCCTGCGGCGGCGACCTCAGGCCGTTGCGTGGGCGCGGCATCCTGCGCGGCAGCGGGCAGGGCGCAGGCGAGGGCGAGGGCGAGCAGGGAAACGGCGAGAGGACGTGCATGGCGCATCGGGTCGGCTCCTGGAGGCAAGCCCCGATGCTAACGCCTGCGTCGCGACGGCGCGCATGCCGCCTTAGAATGCGCAGGCGTTCCGTGTGGCCGATCACGGCTGGCGACGCCTCCGCTCCCCTGCCGGAATCTCGATGCCCGATCTCGCCCTGCAGGTACTCCTGCTGCTGTTCCTCGCCGCGATGCTGGCGGGTTTCATCGATGCCATCGCCGGTGGCGGCGGCATGATCACCATTCCCGCGATGCTGCTGGCCGGCATCCCGCCGCTGCAGGTGCTGGGCACGAACAAGCTGCAGTCGCTGTTCGGCTCGGGCTCGGCGAGTTGGGCCTACGCGCGCCATGGACACGTCGACCTCAAGGGCCAGCTGCCGATGGTGCTGACCGCGGGGTTGGGCGCCGTCGGGGGTGCATTGCTGGCCACGATCATCCCGGTGGATTGGTTGAAGTGGGCGCTGCCGTTCCTGCTGGTCGGCATCGCGGTGTACTTCGGCCTGAAGCCCGACATCGGCCACGTGGACCGGCACCAGCGCATGCGCCCTCAGGTGTTCGCGCTGACCTTCGTCCCGGCGATCGGCTTCTACGACGGCGTGTTCGGCCCGGGCACCGGCTCGTTCCTGATGCTGGGCTTCGTCGCGCTGGCCGGCTTCGGCATCCTCAAGGCCACCGCGCACACCAAGTTCCTCAACTTCGGCTCCAACCTCGGCGCGTTCGGCGTGTTCCTGCTGCACGGCGCGGTGTTGTGGAAGATCGGCCTGCTGATGGGCGCAGGCCAGTTCCTTGGCGCGCAGCTGGGCTCGCGCTTCGCGATGAAGCAGGGCGCGCGGATCATCAAGCCGCTGCTGGTCACCGTGTCGATCGCGCTGGCGATCCGCCTGCTGGCGGACCCGCAACATCCGTTGCGTCTCTGGTTGGCGTCGTTCTGACCCAGCTGTTGTGGGAGCGACGTAAGTCGCGAGCTTTTCGTGTGGCCAGAGGAAGAGCATCGCGACTCACGTCGCTCCCACGGTCATGCTCGCTCAAGGCGTGTGCAGGTAATCCAGCGCCACCTGCAGCATCGCTTGGCTGCCGGTCTGCAGCGCGTGTTCGTCGAGCAGGAACTGCGGCGAATGATTGATCGGTGCGGTGGCCGGATCGATCCCCTTCGACGTCGAGCCGACGAAGAAGTAGAAACCGGGCACCGTGTTGGCGAACTGCGAGAAGTCTTCGGCCACGGTCACCAACGGCATCTCGACCACGTTCGCGGCACCCACCGCCTTTTCCAGCGATGGCCGTACGCGCTGGGTGAGCGCAGGCTGGTTGATGGTGGCAGGCGCATTCTTGGCGACCTTCAGCTCGGCGCTGCCGCCACTGGCGTGCGCGTAGTCGTCGGCGATGCGGCGGAAACGCGCGATCACGTCTTCGCGCACCGTGGGATCGAACGTGCGCAGCGTGCCGACCAACGTCGCTTCGTCCGGAATGATGTTGAAGCGCACGCCGGCCTGGAACTGGCCCGCGGTCAGCACCACCGGGCTGTTGGCGATGTTGACCTGCCGCGCGATCATGCTCTGCGTGCCCAGCAGGATCTGCGCGCCCAGGGTGATCGGGTCCACGCCGTCCCACGGCCGCGAGCCGTGCGTCTGCTTGCCCTTCACCACCAGCGACCACTCATCCGCCGCGGCGAGCAACGGACCGCTGCGGTAGCCCACGCTGCCGACCGGCAGGCCGGCCCAGACGTGCAGGCCGAACACGGCATCGGGGGTGAAGTCCTTGAACACGCCGTCCTGCAGCATCAGCGCCGCGCCGAACACCGCGCCCGCGACCGGCGGGCCTTCTTCCGCCGGCTGGAACACGAACATCACTTCGCCGGCGAGTTCGTCCTTCGCGGCGACCAGCGCCTGCGCCACGCCCATCAGGATCGCGACGTGCGCATCGTGGCCGCAGGCGTGCATCACGCCGACCGGCTGGCCGCGGTACTCGGCTTTCACCTTCGAGGCGAAGGGCAGGTGGGTCTGTTCGGTGACCGGCAGCGCGTCCATGTCGGCGCGCAGGGCGATGCGTGGGCCGGGCTTTGCGCCTTTCAGCACGGCGACCACGCCGGTCTTGCCGACGCCGGTGCGCACCGTGAGGCCCAGCGAGCGCAGATGATCGGCGACCCGCTTGGCGGTGCGGGTTTCCTGTTCGCCGAGTTCGGGATGCTGGTGGAGGTCGCGCCGCCACTGCACGAGCTGGGGCTGCGCGCGCTCCAGCGCCGCGAAAGCCGTGGCGTCCTGTGCCTGCGCTGCGTCCGTGGCTGCCAGCGAGACCGTGGCGACGAGCACGGCGGTGAACAAACGATGGGCGCGAAGCATGGCGGCATCCGGGACAGGCGGGGAGCACGATGCTAGCCCGGGCGGCGCGTGCGTCCAATGGCGAATCACCATGAGCGCATGCGTGCGCGTGGCTCGCATTCGCCCAGCGCGCGTGGCAGGCTCGCAGGCCACTGGAGAGCGCCCCTGCCCATGACCCGCGATACCGACCCCGCTTCTTCCCGTCCGCTGCAGGGCGATGCCGCGCTGTTGCGCGCGGTGGGCAGCCTGGCATTGGCCGCAGCGGTCATCAACATCATCGTCGGCGGCGGCATCTTCAAGATGCCTGCGGCGCTGTCGGCGCAAGTCGGCGCCGCCGCGCCGCTGGCGTTGCTGGCCGGTGCATTGGTGATGGTGCCGGTGGCGTTGTGTTTTGCCGCCATCGGCAGCCGAGCCTCCGCCACCGGCGGGCCCTACACCTATGTCAGCGCGGTGTTCGGCACGCTGCCGGGCTTCCTGGCCGGCGCGCTGATGTGGATCTGCAACGTGGCCTCCAGTGCCGGTGTCGCCGCGGCGCTGTCGCTGCAGGTCGCCAGTCTGTGGCCGGTCTTCGACGCGCCCCTGCCGCGCGCGCTGCTGCTGCTGGGCGTGTACGCCGCGATCTACGCGCTCAATGCCTTCGGCGTGAAGCTGGGTGCGCGCGCGGTGATGACGCTGGCGACGTTGAAGCTGGTGCCGTTGTTCCTGCTGGTGGTGCTAGGCCTCGCCTTCGTCGATACCTCGCACGTCAGCTTCGCCTTCGCCGACGTGCCCTCGTGGACCGCGCTGGGCGCGGCGATGGTGATGGTGGTGTTCGCCTATTCCGGCGTGGAAACGGCGCTGATTCCCGGCGGCGAAGTACGCGACCCTTCGCGGAGCGTGCCGCGCGCGGCGTTGAGCGCCATCCTGCTGGTGGTGCTGCTGTATCTCGGCCTGCAGATCGTCTGCCAGGGTGTGCTGGGTCCGGCCCTGGCGACCAGCAGCGTGCCGATCGCCGAAGCCGCGGGCCGGTTGTGGGATCCGGCGCGCATCGCCCTGCTGGTGACCGCGTGCATCTCGATGGCGGGCTTCCTGCTGGGCAACCTGCTGGGGTCGTCCCGGCTGCTGTTCGCGCTGGGGCGCGATGGCTACCTGCCGCAGGCCTTCGGTCGCGTCAGCGCCAACCATCGCGTGCCGCTGCTGGCGCTGGCCACGCATGCCGGCATCGCCTGCCTGCTGGCGGTGGTGGGCAGCTTCGAAGCCCTGGTGCTGATTTCGGGCGGCGCGGTCTGCCTGGTGTACGTGATGGTCTGCGTGGCCGCCTGGCGGGCGCAGCGCACCGACCTGCGCGAGCGCGGTGCGCCCTTCGTCCTGCGCGGCGGTCCGCTGGTGCCCGGCCTGGCGGTCGTCGGCATGGTCGCCATCCTCACCACGTTGAGTACGCGCGAGTGGACGGCGATCGGCGTGGCAGTCGTGGTGCTCGCCGTCGTGTATGCGGTGCTGGTCGGGCTTAGGCGGCGCGTGGGCAGCTGAGTTCCAGACGAGGCAGGAAGGCTGATTGTGGGAGCGACGTAAGTCGCGAGCTCTTTCTCTGGCAACACCAGAAGCTCGCGACTTACGTCGCTCCCACACCGATTCTCCCTACGCCGGCCAGGCCTACCGGAACACCACCGTCCGGTGCCCGTTGAGCAGGATGCGGTGCTCCACGTGGCGGCGCACCGCGCGGGCCAGCACCAGCGATTCGATGTCGCTGCCCATCCGCACCAGTTCCTTCGGCGTCATCGCATGGTCCACGCGGGCGACGTCCTGTTCGATGATCGGACCTTCATCGAGGTCGCGCGTGACGTAGTGCGCCGTCGCGCCGATGATCTTGACCCCGCGCGCGTGCGCCTGGTGGTACGGCTTGGCGCCCTTGAAGCTGGGCAGGAAGCTATGGTGGATGTTGATCGCCCGTCCGGCCAGCGCATCGCACAGCGTCGGCGAGAGGATCTGCATGTAGCGCGCCAATACGACCAGGTCGATCCGTTCGCGCTCGACCAGGTCGATGATCCGATGCTCCTGCTCTTCGCGGTGTTCGGCAGAGACCGGCAGGTGGTGGAAAGCGACGCCGTACGATTGGGCGAGCGGCGCGAAGTCGGCGTGGTTGGACGCCACGCAGGCGATCTCCACCGGCAACTGCCGGCTGTGCACGCGGAACAGCAGGTCGTTGAGGCAATGCCCCTGCTTGCTGACCAGCACCATCAACCGCGCCTTGCGGCGCGCGTCGTGCAGCTGCCAGTCCATCGCGAACGTATCGGCGAGCGGCTGGAAGCGCGCATGCAGCGCTTCGGCCGTGATGCTGTCGGGCAGGTCGAAATGCACGCGCAGGAAGAAGCGGCCGGATTCCTCGTCGCCGAACTGCTGCGCGTCGAGGATGTTGCAGCCGGCGTCGAACAGCAGCCCGGTGACGCGATAGACGATGCCGGTCGTATCCGGGCAGGACAGCGTGAGGATGTGGTCGCGGCGCATGGCGTGGGAGAGCGAAGGACTACTCGCAGCGCGCCGCCGTGATGCGGTTGCTCGCATCGATGTACACGCGCAGGCGGTCCTTGCGCGCGTCGTGCTTCACCACCGTGGTGGGGCCGATCGGGTTGACGAGGCCCGCACCGCTTTCGCTGGACAGGCGGCGCAGCGTGGCTTCGTCGGCCGGTTGGCCTACGGCCCAGCCGAGCGAAGCATCGCGGCACGTGCCGCTGCCGGCGACCTGCGGGCCGGGCGTGCTGACGCAGGCGGCGAGGGTCATTGCCAGGAGGGCGAGGAGCGGCGCGCGGGTGGACGAACGGTGCGGCGACAGAGGGATGGCCATGGCAGCATCTCGGGGGGCGGCTGAGGATCGCTGTTTAACACACCCGCTGGCATAAAGGGCGGGCGCCGCCGTCGCGCACCGCCTGTTCCCGCCTTCACGGAGACCGTCATGGATCGTCGCTTCGTATTGCCGCTCGCGTTCGCCGCCACCCTGCTGTCATCACTCGCCGCTCCGCCCGCCGCCGCCTGTACGCGCGTGGTCTATCTCGGTGCCAACGAGGACGTCATCACCGCACGTTCGATGGACTGGAAGAACGACGTGGCCACCCACCTGTGGATCTTCCCGCGCGGCATGGCCCGCAGCGGACAGGCCGGCCCGAACTCGGTGACGTGGACCTCGAAGTACGGCAGCGTGATCGCCACAGGCTACGAGGTCTCCACCACCGACGGCATGAACGAGGCCGGCCTGGTTGCCAATGTGTTGTGGCTGGTCGAATCCGAGTATCCCGCCTATGACGGTCGCGGTCCCGGCCTGAGCATCGCGGCCTGGGCGCAGTACGTGCTGGACAACTACGGCACGGTGAAGGAGGCGGTCGATGCGCTGCGCAAGCAGCCTTTCACCGTGGTGACCGACAAGGTCCCGGGTGAAGACCGGCTGACCACGCTGCACCTGTCGATGTCGGACGCCAGCGGCGACAGCGCCATCGTCGAGTACATCGACGGCAAGCAGGTGATCCACCATGGCCGCCAGTACCAGGTGATGACCAACTCACCGGTGTTCGACCAGCAGCTCGCGCTCAACGCCTATTGGAAGCAGATCGGTGGCACGGTGATGCTGCCGGGCACCAACCGAGCGTCGGACCGTTTCGCGCGCGCCTCGTTCTACGTCAATGCGATTCCCAAGGCCGAAGATCCGGTGAAGGCGCTGGCCAGCGTCTTCAGCGTGATCCGCAACGCGTCGGTGCCGTTCGGCATCAATACGCCGGAAGAGCCGAACATCTCCTCCACCCGCTGGCGCACGGTCGCCGACCACAAACGCAAGCTCTACTTCTTCGAATCCGCGCTGACGCCGAACACGTTCTGGGTGGACCTCAAGGACGTCGATTTCTCGAAGGAGACCGGCAAGGTGCTGCGGCTGGACCTGGGACAGGACCAGCGCAATGTCTTCGCCGGCAACGCGGTGAAGGATTTCAAGCCCGCGGAGCCATTCGTGTTCCAGGGCCTATAGGTCGAACGCCAGCAAGTCGTGTCCCGTCGCGGCGCGCACCACGCGCCGGTACAGCACGTTGCCGCTGCCGCCGTTGGTCAGCGCGACCAGCGCGCGCTGGCCGCGCGCATCGCCGAGGGCGAAATTCTTGAAGATGTTGCCGTTGCTGCCCGAGTGGTAGAACACCGGGCCGCGTGGCGTGGTTTCGAGGTTCCAACCCAGGCCCTTGTCGGTCCAGCGGCCGGGCACGTCGATCTGCTTGGTGAGCATTGCCGTGCGCGTGGCCTCGCTGATCTGCCATGGCGCACGCGACGTGCGCACCATCAGCGCCATGAATCGCGCGTAGTCCACCGGCGTGGTGCGCAGGCTGGCCGCCGCGTTGGCGAGGATGTCGCCGGGCCAGTTCACCAGGCCCTTAGGCGTGATGGCTTGCACTTCGGGCAGTGCGCGCTCGGCGTCTTCGTAACGCCAGGCGGACAGCGGCTTGCCCCAGCGGTCCGCGACGGTCTGCGCCGCGTTCCAGGTGTCGCGCAGCATCTGCGGCGGCATGCCGACTTCCTCGTCCTCCACGGCGCGATGGCCGTACACCGAGCGCGCTGCGAGCGCCTTGCTCCATGTGTAGCTGCTGTCACGCATGCCGGCCGGGCCGAACAGCAGGCGCTGCATCGACGCATCCAGGCTCTCGCCGGTCAGCGTCTCCACCACCAGCTGCAACCAGAAGATCGCTTCGCCCGAATAGTCGATGCGCGTGCCGGGCTTCACCGCCGGCACGAGCTTCTCGTGGGCTGGGTCCTTGCGCCAGTTCGGCATGCCGGTGGAATGGCGCAGCACGTCGCGCGCGGTGACGAGGTCCACCCACGGGTGGTCGGCCAGGTAGTCCATCCGCCGATAGCGCACCAGCGGTGCATCGAGATCGATCACGCCCTGGTCGGCCAGTTGCAGCACCAGGTAGGCGAACACCGGCTTGCTGAGCGAGGCATCCTCGAACAGCGTGTCGTCCGCCGCGGGCGCCCGTGTCTCTGCATTCAGCACGCCAAGGTTGCGCGACCACACGACTTCGCCGCGCTCGACGACGGCCATGCCGATGGCGGGCACGCGCAGCGCCTGCATCAGTCGCGGCAGGTCGGCGAGGAAGGCATCGGGCGGGATCCAGTTCGCGGCGTCGTCGCAGGCGGCGGCGGAGGCCAGACGCGGCCACGCCATGGCGGCAAGCGGCGCAGCGGCAAGGGTGTTCAACCAGCGACGGCGTGAGGGAGAAGGCGGCGACGCGACGGGTGGCATCGGAGAGGAATCCACGAGAGGCTTGAACAAGGAGGACGAACGAACGCCCCAACCCCCTCCCGCTTCTGCGAGAGGGCGCCGCGTCAAACGCTCATCAGCATGTCGAGCACGGGAACGCGCCACTCCTCTGTCGGCGTGGGCACCAGCCGACACACAAGAGCGAGTGTCGGTCGTCCGCCGGCGGCTTCCATCGTGCCCGCGAAGAGATGGTGTTCATAGGGAATCGAGAAATCCCGGGAGAGCCAGACCGTGGGGATCTCGCCTTCGTGGGCGCCAGATACTTCGCCACGCGCCATGTCCGGCAGTTCAAGGCTCCGTCCGGTCCTGGCAGAAACCAGTCGTGGCCCCACCAGCGCGCGCGCATCGTCTCCCCTGAGTATCAGACGCATGTAGTACGGCGCTCCGCGCTCGTTCGAGGAACCTTCGTATCCCCCGATTAGGTCCACCTTGACGCTCGCTGCGCCGGGACCGCAATCACCGGTGTAGTCCTGGTGCCGATAGTGGGAAAGCAGCAGCAAGTCCACGAGCCACGCGGCCCCGAGCAACGCGACCGCTGCCAGAGCCGCCACCTTCCACCTATCGGCCGTGTCCATGGCGGGACTCTAACGGAACGGCAGGACGTAGAGGCGTGCTTGACGCTCCCCGCGGGCGCGGGTAACGTTCGCCTCGCCAAGGTTTCCATCGCTTCATCCCAATGAAGCGATGGAATTAAAAGGGAAGCCGGTGCGGCCTGTTCCATGGGCCTATTCCGGCGCTGCCCCGCAGCGGTATTTGGAAACGAACCTCGCCAACAGCACTGGTCCTCGCGGACCGGGAAGCGGCGGGAAGTAGGCCAGCGCACACGCGCCCGTCCATGAGCCCGAAGACCTGCCCTGGCCGGAAGACACGACCGTCTTCCGCCTGACCTGGAGCTTCCGAGGGGGAGCGGCCGGAGCCTGCGTCCTTCTTCGCGAGCGGACGCGTCCTCCTGCGCCGCTTCCTTCCGGCACTCCGGCTCGCCCGCGGGGGCGAAGGTCGCTGGCGTGGCGGGCCCTGGCCTGGCGCGCGGTTCCTTCGTTCCTCATCCGCCACGCATGAGGACACGCACCATGACCACCGTTACCACCCTCGGCTTCCCGCGCATCGGCGCGAAGCGCGAACTCAAGACCGCCCTGGAAAGCTACTGGCGCGGCGACACCACCGCCGCCGACCTGCACGACACCGCACGCGAACTGCGCCATCGTCATTGGCAACTGCAGCGCGATGCCGGCGCCGACGTCGTGCCCTGCAACGACTTCGCGTTGTACGACCACGTACTCGATACCGCCTTCCTGCTCGATGCGATTCCCGACGACTACCGCGTACTGGCGGATGCCGATCCGCTCGCCGGCTACTTCGCGCTCGCGCGCGGCCTGCAGAAGGACGGCGTGGACCTGCGCGCGCTGGAGATGACCAAGTGGTTCGATACCAACTACCACTACCTCGTGCCGGAACTGCACGCAGGCCAGGAGTTCCGCCTGCGCGGCGACAAGCCGGTGGCCGAGTTCCTCGAAGCGCGCGCCGCCGGCCATGCCGCACGGCCGGTGCTGCTGGGACCGGTGAGTTTCCTGCTGCTGGCCAAAACCGTGGATGGCAGCGATCGTCTCGCCCTGCTCGACCGCTTGCTGCCGGTCTATGCCGAGTTGCTGGCAAAGTTGCACGCCGCCGGCGCGGACTGGGTGCAGGTGGATGAGCCCTGCCTGGTGCTGGACCTGGACGACGCCACGCGCGCTGCCTACCTGCGCGCGTACGCCGTGCTGGCGAAAACGATCCGTCCGCGCCTGTTGCTGGCGACGTATTTCGGCCGCCTTGATGCGCAGCTGCCGCTGGCGTGCGCGCTTCCGGTCGATGGCCTGCACGTGGACCTGGTGCGCGGCAAGGAGCAGTTGGACGACGTGCTGAAGCAATGGCCGAAAGCGCGCGTGCTCTCGGTGGGCCTGGTGGACGGACGCAACATCTGGCGCACGAACCTGGACAACGCGCTGATCCTGGCCAAGTACGCGCAGGGCCACCTGGACCTGGGCCACCTGTGGCTGGCGCCGTCGTGCTCGCTGCTGCATGTGCCGGTGGACGTCACCGGCGAGAAGGCGCTGCCGTCCGATCTCAAATCGTGGCTGGCCTTCGCGCGGCAGAAGATCGAGGAACTGCGTCTGCTGGCCGATGCCTTGCGCAACCCGCGCGCGGCCGATGCCGGGCTGGCAGTGGCACGCGACCGCATCGAATCGCGTCGCCAGTCCGCGCGCGTGCACCGGCCGGCCGTCGCAGCGAGATTGGCGTCACCCGAAGCCGCCGACATTGATCGCGACGCGCCGTACCCGCAGCGGCGCGCGGCCCAGCAGGCGCGCTTCGCGCTACCGTCGTTCCCGACCACGACGATCGGCTCGTTCCCGCAGACCCACGAGGTGCGCGATGCGCGTGCCCGGCACAAGGGCGGCAAGCTGTCCGACGCCGCGTACGACGCCTTCCTCGAAGCCGAGATCGCGCGTTGCGTGCGCATCCAGGAAGAGATCGGCATCGACGTGCTGGTGCATGGCGAGTTCGAGCGCAACGACATGGTGGAGTACTTCGGCGAGCAGCTGGACGGCTTCGCCTTCACCAAGAACGGCTGGGTGCAGAGCTACGGCTCGCGCTGCGTGAAGCCGCCGGTCATCTACGGCGACGTATCGCGTCCCGCACCGATGACGGTGCGCTGGTCGCAGTACGCGCAGTCGCTGACCGACCGGCCGATGAAAGGCATGCTGACCGGGCCGGTCACGGTGCTGCAGTGGTCGTTCGTGCGCGACGACCAGGCGCGTGCGCAGACCTGCCGGCAGATCGCGCTGGCGCTGCGCGATGAAGTACTGGACCTGGAAGCCGCCGGCATCGGCGTGATCCAGATCGACGAACCCGCGCTGCGCGAGGGCCTGCCGCTGCGTCGCGCGGACTGGGCCGCCTACCTGGCTTGGGCCGTGGAATGCTTCCGCATCAGCGCTTCCGGCGTGCGGGACGACACCCAGATCCATACTCACATGTGCTACTCGGAGTTCAACGACATCATCGAGGCCGTCGCCGCGATGGATGCGGACGTCATCTCTATCGAGACCTCGCGCTCGCGCATGGAGTTGCTGGAGGCGTTCGTGAAGTTCCGCTATCCCAACGAGATCGGGCCGGGCGTGTACGACATCCATTCGCCGCGCATCCCCACCGGTGGCGAGATGATCGACCTGCTGGAGCGCGCGCGCGCCGTGCTGGCGCCGGAACAGATCTGGGTCAATCCGGACTGCGGACTGAAGACCCGCGGCTGGCCGGAGGTACGTACCGCACTGGAACGGATGGTGGCGGCAGCGCGGGCGCTGCGCGGCGACCAGGCACAGGCGGCCTGATCGTCGCAGCATGGCGGCGGGCCAAGGCCCGCCCTACGCGTCGGTGGGCGTCAGTGGCGGTGCCTGCGTCGGCCGGCCCAGCGGGTCGAGCGCGATCATCACGAAATGGCCGCGCGTGCACAGCTTGCGCTCGCCGGTCAGCAGGTTCTCGGTGATGACTTCGACGTCGACATTCATCGAGCTGCGCCCGACTTTCACCACGCGTGCCACCACTTCCACAAGGTCGCCCTTGTGGATCGGCTGGTTGAAATCCACTTGCTCCGAGCGTGCGGTGACCACGGTGGTGCGCGCATAACGCGACGCGGCGATGAAGGCCGACATGTCCATCCACGCCAGCGCCTGGCCGCCGAACAGCGTGCCCAGGTGGTTGGTGTGGTCGGGGAAGACCATGTGCAGCAGGCGCGCCTCGACGGGGCGCGCTTCGGCGTTGGCCAGTTCGGTCATGGTGGTGCTCCGGTTCGCGTACTCCCGGCGGGAGCATAGCGCAGGCCTTGTGGGAGCGACGTGAGTCGCGACAGGGCGAAAGAAGCACGCCGTCGCCCTTCGGATGCCACGAGGACGTGTCGTTGCAGAGATCGCGACTTACGTCGCTCCCACGTCAACCATCGTCACGCCTCAGAACGCGTGGTCGAAGCCCACCTCGCCCTGTACGCCCAGCTGATAGGCGGAGACGCGACGTTCGAAGAAGTTGGTCAGCTCCTGCACGTCCTGCAGCTCCATGAAGGGCAGCGGGTTGCGCACGTCGTAGCGCTTGGGCATGCCGAGCTTGGCGAAGTGCTGGTCCGCGCAGTGCTGCAGGTACTGCCGCATGTCGCGCGTCGAGATGCCGGCCACGCCACCCGACAGCACGTCCTCGGCAAACTGCACTTCGCACTCGATCGCCTCTTCCAGCATGTCGTAGACCTGCTGCTGCATGACGTCGTCGAACAGGTCCGGTTCTTCCTCGCGCACGGTGCGCACGCACTCGAACGCGAACTCCATGTGGCAGCTCTCGTCGCGGAACACCCAGTTGGTGCCACTGGCCAGGCCCGGCAACAGGCCGCGCGAGCGGAAGTAGTACACGTAGGCGAAGGCAGCGAAGAAGAACAGGCCTTCGATGCACGCGGCGAAGCAGATCTGGTTGAGCAGGAACTGCCGGCGCTGGTCGCGCGTCTCGATCCGCTTCATGTCCTGGATGCTGTCGATCCATTTGAAGCAGAAGTCGGCCTTCTTCTTGATCGCCGGGATGTTCTCCACCGCCGCGAACGCCTTGAAGCGCTCCGACGGGTCGGGCAGGTAGTTGTCCAGCAGGGTCAGGTAGAACTGCACGTGCAGCGCTTCTTCGTAGAGCTGCCGCGACAGGTACATGCGCGCTTCGGGCGCGTTGAGGTGCTGGTACAGGTTCAGCACCAGGTTGTTCGACACGATGGAATCGCCGGTGGCGAAGAACGCGACCAGCCGGTGGATCAGGTGGCGGTCGGCCGGCGTCATCTTCGAGTGCAGGTCGGTGATGTCAATCTGGAAGTTGATCTCTTCCACCGTCCACGTGTTCTTGATGGCGTCGCGGTACATGTCATAGAACTGCGGGTAGCGCATCGGGCGCAGCGTCAGTTCGAAACCGGGGTCTAGCAGCATCTGCTTGGGTTGGGCGGACATGGTGTTTCCTGTGCGGCACGCCGTCGGCGACGGCGCGCCATGAATGAGGGAGTGGCGCATCCGTGCGCCCGGCACGTCCCTGTGCCGTGATCCGTCGGGAATACCGACGTGGGAGAGGCGTTACTGGCAGGCCTCGCAGGCTTCCGGGTTCTCCAGCGAGCAGGCGATGGCTTCGGTGGGCGTGTATTCCCGCTTTGGCGCGGCGGCGGCGGCCGTGCTGACCGTGGTCTTGGCGATCTTCGTCGCCGGGCGCGAGCGCAGGTAGTAGGTGGTCTTGATGCCCTGCTTCCATGCGTACATGTACATGGACGACATTGCGCCGATGTTCGGGCTTTCCATGAACAGGTTGAGCGATGCCGACTGGTCGATGAAGGCGCCGCGGCCGGCCGCCATGTCGATCAGCGAGCGCATCGGCAGTTCCCACGCGGTGCGGTAGACCTGCTGCAGCGTCTCCGGGATCTGCGCGATGCCCTGGATGGAGCCTTCGGACAACTTGATCGCATCGCGCGTCTCCGGCGTCCACAGGCCGAGCTTCTTCAGCTCGTCCACCAGGTAGCGGTTGACCTGCAGGAAGTCGCCCGACAGCGTTTCGCGCTTGAACAGGTTGGACACCTGCGGCTCCACGCACTCGTAGCAGCCGGCGATCGAGGCGATCGTCGCGGTCGGCGCAATGGCGATGAGCAGCGAGTTGCGCAGGCCATGTTCCTTGATGCGCGCACGCAGGGCGTCCCAGCGCTCGACGTTCTCCGGCGTAATGTTCCAGGCGTCGAACTGCAGTTCGCCGTTGGCCGCGCGGGTGTCGGCGAACGACGGATGGCGGCCGCGTTCCTGCGCCAGCTCCACCGACGTTTCCAGCGCATGGAAGTAGATGGTCTCGGCGATCTTCGCCGACAGCGCGCGCGCTTCGGCGCTGTCGAACGGCAGGCGTAGCTTGAAGAACACGTCCTGCAGGCCCATGCAGCCCAGGCCGACCGGGCGCCAGCGCAGGTTGCCGCGGCGCGCGGTCTCGATCGGATAGAAGTTCAGGTCGATCACGCGGTCCAGCTGGCGCACGGCCAGGCGGACGGTTTCGGCGAGCTTGTCGAAATCGAACCAACCATCGTCATCGAAGTGGCGGCCCAGGTTGATCGAGCCCAGGTTGCACACGGCGGTCTCTTCCGCCGAGGTGACCTCGAGGATCTCGGTGCACAGGTTCGACAGGTGGATGACGTTGCCCGCGCGGAGCGTCTGGTTGCTGGCCGCGTTGCACTTGTCCTTGAACGTCATCCAGCCGTTGCCGGTCTCGGCCAGCGTGCGCATCATCCGGCCGTACAGCTTGCGGGCGGACGTGGTCTTCATCGCCTTGCCCTGCGCTTCGGCCTGCGTGTAGGCCAGCTCGAAGGCGGCGCCGTACAGGTCGGTCAGTTCCGGCACCACGCGCGGATCGAACAGCGACCATTCCTGGTCGGCCTCGACGCGCTTCATGAAGAGGTCCGGCACCCAGTTGGCCAGGTTGAGGTTGTGGGTGCGGCGGGCTTCATCGCCGGTGTTGTCGCGCAGTTCGAGGAAGTCCTCGATGTCCGCATGCCAGGTTTCCAGGTACACGCAGGCCGCGCCCTTGCGCTTGCCGCCCTGGTTGACCGCCGCGACCGAGGAATCCAGCGTCTTCAGCCACGGCACGATGCCGTTGCTGTGGCCGTTGGTGGACTTGATCAGCGAGCCGCGCGAACGCACGCGCGTGTAGCTCACGCCGATGCCGCCGCTGAACTTGCTCAGCTGGGCGATGTCGCCGTACTTGGCGTAGATGGATTCCAGCGTGTCCTGCGGCGAATCGAGCAGGAAGCACGATGACAGCTGCTCGTGCGTGGTGCCGCTGTTGAACAGCGTCGGCGAGCTGGGCAGGTAGTCCAGGTTGCCCATGCGGCGGTACAGCGCCAGCGCCTCCGGCACGTCCTCGCTCAGCGCGCAGGCGATGCGCAGGAAGAACTGCTGCGGCGTTTCGATCACCTTGCGGGTGTGCGGGTGGCGCAGCAGGTAGCGGTCGTACAGCGTGCGCAGGCCGAAGTAGTCGAAGTGCAGGTCCAGCGAGGCGTCCAGTGCATCGTTGAGCTTGCGTGCGTTGGTCTGCACGAAGTTCAGCAGGCGGTCGTTGATCAGGCCGACCTCGTGGCCGCGCGTCACCGACTGCGAGAACGCGTGGATCTCCTGGCCGGTCACTTCCTTGGCGATGTAACCGGCCAGCAGGCGCGCGGCCAGGCGGCTGTATTCGGGTTCCTCGCCGGTCAGCAGCGCGGCCGTGCGGATCGACAGTTCGTCCAGTTCGCGCGTGCTGGCGCCGTCGTACAGGCCGGAGATGGTGCGGGTGGCCACGCGCATCGGATCGATGGCGTGCAGGCCTTCGCAATTGCGCTGCACGGCGCGCACGATCTTGTTGAGGTCCACCGGCTCGCGGCCGCCGTTGCGCTTGGTCACGCTCATCGCGGTGGCGGTGGGCGGCGGGGTCAGCGAGAACGCGTCCTTCTGGGACGGGGTGGTGCCGGCGTCGGCGACGGCGCTGTCGATCTGGGTCACGAGATTCCTCCATGCGTGGTGCACGCGGCGGCCCGTCCCTCGCGGGGCAGCGCAAGGCCGGATGGAGGATCACAGTGGGGAAGCGGCGTCGCAGGAGGCGAGATCGCGCGGACGGAAGACCGGCGTGCCCTGCTTCGCCAGCCCTCTCCCCCCGGAGATTCCGCGGCCGGCACCGCGCGGTGTGCAACGCGCGGCTGTCGGCAGGTCTTCGGACTCATGGGCGCGAAGGGCGAGCCTTCTTCCTACGTCCGCCGCTTCCCAGGGCAAGGCCCCAGTGCTGGTGGCGGGTTCGTTCCCAATTACCGCTGCGGGGCAGTGCCGGAGTGGCGCGAACGCGTCACCGGCTTCCCGTTTTAATCCCGTGGCTTGCGGCCACCGGAACCGACGGCCACAAGATAGTGGGGGGTCCCGGAGGCGTCAACACCAAATGTTGTGTGGAACAGCCGATGTCGACGCGATGCGGGTTTCACGGTTCCAGCGTGGGCATCAGGCCTGCAGCGCTGCGATCGACGCGTCCTGCGCCTGCGCATACAGGGCGAACGGGTCGTGGATCTTCGCGCCGAGTGCGGTTTCGAACGCGTCCTGGTTGGCGTGGGCGTCGTAGGCGCGCTGTTCGCCGCCACCGAGGTTGGACTGGAAGATGCCCGCCGCGCTGACCGGCAGGAAGTCCTCGTAGACGATCGGATCGACGACCGCGAGGCCGGCACCGACCAGCGCATCCGGCGTCATCGCCGCGCGTTCGGCCGCGGGCAGGGCGTCGCCGGCATCGGTCAGGCGGTAGCGGAAGTAGCCCAGGCCTTCGCGGCGCAGCGTGGTCTCGTCATCCGGGAACGCCGCGAACGCCGCCGCCAGTCGCTGCGGATAGTCGGCCGACGTATTGCCGGCGCCGCCCGCCTGGCGCACCTGCGCGAGCAGGCGGTCGTACAACTCACGCCCGGCCGGGGTCAGCGCCAGGCCGCGCTGCTCGATCTCGCCGAAGCGCGCGCTGTGGCTGCCGGGCACCAGCGTGCCGGTGGCGTCGGGGAAGGCGACTTCCTCTTCCAGCGCCTTGAAGCTGGTCTGGCGCAGCAGGATCGGCACGGCGCGGCGCGGCGGGCCTTCGATCAGCGCCTTGGCCTGGATGCCGCGTTCCAGCATCGCGGCCTGCGCGGCGTCGATGTCCAGCGTGCGCGGGGTGAGGTGGTTGATGTGCGGGCCGCGGAAGCTGACCACGTCGGCCACCAGGCGGTGCAGGCCGTGCAGCGCGTGGTAGGTCTCCAGCGAGACGGTCGCATCGCCATGCCAGCGGAAGGTTTCCAGCACTTCGGCGACGAAGCGCTGCGCATCGGCGTCGTCCAGTCCGCCGTCCCGTTCGGCTTGCGCGACCAGCGCGCGCGCATCGGGGGTGAAGATGTCGCGGCGGGCCAGGATCGCTTCGGCCTCGGCGCGCAGCGCGGCGTCGGCGATCAGTTCCAGCCGCAGCAGCGAGGTGAAGATGCGGAACGGGTTGGCGGCCAGCGCGGCCTCGGTCAGCGGACGGAACGCGGTGGCATGCACCGGCACACCGGCCACGGTGAGGTCGTAATAGCCCACCGGGTGCATGCCCATCAGCGCGAACACGCGGCCCAGCATCGCCAGTTCGGCCGGCGTGCCCACGCGGATCGCGCCGTGGCGCTCCAGGTCCAGGCGCTCGGTCTCGCCGGTGCGCCGCAGCCGTTGGGCGAGGGCGGGGTCGCGGCGCTGTGTGTCGGTGTTGATGTCGCCGACCAGCGTGATCAGGTCGCCGTACAGCGGCACCTCGGCGCGGTACATGTCGGACATGGCCTGGGCGAACAGGCCGCGGATGCGGTCGGGCGAAACGAAGGCGGTCATGGGATTAGGCGTGCGGGCGGCGTGGGGCCGCCGGGGGTGCGTATTGTCGCCGGCCGCGCGCGTGCGGGCCAGTTTCAGCGCCTCGTGTCCGTCCCCGGCACGTGTCCCGGCGGACCGAACAGCGTCCGCGCCACGTCGCGCATCCCGCGCGCGCGCCGCAGGTCGCGGCCCAGTTTCACCCAGGCATGCAGGACGATAGTCACCGGGTTGTAGCTGCGTACCGGCTCGACCAGACCGTAGCGGATCGGCACGCCGGGCCGTTCCTCGCGGCACGTGCCGAACAGCCGGTCGAACACGATCAGCACGCCGCCGTAGTTGCAGTCCAGGTATTCCGGATTGCTGGCGTGGTGCACGCGATGGTGCGAGGGCGTGTTGAAGACGAACTCGATGGCGCGCGGCAGCCGCGGCACCAGCTCGGTGTGCAGCCAGTACTGGTAGAGCAGGTTCGCCGCCAGCGCACCGACCACGTACGGCACCGGAAAGCCCAGCCACACCAGCGGGCCGAAGAACACCGCCGCGCCGGTAAGCTTGCCGGTCCAGCCGAGGCGGTAGGCGGTGGACAGGTTGTACTGCTCGGCCGAGTGGTGCACCGAATGGTTCAGCCAGAACCACCGCACGCGGTGGTCGGCACGGTGCATCGCGTAGTAGCAGAGCTCCTGGCCGAGGAACAGCGCGATCCAGTGCCACGCTTGGTCCATCGCGATCGTGGTCACGCGGAACTCCCAGATGGCGAACAGCAGCACGCCGACCACGCCGCCCTGGATCAGCAGGCCGAGCACGGCGCGCCCGGCGGCGTCGCCAAGCGATGCCCAGTAGCCTTTCCAGTCGTAGCGGCGACCGCGACGCACCAGCCACGCGGCCTCCACCGCCGCGATCAATGCGAACACCAGCAGCGGCAGTCCGGCGAAGGCGCGCATGCCGTCCACGGCGCCGCCTTATTGCCCGCGCCGCTCGGCCATTTTCTGGCCCGCCGCGCGCAGTTCGTCCGGCGACAGTTTGCCGTCGCCGTTCGCATCCAGGGTGTCGAAACGCTTGGCGATGCGCGGCAGCTTGGCGTCGGCCTCGGCCTTGTCGATCAGGCCGTCGCCGTTGGCGTCGGCGGCTTTCAGGCGCTCCTGCAGCGTGGCTTTCTGTTCGTCGGTCAGGGTGCGCTGCTGCGCATGGGCGGGGGCGACCAGCGCGAAGACGGACATCGCGGTGGCGAGGGGAAGCAGGACGGATCGGGACATTGGGAATCTCCGGGGAAGGAAGGAAAGGCGCAGGCGCGACGGCGCGGGAATGCATCCATGCGGCATAGGGGGTGCCATGCCGCCGCGCCTGCGGAAAAGAAGCGGTCCTCAGTGGCCGCGCGGACAGGCGATCGTCTCGCCGCTGGCATTGGTGCAGGTGCCGGTGTGCGACACCGTGCCGCCGGACACCGTGGTGCTGCCGTTGTAGTGGTTGCCGTTCGCACCGGTGGCAGTGGTGCTGCGCGCGCCGGTCACGTTGCCGTCCGCATCGCGGCTGATGCCGCCGGCGGTGCTGGCGCTGCCGCCGTTGGGGCCGTTCGCGTACGCGCTGCCCTGGCGACCGGCGCTGCCATCGGCGTTGCGGTAGGCGCTGCCTTCGTAACCAGCATTGCCGCCGTTGGCACCGCTGATGCTGCCGCTGCGCGTGGCGCTCGCATTGCCCTGGCCGTCGGCCTGCCAGGTTCGCTGGCGCTGGCTGTCGAAGCGCGCGTTGCTGCGTTCGGTGGCGACGCTGCCGCCCTGGGCGGTGCGCTGCACGGCGCGGCTGCGCTCGCGGGCTTCGGCAGGATCGGCGAACAGGGTGGTGGCGCACAGGGCGAAGGTGGCGGCGATCAGGAGCGGGGTCTTGCTCATGGCGGAATCCTCATTGGGGTGCGGGATGGCCGCACGGGGAAGCAGCGGCAGGGCCACGGTAGGGCGGGCAACGCGGGCAGGTGTGTCGCGGTTGACAGCAGATGTGTCTGCCGGCCGCGTTCGAAACATCTGCTTACAAACAGGCCGTCGGCGGGGTTTGCCGGGCGTCGCGGCGGCGGGCGATAGTGGCTCCATGGAAGACGCCCTGCCCCGTGTGCTGCTGGTCGACGACGACGTGCGCTTGCGCGAGCTGCTGCAGCGCTACCTGCAATCGCAGGGCTTCGACGTGCGCGGCGCCGGCGACGGCGCGCAGATGCGGCAGGCGCTGGACCGCGGTCACTTCGACCTGATCGTGCTCGACCTGATGCTGCCCGGCGAGAACGGTCTGGAGCTGTGCCGCCGCCTGCGCGGCCAGGGCGACGCGACGCCGATCGTGATGCTGACGGCGAAGGGCGATGAGATCGATCGCATCATCGGGCTCGAAATCGGCGCCGACGACTACGTGCCCAAGCCGGTGAACCCGCGCGAGCTGCTGGCGCGCATCCGTTCGGTGCTGCGACGTACGCGTCCGGTGCCCGGCGCGCCGCAGGCCGACGGCGGCGAGGTGGTGTTCGGGACTTTCACGCTCGACCTGGGCCGGCGCGAACTCACCCGCGACGGTGCGCTGCTGCGGCTGACCAGCGGCGAGTTCGCGGTGTTGTCGGTGCTGCTGCGGCATCCGCGCCAGCCGCTCAGCCGCGACCGCCTGATGAGCCTGGCGCGCGGCCGCGAGCACGAGGCTTTCGAGCGCAGCATGGACGTGACCATCGCGCGCCTGCGCCGCCTGCTGGAAGACGATCCGCGCCAGCCGCGCCTGATCCAGACCGTGTGGGGCGTGGGCTATGTGTTCGTGCCGCCGGAGGCCACGCCATGAGGTCGCCGCTGCCGCGCAGCGTGTTCGGCCAGCTCGTGCTGGTGATCGCGCTCGTGCTCGCCGGTGCCGGCGTGCTGGCGCTCCTGCTCGGCCGCGAGCTCGCCACGCGGCCTGCCGCCGACCAGTTGCTGCGGGCGATGCAGGGCTTCGCCGAGGTGGTCGAAGCACTCGATCAACACCAGCCGCATGCGCGCACGGTCGCGCAGTTGCGTGAGGCCGGGCTGGAGGTCCGCAGCACGCCCCCCACCGCCGCGCGACCGCGCTTCGCGCCGTTGCTGCGTGAACTCCGCGAGCAGGCCACAGGGACCCTGGGTGCTGGTCGCGAACTGCGGATGGAGGCGGGCCGCGGCTTGCGGGTGATCTGGCTGAAGCCCGCCACCCGGGAAGCGCTGTGGGTGTCGTTCGCCTATGACCGCCCCGGCACCGGCATGCGCCGCTTCTCGGTGCTTATGCTGGTGGGCTGCGTGGTGCTGGTCTGGCTGGCCGCGGCGTATTTCGCCCGTCGGCTCGTGCAACCGCTACGCCAGCTCGCCGCCGCCGCGCCGGCCATCGTGCGGGGCGATGCGCCGCCGCCGGTGCATGCGCGCGGCCCGCGTGAAGTGCGGGACCTCGCGCAGGCGCTGGGCGAAGCCAGTCGCGACGTGCGCGCCGCCGCGGAAGAACGCGCGCTGCTGCTGGCCGGCATCTCGCATGACCTGCGCACGCCGCTGACGCGCCTGCAGTTCGCCCTGGAGATGGTGCCGGACACCGATCCGGAACTGACTCGCAGCATGCATCGCGACATCGCCGAGATGGACGCCATCCTCGGCCAGTTCATCGCGTTCGCGCGTGATGGCCGCGACGAGGGCAGCGAGACCGTCGACCTCGCCGCGATCTGCCGCCACGCGGTCGCCGCCGCCTCCAAGGGCTGGCGCGTGGCGATGCCGGAGCACGCGCTGCTGCCGGGCAAGCCGATGGCGCTGCTGCGCGCGGTCGAGAACCTGCTGGTCAACGCTGAGCGGCATGGCGCGTTGCCGTTGTCGCTGCAGCTGTGGGCAGAAGGACCGGCATGGGTGGTCGAGGTGGCCGACGGTGGCCCCGGCCTTTCCGCCGAAGCGGCCGAGCGCGCGCGCCAGCCTTTCGTCCACGACCAGACGGGCGGCGGCAGCGGGCTGGGCCTGCCGATCGTCGACCGCGTGGCGCGCCAGCACGGCGGCGAACTGCGCCTGTTGCCGAACACGCCCCACGGCCTGCGTGCGCAGCTGGTGCTGCGCGCGGGTTGAACCGTACGTCCCGACGAGGAGATGCGATGAAGACGCTGTTCCGTGCCGGCCTGCTGGCCTGCGCCTTGTTCGCCGTGCTGCCGCTGGCCGCGCAGACCTTCCGCGAGCGCCTGCAGGAGATGCGCGATGCGTCGCGCCAACCTGCGGCGCGTGCGCCGACGCTGCCGGCCGGTGCGCGCACCGTTCGCGATGTGTCCTACGGCATCGATCCACGCCAACGCTACGATGTCTATCTTCCCGCGCAACCGCACCGCGCGCCGGTGATCCTGTTCGTGCATGGCGGCGGGTGGGCCAACGGCAACAAGGACAACCCGGGCGTGGTCGAGAACAAGGCGGCGTACTGGTTGCCGAAAGGCTATGTGCTGGTCTCGATCAACTACCGCATGCGCCCCGACACCGCGCCGATCGACCAAGCCCGCGATGTGGCGCGCGCGCTGGCCGACGTGCAGAAGCGCGCGCCGTCATGGAACGCCGATGCGGCAAACGTGATGCTGATGGGCCACTCGGCCGGGGCGCACCTCGCCGCGCTGGTGGGGGCGTCGTCCACGATGTGGCGGGAAGCAGGTGCCGCCCGACCGCGTGGCGTGGTCTCGCTCGACAGCGGCGCGCTCGACGTTCCGCAGACGATGCAGAAACCGCCGCTGCCCGGCATCTACGATCGTGCGTTCGGCAAGGATCGTGATGAGTGGATCGCCGCCTCGCCCTATCACCAGCTCAGCCGAGATGCGGTGCCGATGCTGTTCGTCTGTTCCTCGCGCCGCAAGGACGCCTGCCCCCAAGGCCGCGCGATGGCGGAAAAGGCACGGGCGCTGGGCGTGACGATGGAAGTGCTGCCGGAGGACCTCTCGCACGGCGAGGTCAACCGCCTGCTCGGCGCACCGTCGGCGTACACCGAGGCCGTCGCACGCTTCATCGCGCCACGCATGCGGTGAGCCGCGTCAGCGAATGATCCGCACGGCGCCCAACGCCTCCTGCAGTCGCGTGCGCGCCTTCGCTTCGTCGAACGGCGTCGTCGCTGGTGGGTCGTAGACCTCCGGACGCGTGCCCGCGACCAGCAGGTCGATCGCGAGGCAGCGCCCGTTGCGCACCGAGCGATAAGCATCGACCGACTGGTAGTGGCTCATTGCCGCATCGCCCGCACGGAAGTGGCGGAACGGCTGGCCGTCGATGCGGATCTCGTCCGGCGCTTCGGTCGTCGCGCCCTCGGGCGGATCCAGGCACGTCACCACCGCATGGCTGTCGGTGCTGGTGCCGATGCGCAGTTCGGCCGCGGTGATCTTGTCCGAGCCGTCCAGCACCAGCGCGACCAGCGGTTCGCCGCGTACGTCGGGGGCGGCGAAGGTCTTCCAGCCGCCGTTGGACAGATAGTCGCGGGTGAAGTCGCGGCGCAGCGCGAAGCCAGGCGAGGGCGCAAGCGCGATGCCGATGTCGTCGTCGGAGAACTGGAACTGCGGCGCTTCGCGTCCGGTCACCGGCGGCGCCGGATCGGCGATCTCGGCCGCAGTCTGCCCCGCCGCTTCGACCCCTTCCTGCTGGGGCGCGCGGTCGCAGCCGACGAGGAGCGCGGCGGCAACGGCCGCAAACAGCGAAACGCGGACGATGGGTTTCATGGCGCTCTCCCGAGTAACGGTCGCGCCAAGTCTGGCAAGCCGCGCGTGAAGCCGGTGCCTGCGCTTCAGCCGACCAGCAACGGCAAGCCCTGCGCTGCGGTCGCCCGCCAGACGAGGTCCACCTCCGTGGACAGCGCCGTCGGTTCCGGATTGATCTCCACCACGGTCGCGCCGTGGCGTCGCGCCAGTGCGGGCAGGCCGGCCGCGGGATACACCAGGCCAGACGTCCCTATCACCAGCATCAACGTGCAACGCTCGGCGGCGTCCACCGCCGATGCCCACGCATCATCCGGCAAGGCTTCGCCGAACCACACCACGCCTGGACGAATGCGGTCGCCGCACGCCGTGCAGCGCATCGGCTCGACGCGTTGCATGCCGTCCACGTAGTCGTCGAGCATCGTGTGCGCGTGGCCGCAGGCGAAGCAACGCAGGGCGAACAGGCTGCCGTGCACATGCGCCTCGACGACGCTGCCGGCGCGCTCGTGCAGATCGTCGACGTTCTGGGTGACCAGCGAGAGCGGCACGCGCCGCGCCAGCGACGCGAGGGCGAGGTGGCCGGCATTCGGTTGCGCATCGCGCACGCGCTGCATGCGCCAGCGGTACCAGCCCCAGACCAGTGCGGGATCCTCGCGCCACGCATCGGCGGTCGCCAGGTGCATCGGGTCGAAGCGCGACCACAGGCTGTCGTGCGTGCCGCGGAAGGTCGGAATGCCGCTTTCGGCCGACATGCCGGCGCCGGTCAGCACACAGACGGCGCCGCCGGTATCGATCGTCCGCTGCAGGGCCTCGGTGATCGCGGTGGGCACGGCGTCCACGGGTTCACGCCTTGTGCGGGGTGGCGAGGTACTCGGCGCTCTGCATCTCGATCAGGCGCGACGCGGTGCGCTCGAACGCACCCTGCAGGCGTGTGCCGGCATACAGCAGCGTCGGGGCGTCCGCCGCGGTGCAGACCAGGTTGACGTGGCGGTCGTACAGTTCGTCGATCAGGTTCACGAAGCGGCGCGCGGCGTCCTCGTTCAGCGCATCGAAGCGCGGGATGCCGCCCAGCAGCACGGTGTTGAACTCGTGCGCGACCTCGATGTAATCGGTCGTGCCGCGCGGACCCTCGCACAGCGCGGCGAAATCGAACCACGCGATGCTCTTGCCGCGACCGCGCACCGGGATCTTGCGGCTGTCGATCTCGATGTTGCCGGCGTGCGCGTCCTCGCCACCGGTCAGCTCGCGCCAGCGCGAGGCCAGCCAGGCATCGGATTCGCCATCCAGCGGCGCGCGATAGACGGGCGAGCGCGTCAACGCGCGCAGGCGATAGTCTTCCTGGCCGTCGGAGCGCAGCACCACGCAGTGCTGTTGCAGCAGGTCGATCGCCGGCAGGAAGCCCGCGCGCTGCAGGCCGTCCTTGTAGAGGTTCTGCGGTGCGGTGTTGGACGTCGTCACCAGGGTGATGCCTTCGGCGAACATGCGCTCCAGCAGGCGTGCCAGCAGCATCGCGTCGCCGATGTCGGTGACGAAGAACTCGTCCAGCACCAGCACCCGCAACTTGCCGCGCGCTTCGCGCACGATCTTCGCCAGCGGGTCGCTCTCGCCCGCATGCAGGCGCAGGCGCTCGTGCACGCCGCGCATGAAGCGGTGGAAGTGCGTGCGGTACTTGCCGCCACCTTCGCCGTGCGCCTTGTTCTGCGAGACCGAGTACGTCGGCAGCGGCAGGCTGTCGTAGAACAGGTCGACCAGGAAGGTCTTCCCGCGCCCGACTTCGCCCCAGTAGTAGAGGCCCTTCACCGTCTCCGGCGCCTTGCCGAACAGTCGCCCGAACAGGCCGGGCGCGCCGTCGTCGGCGAGCAGCGCGCCGTGGATGCGGTCCAGCTCGGCGAGCGCAGGATGTTGCGCCGGGTCGTCCTGCCACTGGCCCTGCGCCGCGCCGCGTGCGTACACCTGCGACGGCGCCAGGGCCGTCCCTTGAACATCGTCCGCCATCACGCGGGCACGTAGGCTTTCATCGCATGCTTGATGGCGCCGCGCAGGTCCATCAGCTTGCGGTGGAAGAAATGGCTGGTTTCCGGCATCCGGATCAGTTCTGGCGGGTGCGCCAGCGTATCGATCCAGTCGTAGACCGCCTGTGGCTCGACGATCTCGTCCTCTTCGCCCTGGATCACCAGCCACGGACACGTGGGCGGCGTGATCGCGGCGAAATCCCAACGCCCGGCCGGCGGTGCGATCGACACCAGCGCATCCGGTTGCAGGCCTTCGGTGGCGCGCAGCGATACGTAGGCGCCAAAGCTGAAACCGGCCAGCCATAGCTGCGTGCCCGGGCGCTGCTCGCGCACCCAGGCGACGACGGCACGCAGGTCGTCGACTTCGCCATCGCCCTGGTCGAACAGGCCCGCCGAGGCGCCGGTGCCGCGGAAGTTGAAGCGCACGGTGACCGCACCGAGTTCGCGCAGGCTGCGCGCGGCCATCACCACCACCTTGTTGTGCATGGTGCCGCCCTCGGTGGGCAGCGGGTGGCAGACCACCGCAGTGACGGGCGCGAGCGGCTCGCCTTCCTCCGGCCAGTCGACGTGGGCTTCCAGCGGCCCTTCGGGACCGTCCAGGGTGATCGGGCCGGACGCGGCGGGGAAAGCGGGATTCGTCATGCGGCCATGATAAGCCCTGCGCCCTCACGCGACCGGCGCGGCCGTGGAACGCACTCCCGACGAAAGCCCAACGGCGTCGCGCGACCGGGTGTGCGATCCTGCCCGCCCCACGTCGTCATCCGCTCCACCATGGCATTCGATGCCTTCGCCCTGATCCTGACCATGCTGGCGCTCGGCATGGTGTTCGCGCGCCTGCGCGCCTTCCCCGACAACGCGGGCGACGTCATCAATCGCGTGGTGCTGTACGTCTGCCTGCCCGCGGCCATGCTGACCTACGTCCCCCGCCTGCGCCTGGACACATCGTTGATGGGCGTGGTGGTCACGCCGTGGCTGCTGACGGTGGCCACCGTCGCGTTGGTGGCGCTGGCGACGCGCGTGCTGAACTTCCGCCGCGACGAGCACGCGGTGTTGTTGCTGTGCGTGGCGCTCTGCAACAGCAGCTTCATCGGCTATCCGATGGTGCGCGCGTTGTTGGGCGAGCACGCGCTCCCCTATGCCGTGGTCTACGACCAGTTCGGCACCTTCATCCTGCTCTCGACGTTCGGGCTGTACGTGCTGGCGCGCTACGGCGGCGATGCGCCGCCGACCGCGCGCGAGATCGCTGCGCATCGCGAAGTTCCCGCCGGTGTGGGCGTTGCTGTTCGGTCTGACGCTGATGCCGGAACAGCCACCGGCATGGATCGCCGCCGCACTGCAAAAGCTCGCCGACGCCATGCTGCCGCTGGTGATGCTGGCGGTAGGCCTGACCTTGCAGCTGAAACTGCCGCGCGATGAGTTGAAGCCGCTCGCCGTCGGCCTGCTGTTGCGCCTGCTGGTGATGCCGGCCCTCGCGGTGCCGCTGTCGCTCGCCTTCGGCATGCGCGGCGAGATGCTGCAGGCGAACGTGCTGGAGTCCGCCATGCCCACGATGATCACCGCCGCCGCGCTCGCCATCTCGCACCAGCTCGCCCCGCGCCTGGCCGCCGCGCTGGTCGGTTACGGCATCCTGCTGTCGCTAGTGACCTTGCCGATGTGGGCCTGGGTGGTGGGGCGGTTGGGGTGAGCGACCATCACGCGATCAGGCGTGTCGCACCCTCGCGACGATGCGGCGCTTCGCGCGGCTGTGCGTTCCAGGCCTCGGCCATGACGCGTACCGCTTGTACCAGGGTGTCTTCCGGTTTGGCATAGGGCAGGCGCAGCCACTGGTCGGCACCGCCTTCCACACTGAAGACCGGGCCGGGCGCGAGATACAGGCCCTTGCGCTCTACGTCCGCCGCGAGCTGCGTGGCGCTACCGCGAGGCATGCGCGCCCATAGCGATAGGCCGCCCTCGGGCAGGCGGAACTGCCACGCGGGCAGGTATTCACGCAGGGCATCCGCGAGCGCGTCGCGACGCAAGCGCAGTTGTTCTCGGCGCGCGGTAAGGACGCTCTCATCGTCGAGCATCTCGGTGACGACGAGCTGGTCGAACAGCGAACTGCCCAAGTCCATCTGCACGCGCGTCGCGATGAGGCGCTCGACATGCTCGTGTGGCGCGCGGATCCAGCCCACGCGCAGGCCGCCCCAGCAGAGCTTCGATGCGCTGCCGATGGTGAAGGCGTCGGGGGCGTGCACGGCGAACGGCGGCGGCATCGACGCATCGGAAAATCGGGTCGACTGCAACGTTTCGTCGACGATGGCGATCGTGCGCGTGGCACGCAGCGCCGCGGCGTAGCGCACGCGTTGTGCGTCGCTCATCAGGAAGCCGGTGGGATTCTGGAAATCCGGGATCAGGTACGCCGCGCGCGGCGAGGTCTGCCGCAGCGTGGCCTCGATGGCCGCGAGGTCCCAGCCTTCCTCGCCCAGCGGATCGCCCATCGGCGAACTGACCAGCCGCGCACCGCCCATCCGCAGGGCTTCGATGGCATTGGAATACACCGGCGACTCGATCATCACCCGGTCGCCGGGACGCGACAGCGCACGCGCGATGATCGCGATGGCCGAGAGCGCGCCCGACGTGACCACGATCTGCTCCGGGGCGGTCGGCAGTCCGCGGGCGGCGTACGACGCGGCGATGCGTGTCCGCAGCGCGGGCAGGCCCGACGGCAGGTAGCCGTCGCTGGCGAGATAGGCGGGCAGTGCCTCGAGCGCGCGCGCATACGCCGCGGCGACACCGGGCGTGGCCGCGCCGGCCGCGCAGTTGAGGTCGATCGTGCCGTCCGACGACGACGTCGCGGTGCCGACCGCATGCAGGGCATGGTCGTGCGCGCGTCGGCGGTCGATGGGTACGGCGGCGAACGTGCCGGCGCCCTGCCGTGCCGTGGCGAAGCCCGCCGCCACCAGGTCCGCATACGCACGGGTCACCGTGTTTCGCGAAACGCCGAGTACTTCGGTGACGGCGCGTTCGCTGGGCAAGCGGGTGCCGAGCGGTATGCGGCCGTCGCCGATCAGTTCCTGCAGCGCCTGGCGCAGGCCGCGGTAGGCGGGGGAGCGGGGGAAATCGCCGACCAGCGTGGCGAGGCGATCCGGAGCCATTGAGCGGTTCATGGGGCCACTATCGCATGATTGGCTCTATCGAAAAGAGCCAATCGGGCGGAAGGTGGCCCTATGAAACCCACGTCTTCCATCGGACTGGCCAACCTCGGCCCCCTCGCCCAGCTCAAGGCCGGTCGCCTCCCCGAACGCCTGCTGCGTTTGTTCGTCGGTCTGTGGCTGTACGGCCTGGCCATCGCGCTGATGATCGAAGGCGCGGTCGGGGCCTCGCCCTGGGACGTGTTCCACCTGGGCGTGTCGCACCACCTGCCGCTGTCGTTCGGCACGGTGATGATCCTCACCGCGGTCGCCGTCTTGCTGGCGTGGATCCCACTGCGCCAGATGCCGGGCTTGGGCACGCTGGCCAATACGCTGCTGCTGGGACCCTTCGCCGACCTCAACCTCGCCTGGCTGGCCACGCCGGAAGGCCTGCCGCTGCGCTGCGCCTACTTGCTGGCCGGCGTGGTGCTGTGCGCCATCGCCACCGCGCTGTACATCGGCGCGCAGTTGGGGCCGGGCCCGCGCGATGGCCTGATGACGGGTCTCGCACGCCGCACCGGCTGGTCGATCCGCAGCATCCGTACGCTGATCGAAGTCACCGTGCTCGCCATCGGCGTCGTGCTCGGCGGCGTGGTGGGCGTGGGCACGCTGGTGTTCGCCTTCGGCGTTGGGCCACTGACGCAGTTCTTCTTGCGCTATCTGGTCGTGCGCCTGGAAAAGCCGACGACCGTCGCCCTCGAAGGAGAAACACGATGAGCCCCGCGATCCTGCGCTACAGCGCATTCACCACCGATCCGGCCGGTGGCAATCCGGCGGGCGTCGTCCTGGACGCGCGCGGCCTGTCCGACGACGCCATGCAGCGCATCGCCGCGGACGTCGGCTATTCCGAAACCGCCTTCCTGCTGCCGCGCGAAGACGGCGAACTCGACGTGCGCTACTTCAGCCCGTTGGCCGAAGTCAGCTTCTGCGGACACGCGACGATCGCGGCGATGGTCGCGTACGCGCATCAGCAAGGTCCGGGGGATCTTGTACTGAATACACAAGCAGGGCGTGTACGCGTGACCGTCGACGCCGACTTCGCCGCCACCCTCACCAGCGTGGCGCCGCGCGTCGACGCACTCGACGTGACGGATCTCGACCGCGTGCTGGCGGTGTTGCGCTGGCATCGCGACGATCTCGATCCCACCCTGCCGCCTGCCGTCGCATATGCGGGCGCCTGGCATCCGGTCATCGCCGTCGCCTCGCGTGCGCGGCTCGCCGACCTGCACTACGACTTCGATGCGCTGTCCGCATTGATGGCGGCGCGTGGATGGACCACGGTGAACCTGGTCTGGCGCGAAGACGCGCACACGCTGCACGCGCGCAATCCCTTCCCGCCGGGCGGCGTGGTGGAAGATCCCGCCACCGGCGCGGCGGCGGCCGCGCTGGGTGCCTACCTGGCGACGCAGGATGCATTGCCCGACACGCGCCGTTTCCGCATCCTGCAGGGCCACGACCTCGGCCGACCCAGCCTGCTGCAGGTGGAGGTGCCCCACGACCTCCAGCAAGGCGTGCGGGTGAGTGGCTCGGCGGTGGAGATGATGGCCTGACGTGCGCGAGATGCGTAGTGATCCGTGGCGTCGCATCAATGGGGGTGCTACAAGGACCTGCGCTTCCGCACCCCGATCAGGGCTGCGGCGCCCCACTCACTGGCAGATCATCCACGGGAAGGAGCTTATGCGATTGAACGCGCTTGTCCTTGCAGCAACCATGGCAATTGCTGCTGTGCCGGCCGAGGTGCATGCCGCACCCGACCCTTTGTTTGGCGACGACCCGCACGCCAAGGCGGTGCTGGATTGCCACGCTGACTACGCACGACGCTTCACCAAGGCGCTGACGCCGGTGAAGGGAACGCCGACCGAGGTGGCGACGGCTGCCTACGCTAGCTGCGCGGGTGAGTTCGAAGCCTTCTCGAAGGCGGTGCGGGCGCATGCCGAAACCAGCAAGGATCCGAAGGCCTTCATGGACCCGGACGGTTTCCAGAGGGAACAGGTGGCGAAGCTGCGCGAGTACGCGTTCGCTTACACGCTCGACCTGTATCTGCGGAACACGACGACGTTCTGACGGAGCGCGCGGCGCCGGGCGCTCAATCCGCCGGCACCGTCCGCTCGCGTGCCCATTCGCGCAGCGCCTGCACCTGCTCGGCCATCAGCACCGACAGCGGGCGCGTGTTGCGGATCTCGTGCATCACCACGTCGGTGTCCAGTGGCTTCTGTTCCGCATGCGCGGCGTACAGGGCCGAGACGATGGCCTGTTCCAACTCTGCGCCGGAGAAGCCGTTGGCCGCGGCGGCGAGCGCCGGCAGGTTGAAGCCTTCCGGGTCCAGCTGGCGACGCGACAGGTGGACGCGCAGCACCTCCACGCGCGCCTCGGGCGAAGGCAGGTCGACGAAGAAGATCTCGTCGAAGCGGCCCTTGCGCAGCAGTTCCGGCGGCAAGTCCTGCACCTGGTTCGCGGTAGCCACGAGGAACACCTGCCCGCTACCCGCACCGGCCTTGCGCTCGGCCATCCAGGTGAGCAGGTAGCCGAGCACGCGGCGCGAGACGCCACCGTCTTCGTCGCCGCCGCTGGCCAGGCCTTTCTCGATTTCGTCGATCCAGAGCACGCACGGCGCCAGTTGCTCTGCGGAAGCCAGCGCAGAGCGCAGGTTCTTCTCGGTCTCGCCGTGGTACTTGTCGTACAGCGTGCCGAAGTCGAGCCGCAGCAACGGCACGCCGAAACCGGCGGCCGTGGCCTTGGCCAGCATCGACTTGCCGCAGCCCTGCACGCCGAGCAGCAGCACGCCCTTGGGCAGGTCCAGGCCCGGCGGCGGATTGCCGGAAACGAACACCGCGCGGCGCTGCTCGATCCAGCGCTTCAGCCGCGACGCGCCGGCGACGTCGGCGAACTTCGCCGTGTCGTACTCGTAATGCAGGTGGCCACTGCGGTTCAGCAGTTCGAACTTCAGCTTGTTCAGCGCCGGCAGGTCGCTCGCGCTGAGCGCGCCATCGTTGAAGATCAGCTGGCGGGCGATCCGGCGCGCGTCGACCAGGCTCAGGCCCTGCAGGTTGCGCACGATCTGCTTCACCGCCTCGCCATCGGCTTCGACCCGGCGGCCGCCGTGTTCGCGGGCGTAGTGTTCGGCTTCCTCGCGGACCATCTTCAGCAGCGCCGGGCCATCGGGCAGGCGCGGGCTGAAGCGCACCGCGAGCGCCTCGAGTTCGGCCGGCAGCTCGATCTTCGCGCCGACCAGCACCACCACGTGCGGCAGGGTGTGGCGGCGCTGCAGGATGTCGCGCAGCTGCCGCTGGCTGCTGGCGTAGCCCAGGTAGGGATGGAAATCGAACAGCAGGTAGATGCCGCGCTGCTCGGCCTGCTTGATGGCCTGCAGGGCGGCGCTGGCGTCGGGCGGGCCGACGGCGTCGTCCTCGCGGTCCATGTCCAGACGTCGCAGGCCTTCGGTGATGCTCCAGCGGAACAGCGCCCGCCACACCTGGGCCAGGGCCTGTCGGAACAGCTCCACCACGCGGGCCTCGTCCTGCGTCTCGATGACGATCAGCGGGGTGTTGGCGCGGATCAGCGCGGTGAGGTCCTGCAGTTCGTTCATGGGGCGGCCGGTCCGTGGGGACGGGCACGATAGCAAGGGCGTGCGCGGCGGGGAACGACGGTGGTGGGGCTTCATCCCCGGTTCCCGGACGCCGGTTCCCGCTTCACCAAGGCCGGTGTACCCTGCGGGCTCCCCGGGCAACGAGGTGCGCGCATGAAGACGATTCTGGTCGCCAGCTCCAAGGGCGGCGCGGGCAAGACCACCCTGGCGACCAATCTGGCCGCGTACTTCGCACTCGATGGCAAACGCACGGTGCTGGTGGATGCGGATCCTCAGCACTCCTCCACCCGCTGGGCCGAACGCCGCGCCGAACTGGAAAGCGCGGTGTTGCCGATCGATGCCAGCGGCAAGCGCGCCTGGCGCGCCTGGCTGCCGGACGACGCCGAACGCGTGGTCGTCGATGCGCCCGCCGGTGCGATGGCCGACGACCTGGACAGCTTCCTGGAACATGCCGATGCCGTCGTGGTGCCGGTGCTGCCTTCAGCGCTGGACATCGAGGCCACGGTCGGCTTCCTCAACACGCTGGCCAAGGTGCCGCGCGTGCACAAGCGCAAGCTGCCGGTGGGGCTGGTGGTCAACCGCACCAAGCCCTGGACCAATGCCTCGCAGCAGGCCGTGGAGATGCTGAAGACCTGGCCGTACCCGGTGGTTACCCAATTGCGCGACACCCAGGCCTACGTGGTGCTGGTGGGACTGGGGCGCAGCCTGTTCGATTACCGCTCGGCCCAGGTCCGCGACCACCAGGCCGACTGGGAACCGTTGTTGAAATGGATCAAGAAGGCCTGAGGCCTAAGGAGCAAGCGTCCCATGCGTGAACTCATCCTGCTGCGCCACGCGCATGCCGAACCGGCCACCACCGGCCAGTCCGACCTGGACCGTCCCCTTTCGCCGCAGGGCCTGGCCGAGGCCGAATCGGTCGCGGCCTGGATGAAGGACAAGGGCCTGGTACCCGACCGGGTGCTGTGTTCGCCGGCGCGCCGGGCGCGGGAGACGCTGGAGGCGGTGCTGGGGGCGATCGGCTATGTCGAACAGCGGCTCGAGGAGCGCATCTATGAAGCCACTCCCGGCACCCTGGCCGACCTCGCCGACCAGCATCGCGAGGCCGAGCGCCTGCTGATGGTGGGCCACAACCCGGGCTTCGAGCAGTTGGCGGCCCTGATGTATTCCGGCGTGACCAGCGAATACCGCGGCATGCCGCCGGCGGGCGTGGTGGTGCTGACCCTGCCGGTGGACGCGTCCATCGAACCGGGCGTGGCACAGCTCTCCGAATTCTGGTGGCCATGACGCACGCCGCCGCCGGCCTGCGGCTGGCCGCGCTGGTGGTGGGCGCGTTGCTGTCCGCGCCGGTGCTGGCGCAGGGGCGCAACGATTTCGATCCGGCCAACACGCGGCTCGGGTTCGAATTGCGCACGCGCTGGGGCCAGGTGCTGGATGGCGTGTTCCGCCAGTACGAAGGCTCGGTGGAGCACCTGCCCGACGGCCGCCAGCAGGTGCGCCTGCGCATGTACACGCGCGATGTCGAGATCATCGACCATCCCCGCTACGGCGACTGGGCGCGCAGCGAGAAGTTCTTCGATGCCGACCGCTATCCGGTGGTCACCTTCACCTCCAAGCCGTACGACCCGATGCTGCTTTACGACGGCGGCAAGCTGGAGGGCGAGCTGAGCATCAAGGGCATCAGCCGGCCGCGCAGCCTGGACGTGGCCCCGTCGACCTGCCAGCGCCCCGCCGTGGGCTGCGACGTGGTGGCCACCGGTGCCGTGCGGCGCAGCGACTACGACATGGACGACTGGATGCTGGCGGTCAGTGACCGCGTGGTGTTCGTGCTGCGTGCGCGGATCAGGAGCGGAAAGGCGCCGTGAACCACCGTCGTGCCGCCGTGATCGCCGCGCGTTGCGCGGTCCTTTGGCTCGCGCTGCTGTGCAGCGCCTGCGCCAGTCTTTCCGACCGCCAGCGCGACCGTGCCGCCGGCATCGCCGCCGCCGCACGCTCGCAGGTCGTCGAATGCACCCAGGCCGATGCCTGCGCGCTGCGCTCGCCGCTGTACGACCTCGGCGACGAGGCGCGGGCATCGTCCACGCCGGAAGCACCGCGCCACTACGCCGTGATCCTGGATCAGGGTTCCGACGCACTGCTGGCGCGGCTCAACCTGATCCGCAGCGCGCGCGAGCACATCGACCTGCAGACCTACATCTTCGACAAGGACGACAGCGCCCGGCTGGTGCTGGACGAATTGCTCGGCGCCGCCCGGCGCGGGGTGAAGGTGCGCCTGCTGATCGACCAACTGTCGGCTATTGCCGACCTGGAGATCCTCGCCGCGCTGTCCGGCGCGCACGAGAACTTCGCCATCCGGATCTACAACCCGAGCTTCGGCAAGGCCAAGCTCAACTACCTGGACTACGCGGGCAGCGTGTTGTGCTGTTTCCGTCGGTTCAACCAGCGCATGCACACCAAGCTGCTGCTGGTGGACGGACGCGTCGGCATCAGCGGTGGCCGTAACTACCAGGACGACTATTACGACTGGGACGCGGAGTACAACTTTCGCGATCGCGACGTGCTGGTCGCCGGCCCCGAGGCGGAGGCGATGGCGCGCAATTTCCAGCTGTTCTGGGAGGCGCGGCGCAGCGTGCCGGCGGAACGGCTCAACGACGTCGGTCGCACGCTGCTGGACGAAGGCGTCCCGGCGATGCCCGTGCCGCGTTACCTGCGGCCGGAACGCGTGCAGGCGGCCAGCGCCGATGCCAGCGATCCGGCCGTCATCCGCGAGCGTTTCGTCGATACCGCCTACCCCGTCGGCGCCGTGCGCTACATCGCCGACCTGCCGCAGAAGCACCGGCGCGAACGTCGCGACGACGATGCGCCCGCCGCGCCCGAGCTGGAAGCGCTGATCCGCAGCGCTCAGACGGAAGTGCTGTTGCAGACGCCGTACCTGGTGATGTCGAAGCAGGCGCAGGCGATGTTCCGCGAGATGCGGCAGCGCCAGCCGCCGCCGCAGGTGGTGGTGTCCACCAACAGCCTGGCCGCGACCGACAATCCGGTCGTCTATTCGATGTCGTTCAAGTACAAGCGCCGCTACCTGCGCGAGTTCGGTTTCCAGATCCACGAGTTCAAGCCGTTCCCGGAAGACGCGCCGGTCGACTACGCCGCGCTGATGCCGGAAGGACCGCCACTCTCATCGCCGAGTGGCGAGGCCGGCGGCAGCGGCGGCATCCGAGGTCCATCGGGTTCTATCGGACCGTCCTCCGGGGGTTCATCCAGTGCATCCTCCGGCGAAACCACGCGGCGTTTGCAGCGCACCGAGTCGCGGCCGTCGTTCCTCAGCAGCGGTGCCGGTTCCGAACCGTTGCCGCTGAAGCGCGCCGGCGTCCGCATGGGCCTGCATGCGAAGTCGATGGTGATCGATGGCGAGACGGCGGTCATCGGCACGCACAACTTCGACCCGCGCTCGGAGAACTACAACACCGAGGCGGCGGTGGTGATCCAGGACACCGCCTTCGCCCAGGCGCTCGCGGACAGCATCCGGCGCGACATGTCGCCCCGCAACGCCTGGGTGATCGCGCCGCGTGCCAAGCCGGTGGTGTTCTCGGGCCTGGACTACAGCCTGGGCAAGGTGTCCGAAGCATTGCCGATCTTCGACATCTGGCCGTGGCGGTATGCGACCAGTTACGAATTCCAGCCCGGACCGGACTGCCCGCTGCCGGTGACGCCGAAGGATCCGGCCTTCCATCGCTGCTATGTGTCGGTGGGCGATTTTCCCGAGGTCAACGTCGGCCCGAAGTGGCTGTACACGCGTGTGCTCACCGCGTTCGGCGCGGGGCTGGTCCCGATCCTCTGAAGGCCGATCCACCCGAGGCGATGTGGCGCTTCGGGTACCGCGCAGGCTGGCGTACCCTTGCGCTTTCCTTTCCGGATCCCGTTCCGCCATGAGCTTCCGCGCGCCCGTCGACCTCGCCGCCCTCAACGCCCACGCGGGCAATACGCTGGTCTCGAACCTGGGCATCGTCATCACCGGTGCCGGGGACGACTGGTTGCGCGGCACCATGCCGGTCGATGCGCGCACGGTGCAGCCCTACGGCATCCTGCATGGTGGCGCTTCGGTGGCATTGGCCGAAACGCTGGGCAGCATGGCCGGCAACCTGTGCGTGGACACGACCAAGGAGATGGTCGTGGGCCTGGAAATCAACGCCAACCACGTGCGCGCGATGCGCGGCGGCGTGGTCACCGGGACGGCGCGCGCGCTGCACGTGGGCCGCAGCACCCAGCTGTGGGAGATCCGCATCGAGAACGACGAGGGCAAGCTGGTCTGTGTCTCGCGCCTGACCCTGGCAGTGGTGCCGGGCGCCAAGGGCTGAGCCCTGCGGAATGCCGTGATCGCAAGGCCGCGCCTCACTTCTCCCGGTCCACTCCTGCTATCGTGACGGCATGACGCCACCCCCTGTTCATGTTGCGCGCGCCCATGGCGCCGCGCGGGCATTCCGCTACCTGTATCGCGTGCCGCTGCTGCTGATCCACCTGCTGGTCTTCCTGCCGGTCACGCTGCTGTGCCTGTCGCCGCTGCTGGTGTGGATCCGGGTGGGCGACGAGAACGCGGGCGACGTGGCGGTGCGCTGGTGGTCGAGTGGGCTGATGCGCATTTTCGGTTTCCGCCTGCGCCGGGTCGGCACGCCGTTGTCGGGTCCGACGATGTTCGTCGCCAACCATGTCAGCTGGATCGACATCGAGGCACTGCACAGCCAGCGCATGATGGGCTTCGTCGCCAAGCAGGAAATCCGCGGCTGGCCGGTGGTGGGCTGGCTGGCGGCGCAAGGCCAGACGATCTTCCACCAGCGCGGCAGCCAAGAATCGCTGGGCGGCGTGCTGCAGGCGATGATGCGACGGCTGCGCGAGGGTCGTTCGGTGGGCGTGTTCCCCGAAGGCCGCACGCGCGATGGCCACGAGGTCGGGCCGTTCCATGCCCGCATCTTCCTGGCCGCAGTCGAAGCCGGCGTGCCGGTGCAGCCGGTCGCGCTGCGCTACGGTGCGCGCGGCAGTGCCCAGCCGGTGGTGGCGTTCGGGCCGAAGGAGAGTTTCTTCGCCAACTTCCTGCGCCTGCTCGGCGAGCCGGCGCGGACGGCGGACATCTGCTTCCTCGAACCGATCCGCATCGCCGACGTCGAAGGGCGCCGGCGCATCGCCGACCTCTCGCGCGAACGGATCGTGCAGGCGATGGCGGCGGCCTGACCCATGGCGTTGACGGGTTTCCGACGGAATCGAAGGAATACTCGGTCCCGCGGTGCCATCCTCGGCCCGACGCTGCCGCGATGAGCCCATGATCACAGCCGCCGACTATCGTCCGCCACGCTGGCTTCGCAACCCGCACCTGCAATCGGTGCTGGGCTCGAGCGCGCTGCGTCGCCGGCGCGGCCTGCGCGCATTGGCGGTGAGCGGCGCAGTGACCGCCGAACACATCGTCGATGGTGGCGACGGGGTGCGGCTGCAGGGGTTCCTCAGCCAGGTGCCGGGCCGCGAACCGCGCGGTCTGGTGCTGTTGCTGCACGGCTGGGAAGGCAGTGCCGATTCCAGCTACATGCGACTGACGGCGGCACAACTGCTGTCGCGCGGTTTCGATGTGTTCCGGCTGAACTTCCGCGACCACGGCGATACCCACCATCTCAACGAAGACCTGTTCCACTCCAACCGCCTCGATGAAGTGGTGCACGCAGCCGTGGATGTGTCGCGGCGCTTCGCCGGCGGCGTGCCGATGCGGGTGGCCGGCTATTCGCTGGGCGGCAACTTCGCGCTGCGCCTGGCGCTGAGGGCACCCCAGGCCGGGCTGGCGCTGGCGCACGTGGCGGCGGTATGCCCGTTGCTGGACCCGGCGACCACCATGGAGCGCATCGAGAACGGGTTGCCGCTGTACGACTGGTATTTCGCGCGCAAGTGGCGCCGCTCGCTGGAGCGCAAGCGCCACCTGTTCCCGCAGCGCCACGATTTCGACGACACCGTGCTGGCGCTCGACATGCGCGCGCTGACCGACTGGCTGGTGCAGCGGCACACGGCGTTCGGCACGCTGGATGCGTATTTCGACGGCTATGCGATCGGCGGCGATCGGCTGTCCGGGCTGTCCGTGCCTGCACACATCCTGATGGCCGAGGACGACCCGGTCATCCCCTTCGATACCTTCCGCGGCTGGACGTTGCCGGCCCAGGCCACGCTGGAGATCGCGCCCTGGGGCGGGCATTGCGCCTTCATCGAGAACGTCGCGGGCGACGGGTATGCCGAGCGCTGGGTGGCTGAGCGGCTGGCCGGCGACGCTGCCTGAGCCCGGAACCGCCGTTACAATCGACGTTTGTCCGAACGCTGGTAGTCCGATGTACGACCCGATCCTCGAAGCCCTGCGCCGCGGCGCCACGGCCGATGCGCTGACCGCTGCCGAAACCCTCGTGGCCGAGCGCCCCGCCGACGCCCAGGCGTTGCGCTGGCTGTCCGCCGCCCAACTGCAGAACGGCCAGGCCGATGCGGCGCTGGCCAGCATCGACCGCGCCATCGCGCTGTCGCCGGAAAATGCCGAACTGCACCTTGCGCGCGCCGGCGTGCTGGTTGGCAGCCGGCGTCCCGACGAGGCACAGGCGGCCCTGGACCAGGCGACCGTGCTGGATCCGAATCAGTTCGGTGCCTATCTCTCGCAGGCCCAGCTGGCGTTGGCGCGCGGCGATCTCGATGAGGCCGAAAGGGTCAACCGCCTCGCCGAACGCGTGGCGCCCAACCATCCGCAACTGGCGGTGGTGGAGGGCATGGTCGCGTTGCAGCGCGGCGAGGCCGATACCGCGCTGAAGCGGGTGTCGCAGGCCATCGAGGCGGCGCCGGACGACGCGCAGCTGCGCTACGTGCTGGGCTTCATCTACATGGCCAAGGGACACCTGGCCTTCGCCGAGCAGGCCTTTCGCGCCATCGTGGAAAAGAATCCGGCTGCCTCCAGCTTGTGGGGCCTGATCGCCGATCTGCTGGGTCGTCAGGGCCGCTTCGACGAAGCCGCCGACGCACTGGGCACGTTGTTCGCCGATCCCGCGCGCGCCACCCCGGGACTGAAGCGCCTGGCGGGCCACCTGCGCCTGCGCGCAGACCAGCTCGAGCAAGCGCAGCCGCTGCTGGAAGACGCCGTGGGCCAGGGCGCCCACGACCGCGCCACGCTGTCGGCATTGCTGCAGCTCTGGCACGCCCAAGGCCAGCAGGAGCGGGGGCGCGCGTTGCTCGAAGCATGTCTGGCGCTGCACCCGCGCACGGCCGACCTGTGGCTGGCGCGCTTGGCGCTCGAAGACGTGGGCAGCGAGGCCGCCCTTGCCGTCGCGGCGCGCTGGGTGCACGTGGCGCCGGAGTCCGTGCCCGCGCTGGAAGCGCAGATGGCCGCCCTGGCCCATGCCGGGCGCGGCGAGGACGCGGACGCCATCGCCTATCGCATCCTGGATTTCGTGCCGGGGCACAGCGACGCGCAAGCGCGCAAGGTCAATGCGCTGGTCGCACGGGACCCGGCGGCTGCGGTGGCGCACGTTGAAAGCCTGTTGCAGCAGGCGCAGCAGGACGAGATCCGGCAGACGCTGCTGGGATGGCTGGCGCTGGCGCAGGACCGCGCAGGTCTGCGTGCGGAAGCGGTGCGCAGTTGGCTGAAACGGGCCGAGGGTTATCTGCCCAACAGCCTGCCGCCGAACCCTCTCAGTGCGTCCTCACAGGCATGGCCGGAAAGAGGATCGATCACTCCTGAAACGCCGAGCAGACCGCTGCTCCTCTGGGGCGCACCAGGTTCCGGCGTCGAGCGAATGGCAGCGGTGTTCTTCGCCAGTGGTGCTCCCCTGCGGAGCGATCGATTCTCAGAACGAGCGCCTGGGGATGGATTCCAGCGTTATGTAACCGTGCAGGAGCTTGTGAACGGCGTGAAGAAGGGCGATGGCCTGATTGCGGATTGGCGCGCCGGCCTACCTTCCCGCGGTGTCCACGATGGCAACGTGGTGGACTGGCTGGTCTGGTGGGACAACGCATTGCTCCATGGCCTGCGCCCCCGCTTGCCCGAGGGGCGACTGCTGGTCGCGTTGCGCGATCCCCGGGACATGCTGCTGGAGTGGCTCGCCTACGGTTCACCCGCCATGTTCGCGATCTCTTCGATCGAAGCCGCCGCAGACTGGTTGGCGACGGTACTCGACCATGTCGCCACGATCCTGGAGCAGGATCTTTATCCCGCCACGGTGGTGCGACTCGACGGCATCGAACGCTCGCCTTCTTCCATCGCTGAAGCGCTGAGCCAGGCGCTCGGCGGCACCCGGCTTGCCGTTCCGCCGGAAGCGGGCAACGAGGGCTTCGCCGCCGGCCACTGGCGCCAGTACACCGATGCGCTCGCCGTGCCGTTCGCCGTGCTCACGCCCGTCGCGGTAAGACTGGGCTATCCGGCAGCCTGATTCCCATCTGCGACAGGAGCCGCGCATGCGCGTTTGGAGCGACAGTTTCGAAAACACCCGTCCCATCCCGGCCGAGTTCGCGATGGGGCAGCCCGATGGCTTCGCGCCCAACCGCAACCCGCACTTGGCATGGGATGGCGTCCCCGACGGAACCGCATCCTTCGCCCTGCTCTGCATCGATCCGGACGCGCCGACCGTGCCTGAAACGGTCGGGCGCGAGGACGTGCAGATCCCGGTCGAACAACCGCGTGCGTATTTCATCCACTGGGCGATGGCGGACATCGCGCCGGACATACGCACGATTGCGGCCGGCAGCTGCAGCGATGGCGTCACCGCACGTGGCAAACAGCACCCCCAAGGTCCGGCTGGCGCACGCCAGGGTTTGAACGACTACACCGGCTGGTTCGCCGGCGATGCGCAGATGGGCGGGGACTATTCCGGTTACGACGGTCCCTATCCGCCGTTCAACGATCTGCGCGTGCACCGTTACTTCTTCCGCCTGTTCGCGCTGGATGTGGCGACGCTGGACTTGCCGAAGCGCTTCACTGCCCACGATGTTGAGCGTGCGATGCAGGGCCATGTGCTGGCCGAAGCCGCGGTGCACGGCACCTATACCTTGAATGCGGGCCATGCATGAACGCTGGGGCTGAGGGCAATCCTTACGAAAGTCCCGCCAGCTCCATTCTGGATCCCGCGGTCGCTGCGGCGACGCTCATCCCGGCTACGAAGCTACGCCGTTTCATCCATTGGCTGATCGATCGGTGCATGGTGGTGGGCCTGCTGTTCCTGGCCATGGTCGGTGCAGGGATCGTGGGGGGCGAGGCAGTCTTCGAATGGGTGGAAACCCTGGCTTGGTGGCAAGACCAGCTCATCGGGCTTGCGGCCATCGTTCTGTACTACACCGCGATGGAAGGACTGACCGGGACCACGATCGGCAAGTTGCTTACCGGCACGCGTGTGGTCGACGAGTCGGGGGACCGGATAGGCTTCCGGCAGGCGTTGCTGCGCAGCCTGAGCCGCGTGGTTCCGTTCGAAGCGTTTTCCGTCCTGCTCGCAGAGGATGAAGATCCTCGAGGCTGGCACGATCGTTGGCCCCGCACGCGGGTCGTGCTCAGGCGCCGCGCCACGGCGGTGCCGGCCTGAGCCGTCCCCGTCGTCACTCGCCGTCGAGCCGCCAGCGTGCAAGCCCGGCGTCGTCGATGACGAGGCAGGTCCCCGTTGCAGGGCATTCGTGAACGATGCGGATGTCGTGCAACGGAACATCGAGCCGCCACGCGAGCCCCCATGCGCCGATGGCGTAGAAGCGCTGTGCGTCCGCCACGCTGACATGCAAGGGCATGGTCGGTGCGGGCTGTTTTTCCAGGGACTGCAGCGTGGCCTCCGCCCAGCGGGCGCGTCCGATCAGTCCCGGATGCTCGAGCCTGCGCGTACCTTCCACGGCGATCCATGACGAAACGGCGATGAGCGCGGCGACCGCCAGCGCGCGCGGTGTATCCACGATGCCGCGCGCCATCGCGATGATGGGCAGGATGACGGCGATGGCGGCGTAGTACTCGTAGCTGTTCCAGGCGAACAGGAAGTAGGGCGCATAGGCCAGCACGGCGAAGAGGGGCAGGGCCAGCCATTGCCGCGTCGCCAGCGTGCGGCGTCCGTGCCGGAACGCGAGCGCCCAGGCTCCCAGCATCGGCAGCGCCGTAGCGACGATCCAGGCCAGCCCGGGCAGTCGCTCGCCAGCGACGGCCATGCGCAGCGCTTCGCGTGGGACGTTGAGCAGCCAGGCGGCGAACGAAGCCGCATTGCGCACCACATGGCTGCCGAGACCGAGTTCGTAGGCCGCATCGGTATTGGCGGTGAATCGTCCGCGCAACACCAGCCACACGGCGACCACGACGACCGTCGACAGCCACGCGACGATCTCGTCCGCCTTCGGTCGGCGAACACCGACGAAGGCGGCCATCACCAGGATCAAGCCGGGCGTGAGCGCGGCGGATTCCTTGCAGAGCAGGGCCAGCGCGACCGATGCCGGCACCGATGCCAGCAGCGCCATGCGTACGGCGCCCTTGGCATCCCGCGCGCCGATCCAAGCGGCCAGCGCCAGGGTCGTGAACAGCGAGAGCAGCGCGTTGTTGGCGGCGGCCACCCAATGCACGGGCAGAACATGCACCGTCAATGCACCGTACACGACACCGGCCAGCGCAGCGATCCTGCCGGCGCTTTGCCATGTGCAGGCGCGCGCCACGTGGTATCCGAGCAGGCCGACGCCCACCGACGCGAGCAAGTGCAGCCCCAGGTTCACCGCATGCGCGGCGAAGGCATTCCCATGCAGGACGGCATCGATGAAGCGCCAGTACGCTTCCTGCGACAGCGGTCGCCAGAAGCGCACCGGCGATGAAGGCCAGAAATCCGACCACCACGGCGCACCACTCGCGTTTGTCGCGTGTGCCGCATGCAGGAACACATAGTCGTCGCCCCAGAACGGCGTCCACAACGCAGGAAGCCACATGGCCGCCGCTGAGATGGCCAACCCAATGACGACGACCCAGGAGAGGGAGGAGGCGTTCCTTGCAGGGCTCATCAGTGACGCATCCAGTCCGGTGGCGCGCCACTATACCGGCGACGCGCCACCGCCGAACGCGTCACTTCTTCTCGTTGGCGGACTCCACCACCATGTCCAGCACGTAGGCGCGGTTGGACGCGTCCGCCGGCGGATTCTTCACCGTGTAGCGATCCACGCGCAGCACGTTGCGGATGCCCGGCTCGTGGGTGTAGCCCTCGATGCTGTCGTAGAAGTGCTGGAACTCACCGGGCGTGCCGACCTTCAGGCCCTTGTCGTCGTACTGGATCTCGCGGACCTGCAGGCATTGCATGTCCGGGATCAGCGGATGGTTGCAAGGCTTGGTGTCCGCGGCCACTTCCAGGAACACGCGCTCGCCCGGGCCGCCGTAACGCGTTTCGGCGGTGGGTTCGCCGGTGAAGGCGAGCGTGTCGCCGGTGGCGGTGGTGAGGGTCAGCGTGGGCGCATCGCCGGTCGCGGTGGTCGCCAGTTTCAGCGTGCCTTCCAGGCGCTTGCCGACTTCGTCGTCGAGCGCCATCAGCTTGGCGTCGGCGCAGGCCATCTTCGTCGACATCAGGCGTCCGGCGGTCAGCGAGCCGTCGGCCAGCGTGTAGCTGCCGCCCATGCGATTGCAGGTGTTGGAAATGCCCAGGCGCCCGTCGCGGAAATCCAGGGTCACCGGCTTGTCGGGCTGGGCGAACAGCGCGTCGATGCGTTGGCCTTGCGCATCCGTCGCCGAGGTCAAGCGCCAGTGGTACTTCGGCAGCAGCGCGCCATCGGCGGGAGCGGCGACGGGTGCGGCCGCGGGGGCCACCGCGGCAGGAGGGGCGGGGGTCTCTTCGGCCGGCTTCGGGCAGCCGGCCAGTGCGAGGGGCAGGGCGAGCAGCAGCAGTCGTTTCATGGCGTCTTCTCCAAGGGTGGCCTATGCAAACGCGCGAGCGGTTGGAACGGGGTGAAGGGCGATCAGCTTCCGACCGGCATCAGCAGGAGCAGCAGCGCGCCCAGCACGATGCGATAGATCGCGAAGCCGGTGAAACGATGTGCCTTGATGAAGCCCAGCAGCCACTTCACCACCACGAAGCCCGTCGCGGTCGCTGCTGCGAACGCCAGGGCGACCTCGCCCCAGTTCTCGCTACCCAGCGCGTTGTCCTTCACCAGCTCCAGGAAGGCGTAACCGCTGGCCGCGAACATCGTGGGGATGCCCACCAGGAACACGAACTCCGCCGCCGACGAGCGCCGGCTGGTGCCGGCCAGCATCGCCATGAAGATCGCCGCCGCCGAGCGTGACGTGCCCGGGAACACGCCCGCCACGACCTGGGCCAGGCCGACCAGCACCGCGACCTTCCACGTAATGGTCGCCACGTCGCCGCGCTTCTCGGCGAAATGCTCGGCCACCAGCATCCATAGGCCGCCCAGGATCAGCGCCCAGGCGATCGGGGTGACGGTCTCCGGCAGCTCCCAGCCCGCCAACCGCACCGGCAGGCCGACGAAGGCGGTGACGAGGAAGGCCACGGCCAGTTTCATCGCGTAGTCGCGCGTGGCGGCATCGCGCCAGCCGGTGGCCAGCTCCCAGATCCGGCGGCGGAACACCAGCGTGGTGGCCAGGATCGCGCCGGCCTGGATGACGATGTTGAAGAAGTCCGAGCGTTGGCCCAGCCAGTGTTGGGCGATCAGCAGGTGGCCGGTGCTGGAGACCGGCAGGAATTCGGTCAGGCCTTCGAGGATGCCGAGCAGCAGCGCGGCGAGCAGGTCGGTCATGGGCGCAGGGGGCGGCGGAAAGCGGAAGAGGATAGTGGAAAGCCCTATGCACCGTTTTAGGGATGAGTGCGGGAAATGTGCACCACCATGGGGATTGGACGTGAAAGCTGTGTCAACCCAGCTCAATAAAATCAATGACTTGAAGTGACTTTTGGGTTGGCACGAGGATTGCTGTATCCCGATACATCCTTATCCAACCCGAGGTTCCAAGATGTCTGTGGAGAATGTTGAAAAGCTGATCAAGGACAACAAGGTCGAGTTCGTCGACCTGCGCTTCGTCGACATGCGCGGTGTTGAACAGCACGTCACCTTCCCGGTCAGCATCGTGGACGCCTCGCTGTTCGAGGACGGCAAGATGTTCGACGGCTCGTCGATCTCGGGCTGGAAGGGCATCAACGAGTCCGACATGGTGCTGCTGCCCGACCCGAGCAGCGCCTACCTCGATCCGTTCTATGCCGATCCGACCCTGGTGCTGATCTGCGACATCCTCGACCCGGCCACCATGCAGGGCTACTCGCGCGATCCGCGCGGCATCGCCAAGCGCGCCGAAGCCCACCTGAAGGCCAGCGGCATCGCCGACGTCGCCTTCTTCGGCCCGGAACCGGAATTCTTCATCTTTGATTCCGTGCAATTCGCCAACGACATGGGCCACGCGTTCTTCAAGATCAATTCCGAAGAAGGCGCCTGGAACAGCGGCAAGAGCTACGACGGCGCCAACAGCGGCTACCGTCCGGGCATCAAGGGCGGCTACTTCCCGGTGCCGCCGACCGATTCGCTGCACGACCTGCGCGCCGAGATGTGCAAGACGCTGGAACAGGTCGGCATCGAAGTCGAAGTGCACCACCACGAAGTCGCCACCGCCGGCCAGTGCGAGATCGGCGCGAAGTTCAACACGCTGGTGCAGAAGGCCGACGAACTGCAGCGCATGAAGTACGTGGTCCGCAACGTGGCCCACCGCAACGGCAAGACCGCCACCTTCATGCCCAAGCCGATCGTCGGCGACAACGGCAGCGGCATGCACGTGCACCAGTCGCTGGCCAAGGGCGGCACCAACCTGTTCACCGGTGACGGTTACGGCGGCCTGTCGCAGATGGCGCTGTGGTACATCGGCGGCATCTTCAAGCACGCCAAGGCGATCAATGCGTTCGCCAACTCGGGCACCAACAGCTACAAGCGCCTGGTGCCGGGCTTCGAAGCGCCGGTGATGCTGGCCTACTCGGCGCGCAACCGTTCCGCTTCGTGCCGCATTCCGTGGGTGGCCAACCCGAAGGCGCGCCGCATCGAGATCCGCTTCCCCGATCCGCTGCAGTCCGGCTACCTGACCTTCACCGCGCTGATGATGGCCGGCCTGGACGGCATCAAGAACCAGATCGACCCGGGCGCGCCGAGCGACAAGGACCTGTACGACCTGCCGCCGGAAGAAGAGAAGAACATCCCGCAGGTGTGCTCCAGCCTGGACCAGGCGCTGGAAGCGCTGGACAAGGACCGCGACTTCCTCAAGGCCGGCGGCGTGATGACCGACGACTTCATCGATGCGTACATCGCGCTGAAGATGCAGGAAGTGACCAAGTTCCGCGCGGCCACGCACCCGCTGGAATACCAGCTGTACTACGCCAACTGATGCCGTCGTACGCGCTCATCGCCACGCATGCGGAGGGCCTTCCCGAGGTCCTCCGCACCGCAGCGGTCGCGCACTGAGTTCTCGCGGCGATGGCGACGGATCACCCCTCCCACCCGTCGCCATCGCCGCACCCTCTCGAACGCATCGCGTCGCGATGCGTCCGCCCGGTTGGGGAACCGGGGCAACACCTGTCTTCGATTCCTGGAGATCGCACCAACGCTGTACTTGGGGAAACACAGGAGAGGTCCATGAACCGCAGCTCCCTCCCACGTCATCCGTTTCCGCCGCACATGATCGCGGCGGGCACGGGTGCGGTTCATGCATCGCTCCGCACCGGAAACGTGCGCGCCGCCAGGGGGTTGTGCGCACGGGTGCCTTGAAACCACCGGCCGGCTTCGGTCGGCCGGTTCCATCCACCATCGGGGTATGCGCATGAAACTGATCACCGCCATCATCCGGCCGTTCAAGCTTGACGAGGTCCGAGAGTCCTTGTCGCAAGCAGGCGTGTCCGGCATCACCGTGACCGAAGTGAAAGGCTTCGGCCGGCAGAAGGGCCACACCGAGCTGTACCGCGGCGCCGAGTACGTCGTCGATTTCCTGCCGAAGATCAAGATCGAAACCGTCGTCACCGACGAGCGACTGGATGCCGTCATCGAGGCGATCCAGCAGGCGGCCGGCACCGGCAAGATCGGCGACGGCAAGATCTTCGTCACCACCATCGACCAGGTCATCCGCATCCGTACCGGCGAAGTCGGCGCGGACGCGCTCTAACACTCGGAGCCCCCACATGAAGACTCGACTGTTCTCCGGGTGGAAGACCCGTACCCGGATGCTGTGCATGGCCGCGCTGTTCGGCCTGATGACGGTGGGCGCGACCGCCACCGTGTTCGCCGCGCAAGACACTGCCGCACCCACGACTGAAGCTCCCGCTGCCGAAGCCGCCCCCGCTGCCGACGCTGCGCCTGCACCGGTCGAAGCGGCCGCCGCTCCCGTGGAAGCGGCTGCGGCCCCGGCGGAAGCCGCTGCCGCGCCTGCAGAAGAAGCCCCGGCCGCCGCGCCGGTGGTCGACAAGGGCGACGTGGCGTGGATGCTGACGTCCACGCTATTGGTGCTGCTGATGGTGGTGCCGGGCCTGGCCCTGTTCTACGGCGGCATGGTGCGTTCGAAGAACGTGCTGTCCGTGCTGGTGCAGGTGATCACCGTGTTCTCGCTGCTGGTCGTGCTGTGGATCGTCTACGGCTACAGCCTGGCGTTCTCGGGCGAGGGCCAATGGATCGGCAACCTGGACAAGCTGTTCCTGACGGGCGTCGGCATCGACACGCTGGCCGCCACCTTCACCGACGGCGTCAGCCTGCCCGAGTACGTGTTCGTCGCGTTCCAGTCGACGTTCGCCGGCATCACCGGCGCGCTGATCGTCGGTGCGTTCGCCGAGCGCATGAAGTTTGCCGCGGTCATCCTGTTCTCGGTGATCTGGTTCACCTTCGGCTATCTGCCGATCGCGCACATCGTGTGGGCCACCGGTGGCTATCTGTTCGAACTGGGCGCGCTGGATTTCGCCGGCGGCACCGTGGTGCACATCAATGCGGGCGTGGCCGGCCTGATCGGGGCGTACTTCGTCGGCAAGCGCCTGGGCTACGGACAGACTGCACTGAAGCCGCACAACGTCACCCTGACCTACGTCGGTGCGTCGCTGCTGTGGGTGGGCTGGTTCGGCTTCAACGCCGGCTCCAACCTGGAAGCGACCGCGGGCGCCGCGCTGGCCTTCATCAACACGCTGGTCGCGACCGCCGCGGCGGTGATCGCCTGGGCGCTGGCCGAGAAGATCCTCAAGGGCAAGTCGTCCGCGCTGGGCGTGGCCTCGGGCGCGGTCGCCGGCCTGGTCGGCATCACCCCGGCCGCCGGCCTGGTGGGTCCGTTCGGTGCCGTGGCCATCGGCTTCATCGCCGCCATCGCCTGCGTATGGGGCGTCACCGGCCTGAAGCGCCTGCTGAAGGTCGACGACACCGCCGACGTGTTCGGCGTGCATGCCGTGGGCGGCATTGTCGGCGCGATCCTGACCGGCGTGTTCTACAACCCGGCGTGGGGTGGCCAGGGTGGTGAGGACTTCGATCTGGTGGGACAGGTCATCAAGCAGGCGACGGGTGTCGGCCTGACGATCGTCTGGATCGGCGTGGTCTCGGTGATCGGCTTCCTGATCGCCAAGGTCGTGTTCGGTCTGCGCGTGGCTGAAGACGCCGAGCGCGAGGGCCTGGACATCGCCTCGCACGGCGAATCGGCCTACGAGGCCTGAGGGTTTGCCGGGGACGGCTTTGCACTAAACTGGTGCAATGTCGTCCCCGGACGTTTTCCGCATGCGCATCGAGCCCACCACCGACGCCCTCAGTACGCCGGTGGCCTGGGCGGACGCCGCCGGCCAGATCCTCGGCGTAAACCCGGCCTTCGCCCGTTGGCTGGGCGTCAGTACCCGCCGCCTGCTGGGACAACCGCTGGCGGCCCTGGAGATCGAAGGCGACGCCATGGCGCGCTTCCTGGACAACACCGACCGCGACGTCCTGCGCCTGCACCGGCTAGCCCTGGGCATGCCGGGCGAGTCGCCCCGCTTCGCCGAAGGCTGGCTGTCCCGGCTGGATGGCGGCGGCTGGCTGCTGGAAGCCCACCCGGTCGACGAGTTCCCGGCCCTGGACCCGACCCAGGCGCTGCCCAATGCCCTGAGCGCCGCACTGAAGGGCCTGGCCCACGAACTGCGCAATCCGCTGGCGGGCCTGAAGGGCGCCGCCCAGCTGCTGGCGCGCCGCGCCGTGCAGCGCGATGACAACGACGACGAGCGCGAGCTGATCAGCCTGATCGAATCGGAGATCAACCGCCTCAACAACCTGCTTGAGCAGCTGCTGTCGCCGGTCCCGCAACGACCGCATGCGCCGCTCAACATCCATGCCGTGCTTGAGCGCGTGCTGCGGCTGGCCGAGAACGAAGGCGGCTGGTCGGTGCGCCTGCAGCGCGACTACGACCCCAGCCTGCCCGAGCTCGACGGCGACGCCGACCGGCTGACCCAGGCGGTATGGAACCTGGTCCGCAACGCCATCCAGGCGGGTGCGGCCAACATCATCCTGCGTACCCGTGTCGAACACGGATCTCGCATCCACGATCACCTGCATGCGATGGCGCTGCGGGTGGAGATCGTCGACGACGGTCGCGGCGTGCCGGAAGAGCTGGCGGAACACCTGTTCCTGCCGCTCGTGAGCGGCCGCGCCGAAGGCAGCGGACTGGGCCTGGCCCTGGCCCAGCAGGTCGCCCGCGAACACCGCGGCACGCTGGCCTACCGCTCCCGTCCCGGCCACACGGTCTTCACCCTGATGCTGCCGCAATCGCTGCACGACACCGACGAGGAACGTCATGTCCACTGACCGCCTGGCGGCGGCCACCGCCGCCGACGCCCGCCGCATCTGGGTCGTGGACGACGACCGCTCGGTGCGTTTCGTCCTGGCCACCGCGTTGCGCGATGCCGGGTATGCGGTCGACGGTTTCGACAGTGCGGCGGCGGCGCTGCAGGCGTTGGGCGCGCGCGGCGCGCCGGACCTGCTGTTCACCGACGTGCGCATGCCCGGCGACGATGGCCTGGTGCTGCTCGACAAACTGAAGGCCACGCACCCGCAGCTGCCGGTCATCGTGATGTCGGCGTACACCGACGTGGCGAGTACCGCCGGGGCTTTCCGCGGCGGGGCCCACGAATTCCTCTCCAAGCCCTTCGACCTCGATGATGCGGTCGCACTGGCCGCGCGTACCCTGCCGGATGCGGGCGACGTCGCCGACACCATCCCCGAAAGCGATGCGCGCAACGCCACGCCGCAGCTGATCGGCGACACCCCCGCCATGCGTGCGTTGTTCCGTGCGATCGGCCGCCTGGCGCAGGCGCCGCTGTCGGTGCTCATCACCGGCGAAACCGGTACCGGCAAGGAACTGGTCGCGCACGCGCTGCACCACGAATCTCCGCGCTCGCGCAAACCGTTCGTGGCATTGAACACGGCCGCGATTCCGGCCGAGTTGCTGGAGAGCGAACTGTTCGGCCACGAGGCCGGCGCGTTCACCGGCGCGCAGAAGCGCCACATCGGCCGTTTCGAACAGGCCGACGGCGGCACGCTGTTCCTCGATGAAATCGGCGACATGCCGCTGCCGCTGCAGACGCGCCTGCTACGCGTCCTGGCCGAAGGCGAATTCTTCCGCGTCGGCGGGCGCGAGCTGATCCGGGTCGACGTGCGCGTGATCGCCGCGACCCACCAGGACCTCGATGGCCTCGTCGCCGAAGGCCGCTTCCGCGCCGACCTGCTGCACCGCCTCAACGTCGTCCGACTGCAATTGCCGCCGCTGCGCGAACGCCGCGCGGACGTGCCTCAGTTGGCGGAGAACTTCCTGACGATGGCCACGCGCAAGCTCGACATCGCGCCCAAGCGCTTCGCCAACGCCGCGCTCGACCTGCTGCAGGCCCATGACTGGCCCGGCAACGTGCGCGAACTCGAGAACGTGTGCTGGCGCCTGGCGGCATTGGCACCCGCCGATGTCATCAACACCACCGACCTGCAGGGCGCGCTGTCGCATGCGCCCATTGCCGGCGGCGGCCGCGGCGAGTGGGACCACGCGCTGGCCGAGTGGGCGCGCCGACGCCTGCTGGAAGGCGCGGAAGCGCTGCATGCCGAAGCGCGGGAGCGGCTCGACCGCACCCTGCTGGAAGTCGCGCTGGAGCTGACCCACGGCCGTCGCGCGGAAGCCGCGGTGAAGCTGGGCGTGGGACGCAACACGGTGACACGCAAGCTGGGGCCGGGCCGCAAGCGCGGGTGAGCGCGGCGCGCTGCTTTCATTGAACATGAAGGTAGCGGCCGTTACGGTGGCGGGCCACGACCTGCCTCCGGAGATTTCCATGCGCATCGCCCTGCTGGCCGCCGCGTCGGCCCTCGCACTCGCCGCGTGCAGTACCACGCCGTCGACGCCCAAGGCGTCCACGCCGGATATTCCCACCACCAGCACCGCCAAGCAGGCGATCGCGGTGTTGGCATCGGCTTCGGCCAGCCGCGTCAGCGGCAGCGTCACCCTGATGCCGATGGGCAAGGGCCTGCACCTGACCGGCGAAATCGGCGGCCTGCCCGCCAACAGCACGCATGCCTTCCATATCCACGAGAAGGGCGATTGCAGCGCCGCCGACGCGAGCAGCGCCGGTCCGCACTTCAATCCCTTCAATGCCGCGCACGGCAAGGCGGGCAGCGGCGCGCACCACGCGGGCGACATGAACAACCTCACCGCCGATGCCGAAGGCGTGGCGAAGATCAATGTGCACCTGGACGGCGTCACCCTCGGCGGCGGCGCGGTCAACGACGTGTCCGGACGCGCGCTGATCGTGCACGCGGCGGCGGACGACTACGCGAGCCAGCCGGCCGGCAATGCCGGCGCGCGCGTCGCGTGCGGCATCATCAAGGTCACCCAGTAATCACTGGCGCGGCCACGGCGCGCGCCGTGGTCGCGTGGTTCACGCGCTCAGCGAGGTGCGCGGATCGGCCTTGCCGGGGCAGTGCGCGAACGTGACCGGGATGCCATGGGATTCCAGCACCGCTGCGATCTGCTGCTGGCGCGCCTGGAAGTGCTGGTAGGCGCGCTCCAGGCGTTCGTCGGTCGCTTCCTGCGTGGCGTAGCGCGCGCGCCAGGCCATCGGTTCGAACAGCGCGATGTGGACTTCGCCGTTCGCGTAGCGCAGCAGCGGCTCCGGCACGGCGTCCAGCCACTGTTCCTCGCCCGGCGCCATCAGTGCGGTTTCGATCACCGGCCACAGCGCACCGAGCCCGCCATGTTCGTACTGCATGGCGGTCATCGCGGCCAGGTCGTTCAGCGTCATGTAGCGCGCATGCTCGACCTGCGCGCCGAACGCGGTCTGCGCCAGCAGCGCGGTGTCGGCCTGCGCCATGCCGGTTTCCAGCAGGACGGATTCCAACCGTTCATCGACAGCGGCAACCGTATGGTCATCGCCGACCAGCAGGAACGGCACCACGCGCAGCAGGCCGCCGCGCAAGCCTTCCTCCGCCTGCAGCGGCATCGGGATGTCACCGGTATCGTCGGCGCCGAACGCAATGAGCCGCGCGCCTTCACCGCGCCCCGGCGCGCGCTGGTGCAGTTCGCGCAGGCGCTGGTGCAGCGACCAGCCGGGTCGCAGCGCTTCCGCGGGGTCGAAATGCGCGGCGGCCAGGACGAGATCCAGGTCACGGACCTGCGGCGCATGCGTGGCGAGGTCGCGCCCCAGCTTTTCCGCCAGCGCGCTCGCCTCCGCGGCGGGCAGTGCCGCCTGCTGCGGCATGCGGCCGGCCGCCAGTTCCAGGGCCATCACGCCCATCACGACAGGGCTGGTTGTGGATCGAGTCATGTCGGCGGTTGGAGGCGGTGGAGGGGCGGATTACACTCCCCCATTATGCCTGCCGTACGCAGGCGCATCTTCACCCTCCCATCGCCATCCGCACAGAGGTCCCCATGCCCGCACCCCGCCCCGTCGCCATCCTCGGCGGCGTCCGCATTCCGTTCTGCCGCCAGAACACGGCCTACGCGGATGTGGGGAACCTGGGCATGTCGGTGCGCACGCTCGGCGCGCTGGTCGAGCGCTTCGGCCTGCACGGCCAGCAGCTCGGCGAAGTGGCGATGGGCGCAGTGATCAAGCATTCCTCCGACTGGAACCTGGGCCGCGAAGCCGCGCTTTCCTCCGGCTTGTCGCCGCTGACCCCGGGCATCACGCTGCAGCGCGCCTGCGGCACGAGCCTGGACACCATCATCCACATCGGCAACAAGATCGCACTGGGCCAGATCGACTCCGGCATCGGCGGCGGTTCGGATACGACCTCCGAAGTGCCGATCGTCTACGGCAAGAAGCTGCGCGCGCGCCTGCTGGCCGCCAATCGGGCGAAGACCACGCAGGACAAGCTGAAGGCGCTGGTCAGCGGCTTCAAGTTCAGCGAGTTGAAGCCCGAGTTCCCCGGCGTGGCCGAGCCGCGCACCGGCAAGAGCATGGGCGACCACTGCGAAGACATGGCGAAGGAGTGGAACATCTCGCGCGATTCGCAGGACGAGTTGGCGGTGGCGTCGCACCGCAAGCTGGCCGCCGCGTATGAGCGCGGTTTCTTCGACGACCTGATCGCGCCGTTCCGCGGCCTCGAGCGCGACAACATCCTGCGTCCCGACACATCGTTGGAGAAGCTCGCCACGCTGAAGCCGGCCTTCGACAAGACCTCGGGCCGCGGCACGCTGACCGCCGCCAACTCCACCCCGCTGACCGACGGCGCGGCAGCGGTGCTGCTGGCCAGCGACGAGTGGGCGAGGGCGCACGGCCACGAGCCGCTCGCGTACCTGAGGGACGCGCAGGTCTCGGCGGTCGACTTCGTCCACGGCGAAGGCCTGCTGATGGCGCCGACGGTGGCCGTGCCGGAGATGCTCAAGCGCAACGGCCTCACGCTGCAGGATTTCGACATCTACGAGATCCACGAAGCCTTCGCCGCGCAGGTGCTGTGCACGCTGCGCGCGTGGGAGAGCGAGGACTACTGCCGCAACCGCCTCGGCCTGGACGCGCCGCTCGGCAAGATCGATCCGGCGAAGATGAATCCCAACGGCTCGTCGCTGGCGACGGGCCATCCGTTCGCCGCCACCGGCGCGCGCATCGTCGCCACGGTCGCGAAGGAACTGAAGCAGCGCGGCGGCGGCCGCGCACTGGTGTCCATCTGCACCGCCGGTGGCATGGGCGTCGTCGCCATCATCGAGCGGTAAGCGGTCGCGTTGCGCCGGTCCCGCTAGTGCGCCGGTGCCTGCACCTTGGCACTGCCCACGCCGTGCCGGTGGCCTTCGCTCACGGCGGTCACCGTGCCATCCGGATTGAACACCAACGCGTTGGCGGCGCCGATTTCCTCCGGGACCGCTGACCAGCCTTGCCCGCGCTGCTCGAGCGCCTTCGCCTCGGCACTGTCTGCGTAACCGGGTTCGATGTCCGTCGCCCGGCCGTTGCGCTGCGACAGCCGCGGCGCGTCGATCGCCTGGTCCATCCGCATGCCGAGGTCGACGTAGTTGACGATCGTCTGCAACACCGTGGTGATGATGGTGGAGCCGCCGGGACTGCCGACCGAGAACGCGGGCTTGCCGTCCTTCAGCGCGATCGTCGGCGTCATGCTGCTGCGCGGACGCTTGCCGGCCTCGGGAATGTTCGGATGCGGCGCGGTGAAATCGAAGTCGGTCAACTCGTTGTTGAGCAGGAAGCCGTAACCCGGCACCACGATGCCGCTGCCGCCCCAGTCTTCGATGGTGAAGGTATAGGCGACGATGTTGCCGTCCTTGTCTGACACGGTCAGGTGCGTGGTATGCGTGCCCTCCGGTTGCAGCGCGCGCGCTGCCGCGGGCCGCAGCGGATAACTGGGGTCCTGCTGGAAACCGAACGGGTCACCGGCGACGACGGCGCTGGTGGCCGCACGATCCGGATCGATCAACGCGCGCCGCTGCGCCGCATAGTCCTTGCTCAGCAGGCCTGCGACGGGCGCGTCCACGAATTCGGGATCGGCCAGGTACGCATCGCGATCGGCGAAGGCGAGACGGCTCGCTTCCAGATAAAGGTGCTCGACCTGCGTGCGCGGCAGCGATTTCAAGTCGTACCCTTCGAGGATGTTCAGCGCTTCGAACACGGTCACGCCGCCGCTGCTCGGCAACGGCATGCCGTACAGGTCGTAGCCGCGGTAGCTCGAGCGGACCGGTGCACGCAGGCGGGCTTCGTAATCGGCGAGGTCCGCCAGCGTCATGCGGCCGCCGCGTACCGACACGCCATCGGTCGTCGGGGGTCGATTCACGGCATCGACGATCGCGCGCGCGAGTGGACCTTCGTAGAACGCCTCCACGCCCTCGCGCGCCAGCAGCCGATAGGTCCGTGCGAGGTCGGGATTGCGCAGTGTCGTCCCCGTCGGAAGCGCCTTGCCGTTCCGCAGATACAGCGCGGCGGTGGCGGGGAAGCGATTGAATTTGCCTTCGTTCCGCGCAACCAGCGCGGAGAAATTCGCGTCGACGAGGAAGCCCTGCTCCGCCACGGAGATCGCGGGCGCCAGCACCTGTTCGAACGACATCGTGCCGTAGCGGCGCAGCGCCTCGTGCCAGCCACGCACGGTGCCGGGTACGCCGACGGACAGTCCGCTGGCGACCGCGGCGTCGAAGTCCATTTCGCGGCCGTTCTCGATGAAGAGGGCAGGCGTCACCGCGGCGGGCGCGGTCTCGCGATGGTCGAGGGCGACCACGCGCTTCTCCTTGGCCAGGTAGACCAGCATGAAGCCGCCGCCGCCGATGCCGCAGCTGAAAGGATCCGTCACCCCGAGCGTCGCGGCGGCGGCGACCGCGGCATCGATCGCATTGCCGCCCCGGTCGAGGATCGCCATCGCGGATTGCGTGGCGGGGTCGCTGATCGTGGCCGCTGCGCCTCCGGTACCGGTGGCGACCGGCGTCTTGGCGTGCGTGGCGCCGGCGGCCAGCAGGACGAAGAGGAACGCGGCGCGCAGGAGTCGGGTCATCACGGATCACCGAAGGGCAGGCGACCCGATTGTCACACGCACCAGGCACGCCACGCGCGCCCTCTCGCGGTGACCGATCCGGACATGGAATGATGTCGTCCAACCCCGGTGGGCCGTGCCAGGCGTTGGTAATCGGGCCGGTACCGCCGGCCACTGCCATGCTGCCCCGGAGTTTCCATGCGCCTGCACAGGATGTACCGCGTCGTTCCGCTGTTGGCCTTCTCGATCCTCGTCGTTTCCTGCAGCAGGCACGAAGCGCCGGAGGCCGACGTCGCCGCCTCCCGCGCAGCCGATGCGCCTGCCGCGCCGGCGATGGCGGAAGCGGCCTCGGGTGACTATGCCGCGGCAGCGGCGCCGCAGAAGAACCTGGAACCACCAACGCAGGGGCCGGGGGTCGATCCCTCGCAGATGGCCTCCGATGTGGCGACCCAGGTCGATCCGCAGCGTCGCTTCATCCGCACCGCGCAAGCGCAGTTCCAGGTGAAGGACGTGTATCGCACCGCGCTGGCGATCGAGGACGAGGTGGCCTCGCAAGGCGGCTTCGTCGTCGACAACGACATCACCTCGCAGGTGCAGCGCGTGCTGAGCCGCCCGCTCGGCGAAGGCAAGCGCCTGGAGTTGACCGAGTACAGCCTGCAGGGCGCCTTGACCGTGCGCGTGCCGAGCGAGCGGACGCAGGCCTTCCTGCGGGCCGTGGCGGCGCAGATGGAGTTCTTGGACCAGCGCACGTTCAACGCGCGCGACGCGCAGTTCGACCTGTTGCGCCAGCAGCTGGCCAGCCAACGCGCGCAGGACGAGCAGCGCGAACTCGGCGACGCCGTCCAGGCGGGCGGCAAGCTCGGCGACAAGACCGATGCGATCCAGTCGCGCGGTGCAGCGCGCGCCACGCGCGATGAAGCCCTGATCGCGCAGAAGGAATTCGAGGACCGCGTGGCCTTCAGCACCATCACCTTGTCGCTGCGCCAGGATGCACAGGTGCGCCGCGCCGAACGGGTGGACGTGGATGCAGTGTTCCGCGACAACGGGCCCGGCTTCTTCTCCCGCCTCGGTGAATCCCTGGCGGTCGGCTGGCGGGCCGCGCTGGACATCGTCGTTGCCCTGGCGGCGATGTGGCCCTTGTGGCTGGTGTTGCTGGCGGCCGTGCTGGGATGGCGCCGTTGGCGCGCAAAGCACCCGCGTCCTGCCGCGTGAACCCGGGCTCAGTCGCGCAGGCGCGGCAATCCGTGCGCGTCGCGCTCTTCGACGACAGCTTCGTCGTGGATCGTCTGCCTGAGGTCGCGTCCGGGCAGCACGACGGGCGCCTCTGCGCGCGTGGCCTTCAGCGCGTTGGCGTAGCACTGCTGCGCCTGCGCGGCGTCGCCCGCGGCGCTGAAGCCGTGGCCGAGTTCTTCCCAGGCCTCGGCGCTAGCGCCTTGCGCGATCGCGCGGTGCAGGAAGTCTTGCGCTTGCGCCCACTGGCCCTGCAGGCGGGTCAGACGGCCCAGCGTCAGCAGCAGCGCCGGGCTCGCCGGGTGCGCCTGCAGCCAGTGTTGAGCGCTGGCGCGGCGTGAATCGAGTTTGCCGATGGGCAGGCGCCCGTAGAGCGCGGCCAGGCCGTCGTCCCAGCGCGCTTCGAGGGCCTGTTCGATGCTGCGTGTCGCCGCATCTTCCCAGCGCAACGCGGCCGCGCGTTCGGCATACGCCGCGACCACGGCGGGCTGCAGGCGCAGCGCCTTGGTGAGCGTCTCCCAACGCTCGGCCAATGCGTTGGCATCGGAGGCTTCATGCAGCGTCTGCGCGGCGAGGCGCTGTTCCAGCACATCGAACGCGGCCGGCGCCAAGGCCTGTTGTTGCTTCAGCGCGCCGAGCAGTCCGTAGGCTTCGTTGGCGCGCGCGGTGTCCGCGAGCGCCTGCGCGCGCAGCGCCAGGCCGCGCGGCGGCAGCGGCTGTACCGACGGGGCATCCAGCAAGTCGAGCGCCTCCTTCGGACGGCCGGCCGCGATGGCGAGCTGTGCGGCCGTCAGTGCATGCGTCACCGACGAGCGCTCGCGCAACGCAGCGAGGTGGCGCTGCAGAGCGTCGTCGTCGCCCTGCGCGGCTGCGGCCTGGACGGCGCCGATGCGTGCGACGGTGCCGACCTCGTCGTCCTCGGCGGCGCGTTCCAGCAGCTTGCCCGACTTCGACCACTGCCCTGCGTGCAAGGCATCCAGGCCTTCGATCAGGCGCGCACGCGCCTGCTTGCGGCGGTGGCGTCCCCACGCGCGGAACGGTAGCGACAGCAGATGCCACGCCAGCCATGCGAGGGCGGCCGCCAACAGCAGCGTCAGCGCTGCGCGCGGTACGTTGGTATGCAGGTCGTAACCGGCGAAGCGGATGAACACCTCCCCCAGGTCTCGGTCGGTGCCGGCCATCCATTGCGCCGCGAGCGTGCCCAGCAGCACGAGCGCCAGCAACAGGATCACGGTGCGGAACGATTTCATGGGGACACCTCCGGAGATTCCGGCGCCGCCTCGGGCGCAGGCGGCAGTCGCAGGCGCACGCCTGCATTGCGCAGCGCGCGCAGCTGCTGCAGCGTCGTGCCCATCACGGCGGGTGGCGTGGGGGCAGGTGCCTGACGCAACGCATGCAGCTGGCCGCGCACCTGCCGGAGTGCCGATGAGTCCGGCCACAAGCGGGGCAACCAGGTGCCGATGCGATCCAGCGCAGCGCGATAAGCGGCGTCGTCTTCGCGTTCCAGGGCAGCGCGGGCCAGGCTGATCTCGATCTGCAATGCGGCATCCGCGGCCGTGCGCTCCGCCGGCGCGATCAACGTGGTGTCACGGGTCGGACGCACGTCGACGAGCGGCGCGAGGACACGTTGCCAGGCCGGACGGGCGCGGGTGTCGCCGCCCGCGGCAGCGTGCGCATCACGAGGCAGGGTCGCCAACGCCTTCACGAAGGCGTCCAGCCGCGCGGCGCCTTCGGCCTGCGTGCCGGCGCCCAGGGCATCCAGCGCGATCCGTTCCTGCGCCAGTGCCTGCTTGAGGTTCAGCAGGCGATGGTCGTCGATGCCGTCCAGCGCCCCGGCGGCCAGTGCATACGCGCGCTTCGCGCCTGCCAGGTCGCGGGCGATGTCCAGGCGCTGGGCGCCCTGAGACAACAGCAGTTCGACTTCGTCCAGCCGCAGCGCCTGGGCGCCATGGCGGTTCGGGTCGGAGAGCTTGGCGACGCTCTCCTCCAGCAATGCGCCGCGTTGGCCCAGGCCGAGCACCTCATCGCGCAACACGCGATTGGTCGCCGCGGCGTCGAGCAGGCGCTGGGCCTGTGCGCGCTGGTCGCGGCGCAAGGCTTCGGCGCGCGCTTCCAATGCATCGAGCCGCAGCGAGGCCTCCGAGGCCGCCGTGCGTTCCTGCGCGGAACGCGCCTGCCACCAGGCCCAGCCGCGCCACGCGCCGATGCCGGCCACGATCAGCACGAGCAACGCGACGACAAGGCGACGCGAGCCGATGGTGCGGGGCGGAGAGGGCGACGCGTCGTTCACGAAAGCATCCTTGGAGACAGGCAGAACCGTGATGGCTGCCGCAGATGCTAACGGATGCGGGGGCCCATGACGGTCGACGCGCTCTTCATCAGCTGTGCCGGACGCGGGCCGTCGGCCTGCACCACGTCGCCGAATCCCGCTGCGCGCGCGGCCTCGGCCAGGCGCGCGCTGGCGGCCACCACGCTCGCCGTCAGAAAGCGTGCCGCCGCCGCTGGCGGCAGTTGTGCGAGTACGCGTTCCAGCGCGCCGGCGCTGCTCAACAGCAGGCAGGCCGGGCGGTCGAGCGCAGCGAGCGCGGTCAGTGCGCGTGGGGGGAGCGCCAGCGGCTCGCGCCGGTAGACCTCGGCGCGATGCACCTGCGCGCCGCGCGCCTGCAGTGTCGGCACCAGCAGGTTGCGTCCGTCGGGGGCGGTGACGAAGCCGATGTCGATGCCCCGGATGTCCTGCAGCGCCGGCAGCGCGAGCAGGCCTTCGCTGTCCATCCGGTGCGGCGAGGTGGCGGGTATGCCGACGCGTCGCAACGCGCCCGCGGTCCCCGCGCCGACGGCCAGCCAGGTATTGCCCCGCTGCGTCTGCAGCGACGCCAATGCCTGCGCGGCCGAGACCGCTGCCGGACTGGTGAACATGACGAGCGGGCATGCGAGCGCTTTCTCCAGCGCTCCGCGCGTGGCGGGATCGTCGCAGGGCTGGATGCGCCACGGCGACAGCGCCAGCAGTCCCGCGCCATGCCGGCGGGCAGCGAGACGCAGCGCGTCGTGGCCGCCCTGGGGCCGCAGCGAGATGACGTACCATGCCGGCGGCGTTGGATGTCCCATGCGCGGATTATGAGTGATGAGCCTGGAAGAAGCCCTGCAGGAACTGCGTGAGTACTGCCAAGGCATGCCGCCCGTGGCGGCCATGCGGGTCGACGTGGAGGGCATGCGTGGCGATGCCTTGTGCCTGGTCGCGCCGCTGTCGGCCAACGTCAACGACAAGGGCAACGCCTTCGGCGGCAGCCTGACGTCGCTGATGACGGTCGCGGGCTGGGGCCTGGTCACATTGAAGCTGCGGCTTGCGGGCCTGAAGGCGGAGGTCTACGTGGCGGACAGCCAGATCCGTTACCTCGCGCCCCTGTATGGCGATCTCGTCGCCGAGGCGATGTCCGCCGAAGGACAGTCCTGGGACACCTTCATCGACACGCTCGTGCAGCGGGGGCGTGCGCGCATCCAGGTCGAGGCGAAGGTGCTGCTGCCTGAAGGTGGACTGGCCACCACGCTGAGCGGGCGGTTCGTCGCCATCGCGAAGCGGTAGCATGCGGTCAAGAACGGGAGGGGGCGCCATGCGGTCGATCACGAGAATACTGTTGGTCCTGGGCCTGCTGGCGATGTTCGCCCCAGCCGGCGCACAGAGCCGGATGCAGCGCGGCAAGTTGCAGGGCGTGCAGGATGCCTATGCGGCATCGATCCGATGGGGAGACTTCGAGAACGCCTGGAAGGCGGTCGATCCCGCCTATCGCGACGAGCATCCGATGAGCGACCTGGAATTCGAGCGCTACCAGCAGGTCCAGATTTCCGGCTATCGAGACCTGTCGACCCGTGGCGGGCCCGATGGCACGGTCGAACGCGCCGTGGAGTTGCGGGTGATCAACAAGCACACCATGGCCGAACGGACCGAACGCTACATCGAGCGCTGGCGCTGGGACCCCGAGGCCAAGCGTTGGTGGCTGGTGGTGGGGTTGCCGGACCTGTGGAAGGGCCAGTAGCGGCCCGGCGCCCGCGCGGGCGTCCTGTGCGACAATCGCCGCCCGCTCCACGGTCGCCAACCCTGTGAATTTCGAAGAAATCCTGGCTTTTGCCACCCGTTCGCCCTTCAACCAGATCCTGTCGCTTTCGCTGGTCGGCCTGACGGTCGCGATCGTCTACACGGAGATTTCGCGCCTGTTCCGCGGCTACAAGGCGTTGCGCCCGGCCGAGCTGACCCAACTGGTCAACAGCGAGAACGCCCTGGTGGTGGACCTGTCGGCCAGCAACGATTTCGAGAAGGGCCACATCGCCGGCAGCCGCAACGTGCTGCCGAGCAGTTTCGACCCCGAAAACAAACTGCTGGCCGGGGCCAAGTCCCAGCCGGTGGTGCTGGTCTGCCGCAACGGGCAGGCTTCCGCCGCGGCCGCCAAGCGCCTGAAGAAGGCCGGCTTCGAGAAGGTCTACTGGCTCGATGGCGGCGTTGCTGCCTGGCAGCAGGCCGACCTGCCGCTGGTCAAGGGCCGCTGAGCCCGCCTGGCCGGAACCGCCCCTTGAACCGGGCCGCCTCCGACGCCATGCCATAATCTCCCATTCACCGTATCAATCCCGAAATTCCGGAGTTCGAAATGTCCGACGAGACCACCAACGGCGCGATCGCGTCCGCCGAAGCCGCTGGCCCTGCCTTCACTGTCGAGAAGATCTACGTCAAGGACGTTTCCTTCGAAGTGCCCGGTGCGCCGGCGATCTACACCGAGGCCGCCCAGCCCGAGCTGCAGCTCAACCTCAACCAGCGCGTGCAGCGCCTGGGCGAGAACGCCTTCGAAGTCGTCCTGGGCGTGACCCTGACCTGCAAGGCCGGCGACAAGACCGCCTACGTGGCGGAAGTGCAGCAGGCCGGCATCTTCGGCTTGATGGGCCTGGACCCGCAGGCCGTGGATGTGCTGCTCGGCACGCAGTGCCCGAACATCCTGTTCCCGTACGTGCGCCAGATCGTCAGCGACCTGGTGCAGGCTGGTGGTTTCCCGCCGTTCTTCCTGCAGCCGATCAACTTCGAGGCGCTGTACGCCGAATCGCTGCGCCAGCGCGCTGCGCAGGGTGGCGACGCCGGCCTGGCCAGCTCGGAACCCGCCGGCAACGCCTGATCCGTGATGGACAATCCCGTCAGGGCGGCGACGCTTCGCACAGGGGTGACGGATGACTGATCTGCGATCAGATGCACCGCTGAAGATCGCGGTGCTAGGGGCCGGTTCCTGGGGCACGGCGCTTGCCGCGCTGATGGCGCGGCATGGCCACGCGGTCACCTTGTGGGGCCGCGACGCGGTCGTCGCCGACGCGATCAACGCGCAGCACGAGAACACCCGCTACCTGCCCGGTATCCCGCTGCCCCTCACGCTGCGGGCGACCACCGACTTGGCGACCTCGCTCGAAGGGGTCGACCAGGTGCTGGTCGTGGTGCCCTCGCACGCCTTTACTGAAACGCTGCACAAGCTGGCGCCGCTGCGTCCGGCCGGTGCCGGCGTGGCGTGGGCGACGAAGGGCTTCGAGACCGGTTCCGGCCGTTTCCTGCACGAAGTCGCCGAAGACATCCTCGGCCCCGGCGTGCCGTTGGCCGTTGTCACGGGCCCGTCGTTCGCCAAGGAAGTCGCGCTGGGCCTGCCCACCGCGGTGACCGTGCATGGCGCCGATCCCGTGTTCGCGCAGGAAGTGGCCGACGTGATGCATGGCCCCGCCTTTCGCGCCTACACCGGCGACGACATGGTGGGTGCCGAACTCGGCGGTGCGATGAAGAACGTGTTGGCCGTGGCCACCGGCGTCGCCGATGGCATGCAGCTGGGCCTCAATGCGCGCGCCGGCCTGATCACCCGCGGCCTCAACGAGATGCTGCGCCTGTCGGCCGCGATCGGCGCCAAGCCGGAAACGCTGATGGGTCTGGCCGGTCTGGGCGACCTCGTGCTGACGTGTACCGGCGACCTGTCGCGCAACCGTCGCCTGGGCCTGGCCCTCGGCCGCGGCCAGTCGCTGCAGGACGCGGTGCGTGAGATCGGCCAGGTGGTCGAGTCGGTGCAGACGGCGGATGAAGTGATGCGCCAGGCCGACCGCCACGGCATCGATCTGCCGATCTCCAGCGCGGTGCGCGCCGTGCTGCATGGCGACCTCACCCCGCGCGATGGCCTGCAGCAGCTGCTGTCGCGGGAACAGAAACCGGAATATCCGGAAACGCTGTTCAAGTGATCCGCTGCATGCAATGAAAGCCCGGCCTCACCGCCGGGCTTTTTTTGGCGCACACAAAAAAGCCCGGCCACAAGGGCCGGGCTGGGTGCGACGCGGGGAGAGAGGGACGCGTCGCGGGGAGCGGTACTGCGTATTACCAGGTGAAACGCGGGCCGACGAACCACTGGGTGTCGTTGTCGGCGAACTTGACGTCGCCGCTCAGGCCCCAGTTCTGGTTGAACTTCACCTGCGCGCCAAGACGGCCGTAGTAGTCGCCATCGAAGTCGCTGCCGTCTTCGTAACCGACGGTGGCGAAGCCTTCGAACTTCGGCGCGATCGCGCCACGGATACCGACTTCGGCGCTGTAGCCGTTCAGGTGGTCGCCCGGCACCTTGTAGCGCTCGTAGGCCACGCGGGTCAGCAGGTCGATGCGCTGGCTGATCTCATGGTTGTAGCCCACGCCGAACTTGTAGTTGTCGAGGTCGACGTTGGTGTTGTCGAACTCCTGCGTGGTGTATTCGCCGAACAGGTGGAAGTTCGGGGCGATGGCGACCGAACCCTTCGCGCCCCAACCATCGGCGTCCGGAAGACCGTCGCTCAGGTTGGTCGCGGTGTAGCCACCTTCGACGTAGTTGTAGGACACGCCTTCCGCGGCCGAAGCAGCGAAGGGAGCAGCAGCCAGCAGGGTCAGGGCAAGCAAGGACTTCTTCATGGGGAACGCCTTTCTGTTTGTTGTTGTGTGTCCGTCGCGATGCATTGCGACGGTGGGCGCAGTATCCGCTCCACCTCACAACAAGCCCTGAATATCAAACTGACCAGTACATGAATTAACCCATGGTCATGGGAACTTTTGGCAGGTGCGTTGCACACCCCGCGTCATCCGCTGCAGCCCCCGCAGCACACCGAAGGCATGCGCACGATGTCGTCGGGAACGAGCCGGTAGCCGGCGTGCGAGAACGCGAGCAACAACTCAACGGCGAGCGCGCTGGTCGAGCAGCGCAGGTGTCCGGTGACCACGTCGCGATCGACGAGCATGGCGGGGTCGAGGTCCAGCAGGTGGTGCGCCAGGATGGCGAGATCGACCGGTCGCTCGCCCACGCGGATGACGTATTCCATCGCAAGGCTCCTGAAGCGGATGCGCCGCCCTGGGGCGGCGCATCGGGTCGGCTTACTTGGTGACGACCAGCTTGCCCTTCATCAGCGTGGAGTGACCGGGGAAGCTGCAGAAGAAGCTGTAGTCGCCGCCGGCGGTGAGCTTCTTGCCGGGGAAGGTGATCTTCGTCTTCTGGCCGCCCCCGACCAGCGACGTATGCGCGATCACACGGGCATCGCTTGCCTGCACATAGGCGCCGGCCGCGCCGGCCTTCATGCCGTCACGCGCGACGCCGGCCAGGTCGGCGGTCTTCGACACGACCACGTTGTGGCCCATCGCGGTCACCGGCAGCTTGCCGCTGTGGGTCAGCTCGATGGTGATGGTGGGGCAGCTGGCGGAGACGGTGGCCTCCTTCAGGTCGAACTTCATCGCGTCATCGCCCTTCAGGCTGACGGTGCAGTTGCCGGCCGCCTGGGCCATGCCGGCAGCGCTGAGCAGGGCGATGGTGGCGAAGGTGCGGGAGAGTTTCATGGTGTGGCTCCTTGGAGGGAAAAGCAGGATCGGGAGGGGTGTGGGTGCCATGTCATCACGGCTCGGCGAGCAGCGCCTTGATCTGGATCAGGAAGGCGGGGTCGGCGGCAGCGCCGGTCACTTCGCTGCGGGCGCGCACCCGGCCCTCGGCGTCGAGCAGCACCAGCACACTGGTGTGGTTGATGCTGCCGTCGTCGCGGAAGCGGTAGCGCACGTCCAGCACGCTGGCGATCGCGCGGACATCGTTGTTGTCCGGTGTCAGGAACTGCCAGCCCTGCGGAACACGATGGCGCTGCGCGACCTCGCGCATCGCCGCCGGCGTATCACGCGCCGGGTCCAGGCTGAGCATGACGATGCCCAGCTTCTTGCGTTCGGCCGCCGACAGCTGCTTCTGCGCGCTCTTGGCGTTCTCGATGATCAGCGGGCACATCAGGTGGCAGTTCGTGTAGAACATCGACACCAGCCGCGGCTGTCCGCGCAGCGACGCCCAGGCCACGGGCGCACCGTCCGCGTCCTGCGTGCCGGCTTGCAGGTGGTAGACCGAATCGCCAGGCAGCGACTGCGCGTGCAGCGGCGCGGCGACCACCAGCAGGGTGGAGAGAAACAGGGAAGCGATCTTCATGGCGTGCTCCTTGCACAGCGGAAGCCGAGGTTGCCCAGCGTGGCGTCGGGTTGCAGCGCGGACAGCAGCACGAAGCGCTTCACCACGCCGTAGTCGCCGGGATCGTTGAAGCTCATGGCGGTCGCGCCGCAGTAGCGCAACGCGTCGCCGTCCTGCTGGCCGCGGCGGTCGCCGTCGCCCAGCAGCGAGGCGACGTCCTCGCTCCACTCCCAATGCGCGCCGTGCAGGCCGTGGATGCCGTAAGCATTCGCGGGCGCGTCGGGCCCCGCATCGATGGCGTGCGGCGTGCCGTCGTTGACCTGGCGCATCCGCCACGCAGCATCGTGGCGCGCGTCGCGGCGCGTGGCGTCGGCCGCCGCTGCGTATTCCCATTCGATGAAGCGCGGCAACCGCGCCTGCTGCGCGCGGCAATAAGCGTCGGCGGCATACCAGTTGACGTGCACGACCGGTGCATAGGGATCCAGCGATGGACCAGGCGCCTCTGCCGTCGCCCACTGGCCGAGATAGCCCGGGCTGGCGAACACGGCGGGGATGCGATCGCGCCGCCATTGCGGCTGGCGGGCGACGAACGCGGCGAATGCGCGGTTGCTGACGGGGCGTTCCATGAGCGAGAACGAGGCCACCCGCACCACGCGGGTGGTCTCTTCGAAACGTACCGAAGAACGAAAGTCGCCACCCTCGATCCACCGGTAGCCGCTGCCTGCATCGCCGGCGACGGCGAGCGCCGACGCCAGGGCGAGCAGGAGAAGCGTGGCGGTCGAGGGCAGCGTCCGTTTCATCCGTGCCTCACTTGCTGCCCGCGGGCTTGGCTTCGGGGTACTCGATGTCGTGCTGCTGGCCCGTGTAGATGTCGGGGTTCTTGTCGCCCTCCACCTTCAGGATGCCCAGCGAGCCCTTGTGGAACGTGCGGAAGATGCTGTGGTCCACCAGCACGAAGTTGCCCGGCACGTCCGCCTTGAACTCGACCATCGCCGAACCGCCCGCCGGAATCAGCGTGGTCTGCACGTTCTCCTGGTACTTGCTGCCGCCCTCGGTCCAGACCTTGTCGAAGATCTCGCCGATCACGTGGAAACTGGAGACCAGGTTCGGCCCGCCATTGCCGACGAACATGCGGATCGTCTCGCCGGCCTTGGCCTTCAGCGCGTTGTCGCCCTGCAGCGCATCCACCGAGCCGTTGAACACCACGTAGGTCGGGTGCTCGTCGATCGCCTTTTCCAGACTGAAGGGCTGCAGGCCTGGTTCGCCGTACGCGCCTTCGGTGTAGAAGTCGCCCTGCACCACATAGAACTCCTTGTCGACCGGCGGCAGGCCTTCCTCCGGCTCCACCAGGATCAGGCCGTACATGCCGTTGGCGATGTGCATGCCTACCGGCGCCATCGCGCAGTGGTAGATGTACAGGCCGGGGTTCAAGGCCTTGAACGAGAACTGCGTTTCCTTGCCCGGCAGGGTGAACGTGGCTTCCGCGCCGCCGCCCTGGCCGGTGACGGCATGCAGGTCGATGTTGTGCGACATGTGCGAGTCGTGGCGGTTCTTCAGCTTGAACTCCACCGTGTCGCCCTTGCGCACGCGGATGAAGCTGCCCGGCACGGTGCCGCCGAACGTCCAGAAGTTGTAGGTCACGCCGTCGGCCATGCGCATGTCCTTCTCGATCATCTCGAGATCGACGACGACGTGGGCGGGCGTCTTGCGCGTCAGCGGCGGTGGCACCATCGGCGGCGCCGTCAGCACGGCGTGGATCGTTTCGCCGGCAGGCGTGATCTTGCCGCCGGGACCGCCTGCGAGGGCGGGGCCGGCGAGCAAGGCGGCGAGGGCGCAGGCAAGCAGGGAGGTGTGCAGGCGTTTCATGGCGGTTCCTTGATCGGTCGTCGGTGGGTGTGTGGCCATGGTGGAAATGCGCACGCCCAACGACGTTGATCTGGATCAATCGACGCCTGCCGATCGCGTGGATTCGCGCGGGTGCTTGACCAAAGTCAAGCGCGCGACCGCCTGCGACACCGTGTCGCATCTGCACTCCAGGCTGCATCCGGACAATGCGTGCATCCCACGAGGAGCCCTGCGCCATGAACCGCAACCTGCTTGCCGTCGCCCTGATCGGCGCGCTCGCCCACACCCCTGCCCACGCGCAGGACGCCCACGCCGGCGCGCATGCCGACGCGCTTCCGGTGACCACGCTGGACGATGTCGTCGTGGTCGGCGTGGCGCCCGCAATGGCCACCACCGTCATCACCGATCCCAAGCTGCCGCGCCAGCCGGTGCCGGCCAGCGACGGTGCCGATTACCTGAAGACCATTCCCGGCTTCTCCACGCTGCGCAGCGGCGGCACCAATGGTGATCCGGTGCTGCGCGGCATGTTCGGTTCGCGCATCAACCTGATGACGAACGATGGCGCGATGAGCGGCGCATGCCCCGCGCGCATGGATAACGCGCTGTCCTATATCGCCCCGGAAACCTACGACCGGCTGGTCGTCATCAAGGGGCCGCAGACGGTGCTGTGGGGCGGCGGTGCATCGGCCGGCACGGTGCGCTTCGAGCGCGAGATTCCGTACTTCGCCGAACCCGGCGTGCAGGCTTCGGGCAGCGTGCTGGCCGGAAGCCACGGCCGCAACGACCAGGTGCTCGACATCAGCGCCGGCACGCCGCGCGGCTATGCGCGCCTGTCGGCCAACCGCTCCGAGGCCGAGGACTACGAGGACGGCAACGGCGACCGCGTGCCGTCCGCCTGGAAGAAGTGGAACGCCGACGCCGCCCTCGGCTGGACGCCGGACGAGGACACCGTGCTGGAACTCAGCGCCGGCATCGGCGATGCGCAGGCGCGCTACGCCGGTCGCGGCATGGACGGCGCGCAGTTCCGTCGCGACAGCCTGGGCCTGCGCTTCGAGAAGAAGCACATCGGCGGCGTGCTGGATGCCGTGGTCGCCAACGTCTACCAGAACGACGTGGACCACGTGATGGACAACTACAGCCTGCGCGATCCCGACCCCACCAGCAGCATGCCGATGCCGATGGCCAGCAACGTGGCGCACCGCACGCGCGGTGGCCGCGTCGCCACCACCTGGCAGTCCGGTCGCTGGGAAGTGACCACCGGCCTGGACCTGCGCGACAGCCGGCACCGCCAGCGCAGCGCCAGCGGACGCGGCGCCTACCTCGCCCTGCCCTGGCAGGTGGACGCGAAGTTCCAGAGCTGGGGCGCGTTCGCCGAATCGCACTGGCACATCACCGACACGCATCACCTGATGAGCGGCGTGCGCCTCGATCGCGCCGAAGCGCAGGACCTGCGCGCGACCACCGGCGGCATGATGCCGATGCCCAATCCCACCGCCGGCATGACGCGCAAGGAATCGCTGCCCAGCGCGTTCGTGCGCTACGAGTACGACCTGGGCGGCCGCTGGGGTGCCTACGCCGGCCTGGGCCACACGCAGCGCATGCCCGACTACTGGGAGCTGTTCTCGCCCACGCGCGGTCCGGTCGGCGCGCCGAACGCCTTCGCCGGCGTGCAGCCCGAGCGCACGACGCAGCTGGATATCGGCCTGCAGTTCAAAGGCGCGAAGATCGATGCGTGGGCATCGCTGTACGCCGGACGCGTGCAGGATTTCATCCTGTTCGACTATTCGGCCGGGATGATGGGCAGCAGCACGCGCGCGCACAACGTGGATGCCGACATCCGCGGCGGCGAAGCCGGCATCGACTGGCGTCCCGCGCAAGGCTGGAAGCTGTCGGGCGCCGCGTCCTACGCGTGGGGCGCGGTGCGCGACACCGGCACGGCGCTGCCACAGATGCCACCGCTGGAGGCGCGCTTCTCGGTCAGCCATGAACGCGGGCCGTGGTCGTGGGGCGCACTGTGGCGCGTGGCGGCCGCGCAGGAGCGTGTCAGCACCAGCCAGGGCAACATCGTCGGCCGCGACCTCGGGCCGAGCGCGGGCTTCGCGGTGTTCTCCGTCAACAGCGGCTATCGCTTCAATGACCGCCTGCAACTGACCGCCGGCATCGACAACCTGTTCGATCGCGCCTACAGCGAGCATCTCAACCTTGGCGGCAACAGCGCGTTCGGCTACCCGGCCGATCCCGTGCGCATCAACGAACCCGGCCGCACCGCCTGGGTGAAGCTCAACCTGCGTTACTGAGCCGCACGCACGCGATCCCGGCGGATCAGCCGGGATCGTGGGCCTGCCACGTGACGGACAACCGCCAGCAACGCCAGAGCGCCTGCAGGCTCACCGCATAGGCGAACATCAACGCGCCGCCAGCGATGTGTGCGAGCGCGGGCACCAGCGTCGCCGCCGCCAGCAGAGCGCCTGCGATGACGTGCGCGGCGAAGGCGCGTCGCTTCGCCGCCTCGTCGAACAAGCGCCCCACCCCTGGCACGCGCACACCGCGTGGTACGCGCTGGCGCAGTGCGATCCAGGTCAGGAAGCCGGTGATCTCCATCGCCATGCCGACCACCAGCAGCGGCAGGCCCACGCCGAGCACCAGCGTGCCGATCACGATCACCGATGCACCCCGCCCTGCGGACAGCACCCCGGCCAGCAGCAATGCCGCACACCCCGACTGCCAGAACGCACGCAACATCGCGTTGCGCCGGTACGGCGCGCGTGCCTGCAGGACGAACACCGCCACCGCGAACGCCACGAGTGGCCACGCCGCGAGGCGGACCGCCTCCGCTGGCAGCGCGCCGAGATGGACCGCCGCAACGACACCCAGCGTCAGCAGCAATCCGATGTGCCCGGCACGCGAGGCAAGGTGCGGCGGCGCGCGCGTGCCCTGCAGCATCGGCAGCGTCACGGTACCGACGGCCGCGAGCAGCCCCATCGTCCAGCCGATCACACCGAAGGCCGCGTGCATATCCACCACGCCCCGCGCCGCCGGCGCATGCCAGCCCGTGCGGGCCGCCAGCAGCACCAGGCCCAGCAGCGTGGTCGCCAACAACGCGAGCACGGCCAGGCCGATGCCTTCGCGCACGACGCGTAGGCCGCTCCCGCGCACGACGGCCACCAGCGCCAGCGATGCGAAGAGCGCCAGCGATCCTCCCAGCAACACGGCCGCCGGCACGGCCAACACATGCGACGAAGTCGCCAGTGTCGCCAGCAGCAAGGCCAGGCCAAGGTTGAACGTGGCATGCAATGCCGGCACGAGGCGCGCGCAGGGCAACGGACTGCCCGCCGCGACGGGAAGGAACTGCACCAGGCTGCCCAGCATCGCGTTGCCCAGCAGGCCGAGCGCGAACACGTGCACCAGCACGAGCGTCGCCGGCGTCCACCGCGACAGCAGTGCGGCCTCGCCGTGCCAGGCCAACCCGCCGCCCGCCACGACGCCCCACGCCAACGCGGTGGCCAGGAAGCGCATCGGCACGGACGGCGGTGGCGCCTGCGCGAACGCGAGCCCGCTCATGCGGCTTGCGGGGGCTCCAGCGCGTGCCGGTCGGCGACGTGGCAGATCGCGATGCAGGCACTGCCCGCGTCGGCATCGCGTACGCGATAGGCGAATCCCCACTGGTCCAGGATCGGCAGCAACGGCGCCGGATACAGCGGCGTCAGCGCCACCAGTCGCTCGCCGCGCTGCAACGTGCGCAGGCAGTCGAGGATGCGCTCCATCGGCTCGGGGGCCGCGAGCGTGCGCAGGTCCAGGCGCAACAGGGTCAGGGCATGCGCCATGCGTCGGGCTCCTCGGCCTCGCGCGTCGGTGTGCAATCCAGCGATACGCCCGCGGCATCGAGCGATTCGCGCACGCAGCAGACGCACGCGGCGAACGCCTCGGGTAGCCATTCGGTATCGAACGCCGTTTCCATGCCGGTCAGCCTCCCAGCCACAGCAGCCAGCCCCACGGGTCGTGCGCGCGCGCGATGCCGTACACCTGCAGGAAGCACAGCAGGGCAGCGGCGACCAGCACGGCGCGTGCACCGTTGCCGCGCGCAGGACGGAAGGCCGCGATGCCGATCGCGACATACGCGACGAGGAACACGAGCTTCGCCAGCAGCCAGCCGTTGGCGAACAGGCCCGCCGGCAGGATCGTCAGCAGCATCATCGCGCCGGTCAGCAACACGGTGTCGATGCTGTAGCTCAGGTAGCGCACGGCCGCGGCGCGTGGCCAGCGCATGCCAGCGAGCAGGGCGAGCGCGCGCAGCGCGAACAGCGCGCCGCTGCTCATCGCCGCGCCCATGTGGACCAGCTTGATGTCCGGGTAGAAGGTCATCATGGCGCTCATCCCGGCCGGCCGTCCGCGCGCGGGCGCAGGTAGATGCCGCCGATCCTTGACACCCATGGCGCCAACGCGACCAGCCAACCCATCGCCGCTGCGGCCTGCCACGCCATCGCATCCGGCGCGAGGTCGGCGACGATGCGCATCACCGCGACCACCTGGATCGCGACGAAGGCGAACCACGCCACCTTCGGCATCACCAACGGGCGTCCCGAATGGCCCTGCGTCACCCGCGTGACCATCGCCACCAACAGGCTGCCGAAGAAGCCGATGAACATCGCATGCATCGGTGCGCGACCCAGCACGAAGTCATCCGTCACCAGAAACGTCACGCTCTGCACCACGTACAGCAGGAAGGTGATCGGCAACCATGCGGTGCCGATGAACAACACCGCCAGCAGCCCCGGCATGCGCCCGCGCGGCCACCAGCGATGCACGGCCCAGGCCGTCAGCACCAGCAGCGGCACGTCGGCCAGCCACAGCCACGCGTACGCGTGCATCAGTTCCAGCCCGAGGTGCGCCATCAGCAGCGCCCACACCGCGCCCAGCCATGGCAGCGAACGCCACGGCACGTAGCCCGGCACCACGTTGCCGGCGAAGAACGGGAACATGCGGTGCGCTACCGTCACGTACACCGGCAACAACAGGCCGAAACCGCCGAGCTTGATGCTGGCGAATGCCCACGTCGGCGACGCGCCCAGCGCGAACGCGATGAACATCACCAGCCCCAGCCAGCCCAGCAGCAACCCGGCGAAGCAGGAGCGCGCATGCCAGGTCTTCGCCGTGTCGTCGGCCAGCAGCCGGCCCAGCGTCAGCAGCGCGGCGCTCCAGCCGGCCAGCGCCATCCACAGGCCGACGGTCAGGCCCGCCTGCCAACCGGCGACGCCCAGCAACATCGCCAGCTGCCCGCCCATCAGGCCGAGCCCGACCGGCACGTAATGCCAGCGCTTCAGGTCGGCCATGCCCATCCAGCGCGGAAACACCGTCAGCAGGAAGCCGAAGATGAAACTCGGCAGCACCAGGTACTGCATCAGGAACGCATGCAGCCAGCCGGCGTAGATCGGCGTCTCGGGCATCGTCCACACGCCCCAGCGGGTCGCCACCAGCCACGCCATCCACCAGAGCATCGCCAGCAGTACGTTGCCGGCGCCGACGAAGAACATCAGCCGGTGCGGCGCATGCGCGAGCCAGGCGGGAGAGAGTCCGGGCAACGGCGGCGCAGCGCGGGAACGGGGTGGGGGAACGACGTCGATCTTCATGCGGGCAGCGTGCCCGCGCCGGCCGGCGACCGCCTTGACGTGGGTCAGGCCGAGCGCAATCCGGTGGGCGGCGTCGCCTTGATCCGGGTCAAGGCCGAACGCGCACCGAGCCCCTACAGTCCTGCCACCCGCGCATGCGCGCCACGTCCGCCACAGGAAGCCCGATGTCCGACCCCACTCCATCCCCCACCGAGCAGCGCCAGCAGGCCATGACCGAGGCCCTGCGCGCCTGGGATCCGGAAGCCGAAGTCAGCCTCGAAACCGGCACCGGCCGCCTGATGGTGATGACCACGCTGCCCACCGAGCGCGTGATCGCCATCCTCAAGGAAGCCGGCGAGCATGCCGAAGCCGGCGAAAGCGAACCGCACGGGCACCAGGCCGGGCAATGCTGCGGTGGGTGCTCGCACTGATCGATGGATGATCGGGGCGCGACCCGGCATTCCGTCCTGCGTCGTCAGATCGAGTCCAGGATGCTGCAATGGCCCCGTCACCCGTCACGTGCCATCCACGCAGACATGCCGGACCACGCCATCTTCGATCTGCTTGAAGCACCCGTACGTGCGGATCGAATCGGAGCAACTGCCGATGGCAGGACTGCCCGTGGCGATGTCGGCGGCCACCAGGCAGCGGCCCTCGCATTGCCGATTGTCCGTGCAGATCTTTCTTGCATCGCGTGCGGGGAAATCGCAGACATAGGGCCCGCCGGGCGGCAGCCCGCGGCGCTCCCACCATCCGCCGACCAGGGAGCAAGCGGCTTCGGTTTCCGGAAGCAGGGGCTTGTGGGCCATCGGGATATCGACGAGCTGGGCTGGAAGCGAAGGCGCCGGACGCGAGCACCCGGTCGATGAGATGACCGCCAGGCAGACCAACAGGAATCCGGGGTATCTCATGGTGCGCCTGCATGGATACGGTTCATGACAAGGGAATGTACGCGGCCCGACGGCCAGGCGCATTGACGCCTAGTCGCCGCGACCGTCGAGCCCAACGCGGACCAGGGTGATGCCCGCGAGCAACGCTACCTGCGCCAGCGCCCAGGCGATCCACCCGCCGCCGGCCCAGAAAGCGACCAGCGACGTCATCAACGACAGCGCAGCCCACAGGACCGCATGGTCAGGGCCACCGCCGCGGGCTTCGATCTTCCCCGCATTGAAGTACAGGGACATGCCGACGATGCACAACGCGACCTGCGCGTAGATGCTCACGCGATGTCCAAGGAGGGGCTTCGACGGTCCGGGCGTTGCACGTTACCGACCGAACTCCGCCGCGATGGGCCTCGACGCCAGTTTCCATGCGATCCAGCCGAACAGCGCGCCGAACGCGAGCGCAAAGACAACGCACACCACGGCCATCACGACGAAGAACAGCGTCATGTCGGGCGCGCCTTGCGCTTGCGCCGCAGCGAACTGGTCGTGCACGAACGAGAACATCGTGGCCTGGATGGCCAGCCCGGCCACCTGCCAGAGGATGCTGAGGATCATCAACCCGATGAAGCACAGCCGTGCCCAGTTACGGCGCTTCAGCAGGCCGATCGAGACGACCAGCATGACCACGTTGGCCAGCAGGGCCGCCAGGAAGAACCACTGGAAATTTTCGAACAGGAAAGTCGCGAACGGTGGCAGGCCCGGTTGCCCCGGCGCCGCCTGCATGGCCTGGTCGAACTCCGCGCTGCGCAAGACGGTCTGCAGCATGAGGTTCTGCAGGACCCCGATCAGCGCGCCGAAGCCCGACAGCGCGATGAAGATCCACGCCAGCACGGTGACGAAGGTCGAGCGCTGTTTCAGTTCGGACATGGCCCCTCCCCGGGCGATGAAGACGGGGCCATCATGGGGCAAGTTTCCGGGCGAGGCCACTCGCTGCGCATGGATGCGTCGGTAGGTCAGAAGAGATGGACGAACGCGGCGGCCGCGAAGAAGGCAGCCGATATCGCCATCAGCCACCGCCACGCACCGATGTCTTCGGGCGTGAGGCCCGTACCGGGGTTCCGTGGGTCGTAACGGATGACGATCTCTTCAAGCTGGGGCGCCCTGCGCCACAGTTTCAAGCCGACGACCTGGATCGCCGCGCGATCTTCTACGCGCTTGCGGTACTCCTGTCCGCCAACGGTCCAGACAAGCACATGGTCCGTGTCGGTGTTGGCGACCCACTGGCGATGACTGAAATCCTCGAACAACGACGAGGGTGGCACTTCCTCGACACGTGCCGTCACGGAGGGCCATGCCCGTGCCGTGCGGGTGCGCAGGAACGCCAGCACCGCCGCGCCGCACGCCAACCCGCCGGCCGCCAGAAGAAAACCCGTCACCGTCATTCTTGACCTCGCAGCTCATAGGTCGGGATGCGCCTGCGAACCCCAACGACGCGATCTTCGTCTGTCGCAAGGCTTCCTGCTACAGGGCGGACATGGCGTACGTGTCGGGCTTTGCTTTGCTCGGCCCACCCCATGGGCCATGCCCAGCCCATGGACGTCATCCCGAGGTGCACGATTGGCTGATGTACGAACGTAGGGATTCGATCAGTCCGCCTCCCTGCTCGAACCGAATGTTCGCAATGCGCCAAGCATCCGCTTCCTTTACCAGGACAACGGTGTCCGTCCACCGCATGCTGGGGTCGTAAGCAAGCTTCGCGGCAACAAGCGCGGCCGTTCTTCCTTGCGAAACCAGGCGGGTCCCCTCGATCGCTCTGGCGCCGTCCGCGGAATGGAAGTACCAAGGGTCGGCATCGATGATCCACGGCTTCACATCGGGCGGCACGAGCGCCCGGCATGCATCCTGATAGCGATCGGTGGCGGTCAGCAGCGCGTCCAATTCCTTTGACACCAAGTGCCTGGCATTCCCAAGCATGCGTCCGTCGTCAGAGAACGGTCCATGGATCTCCAGCGCGTAGAACGCGTTGACGGCTTCTTGAGGGGACGCGGCTTCGCTGCTGTGAGCGAGTGACGACGCCAGTACGAACAGCAACAGCAAGAGATGCTTCATGTCTGTTTTCATCGTGGTGGAGTGGTTCGTTTTGAACCGGTTAGATGAGTTGCACCGGCCTGCATACCGGTTCGGTGCCATCGCCCCCGCACGCGAACCAGCCCCCACAGCGAAGGAGCCAGCCAGCCCAGGACAGCGAGGACGGCAACGGATGCGCCCATCACACCGTTGATGCGGAAGTACGGAAAGAAGTGCTCACCGCCTTCCATGACGGTGTGGATCGCCACCCACGCGCACGTCGCCAAACCGCACACCAGGACGGCCCATGCGATGCGCGGGGATGGACTGGGCGCAAGTGCGTTGCGGCTGGCGAAGAAGGCGATCGGCGCGAGGACGAAGGCGCCCGTACTGCCTGTGACCCATCCGTGCCCCGCCCCCGACAGCAGGATGCCCGCCAGCAGCGTGAGCAGCGCCACCACGATCGATACGGCAAATCTCATGCGGTCGTTCCCCGGCACCCCTGCCGTCCCCCGATGCTAAACGTGAAACACCCCATCGGCCGGGGTGAATGTGAGGACGTGTCATCCCGCAGGGCGTCGTTCGGCCGTGGCTCGACCGGGGATGGGGCGCGGAGCGCCGTCGATGGGGCTCGGAATCCCAAGCGCAAGGCACAAAGTCCCATCGATGGGCTTCGGCGTGTGAGGTCCCGGGCTCCGGCGTGCCATCGATGGCTTTCAGGAAACCATCGATCGCGCTCCGAGCTCCGTGCACGAAGCTCAGGGCTTCGTCGCTGACATGCTGCGTGTGAGGTGCCGAGCTACCGAGGCCCATCGATGCCCTTCGGAATGTGATGTCGCGGGCTCGATGTGAGACAGATCGAGCTACCGCACTCCATCGATGACATTCCGAGCCCCGAGCGTGGCATTCGGCGCTTCGTTCTCAAAAAAAGAGAGCCGCGTGCGCGGCTCTCGGGGCTGCAACCTGCAGCAGGTGGCCCGGCCTCCCCACCCGGAGAGGCCGGTTCCAGGGTCAGGCTTCGCTGGGATGTGCGACCGGCAGCGGCTCGCGGCGCGGGGCCAGCCACAGGCTGGCCACGAACCACACCAGCGCCAGCGCACCCACGCTGAAGAGCGTGTCGGCCGGCACGCGCATCCACACCAGCATGTCCACGATCGGCTGCTGCATGAACTCCGCCGAGCGTGCGAACCAGTAACCGTGCTCCAGCGCCGCATTGAGCTGCAGGATGCCCAGCGGCAGCAGGGTCAGCAGCGACATGCCGGCCAGGCCGATGTTGAGCGACCAGAACGCGGTCTTCAGCAGCTTCTCGTTCCACACCACGTCCGGCTTCAGCCCGCGCAGGCAGAACAGCATCAGGCCGATGCCGAGCATGCCGTACACGCCGAACAGCGCGGTGTGGCCGTGGTTCGGCGTCAGGTTCAGGCCCTGCATGTAGTACAGCGGCAGCGGCGGGTTGATCAGGAAGCCGAACAGGCCCGCGCCCACCAGGTTCCAGAACGACACCGCGATGAAGAACTGGATCGGCCAGCGGTAGCGCTGCATCCACGGCGTGGCCTTGCCCATCTTCCAGCTGTGGTACGCCTCGAAGCCCACGTAGGCCAGCGGCACCACTTCCAGCGCGGAGAAGCTCGCGCCCAACGCGATCACCGCGGTCGGCGTGCCGGTGAAGTACAGGTGGTGCAGCGTGCCCAGCACGCCACCGGCCATGAACACGATGGTGGCGAACAGCACCGCCACCGTGGCGGTCCTGGTCTGCAGCAGGCCCAGGCGGGTGAACAGGAAGGCGATCACCGCCACTGCGAACACCTCGAAGAAGCCTTCCACCCACAGGTGCACCACCCACCAGCGCCAGTACTCGACCATCGACAGGTGCGTGTGTTCGCCCCACATCAGGCCGGCCGCGTAGAACAGGCCGATCGCCACCGTGGACAGGAACAGCAGGCTGACGATGCTGCGCGATTCGCCGCCGTTGCGGATGGCCGGCCACAGCGCACGGCCCACCAGCACCAGCCACAACGTCAGGCCGATGAAGAGGAACCACTGCCAGAAGCGGCCCAGGTCGACGTATTCCCAGCCCTGGTGGCCGAACCAGAAGTTGTGCTCCAGGCCGAGCTTCTGCATCACCGCGAACCACTGCCCGGTGAAGGCGCCGACCACGATGATGATCAGGCAGGTCCAGAGGAAGTTGACGCCCAGGCGCTGGAATTTCGGTTCGTGCCCGGAGATCGCCGGGCCGATGTACAGGCCCATGCCCAGCCACGCGGTCGCGATCCACAGCACCGCGAGTTGGGTGTGCCACGTGCGCGTCAGCGAGTACGGGAGGATGTCGGCCAGCGCGAAGCCGTAGGCTTCCTGGCCTTCCACCTGGTAATGCGCGGTGATCGCGCCCAGCAGGATCTGCACCACGAACAGCGCGATGACCACCCAGAAATACTTCGCGGTGGCGCGCATCGACGGCGTGATCTTGATCTTCGCCAGCGGGTCGCTCTTCGGCAGCACCGGTGCCATCTCGTCGCCGTGGTTGACCGCGTAGTGCCAGCCGAGCAAGGCGACACCGGCGATCAGGAACAGCACGCTGAAGACCGTCCACAGGAAGGCACTCGGCGGCGGCGTGTTACCGACCAGCTCGTCCGCCGGCCAGTTGGCCGTGTAGCTGATGTCCGCACCCGGGCGCTCGGTCACCGACGACCACGCCGCCCACCAGTAGAACGCGGTCAGCTGGCGGCGGTGTTCGGCGTCGGGCACGGTGTCGTTGCGCATGGCATAGGCCTCGCGCAGGTCGCCGGTGGCCGGATCGGCGGAGAACAGGCTTTGGTAATGCGCACCGACCACGCCGATCGCATCGGCGCGATCGTTCGACAGCGTGATCGTGCCGCTCGCGGCGTCGTAGGTGTTGGGCCGCATCAGCGCCTGCACGCGCGTGGCGTAGGCGGCCTGGGTGGGCGCGTCGAGCTGCTTGTAGCCTTCCGCGCCGGCTTCGCGCTTTGCCCATCCGTCCAGGATGGCCTCGGCTTCGCGGTGCAGCCAGTCCGCGCCCCAGTCGGGCGCCACATAGCCACCGTGGCCCCAGATGGAGCCCAACTGCTGTCCACCGATGGACTGCCAGACCTGGCGGCCGGTCTCGATGTCCTGGCGGGTGAAGATCACCCGGCCGTCCTCCGCCACGACCCGTTCGGGTACCGGCGGCGCCTGGCGATGCACTTCGCTGCCGACCCAAAGCAGGACGGCGAACGACGCAATGAGCAGGGCCGCCAACCCCACCCACAACTTGCGTGTCGAATTCATGATGCGGCTCTCCTCGGGAAACGGCCGCATCATCGGCGCGCCGGCCCGGGGGCTCCATGACGCAGGTCAAGCCGACAGGTAATTGCCGAAGTCGCTGTCTCCAGGAGCCACGTAGGGTGTGCCTCGGCACACCATCGCCGTGTCGTGGGTGTCGCGAGAAAGAGGATGGGCGCGCGACATGCGCCGGGGCACGCCCGCGATCAATCCCGCAGCACGGCCAGCGCGAGGGCTTCCAGGCGGGGCAGGTCGAGGATCTCGACGTCGCGCTGCTTGATGTGCAGCAGGCCGTCCTGTTCGAAGCGGCGTAGCACGCGGCTGACCGTCTCGGGCGCCTGGCGCAGGTAGTTGGCGATGTCGGTGCGCGCCATCGTCAGCTGGAACCGGCGTGGCGAGAAGCCGCGTGCGGCCAGCCGGCGCGAAAGGCCGATCAGGAACGCGGCCATGCGTTCGTCGGCGGTGTTGTCGCGCGCGAACAGCGAGGCCACGCCGATGTCGCGGCTCATCAGCTTGAACAGGTGCGCCTGCAGGTTGGGCAGGCGCGCGGCCAGCATCGCGATCTTCGGGAACGAGAAGCGGCACAGCATCACCGTGTCCAGCGCGATCGCGTTGCACGGGTAGCGGTCGCCGTGGATGGCGTTGAGGCCGATCACTTCGCCCGGCAGGTGGAAGCCGAGCACCTGCTCGTGTCCGTTGCGGTCGATCTGGTAGGTCTTCACCGTGCCGGCGCGCACCGCGGCGATCGCGCCGAACGGGTCGCCTTCGCGGAACACGTGTTCGCCGGCGCGCAGCGGGCCAACGTGTTCGACCAGCACGTGCAGGTCCATCAGCGCGCGCTTGTCCATGCCTTCGGACAGGCAGGCCTGCGAGAACGCGCAGGTGGAGCAGAAGGTCAGCGAATCGCCGTCGTCGGCGACGATGCTCGCATCGGTGCGCGGGAAGACCAGCGGTGAGGTCATGCGGACACTCCCGGGAAGGTCAGACCGTGCGCGAGAAGCGAGGCGTCGAGGCTGCAGCGGTGGGCAGGTAGCGGTCGAAGCACATGGCGATGATACGCAACAGCATGCGCCCACGCGAGGTCGCGCGCAGGCCGTCGCGGTCCAGTTCCACCAGGCCGTCCTCCTGCAACGGGCGCAGGCGTTGCAGCGCATCGGCGAAATAGGTCGCGAAGTCGATCACGTGCCGGCGGCCGAGGTCGCGGTAGTCCAGTGTGCCGTGGCACATCAGCTGCTGGATGACATCGGCGCGGATCACGTCGTCTTCTTCCAGCCGCATGCCGCGCCACACCGGCAGATGGCCCTGGTCGATGGCCTGCTCCCAGCTGCCGAGATCGCGCGGGTTCTGGCTGAAGCTCGGACCGATGTGGCTGATGGCGCTGACGCCCAGGCCCACCAGGTCGCTCTCGGCATGAGTGGTGTAGCCCATGAAATTGCGATGCAGGCCGCCGCGTCGCTGCGCCTCGGCCAGGCTGTCGCCGGGCAGCGCGAAGTGATCCATGCCGATGTAGACGTAGCCGGCCTCGCCGAGCTTGTCGATCGCGCATTGCAGCAGGCCGAGTTTCACTTCGGGCGATGGCAGCTCGTCGGCATTGATGCGCTGCTGCGGGCGGAACATCGACGGCAGGTGCGCGTAGCTGTAGATCGCCAGCCGGTCCGGCCGCGCCTGCAGGGTGATGTCGAGCGTGCGCGAGAAGCCGGCCAGGCTCTGCTTCGGCAACCCGTAGATCAGGTCGACGTTGACCGACTGCAGGCCGTGCGTACGACAGGCATCGATGATCGCCAGGGTCTGTTCGACACTCTGGATGCGATTGACCGCGCGCTGCACCTCGGGATCGAAATCCTGCACGCCCAGGCTGGCGCGGTTGAAGCCGGCCTTGGCCAGTTCGCCCACGTCGTCGGGGCTGATGAAGCGCGGGTCGAGTTCGATCGAGCAATCCAGCCGCGACGGTGCGGCGAACGAGAAATGCCGGCGCAACACATCCATCGCTTCGGCGATCTGCCATGGCGTCAGGAAATTGGGGGTGCCGCCGCCGAAGTGCACCTGCTCCACGTCGCGGTCACGGTCGAACAAGGCCGACACCATCGCCACTTCGCGGTACAGCCGCGTCAGGTAGGCGGCGCCGCGCGCGGTGTCGCGGGTGATGATGCGGTTGCAGCCGCAGTAGAAGCACGGGCTGGTGCAGAACGGAATGTGCAGGTACAGCGAGAGCGGACGCGGAATCGGGTCGCCATTGCTGATCGCCGCCATGCCGCGCAGGTCGGCTTCGTCGAAGCCGGGCGAGAACTGCGGGGCGGTGGGATACGAGGTGTAGCGCGGCCCCGGCGTGTCGTAGCGCCGCAGCAACTCGGGGTCGAAGAGGGAGGACAGGCTGGCCATGCGTGCAGGCTAGGCGCGCGTGGCGGGGTTGTCCTTGACATGGGTCAACCGCCCGCGGCGTGGCGTCGCAGCCTTCAGCGGCGTGAAGGCGCGTTCGTTCGCCACGATTGGCAAGCGCACGGGGCCGCACTAGGCTGGTGCCCGCCGTAACGCCAGGGACGAGGAGGCAAGGTGATCGGGTACCACGACGCGGTGGCACGACTGACGGACGGCGCGACCTTGCGCGGCACGCAGACGCTCGCGCCCGGCGACGCGCTCGGCCGCGTGCTGGCCGCCGCGATCGTCAGTGACCTCGCGTTGCCGCCTTTCGACAATGCGGCGCTGGACGGCGTGGCGCTCGCGACCGGCGGCATGCCGCTGCCGGATGCACGGGCGTGGGAGATCGGTGCGCGCATCGGCGCCGGCGAGCCTGCGCCGCAGGATGACGCGTTGGCGTGGGAGATCATGACCGGCGCCCCGTTGCCGGCGCGCGCCGATACGGTCGTTCCCGTGGAACGGATCGAGACGTTGCCTGCGTCGGCCTCGGGCGCGTCGCGGATACGCGTGCTGGGCGACGTGGCGGCTGGCGCGAACATCCGTCGCCGCGGCGAAGACGTGATGCCGGGGCAGTCCGTGTTGCCGGCCGGACACGTGCTCGATGCTGCCTCACTGATGCTGATCGCCGGCCTGGGCGTCGGCCGGGTCCCGGTGGCGCGTCGTCCACGCGTGGTGGTGCTGGCGACGGGCCGCGAGATCGTCGCGGCGGGCGAACGGCTGCCACCGGGCGGCATCCACGATGCGACTTCACCCTATCTCGCGCTCGCCATCGCCGCCGCCGGTGCCGACGTGCAGCGCGTCGTGCGCGTGGGCGATGACGTGGCCGCGTTCCAGGCCGCGCTGGATGCTGCACTCGCCGAGGGCGTCGACCTGGTGCTCAGCACGGGCGCGGTGTCGAAGGGCTGCTACGACTTCGTGCCCGCCGCGCTCGCTGCGCGGGGTGCCGAGATCCTGTTCCACGGCGTGGCGATCCGTCCGGGCAAGCCGGTGCTCGCCGCGCGCCTGCGCGAAGGGCCGCTGTTCGTCGGCCTGCCGGGCAACCCGTTGTCGACCGCGGTGGGCTTCCGCTTCCTTGTCGAACCGCTGCTGCGCGCCTGGCTGGGTTTGCCGCCGGAAACGCCGCGCTGGTTGCCGCTCGCCGACGACTGCCGCTCGCGTACCGGGCTGCATGCGGCCTTGCACGGCACGCTGCAGTGCGACGGCGACGGTCGACTGCGCGCGCACGTGGCGACTGCGCAGGCCTCGTTCCGCCTGCTGCCGTTCGCGCAGGCAAGCGCATGGATCACGCTGCCGGCCGACGTCGGTGATGTGGTCGCAGGCACCGCGGTGCAGGTGCACGGGTTGAGCCATTTGCAGCCGCCCGCGTGGATGCCGGCGTGAGCCTGGCATCGCCCGCCTGGCGTGCGGTGCTGCTCGCGGGCGGGCGCTCCTCGCGCATGGGCACGGACAAGGCCTTGCTGCCCTGGGGCGACGGCACGTTGCTGACGCACATGCGCGCGTTGCTGCTCACCGCAGGCGCAAGCGAGGTGATCGTCAGCGGTGATCGCCCGGAGATCGGCGGCGTGCCCGACGCGACGCCCGATACCGGACCGATGGGCGCGCTGGCGCAACTCGCGCCGCGCCTGCATGACGGCGCATGGATCGTGGTCCCCGTGGACATGCCGCTGCTGTCCGCGGACCTGCTGCACGCCTTGCTCGCCGCCGGGGCCACGTGCGCCTGCGTGGGAGGCCATGCCTTGCCGATGCGGCTGCGGATGGACGACCGCCTGCGCGCCGTGATGGAAGACATCGGCCAGCGTTCCGGCCGCGAGCGTTCGTTGCGCGCGCTGCAGCACGGCGTGGAGACGCAGGTACTGCCCGCAGCACCCTGGTCGCAGGCGTTGCGCAACTGCAACACGCCCGAAGACTGGCGCACGCTCGCGCATCCGGTGCCCTGAGTTTCCCTGCCGATGACAGGCGCCGGGGCGGTCATATGAATGTGATAGCCTGCGGCCGCAGCATCGTCGCACCCAGTACCCAACCGCAAGGTAGGCATCATGGAGCAGAGCGAAGGAACAGCCGTTGCGAGCAAGAAACAGGAGCGCACCGCGTTCCTGTTGCTGACGGCGGTCATCTTTCCGCTGGCGGCCGTGCTGATCGTCGCCGGCTACGGCTTCCTGGTGTGGATGTGGCAGCTGCTGTTCTCCGGGCCGCCGACCGGGCCGTGAGCGATGGGCGATATCCGCTCCCCGTCCCGTCGTGCCCTGCTGTTCGGCCGCAGGCCCGCCGAACCGTTGCCCAGCGCGTTCCGACCGCCCTGGGCGAAGCCCGAGCCTGAGTTCCTTGCCGCCTGCACGCACTGCGATGGCTGCGTGCGTGCGTGTCCCGAGCAGGTACTGGTCCGCGGTGCCGACGGCCTGCCGCGCTTCGAGGCGCACGCAGGCGAATGCACGTTCTGTGGCGACTGCGTGGCGGCATGCGACAGCGGTGCGTTCGAGCCTGCGCGTGATCCGCCGTGGACGCTCGTCGCCCAGGTCGCCGCCACCTGCCTGTCGGCGCAGGGCGTGGTCTGCGCCAGCTGCCGTGACGTCTGCCCCGCGTCCGCGATCCGCGTGTCGCCCGGCGCGCGCGGCGCGGCCACCGTCGATCTCGAGGCATGCACGGGCTGCGGCGCCTGCGTCGCGCCGTGTCCGGTGGATGCCATCACCCTGCAGCACGCACCCGCCATGGAGGCCGTCGCTTGAACGCATCCGCACCCGACATCCATATCGCCAGCTTCGTCATCCAGCATCGCGACACCGCCGGCGACGCGCTGTCCGCGATGATCCGCGAACACGCCGACCTCGACCTGGCGCTCGCCGGCGGCACGCGCAGCGTGGTGATCTGCGAATCCGCCGATCGCCATGCGGTGATGGAGCGCGTCGACCAGCTGCAGGCGGTGCCCGGCGTGCTCAACGTGCTGCTGGTCTACCACCACGCCGAGCCGGCGCACGCGCTCGACGAACCGTTGCCTTCACTGTCCATCCTGTCCGCGACCGGAGAGGCCCATGAGCACACGTCGTGACTTCATCCGCCACAGCGCGCTGGCCACGGCCGCCGCCGCGGCCGGCCTGCCGCTGACCGGCACCGGCAGCAACGTCGTCACCGAGGGCGACCTGACCACGCTGAAGTGGGACAAGGCGCCATGCCGCTACTGCGGTACCGGCTGCGGCGTGAACGTCGCGGTCAAGGACGGGCGCGTGGTGGCCACGCACGGTGACGTGCACGCCGAGGTCAACCGCGGCATCAACTGCGTGAAGGGCTACTTCCTCTCGAAGATCCTGTACGGTGCCGACCGCCTGACCCTGCCGCTGCTGCGGAAGAAGAACGGCGTGTACGCGAAGGACGGCGAGTTCACCACCGTGGAGTGGGATGAAGCCTTCGACGTGATGGCGGCGCAGTTCAAGCGCGTCCTCAAGGAGAAAGGCAGCGACGCGATCGGCATGTTCGGCTCGGGGCAGTGGACGATCTTCGAAGGCTATGCGGCCAACAAGCTGATGAAGGCCGGCTTCCGCAGCAACCACATCGACCCGAACGCGCGCCATTGCATGGCCTCGGCGGTGATGGGCTTCATGCGCACCTTCGGCATGGACGAGCCGATGGGCTGCTACGACGACATCGAGGCGGCCGATGCATTCGTGCTGTGGGGTTCGAACATGGCCGAGATGCACCCGATCCTGTGGACGCGGGTGACCGATCGGCGGTTGTCGCATCCGCACGTGAAGGTGGTGGTGATGTCCACCTTCGAGCACCGCAGCTTCGAGCTGGCCGACATCCCGATCATCTTCAAGCCGCAGACCGACCTGGTCATCCTCAACTACATCGCCAACCACATCATCCGCACCGGCAAGGTCAACCAGGACTTCGTCGGCAAGCACACCACCTTCAAGCGTGGCAACGACGACATCGGCTACGGCCTGCGGCCGGAGCATCCGCTGGAAGTGAAGGCGAAGAACGCGAAGGATCCCAACGGCGGCCAGCCGATCAGCTATGAGGATTTCGCACGCTTCGTGGCGCCGTATACGCTGGACAAGGCCGTCGAGATGACGGGCGCGGAACGCGGCTGGCTGGAGCAGCTGGCCGAGCTGTACGCCGATCCGAAGACCAAGGTGATGTCGTTCTGGACCATGGGCTTCAACCAGCACACGCGCGGTGTGTGGGCCAACAACATGGTCTACAACATCCACCTGCTGACCGGGAAGATCGCCACGCCGGGCAACAGCCCGTTCTCGCTGACCGGGCAACCGTCGGCGTGCGGCACGGCGCGCGAGGTGGGCACGTTCAGCCATCGCCTGCCGGCCGACATGGTGGTGACCAATCCCGAACACCGGAAGCACGCCGAGGAGATCTGGAAACTCCCGCCCGGCACCATCAATCCGAAGGTGGGTTACCACGCCGTCGAACAGAACCGCGCGTTGAAGGACGGCAAGCTCAACGCGTACTGGGTGATGGTCAACAACAACATGCAGGCCGCGGCGAACCTGCGCGAGGAAACCTGGCCGGGCTACCGCAACCCCGACAACTTCATCGTCGTCTCCGATGCCTATCCCACGGTGACGGCGCAGGCGGCGGACCTGATCCTGCCTGCGGCGATGTGGGTGGAGAAAGAGGGCGCCTACGGCAACGCCGAGCGGCGCACGCAGTTCTGGCACCAGTTGGTGAAGGCGCCGGGGGAAGCACGCTCGGACCTGTGGCAGCTGATGGAATTCTCGAAGCGCTTCACCACCGACGAGTGCTGGCCGGCCGACCTGTTGGCGGCGAACCCGCAGTACAAGGGCAAGACGCTGTTCGACGTGCTCTACCGCAACGGCAACGTGGACCGCTTCCCGAGCGAGCAGATCGAACGCGGCTACGCCAACGACGAATCGGCGCTGTTCGGGTTCTACGTGCAGAAGGGCCTGTTCGAGGAGTACGCGGCCTTCGGTCGCGGCCACGGCCACGATCTGGCGCCGTTCGACGATTACCACAAGGCGCGCGGCCTGCGCTGGCCGGTGGTCAAGGGCAAGGAGACGCGCTGGCGCTACCGCGAAGGCGCCGATCCTTACGTCAAGGCGGGGAGCGGCTTCGAGTTCTACGGCAACAAGGACGGCAAGGCGGTGATCTGGGCGCTGCCTTACGAGCCCGCCGCCGAATCGCCCGACGACGAGTTCAACCTGTGGCTGGTCACCGGCCGGGTGCTGGAGCACTGGCACTCGGGTTCGATGACGATGCGCGTGCCCGAGTTGTACAAGGCGTTCCCGGCGGCCGTGGTGTTCATGAATCCGGATGACGCGAAAGAGCGCGGCCTCAAGCGCGGCGACGAGATCATCGTGGCCTCGCGCCGGGGCGAGATGCGCTCGCGGGTGGAAACGCGCGGGCGCAACCGGATGCCGCGCGGCGTCGTGTTCGTACCGTGGTTCGACGCCGGCCAGCTGATCAACAAGGTCACGCTGGATGCCACCGATCCGATTTCCAAGCAGACCGACTACAAGAAGTGCGCGGTCAAGGTCGTCGCCGCCTAGGAGGCTCGCCATGCAGAACAAGCAGCTATGGATCGCGGTGGCGCTGACAGGGGTGCTGATGGCGCTGGTGTTCGTGGCGGGCTGGATGTTCGGCCGGCCGAAGCATGCCGACGCCGTGGCGGAGGTCGCATCCACGCCGGTGGACGCGCGCGCGGTGTTCGTGCCCGGCGGTGGGCAGATCGATGCGATCCGCCGCGGCGTGCCGATCGACCAGGAGGGCCACCCGCCGCCCATGGCCCGCGTGGAGAACGCCGACCTCAAGCGTGCCCGCGCGTACCCGATGCAGCCGCCGACGATTCCGCACGCGATCGACGGCTACCAGATCGACAGGAACAGCAACCGCTGCATGCTGTGCCACGCACGCGCCAACGCGGCCACGTTCCAGGCGCCGCCGGTCAGCGTGACCCACTACATGGACCGCGACGACCAGTTCCTGGCGACGATCTCGCCGCGGCGCTACTTCTGCAACCAGTGCCACGTGGTGCAGACCGATGCGCCGGTGCTGGTGGCGAACCAGTTCCGCGACATCGACAGCGTGTTGTCGTCCCCACCGTCGGCGAAGGAGTAGCCCATGTGGTCACGGACGAAAGCACGGGTGCTGGGACTGTGGCGCACGTTGCGCCTGCCGAGCCGCCACTACAGCCTGGGCTTCCTGACGGTGGCCGGCTTCCTGGCGGGCGTGATCTTCTGGGGCGGCTTCAACACGGCGCTCGAGGCGACCAATACAGAAGCCTTCTGCACCAGTTGCCATGAGATGCGCGACAACGTCTTCGAGGAACTGAAGACCACGATCCACTACAGCAACCGTTCCGGCGTGCGCGCGACCTGCCCCGACTGCCACGTGCCGCACAACTGGACGGACAAGATCGCGCGCAAGATGCAGGCGTCCAAGGAGGTCTGGGGCAAGATCTTCGGCACCATCGACACACGCGAGGAGTTCCTCGACGAGCGCCTGATCCTGGCCACGCACGAATGGAACCGGCTGAAGGCCAACGATTCGCTGGAGTGCCGCAACTGCCACGACTACGATTCGATGGACCTCACCCGGCAGGGATCGCGCGCGGCGCAGGTGCACAAGCTGTGGTTGGGCACCGGCAAGAAGACCTGCATCGATTGCCACAAGGGCGTGGCCCATCATCTGCCGAACATGGACGGCGTGCCCCAGGGCTGAGCGCGCCCTGTCGTGTCCGCATTGCCTGCGACGCGACGAATTCTCCTGTGCAGCGAAGGGATTTCGCACAACATGCAGGGGAGGCGGACATGGCGACAGGGGATGTGCAGCAGGGTGCCGATGGCGACACGGCGTCGCGCCTGGATGATGCGCGGTGGCACCTGATCGCCGACCGCTTGCCGCCGCTCGTGCGCGCCCGTGCAAAGAACGGCGAACGCACCCGGGTCTTCCTCGACGCGGTGCTGTGGGTGGCGATCAACCGCGCCCCTTGGAGCTACCTGCCACCCGACTACGGTGCGTGGCATACGGTCTACGTGCGCTTCACCCGCTGGGTGCACGAGGGCATCTGGGAAGACGTGCTGAAGACCTTGGCACCGCACCCCGATCTGGCCGATCCGATCCGCTGGGTGCTGGCCGGATACCGCGCCACGCGCTATCCCACGCGGAGCAAACAGGATCCCGCCGCGCCTGCGTCACGCAACGACTGAGCGGGACTTCCGTCCCGCGTCGTTGCCTCAGGGCTCGCCCGAATGGCCTTCCGTATCCGCATCGACGGCATCCGGTGACTGGCGCGCGACGATGCTGCTGGCGGTCAGGTCGCCGGTGACATTGCCGGTGGTGGCGAAGACATCCGGAATGGTGTCCACCGCCAGCAACAGGCCCAGCGGTTCGATCGGCAGGCCCATCGACTGCGTCACCGGCATCACCGTGGCCATGAAGCTGACCTGGCCCGGCAGGCCGATCGACCCCAGGCTGATCACCACCGCCAGTGCCGCGCCACCTGCCAGCGTCACCGCATTGAGATCGATGCCGTAGGCCCACGCGACGAAGCACGCGGCGACGACGTACTGGATCGGGCTGGTGATGCGGAACAGCGTCACCGCCATCGGCAACACCAGCGCCGCGACCGCGCGCGGATGGCCCAGGCGGAAGCGCGCGGTTTCGACCATCGCCGGCAACGAGGCCAGCGAGGATTGCGTGCTGGCCGCAACCACCTGCGCCGGCAGGATGGCCTTGGCGAAGGCGAGCGGCGACTGCCGCGCGAACACCGCCACCAGCACGTAGCACATCAACGTCGCGCCCAGGTACATGCCGCACTGCAGGACGATGTAGCCAGCCAGCGCGCCGATCACGCCAATGCCGGCCTGCGCGCAGACCGCGAGCACGAGTGCGAACACGCCGATCGGGGCGGCCACCAGCATCCAGCGCACGATCACGATCATGGTGTCGGCGATGCCATGACAGAACGTGATGATCTGCGCACGGCGGTCCGCATCCACGCGCGTCAGCGCGAAACCGAAGAACAGGGCGAACACCACCACCGGCAACATGGCGCCTTGCGCCGCAGCCATGATCGCGTTGCTCGGCACGATGGCGCCGATCCATTGCGCCAGGCCGGGCGTTTCGAGCGCCCCGGCCGTGGGCAGCGTGCCATGCAGCGTCGCGGTCAGGGCCGCGCTCGGCGGCACCGCCGACAGCACCAGCGGCGCGACGATGGCCGCATAGGCGGCGAATAGCGACAGCACCGCGATGAACACGACCATCGCCCGCCGGGCGACACGCCCCGACGCGGCCGCATCGCTGGCGGTGGCCACGCCGAGGATCACCAGCGACAACACCAGCGGCACGACGGTCATCTGCAGGCCGCTGAGCCACAGCTTGCCGATCGGTTGGGCGATGGCGACGGCGGTGCCCGCGGAAGCCGGCCACCAGTGCGCGAGCGACAGGCCGGCGAGCGCGCCGGCGACCAGGCCGATGAGGACGCGCGCGGTGGCGCCGGGCCACCTCATCGTGCGGTCTCCGGCAGCTGCCAGTCGCGTGCGAGTCGCGCGTACTCCGGGCGCGGCAGCAGGACGAAGACCGGGCGCTCCGCAGGCTGCAGCCAGCCGAACAAGGCGTCCATCGTCTCCGCGGCCATCGCGGTGCAGCCCGCCGTCGCTTCGCCGGGCGTGCGCCACAGGTGGGCGAAGATGCAGCTGCCACCGCGCGGCGCGGCGTTCGCGTTATGGCCGATCACCAGGCCTTCGCGGTAGCGCGGGTCGCCGTTGTTATGCAGGTCCAGGCGCATCGGTTCGGTGGAACCCTTCGCTGCGGCTTCGCCGACCTCACGTGTGTCGACGATGCGGTTGTAGAGCGGCGAGTCCGGCACGTCGATGCAATAGCTCGTGGCCTGCATCGCGCGGTACGGCAACGCGGTGCTGCCCTTTGCGGCATAGCCGAACGCCTCGCCAAGCGTGAACACACCGGCGGGTGCGCGGCCATCGCCTTCCTGCTTGCGCGGGCCGTCGGCCTGCGCCGGGTGCAATCCCAGTCCCCAGGCCGCGCCGTTGCGACCGACGGCGATCGGTGATGCCTCGCCCGCGGCACGCCACTGGCCGTCCTTCCATTCGAAACGATGCAGCGTGCCCTGCGTGGCGTCCCAGCCGTCGGTCAGCACCAGCACCAGTTGGCGGGCATCGCGCCACGGCAACGGCGCGGGCGTCGTCGCCTGCGTCGCGCAGGCGCTGGTGCCGGACAGCAGCAGGGCCGCGAGCAGGAAGGGGCGGAACACTCGGTGCAGGACAGGCATCACGACTCCAGCAGGTGATGGATGCGTTCTAGATTGAGGGCGAGCTGGCGGTGCCGGCCGGGGTTCTGGCACAGCAGGACGAACAGGAAATCCAGCAGCGACTGCAGGGAAGAGCGATACAGCAACTGCTCCACATGCGGTTCGGGGTCGTGCGCGGAGACGACCAGTGCGGCATCGGCATGCGCGCGCAGCGGGTTGGCGGTGTGGCGCGTGATCGAGATGACCTTGCCTTCGAACGCCTGGAACTGGCGGCTGACCTGCGAGAGCTCGGGCAGCTTGCCGAACTCGGAGAACATCAGCAGCACGTCGCCGGGCCGCGCCGCCGACAGGTTGGCCATCATCAGGATGGGGTCGGCGTGCGGCACGGTCAGCAGGCCGAGCAGCGACAGCCGCACGGCGAACTCGCGCGCGAACAGGCCGTCGTCGCCCAGGCCGCAAACGAACACCTTGCCGGCGCCGTCGATCAGGCCGACGATGGCTTCCACCTGCGCGCGCGGATTGAGCGCGCGGGTTTCTTCCTCGGCCGCGGCTTTGCTCAGGCGCAGCGCTTCCTGCAGGCGCAGGTAGGCATCGCCGGCGTCGTCCTGCGTCGCGACCGGCAGCGCAGCCTGGCCGTTGCCGTTGCGCGCGATCGTCTCGCCGATCGAGTACTTGAGGTCGGGATAGCCCTTGAAACCGAACTTCTGCGCGAACTTCACCACGCTGGACTGGCTGATGCCCAGCGCGCTGGCCAGCTGCTGCGAAGAGTAGTCGCGCAGCAGGTGGGCGTTGTCCAGGATGAAGTCGGCGATGCGGCGCTCGATGGCCGACATCTGGTCGCGTTCGGAACGGATCTTCACCAAGGGCGTCGTCATGGCGGCAGTGTGAAGGTGGCGGGGTGGGCCTGACAACGGCAGCCGGCGACCGGCCTCAGCCCGGCAGCAGCTCGAGGCCGCGGATCTCGCGGATGCCGAGGCCGGGCGCGTCGGTGATCGTGATTTCCGACTCGTTGAAGATCACGCCGCCCTCCACCGGATTGAACTGGCCGAGCGATGGGCCATCCAGGTCGATCTTGGTGATCACGTTGGCCTTCGCCGCTGCCACGTGCACCGCGGCGGCGACGCTGACGCCGGCCTCGATCATGCAGCCGATCATGCACTCCACGCCGTACAGCGAGGCGATGTCGGCGATGCGGATGGCGTTGGAGATGCCGCCGGTCTTCATCAGCTTGATGTTGATGATGTCGGCCGCGCGCATCTTGATCAGGTCGATCACCTCGGTGGGGCCGAACACGCTTTCGTCGGCCATCACCGGCGTATGCACGCGGTCGGTGACGTACTTCAGTCCGTCCAGGTCGCGCGCCTTCACTGGCTGCTCCAGCAACTCCAGCACCACGCCGGCGTCTTCCAGGTTCTGCATGGCGAACACCGCCTGCTTGGCGGTCCAGCCCTGGTTGGCATCCAGGCGCAGCAGCGCGCGGCCTTCCACCGCCGAATAGATCGCCTTGACGCGTTCGATGTCCAGGCCGATGTCCTTGCCCACCTTGATCTTCAGCGATTCGAAGCCGCGATCGACCGCGCTGATCGAGTCGGCGACCATCTTGTCGATGTAGTCCACGCTGATGGTGATGTCGGTGGTGATCACCGGGTCGCCGCCGCCCAGCATCTTGTACAGCGGCGCGTCGTACAGCTGCGCCCACAGGTCGTATACCGCGATTTCCACCGCCGCCTTCGCACTCGTGTTGCGCTCCAGCGCGGTCTGGATCAGGTCGGTGATGCGATTGAGGTTGGCGATGTCCTGCCCGATCAGGCGCGGCCGGATGAACTTGCCGATCGCCTCGATGATCGAGCCGTGCGTGTCGCCGGTGATGACGGCGGTGGCCGGCGCTTCGCCGTAGCCGATGTGGCCGGTGTCGGTGTGCACCAGCACCACGATGTCTTCCACCGTGTCGACGGTGCGCAGCGCGGTCTTGAACGGCGTCTTCAGCGGCACGCGCAGCATGCCGAACCGGATATCGGTGATCTTCATGGAGCCCCTTGGGGACGGATTCTCTGGATGGCGGTGATGCGGTCGACGGTGGGTTGCTCGCTGTTGAACATCAGCGGCTCCAGCGGGGTGACGGCGACGGAATTGAGGCGGGCGCGCACGGGCTTGCCGTCCGCGCCGCGGTAGGTGATGCCGGTGGTGTCGTGGATCGTATAGGTGGTGCCCTTGTCGTGGCCGATCACCATCATCACGTGGCCCGGGATGTACACCAGGTCCCCGACCTGCAGCGTGCGCAACACGGCCAGGCGCTTCTCGTGGCTGTCCGAGGCGTCGAAGCCCACGCGTTCCAGCGCGGGGCTCACCGCCTGCGCGCTGGTGTTGCGCGGCAGGGTGACGCCCATGCTGCGGTAGACCTCGGAGACGAAGCCGCTGCAGTCGCGCGTGTTGTAGCTATGGCCCCAGCCGTAGCGTTCGCCGAGGAACTTGAAGCCCTGGCGCAGCAGGTTGGCGTGCGTCAGCGGCAGGTAGTCGGTCGATACGTCGGCGGTGCGCGGCAGCAGGGCGGGCAGCAGGGCGAGCGCACCGTCGGCGCGGCGCACCGGCAACTGCACCACGTGCGAGGTGTACGGATGCTGGCCGTTCACCGGTGCATCGGCGGGCCAGTCGTTGAGCACCGGCACGCGAACGCCCATGTCCAGCTGCAGTTCGGACAGGCCTGGCTCCTCCGGGTTGTAGACCGTGCGCGCGGTCGCCCCGGTGACCACCAGCGAAGGCGTGCCGCGTCCGTAGCCCAGGACCACGTCGCGCGCGCCTTCGGCCACGAACCGCTTCTCGATCCACGCGGCGTAGAGCGGGCTCACCACGAAGTACCAGTCGCCGTCGGCGCTCGCATGCGCGATGACGACCGGCGTACCGGGGAACAGCGCGCTTTCCTGGAACCGGTCGATGTCCGTGTCGCCCCGGCTGCTGAAGACGCGTTCGCGGGTCGGGAACGTGCGCAGGTCGGCGCGGTGCACGACCAGGCCGTAGCGGGCCGGCGCTTGCGCGGCGACCGCATCCACGGCCGCATTGGCGGCGAACGAGGCCAACTGCGCCTTCGACACCTCGCGCCCCTGCACGTCGTACAGCGTGCGGGTGGGCGCGGCGGACAGCGGCACCAGCCACTCGCGGACCTGGTCGCGCGTGAGCGAGGCCGGTACGGCGTCGAGGTCGTGGACGTGGCGGTCGGCCTGCACCATTTGGCGGTTCTGCGCAGCGACCCCGGCGGTATCCAGGAGCGCGTGCTGCGGTCGGGCCAGCTTGTCGATCCAGTACGCCGGATCCAGGTGCTGGTCCTCGACCCCGATCACCGCGTGCCGTGGCAAGGGGAGGGCGGCGTCGCGCGCGTGGGCCGGCTGCGTGACCGCCAGCAGGGCTGTCAGCGCCAGGCACAGCGCGCTGCCGACGACCGCGGGGCGGCGCGTCCGGGAAGCCGGCCGTGGTACGGACCGGTGCTGCATCGCTAGGTTCATCCGCTCCCCTTCCTCTGAGCCAGGGCCTGCCGGCAGTACATCACGCCATGCCCGGGGCCGGTTCTGCAAGAATATTTATTTCTTCCAATATAAAAATCAAGAATAAATTATTGACCCTATGTTCAGGCCGTGTTACACAAATCGGGACCTGTCGGCCTGGGGATTGTTCGACGTGGATGCCAGCTTTTGCCAGCACTCGGTTGCAGTACACGGCAGGCGCCGGCAGCGCCGGCTGGCCGCGTGGCTGTGCCTGAGCGGGTGGCCGATGGTACTCCTGGCGCCCGGCCTGGCCGCCGCCGGCGATCCGCTGGCGGCGATCGTCGCCGACATCGATCGGGGCCGGTTCTTCGAAGCGGACACGGCGATCACCCGGGCCCTTGCGGCACGCAGCGTGGAGGCCTCGGAAGCCGAGGCCCTGAGGTTCCAGCGCGAGCGCATGCGCCGCATCCGCCTCGATTTCACCCTCGACGCCGCGACCGTGCGCGAGCGCATCCGCGCGCAGGTGCCCGACCTGCGCGAGGACGAGTTCCAGCGCTGGGACGCCGCCGGCCTGATCGAGCGCCTGGATATCGATGGCGAGCCGCGCTACTTCAGCCGGTCCGTCTCCAACCTGTTCCGCGCGAGCCCGGAGGCGGCTGCCCGTCGCGCGCCGCCGGTCAAGCCGTTCGCGCAGGGGCCTTACGAAACCCTGCACCGCCACCATCGCGACGTGCTGCAGATCGCGAAGGCGACAGCGACCGACAGCGTGCTGCCTCGTCGTGTGCGGATCACCCACCGCATCACGGTGAAGCCCGATGCCGTGCCCGCGGGCGAGACCGTGCGCGCCTGGATTCCCTACCCGCGTGCGATCGCGGGGCAGCAGGAAGCCATCGCACTGATCGGCAGCCAACCGGCGCGGCCGCAAGTCGCGCCCGAACGCGCGCTGCAACGCACCGCCTATCTTGAACAGCCCGCCATCGCGGGCCAGCCGACGACGTTTTCGCTGACCTACGAAGTCACGGTGCACGCGCGCCGCGTGGCGATCGATCCGGACCGCGTGGTGCCGGCGGAGATCACGCCGGACCTCGCGCCCTTCGTCGCCGAGCGTGCGCCGCACGTGGTCTTCAGCGACGACCTGCGCCGTTTCAGTGCGGAGATCGTCGGCGAGGAAAGGAATCCCTACCGCGTCGCGCAGAAGTTGTTCGCCGCCGTGGACCGCATTCCCTGGGGCGGCGCGCGCGAGTACTCCACGATCACCAACATCAGCGACTACGCGCTGCGCGCCGGCCACGCCGACTGCGGGCAGCAGACGCTGCTGCTGATCGCGCTGCTGCGCATGAACGGCATTCCCGCGCGCTGGCAGTCCGGTTGGGCCTATTCCGAAGACGTGGAGGGCCACGACACCATGCACGACTGGGGCGCGCTGTACCTCGCGCCGTACGGCTGGGTGCCGATGGACGTCACCACCGGCCAGCTCGCCTCGGACGATCCGGGATTGCGCTGGTTCTACCTCGGCGGGCTGGATGCGTATCGCGTCGCCTTCAACGACGACTACGCGCGGGAGTTCATCCCGGCCAAGCAACACGTGCGGTCCGAGACGGTGGACCTGCAGCGCGGCGAAGTGGAGTGGAAGGGCGGGAACCTCTACTTCGACCAATGGGATTACCAGTTCGAATGGACCGTGCTGCCCCGGGACGGGCGCGGCTGATTTCACCACCACACGATTCAACCAACATCTTTAGCAGGAGAGAGCGGGGATGAGAGGCAAGGTATTCAAGAAGGCGGCACTGGGCATGGCGCTCGGTGCCTGCCTGGCATCGATGGCGCCGCTGGCGATGGCGCAGAGCGCGACCGGTGCGGTCGCGGGCCGCGCGAACGCGGGCGACCAGATCATGATCACCAACACCGCGACGGGCGCGCAGCGCTCGGTCACGGTCGGCGGCGACGGCGGTTATCGCCTCAGCCAGCTACCGGTGGGCGACTACCAGTTGCAGGTCAAGCGTGCGGGCCAGGACGTGGGCCAAGCCGTGTCGGTCAACGTGGGATTGGGCGGCACCACCACCGTCAATCTGGGCAGCGATGGCGGCGTGGTGAACCTCAATGCCGTGCAGGTGGTGGGCTCGCGCGTGATCAATCGTGTCGACGTGCGCTCGACCGAGTCGGCGACCACGATCAATCGCGAAGAGCTGGCCCGTCTGCCGGTTGCGCAAGATCTCAGTTCCGTCGCATTGCTCGCGCCTGGCGTGGTCGGCGGCAACTCCAGCTTCGGTGGCATCTCCTTCGGCGGCTCGTCCGTGGCCGAGAATTCCGTATTCATCAACGGCCTGAATGTCACCGACTTCTACCGCCGGCAGAGCTTCTCCACCGCGCCGTTCGCGTTCTTCCAGGAGTTCCAGGTCAAGACCGGCGGCTATTCCGTCGAGTTCGGCCGCAGCACCGGCGGCGTGATCAACGCGGTGACGCGCTCGGGCAGCAACGAATTCCAGGGCGGCGTCGAAGTGACCTTCGAGCCGGAGGCCTGGCGTGCCTCGGCCGACGACCACCAGTTCTCCGACACCGACGCCAACGGCAATCCCGTGCCGGTGTACTACCGCGCCAGCCACGACACGCGCACGTTCAGCAAGGCCAATGTCTGGGCGTCCGGGCCGGTGGTGAAAGACAAGCTGTTCCTGTTCGCGATGTTCGAGCAGCGCGACAACCGTGCCGGCTACACCAACGCCAATGGCAACACCTGGACGACCGGCGACTCGGGCAACGGGTTCTGGGGCACGAAGCTGGACTGGAACATCAACGACAACCACCGCCTCGAACTGCTTGCGTTCTCCGACGAGGGCGACACCGACAGCACCACCTACGCGTACGACTGGGACGCAGCGGCGCGCGGCGGCATGAGCGGTGTGAGCACGACGGAGAGCGGCGGCAAGAGCGGTTCGCTGACCTACACCGGCCGGTTCGGCGACGACTTCACCGTCAAGGCGATGTACGGCGAAAACAACAGCAGCAGTTTCGGTCGCTCGCCCGCCGATGCGCTGTGCTCGCAGGTGGTCATCAACTCCAGCTACAACACCGTTTACGCCGGCATGGGCCGGCCCCCGGTCAGCTGCCATCCCGGCGGCACGGTCATCAACCACGAGGACAAGCGCGAAGTCGGCCGCCTCGATTTCGAATGGGCGCTCGGCGACCACCTGCTGCGCTTCGGCCTGGACCGCGAGGTCATGACGACCGACCGATCTTCGTTCTACCCGGGTCCGGCGCAGATGACCTACACGGTCTATTCGATGACCCCGGGTGCGGCGCTGGACAACGGCGCCACCGTGCCGGCGGGCGTCAATGCCGTCGTGATGGGGCGCAAGCGCGTCGACGGCGGCGTCTTCGACACCACCGCCAACGCGTGGTACATCGAGGACAACTGGAGCGTCACGCCGAACCTGTTGTTGAACCTGGGGCTGCGCGTCGACGCGTTCAACAACAAGACCGCGGCGGGCGGCAGCTTCATCAAGATCGACGACCTCGTGTCGCCACGCTTCGGTTTCTCTTGGGACATGAAGGGCGATGGCAGCACCAAGCTGTTCGGCAACCTGGGCCGTTACTACCTGCCGGTCACCAACAACATCAACTACACGTTCGCGGGCGGCCTGATCGACGAGCGCACGTACTACGTGCTGAACGGCTGGAGCCCGCAGACCAATCCCATCACCGGCACGAGCTACATGCAGCCGGTGCTGGGCGCGCAGATCGGTCCGGTGGACGACCAGTTCAATGTCACCGTCGGCGACCTGCGCCAGAGCGTGGACCGCGACATCGACGCGGTCTACCAGGATGAAGCGATCCTCGGCTTCCAGACCATGATCAACCAGGCCTGGTCGTGGGGCGTCAACGCAACCTACCGCCGGATGACGAACGCGCTGGACGACATCCGCATCAACGCGCTGTGCGGCGTGCGCCACGCCAACATCTGGCCGATCGCCAACCCGGGCGACCAGCTCACCCTGTGGGGCACCACCGCCATGGGCTGCGCCCAGGATGGCTGGGTCACGATCGACACGTCGCAGGAGGGCTACATCACGACCGGCAGCAACCGGATCATCGGCTACTCCAAGCCGAAGCGGACCTACAAGGCCGTCGAATTCCAGATCGATCGCGCATGGGACGACAAGTGGGCCTTCAATGCCTCCTACCTGTGGTCGAAGTCGGAAGGCAACCACGAAGGTCCGGTGAACTCCGACACCAACTACGGCGACACCGGCATGGTCCAGCACTGGGATCACCCGGCCAACAACGAACGCTACGGCGTGCTGTTCAACGACCACGAACACCAGATCAAGCTGCGCGCCAGCTACAGGTTCAACGAGATGTGGTCGGTCGGCGGCACGTTCACCGCGCTGTCGGGCGGTCCGATCACGGCCTTCGGCGTGACCTGGCCCGACGAGAACCTGGCAGTCGCGAGCTACACCAGCGAAGGCAGTGGCGGCGGCACCGGCTGGATCTGCGTGCAGAACTGCAGCGGCGCCTATGACCAGCGTGTGTACGAATACTCCGAGCGTGGTGCCTTCGGCCGCATGCCGTGGACCTACAACCTGGGCGCCAACCTGACGTGGACGCTGCCGGTGGAGGGCATCGACCTGAAGGCGCGGCTCTCGGTCTACAACCTGCTCAACGACCAGGAAGTGATCAACGTCCGCGGCCGTTACGAGAAGCAACCCGGCGTGTACCGCACCACCTTCGGCACGGGTACCCGCTGGCAGTCGCCCCGCTACACGCAACTCGTGGTGACGTGGAACTTCTGACCGCACAGTGCATGCGGTCGGATATGTGTCTCTCCCGTGGCCTGCCGTTCGCGGCAGGCCTTTCTTTGTCGGTGGGATGGCCGCCCCACGATGCGATCCGTGCTATTGCTATCCCCGCGCGCAATCCGAGGTGTCCCGCATGACGAAGCACGTACCGTTCGCATCCCGATCTCTCGCCCTCGCGGCCCTGGTCCTGCTGCTCGGCGCGTGCGCGCACACCGGCCCGCGCAATCCGCTCGCCGCCTGGGTGCCGTCGGAGAACTTCGACGAACGGCGCCCAGTCGTCATCGTGCTGCACTACACCGAGCAGGATTCGGTCGAGCAATCCCTCGATACGTTGCGCAGCCGCAACAGCGGCGGTCGCGTCAGTTCGCACTATCTCGTCGGCAAGGACGGGAAGATCTACCAGCTGGTCAGCGACGCGAAGCGGGCCTGGCATGCGGGCGCGGGCAGTTGGGGCGCGATCACCGACGTCAACAACGCGTCCATCGGCATCGAGATCGACAACAACGGCAAGAGCCCGTATCCGGATGCGCAGATCGACAGCCTGATCGTGCTGCTGCGCGACCTCACCACGCGGCTGCGCATCCCGCCCGCGCAGATCATCGGCCACTCCGACCTCGCGCCGATGCGGAAGATCGATCCGGGCCCGTTGTTTCCCTGGAAGCGCCTGCACGACGCCGGCTTCGGTCTGTGGCCCGCCCCGGAGGCCGGTGAACCGCCGCCGGGTTTCGATCCCTGGCTGGCGCTACGGGCGATCGGTTACGCCATCGACAACCGCGGCGACACCGTACGCGCGTTCCACCATCGGTTCCGTGGCATCGAAGGCACGGAGTTGGATGCGGAAGACCTTCGCATCCTGCATGCGCTCACGCGCATGACCCCAACGGAAAATCCCCCCGCGACAACGCCTTGAATGCGAATATTCAAGTCGGTTTCTTCTAACACAAGGAATAATTTATTGACTCGTCGCACACCGCGTGCTACACGGATGTACAGGGGTTTGCGCCGGGATGCTCCATCCGGCGATGCAGTATCCGGCGGGGTGCCGGCGTAACAACCAGAGGTCAGCAGTGGTCTGCGTTGCGCACGCCGGAAACGGGGCGCGCCAGTTGGCACGGATGGGGAAATCCAGCCGCCGGGGACAGGCGACGCGGCGGTGAGGTCAGGCCGGACAGGCAGCCCCGCCATGGGGAATTCCCGATCAGCGACATGCGCCGCGCAACGCAGCCCATCGTATCGGCGCGTTCTTTCATCCAGGAGATTCCGCATGCCCGCTCGTTCCGTCTCGCTCAAGCCGAGCCATCTCGCCGCCGCCATCGTGCTCGGCTTGGCCATTCCGGGCGTCAGCCTCGCGCAGGAATCGGCGCCCGCCAGTGGAAGCAGCGCGCGCACGCTGGATACCGTCACGGTGACAGGTTCGCGCATCAAGCGGACTGAAGTGGAAGCGCAGTTGCCGGTGACGGTGCTGCAGAAGGAGCGTATCGACGAGCTCGGCATCTCCTCCGCCGAACAGCTGCTGATGTTCCTCAACATCGCGGGCAACGGCTCGGACAACCTCGCCAGCAACGGCGGCATCGTCAGCGAGGAGCAGCGCGGCAACAACGGTGTGTCCGGCGCGAACCTGCGCGGCCAGGGCGCCGACGCGACGCTGGTGCTGCTGAACGGTCGCCGCGTCGCGACGCACGGCCTCAAGGGCCGCGCGGTCGACCTGAATTCCATCCCCTTCGCCGCGCTGGACCGCGTGGAAGTGCTGCGCGACGGCGCCTCGGCCGTGTACGGCACCGACGCCATCGGCGGCGTGATCAACTTCATCACCAAGAGCGATTACACCGGTCTCGAAGCGTCGACCTTCGTCGACGTGACCGAGGATGGCGGCGGCAACATCTTCCGCGCCAACCTGCTCGGCGGCTGGGGCGATCTCGACAACGACCGCTGGAACGTCTTCGGGACGGTCACCTACAAGAAGAACGAGATCCTGCGCGGCACCGACCGCGACTACTCCAATACCTTCCAGGCCGACCGCGGCCTGTCGCCGGATACGCGCGGCACGCCGTTCGCGACCGTCTTCAGCCTGGGCACGACCGGCGTGGGCGCCAGCAGCTTGCTGCGCAACGGCCAGCTGGACCCGGCGGATGGCCCCGGCTCCACCCTGCGCCTGACCGCGATCAACACCCTCGACCTGCCGGGCGCCGCGGGCTGCGCAAGCGGCGGCGACATGATGGGCCCGTACGATCATCGCCTGTGGAGCAGTGCGGCTTCGCGCTACGCCTGCGCCTGGGATTACCCGGCCGCCGCGATCATCCAGCAGCCGCAAGAGAGCGTCGACTTCATCGGCCGCGCCACCTTCAAGATCAGCGACAACCACCAGGCCTATGTGGAGCTGGTCGGATCGCAGGTCGACGTCGAGAAGACGTTCGAACCCAACCAGATCTCCTCCAGCACCTCGACGGCCACGACGGCGCTGGGACCGAGCACGTGGTATCCGCTCAATGCGACCACGCAGGCCACGTACGACATGATCTACAACTCGCTGGCGGCCTATTTCGGCGCGGGCAATCTCAACTACGGTGCGCCGATCGCCTACCGCTGGCGCTGTATCGCCTGCGGTCCGCGCCAGATCGAGACGACCACCAAGTCGTACCGCTTCCTCGCTGCGTTCGAAGGTTCACTGGGCAGCAAGTGGGACTACAACGTCGGCCTGTCGCGCGCCTCCAGCAAGTCCGAATCCACGCTGGGCAGCGGCTTCCATTACACCGATCAGCTGCGCACGATCCTGGGCAGCGGCCTGCTGAATCCGTTCCTCATGCCTGGCCAGGAGCAGAGTGCGGCGGCCATGTCCGCGCTCAACGAGGCCTCGGCTGCCGGCGTCATGCTGTACGGCGGCGAATCGATCCTCACCACCTTGGACGCGACGTTCTCGGGCAGCCTGGGTTTCTCGCTGCCGGGCGGCGAAGTGCTGGCGGCCACGGGCATCGACCTGCGTCGCGAAGAATTCAAGTTCGACGGCGATTCGCGCGTGGACAGGCGCCCGGTCTTCAACGCGCCGTTCGACGATTCGAACATCCTCGACAACGTCAGTCGTGACATCAAGGCGGTCTACGCGGAGGTCTACCTGCCGCTGCTGGACAACCTCGACATCACCGTCGCGGGCCGTTACGACGAGTACGACGGCTTCGGAAGCACAACCAATCCGAAGGTCTCGTTCAAGTTCGCGCCGTTCGAGGGCGTGGCGCTCCGCGGCGCCTACAGCACCGGCTTCAAGGTGCCCTCGTTCAACCAGCTGTTCAATGGCGTGACCGAGACGCAGTACACCGGCCTGGACCTGGCCGACCCGGCGACCTGTCCGAGCGGCATCGCCAACCCGGCGGTCGCCGGGTGCGAATCGATCCGCCCGGTCGAGCTGTTCGGCGGCAAGGAAGACCTGAAGCCGGAAGAATCCACGCAGAAGAGTTTCGGCGTGGTGCTGGCGCCGGTCGACTGGCTGAACGTCAGCGTCGACTGGTGGGAGATCGAGCGCGAGGACACCATCCGGTCCGCGCCGCGCGAGATCCTGATCCAGTACTACGACGTGTTCGCCGCCAACTGGATCCGCGACGCCAGCGGCGAAGTGGTAGCGATCGATCGCCGCTACATCAATTCGGGCGGCAGCCTGATGCGCGGCATCGAAATCGACGGCAACGTCATGGGTGATCTGGCCGGCGGCACATTCCGCCTGAACCTCAATGGCAGCTACATCAACACCTTCAAGACGAAGGCCCTGGAAACGCTGCCGTACACCGACAACCTGGTGGGCGACTACGTCCGCTACTACAACCTTCCGATCAAGTGGAAGCACACGCTGACCTTCACCTGGCAGAAGGGCGACTGGTCGCACAACATCAGCCAGATCTACCGCGACGGTTACAACGACGAACTGCCGGTGAGCGTGCGCAACAATACGTACATCCCGGAGAACTGGAATCCGCGCGTTTCCAACTACACCACCTACAACTACAGCCTGGTGTACTCCGGCATCGAGCGGATGAAGCTGACGTTCGGCGTCAAGAACCTGTTCGACGAAGATCCGCCGTTCACCGCCCACCAGAACGACTTCGCCGCCGGCGCCGCGTGGGAACCCCGCATCGCCGACCCGCGGGGTCGCGCCTACAGCCTGCTGATGGAATACAAGTTCCGCTGAGCGGGTGAAGATGTCATGGCACGGGCGGCGATGCCGCCCGTGCGTGTCGTGGGGCATCGCAAGCCCCGTTGGCCAGAGCCAGGAAGGAATGCGCGTGCGATGGTTTGAATCCACCCCCAAGGCGCGCGCCCGTCGGCGTTGGCGCTTCCTGCTGGCATGCGCGATGCTCGCCGTCGCCGCGACGGTCGATGCCACGGAACCCGGCTCGTTGCGCGCCGAGCGCGACGCGGCCTTCGATGCCACCTTCGAGCGCTACAAACTGCCCGGCCTTGCGGTCGGCGTGGTGCGCGACGGACAGGTGGTCTACCTGCGGACGGCGGGCGAACGCGTCGCGGGCAGTGGCGACGAGGTGGATGCCGATACGCTGTTCAAGATCGCGTCCAACAGCAAGGCGATGACGGCGGGCGTACTCGCGCGCCTGGTCGATGCCGGCAAGCTCAACTGGGACGACCCCGTCACGAAGCACCTGCCGCAGTTCCGCATGCACGATCCCTGGGTCACGCAGCAGATGCAGGTGCGCGACCTGTTGATCCACAACAGCGGCCTTGGCCTCGGTGCGGGCGACCTGATGCTGTGGCCCGAGCCCAACCGCTTCACCCGTGCCGACATCATCGCCGGCTTGCAGCACCTGAAGCCGACGCACAGCTTTCGCGCCAACTACGCTTACGACAACCTGCTGTACGTGGTGGCCGGCGAAGTGGCCGCGGCGGCGGGGGGCGCGCCCTACGAAACGTTGGTGAGGCGCGAGCTGTTCGCCCCGTTGGGCATGCGCCGCTGCCAGGTGGGCGAATGGAACCGCGTGCAGGTCGGCAACGTGGCCCAGCCGCACATGCGCACCGAAGCCGGCAATCGCGTGATCCGCGAAGACGGCGAGGTGGTACCGGACATCACCTCGATGGCCGCGGGCGGCATTCGTTGCAGCCTCAACGACATGCTGACCTGGGTCGGCATGTGGTTGTCGCCGGACGCCACGCCGGCCTGGCTTTCGCCGGCGCAGCGCAAGGCCGTGTGGACCGCGCACATGCCGATGCCGGTGAGTGCGCGGATGCGCGCCTGGGACAACAGCCACGTATCCGCTTATGGCTACGGTTGGCGGCTGTCGGACGTGGATGGCGCATGGAAGGTGGCGCATACCGGCACGCTGGCGGGCATGTACTCCTCGGTGATCCTGCTGCCTGATCAGCGCACGGGCATCGTGATCCTGATCAACGGCGAAGGCGAAGCGGCCCGCACCGCGTTGGGCGAAGTCCTGACCAAGCAGATCACCCTGCCGGATCAGAAGCACAGCGTGGCGCACTATGCCGCGTTGCTGGACGAGGAGCGCGCGGGCGAACGCGCGGCCAAGCCGAAGCCCGACACCCGTCATCGCGCGCCGGCGCCGGTCGGTGCGCTGGCGACCTGGGCCGGACGCTATCGCGATGCCTGGTTCGGCGATGTCTCAATGTGCGCGCAGGGAGATCGCGTCCGTTTCAGTGCCGAGCGCTCACCGATGCTGACCGGCACGGTGATGCAGGTGGGCACTCGCTGGCTGGTGGACTGGGACGACGACAGCGTCGATGCCGAGCCCTGGCTGCATTTCGACGCGGCGGGCGGCACGAACCGGTTGACGCTGTCGCATGTCGATCCGGACGCGGACTTCAGCTACGACTACCAGGACCTCGAGTTCACCCGGGTGACCGCATGCGACGCTGCGCCCGCCGTGAAGGTCGAGGTATCGAGCGCCACCGACGCAGCCGCGGCAGGGCTGGTGGATGTGGCATCGCTCGCCAAGGGCATCCAGCTCGACATGCGCTATGCCGGCGCCGCCAATTTCACTGGTGCGCGCGTGCCGGGTTACGAAGCCAACACCTGCCTGTTGCTGGCGCCGGTCGCACAGGCGCTGGCGAAGGTGCAGGCCGACGTACAGCGCGAGGGCTTGTCGCTGAAGCTCTTCGATTGCTACCGGCCGGTGCGGTCGGTGAAGCATTTCGTTGCCTGGGCAAGCGATACCACCGACCAGCGCACCAAGTCCGCGTTCTATCCGAACGTCGAGAAAGCGAAGCTGCTCGACGGCTACATCGCGGAAACCTCCGGGCACAGCCGCGGCGCCACGCTGGACCTCACGCTGACCCGCTGCGAACGCGGCGCTTGCGTCGATCTCGACATGGGCACGCCGTTCGACTTCTTCGATGCCCGTGCGAATACCGCGCACGCCGATCTGTCGCCTGCGCAGAAAGCCAATCGTGCGCACCTCGTGGATGCCATGGCGCGCCACGGGTTCCATAATTACCCGATGGAATGGTGGCACTTCACCTTCCGTCCCGAACCTTCCCCCCAGACCGCGTACGACGTTCCGATCCGATGACTTCCTCCTCTTCCTCCCGGCCGCCGCGCACCACCGATGTCGCGGTGATCGGCAGTGGCATCGTCGGCCTGTCGACGGCGCACCACCTGCTCGACCGCGGCCTGTCCTGCATGCTGATCGATCCGAAGGGGCCGGCGGGCGAGACGTCGTTCGGTAACGCGGGGTCGATCTCGGTCGGCAACGTGATGCCGCAGTCGACGCCGGGCATCGTCGTCAAGGCGCTGCGCATGCTGGCCAACCCGCTGGCGCCGCTGAAACTGGACTGGGGCGTGAGCCCGTCGTACGCGCGCTGGCTGTTGCAGTTCCTGGCGCAGGGACGCTTGCAGCACGTGCTGCCGATCATCGACGCGCTGAGCGCGATCAATCGCGCCTCGCGCAGCGCATGGCTAGAGCTGGGCGAGCGCATCCAGGCGCAGGACCTGATCGCGCACACCGGCTACCTGCATGTGTACAGCGCCGTGGAGACCTTCGAGAAGGGCGAGTGGGAGCGAGGGCTGATGCGCGACCGCGGGGTCGCCTTCGACGTGCTGGATGCGGCGCAACTGCGCGAACTGGAGCCTGGCATCGGCGAAGGGTTCCAGCGCGCGGTATTCCAGCGCGAGTCGCTGGCGATGCGCGATCCGGGCGATTTCTGCCGACGGTTGTTCAACCACCTGAGCGCACGCGGTGCCGTGCCGCTGACGGCCAGCGTATCGGCGATCGCGCGCCGTGACGGTAGTTACCACCTCGATACCGACCATGGTCCGGTGCAGGCGGGTCGCGTCGTGGTGGCCGCGGGTGCGTGGAGCAATGCGTTGCTGCAGCCGTTCGGCCTGAAGATCCCGGTGATCCCGGCGCGTGGGTACCACCTGATGTATCCGCAGGCCGAGGCCGTCGTGCGTCGCCCCACGCTGTGGGCCGAGCGCTACATGGTGGTGTCGCCGATGCAGGCGGGCATCCGCATGACCAGCATCAAGGAACTGACCGCGCTCGGCCGCGATCCGCACTACCACCTGATCCGCCGGCTCGATCCGGAAGCACGCAAGCTGTTCCCCGGCATCGCCGGCGAGCCGGTGTCCGAATGGGCCGGCAACCGGCCCTGCACACCGGACTCGCTGCCGATCATCGACCGCGTGCCGGGCGAAGAGATCTTCGTCGCCACCGGCCACGGCCACCTGGGCCTGACCCAGGGGCCGGTGACCGGTCGCCTGCTCGATCGGTTGATGTCGGGTGAAGCAACGGAGATTCCGCTCGCGCCGTACGCGCTGGCGCGTTTCGGCTGAGGGCTGTGTCGCGGCTCAGGCCGCCGCGCCGTTCGCTTCGCGCAGTTTCTCCGCGCATTCCTCGCAACACACTTCCACCGTGCGACCGCCAAGGGTCACCTTGATCGCATTGCCGTCCAGCGGGTAATCGCAGGCGGCGCAGGTTTGTTCGGACATGACACGCTCCAGAAGGCTGCCCGGGTTTGGGCAGCCACAGGAGACCATGCGGGTCGGCGCGGCGCTGTCGGAATCTTTAGCGGTTTCCCGCGCACTCACGACGCGCGAAAGGTGCTCGGCGAGCGGCCGTAGGCCTGGCGGAACGCGGATGCGAAATGGCTGTGGCTGGAGAAGCCGAGGTCGTGCGCCACCGTGGAGACATCCTCGGCCGTGGCGAGCAGGTCCAGCGCGCGCGCCAGCCGCAACTGCAGCTGGTAGCGGTACAGCGGGAGACCTTCGACCTGGCGGAACACCTGGGTGAGGTAGACCGGCGAACCACCGATCTCATCCGCGATCTCGGCCAGCGTCCAGCGTCGCCCGGGATCGCTGGCAAGCAGCAGCTTGGCCCGGTCGACCAGCCGCTGCCGTCCGCGCGTTGCGCCGGGCACATGTGCGGTGCGCGCGCCGAGGCTGCGCGAGGCCAGCGTCAGCGCCAGGCCTTCGGCCTCGAGCGGTTCGCAGGTGCCGCGTCGCAAGGCATGGCTGAGCAGCGCGACCAGCGCCTGCGTGCGAGCATCGATGCGAAGGGCCTGGTGGCGAAAGGCGACCTCCGCGCCCTTGCGCCGCAACGGTGCCGGCGCGAGCTCGTCGAGCAAGGCGTCGGCCAGTTGGAGGACGAAGTTGGCGTCGCCGCCTTCCACCGGATGGCTGACCTGGTAGCCCTCCCCGGCGTTGAAGAGCAGCACATGGTTGGCGTCGGCGACGGCCTGGGTCTGGCCGACGTGGCGCAGGTAGGTGCCGCGATAGGGGAACACCAGATGCGTGGCGCCGATGCATTCCTCGTCGCTGCGATGCGGGCATTCGCCTCGGCAGCAGACATCGCGCACCGAGACGGTCGCGGTGTCGAGCAGCCGTACGACATCGAACTGCGAAGCGGAAGGCGGGCGTGCCGGGGAGGCCATCGCACCAGCCTACGCGCAATCACGCGCCGCCGGGGAACCCCGCCTGGCGCCAGGCCTCGAACACCATCACGGCGACGGTGTTGGAAAGATTGAGGCTGCGGTTGTCCGGTCGCATGGGCAATCGCAATCGGTGTTCTGCCGGCAGGCCGTCCAGTACGTCCTGCGGCAAGCCGCGCGTTTCCGGGCCGAACAGGAAGGCATCGCCCGGTCGGTACTCGACCTGGTCGTAGCGCGTGGTGCTGCGCGTGCTGAGGGCGAACAGGCGCGCAGGACGGATGCGCTGCAGGGCCGCGTCGAGCGACGCATGGACCTGCAGCGTGGCGTATTCGTGGTAATCCAGACCGGCGCGCTTGAGCTGCTTGTCTTCCAACGTGAACCCGAGGGGCTCAATCAGGTGCAGTCGCGCGCCGGTGTTCGCACAGAGGCGGATGGCGTTGCCGGTATTCGGGGGAATTTCCGGCTGGTACAGCAGGACGTCGAGGTCCAGGGCGTCGGTCATGGCGCGCATTCTACGCGGCGCTGCATGGCCTCGCGGGCGGTGGTGCGGTGGAACTCCGGCCGCAGCCGGCTTGCGTGTTACGCGGTTGGAACGTGTTGCCTGCGTATCAACGCGAAGCCAGCTGGCTGGCCAGCACACCCGCCTGCGCAGCGACCTGCTGCATGTCTTCCGCCGACGGACGCACGGTGACCACCGGCATGTCGACCACGCGCACCGCCTGGCTGGCGACGAAGTAGGCCAGGTCGCTCGCGTCCGGCGTCACGGTGACGGCGGCCAGGTCGACGATCTTGGCGTTCTTGTACGTGTTGTAGTGGGCCAGGTCGGCGGCGTCCGGCGTCACGGTGACGGTCGGCAGGTCGACGATGGTGTTCGCCTGGGCGGCGTTGTGGTTGTTGTCGGCGTGGGTGGCCGAGATGACCATGGAGCCGGCGCACAGCGCGAAGACGACGGCGGCGGTCAGCGGGAGGAGGTTCTTGGCGTTCATTGTCATGCCTCTGTAGTGATGTTGTTGGGTGGTGTGGTAGTAAGGTAGTACACCTAGACAGAACGGTCAAGCGAAACCTTTCGTTTCGGTGCTTTGGTTCAGGGTTCAGTCAGGTTCGGTTCGGAACGGCGGGAATCTTGTTATGGGTAACGCAGGAACCGTGCCAACTACAAGTTATTGATCCAATTGAACTAAGTGGTGCTTTTTCGCTGTCCGGTGTCCGAGGTGCGTGTCCGTCCGGGTGTCCGTCCTGCTTGAACAAGACGCCGGGAGGTGTGTGTTGTGACTGCGAACACGCCGCTTCAGTCGGAGGCCGGTCAGCTTGGGGTGTGCTGGTTGTGATGCCGTTTAGCTAGGAACCGTTGCAGTTCCCCGGCATGTCGGATGCTGGCGTTCAGATTCACCAGGGCAGGGGCTCGCCCTGCCAGTCGAGGAAGCCGCCGCTGTCCTCCGGTGTGAGTCGATCGATCACATGCAGCAGGCCCGAGGCGGACTCCTGCACGGACAGCGCGGCGTTCTGTCCGCCCATGTCCGTACGCACCCAGCCGGGATGCAGCGCCACCACCACGACCCCCTGGGCCGCGAATGCTTGCGACAACAGTGAGGTGGCCATGTTCTGCGCCGCCTTGCCGATGGCATAGCTGGGCGTGCGGAACTCCTGGCGCAAGCCGATCGAGCCGACTTCCGACGAGATGTTGGCGACCACGCCGCCGTCGGCCAGCCGCGGCGCGAGGGCCTGGGTCAGCAGGAACGGTCCGGCGGCGTTGGTGTGGAAGCTGGCATCCAGATCGACCGGCGCCACCTGGCCGAAGCGTTCGCCGCCCCGCAGGACGCCGGCGTTGTTGACCAGCAGGTGCAGGGGTTCTTCGTCGGTCACCAGCGGCAGTTCGCGCACCAGCGCGGCGCGGCTGCGCGGGTCGGCGACGTCCAGCGGCAATACGTGCAGGCGTCCGGGATGGTCGCCGGCCAAGGTAGTCAGCGCGGTGGCCTTGCCGGGCTGCCGGCAGGTGGCGATGACGTGGCAGTGCCGGCCCAGCAGCTGGCGGACGAGTTCCAGGCCCAACCCGCGGTTGGCGCCGGTGACGAGGCAGTGCTTGCGGTCCATGGCACCTCCCGGGTGGACGGAACGGGCTGGCGGCGCGGGCCGCATAGGCCATCCGTCATGGCTTGTGGCCTAGTGTAATGAGCCGGGGCGACGGTTAGCATCGAGGGTTCTGCTGCCCATTCAGTATTACTAAGGAGTGTCCGATGCGCGTTTCCCGCCGGCCCCGCGCCGCCCTGCTTGCCGTCGCCCTGTCCGCCGCCGTCGGAGGGCTGGCCTACGCGCCGGCACCCACGTACGCGAAGCCGGCCGCCGGTGCGGACATCGTCATTCCCTATGAGGAGTTCACCCTGCCCAACGGCCTGCGCGTAATCGTGCACACCGACCGCAAGGCACCGATCGTGGCAGTGAACATCTGGTACCACGTGGGCAGCAAGAACGAGACCCCGGGCCGCACCGGCTTCGCCCACCTGTTCGAGCACCTGATGTTCCAGGGCAGCGAGAACCAGCCCGGCGAGTTCTTCACCCCGTTCGAGCTGGTCGGCGCCACCGACCAGAACGGCACCACCAACCAGGACCGCACCAACTACTTCCAGAACGTGCCCACCACCGCGCTCGACATGGCGCTGTGGATGGAATCCGACCGCATGGGCCACCTGCTCGGTGCGATCGACCAGAAGGGGCTGGACGAACAGCGTGGCGTGGTCCAGAACGAGAAGCGCCAGGGCGAGAACCAGCCCTACGGCCGCCGCATCATGGCCCGCATGTTCGAAGCCCTGTACCCGGCCGGCCATCCCTACAGCTGGCAGACCATCGGCTCGATGGCCGACCTGGACGCCGCCACCCTGGACGACGTGAAGACTTGGTTCCGCAGCTGGTACGGCCCGAACAACGCCGTGCTGGTGCTGGCCGGCGACATCGACGTGGCCACCGCCAAGCAGAAGGTCACGCGCTACTTCGGCGACATTCCCGCCAGCGCCACGCTGGCCGACATGAAGGCCAACATTCCCACCCACGCCAAGGACACGCGCGAAACCATTCCGGATCGCGTGCCGCAGGTGCGCCTGTACCGCGGCTGGGCCGTGGCCGAGATGGGCTCGAAGGACGCGGCGCTGCTGGACCTGTTCGCCCAGGTGCTGGGCGGCAGCGCGGCGTCGCGCTTCGACACCCGCCTGGTGCATGGCGAGAAGATCGCGGACCAGGCCAGCGCCTACCAGTGGAGCAGCGAGATCAGCGGCACCTTCTTCCTCGTCTCGACGGTGAAGGAAGGCGTGGATCCGGCGAAGGTGGAGAAGGCGCTGGACGAAGAACTGAAGCGCCTGATCGCCAGCGGCCCGACCGCCGACGAACTGGAGCGCGCCAAGGTCGCCGGCCGTGCGTCGTTCGTGCGCGGCATCGAGCGCATCGGTGGCTTTGGCGGCAAGTCCGACGTGCTCGCGTCGTGCGCCGTCTACCAGGGCAAGCCGGACTGCTACCAGGAAGAACTCGACATCCTCGCCAACGCGACCGCGGCCGAGGTGCAGGCCGCCGCGAAGAAGTGGCTGGCGGGCGCATCGCACACCATCCTCGTGCAGCCGAGTGAGACGCCAGCCTCTTCGCTGCCGGAAACCGTGTTCGCCGCACCGGCCACCACGCCGGCCGCCACGCCGAAGGTCGACCCGAAGTTCAAGACGGTGAAGACCGACGTCGACCGCAGCACCGGCGTGCCGAAGACCACGACCTTCCCCGACCTGAAGTTCCCCGCCGTGCAGCGCGCCACGCTGTCCAACGGCATGCAGGTGGTGCTGGCCGAACGCCATGAGACGCCGGTGGTGCAGTTCAATGTCGAATTCCCCGGTGGCTATGCCGCCGACGTCGGCAAGAAGCTGGGCACCGCGAGCTTCGCGCTGCAGATGATGGACGAGGGTGCGGGCGACTACAGCGCGCTGGCCTTCGCTGCGCGCAAGGAAGCCCTGGGCGCCGAACTCAGCACCGGCGGTGGCCTGGATTCAGCCTCGGTCGGCCTGTCCGCGCTGACCGAGAAGCTGGAACCCTCGCTCGACCTGCTGGCCGACGTGCTGCGTCGTCCGACCTTCGACGCGGGCGAGATCGAGCGCGTGCGCGCCACCTGGATCGCCGGCATCAAGCAGGAAAAGGCCCGCCCGCAGACCGCCGCGCTGCGCACGCTGCCGCCGCTGCTGTACGGCGCCGGCCACCCGTACGCGATCCCGTTCACCGGCTCGGGCACCGAAGCCTCGATCGCCTCGCTGACCCGCGATGACCTGGTCGCCTTCCACCGCGACTGGCTGCAGCCGGACCAGGCCCGCATCACCATCGTCGGCGACACCACGCTGGCGCAGATCGTGCCGCTGCTGGAAGCCCGCCTCGGCAACTGGAAGGCCGCGCCGAACGCGCCCAAGCTGGCCGCCGTGCCGAAGGTTGCCAACGCCGCCAAGCCGCGCGTGTTCCTGATCGACCAGCCGGGCGCGATCCAGTCCAACGTCTATGCCGCGCAGCTGGTGCCGCCCACCGGCGACGCCGGCACGATCGACTTCGACTTCGCCAACGGCGTGCTCGGCGGCCAGTTCAGCTCGCGCCTCAACATGAACCTGCGCGAGGACAAGCACTGGGCCTACGGTTCCTACAGCGGCGCCCGCAACACGCTGGGCCAGCGCCCGTGGTGGGCGAGCGCGGCGGTGCAGAGCGATCGCACGGCTGATTCGATGAAGGAGCTGCAGAAGGAAATCAGCCAGTTCGCCACCGGCCAGGTGCCGGCCAAGCCGGACGAGATCGCCAAGATCCGCGCGGCGAACACGCTTGAGCTGCCGGGGGCGTACGAGACCGCTTCCGCCGTGCTCAGCCAGATCGCCTCCAACCAGCGCTATGGCCGCCCGGACGATTACATCGTCCAGTACAAGGCCCGCAACGAGGCCATTGGTGCCGCCGACGTGGCCAAGGCCGCGACCACGCTGTCGCCGGCCGCGCTGACCTGGGTGGTCGTGGGCGACCTGTCCAAGGTCGGTGCCTCGGTGCGCGCGCTGCAGTTGGGCGAAGCGGTCGAGCTCGACGCCGACGGCAACGCCAAGAAGTAAGACTGGCCCTGCCGCCGTCCCTCGCCGGGGACGGCGGTCGGCCCGGATCGATTCATCCGGCGTCGGCCAGAATGGCCACGACTCACATTCCAAGGTGACCCCGATGCGTCTCGCCCTGCTTGCCGTGGCTTCCACCGTGCTGTTGTCCGCCTGCACCTGGGTGCACCTGGCGCCGTCCGCGAAGAACGTCCGGGTCATTCCCGGCGGTGCGGCACCCGCGGGCTGCGAGAAGCGCGGCGAAGTGTCGGTTTCGGTGAAAGACAGCGTGGCCTTCTATGACCGCAACAACCTGCGGGTGCGCGACGAGCTGGAAACCCTGGCCCGCAACGAGGGCCCTGGCCTGCAGGCCGATACCCTGCAGCCGCTCGGCGACCCCGCCAACGGCGAGCAGCGCTTCGCCGCCTATCGGTGCGGTCGATAAAGTGTGAACTGAGTCACACTTGAGCGGGCGTGTCGGGGTGCGACCGGGCGCGTAAAGATGCGGTGAAGACGGGAAGCAAGTACCCTTGTCGGCCCCTTCCGCCTGAGCCTTGGCGCTAACCTCGATGCTCTTCAAGAATGTCTCCATCGCGGGACTGGCGCATATCGATGCGCCCCACACGCTGACGTCGGACGAGATCAACGCCCGCCTGCAGCCCACGCTCGACCGCCTGGGCATCAAGACGGACGTCCTCAACGACATCGCCGGCGTGCACGCCCGCCGTTTGTGGGACGCCGACACCCAGGCTTCCGACGCCGCCACCATGGCCGCGCGCAAGGCCCTGCTCGACGCCGGCATCACCGCCGACAAGGTCGGCCTGGTGGTCAACACCTCCGTCAGCCGCGACTACCTGGAGCCGTCCACCGCCAGCATCGTCTGCGGCAACCTGGGCGTGGCCGAGCATTGCCAGACCTTCGACGTCGCCAATGCGTGCCTGGCCTTCATCAACGGCATGGACATCGCCGCCCGCATGCTCGAGCGCGACGAGATCGACTACGCGCTGGTCGTCGATGGCGAGACCGCCAACCTGGTTTATGAAAAGACCATCGAGCGCCTCAACGCGCCCGACATCACCGAACAGCAGTTCCGCGACGAACTGGCCGCGCTGACCCTGGGCTGCGGCGCCGTGGCCATGGTCATGGCGCGCGCTGCGCTCGTGCCGGACGCCCCGCGCTACAAGGGCGGCGTGACGCGTTCGGCGACCGAGTGGAACAAGCTCTGCCGCGGCAACCTCGACCGCATGGTCACCGACACCCGCATGCTGCTGATCGAAGGCATGAAGCTGGCCAACAAGACCTTCGCCGCCGCCAAGGTCGCGCTGGGTTGGGCGGTCGACGAACTGGACCAGTTCGTCATCCACCAGGTCAGCCGCCCGCACACGCAGGCCTTCATCAAGTCCTTCGGCATCGATCCGCAGAAGGTCATGACCATCTTCACCGAGCACGGCAACATCGGTCCGGCTTCCGTGCCGATCGTGTTGAGCAAGCTGAAGGAACTGGGCAAGCTGAAGAAGGGCGACCGCATCGCCCTGCTCGGCATCGGCTCGGGCCTGAACTGCACGATGGCCGAAGTGGTCTGGTGATCCCTGCCGCACTTCGTATCCAGGGGGCCGGTTCGCCGGCCCTTTTCTTTGACGGCGGCGACGCACGATGAACCTTCCCGGCTATCCCTCCCATCCGCAGCGCTTCGAGGTCCGCCCGGGCCTGTCGATGAACTACCTCGACGAAGGTCCGCGCGACGGCGAGGTGGTGGTGATGCTGCACGGAAATCCGTCGTGGAGCTATTACTGGCGCACGCTGGTGGCGGGGCTGTCGGACAAGTACCGGTGCATCGTGCCCGACCACATCGGCATGGGCCTGTCGGACAAGCCTGACGACAGCCGCTACGACTACACCCTGCAGTCGCGCGTGGACGACGTCGCCGCGCTGCTGCGCCACCTCGGCATCACCGGCCCGGTGACGCTGGCCGTGCACGACTGGGGCGGCATGATCGGTTTCGGCTGGGCGCTTTCGCACGCCGCGCAGGTGAAGCGCCTGGTGGTCACCAACACCGCCGCGTTCCCGATGCCCGCCGCGAAGGCGATGCCGTGGCAGATCGGGCTCGGCCGCGACTGGAAGATCGGCGAGTGGATCATCCGCGGCTTCAACGCCTTCTCGGCCGGCGCGTCGTGGATCGGCGTCGAACGCCGCATGCCCACCGACGTGCGCCGCGCCTATGTGTCGCCGTACGACACCTGGGCCAACCGCATCTCCACGATCCGCTTCATGCAGGACATCCCGCTCGGTCCGAAGGACAAGGCGTGGCCGCTGCTCGACGCCGCCGGCAAGGCGCTGCCGTCGTTCGCCGACCGGCCCGCATTCCTGGGCTGGGGCTTGAAGGACTTCGTGTTCGACAAGCACTTCCTCGACGGTTTCCGCGCCGCGTTGCCGAACGCGGAAGTGCACGCGTACGAAGACGCCGGCCACTATGTGCTGGAAGACAAGCACGAGATCCTGGTGCCGCTGATCCGCGACTTCCTGGACCGCCACCCGCTCGATTGAGCGGCGCGTCAGAGCGCCGGCAGCGGGTTCTTTTCGGCGTCCACCACGCCCGCCCAGTCCGCTGCCTCGAGCAGCGGCAAGCCATGCGCCAGCCGCGCCTTGTCGCATTGCGCGCTGCGCTCGCCGAATTCCAGCGAGGCCGGCACCAGCGCGCAGACCGACGGGCGCCGGTCGTGGATCGTGCAGCGGCTGTAGCGGCCGATGTCGGCGTCCAGCGCCACGCAACGCGGCTCCTTCTGCGAGGTGCCGCGCATCACCCGCTCGTGCACGCGCAACGGCTCGGTCAGTTCGATCGGCACCACGCCGCCCTGGTCGGGGTCCGCCTCGCTCCAGTGGAAGCTCACGCGGAAGTGGGCGCAGCAGGCGCCGCAGGTCAGGCAGGGGTGCATCGGCGTGGGCTGGCGTCAGGGCGCGGGCGGGACGCGCATTCTGCCAACGCCGCGGGCTGACGCAAGTACCGCCCAGCGGCGACAATGCCCGCATGACCGATCCGTGCAACATCGCCGCCAGCTTGCCCCGGCTGGCCCGCGAGCAGCCCGACCGCGTGGCCATGCGCTGCCCCGATGGCGCCGGCCGCTACACCCGCGAGCTCACCTACGCGCAGCTCGATGCCCGCAGCGACGCCATCGCCGCCGGCCTGGGCGCGTACGGCATCGGCCGCGGCAGCCGCACGGTGGTGATGGTGCGGCCCACGCCGGAGTTCTTCCTGCTGATGTTCGCGCTGTTCAAGGCCGGTGCCGTGCCGGTGCTGGTAGACCCCGGCATCGACCGCCGTGCGCTGAAGCAATGCCTGGACGAAGCCGAGCCCGAGGCCTTCATCGGCATCCCGCTCGCCCAGGTCGCGCGCCGCGTGCTGGGCTGGGCGAGATCGGCGAAGAAGATCGTCACCGTCGGCACGCGCTGGGCCTGGGGCGGCACCACGCTGGCGAAGATCGAAGCGCGCGGCAGCGGCGCGGGCCCGCAACTCGCGGACACCTCGCCCGACGATGTCGCCGGCATCCTGTTCACCAGCGGCTCCACCGGCGTGCCGAAGGGCGTGGTCTATCGTCATCGTCATTTCGTCGCCCAGATCGAACTGCTGCGCAATGCGTTCGGCATGCAGCCCGGCGGCGTGGACCTGCCGACCTTCCCGCCGTTCGCGCTGTTCGATCCTGCGCTGGGGCTGACCTCGGTGATCCCCGACATGGATCCCACCCGGCCCGCGAGTGCCGACCCGAACAAGCTGCACGCGGCCATCGCGCGCTTCGGCGTCACCCAGCTGTTCGGCTCGCCGGCGTTGATGAAGGTGCTCGCCGACCACGGCGCACCGCTGCCCACCGTGCAGCGCGTGACGTCCGCCGGTGCGCCGGTGCCGCCCGATACCGTGGCGAAGATCCGCACGCTGCTCCCCGAGGGTGCGCAGTTCTGGACGCCGTACGGCGCGACCGAGTGCCTGCCCGTTGCCGTCATCGAAGGCCGCGAACTGGAATCCACGCGCACGGCGACCGAAGCCGGTGCCGGCACCTGCGTCGGTCGCGCCGTCCCGCCGAACGAGGTCCGCATCATCCGCATCGTCGATGCGCCGATCGCCGACTGGCGCGACGTCGACATCGTGCCCGATGGCGAGGTCGGCGAAATCACCGTCGCCGGCCCCACCGCCACCGATACTTATTTCCGCCGCGACGCGGCCACGCGGATCGCCAAGATCCGCGAAGCGCTGCCCGACGGGGGCGAGCGCATCGTGCATCGCATGGGCGACGTGGGCTGGTTCGATGGCGAAGGCCGACTGTGGTTCTGCGGGCGCAAGACGCAGCGCGTGGAGACCGCCGACGGCCCGCTCTACACCGAGCAGGTCGAGCCCGTGTTCAACACGCATCCACAGGTCCGCCGCACCGCGCTGGTCGGCGTGGGCGAGGCTGGCTTGCAGCGGCCGGCGCTGTGCTACGAGCTGATGCTCGGCGTGGTCGCCGATCGCGTGCGCATCGAGGCCGAACTGCGCGAGATCGGCGCACGCCTTCCGCATACCGCACGCATCGGCGTGTTCCTGCCGCACCCGGGCTTTCCCGTCGACATCCGCCACAACGCCAAGATCGGCCGCGAGACGCTGGCCGTGTGGGCCGCCACGCAAAAGGAGCAACACGCATGAAGATCCTCGTTACCGGCGGCGGTGGATTCCTCGGTCAGGCACTGTGCCGTGGCCTGGTCGAGCGCGGGCACGAGGTCATCAGCCTCAATCGCGGTTATTACCCGGCGTTGCGCGAACTGGGCGTGGGCCAGGTGCAGGGCGATCTCGCCGATGCGCACGCGGTGCGGCATGCCGCCGACGGCGTCGATGCGGTCTTCCACAACGCTGCCAAGGCCGGCGCGTGGGGCAGCTATCGCAGCTACCACGACGCCAACGTGGTCGGCACGCAGAATGTGCTCGATGCCTGCCGCGCGCACGGCATCGGCCGGCTGGTTTATACCTCCACGCCCAGCGTGACCCACCGTGCCACGCATCCGGTCGAAGGCGGCACCGCCGCCGACGTGCCTTATGGCGAAGGCTTCAAGGCGCCGTACGCGAGCACCAAGACGATCGCCGAGAAAGCCGTGCTCGCCGCCAACGAGGCTTCGCTGGCGACGGTCGCGCTGCGCCCGCGCCTGATCTGGGGCCCGGGCGACCACCAGATCCTCCCGCGCCTGGTGTCGCGTGCGCGCGCCGGCCGGCTGCGCATCGTCGGCAGCGGCGAGAACCACGTCGACACCACCTACATCGACAACGCTGCGCAGGCGCACTTCGATGCCTTCGACCATCTCGCGCCGGGCGCCGCCTGCGCAGGCAAGGCGTACTTCATCTCCAACGGCGAGCCGTGGCCGATGCGCAAGCTGCTCAACGCGCTGCTGGAAACGGCCGGCGCGCCGCGCGTGGACAAGCACCTGTCGTTCAAGGCCGCGTACCGCGTGGGCGCGGTGTGCGAAACCCTGTGGACGGTGCTGCCGCTGAAGGGCGAACCGCCGATGACGCGCTTCCTCGCCGAACAACTCGCCACCGCGCACTGGTACGACATGGCGCCCGCGCGCCGCGATTTCGGCTACGTGCCGCGCGTGTCGATGGAAGAAGGTTTTGCGCGCCTGCAGGCCTGGTTGCGCGACCATCCGGTCTGACGCGCCGCGCTTCGGCGGCGACCCTTCACGCATGGATCACGACGCTTAAGCGTGGCCGTCTGCGTGCGCCCCACGCTCACGCGGCGATGACTCCCGGCATTCCAGCATGGCCCCACCACCGGCCTTCCTGGCCGCATGCCAACAGGAGTTCCCCATGCTGCACTACGCCGTCATCTTCTTCATCGTCGCGATCATCGCGGCCGTGCTGGGTTTCAGTGGCATCGCCGGCGCCGCCACCAACATTGCGTGGGTGCTGTTCGTCGTGTTCCTGATCCTGGCCGTCGTCTCGATGCTGCGCGGCAAGCGCGTCTGACGCCATCACCGTCTCTCTCCGCCGGGGCGGCAGGATGCCGCCGCGCCCGTCCGGTCCGGCAGGAAGCCGGCCTGCGGACGGGCGGGGTGCAAGGCCTTGCCGCTAGAATGACGGCATGGGTGCGACACGAAGGTTCGTGTAGCTCGTAGGTCTGAGTGCCTTAATACTCCATCTAACCAAGACCCTCCGGGGTCCCATCGAAATCCGCAAGCGGAGTCGGGAAGTACGTCAGACTCCGCCGCAAGGGCAGGGTATGTCGTGCATGGAATTCCCACACGACCCTGTCGTGTCCTTGCGAATCAATGAGTTGGCTTGCAAGAAGCCAGCACTATCTCTACGCGAACCTGTGTCTTGTTGATCATTGTCCTACCCGTCCGGATGACGGGAAGTAGGACCTGGTGTGTGACCGCCAGTAGCCTGAAGTGGCGTGCGTCTTCGGAAACGGAGGGGTGCGAAGCCCACTGAACAAGTCTCCCGCAAGGGGCGTGAAGTCGCGAGGTTTTCACGCAGATTCTGGTAGCAGCAAACCGGATGAGGGGCGAGGCTGGCTGAAATGGGTAACTTTTGTGAATTGTCGATAAACGTCGTCACCATTGCAGTACCGAAGCTGCTTATAGGTACTCCGCGGCTGGTCATCCCACTCCATGCATGGGATGCGTCACCAAGACAAGCCGCCGGCGAATAGACAGACCCTGCCTCAGTCGTGTGATCTTCAAGGAACGTGGTAATACCCGCACTCCCGCCCTCTGGGCAGGCTCTCCGCAAGGGGCGCTGTTGGGAGCGGGTAAGGGAGGTCGGAGAAAGCAAATGCCCCTCTGTAATGGAGCGGATACGCCCACTTCCGACTGGTCTGCATCGCGTGTCACCTGCTTGACCCTATCTACGTGGGCTTCGGTCCACGACTACCCAACCCCGACGGGGCGCATGTCGCCCCTGCCGGGGCTCCATGCGTCTTTCCGCCGGGATGTTTCATCTCAGGAGGAACGAAGCATGAGAGTGACCCCTCGCGGGCCTGCGCGTTCCCACGTTCCTGACAACTGGCACCAGATCGACTGGCGCCGGGTGGAAAGGAATGTGCGGGGTATACAGGTCCGTATCGCGAAGGCAACACAGGAAGGTCAGTGGCGCAAGGTGAAAGCCCTGCAACGCTGGCTGACCCGCTCGTACTGCGGCAAGGTAATGGCGGCAAGACGAGTGACAGAGAACCAAGGCTCACGAACGGCAGGTGTCGATCGTGAACTCTGGGACACGCCTGAAACCCGATTGGAAGCGATAGGCCGGATGAGGCGGCGAGGGTACAAGCCCAAGCCGCTACGCCGCGTCTACATCCCGAAGGCCAACGGCAAGGAACGTCCGCTGGGAATCCCGACGATCTTGGATCGGGCCATGCAGGCGCTTCATCTGCTGGCACTGGAGCCGGTATCCGAATCGACGAGTGATCCGAACAGCTACGGCTTCCGGATTAATCGCTCGACGCACGATGCCATGAGCCAGTTGTTTGTTTCCCTGTCCCAGACGGCTTCGGCCCAATGGGTGCTGGAAGCGGACATCAAGGGGTGTTTCGACCACATCAACCACGACTGGCTGCTTCGCAATGTCCGCATGGACAGAACGGTGCTCAGAAAGTGGCTGAAGGCCGGGGTCATCCACAAGGGGCTTCTTCAGCACACCGAAGAAGGAACGCCACAGGGCGGCATCATCAGCCCTACATTGGCCAATGTGACACTGAATGGGCTGGAGTCAGGTCTGCACGCGCACCTACGTGCGCGGATAGGCAAGACGAAAGCTGCGGGACTCAAAGTAAATGTGGTGCGGTACGCGGATGACTTCGTCATAACCGGTAGCTCGAAGGAGTTGCTGGAGGAGGAGGTCAAGCCATGGGTGGAAGGGTTCCTCAAAGAACGAGGGCTCGAACTGTCGATGGAAAAGACGCGCATCGTGCACATCAACGAGGGTTTCGACTTCCTGGGCTGGAACTTCCGCAAGTACAGCGGAAAGATGCTCATCAAACCGAGCAAGAAGAGCGAGCAATCGAACTATTGCAAGGTCAAGGAGGCTATCAGTAGCAACAAGACGGTACGGCAGTACGATCTGATCGACCTGCTGAACCCAATACTGCGAGGCTGGGCGAACTATCACAGCCCCGTAGTGGCCAAGATGGCGTTCAATCGCATGGATCACCTGATACACCGGGCGATCTGGCGATGGGCGAAACGGCGACATCCAGACAAGAGGGTGGACTGGGTGAGAAATAAGTATTTTCACTCGGTCGAGCTTCGAAACTGGGTGTTCGCCGGGATGGGAACTGACAGGTACGGAGTACCGCGGCAGGCGACGCTTTATACGCTTGCGGATACTCCAATTCGGAGGCATCAAAAGGTCAAAGGGAGTTACAACCCCTTCGACCCGGCTGATGAAAGGTACGGAGAGACCCTGCGACAACAGCGCTTGCTGAACAGCAAGTGCCAAAGAAAGCAGTGGCTATCTCTTTATCAATCGCAAGCCGGTCGTTGCGCCTTGTGCCAAGGGGCCATCACGCAGGAAACTGGGTGGGAAAACCACCACATCGTCTACAAGGCGATGGGTGGGCCGGATACACTGGCTAACCGAGTTCTCCTGCACCCCGTATGTCATATCCGAGTCCATCAACTTGGTTTGAAAGTAGTGAAGCCGGCTCCCTCACGGGGGCTTTAAGCAGGCTTGAGCCGTATGCGGGGAAACTCGCACGTACGGTTCTTAGGGGGGGGGGCTCATGCAAATGAGCCCTCCCACCCGACACCTGTCCCCGTTCGATGCCCTGAAGCCGCTCGCCGGCCGCGCGCTGGAAACCGCGCTCAACCACGCCCTCACGCTGGACCCGGACACCCAGGCGGCGCTGCTGCCGCTGGAAGGCCGTCGCATCCAGCTGCGCATCGATGCACCGGCGCTGGCGATGGACATCATCGTCGGCGGTGGTCAGTTGCAGGTGGGCCCCGCGAGCGAAGTCCTCGATGCCGACCTCGCCGTGCGCAGCACGCTCGGCGGGCTGCTGTCCCAGCTCCCGTTCTTCCGCCGCGACGATGCCGCTCCAGTCGGCAAGCTGCACGTCTCCGGCGATGCCGATCTCGCCCGCCGCTTGCAGACGCTCGCCACCCGTTTCGATCCCGACTGGTCGCTGCCGTTCACCCGCGTGTTCGGCGACGTGATCGGCGTGCAGGTGGCCAACACCGTGCGCGCCGGCCTGCAGCAGGCGCGGATCGTCGCCGGCAACGTCGCAGAGAGCGCCGCCGAGTACGTCACCGAGGAATCGCGCGACGTCGTCGGCCGCGCCGAACTCAACGCCTTCCACGACGACGTCGATGCCGTGCGCGACGACGTCGAGCGCCTGGCCGTGCGCGTCGGCCGCCTCGCCGCACGCGTGGAGCAACGCGCATGAAGTCGGTGTTGCGGGCCAGCCGCATCGGACGCGTCCTGCTCCGCTACCGCCTCGACGACCTGCTGGAAGGCACGCCGGTCGAACGCTGGTTGCGGCTCGCGCGTCCGTTCGTGCCGCGCGCCTCGGCCCAGATCGCGGCGCAACCGCGCGGCGCGCGCCTGCGCCTGGCGATGCAGGAACTCGGGCCGATCTTCGTCAAGTTCGGCCAGATCCTGTCCACGCGCCGCGACCTGATCCCGCCCGACATCGCCGAAGAACTGACCCTGCTGCAGGACCGCGTCGCGCCCTTCGATGGCGAGATCGCGCGCCGGTTGGTGGAAGAGGAACTCGGCCAGCCGATCCACGAGGCGTTCGAGCAGTTCGACACCACGCCGCTGGCGTCCGCCTCCATCGCGCAGGTGCACGCGGCCATCCTGCCCGGCGGTCGCGAGGTGGTGGTGAAGGTGCTGCGGCCCGACATCCGCAAGCAGATCGCCGGCGACATCGCGCTGCTGGAAAGCATCGCCGCCATCGTCGAGCGCGCGCACCCCGCCGCCGACAAGATCCGCCCGCGCGAAGTCGTCGCCGAGATCGAGAACACGCTGGCGGCCGAACTCGACCTGCAGCGCGAGGCCGGCAACGCCAGCCTGCTGCGCCGCAACTGGGCCGACTCGCCCGACCTGTACGTGCCGGAAGTGATCTGGTCGCACACCGCCGAACGCGCGATGACGATGGAACGCGTGCGCGGCATTCCGTCCGACGACATCGCCGCGCTGGATGCCGCCGGCATCGACCGCAAGGCACTCGCCGCCAAGGGCGTGCGCGTGTTCTACCAGCAGGTGTTCCGCGACAACTTCTTCCACGCCGACGCGCACGCCGGCAACATCTGGGTGGATCCGGAACGCAAGAAAGACCCGCGCTTCATCGCGCTGGATTTCGGGATCATGGGCCAGCTCTCGCGCGACGACCAGTTCTGGCTCGCCGAGAATTTCATGGCGATCTTCAACCGGGACTACCGCCGCATCGCCGAACTGCACGTGCAGGCGGGCTGGATGCCGTCGTACATCCGCATCGACGAACTGGAAGCGGCGGCACGCGCGGTGTGCGAGCCGTACTTCACCCGTCCGCTCAGCGAGATCTCGCTGGCCGAGGTGCTGGCCAAGCTGTTCCGCACCGCGCAGCGCTACGAACTCACCCTGCAACCGCAGCTGATCCTGCTGCAGAAGACGCTGCTCAACATCGAAGGCGTCGGCCGCCAGCTGGACCCGCAGATCGACATCTGGGCCGTCGCCAAGCCGGTGCTGGAGCGCATCCTGCTGGAGCGATACAGCCCGCAGCGCGCCGCGCAGGAGTTCCGCAAGCGCCTGCCCGAAATCATGACCCATGCGCCGGACATGCCGCGCCTGGTGCACGCGTGGCTGAGCCAGCAAGTGGACGGCCGGCACGAACTGTCGCTGCGTTCCAAGGACCTCACCGATCTCGCGCAGACGATGAAGGGCATGCAGCGCCGCGTGGTCGCCGCCATCCTCGGCGTGGGCCTGCTGATCGTCGCGGCCGTGCTGTACGGCCTGGAAGCGGGCGGCCCGAGCATTTTCTCTGTGCCGGCGTCGGCGTGGATCGCCGGCATCGGCGGCCTGTGGGCGCTGCTGGCGGCGTGGCCGCGGCGCTGACGCGCGATCAGGCGCGCCGCCGTCCCCACGCCAGCCACCAGCCCAGCCACACCTGCAGCGGCAGCGTCAGCAGGCAGGCGAGGGTGAACCAGCGCGGGAAGTCGTCCCACGCCATCACCGTTACATACAGGTCCAGCACCAGGTACAGCGCGAACAACACCCACGCGTGCGCGGTCTTCGCCACGGCCGCCACGCCGACCATCAGCGCGCTGCCGGCGACACCGGCCAGGAACACCCACAGCAGGTCGTAGCCCAGTCGCGCATCACCGCCGCGCGGCAGGCCCAACAGCGCCGCAAGTTCGCCGCCGGCCAGGTTCACCACCGGCACCGCGATGATCGCGAGTGCCAGCGCAAGGAGGCTGCGTACCGTGGTGGTCGCGCGCGACGCCACGGGCTAGCGGACCGCCACCGGCGCGCACTGCGGCAGCGGTACTGGCCCGCACATCATTTATTTCCGCCTCCCCGGCGGTTCATCAATGCAATGCGGCCGTTCTCGATCTTCCAGCCGCCCTGGGACGTACCCACGTACATCGGCTTGCGCGCCCACGCGCTCCAGAACACATGCACTTCGGTGGGGACCGGGTCCATCAGATGCGTGATCATGATCGCGACGGCATCCCGCGGGTTCTCCAGCACGATGCAGGAGCGGGTGAATCCGCGCTGGCCAACGACCTTCTCGCCGGTCGCGTCCAGATCCAGGCGATAGCTGCCGCCGATGGGCACGACGCCATGTTGCGTCGTCCCAGGCAGCAGGTAGGCGATCCATCCGCCTCCCTCGCGGTCGTCGCGAAGCACCACGCTGTTGTAGGTCTTCGAACACGGCTCGAACTTCGCCGTGGCGGCGGTGGCCCGCGCCCGTGCGGCGCCCAGTTCGTACGACGACAATGCGGCAGGTTCTTCCAGGGCTTCTACCTCACCGGTGACGCGACCATCGCTCGCCACGGTGGCACGGTATCTCGCACGTGGGATCGACTCGCTGCTCAGAAACGTCACCACGATCCCTTCATCGCGCTGCTCGGTGATCCAGCCGGCCAGCTGTCCGCGCTTGCCGTCCTGCCGGAAGGCCTTGAGCTTCATCACGGCATCCGTCGCAACGGCAGCGGCCTGGTCGTGCAGGTAGATCGCCCGACCCGTCGCCTCCGCGTCGAGGATCGCTTGCGCGACCTGTGCGTCGCCGAGAGCCGCAGGCGCGTCCTCCTGCGCGTGTGCGAACGGCACCACCATGAAGGCGGCCAACCACCATGCACCCCGGACGGCGATGCGCTTCATTCCCAGCATGATGGAACTCCCCAATCCCCGATTGAGCGCGACGTTACCGCAGTTCCTATACTGGCGCGAGTCGACTCCAGGCAACGCCATGAACCGCTTCCTGCGCTTCTTTCTGATCGCCATCCTGGCGTGCGCCACCGGGACGCCGGCGCTCGCCGCCGACGCGCCGCTGCGCGTCATGAGCTTCAACATCCGCCTGCCGGCCGAGAGCGACGGCGTGGATTACTGGGAAACCCGCAAGCCGCTCGCGGTAGCGATGCTGCGCGAGCAGGCGCCGGACGTGATCGGCCTGCAGGAACTGGTGAAGTCGCAGGCCGACTACCTGGCGCGCGAACTGCCGGCGTACGCGTGGTTCGGCCGCGGCCGCAACGCCGATGGCGGCGGCGAGCACATGGGCGTGTTCTATCGGAAGGACCGGCTGAAGGTGGTCGAGTCCGGCGACTTCTGGTTGTCGGATACGCCCGATGTGCCGGGGAGCATCACCTGGAACCATCTGTATCCGCGCATGGTGACGTGGGCGCTGTTCGAACAGCGCAGTAACGGCAAGCGCTTCTACCTGTTCAACACCCACCTGCCGTACCGCGAGCAGGACGAAGCGGCACGCATCAAGGGCGTGCAGGCCATCGCGCAACGCCTGGGCACCCTGCCGGCCGGCGTGCCGATCGTGCTGACCGGCGACTTCAACACCGCGCCCGATACCGAGGTGCACGCCGTGCTCGCCCGCACGCTGCAGGACGCCTGGACCACCGCGCCGCGCGTCGAGGGCAGCGACGCCACGTTCCACGCGTTCACCGGCACGCCGGACCGCCGCATCGACTGGATCTTCGTCCGCGGCGTGCAGCTGGAATCGATCACCTCGGTGACCACGCGCTGGAACCACCGCTATCCGTCCGATCACTTCCCGCTGGTGGCGACACTGCGGTTGCCGTAAGCCTGCGCCGACTCGCGACACCTCGCGGGCGACGCTCGATGTGAGAACGATGGAGCGCTGAATCCCATCGATGGCCCGCAGCGTCACGCGCAGTGCTTCAAGTGACGTATGACACGGGCCTGGAAACAAGAACGGCCCCTTGCGGGGCCGTTCCGTGTCACTTGATGTGGCTTACTTCGTGGGCGCCGCCGCGGGGGCGGCCGTCGCCTTCTTGGCGAAGTCGCCCGCCAGGAACACGCTCAGCGCGTCCGGCTTGAAGTGCGCGCGGATCGCAGCGTTCACCTGGTCGACCGTCAGCGCGGCGTACTTCGCGTCCAGGTCGGCGGTGAACTGCATGGTGCGGCCGTAGAACAGCTGGTCGCTCAGCATGCCCGCGACGGTGCCGTCCTCGGCGCGCGCCTGCTGGCGCTCGGTCAGCGTGCCGGCCACGGCGTCCTTCAGTTCCTCGGCGGTGATGCCGTCCTTGACCAGCTTGGCCAGCTCTTCGCGCACCATCGCTTCCACCTTCGCCATGTTCTCCGGTGCGGCGATGGCCTGGATGCTGAAGCTGCCCGCGTTGTCCTTGCCGGTCAGGCTGTCGTCGGCGCGCACGCCGCTGGAGACGCCGTAGCTCAGGCCTTCCTGCTGGCGGATGCGATCGCCCAGGCGCGACTTCAGCGCGCCGCCACCGAAGATGCGGTTGGCAACCACCAGCGCCGGGTAGTCGGCATCGGTGACCTTCAACGGCAGGTTGTGGCGGGCCAGCAGCACCGCGTTGGGCTTGTCCGGCGTTTCGAAGCGCGCCTGCTTCGCCGCCACGTCGGTGTACTGCGTGGCGATCGAGCCGTAGGGCCTGCCCGACGTCCAGCCCACGAACAGCTGTTCCAGCTGCGCGCGCACGGCCGCGGGGTCGAAGTCGCCGACGATGGCGATCTCGCCGTTGGCGGTGCCGTAGAAGTCGCGATGGAACGCGCGCACGTCGGCCAGCTTCAGCGCCTTCAGTTCGGTCAGCGATTCGTCCAGCGTGCGGGCGTGCAGCGGGTGGCCGGCCGGCCACGGATCGAAGTACATCGCCAGCGCGCGGCCGGCGATGGCGCCGGGCTCGAAGCGCGAGGCTTCCATGCCGGTGACGGCCTGCGTGCGCAGCTGTTCGAACTCGCTGTCCGGGAACGTCGGGTTGCGCAGCACGTCGGCGGCCAGCGCCAGCGCGTCGGCCAGGTGTTCGCGCCGCGTCTGCAGGCCGATGCTCGCGCCTTGCAGGCTGCCGCCCACGCTGCCCTGGGTCTTCAGCTGCTCCAGGCGCTGGTCGATCTGCTCGCGCGTCATCGTCTTGCTGCCGCGCATCAGCATCGCACCGGCGATGCCGGCCGCGCCTTCGCGACCCTTCAGCGCGGCCTCGTCGGCGAAGCGGAAGTTCGCATCGACGATGACGGTGCCGCCGCGGGTCTTCTTCGGCAGCAGCGACACCTTCAAGCCGCTGCCGAGGGTGAAGGTCTGCGTGCGCGCATCGATGTTCTTCGGCGAGGGATCGAACACTTCGCCCGCCGTCACCGCGGCGCGCCCGGTGTAGCCGTCCACCAGGGTGGCCACCGCCGGCGCGGCCGGGATCTCCACGCGATCCGGCGTGGGCGTGGGCACGAAGCGGCCGAGGGTGCGGTTGCTGGATTTCAGGTAGGCCGCGGCGACGCGGTTGACGTCGGCGACGGTGACCTTTTCCACCGCATCGCGGCTGGTGAACAGCAGGCGCCAGTCGCCGGCGGACTGGAACTCCGACAGGCCCATGCCCACCGCGTTGACGTCGGTGAAGTAGAGCTCGTACGCATTGCCGATGCGCTGCTTGGCTTCATCGACTTCCTGCTGGGTGATCGGGCGCGCGGCAAGCTGTTCGACCTGCTTCAGCAGTTCGGCCTCGGCCTTGGCGGGGTCGCCGTCGTTGGGCACCACCGCGATGGCGGTGAGCAGGCCCGGGTCGCGCATGGATTCGCCGTTGGCACCGGCGGCCGCGGCCAGCTTGGCCTCGACCAGCGCCTTGTGCAGGCGGCCGCCGGGCGTGTGGCCCAGTACGTTGGCCAGCACGCTGAGCGGCGCGCTGTCCGGATGCGCGAGCGCGGGCGTGTGATAGGACGCGGCGACCAGCTGCAGGTTGCCGACGCGGCGCACGGTGACTTCGCGCTCGCCGTCCTGTGCGGGTTCGATGGTGTAGAAACGCGGCAGCACGCGCGCGGGTTTCTTCACCGGGCCGAAGTGGCGCGCCACGCGTGCGAGCACGTCGGCGCTGTCGATGCGGCCGGCGACCACCAGGGTGGCGTTGTCCGGCTGGTACCACTGGCGGTAGAACGCCTGCAGCTTGTCGATCGGCACGCCTTCCACGTCGCTGCGCGCGCCGATGGTCGTGTTGCCGTAGTTGTGCCACAGGAAGGCGGTGGAGCGGATCCGCTGGAACAGCACCGCGGCGGGATTGTTCTCGCCGGCTTCCAGTTCATTGCGGACCACGGTCATCTCGCTGTCGAGGTCCTTCTTGGCGACGTTCGAGTGGACCATGCGGTCGGCTTCCATCTTCAACACCCACTCCAGGGTGTCGGTGTTGGCCGGGAAGGAGGCGAAGTAGTTGGTGCGGTCCAGGCCGGTGGTCGCGTTGAAGTCGATGCCGCGCTTCTTCATCTCGCCGCTGATGTCCGCCTGCGTGGGCGTGCCCTTGAACAGCAGGTGCTCCAGCAGGTGGGCCATGCCGGTCTCGCCGTAGTTCTCGTGCACTGACCCCACGCCGTAGACCAGGTTCACGGTGACGGTGGGCTTGGTGTCGTCGGGGAACAGCAGCACGCGCAGGCCGTTGGACAGCGTGTACTCGCTGATGCCCTCGATGCTGGGGCCGGCGGCGACGCCCTTCGGCAGCGCGGCGGCGGCATCGGCCCAGGCCGGCTGGCCCAGGGCGAGCGTCACGGCCAGGCCGAGTGCGACAATGAAACGGGGTGACTTCATCCTCAATCCTCCTTCGGGGCCGCGTGCGTCCATCGCGTGCGGCGAACCCCGAGTTTCGCAGATTTGGAAGGCACGCAGATTCATGGAATACGCTGAAACGAAGCCGGACGATGGCGCAGTGCCCGTGCTGTACGCGGATGCGCAGATCGCAGTGGTCAACAAACCCGCGGGCGTGATGGCGCACGACAGCAAGCTCGCCGGCGGCGAGACGGACTTCGTCGCCGACCGACTGCGCGCGCAGTTCGGCAAGCCGATCTTCCTGATCCATCGGCTCGATCGCGCGACCAGCGGCTGCCTGCTGGTGGCGTTCGACCGCGAGAGCGCCTCGACGCTCGGCAAGGTGCTGATGTCGCGCGAGGTCGAGAAGGATTACCTGGCCGTGTGCCGCGGCTGGCCGGAACCCGATTTCACCGTCGACCATCCGCTGGATGGCGGCCCGGGCAAGCCGGAGAAGAAGCCGTCGGTGACGCGCTTCGTGCGCCTGGCGACGGGCGAACTCCCGTTGCCTTCCGTCGGCTTCGAGACCTCGCGCTATGCGCTGCTGCGCTGCCAGCCGGAGACCGGCCGCTTCCGCCAGATCCGCCGGCACCTGAAGCACGCGTTCCATCACCTCATCGGCGATACCAGCCATGGCGATGGTCGCCACAACCGCAACTTCCGCATGCAGGGCGTGCATCGCATGCTGTTGCACGCGGTGCGGTTGTCGTTCCCGCATCCGCTGACCGGCGCGCGCATCGAGGCGGTGGCGCCGCTGGATGCGGAGTTCCGCAAGGCCTTCGCGCTGTTCGGCTGGGAAGAGGACCTGCGCTGAGGGTCACGCCACCCGCATCGCCGCCAGCACCATCAGCGCCACGGCGCACAGCATGCCGATCAGCCAGATGAAGCTGCGCAGCGACTGCTTATCGGCCAGGTAGAACACGCCGTGCAGCACGCGCGCCACCACGAAGGCGATGGCCAGCGGCGTGATGGTGTCCGCCGGCACGCCGGCCAGCTGTGCCATCAGCACGCCGGCGACGAAGGCGGGGAAGGCCTCGAATCCGTTGAGGTGCGCGGCGTTGGCGCGCTGCACCTTGTAGTTGCCTTCCTGCTTGGCGATCCAACCCCGCGGATTGCGGTTGTTGTAGCGCTCGCCCGATCGCTTGGCGATGAAGACCCACAGGTACGGCAGCAGCGCGGTGACCAGGATGCACCAGTAAGCGATCGACATGACGTTTCCCTCCCGAGGATGCCGCAGCGTAGTGGCAGGCGAGGGCGGGCGTCCATGGGCGCGGCAAAGAAAACGGCGCCTCGCGGCGCCGTCTTCGACTTGCAGGAACCGCGCGGCTTACTTCGCCGCGGGCGCCGCCGGACGCATCTTGTCGCGAGCGGCCTTGAAGGGGTTGCCTTCGTACCAGTTCGGCCAGGTGTCGGCCACGGCCAGGTCCTTGCCGACGCCGTACAGCGCCTGCAGGTCCTGCACCACGCCATCCAGCTTCCAGCCTTCGTGCATCTCGTCGCTGGCCTGGTGGTAGCGCTTGGCGTATTCCTCGCTCGCCGCCTTGCCGGCCTCGACGCCGCCTTCCAGCAGGTCGTTGCCGCCCTTGGCGTACAACGCCGGCACGCCGGCCTTGGCGAAGTTGAAGTGGTCGCTGCGGAAGTAATAGCCGCCGGCCGGGTTGCCTTCCTCGGTGAGCACGCGGCCCTGCTGGTCGGCGTAGACCTTCAGCATGTCCTCCAGCTCGGAGTTGCCCTTGCCGGTGACGACGAAGTCGCGCGACTTGCCGCCCACGCTCATCGCATCGAGGTTGATCACGCCGGCGATCTTCTCCAGCGGGAAGGTCGGGTGCGCGACGTAGTACTTGGAACCCAGCAGGCCGGATTCTTCCAGCGTCACCGCCACGAACACCACCGAACGCGCCGGCTTGGGCTCCTGGTGGGCGAACGCCTCGGCGATCTCCAGGATGCCGGCCACGCCGGTCGCGTTGTCGACCGCACCGTTGTAGATGTTGTCGCCTTCCTCACCCTCGTGTTTGCCCAGGTGGTCCCAGTGCGCCATGTACAGCACGGCTTCGTCGGGCTTGCTGCTGCCCGGCAGCACGCCGATCACGTTGCGCGAGGTCTTCTCGGTGATGCTGCTGGTCAGCGTGGCCGTGGCCTTGGCCTTCAGCGACACCGGCTTGAAGCCACGCTTGCCGGCGCTGGCGTAGGCCGCGTCGAGATCGAGGCCGGCATCGGCGAACAGCTGCTTCGCGGCGTCCGCGCTCAGCCAGCCCTGCAGCGGGATGCGCTTCTCCGGATCGTCCTTCGCCGGCAGGTCGTACTGCGGGCCGGCCCAGGAGTTCTTCACCACGTCCCAGCCGTAGCTGGCGCCGGCGGTGTCGTGCACGATCAGCGCGGCGGCGGCGCCCTTGCGCGCGGCTTCCTCGAACTTGTACGTCCAGCGGCCGTAGTAGGTCATGCGGTTGCCGCCGAACAGCGTCTCGTCCTTGCTGTGGAAGCCCGGGTCGTTGACGAACATCACCACGGTCTTGCCGGTCCAGTCCTGGCCCGCGTAGTCGTTCCACTTCTGCTCCGGCGCGTCGACGCCGTAACCGACGAAGACCAGGTCGCTGGCATCCAGCTTCACTTCGGTCTGGCCGGTGCGCGTGCCGATCACGAAGTCGGTGCCGAACTTCAGCGCGTGCTCGCCCTTGGCGGTGGCCAGGGTCAGCGTGGTGGCCGCTTCGTTGGCGGTGGTTTCCACCATCGGCACGTCCTGGAAATAGCTGCCGTTGTTGCCCGGCTGCAGGCCGATGCGCTTCATCTGCGCTTCGAGGTAGGCGACGGTTTTCTCTTCGCCGACCGAACCGGGGCCGCGGCCTTCGAACTCGTCCGAGGACAGCGTCTTCACCAGGTCGGAGAAATCACCCTCGGTGATGTCGGCGGTGAAGGCGTGCGCCGCGACGGGCGGGGTGGCGGCCTCGGGCGCGGGCGCCGGGGCTTCGGATTCGCGCTTGCACGCGGCCAGTGCGGCCGTGGCGGCAAGCACCAGCATCAACTTGCGGGACATCGGGATTCCTCAACGAAAGGAATCCCGATTCTAGCCTCATGGCCGCGGGCCGGCCTGTGCCGTGCCCCGCGGTTCGCGCTTACTCGGCCGGCGCGGTGTCGGTGCTGAACGGCTTGGCGGTCGCGCCGGTCACCGCACCGATCTTGGCGCTGGTGTGCACGTACAGCGTGACCGGGCGTTCGAACACCAGCGGGCCGTCGACGATGGCGTTGGGGCCGATGATGACGCGCGGGTCGCGCTTGACGTTCAGGCGGATGCCCTGCGGCTTCTCCACCTTGATGCCGCCCTTCACGTGCGAGCCGACGCCGACGGTGATGTCGCCGTTGACGGTTTCGATGCCGCCGGCCAGCTGGGTGGCGACCAGGCCGATCGCGCCGTTGACGGTTTCGATGCGGCCGCCGACCACGGTGCCGCGGTCGGTGAAGATGCTGCCGTTGACGGTTTCCACGTCCTTGCGGACCTGGACGTCCTTGCCGACGCGGATCGAACCGTTGACGGTTTCCAGCGAATCCACGCGCGCCTTGTCGCCCACGTTGATGCTGCCGTTGACGGTGCTGGCGTCTTCGGCGGTGGCGCCGTCGGCGACGCGGATGGAGCCGTTGACGGTGTCGAGGTCGCCATAGGCCTGGCCGGCCTCGGCGGTGATGCTGCCGTTGACCTTGGAGATTTCCTGTTGGGCCAGCGCAGGCGTGGTGGCCAGGGCCAGGGTCAGCAGCAGGGCGGTGCGGGGACGGATCATGGGTTGCCTCTCGGGTGGTCTCGTATCGGTCTGATGCACCGGCGCGCCCGGGGGTTTAAACGCCGCCGCGCCGGAGTGGATGGCACCACGCTTCGCTACAATCGTCACCTGCCTGAAGTCACTGGAATCTCCCCCGTGTCCGCATCTGCCCCGTCCGTGAAGCGCCCCAAGCCCGTCGTATTGTTGATCCTGGATGGCTGGGGGCACCGTGAAGATCCCGCCGACAACGCGCTGGCGCAGGCCGATCTGCCGAACTGGCGCCGCCTGCTGGCCACCGCGCCGCACACGTTGATCCATACCGAAGGCCGCCATGTCGGCCTGCCGGACGGTCAGATGGGCAATTCGGAAGTGGGCCACATGAACCTGGGCGCGGGCCGCATCGTCTACCAGGACCTGACCCGGATCGACGCCGCGATCGAGGATGGCAGCTTCTTCACCAATGCCGAACTGGTCGCCGCGTGCGACGCGGCCAAGGCCGACGGCAAGACCCTGCACGTGTTCGGCCTGCTGTCGCCGGGTGGCGTGCACAGCCATGAACTGCACATCTTCGCGATGCTCGAACTGGCCAAGCGCCAGGGCGTGCCGCGGGTGGCGGTGCACGCTTTCCTCGATGGCCGCGACACGCCGCCGAAGTCGGCCGAGCCCAGCCTGCGTGCGCTCCAGGACCTGTGCACGAAGCTCGGCAATGCGCACATCGCCTCGGTCAGCGGGCGCTACTACGCGATGGACCGCGACAAGCGCTGGGACCGCGTGCGGCTGGCGTGGGATGCGATGGTCGATGCGAAGAGCGAGCACCATGCCGCCAGCGGCGTCGCCGCGCTGGAAGCCGCGTATGCGCGCGGCGAGAACGACGAGTTCGTGCTGCCCACCGTCATCGACGGCGCAACGCCGATGGCCGATGGCGATGCGGTGGTGTTCATGAATTTCCGCGCCGACCGCGCGCGCCAGCTGACCGCGGCGTTCGTGTCGCCGGCGTTCGACGGCTTCGAGCGGCGCGTGCCGGCCCTGGCGCGTTACGTCTGCCTGACCGAGTACGACGCCAAGCTGCCGGCGCCGGTGGCATTCGCGCCGGACGACCTGCGCGAGACCTTCGGCGAGCTGCTGGCCGAGCACGGCCTCACCCAGCTGCGCATCGCCGAGACCGAGAAGTACGCGCACGTGACGTTCTTCTTCAGCGGCGGCCGCGAAGACATGTTCGCTGGCGAGGAACGCATCCTGGTGCCGAGCCCGAAGGTCGCGACCTACGACCTGCAGCCGGAAATGAGCTGCCCCGAACTGACCGAGAAGCTGGTGGCGGCGATCGGCTCGGGCCGCTTCGACGCGATCATCTGCAACATCGCCAATCCCGACATGGTCGGCCACAGCGGCGACCTGCAGGCCGCGATCCTGGCGGCGCAGGCAGTGGACAAGGCGATCGGCGAGGTCGACGCCGCGGTGCGCGCCGCCGGTGGCGCGATGATCATCACCGCCGACCACGGCAACCTTGAAATGATGCGCGACCCCGCCACGGGACAACCGCACACCGCGCACACCGTGGGCCCTGTGCCGCTGGTGTATGTCGGCGAGCACGCGGCCACGCTGCGCAGCGGCGGTGCCCTGCGCGACGTTGCCCCCACGCTGCTGGCCCTGCTGGGCCTGCCGCAACCGGCCGACATGAGCGGCCGCAGCCTGATCGTCGGCTGATGGCGCATTCCTGGCGCGTCGCGCTGTCCGCCGCCGTGCTGGCGGTGGTCGCGGCCGCGTCCGCGCCGGCACAGACGTCGCGCGAGACCGAGCGCAAGCTCGAGCGCGTGCGCAGCGAACTGAAATCGATCGCGCAGGAACGCCGCAAGCTGGAAGGCGAACGTGGTGCGGCCTCGCGCCAGTTGCGCGACGCCGATGAAAAGGTCGGCCGCACGTCCCGCTCGCTCGCCGACACCGAAGCCGCGATGCGCAAGGAAGCCGCCGCCCTGGCCGAGCTGCAACAGCGGCGCGACACGCTGACGGCGCAACGCGACCGCCAGCGCGGGCAGCTGACCGACCTGGTCCGCGCGGCTTACCAGCAGGGCGAAGACGCGCCGTTGAAGGTGCTGCTGTCGCAGGATCGCGTGGCCGACGCCAACCGCTTGTTGGCGTACCACCGCTACGTGCAGCGCGACCAGACGCGCCGGATCGATACGCTGACCACCGACTTGGCATCGCTCGACGAAGTGGAGCGCGAGATCGCCGCACGCAGTGCGGAACTCGATGCCGCGCGCACACGTCAACGCGGCGAAGTCGCGCAGCTGGAAAAGGATCGCAAGACCCGCGCAAGCCTGGTCGCCGACCTCGACGAGCGCTTCCAGGACCGTGCGGCGAAAGAGAAGGCGCTGGGCCAGGATGCGCGTTCGCTGGAAACGCTGTTGAAGAACCTGCGCGCCGCGGCCGCCCGTGCGGAGGCCGAACGCCGTGCCGCTGCGCGCCGCGCCGCGGCCGAAGCCGCTGCGGCGAAGAAGCGCGAGAACGCCGGCAGCGGCGCCCGCGCGGCGCGCGACAACACGCCTGCACGGCCCGTCGTGGCGTCGGCACCGCCGTTGAAGGTCGGTGGCCTGGGGTGGCCCGTGTCCGGCAGCCTGCTGGCGCGCTATGGCGGACGCATGCCCGACGGGCGCACCAGCACCGGCGTGCTGATCGGCGCGCCGGCCGGCACGACCGTCACCGCGGTGGCCGACGGCACCGTCGTGTTCTCCGAGTGGATGACTGGCTACGGCCTGATCCTGATCCTCGACCACGGCAACGGCTACATGAGCCTGTACGCGCACAACGACAGCCTGCTGAAGGACAGCGGCGACCGGGTGAAGCGCGGCGATGCGGTGGCCCGCGTGGGCACCTCGGGCGGACAGGGACAGGCGGCGCTGTACTTCGAATTGCGGCGCAATGGCCAACCGGTCGATCCGGCATCGTGGCTGCAGCGGCGATGAACGCCGCCGGCCGCCGTAACCCGGCTTGAACATCCGGCCGGCACGGGTTCACGCATAATCGGGTGAACTTCGCGCCCGGCGTGGAGTCCCTAGAAGCCTCTCCCGGAGTTTCCGCATGCTGCAGCGTCTTCCCCTGGCCCTCCTGACCGTTGCATTGCTCGCGGCGTTGCCCGCGTCGGCGCAACAGCAGGCGCCGCAGGCGGACGGGCCGCCGGTGGTCGCGCCCAGCGACGACCCGGATGCCGCCGAGAACGCGCCGTCGAAAGTGCCGCTGGAGGAGATCCGCCGCTACGTCGCCGTGTTCAATGCGGTGAAGGAAGCGTACGTGGAACCGGTGGAAGACAAGAAGCTGATGCAGTCCGCCATCCGCGGGCTGCTGCTCGACCTCGATCCGCACAGTACCTATTTCGACAAGCAGGATTCCGACGCGTTCGACGAGCAGGCCAGCGGCGCCTACGAAGGCATCGGCGTGGAACTGCAGCAGCAAGCCGACCGCACCCTGCTGGTGGTGTCGCCGATCGACGACACGCCGGCGGCGAAGGCCGGCATCAAGTCCGGCGACGTCATCACCGCCATCGACGGCAAGCCGATCAGCGCCGACGACGGCATGGAGCCGCTGCGTGGCGCGCCCGGCAGCAAGATCACCCTGACCATCGTTCGCGACGGCACGCCCAAGCCGTTCGACGTCACCCTCGTGCGCGACACGATCCGGGTGACCAGCGTGCGCGGCCGGTTGCTCGAACCCGGCTATGGCTATGTGCGCATCAGTGCATTCCAGACTGACACCGCTGCCGATTTCCAGAAGCAGCTGGACACGCTGCAGGCGAAGGGCCCGCTGCGCGGGCTGGTGCTCGACCTGCGCAGCAATCCCGGCGGCTTGTTGCTCGCCGCCGTGCAGGTGGCCGACGAACTGCTGGAGAAGGGCAACATCGTCAGTACGCGTGGGCGCTTGTCGATCAGCGATTCCAAGTTCGATGCCACGCCGGGCGACCGCCTTTCCGGCGCACCCATCGTCGTGCTGGTGGATGCGGGCTCGGCCAGTGCGTCGGAAGTGCTCGCCGGCGCACTGCGCGACAACGATCGCGCACGCGTGGTCGGCAGCCGCACGTTCGGCAAGGGCTCGGTGCAGACGGTGTTGCCGTTGGACAACGGCGATTCGGTCAAGCTGACCACCGCGCGCTATTACACGCCCAGCGGCAAATCGATCCAGGCCAGCGGCATCGTCCCCGACGTGGTCGTCAAGCCGGAAGGCGGCACGCCCGATGCCATCGTCGGCCAGGACGGCCAGCTGTACATCACCGAGGCCACGCTGCCGGGCCACCTGCGTGGCGACGACGAAGGCCAGGCCGGTTACACGCCGGGCGATGTGCTCGATGGCGAGGCGCCGATCAAGGCCGCGCTGGTGGAGCTCAAGAAGATCGCCGTGACCGCGCGCGCGAAGCCTGCGACGACTTCGCGCTGACCCGTCGCGTCAACCGGCCGATGCGCCCGGCGCGGGTGCCGCCGAGGCGTTGCGGTCGCGCATGATGCGATTGAACAGCGGCGTGGCCATCAGCGTGGTCAGGATCGCCATGATCACCAGGATGGTGAACAGGCCGGGCTTGATGATGCCGGCCTGCAGGCCGATGTTGATGATGATGAGTTCCATCAGGCCGCGCGCGTTCATCAGGGCGCCGATCGCCTTGGCATCGCGCGGCGATTCGCCCGACAACCGTGCCGCGGCCCAGCAGGCGATCGCCTTGCCGCCGAACGAGGCGAGCAGGATCGCGATGGCGGGCACCAGGATCGCGGGGTCGAGCAGCACGGAGAGCTGGGTCTTCAAGCCGGAATAGGTGAAGAACAGCGGCAGCAGGACGACCACCACCATGCCTTGCAGGCGCTCGCGCAGGCGCTCGGTCAGCGCGCCGCGCGGCAGGCAGATGCCGAGGATGAAGCCGCCGAACACCGCGTGGATGCCGATCGCATCCATCGCCCACGCGCAGAGGAAGAACGCCGCCATCACCCAGGCGAATACCGGCGTGGGCAACGGGCCTTCCGCCGGAACCTGCGCGGCCAACGGTGCGAGCAGCCGGCGCCCGGCCAACAGCATGAAGGCGACGTACGCGATGCCGCCCCCGATCGCCAGCCACGCCTGGTTCCAACTGCCGCCGAAGCTCGCCAGCACGATCGCGAGGATGCACCACGCCGCCGCATCGTCCATCGCGCCCGCGGTGAGCGCCAGCGTGCCGAGCGGCGTGCCGGCCAGGCCGCGCTCGTGGATGATGCGCGCCAGCATCGGGAACGCGGTGATCGCGATGGCGGCGCCGAGGAAGAGGGCGACTTCGAGGAAGCGTGCGTTGTCGGCGAACAGGCCCGGTGCATCCTGCAGCCACGGCGCCAGCGCGAACGCCAGCACGAACGGTACCGCGATGCCGGCCCACGACACCGCCATCGCGCTGCGATAGCGCGTGCGGATGTGGTCGGCCTGGAACTCCGTGCCCACCAGGAACATGTACATGCCCACGCCGACTTGGCCGCCGACGTACAGCATGTCCAGAGTGTCCTTCGGAAAGAGGGCGGCCTGCGCATCCGGCAGCACCGCGCCGAACAAGGAAGGCCCCAGCATGACGCCGGCGATCATCTCGCCCACCACTTGCGGCTGGCCGATGCGCTGGGCGAGTTTCCCGACGAGACGGCAGGCCAGGATGATCAGGCCCGCCTGCAGGAAGAAATAGACCGACAACTGTGAGGTGGACATCCCGGCGCCCTATGCGTGACGCGCCATCATAGAGGCGATCGCGCGTGCGCTCGCGGGGTCAAATCGGACGCCGGCAGGCGGGCGCGACGGGGCTCAGCGCGGCTTGGCCGGCATCGGGAACGGCGTCACGACCTTCTCGCCGGTGGCCGCATCGCGGATGGCGGACTGGCCTTTCCGTTCGACTTCTTCCACCCGGATGATGCTCTGCATCGGCAGGTGCAGCACGCGCGTGCCGCCGAATTCGTCGCGCAGGCGCTCTTCGGTGGGATCGACCACCAGTCCCTCGTGCACGTCGAATACCAGCTCCGACACTTCGGTAAAGCCCCACAGGCCGCTGGCCGCCACCTTGCGTGCGTACAGTTCGTAGACCTTGGTGTGGTTGTGGAAGGTGATCTTGTAGAGCGTGGTCTTCATGGGGTCGATTATAGGCGTCGCCGCTCAGTAACCCTGCCGCTTGCGCATGCGCCGGGCGATCGCGGCACGCACGAACAGCGCGAACACCACGCCGAAGAGGAAGCCGGCGATATGCGCCGGCCACGCCACGGTGCCGAACGTGGGGCCGGTGTAGGCGAACACCACCTGCAACAGCGCCCACACGCCGATCAGCACGGAGGCGGGCGCTTTCACCACTTCCCAGAACAGACCCAGCGGCACCACCACGCCGAGCTGGGCGGTGGGGAACAGGGCGAGGTAAGCCCCGATCACCGCCGACACCGCACCGCTGGCGCCGATCACCACGCGGTCAGGCGCATCGATGCTGAGCACCGCGGCCACGTTGGCCACGGCGCCACCGATGAGGAACAGCAGCAGGAAGCGCCACGCCCCCATCGCCCGTTCCGCGGGCAGTCCGAAGATCAGCAGGAACACCAGGTTGCCCGCCAGATGGGCCCAGTCGGCGTGCAGGAACAGTGCCGTGAACAGGCGCAGCACGGTGCCGCGTTGCAATGACGCCAGCCAGACCTCGGGCGCGACCATGCCGCCGGTGAGCGCCCCCCATTCGGTCCGGAGGTGACCCTGTGCGGCGCCCCCCTGCAGCCACGCCCAGACGAAGGCGGCCAGCAGCACGATGGCCAGCGCAGGCGTGGCCCAGCGGACCGACGGTTTCTGGCGGGACGGTATGGAAACGAACATGCGCGGGCACTGTACCGGCTGCCCCCTCCGCTGCCCATGGTGCGACGCAACGAAACTGAATAGGGGCAAGCACTTACGGTGGATTGTTAGTGTTTGGTTAGCGGGTATACTGCATACGGCGTCGTATGTCGGGAGGGGCTTCCGGCAGGCTGAAAAGGTGGACCACACACCACGGCCTTCGACGACGCAGACGACTATTACCCACGTCTCCGGAGAGAACACTGATGGAATTTGCTAAGAACCTCACCCGCGTGTCCGCGCTGGCCCTCGGCATCACCGCCGCGCTGGCCTACGGCGACGTGCATGCCGCCGCCTTCCAGTTGAAGGAAAACAGCGTCAAGGCCCAGGGTCGTGCGATGGCCGGTGCGGCCTCCGCCAAGGGCGACGCCTCGGTCGTGGTCAACAACCCGGCCGTCATGTCCACCTTCACCGAGCGCACCCTGCAGGCCGACGTCACCGCGATCGACCTGTCCTACGAATTCACCGGCAGCGGCACCGCCGCCACCGGCACCCCGTTCCAGCAGCCGCTGACCGGCGGCAACGGTGGCGACGCCGGTGACGTGGCCGCCGTGCCGGCCGCGTCCTTCATCCTGCCGCTGAGCGGCGATTTCGAGTACCTGACCATCGGCGCCATGATCAGCGCGCCGTTCGGCCTGAAGACCGAGTACGACAACGGCTGGAAGGGTCGCTACCACGCGCTCGAATCGGACGTGAAGATCGTCGACCTGACCCTGGCGGCTTCGCTGGAGTTGAGCGATCGCTTCTCGATCGGCGCCGGCCTGATCTACGAACACGCCGACGTGACCCTGTCGCAGGCTGTCGACTTCGGCACCATCATCTGCAGCCAGAACCCGACCGCCTGCCTCACGCCCGGCTCGCCCTACGGCCCGCAGCGCAACGACGGCCTGGCCCACGTCAACGGTACCGACAATGGCATCGGCTGGATCTTCGGCGTGAACTGGCGCCCGACCGACAAGCTGTCGCTGGGTTACTCGCACCGCTCGGAGATCGACCACGAACTGGAAGGCCAGGGCGACTTCACCGTGCCGGCCAACGTGCGTACCGCGTTCGATGCCAACCCGCTGACCCGTCCGCTGTTCCTGGACGGCGGCGCACTGGCCAAGCTGACCACGCCCACCGTGGACACCTTCAGCGCCACGTACTACGCCACCGACCGCTTCACCGTGATGGCCGAAGCCAGCCGCACCGACTGGACCTCGCTGCAGGAAATCCGCATTGAGTTCGACAATCCGGGCCAGCCGGATTCGGCCGAAGAGTACAACTGGGGCGAGAACTGGTTCTACTCGGTGGGCGGCGAATACAAGTTCAGCGACGCGTTCACCTTCCGCGCCGGCGTGGCGCGCGACGACTCCCCCGTGAGCCGTCCGTACCGCACCCCGCGCCTGCCCGACCAGGACCGCATGTGGTATTCGCTGGGCCTGACCTGGGCGCTGTCCGAGCACTTCGAGCTCAACGCCAGCTACGTCAAGATCGACATCGTCGATACGCCGGAAGTCGACCTGACCACCAGCACGCGCGCGCGTCTGGTCGGCGAATTCGACGGCGGCGCCGACCTGTACGGCGTGTCGATGCAGTACAAGTTCTGATCGCCTCGCGCATCAGTCCGATGAAAAACCCCGCTTCGGCGGGGTTTTTCTTTTCAGGCCCTCAGTACGGCAGGCCGGCGACGTCCAGATCGATCGACCACAAGCTCGCCGCGCCGGTGAGGAAGAGGGTGCGACGATCGGCGCCGCCGAACGCGGCATTGGTGATGTTGGCGTCGACGCGGATGGTCGCCAGCACCTCGCCCGTGGGCGAAAACACGCGCACGCGTCGCTCGCCGTGCTCGGTGACGTAGATGTTGCCCAGGCAATCCACGGCTAGCCCGTCCCCGCCGAAGATGCGGGCCAGGTCGCGACCCGGGGCGGGTCCGCCGTCGACCACCGGATACGCGCGTAGCACGTCGCCATCGGTGGCGCCGCCCGCCACGTAGAGCGTGCGGCCGTCCGGCGACAACGCGATGCCGTTGGGATTGCGCAATGCGTCGTCAACGACCGTGGTGGTGCCGTTGCGGTGGCGATAGACGCGGGTCAGTGGCTGTCCGCCGGGCGCCGCCTTGCGCTGGTAGTCCGGGTCGGTGAAATAAAGCGTGCCGTCGGCCGCCATCACCAGGTCGTTCGGGGAGTTGAATGGCTCGCCATCGAACGTCGAGACGAGCGCCGTGCGCGTCCCATGCTCAAGGTCCACGCGGGCGACCTGCTTGCGGTCGTGGGTCGCGGCGATGAGCGAACCTTCCCGATCGAGCGCCAGGCCATTGCTACCGCTGTCCTGCAGCACGGTTTCCCACCGGTCGGGCGGCGTGAAGCGCCGGATGCGCGAAGGAAACGTGCCGTTGTGGACGAAGTCCGACAGATAGAGCGCGCCATCGCGCCACACCGGGCCTTCGTAAAGGCGGTCCTGCGCATCGCCGGGCGTCGCGACCGACACGCGTGCAGCGGTCAGCGCGCCGCGCGGCGCGGTGCCCGGGTCCGCGGGGCACGCGGCATGCTGCGCCGATGCGTTTGCGGTGATCGTCCCGCACAGCGCGAGCAGGGCAAGGGTGAGGCGGTGCAGCGGCATGGCGGTCCTCCGGTCAGGCAGGATGCCAGCGTACCTCGATCCGATTGCGTCCCTTGTGCTTGGCGGCGTAAAGCGCCTCGTCGGCAAGCCGCATCAGCGTGTCGTACTGCGCGTGCCGGTCCGCCGTGAAGGAGATGCCCAGGCTGACGGTGACCCGGAAAGCCGCGCCGATCGGCGAGAACTCCAGCGCCATGACCTGTTGGCGGATGCGCTCGGCCAGCGCATGCGCCGTTTCCGCGTGCGTATCGCGCAGCACCAGCATGAACTCCTCGCCACCGAGGCGGGCGAACAGATCGTCGTTGCGGATGCAGCCGCGTACCACGTCGGAGAAGCGCTGCAGTACCAGGTCGCCTGCCTCGTGTCCGTGGTCGTCGTTGACCGCCTTGAAGTGGTCCAGGTCCAGTGCGATCACCGCAAGCCCGTGTTCGGCAGCGTGCCAGGCACCGCGCGCTTCCAGCTCGTTGTCCAGGCCGCGGCGGTTCAATGCGCCGGTCAGCGGGTCGAAGAGCGCGCCGCGCCGCAGGGGTTCGGCGGCACGGAAGCTGGCGAGCATCAGCATGCAGAAATTGAGCAGGTACCAGATCGAGAGATCCAGGTTCACCCAGATCGGATTGGGCCCGTACGTTCCGGTCAATGCGGCCAGCAGGTCGCTGCCGTAGAGCCACAGCAGCATCAGGCTGCCGGCGATCATCAGGCGCGCAGGCACATGGTCCGGCGCGCGGCGCAGCACCAGCAGGTGCCGGATCATCACGGCAAGCACGATCACCTCGGTGGCGCTCATCGCCGCGCCCTGCGCATCCACCGTGCCGCGCAGCACCCAGCCGGCCAGCGAGAAGCCGATGCAGACCGGCAGCAGCGCCCGCTCCCACAGCGCGAGCGGCCGCTGCTGCACGAACTGGATGATCGACCAGGCCAGGCCGACCAGGCCGGCGCACGCCAGCAAACCGCCGACGCCGGCCGTCCAGTGCGCGAGCGTGTCGTTGCCCGCGAGCACAAGTTCCTGCGCGGTGCCGTCGAGCATCGCGGCACCCAGCGAGTAGAGGAAGTGCGCCACGCCCCAGGTGGCGATGCCGCGCACGCCGCGCGAGACGCGCCCCACGTACAGGAAAAGCGCCAGCAGCACGGCCGCCAGCGCACAGTCGGTCAACAGCAGGTTGTAGAAATCGGTCGTCATGCAGTGGGGCCGTGATGGCCGTGGAGCTCCCTGTCTTGGGCTAAACGCAGGATGCGCCGCGATCCGGCAGCGCAGCGCAGCCGATGCCCGTCCGCATGGGGCGAAGGTTCAGCGATGGCATCGCGCGCAGCCACAGCTTCGCCCCATCGGCGCACATGATTCAGTGCGGTTGGTCATGGCGCAAAAAAAAAGCCCCGCCGGAGCGGGGCTTGGAGAGCAGCGGCGGGCCGGTCCGCGAACGGATCAGTCGCCGAGGGTCAGCAGCGAGGCGTTGCCGCCGGCTGCCGTGGTGTTGACCGTCACCGTCTTCTCGGTGGCGAAGCGCGGCAGGTAGTGCGGGCCGCCGGCCTTCGGGCCCGTGCCCGACAGGCCCTGGCCGCCGAACGGCTGCACGCCGACCACGGCGCCGATCTGGTTGCGGTTGACGTAGACGTTGCCCACCTTCACCCGCGCGGCGATGCGGTCGATGGTCTCGTCGATGCGCGAATGCACGCCCAGGGTCAGTCCGTAGCCGGTGGCATTGATCTGGTCGATCACGGCGTCCAGCTGGTCGGCTTTCCAGCGCACCACGTGCAGCGCCGGCCCGAAGATTTCCTTGTGCAGTTGGTCGAGCGACTTCAGCTCCCACGCGCGCGGCGCGAAGAACGTGCCGTGCGCGGTATCGTCGCCCGCGTTCGCCTGCTTGATCAGGCGCGCTTCGCCCGCCATGCGCACGGCGTGGTCGTCGAGGATCTTCAGCGCGTCGGCATCGATCACCGGGCCGACGTCGGTCGACAGCAAGCCCGGATCGCCGATCTTCAATTCGTCCATCGCACCGGCGAGCATGGTCATGACCTTGTCGGCGATGTCGTCCTGCACGAACAGCACGCGCGCGGCCGAGCAGCGCTGGCCGGCGGAGGTGAAGGCCGAGCCCATCGCGTCCTTCACCAGCTGCTCCGGCAGCGCGGACGAGTCGGCGATGAAGGCGTTCTGGCCGCCGGTCTCGGCGATCAGCGTGGCGATCGGGCCGGCGTCGCGGCCAGCCAGCGCGCGGTTGATCGCGCGCGCGGTGTCGGTGGAGCCGGTGAACGCGACACCGGCCACGCGCGGGTCTTTCGTCAGCGCAGCGCCGACCGTGGCGCCGTCGCCGGGCAGGAACTGCAGCACCGCCTCGGGAATGCCGGCCTCGTGCAGCAACTTCACCGCCGCGTGGCCGATCAGGTTGGTCTGTTCGGCCGGCTTGGCGATCACGCTGTTGCCGGCGGCGAGCGCGGCGCTGACCTGGCCCAGGAAGATTGCCAGCGGGAAGTTCCACGGGCTGATGCAGACGAACACGCCGCGACCCTGCAGCTGCAACTGGTTGGATTCGCCGGTCGGGCCGGGCAGCTGTTCCGGCGCACCGAACTGCGCGCGCGCCTGCGCGGCGTAGTAGCGCAGGAAGTCGACCGCTTCGCGCACTTCGGCGACACCGTCGGGGATGGTCTTGCCCGCTTCCTTCACGCAGAGCGCGATGTACTCGGGCAGGCGCTGTTCCAGCAGGTTGGCGGCGTGCTCGAGGATCGCAGCGCGGCTGGCGGCCGGCGTGCGGTCCCAGGCCGGCTGCGCGGCTACCGCGTTCGCCAACGCCTTCTCGACAGCGGCGCTGTCGGCGGGCTGCCATTCGCCGACGGCCTGGCGGCGGTCGGCCGGATTGGTCACCGGCAGCGCGGCGCTGGCCACGACGGCGCCCGGCACCAACGGCGCCGCGCGCCACGGCCTGACCGCCGCGTTGATGCGCTCGGCCAGCGCGCGCAGGTCGTTGTCGTTGGCGAGGTTGGCGCCCATGGAGTTGTTCCTGTCAGAAGAGGCGATGGGAGCCGGCTGGCTCCGGAAAAGATCGACCGGCAGCGGGATGCGCGGATGCGGGATGGAATCGAATTCGGACACCGTCTGCACCGGGTCGCGCACGAGGTCCTCGATGGCGACGTTCTCGTCGGTGATGCGGTTGACGAAGCTGCTGTTGGCGCCGTTCTCGAGCAGGCGGCGCACCAGGTACGGCAGCAGGTCCTCGTGGGAGCCGACCGGCGCGTAGACGCGGCACGGCGTGTCGAGACGGTGCTTCGGCACCACTTCGGCGTACAGGTCGTCGCCCATGCCGTGCAGCTTCTGGTGTTCGTACGGCCGGCCCTGCGCGATCGAGCGGATGGCGGCGATCGTCTGCGCGTTGTGGGTGGCGAACATCGGGTACAGCGCGTCGCCGTGGTCGAGCATGCGGCGGGCGTTGGCCAGGTAGGACACGTCGGTGTTCGGCTTGCGGGTGAACACCGGGTAGCCCGGATGGCCATCGATCTGCGCGCGCTTGATCTCGGCATCCCAGTACGCGCCCTTCACCAGGCGCACCGGCATGCGGCGACCGGCGCGGCGGGCGAGGTCGGCGAGGAAGTCGATCACGTAAGGCGTGCGCTTCTGGTAGGCCTGCACGGCCAGTCCGTAACCCTCCCAGCCGGCCAGCGAGGCGTCGGAGAAGGTCGCCTCGATGAGGTCCAGCGATAGCTCCAGGCGGTCGGCCTCTTCGGCATCGATGGTGAAGCCGATGCCGTACGACTTGGCCAGCTGCGCCAGTTCGAGGATCGCCGGCGCGAGCTCGCGCATCACCCGCGCGCGCTTGGCATGTTCGTAGCGCGGGTGCAGCGCGGACAGCTTGATCGAGATGCTGGGTGCGGCGAGCACGTCCGCGAACGGACCGGTGCGGCCGATCGCATGGATCGCCTGGCGGTAGGCTTCCAGATAGCGGGCGGCGTCCTTCGTGGTCAGCGCGCCCTCGCCCAGCATGTCGAACGAATAGCGGTAGTCGGCGTTGTCGCCCTTGCGGCTGCGCGACAGCGCTTCGTCGATGGTGCGGCCCATGACGAACTGGTGCCCCATGATCCGCATGGCCTGGCGCACCGCTAGCCGGATGACCGGCTCGCCCACGCGGCCGACCAGACGCTTGAAGGCGCCCGGCACGTCGGCGCGGGTCAGGTCGTTCAGGTTGACCAGCTTGCCGGTCAGCATCAGGCCCCAGGTGGAGGCGTTCACCAGCACCGAGTCGCTCTGGCCCAGATGCTTTTCCCAGTCGGCGTCGCCCAGCTTGTCGCGGATCAGCTTGTCGGCGGTCTCCTGGTCCGGAATGCGCAGCAGCGCTTCGGCCACGCACATCAGCAGCACGCCTTCCTCGCTGCCGAGGTCGTACTGGCGCATGAAGGCCTCGATCGCCCCCTGGTCCTGGGCGCGGGCGCGGACCCGCTTCACGAGGTCCGCGGCCAGTTGCTGGGCCTGGGCCTGCTCGGCGGCCGGCAAGCGGGCCTGCTCCAGCAGTTCACGGACGTGTTCGGTCTCGTCGCGCAACCAGGCGGCCGTGATCGCGGCGCGCAGGGCCGGCGGCGAGGCGGGGAGTTCGGGGGCGACGATGCCGCCGGTCGGCGGGGCGGCTGGCGAGGGGAGCGGTGACGGGGTCGACATGACGGCAGGGCAGTCCAAAGGCAGTCCACTAGTTTAGGGCTGCGCGCGCGGCCCGGATATGCCCGGCGTGCCCGTCCTGAACCGGCGCGCGCCCCGTAGTGACGCGGGTCGCGGAACGTCGCTTCCGACGTGCGGCGAGGCGCGTGCGACGGGGCCGGGCGCCTTGTCCTGGATCAATGAAACTTGCCGCAAAGTGTGTCGGGAGCTACCATTTAACGGTTTTCCGCAGCCTCAACCGTGTGGCGGACGACATGATCGAAGTGGTGCCGTCAGCGTGGGACGGACACGGCGCGTGGCTACGGCTACGGCCGCCGAGGGCGCTGTCGCGCCGCCAGTTCGTGATGTTGTTCGCGGCACTGTCGGGTGCGATGTGGATCGTCGCCATGCTGGGCTGGTGGGGAGGCAATGCCTTCGCGCCGGCCTTTGCATTGCTCCATTCGGCCATCGTGGCCACGGCGCTGCGCGCGCTGTGGCGCAGTGGCGAACGGAGCGAGGACATCCATATCGGGCCGGATGCCGTGGAGGTGAGTACCTCCCGGTCCGGGGCGGTGTTCCGGGCACACCCGTACTGGGTACGCCTGAGCATCGAGCGGGAAGGCGAAAGGATTTCGCTGGCATCCAGTGGGAGGCAGGTCCAGGTCGGCGACTTCCTGGGACCGGCCGAACGCCGGGAGCTGGCGGACACGTTGCAGGATTTACTGGCGGCCGCGAGTGGCCGCAACCGATGACGCATTGGGGTCTAGGCAATGACGCAAGTGAATGGGATGTGGAAGCGGTTGGTGACGGCGTGCTCGCTGCTGGCGATGCCGGCGCTGGCCTGGGCGCAGTCGGCCGACCCGAAGCCGTGGCAGCTGAACATGGGCAAGGGCGTCACCGCCTCGTCCCAGCACGCCTACGACGCGCACATGGTGGCGCTGTGGGTCTGCATCGTGATCGGCGTCATCGTGTTCGGCGCGATGGGCTATGCGATGTTCAAGTTCCGCAAGTCCAAGGGTGCGGTGGCCGCGCAGTTCAGCCACAACACCACGGCCGAGATCATCTGGACCGTCATCCCGGTGCTGATCCTGGTGGTCATGGCCTGGCCGGCGACCGCCAAGCTGATCGCCATGTACGACACCCGCAATGCCGAGATGACCGTCAAGGTCACTGGCTACCAGTGGATGTGGAAGTACGAGTACCTGGGCGAGGACGTCGCGTTCACCAGCCGCCTGGACCGTGAGTCCGACCGCATCCGCCAGAGCGGCGAGAAGCCCGACCTGGCCAAGAACCCGCACTACCTGCTGGACGTCGACAACCAGCTGGTGCTGCCGACCGACACCAAGATCCGTTTCGTGATCACCGCCGACGACGTCATCCACGCCTGGTGGGTGCCCGCGCTGGGCTGGAAGCAGGACGCGATCCCCGGCATCGTCAACGAGGCCTGGACCGACATCAAGGAACCCGGCATCTACCGTGGCCAGTGCGCCGAGCTGTGCGGCAAGGACCATGGCTTCATGCCGATCGTGGTGAAGGCCGTGCCGAAGGCCGAGTTCGAGCAGTGGCTGGCTTCGAAGAAGCCCGCCCCCGCCGCCGAGCCCGCGCCCGTCGCCGCACCCGTGGAAGCCGCACCGGCCGACGCCGTGCCGGCCGCCGAGACCGCCCCCGCCGCCGAGACCCCCGCGCCGTCGGCGCAGGGTTGATCGACCGTCCGAATTAGCTTCAAGAGAGTAAGCACATGGCCAACTCCGCCGTCGATCATCACGACGATCACCACGGTCACCAGCAGAGCTTCATCGAGCGGTGGTTCTTCTCCACGAACCACAAGGACATCGGTACTCTCTACCTGATCTTCAGCTTCATCATGTTCATCATCGGCGCAGGCATGTCGGTGGTGATTCGCGCCGAACTGATGGTGCCGGGCCTGCAGCTGGTCACGCCCGAGTTCTTCAACCAGATGACCACGGTGCACGCGCTGGTCATGATCTTCGGCGGCGTGATGCCGGCCTTCGTCGGCCTGGCCAACTGGATGATCCCGCTGCAGGTCGGCGCGCCTGACATGGCGCTGCCGCGCATGAACAACTGGTCCTTCTGGATCATGCCGTTCGCCTTCACCCTGCTGCTGGGCACGCTGTTCCTGCCGGGCGGCGCCCCGGCCGGTGGCTGGACGCTGTACCCGCCGCTGTCGCTGCAGGGCGGCGCGAACGTGGCGTTCACCATCTTCGCCATCCACATGATGGGCGTCAGCTCGATCATGGGCGCGATCAACATCATCGCCACCGTGCTGAACATGCGCGCCCCGGGCCTGGACCTGCTGAAGATGCCGATCTTCTGCTGGACCTGGCTGATCACCGCGTTCCTGCTGATCGCCGTGATGCCCGTGCTCGCCGGTGCCGTCACCATGCTGCTGACCGACAAGTTCTTCGGCACCAGCTTCTTCAACGCGGCCGGCGGCGGCGACCCGGTGATGTACCAGCACATCTTCTGGTTCTTCGGTCACCCCGAGGTCTACATCATGATCCTGCCGGCGTTCGGCGTGGTGTCGGAAATCATCCCGACCTTCAGCCGCAAGCCGCTGTTCGGCTACCAGGCCATGGTGTACGCGACCGCCTCGATCGCATTCCTGTCGTTCATCGTGTGGGCGCACCACATGTTCACGGTGGGCATGCCGCTGGGTGGCGAAATCTACTTCATGTTCGCCACCATGCTGATCGCGATCCCGACCGGCGTGAAGGTGTTCAACTGGGTCAGCACGATGTGGAAGGGCTCGCTGTCCTTCGAAACGCCGATGCTGTGGGCCGTGGGCTTCGTGATCCTCTTCAGCATCGGTGGCTTCTCCGGCCTGATGCTGGCGATCGTGCCGGCGGACTTCCAGTACCACGACACCTACTTCGTGGTGGCGCACTTCCACTACGTGCTGGTGACCGGCGCGCTGTTCTCCATCATCGCGGCGACCTACTACTGGTGGCCGAAGTGGACCGGCCGCATGTACAACGAGTTCTGGGGCAAGTTCCATTTCTGGTGGACGATCGTGTTCGTCAACCTGCTGTTCTTCCCGCAGCACTTCCTGGGCCTGGCCGGCATGCCGCGCCGCATCCCGGACTACAACCCGGTGTTCGCGGACTGGAACCTGATCAGCTCGATCGGCGCGTTCGGCATGTTCGCCACGCCGTTCATGATGGCCGCGATCCTGTGGGCCTCGCTGCGCAACGGCAAGAAGGCCGAGGCGCGTGCGTGGGAAAACGCCAAGGGCCTGGAGTGGACCGTGCCGTCGCCGGCGCCGCACCACACCTTCACCGTCCCGCCGGTCATCAAGGATGGCGACCTGGCGCACGGCGACGTGACCCACTGAGATCGTTGAGCCGTACCGCATGAACGCCCCCGCGCTGACTCCTGAGGAACTCGCGCGCCGCCGCAAGGCGGTGCTGCGGACCGCGTGGGTGATCGGCGGGATCGCGCTCGCGATCTTCGTGGCGTTCATCGCCCGCGCGGTGCTCAGCGCATGACTGCCGCGAAGTCCAATTCGGCGGGGCTGTTCAAGCTGGTGGGCGTGGCCGTGGCCGTGTTCGTGCTGACCTTCTCGCTGGTGCCGCTGTACCGCATCGCGTGCGAGAAGGTGTTCGGCATCCGCCTGGAGCAGGGCCCGGGCCAGGCCGCGGCGGTCGCCGCCGCCAAGGCCAAGCGCACGGTCACCGTGCAGTTCGACGGCGGCGTGAACTCCAAGTTGCCGTGGGCTTTCCATCCCGAGCAGCTGACCATGCAGGTCGTGCCCGGCGAGCTGTACGAAGCCAAGTATTTCGCCCGCAACGACAGCGAGCGCCCGATCGTGGGCAGCGCGGTGCCGTCCGTGGCGCCGGCGCGCGCGTCGGGCTATTTCACCAAGACCGAGTGCTTCTGCTTCACCGCCCAGACCCTGCAGGCCGGCGAAAGCCGCGACATGCCGGTCCGCTTCATCGTGGACCAAGACCTGCCGGCGGAAGTGAAGACGATCACCCTGTCGTATACCTTCTTCAAGAACGATGCACTGACCGCGCAGATCGGCACGGGCAACGCATCGCCCTCGCCGCTCGCGGCACCCTGATCACGTTTAGCAACCGGAAGCCACGCCATGGGACAAACCCATTCGCCAGACGCCAACATCTACTTCGTGCCGCACAGCTCCAAGTGGCCGTTCGTGGGTTCCATCGCCATGTTCGTCACCATGGTGGGCGTGGCCAACTGGCTCAATGATTCCGCCTGGGGCATGTGGGCGTTCTACGCCGGCGTCGTGATGCTGTGCGCCACGCTGTTCATGTGGTTCGGCGACGTGATCCGCGAGTCGGTCAGCGGCCACTACAACCGCCAGGTGGACGTGTCGTTCCGCATGGGCATGGTGTGGTTCATCTTCTCGGAAGTGATGTTCTTCGCGGCCTTCTTCGGCGCGCTGTTCTATGCCCGCACGCTGGCGTTGCCGTGGCTGGGCGGCGAAGGCGACGGCGTGATGACCAACAGCCTGCTGTGGGAAGGCTTCTCGGCCGCGTGGCCGAGCGCGGGTCCGGGCCAGGTCGGTGGCCAGTTCCAGACCATCCCGGCCTGGGGCCTGCCGCTGATCAATACGCTGATCCTGCTGACCTCGGGCGTGACCATCACCATCGCGCACCATGCGCTGAAGGCCGGCAACCGCAAGCAGCTGCTGATCTGGCTGGGCGCCACCGTGCTGCTGGGTTGCACGTTCCTGTTCTACCAGGCCGAAGAGTACATCCACGCCTACAAGGAACTGAACCTGACGCTGGGCTCCGGCATCTACGGTTCCACGTTCTTCATGCTGACCGGCTTCCACGGCATGCACGTGACGCTGGGCACCATCATGCTGGCGATCATCTGGTTCCGTTGCGCGAAGGGTCACTTCAGCAAGGACAACCATTTCGGTTTCGAAGCCGTCGCGTGGTACTGGCACTTCGTGGACGTGGTCTGGCTGGGCCTGTTCCTGTTCGTCTACGTGCTGTAAGCACGGGCGAGCCGAAAGAAGAAAGGGCCGGCATTGCCGGCCCTTTTTCTTTTCTTCACGGTTGGCGCGGCCGGTGGCGCGCGGGACAATGCGTGATCAGCCGGGATTGACACCGTGCGGCTGGATCCAGCCCATCTTGATGGCCAGGATCACCAGCAGGATCAGTCCGACGGACAGGGCGATACGGCGGGTCAGCGCGTTGACCGTGCGCTTGCTGTCGCTCTTGTCCACCAGCATGTAGTACAGGCCCGCGCCGAGGTTCCACACGATGACGATGAGGAAGGCGATGATCAGCAGGGTTTTAAGCGAATCGTTCATGGCGTCCTCGAGAGGTGCCGCAGCGGTGAGGTGCGCATTATCGCTCCGCCGCGGTGGGCCCGTGGTGGGTGCGACATTCGGACGCAGCCCGTGAGCCGGCGCATGCCGCTGCCGATCGGCTGGACCCTGGCCGTGCTGGCGATGTCGCTGTTCGGCAGCCTGGGCGCCTGGCAGCTGGGACGGGCGGACCAGAAGCACGCCATGCTGGCCGAAACCGCGCGCGTGCTGGCCGAGCGCCAGCCGCAGCCGCTGGCCATCGCCGCGGACGAGGGGCGCGCGAACCGCTACGACTGGGCCGAGGGCCACGGCCGCTTCGCGCCACGTCCCGCCATCCTGCTCGACAACCAGACCCGCGACCGCCAGGCCGGTGTGCGTGCGTACCGTGTCTTCCTGCCGGCGGGCGGTGGCGCGCCGGTGTTGGTCGAACTGGGATGGCTGCCGATCCCGGGCGATCGCCGGATGCCGGAGATCCCGCTGCCACCGAACGACCTGCGCGTCGCCGGCCTGCTGGTGCCGCCGCCGTCGGAAGGCATTGCCCACGCTGCGCCGAGCACCCAACCCGACGGCAGCCTGCTGGTCATCGCGCTGCAGCGGGATGCGCTGAAGGAGGCCCTGGGGCTGCCGGCGTTGGCGCCGCGCGTGCTGAAGCTCGACCCGGACCGACCGCTGGGCTATGCCCGCGACCTCGACATCCTGCCCAACACGCTGCCGCCGGAGCGCCACATCGGCTACGCCGTGCAGTGGTTCGGACTGGCCGCTGCCGTGTTCATCACTGCGCTGGTACTGACCTGGCGGTCCCGGCGTGCCGCCCGGCAGGGGCATTGAGCGGCGCGGCGTGAGAAAATAACGGCATGGACTCCAATTCGTTCGATCCCGCCCAGCGGCGCCGCGGGCGCTGGATGCTGGTCGGCCTGTTCGCCTTGTTCTTCGGCACCGTGTTCGGCGCCGGCGTGCTGCGCTTCGCCGGCTGGCAGCCGGCCGGGCACAAGAACCACGGCCAGATGCTGCAGCCACCCGCCGACGCGCGCGCCATCGTGCCCGTGCTGGCCGACGGCAGCCGCTACGACTGGAACCCCGCCGAGCGCGGTTGGCGCATCGTCGTCGCACCTCCCGCCAACTGCGCGCAGGCATGCCTGACGCTGGCCAACGACCTCGACAAGGTCTGGCAGTTGTTCGGCCACAACGCCGACGACGTCGACATCCTCTGGATCGGTGCGTATCCCGACGGTGCGCCGCGCCACTCGGCACTGCGCGTTGTCCGCGCCGACGATCCGCTGCGTGCCGCGTTGCCGCAGGTGGACGATCCGGCCGGCGTGCCGGTCTACGTGATCGATCCGCACGGCTTCGTGATCCTGCGCTACGCGCCCGGCTTCGACCCCGGCCACCTGCGCACCGACGTTTCCAAGCTGCTCAAGCTGATCTGAGCCGCACGCACGCTCCCTGACCATGATGACTTCCAACGACCGTCCCGAGATCGCGCGCCCCGTGATCTACAGACACTTCCATCGCATCGCCTGGCTGGCGGTGGCACTGACGCTGTGCGTCGTCGTGTTCGGCGCCTTCGTGCGTCTGTCCGACGCCGGCCTGAGTTGCCCTGACTGGCCGACCTGCTACGGCCGCGCGGCATGGCCGCAGGCGGTCGATGAAGCAGCTTCGCACGTGGCCAGCGAGATCCGTCCGTTCGAAACCCACAAGGCATGGCGCGAACAGGTCCATCGCCATCTCGCCGCATCGCTTGGCGTGCTGGTGCTGGTCCTCGCGCTGCTGGCCGCACGTCGCCGGCGCTGGGGCATGGCGCAGATCCTGGTGGCCGCAGGCCTCGTAGGTGCCGCGATTCCGCTGTACATGCACGGCGAACACGGCGCGGCATCCGCGCTGGCGATCCTGGGGGAAGCGATCCTGCTGTTCGCGGCCCTGCGCTGGTCGAACATCGACCTGGCACGCGCGGCGACGCTGACGCTGGCGGTGATCATCTTCCAGGCGTTGCTCGGCATGTGGACGGTGACGTGGCTGTTGAAACCCATCGTCGTGATGGGTCACCTGCTCGGCGGCCTGACCACGTTCTCGCTGCTGGTGTGGATGGCCTGGCGCGCCACCGATCGCCCGATCACCCTGGCGGACAGCACGGTGCTGCGGCGCTGGCTGATCGGCGGCCTGGTGCTGCTCGGCGTGCAGATCGCGCTGGGCGGTTGGGTGAGCGCCAACTACGCCGCGCTGGCCTGCGGCCTGGATTTCCCGAAGTGCGTCGGCCAGTGGGCGCCGCCGGCGGATTTCCGCGAAGGCTTCGTGCTATGGCGCGGGATCGGCGTGGACTATGAAGGTGGCGTGCTCGATGGCGCCTCGCGCATCGCGATCCAGCTGACCCACCGCATCATGGCGGTGATCGTCGCGCTCTACGTGCTGGCGCTGGCACTGCGCCTGTTCCGCACGCCGGGCATGCGCAGCTGGTCGCTGACACTGGCGGTGCTGGTGTGCGCGCAGGTCACGCTTGGCATCCTCAACGTGAAGCTCAACCTGCCGCTGCCGGTCGCGGTCGCGCACAACGCCGGCGCGGTGCTGCTGTTGTTCACGATGGTGTCGCTGGTCGCCCGCCTGCGCAAGCCCGACTGACATGGCCTCCACTTACCGCCAGTACTGGGACCTGACCAAGCCGCGCGTGGTGGCGCTGATCGTGTTCACCGCGATCGTCGGCATGTTCCTCGCGATCGATGGCCTGCCCGATGGCGCGCAGCTGGTGCGCGGGGCGCTCGGTTTCCTCGGCATCTGGCTGGCGGCCTCCAGCGCTGCGGCGATCAACCAGCTCCTGGACACGCGCATCGACGCCAAGATGGCGCGCACCTCGTGGCGCCCGCTGGTGCAGGGCCAGGTGAAGCCGTGGCAGGCGCTGGTCTTCGCGCTGGTGCTGGCGGCGCTGTCGATGGCGATCCTCGTGCTGTGGGTCAACACGATCACGGCGATCCTGACGTTCGCTTCGCTGATCGGTTACGCCGTGGTGTACACGGTGTTCCTGAAGCGCGCGACGCCGCAGAACATCGTCATCGGCGGCATCGCCGGCGCGGCGCCGCCGCTGCTGGGCTGGGCCACGATGACCGGCATGCAGGGCGAGTGGGACTGGCCGCATGCGCTGCTGTTGGTGCTGATCATCTTCGTGTGGACGCCGCCGCATTTCTGGGCGCTGGCGATCTTCCGTCGCGAAGACTACGCGCGCGCGCTGGTGCCGATGCTGCCGGTGACGCACGGCGTGACGTATACGCGCTGGCAGATCCTGTTCTACACCGTGCTGCTGGTGGAAGTGACCGTGTTGCCGGTGGTGTTCGGCATGAGCGGGTTCTTCTACCTGGGCGGCGCGCTGGTGCTGGGTTCGGTGTTCCTCTGGTACGCGTGGCGCCTGCTGAATCCGCCTGACGAGTTCTTCGCCATGCGCGTGTTCAACTATTCCATCGTCTACCTGATGGCGCTGTTCGCGTTCCTGCTCGCCGACCACTGGGTGATGCCGCTGCTGCGGCCGGCGATGGTCTAACGCCTTAGTTCGACTCCGCCGGGACAGGCGTGGCGAGCTGCTCCACCACCACCGGTTCCAGCGATTTCAGTCCGGCGGAACGACCCAGGGCCAGGGCTTCATCCGCGGACAGGCCATCCAGCTGCGCCGCGCCCAGCGCGAGCAGCGCGCCGACACGATTGCCGGACGCGCAATGCAGCAGCACTTCGCCCTCGCGGCCTTGCAGCAAAGCGTGCAGGGCCTGGGCCTTCTCCGCGCTGATGTCTTCCTTGCCGCTGATCGGCAGCGCGATGTAGCTCATGCCTAACGCTTCGACTTCGCGCGCCTCGTCATAGCCGCGGTCTTCCTGCGGGCCGCGCAGGTCGATCACCGTGCGCACGCCGTCGTCCTTGAGTCGCTTCAGCTCTTCGAGGGTCGGCTGCCCGCCGGTATGCAGGCCGGGACGTGGCTGGGTGAACTCGCCTGCCAGGGCGGTAGTGACGCACGCGGCGAGCAGGAAGGCGGACAGTAAACGGACCAGACGGCTCATGCGACGCTCCTCTCAATGACGACCGATGCGGGCCTGCAACAGGGTGCGCAGTTCGTACTTGTCGGCTTCGTCGAGCCCGACGTTGCGCTGCTTGGCCTGCAGTTCGTCCAGGCGCTGCTGCAGCATCTGCTTCTCCAGCTGCACGGCGGCGTCGAGCAGTTCGAGCCGCCAGCTTTCCTCGTCGCCGGGAAGATCCTGCATCGCCAGCTTCTGCAAAGCGGCTGCTTCATCCCGTTCGGCGAAATGTTCCAGCAATACACCGGTGGTGATGTCGGGACGCGCGTGGACCAGCGCGATCAGTTCCAGCAGCAGGTCCATGCCGGGCAGGCGCAAGGCAGAGAAGCCATGCGTGGATTCGATCGCTAGCGCGAGCGCAGGCTTGTGCAGCAGGCGCACGATGATGTGGCGGACAAGGCTGGGTTTCTGGCCCGGGCTCGTGGCAGCGGGACGACGCGCTGGCGCGGCCGGTGCCGGCGCGGCGGCGTTGCCTGCGCCCACGCCGGTCACCACGGTCAGTTGCTGCCGCATCAGGTCGCCGAAGGCACCATCGGGAATCTGCGCCAGCAGCGGGCGCGCGCGCTCGGCCAGGCGGGCCTTTCCGTCGAGCGTGGAGAGTTTGATGTCCTTGCCCAGTTCCTGGAAAAAGAACTCCGACAATGGCATCGCCTGCTGCAGGCGCGCGTCGAAGCCCGTCGCGCCTTCCTGCCGCACGATGGTGTCGGGGTCCTCGCCATCGGGAAGGAACAGGAAGAACGCCTGGCGTCCGTCCTTCATGCGCGGCAGCACCGATTCCAGTGCGCGCCACGCGGCACGCTGGCCCGCGGCATCGCCGTCGAAACAGAAGTACACGTCGGGCGCATTGCGGAACAGCAGCTCGGCGTGTTCCGGCGTGGTCGCCGTGCCCAGCGTGGCGACGGCTTCCTTCACCCCGAACTGGAACAGCGAGACCACGTCCATGTAGCCCTCCACCACCACCAGGCGCGCGATCTTCTGGTTGGCCTGCTTCACCTGCCACAGGCCGTAGAGTTCGCGACCCTTGTGGAACAGCGCGGTCTCGGGCGAGTTGAGGTACTTGGGGCCGTCGTCCTTCTGCAGCACGCGACCGCCGAAGGCGATCACGCGGCCGCGTCGGTCGTGGATGGGGAACATCACCCGGTCGCGGAACTTGTCGTAGACATGGCCGCGGTCGTTCTTCGAAAACAGGCCGGCGCGATCGAGCAACTTCATCCGGCGCTCGTCGGTGCCCAGCGCATCCTTCAATGCCGAGTAGCCATCCGGTGCATAGCCGATCATGAACTGCGTGCGGATCGCCGCGTCCACGCCGCGGCCATCGAGGTAGGTCTTCGCCTTCTCGCTACCGTCGAGGTTGCGCTGGAAGAAGCGTGCGGCCGCTTCCAGGGCATTGAAGAGGTCCTTGGTGTCGTTGTTCTCGTTGCGCTGCTGGGTCTCGCGCGGCACTTCCATGCCGTTGCGGCGCGCCAGCTCTTCCACCGCGTCGAGGAACTCGAGGCGGTCGTAGTTCATCAGGAACGACAACGCCGTACCGTGCGCGCCGCAGCCGAAGCAGTGGTAGAACTGCTTGGTCGGCGAGACCGTGAACGACGGCGAGCGCTCGTCGTGGAACGGGCAGCAGGCCGAATATTCCTTGCCCTGGCGCTTCAGCGGGACGCGCGCGCCCACCACCTCGACGATATCCGTCCGGGCGAGCAGTTCGTCGATGAAGGCGTCGGGGATGCGGGCCATGGGTCGCATAGGATGCCACGCCCGGCCGGGTCGCCGGGATCGCGCGCTACCATGCGGCCATGCCTGCAACGATGCCGTCCGACGAAGCCCTGCTGGCCCGCCTGCGCGAGGCCGTGGGCGCGGCGCACGTACTGACCGGCGCGCGGGCGACGCGCCGCTACCGCAAAGGCTACCGCTTCGGCGACGGCCCGGTACTGGCCGTCGTGCGTCCCGGCACGCTGCTCGCGTTGTGGCGCGTCCTGGAAGCCGCCGTGCAGGCGGACCGTATCGTCCTGATGCAGGCGGCGAACACCGGCCTCACCGGCGGCTCGACGCCGGATGGCGACGGCTACGACCGCGGCATCGTGCTGGTCAGCACGCAGCGGCTGGCCGGCGTGCAGGTGATCGACGGCGGCCGCCAGGTGGTCTGCCTACCGGGCGCGACCTTGGACGTGCTGGAGAAGGCGCTCGCACCGCTGGGACGCGAGCCGCATTCGGTGATCGGCTCGTCGTGCATCGGTGCGTCCGTGCTGGGCGGCGTGTGCAACAACTCCGGTGGTGCGCTGGTGCGTCGTGGTCCGGCGTACACGGAACTGGCGCTGTATGCGCAGCGCGGCGGCGACGGCGTGCTGCGGCTGGTCAACCACCTGGGCATCGCGCTCGGCGACACGCCGGAAGAAATCCTGACCCGCCTGCAGGCCGGCGACTATGCGCCGGCGGACGTGGTCCACGACGCCGCGCGCGCTGCGTCCGACCCGCACTATGCGGCCCACGTGCGCCAGGTCGATGCAGGCACGCCGGCGCGCTACAACGCCGATGCGGCACGCCTGCACGAGGCGTCCGGTTGCGCGGGCCGGCTGGCGGTGTTCGCGGTGCGGCTGGATACGTTCGAGAAGGACGACGCATCGGTCTTCTACATCGGTAGCAACGATCCCGACGACCTCACCGGCGTGCGCCGGCATCTGCTGACCGCGGCCGAACGCCTGCCGATCTCGGGCGAATACCTCCATCGCGATGCCTTCGACATCGGCGACCGGTATGGCAAGGACACGTTCCTGTTGATCGACCGCTTCGGCACCGATCGCGTACCGGCGGCGTTCGCGCTGAAGAGCCGCATCGACGGCTGGTGCGAACGCTGGGGCCTGCGCGGCCTGACCGACCGCGTGCTGCAGACCGTATCCGGATGGCTGCCCGATCATCTTCCGCCGCGCCTGCGCGATTTCCGCGCGCGCTACGAACATCATCTGCTGCTCAAGGTGTCGGCGCGGGACGCAGGCACCACGCACGATTTCCTCGAACGCTTCTTCGCCCACCACGAAGGCTCGTTCTTCGCCTGCGATGCCGACGAAGGGCGCAAGGCGTTCCTGCACCGCTTCGCCGTGGCCGGTGCCGCCGTGCGCTACCGCGAGGTGCATCGCACGGAGGTGGAGGACATCGTCGCGCTCGATGTCGCCCTTCGCCGCGACGACCGCGACTGGGTGGAAACCCTGCCTGCCGCGCTGGCCGACACGATGGTCGCGCGTCTCTACTACGGGCACTTCTTCTGCCACGTCTTCCACCAGGACTACATCGTGCGGCGGGGAACGGATCCGCTTGCGGTGGAGCATGCGCTCTGGAAGCTGCTGGATGCGCGCGGCGCCGAGTATCCGGCCGAACACAACGTCGGCCATCTCTATCCGGCCAAGCCGGCGCTCGCGGCGTTCTATCGCACGCTGGACCCCACCAATACCTTCAATCCCGGCATCGGCCAGACCAGCAAGCGCGCCGACTGGGGGGAATGATGTTCAGGCCGCGGCCTGCGCCCTGGCCAACGTGCGGGCGCGCTGGCGTTCGTCGATCACCGCCGTGATCAGCGCACCGGCGAAGAACACCACGCTGGCGTAGTAGATCCAGACCAGCAGCAATACCAACGCGCCCATCGAGCCATAAGCGCTCCCGGGCGCCGCTTCGGCCAGGTAGAAGCCGATCAGGTACCGTCCGCCTGCGAACAGCAGGGCCGTGATCGCGCCGCCCAGGAAGGCGCGCGACCACGCCACGCGACGGTCCGGCAGGTAGTGGTAGAAGAAGGCGAAAGCGAGCGCGTACAGCAGCAGGGTGCTGCCGTAACCGAGCGCCGGCAGCAACGACGGCAGGCGTGCGAAGGCCACCTGCAGCGCCGTGGTGGCGATCATCGACACGATCAGCAGGAAGCCGATCGCCAGCACCACGCCCAGCGAGAACACCCGCTTCTTCAACCACGCCACCAGTCCGTTCAGGCGTTGCGCGTCGGTGCGGAAGATCAGGTTCAACGCGCCCTGCAACTGGGCGAACACGACGGTGGCGCCGACCAGCAACAGGCCGGTGCTCCACAGGCCTGCCAGCGAACCGATGTCAGGGCGCGCGTCGGCGTTGCGGATCACCGTCTCGGCGACGGCGGCGGCATCGGGGCCCGCGAGCTGGGCGATCTGGTCCAGCAGCGACTGTTGCGCAGGCGGGTAGAGCGAGGCGGTCAGCCACAGCAGCAGGATCAGCAACGGCGCCAGCGACAGCAGCGCGTAGAACGAGAGCGATGCCGCCTGCGTCATCAGGTCGGTGTCGATGAAGCGGCGCAGCAACGCCACGGGCAGGCTGCGCTCGGCGCGCGCACCGAGGTGCTGCAGGCGTTTCCGGATCGCGGGAAGGCGGGCAGGCGTGTGCATGGGCCGAGGGTGGCCCGTGGCGTGTCAGCGCTTCGTTAGCGCGGCGTGGTGAGGACGTTTACGGGGATGCGTCGGCCAGCGCGCGCAAGGCGTCGCCACTGACGCGCTGCACGGTCCATTCGTCCATGCCGGTGGCGCCCAGGCGGCGGTAGAAGTCGATGGCCGGCGTGTTCCAGTCCAGCACCGACCATTCGAAGCGCCCGCAGCCGCGTTCCAGCGCAAGCCGCGCCAGGTGCACCATCAGGCGTTTGCCCAGCCCCAGGCTGCGGTAACGGGGATAGACGAAGAGATCTTCCAGGTACAGCCCCGGCTGCCCAAGGAAGGTCGAGAAGCTGTGGAAGAACAGGGCGAAGCCGGCCGGCGTGCCGTCGGCCTCGGCGATGACGACTTCGGCCGCAGGCCGTGCGCCGAACAGGTGCGTTTCCAGCAGCGCCGGCGTGGCGACGGCCTCGTGGGCGAGCTTTTCGTACTCGGCCAGGCCGCGGATGAAATCGAGGATCTGCGGGATGTCGGCGCGGGTGGCCGGGCGCAGCGTGATCGAGGGGGTCTCCATGGCGTCAGGATGCCATGGAGACGTTCCCGGGGCGGTCTGGCTCAGCCCGCCAGCTTCTTCTTGATCAGCGCGGAGACCTGGCCCATGTCGGCCTGGCCGGCGAGGCGCGGCTTCAGCACGCCCATCAGCTTGCCCATGTCGGCCGGGCCGGGTGCGCCGCCGCTTTCAAGGGTGATGCTGGCGACGGCCGCCTCGATGGCGGCCAGGATCTCGGCTTCACCCAGCTTGGCCGGCAGGTAGGTATCGATCACGACCAGCTCGGCGCGCTCGATGGCCGCCAGATCCTCACGGTTGGCGGCTTCGAACTGGCTGACCGAGTCCTTGCGCTGCTTGACCATCTTTTCCAGCACGGCCAGCACGGCGGCGTCATCCAGCTCGATGCGCTCGTCCACTTCACGCTGCTTGATGGCGGCGTTGATCAGGCGGATGACCGCCAGGCGGTCCTTCTCGCCGGCCTTCATCGCGGCCTTCATGTCATCGGTGAGCTGCTGTTTCAGGGACATGGTGTGCTCCGGGGGAACGGGGAGGGCGTGGCACGGGGGGAGCCGTGGGACGCCAAAAACACAAAAAGCCGGCGACGCTCGCGCGTGCCGGCTTCTTGCGAAGCGACGCGGCTCAGTACAGGCGCTGGCGCTTGGTGACGTCGCGCGAGCTGCGACGCAGCTGACGCTTCACCGCAGCAGCGGCCTTGCGCTTGCGCTCCTGGGTCGGCTTCTCGTAGAACTCGCGCTTGCGGGTTTCGGCCAGGACGCCGGCCTTTTCGCAGGTGCGCTTGAAGCGACGCAGCGCAAACTCAAACGGCTCGTTTTCGCGGACTTTGACGCTGGGCATACGTAATCTCGGTGGTCTAAACGGCCCGGGCACGCCGGGTGAGCCGCGTATTATAGCGACCGGAGCCGTCGCTGCAACCCACCCCGGCCACCTGCCGGCTTGCCCCTCCCCCTCCCGGACCCCACATCGTTCCCATGAAAGTCCTCGGCATCGAAACCAGCTGCGACGAAACCGGCGTGGCCGTCTACGACACCGGCCTGTCCGGCGCCGCCGGCCTGCGGGCCCATGCGGTCTACAGCCAGATCGCCCTGCATGCCGAATACGGCGGCGTGGTCCCGGAACTGGCCAGCCGAGACCACGTGCGCAAGCTGCTGCCGCTGATCCGGCAGACCTTGGCCGAGGCCGGGCTGGAGACCGGGGACCTGGAGGGCGTGGCCTACACGGCCGGCCCGGGGCTGGTCGGTGCCCTGCTGGTGGGCGCCGGCGTGGCCCGGTCGCTGGCGTGGGCGCTGGACGTGCCGGCCGTGGCGGTCCATCACATGGAAGGCCACCTGCTGGCCCCGCTGATGGAAGACAACCCGCCCGAGCCCCCGTTCGTGGCGCTGCTGGTGTCCGGCGGCCATACCCAGCTGGTGGCCGTGGATGCGATCGGGCGCTACCGCCTGCTCGGCGAAACCCTGGACGACGCGGCGGGCGAAGCCTTCGACAAGACCGCCAAGATGATGGGCCTGCCGTACCCCGGCGGCCCCCAGTTGGCCGCGCTGGCCGAGCAGGGCACACCCGGCCGGTTCAGGTTCGCCCGGCCGATGACCGACCGTCCCGGGCTGGACTTCAGTTTCTCCGGCCTGAAGACACAGGTGTTGCTGGCCTGGCGCGACAGCGACCAGGCGGCGCAGACGCGCGCCGACATCGCGCGCGGGTTCGAAGATGCCGTGGTCGATACGCTGGCGATCAAGTGCGAGCGCGCGCTGGACGCGGCGGGCAGCGACATCATCGTCGTCGCCGGCGGCGTGGGCGCCAACAAGCGGCTGCGCGCGAAGTTGCAGGAGATCGCCGCCAAGCGAGGCGGCCGCGCGTGCTTCCCGCGTCCTTCGCTGTGCACCGACAACGGCGCGATGATCGCCTTCGCCGGCGCGCTGCGGCTGGAGGCCGGTCAGCACGAGACGCCGGAGGTGAAGGTCACACCGCGTTGGGACATGGCCACATTGCCGCAGGTGACCGCGCGCGCGGGATGACGGAGCTGTCGCGGTTTGCCGTTACCATGCGCGCATTCCGTCATCTGTAGCCCGTCATGGACATCGTTTTCATCGAAGACCTGCGCATCGAGACCGTCATCGGCATCTACGACTGGGAGCGCGGCATCCGTCAGACCGTGGCGCTGGACGTGGAAATGGCCTTCGACAACCGCGTGCCGGCCGCCAGCGACGACATCGCGCACACGCTGGACTACAAGGCCGTGTCCAAGCGGCTGATCTCGTTCGTCGAAGAAGCGAACTTCGGGCTGGTCGAGACGCTGGCCGAGCGCTGCGCCGGCATCATCCGCGACGAGTTCGGGGTGGCCTGGGTGCGGCTCAAGCTCAGCAAGCCCGGTGCCGTTACCGGCGCACGCAACGTCGGCGTGCTGATCGAACGCGGCACGCGGCCAGACTGACCGTGGGTCTCGCCTACCTCAGCCTGGGCAGCAATGTGGCGCCCGAACACCACCTGCGGGTCGCCATCGATGCCCTCCGCACGCGATTCGGTGACGTGCGCCTGTCGCCGGTGTATCGCACGCGCTCGGTCGGCTTCGATGGCACCGACTTCCTCAATGCCGCTGCGGTGATCGAGAGCGACCTCGACCCGTTCGCGCTCAACGATTGGCTGCATGCGCTCGAGGATGCGCACGGCCGCGATCGCAGTGGGCCGCGCTTCTCCGACCGTACGCTGGATATCGACATCGTCTTCTACGACGACCTGGTGCTGCAGGCCCCGGGCAATCTGCGCCTGCCGCGCGATGAACTGAAGCATGCGTTCGTGCTGCTGCCGTTGGCGGACATCGCGCCCGACAAGATCGATCCGCGCAACGGCATGACGTTGCAGGCCTTGTGGGGCGCGCATCCCGATCGCATGTCGCCGCCCGAACCCGTGGCGATCGACGCCGGCTGACGCCTCAACCCAGGGCGCGGCCGCCATCCACGTGGAGGGTTTGCCCGGTCACGTAGCTGGCCGCGTCGCTCAGCAGCCAGGCGACCGTTGCGGCGATATCGGCGGGCTCGCCGATTCGGCCCAGCGGCGTCTGCGCGAGCAGCTTCGCCTGCAGCGCCGGGTCGATACCGCCATCGGGCCACAGGATCGCGCCGGGCGAGACCGCATTCACGCGCACGTCGGGGCCCATCGAAACAGCGAGCCCGCGCGTGATCGCGAGCAGTGCGGCCTTCGAAGCGGCGTAGACCGCCAGGTCCGCGCGCGGACGCTCGGCATAGATGTCGGCGATGTTGACGATGGCGCCGCGCGCCGCCTTCAAGTGCGCCGCCGCCGCCTGCGCGAGGAAGAACGGTGCGCGCGCATTCACGGCGAACAGTTCGTCCCACTGCGCCGGCGTGGCCATGCCGGCGGGCGTCGGATAGAACGCCGATGCATTGTTGACCAAGGCATCGAGGCGACCGTAGTGGCCGACCGTCCTTGCGACGAGCTCGGGCAAGCGATCGAAGTCGGCCAGCTCGGCCTGCAGTGCCAGCGTGCTGCCGGGACGGGCCGACTCCAGTTCGTCCACCAGTGCCTGCATGTCGGAGGATGACGCGCGGTAATGCAGCGCCAGGTCGTGGCCGTCGACATGCAGGCGGCGCGCGATCGCCGCGCCGACACGGCGGGCGGCACCGGTGATCAGGACGACGCGACGCGTGGCGGACATGGCGGGCTCCCGTGCAGAGGCCGACATTGTCCCTGCTTTGCACCGGAATGGCGCAAAGCGATGCCGATGGATGTGAGTCGAGCATGTCGCCGCGCGAATGCTTGACGGCGCGCACGCCGACCGTGCATGTTGCGACGCATCACCCCTCGCCGGATGTGCCGGCCGGGGACAGTGGAAAGGGCGAATGGACTGGGCGAAGTACCGCACCACGACCTTTGACGAACTGATCCAGGCCGATGGACGGCCGCGACCGGCCGCGCGCCGCCTGGTGGAATACCTGGCCGGGCTCTCCGGCCGCGAAATCGCCGAACGCCAGCTTGCCGCCGACGTGGTGGCGCGCGTGCAGGGCATCACCTTCACCGTGTACTCCGACGGCCGCAACGTCGACCGCACGCTACCGTTCGACCTGATCCCGCGCATCATCCCGCTCAGCGAGTGGCAACGTACCGAAGCCGGCCTGAAGCAGCGCATGCGCGCGCTGAACCTGTTCATCGGCGACATCTACGGCAAGCAGCAGATCGTCAAGGACAAGGTGTTCCCGGCGATGCTGCTGAAGGATTCGGTGAACTTCCGCGAGCAGTGCGTCGGCATCGCGCCGCCGCTCGGCGTGTGGGCGCACATCTGCGGCTCGGACCTGGTGCGCGACGGCGATGGCACGCTGTACGCGCTGGAGGACAACCTGCGCATCCCGTCCGGCGTGAGCTACATGCTGGAAAACCGCATGGTGGCCAAGCGCGTGTTCCCGGAGTTGTTCGAGACCAGTTCGATCCTGCCGGTGGACGAATACCCCAGCCAGCTGTACGACACGCTCGCCGCGTTGTCGCCGCGCCCGGGCGATACGCCGGTGATCGCGCTGCTGACGCCGGGTGTGTTCAACAGTGCCTACTTCGAACACGCGTACCTGGCCCAGGCGATGGGCATCGAGCTGGTCGAAGGCAGCGACCTGTTCGTCGCCGACGACGACTGCACCTACATGCGCACCGTGTACGGCCCCAAGCGGGTGGACGTGGTGTACCGCCGCGTGGACGACCTCTTCATCGATCCCGACGTGTTCCACCCCGACTCCGTGCTCGGCGTACCCGGGCTGATCCGTAGCTGGCGCGCGGGCAAGGTGGCACTGGCCAATGCGCCGGGCGCGGGCGTGGCCGACGACAAGGTGGTCTTCGCCTACGTGCCGAAGATGATCAAGTACTACCTGGACGAGGACCCCATCCTGCCGAACGTACCCAGCTACCTCTGCCACAACGCGAAGGAGCGCAAGTACGTGCTGGAGAACATCGAGAAGCTGGTGGTGAAGCCGGCCAACGAATCGGGTGGCTACGGCATGCTGATCGGTCCGCGTTCCACCAAGCGCCAGCGGGAGAAATTCAAGGCGCTGATCGAAGCGAATCCGCGCAACTACATGGCGCAGCCGACGCTGGCGCTGTCCACCGCGCCCATCGTCACCAAGCAGGGGCCGGCGCCTCGCCACATCGACCTGCGTCCGTTCGTGCTGTCGCGCCAGGACACCTACGTCACCACGGGTGGCCTGACGCGCGTGGCGATGGTGAAGGGCTCGCTGGTGGTGAACTCGTCGCAGGGCGGCGGCGCCAAGGACACGTGGGTGGTGGACCTGTCCGACGACGACGGGGAGGAAGGCTGATGCTGTCGCGCGTCGCCGACAACCTGTACTGGTTCAGCCGCTACGTGCGGCGGGCCGAGAACACCGCGCGCCTGGTGGGCGTAGGCAGCCAGCTCCAGCTCGACATGCCGCGCTCCGTGCGCTTCGCGTGGCGGCCGATGATCGACACGGTCGGCGCGGGCGAGTGCTTCGAACAATGCTATCCAACGACGGCGGAAGCGGCGGGCGATGCGGACGTGATCCGTTTCCTCCTGCTGGACGAGCGCAATCCGTCCTCGCTGCGCACCTCGGTGGATTCGGCCCGCGAGATCCTGCGCAGCATCCGCGATACGCTGCCGCAGGATGTGTGGGAGGCGATCAACGACCTGCATCTCTACATCGCTGCGCAGGGCGAACGCAGCCTCAGCCGGCGGTACCGGTTGGAATTCCTGCAGCGCATCGTCGACGGTTGCCTCAAGGTGTCGGGCCTGTTGAGCGCCAACGTCAGCCGCGACATCGGGTACCAGTTCCTGCGCCTGGGCACGGGCCTGGAGCAGGCCGACATGACCACGCGCATCATGGACGCCGGTGCATCCGGTCTGGTGACGCCGCGCAACGAGGACGACCGCGAGGCGTTCCAGAACATGCAATGGATGAGCGTGCTGCGCTCGCTGGCCGGCTACCAGATGTTCCGTCGGCACGTGCGCCAGCGCGTCACCGCCGAACTGGCGCTGCGGTTCCTGCTGCAAAACAACGAGTTCCCGCGCAGCGTGCACTTCTGCCTGTCGCGCGTGCAGAGCGTGTTGCCGACGATGCCGCCGCGTCCCGGCGTGGACCGTCACCTCAACCGTGTCATCGGCCTGACCCGCAACGCCGACCCTGCCGTCCTCGCGACGCGCAATCCCGCGCAGTTCATGGATCAGATCCAGGTGCATCTGGGCGCGTTGCATGACGCCATCGCGGAAGGGTACTTCCACGGCTGATGCCGTCAGTCGTGGCGGGTACGCCACGCGGCGGCGGAGATGGCGGCGAGCTTGCTCGCGATCAGCACCCCCGCGATACCCGCCACGACCCGCCAGGGCGGCGGTATCCACCAGGCCAGGCTGAAGACGGTGAGGCCGAGGCCCGCGCAAAACACGAGCATCGCGACGACCCAGGGCTTCAGGTCGTTCGCGGCCATCGCTCGCTACTGCTGCTGTCCCTGCGCGTCGCCCGGATCCTGTCGCGACGGTGCGCGGCGTGGCGGCATGGCAGGCATGCTGGCGGGAGCGGGCTCGCGCTCGCCCTGCGGCTCCCACGGGAAGCGGGGCAGGCTGTGCACCGCCGCCTCCAGTTTGCGCGACCACGTGTCGTGGATCTCGGCGTACAGCGGCGTGTCGGCTTCCAGGCGCATCTTCTGGGTGATCTTCAGGTCGCCGCTGCGCAGCAGCGCCATGTCCACCGGCATGCCGACGGACAGGTTGGAGCGGATGGTGGAGTCCAGCGATACCAGCGCGCACCGCGCGGCGTCTTCCAGCGGCGTCTCGGGACGGATGATGCGGTCGAGGATCGGCTTGCCGTACTTCGATTCGCCGATCTGCAGGTACGGCGTCTCCGGGGAAGTCGCGATGCAGTTGCCGAGCGGATAGATCATGTACAGGCCCGGGCGCTCGCCGGCGATCTGGCCGCCGAGGATCAGCGTGGATTGCACGTTGACGCCGCTCTGCTGGGCCTCGTCGTTCATCTTGACCTGGCTGGCGACGAGCGTGTCGCCGACATATTCCGCCACTTCGTAGAGATGCGAGAACGTCTTCAGGCTGTGCTTGGCGTTGGGGTCGTCCGCGTCGCGCTGCAGCCGCGAGATGGTCAGCTGCGTCGTCGCCAGATTGCCGGCTGACATGATGACGAAGACGCGGTCGCCCGGCCATTCGAACACGTGCATCTTGCGGTACACGCGCACGTCGTCGAACGAGGCGCTGGTGCGGGTGTCCGCGGCGAAGACCAGGCCGTCGTTGACTTCGATACCGACGCAATAGGTCATGGCGTGTCCGTTGCTGCTGTGCACCACGATTCTATGCGCCACTCCGGGGGTTGGCTAGGGCCGCCATCCCAGTGTTAGACGGCCCGTACAATGACCGGGATTTCCGCTCCCGGTGCGCCATGCAGGCCGATCTTCCCCTTCCCGACGACGAGGCGCGCGCCCACAGCGAACGCCTTGCCGCTTTCATCCGCAGCGAGATCGCCGCCGAGGGCGGCAGCATTCCGTTCTCGCGCTTCATGGAACGCAGCCTCTACGCGCCCGGTTTGGGCTACTACAGCGCGGGCAGCACCAAGTTCGGCGAGGCGGGCGATTTCACCACCGCGCCGGAACTGGGCCCGCTGTTCGCCAGCTGCGTGGCGCAGGCGGTGGCACCGGTGCTGCAACAGATCGGGCCGCAGGCCGAGTTCGTCGAGATCGGTGGCGGCAGCGGCGCGTTCGCCGAGATCGTGCTCAAGCGGTTGCTCGAACTGGACGCGCTGCCCGCGCGCTACGGCATCCTCGAGCCCAGCGCGGACCTGCGCGAACGCCAGCGTGAGCGGTTGGGGCGTCGGCTGATTCCGCCGGTGTTCGACCTGATCGAATGGCTGGATGCGCCGCCGTCGGAAACCTGGAGCGGGGTGCTGTTCGCCAACGAAGTCGTCGATGCGTTGCCTACGCCGCGCTTCACGCTGCGCGATGGCGAAGTATTCGAGGAAGGCGTGGCGTTGGACGGCGAGGGCCGCTTCATCCGCACCGATCGTCCGGCCGATGCCTTGCTGGCCGCCGCGGTGCGCCATGTCGAACGCTACCTGGGACAACCGTTCCCGGACGGCTACCGGTCCGAGCTATTGCCGCAGCTGCCGTACTGGGTGCAGGCGGTGATGGGGGGGCTGGATCGGGGTGCGATGCTGTTCGCCGACTACGGCTACCCGCGCCGCGAGTTCTACCAGGCCGATCGCGACGACGGCACGTTGCGCGCTTACTACCGGCATCGCGTGCACAACGACGCGTATCTGTGGCCGGGCCTGCAGGACATCACGGCGTCGGTGGATTTCACGGCGCTGGCCGAAGCCGGTACGAATGCGGGCTTCGATCTGGCCGGCTACACCACGCAGGCGAATTTCCTGCTGGGCAACGGCCTGCAGGAGCGACTGGATGAAGCGCAGCAGCGCGCGGACGAAACCACGCTGCTGCGCCTGCGCAACGAGGCCAAGCGGCTGACGTTGCCCAGCGAGATGGGCGAGCGCTTCCAGGTGATGGGTTTCTCGAACGACGTCGAGTTCGGTACCGCGTTCCTGTTCAACGACCTGAGCTGGCGCCTGTGAGCGCCCTGTTCGCGTTGCGTCCGTTCCGGCGCCCACGCCTGTGGCTGGGCCTGTGGCTGCTCGCGGTCACCATCGTGATGGTGCTGTCGCTGGCGAACCTCAGCCGTCTGCCGCCGGTGCCGGAAGGGGGCGACAAGGTCGAGCACTTCCTGGCTTACGGGGTGCTGTCGTTGTCGGCGATGCAACTGTTCGCCTCGCGGCGCGGGTGCATCGTGGTGGCGGTGTTGCTGGTGCTGATGGGCGTGGGCCTGGAGTTCGCCCAGGGTGCGCTGACCACCACGCGCATGGCCGATCCGCGCGACGCCTTGGCCAATACGCTCGGCGTGCTTGCCGGTGTGGCGACGTTGTTTACGCCCTTGCGCGGCATGCTGCTGGCGTTCGATACACGGTTCCGCCCGCGGCGCGCATCGTAGGGAAAGAAAAAGCCGGGCATTGCCCGGCTTTTTTTTTGAGTGCGCCGTGATTCAGCGCGGCTGCAGGGTGATGCGGTCCAGCACCCACATCTGCGGGCGCGTGTCGCCGGTGAAGCGCACGCACAGGTCCTGCTTGCCCGTGGTGCCGGCGGGCAGGGGCGCATCCAGGTCCAGGAAGCCGTCGGCATTCGGCGCCGCCGGCAGCGGGACCGTCGCCAGCACCGTGCCCTTGCAGCCGCCCCCGAGGATTTCCAGTTCGCCCAGCGGCGACTTCGCGGGTTCGAACGTGCGGTGCGGCTCGTCGTGCGCCAGCTGGAAGTAGTACGGGATGCGGCCGGCCCGCACCTTGATCGATGCGATGCCGTCCAGGTCGGCCTGGTTCCACTGCCAGCACGGGTAGAAGATCGTCGCGTTGAAGATCGCGCGCTCGCCATCGGCCGGGCCATCGTCTTCCAGGCGCAGCAGCAGGCGACCGGCATCCGGGCACACGGCCATCGCTTCATCGGTGCGCGTGAGCAGCGCAGCGGGCGTCAGCTCGAACGTGGCCGCCGGTGCCAGCGCGCGGCCCTCGGCGAAGGCCGCCGCACGCACGGTGACCGGCGTCTTCAGATCAAGCGGTGCCGCGAAGGCCTTGGACGACGAGGTCGGTTCGCTGCCATCCGTCGTGTAGTGCACGGCATAGCCCAGCGGATTCGACAGCGTGACTTTCACGGTGCCCGCCTTGCGATCATCTTCGGTTGCGATCATCGCTTCGAACGGCGTCTTCGCGTAACCCAGTCCGATCGCGTCGTAGCGCTTCAGCTGCGCAGGCAGGCGTTTCGTGAAGTCGCCGAAGTCTTTCTTCGCCGCCGGCGTCCAGCCGGTCTCCGCCACCGCGGCCAGGCGCGGGAACGCGTTGTGCTGCAGGCGCGCGAACGTGCGCGTGTGCTCGGTCCACAAGTTGGCCTGCAGGCCGAGGATGTGGTGGCGCTGGCTCTCTTCCAGCTCCGGCGGCACCGGCTCGAACGCATAGACGTCCTGCAGCGTGATCAGCGCGGGGCGTCCCGGCGGTTCGTTCGGCGAGGCGGTCTGCAGATAGTCGAGGTAGGTCTTGTTCGACGGCGACATCACCACGTCATGACCCTGGCGCGCGGCCTTCAAGCCGCCTTCGATGCCGCGCCACGACATCACCGTGGCTTCCGGCGGCAGCTTGGCTTCGAGGATCTCGTCCCAGCCGATCAGGCGCTTGCCGTGTCCGGCGAGGTACTTCTCCAGACGCTCGACCAGATAGCCCTGCAGGTCCATCTCGGTCTTCGCGCCGACGGCCTGCATCCGAGCTTGCTCACGCGCGGAGGCTTCCCACTGGTCCTTCACCGCTTCGTCGCCACCGATGTGCACGTAGGTGCCCGGGAACAACTGCACCACTTCGCCCAGCACGTTCTCGAGGAAGGTGATCGTGCCCTCCTCGACGTTGACCAGGTTGGGGAACACGCCCCACTCGTTCGACGGCACCAGCGGCGTGTCGATCGAGCCGAGTTCCGGATAGGCGGAGATCGCCGCGGTCGCATGGCCCGGGACGTTGATCTCGGGCACCACGGTGATGTGGCGCTCGGCGGCGTACTTCACCACGTCGCGGATCTGGTCCTGCGTGTAGAAGCCGCAGTACGGGCGCGGTTCGCCAGTCTTCGGATCCTTGCCGCCGTCGCCGGCGGGAATGCGGCAGCCACCGATCTCGGTGAGCTTCGGGTACTGCTTGATCTCGATGCGCCAGCCCTGATCGTCGGTCAGGTGCCAGTGCAGCGTGTTGAGCTTGTGCAGGGCCATCGCATCGATGACCTTCTTGACGTCGTCCACGGTCTGGAAGTGGCGCGCCGGGTCCAGCATGAAGCCGCGCCAGGCGAAGCGCGGTGCGTCCTCGATATGCAGCGCGGGCAGCGTGACGCCGCCCTTGTCGCCCTGGGTGGCGAGCTGCCACAGCGTCACCGCGCCGTAGAACAGGCCACGTTCGTCGCGCGCCTTCACCGTGGCGCCTTCGGGCGTGATGTCCAGCGTATAGGCCTCGGGCGAGGCATCGTTCGCGCCGCCCGCTTCCAGCACGAAGCGGATCACGCCCTTGCCGTCGGCCTGCGCGGCCGGCAGTGCGGGACCGCCCGCCGACGTCAGGTAGGCGACGAACTGTTGTGCAACGCGCGTCGCCGGTTCACCCGCGGCGAATACCTGGGTCTGGTCATCGATGACGAAGCGGCCCTCGCCCGTCTGCAGCGTGGCGGGCGCGGGAATCAGGGCCGGCGTGATGGGCGCCGATGCGGACGCGGTGCCGGCATCGCTGCCTGTCCTGGCACAGCCGGCCAGGACCAGCAGGGTGAGGGCCATGCCGGCCAGGGCGCGACGGAGGAAGGGTCGTTTCATCGGAATCCTCGTGGGCGAACGAGCGGAAGAGTGCCAAAAAAAAGCGGGCCCGGACAAATCCAGGCCCGCAGAGGGAGAGTGTTCCCTTACATCGATGACGCGATCAGAACTTGAAGCGGAAGTTCAGGTAGTACTGGCGGCCGTTGCTGTAGAACGCATGCGGCAGGTAGCCCGGCACCGCGTCGTTCTCGGTGTAGTACTTCAGCTTCGGGTTGTTGAGGTTCAGGCCGTCCAGGCTGATCGTCAGCCAGTCGGTGGCCTTGAAGCCCAGCGAGGCCGACACCGTGGCGAAGTCATCCTGGTAGAAGTTGTCGGCGCGGCTGACGCCGGCGTAGAACGAGCTGCGATAGCTGTAGTTCACGCGGGCGTTGAAGCGGTCGTTCTCGTACCAGCCCGACAGGTTGTAGGTGTTCTCGGAGGTCCCGTTGAGCGGCTTGCCGCCGTCGGCCTCGCCATCCACGTAGGTGTAGTTGGCGTTGATGCCGAAGTTGTCGCCGATCGGCTGCTCGTAAGTCAGCTCCACGCCGCGGGCCTTGCCGTTCGAGTTGACCGGGATCGACACCAGGTAGTCGCTGTAGACGTCCGTGCCGGCAGCCTGGCTGGCCTGCTGGTCCTTGTACTGGACGATGACGTTGCCGAAATCGACGTAGCCATCCATGTCCATCGAGAACACGCTGGCGGCAAGCAGGGCGCGCGGAGCGAAGTACCACTCGATCGAAGCATCGAAGTTGGTCGACACCAGCGGATCGAGGTTCGGATTGCCGCCGCTGCCTTCGTGGGTCAGGTCGTTGAGCGTCAGCGAGCCGGCCAGCGCCGAGAAGTCCGGACGGGTCATGGTCTTGCTGCCGGACACACGGGCCACCAGGTTGTCGGTCAGCTCGAACTTGAAGTTCACGCTGGGCAGCAGCTCGTTGTAGTCGTTGTTCACCACGACCGGCAGGTAATCGCCGAACGCCGAGCCGGTGATCGCACCGGGGATGCCGGAGTTGACCGCCAGCGCCTGGTTGTAGCTCACGTCGGTTTCCGTCTGCACATAACGCAGGCCGGCATTACCGCTCCAGCGATCGCCCTGGAAGTTCAACTGGGCATACACCGCGTTGATGTCTTCCTCAACGCCGTACACGTCCGAGAAGTAGAAGCGCTCGGGGTTGTTGCGGTTGGCGAAGCGGGCATTGAGTTCCGCAAGCTGCGCAGGCGTGTAGTACCAGATGCCCGACGGGACGTTGCCGCCGACGCCGAAATCGCCCGGGTACGCGCCGCCCGCCGCCGGATAGGCGTTGATGTCGGTCCAGTTGCTGGCCCAGTTCGGGCCCTTGGCGAGCGAGAAGTCGTTGCTGCGCTCGTGCGTCGCGAAGCGATAGCCGAAGTCCAGCGAGGACAGCACGTCGGACTGGAAGAAGAACTGGCCGTCCGCCGAAGCCCAGTCTTCCTTGTCGAGCACGTCGATGCCCTGCGCGCCGAAGATCCAGCCGTTCTGCGGCAGGTGGTTCGCGGCCGTGTTGGTGCCGCCCAGCGACCAGTCGATCGGGCTGCCCACGCCATTCATGCTCCAGCTCGCGCCGGCGTTGCCGGCGACGCCGGTTTCCAGCACGTCCTGGGTGGGGCTGCTGCCGTTGCCCTTGGTGGAGCCGAGTTGGAACACGAATTTCAGCGCATCGCTGGCATTCCATTCGGCGTCGAGCGCGATGTACTTCGAGGTCGAGACCGCGCCAGGGCGGGAGATCATGTCGTAAACGCCGTAGGGCGTGACCGTACCGGACGTGACCGGCGCGTAGGTGGCGCTGGTCAGCACGCCGTTCTCGACGGTGTAGCTGGTCGGCGTCTGCGAATTGACGAACTGACTGGCCCACATCATGTAGTTGCGGTTGTAGTTGTCCGCCTTCAGCCGCGAGTAGAACGCGTTCACGTTCAAGGTCAGGTTGTCGGTGACCTTGGCTTCGATGTTGGCCACGCCGCCCTGGCGCTTGCGCACCTGTTCGAACAAGGCGGCACCCAGCAGGTTGGGGTAGAGCACGCCATTCAGGTCGGGATTGGTCGAGGTGATGGTGCCGTAGCCGCCCACCACTTCCTGGCCATCGCGGCGCAGGCTGCGCTCCTCGTTGAACACCTGGAACAACATGCCGGCGGTGCCTTCGTCGTTGCGCCAGTTCAGCAGGGCATCGAGCTGCGGCTTGGTGTCGCCCGGCAAGTCGGAGTGCACCGCGCCGAGGGAGCCCTGGATCGTCAGCGGTTCGGCGAACTGCAGCGGACGGCGGGTGATGATGTTCACCGAACCGGCGGTGCCGCCTTCGACCAGCTTCGCTTCGGAGGTCTTGTGCACCACGACGCGGTCGACGATCTCGGACGGATACAGCGAATAGCTCACGCTGCGGCCGACGTTGCCCACCTGGCTGAGCACGAACCAGTCGCCGGTGCCGATGGTGTGGCCGTTGACCAGGGTCTGCGTGAGGCTCGGATTGGTGCCGCGCAGGCTGACGCGGTCGGCTTCGTCGAAGCCGCCTTCGCTCGCGCTCGACGAGGCGATGTTGACGCCCGGCAGCTGGCGCAGCGTGTCGGCCACGTTCTTGGCCGGCAACTTGCCGATGTCTTCGGCGGTGACGACTTCGACGTGCGTGGCGGCATCGCGCTTGGCGTCGAGCGCCTTCTCGATGCTGCCGCGGATGCCGGTGACCACCACGGTATCGAGGTCGGTGGCCTGCGTTTCGGTCGGTTGAGCGTCCTGCGCCTGCGCCTGCGCCACCACACCCAGACAGGTCACGATGGCGGCGGAAAGGATGGATCTGCGGTAATTCATGATGTCTCTCCCATCATTCATTGTTTGAGTTTCGGCAGGTCTTGCTCGCGCTTGCTCCGCCGTGCTTGAAGCCTTTACTGCAATCGACGCCACGCCTGTCCCGGCGCTTCCATTTCAATCGTCCTGGTGTTGCTCCAGGTACCACTTGGCGGCACCCACCACCCCCAGCTGCCCGTGTTCCACCAGCTTCACGGGGATGCGTTCGAGCGCCTCGCGCATCGATCCCTTGTTGAGGAATCGCGCGACGAAACTGCTCTGGATCAGGAATTCGCGGATCTTCGGCAGGATCCCGCCGGCGAGGTACACCCCGCCCTGCACGCCGTACAGCAGCGCCATGTCGCCGACGACGCTGCCGAGCAGGCCGCAGAACACGTCGAGGCTTTCGCGCGCCAGCGGGTCGTCGCCCGACAGTGCGGCGGCCGTGACCTGGCCCGGATGCGTGTAGGCCGAAGGCGCGGCGCCGCGCACGGCGCACAGCGCGGCATGCAGGTTCAACAAACCGGGGCCGGACAGCGCCTGTTCGACCGGCACGTGCGTGCGGGTCTTCAGCATCTCGGCCAGCAGTGCCATCTCGAGCGCGTTGCCGGCGGTGAGCGCGGCCTGGCCGGCTTCGGTGGCCAGCACCACCGCGCGCGCGCCGACCGGGATCCAGACCGCCGCGCCCAGGCCGGTGCCCGGGCCGAGGATCAGCGTGGGGCCGCGGGTCGGTGCGATGGCCGGGCCGGTGAGCTGCAGCACCTGGCTGGCGTCCACCTGCGCGGCGGCATGCGCCACCGCTTCGAAGTCGTTGACCAGGCGGACGTCATCGAAACCGAGCTGTGTGCGCAGTTCCGCCAGCGACAAGCGCCAGGGCAGGTTGTTGGTGATGACGGTGCCGTCTTCCAGCGCATAGCCGGCGCTGGCGATCACGCCGCGGGTGACGCGCCCGTGGTCGAGGCCCAGGTGGTGCAGGAAGTCCTGGACGATGTCGCCCAGGCCGGCATGGTCGGCGCAGGCGTACTTGCGGTACTCCAGCACCTGGACCGGCATCCCGGCGTCGCCGCTGCCGCGCACCAGGCCGATGCGGACATGGGTGCCACCGACGTCCGCCGCGATGAAGGCGTCGTGCCCCGCGTGGCTGGCATCTGTCGGCAATGGATTGGCAATGGCGACCACACGTCTCCCCACATGTTCGCGGCCGGGACCCCGTCATCCCGATATGGCCGGAGTGTGGAAAGTGTTTGACAACGTTGTCAAGACTCTGTCATGAAATAGCTGTCCGGCGGGCGAGGCAATGCGCGGAATCGACAACAATGCTCGTATTCAGTATCGAATTGCGCGCATTGATGTCGTTAATAGTTGAATAAAAAGGCGAAAAGCGGGGAAGTCCCGCAAGACTTGATGCTGCGGTGCACGATGCCGGTGCACTCACAGAAGGGGTGCAAAGCCGGTTCGAGATCTCATTGTTCCGATGGGTCGTCTTATGACTTTGACAACGTTGTTCCCGATGCCGCGCGCAGGTGCGGCGTCCCAGATCGAGGGGATTGCATGAGTACCGCTGCTGGAACCACCCCGCTCCGCTCGCTCGCCATCGTCGGCGTGCTGTTCTTCATCATCGGGTTCTTCACCTGGATCAACGGCCCGCTGATCACCTTCGTGCAGCTCGCCTTCGATCTGGACGAGGTGAATGCCTTCCTCGTGCTGATGGTGTTCTACCTGTCGTACTTCTTCCTCGCGTTGCCTGCCGCGGCGCTGCTCAAGCGCACCGGCATGAAGAAGGGGCTGGCCGCCAGCCTGTTCGTGATGGCGGTGGGGGCGGCGATGTTCGGCGAGTTCTCCACCCAGCGCTGGTATCCCGGCGCGCTGGCTGGCCTGTTCGTGATCGGTGGCGGCCTGGCGCTGCTGCAGACGGCGGTGAACCCCTACGTCAGCATCCTCGGCCCCATCGAAAGCGCCGCGCAGCGCATCGCGCTGATGGGCATCTGCAACAAGATCGCCGGCATGCTGGCGCCGATAGTGATCGGTACGCTGGTACTGCACGGCGTGGGCGACCTCGCGGCGCAGGTCGAGGCGGCCGATCCCGTCGCCAAGGCGGCGCTGCTGGACGCGTTCGCGGCGAAGATCCACCTGCCGTACCTGGTGATGGCCGGCCTCCTGGTCGTGGTCGCCATCGGCATCCTGTTCTCGCCGCTGCCGGAGGTGAAGCCCTCCGAGGTCAACGCCGCGCCCGCGACCGATGCCGCCGATGGCGAACGTGGCCTGTCGCACTTCCCGCACCTGTGGCTGGGCGTGCTGTGCCTGTTCCTCTACGTGGGGGTGGAGGTGTTGGCGGGCGACGCGATCGGCACCTATGGAAGGGGCTTCGGTCTGCCGCTGGACCAGACCAAGCTGTTCACCACCTACACGTTGTTCGCGATGTTGGCCGGTTACCTGGTCGGATTGGCGGTGATCCCGCGCTTCGTGTCGCAGGAACGCTACCTGGCCATCTCCGCCACGCTGGGCGTGCTGTTCGCCCTCGGCGCGCTGCTGACGCACGGCTATGTGTCGGTCGGCTTCGTCGCTGCGCTGGGCTTCGCCAACGCGATGATGTGGCCGGCGATCTTCCCCCTGGCGATCAAGGGCCTGGGCCGGCATACCGAGACCGGATCGGCGCTGCTGATCATGGGCATCGCCGGCGGAGCGATCCTGCCGCAGCTGTTCGCGGTGCTGAAGCAGCACTACGACTTCCAGGTCGTGTTCGCCGGGCTCGCGGTGCCGGGCTACCTGTACATCCTGTACTACGCGCTGGCCGGGCACCGGGTGGGCCGGGCGCGGCTGGCGACGGCCGTGCCGGAACGCGGCATCATGGTGGACTCGCCTCCATGACGGAAACGCCCATGCGCCGACCCACCATCAAGGACGTCGCCGAACGCGCGAAGGTCTCGCTGAAGACCGTGTCCCGGGTCATCAACAACGAGCCGTCGGTGCTGCAGGGCACGCGTGCGCGCGTGCTGCACGCCATCGCCGAACTGGACTACGAACCGGACCAGTCCGCGCGCAACCTGCGCAGCGGCACGCCGTTCGTGATCGGGCTGGTCTACGACAACCCCAACCCGTACCACATCATCGGCGTGCAGAACGGCGTGCTGGCCGCCTGCAAGGAGACCGGCTTCGGCCTGCAGATCCATCCGGTGGATTCCACTTCGCCGTTGCTGGCCGAGGAACTGGTGGAATTCGTCCAGCGTTCGCGCCTGGCCGGGCTGGTGCTGACCGCGCCGATGTCCGAACGCGCCGACCTGGTGACGGCGCTGGCCGCTCGCGGGGTGAAGCTGGTGCGCATCATCGCCGCGACCGAAGATCCGGAAGACGGCTTGCCGTGCGTCTATGTCGACGACCGCGATGCCGCCTACGAGATCACCGAACACCTGATCCAGCTCGGCCACCAGCGCATCGGCTTCCTGTGGGGCGGACTGGCGCACCGGTCGAGTACCGAGCGCTATGCCGGTTACGAGAAAGCGTTGAAGGACTACGGCATCACCCTCGACAAGCATCTCGTCGTGCCGGGCGACTACACCTTCGACGACGGTTTCCGTGGCGCGCGCCGCCTGCTGGCGCTGCGCGAACCGCCCACCGCGATCTTCGGTTCCAACGATGAAATCGCGGCCGGCGTGCTGGCGGCGGCGAAGTCGGCCGGCATGAACGTGCCTTACGACCTGTCCATCGCCGGTTTCGAGGACAGCCCGTTCTCCAAGCAGTCGTGGCCGCCGCTGACCACCGCCAAGCAGGCCACGCAGGACATCGCCAAGCAGGCGGCGCGCCTGCTGATCGCCGGCCTGCGCCAGGACGCCTACGACGACCATCCCACCGCCGTGCACAACCAGGGCTTCGTGCCGCAGTTGGTCGTGCGCGGTTCCACCGCGCCGGTCCGGCCGCGCGCGGACCGACCCGAACCCCTCTCGCCATGACCGACACGCCGTTGCCCGCGCCTTCCGACACCCTGATGCACCAGGAGGCGGCCCAGACCGCCGACATCGTCGCCGACCAGTACACGCGCAATGCCGCGACGGTGAAGGCGCTGGCGGAAGACCTGCGCCGTAATCCTCCACCGTTCGTGGTGACCTGCGCGCGCGGCAGTTCCGATCATGCGGCGACGTATGCGAAGTATCTGTTCGAGACGCAGCTCGGCGTGGTCACCGCGTCGGCGTCGCCGTCGGTGGGATCGGTGTACGAAGCGAAGCAGCGATTGGCCGATGCGCTGTACGTGGTGATCTCGCAGTCGGGCAAGAGCCCGGACCTGCTGCGCAACGCAAGCGCGGCCAAGGAGGCCGGCGCACGCGTGGTCGCACTGGTGAACGTGGAAGACTCGCCGCTGGCGCAACTCGCCGACACCGTGCTGCCATTGCGCGCCGGTCCCGAGCGCAGCGTGGCGGCGACCAAGAGCTACCTGGGTTCGCTCGCGGCGATCCTGCAGCTGGCCGCGTACTGGAAGGACGAGGCGCCGCTGCATGCCGCCGCCGATGCCTTGCCCGACGCGCTGCGACGCGCGTGGCAGGCGGACTGGTCGCCGCTGACCGACGGATTGGTGGGGGCGCACAACCTGTTCGTGCTGGGACGAGGCCTGGGCCTCGCCGCCGCGCAGGAAGCCGCATTGAAGTTCAAGGAAACCTGCGGCCTGCACGCCGAGGCCTACAGTTCGGCGGAAGTGAAGCACGGGCCGATGGCGCTGGTCGGTCCGGGCTTCCCGGTGCTCTGCTTCGCCCAGCCGGATGAAACCGAAGCCGGCACACTGGCGCTGGCGCAGGAATTCCGCGGCCGCGGTGCGCAGGTGTGGGTGGCGTCGCGCCAGGGCGACCTGCCGCTGGTCGAGGCACCGCACCCGGCGTGCGCCCCGCTGCTGACCATCCAGAGTTTCTACCGGGCGATCAATGCGCTCGCGCTGCGTCGCGGCCACAATCCGGATGTGCCGCCGCACCTCAACAAGGTCACTGAAACGGTATGAACGCGACGAGCGCCGCCATCGTCCTGTGCAACGCCCGCGTGCTGACGCCGGACGGATTCGTCGAAGGCCTGGCGGTACTGATGCAGGACGGCCGCATCGCCGACCTGGTCGCGGATGATGCGATCCCGTCAGATGCGGTGCGGCACGATCTTCACGGCGCGACGTTGCTGCCCGGCTTCATCGATGCGCAGGTCAACGGTGGCGGTGGCGCGCTGTTCAACAACGACGCCACGGTGGACGCGATCCGCACGATCGCGCAGGCGCACCGGCGCTTCGGCACGACCGGCCTGTTGCCGACCTTGATCAGCGACGATGCCGACGTGATGGCGCGCGCGATCTCGGCGACACGCGACGCCATCGCACAGGGCGTGCCGGGCGTGCTCGGCATCCACCTGGAAGGCCCGTACATCGCGCCCGCGCGCAAGGGCACGCATGATGCGGCGAAGTTCCGCGTGCCCGGTGTGGACGAGATCGCGATGGCGACGTCGCTCGACAACGGCGTGACCCTGCTGACGCTGGCGCCCGAACAGGTGCCGACCGACATCATTCGCGCCTTGGTGGCACGCGGTGCGATCGTCGTCGCCGGCCACACGGCAGGCAGCTACGAACAGATCCGCGCCGGCATCGATGCGGGCGTGTCGGGCTTCACCCATCTCTACAACGCGATGTCGCCGTTGCAGGGCCGCGAACCAGGCGCGGTCGGTGCTGCGCTGGAGGACGACGGCTGCTGGTGCGGCGTGATCGTCGATGGCGTGCACGTGCATCCGGCCAGCTTGCGCGTCGCGTTGGCGGCCAAGCCGCGCGGCAAGGTGGTCCTGGTCACCGACGCGATGCCGATGGTCGGTTCGGACGACCCGTCGTTCGATCTGTATGGCGAAACCATCACCGCCGTCGACGGCGTGGTGCGCAATGCAGCCGGCGCGCTGGCGGGTTCGGCGTTGGACATGATCACCGCCGTGCGCAACTGCGTGCGGCTACTCGGCCTGCCGCTGGACGAAGCCGCGCGCATGGCGTCCACCTATCCCGCCGATGTCCTCGGCCTGGGCGGGACGCACGGCCGTATCGCGCCCGGTTACCACGCCGACCTGGTGGCGCTGGACGCCGACCTGCAGATCGTCGGCACGTGGATCGGCGGCGCCTGATCCCGCGCGCATGAGCGTCGCTCCGGCCCGGTTCGCGTCCGTCGATGCACTGCGCGGCCTGACGGTCGCCGCGATGCTGCTGGTCAACACGCCGGGCGACTGGTCGCATGTCTACGCGCCGCTGCTGCATGCGGAATGGCATGGCGTGACGCCGACCGACCTGGTGTTCCCGTTCTTCCTCTTCATCGTCGGCGTATCGATTTCGCTGGGCATCGTGCCGCGTGCCGAGGCAGGCGTGGCGCGCGACGCACTGGTGCGCGCGCTGCTGTGGCGCGCGGCGAAGATCGTCGCGCTCGGCCTGGCGTTGCACCTGCTGGCGTACCTGATGCTGGACCGTCCGCATTTCCGACCCTGGGGCGTGCTGCAGCGGATCGGCCTGTGTTTCGCTGCTGCCGGCCTGATCGCGCTGTACGTGAAGCCTCGCCTGCAATGGGCATTGATCGGCGCGGTCCTGCTCGGCTACTGGGCATTGCTGGCGCCGTCCGGCTATGCGGGCTACACGAATCTTCCGGCCCGCATCGACACGGCGTTGTTCGCGCCATGGCTGTACCAGTGGGATGCGTCGCTCGCACGCGGGCAGGATCCCGAGGGGTTGCTGAGCACGTTGCCGGCCATCGCCACCACGCTGTTCGGCGTGCGGGCCGGCGCCTGGTTGCGGGGCGGCGCGCTTCGCACGCTGGTGCTGGCCGGCATGGCGGCCGTGGCCATCGGCCTGGCATGGAGCAGCGTGCTTCCGTTGAACAAGGCGCTGTGGACCTCGTCGTATGCGCTGTTCACCGCCGGCTGCGCATGGCTTGCGCTGGCGCTCGCCCATGCGGCGGTGGACCGGCAGGGTTGGCCGGCCGTGGGACGACGCTTCGGCGCGAACGCCATCGCCGCCTATGTCGGCGCCGCTGTGATGACGTACGCACTGCTCGCGCTCGGATGGATGGAGCCGTTGTACCGGGTCGGATTCGCCGACTGGATGGCGCCCCGTTTCGGGCCGTACCTGCCGTCGCTGGCGTTCGCGCTGTCGTTCGTGGGCGTGTGGTGGCTGGTCGTGTGGGCGATGGACCGGCGGGGCTGGTACCTGAAGGTCTGAACGCCCGGCGGCCATCACGCTTTTCTTCGCCCGGCCGGCGTACAACGGCGATCACCCCTACCGGAGCCGCCCGCATGAAGATGCCGTTGCTGCTTGCCTGTGTGGTCTGCCTGGCGTCCTGCCAGCGCGCCACGGTCGACGAGAACGGTGCACGCATCGTGGTTTCGTCCACACCCAGGGCGACGACAGCCGCGGGAATCGCGTTGGCGCCGCATGGCCAGGCGCCCGCGACGTTGCCGGGCGTGCAGCGCGTCGCAGGGGGCATGTCGCCGCCGCGCGCCGTGCCCAACCCACCCTTCACCAGCACGCCCGTCGCCACCTTCAACGAACCGTGGGCGATGACCTTCCTGCCCGACGGTCGCCTGTTGGTTACGGAGAAAGGCGGAACGCTGCGGCTGGCCAACGTGGCCACGGGCCAGGTGGGGCAGGTCACCGGCGTGCCGGCCGTCGCTTACGGAGGCCAGGGCGGGTTCGGCGACGTGCTGCTGCATCCGCGCTTCGCCGACAATCGATGGGTGTACATCAGCTATGCGGAGGCCGGCAGTGGCGGCACCCGCGGTGCGGCCGTGGCGCGCGCAACGCTGACACTCGATGCCAGCGGGAACGGCGGCAGCCTGTCCAACCTCCAGGTCATCTGGCGGCAGACGCCCAAGGTCAGTGGCGATGCCCACTACGGCCATCGGCTCGCCTTCGGTGCCGATGGCAAGCTGTGGGTGACATCGAGCGACCGGCAGGCGATGACGCCTGCGCAGGATCTGCAGTCCACGCTCGGCAAACTGATTCGCCTCAACGACGATGGCAGCGTGCCGCCGGACAATCCGTTCGCGGCGCAGGGCGGGATCGCGGCGCAGGTGTGGACGCTGGGCCACCGCAATTTGCTGGGCATCGCGTTCGACAATGCGGGCCGGCTATGGACGCATGAAATGGGGCCGGCCGGCGGCGACGAACTCAACCTGATCGAGCGCGGCAGCAACTACGGCTGGCCGATCGTCTCCAATGGCGACCACTACGACGGCACGCCCATCCCGGACCACCCGACGCGCCCGGAATTCAACGCGCCCGAGGCGTTCTGGAATCCGGTGATCGCGCCGGCGGGCTTCGTCATCTACTCGGGCAATCTGTTCCCCTGGTACCGGGGCAAGGGCTTCATTGGCGGCCTGGCCTCGCAGGCGCTGATCGAGATCGAGTTCGACGGCACGCAGGCGCGCGAAGCGCGCCGCTACCCGATGGGGCGGCGCATCCGCGAAGTCGAGCAGGGGCCGGACGGTGCGCTGTGGCTGCTCGAGGACGGCGGTAGCGGGCGGTTGTTGAAGCTGACGCCCAACCGCAGTTGATCAGGACGCGCTTCCGGCTTCCTGCTGCTGGCGGGTGTGGCGGATGTCCAGGTACAGGCTGTAGGCCGCGGTGAAGGCCGGCAGCAGGTTCTGCAGTACGCCCACCGCGTCCTGCTTCGACGAGAACAGGAAGTAGCTCAGCGCCATCAGGCTGCCGACCAGGCTCATGTACCAGAACAGGCGCGGGATCACTGGGCGGCGCGCGCGTCGCGAGGCGACGAACTGCACCAGCCAGCGACCGCCGAACATCGCCGCGCCGGTCAGGCCGATCAACTTCCACGGCGTCATGTGCAGGCCGGTCCAACCCAGCCAGACGATTTCCTGGTTCATCACGCTCATGGCTTGCGCCCCGTGCCGATTTCGCTCACCGCGGTGATGCGGCTGCGCTGGATCAACCACGACACGCCCATCAGGTCCTTGATGCCGACCAGCGCGCGTCCCAGGTTGGTGTACTTGGACTGGCCCGAACCGCGCGGCCGGTGGGAGACCGGCACGCTGACCGTCCTCCAGCCCGCGCGCTGCATCAGCGCCGGCAGGTAGCGGTGCATATGGTCGAAGTAGGGCAGGTCGAGGAAGGCCGCGCGTTCGAACAATTTGATGCCGCAACCGGTGTCGGGCGTGTCGTCGCGCAGCAGGCGCTGGCGGATCCCGTTCGCCCAGCGCGACGCCCAGCGCTTGCTGGCGGTGTCCTTGCGGTCCACGCGCCAACCGGCGTACAGGCGGGTCTGTGCATCGCCCTCGTCGCGCGCGGCCAACAGCTTGGGGATGTCGGCCGGATCATTCTGGCCATCACCGTCGAGCGTGGCGATCCACGGCGACAGCGCGTGCTTTACGCCGGTGCGGATGGCGGTGCTCTGCCCGCTGCGGCGCTGGTGCACCAGCACGCGCAACTCCGGTACTTCGGCCTTCAGCGCGGTGAGCACGTCGCGGGTGTCGTCATCGGACTGGTCGTCGACGCAGACGATGTCGAACGGCACGCGCCCGCGCAGGTGCTGCACCACTTCCTGCACGAGCGGGCCGATATTGCCGCGCTCGTTGAACACCGGGATCACGATGGAAAGGGCCGTCATGTCAGACCTCACTGAGACAGCGGATTATTGTCCGGCCCGGCAGGTCAGGAAAATGTCGTGGTCCGGCTGGTACAGCGCGGTCCGCACGTCGGCGAGCCCCAGCAGCGTATGGAACAGGTCGTCATGGCTGTGCGGGGCGGCGGCCACGCGGCGCAGGCAGCCCGCGTCCAGCCCTGCCGATGCGCGCCAACCCTCGGAAAACCAGGCCACCATCGGGACCTCCAACTGCTCGCGGGGGGCGATCGAATAGGGCATGCCGTGCAGGTAGAGCCCTTTCTCACCGAGCGATTCGCCATGGTCCGACACGTAGAGCAGCGCGGTGTCGTAACCGGGCACCTCGGCCAGTTCGTCGATGGCGCCGGCCAACACATGGTCCGTGTAACCGAGCGCGTTGTCGTACGCATTGACGATCTGCTCCCGGCTGCAGCGACCGAGGTCCGAGGTCTCGCATACCGGCGTGAACCGTTGGAAGGCCGAGGGGTAGCGTTCGAAATAGGTCGGTCCGTGGTTGCCCAGCATGTGCAGCACGATCACCTGGTCGCCGGTCTGTCGGTGTGCCGCCTCGGCCAAGCCTTGCAGCAGGATGCCGTCGTGGCAGCGCGTGCCGTTGCACAGACCCGCATCGGTACGGGCGTGCATGTCTTCCACCGGCAAGCCCGCGCAGACGCCCTTGCAGCCGGATTGGTTGTCGCGCCACAGCGTGGCGACGCCGGCGCGCTGTAGCACGTGCAGCACCGACTGGTGGCCACGGATCGCCTTCTCGTCGTAGTGGGCACGGCCGTAGGGCGAGAACATGCACGGCAGCGAGACCTCGGTGCTGCTGCCGCAGGCGGTGACATGCGGGAAATTCAACACGCTTCGCTGTGCCAGCTCGGGCGTGGTCTGCCTGGCGTAGCCGTTGAGGCCCCAGTTCGCGGCGCGTGCGGTTTCACCCACCACCAGCACCAGCAGCCGCGGCTTGCGCATGCCTGCGCCGGGCGCCCGCACGGCGTCCTCGCCGATCGGCAGTTGCACGCGCGCGCGTCCCGGCGGCTCTTCGCTGACCACCTTCGCCAGCGAGACCAGCACGTTGGCCGGCGTGACCAGGTAGCGGACCTCGCGCTGGTTGCGCAGGAAGGCAGTGAGCTGCTGGGTGACCGGCAGCACCCCGGCCAGGGCGATGGCGGCCATGCCGGCGAGCAGCGCGGCACGCAGGCCGAGCGTGCGCGCCCAGGTGCGCTCGCGCAGGCGCACGCGCCAGATCACCACCAGCGCGGGCAGGGCGGCGAGCAGCGGCAGCAGTGCGTCGCCGCCCGCGAGTTCGCTGGCTTCGCGCCAGTCGGTGTGCAACACGTTGCGCACCATGTCGGCGTCGATATAGATCCCGTATGCGGCCATGTAGTGGCCCGCCAGCGCAGCGGTGACCACGAGCAGCGACAGCACGATGCGCGCGGTGCGCCGCCAGACCAGCAGCGACAGCCACACGCCGTGCACGGCGGTCACGAGAAGGAACAGCGAAAGCGTCCAGGCGCCCTGCGCCAGCGGTTGCGGTACCGCCGCGCGCCAGAACACGGCGTTGGCGAACAGGCTGAAGTACAGACAGGCCACGAGGATCAGCGTTTCGGTCCCCACCCAAGGCCGCGCCAGGACGAGGGGACGCACCCGCTGCCAGGCGCGAACGAGCGGACTCTCGGGGAGGGTCGCCGCGTTCATGCCTGCGTCTCCGCCGTCGTCCACGCGCCGCGTTCGTGGAGCCATTCGATCGTGCAGGCGACCGCCCAGCAGACCGCCAGGCTGGCGACGTCATGCGACAGGAAGTGCGCACCCCGCAGCTGCTGCGCGAGGCCGAACACGATGCCTGCGAGCAGGCCGATGCCCAAGCCCGCATGGCGCCAGCGGGGTGCCACATGCAGGAAGAAGAAATACAGCGCGACCCAGGCGTAACCCCCTGCGGCATGCGCGGCGGGGAAGCAGGCCGCCGGCCCCATCGACGCCGGACGCGCCTCGAACAATCCCACGTAGGGGCGTTGCCCGCCGAGGCCCGCGAGGTCCCACGGGCAGTCCATGTGCGTCAGCGATTTCAGTGCCGCCACGCAGGCGATGGAGGCGAAGACCGCCAGCAGCAGACGCGCGGCCGGCCGCGTCCACGTCGCGTCGGGCGAACGCCAGCGCCACAGCGTGGCGACCAGCAGGCCCGCCCACGCCACCTGGCTCAGCCGACGTCCGCCGAGATGCAGGACGGTCTCCATCCATACGCTGCGCTTGAGCGCCCAGGCGCCGCCTTCCCACTGGAACAGGCGTGTCGCCCAATGCAGGTCGATCTGTCGCGCGGCCCACCAGGCGAGCAGCAGCGACGCCATCGAAACCAGGAACAGTCGCGAGAGATCGCTGCGGGAAGAAGGAAGGGCAAGGGAGGGTGAGACCGACATGCAGGACAGGCGTGGAGAAGGGCCTGCGCATGCTGGTGGTCGCGATGTCGTAGCGCGGTAGGACTTCCGTCGGAAGCCCGTTAAAGCGCGCGCGAATGATTCTCGCGCGCGCGCACCGTTGTTCGAGGTTCAGTCTTCGCTGACGTCGGCGGACCAGTCCGCGGGCACGTCGCAGCCCGCGATCCAGGCGTCGCCGGGAGCGAGGATCCATTCGCGCCGGTTCGATGCGCCGATGTCGATCACCTTCGCCGGATCGAGGCAGGGCCCGATCGCCTCCTTGCGCAGGAACAGCCAGCGACGGTCGGGCGCTTCCAGCAGCCACGCATGCGCGTGCTGCCACTGGTCCACCCACGGTTGCTTGAAGCCGAAGTCGGTCACGGGGCGGTCCGCCTGTAGCAGGTGCTGTTCGCGCCAGCCCAGCATGGCCAGTTCGGCGTCGGGCCCGATCCGCTGGCCCACGCGCTGCATCAGCGCGCGCGCGGAACTGTCCGGGCTCAGCGCGGGCATGAAGCCCAAGCCGTACGCCGTCCACAAGGCGGCGGTCACGGTGACCAGCGCGACCGCCACGCGGTGCCGGGATGCGCGCGCCACGGCGAACATCGTGATCACCCCGACGATCGCGAAGCCCACCAACCACCGGCCCAGCTGGCCGACGGTGGCCATGTCCATGCCGCGGCCCTCGACCAGCGACTGCACATGGTCGGGCGATGCTGTCAGCAGCCACGCGCCCAGGCCGCCCGCCACCAGCACCAGCACCCCCACGTAGGACCACAGCATCGCGCGCACCGCGCGTCGCCGCAGCAAGGCGGGCAACAACGGTGCGGCCGCCACGGCGAGGGCCGGCAGCATCGGGAAGATGTAGACCTCGCGCTTGCCCGGGCTGGCGCTGAAGAACACCAGCACCAGCAGCGCCCAGCCCAGCAGCAGCGCATGGCGCGCGTCGACGCGCTTCAGCCGTCGCCACCACGCCGGCAGCAGCCACGGCGCGAGCAGTACGCCGGGCAGCCACAGCGTCAGCATCGTCTGCAGGTAGTACCAGGCCGGCTTCACGTGGTGCCAGGCATTGGCGTAGCGCGTGCCGGTCTGCTTGAACAGCATCTCGCGCGCATACGTGTGCAGCGCGGGATCCGTCGACGTGAGCGCGACCGACAGCATCGGCACCAGCCATACCCCGGCACCGGCGATGAAGCCGGCCACACCGGCCAACGCATGCAGGCCACGATGCGGCGGCAGCGTCTGCCGCGACTTCAGCCGTACCCACAGCCAGGGCAGCAACACCAGCAGCGGCAGGAAGCCCACGCCCTTGGTCACCGTGCCCAGCCCCGCGGAGAACGTACCCAGTGCGAGCAACCAGGGGCTCGGCTTCTCCAGCAGATAGCGCAGCAGGGCCCACAGCGACAGCGTGGTCATGCCCACCAGCACCATGTCGATCTGCGCCCGCTTCGCCTGCAGGACGAACTGCAGGCAGACGAACAGGCCGAACACCGCGTACGGCATGGTGTGCCGGCCCCACAACCGCCGCGCCAGGTCGCCCGTCAGCCACAGCGTCAGCAGCGCGGCGAGCAGCGAAGGCAGCAGGAACGCCACCTGCCAGCTGCGCACCACAAGATAGCTCGCCGCCTGCAGCCACATGAAGGTGGGCGGCTTTTCCGCATACAACTCGATGCCCCGGTGCGGGAACAACCACTGCCCGGTCTCGATCATCGTGCGCGCCGCCAGCACGAAGCGCGGCTCGTCGGCCGGCATCGGCTCGCGCAGGCCCAGCCCGGCCAGCAGTGCCCAGACCATCAGCAGGAGCAGCAGCGGGGTCTGCCAACGGGGAGCGTTGCGGAGGTGCATCGGGGTCATCGGCGGTCGCGGTGGCCTGCAGCGGGACGCATGATGGTGGATCATGGGGCGTAAGAGAACCGTCGGAACTCCGACGGCGCTTCGACATCCGGCCTGCGATGCTGCCGGCCCTTTCCCGCGCACGCGAGCCCCTGCCGATGCGGCTGCTGGTCATCGAAGACAACCGGAGCCTGGTGGCGAACCTCTTCGATTACTTCGAGGCGCGCGGCCACACGCTGGACGCGGCACCCGATGGCATCACTGGCCTGCACCTGGCCAGCACCCAGGTCTACGACGCCATCGTGCTGGACTGGATGCTGCCGCGGCTGGAAGGACCGGAGGTCCTGCGCCGCCTGCGCGAAGAGCATGGCTCCGACGTGCCGGTGATCATGCTGACCGCGCGCGACGAATTGCCGGACAAGATCGCCGGCTTCCGCGCCGGGGCGGACGACTACCTGACCAAGCCCTTCGCCCTGCCCGAGCTGGAAGTGCGGCTGGAGGCGCTGATGGCGCGCGTGCACGGACGGCAGCGCCGCAAGGTGCTGGAAGTGCACGACCTGAAGCTGGACCTCGCGACGCTGGAAGCCTCCCGCGCCGGCCAGCCGCTGCATCTCTATCCCGCGTGCCGCAAGCTGCTCGAGACGCTGATGCAGGCCAGCCCCGCTGCCGTCACCCGCCAGCAACTGGAGCACGCGCTGTGGGGCGACCATCCGCCCGATGGCGACATGCTGCGCTCCCATATCTACGAGTTGCGGCGCAGCGTGGACGGCCCGTTCCCGGTGAAGCTCATCCAGACGCTGCCGCGTACCGGCTACCGGATCGCCGTGCCGCACGAGGCGGCCTCGCCATGATTTCCCGGCGCAGCCTGCGTTCGCACATCCTGATGTGGCTGGGCGGCTACGCCCTGCTGCTGACCGTGGCGGTGATGCTGCATGGGTTCCTGGTCAACGAGATCGCCGAGCGGCTGGTCTGGGATTCGCTGCTGAAGACCGAACTGGAGCACCACCTGCAGCGCACCGCCGACGATCCGCGTTACCGCTGGAGCGATACGGATGATCTTCAGTTGTACACCTCCACCGACACGCGCCCGTTGCCGCGCGAAGTGGTCGGCCTGCCGGAAGGTATCCACGACGAGCTGGTGATGGGCGATCGCGAAGTGCTCGTGCTCGTGCGCACCGTCGAGGGCGTGAAGTACACGCTGGTGCTGGACATCACCGAGCTCGAATCGCAGGAAGACACGCTCACGCTGATCGTGTTCGGCCTGGCGGTGACGCTGGTGCTGCTGATGGGCCTGTCGGTGGCGTGGGGCCTGCGGCGCTCGCTGCGCCCGCTGACCCAACTTGCCGGCGACATCGGCGCCTTGTCCCCCGACCGCATGGGCCAGCGGATCGCCGTGTCGGAGAAAGCGACCACCGAACTGGTGGTGATCGCCAATGCGCTGAACGATTACCTCCGCCGCCACGAAGCGTTCATCGAGCGCGAGCGCGTCTTCATCGACACCACCAGCCACGAACTCCGCACGCCCATCGCCATCATCGCCGGCGCCAGCGAGCTTGCGCTGGACCAGCCCGACCTGCCCATGCCCGCACGCCAACAGGTGCAGCGCATCCATCGCACCGCGCGCGACGTCGAGCGCATGATCGCGCTGCTGCTGACGCTGGCGAAGGATCCCGCGCGCCTGTCCCGCAACAACGACGTGGTGCTGCTGCACGAGCTGCTGCCGGACATCATCGAAGACCACCAGCACCTGATGCAGGGCAAAGACCTGACGATCGTCATCGATGCCTTGGTGCCCTCCAGCGTGGCCGCGCCGCTGCACATCGTGCAAGCCGCCATCGGCAACCTGCTGCGCAACGCCATCGAGAACAGCGACCGCGGCGAGATCCACGTGCGGCTCGACGCCGACGCCACGGTCACGCTGGAGGACCCCGGCCACGGCATGACGCCGGAAGACATCAGCCGCATCTACGCACAGATGGCGCGCGGCGGCAGCCGCGAGGGCGGCGGCATCGGCCTGGACCTGTTGGCACGGTTGTGCGAGCACCTCGGCTGGACTCTGTCCATCCAGTCCGCACCGGGTCGCGGCACCATCAGTCGGCTGCGCCTCTCCCGCTGAGCCGGCTTCACGCGTTGGGCGCTAGCATGCTGCTTTCGCTTGCAGGAGGACGTCCGTGAAGAAGCCCGTGCTGCTGTGCAGTCTCGTTCTGCTGGCCGCGTGCGCGCGCGAAGCGCCTGCGCCGGTCGGTGCCGATCCGGCGCCCGCCGCTTCTCCCGCCGTCGACGTCGATCCGCCCGCCGCCGATGCCGCCGCGCCGGCGATGGCGCCGCCCTCGTTCGACTGCGCGAAGGCCGCTTCCGCGGCGGAGAAGCAGGTCTGCGGCGACGCGGAGCTGGCCGCGCTCGACCGTACGCTGGCCACGCGCTACGCCGCATTGCCGGCACCCGACCCTGCCGTGCAGCGGGGCTGGGCGAAGGGCCGCGATGAATGCTGGAAAGCCGACGATGCGCGCACCTGCGTACTGGAGGCCTACAAGACGCGACTGGTCGAACTGGCGATGCAGGTGCCCGATGCCGCCGTTCCGAAAATCGTGAAGTACCGCTGCAGCGACAACGCCAAGCCCTTCACGATGACGTACTACCACGACATCGATCCGCAGGCGGCCGTGATGGCCTGGGGCAACGACGAAGCCATCGTGTTCCCGCAACCGGCCGCCAGCGGCGCCAAGTACGGCCGTGCCGGTGTGGAGTATTGGGAGCACCAGGGCGAAGCCAGCGTGGATTTCTTCGGCAACAAGCTGAGTTGCCGTCCACTGGCCTGATCGCCTCCTGCGAGTGGATCAGGCTTTCCGCCGCGCCTCGTGCACCGCGCGGACGCGGGCTTCGCGCACGGCCTCGCCGATCTCCGGGCCGCTCATGCCCTCGCGCGCTACATCCCGGGCGCTGACGCGCAGCGTCGCCTCGTGCAGGCGCGCCAGGGTGCGGCCCTGCGGGTAGTCGGCGTCTTCGTTGCCGCCACGGCCGCGCTTGTCGGCTTCGCACACCGTCGCCAGCCACGGAATGCGTTCCGGCCGGCGGAACGCATCGCAGCGGGTGAGCAGCTCCACGACGGTGGCATCGCGCAGCTCGTCGATCCGGTGCACGTTGAGGTGTTCGCGGCAGGCCATCACCGCCAGTTCGCGGTGGTCGACCGGCACTTTCAAACGTTCGCACAGCGCCATCACCGGCTTCACGCCGGCATGTTCGTGGCCGATGTGTTTGGGCAGCACGTCGGCCGGCGTCAACGCCTTGCCGAGGTCGTGCGCCAGCGCCGCGAAACCGATCCGCGCGTCGCCCGGCGCCAGCCGTGCCGCCATGTCGCTGACCATCTGCTGGTGCACGCCAGTATCCACCTCGGGGTGGTACTCCGCGCGCTGTGGCACGCCGTACAGCGCATCCACTTCGGGCAGCACCACGGCCAGCGCGCCGCAGTCGCGCAACGTGGACAGGAAAGCCGAGGGCCGTGTCGAGGCCAAGGCGCGCCGCAGCTCCTGCCACACGCGCTCGGGCACCAGCGCATCGAGTTCGCCGCTGTCGACCATCGTGCGCATCAGCGCCATCGTGTCCGGTGCGATGGAGAAACCCAGCGGCGCGAATCGCGCCATGAAGCGCGCCGCGCGCAGCACGCGCAACGGATCTTCGACGAAGGCCGGGCCCACGTGGCGCAGCACGCGCGCCTCGATATCGCGGGCGCCGCCGTACGGGTCGACGAGCGCGCCGTCGTCCGCCTGCGCGATCGCATTGAGGGTGAAGTCGCGCCGCTGCAGGTCTTCCTCCAGCGTCACCGACGGATCGGCATCGACGACGAAGCCGCGGTAGCCGCGCCCGTTCTTGCGCTCGGTGCGCGCCAGCGCATGCTCCTCGCTCGTGTCCGGATGCAGGAACACCGGGAAGTCGCGACCCACGGCCTTGAAGCCTTGCGCTTCCATCTCCGCCTGAGTGGCGCCGACGACGACCCAGTCGCGGTCGCCGGGCGGCAGGCCCAGCAACCGGTCGCGTACCGCGCCGCCGACGAGATAGGTCTTCATGCCGCCATGATAGCGGCGAGGACCCTGCTCAGCTCTTCGGCATCTGCGCGGTGGGGCAGGTGAACGCTTTCCGCTTGGCCTGCACGCGACCCATCATCCGGTCGGTCACCGGCAACGCATTGCCGTTGAGGCGCCAGTCGTAGAGCACGCTGAAGGCCAGCACACGCGCCACGTACTCGCGTGTTTCCTTGTAGCTGATGGTCTCGATCCAGATGTCGGGGTCGAAACCCGGGCGCTGCGACTGCCAGCGGGCGGTCGGCGCGGGTCCGGCGTTGTACGCGGCGATGGCGATGTAGGGCACACCGTACTTGTCTTCCATCTCGCGCAGGTAGGCGGTGCCGATCGCGATGTTGGTATCCGAGTCGTACAGGCTGGACGCCCCGGCATAGGGAATGCCCAGCCGCTGCGCCACGCCCGCGCCCGTGCCGGGCAACACCTGCATCAGGCCCATCGCGTTGGCGCCGGAGCGGGCCTTGGGATTGAAGATGCTCTCGGCGCGGATCTCGGCGGCGACCCACGCGGGGTCGATCGCATGCTTGGCGGCTTCGCGCCGGATGGTGTCGCCGTGATGCAGCGGGAATCGCAGTTCGTACAGCCGCTGCTCGTCGGGCCGGCTCTCGCCGCGCACGCTGCCCAGCGAGAACACGGCACGGTCGAACCAGCCGTTGTCGCGGGCCACTTCCACTGCGATGCGCCGCTGGGTGTCGTCGAAACGCGACAGTGCGTCGTTCCATTCGGCCGTCGCCCAGCCCGGTCGGTCCAACTGCCACAGCGCCATCGCGCGCTGGATGGCGGGCTCTTGCGCGACTGCTTGCTTGGCCGTTGCCGGATCGTTCGGAATCCAGGCGCACAGCGCGTACGGCTGGTTGACGCGGTCCGCGGCGAGGAAGCCGTGGAAGGTCGGATTGCCCGCTGTTTCGCGGAACAGGCGTTGCGCGGTGGCGTTGTCGCCGGTCTTCTCCGCCATGCGCGCCTCGAAGTAGCGCCAGCGCGAATCCGAACGCTGCGAGGTCGGCATCTTCCGCAGCGCGACCAGCGCCGCAGGCCAGTCGCCGCGCGACAGCGCTTCACGCACGCGCCATTCGTGCAGGCGTTCGTCGTACGCGGACTCGGGGACGTTGCCCAGGCGACGCGCGGAATCGGGACCGTACGAGGCCACGGTCCACAACGCGATCTGGTACAGCACCTGTCCGCGTTCGGCTTCGCCCATGCCCAGCGCATCCGCGTACTGCGGCAGCAGGCGCTCGGCGGTATCGGGATCGTTCTGTGCGAGCTTCGCCAGTCCGTACGCCGCCATGCGTCGGCTGCGGTCGGTCTTCGGCCAGGTGAGGGCGCGCGTGTTGATGGCGTCGATGAACGCGGCGTAGTCGTTGGCCTGCGCGGCTTCGTCGGCGGGCAGGCCGCGCGCGGCAGTGCGCATCACGCCGGTCTGGCGCTCCGCCGCCGCGGCTTCGATCCGCTCCCACCTCAGTGCGGCCGGCAGCCCACCCTGGCTGGCCAGCACGGTGAAGACGGGGTCGCAGCCATCGGGGAGCGACTTCGCACCCTTGCGCCAGAGCGCCTGCGCCTGTTCGGTCCACGCCGCATCGGTCCGGCCGGTGGCCTGGCGTGCGGCCAGATGGGCGCACTGCAGCGCGATGCTGTCGGTCGGCTTCCACGCCGCCAGGAACGTCGGCCAGTCCTGGCGACGCGCCAGCGCGGCCAGCCACAGTGAACGCAACTGCGAGGCCACCGCCTGCCCGTCGTAGCGCCGCAGGAAGTCCTGCGCCTGCGTCGTGGTGATGGCGTCGGGATCGCGGCGCAGCGAAGCGAACTCGATCCAGCCGTACAACGGATGGCGCACCAGCGCGGCCGATTGTGCGGGGTCGAGCCGGCCAGCCTCGGCGGCCTCCAGTGCGGCCATGACCTGGGCGCGCTGCGGATCGGCGGTTTGCGCGCGCGCGCCGCACGCCATGCCCGTTCCGAGGGCGGCAGCGAGTACGATGAAATACGAAATACGGACCATGCCGGGACTATACCGATGCCGGCTGAACGTCCCTGTAGACAGGGACTGCGAGGAGCGAGATCGCGTGGAAGGCGTGTGGATGTTTCCGTTGCTGGGCGTATTGGCGGGCGTGCTCGCCGGTTTATTGGGGATCGGCGGCGGCCTTGTGCTGGTCGGCGCGCTTGCGTGGATCCTGCCGTTGCATGGCGTGCCCAAGGAGGCCGCGATGCATGCGGCGCTGGCCAGCTCCTTGGCGAGCATTGTGCTGACAGCCGCCTCGTCCGCATACGCGCATCACCGTCGCGGCAGCGTGCTGTGGCCGACGGTCGCGTGGATGGTGCCGGGGCTGTTGCTGGGCGGCTGGGTCGGCAGCGGACTGGCCGTGTACCTCGACGACAACGTGTTGCGCTGGATCGTCGCGGGCTACTGCTTCATCGCTGGCGCGCAGATGGTGCTGGGTGGCCACGCGCATCCGGAAGGGCGCGGCGTGCCCGCGCCACGCGGGCCCTGGATGAGCGCTGCGGGATCGGTCGTGGGCGCGGTGTCGGCCGTGGTCGGCATCGGCGGTGGCAGCATGACGGTGCCGTTGCTGGTGGCGCGCGGCGTACAGCCTGTGCGGGCCGTCGGTACGTCGAGCGCATGCGGCGTGGCCATCGGGATTGCGAGTGCTGCGGGGTACGCGCTGCATGCGCCGCCGGGCGCGTTGCCCGCGCACGCCGTGGGTTATATCTACCTGCCCGCCGCCATCGGCGTGGCGATCGCCTCCGTGCTGGCTGCGCCCTGGGGAACGCGGCTCGCCCATCGCATCGGGGGCAAGGCGCTGAAGCGGGTGTTCGCCGCCTTCATGATCATCATGGGCATCGCGATCCTGGCCAGCGGTTGAGCCACCCCGTCGAAGTCCGAGGTTGCAGGAGTAGGATGCGAAGGCGAGGGGGTACCCGCAGCGCATGGAAGCACCGGTCGACAACGGTTCTAGATACTGGGCGAACGCGGCAGAGCACCGGCGTCGGCGGCGCGCGTTCAACCTGCTGATGGCGACCGGCGTGATCGTCGGCGCCCTGGGCGTGGGCTGGGGGGTGTTCTTCGCCTTGCGCGGCGCCTGGGCCGTCGCGGGGGCGGAACTGGCGATGGCGCTTCTCGGTGGCGTGGTGATCGTCATGGCCCGCCGGCGCCGGACGCGTGCGGCCTCGTGGATCGCCTTCATCGGCCTCGCCCTCGTGCTGTGCTTCTTCTCCGTGTTCCTCGACGTATCGACCGCGGCGATTCCACGGACCAGTCATCTCTTCCTGTTGGTGCTCGCCCTCTGCGCGCACCACGTGTTCCGCGCCGAGCCGCCCGGGTTGCGCTATGGCGCCGTGCTCGGACTGTTGGCGCTCTTCATGCTGTTCGCAGCGACGCCGCTCGGCACGTCTCCGTATGCGATCAGCGAAGAGGTCCGGCGGACCGGCATCTGGATCAACCTGGCGACGGTCGTCGTCTCCTTCCTGGTGGTGGTGCGTCTGGCGGAGAGCGACCTCGCCGAGCATCGGGCGCTTCATCGCGAGCTGCGTGATGCGTTGTCGCAACGTCGCTTCGAGCTGTTCTACCAGCCGCAGGTCGATGGCGAGGGCCGGGTCGTCGGCGCGGAGGCCCTGCTGCGCTGGCGGGATGCCCGACGCGGCGTCATCCGTCCGCACGACTTCATGTTGGCGGCCGAGGGAACAGGCTTCATCCTGCCGCTGGGGCAATGGATATTGCAGGCGGCCTGCGCCCAGCTGCGGGCATGGGAGACCGATCCATCGCTGCGCGCGTTGCGCTTGTCGGTCAACATCAGTGCGTTGCAGCTGCGTCAGCCGGATTTCGTGCAGCAGGTGGCCGATGCCATGGCGCGCTCCGGCATCGGCGCGGGACGGCTGACCCTCGAATTGACCGAAAGCGTACTCGTCCACGACATGGAGGACGCCGCGGGCAAGATGCGCGCGCTGCACGCCAACGGCGTGCGTTTTTCACTCGACGACTTCGGTGCGGGCCACTCCTCGCTCTCGTACCTGCGGGAGCTGCCTTTCGCCGAGATGAAGATCGATCGGGCGTTCACGCGGGGGATCGTCCGGGATACGCAGGCCGCCAGCATCACCCGCAACCTGCTCCAGCTTGGGCAAGACCTGGGCATCGACGTGATCGCCGAAGGCATCGAGCAGCAGGAGCAGTTCGTCCTGCTGGGAGAGCAAGGTTGTCGCCTGTTCCAGGGCTACATGTTCGGCCGACCGATGGAGGTCGAGGCCTTCAACCGTCGCATGGTGGCGCCGTAGCGCCGGACCAGCTCAGCGCAGCGCGATGTCCGGCACGTCGATGTCCATCGCCAGTGCGAGGTGATCGGAGTTGGCGGCCGGCATCGCTCGCGCGTTGTCCGCCTGCAACCCATCGCTGACCAGGATGTGGTCGATGGCGCGCTGCGGTCGCCAGCTCGGGAACGTGGGCACGCATACCGCGGGCGGGCGCAGGCGCGTGCGGCTGTAGAGCAGCTCCATTTCCGGTGTGTCGGGCATGCAGTTGAAATCGCCCATCAGCACCGCGTGCGGATGGCCCGACAGCAGTTCGCCGATGAAGGCCAGCTGCGAGCGCCGCGAGTTGGCGCCGAGCGAAAGATGCGCGACGGCCACCGTCAATCCTTCATCGCCCTCGCCGAAACGCGCCATCAGCACGCCGCGGCCGCTGATGCGCCCGGGCAGGCTGTGGTCGGTCACTTCCACGGGCTCGAGTTTGCTCAGCAATCCGTTCGCGCTGCCGGCCACGCGCGCCACGTTGCGGTTGGGCTGGTGCGTCCAGTAGTCGAAGCCGGCACGCTCGGCCAGGTAGTGCGTCTGGTTGGTGAAGCCCGAGCGCAGGCTACCGGGGTCCGCTTCCTGCAGGCCGACGATGTCGTGCTCGCCGGCCAGCTGCGCGATCAGGTCCAGGCTCCCGCGCTTGTTGCCGGCCGGCAGCGCATGCGACCAGCTGCGGGTCACGTAGTCGCTGTAGCGGCGCGTGCTGGAGCCTGCCTGGATGTTGGCGCTCAGCACGCGCAGCCGGCGCGCGGCGGGAGAAGCGGATCCGGTCATGGAAGTGGGGGCTTCCGAGGGGTTCAGCGCTTGGCGCGTTCCATCGCGACCAGGTGGTCGGTGATGCGCAGCACGTCGTCCCAGGTGCGGCCGCCGGTCACGCGGTACTTGCCGTTGACGACGATGGTCGGGGTGCTGGTCACGCCCCACTTCTGCGCCAGCTGCATGCCGCGGCCGATCTTGGCGTTGGTGCCGAAGCTGTTCATCAGGGCCACGAACTCCTGAGGATTCGCGCCATAGCTGGCGTAGAACTTCGCGATCTCGGCCGGGTCGGCCGGCGGCTTGCCTTCGCCCGGCAGCGTGCGCTGCAGGTGGATGGCGGCAAACACGGCGTCGTGGGTCTTGTCGACCAAGCCCTTCGCTTCCGCCGCGTAGTACGCCTTGGCATAGGGTTCCCACGCCTTGGCGAACGCGACCGGCACGTAGGCGACGCGAACGTCGGCCGGCTGCTTGGCCTTCCATGCGGCCATGCGGGGCGCGAAGGCGCCACAGGCGGGGCAGACGTAACCGAAGACTTCGGCCACTTCGATCTGGCCGTTGAGCGGCGCATACGGCTGGCCGCTGGCGATCTCTTCGTAGTCGGTGCCGGCGACCGGCGCCGGGCCCTGCGGCGGAACGATCGGGTTGGTGTTCGGCGCAGCCGCGGTGGCCTCGGTGGCGGCCGGCGCACCCGCAGGCGTGCTGGCATCGGCCGGCGCAGGTGCGGCGTCCGTGCCCGGAGCGGCCTCGGCAGCCGGCGCCGCAGGAGCCGCGGCGTCGCCGGTCGGCGAGGTATCGGTGGAGGGCTTGGGTCCGCAGGCCGCCAGGATCGGCAACAGCAGGGACAGCATCAGGACGTGGCGGGATTTCATCGCGCGGACTCCAAGGTATCGGGAAAATGGGCTGCCACGAGGGGCGGGAACATCACATTCTGCATGGGCCCCGGCGGGGCTGCCATGACGGCGTCATCACTTGCGGGTGCGCTCGCGTGCCACCAGGCGGTCGACGATCTTCAGCATGTCGGTATAGGTGCGCCCGCCGATCACGCGATACTTCCCGTTGACAATCATGGTCGGCGTGCCGTCGATGTCGGCGGCCATCGCCCACGCGCGGGCGCGCTCGAGCTGCTGGTCGACCTGTTCGCCGCGCAGCGCGGCGCTGAACTTCGCCTTGTCCACGCCTTGGGTGGCGTAGAACGCGGCGATCTCGTCGGCCGACGCGTTCTGGATGGGCAGTGCGCCGGTCTTGTGCAGGGCATCGAAGATCGCCTGATGGGTGCGTTCCTGCACACCGAGCTGGCGGGCGGCGAAGAAGGCGCGGGCATACGGGATCCAGTAGCCGCCGAAAGCCGCCGGCACCGGGGTCAGGCGCACGTCCTTGGGCAAGGTCTTCTTCCACGCCGCGAGCGTGGGTTCGAAGTGGGCGCAGTGCACGCAGGTGTAGCCGAATACCTCCACCACCTCGACTTTTCCGTTGAGCGGGGCGTAGGGGGTGCCGTTCTCGATCACCACGTAGTCCTCGCCCTCGACCAGCGGCGCGGGGGCCGGCGGGGCGGCCAGAGCGACGGCCGGCACCAGGGCCAGCAGGGTGATCAGGACAGGCAGCAGACGGGACGCCATCGGGATTCTCCAGCTTCGTGCTGGCCCCGGCGCGTGGCGGGGCGCGGAAAAAGAAACGCCGGCCATGGTGGGGCCGGCGCGATGAACAGGAGCTTGCACTTCCGGCCGCAGCGGGCGGCGGAAGTCCGGGATTACTTGCTGGCCTTGGCGGCGGCGACGTCGTCGGCGCGTGCGTGCAGGCCTTGCAGGTAGCTGGCGAGCGCCTGGATTTCCTGCTCGGTCAGCGGGCCGGCGACCTGGGCCATGATGTTGAAGTGGGCCGGGTCCTTGATAGTGGTCGTGCCGGCCTTGTACTCGGTCAGGCGACGCACGGTGTAGTCCTGCATCTGGCCGCCGATGTGCGGGTAGGCCGGGCCCGGGTTGCCGGCACCGGTCGGGCCATGGCACGCCAGGCAGGCCGGTACGCCGCGCTTGGCGTCGCCGTTGCGGTACAGCTGCTGGCCGACTTCGTAGAACTTCATGCCCTGGTAGGTGCCGTCGGCGATGACGCTGTCATCGGCCAGGCCGGCGCCCGACTTCTGGGTGGCGAAGTAGGCGCCCACGTCGCGCATGTCCTGCGCGTTGAGGGTCTGGGCGAACGGCGCCATCACCATCGCCATGCCGGTGTTGCGCTCGCCCGAGGCGAACAGCGCCAGCTGCTGGGCGATGTAGCGCTCGCTCTGGCCGGCGATGCGGGGGTACTGCGGGTCGCTGGGGTTGCCGTCGGCGCCGTGGCAGGCCGCGCAGGCGGCCGCCTTGGTCTGGCCGGCCTTGGCGTCGCCCCAGGTGGTCTTGGCGAGATTGATGTCCAGCGGCGCGGTCTCGACCGGGGCATTGTCCGGCACGGGGACCACCGTGGTCTGTGCAAAAGCGACTGCGCCCACGGCCAGTACGGCCAATCCGGCAAGTCCCATAACGCGAGCGTGGCGCATGCTAAAGCTCCGAAACCTTTGACTGATGGCGACGCCCGGAGGGGCCGCGAAACCCGCGAATTATCGTCGCGGCGGCCGCTCGCGGTCAATTCAAACGGTATCCGGCCCGCCACCGTGCGATCCTATCGCCATGTCGAACCCCCTGAATTCCGCCACTTACCTGCTCTCCGCCCACACCCCGCGCCAGTTGCCGGAGGATGGCGGCTTCGAAGTGGCCTTCGCCGGCCGTTCCAACGCCGGCAAGTCCAGTGCCCTCAATGCGCTGGTCAACCACAACCGGTTGGCGCGGGTCTCCAAGACGCCCGGCCGCACGCAGCAGCTGGTGTTCTTCCAGGTCCAGCCCGAACGCTACCTGGTCGACCTGCCCGGCTACGGCTACGCCAAGGTGCCGCAGGACCTGCAGGCCCACTGGCAGGCCTTCATCGATCGCTATTTCCGTACCCGCGAGGCGCTGAAGGGGCTGGTGGTCGTCATGGACATCCGCCATCCGCTGAAGGACTACGACCGGCAGATGCTGGGGTATGCGGTCCAGCGGGGCCTGCCGGCCCACGCGCTGCTGACCAAGGCCGACAAGCTGGGGCGTGGCCAGCAGGGCAATGCGCTGCAGGCGGTGAAGAAGGAGCTGTTCTCCGCGTTCGGCGACACCGTCAGCGTGCAGACGTTCTCGGCCGAGTCCAAGCAAGGCGTCGACGAGGCCCGCATGATCGTGGGCGACTGGCTGGGTCTGTAGTCGTCAGACCGAGACGTGGAACAGGCGGCCCACCAGCGCGGCCGCCGCCATCGCCATCGCGCCCCAGAAGCCCACCCGCCACGCGCCGCGCAACACTGGCGCGCCGCCCACGCGCGCGGCCAGGCCGCCGGACACCAGCAGGCCCGCCACCGTCGCCAGGGTGGTGACGATGGCCACCTTGTCGGCGGGGGCCAGCAGGGTCGTGGCGATCGGCAATAGCGCGCCCACGGTGAAAGCCGCTGCCGACGCCAGCGCCGCCTGCACCGGCCGCGCGCGCAGGGCCTCGGTGATCCCCAACTCGTCGCGCATGTGCGCAGCAAGTGCGTCGTGCGCCGTGAGCTGCTCCGCCACCTGTCGTGCGAGCGCCGGCTCCAATCCACGGCCGACATAGATCTGGGTCAGCTCGGCGAGCTCGCCATCGGGCATCTCGTGCAACTCGCGCTTCTCGACGGCGAGGTCCGCTGCTTCCGCGTCGGCCTGCGACTGGACCGAGACATACTCGCCGGCCGCCATCGACATGGCGCCGGCCACGAGTCCGGCCACGCCGGTCAGCAGGATCGTCGAGGGTGCTGCGCCGCTGGCGGCCACGCCCACGACCAGCCCCGAGACCGAGACGATCCCGTCGTTGGCGCCGAGCACGGCCGCCCGCAGCCAGCCGACCCGGTCGGTGCGGTGCAGTTCGCGATGGCGCGGGACAGCAGTACGGGCGTGACGCGGCATGCGCGCAGCGTAGGCGAGCGCCGCGGCCCGCGTCGAGCGGGCACACGCGCTTCGCGTGCATGGATGGGACGCTGCGGCGTTCCCATGGCAACGATCGCGTGCGCACGGTCACGTTATAGTGCCGGCCTTGCAATGGAAGGCTGCGACCCGACATTGCGTCTCCCCTTTCGCGAGTTCCGCCCTTGTCCAGCCCCAGCCACGTCGCCGACACGCCCATTACCGACCGCGCGCAGCTGGTGGCCTATGTCGCGTCCGGCGAGAAGCCGCGCAGCGACTGGCGCATCGGCACCGAGCACGAGAAGTTCGGCTTCCGTCTCGACGACCTGCGGCCGCCGACCTTCGATGGCGATCGCGGCATCGAGGCCCTGCTGAAGGGCCTCACCCGCTTCGGCTGGGAAGCTGTCGAAGAGAAGGGACGCGTGATCGCACTGTCGAAGGATGGCGCCTCGGTCACCCTGGAGCCGGCGGGCCAGTTGGAGCTGTCGGGCGCGGCGCTGGAGACGATCCACGAAACCTGCGTCGAAGTCGGCACGCACTTGAAGGAAGTGAAGCAGGTCGCCGACGAACTGCAGCTCGGCTTCCTCGGCATGGGCTTCCAGCCCAAGTGGCGCCGCGACGAAATGCCGTGGATGCCGAAGGGCCGCTACCAGATCATGAAGTCGTACATGCCCAAGGTCGGCCAGCTCGGCCTGGACATGATGACGCGCACCTGCACGGTGCAGGTCAACCTGGACTACGCCAGCGAAGCGGACATGGTGAAGAAGTTCCGCGTGTCGCTGGCGCTGCAGCCGGTGGCCACGGCGCTGTTTGCCGACTCGCCGTTCACCGAGGGCAAGCCGAACGGCTACCAGAGCTACCGTTCGCACATCTGGACCGACACCGACGGCGACCGCACCGGCATGCTGGACTTCGTCTTCGAGGACGGTTTCGGTTACGAGCGCTACGTCGACTACCTGCTCGACGTGCCCATGTATTTCTCCTACCGCGACGGCATCTACCACGATGCCAGCGGCAAGTCGTTCCGAAAGTTCCTGCGTGGAGAGCTGGATGTGCTGCCGGGTGCGCTGCCCACGCTGCGCGACTGGTCGGACCACATGACCACCGCCTTCCCGGAAGTGCGGATGAAGAAGTTCCTGGAGATGCGCGGCGCGGACAGCGGTCCTTGGAACCGCATTTGCGCGTTGCCCGCGTTCTGGGTGGGCCTGCTGTACGACGATGCCGCGCTCGATGCGGCGTGGGACCTGGTCAAGGACTTCTCGCTGGCCGAGCGCCACGCGTTGCGCGACGGCGTGCCGAAGCATGCGCTGAAGCTGCCCTTCCGCGACGGCAGCGTCCGCGATCTGGCCCGCGAGGCGGTGAAGATCGCCATCGGCGGCCTGCAGCGTCGCGCGCGCCTCAACAGCAAGGGCGTGGACGAAGCCGGCTTCCTCGATGCGCTGGTGGAGATCGTCGAGGCCAACGAGACCTCGGCCGAGCGCAAGCTCGCGCTGTTCAATGGCCCCTGGCAAGGCGACATCGATCGCGTGTTCCGCGAATTCGCGTACTGACCCGACCCGGGTTAGGCTGGGCCTTTCCATGCAGGGGAAGGCCGATGCGGGCGGCAACAGGGTGGAAGGCATGCAGCATCGCGGTCTGCTTGGCGCTCGCGCCGCTTGCGCAGGCGCAGCGCGTCGCGATGGTGGGCGGCACGCTGGTCGACGGCACGCTCAGTGATCCGATCCGCGACAGCGTCATCCTGATCGAGGGTCAACGCATCGTCGCCGTCGGTACGGTGAAGACGTTGCCGGTGCCTGCGGACGCGACGGTCATCTCCACGGAAGGCATGACGGTGTTGCCCGGCCTGTGGGACATGCACGTGCACCTGATGATCAATGGGCACGCCGACTACGAGCATTGGGACAAGACCTATCCCGCCCAGTTCCGCGATGTGATCATGCCGTCGTCGGCCAAGCAGCTGCTGCTGGCAGGCGTCACCGGCGCGCGTGACCTGGGCGGTCCGCTGGAAGACAGCATCGCGGTGCGCGACGCGATCAACACCGGCCGCATCCCCGGTCCCACGTTGTTCGTGTCGGGACCCTTCATCCAGAAGAAGCCCTATCCCGGCACCGAGCAGTTCCGCTGGGGCGTGGATTCGCCTGCCGACGCGCGCGCGAAGATCAAGCGCATCGCGCAAGCCGGCGTGGACGTCGTCAAGCTGATCGACCAGGACGGCATGAGCGATGCCGAGCTCGCCGCCATCGTCGACGAAGCCCACAAGCATGGGCTTCCCGTCGTTGCGCATGCGCACCGGCCGGAAGAGATCCGCCGCGGCTTGAAGTTCGGCGTGGATTGCTTCGAACACACCGGGCTGGCGGCCTCGCCGGAATATCCGCCGGACGTGATCGCCACACTGCGCGAGCGCACCGGCAACATGGCCTCGGGCCCGCTGTTCTGGACGCCCACCATCGAGGGGCTCTACAACTTTCCCTACACGGTCAAGAACCACGAGTTCATCGACGGCACCGACTGGCACGTGGGTCTGACGCCCGCGATCATCGACGACATCAAGCAGTCGCTCGAACATCCTGAGCGCATCAGCTACTTCCAGCAGACGCCTCAGCGGTGGCCGACCTTGCAGCGCAAGTTCCAGCAGCTGCGCGAGAGCGGGGCGATGCTGCTGATCGGCACCGATTCCGGCATCCCGATGAAGTTCCACAGCGGCAGCACCTGGAACGAGCTCGACGTGTGGGTCAACAAGCTCGGCGTGCCGGCGATCGACGCCATTCGCGCCGCCACGTACTGGCCGGCGGTGGCGATGAAGGCCGACAAGGACTACGGCACCGTCACCGAGGGCAAGTACGCCGACATCATCGCGGTGAAGGGCGACGTACTGAAGCAGGTCGCCCTGCTGCAGCGGGTCGACATCGTGGTCAAACACGGCCAGCGGGTGAAGTGATCGTGCGGCGCTCAGCCGTGCTCAGAGCACCTTGTGCATGCAGGTGGCCGATGCCGGGCACAGCGCGCGGAACTCCGCGCTGTCCTGGACGGCGCGTGGCGCATTGCCGCGCGTGATGACGGCATAGCCCGCGCGGGCGAAGAACGGGGCCGCCGTCTGCGTCAGCAACACCAGGTCACGGATGCCGCATGCGCGCGCCTGGGCTTCGAGGGCCTCGACAAGTCGTCGTGCGTGCCCCGCGCCGCGATGCGCAGGCGCGACCACCAGCGATCGCAGCAGGCCGGTATCGGCGTGCTGCTCCAGGCCGATGGCGGCCACCAGACCCGCGTGGTCCTCGTCGATCAAGAACGCGATCCGAGAGGTCGTCAGGTCCGTGGTCGGCAGTGCCTCCGCGTCGAGCAGAGCGGCAATGCGGGGCAGGTCCGCGCCGTTGGCGGGGCGTATCGTGCTCATGGCGGTTCCGGCGAAGGCGTGGCGGCGGGCACGAGCAGTGTGCGGGCGGCGAGCAGCGCCAGCGCGGTACCGAGCAGCTGGGCAGCGATGAAGGCCGGCGCATCCAGCGGACGGATGCCGGCGAATGTCTGCGTCAGCGCGCGCGCGAGCGTCACCGCGGGATTGGCGAACGACGTGCTGGCGATGAACCAGTAAGCGGCGAAGATGTAGCCCGCCACCAGGGCCGGAATCGCCTGCGCGCGATGGCGCAGGCCGAGCAGGATCGTCAGCAGCAGGCCGAACGTGGCCACGCCTTCGCTGAGCCACTGCGCGCTGCCGGTGCGCGCGCGGACGCCGGGCTGGAGCAGCGGCAGATCGAACATCGCATGCGCGAGCATCACGCCCGCGAGCGCGCCTGCGCACTGTGCGAGCACGTAGGCGGCGGCGGTGCGCGTATCGAGGCTGCCCTGCAGTCTCATGGCCAACGTGACGGCGGGATTGAAGTGTGCACCGGAGATCGGCCCGAGCACCGTGACCAGCACATACAGCGCGCCTGCCGTCGCTGCCGCATTCGCGAGCAACGCGACCGCCAGGTTATCCGGGCTCAGCGCCTGGCCCATGATCCCGGAGCCGACCACCGTCGCCAGCAGCAACGACGTACCGAGGCCCTCGGCCAACCATGCGCGCTGCATCACAGCGACGCCAGCAGGGCCTGCACCCGGCGCCCGATGTCATCACGCACCGCGCGGTACCCGTCGTCGTCCATGTCGCGCGGATCGGGCAAGCCCCAGTCTTCGCGCCGCTTCGCCGGGATCCACGGACAGTTGTCGCCGCAGCCCATCGTGATCACTGCGTCGAACTCGCCGTCCACCTCATCCAGCGACTTCGAGGCCTGCGCGTCGAGGTCGTATCCCAGTTCACCCATGAAACGGATCGCCTTCGGATTGATATGGCCGGAGGGGCGTGAGCCGGCACTGAAGGCTTCGATGCGGTTGCCGCCCAACAGGTGCGCGAAGGCTTCGGCCATCTGGCTGCGGTTCGAGTTCTCGACGCAGACGAAGAGGATGCGTGGCATGCCCATGCTCAGCAACAACCGGATCGGGGTGCGCAGCACGAGGTGCCCTGTGCGGGCATCGTCGGCATCGCATGCGGGTCCGGCGTGCAGCGGGCGCCGTCCGTGGCGCAGGCGGCGTCGCCCGCGTGGTAGGTGGTGGCATCGCCGAAGGTATGGAAGGTCTCCCAGCGCGTTCCCTGCGGGTCTTCCGTCCAGGCTTTGTCCGACGTGGCGTAGCAGCAGATCGTGGCTTCTTCCGGCACCACGCTGCCACCCGCGGCATCGAGGCGCTGGCCCAGGGCGCGGAGGCCCTCGGTGTCCTCGGCCTGCAAGCCGAGGTGGTCGATGCCGGGCGCACGCCCGGTGTTCGAGATGGCGAAGTTGATCCGGGGGTCTTCCAGCATCCACTTCGCGTAGTCGGGTTTGACGACCGTGGGTTCGGCGGCGAACAGCGCGCGGTAGAAGCGGATGCTGGCGGGCAGGTCCTGGACGTTCAGATGGACATGGAATCGGTTCATGGCGCGGCCTTCTTCGTGGGCTTGCAGGAGGGCGCGGGGGCGCACGAGGCGACGCCGCCGCAGCAGTTCTCGGTGAGGTAGCCGATCAGGCCGTTCATCTGCAGATAGTTGGCCCGCACCCGGATCACCCGACCCTCGCGCTGGTCGCTGACCAGGGCGCAGGCGCGCAGCACGTTGAGGTGCGCGGTCAGCGTGGCCGGAGGCAAGTCCAGGCTTTCGCGCAACTCGCCGACGGCCAACCCCTCGGGTCCGGCCTGGACGAGGGCACGGAACGCGGCGAGGCGGGATTCGTGGCCCAGAGCAGCCAGGGCTTTCAGTGCGGTCTTTGTTTCCATAATTCCAGAATATAGGAATTATTGATCCCGTCAAGAACGCCGCGTCGCCGTTGTGCCGGCAGGCGTTGGTAGACCGTTCGCGATCCATATACTATACCCCAGTATTGGATATGAGCCTGATCGCCATGCCGCACTCCGCCCATGAGAAGAAGCGCGTCCTTGCCCGCGTACGCCGCATCCGCGGCCAGACCGAAGCGCTGGAGCGCGCGCTGGAAGCCGGCGCCGAATGCGGCCCGGTGCTGCAGCAGATCGCGGCGATCCGCGGTGCGGTCAACGGCCTGATGTCCGAGGTCATGGAGGCGCACATCCGCGAGGAGTTCGGCCAGCCCGCGCAGTCCGACGCGCAGCGACAGGCGCGGGTCACCGAGATGGCGGGCCTGGTGCGCTCCTACCTGAAATAACCCGCGCACCGCGCACCACCCGTTTCACTTTCACTTGTCTTGCAGGAGTTGTCCCATGAAATCCCGTGCCGCCGTCGCCTTCGCCGCAGGCGAACCGCTGAAGATCGTCGAGATCGACGTCGCCCCGCCCCGGAAAGGCGAAGTGCTGGTGAAGATCACCCACACGGGCGTCTGCCACACCGATGCGTTCACGCTGTCCGGCGACGATCCGGAAGGGCTGTTCCCGGTCGTGCTGGGCCATGAAGGCGCGGGCATCGTGGTCGAAGTGGGCGAGGGCGTGACCAGCGTGAAGCCGGGCGACCATGTCATCCCGCTCTACACCGCCGAATGCGGCGAGTGCCTGTTCTGCAAGAGCGGCAAGACCAACCTGTGCACGTCGGTGCGTGCCACCCAGGGCAAGGGCGTGATGCCGGACGGTACCTCGCGTTTCTCCTACGAAGGCCAGCCGATCTACCACTACATGGGTTGCTCGACCTTCAGCGAATACACCGTCGTGGCCGAAGTGTCGCTGGCCAAGGTCAATCCCGACGCGAACCCGGAACACGTGTGCCTGCTCGGCTGCGGCGTCACCACCGGCATCGGCGCCGTGCACAACACCGCCAAGGTCCAGGCGGGCGACTCGGTCGCGGTGTTCGGCCTCGGCGGCATCGGCCTGGCGGTGATCCAGGGCGCGCGCCAGGCCAAGGCGGGCCGCATCATCGCCATCGATACCAATCCTTCGAAGTTCGAGATGGCGACGCAGTTCGGCGCCACCGATTGCATCAACCCGAAGGACTTCGACAAGCCGATCCAGCAGGTCGTCGTCGAGATGACGGGCTGGGGCGTGGATCATTCTTTCGAATGCATCGGCAACGTCAACGTCATGCGCGCCGCGCTAGAGTGCGCGCACCGCGGCTGGGGCCAGAGCGTCATCATCGGCGTGGCCGGTGCAGGCCAGGAAATCAGCACGCGTCCGTTCCAACTGGTGACCGGCCGCAAGTGGATGGGCACCGCCTTCGGCGGCGTGAAGGGTCGCTCGCAGTTGCCCGGCATGGTCGAGGATGCGATGAAGGGCGATATCGAACTCGCCCCGTTCGTGACCCACACCATGCCGCTGGACGACATCAACGAGGCCTTCGACCTGATGCATGAAGGCAAGTCGATCCGCTCCGTAGTGCACTACTGAGCCTTGGCGTGTCAGCGACGGGCGTCGAACTGCTGCCGCATGATCCAGCCTGGGCGGAGCGCGCCCAGGCCGAGGAAACCCGTCTGCGCGAAGTCCTCGGCGACATCCTGGTGGTCGTGCATCACATCGGGTCGACGTCGATCCCCGGCATGCCTGCCAAGCCGGTCATCGACCTGATACCCGTCGTGCGCGGGCTGTCGGCGCTGGAGGCGCACCGTGCCGGTGTGGAAGCGCTGGGATACGAGTGGTGCGGCGAGTTCGGCTTGCCGGGTCGCCGCTATTGCCGGAAGGACGATCCGCTGACGGGCGGACGACTCGTGCAACTGCATGCCTATGCCGAGGGCGACCGTGAGATCCTGCGGCATCTCGCGTTTCGCGACTTCCTGCGTCGCGACGCCGCGCTCGCGGCCGAGTACGCGACAGAGAAGATGCGCTGCCAGCGCCTTCATCCGGACGACTCGCGTGCCTACAGCGCGTGCAAGGCCGACTGGATCCGCGATGTCGAGGCGCGCGCACTGCGCGCCCGGACCTCTACCTTGCCTACGATGGAGTAAGACTATGCAACGCCTCGAACACCGTGCCTGCTTCGGCGGCTGGCAGGACGTCTATCGCCACCGCTCCGAGGTGCTCGGCTGCGACATGACGGTAGGCGTCTACCTCCCGCCGCAGGCCGAGCAGGGACCCTGCCCGGTGCTGTACTGGCTCAGCGGCCTGACCTGCACCGAGCAGAACTTCATCACCAAGGCCGGTGCACAACGCTACGCCGCCGAGCACGGGATCATCCTCGTCGCACCGGATACCAGTCCGCGCGGTGAAGACGTCGCCGACGCCGACGGTTACGACCTGGGTAAAGGCGCGGGTTTCTACGTCAACGCGACGCAGGCACCGTGGGCCTCGCACTACCGCATGTACGACTACATCGTCGACGAGTTGCCGGCCTGGGTTGAAGCCGATCCGGCGGCCAGCGACCGGCGCGCGATCAGCGGACATTCGATGGGCGGGCATGGCGCACTGACCCTCGCGCTGAAGAATCCCGGACGCTATCGCAGCGCCTCGGCGTTCTCGCCGATCGTCGCGCCTTCGCAGGTGCCGTGGGGACAGAAGGCGTTCACCGCCTACCTGGGCGACGATCGCGACGCATGGAAGGCCTACGACACGGTCGAACTGATAAGGCGCGCGCAGGAAAAGCTGCCGTTGCTCGTCGACCAGGGCGACGCGGATGAATTCCTGCAGGGCCAGCTGAAGCCCGAATTGCTGCAGGCCGCCGCTGCCGAGGCCGGCCACCCGCTGACGCTGCGGTTGCAGCCCGGCTACGACCACAGCTACTACTTCATCGCCAGCTTCATCGGCGACCACATCGCGCACCATGCTGCGGCCTTGAAGGCGTAGGGCGGGCTTCAGCCCGCCGATGATCCGCTCGTATGTGCGATGGTGGGCCGAGGCCCACCCGACGTAGCAGCCGCTAGCGCGTAGTCGGTGAACGCGAAGCGCCCATCGCGCAGTTCGGTGTCGCCCTGCGTGAGCGCGAGGGGCGCATCGAACATCGGTCCGGCCGATACGCAGGTGTGGAACTCGCCGTTCTCGCCGCAGGCATCGATCCGGGCAGGCAACTCGGCGAGCAAGCCACGATCGAAGTCGCGACCTGCGAAGCCGGCATCCAACTGCTGCGTATCGACACAGCACAACGGCGCGCGCAGTCCGCCGTCGATCATCTCTCGCGCCAGCAATGCCGTGCCGCGGCCGAACAGCGGCGTGACGACGTCCCAGCCCACGCGCGCCAGGTTCGCCACGCGGTAGGCGCGGATGTCTTCAAGGAACAGATCGCCGAACGCCATCGTGCGCAGCCCCGGCCAACGATCCTGCGCCTGGGCGATGGCATCGGCCATGGCGTGTTCGTAGTCGGTGTTCGAGCACTGCGCGGGAATCATCGCTTCCAGCAGCGGCAGGCCGGTCGCGCGCGCCTGCGCATGCAGCACGCTGCGGCGGATGCCCTGCATCGATACGCGTTCGTACTCGCGCGTGACCGTCGTCAGCAGGCCGACGACATCGACATCATCGCGTTGCCGCAACACGTGCAGCGTCCAGGCGGCGTCCTTGCCGCCGCTCCAGGCCAGCAGGACGGGCGTGCGGCAATTCAAGCCGCGGCGACGTCGCGCAGTTCCCAGGCGCCGCCGGCAAGCAAGCGCAGGCGATGCTTCAGGACATGGCCGGGAATGGAGGAACGCGCCACCAGCAGGATGCTGAGGTCGTCCTGCTGGCCAGCCACCGTGGCATCGGGATCCACGACGCCGAGGCCCGGGTCGACCTCATCGGGATCGTCCTGGCGTGCGCGCCAGCGCTCGAACAGGCTGCTCGTACGCAGCGCGTGCTGCAGTTGCGCCGCGAATTCCTCGGCGCCGTGCGCATCGAAACTGAACGCCGGATCCCCGCCGCGTGCGCGGGCGGGAGTGGGCAGACTGATGTAGTAGCGGACCGCCATGGCGCCCCCGGTTAAAGCCAGGGGCATAGCGTAGCCCCGCCGCGTTAGGCCGTCGTTATGTGGCCTTGAACGGCGCGGGCGGTGCGGCGAAGGCGGCCACGACGGCGCCCTTGCCCACGTTCACCATGCCGGTGAGGCTCATGACGCTTTCGAACACCTCGACCTTGTTGTTCTCGCAGATGTCCCGCAGGCGCTGGTAGCCCGGCAGGGCGCGCAGTTCCGACAGTTCGCCGCCGTAGCTCAGGCACACGGTGGGCGTCATCAGGCCGGCCATGACGCGGTTGCCGGTGAACTTGAACATCTGCTCGACTGCATTGTCGAAGCCCTTGATCTTGGCCACCGGCTCCGTATTGCCCGCGTGGCCGTACAGCACCGGCTTGATGTCCAGCGCGCTGCCCAGTGCCGCGCTCAACAGGCCCACGCTGCGGTCGCCCTTGGTGCGCGCGCGGTTGCGCAGGTAATACAGGTCGCGCGGGATCATGTAGCCGTGCGTGTTCTGCGCCAGTTCCTCCAGGCGTACGCGGATCTGCTGCACGTTGGCGCCGGCCTCGCGCATGCGCACGGCTTCCACCGCGGTGATGCCTTGCGCCGCGAACAGGTTCTGCGTGTCGATCACCCGCAGGGCGAACGGGGAGTTGTGGCCCGCCGCCTGCCGCACCGGCTTGTAGTCGTTGAGGATGGCGAAGCTGGCCTGCATCGCGTTGTCGTGGATCGGCGAACGCGTCTTCGTGATCGTCATGCAGAACACGTGGTCGTAATCGATCACCAGCTGGCCCAGGAACAGGTCCCGGATCTGGTTGACCGTGAACGGCGTGGTCTCGGCCTCGTGGCCGCGCTCGGCGACGTGCGCGTGCAGGAAGCTCAGCGTCGCCTGTTCGTCGCGATGGTCGGCGAGTACGGCTTCGCCGATCCGCACCGTGATCGGCAGGATGACGATGTTGTGTTGCTGCAGGTACTCCAGCGGCAGGTCGCACGCTGAATCCACGACTATCCCTATGCGCATTTTGCCCCTCCCGGCATCCGTCGCATCTCCCTCGGCCCGCCACGCTAGCCGACAACCGGCAGGCCGTCGCCGCGTAAACGCGTGAAGTGTGAAATAAATCACCTTTCCACGACTTGCGCCACAGTCGGAACGCGCTGCAGGTCCCGTCACCGATGCTTAATAAATCGCGGAATTAATGTGACCATCATCACATTAACGCCCCGGCTGGGCTTGCCCGCCGTGCGGTCGGGTCCGACACTCCGCCGGAAAGCAAGGGGCAACATGAAACAGGGGTGGTGGTCGCTACTACTGCTTTTGGCCCTGCTGCCCGCGTCCGCCGCGTTTGGGGAAAACATCGCGCGGATCGACCGGATCCAGCCATTGGCGCTGGAGCAGCAGGCCGGACAGCGTGCCGGGCTCTTCTCGGAACGTCGCTTCGAAGGCGACGACGATGGCGTGCGCGTGATCGGCAACGGGCAGTGGCGCGTGCAGCCTCGGCCCGGCGTGGCCGAACCGCTGCTGGTGGTCTACCACCCGTACACCGCGCGCGTGACCGTGCTCGACACACCGGACGGCGCGCCGCGTACCCAGGACGTGTTCCGCCAGGACCTGGATCCCCAGTACACGCGTCGCGCGCTCGTATTCCCCCTCGCGGGCGATGGTCCTGTGTACGTGCGGGTCGAAGGCGCCCGCTACCCGCTGCATGTCGCCGTCGAATCGCGGCCGCGTTATGCCGCCGCCGACCTGCGCCACCTGCGTCTGGTGATGCCGGCGATCGGCGCGGTGCTCGGCGTATCGCTGGCGGTGCTGCTGTTCTGGGCGATGCTGCGCGAGCGTGTCTATCTGCTGTACGCCGGTGCCATGCTGTTCCAGCTGATCTACGCGCTGTGCTCCTACGGGGAGGCTTATGCGTGGCCGGGGCTGGACGCGCTGGCCCGCTTTGGTGCCCAGGGCATCTGGGCGTCGGGCACCGTCGCCACCATCCTGCTGGTCTATCTGTGGCAGGACTACGCCAGCCTTCGTCGCGTCGCGCCACGTTTGAGCCTGCTGATGCGGGCCGTCGGCGTCTACGGTTGTGCCGCCACGCTGGTGCTGCTGGTACTGCCTTGGCCGGCGGACAAGGCCTGGTTTCCCGACGTGGCCAATGCGGTGTTCCTGATGACCAATGCCGTCGCGCTCGTCACCCTGGTGGTGGCATGGGTGCGCGGGCAGAAGCACGCGGCCTATGTGCTGATCGCCTGGGTGCCGTTGTTGGTGTTCACCATGTGGCGCGCCCTGCGTTTCAGTGGTGGCGAGCGTGCGGAGCCGTGGCTCGAATACGGATTGCCTTGGGTGCTGGCGTTCACCGCGGTGGTGCTGGCCCTGGGCCTGGCCGACCGCATGCTGACGTTCCGTCGCGAGCGCGACAGCGCGAAGCAGCACGCCGAGCGCGATGGACTGACCGGCGTGCTCAATCGCGGCGGTATCGAGCACCGCCTCGACTGGGCATTGATCGAACGCGAACGCGAGCGCATTCCCGCCTCGCTGTTGTTCATCGACCTCGATCACTTCAAGCAGGTCAACGACCGCCATGGCCACGCGCTCGGCGATGCCTGCCTGCGCGCGGTGACGCGCGCGGTGAGCGAGCAGTTCCAGTACGGCGACCAGCTTGGCCGCCTGGGTGGCGAGGAGTTCGTGCTGGTGCTTTCCGGCGTCGAACTGGCGGTGGCCGTGCGCATCGCCGAGCAGGTGGCCGCGCGCATCCGTCGCGACTGCGCGCGGGTCGAGGGCGTCGAGGTCGATCTGACGGCCAGCATCGGCGCGGCGCAGGCGCGCGATGGGGATTCGGTGGCGTCGTTGATTGCGCGTGCGGACCAGGCGATGTACGTGGCCAAGCGGGCCGGCGGCGACCGCGTGGTGGCCGAGGACGCGCCCTGCCACGATGCGGAAAAAGCGAAGGCGCCCGAAGGCGCCTCCGTCGACTGAACCACCGCGTTCGAACTACTTCGAGTACGCGCGCGGCAGCGGGCCCGCCTGCTGCAGGTAGCGGTCGCGCAATTCGGTCTGGCGCGAACGCATCGGTATCGCGCGGCCGCCCAGCCAGACCTGCTGCGCCGTGCTCGCCACGTCCAGCGGATCACCGCTCCACAACACCAGGTCGGCCAGCTTGCCCGGGGCGATGGTGCCGACGCGGTCGCCCACGCCGAAGGTCTCCGCCGGCACGCGGGTCAGGCCGGCGAGGCCGTCCTCCCAAGGCAAGCCGTTGGCCACCGCGTTGCCGGCGAGCTGGCGCACCTTCCGCGCGTTGTGCGACGCATCGCCCGCCTGCGAGAAGCTGACGCTCACGCCGGCCGCATCCAGCCGTGCGGCGTTCTCGAGCGTCGCGCCGATCTGGTCGAAGTCCGATGGCAGGTCGGCCAGCGCATCGACGAACACGGGCACCTTGGCCTGCGCCAGCTGCGGCGCCAGCTTCCACGCCTCCGCACCGCCGGCGATGGCGATGCGCACGTTCTCGCGTTGCGCCCAGCGCAGCAGCTGGCGGATGTCGGCAGCGCGGTTCACCGCCACCACGATGCGGCCATTGCCGGCCAGGTAGCGCGCCAGCGTGGCGCGGCCCGCGGGTGTCAGCAGCGCATGCGGCGAATCCACCGACACGCGGCCGCGCGCTTCGGCCACCATCTGGTCCAGCAGCATCCAGTGCGCGGCGCGCGACTTGCCGGCCAGCTCCGCGGTGCCGCTGCCCAGTCGTACGAACAACGCACGCGGCCCGACCGGATCGGCGCTGCCGTCCAGCCGCACCACGCCACCCTGGCCGGCGATGAAGGAGCCGCCCGTCGAGGCCGCCAGCAGGGTGAAACCGATGCCTTCCACGCGTGCCACCGGGATCACGATCGAGGCCGGGTTGTAGGCGAGCGTCACGTCGAACTCCGGCCGCATCGGCTGGTCTTCGAGCGTGACCGCGGCGTCGACCGTCGAGGATTCGCCGGAGACTTCCTCGATGCCGATCTCGGTGATGCCGCCGAAGAACGCCGGCGTCAGCGGGCGGCCCTCGGCGTCGACCACCGTCGCGGCGGCGGGTGCGGCCAGGCCGGTGCCGACCGCCTGGACCACGCCGTTGCGCACCAGCACGTCCGCGTTCTTCAACGTGCCTTGCGCACCGGCGGTATGCACCGTGGCATTGCGGATCAGCACGTCCTGCGCGATGGCAGGAAGCGCGGCGGCCAGCGCCAGCGCCAGCGCGCCGGTGCGGAGGATCGAACGACGGCTCATGGCGTCACCTCCTGGCCGAGCATGAAGTCGGAGACCGGTTGCCTGCTGCGGTCGTTGCGGTCGTAGAGACGCGCGCCGTCGATGTAGACCTGCTCGGCCTTCGCGTACACGCTGAAGGGGTTCTGGTTCCACACCACCACGTCGGCCATCTTGCCGGCCTCCAGCGTGCCGGTCCTGTCGGCGATGCCCAGCGCCTTGGCGGCGTTGCTGGTCACCCAGCGGATCGCGCGCTCCGGCGCGATGTCGCCCATGCCGGCGCGATGCGCGTTCGCCATCACCTTCGCCGCTTCCTGGTTGAGGCGTTGGATGCCTTCGTCCGAATCCGAATGCACGATCGCGCAGCTGTTGGCCGGCCGGTCCACGATCGCGATGTTTTCCTGGATGCCGTCGAAGGCCTCCATCTTGAAGCCCCACCAGTCGGCCCACAGCGCGCCGCAGACGTTCTCCTGCGCCAGCCGGTCGGCCAGCTTGTAGGCTTCCACGCCATGGTGGAACGCGGCGATCTTGAAGCCGAACTCCTTCGCCAGGTCGAGCATCGTCGCCATCTCGTCCGCGCGGTAGCAGTGGATGTGTACCAGGATCTCGCCGTTGATCGCGCCGGCCAGCGTGTCCAGCTTCAGGTCGCGCTTGCCGCCGGCATCGCCGCCGCTGTCCGTGCCTTCGCCGCCGCTGGCGCGCTCCCACCAGCGCTTCTTCTTGGGCTGCTGCGCCTTCGGGGCATTCTTCTTCAGGTACTCGGCGGCATCGATGAAGGCCGCGCGATAGCCCGCCACGTTGCCCATGCGCGTGGCCGGGCCGCTCTTGCCGCCGTAGACGCGCTTGGGGTTCTCGCCGCAGGCCATCTTCAGACCCCACGGTGCGCCGGGGAACTTCATGCCCTGGTAGCTGGTGGAGGCGACGTTCTTCAGCGTCACGCCGCGCCCGCCCACCAGGTTGGCCGAGCCCGGCAGCACCTGCAGCGAGGTCACGCCGCCGGCCAGCGCCGTGTGGAAGCCCGGGTCCTGCGCCCAGATCGAATGCTCGGCCCAGACGTTCGCCGTCACCGGCGCGGTCATCTCGTTGCCGTCGCTGTGCGCCTTTACCCCGGGGCTGGGATAGACGCCCAGGTGTGAGTGCACGTCGATCAGGCCGGGCGTGACCCACTTGCCGGTCGCGTCGATGCGGGTCGCGCCATCGGGCGCGGACAGGCCGCGGCCCACCGCCACGACCTTGCCGTCGGCCAGCAGCACGTCGGTGCCGTCGAGGCGCTCGCCGGTGCCGGTCAGCACCGTCGCGTTGGCCAGCAGCACGGGGCCGGACGGGACCGCACGGTACGTGCTCGGGTACGGGTCCTGGGTGAAGCGGGAGGCGGGCGTGGCGGCAAGCGCACTGCCGCCCAGCGAGGCCAGGATCAGCCCGGCCAGCAAGGTGGTTCGCATGATGTATCCCCTGGAAGACACACCGACCCTAACCGGCGACGGCGTGCGCTGCCAAGTGCAGGTGCCGCAGTCGTGCCAGAATTGCCGGACAACAACAAGAAAAAGAGGCTTCCATGAAGGACAAGAACGAAATCGTCGACAACTGGCTGCCGCGCTACACCGGCGTGCCCCTGGACCAGTTCGGCGAGCATGTGCTGCTGACCAACTTCGGCGGCTACCTCAACGTCTTTTCGCAGCTGACCGGCGCGCCCATCGTCGGCCTGGACCGGCCGATGGCCAGCGCCACCGCCGACGGCATCACCATGATCAACTTCGGCATGGGCAGCCCGAACGCGGCGACGATGATGGACCTGCTCTCGGCCATCATGCCGAAGGCGGTGCTGTTCCTCGGCAAGTGCGGCGGGTTGAAGCGCAAGAACGAACTGGGCGACCTGGTGCTGCCGATCGCGGCGATCCGCGGCGAAGGCACCAGCAACGATTACCTGCTGCCGGAAGTGCCGGCACTGCCCGCGTTCGCGCTGCAGCGTGCGGTGTCCACGATGATCCGCGACCTCGGCCACGACTACTGGACCGGCACGGTGTACACCACTAACCGCCGCGTGTGGGAACACGACCTCGCCTTCAAGGAGCGCCTGCGCGCGATGCGCTGCATGGCCATCGACATGGAGACCGCCACCGTCTTCGCCGCAGGCTTCGCCAACCGCATTCCCTGCGGCGCGCTGTTGCTGGTCAGCGACCAACCGATGATTCCGGAAGGCGTGAAGACCGAAGCCAGCGACGCCAAGGTCAGCTCGTCGTTCGTCGAGAACCACATCACCGTCGGCATCGAAGCGCTGAAGCTCATCCGCCGGAATGGCAAGTCGGTGCGGCATTTGCGGTTCGACGAGTGAAGCGCATCGGTCGGGCGTTGATCATCTCCACTGAACGTTGCCGCTGAGACGATGGCTGTTCCAAGGAGAGCCCACGCGGGAGGGAGTGCATGAATCTTGAAACGGTCGAGATGAAGGCCTTCGTTCCCGCGCGGGATCTGGCCGAGTCCATCGCGTTCTACGAGGCGCTGGGTTTCGGAGTGTCGATGGAGTCGGATGACCTGGCCTATGTCCAACACGGCAAGACGGCGTTCCTGTTGTCGCAGTTCTACCTGCGCGAGCATGCGGAGAATTTCGTCATGCACCTGCTGGTCGAGAATGCGGACGACTGGCACCGGAATGTCGAAGCGTCCGGCGTCGTCGACCGGTTCTCCGTCCGCCTCAGTCCGCCGGATGATCGGCCATGGGGCATCCGCGACTTCACCCTGATCGATCCGACCGGTGTGCTGTGGCGGATCGGGCATGTCCTTCCGGGTTAATGCCCATCGCCCTCCGAACTTGAGGTAGCGCATGAACGAATCCAACGACGTCATCACCTTCTGGAAGAATGCGGGCTACGAAAAGTGGTTCGCCAATGACGACGCGTTCGACGCTGAGTTCGACCAGCGCTTCCGTGGGCTGCACTTCCGTGCGGCACGGCGTGAGCTGGAGGGCTGGATGGGCGATGCCGAAGGGGCGCTGGCGTTGATCCTCTTGCTGGACCAGTTTCCGCGCAATTGCTTCCGCGAAAGCGCGCATTCCTACGCCACCGACGGGCTGGCGAGGCATTACGCCGCGCGCGCCATCGAGGCGGGCTTCGATACGCAGGTCGATCCCGTGCTGAAGATCTTCTTCTACATGCCGTTCGAGCATTCCGAGGCGTTGGACGACCAGCAGCGATCGCTGGACCTGTTCCGTGCCTCCGGCGACGAGAACTACATGAAGTACGCGCAGCTGCACTACGACTTGATCGCGCGCTTCGGCCGCTTCCCGCATCGCAACGAGGCGATGGGGCGCACCACGACGCAGGAAGAGCGCGACTACCTGGCTGGCGGCGGGTTCAAGGGATGACGTAGGGCGGGCCTCGGCCCGCCGGTGCATTGCATGGCGCCGTATGTGGTTCGACATCCGTGTCGGTGGGCCAGGGCCCACCCTACGAGACCGCTGATGGCATCCCACAAAAAAAGGCGGGCCGAGGCCCGCCTTTTCGTTTCTGCAGCGATGCGCGTCAGTACTTGCTGATCGTGCCGTCCACATCGTCGGCCCAGGCGTTGATGCCGCCGGTGATGTTGTAGACGTTCGAGAAGCCGAGCGCGCGGAACTCTTCCGCCGCCTGCTGGCTGCGGCCGCCGCTGCGGCACAGGAAGGCGAGGGCCGTGTCCTTCGGGAGCGCTTCCAGCTCGGCACGGCCGTTGCCGTCGAAGGTCTTGAACGGCAACTTCACCGAGGCGATGGCGCGTTCGTCGGCGGGGCGCACGTCGACCAGCAGCACTTCGCTGGCGCGGACCTTCGCATCGGCATCCATCGGCGACAGCGCCTGCACCGGCTTCGGCGCATTCGGGTTGTCGATCGCCAGGCCCTTGCCGCGGATGTCATCGACCCAGTCGATGGTGATGCCGTCGGCACGACGCGCACTGGCCAGGTCGAACTGCACGCGCACGCCATTGGACTCGCTGGCGATGGCGTTCGCGTCGAACTGCGCAAGCTGGAAGTTCGGCTGGAACTGCGCGTTGATCGACAAGGCCAGCGAAGCGCCCGGGCCGGCATCGGCCACGGCGTTCTGCAGCATCTCGGCGGCGGCCGGGGTGATGGTGATCGCCGGCGGCGTACGGTCCGGGGCCTGCAGGCCGAGCAGCGAGGCCAGTTCGCCGGAGTTGGTCATCTGCTCGATGATGTCGCTGCCGCCGACCAGTTCGCCGTCGATGTAGAGCTGCGGGATGGTCGGCCAGTCGCTGTAGGCCTTGATGCCTTCGCGGATCTCCTGGTCGGCCAGTACGTTGACGTGGGCGTAGTCCACGCCGAGCGCCGACAGCGCGCCCACCGCCTTGGCCGAGAAGCCGCACTGCGGCATGGTCGGCTGGCCCTTCATGAAGAGGACCACGCGATTGGACTGCAGGAGGGATTCGATGCGCGAGCGCAGGGCGGGGTCGAGGGACATGTCGGGTACCGGAATGCGTGAAGGGCTCTGAAGAAGGGATTTTACGCCCCGTGGCATCATGGGGCATGAGCACGACAGGAACACTGCATCGTCCGCCGCGTCGTCCCGGACTGATATTGGGCCTGCTGGCGCTGTCGCAAGTAGGCGTGGCCTGGCTGTGGTGGCGCTGGGGCTGGGCCGTGGGCCTGCCCGCCATGCTGGCGACCCACCTGGCCGTGGTCTGGGCCACGCTGTACCCGCGCGCCACCTTGCTGTGCCCGGCGCTGTCGCGGTTGCCGACGGACGAACGGGTGGTCTGGCTGACCATCGACGACGGTCCGTCCGACGACACGGCGGCGATGCTGGACCTGCTGGACCGGCACCGCGCCAAGGCCACCTTCTTCGTGGTCGGCGAACGCGCGCAGGCACAGCCGGCCGTGGTGCAGGCCATCCGCGACCGCGGCCACGGCATCGGCAACCACAGCGCCTCGCATCCGGACACGCGGTTCTGGCGCCTGGGGCCCGGCGCCATGGAAGACCAGATCGGCCGCAACCAATCGATCCTCACCGCGATCACCGGTGAAACCCCGCGCTGGTTCCGTAGCGTCGTCGGCATGACCAATCCGTTCGTGGGGCTGTCGCTGAAGAAGCATGGCCTTGCCCGCGTGGCGTGGAGCGCGCGCGGCTTCGACGGCGTCGACTGCGAGCCCGGCAAGGTGCTCGCGCGCATCACCCGCGACATCACGCCCGGCGCCATCGTGCTGCTGCACGAAGGCGCGACGCATGGCCACAACGTGGCGATCCTGGCGCAGTTGCTGGCGTGGCTGGAGGCGCAGGGCTACCGCACGGTGGTGCCGGAGCCCGAAGGCCTGCGCATGCCCGCGGTCGCGGTGGCCTGACGCCTAGCGGCCGGCCAACAGGTGGTGCGCCACCGGGAACGCGAGCCGCGTCCACTCCGTGTACATCGCCGCCGACGGATGCAGGCCGTCCTCCGCCACCATCGTGGCTTCGCTGCCACGTGCACGGCTGACCGGCGTGATGTCGACGAAGGCGACATCGCGTTGCGCGCAGACGGTGCGTGCAGCGGTGTTGTAGGCATCCAGTTCGCGCGCGATCTGCTCGATATCGCGGCCCGACTGCGCGCCGAACGGGGTCACGCCCCAATCGGGAATCGACAGCACCAGTACGCGATCGGGCCGTCCGCCGGCGAAGCCGATCGCGCGCCACAGCAGCGCGGCGAACTGCGTGCGGTATTCCTCCACGTCGCGGCCGCGGTACTGGTTGTTGACGCCGATCAGCAGGGTGACGAAGTCGTGCTGGCCCAGCGGCTCGGCGGCGGTGATCGCGGCGTCGAGCTCGTCGGTGGTCCAGCCGGTGGTGGCGATGATGCGCGGGTCGCCGACCAGCACGCCTTCCATGCGCAGCAGGCGCGCCAGCTGCATCGGCCAGCGGCCTGCCTCATCCACGGCTTCGCCGATCGTGTAGGAATCGCCGAGCGCGAGGTAACGCAGCTCGGTGGTGAGGGCGGTGGTGTGCTGGGCCGAAATCGTCGTCATTGACGCATACCCTGAATGTGGGAGCGACGTAAGTCGCGATGGACGAACGTGATATCCGTTCGCGACTTACGTCGCTCCCACAACGGCACTGCGGCTTACGCCGCTGCCGGCCGCGACTTGCCCTTGATCGGCACCACCTTGGTGGCGGCCTCGGCGCGGCGCGACAGGGCGCGGTCGATGCGGGCGAAGACTTCGCGCATCGTGGCCGCTTCCGGCAGCAGGGTGACGCGGAAGTGGTGGCGGTACGGCACGTTGAAACTGGAGCCCGGCACGACCAGCACGCCTTCGGTTTCCATGAGTTCCAGCGCGAACGCATGGTCGTCGAAACCCTTGGCGGCATCGCCGACCACCGCCGGGAACGCGTACAGCGCACCGGCCGGGTTGACCAGCTCCAGGTGCGGGCTGGCGTCGCAGGCGTCGATCACCGCGCGACGGGTTTCGTACAGGCGGCCGCCGGGTGCGCACAGCACACTGATGGTGTCGGGGCCGTTGACCGCGGCGTCGATGGCGTACTGGCCGGGCACGTTCGCGCACAGGCGCAGCGCGCTGAGCAGGTCCATCGCATGCAGGAAGTCGCGCACCACGTCGCCGTGGCCGGACACCACGCCCCAGCCCACGCGCCAGCCGCAGGCGCGATGCACCTTGCTCAGGCCGCTGAAAGTGATGCACGGCACGTCGCCCGCCATCGGTGCGACCGGAACGAAGGTCGCGCCGTCGTACAGCACCTGGTCGTAGATCTCGTCGACCATCAGCAGCAGGCGGTGCTTCGCGGCGATCGCCACGATGCGCTCCAGCAATTCGCGCGAGTACGTGGCGCCGGTGGGATTGTTCGGATTGATCAGCACGATGGCGCGGGTGCGCGAACTGATCAGTTGCTCGATCTCGTTCGGATCGGGCTGGAAGTCGTTCTCCGGATCGCAGCGGTAGTACACCGGGCGTCCGTCGTTGAGGATGGTGGCGGCCGACCACAGCGGATAGTCGGGCGAGGGCACCAGCACTTCGTCGCCGGGGTTCAGCAGCGCACGCAGCGACAGGTCGATCAGTTCCGACACGCCGTTGCCCACGAACACGCGGTCCGGGTGCGCGTCCGGCGTACCGCGCTTGGCGTATGCCGCGGCGATCGCATCGCGCGCCGAGGGCAGGCCCTGCTGGTGCGTGTACGGATCGGTGCGGCCCATGTCGTCGGCGATCGCGCGCTGCAGATGCTCCGGCGCACGGAAACCGAAGGCGCCCGGGTTGCCGATGTTGAGCTTGATCAGCTTCTGCCCCTGGGCCTCCAGCTCGCGGGCTCGCCGTGCCAGTTCGCCCCGGATTTCGTAGCGGACTTCGGACAGGCGTTCGCGCGTGGCGAGCGGTTTGACGGGCGGGGTGGACATGGCGGGACCGCAGGGGGCACAAAGTGGAAGGAGGGCCAGCTTAACGGATATTTAGCCTGCCCGGCCCCGCCGGCTTCAGCCCCCGTCTAGAATGCGCGCCATGCCCGAAACCCCCGTCCCCAGCGTGTCCGACGTCACCCTTCTGCGCGCCATCGGCTGGCCGTACACGGGGGAACCGACGGATGCCGCATGGCGGGACGCCATGGCCGCGCACCCGGCCGCGACCCCGGCACGGGTGAGCGAGCAGCACCGCTCCGGCTACGTGGTCGCCATGGCGCCCGGCGACGGCGTGAAGGCCGAGTCGCTGCCGGAGTGGCAGCGCCCGCGGTTTCCCGCCCACGAGCGTCCCGCCGTCGGCGATTGGGTGTTGCTGGAAGACGCGACGTCGAAGCGCCCGCGCATCGTCGCGCTGCTGCCGCGGCATACCGGCATCAAGCGCGGCGCGGCCGGCGAGCATTACCACCAGCAGGTGATCGCGGCGAACATCGATACGGTGTTCATCGTCTGCGGCCTGGATGCCGACTTCAATCCGCGCCGCATCGAGCGCTACCTGCTGTTGGTCGGCGGTGGCGGTGCGCAGCCGGTCGTCGTGCTGACCAAGGCCGACCGCACCGAGTACGCCGACGATGCGGTCGAGGTGCTGGCCGATCTCACCGCGCAGGGCGTGCCGGTGTTCACCGTCAACGCGAAGGACGCGTCCAGCGTGGCGCAACTCGCGCCGTGGCTGGAGCCCGGGCATACCGTCGTGCTGGTGGGCTCGTCGGGCGCCGGCAAGTCGACGCTGACCAACACCCTGCTCGGCGACGAGCGCATGAAGACCGGCGAAGTGCGCGAGAGCGATTCGCGCGGCCGCCACACCACCACGTTCCGCGCGCTGATCCCGCTGCCGGCGGGCGCGTGCCTGATCGACACGCCCGGCATGCGCGAGCTCAAGCCCACCGGCGAGGAAGACCTGGCCGACGGCGGCTTCGCCGACATCGAGGCGCTGGCCGAGCAGTGCAAGTTCCGCGACTGCTCGCACGACCGCGAACCCGGCTGCGCGGTGCGCGCGGCGATCGAGCGCGAGGAGTTGGACGAAGGCCGCTTCCTCAACTACCTCAAGCTGCGCGACGAAGTCGCCGCCGCCGCCGACAAGCTGGCGTCGCGCCTGGCCGACAAGGCGAACGCCAAGGTGCAGAACAAGGCGTTGAACAAACGTCTCACCGACAAGTACGGAAAGCGATAACGCCGTCGCTGGCCTCAATCCCAGAGATTGATGAACCCGGTGATGATCAGCGCGTTGGTGAAGTCGATGAAGAACGCGCCGACCAGCGGCGCGACGAGGAACGCGCGCGGCGCCATGCCGTAGCGTTCGACCAGCGTGCGCATCACCGCCATCGCGTTGGCCGTGGTGCCGAGCATGAAGCCGATGAAGCCGCCGCCCATCACCGCGGCATCGTAGTCGCGACCCATCACCCGGAAGACCACGACGCAGAACAGGGCGACCACGATCACCTGCAGGGCGAGGTTCACCAGCAGCGGTGCCGCCAGCCCGGACAGCTCCCAGAGCTTGAGGTTCATCAGCGCCACCGCCAGGAACAGCGCCAGGCAGACATTGCCGATCAGGTCGGTGGTGGCCACCGGCAGGCGGATCCAGCCGGTGCGGTCGTCGATCCAGCGGATCAGTGCGCCGACCATCATCGCGCCGACGTAGGCGGGCAGGGTCAGGCCGGCGGCGCTCAGCCCGGCGCTGACGCCCGCGCCCAGCCACATCGCCACCAGGATGACCACCACGCTCTTCAGTGCATCGGATTCGCGGGTGGCGAAATCGGGCTGGTCGCGCGCACCGGCGGGTTCGGCGGCGGATTCGTCCGGTGCGCCCAGCTTCACTCCGCCATACAGCTTGTGGCGGCGGATCAGCACCGTGCTCACCGGGCCGCCGAGCAGGCCGCCGCAGATGATGCCGGCCATCGCCGAGGCGACCGCGATGGATTCGGCGCCCGTGACGCCGGCCTGTTCGAACAGCGGCGCGAACGCCAGGCCGGTGGCCGGGCCGCCGGTCAGCGTGGTGGAGCCGGCCAGCACGCCGAACAACGGATGCAGGCCGAAGCCCAACGCCACCGCCATGCCGAGCAGGTTCTGCACGACGGCGAAGCCGGTGGCCAGCAAGAGGAAGATGACCACCTGTCGCCCGCTGATGCGCAGCAGCGAGACGCTGGCGTTGACGCCGATGGTGGTGAAGAAGGCGATCATCAACGGCGCCTGCAGGCTGGTGTCCAGCGTGAACAGGGTGACGTCGCGGTTGCGCGCGACCAGCACGGCCAGGGCCACGGCCAGGCCGCCGATGACAGGCGCGGGCAGGTTGTAGCGGGACAGCACGGGGATGAAGCGGCAGAGGGCGTAACCGAGGAAGAGCGCCAGGCCGGCGAAGGCCAGTGTCTGTACCGCATCGAGTTCCAGCATGCTGCCCCCGCAACCGATGGAAGAGTGCCGAGCATAGTGCAGGCGCGGCCGCTTGTGACGATGGCCCCGCGCGCTGGGCTACAGTGGCCGGAGGGAGGGCACCATGCAGGCCGACATCGTCCATCACGCCGCGCTCGACGCGCGCCTGGTCAAGGCTGTGCGCGGGATCAAGCTGCTGAGCCTGGCCAGTTGGCCCGCCGACGCGCAGGCGCCGTTCCTGGCGGGCGTGGCCCGTGGCCAGCCCGTGTTGCCGGTGATCGACTACCCGCGGCTGGACTTCGGCGATGCGCGGCGCGAACTGGCCGCCGTGTCAGCGGCGGCGGACGCCTCCCATCCCTTGGGCCGCTACCTGCGCGAATCCGTGCACAGCTGGGACATTGCCGCGCAGTTGCTGGAATCGCTGGGTTCGCCGCGGGTGACCGACCACTCCATCGCGCTGTTCGGTACCCCCGAGGAATGCCTGCCAGGAGACGGGCCCACCACGCGCGATGCGGCGCGGCATTTCATCACCATCGCCAACGACCTGGACCACGAGCTGCTGGCGCCGGAAGAACAGATTCCGGTTTCCGCCACGGCGCTGCAGCTGCAGTTGCAGGCGGACCTCGATGATTTCTTCGATGGCCGCGTCATCACCGTCGAGCTCGACCCCACGCTGATCGCGAAAGCCGCTGCCGGCGCCACCCGCATCCGCCTGCGCCATGGCGCGGCTTTCAGCGACTACGACCGGCGCCAATTGCTGCAGCACGAGGCGCTGGTGCATTCGCTGACCGCGCTCAACGGGCGCGAGCAGGTGCACCTGCCGAGCCTGGCGTTGTCTTCGCCGCGCGTGACCGCCACGCAGGAAGGGCTGGCGACGTTCGCCGAACAGATCACCGGCAGCATCGACATCGAGCGGATGAAGCGCATCAGCCTGCGCATCGAGGCGGTGGCGATGGCGTTGGCCGGCGCGGACTTCGTCGAGGTGTTCCGCTACTTCGCCGACGCCGGACAGAACCCGGCCGAGAGCTTCTCGTCGGCGCAGCGCGTGTTCCGCGGCGTGCCCACGAACGGCGGCGCGGCGTTCACCAAGGACACGGTGTACCTGCGCGGGCTGGTCGGCGTGCACACGTTCTTCCGGCATTCGCTGCAGCAGGACCGGCTGCGTCTGTGCCGCCGGTTGTTCGCCGGCAAGATGACGCTGGAGGACGTGGCGGGCTTCGAACCGCTGTTCGAATCCGGCGTGCTGGCGCCGCCGCGCTGGTTGCCGCGCTGGGTGAGCCGTGCCAGTGGACTGGCCGGCATGCTGGCGTTCTCGTTGTTCGCCAACCGCATCCGCCTGGATCGCCTGTCGGCCGACTAGCCACAAAGTGCTAACCGCCGCATCCGCGCCGGATGGCACACTGGCGGCATGAGTGCGCCCGCCATCCTTGTCGCCGACGACCACCCGCTGTTCCGCAATGCGGTGATCCACGCACTGCGCGAGGCGCTGCCGGCCGCAACGGTGACGGAAGCGGCTGGCGCCACCGCGCTGGGCCAGGCCCTGGACCAGCGCCCGGACACCGACCTGGTCCTGCTCGACCTGACCATGCCGGGCGCGCATGGCTTCTCGGCGCTGTTGCATGTGCGCGGCGAGCATCCCGAAGTGCCGGTGGTGGTGATCTCGTCGAACGAACATCCGCGGGTGATCCGCCGCGCGCAGCAGTTCGGCGCGGCCGGTTTCATTCCCAAGTCCTCGCCCGCCGACACCATCGGCGAAGCGGTGGTCGCGGTGCTGGAGGGTGGGGCCTGGTTTCCGCCGTTGACGGCGGAGCGCTCAGAGCATGACGCCGCGCTCGCGGCCCGCCTGGCGCAGCTCACCCCGCAGCAGTTCCGCGTGCTGCTGTGCCTGGCCGACGGCTTGCTCAACAAGCAGATCGCGCACGAACTCGGCCTGGCCGAGAACACGGTGAAAGTGCACGTCACCGCGATCCTGAAGAAGCTGGAATGCCACAGCCGCACCCAGGCAGCGGTGCTGGTGAAATCGCTGGAGCCGGAAGCGCCGCCGGCCGAGTGAGTCAGCCCAGCCAGCGCGGCAACTGCATCGCCAGCGGCACGGTCGCGGCGGCCAGCAGCGTCTGCCACGTCACCAGCGACGCCATCAGCGGGGCATCGCCACCCATCTGTCGCGCCATGATGTAGGCATTGGAGGCGGTCGGCAGCGCGGCGTAGAAGCAGGCCGCGGTCGTCACGGGCGCGCTGGCATCCAGCCATCGGCACACGAGCACGGCGAGCACGGGCAGTGCGAGCAACTTCAGCGCCGACGTCGCGCCCAACAGCGCAGGGCGAAGGTGATCGCGCTGGAACTGCAGGCCGCCACCCACGCACAGCAGGCCGAGCGCCAACGCGGCATCGGCGAGGATGTCGAGCGCCGCGGCCAGCGGTACCGGCAGCGGCAGGCCGCTGAGGTTGAACAGCAGGCCGGCCAGCGTGGCCAGGATGATGGGGTTGCGTGCCAGCGCACGTGCGATGCCGCGCGCGCTGGCGTCGCCGCTGCCCCACCACGCCAGCGCGACCACGGCGATGACGTTGACCACCGGCAGGCAGATCGCCAGCGCCAGCATCACCATCGTGGTGGTCTCGGGCGGGAACAGCAGCGCCGCCACGGCCAGCCCGAAGTAGCTGCTCGGCCGTACTGTGCCCTGCACGACGGAGGAGCGGCTGGGGCCGGACAGCTGCGGCGCGGCCTGCAGTGCCAGCAGGACCACCGCCGTCAGCAGCAGCGTCGGCAGCAGGGCTGCCAGCGACAGATCGAGCGCATCGGCGGCGGACAGCTTCAGCCGTGCCGTGCCGACGAAGAGCAACGCCGGGAAGGCCACGTAGAAGGAAAACCACTCCATGGCAGGGAACAGCCCGTCGGGGACGCTGCGCATCCGCCGTAGCGCGGCGCCCAGCAGCACGATGGCGAGGACGGGGATGACGTAGGTCAGCATCGCGATGCCATGGCGGTGGTCCTCATCGTGCGCGCCGCACGTGCAGTTGGGTCATCAGCGCGCGCAGCGCCGCGGGCTTCACGGGTTTGGACAGGAAGCCCCAGCCGTAGGCCTGCGCAAGCGCGCGCAGGGCATCGTCGCGCTCGGCGGTGACCAGGATCACCGGTGGCGAGGCCGCCCAGCGTTCGCACAGCGCGGTGTAGACCGTCGGCCCGTCGGTGTCGCCCAGGCGCACGTCGAGCAGCAGCAGGTCCGGCGCTTGTCCGGGGATTGCAGCGGCCAGCGCCTCGGCGGGTCCGGCGGCCAACGGCACCTCGCATTCCCAGCGGTGCAGCAACGCGCGCGTGGCTTCGCAGACGCGCGGGTCGTCGTCGATGCACCATACCCGGCGGCCGCGCAAGGGCGAACCGTCGTCGCTTTCGACGATGGGGAATGCCGGTTCCAGGGTCGCCGCACCAGCGGCGCCCCGTGGCAGTTCCACCCAGAACACGCTGCCGCGTCCCAGCTGCGAGCGCAGGCCGATGCGGTGCCCGAGCAGCCGGCCGATGCGTTCCACGATCGCCAGGCCCAGGCCGGCGCCGCGATCGTTCACCACACCGTCGCCGAGCCGGCGGAATTCCTCGAAGATTTCCGCCTGCAGACTCTCCGGGATGCCGGGGCCCTGGTCGTGCACTTCGATGCGAACGCCCTGCGGGAACCGCCGCACGCCGAGCAGCACCCGGCCGCGTGGGGTGTAGCGGATCGCGTTGGACAGGAAGTTCTGCAGGATGCGCCGCAGCAGCGCTTCGTCGCTGCGCACGATGGCGCGGGTGGGCACGCTGTCCAGCCGCAGCCCGCGATCCGCGGCCACGATGCCGAACTCGCGCGCCAGTGTTTCCAGCAGCGGCGCGAGCGCGAAGTCGCGCACGCGCGTCGGGAGCGCGCCGGATTCCAGCCGCGCGATGTCCAGCAGGCTGTTGAGGATGGCGTCCTGCGCGACCAGCGCGTTGTCCACGTGGTCGGCGATGCGGCGCGCTTCCTCGTCCGCCAGCCGACCGCGCAACGCGGAGACGAACATGCGGGCGGCGTTGAGCGGTTGCAGCAGGTCGTGCACCGCCGAGGCCACGAAGCGCGTCTTGTAGCGGTTGGCGCTCTCCGCTGCCTGGGTCGCATCGGCGAGCGCGCGCGTGCGTTCTTCCACGCGATGCTCGAGCGCGTCCGCCAGCGAACGCAGTTCGCGCGCGGCGTTCTTGTAGCTGGTGATGTCGGCATAGCTGGTGACGAAACCGCCATCCGGCAGCGGGTTGCCGCGGATCTCCAGCACCACGCCGTCGTCCTTCTCGCTCTCGCGCATGTGCGGCTTGCCACTGCGCAGATGCTCCAGTCGGCGCTGGATCGCGTCTTCCACCGGACCCGGCCCGAGCAGGCCGCGCCGCGCGTTGAAGCGGAACACGTCCTCGATCGGCCGTCCGACGTGGATCAGGTCGGGCGGGAACCGGAACAGGTCCATGTAGCGCGAGTTCCACGCCACCAGGCGCAGGTCGGCATCGATGATCACCACGCCCTGTGGCAGGTGCTCCAGGCTGCGGCTGAGTCCGGCATCGGCCGAGCGCGCGGCTTCGACGATGCCGTCCTGCGCGGTGCGCAGTTCCTGCGCGTGCTGCTGCAGCACGGCTTCCAGTTCGGCGCGGCTGCGTTGGCGCAGCACGGCCAGGCGGCGACGCTGCTGCATGAACAACACCAGGAACGACAGCGCCAGCCACCCGCCACCGGCCGCGATCGCCGCGGTGCGCGCGGCCGCGACGGTGGCCGACGCGTCGTGCAGCAGGTGCAGGTGCCAGCCTTCTTCGGGCAGCGCCATCGATTGCCACAGCACCGGATCGGCCAGCGCCGGGTCCAGCAAGCGCACGCGACGCGTGTCGCCTGCATCCGAAGGCAGCGCCTGCACGCGCAGCGGGGAGAGCTGCTGGCGTGCGTACTGGCGGGTGGTGGTGAGTTCGCGCCGGTCGGTCTCGGTAAGCGTGCGCAGCGTGCGGTAACGCCACTCGTCGCGGCTGGCGAGGAAGATCACGTCGTGCGCATCGCTGACCAGGACGATGTCCGGCGTCTGCAGCCATTCCTGTTCCAGCGCGTCCAGTTCGATCTTGATGACGACCAGGCCGGCCACCTGTCCATCGGGTCCGGTGATGGCCTGCGACAGGAAATAGCCGGGCTCGCCCGTGGTCAGGCCGATGCCGTAGAACTGGCCGCGGCCGTCGCGCAGCGCTTGCTGCACGTAGGGACGGAAGCTGTAGTCCTCGCCGACGTTGCTGGTGGGTTCGCGCCAGTTGCTCGCCGCCAGCGCGATGCCGCGGCGGTCGATCAGGGTGAGCGTGGAGGAGCGGGTCACGCTGTTGGCGTTTTCCAGGCGCTGGTTGAGCGCATTGCGGCGCGCATCGTCCACCGGCGCGGCGAGCGCCTGGCGCAGGTCCGGGTCCTGGGCCAGCACCTGCGGCAGCGTGCGGTAGCGGTCGATGCGTTGCTGCAGCGCCTGCGAATGCAGGTCCAGTTGGCGATGCAGCTGGGCGGTTTCGTCGCGCAACGCGCGCGCACCGGCCCAGCGGTAGGCCATCGCCATCGCCAGCATCGCGCCGCCCACGGTGAGCAGTACGACGAGCAGGGTCTGGCGGTGGCGGCGCGTGCGCAGCATGGCGGTCAGTCTACGGGGGCGCCGCCCCAAGGACGTGGGCTAGTACCAATAGGTTATCGGTGTCGCGGCGAAGCGGGGGTACAACATGCCGGCCGCCGATGTGGGCGGCGTCCTGTCCGTTCCCGGAGCCATCCCATGCACCTGGCCGAAGCGCCCGTCCTGCCACCGCCGAAGCAGCCGCTGTACAAGCAGCTGTACTTCCAGGTGATCGTGGCCATCGTGCTGGGCGCGACGCTGGGCCACTTCGAGCCGGCGCTGGCCGAATCGATGAAGCCGCTGGGCGATGCCTTCATCAAGCTGGTGAAGATGATCATCGCGCCGGTGATCTTCCTGACCATCGTCACCGGCATCGCCGGCATGACCCACCTGCGCACCGTGGGCCGGGTGTTCGCCAAGGCGATGGTGTACTTCCTGTTCTTCTCCACGCTGGCGCTCGTGGTCGGCATGGTCGTCGCGCACGTGGTGCAGCCCGGCGCCGGCATGAACATCAACCCGGCCGACCTGGACCAGTCGGCGGTCAACGACTACGTGCAGAAATCGCACGAGCTGTCGCTGGTCGGCTTCCTTATGGACATCATCCCGAAGACGCTGGTCAGCCCGCTGGTGGGCGACAACATCCTGCAGGTGCTGTTCGTGGCGGTGCTGTTCGGCCTGTCGCTGGCGCTGGTCGGCGAGAAGGGCCGCCCGGTGCTGAACCTGCTGGAGGCGCTGACCGCGCCGGTGTTCCGCCTGGTGCACATCCTGATGCGCGCCGCGCCGATCGGTGCCTTCGGCGCCATCGCCTTCACCATCGGCAAGTACGGCGTCGGCATGCTGGTCAACCTGGCGTGGCTGGTCAGTTCGTTCTACCTCACCTCGCTGCTGTTCGTGATCGTGATCCTCGGCTTGGTGTCGTGGTGGTGCGGCTTCTCGATCTTCCGCCTGATCCGCTACCTCAAGGCCGAACTGCTGCTGGTGCTCGGCACGTCCTCGTCCGAATCCGCGCTGCCGTCGCTGATGGAGAAGATGGAGCGCGCCGGTGCGGCGAAGTCCGTCGTCGGCCTGGTGGTGCCCACCGGCTATTCGTTCAACCTGGACGGCACCAACATCTACATGACGCTGGCCGCGCTGTTCATCGCGCAGGCCACCAACACCGAGCTGAGCCTCGGCCACCAGATCATGCTGCTGCTGGTCGCGATGCTGAGCTCGAAGGGCGCCGCCGGCGTTACCGGCGCCGGCTTCATCACGCTGGCCGCCACGCTGGCGGTGGTGCCGGAAGTGCCGGTCGCCGGCATGGCGCTGATCCTGGGCATCGACCGTTTCATGAGCGAGTGCCGCTCGCTGACCAACTTCACCGGCAACGCGGTGGCCACGCTGGTGGTCGCGCGCTGGGAGAACGCGCTCGACCGCGATGCGCTGGCGCGCGCGCTGGGCGGGCCGTCCGCACCGATCGCCGCCGCGCCCGATCCGGCCGCAGGCCCGGGCGACCCGACACGACTCACGGCCGACTGACGCCGGCCACACCACGTCTTCAGAGGAGGGACTGAACGATGCATACCAACCGACGCGCCGCCCCATTGCGGAGCGGTCTTACCCTGGCCTTGCTGGCCGTGATCCATGCCGCCGCGGCCCAGGACGCGCCAGCTCCGGCCGCGCCCGCGCCGCAGGCCGAAGCCGCGCCCGCCGACGATGCCAAGACCCTGGACAAGGTGGTCGTGGTGGGCTCGCACATCCAGGGCGCGGCCACCACCGATGCGCTGCCAGTGCTGGTGGTCGGTGCGGAACAGATCGATGCCGCCGGTGCGATCTCCGGCGACGAGCTGATGCGCACCATCCCGCAGATGGGCGACGTGCTGTTCGATGCCTCGAACAATCCGCAGACCAGCAATGCGGCGCGCGGCGACGTCAATTCGGTGAACCTGCGTTCGCTCGGCGTCGGCAACACGCTGGTGCTGCTCAACGGGCGCCGCCTGGTGCAGCACCCGACCAGCCAGGGCACGTCCGATACCGGCACGGTGCCGGTGCAGAGTTTCAATTCCAACGCGATCCCCGTCTCCGGCCTCGACCGCATGGAGATCCTGCTGGATGGCGCGGCGGCCATCTACGGCGCCGACGCGGTGGCCGGCGTGGTCAACACCGTGCTGCAGACCGATTTCGACGGCGTCAGCGCCAGTGCGCGCTACGGCACCGCGGAAGGCACCGGCATGAACGAGTTCGAGACGAACGTCTTCGCCGGCAAGAACTTCGATCGCGGCAACGTGTCGGTGTTCCTGAACTACACCGACCGCTCCGAGCTGATGGCGGCGGACCAGGAATTCACCTCCACCGACGACCTGCGCGCGCTGTTCGCCGACTACCCGGACTTCGCCGGTCTCACTGCGCTGGATGGCCGTTCCTCGCACACGCCGTGGGCGCGCCTGACCGTGGGCCCGCGCGCGGTGATCCGCTCCAACGGCGTGGCGGTGACGAACACGGCGGGCGCGTTCCGCGTGCAGCCGTCGAGCTTCGGGTGCGGCGTCAGTCTTGGCAACGATCTCTGCCTGGCCAGCGGCAACCACAACTTCAACACCACCAACCGCGAGATGCGCTACGACACGCGCTACGGCACCACGGTGCGGCCGTCGGTGGAGCGCTTCAATGCCTACCTCACCGGCCACTATTCGCTCGACAACGGCGTGGAAGCGTTTGGCGAAGTGGGCTACTACCAGGCCGTCAGCGAAGCGCTGCAGCCGCCGGTGGTGAACCTCAACAGCCTGTGGATTCCCGCCAGCAATTACTGGAATCCCTTCGGCGCGACCACGCTGCCGGATGGCACGCCGAACCCGAACCGCCTGCCCGGCCTGACCAACGTGCCCGCCGCCGGCCTGCCCGTGCAGATGAGCAACTACCGCTACGTCGACACCGGCTTCCAGCGCGTGCGCGTGGAGAACTACCAGGCGCGTTTCCTGGCGGGCCTGCGTGGCGAGTGGAACGGCTGGAACTGGGAAACCGCGCTGCTGTACTCCGAAGCCGAAGCCAAGGATCGCTCGCCGAACATCAACATGACCGCGCTGCAGCAGCAGCTCGCGTTGGCCACGCCCGATGCGTACAACCCGTTCAGCGGCGGCTGCGTGGACACGCCGACGCACAGCGACTGCTCGCCCAGTTCGCAGGCGGCGATCGACGCCATCGTGTTCGACCTCGTGCGCAAGTCGCGTACCACGCTGACCATGGCCGACTTCAAGATGAGCCGCGCGGACCTGTTCGCCTTGCCGGCCGGTGAAGTGGGCGTTGCCTTCGGCGCAGAAGCACGCCGCGAGACGCAGGAAGACGACCGCGACGCCAACCTCGACGGCACCTACACCTTCACCGACATGGTCACCGGCGAGACCAACCTCAGCAACGTGGCCGCGGTCAGCCCGAACCCCGACACCCGCGGCTCGCGCAACGTCGGCTCGGCCTACGTGGAGTTCGCGGTGCCGTTGGTCTCGGCCGACATGGACATCCCGCTGGTGCATCGCCTGGACATGCAGCTGGCTGGCCGCTACGAGCACTATTCCGACTTCGGTTCGGTGGCCAAGCCCAAGGTCGCGCTGGCGTGGGACGTGGTGGAAGGCGTGCGCCTGCGCGGTTCGTACTCCGAAGGCTTCCGTGCGCCGAACCTGGAGCAGACCAACGCCACCCAGTACTCTCGCCTGGCCAGTGGCGTGGACCACATCCGCTGCGAAGCCGACCTGCGCGCCGGTCGTATCGCGTCGTTCAGTGCCTGCGGGCAGAACACGGCGGGCGCCTCGCTGCTGGTGGCCGGCAACCCGGACCTGGAACCGGAAGAGAGCACCAACACCTCTTACGGCGTGGTGTTCCAGCCGACCTTCATCCCCGAGCGCTTCGGCAACTTCACCTTCACCGTCGATCGCTGGAAGATCAAGCAGGAGCAGATCGTCGGCCTGCTCGGCGCGCAGACCGCGCTGACGCTGGACTACCTCAACCGGGTGGAAGGCGGCAGCAATCCGCTGGTCGTGCGTGCCGATCCCACCCAGGAAGACATCGACTTCTTCGCGGGCACCGGCATCGATCCGGTCGGCCAGGTCATCGCGATCAACGACCGCTTCATCAACCTGCAGCCGCAGACCGCCGGCGGCCTGGACATCGGCATGGACTGGTCGCTGCGCCGCACGCGCTTCGGCAGCTTCTCGGCCAGCCTCAACGCCACCAAGCTGCTGGAATTCACCCGCGACCCGGGCGACATCGTCAACGCGCTGTACGCCGCGCGCGCGGCCGGCACCATCGATCCGCTGACGCCGCTGCCGGACCCGAGCCAGCTGATCGGCCAGAACGGCCGACCCGAATGGCGCGCCAGCGGTTCGCTGACCTGGAACAAGGGCCCGTGGCGCGTCGGTTACTCCGCGCAGTACATGAGCTCGTTCGAACAGCCGCAGCTGCTGGGCGCCTCGGGCGATCCGTGGGTGGTAGAGGACCGTCTGTTCCACAATCTGTACGGGCAATACCGCTTCCCCGACGGCACCGCGCTGCGCCTGGGCGTGCGCGACCTGACCGACGAAGGTCCGGCGCTGGCCGATGGCGGCTACCGTGGTTCGCTGCACAATCCGTGGGGCCGCTACTTCTACGTCAATATCAGCCGGTCGTTCTGAGGAAGATGCCCCCCGCCATGCGATCTTCGCACCGCCGTTGGCGCGGCCTCCTGCTCGCCGCCTGCCTGGGCGCATCGGCGCCCGCCGTGCAGGCGGCGACAGCGGCCGACACCGACGTGGCGTTCGCCCCCGTGCCGTGTCCTGCGTCCGTCGGGACCAGGGTCGCGTGCCACGAAGGGCGCGATGCGCAGGGCGCATGGCTGCTGGTCGCGATGCCCGAGGCCTGGAACAAACGGCTCATCGTGCATGCGCACGGCGGGCCGCGCCTGGGCGCGCCGAAGGCGGGTGATTCGGCGGAGGACCTGGATCGCTTCGCGGTGATGGTGCGCGAAGGCTATGCCTGGGTCGGCACCACGTATCGTCGCGGCGGTTACGGTGTGCGCATGGCGGCGGCCGACGTGGAACACAGCCGGCGCGTGTTCTGGGCGCGTTGGGGCCGGCCGGAGCGCACGCTGCTGCATGGCCAGTCGTGGGGCGGCAACGTGGCGGCGAAAGCGGCCGAGCTGTACGCGCTGGAGATCGACGGGCGCGCGAACTACGACGGCGTGCTGAGCACCAACGGCATGCTGTATGGCGGCACGCGCGGCTACGGGTTCCGTGCCGACCTGCGCGCGGTGTACCAGTACTACTGCCGCAACCATCCGGCGAAGGGCGAAGTGCAGTATCCGCTCTGGCAGGGCTTGCCGGCCGACGCCCGCATGACGCGCGACGAGTTGCGCGCGCGCGTGAACGCGTGCACGGGCGTCGAGCTTCCCGCCGGCAAGCGCACGGCCGCGCAGGCAGCGAACCTGCGCGACATCCTCGCGGTCACCGGCGTGGCCGAGAAGCAACTGGTCGCGCACCTGGCGTGGGGCACGTTCCATTTCCAGGACGTGGTGCAGAAGCGCCTCGGCGGCCGCAATCCGTTCGACAACAGCGCCACCGTCTATCGCGGGTCGCACGACGACACCGCCTTGAATGCGGGCGTGGAGCGCTTCCGTGCCGACCCCGCTGCGGTGGCCGCCCTGGCCTACGACGCCGACCTGTCCGGGTTGATCGTGCTGCCGACGGTGACGGTGCATGCGCGCCACGATCCCACCGTGTCCTACGAAGCCGACGCCGCGTACGCGACGACCGTCGCCGCCGCCGGACGCAGCCACCTGCTGTTGCAGGCGCTGACCGACGAGCAGGACCACAGCCGCCTGCAGGATGCGACCTACACCACCGTATTGCAGGTGCTGGAGCATTGGCTGGACACCGGCGAGAAGCCCGCGCCCAGCGCGTTCGGCGAGACCTGCGGCCGCGCGTCGCCGCCACGCGATGCTTGCCGCTTCATGACACCCTGAGCGGGACGTTCGCGCGCACGGCGTGACGCAGCGCCGCATTCCGCGGAATCCGGCCCCGGCGGGGACCGGGTAGAATTGCCGCTCCCCCGCCTTCACCACAGGCACCGTTTCCGCGATGACGAACGACGATTTCAAGCAGGCCGCGCTCGAGTACCACCGGCTGTCCCCGCCCGGCAAGATCAAGGTCGCTCCGACCAAGCCGATGCTGACCCAGCGCGACCTGGCCCTGGCTTACTCCCCGGGCGTGGCCTACGCCTGCGAGGCCATCGTCGAGGACCCGAACACCGCCAGCGAGCTCACCGCGCGCGGCAACCTGGTGGCCGTGGTCACCAACGGCACCGCCGTGCTGGGCCTGGGCAACATCGGCGCGCTGGCCGGCAAGCCGGTGATGGAAGGCAAGGGCGTGCTGTTCCAGAAGTTCGCCGGCATCGACGTATTCGACATCGAGATCAACGAGACCGATCCGGACAAGCTGGTCGAGATCATCGCCTCGCTGGAGCCGACCTTCGGCGGCATCAACCTGGAAGACATCAAGGCGCCGGAGTGCTTCATCGTCGAGCGCAAGCTGCGCGAGCGGATGAAGATCCCGGTCTTCCACGACGACCAGCACGGCACCGCGATCATCGTCGGCGCGGCCGTGGTCAACGCGCTGGAAGTGGTCGGCAAGAAGATCGGCGACGTGAAGCTGGCCACCAGCGGCGCCGGCGCGGCCGGCATCGCCTGCCTGGACATGCTCGTGGCGTTGGGCCTGAAGCCGGAGAACATCCTCGCCTTCGACCGCGACGGCGTGATCTACAGCGGCCGCCCGCACCTGGACCCGGACAAGGCGCGGTATGCGCGCGACACCGGCAAGCGTTCGCTGGCCGAGATCGTCGACGGCGCGGACATCTTCCTGGGCCTGTCGGCCGGCGGCATCCTCAAGCCGGAGATGGTCGCCACGATGGCGGACAAGCCCATCATCCTGGCGCTGGCCAACCCGAATCCGGAAATCCTGCCGGCCGATGCGAAGGCCGTGCGCCCGGACGTCATCATCGGCACCGGACGCAGCGATTACCCGAACCAGGTCAACAACGCGCTCTGCTTCCCGTACATCTTCCGTGGCGCGCTCGATGTCGGTGCTACCGTCATCAACGAAGACATGAAGGTCGCCTGCGTGCACGCCATCGCCAAGCTGGCGCGGCGCGAGGCCTCCGACCTGGGTTCGGCCTACGGCGACGACGTGCCCTGCTTCGGCCCCGAATACCTGATCCCGCGTCCGTTCGATCCGCGTCTGCTGGTGGAAGTGGCCGCCGCGGTCGCGCAGGCGGCGATGGACTCCGGCGTGGCGCTGCGCCCGATCCCGGACATGTGGGCCTACCGCGAGAAGCTGGGCCAGTTCGTCTACCGCACCAGCCTGATGATGAAGCCGGTGTACGACCGCGCGCGTGCCGACAAGAAGCGCGTGGTCTATGCCGAAGGCGAGGAAGAGACCGTGCTGCGCGCCGTGCAGACGGTGATCGACGAAGGCCTTGCGTTCCCGATCCTGATCGGCCGCCCGGACGTGATCGATGCGCGCATCCAGCGCCTCAGCCTGCGCATGCGCGCCGGCGTCGACTTCGAAGTGACCAACCAGGACGACGACCCGCGCTTCAACGACTACTGGCAGCACTACCATGCGCTGACGGCGCGCCGCGGCGTGACGCCGGCGGCGGCGAAGAACCTGATGCGCTCGAGGCCCACGCTGATCGCCGCGGTGATGGTGGCGCGTGGCGAAGCCGACGCGATGATCACCGGCCTGGTCGGCCGCTTCCACAAGAAGCTCGGCTACGTGCGCAGCGTGATCCCGCTGGACCCTGGCGTGCAGTCCACCTCGGCGATGACCGGCGTGATCAACAACCAGGGCGCGTACTTCTTCCTGGACACGCACGTGCAGGACGACCCGACCGCCGAGCAGATCGCCGAGGCCACGCTGCAGGCGGCGTACCGCCTGAAGCTGTTCGGCATCGAGCCGCGCATCGCGCTGTTGTCGCACTCCAACTTCGGCAGCCACGAGACGCCGGGTTCGATCAAGATGCGTCGCGTGCGCGAGCTGCTGCTCAAGCGCAAGCCCGACCTCAACGTGGACGGCGAAATGCAGGGCGACACCGCGTGGGACGAAGTGCTGCGCAGCCGGATGATGCCGGGCAGCACGCTGACCGGTCGCGCCAACCTGTTCGTCATGCCCAACCTGGATGCCGCCAACATCGCCTACAACATGGTGCGCGTGGTCACCGACGGCGTGGCGATCGGCCCGATCCTGATGGGCATTTCGCGGCCGGTGCACATCCTGACCACCAGCGCCACGCCGCGTCGCGTGATCAACATGACCGCGATCGCCGCGGTGGATGCGCAGATCCGCCAGCAGCGCGAAGCCGAGCGCAGCGGACCGGGCTGATCGGTCTGAGCCCTGGAGAGAAAAAGCCCCGCATGCGGGGCTTTTTCTTGGTCGGTATCCAGGACTTCAGGTGTGGGAGCGACGTAAGTCGCGATGGGCTACAGGTAAAGCCTCATCGCGACTTACGTCGCTCCCACATCCCACATTCTTCTTGCCTGTCAGTTCTCTTCCTCGCCATCGAGGATCCGCCGCTGCAGCGCATCCAGGTAGGCGTCCGCATCGGCGGTGGATTCGAAGATCTCATCCATCGGCACGGCCTGCACGATCTCGATCACCTTGCGGATCTGTTCCTGCGGATGCACCACCAGCAGGCGGCCTTCATGCGGCGCCAGGGCTTTGCGCGCCTTCAGGATGCTGCGCACGCCGGCGCTGCTGATGTAGTCCAGGTGGGCGAGGTCCAGCACCAGCGCCTGCGGACGCGCCGCCAGCATCGGCGCCAGCGCTTCGTCGAGCTGCGCGTAGCTGAGCGTGTCCAGCCGGCCGCTGAGCAGCACGTACTGGTTGCCGTTCACCGGCGGGTAGACCTCAATCTCCAATGTCATCGGGCATCTCGTGCAACGGATGTGCCGGGTGGGGGCGACCCGGGTATGGAGGGGAGGGAGGTCGGATCGTAAAGCAAAAGTGAGACGACGCGGCCCGTGTCTGTCAGTCGTCGTCCTCGCCGGCCTGCAGGACCTTGCGCTGCATCGCGTCCAGGTAGGCATCGGCTTCGGCCGTCGACGAGAAGATCTCGTTCAGCGGCACCGCCTTGACCATGTCCAGCACCTTCTGGATCTGCGGCTGCGGGTTCACCAGCAGCACCTTGCCGCCGTGCGGGGCCAGTGTCTTGCGGGCCTTGAAGATGGAGCGGATGCCCGCGCTGCTGATGTACTCCAGCCCCGAGAGGTCCAGCACCAGCGAGTGCAGCTGGCGCGACAGCATCGGCGCGAGCGCTACGTCCAGGTCTTCGTAGGTGTGCGTGTCCAGGCGGCCGCTGACGGCCACGCGCTGGCTGCCCTTGCCCGGCGGCAGGATGTCGATGCCCAGGCTCATGGTGCGGTCTCCTCGGTGGGGATGCGCAGCGTCAGCCGCAGCACGTTGTAGTTGCCGACGCGCTCGTAGTGGGCGTCTTCCGACACCTGCCGCACCAGGTGCAGTCCCAGGCCGCCGGTGGGGCGGTCGAGGATATCGGCGTCCAGATCGGGGGGTGGCTGGTCGAGCGGATTGAACGGAACACCGCTCTCGCGGAATTCGAGCGTCAGCAGGTGGTCGCGGATGCCGATGTCCACGCACAACTCGTGCTCCTCGGTATCGACGCGGGCGAGGTCGCCGTGCTCGATCGCATTGCTGGCCAGCTCCTCGACGATCAGGCGCACATCGCCCTGGATCGCGCGGCTGACGCCGTTGTTGGCCAGCACGGCTTCGAGCGACGCGTTGAGGTCGTCGACACGGGCGTGCTCACGGGGAATGAACAGTCGCATCTGCATGCGCGGTCTCCTGTGATGGCGGAGCTTCGGGGGAAGTGGGGGCGCTGTCCAGCCGGCGGCGGATGGCCAAAGCCGTGATGTCGTCCGACTGCGGTGCGCTGCCGGTAAATGCGTGAACTGCCGCGATCAGCCCTTCGCACTGTTCGCGTGCGTTCGCACCCGGGCGCAATGCGCCGGGGATGCGCTCCGGGCCGAACGCGACGTTGTCGGCGTCGAACGCCTCGGTGATGCCGTCGGTCCATGCGAGCAACGTGGTGCCGGCCGGCAACTGGCCCGACCACAGCGGGAAAGCGTCGCCGACCTCGAACCCCAGCGGCGGCCCGGGTTGCAGCGGGAGTGTTTCCTGGCGCCCGTCGGCATGCAGCAGCAACGGCGCGTCGTGGCCGGCGCTGGCCAGCACGCATTCGCCGGTGCGCACGTCCACGCGCCCGCACAGCACGGTGGCGAACATGCACGCGTCATTGCCCTGCACCAGCCGGCGCGAGGCTTCGGCCAGCACGCGGTCGGGACGGGCATGGCTGCTGGCCGCCACTTCCAGCACGGTCACCGTGCGGGCCATGAACAATGCCGCGGGCACGCCCTTGTCGGAGACATCCCCGATGGCGAACCACAGCGCGTCCGTGCCGGTCTCGATGAAGCTGTAGAAATCGCCGCCCACGGCCTTGGCCGGTTCCAGTCGCGCATAGGCTTCCAGGTGGCTCTGCTCGCGGTCGATCACCCGGCCCGGCGGCAGCATCGCCTGCTGGATCTCGCGCGCGATGGACAACTCGCTCTCCAGTTTCTGGCGCGCCGCCGTCATGTCCTCGATCTCGCGCAACTGCTGCTGGATCGATCCGCGCGCGTGTTCCAGCGTGCGTGCCATCTGGCCGACCTCGTCGCGCCGGCCCACGTAGGGCACGGGCATCGCGTAGTCGCCTTCGGCCAGGCGTGCGGCGGAGGCCGAGAGTCGTTCCACCGGCTGGCTGATGTGGCGCGCCAGCTTGCGCACCACCAGCATGCAGACCAGTGCCAGCAGCGTACCCACGGCGGCGAGCATCCACAGGGCCTGGTTGAGGCGCTCGGTGATCAAGTCGTACGACTGCGCGACCAGCAGGTTCCAGCCCGTGTCGCCCACCGGCTCCACGACGGTGTAGCGCCGTTCGCCGGTCACGGCATCGACGTGCGCATGCTGAAGCGGGCGCCGCAGCCTGACCGCCTGCGCCGCTTCCTGCAGGTCGGCACGACCGGCGCGACGGATGTACTCGTCCAGCGTTTCCAGCCGGTCGACCCCCACCTCCGGATTGAGCGCCAGCGTGCCGGCCGGGGCCACCAGCGTCACCCGCCAACCCGGCAGGTTCGCCAGCGACTCGACCATGTCGGTCAGGTTGGCCAGCGGCAGGTCCAGGCTGACCATGCCGCGGGTGCGCGCACCACGGCCGGGTTCGCGCAGCGGCATGTTGTAGGTGACCATCCACACCGCACCCGCGGTCTGGTTGAGGTAGGGCTCGGACCACCAGCCGCCGGGCGATGCCACGGTGCGCTGGTACCAGCCCTGGTCGCGATAGGGATAACCGTCGGCGACGAGGTCGCGGTCGTGTCCGTTCGCCGCCACATAGCGGGCGAAGGGCGTGTCGTCGCGCGTGCGCGGCTCCAGCACCAGCAGGCCGCCGGCACAGCCGGGCGTGGCCTTGACCATCGCGCGCAGCGTGGCGGTGAGTTCGTCGGGCGCAAGGTTGGCCGAGCCGACCAGGTCGGAGATGCCGTGCGTGGTGATGGTGACCACGCGCATCGCGTTGTCCAGCCGTTGCACGGCTTCCTGCGCGCTGGCCTGGGTATCGCGGCGTGCGTTGTCCAGGATCATGCGCCGCGCGTACCACGACGTCGCCACCACCAGCAGCACCAGCAGCACCACGTTCACCAGGCCCGCCCACACGGCGATGCGCGTGCGCAGGCTGCTGCGCCAGTGCGAGGCACCGGCAGCATCTGGCACGACGTTCCCTGGCACTGCGTCTTGCATGCCGCCCCCGAGCCTTCCCCCGCGCCGATCATAAGCGCACTGGAATGTTGCAATACGGCAAAGGTCTTATTTTGGTGCTTTTGTTGTCCCGGGACAGCGACGTAGTGTCCGTTCCATACGCCTGCGTAGCCAGGTCTGCCGCGGGGTGCGTGCGTTACACTTCAGGGTCTACAAGAATCGGCGACGCCACGCCCCACGCGCGGCGCAACAGGAGTGGGAATGAACTGGTTGAACGAGATGTTGCAGAGCGATCCGGACCCGCAGGAATCCCGCGAATGGATCGATTCCATGCAGGCGGTGATCGAGAAGAACGGCGCCCTGCGTGCTCACCAGTTGCTCGAAGGCATGGTGGAAGTCACCCGCCGCGCCGGCGCCTACCTGCCGTTCTCGCCGACCACCGAATACGTCAACACCATCGCGCCGCAGAACGAGGCCAAGAGCCCCGGTGACGCCGCGCTGGAATGGCGCATCCGTTCGATCATCCGCTGGAACGCGATGGCCACCGTCGTGCGCGCCAACCGCAAGCCCGGCGACCTCGGCGGCCACATCGCCAGCTTCGCCTCCGGCGCGACGCTGTACGACGTCGGCTTCAACCACTTCTGGCGCGCGCCGAGCGAGAACCATCCGGGCGACCTGCTGTTCATCCAGGGCCACAGCGCGCCGGGCATCTACGCGCGTTCGTACCTGGAAGGCCGCATCAACGAGCAGCAGCTCGACAACTTCCGCATGGAAGTCGACGGCCAGGGCATCTCGTCCTACCCGCATCCGTGGCTGATGCCGGACTACTGGCAGACCCCGACCGTCTCGATGGGCCTGGGCCCGCTGGCGGCGATCTACCAGGCGCAGTTCATGAAGTACCTGGAGCACCGCGGCCTGATCGAGAAGTCCGACCGCAAGGTGTGGTGCTTCATCGGCGACGGTGAGAGCGACGAGCCGGAAACCCTCGGCGCGATCGCGCTGGCCGGCCGCGAAGGCCTCGACAACCTGATCTTCGTCGTCAACTGCAACCTGCAGCGCCTCGATGGCCCGGTGCGCGGCAACGGCAAGATCATCCAGGAACTCGAAGGCGTGTTCCGCGGCGGCGGCTGGAATGTCATCAAGCTGCTGTGGGGCAGCTACTGGGATCCGCTCATCGCGCGCGACACCAGCGGCGTGCTGAAGAAGCTGATGATGGAAACCGTCGACGGGGAGTACCAGAACTGCAAGGCGTTCGGCGGCAAGTACACGCGCGACAACTTCTTCGGCAAGTACCCGGAGACGGCGGCCATGGTTGCCAACCTGTCCGACGACGACATCTGGCGCCTCAACCGCGGCGGCCACGATCCGCACAAGGTCTACGCGGCCTACCACGAGGCGGTGAACACCAAGGGCATGCCCACGGTGATCCTGGCCAAGACGGTGAAGGGCTACGGCATGGGCTCGGCGGGCGAATCGCTCAACCCGACCCACCAGACCAAGAAGCTGGACGACGAAGCCATCCGCACGTTCCGCGACCGCTTCAACATCCCGGTCAGCGACAAGCAGCTGGAAGAATCGGCGCAGGTGCCGTTCTACCACCCGGGCGAGGACTCGCCGGAAATCCAGTACCTGAAGTCGCGCCGCGCCGCGCTCGGCGGCTACCTGCCGCAGCGTCGCCGCAAGGCCAGCGAGTCGTTCGAGACGCCGAAGCTCGAGGCGTTCGACCGCCTGCTGAAGAGCACCGGCGACCGCGAGATCTCCACCACGATGGCGTTCGTGCAGGGCCTGAACATCGCGCTGCGCGACAAGCAGGTCGGCCCGCGCCTGGTGCCGATCGTCGCCGACGAGGCGCGCACGTTCGGCATGGAAGGCATGTTCCGCCAGATCGGCATCTACGCGCCGTTCGGCCAGAAGTACAAGCCGGTCGATGCCGACCAGCTGATGTACTACCGCGAAGACCAGTCCGGCCAGGTGCTGCAGCAGGGCATCAGCGAGCCGGGCGCGATGTCGTCGTGGATGGCGGCGGGTACCAGCTATTCGGTCAGCAACGTGCCGATGCTGCCGTTCTACATCTACTACTCGATGTTCGGCTTCCAACGCATCGGCGACATCGCGTGGCAGGCGGCGGACATGCGTACGCGCGGCTTCCTGCTGGGCGGCACCGCGGGCCGCACGACGCTCAACGGTGAAGGCCTGCAGCACGAAGACGGTTTCAGCCACGTCATCGCCGGCAGCATCCCGAACGTGCGCAGCTACGACCCGACCTTCGGTTTCGAAGTCGCGGTGGTCCTGCAGCACGGCATGCAGAAGATGCTGCAGGAGCAGGTGGACGAGTACTACTACGTCACCCTGATGAACGAGAACTACAGCCATCCGGAAATGCCGGCAGGCGCGGCCGACGGCATCATCAAGGGCATGTACCTGCTCACCGATGCCGGAAAGCCGAAGAAGGGCGAGCTGCGCGTGCAGCTGATGGGCAGCGGCACCATCCTGCGCGAGGCGATCGCGGCGGCCGAGCTGCTGGACAAGGATTTCGGCGTCACCGCCGACATCTGGTCCTGCCCGAGCTTCAACGAGCTGCGTCGCGATGGTTTCGACGCCGAGCGCTGGAACCGCCTGAACCCGGAAGCGAAGACGCCGCGCAAGGCGTACGTGACGGAACTGCTGGAAGGCCGCCAGGGTCCGGTGATCGCCGCGACCGACTACGTGCGCGCCTACACCGACCAGATCCGCGCCTTCGTGCCGGCGGCGTACACGGTGCTGGGCACGGACGGCTTCGGCCGCAGCGACACCCGCGCCAACCTGCGCCGCCACTTCGAAGTGGACCGCTACTACATCGCCCACGCCGCCATCGCCGCCCTGGCGAAGGAAGGCAAGATGACCGGCAAGGACGTCGCCCGCGCGATCAAGCAGTACAAGATCGATGTGGAGAAGGCGAACCCGGTTACGGTTTAAGCCTGAGAGAGATCAGACAAGAAAGCGGCTTCGGCCGCTTTTTTGTTTAGGCCGATCTAGTCAAAAACAACTTTCGATGATGTTCGAGGAATCTCGAATGTGCATCCATGAAGGGTTCCACTTTAAGGCCCTTATTTATTGACCAGCGATGGAGAACATCATTGGGCAAGCTCGGATGCGTGAGCATCGTGCCATCATTCTCGAAAGATATAAGCGCTTCATCGAAGAGCGCGTCAACATGTGGCGAAAGCATTATTCCGTTATACCCACTGATGCGCTCCTCGTTGGATGAGTCTCGCCATGGCTTGATGTGGCTGGCTATCAATAGCCTCGAGTCCTCAACTCCTGTAACGCGACAGCTTGGTCCGAGCAGCATCACCTGCTTTCGGAAGAATCCTTGCCCGACCCGAGCTTTCGCTAGCTGCAGTCGTTGCGTCTCCGAGACATCTCCTTGCTGCTCCAACTCGTTCAGATCGTCGAGAAGCTCGATGTCTGGCTCTGAGTCCCGCACGAAGTTCTTCACATCGAAATCGGGAGATGCATCGATGCCGATGAGTGCAAGAAGCATGAGCCCTAAAGCATCTGATATCGATGCAAGATAGATCCCCTGATTCCCGTTGCCATTGGCCTGAATAGGTGAGTGGCGGGTGGGCAGGAGTGGCGCAATGGCATCGATGTGCTGTTTCGGATGGAGTGGCTTCGGTGTAGCGCTGAAGTACACGTTGACCAGCCATCCCTCATTTGACCAGTAATCCCCAACTTTGCCGAACTCATGCGGCTTTGGGCTTCGGAAGGCAGCTTCCGTAACGCGCCCGATCGCTCCGATATGAGCATTTGCGTACGAAAAGACGATGTCGCCAGGACGTACGAGAGTCATGTTCTCGTAGCTCTGATTGAAGCCATTGTCTTTGTTTCGGATGGGCGACCACAGATAACCGCCACGAACCTCGTGGTCCTTGGTTTGCTTGTGGTTAACCCACCAAAAGGCCATGACTTACCTCTTGGTCCAGCATACCAGGCCATCTCGGCTCTTCAGTCTTGCTGCTTCTACATCGCATCCGGGGCTGGCGGTCGTGCTTCGGGTTCGCTTGTCGACCCGCTAGAATCCCAACGCCAGCGAGCGTCGCCGCCGCCATCGCGTCGCGGCATTCCCTCACTGGAGTTCCTGCATGTCCCGACCCCTTGCGCCCGCCGGGCGCCTGTTTGCTGTCGCTGCCTTCCTTGAAGGCTTCACCTGGGCCGGTCTGCTGATCGGCATGGCGTTCAAGTACAGCGCCATCGGCAACGACCTGGGCGTGAAAATCTTCGGGCCGCTGCATGGCGGTGCGTTCCTGTTCTATGTCGTGGTTACCGCGCTGTCCGCTCTGCGCCTGCGTTGGCCGTGGTGGGCGGCGTTGCTGGCGATGGTCGCCGCGGTGCCGCCGCTGGTAACCGTGCCGCTGGAAATGTGGTTCCGGCGGATCGGCTTGCTGGGTCCGCGCGGCTGACGCGTGGGCATGGCGGGCCGGGGCCCGCCCTACGTGCGGCGCGTCCTTCGCATAGACTGCGGCGCCTGCCCTCTCGCTGCCGCTTATGAGCCCTCACTCCCGCCTGACCGAGTTGCGCCTGTTGCTGGGCATCGAGCGCAACACCACTCGCCATGGCGAGAAGTGGATATCGGGCATCGGCGCGTTGCTGGGCATCCTGGCGGTGTACGGACTGACCCGCTGGACGTTTCCGAGTGACGCCGCGTCCGCCGTCGGCGGCGCGCTGATGGTCACCTCGATGGGTGCGTCTGCCGTGCTGCTGTTCGCTGTGCCGCAGGGCGCGTTGTCGCAGCCATGGGCCGTGGTGGGCGGACACCTGCTGTCCGCCTTCATCGGCGTGAGCTGCCAGAAACTGTTCCCCGGCCACGCCTGGACCGCCGCCCTCGCCGTGGGCCTCGCGGTGCTGGGCATGTACTACCTGCGCTGCATCCATCCGCCCGGCGGCGCCACCGCCCTCGCCGCGGTGATCGGCGGCCCCGATGTGCATGCCCTGGGCTACGGTTACCTGCTGATGCCGATACTCATCAACGTCGTGGCCATCCTGGCCATGGCCATCGCCTTCAACGCGCTGTTCCCGTGGCGCCGCTACCCGGCCCACCTGCATCGCCGTCGCCTGGCCTCGCGCATCACCCAGCCCGCGCAGCGCCAGTTCGAACTGACGCAGGAAGACTTCTCCGCGGCGATGGAGCAACTCAACTCCTACGTCGACATCACCACCGAGAACCTCACCGAACTGCTGGAGCTCGCCAAGCAGCACGCCGAGCGCGACATCACCCACCCCGACGCGATCCTCCGCGGCCGCTTCTACAGCAACGGCAAACTCGGCCGCTTGTGGAGCGTGCGCCACGTGCTGGAAGGCGAAGGCCCGGCACTCCAGTACCACGTCGTAGCGGGCGAACAAACGGGCAACACGGGGACGAGCAGCCCCGACGAGTTCCGACAGTGGGCGCGCTTCGAAGTAGTGCTGCAGGACAATGGGCGGTGGGTGATTGCGGGATAACGCGGTTCGTCCCCCTCAATCCGTCTCCGCCCCGCGCAGCAACGCCATCGCCTGCGTCCGCGATTGCACGCCCAGCTTCTCGTAAATGCGGGTGAGCGTGTTGCGCACGGTCTTGTCGCTGATGAAGAGCGACGCGGCGATCTGCGCGTTGGTCTTGCCGGAGACCAGCGCCGCGACGATCTCGCGTTCGCGCGCGGTCAGTACATTCAAGTGCTCCTCGCCACGTGGCGCGCCGCCCAGGAATGCGAGCGCCTCCTGGCGGAAGCGCTCCCATGCCGGTTCGTGTTCCAGCAGTACGTGGTTGCGCGAGTCCAGCTCGACGAAGCGTGCACCGGGAATGCCAGCGGCGAGCAACCGGCCCTCCTCCAGCGGCACCACGCAATCCTGTCGCGCATGCAACACCAGGGTCGGTGCGGTGACTTGGCTGAGTAAACCGGTGACGTTGAGGTGCGCACGCGCTTCCAGCAGCGCGCCGGCCGCCTCGGCCGTGGTGGTGATGCGGGCCAGTTCGTTGAACCAGCGCACCTGCGCCTCGGTGGCCTCCGGAATGAAGCGCGACGTGAAGACCTGGCGGAACACCGGGTTCTGGTCCGTCCAGCCGACGCGTGCGATGTCGATGATGGCGCGGTACAGCCGTGCCGCTTCATCGTCGTCGCGTTCGTAAGGGCCGCGCGCGTACGCGCCGTACAGCAGCAGCCTGGACACGCGCTGCGGATGCTTCACCGCATAAGCCACGCAGGCCGCGGCGCCCTGCGAGATGCCCATCAACGCGAACGGTTCGCGCAGGTCCGCGGCCTCCACCACCGCCTCCAGGTCGCCGAGCCAGTGGTCGAGCGTGAGGCCGCGCGCATCGCCGCCGCTCATCCCGCAGCCGCGTTCGTCATAGCGGAGCAGTCGGTAGTGCTCGCCGAAGAACCGCGACCAGTGGCGCCAGATCGGGCTTTCCAGATCGTATTCCAGGTGGCTCAGCCAGTTGGCCGCCTTGACCAGCACCGGCCCGTTGCCCAGCGACGCCCAGGCCAGGCGCGCGCCATCGCCGGTGGTCAGGTAGCGGATCGCCTGCTGCATGCAGCCATCCCGATGGGGAGCCGGTCCGCAGTGTAGCCGGGACATTGCTCCCCTGCGGTGCGTGCGCGGGGCCACACGTCGGGACATTGCTCCCCTGCCGGCGAGGTGGTGCAGGGCGGACGATGGCGCATCCCCTTCCAGCGCCTTCCACGGTCCCCCGGCCGTGCAGCGCACCCCGTGAGGTCATCATGAAACGTACCCTGATCCTGCTCTACGGCGTGGTTTGCTACGCCGTGTTCTTCGCCACGTTCCTTTACGCCATCGGCTTCATCGGCAACCTGTGGGTGCCGAAGGGCATGGATGCCGCACCGACGGCGCCCTTCGCCACCGCGCTGCTGATCGACCTGGGGCTGCTGGCCCTGTTCGCCGTGCAGCACAGCGTGATGGCGCGACCCGCCTTCAAGCGCGCATGGACGCGGTTGATTCCCGAGTCCGCGGAACGCAGCACCTACACGCTGATGTCCAGCCTCGCGCTGATCCTGCTGTTCTGGCTGTGGAGTCCGCTGGGGGGCATGGTATGGGAGGTGCGGGACCCGACGGCGCGCGCCGTCCTGTACGCCGTCTACGCATTCGGCTGGGCGCTGTTGCTGTACACGACGTTCCTGCTCAACCACTTCGACCTGTTCGGCCTGCGCCAGGTCTGGCTGCAGTTCCTAGGCCGGCCTTACACGCACCTGCCTTTCCGCACGCCCACCGTCTACCGCTGGGTGCGCCATCCGTTGTATGTCGCTTGGCTGCTGACGTTCTGGGCCACCCCGACGATGACCATGACGCACTTGCTGTTCGCGGTGATGACCACGGTCTACATCCTGCTCGCGATCCGCTGGGAAGAGCGCGACCTGGTTGCCGCGCTGCCGGAGTACGAAGACTATCGCCGGCGCGTGCCGATGCTGGTGCCGGGAACGCGCCGCTCGAGTGGATCGCCGGTGCTCACCAGGTCGCAGTGAGTGCTTTGAATGGCCGGGCCACGCGCACGCCTTGATCGTCGAAGTCGCTCACCACCTTGCCGTCCACGGTGACCCGCGACGGCTTCGTGCGGTTCGGCCAGCTGACTTTCAACGCGGTGTCCTTGCGCAGGCCCGGGCCCAGCGTGATGCGGAGCGTCTGGCCCTGCTGCCGCGCGGCCATCGCCAGCGTGCCGTAGGCCGTTGGTAGGCCATCCACCCGCAGGCCGTCGCCGGCCACCCACGCGGGCGGCGTGCCCGGCAGCAGCGACAGCGCGTCGTCGCCTTCGTGCATCAGCATGCCGAAGATTGAGCGCGCGTATTCCGACCCGATCCACGTATGCGGCATGTCGCCGAGGTAGATCGCGTGGCGCGCATCCGAATACACCACTTCCGCCAGCACCTGCCACGGTGCGGGGCGGCGGTGGCCGAGGAAACGCATTAGCAGCTCGTGTGCTTCCTGCGGACGGTTGAGGTGCACGTAGGTCAGCACGTTGCGGATTTCGTACGGCGTGTAGGCATACAGCGCGCCGGGCGTGTCGCGCTTGCGCACCTCGTCGAGATAGCGGTCGAAGGTGATCTTCAATGCATCGGCCGGCATCACGTCCTGCTGGCCGGCGGGGTCCAGGCCGATCGACAGGCTGGTCGGATCGCTGCCGCCCATGTCGGCGTCGGCGGGCACGTAGTCCACGTCTTTCCACTTCATCGTCGCGCGCAGCGACGCGGCCATCGATGCGCGCAGCGCGGCGTACTGTTCACGCGCCCACGCGGCGGTCTTCGCATCGCCCCACTGTTCGGCCAGCCACGCGCCGTCGTGCCAACCCTTCAACGCCCAGTAGTCGTCCCAGTAGCTGTGGGTGGGGACGGGATAGCCCTCGTGGCTGATCGACGGCGCGAGGATGCCGTGGAAGCGTTCCGGCGACGGCTGGTCGGCGAGATAGCCGGGCACCATCGTGCGTTCGCGCAGTTCCTGCATGAACTTCATCGCGCGCGTCACCTTGTCCTGGTAGTCGCGCACGCTGCGCGCACCGCCATCGAGACGCGCGAGTTCGGCCACCAGCCAGATGAACTGCCCTTGGCTGTCGTACTCGATGTCGGAACCGAACCCCGTGTTGACCGAGCCGTCGTCGTTGAGGATCGGCGACACCAGGCCGTTCTCGTGCACGGCGTGTCCCGCGTACCACTGCAGGTAGTCGCGCGCCGTCTTCGGCATGCCCATGCGCACCAGCGTGGCGGCGGTGGCGGCGCCGTCGCGGATGAAGGAGCGGTTGTAGTTGCGCGGCCCGGGTTGCATGGCGTGGCCGCTCTGGTTGATCAGCATGTACGCCGCCTGCGCGCGCAACATGTCGACCAGGGATGCATCCGGCAGCGACAGGCCGATGCGGCCCAGGCGCTTCTGCCAATGCACGGCGACCTGGTCGGCGAGCCTGTCGAAGGCGCCTTCGCCGGTGAGTCCCGTCATGTCGATCGCCGGTGCGGCCGGCAGCGGTTTGGCGGGATCGATGCGCGCATCGCCGAGGGCGAACGCGATGACGATGTCCTGCGTCGCGCCCGGCGCCAACGCCACGTCGTAGCCGAGCTGGCCGGCGGCCAGGCCCGTGTCGTCGTGCGCCTGCTGCGCATCCGGCAGCGCGTTCGCCATCAGCAGGCCGGTGATCTCGCCTTCGCCATGCGCACCGAAGGCCGATGCGGACGCGCGTGCCACCGGCGTCAGCGACTGGAACAGCGTGCGCCCGTTGACCGCCACCTGCGCCGCATCGCCGCTGCCGACGGTGATGTCGCGGATCGGCGACGGTCCGCCGTTCTGCCACGGCGGGCTGACCTGCATCGGCCGCGTCAGCAGGTTGAAGCTGCCGGCGACTGGCGTGGTGCCGGTGTTGCGCAGGCGGTAGCGGACCAGCGTCACCGGCGCGCCGCGCTGTTCGAGCGCGATCGCCGCCGTCGTCAGTTCCAGGCCGGGCTGTGGCGACCACTGCACGGTCGGCATCGGCATCCAACCGTCGCGCAGGGTGTGGGTGATGGTGGTGTCGGCATTCGCCGCGCTCGCGCGACCGCTGGCGTCGCGCCACACCGGCTGCACCAGCGGCGCGCCCTTGAAGGCTTCGACATGGCCGAATTCGTCGAGCACCGACTTCTGCCGGCCCGCGGGAATGCCGACCGCCGTCCAGTACACCTGCTGCTGGTGCAGCGACGACGGGAACAGCGCACGGTGTTCGCGCGAGGCCGCGAGTTCGTAGCGCTTCATCGCCGTCATCACCCGCTTCGGGCCGATCAGGCGCAGGCGCTGCAGCGTGGGCGCCTGCGCGGCCTGGCCGCGCACGCTCAAGCGCAGCGCGGACAGCGTGCGAGCCTGGCTGTCGGCGAGGAACGCGGTGCTGCCGTAAGCGTTGGGGTCTTCCGCCAGCACGATCCAGCGGTCCGAGCCTGATTCGCGGCCTTCCAGCTTCGCCGCACGCGGCGTGTCCTTCCACGCCACTTCCAGGCCGGCCACGGACAGCGGCTTGGGCAGGTCGATCTGCAACTGCCGCATGCCGTCGGCCGCGGGCTTCGCATTCATCGCATGCGCCTCGCCGGCATCGGACCACAGCGCGGCGGCATTGCCGCTCACGCCCGTGATGCGCGGTGTCTCGCCACCGGCGTACGGCTGGAACTCGAATACCGACACGCCCCAGTCCGCCGAGCGGTCCGGCGCGGTCAGGCGCAGGTAGCGCGCCTGCACGGTGGGGAACACGTCGTACTCGATGCCACCCACGCCATCGCGCGTCTCGAACGCGGTGCGCCAATGTTCGCCGTCGTCGGACGCCTGGATCGAGTACGCGCGCGCGCCGCCCCATTCCCAATGCAGTTCCACCGCGCCGACAGAGACGCGCTTGCCGAAATCCACCTGGTACCAGTGGCCGGGCGAAAACGCGCCGCCCCACTTGGTCGCCGAGTCGCCATCGATGCCCTTGGCCGGGGCCATCTCCACCGTGGTGCTGGCCGAACTCGTCGCCTTCCACGCCGTGCGCGGGGGCAGGGCGTCGGCCGAACGGGCCAGGGGGCTGATCGCCGAACCCATCGCCAGACCGAGCAACGCGAGGGCCAGGGGCGGGCGGACCGCGGGCACGAAGGGGGTCATGGCGGAGCTCCTCAAGGCAGGCCATGCAGGCCGGGGGGAGCGCCGGATACTAGGGATGAAAACGTTTACATGCTAGTTGCAGCGCACGAATCGCCGCTGATCGCCGTGCGTTGCACGCAGCTCCACTGGCCGCGCTTACGGGGCGCGATGCAGCCCGTGCTCGGCCTGCTCGCAGACCACCAGGGTGTGCGGCTCGGAGACCGTGCCGGTCGCCCGGACGCGGTCGCCGGCCTTCAAGGCCTGCACCTCGTCCGGCGGCGGCGCCTTGCACAGGTTCCAGCGGGCCGGCAGGTGGACGTCGACGTTGCCGGCCGGTGTGGCCAGGGTGACCACCGCGCTGCCGTCGTAGGTCCACGGCGTGGTGTCGACGGTGGCGACCTGCCCTTCGACCGTGGCCTGCTGGCCCACGGTCCATCTCGGTGCGGCGGGTGTGGTGGTGCACGCCGCCAGCGACACGCAGGCGGCGAGGGCAGTGGTGAGGCGGACGGTCGATGCGGTGGTGCGTGGCTTCATCGAGGACTCCGGGGTGCGGCTCAGGGATTCGTGGTGGGCTCGCTGGTGGCGGGTGCGTCGGCCGGGCACCGTGGCACGCCCGAACCGATCACGCAGTTCACGCAGCACGACGGCCGTTCCGGCGACGCCTCGGGTGCGTCCTGCACCGGCGGCAGGTACCCCGGGAGTTTGGCAAGTTCCGCCGGCGATTTGAGGCGCAGGATCGCCGCCCAGTCCTGGCGATTCATGTTGCAGGCAGCTTCGTTGTCCGGCGCGCACAGCGTGCCGTCGCCGATCCGCAGCGGCAGCCCGCCCCAGAATTCGCCGTTGCGGTTCAACGGGAGCATCCGCATCGTCACGCTCTGTTGCACGTTGCCGCCGATCGCGTACGCGGTGCTGTCGTTGTTCGGATTCACCGCCACGACGATGTCGCAGTGCATGTCGAGTGAACTGCCACTGCGCAGCAGCGGCACCAGTCCTTCATGGCCGAACAGTCGGCTGTACTGGCGCACGTAGCAGATCAGGTCGCCGACCGCCGGCTTGGCGTGGGCCACGTCGATCACGTCGAAGGCGTTCGTCGCGGGCTGCTGGTAGGCGGCCTGCACGTAAGTGAAGTGGCGACTGGAACCGCGGAAGCCCGGCACCCTGGCTTCGCGCATCACCCACGAGATGAAGGCGGCCGACCACGGCGTGTCCACCACGAAGCCGCGGCAGGCCTCGGCCTGCGGGCCGGTCGCCGAGGCGTACAGGCAGTCGGTCGCGCCGCGGCGGTGGCCGATCGCGCCGAGCAGGCCGCTGTCGCGCCAATAGCGCACCACGCGCTGCCAGGCACGGTCGTCGCCGATCGACAACAGCGACGACTCCGCTTCCATCATCGGCGCGTTCGCCAGCTTGCCTTCCCGGTCGATGAAGGGGCGATACCACGTCAGGTGCTCGCGGCAAGCCACCGCGGCGATGCGGGTGGCGACATCGGACGGCGTCTGCTGGGCCAGCTGCGGGCAGGGGTCGGCCGCACGCGCGGCGAAGGAAGACAGCAGCAACAGGGGCAGCAACAGCCATGCACGCATCAGCAAGTCCTTCGGGGTCTGTGATCTTTCTTACGCATCATGCCGCATCGGCAGGACAGGACTTCGTCATGCGGCCTGAAGGTCTGGCATGGGTCGGGCCGTTGCCGGGTGTCGCGGGGGCTGGCTAAGCTCGCGGCTCTTCCTCGGGATGTTCCTGCCAATGCGGCCACTGCTTCGCATGCTGTCTGCCCTCTTCCTGCTCGCGTCATCGCTGGCGGCGCACGCAGCCGAACCCGATCGCCGCATCGCCATCACCATTGACGACCTGCCCTGGCAGCGCATGGACAAGACACCGGCGGCGGAGGTGCAGGCGCGCCATGCGCAACTGATGGCGCAGCTCAAGCAGGCCAGCGTGCCGGTGGTGGGTTTCGTCAACGAAGGCAAACTGGAGGTCGACGGCCAGGTGCAGCCGGCGCGCGTGGTGATGCTGGACTACTGGCTCGACGGTGGTTTCGAACTCGGCAACCACACGCACGGCCATGTCGACCTGCACGCCGTCGGGTTGCCCGCATTCCAGCGGGATGTGCTCGATGGCGAGCGCGTGCTGCGTCCGCTGATGGCGAAGCGCGGACAGGTGCCGCGCTGGTTCCGCCATCCCTACCTGCGTGCCGGGCGCACGCCGGAAGAGCGGGCCGCCCTGTCCACGTTCCTGCGCGAGCACGGCTACCGCATCGCGCCGGTGACCGTGGACAACGGCGAATGGGTCTGGGCCTTCGCCTATGCGAACGTGCTCGACGGCCAGCCCGATACGCCCGAGCGCGCCGCCACGCTGGAACGGCTGAAGCGCGGCTACATCCCCTACATGCTCAACAAGGTCGACTACTACGAACAGCAGTCGCAAGCATTGCTCGGCTACGCGCTGCCACAGGTCTGGCTGCTGCACGCCAACGAGCTCAACGCGGTCGCGTACGCGGAGCTCGTGGCCGGCGTGCAGCGACGCGGCTACCGCGTGGTGACGCTGGACGAGGCGATGCGCGACCCCGCCTACGCACGCGGCGAGGAAGGGTACAACGGCCGCTACGGCCCCAGCTGGTTGCATCGCTGGGCGATGGCGGAGAAGAAGCCGAAGGAGTTCTACGCCGGCGAGCCGGTGGTGCCGGGATGGGTGCTGCAGCTGGCGGGCGTGGAATCGGAATAGCTGGCCCCGGAGATACGGTTTCCGCGTTGGTCGGAATGGACCAGGATAGGCCGGACCGCATGCCAGGCAGGGGCGCGACGTGATCGAGCCGGAGAGAGTGCATGCAGAAGAAAGTGGACCTGTCGACGTGCCGGGGGCACTTGGTGGAAGTGGTAATCGAGCGGCCCGACGACCAGCATCCCTGGTCGCTGGCGGTGCGCGTGCGCGACGCGCAGGGCAGCGCGTGGAGCGCGCCCTGGCGCGAGGGCGAGCCGCACTATTTCACGTGCCACGATGCGCTGGCGGCGGGCAAGCAGCAGGCGGTGCGGATGATCGGCGCAGCGGACGCGGTCGATCCCGGCTGATCAGGCGCGGCCGGCGGCCTGCAGCGCAGCGAACTCGGTGTCGTCGAACAGCCGCGACCGCACCAGAAAGCGCACGCCTTCGCCATTCTCCAGCGAGAACATGCCGCCGCGGCCCGGCACCACGTCGATGATGAGCTGGGTGTGCTTCCAGTATTCGAACTGCGCGGGGCTGATGTAGAAGTCGGCACCGCCGATCGCACCCAGCCGCACGTCGCGATCGCCGACGATGAAGTCGCCCACCGGATAGCACATCGGCGAGGAGCCGTCGCAACAGCCGCCGGACTGGTGGAACAGCACCGGCCCGTGCCGTGCGCGCAGCGTGTCGATCAGCTGCAATGCCGGCAGTGTCGCGATCACCTGCAGGGGAGGGGTGGCTGCAGGGGGCGGCGCGTCGGTCACGGGCGGTGCCATCCGGGGAGCGTCAGGCGGCGAAGTCGAGCACGATGCGGCCTTCGATCTGGCCGGCATGCATGCGGGCGAACACCTCGTTGATGTTCTCCAGCCGGTCCGTCGCCACCGTCGCGGCCACCTTGCCCATGGCGGCGAACGCCAGCGACTCCTGCAGGTCCAGCCGCGTGCCCACGATCGAGCCGCGCACCGTGACGCCATTGAGCACCATGCCGAAGATGTCCAGCGGGAACTGCCCCGGCGGCAGGCCGTTGAGCGACACCGTGCCGCCGCGGCGGACCATGCCGATGGCCTGCTCGAACGCTTTCGGCGAGACCGCGGTGACCAGCGCACCATGCGCGCCGCCGATCTCCTTCTTCAGGTAGGCCACCGGATCGGTGGTCTTCGCGTTGACGGCGACGGTGGCGCCGAGGCGGCGTGCGAGGTCCAGCTTCGCGTCGTCCACGTCGACCGCCGCCACGTTCAGCCCCATCGCCTTCGCGTACTGCACGGCCATGTGGCCGAGCCCGCCGATGCCGGAAATCACGACCCAGTCGCCCGGCTTCGTGTCGGTGACCTTGAGGCCCTTGTAGACGGTCACGCCGGCGCAGAGCACGGGCGCGATCTCGACGAAGCCGACATTGTCCGGCAGGTGGCCCACGTAGCCGGCGTTGGCCAGCGCGTACTCCGCGAATCCGCCGTTGACCGAGTAGCCGGTGTTCTGCTGCGTCTCGCACAGCGTTTCCCAGCCGCCCAGGCAGTGCTCGCAATAGCCGCAGGCCGAGTACAGCCACGGAACGCCGACGCGGTCGCCTTCCTTCACGTGGCTGACGCCGGCGCCCACGGCCACCACGTGGCCGACGCCTTCATGGCCGGGGATGAAAGGCGGGTTGGGTTTCACCGGCCAGTCGCCTTCGGCGGCGTGCAGGTCGGTGTGGCAGACGCCGCAGGCTTCGATCTTGACCAGGATGTCGCCGGCCGCAGGCCGCGGCACCGGGACTTCCTCGATCACCAGCGGCTTGCCGAATTCCCGCACAACGGCGGCCTTCATGGTGCTGTCCATCTGCTGCTCCTGTCTTTGTCCGAAGAACCTCCACCGTACGTCGGTGGCGATGCGGGCACGTTGATTCCGATCAATCCAGCATGGCGTCGCGCGGCCGCCCGTCGGACGGCCGCGTGCGACGGGCGTCAGAAGAAGCCCAGCGCCTTCGGCGAATAACTCACCAGCAGGTTCTTGGTCTGCTGGTAGTGGTCCAGCATCATCTTGTGGTTCTCGCGGCCGATGCCCGACTGCTTGTAGCCGCCGAACGCCGCGTGCGCCGGATAGGCGTGGTAGCAGTTCGTCCACACGCGACCGGCCTGGATCGCGCGGCCCATGCGGTAAAGGCGCGACGCGTCGCGGCTCCACACGCCGGCGCCCAGGCCGTACAGGGTGTCGTTGGCGATGGCGAGCGCTTCGGCTTCGTCCTTGAACGTGGTCACCGACACCACCGGCCCGAAGATCTCTTCCTGGAAGATGCGCATCTTGTTGTGGCCCTTGAACACGGTGGGCTTCACGTACCAGCCGCCGGCGAGGTCGCCGTCGAGCGCGTTCTGCTCGCCGCCGATCAGGACTTCCGCGCCCTCCTGCCGGCCGATGTCGATGTAGCTCAGGATCTTCTCCAGCTGCTCGCCCGAGGCCTGCGCACCGATCATCGTGTTGGGGTCCAGCGGATTGCCCTGGACGATCGCGGCCACGCGCTTGAGCACGCGCGCCATGAACGCGTCGTAGATCGACTCCTGGATCAGTGCGCGCGACGGACAGGTGCAGACCTCGCCCTGGTTGAACGCGAACAGCACGAAGCCCTCCACCGCCTTGTCGAGGAAGTCGTCGTCCTCGGCCATCACGTCGGCGAAGAAGATGTTCGGCGACTTGCCGCCCAGCTCCAGCGTCACCGGGATCAGGTTCTGGCTGGCGTACTGCATGATCAGCCGGCCGGTGGTGGTCTCGCCGGTGAAGGCGATCTTGGCGATACGCGGATTGCTGGCCAGCGGTTTGCCGGCTTCCAGGCCGAAGCCGTTGACCACGTTGAGCACGCCGGGCGGCAGCAGGTCGCCGATCACTTCCATCAGCACCAGGATCGAGGCCGGCGTCTGTTCCGCCGGCTTCAGCACCACGCAGTTGCCGGCGGCCAGCGCGGGCGCCAGCTTCCAGCAGGCCATCAGCAGCGGAAAATTCCACGGGATGATCTGCCCGACCACGCCCAGCGGTTCGTGGAAGTGGTAGGCGATCGTGTCGTGGTCGATCTCCGCGACGCTGCCTTCCTGCGCGCGGATGGCACCTGCGAAGTAGCGGAAGTGGTCGACGCACAGCGGGATGTCGGCGTTGAGCGTCTCGCGGATCGGCTTGCCGTTATCCCAGGTCTCGGCGTGGGCGAGCAGGTCGAGGTTCTGCTCGATGCGGTCGGCGATCTTCAGCAGCACGTTCGCGCGCTCGGTGGGGCTGGCCTTGCCCCAGGCATCCTTCGCGGCGTGCGCAGCGTCCAGCGCGCGCTCGATGTCGTCGGCGTTGGAACGCGGGATGCGGGTGAAGACCTTGCCGTTCACCGGGCTGGCGTTGTCGAAGTACTGGCCGGAGGCCGGTTCCACCCACGCGCCACCGATGAAGTTGGCGTACTGGCGCTTGAAGATGGCGGATGGATCGACCGCTTGCGGGCGGGGCGTGGCGACTGCGTTCATCGGTGGTCTCCCTGGAAGTCAGTGGGCCCGGTTGGGCTGCGACCGTCCGACGCAGGGCGCGTGCCAACAAGATGTGCTGCATCGCGTCACGACGTGGAGCGAAGCGCGATGGCGCACGGGCATGGATTCCTGTGGCGGCGCAGCATAGAGGGGGATTGCGGGGTGTCGCGCGCTGTGGTGTGTATCGGGACAGCAGGTGGTTGCGCTGTCGCAAAATGCGACACATCGCCAGCGAGGACCGGACCATGGCGCGTGCACAGACGGGCAACGATGCGATCAGCGAAGCGCGACGTGCCTTCTTCGAGGCCGGCCGCACGCCGGTGGGCCAGGTGCCCGGCGCGATCCTGCAGTCGTGGCGGCGGTGTCGCGGCCTGGGGCTTGCGGCGAATGCGCGACCGGCGATCGAGCCGATCGATGCGCCGCGCCTGAGGATCATGCGCGAGCAGCACGAGCGGCTGTGGCGCTTGGCGCGCGCGGAAGTCGAGATGCTGGCCGCCGATGCCGCTGACACCGGCAGCATCGCCATCCTCACCGACGCGGATGGCTGGATCCTCGATGCCGAAGGCAGCGCCGCCTTCCTGGACAAGGCCGGCCGCGTGGCGCTGATGCCGGGCGCCTGCTGGAGCGAAGCGCGCGTGGGCACGAACGCCATCGGCACCGCGATCGCCGATGGCCTCGCGGTGGAAGTGCGCGGCGCCGAGCACTATGCCGCGCCGCACCGCATCCTCAACTGCGCCGCGTCGCCGATCTTCGATCCGCAGGGCCGCATGGTCGGGGTGCTCGACATTTCCGGCGATGCGTCGGTGGCGCAGGTGCATGCGCTGGGGCTGGCGCAGATGGCGGTGGCGAACATCGAGCACCGCTACTTCGACGAAGGCATCGCCGATGCCGACCTGCTGCGCGTGCACAGCAATCGCGCGCTGCTGGGCACCGCACGCGAAGGCCTGCTGGCCTTCCGCAACGGGCGGCTGGTGGCGGCCAACCGCGTGGGCCTGGCGCTGTTCGGGCTGGAACGCGGCGACCTGGGGCGCGCCTCCTACGAAGCGCTGTTCGATGGCGCGGTGTCGCGACTGCGCGACGACGGCGCGCTCCACGACCGCAGCGGACGCGTGCTGTACGGCCATGTCGACGAACCCACCCGTGCCCGTCGCGCGCGCGCGGCCACGCCCATCACCGTTTCACCTGCGACGTCGTCGCGCGATGCCGATGCGCCGTTGTTCGATGAAGCGCAGCGCGACGAGCTGGTGCGCGCCTGCCGGGTGCTGGATGCCGGCATCCCCGTGCTGGTGCTCGGCGAGACGGGCACGGGCAAGGAGGTGTTCTCGCGCGAGCTGCATCGCCTGTGCGCGCGCGCGGGCAAACCCTTCGTCGCAGTGAACTGCGCGGCGCTGCCGGAGGGCCTGATCGAGGCGGAGTTGTTCGGCTACGAAAGCGGCGCCTTCACCGGCGCCCGCAAGGACGGCAGCCAGGGCCTGCTCCGCCAGGCCGATGGTGGCGTGCTGTTCCTCGATGAGATCGGCGACATGCCGATGGCGTTGCAGCCGCGACTGCTGCGCGTGCTGCAGGATCGCGAGCTGTCGCCGCTCGGCGGCGGCCGGCCGGTGAAGCTGGACTTCGCGCTCGTCTGCGCCACCCACCGCCACCTGGAGGAGGCGGTCGCGGAAGGACGGTTCCGCGCCGACCTGTACTACCGCATCTCGCACCACATCGTGACGCTGCCATCGCTGCGCGAGCAGCCCGCGCGCGACGCGCTGGTGCGGACGCTGTGGGAGCGCATCGGCCAGGGACGCCAGTTGACGCCGGCCGCGCGCGACGCGCTGGCGCAGTACGGTTGGCCGGGCAACCTGCGGCAGCTGGTCGCCAGCCTGCGGACCCTCGCGGCCCTGAGCGAACCGGGCAGCGACGTCGGCCTGGATGCGCTGCCCGCCTACCTCCGCACGCGCATGGCACCGATGCCCCGCCTGCTCGCGCCGCTCGACGCGGACCTCGACGCCATCACGCTGGCCAGCATGCGGGCGGCGGTGGAGGCTTGCGGCGGCAACATCGCGCGGGCGGCGCGGCAGCTGGGCATCAGCCGCAGCACGTTGTACCGTCGCCTCGGCGCCGATCCGCGCGTCCTCTAGCCCCGGGAGCGCCGATGCCTGTGAAGAAGTCCACCGCACCCGCCGATGTCGACGCGTTCCTCATCGCGCTGGCGCATCCGCAGGACGTCGTCATCCAGCAGCTGCGTGCGGTGATCCGCGCCGCCGATCCGCGTATCGCAGAAGACATCAAGTGGAATGCCCCGAGCTTCCACATCGAGGGTCGGCACTTCGCCACGATGCAACTGCGAAAGTCCGACAGCGTGCTGTTGGTGCTGCATCTCGGCGCAGGCAAGCGCGCGCTGCCGAAGGGTGCGATCGCGGATCCGGTAGGGCTGTTGACCTGGCTGGGCGCCGATCGGGCGACGTTGACGTTCGCCGGTCCGGGAGATGTCGAGGCGCGTGGCGACGCCTTGCAGGCGGTGGTGCGGCAATGGGTGGCGCATGTCTAGTCGCCGCGCGGCGCGCGCGATCTTCGCTGCCCGTCGATGCGGCATCTCTGCGGGGCGTGCTACAACGCTCGCCAGCCCATGGGAAAAGGACGTCGGATGCGATACGCGCTGCTGATTGCCCTCTTGTTCCTGCCCGTAGTCGCGGCGGCGGGACCGGCAGAGGTGCCGCCCGAGGTCCTGGCGCGGCAGACCTGCCAGGAACATGTCGTCGAACCGGCGAAGGCCACGCCGGCCGACTTCCCCAAGGTGTCGGGGGAGTACAACGCCTACGTCATCATCGACTACCGCCTGGATGGGTCGGGACGCGCGGTCGATCCGCGGATCGTCGAGGCGCGCCCACGGCGGGGTTTCGACGACTACGCCCTGCGAATGCTGGAACGGACCCGGTTTGCACCGGGCGTACAGGCGCAGTGCACGGAAGTCCGCACGATCAGCAAGCTGCGCCGCAGCGGCCGGTAGGGCCCAACGCGCACACCTGCGCAGAATTTGGCATCGAAATAGTGGATAGTGCGCCGCAGTACCCGGACCGCGCTGCCGCCGCACCTGCATGACCGACACCACCCCGCCCACCGGCCGCGTCCCGCGTCCCCCGTCGCTGAGACGACAGTTCGCGCGCGCGGTGGTGCTGGCGGCACTGCTTCCCGCCGCGGTGCTGGGCGTGGTCGAACAGGTGCGTTCCTACCGGGCGGAGCAGCACCACCTCGGTGAGCGCCTGGAAGTGAGCACGATGCTCAGTGCCACGGCGGTGAACGACTTCGTCGACATGCACCAGGCGGGCGTCGCCCTGGTGGCCTCGATGAGCGGCAAGGACACCGACTGGCCGGCGCAACTGGCGGAGCTGCGCCGGCGCTATCCCGGCTTCAGCAGCGTGCTGGTGACCGATGCGCTGGGCAATGTCCAAGCGTCGCAGCCGGTGCCACCGCGTGCGCCGGCCATCAACGTGGCCGACCGTGAGTATTTCCGGATGCCTCGCGACAGCGGCGCGCCGTTCGTCTCCGATGCGTTCCGCGGCCGCCGCCTGAGCAACGATCCGCTTGTCGCCGTCTCGGCGCCATGGCACCTGGACGGCGCCTTTGCCGGCGTGGTGCAGGGCTCCATTCGTGTCGACGCCTTCACCGGGCCCCGGGTCGCGGCCATGCGCCGCCGCGGCGTGGAGATGCTGCTGCTCGACCGCGAGTTGCGCGTGATCCGTGCGACCGAGGGATTGCAGTACCGCTTCCAGCAACCGCTCGCGGATACGCCGCTGCTGGCCGGTGCGGGGCAAGGCGCACGCGAGACCGAGTCGCGCAGGCTGCACGGCGTGATGGCGGACGGACGCGCGGCCTGGGTCTCGCAGGCGAAGCTGACCTCGGGTTGGACCCTCGTGCTGGTGGTGCCCGACGATATGCTGGTGAGCACGGTGCGCAGCCGGGCACTGGCGACGGCGGGCCTGCTGGTGCTGATCGCGGCCGGCGTGTGGTTCGCCTACGCCTGGCAGATGCGTCGCCTCGATGGTGCGCTCGCGCAGCTGTCCGATGCGTTACATGCGCTGGCCGTGCACCGGCGCCCCAGCGCGACGGCGCCGCTGCCCGAAGAATTCGAACCGGTAGGTCGTGCGGTCGGCGAGCTGGCCGACCAGCTGGAAGTGGCGCATGAGGATCTCCAGCGCTCGTTGGCCGACCAGAGTGCGCTGGCGCTGTCGCTGCAGCGCACGCTGGAACGCCGCGAGCAGGAGATCGACCGCCGCACCGCCGAACTCCGCCAGGCCAATGCCGAACTGGACCGGCTCAACCGTACCGATCCGCTGACCGGCTGCCTCAACCGCCGCGGCCTGCAGCACAAGCTGTCGCTGGTCAGCGACGAAGCCGGGCAGCTCACGGTGGACATGACCGTCATCGCGATCGACGTGGACCACTTCAAGGCCTACAACGACCGCTACGGCCACGCGGCCGGCGACAGTGCGTTGCGGCGCGTGGCCGGCGTCGTCGGCGGCCTGCTGCGGCACCCGCAGGACGCGGTGGCGCGCATGGGCGGCGAGGAGTTCCTGGTAGTGCTGCCGGACACCGATGCCGCCGTGTCGGCGCGCGTGGCCGAGCGCGTCCGTGCCGCCGTGCACGCGTTGGGCATTCCACACGAAGACTCGCCATGGGGCGTGGTGACGGTGAGCATCGGCTGGGTGCGCACCGCGCCGGGCGAGGACTATGCCCAGGCCTTCCTGATCGCGGATGAAGCGCTGTACCGCGCGAAGCACGCCGGCCGCAATCGGGTGGAAACCGAAGAGTAACCGGCGCGCGTCACGTCGTCGGTCGTGGCCCCACCAGCTTCAGGAAGGCTTCGTGCTGATAGCGGCTCATGCGCAGCTGCTGTCCGCTGTCCAGGGTGATGACGTGGTGGCCGTTGAACCACGGCTGGATGTCGCGGATCCGGCGCACGTTGACGATGGCGGAACGATGCACGCGGGCGAAGTGGCGCGGGTCCAGCCGTGCGGCCAGTGCGGCCATCGTCTCGCGCAGCTCGTGCACGCGGCCAGCCAGGTGCAGCAGCACGGTGTTGCCGTTGGCGCGGATCCAGACGATGTCGTCCACGTCCACCAGCACGACCTTCTCGTCCTCGCGCACGGGGATGCGGGTGGCGTAGTCGTCGCGCTGGCGCAGGGTTTCCAGCGTCTGCAGGATGCGCGCGGTGGCATCGGCATCGGCGCCTTCGCGGACCGTCAGCCGTTGGCGCGCGCGCCGCAGGGTTTCCTGGAAGCGTTCACGGCTGAAGGGTTTGACCAGATAGTCCACCGCATGCGCTTCGAAGGCGCGCACCGCGTAGTGCTCGTAGGCGGTGACGAAAATCGTCGCCGGCATGCGCGCCGCCCCGATCGTGGCGACCACGTCCAGGCCGGTGATGGCCGGCATCTGGATGTCGAGGAACACGAGGTCCGGCGACAGCGCGCGGATCGCCTCCACCGCGGACACGCCGTCGCCGCATTCGCCGACGATCTCCAGGTCCTCCGCGTCGCGCAAATGGCGGACCACCGCATGCCGCGCGATCGGCTCGTCGTCGACCACCAGCACGCGCACGCTCATGCCGGGACATGCTCCGGTGCATCGTCGTCCTGCGCGAGTTCGTGGAAGGGCACGCGCAGGCGGCAGGCGACACCGCGCGGGACCATCGCGTCCAGGCGCAGGTCGGCGTTGTCGCCATACAGTTCGCGCAGCCGCAGTCGCGTGTTCGCCATGCCGATGCCGTGCCCACCATCGCTGGGCTGGCCCAGCGTGCTGTTGCCGTTGCGCACTTCGATCAGCAGTTGGCCGCCCTCGCGGCGGCAGTCGATCTCGACGCGGTCCTCGCCGACGTTGCGGCCGATGCCGTGGCGGATCGCGTTCTCGACCAGCGGCTGCAGCACTAGGCTGGGCACCGCGGCGTCGAGCGTATCCGGCGCCACGTAGATGCGGGTCTCCAGGCGGTCCTTGAAGCGCCGGCGCTGGATACCCAGGTAGAGCTCGAGCAATTCCAGTTCGCGCCGCAGCGAGATCTCCTGGCCGTCGTAGTCCTCCAGGAACGCGCGCAGCAGCTCACTCAGTTTCAGCAGCATGTCTTCCGCCGACAGCGTGTCTTCGTCCAGCAGGGTGACGATGGCATGCAGCGTGTTGAACAGGAAATGCGGCTGCAGTTGGGTCTTGAGGACCTGCAGACGCGATTGTGCGAGTTCGGTGGCGAGCTGGCTGGCCTCCAGTTCGCGCCGGGCCTTCTCGGCGTGGAACTGGATGGCCTGCTGGATGGCGAACAGCAGCCAGTAGGTCAGCAGGCCGATGGCGAAATGCTGCTCCAGGAAGTATCCCAGCTGCTCGAAGAAGCCGCTGGGTTCGAACAGCGTGGAAACCAATGCGCCGATCATCATCGCGACGAACGTCGTGCACAGGCTGGCCACCAGCTGCTTGCCCAGTCCGCGGAAGCGCATCGTGTCGCGTATCGGATAACGCTCGGCCAGTCGGAACACGACCGGCGCCAGCGCCGCCCAGGTGTACCACTGGATCAAGGACCAGCGGATCAGATCCCAGAGCGGCCAGTTGGGACGGTGCAGGCCGTTGTTGAGTTTCGTCTGCAGGGTGAACAGCAGCGCGACCGCCGTCCACAGGCCGAGATAGCGGAACAGGCCGATCTCGAGGGTGCCCAGTCGGATCTTCATGCGTGGTGTCCCGGAAGGTGGGGGCATCCTAGGCCGGGGTTCCGCGCGTGGGAAGCGTCATGCGCGCATGGCTACGATTCGGCCCGGCGCAACGACGATTCATCCCGAATCCGTTGCCGGCATGGCGCGGGCGGCGCGAGATGCGGCCATCCGCCGAGCCCGCGAGGCTTCCGGCGGATCCCCTTCCCAACGGAGATTCGCCATGCGCCCCCTGTCGATCCGCTTCGCCCTCGTCGCCGCTTTGTTGCCCGCCGCCGCCATCGCCCACGCCGAGGACGTGTCGCGCGTGCACTACCTGGACATCGTCAACCGCGCCCACGAGCGCCTGGTCGCGATTTCGGCCGCGCCCGTCGGCGGCGAGCCGGTGGCCGTCGCACTCGGCGAGGACCTGCAGGGCGGCGGCAATGCGGCCACCGTGCGACTGCCCGTGCAGGCCTGCGTGCAGGACTTGAAGTTGGCATTCGGCAATGGCCAGCAAGTGCTGTATCCGGCCGTGGATGTGTGTGCGCATCGCGGGCTGACGATCCTGCCCGGACACGCTCGCCGGATGACGGCGGAGGAGCTGCAAAAGCAGCAGCGCGTCGCGCGCGGGGATTGAACGCGCGTCAGCGCACCACGCTGAGCCGGCGCGGCGGATGTTCGTCGCGCTGGTACAGCACGCGTTCGGGCCGGTGCAGCGCGAAGCCTTGGCCGTAGTCCACGCCCAGCGAGCGCAGCGATTCGCACAGCTGCGGGCTGCTGACCCACTCGGCCACCACCTTCAGTCCGCGCTGATGGCCGATCTGGGCGATGGCGCTGACGATGGTGCGGCTCATCGGTTCGGTTTCGAGGTCGCGGATGAAGCTGCCGTCGATCTTGATCAGGTCGACCGGCAGGTTCTTCAGGTAGCCGAACGAGGACATGCCCGCGCCGAAATCGTCCAGTGCGATGCGGCAGCCGGCGCGACGCAGGCGTTCGATGACGTTGACGACCTTCAACAGGTTGCGCACCGCGACCGTTTCGGTGATCTCGAAACACAGCGTGTGCGCGGGCACGGCGTACTCGGTGATGCGGGCCAGGATGAAATCCGCCAAGCCGTCGTCCTCGATGCTCGCGCCGGACAGGTTGATGGCGCAGGTGCCCAGGCGCATGCCGGAGTGGTGCAACTGCGCGAAGTGCGCCAATGCGTTGCGGATCACCCAGCGATCGATCGCCGGCATCAGGCCGTAGCGCTCGGCGGCCGGCAGGAACGCGCCGGGCAGCACCACGCCGCCATCCTCGTCGCGCAGCCGCAGCAGCAACTCGATGCTGGTGGCGGTATCGCTGCCGTCGAGCGGGACGATCTCCTGGTAGTCCAGCAGCAGGCGGTCCTGCTCCACCGCCCAGCGCAGGCGGCTGGCCCATTCCATCTCGCCCTGGCGGCGCGTGGTCTCGTTGTCCTGGCGGTAGACGTGCACGCGGTTGCGGCCGTTCTCCTTGGCCAGGTAGCAGGCGGTGTCCGCCCACGCCAGCAGGTCCTTCAGGGTCGGTTCCTGCTGGTCGACGACGACCACGCCGATGCTCGCGCTGACGGTGTAGGTGCGGTCCTGCCAGACGAACATCAACGCTTCGATGCATTCGCGCAGGCGTTCGGCCAGCGCATGCGCGCCCTCGGCATCCACATGGAACGCCATCAGGCCGAATTCGTCGCCGCCCAGCCGTGCGAGTACGTCGCCGCCGCGCAGCTGGTGGCGCATCGCCAGCGCGAGTTGGGCGAGCAGCTGGTCGCCGGCCATGTGGCCGGAGACGTCGTTGATCAGCTTGAACTGGTCCAGGTCGATGTAGAGCAGCGCGCACGGATCGGTCTGCACGCGGCCCTTGCGTTCGTGCAGCGCTTCTTCCACGCGGCGTTCGAACTCGCGGCGGTTGCACAGCTCGGTGAGCGCGTCGTGCGTGGCCTGGTAGCTCAGGCGCTCGGTCAGTTCGCGCTGCTCAGAAATGTCGGTGGCGACCATCAGCAGGTGGGCCTGGCCTTCCATGTCCACCTGCGAAATGGAGGCGCTGGCCCAGAACGCGTCGCCGCCGGGGCTGAGCAACACGGCTTCCAGGTTGCCCCAGTCGGTGCCGATGGCATCGGCGTCGCGCGCACGGTGCTGCAACTGGGGATCGGAGAACAGCGCTGACAGCGGTAGCCCGGTGGGGTCGCCCAGGCGCAGGCGTGCGGCCTGGTTGGCGTAGACGATGCGCCCGTCGCGCGCGTGGGCCAGCAGGACCAGCGCGGGCAGCAGTTCGTTGAGCGTGCGGAAACGCAGTTCGCTTTCGCGGTAGCGCGCGCTCATCTGCGCGCCCAGCGCGACGGCGCGACGGCGGGTGGTGGTCAGCGACCACACCAGCGCCGACAACAACAGGCTGATGACGCCGCCGCCGACGAGGATGGCCTGCAGCCGGCCCAGGTCCAGCGGCTGTGGGCGCGGCAGCAGTTCCACGCGCCACTGGCGACCGCCGAAATCCAGGCGACGCACCTGCATGGCCAATCCCGCTTCCACCTCGGTACCGGCGTCGTAGAACGGATGGGGATCCGCGGTGGCGTCGCTGATGCGCACCCGGAAGCCGTCCAGCACAGGACCGGCCAGTGCGCTTTCCACCATCGGCTCCAGGCGGATGCCGATGGCCAGCGCGCCCAGTTCGCGCGTGCGGCGCTGGTTGGGCGTCGTCGGCGTGGGTCCGTGCGAGTACACCGGCAGGCGCAGGGTCACGCCCAGCGGGTTGTGGCCGGCGGGCGTGGTCTGGCGCAGGGCGAACGGCGCGGAGACCACCACCGCGTCGGTGTCGCGGGCCTGCAGCAGGGCCGACAGGTTCGCCTTCTGGGTGACCATGTCGAAGCCGATCAGCGTCGTGTTGGCTTCGTACGGTGCGACGTAGGCGTAGCGGTAGGAGACGTGGTCGGCCAGCGGTTGCCCGGCCGGTTCGCGTCGCGCGAACGCGATCGAGGTGTACGAACCCGGCTGCAACGGGCTGCGCAGGCTGGCGTGGTACTGGCTGAAGCGCGCCTGGTCCATCTGGTCGTTGGACAGGAACACCGTCTGCATCGCGCGCAGCATCGAGGCGGCCTGTTCCAGCGGCACGCGAAGGCGGGCAATGCCGGCGTCGGCCAGTGCGCTGCGATGCTCCTCGGCGCGGTCCTGCAGGTCGTCCCATTCGCGGTGCGCCACGAATGCGGTGCACAGCAGACCCGCCAGCAGCACGGCCGCCGCCCAGGCCATCGGCGGCAGGCCGAGGCGGCGGTCGGGCGTCCCCGGTGTCGCCGCGTTGGCGTGCCCGGGGGGCGTGGGGGTGGCTTCCACCAGCGGCATTCCTGCGTTGAAGGGGACGGCCATCCAGGGCGGTGCCGATCCCGGTGAAGGGATGCAGGCATCGTGCCAATCCGCCGATGTATCGAAAGCACGGACGTGTGGGGCGTGCCCCGCACGCCGGTCCTTCACCGGACGGAAGTCGGATGGACCGTATGGGTCACTATCGGCCCTGCCTGCGCCATCTTGACCATGACGCTTGCTTCATCGCGTTTACGTAAAGCGGGTTACGCGAGCGGATGTATCGGAGACGGGCGGGCCATGCGCCTTCGCGTGGCGACCGGCCAGGCATGCACCGGCGGCGCTGGCTCGAGCGCGGTCAGCGAGCGCTGCAGCAAGGCGAGGTCCTGCAAGGCGCCGAGCTGGTCGACGAGCCCGGCGATGTCGCGCGACGCGACCGCCACGCCGTGCGTGGACACCCGCAGCCGCTTCAGCGCGTTCAGCTGCATGCGCAGGCGACGCGACTTGCGGCGCAGATCATGGAGATCATCAAGGTCGCCGCTGTCCAGCGCGAACTCCTGGGCTCGCTGCTGGCGGCGCACCGAGCGCGCCAGGCCGTGGCGGAGATCGTCGGCATGGAGCCGGTGCCACGGCAGCGCACGCAGCCGTTCCGCCTGGCGATGCGCCTGCGCCTGCCGGCGCATGAAGCCCGGATCGTCGGCGAGCGCCTCGGCCACGCGGTGTTCCTGCTGGTGGGCCAGCAGGGGCGTGAGCGCGCCCCAGCTCGCCGCCTCGTCGGCGCCGGCGGCATGGCGTGCGCAATCGTGGGCGGTATCCAGCACGACCTGGCCGTCGCGCAACGCGGACAAGCCCTTCGCCAGGCTCTTCAGTGCGGCATCGACCGGCTGCACGTCGGACTTTCCGAGTGCGGGACGCACCAGCGAGAGGAGCGAGCGCAGTCGACGGATGCTCTTGCGGGCCTCATGCACGCCCGCCGCGGTTGCCGGCGCTGCGGCCAAGGCCTCGGCCAGCACCTGGATCTCGTCGGCGGCGAGCGCGGCGACGCGCTTGCCGGTTCGGGAGGAGGCTCCGGGCATCGGCACGCTCCGGGGAGGGGAGTCGAGAGTCTACGGCGTCGCGCCGTGCCCGCCGTCGCGACATCGCTGAACAGACCACCGCCGGTCGGAAAACGAACGCTTGGCGCCAGCGGAACGAAAAGGTATAAATGATTTATACGATTTTCGGGGGCGCCATGGTCAAGCAGAAGAAGTCGGGCGATGCCGCGCCGATGGAAAGCCTGGGCAAGCCCGCCAAGCTGGTCCGCGACAGCTTCACGATGCCGGCCGACGATTTCGCGCTGGTGGACGTGATGAAGGCGCGCGCGCTGCAGGCGCAGCGGCCGGCGAAGAAAAGCGAACTGCTGCGCGCGGGCTTGCATGCGCTGTCCGCGCTGTCGCCGCAGGCCCTGGCCAAGGCGCTGGATGCGCTGGCGCCGGTCAAGGCCGGACGCCCGAAGAAGAAATAGACGCCGCGTCCGCGCGGCGAAACCGAACCGTCTTGCGTATGCGCTCTCTCGCGCGTGCGGTTGCCCCGTCCCGGATGTGTTGCCGATGAACGTTGCTGCTGTCCTTCGCCGTCGCCGCGTGGCGATCCTGTTGTCCCTGCTACTGCTGGCGCCGGTGCTGGTGGCGTGGTCGCACGTGCACACGCGTGGCGATGCCGTCGTGGAAGCGCAGGCGGGCTATCGCGTGCAGGACCTGGACTGGGTGGATCCCGCGCGCGGACGCGCGGTGCCGGTGAAGCTGTTCTGGCCGGATGCAGCACGCCGCGGCAAGGTGCCGCTGGTGGTGTTTTCGCATGGCATCGGCAGCGCGCGCGACGGCTACACCTACCTGGGGCGCTACTGGGCGAAGCACGGCATCGCCAGCCTCCACGTGCAGCATGTCGGCAGCGACCGCACGCTGTGGGAAGGCAATCCTTTCACGCTGGTATCCCGCTTCCAGCACGCGGCGGGAGACGCCGAAGCCATCGATCGCGTCCGCGATCAGCGCTTCGCCCTCGATCGCGTGCTCGCGGGCGAATGGGGCGCGAGTATCGATCCCGCGCGCATCATCGCGGCCGGGCATTCGTACGGCGCCAACACCACGCTGATGTCCGCCGGCGCGCGGGTGGTGCGCCATGGGCAGGCGATCCAGCTACGCGATCCGCGCATCCGTGCGGCGATCGTGATCTCCGCGCCGCCGTTCTATGGCGACCAGGATTTCCGCCCGATCCTGTCGGGCATCACCGTCCCCACGCTGCACGTCACCACGGCCGACGACATCATCCGCATTCCCGGCTTCGGGTCGGGCGTGGACGACCGGCTCAAGGTGTTTGACGCCATCGGCGGCGCGCACAAGGTGCTGGCGGTCTACCGGCATGGCACCCACAACGTGTTCACCGATCATCGTTATTTCGATTCGCGCGAGGTCAGCGAGGACGTGAAACGGGCTACCGAATCGCTGTCGCTGGCCTTCATCGACGGCACGTTCGAGGGTTCGCCCGTCGAGCTCGCGCAGTGGCGGGCCAGCCACCGCGCGCTGCTGGCGCGCTACGAGACCCGTTGATTCAGGTCGCCGACCACACGGCCAGTTCGTAGCCGTCGGGATCGGTGAACTGGAAGCGTCGTCCGCCGGGGAAGGCGAAGATCGGCTTCGTGATGCGCCCGCCGGCGGCCTCGACCTTCGCCAGGCTGTCTTCCAGCGCCGTCGAATACAGCACGACCAGCGCACCGCCCGGCTGCGCCGCGTCGTGGGTGAACCCACCGGTCAGCCGACCATCGCGGAACTCGCAATAGTCCGGGCCGTAGTCCTGGAACGTCCAGCCGAACGCGTCGCCATAGAACGCCTTCGAGGCGGCGATGGAGGCGACGTTGAACTCGATGTAATCGATGCGATGGTGCTGGTCGGCGGTGCTCATGGTGGGTGTCCGTGGAGGAGGCCGTCAGTCTGGCCGAGTCCGTGCGCCCTGTCTTGGCGAAATCGGACAGTCAGTCCGCGACCTCTGCTAGCAATTGGGTGGGCGTGAGGCCGGTGAGCCGGCGCGCATCGCCCGCCAGCTGCGCGGCGTCGTAGTAGCCCGCGTCGAGCGCGGCGTCCAGCAGGTTGGCGTGGCGATGCCGATGCTGCAGGAAGCGTTGCAGTCGCAGGATGCGCGCCAGCAGCTTCGGTCCGTAGCCGAACGCCTCGTCGCACCGGCGCAGCAGGGTGCGTTCGGTGAGGCCGAGATCGCGCGCGAGCTGCGCGACCGAGTCGGGCTGCGGGCACGAGAGTCGCGCATGCACGGCCTGCATCGCGCGGTCGCGAGGCGGCGTGTCGACCAGGATGCGCTCGGCGAGCCACGCCATCGCATCGCCCTCGCGCTCCGCCATGCGGTCGGCCAGTGCGCTCAGGCGCGGACGGCCGAGGTCGCGCACGTCTATGCGCTGGTCGGCGAGGGCATGCAGGGGAACGCCCATCCAGCGTGCGGCGGCGGTCGGCGCGAATCGCAGGCCCTGCAACCGTCGGCCCGGCGCGACATGCGCGTACTGCGCCTGCGTATCCGGTCCGGCGATGCTCAGGCGCGCGCCATCCCATAGCAGGTCCACGCAGGCATCGGGCAGGACCAGCGCGGGCGCGGCGTGCGCGCCCTGCACGTAGTCCCAGCGGCAGAGCAGGGGCAGGCCGGGGGCAAGGTCGTGTTGTCGGTAACGGCCGCTCATGGAGGCAGGGCGTCAGCGTTCGGAATGGCCGCTCTCATCGTAATCGCGGCGCTCGAACAGGTGGGGCTGGATCAGTTCGATGAAGGCGCGCGCCTGCGGTGAGAGGAACTTGCCCTTGCGCACCACCACGCCATAGCTGCGCGACGGAAACCATTGCGCCAGCGAGCGCGCGGCGAGCCGGTCGCGGTCGGCGTCGGTCAGGCAGATCGACGCGATGATCGAAATGCCCATGCCCATGCTGACGTACTGCTTGATCACTTCCCAGCCGCCCACTTCCAGCGCGACGGTGTAGGGCACGCGTGCCTGCTGGAACACCAGGTCCAGCAGCCGGTAGGTGATCAGCCGTTTCGGCGGCAGGATCAGGCCATGGGGCGAGAGATCTTCCAGCCGCAGGTCGCGCTTCTTCGCCAGCGGATGGTCGGGCGGTGTGATCAGCATCGGCTCGAAGCGGTAGACCGGCGCGTAGCTGAGATCGGCGGGCACATCGAGCACGGAGCCCACTGCCAGGTCCACGGCATCCGAGCGCAGCAGGTCGGTGCCGTCGGCGGTGGCGGCGTTGTGCAGGGTCAGCTTCACGTCCGGGTGTTCCTGGCGGAAGTGCTCCACGATCTTCGGCAGCAGGTAGAGGATGGTCGAGCTGTTGGCCGCCACGTTCAGTTCGCCGGCTTCCAGCCCGCTGACCTTTTCCCGGAACGTCGCGTCCAGTCCGTCCAGGCCTGCCACCAGCGGCTGCGCCAGTTCGTACAGCACCTGGCCTTCCCGGCTGGGGGTCAGACGGCGCCCGCTGCGCTCGAACAGGGTGATCCCCAGGTCCCGTTCCAGTGCCTGCAGTTGCAGGGTGATGGCGGGCTGGCTGACGAAAAGCGCCTCCGCGGCCCGCGACACCGACCCCAAACGGACCGTCTGGCAGAAGGCGCGCAGCGGCTTCAACCGGTCGGATTTGTAGGGAAATCGCGGAGTTGGCGCTTCTTTAGAGCTCACGTTCTAGTCAATTATAAGCCAGGCTTATTTAGTGCATTGACAAAACTGTTTTGTCAAATAATTCGACGCGGGAGCACTGTGCGTCTCCAGCAAGACGCCAGGAGACGCCCATGTCCGCCACCGCTTTCGCCCTGCCGCCGCGCGATCCCCGCGCCGACCGCCCCACCCCCGGCATCGCCCTGACCGCCAACGTGGCGGGCCAGGACGCCCTGCTGCCGCCCGGCGCGCTGGCCCTGCTCGTCTCGCTGCATCGTGCGATCGAACCGGAGCGCCAGGCCCGGTTGGCGGCCCGTCGGTCGCGACAGGCCTTCTTCGATGCGGGCGGCCTGCCCGATTTCCGCGAGGACACCCGCAGCATCCGCGAGGGCGACTGGGCCGTCGCCCCGGTCCCGGCCGCCCTGCAGGACCGCCGGGTGGAGATCACCGGCCCGGTCGACCCGAAGATGGTCATCAACGCGCTGAACTCGGGCGCGAAGGTGTTCATGGCCGACTTCGAGGATTCCACCTCGCCGACCTGGCAGAACCTGCTGACCGGCCAGCGCGCGCTGGTCGGCGCCGTGCAGGGCGATCTCGAGTTCACCTCCGACGCCGGCAAGCACTACACGCTGAAGCCGCAGAACGAGCAGGCCGTGCTGCTGGTGCGCCCGCGTGGCTGGCACCTGGACGAAAAGCACGTGCTGATCGATGGCGCGCCGATCGCGGGTGGGTTGTTCGACATCGCCGTGTTCGCCTGGCACAACGCCCGCGCGCTGCAGGCCCGCGAACGCGGTCCGTACTTCTACCTGCCCAAGCTGCAGAGCATGGAAGAAGCCGCGCTGTGGGAAACCACGCTGTCGCACATCGAAGCCGCACTGGGCCTGCCGCACGGGCAGATGAAGGTCACCGTGCTGATCGAAACGCTGCCGGCCGTGTTCGAGATGCACGAGATCCTGCACGCGCTGCGCGACCGCATCGTCGGCCTGAACTGCGGCCGCTGGGACTACATCTTTTCCTACCTGAAGACCTTCCGCCGCCACGCCGACAAGGTGCTGCCCGAGCGCGGCCAGGTGACGATGACGCAGCCGTTCCTGAAGGCGTATTCGGAACTGCTGATCCAGACCTGCCATCGCCGCGGCGCCCATGCGATGGGTGGCATGGCGGCGCAGATCCCGATCAGCAACGACGAGGCCGCGAACGAACAGGCGCTGGCCCGCGTGCGCGCCGACAAGTTGCGCGAAGTCACCGCCGGGCACGACGGCACGTGGGTGGCGCACCCGGCGCTGATTCCGGTCGCGAAGACGATCTTCGACGAACACATGCCGCAGCCGAACCAACGCAGCGTGCAGCGCGAGGACGTGGCGGTCACGCGCGACGACCTGATCCGTCCGTCCACCGGCACCATCACGCGTGCCGGCTTCGAGGGCAACGTGGAAGTCTGCGTGCGCTACCTGGCCGCGTGGCTCGATGGCAACGGCTGCGTGCCGATCCATTGGCTGATGGAAGACGCCGCCACCGCCGAGATCTCGCGCACGCAGATCTGGCAGTGGCTGCACACCGCCGACGTGCACCTGTGCGACGGCACCCAGATCGATTACGCGCTGCTGCAGCGCACGCTGGCCGCCTTGCCCGCGAAGCTGGGCGACCACGCGCGGCTGCCCGGTGGCGAGCGCATCTCCGAAGCCATCGCCCTGCTCGACCACCTGAGCCGCGCCGACGAGCTGGCCGATTTCCTGACCTTGCCCGCGTACGACCGCATCGACTGACGCATCGACTGACGCATCGACCGACCACCCCGACCACGACGCCTTGCGACGAAAGAGAGCCCGCCATGAGCACCAAGCAACAGCAGATCGACGCCATCCAGAAAGACTGGGACAGCAATCCGCGCTGGACCGGCGTGAAGCGCGACTACGCCGCCGCCGACGTCGTCCGCCTGCGCGGCAGCCTGCAGCCGGAATACACCCTGGCCCGCCGCGGCGCCGAGAGGCTGTGGAAGCTCGTCAACGGCGAAGCCAAGAAAGGCTACGTCAACGCGTTCGGCGCGATCAGCGCGGGCCAGGCGATGCAGCAGGCCAAGGCCGGCCTGGAGGCCGTCTACCTGTCCGGCTGGCAGGTGGCCGCCGACGGCAACACCTCCGAGACCATGTACCCCGACCAGTCGCTGTATGCGTACGACTCGGTGCCGACGATGGTCCGCCGCATCAACAACACGTTCCAGCGCGCCGACGAGATCCAGTGGAAGAACATCTGCGACGGCAAGGCGAACGAAGCCGACGCGATCGATTTCTTCCTGCCGATCGTCGCCGACGGCGAGGCCGGCTTCGGTGGCGTGCTGAACGCCTACGAGCTGATGAAGAACATGATCGTCGCCGGCGCCGCGGGCGTGCACTTCGAAGACCAGCTGGCCGCAGTGAAGAAGTGCGGGCACATGGGCGGCAAGGTGCTGGTGCCCACGCAGGAAGCCGTGCAGAAGCTGCAGGCCGCGCGCCTGGCCGCCGACGTGCTGGGCGTGCCGACCATCGTGCTGGCGCGCACCGATGCCGAAGCCGCCAACCTGCTGACCTCGGATTTCGATGCCAACGACCAGCCCTTCGTCACCGGCCAGCGCACCGCGGAAGGCTTCTACCGGGTGAAGAACGGCCTGGAGCAGGCGATCAGCCGCGGCATCGCCTACGCGCCGTACGCCGATCTGGTGTGGTGCGAAACCGGCACGCCGGACATCGGCTTCGCCCGCGAATTCGCCCAAGCGGTGCACGCCAAGCATCCGGGCAAGCTGCTGTCGTACAACTGCTCGCCCAGCTTCAACTGGAAGAAGAACCTGGACGATGCGCAGATCGCCCGCTTCCAGGACGAGCTGTCGGCGCTGGGCTACAAGTACCAGTTCATCACCCTGGCCGGTATCCACATCAACTGGTTCAACACCTTCAAGTTCGCGCACGACTATGCGCGCGGCGAGGGCATGAAGCATTACGTCGAGCAGGTGCAGGAAGCCGAGTTCGCCGCACGCGAGAAGGGCTACACCTTCGTCTCGCACCAGCAGGAAGTCGGCGCCGGTTACTTCGACGACGTCACCACCGTCATCCAGGGCGGCAGCTCCAGCGTCACCGCGCTGAAGGGATCCACTGAGGAAGAGCAGTTCTACGAAAAGGAAAAGGCGGCCTGATTGCCGCCCGCAGGGATGCATACGAAGAAACGCCGGCTTGCGCCGGCGTTTCTCGTTTCTGGCAGGGCGGGAAGCAGCAGGCTTACTTCTTCACTTCCTGCGTGTGCCGCTTCAGCGCCTCGGACAGGCCGAGGACGCCATCGGCGCCGGTCGGCACGCTGATGCTGGAGCCCGTCAGGTCATTGCCGATCTGTTCGGCACGACCGCCCAGGCACTGGGCGAGGAAGCCTTCTGCCACGGCGTTGAACGCCTTGTTGTTCTCCGGCCGCGCGAAGCCGTGGCCTTCATCGGGGAACAATACGTAGGTCACCGGGATCTTCTTCGCCGTCATCGCCTTGACGATCTGGTCACTCTCGGCCTGCTTCACGCGCGGGTCGTTCGCGCCCTGGCCGATCAGCAGCGGCTTCTTGATCTGGTCGGCACGGGTCAGCGGCGAGCGTTCGGTCAGCCACGCCTTGCCGGCGTCGGTGCGCGGGTCGCCCATGCGCTTGGCGAGCTGTTCGAAGAAACTGGCCCAATACGGCGGCACGGTGCTGAGCAAGGTGTTGAGGTTGGACGGGCCGACGATGTCCACGCCACAGGCGAACGCGTCCGGCGTGAACGTCAGGCCGGCCAGCGTGGCGTAACCGCCGTAGCTGCCGCCCATGATCGCGACCTGGTCCTGCGTGGTCACGCCCTGTTTGACCGCCCACTGCACGGCGTCGATCAGGTCGTCGTGCATCTTGCCGGCCCACTCGCCGTTGCCGGCGTTGGTGAAGTCCTTGCCGAAGCCGGTGGAGCCACGGAAGTTGACCGACAGCACCGCGTAACCACGGTTGGCCAGCCACTGGTTGTAGCCGCCGTAGCCGTAGGAATCGCGTGCCCACGGACCGCCGTGGATCAGCAGCACCATTGGCACCGGCGCATCGGCCTTGCCGTCGTTGTTCGCATCGGCACTGCGCGGCAGGGTCAGGTAGCTGACCAGCGTCTTGTTGTCGCGCGAGGCGATCTCCACCGGCCACTGCGGCACCAGCGGCTTGCCTTCCAGCTTCGGGCGCGCGGAGAACAACTTGGTCAGCGTGCCGGCCGGACGGTCGTAGCGGTAGTAGACCAGCGGGGCTTCGGCGGCGGAGTAGGCGATGATCCAGGTCTTGTCGTCCAGCGTACGCGTGTTGACGGACACGTCGCCCGGGCCGATGGCTTCCAGCTTCTCCAGGTCGGCACGGATCGACGGATCGACTACCTTCCACTCGTCGCGCAGGTAGTCCACCGACACGGCCTGGACCTTGCCGGTGGCCGGATCCGCCAGGCTGCCGCCGACGTCGGCGCGTGCATCTTCCAGCACCAGCGTGCGCTTGCCGCTGGCCACGTCCACCGCGAACAGCGCGGCGGTATTGCGGCCGCGCGAATCGGTGAAGTACAGCGTCTTGCCGTCCAGCGTCAGGCCGCCGGGGCTGGTGGTCAGGACGTCTTCGAACGGAATGTCATCGAACTTCTCCCAGCCGCCGTTGGCACCGCGCTTCAGCACGTCGGCGCCGCCGTCGGGACGCGAGCGCTGGGCGTACTTGAGGGTGTAATCGGCATCGGCGATGTAGCCGGCGATCTGCGCGTCGTTCTTCTCCAGCAGCGTGCGTGCGCCACTGGCGAGGTCGACCTTGTAGACGTCGTGCCACTGCGCGTCGCGGTCGTTCATGCCGACCAGGATCGTGCCGGGGTGCTTCGGGCTCAGGCCGGCGACCTGCGCGGTGGTTTTCGGGAACGGCGTCAGGTCCTTTGCCTGACCGGTCTTCAGGTCGACGGCGTACAGGTGGAAGTCCTCGTCGCCGCCGCTGTCGCGGAGGTACAGCAGCGTGTCGGGGTTGTAAGACCAGAAATAACTGCGGATGCCGCGCGCCTTGTCCTGGGTGACGGCCTTGGCCTGCGCAGGATCGTTGGCGGGGGCCACCCAGACATTGAGCACGCCGTCGACGGCGGCGACCCAGCTGAGGTATTTGCCGTCGGGACTGAGCTGCACGTTGGCGCGTTCGGGATTGCCGAACAGCGCATCGCGCGCGATCAGTTCGGTACCGGCGATGCGGTCGGCGGCGGATGGCGCCGCCTGTGCGGCGAGGGCGAACGCGACGGTCGAGGCCAGTAGCGTGAGGCGGAATGCAGTGTGGCGCATGGACGGACTCCAGGGTGGCAAGGAGGAAGGGACAGCGGACAGGACGTCCGCAGGCGCGATGTGTGACCCGAGTAGATCACACCCCTCCTTCCTCCGCCGTGGCCGGAGGTCATGCTGCGCTGCCGCGATCCAATCCCCGGTAGCCCAGAGCTTCGGTCAGGTGTGGCGTGCCGATGGCCTCGCTGTCGGCGAGGTCGGCGATCGTGCGCGCCACCCGCAGGATGCGGTGCAGACTGCGCGCGGATAGTTGCAAGCGTTCGACGGCGCGCTCCAGCAAGGCCTGGTCACGGGCCTGCAGGCGGCAGTGCGCCATCGTCTCCGCCTGGCCCATCCGTGCGTTCGGTTTCCCGCAACGGCCCATTTGCCGCGCGCGGGCGTCGACCACGCGCGCCTGCACGGCCGCCGTGCTCTCGCCGTCGGGTGCATCGGGTCGCAGATCCTGGGGTGGAAGGCGCGGCACATGGACATGCAGGTCGATGCGGTCCAGCAACGGGCCGGACACGCGGCTTCGATAGCGGCGCACCAGGTCTGGCCCACAGCGACAGCGACCACTGGGATCGCCTGCCCACCCGCACGGGCACGGATTCATTGCAGCGACCAGCTGGAACCGCGCGGGAAACTCCGCGGTCCGCGCGGCACGCGAGACGGTGACGGTTCCCGATTCCAGCGGCTCGCGCAGCACTTCGAGTGCGGCGCGATTCCATTCCGGGAGTTCGTCGAGAAAGAGGACACCGTGGTGCGCCAGCGAGATCTCGCCGGGACGTGGTTGCGCGCCACCACCGACCAGTGCCACCGCACTGGCCGTGTGATGGGGCGAACGGTAGGGGCGCTGGCGCCAGCGTGCCGGATCCAGGCCACGACCGCTGACCGACGCGATGGCGGCGGCTTCCATCGCCTCGGTGTCGTTGGCTTCGGGCAGCAGTCCGGGCAGGCGCGAGGCCAGCAGGGTCTTGCCGCAGCCCGGGGAGCCGATCAGCAGCAGGTGGTGCCCGCCCGCCGCGGCGACTTCGAGCGCGCGGCGTGCATGCGCCTGTCCGCGCACGTCGGCCATGTCGGGGATGGTGGGGGGAAGCGTCGGCGGTGCCACGGCGTCGGGCAGGGTCTTCCGGCCTTCGAGCTGCGCGCAGACCTCGAGCAGAGTGCGCGCCGTCAGTGCCCGGCCCTGGTGTGCCAGCGCCGCTTCGGCGCCGCTGGGTTCCGGTACGACCAGGGTGCGCCCACACGCGGCGACCGCCAACGCGGCGGGCAGCACACCGTCCACCGCGCGCAGCTCGCCGGTCAGGCTGAGCTCGCCGAGGAATTCGTAGTCCGCCAAGGCCTCCCGCCGGATTTGCCCGCTGGCGGCGAGGATGCCGAGCGCGATCGGGAGGTCGAAACGCCCGCCGTCCTTAGGGAGATCCGCCGGGGCGAGGTTGACGGTGATGCGCCGCGTCGGGAATTCGAACTGCGCGCACAGGATCGCGGCACGCACGCGGTCCCGCGCCTCGCGTACGGCGGCTTCGGGCAGGCCGACGATCTGCGTGGACGGCAATCCGCCGGACAGGTGGACTTCGACACGCACCGGGGGCGCGGACACACCCGCCCGTGCCCGGCTGTGCACCAGGGCCAGACTCATGGCGGCGGGGTCAGGACTGGGCGGGCTTGTCGGCCAGCTGGGCTTCCAGCGTGGCGACGGTGCGCTCGAGCGTTTCCAGCTTTTCGCGGGTGCGCAGCAGGACGGCCTGCTGCACGTCGAACTCCTCGCGGGTCACCAGGTCCAGCTTGGCCAGGCCTGCCTGCAGGGCGGACTTGAAGGTCTGTTGCAGTTCTTCCTGCGAATCACGCAGGCCGGGCGGCACCAGCTGGCTGAGGCGGCGGGCGAGGTCGTCGATGTGGTTGAGGTCGATCATGGCGGTCTCCGGCAGTGCACCGAGCTTGCGAGGGCCGTCGACGGCAGGCCATCGGCGTTCGCTGCGCAGCGTTGTCGGAAATGTCCGAGCGGCGAGGCGCCCATTGAACCGCGAGACCGCACCGCGTCGCAACCGCACGCGGCCGCGTCGCGTTATCCTGCAGGCAGCATCGACGGGAGGAAGCTGCATGAAAATGGTCATGGCCATCATCAAGCCGTTCAAGCTGGATGACGTGCGCGAAGCGCTGGCCGAAGCCGGGATCGCCGGCATCACGGTCACCGAGGTGAAGGGCTTCGGCCGGCAGAAGGGCCATACCGAGCTCTACCGCGGCGCCGAGTACGTGGTGGATTTCCTGCCCAAGGTGAAGCTGGAAGTCGCGGTGACCGATGAGCAGGCCGAGCAGGTCGTCGAAGCCATCGTGAAGGCCGCCGGCACCGGCAAGATCGGCGACGGCAAGGTGTTCGTCTACGACCTGGAGCGCGTGGTCCGGATACGCACGGGCGAACTCGACGCTGACGCGCTCTAAGCCCATGACCGAATCCCCATTCGATGCGCGACTGCAACATGCGCTGGCCTTCATCGAGGCGAAGGGAGTCCGTCGCAGCACGGCGGCGCCACCGATCTATCGCCTGTTCTGGAGGTTGGGCTGGCAGGTGCCGCCGCCGCTCATGGCGGGGTTCTTCTCCGTCGCGTTGTTGATGGGCAGTTTCTTCGGCGTGTTCTGGGGTCTGGCGATGTGGCTGCTGATGTGGGGCCGCGCCGGCATGCCGGTGCCGATGGTTGCCGCGATCGCATTGCTGGCGGGTGTTTCGTTCGGCCTGATCATGGCGGCGATTCTGCGCGCGCAGGCGCAGAACAAAGGCATCCCGGCGTGGAAGGATTTCTCGCCCTAAGCGGCTCCATCGTGCAAACAGGACACAAAGAAAAAAGGCCCCGCAATGCGGGGCCCTTTCGTCAATCGCGGCGAGCGGCTTACTCGCCCAGCGCCTTCGCTACGAACGGCGGCGCCACCAGCACGCCGGTGTGCAGGTGCGCGGTGTAGTAGAGCGTGTCGAAAGGCTTGGCTGCCGCGTCTGCCTGGCGGAACGCGAAGTCCGCGCCGGCCTGCTTGCTGGCCACGGTGACGCTCCACCAGCCGGTCGGGTAGCACGGCTGCGGGAACGGTAGCGTCTTGAACGACTGGAAGCCGGCTTTGCCCATCTCCGCGCGCATGTCCTTGATCAGGTCCAGCAGCGCGAGCGGCGACTCCGACTGCTGCACCAGCAGGCCGTCCGGCTTAAGCGCGCGGTAGCAGCTCTCGAAGAACGCTTTGTTGAACAGGCCCTCCGCCGGGCCCACCGGGTCGGTCGAATCGACGATGACCACGTCGACGCTGCCGGGTTCGCAGTTGGCCATGTACGCCACGCCGTCGTCGAACAGCAGTTCGGCGCGCGGGTCGTTGTTGGACTCGCACAACTCGGGGAAATACTTCTCCGCCATGCGCGTGACCTGCTCGTCGATGTCGCACTGCGTGGCCTTCTCTACGCCCGGGTGCTTCAGCACCTCGCGCAGCGTGCCGCAGTCGCCGCCGCCGATGATCACCACGCGCTTCGGCGCGGCGTGGGTGAACAGCACCGGGTGGGCGATCATCTCGTGGTAGAAGAAGTTGTCCTTCGTCGTCAGCATCATCGCGCCGTCGATGACCATCAACTTGCCCCAGTCGGTGCTGTCGTAGATCTCGATCTTCTGGAACGGCGACTGCACTTCGTCCAGCTTGGCGGTGGTGCGGAAGCCGATGGCCGAGCCGGTGTGCTCGAAGTGTTCGATGAACCAGGTGTCGTTGGCGGTCATGGGGCGGTCCTGCATGAAGGGAAAGTCAACGGCGGCAGGGCCTGCCGCCGCGGCGCCGCATTGTAACGGACCCATGTGACCGCAGCCTGTAGAATGCGCCTCCGTTCGCCCCACCCCTGGAAACCGCCATGTCCTGGTCCACCGACCGCGCCCGTACGACCTACTCCATCCCGCACTGGGCGGAAGGGTATTTCGACGTGGACGCCGCCGGCCGCATCGTCGTCTCGCCGAAGGGTGCGCAGGGTCCGCAGATCCCGCTGCCGGAGGTGGTGGAAGCCGCCAGGACGCAGGGCGCCCAGCTGCCGCTGCTGGTGCGCTTCCCGGACATCCTTGGCGACCGCCTCGGCAAGCTGCAGGCCGCGTTCGCGCAGGCGCAGGCCGACTGGGACTACAAGGGCGGCTACACCGCGGTGTATCCGATCAAGGTCAACCAGCATCGTGGCGTCGCAGGCACGCTGGCCTCGCACGCGGGCGATGGCTTCGGCCTGGAGGCCGGCAGCAAGCCGGAACTGATGGCGGTACTGGCGCTATCGCGTCCGGGCGGGTTGATCGTCTGCAACGGTTACAAGGATCGTGAGTACATCCGCCTGGCGCTGATCGGCCGCAAGCTGGGCCTGCAGACCTTCATCGTCATCGAGAAGCCGTCGGAACTGGCGCTGGTCATCGAGGAGTCCCGCAAGCTGGGCGTGAAGCCCGGCCTGGGTGTGCGCATGCGTCTTGCCACGCTGGGCGCGGGCAAGTGGCAGAACAGCGGTGGCGACAAGGCCAAGTTCGGCCTGTCGCCGCGGCAGGTGCTCGACCTGTGGAAGCAGCTGCGTGAGGCCGGTCTTCAGGACACGCTGGGCCTGCTGCATTTCCACATGGGTTCGCAGATCAGCAACGTGCGCGACATTGCGAACGGCATGCGCGAGGCGACCCGCTACTTCGTCGAACTGTCGAAGCTGGGCGCGACCATCAGCCACGTCGACGTCGGCGGCGGCCTGGGCATCGATTACGAAGGGACGCGTTCGCGCAGCTACTGCTCGATCAACTACGGCATCGGCCAGTACGCCAGCAACATCGTGCAGCCGTTGGCCGAGGCGTGCGAGCAGCATGGCCTGACGCCGCCGCGCATCGTCACCGAGTGCGGCCGTGCGATGACCGCGCACCACGCGGTGTTGGTGGTCAACGTGTCGGAAGTCGAGCAGGCGCCGGAAGGCCGCGTGCCGCCCGCACACGACGACGAGCCGGTGGTGATCCGCCACCTGCGCGAGATCCACGGCGAGTTGGACACGCGGCCGGCCGTGGAGCTCTTCCACGAAGCGCAGCACCACCACAGCGAAGGCCTGTCGCTGTACGCGCTGGGCCAGATCGACCTGGTCCACCGCGCGCGCATCGACGACCTGTTCTACGCGATCGCGCACGCCGTGCGTGGCCGCCTGAGCAGCGACGAGCGCAGCCATCGCGATCTGCTGGACGAGCTCAACGAGCGCCTCGTCGACAAATACTTCGTCAACTTCAGCGTGTTCGAATCGATCCCCGACGTGTGGGCCATCGACCAGGTGTTCCCGATCGTGCCGATCGAACGCCTCGACGAAGCGCCGTCGCGGCGCGGCATCATCGCCGACATGACGTGCGATTCGGATGGCATGGTCAAGACCTACGTCGAGAACGAAGGGCTGGACTCCTCGCTGCCGCTGCATGCGATGAAGCCTGGCGAAAGCTACCGCCTGGGCATCTTCCTGGTCGGTGCCTACCAGGAAATCCTCGGCGACATCCACAACCTGTTCGGTGACACCGATGCGGTGGAAGTCAGCGCGGACGCCGGTACCGGCTACTTGCTCACCCAGCAGCGCCGCGGCGACACCACCGACGTCATGCTCGATTACGTGGGCTACAAGCTGGAAGACCTGCGCGCGGCCTACCGCACGCGCGTGGAAGAGGCGAAGTTGCCCGCGGATGAGGCCGTGGTGCTGGCCGATGCGCTGGAAGCCGGTTTGACCGGCTACACCTATCTGTCGGACGAACCGCTGGGCTGAGTCTGCGTCAGTCGCGGGCCACCTGGAAGCCCGCGAATGACTGCGTCACCGGCATGATCTCGAGCCGGTTGATGTTGAGGTGCGCGGGCAACGTGGCGACGTAGAAGATCTGTTCGGCGATGTCGGCGGCCGTCATCGGCTGTGCGCCGGCGTAGAGCTTGTCGGACGCAGCCTGGTCGCCGTGCGTGCGCACCAGGGTGAATTCGGTTTCGGCCATGCCGGGCTCGATATCGGTTACCCGCACGCCGGTGCCATGCAGGTCGCTGCGCAGGCCGAGCGAGAACTGCCGGACGAAAGCCTTGGTGCCGCCGTAGGTGTTGCCGCCCGGATAGGGGTAGCTGCCGGCGATCGAGCCGATGTTGATGATGGCGCCCTTGCGTTCGACCAACTGCGGCAGCAGCCGGCGGGTGACGGTGACCAGCGCCAGCACATTCGTCTCGATCATCGTGCGCCAGTCGTCCAGCGAGGCCTTCTGTGCAGGCGCCGTGCCCAGCGCGAGGCCCGCGTTGTTGACCAGCAGGTCGATGCCACGGAAGGCTTCCGGCAGCGCATCGAGGGCCGCGTCGAGGGCGGCTTCGTCGCGCACATCGAACGCGGCGACATGCACCTTGTCCGCGCCGAGTTCATCGACCAATGCCTGCAGTCGGTCGGCCCGGCGACCGGTGGCGACCACGCGCCAACCAGCGGCAACGAAGCGGCGAACGGCCGCGGCGCCGAAGCCCGAGGTGGCGCCGGTGATGAGGGCAGTGCGGGTCATGGTCGATCCTGCAGCGAGGGGAAGAGGGGCGGTCAGGCGGCCGCGCGCAGCGCGCGGTGCGCCTGCCAGCGGGCACCGAGGTCGGTGCCGAGCGCGGCTGCGGCAAGCGACAACACGGCGCTGGCGACATTCGTGCGGAAGACGGCGAAGAGGGGATGCGTGCTGTCGGCGGTCGGCAGCGCGATGTTCGCCAACAGCACGAACGTGGCGATCCACAGCGCGAAGGTCATGCCCAGCGCGACCACCAGGAAGCGCCGCCCGGCCATGGCGCCGCCCAGCGCCATGCAGGCGGCGGTGACCAGATAGCTGATCGGGGCGAGATAGCCCAGCGGCGTCACCACGACCTGTTGCCAGCTGGGGGGCAGGACGCGAGCCGCGATCCAGGACGCGAGCAGCAGCGCCACCAGCACCGTTACCGTGGCCAGCGCCATGCGCTGCCAGGGGCGAAGCACACTCACTGCGCCTTCACCGCCATCGCGGGCAAGCCACTGCTGGCGAGCTTCTGCTTGGCTTCGGCCAGTTCGCTCGCCGTGCCGTAGGGGCCCATGCGCACGCGGTACACCGTCTTGCCGTTGATCTGCGCCGATTCCACGCGCGCGCTGAGGCCAAGCATGGCGATCTTGGCCTTGGTGGCTTCGGCATCGCCGGACGCGCCGAACGCGCCGGCCTGCAGGATATAGCGGGCGCCGGTGTCCGCGCTCGCCACCGTGGTCGTGGGCTTGGGTGCCGGCGCCGTATCGGCGACGCGCGGTGCGTCGGTCGTCGCGCGAGGCGCGGGGGCCTCGTCGATCGGTGCAGGCTGTGCAGTGTCGTTGCCGGACGGTGCCGGCACGACGGCCGTCGACTGGCCGTTCAGCGCGGCACGCGCCTTGCGGGCTTCCTCCTCGCGCGCGCTGGCGGCGAGTTCGGCGTCGGACATCTGTACTTCCTTGCCCGGCAGCAGCGTGTAGAAGTCGTACTGCGTTTCCTTGCCGGTATCGCCCGTCGCGGTCGACGGCGCGCCGGCATCACCCACCGGCGCGTCGGGCACGACGGCTTCCACGTCGGCGCTGTCGATCGGTGCGGGCTGCGCATCCGGATTGGGCTGCGGACGGAAGAAGCCATCGCCGTCCTTCTTGCCCAGGCCGGGGACGATGAAATACACCGCCAGGCCGATCAGCAGGCCGAGGACCAGCCATACCCAGGCGGGCGTAGCGTGACCGGAATTGCGCGTGGCCTGGTTCTTGCCGCGTCTTGCTGCCATGTACTGCTTCTCCGCTTACATCTTTTCGGGCGCGCTGACGCCCAACAGGTCCAGTCCGTTCGCCAGCGCCTGGCGTACCGCCAGGGCCAGTGCCAGCCGCGCATCGCGCGCGGCGGCATCGTCCACCAGCACCGGCGTACCGGCGTACCACGTGTGGAAAGCATAGGCCAACTCGCGCAGGTATTGCGCCACGGCGTGCGGCTCCAGCGATTCGCCGGCCACTTCCACCACTTCCGGGTAGCGCGACAGTTCCACCATCAGCAGCAGCGAGGTCTCGTCGTCCAGTCGCGCGAGGTTCGCCAGGCCGTTCGCCTGGTCGTACGCATAGCCCTTCTCGCCTGCCTGGCGCAGCAGGCTGCACACGCGGGCATGCGCGTACTGCACGTAGAACACCGGATTGTCGTTGCTCTGCTGACGGGCCAGGTCGATATCGAAGGTCAGTTGCGAATCGGGCTTGCGCGCGATCAGGAACCAGCGCGTCGCATCGGCACTGGTTTCCTCGATCAGGTCGCGCAAGGTGAAATAGCTGCCGGCGCGCTTGGAGAGCTTCACTTCCTCGCCACCGCGCATCACCGTGACCATCTGGTGCAGCACGTACTCCGGGTATCCCTTCGGAATGCCATCGCCCAGCGCCTGCAGGCCGGCCTTCACGCGGGCCAGCGAGCCATGGTGGTCGGCGCCCAGTTCGGTGATCGCGCGCTCATAGCCGCGTTGCCACTTGCTGAGGTGGTAGGCCACGTCCGGCACGAAGTAGGTGTAGCTGCCGTCGGACTTGCGCATCACGCGGTCCTTGTCGTCGCCGAAGTCGGTGGACCTCAGCCACAGCGCGCCGCCTTCCTCGTACGTGTGGCCGGAGGCGACCAGCTTGCGCACGGTCTCTTCGACCTTCTGGTCGGCGTACAGCGAGCTTTCCAGGAAATAGCGGTCGAACGACACGCCGAATGCGGCCAGGTCCAGGTTCTGCTCGCGGCGCAGGTAGGCCACCGCGAACCGGCGGATGGCATCCAGGTCCTGCGGATCCTTTTCGCCGGTGACCACGTGGCCCTCGACCTCGACCGAATCACCGTTGAGGTAGGCCTGCGCGACGTCGGCGATGTAGTCGCCGCGATAGCCGTCTTCCGGCCAGCCTTCGCTGTCGGGCGACTTGCCCAGCGCACGCGCCTGGGTGGACTTGGCCAGGTTGTCGATCTGCACGCCGGCGTCGTTGTAGTAGAACTCGCGCTTGGCGTTCCAGCCGTTGGCCGCCAGCACGCGGGCGATGCAGTCGCCGATGGCGCCGGCACGGCCGTGGCCGACATGCAGCGGACCCGTCGGGTTGGCCGAGACGTATTCCACGCCCACCGTGCGGCCGGCGCCGCTGGCGTTGCGGCCATAGGCCTCGCCCTGGGCGAGGGCGGTCGCCACTTCGCGCTGGTAGGCACCCGGGGTCAGGTGGAAATTGATGAAGCCGGGGCCCGCGATCTCGACCTTGGCGACGTCATCGCTGGCGGGCAGGGCCGCCACGAGGGCGGTGGCGATGGCGCGCGGATTGCTGCGCGCGGCCTTGGCCAGCAGCATAGCGGCGTTGGTGGCGAAGTCGCCGTGCTCGCGGGTCTTGGGTCGCTCGACCACGAAATCGGGCGTGGCAGTGTCGGCCGGCAGGGTGCCGGCGGAGCGCAGGGCGTCGATGCCCTGGGCGATCAAGGCGCGAAGGGAAGCTTTCACGGAAGGCCGTCGTGTTGCGTGGGAACCGCCTATTCTAGATTTTCCCGGCGCTTGCGTGGTGCCGGCGCGGTTCAGGCAGCGACTGTCTCAGACCCAGCCGCGCGCCGCCATCGATTGCGGCGCACCGTCGCCGACGATGAAATGGTCCAGCAGGCGCACGTCCACCAGGGCCAGGGCCTGCTTCAGCCGCTGGGTCACCGCCCGATCGGCGGCGGAGGGCTCGGCGCAGCCGGAGGGGTGGTTGTGCCCGATGATCAAGGCCGAGGCATTGAACGCCAGCGCGCGGCGCGCGACTTCGCGCGGGTGTACTTCCGCACTGTCGACGGAGCCATGGAACAACTCCTCGAATGCCAGGACGCGGTGGCGCGTATCCAGGAAAAGGGCCGCGAAGACCTCGTGCCGCCGCCCACGCAGCCGCTGCGCGAAGTAGCGCCCCGCGGCCGCCGGGTCGCTGATGGCCTCGCCGCGTTCGAGATGGGCCAGCAGCAGGCGGTTCGCCAGTTCGAGCGCCGCCGCCAGCGCGCAGGCCCGCGCCGGCCCCACGGCAGGCAGGGTGAGGAGGTCCGCCGGTGGCCGTTCCAGCAAGCTACGAAGCGGGCCATGGGCAGCGAGCAGCTCGCGAGCGGTCGTCACCGCATCGCGGCCGCGCAATCCGGACCCCAGGAAGAGCGCGAGCAGTTCGGCATCGCTCAGGGACCCGGCACCCCGGCTCAGCAACTTTTCGCGGGGACGTTCTTCAGCGGGCCAATCGCGGATCTGCATGGCCCCAGCTTCCCGTGCGGGGGTGCTGGCATGCATCGGGCATCACGGGGCGTTCGGTTAAGCTAATCGCCTGAATCGACGTAGGAATGGGCCGACGTGAGCGGAGCGGACAAGACATCGGGTCTGGCGGGGCAACGCGTGCTGTTGTGCGTAGGGGGCGGGATCGCGGCCTACAAGGCGCTGGAGCTCGTACGCCGCCTGCGCGAGGCGGGGGCGGAGGTGCAGGTGGCGATGACGTCGGGGGCGCAGCAGTTCGTCACGCCGCTGAGCTTCCAGGCGCTGTCGGGCCACGTTACCCGGACCACGTTGTGGGATAGCGCCGCCGAGCAGGCGATGGGCCACATCGAACTGGCGCGCTGGGCCGACCGCGTGATCATCGCTCCCGCCACGGCGGATCTCATGGCGCGCTTGGCCCATGGCATGGCCGATGACCTGGTCACCACCCTGTGCCTGGCGACCACTGCGCCCCTCACGATCGCCCCGGCGATGAACCATCGGATGTGGCAGCACCCTGCCACCCAGGCCAACCTGGCCACGCTGCGCGAACGCGGCGTGCAGATCGTGGGCCCGAACGATGGTCCGCTGGCCGAAGGCGAGTCCGGCCCCGGCCGGTTGGCGGAACCAGAGGAGATCGTGGCCGCGCTGGCGCAAGGCGCAGTGCCGTCCGGTCCGCAGGATCTGGCCGGGCTGGCCGTGGTCGTGAGCGCCGGCCCCACCTACGAAGACCTGGACCCGGTGCGCTACCTGGGCAATCGCAGCAGCGGCAAGATGGGCTTCGCCGTGGCGGCGAGCGCCGCCCGACGTGGTGCGCGCGTCACGTTGGTGGCCGGTCCTGTGCACCTGCCGACGCCGCCCGGCGTGACCCGGGTCGATGTCCGTTCGGCTGCGCAGATGCACGCTGCGGTGTTCGCGGCGCTGCCTGCCGACATCTATATCGGGGCCGCTGCGGTGGCCGACTACACCCCGCGCGAACCGGCGGCCAACAAGATCAAGAAATCCAGCGAATCGCTGGCGCTGGACCTGGTGCGCACGCCCGACATCCTCGCCGAGGTCGCGGCGCAGACCCAGGCGCTGAAGCTGGTGGTCGGCTTCGCTGCCGAGACCAACAACGTGGCGGAATACGCGCGCAAGAAGCTTGAAGCCAAGCGGCTGGACATGATCGTGGCCAACCGGGTGGGTATCGCCGATGGCGGTTTCGAAAGCGACCAGAACGCGATGACGGCGTATTGGAAGGATGGCGAGCGCAGCTTCGCGACCGCGCCCAAGACCCGCCTGGCGGACGAACTGATCGATCTGATCGTGGAGCGACTGAACGCATGAGTGCACCCCGCGCGGTGGAAGTGAAACTGCTGGACCCCCGCTTCGGCGATGAATGGCCGTTACCGGCCTACGCCACCGAAGCCAGCGCCGGCATGGATCTGCGTGCCGCGCTGGATGCGCCGCTGGTGTTGGAGCCGGGCGACGCCGCCCTCGTGCCCAGCGGAATCGCCCTGCACCTGGGCGACCCCCATCTCTGCGCGGTGGTGCTGCCGCGCTCCGGCTTGGGTCACCGCCACGGCATCGTGCTCGGCAACGGCACGGGATTGATCGATGCCGACTACCAGGGGCCGTTGCTGATCAGTGTATGGAACCGGGGCCATGAGGCCTTCACCATCCAGCCAGGCGACCGTATCGCCCAGGTCATGGTGCTGCCCGTGGTGCGCGTGGAGCTCCAAGTGGTGGATACTTTCGCCGACAGCGCACGGGGGACGGGTGGTTTCGGCCACACCGGCGTGCGATGACAGGGGACAAGCCGATGAACGCAACGAACGAGCGCCGTGCGCGCATGCCCGTGGGCGATCTGCAGCGTGCGCTGCCGATGCTCGCCTTGCTGCTGGTCCTGTTGGCCGGCCTGCTGGGCTGGAGCGGGGTGCGGCAGTGGCGTGAGGCAACCCTGCTGACCGACATGGAGCGTGCTCGCGACACGGCGGTGCAGGCAGTGCAGGGCGAATACGACACCCATAGCAAGGAGTTGGCCCGACGCCTGGAATCCGGGCCGGTGAAGCAAGCCTTGGCCGCGAACGATACGGCGGCGGCCACAGCCGCGTTACGGGACGGATGGACCGGCGTCGAGACGGTCGAGATCCTGGACGCCAACCTGGACGCCGCTTACGACGACGCATCTGCGTTCGGGTACAGCAAGCTCGCGCTGCTGGAAGCCGCGATGCAGGGAGACCAGGTCGCCGCGCGTGTGCTGAGGGATGGCAAGGCCACGGTCTTCGGCCTGGCCGCCGCTGTACCGCAGGGCGTGGTGTACGTACGGTTGCCACTGGCGCGACTGACGGTCGGCTTCGATGGGGTGCGGGCACCGCAGGGCGGCTATCTGGCGTTGCGCCAGGGTGGCTTCAGCGTGCGAGAGCGCGGTAACAGCAGCCTGCAGGACGCTGCAGAGCGCATGGCGCACGTGGTCGGCAAGACCGGTCTCCGGGTGGCGACGGCCGTACCCGACAGCGAGCCCGGCCCGCTGGGCCTCGGCGCGATTCCCGCCATGGTGGTCGCTGGGCTGCTGGGCATCCTCGCGATCATGGCGCTGCTGGTGGCCCGCGGTGGCATCCGCTTGCCTGCGCTGGGCAAGAAGAAGGCGGAAGGCCCCGAAGGCGACGAGCCGACCCTCGGCGAGGCCCTCCTGCGCGAACCCCCACCGATGTCCGCAGCGACCCGCGAGGTGGGCGAGCGAGAAGAAGGCGCGCGGCCTGCCCGAGCGACGGTGGACGTCGATCCCGGCATCTTCCGTGCCTACGACATCCGCGGCATCGTGGGCAAGACACTGAGCACCGAGGTGGCCGAGCTGATCGGCCTGGCGATCGGCTCGGTGATGCGCGACGAGGACCTGGCCGACATCGTGGTCGGCCGCGATGGGCGTTTGTCGGGCCCTGACCTGATCGGCGGCCTCATCAACGGTCTGCGCAAGGCCGGCCGCAATGTCGTCGACATCGGCCTGGCGCCCACACCGGTGGTCTACTACGGTGCGTACCATCTGCGTGCAGGCAGTTGCGTGGCATTGACCGGCAGCCACAATCCGCCGGACTACAACGGGTTCAAGATCGTGGTCGGTGGGCAGACGCTGTCCGGCGATGCCATCACCGACCTGTACGAGCGCATCCGCGACAACCGGCTCTACATCGCCAATGTGCCGGGCGACCTGCAGCAGCGCGACATCTCGGCCGACTACATCCAACGCATCGCCGACGACGTGCAGCTGGAGCGCCCGTTGAAGGTGGTCGTGGACGCGGGCAACGGCGTGGCGGGCGACATCGCGCCGCAGTTGCTGGAAGCCATCGGTGCAGAGGTGATTCCGCTCTACTGCGAAGTCGACGGCACCTTCCCGAACCACCACCCGGACCCCAGCGAGCCGCACAACCTGGAAGACCTGATCCAGACCGTGAAGCGGTTCGATGCCGACATCGGCCTGGCGTTCGACGGCGACGGCGACCGCCTTGGCGTGGTGACGAGGGAAGGCGCGGTGATCTTCCCGGACCGCTTGCTGATGCTGTTCGCGGCCGACGTGCTGGAGCGCAATCCCGGCGCGCTCATCATCTACGACGTGAAGTGCACCGGGAAGCTGCAGGGCTGGGTGCTGCGCCATGGCGGCACGCCGATGATGTGGAAGACCGGGCACTCGCTGATCAAGGCCAAGATGCGCGAGAGCGGTGCGGAGCTCGCCGGCGAGATGAGCGGGCACTTCTTCTTCCAGGAACGCTGGTACGGCTTCGACGATGGCCTGTACTCGGCGGCTCGCCTGCTGGAGATCCTGGCGAACCGGTCCGAGACGCCGTCGGAGGTGCTCGCCGCCCTGCCCGACGGCGTGTCGACGCCGGAGATCAAGGTGGACGTCGTCGAAGGCACGCCGCACGAGATCGTTGCGCGCTTCGTCGAAGGGGTGGAGTTCGAAGGCGCTCGACTGTCGACCATCGACGGCCTGCGCGCCGACTGGGACGACGGTTGGGGCCTGGTGCGCGCCTCGAACACGACACCCATCCTGGTGCTGCGTTTCGAAGCAGACAACAAGGAAGCGCTGGAGCGCATCAAGACCGAGTTCCGCACGCGCCTGCAGGCACTTGCACCGGAACTGGCGATGACGTTCTGAGGCCTGATGACGTGGGGCGCGAGCGACGCCGGGCATGTCCCGGCGTCGTCGTTTGCGGGGTTACTTGCGCGTGGTGGCCGGCGTCTGTCCCGCCGCTTCCTCGATGGCGTCCGCGCTGATGCCCTTCACGGCGCGATAGCGCTGCATGATGTCGGTGATCTCGACGTCCAGCGCCGCGCGCTGGGTCTCGAAGCTGTGCTGCAGCCGGCGCGTGCGTACCAGTTCGGCGTGTCGCTGCCGGATATTCGCAGCCAACTCCGGCGCGACGGGTCGACCGCCCAGCTCCTGGTTGCCGGCGGTCTGCAGCAGGCTGACCAAGCCGTCGCGCAGGCTCACCGTGTTGTAGCGGGCCGTCCGCACGTTGTTGTCGACGATGGCGATGCGTTCGTTGAACACGCGACGCAGATCGTTCTCGTCCCGATAAGACAGCAGCATCGCCGCATCGGTGCGTCGCCGGGTTTCTGCCGCCGCCGCGTCCATCTGACGCTGCTGGGATTCGATGGCGGCTTGCGCTCTCTCTTCTTCGGTCATGGCGCGGCCCACGCCACCTGTCCGCAAGCCGCTGGTCGCGCTGATTTCCTCTCGCGCGGCGTTGACGGCTTCAGCCGGCAGGGCATCGCTGCAAACCCGCTGGCCTTTCTCTTCCCAGCAGAACAACTTTTTCGCAGGCGCCTTGTCTTGCGCCAGAGCCGAGGGCGCCAGCAAGCAGGCAGCCAACATCAACGGGATACGGACGGTCATGACAGCCCCCTGCTGCATCAGTCCTGGGACGCGCTGCCGTAGCGGGCCCGATAGGCCAGCAGGTCGTCGCGATGGTGGACAAGGTCGGCGCTTTCACCGGCAAAAGCAAGCAGGTCATGCAGGCTGGCGACGGCCACGACGGGCACGCCGGTTTCTTCCGCCACGGATTGAGCCGCGGAGCGCCGGGCGCTACCGGAGGCCGGCTCGCCGAGCACTTCCTGGCGATCCAGCGCGACCACGATGCCGGCCGGTCGGCCGCCACCGGCGCGGATCAGTCCCAGCGCCTCGCGGATGGCGGTGCCCGCGGTGATCACGTCGTCGACGATCAGCACGCGGCGGTCCTCCAGCGGTGCGCCGATCAGCAGGCCGCCCTCGCCGTGATCCTTGGCCTCCTTGCGATTGAAGGCCACCGGGAGGTCGCGGCCGCGGCGGGCGAATTCGCACGCCAAGGCGGTCGCCAGCGGGATGCCTTTGTAGGCTGGCCCGAACAGCAGGTCGAACTCCAGCCCGGCGTCCTCGACCGCATCGGCGTAGCACGCGGCCAGACCGGCCAACCGGGCGCCGCTGTCGAAACGCCCGGCATTGAAGAAGTAGGGACTCTGCCGGCCCGACTTCAGCGTGAACTGGCCGAAGCGCAGGGCCTGCGCGTGCAGTGCGAGCTGGAGGAACCGGGAACGGTGGTCGGTCATGGGAGCAAGGACTGAACAGGATGGGGGACAGGATAACCGCCATGGCGTGCACGTCGCGCGGTGGGGGCGCCGGTTCGGGTACGCTTGCCCGGTTTCCGACGAACGTAGTGCACATGCGCATCATCAGCTTCAATGCCAACGGCCTGCGCTCGGCGGCCACCAAGGGCTTCTTCGACTGGTTCACCGCGCAGAACGCCGACGTGCTGTGCGTGCAGGAGACCAAGGCGCAGGAACACCAGCTGGCCGGTCCGGAATTCCTGCCGGCCGGCTACAAGGCCTGGTTCCGCGACGCCAGCACCAAGAAGGGCTACAGCGGCGTGGCGATCTACGCGCGTTGCGAGCCCGATGAGGTCCGCACCGCGCTGGGCTGGCCCGACTTCGACGAAGAAGGGCGCTATATCGAAGCGCGGTTCGGCCAGCTAAGCGTGGTGTCGTTCTATATCCCGTCGGGCTCCTCGGGCGACGAGCGCCAGGGCTTCAAGTTCAAGGTCATGGACTGGCTGGCCCCGGTGCTGGACGAATGGCGCCGCAGCGGTCGCCATTACGTGCTGTGCGGCGACTGGAACATCGTGCGCAGCCGGCTGGACATCAAGAACTGGACCAGCAACCAGAAGAATTCCGGCTGCCTGCCGCCGGAGCGCGATTGGCTGAACGGCATGTGCGTGGACGATGGCGGCTGGGTCGATGCCTACCGTGCGCTGCACCCCGAAGGCCAGGACTACACCTGGTGGAGCAACCGCGGCGCCGCGCGCGCCAACAACGTGGGGTGGCGGATCGATTACCAGTTCGTCACGCCTTCGCTACGCGATCGCCTGAAGGCCTGCTCGATCTACCGCGAGCAGCGATTCTCCGACCATGCGCCCTTCACGGTGGACTACACCTGATGACGACCTCCGCCAGCGAACGGCCCGGCAAACCCTCGGTCTGGCGTGCCTTTGCGCAGCCATCGGCATGGACGATGTTCTTTTTCGGTTTCGCCTCGGGCATGCCGTTCCTGCTGGTGGCGGGCACGTTGGCCTACTGGCTGACCGAGAACGGGTTGGAACTGAAGAGCATCACGCTGATCGCCAGCGCCGGCCTGAGCTACACGTTGAAGTTCCTGTGGGCGCCGTTGGTCGATCGCTGGCGCCTGCCGCTGCTGGGGCGACTGGGGCAGCGGCGGGGGTGGCTGCTGCTGGCGCTGGTCATCGTCATCGTGGGTCTGCTGTTGATGGCGCACCTGACGCCCACGCAGCTGGCGCCCTTCATATGGATCACGTTGTTGACCGCGTTTGCGGGCGCGACGCTCGATATCGCGGTTGATGCGTACCGCATCGAGATCGCGCCGCAGGAAGCGCAGGGTGCGTTGCTGGCGACCTACTCGCTTGGCTATCGCATTGCACTGATCATCACTGGCGCGCTGGCGCTCATCCTGGCCGACCAGGTGCCGTGGCCCCTGGTCTACCAGCTGATGGCAGTGTTCATGCTGATTCCCGTCGTCGCGGTCTTTATGTCCCGCGAACCGGATGTCGTGCGGATCCGCGTGACGACCTGGGGAGAAGGCTTGCGCGAAGGTGTCGTGGAGCCCTTCGTCGACTTTTTCCGCCGGTTCGGCGTGGCCCTGGCGGCCGCCCTGCTGGCTTTCATTCTGCTGGCGAAGATCTCCGACCAGTCCCTCGGCGGCGGCATCATGGCGCCGTTCTACCTCGACCAAGGGTTCACCAAGACCGAGATCGGCGCCGTATCCAAGATCTGGGGTGTCTGGGTGGGTCTCGTGGGCGTGTTTATCGCCGGCATCGCGGTCGCGCGCTGGGGAGTGAAATGGCCGCTGCTGGCGGGCATCGTGCTGGGCGCGATCAGCAACCTGTTGTACGTCTGGCTGATCGGCGCCGACGGCGATGTATGGAAACTGACGCTGGTGATCTCCGGCGAAAACCTGGCGCAAGGCTTCCAGGGGACCACGCTGGTGGCCTTCCTCTCGGCCCTGGTCAACCAGCGCTTCACCGCGACCCAGTACGCCCTGTTCTCGTCGCTGATGATGTTGCCGGGCAAGCTGCTGGGCGCAGTGTCGGGGAGCATCGTGGAACAGACTGGTTACGGCGTGTACTTCTGGATCACTGCGCTGGTCGCGGTGCCGGCCGTCGTGTTGTTCTTCTGGTTGGCGCCGCGCATCCGCTTCGGTGGCGGCCACGAGCCTGCCAGCGGCGTTGGCCGCCCGCCGTCGGCATGAGCTGCGCTAAAGTCTGCCGATGGGGAGTACAGGGGACGGGAAGATGACCGACATCGTGCTGAAGGACGTGGATCCGATCCTGGCCGAACGCATCCGGCGGGTGTCCCAGGCGCGCGGCTGGACGGTCCACGACACCATCTTCAACCTGCTCGAACAGGGCCTGTTCGTCTGTGAGTCGGAAGTCCGTGGCGGCCTGAGTGATCGCGAGGTCAACGCACTGGCTGACGCCATCAGCGCACTGAAGGACGTGCCGCCCGGCAAGGGCTTCTAGGCCGGGAACACCGTGCCTAGCACGCGCGGGCCCGCCGCACCGGTGACGGCGGGCAGGTTGCCGGGCCGGCCGGCAAGCGTTTCGCGCGCAAGCCAGGCGAAACCCATCGCTTCCACGTAGTCCGGGTCCAGGCCGTGCAATGCCGTGGATTCCACCACGGCCTGCGGCAGGTGCGCCGCCAACCGCACCATCAGCACGGCGTTATGCACGCCGCCACCGCAGACCAGCACGCGCCGAGTATCCGGCTGCGTCATCTGCAATGCGTCGGCGACGGTGCGCGCGGTCAGCTCCAACAGCGTCGCCTGCACGTCCGCGGGTGATAGCGAGGCATCCCCCAGCCGCGCGTCGAGCCAGTCCAGGTGGAACTGCTCGCGCCCCGTGCTCTTGGGCGGCGGCAGCGCGAACCACGGTTCGGCCAACAGGCGCGCCAGCAGCGCGGCGTCCACTCGGCCGGCGGCGGCCAGCGCGCCGCCCGCATCGTACGGCTGGCCGGTGTGGCGCTCGCACCAGGCGTCCATCAATGCGTTCGCGGGCCCGGTATCGAAGCCGCGTAAATCGCCCGCGATCGGCAGCAGGGTGAAGTTGCCGATGCCACCCAGATTCAGCACCGCGCGATCCTCGTGCGGCGAGCCGAGGAGGGCGGCATGGAACGCCGGCATCAGCGGCGCGCCATGGCCGCCCGCGGCCACATCGCGGCGACGGAAGTCGGCGACGGTGTCGATGCCGCTGCGTTCGGCGATCACGTTGCCGTCGCCGAGCTGCCAGGTGAACGGCGGGTTGGCATGCGGGCGATGGCGGATCGTCTGTCCATGCGAGCCGAGCGCGCGCACGCGACCGCGGGGCACGCCGGCTTCTTCCAACAGGTTCGTCGCTGCATCGGCGAAGGCGAGCGCAGTGCGGCCATCGAGCGAGCCCAGCGCATCCAGCGACACGGCATCGGCGCCCTGGCCCAGTGCGACCAGTTGCGTCCGCAAGGCGGGATCCCAGGGGAACGTGCGCCCATGGACGAGTTCGCACCGCAGGCCTGTCGTCGACGCCTGGAACCTGACGAGCGCGGCATCGATGCCATCGGCGCTGGTGCCGGAGATCAATCCCAGGTAGAGCTCGTCGGAAGCAGGTGTCGTCATGCGGGATTCGCGGGCAAAGAAAAAGGCGGGACAGTGTCCCGCCTTTTCTGGCTTCCCGCCATGTGTGCGGGTATCAGCCCTTGCCGCTCTTCTTGCCAGCCACGGGCTTGGCCGACGCCACCGCCGTGGCGGGCTTGGCGGCTTCTTCCGCGGGGCCGACATCGGCGTAGATGATGTCTTCGACCGTGCGGATGCGCGCCAGCGCATTCGAGGTGTACGTACGGAACGCTGCCAGCTGCGGGCCGGACAGCGGCTCCGGCGGCGGCATCGTCACCGACAGCGGATTGCGGTGCACGCCGTTGATGCGGAATTCGTAATGCAGGTGCGGGCCGGTCGACAGGCCGGTCGTGCCGACGTAGCCGATCACCGTGCCCTGCGGGATGCGCTGGCCCTGCTTGATCTTGCCGAGCCGCGACATGTGTCCGTACAGGGTGGTGTGGCCACGGCCATGGTCGAGGATGACGGTGCGGCCGTAGCCGCCCTGCCAGCCGGCGAACTGCACGCGACCATCGCCGGCGGCCATGATCGGCGTGCCCGTCGACGCGGCGTAGTCCACGCCCTTGTGCATGCGCATCGTGCCGAGCACCGGGTGGCGACGCGCGCCGAACTTGGAGCTCATGCGCGCGTATGGAATCGGCATGCGGATGAAGCTCTTCTTCAGCGGCCGGCCCGCGGCGGTGAAGTACTCCGGCTTGCCGCCAGGACGGGTGAAGCGGAAACCCGAATGCAGCTTGCCGTCCACGGTGAAGGTCGCCGCCTGCACGGGACCGGTGCTGATCAGCTCGCCCTCGCGCCAGGTCTGCTCGACCACGACGCTGAAGCGATCATCCGGCCCGAGGTCGGAGTTGAAGTCGATGTCGTACTTGAAGATCTCGTCGGTCATCGAATTGATGTTCGCCGACGTCAGGCCCGCCTTGCGCGCCGACCGGTTCAACGAACGACCCACTTCGCCGCTCAGCACCACGGTGCGCGTGGTGGTTTCACGAGCAATGACGCGCTCGGTGACCTTGTCCGTGCCGACCAGCAGCTCAACGCGATGGTTGGCGTCGCGGTCGTAGCGCAGGGTGCGCAGGCCGCCGGTGACCGGCAGGTCGAAGGCGATCTCGGTGCCGGGCTTCAGGCGCGTCAGCGCCTTCTTGGCATCGGCGTTGTCCAGGATGCGGTGCAGGGTGGCAGCCGGGATGCCCAGCTCCTCGAAGATCGCACCCAGGGTCTGCCCCGACTTCACCCGCACGACCTGCCAGCTGTCGCCGGCGGTACCGGCCTGGCGCGCGGCCGAGAGTTCGGGCAGCTCAAGAAGAAGGGTGTTGCGCGGCTGGGATACCGGCGCCTGGATCGCGCTGGAGAAGCCGGGCACGATCGTGGCCATCATCACGCCGATCGTCGTAAACAGGCTGGCGTGGATCCAGTGGCGTCGCGTCCAGCGGCCTTCAGGCAGGTGCCGCTTCACTTGCTGGTGCAGCGCGGTGTCGCGAAGCACCCCCAGGCGTTCGCGGAACTGTTGCTTGCGGCTGTTGCCGCCCCCATGAGTTTGCATCAAGGTTGCACCCCGGGGCCAAGGCGAAGCCCCAATCGGCGTACCATAGACACGCGAAGACTTCGCGTCAAACCATTGAGTCAATTGGATTTTTTGATTGGTATCACTGTTTACTTTCTTTTAACGGTAACTTCACCTCACTGACTTGCCCTTCACGGGCCCCCTGATTGGAACCGCTCTCCCGTGTCCTCCGCTGAAGCTCTTGCCCTGATCGGCCGCGGCGCCGACGAAATCCTCAAGCCCGAAGACCTGGAGGCCCGCCTGAAGCTGGGCCGGCCGCTGCGTGTGAAGGCGGGCTTCGACCCGACTGCCCCGGACCTGCACCTGGGCCATACCGTGTTGCTGAACAAGTTGCGCCAGTTCCAGGACCTGGGCCATCAGGTGATCTTCCTGATCGGCGATTTCACCGGGATGATCGGCGACCCCTCGGGCAAGAACGTCACCCGCAAGCCGCTGTCCCGTGAGGACGTGCTGGACAACGCCCGGACCTATGAGGAGCAGGTCTTCAAGGTGCTGGATCGCGAGCGCACCGAAGTGCGCTTCAATTCCGAATGGTTCGGCAAGATGGCGGCCGCCGACATGATCCGCCTGGCCGGCCAGCATACGGTCGCCCGCATGCTGGAGCGCGACGATTTCGCCAAGCGCTACGCCGCCCAGCAGTCGATCGCGATCCATGAATTCCTCTACCCACTGGTGCAGGGCTACGACTCCGTGGCGCTGGAGGCCGACGTCGAGCTCGGTGGCACCGACCAGAAGTTCAACCTGCTGATGGGCCGCGGCCTGCAGGAGCACTACGGGCAGAAGCCGCAGATCGTGCTGACCATGCCGTTGCTGGTCGGCCTGGACGGCGTCAACAAGATGTCCAAGTCGTTGGGCAATTACATCGGCGTGGCGGAACCGGCCATCGATATCGTCACCAAGACCATGAAGATCGGTGACGAGCTGATGTGGGACTGGATCGAGCTACTCAGCTTCGATATCAGTGCTGCCGAAGCGGTGCAGCTCAAACAAACCGTGGCCTCCGGCGGCGTAAATCCCCGGGAAATCAAGCTGCGGCTTGCGCGCGAACTGACTGCCCGCTTCCACGATGCCGCAGAAGCCGAGCGGGCGATTGCCGGCTGGCATGCCGTGGTGACCGGTCAGGGCGATACGTCGCTGCTGGAACTGAAGGATGTGGTGGTTCCGGCCGACGGCATCCGCATTGCGGCACTGCTGACGGCAGCCGGCATCACGCCCAGCAACTCGGAAGCCAGCCGTAAGCTGAAGGAGCGCGCGGTGAAGGTGGCGGGCGAGGTGGTGGAGGACGCGGGCCTCGTGCTTGCGCCCGGGTTTGAGGGCGTCCTGCAGGTCGGAAAGCGCAACTTCGCACGTGTTCGGCTCGTCGCCGGCTAAGCGTGAACGTCAGCCGCTCTATCCTGGGATAGAGCGGCAACCATCCCATGAAAATTTTTGCCGACTCCCCCTTCCCAAGGGTGGGGGAACAGGTCATACTTTCCCTCCCCCGACGCAAGGGGCCCTGCCAGACCGGCAAGGCGCCAAAACGAAGGGAAACGAATCGCCAACAACCTCGAAATTAGGTGTTGACGAAACGGAAAAGCCTCACCATAATGT